>NZ_CP108095.1:5674317-8511476 GCF_036194065.1 Streptomyces sp. NBC_00239 | reverse complement strand
TACCTGAGCGCTGCGCGCTCAGGACTGAACGGCCTCGCTGCGCTCGGCCGGGGCCCTTCGGGCCCAGCTCTGCGCTTCGCTCCGAGCCATGGCCGGCCTTCGGCCGGGGTCCTGCGCTTCGCTTCGGACTGGCCCGGGTTTCGCTTCGCTTCCCCCGAGAGGACCGCTTCGCGGTCCTCTCGGGGGCTCCCGCGCGCTGCGCGCGCGGGAGGTGACCCCGTTTCACGGGGTCCGGGCCTTCGGCCCGTTGGGCGGGTCCGCTGCGCTCCCCCGCCCTGGGACCTTACGGCTTCGCCTCCAGGCCTTGACCGCGCTCCGCGCGGTCAAGCTGGCAACAAGGGACGGCTTGCTCTGTCCTGGGGCCGGCTTGGTCCCGGCAGACCGTCCCTTCCGGGTGTTGCAGGTTCAGGCCGGCTCGGTCACATCGCGGTCGTGTCCTCGCCACAGGCATGTCGTTTCTTTGGTTATGAAGAAGATCATCAGTGCTGCCGCGCTTGCCGTCGCTGCCGTTTCCCTCGCTTCCCCCGCCCATGCCGACACGGACCTGAGCGAGAAACAGCTTTACGAAAAGGTGAGGCACGCCGTCACCGAACACCCCGAGAACTACGGGCTTCCAGCGCTGGGAGCCGACGCCACGAACCTCGATAAAACCGTCCTCAACGTCGCCAACAAGTTCCTCGAGAACAACAACCCCATGGGGAGCCCTCAGCCCAAGGCATCCCCCACCTTCACCCTCGGCAGCGTCTCCGACCTCTCCCAGGGCCTCGATATCGGAGACATCCAGAAAGGTGTTCCTTCTCTGAGCACACTGAACCTCGGCCCTTCCGGTGCCTGAGCAGCGCTTCCGGTAGCTTGCGCAGGCCCTGCTGCTCCCTTAAACGGCACACGGGCTTCTCCTGACACGACAAGCCCCACAGTTCTCCTGGCGGGCCCCTTCAACCTCCCGTTTCACCACCGGGCCTGCTTGAAGCGGGCCCGGCTGGTAGCACATCAGGCGGGTACCTGAGCGCTGCGCGCTCAGGACTGAACGGCCTCGCTGCGCTCGGCCGAGGCGCCTTCGGTGCCTGGCTCTCCGCTTCGCTCCGAGCCATGGCCGGCCCTTCGGGCCGGAGTCCTGCGCTTCGCTCCGAACTAGCTCCGGCTCCGCTGCGCTCCACCCGGGCTGGGCCCGCTTCGCGGGCCCAGCGGGAGGTGACCCCGTTTCACGGGGTCCAGGCCTGCGGCCTGTTCGGGGTGTCCGCTTCGCTCCCACCCGGGCCCTTCCGGCTCCGCCTCCAGGGCCAGGGCCCGCTCCGCGGTCCCTGCTGGCAGCAGTAGGAGGGGGTGCGGGCTTCTCTCGACTGGCGGTCGGTGGGAGCGGACCGCCTGAACGGCGTCCGCTCCGCTTCCAACCTGCTGCGCCGCGAACTACCGCGGAAGGGGCTTAATGATCGTGTGCGTGATGACCTGCCCCGTGATCTGCTTCGTCTCCAGCCTCTGAGTCCCCGCCACCAGGGTCGGCTTCTCCACCGGAACCTCCTCCGGGGTGGCCTCAACCTCTTGCTCGTCCGCCATGACGCTCTCCCTCTACTCCAGGATGTGCAGCTCGTACCCCGACCAACCTCCCCAGCAAGCCCGCCGGGTAGTCGGCGATTACAAGCCCCTCAGAAGCACAACGATCAAGCCTGTATGGCCGGCCCTACGGGCCGGGGTCCTGCGCTCCGCTCCCCCACCCCGAGGTCCTTCCGGCTCCGCCTCCAGGACCAGCCCGCCCTGCGGGCGGGCTGGCAGCAGAGCAAAGGTTTCCCCATTCGGCCGAGTGCACCATCTGGAACTCGTACGGGCGAACGACCCTGGGCCTCGCTGGAGACCGGCCCACATCCCAGGTCAGGGTGGACACGCCTCAACCACTCAACCAAAGGACCAGCCATGTCCACGGCAAGCAACACACCGTCAGACCCCGAGCAGAACGGTGAACCCACCCTCCCCCGCCACGTCACCTGGCCCCACGGAGTCGAGTACCCAGCACAGCTGGAACTGCGAGACAAGCAAGGCCAAATCCTCGCCCACTACGACCTCCGCACCGAAGACAACGAAGCGTCTGCACGGTGGCAAATGCGGGCCGGGGGACGGGCCGGGGGAGTGGGTTCAGCCCCCTCCTAGCGGCACCTGAAGACAGACGTCCTGGGAGGCCGCAACCAACCCGTGCCGCAGGGTCCAGGCCTGCGGCCTGCCGGCGTGTCTGCGCACTCTCCCTCCTCCTTGAGGGGACCCCAAGCCGTGCCGGCTGCGGAAGAGAACCGCTTCGCCACCGCGTGATTCAGAATTTAATGCGGATGAAAACTGGACTGAGGTCCATGTCACGCTCGTGTCCAGTGACGCCCCATGTCGCGGATCACCCTGAACCGGACCAGGCCCCGCCCCGACCAGGTGCGCCACGGCGAGGTAGCCGACCCCGCTACGGGCGGGCTCCAGGCCTGGCACGCATCCCTGGCGGCGCTACGGGCGGTCCGGCATTCTCAGCAGTGGGCCCGCACGAGAAAGAGCCCGCCCTACACCCAGAACCCCCCGCCCGCCGCCGCGCTCAGGCACCACCGGGCCACCGGAGCAGAGGCCGCCGGGGCGCCCTAACCGGCCCCCCGAGACCGCCGACGGCTGGCCCACAGCGACCGCCTGGACGTCCTGGAAAGGCCGTCAGAGACGCTTGAACACGCGCGTGGCCGTCACACCCTTGGCGCTGTAAGCGGCGGTCATCTCGCTCGGGCCGTACTTCCTGAACACCTGGACCCGCTCGCCACCGATTTCCTGCACCTCGACCAGGGTGTCCCCGTCCCGGGTGAAACACGCCGTCACGGTGCGCCCGTCCGCAGCCACAGTCTCGAAGTCCACCCCCAGGGTGAACGACACCTTGGTGGTCTTGACCTGAGTCCGGACGGACAGCTCCCACCTGCCGTCCGCGCTCGCCAGCTCCTCGGTCATAGAGGACTTCTCCAGCGCGTTCCGCTGGATCAGGCCGACGCCGGCGGCCTTCAGGTACTCGCCGTAGTTGTCACTGCTGATCATCTCCCACGTGCCCTCGATCGCCATGCGGGTTCCCTCCCAGGTGTCTTGACTCGCCCCGGCGCCAACTACGCCGCGTCGTACACACGCTACAGAACTGGATCAACCCTGGGCTGAGAGTGGGGCTACAGCTGCAACGGCGAGGACAGGCAGCTCCCCGACCGCGGGCCTCTAGTCCTGGGGGGTCGGAAAGGATGTAGCAGGGCCTGGAGACTAGACGCATGACCGAACGTCGCGCCCTGGGCACCGGCCCGCGCCCCGCAACTCCCCCAACACCACCCACGGTCGGCCGCCGGGCGGCCGCCGGGCGGCCCCGCTCCCTCAGGGGCCGGAGGGCCCTTCGCAGATGGGGTCGCGTAGGCAGTCACCGGCGGCCTTCGCGAGCAGGACGAGGGCCACGCCCAGGGCGACGGTCATCGCGAGCGCCCCGAGGAGGCGCAGGGCGCGTTTCCGCGGTGTCGCGGCGGCCCCCGGCAGGGCGAAGGCCACGATGAGCAGGAGTACGGGCAGGCAGGGCAGCGAAAGGGCCGCCATCCCGAACCAGTCTTCGCGTCTCATGAGCGTTGTCTTCCCGGACCCGGGCGTGATCACCACCCATCCGGGCAGGCACGTCGTACGGGCGGACCGGGGCACGGGACTGGCTCGTTCTCGTCGGCTCTGTCGCTGATCTTGTGATGGTGGGCGGCTGAGGCACCCTCATATGTTGGCGCCATGACGAGTGAGAGAGAGCCGCAGCCCTACGTCAACCGCTGGGGTGATACGTCGGAACCGGCCCCGGAGCGGCGCGGAATTCGCCAGGATGCTTGCCTGTGTGTCGAGCAGTCCAGGCCGCGTCCGCGAGCCCGGGTCGGATTTCACACCGAGCGCCAGGATGTGTCCGCTCCGGGCTGGCTGCGTCTGCTGGAGCTGATTGACGAGGCTGCTGCCGACGGGCGCGAGGAGTTCCGCCCTCTCGTGGGGCTCAACCCGGAGGAGCGGCGGCAGATCGTCACCCTGCCGCCGAGCATCGCGCGGCTGACCATGGTCAAGCATCTCGTGCTCTGCGGCAGCAACCTGGTCCGGATACCGCCCGAGATCGGTGCCATGACCAGCCTGGAGGAGTTCACTCCCTACACCTCTTACCGGCTGCACTGGTTTCCGTACGAACTCACCCGATGCCCGAAGCTGTCGCGAAGCACGGTGAGTACACGCGCGCTGTTCGTCAACTACAAGCTGCGACCGTCATTCCCCCGCCTGCAGCCTGACCTGGACCGGGTCACGGAACTCGCCCTGGAAGACCTCGATCCCAGACGCCGGGGCACCACAATCATCCGCAGATGCAGCGTCTGCGACCGCCCGATCGAACAGGATGGGCTCCAACAGAGGTGGATCTCACTGCGCGTGGCCACAGACGTATTGCCCCTGCTGGTGAACGCCTGCTCCTCTGCCTGTGTCGCCTCGCTGCCCCACGGCGCGCGGGGCTACGTCCACACGCCGCACAAGGGGGGCCGCGTCGACCAGCCGCCATCCGAATGGGACTGACCACGTGCCGTTCCCGAGGGTGAAGGTGGTCGGATCGGCATCGTACTCCTCACGGAAGTATCCGCGGTAGCCGGACTCCCCTCCATGGCGCAGCTTCAGTTGGCCCGTCGAATGCGAAGGCTTGTGCGAGCCTGGCACGATGCGCGTCATCGCCTTGGGGCGGTCGACATCCAGCCGAGGCGAGAAGGAACTTTGATCTCTGACTACCAGCAGAGGCTGCGAGAGCAGTTTCTGTCCGTCCCTGTCGTTGCGCCGCCCGTCCCGTGGTACCCGATCCCGAACGGGCTCATCCCCATCGGGGGCCTGCTCGGCATCGGCTTCGCTCTCGCTCCCGACGACGGCCGCGACCTGGTGATGGTGGTCTCCGTCGACGGCCACGGGCTCTTCGACACCGCCACCGGCGAGAAGATCGCCCGCGACCGCGACCCCGACCCGGACGACAGCACCCCGGAAGGCGTCGAGTCGGGCCTGACGATGGGTGAGGGCCCGGCCCCGCACACCGCGGAGCCGGGCCCCCCGTGTGGGCGCCGCCGGGCGGCGGCGCGCCCGGCCGGCCCCGTCTCCCGCACCACGCCGCATGAGGGACGCCGGAAGCCCGGCCGCCCGGGGGTCGGGGGCCGGGCCGGTTCACCGGTTCGGCTGGGTGCCGGAGGTCAGCTCACCTGGATCGAGACGTCGTCCAGGACGAACGAGGTCTGCAGGGACTGGTCCTCCACCGACGCGAAGTCGAGGGTGACGGTCTGCCCGGCGAAGGACGAGAGGTCGTAGGACTTCTCCACGTAGCCGGCGGCCGCGTCCAGGTTGGAGTAGGACGCCAGCTGCCGGCCGCCCACCTTGACCGTGGCCGTGTCGTAGGCGATGTTCTCGGTCTCGTTCGTGTCGATGTGGATGAAGAACGAGAGCCGGTACGAGGAGCAGCCCGTGGGGATGGAAACGGACTGCCCGGCGCGCTCGTTGGAAGTGCCGCCCGTGCCGCCCAGCCACACCTTGTAACTGCCGCCGTGCGCCGCCTGCCGCGAGTCGTTGGTGATCACGCCCGTGCTCGCGCTCCAGGGGCTGGTGCCGTTCTCGAAGCCGCCGTTGACCACGAGCTGGCGCGGGCTGCAGGAGCCGCCGCCCGTGACGGTCAGCGTGTAGGTGGTGGTGTGGCTGACGGTGCCCGAGCCGGTGACCGTCAGGGTGTAGGTGCCGGGCGTGGTGCTCGCGCCGACCTGGACGGACAGGGCCGAGGAGTTGCCGGACTGGACGGACGTCGGGTTGAGCGTGGCGGTCACGCCGGCCGGTGCGCCGGAGACGGCCAGGCCCACGGTCTGGGCGGCGCCGCTCACGGTGGTGGTGTTCACCGTCGCCGAGACGGACCCGCCGGGGGCCGTGCTGCCCGCGGACGGGCTCACGCCGATGGAGAAGTCCTGGGCCGGGGTGGTGCCGCCGACGGCCTGCTTCCAGACGGTGTAGGCGACACCGTCGGCGCTGCGGTTCAGGACCGTCGCGTTGATGTTGCTGGTCGTGTCACAGGCGCTGTGGTAGCAGGAGTCGTACGCGGTGTTGGCGGAGCCGCCCCACTTCTGGGCCTGCGCCGAGGTCTTGCGGGCGCTCGCGCCGGCCGCGTACCCGGAGGTCGGGATGCCGCCCTGCTGGAAGGAGTAGTCGTCGCTGCGGCCCTGGCCCTCGGTGTTCTCCTCGGGCGCCAGGTTCAGGGAGGTCCAGTACGCCTTGAGGGGTGCGGCGGCGGCGGAGTTGACATTGTTGATGAAGTAGCCGCCGTTGGTGGAGCCGACCATGTCGAAGTTGTAGTAGGCCTTGATGGTCGCGCGCTGGGCGGTGGTGAGCCGGTTGACGTAGAAGGCGGAGCCGTTGAGGCCCTGCTCCTCGTCGGTCCACCAGGCGAACCGGACGTGCTTGGTCATCGTCGGGTTCTTCTGGGCGAGGACGAGGGCGTTCTCCAGGAGTGCGGCGGAGCCCGAGCCGTTGTCGTTGATGCCGGGGCCCGCAGAGACGCCGTCCAGGTGTGCGCCGAACATGACGACCTGGTCGTCGGGGCCGCCCGGCCAGTCGGCGATCAGGTTGTTCGACGGGTAGGTGCAGGAGGTGCAGTTCTGCTCGGTCACCGTGAATCCGGCGGCCTGCAGCTTGCCCTTCACGTAGGCCAGCGACTGGGTGTAGCCGGCGCTGCCCGCACGGCGGTGGCCGCCGTTCTGGCTCGCGATGGTGTTGAACTGGGTCAGGTGCGCCTGCACATTGGCGACGTTGATGTCCGGCGGGTCGTTGCCGGGCTGGGTTCCGCCGACGTTGAGGGTGTAGTCGGTGGTGTGCGACAGCGTGGTGCCCTGGCCCTTGACGACGACTGTGGAGGTGCCGGGCGCAGCGTTGGAGGTGGCGGTCAGGGTCAGCACGGAGGACTGGCCGGCCTGGACGGTGGCGGGGTTGAAGGAGGCGCTGACCCCGGCGGGCAGGCCGGTGGCGGTCAGGGCCACCGACTGCGCGGTGCCGGTCGTGACGGCGGTGCCGACGGTGGTGGTCACCGAACCGCCCTGCTGGATGGTGCCGGACGAGGGGTTGAGCGACATCGAGAAGTCGTTGTTCTGACCGCTCGGGGTGCAGGTCGGGTCCGCCGCCTGGGCGGGCACGCTGATCGCGTCCCAGGCCGCCTTCGTCTTGTTGAAGAGGCCGCAGGTCGTGTCGAGCGTCTTGGAGGAGCTGAGCGTCGCCGTGCGGTACTTCTTGTAGCTCATGCTGCTGGTCTTGAGCAGCATGCCGCCGTAGAAGATCTTGCCGGCGGTCTGTATCCCCACCCCGGTCAGGGTGCTCTGGTTGCAGGTGCTGCTGCTGGGCTTGCCGCCGCCGGGGTTGGTGCCTTCGGACAGCAGGTAGAACCAGTGGTTCAGCGGGCCCGCGGCGGCGTGCACCTCGGTGCCGGGGATCGACGAGCTGTAGCAGGCCGGGTCGTTGTTGACGGCCGGCGGGTTGTACATGTTGCGGATCGGGCCCCGCCCCTGGAGGTTGATGACCTCGCCCACCAGGTAGTCGGGGACGTCGTAGGGGGCGGGCTGGTTGATGTACGCCTCGGTCAGCGCGCCGAAGATGTCACCGGTGCCCTCGCCGAGCCCGGCCTCCTGACCGCTGGTGCCTCCGGGAGTGTTGGAGTCGATGGCGTGCCCGTACTCGTGGGCCACCACGTCCGTGCCGGCTATCCACTCGTTGGCGCTGTTGCGCCCGATGGTCACCGAGCTGCCGTCCCAGTAGGCGTTGAGCTCGCCGAGTCCGACCTTGGCGGGGAAGCTGCGGCCGTTGCCGTTGACGCCGTTGCGGCCCAGCCACTGGCTGAGCATGTCCCACTGCTTCTGTGCGGCGAACATCAGGTCGACGCAGCCGGTCTCCTTGCTCGTGGGGTTGCCGGTGCCCCAGGAGTCGGAGGACTTCGAGAAGACCGTGTTGGTGCTGTAGTCGGCACAGCTCAGGCCGGTGCGGACCGGGTCGCGGAGGGAGTACGTGGAACCCGAGGCGGTGGTGTCGATGGTGAGCGGGCCGGGCCCGTTCCACTTGCTGTTGCCGGTGCCCGCGACCACGTCGTCGTAACTGTCGACGACGCGACCGGTGCGGGCGTCGACGAAGACGTGCAGCTTGCTGGGCGCGCTCTTGGTACGGCCTCGCAGCACGGTCTCCCAGGCCAGCACCGGCTTGTCGCCCTTGAGGCGGACCACCAGCCGGCTGCTCTCGACCTTGTCGACCGAGGCCAGCTTCTTCCGCGAGGCCGTCTCGGCCTTCTTCGCGGTGACCGACGGCTGGGTCGCCACGTCGATGCGCACGGAGGAGGCGGACTGGAGGGCGCGGATCCTCCCGGAGCCATCGGCGAGGACCACGGCGTCACCGCCGACGACCGGCAGGCCGCGGTAGCTGCGCTCGTACGACACCGAGTAGAGGTCCTTCACCCAAGGGGTGACGAGACGTCGGTCGTACTGCTCCTGGGCCGAGTTGACCAGCGCGTCGAGGCCGCTGTCGACTGCCAGGTCCGCGGCGGCGACGGCGCGGGCCGCGGGGCTGCCCTTCTGGGCCGCCGCCGAGGGTGCCGACGGTGTCGCCGACGCCGTTCCGGCGATGGCGCCGACGAGGCTCGCGGACAGCGCCATCGCCGTCGCGACCGCCGTCCATCTGGTGGGCTTCAACGTTCACTCCGTTCGTGGGGGGAGGCGGGTGTGGGGTTCACCGCCGCCGAGTATGGGCGTGTACATGGCGACTGGTGGGCATACCTGCGTGCATAAGATCCGCGTTATGACCGCCGGAGGCGCCGGCCTGAGGCACCCGCCGCGCGGTCCGTCGCCGCTCGTGCGGGGGTGCGCGCGTGCGTGGGTGGGACCGGTACCCGTACGGCGAGAACCGGCCGGTGGCGGCGCCTTGCCGTCGCCCCGCAGCTGGGAGGCGGCGATGACGCTGCTCGCCTTCGGCACGGCCGCGTCCGTCTCGCGGGACGTACTGGCGCTGCTGGTCCGGGGCGCGGTCGGGGACGGTCCGGGCCTCGAACTGCTCGCCCACATCGACCGGATGGAACTGCCGGTCCCCGTCCTTCGTGGCGGCCTTCCGGGAGACCGCAGCCGACGGCTCGGGACGCACGGGCCGCAACACGGCGGGGCGCCGGGCCGGGCGCCGCGACCCGGTGGGACTGTCCGACCGCAGCACTACACTTGCCGCATGCACGGACAGTTCACCGGTTGGCCTGGGCAGGCCATGGACGTGTTGTGGGAGCTTCAGGGCGAACCGGCCCACGCGACCCGCGAACGCTGCCGCGCGGACCGCGAACGCCTGGTCCGGCAGCCGATGATCGCCCTGCTCGACGAGGTCGCGGCCGCCGACCCCCGCTACGAGGACTTCTCCGTCTGGCACTACCGCACCGGCTCCTGGTGGTGGCAGAACCAGAGCGCGGTCATCCGCATCGACCGCAAGGTCGAGATCAGCCTCCGCTTCTCCCTGGATGGGCTGCGGATCCAGGGCGCCTGGTGGTACCCCGACCCCGGCCAGGTGGACGGTTTCCGCAGAGCCGTGGCTTCCGCGGAGAGCGGACCCTCACTGCTCGCCATCGTCGAGGACCTGCGGAAGAAGGGCTACGACATCTCAGGGGACGTGATGAAGCGCCCCCCGCGCGGCTATCCGACGGACCACCCCCGTGCGGACCTGCTGCGCCACCGCTCCCTCATCGCCGCCCGCGCCCTCGGCTGCGAGGCATGGCTGCACACCCCCGAGGCCGTCGACCGGGTCCTCTCCACCACCGCCGACCTGGACGCCCTGCTGACGTGGCTGGCCCGCCACGTACGGCGTTCCTCCTGACATCACGAGCCGGCCGGGGTCAGTTCGTACGCGGGGCGGGCCGCGGGTGGGTGAGGTAGGTGTCGATCACGCGCATCGCCTCGGCCGTTCCGCCCCTGCGGTACAGCCAGTGGCCCACGACGTCCATGCTGAAGAGGGTGGCTTCGGGGAAGGACCGCGCCATGCGGCGCGCGCCGGGCAGCGGAGTCGCGCGGTCCAGCGTCGCGTTGACCACCAGGACCGGCGGGAGGGGGCCCTTGGCCCGGGCCGGGCGGGGCTTGGGCGGCATCGTCCAGCCCTGGCAGGCGAGTACGAAGTCCAGCGACTGGGAGTTGGCGCGCACGTGCGGGACCGCCTTGGCGACCCGCTTGCGGATGGCCGGGTACTGGGCGTGGTCGCGGATCCGGAAGTCGTAGTCCCGGCACAGCACGAGGCGCGCCGCCAGCTCCGCTCCCAAGGGCGTCCAGAACACCTTGCCCTTGCCGGAGCGCAGGGCCTCGAGCTGCCGCGCGGTGCGCGGCCATGCGGTTTCGTCGAGACTGAAGGTCAGGACGGCGGACATCTGGTCGGCGCTGATCCTGGTGCGGGTCGGGCCGTTCGGGCCCGGGTCGCGGAGCCCGCCCGCGTCGGCGCGGGCGAACAGCTCGTCGGTGACGACGAGCGCGTCCTTGCCGTTGAGGACACAGGACGTGTCCTTCTCGCACCAGGCCGCGAACCGTTTCAGGGTCGTCTCGACGGTGACGGCGCCGTCGGTGAGGTAGCGCTCCGCATCCGGCCGTGCGGGATCCATGGCGCTGTCCAGGGCCAGCGCGCGGAGCCTGCCGGGGAACAGGCGGGCGTACCGTTCGCCGAGGAAGGTACCGTACGAGTGCCCGATGAAGCTGATCCGGCGCTCGCCGAGCGGCGCGTATCGCGTCCATGTCACGGGCCACGCTCTCCCCGTCCATGTGGGCGGCGAGCGGCCCCGTCCTGCGGAGGCAGCTGGCTGCCAGCAGCCCGTTGAGGGTCCGCATCCGTTCGAACTGCGCCGCGGTGCCCGGGCGGGCCGGGATCCTCTCCAGGAGGGTCTCGTCGCAGACGGCGTTGCGGCTGCGGCCGATGCCGCGCGGGTCGAAACCGACCATGTCGAAGCGCTGGAGCAGGTCCGGCGTGTAGCCGCTCACCGGGTCGTCGGCGTACAACACGTCGTCGACGCCCGAGGCACCCGGGCCGCCCGGATTCGACATCAGGACGCCGATCCTGCGCGCGGGGTCGGTGGCCCGGTGGCGGGCGACGGAGAGCCGGGTCTTCGGGCCGTTCGGCTCCGACCAGTCCACCGGCACCTCCACCGTCGCGCACTCGGCGCGCGGGCTGGGCTCGGGGAAAGGCGGTTCGGCCTGGCAGGGGCCCCACCTGACCGGCGATACGGAGGCACCGGCGACGATCGCATCGGCGGGGGTGCGGGCGACCGCCGTACCCGGCAGGGCCAGCCCGGTGACCAGGGTGGACGCGGCGGCGGCCAGGACGAGACGGGTGCGAAGTCGGCGCAGCAGGGGCCTGCGCGCCGCCGCGGCAGGTACCTGGCTCGGATGCACGTACGGGTTCGTGTTCACCCACGTGACGCTCCCAGCACTCTGTGGCGGTGGCTCCATCAGGACGTGATCGCAACGTAACAAGGCGCTCGGATCGGGTCGTCGAGCGCTCGGGACGGCGGATGTGATCAGCGGGTCGGCGCATCGCCGGGACGTCGACGCTGCCGAGTGCGTTCGCCGTCGCCAGGCCCCCGACCGGACCGCCGCCGTCGTGGCACCGCCCCCGCCAGGACGGAGGCGACGGACGAAGCGGCGGCCGGGGAAGTGCCACCGGAGGGGGGTCGCGGGTGCGGGGGCGGTGCTCATGGTGTCGGCCGGCGGACGACCCGACCCCTCGATGGTGCCGGTCGTACGCGCTTCTGCGCGCGCGGACTTCACCGCGCAGTTGCCGGACGGGGGCTTCCGGCCGCGATCACGACCGGTACTGTCCTGTCCATCCACCACGGCGCTGCTTTAGCGTCTAGGGACCGACCCGTGCGACTACCGGAGTCCCCGCATGAACGTTCCCACGCGACTCGGCTCGACCCTCGGGGCCGCGGCGGCCGCGCTGGTGCTGTGCGCCGGGGCAGCCACCGCCCACGGCGGGCCCGCGGCCTCTTCGGGCGGAGTGCCGGAGCCGCCCGTCCCGGTCTCCACGATCACCAGCCTCAGCACGGAGGCCTCGGCAAGTGCCTGGACGTCTACGACTGGGGCAGGGGCCCGTGGATCCAGATGTGGGAGTGCCACGGCGGTGGCAACCAGTCCTGGAGCCTGGAGTGGAACAGCACCAGCGGGGGCTGGAACATCCGCAGTGACGCGAGCGGGTCTGCGTCGACGGCTCCCGGGGCCGCGGGGAGCAGCTCATCCAGAACCCCTGCGGGTACGGCCTCGGGCAGGCGTGGAAGATCCACTCCGTGCCCGGACCAGCCCGCCTCGAGAACATCGCGTTCCCCGGCCAGTGCGCGGACATCTACAACTGGGGCCGCAGCTCGCTGGTCATGCTGTGGGACTGCGGCAGCCAGCCGAACCAGTACTGGCTGTTCAACTGACCGGTCCCGCCGGCCGACCGGACGGCCTCTGACGTCCGCCTTCAGGGTCTGCGGCCACGAGTCGCCGTCACGCCGACGGTCAGGCCTGCGGTCCGCCGCCACGCCCCGGCCTGCCGGGCCGCCCCGTGCCGCGGCAGCCAGCCGGACGGCGGTCACTGCACCACGTGCCGGGCCGCTCCGCGGCAGTGGTGACCGGGAACCACCCGGCAGGCCGCGAACGGAAGACGTCTCCATCCGGATGACACCAACACCCCCGTACGCAGAGGAGTGACCTGCTCTCGGGCAAGATCGTTGGCAGCGCATGAACATCAAGCGCACCATCGCCGCTCTCCTCCTCGCGAGCGCCGCCCTCACCTTCGCAGCAACCGCCCACGCCCACACCGAGCCCGGCCCCTCGGCCGCAGCCTTCCACGGAGACATGGAGATGAACCCGAGGCGCCTCAACACCGTCATGCACGACGAAGGCGCCGCCGCACAGCAGTACTTCAACTCCGGCGCACAAACCGCCCAGGACGGCGCCTTCGGCCCCGCCTACTAGCTGGGCCGTGGAAGCCGACGGCGTACCACTCCCGAAGGAAGGAATCCCGATGCCGCGCATCACCCTGGTCCAGGGCGACATCACCGCCGAGGAAGTCGACGCCGTGGTCAACGCGGCGAACTCCTCACTGCTCGGCGGCGGCGGGGTCGACGGAGCCATCCACCGGCGCGGCGGCCCGGAGATCCTCGCGGCCTGCGAGGACCTGCGCCGCTCCCACTACGGGAAGGGCCTGGCCACGGGCAAGGCGGTCGCCACCACGGCGGGCCGACTGCCGGCCGGGCACGTGATCCACACGGTCGGGCCCGTCTGGTCGAAGGAGGAGGACCGCTCGGCGCTGCTGGCCTCCTGCTACCGGGAGTCCCTGCGAGTCGCCGACGAGCTGGGAGCCCGAAGCGTCGCCTTCCCGGCGATCTCCACCGGGATCTACGGGTGGCCCATGGACGACGGGGCCCGGATCGCAGTGCAGACCGTACGAGCGGCCCGGACGGAGGTCGAGGAGGTGCGCTTCGTGCTCTTCGACGAGCGCGCCTACGACGCCTTCGCAGCGGCCGTCACCACGCCGGACCGGTGAACCTTCCAGTCTTCCCTTCGCAATCCCACCAGGCCTCGGCCACCACCGCGCAGGCAGCCCATGGGAGCGGTGAGCGCCCCGCCGGCGTGAGCAGCAGGAGCTGGCTACGGAGAATCGCGCCCTACGCCACGCCCGGCCCGGCCCGGACAGACATCCCCCTCACCTCGCCTGCCCGGGACTGTCAGGTGAGGTGCACACGCCCTACCCGCCCGGTCACCCGGGCGTGGCCAGCCACGCACCCAGCCGGGCTTCGGCCTCTCCCTCCTCGCCTGCATCGGCTTCACCGTCGCCCTCCTCGAAGCAGCGGCGGAACGGTGATCGCAGCGCCCCTGGGCCTGCCGGAGGTGTCCGAAGCGGAGAACGAGGACGCCTCAAGACCGCCCCCCCGGCCCTCGGAACCCGCACCCGCGCCCACTGCCGAGGTAGACGCCTACGCCTTGGCGAGTTCCGCCGCTCCGAAGGAGACGTCGAAACGGTCGCACCAGATCGCAATACTGGAGTAGTACGCGAGGTTCACGTCCGCCGGGATCTCGTAATTCTAATCGCCCTTGTTCCCCTTGAGCTTTCCCAGGCTGACGTGCTTGCCGTCGTCGAACACCCGCCAGCCGGCGACGCCCTCCCTGACCGGGGCATCCGTCAGCCACACCCGCAGGTCCGGCCCGTTGCTCGTGTCCAGTCCCTCCAGCCGGAGCACATGGGAGCCGTCGGACAGCCGGATGACCCTGGCAGTGCCCTCGGTGTCGTGCTCGTGGCTGATGAACGAGCCCTGGGTCAGCGTCTGCGGCGCGGCCGCCGGCGCCGGGGCAGCGGGGACCGTCCCGGAAGTCCCGCTCGGCGCGGCGGTCGCGGCGGTCCCGGCAGGCGCGGCGGTCGGCAGGGCTTCCCTGACCGTCTGGTCCTGCCACAGCTTCCACGGCTGGAACAGGTACAGCCCCACTCCCAATGCGGCCGTCACCACGACTGCGACGGCCCCCACCAGCGCCTTGCGCCTCCCGCGGCCCTGCTTCATCCCATGACTCCCTGCTCCGCATCCGACGGGCGACGTGCCTTCCGACCGCATTCAACGGGACGCCGGGCCCCCAAGCCATTACGCCCGCAATACGGACCAGCGGACCCACCGACCACGGCTTTCCAGCCATACCCGGACCGGGGTCGGTCATGCCGCCCTGATACACCCCCAGAGGGATTCCGCTGGTTCGGGTGCCGTCCGGTCCGGCCCGAGCCGGGAGAAGGCCTCCAACCAGTCCCCCTGACGGCAGTGCGCGCTCCATGCGCTCCCTGCCGTGCTGGGGCTCACTTGGCCATCCTGGGGCGATGGCGACACTCCCGAAGGCTCCATGCCCCTCTTGTTCTGTTCCTCACGCACTGCTGCCCACGAAGCGGATCGGGTACGGGTCGGTCGCGGACCACAAGACCGAACCGCGGGCACTGGTCCTGTGTCCGGGCAGCATGGCTCACGTCGCATACTCCGCGGCGCGAGCGTGGCAGCTGGAGTTCGAGCGCCGGCAGGAGTCGTCGAAGGCGGCCACGGTGGCGGAAGGGCTCTTCGAGTGACGACGATCGGAAGCTCGCGTCGGATGACGGAAGCGGTCGTGGCTGACCGGGAGGCGCCTCTGGGTGCGGCTGGACCGGAGAGCTGGGTGGCCGGAGCCGTTGTGGCCCACCAGGGACGGGTGTTGCTCGTACGGCGCAGGGTCCCGGAGGGCCGACTCTCCTGGCAGTTCCCGGCGGGCAAGGTCGAGCCCGGCGAATCCTTCGAGCAAGCCGCCGTCCGCGAGACGAAGGAGGAGGCCGGCCTGGACGTGGTCGTCGTGGCCCGGCTCGGCGAGCGGGTCCATCCGATCACCGGCCGAACCGTCTCGTACACGGCCTGCGAAGTTGCCGACGGGACCGCCTGTGTCGCGAACGCGGATGAGTTCGCCGAGATCGCCTGGGTGACCCTCGCGGAGATCCCGTGGTACATCCCGTACGGGCTCTTCGAGCCGGTCCAGCGGCATCTTGAGGCCGTCCTTCGGCCGTGACGAGGCCGCGTGGGCCCATCTGCTCGAAACAGGGCCGAAGCCGCAGGACGGGACCGCCGTCGGCGGCGTCAGGGGTCCGCGGCGTACAGATCGCGGCCGTCCGCATTGAGGAGCCGGGGAAGCTGGTCGCCAGCCGGCTGGGCCGAGGGTGGTCGTTGCGGGGCGGCGAGCACCGAGGTGGACACGATCGCCGGACCCGCGCGGTGTGAGCCGGACCAGTTCACCTGCGGACCCGGCGGGCTCCCGTGGGATGCGGGCGGATGCATATTGACACAAAACGGCCGGGCTTGGCAGGTCCAGCCCGCCTCGCCCGATCGTGACAACCCGGGGTCGGAGCGTCGGCACGGGTCGGACGGAGAGGTCCTCGCAAAGCCTTCGCCATCCGGGCCGTACGCGAACTCGGCTGCGGCCGGGTTCCTGCTGGCAGTGGCCAGGGGCAGCCATCCCAAGAGGACTCAAGCCCCACGCCCTGTCACGGCAGCTTCCACAGGGCCACGTTGCGGAAGAGGCCTGCCGCGATCATGGTTCCGTCCGGGCTGATCCGCATCGGGTGCACGGTGTCGTGGTACGCGCCGTCCTGGTAGGTACGCGTGTCCTCGACGTCGACGAGCTTTCGGGTGGCGACGTCCCACCTCACGATCAGGGGGTCACCGTTGACCGAACCGATCACGGTCTCGCCGTCGGGACTGAACTGGACGGAATTCACGTACCGGGCGATGCGTTCCTTGCGGGGAATCGACTCCCCGGGGGTGGTGACGTAGGGCACCGTGAGGGTCGCGACCTCCTTCTGACTGTCCGCCGACCACAGCTTGACCTGCCCGTCCCTGGTCCTCAGGCTCGCGGTGCCACCGGCCAGCAGGGATCCGTCCGGGCTGTAGGCGAGTTCGAGTACCGGCAGTTCGAGGCCGTCGATCGTACTGACGATCGCACCCGTGGAGATGTCCCAGAAGCGCACTTTGCGTGCCATGTTACTGGTGGCGATCGTCGTCCCGTCGCGGCTGAAGGCGAGCGACTCAACCGACTTCTGCCGGCTGTTCGTATAGCCGATCGGGTCGATCAGCGTCCCGAGCTTCTGATGGGTGCCGGTGTCCCACAGATTGACCGTAGCGTCCATGTTGGCGCAGGCCAGGACGTCGGCGTACGGGTGGAACGCCAGTGACTGCACCTGGACGGGATCGATCTCGGTGTCGGTGAGCGTCGCGGGCTCCTCGCGTGCGGTGACGTTCCACAGCGTCGTGCTCCTGCCGTCGGCGCCGGCGAGCAGCGTCCCGTCCCTGCTGAAGGCCAGGTCGAGTACCCCGTCGTACCGTTTGCCGGGCTTTCTGAGCGTGACGGTGGGGGTCAGGGTTTTCGGGTCCCAGAGTTCGACCGCTCCGTCGAGCCGTCCGACAGCGAGGATCTTGCTGTCCGGGCTGAACGCGAGGGCGTACGCGCTCATGAACTTCGTCTCTGCGATCAAGGGTCGCGGCAGCTGCTGTTGGCTGCGCGGCCGCGGGGGTCGGGAGGGCGGTGCCGGAACTGGTCGCCCGGAGGACGACATGGTGAGCGCGGTCGGTACGGCGACGGCCGCAGCGGCCGCGGCCCCGAGCGCGCCGATGAGGAGGGTGCGTCGGTTCGGCCGCCGCGCCGGACGGTCGGTTCGGGGCCGGGGTGCACCAGCATCCGGGGCAGGCTGGTCCGCGTCGGGCCGATCCGCGCCGGACTGGTCCGCGTCAGGCTGATCCGCGCTGGCTGTCATGGTCCCTCCTCCGCTGCGCGTCCCTTGCAGGTCTTCGTGGCGGGCGGGCATCCCTGATCTGTCGTGTGCCCGCCTTGAGGGGCGGGCAGAAGTAACCCACATGACATGACTGCACGATAGGTCGGGGATGGCATGCGCGTGTCCGAGGAGAGGACATTCACCTTTCCCACACCCGCACCGGGCACCGGGCGCGCGACGCTGATTCCGTACACCGTGACAGCAGGGGCCGGGAGCACGGCAGAGGGCGCGAGCGGCCGGGGGTGGGGAGACGGATGAGGAATCGGACCACGTTGCGGGTGGGGTCGCGCGGTTCGCGTACGCCACAGCCCGGTACGTCACCCGGAACGCCGGAGGCGGCCGCCGAGCCGTGGTGGCGGAGGCACGGGCGGCTGTTCGGGCTCGGGGTCGGCATACCTGTGCTCGGTGCGGTGCTGACCGCCGTCGCCCTCAACGGCCTTGGACTGGAGGGTGGGTCCGAACCCCCGCCCATCGCCACGGGCAGCCCCTCGCCGGGCCCTCCGTCCGCGCCGTTCACCGTGTCCGCCCGGCAGGACGGCGACGACGGCAACTGCACGGCTCTCAAAGACAGGATCGCCTCATCCCGGGACCTGGCGGAGATCGTGACCGGCGGTGACGTGGCCGGGGTCATCCGGCGCCATCGGGGCGCACGGGCCGGTGAACTCGTCACCGACCTCACGATCGAAGGCGGTACGCAGCCCCTCACCATCACCTCGATCGACATCGAGCCCGAACAGCGGCGTCCGGCACCGCCGTTCGCCGGAACGCTGCTGTGCGAGGCGGGCGCCGGAGGTGAGGAGAAGATCCAGCTGTTCGCGGACCTGGACAGCACCCGGCCGGTGTTCCTGACTGGTAGGGGCTCGGCCGATCGGTACTTCGGCGGGCACGTCGTCACGCTCGCGCCGGGCGAGCAGGTCAACCTGTCGGCGACCTTCGTGGCCGCGAAGGGGGCCCGGGAGTTCCGGCTGGTCGTCCGCTATGTGCGGAACGGGAAGGCGGGCGTGATCCCCGTGCCTGCCCCGAGCGGGGGCCGGTATGCGGTGACCGGGTACGCCGCTCAATACGGGGCCGTGTACTCGGGGTCGCCGAAGGGAGGGTTCCGGCTTGAGAAGGACTCCCGGCCCTGCCAATGGTCGCCCGCGGCGCCGTGCTGACCGGCGAAGTGCCGCCTGCTGCGGGGAAGTCCGGCAAGGCCCTGGGAAGAACCACCAAGTTCCGCAATGTTCCGGGGAGTTCCGGGAGATGGGGAGTGGCATGGCACGGCGGAGTTCGCGTACGGGTTTGCATGCGGCGGGAGCGGGTCTACCGGTCGTCGTGGTGCTGGTGCTGCTGGTGCTACTGGTCGGCGACGTAAGGACCGCCGGCAAGCCGTCCGAGCCTCCGAACACCCTGGAGGTGGCCTGGTCGTACGTGACCACCGGGCGGGCGCTGGACACACGCGACGTGTCAGCGGCCCTCAGCGACGAGGCACTGGCGGTGGCGGTGGGCCGCTCCGTTCGCGTCGTCGACACCCGCAGCGGCCACCTCCGTTCCATCGTCCACGGCTTCGCGGAGGACAGCCCCGACCTGGGGCTGTCGGGCGGTGTGCTCTTTCTCGTGGACACGCAGGACCGCTTCAAGGACACCTTGCGGGCGTACGAACTCGCGACCGGGCGCCAGCTGTGGCACCGCAGGGCGGCCCCGGAGGCGGACGGGAGGGCCGGCAACTTCATCGCCGGGGGCGTTTTCCTGGCGGAATGGGGACCCGTGGTCATGGACGGTGACCGGGCGCTGGCCCTCGAGCCGCGTACCGGGGCGGTCCGATGGAACATCCAGTTGGACAACCGCTGCGCCAAACCCCATCCCTACGTGGACCTGTACGTGCCCTACAGCATGGCGGCGACATCGACCCGTCTGCTCCTGCTCCGCCACTGCACGGGCGAGGCTGCGGAACTCCAGGCGGTGGACGAGCGGGACGGAAGGTCCGCATGGCAGAAGCAGCTGGGGCGTGGGAAGAGCATCAGTGTCAGTGCGGCGGACGGGGCCCTCGGCATACGCATGGACGGCGAGTTCCAGTGGCTCACGGAGCGGGGTAAGGAAATCCTGCGGCGGGCGGCATTCGGACCTCCTCTGGGGGAGGAACATGGGGTCGTGTACGCGGACGTCGGCCAGAAACTGTGGGCCTTCCGGGCGGACACCGGGAAGCCGGCCTGGAAGACTGCCCACCCCCTGAGTGGCTTCGCCTTCATGACGGACGGGCTGATCGTGGAGGACACGCGCACGGACGGCTCGTTCTCCGGAGACGTGCGCTGGTCAGTCGGGGACGCCGCCGGGCAGGGGCCCGGGGCCACCACCTTCGTCGGTCTTGACGGCCGCCGGACCGCCCCGGTGCCCTGGCCGGTCGCCGGGACGCTGCTGGGGGCGAGTGGGAAACTCCTCGTGGTCCGTAGTGAGGAAGCGAAAGGGACCCGCTTCACCGGAATGCGCCCGGTGCATCGCGCCGAGGACGCGGCCCGGCCGGTCGCCCTGGGGGGAACGGAACCGCGGCACTGGCCCGACGCCTGCAGCCTGCTGGACACCGGGTTCCTGTCGCAACTCGCCCCGGACTACCTCGCGCTGCCGGAGAAGCGGAGCAGCACCATGCATGGAGTCCGGCTGCCGCACCCGAGTGTGTGCCGCTTCGCCGCGGAGTCCGGTGACGGCAGCGACGTCTTCTCCCTCACGGTGCGCTGGGTCGCGCCCGACGCGACGGCCGCCCGGACGTACGCGGCCAGCGCCATGCCCTGGGGCTGCGCTCCCGGACTGGGCGGGTGCGTGCCGGCCTGGATCGAGGAACCGCGGAGCGGGGCCCGGCTGTACGTGTACCGGACGGGCCTGGAGGCGAGGCCCGTGGCCCACGCCACCGTGGTGTCCGGCCGGTACGTCCTCGGGGTCGCCGCGGGCGAGGCCGAACCGGCGCACAGGGCCCTGGTACGACGGGTCGCCCTGCACCTGTCCGAGCGTGGCGGGCGCATCGCCCCGTAGGTGGCGCCGGCCATTCACCCGCCCGGATGGCCAGATCGACTTGCGGAGAGGACACAGCGCCCCGGCCCCGGTGGGAGCGCCGGGCAGCGGTGGAGGCGGCTGGGGCGCCTCCCTTGGCATCCCCGGCGTCCAAGGATCCGGCGGCAACGGGGGTCCGGCGCCTCGGCGGTGAGAGCGCGGACGGCGCCCAAGAGGAGCGGGCCACGACGGCGCGCGGCAGCATCGGCACGCCGGAGCGGCGGTCATCACCTACCGCACCTCCTGACCGGCACATCCCGTGACCGTGCCGTCCCCGCGGACGCCGGGGGCGAGACCACGATGTAGTGAGGCTCGCCCGTGACCCGCATGCCGAACCCCTGGAGCCACTCCTGCGCGGCTGCCGCGGTGCCGCGCCCGTCCTCCACGTACGCGAAGACGCGGGACACCAGGAGCGCCGCGTTCAGGGTGTCGTCGGGGAGGCCCCCCTTGCGCCACAGCACGGCGGCGGCGCGGTACGCGGGGATCCCCGGGACCTCCGCGGCCACCGGAATGCTCCGACCCCCTGCCCACAGGTGCAGGCACAGGCACAGGAGCAAGGGCAGTCCGCACTCCGCGGGTGCGTGCCCCGCCGGGCGCGTGCTCGGGGAAAGGGGGTGACCGGGGGCACTCCGACGGGTGAGACTTCGGGCATGCGTGATCATGTGAAGACTCCGTCAGGGCTGCTGCTGCGCCGGTGGGAGGGGCAGGACGCCCCGTCGGTGATGAAGGCGTTCGCAGATCCCCTGATGCGAGGCCAGTCCGCCGAGGCGATCGACTCGCTGGAGGCCGCGGAGCGGTGGATCTCCGATTGGACGGAGCGCTGGGAGTCCGGGACGGCATTCGCGTTCGCCGTGGTCGACGGCGGCGGCGACGGCCGCGGTGACGGGGCAGTACTCGGGAACGTCGCCGTCAGTGCCGTGAACCGGCGCCACGGGACAGGCTGGGTGTCGTACTGGACGACGTCCTCGGCCCGCGGGCGGGGCGTCGCCACCCAGGCCTGCCGGACCGTGTCCCGGTGGGCGTTCGACGATGCCGGGCTGTTCCGCCTCGAACTGGGCCACCGCATCGACAACCCCGGCTCCTGCAAGGTCGCCACCGCCTCCGGCTTCGCGGTCGAAGGGTACGAACGGCAGAAGCTCGAATACGACGGGGTCCGCTACGACGCCGAGGCCCACGCACGGCTGGCGACCGACCCCGAACCACTGCTCCCCCGGTAGCCCGCACGGACAGCAGGCCCCTACGGCGGACGGCCGCACGGTGGGCGGACCCTCGGGTTCCGGTGCTGTCAGTGGCCCCGGTTAGCCTGTCGACGGTACGAGCAAGACGGGGGGATGCAGCAGATGGTGATCGAACGTCATCAGGTGGCCGTGGAGAAGATCGAGGCGGCGCGGGACGGGTTCACGCATCGGATCGGGTCGATGACCAGGTCGATGTCGAAGGCGGGCCCGATGGGCTCGTACGAGTGGGAGTGGCTCGGCCAGGAGATGCTGGACCACCTGGCGGCGCTGTCCGTGACGGAGCCGGCGCTGGACTCCGCCGAGGCGTGGGCGGTCCTGGAGGACGCCGCCGAAGCGGCCTGCGCCGTGGTGCGGTACACCGCCTACCACCCGTGGGAGCCGTTCAGCGTGTTCCTCAACTACGTGAACTTCGGCATGTCGTACGACCGCGGCGACGACAAGGAGGGCTGGGACACGGCGGGGGCCCACGACTGGCTCGACGCGTACTGCCTGGCGGTCGTCACCGACCGGGTCGACCGGGACGGCGAGGCGTTCCACTTCGCGCGCAAGGTGGTGCGCAAGGACGCGGCGGGACAGCCGGCGGCCGAGCTGGTCGCCGGGTTCCTGGTCTGCGTCGCCGGGGACCTCGACGTCGACGGCCAGGATTTCCCGCCGCCGCGGGAGGCCAAGGTCGCGGCCGTGGACGCCGCGCTGGCCCGGATCGCCGAGCGGGAGTCGCAGACGGGGCAGGACCTTCGCGGGCACGCCGACACGGTGGCACTGCGGGTACTGCGGGCCCTTGTGGGCGGTGACCGGGAGGCCTACGACCATGAGCTGACCGCCCTGCTGACGGCCGTGCCGGGCGCGCACGGGCCGTCGGCCCCGCCGCGCAGCCTGCTGCCGCTGGTGCCGTTGGCCCTGGCGGCGCTGGGCCACCGCCAGGAGGGTTGGGCGGTGCCGGTGGACACCGGCTACCTGCCGCGGACCCTGGTGACGGGGTTCGCGCCGGACGGCCCGCGCGTCGGTGCCTTCGGCCGGGAGCGGCGGCCGGACGCCGTGGCCGCGCTGGCCGCCGGACCGGTGGTGTGCGAGCGGCCCGCCTGGCCGGTGGAGCCCACCTGGGACATCGACGGATGGTACGAGGAACACACCCGGGAGGACCTGACGCCCGGGCCCGACAAGGCGGTCACCGCGCGGGACGTGGCGCAGGCCATGGAGCGGCAGCAGTCCCTCTTCCTGCTGCGCAGCGCGGACGCCGGTGCGGGGTCGGACGGGCAGGTCTCGGCGCTCCGATTCGCCTCCCGGCTGGGCGGCCTGCTGTTCCGGGCCGCCCTGGCCGACGAGGGGACCGAGGTACGGGCCGTCTGCGGCGGCATCGACGTGGTCTGCCCCGCCTTCCGCGGAGAAAGGACGGGCCCCGGGTACTGGCAGACGGCGGTGGCGCTGGCCCTGGTCTCCGGTGAGCGGGAGGACCTGGCGCCGCTGGTCGTGGCAGGTCCCGGTCTGAACGGCGGCGACGGGTCGGCGTTCGCGACGTACCGGGAGGCCCTGCACGACTACCTGCGGGGGGCCGACCCGGAGCCCGCTGCCGTCCGGGCGCTGCGCGGCATGGAGCAGGCCAGGGAATGGGGCTTCTTCGCGCCGCCCGCCGTCCTGCTGTCCCAGCTCGTGGACGGTGACGAAGAGAGCTTCAACCTGGCGCTGCTCGATGCCCTGGAGGCGCACCGCGACCACTACTCGGTGGCCGACCGCGGGGAAACCACCGCGGCCCTGCTCAACCTCGACGTACTGGCGCTGGCATGCCATGCCCGTCGGCGGGGCTGGGAGATTCGCGTGGAGTCGGACTACCTGCCCGCGCGACTGCTGTCAGGGACGGCTCCGGCCGTCTGAGAGCCCTTCCGGGCCGGCCGGGGCCGGGACTTGCGGGTTCCACCCCGGCCAGGTCCTCGGCCCCCGCAGGCCAGGCAGGGCGCACCCGGGCGGTGACCGGCAGGACGATCCGGCGGTTTCCGGCCCCGCAGGGCTTGACGGCAGCCGGGGCCCGGCCGGGTCGCGGTGCTTGCGGGATGCGGTTCCGTCCCCCAGGGCGGGTGCCCTCGTCGCGGCACTACCTGGGGAAGGCGAAGATCGAGCTCTGGTAGCGGTTGTCGCGGGTACCGTCCTTCATGCAGACGTTGCCCCGGTCGTCCGAGTCGAGGGACTGGTCGATGCGCAGCTGGTTGGCGCGCCCGTAGTCGAACATGCCCCATCGCTGGGGCTTGAAGTAGCCGTCGGAGCAGGACATGGTGCCGACGGTCTCGGCGCTCACCTGGGTCAGGCACATGCCGGTGGCCGTGTTCTTGATGGTCAGGTAGTAGTCGGTGCCGTTGAGGTAGGTCGTGTACCACTGCTGGTAGCTGTTGTTGGCCGTGCAGGGCTTGGTGTAGACCTTGCCGTCCTGGTCGGAGTCGAGACAGCGGCCGGTCTGCTCGTTGCGGATGTGCTGCGCAGAGCCGTTTGTCGGGTCTGCATGGGCGGCCGGGGCCGCGATCAGGGTGGCGCCCTGGGCTGCCAGGACGGCGGCTGCGCCGGTACTTGCTCTCACGGGGTGACCTCGCTCGGGTGGGATGGTGCCGCCGTGGTGTCGCGGCGCCGGAGTGTGGGGCAGGAGGGGGCGGTCGGACACGGACCGGCCAGGCGGTCGAGACCGAGTACCAGAGCCAGCTCTGGTAGCGGTTCTTGTTCGTGAGGCGCCCAGTTCGTCGAGGACCAAGCAGTGGCGCTCGGCCCACACCGTGGCCCTGTTCCAGTGCAAAAGCGGATGACATGACGGCGGGGGCCGCCGCACGCTGGGCGAATGGCCACTTCGCTGAACACCCTGCGCTTGCACGTCAAGAACGCCCGCTACACGGAGGAGCCGCTCGACGACATGGAGATCCGCCCGCTGATCGACGGCGTGGACGTCATCGAGGCCGCCTACGAGGACCTTGAAGACGGCGTCCAGTGCGGTGACCCCCGCGTCTGGCTGGTCCCGGGCGGCCCGTTGGCGGCCGGAGACGAGCCGCGCACGTTGGATTTCGCCGAGAAATGGTGCGGCTGCCACGACGGGCAGATGCTGACCGTGCGGCGGGACGGCGGCACCGTGGTGTGGCGCTGGCGGCCCGGCGAGGGGGGTGACCCGGTCCTGCCGGAGTGCCGGTTCGACGCCGCCGCGTACGACGCCGAACTGGAGCGCGCCTCGCGGGATTTCGGCTGGGAGATTCCGGCCGATACCGTCGCCCGGCTGCTGAGGGAGGCCCTACGGGCCCGGATCGACTGGCTGGCCCGGTGGTCGTGCGAGGTCTACGACGTGTGGGCGCCGAGCGAGTCCGGCGTGCTGGTCGTCTTCGAGCGGAACGAGCGGGACTCGGACGGGGGGTGGCGGCAGGCCGAGGAGTTCGCCGTGAAGCTGCCGGTCACGGACGAGGGCCCGGTCGTACAGGCGGCGTTGCTGGCCGATCGGCTGCTGGCCGGTGACCCCCGGACGGCGGAGGAGGCGCATCTGAGCGGGATACTCGACCTGCTCCAGGAGGGAAGGAGGAGGTTCACGGGTCCACCGCCGTGGGCTCTGTGACCGTCAGGGGCCGGTGGGCAGGTTCAAGCCCGGCACACCTGGTTCCGAGATGGCCGGTCACCGTCGTCAGCTCGGAAAGCCTGTTGTAGGGCGCGTCGTGGACCCGCACGACTCTTCTCTCGGCGGGCAGTTCGAGCACCAGGGGACTGCCCGGGGCGGTCGGCCCCGTCAGGTTGGCCTCGGCCCGCGCGATGCGGAACAGGACGGCGGCAACGGAGCCGTCGCCGTACGGGCTGCGTCCCGTCGCCGCGTAACAGAGCAGCGAGGCGAGGCAGAAGACGTCCGAGGCGGCGACGACGTGCTGGCTGCCCGCCACGTGCTCGGGTGACATGAACCCCGGCGACCCGACGATCCTTCCGGTGGCGGTCATGGTGCTCGCGCCGAAGGCACGGGCGATGCCGAAGTCGATGACCTTGGGCCCGGCCTTCGTGAGGAGCACGTTCGCGGGCTTCAGGTCACGGTGCAGGACCCGCGCATGATGGATCGAGCGCAGGGCTGCGACGAGACCGCGGTCCAGGGCGCGCACCGCCGACTCCGGCAGCGGACCGGCGCCGCGGACTACTTCCTCCAGGTTCGGTCCCGGCACGTACTCGCTGGCCAGCCACGGGGGTGCGCCGTCCGCGTCGCCGTCGATGAGCCGCGCCGCGTACCGGCCGGACACGGCCCGCCCGCTCTCGATCTCCCGCCGGAAGCGGGAGCGGAATCCCTCGTCGTCCGGGAGGTCACCGTGCACGGTCTTCAGCGCGACGAAGGTTCGCCGCGGCGGTCGCCGTTCGTCTGCCGCGAGGAACACCTCGCCCATGCCGCCCGATCCGAGCCGGGCGACGATCCGATCGGGACCGACGGCCCGGGGCGACGCAGCACGGGGTCAGGGTCGGAACAAGGCATGCGAGAGGGCCTTCCTACCCGGCGAGGAAGAGGACAAAGCCGCGTACGTCGGAGTGCGGCCCGGTCCGCAGGTGCGGCCGTGGGCTGCGTGCCGATGTACACGGAGAACTGGTAGCCGTTGGCGTACCTGAGCATGCCCCAGTTGTCCGCACCGGTCTGGATGGGGGCTGCGGAGGTGCCGACTCCGGTGCCTCCGCGTTTCCAGGGTGAGTACGCCCAGGTGCTGCCGTTGGTCACGATGATTTCGAAGTCGACGTTGTTCGGTGTGTATCCGTTGGCCCAGGCGGTGGTGTCCCCGCGGAAGTGGAGGGCGACCCAGTCGCCGGTGTACCACTTGGAGCCGGTGTAGGCCGTGTGGCAGCTGGTGTCGCCCCCGGCCCAGACGGAGGCCGGGCAGTCCCTGTACTTGACTGCGGTGGTGCCCGGCTCCGCGGCCGTGGCCGGAATGGTGGGTGCGCTGAGCGCGGGCGGCCGTCAGCACGACGGCGATCTTCCTGAGCACGGCAGCCTCGCGGCGTCGAGTCCGGCCGACGAGCAGCGGATCGCCCGCAGCAGCGGCGTCTTCCACATATCCGACGGCCGGCCCCCGACGGCCGGCCCCCGGCGGTCCGGCCCGCGGCGCTGACCGAGGACGGTGGAGGTCCACGCGGAGATGATCCGGCAGTTGGCGACCGAGAACGACGCCCTGCGACGGCCCACGGCCGTCGTCCGTCCCCTTCCGGTGCGTGGCGACGTCTGAAAGGCCGCCCGACGGCGTCTGGGCCAGGGACCGTCATGGGGATCTCCGGCAGTGGGCCAAGGTCGCTGACCGGAGTATCGATCGCGGTGTCGATCGGTGGCGTAGGTGTCGGCGCGAAGGATTTTGCGCGAGCTCCTTGGACCAGTTCGAAGTGGGGGTGACAAGGAGAAGAAGGGCAGACATAGAGCTGCAGGTTGTTGCCGCCGGCGATGTCGATCAAGGTGAAGTTGCCGTCCCGGGTGCCAAGGGGCGGCGGGCCCGAGGTCGGCCGGTCCTCCTCGGCGATCCAGGTCTCGCTGCCGGCCGGGTGCCTGCGTTGGTCACCGGACGGGCGAGTGACCACTGCACCGGTGAGGTCGGTCCTGCTGCACGAGCAGCAGCCGTGTGCCGCCCGGGGCGTGCGAATGCTGCACGACGGAGAAGGGGTCCGAGGGCGGAGCGGCCGGGTTTCCGGGGTGGGGGCGGAGCCCCGTGGGTCCGTTGGCCCGGCCGCCGGGTGGGGGTCAGTCCGCTATGTCGATGTGCATGTTGAAGCGGACGCCGTTGATGCGCATGAGCAGGTTCCCCTGCACCCCGCGGCGCGCGAGCGTGGCGCCGACGGCGCCCTTGCCGAGGGCGGCCTTGTCCTGGGGGTCGTGGCTGACGAAGTCGGAGAAGACGCCTCCGGTGGCGAGGGCCGAGGCGGCCCGCCATTCCTTGCGCAGCTCGGAGTAGGTCTCACGGTCCATCGGCTTGCCGCCGAGGCCGAGGTTGACCCGCTCGCCCCCGAGGTAGGTGGCGGCGCACTGATCGATGATCTCGCGGACCAGCGAGTCCTTGAGGGCGTAGTGGACCTTGAGGGCGGCGATCAGTCCGGCGGCGTCGCCGGCGAGCTTGGCCTTGCGGGCCTTGGCGGCGGCGTCCTTGCGGAGCTCGTCCTTGTCGCTGTCGATGGTCTTGTGGGCCTCCTCGAAGCCGTACTGCTTCTGCTGGGCGATGGAGACCGACGAGGCCCACTTCTCGGGGGCGACCCACTCGGGGTCGAACCCGATGGACTCGCAGTACTCCCGCAGGTCCTGGTCGGCTTCTTCGGCGGACGCGGCGAATTTGGGCATGGAACGGCTCCCCCTCCATCGTGTACGGCCCGCGGCCCTGCCCGCGGCCCGTGACAGGATCCAACGTGCCACGGACGCCGGGTCTTGTCAGCGGCTCGCGCCGACTAACGAGCTCGTGCATGGTTGGCGGTGACGCGTCGAAGGGTGCAGGTCGGTCCGGTGGTCACTGTGGCTGACGGGCCCCGCGGGTGGCGGTCTGCTGGTGTGAGAGCAGTCCGGCGATGGCTTGGATCGTGTCGCTCATGTGCTCGCGACGGCCGTGGTGGCGAGCGAGTGCTCGCCAGTTCTTGAGGTGTGCGATGCCGTGCTCGACGCGGATCCGGCGTGACGAGTGCGCCTTGCGCTGGCGCTGGTAGATCTCCTCGTACCACTCCGGTGGGTTCTTCTTGAACTTGCGGTGCGGTGGTGTCACCACGCGGCCGCCGGTCTGGGCGCCCAGGCCCTGGTAGCCGGCATCGGCAAGGATCTCCACGGCTGGGCCGCTAGCCAGGTGCTTGACCAGGCCTAACTGCCGGGCGTGGCTGATGTCGGCACAGCTCGCTGGCTGGGCTGGACTGCAGAACAGGAGCCTGCCGCCGGCATCAGTGAGGACCATGGCCTTGACCCCGTTCTGCTTGTTCTTGCCGGAGATGAACTTCTCCCGGTCCTTGCGGCCAGCGGAGGGCCTGCGGACCCGGATCTCGGTGCCGTCGATGATCCCGGTCTGCCCGCTGGCGCCAAGGTGTTCGATGACCTCGGCGAGGGTGCGGAGCCGGATGCCGGCCGCGATGGTGCAACCACGGGCTGCGAGCAGGGGCCGCACCTCGCCGATCGCCCCGGTGATCGTGGAACGGTCAACGCCGAACCAGCAGGCCAGCACGTCATGAGTAGCACCGTGGCGAAGGTGAACGAGCGTGGCCAGGAGCCGGTCGACGAAGACCAGCCGGTGCTTTGCACCAGCGCGACGGCCCGCTGCCGTGGCCTGGAATCCAGTCTTTCCCGGTGCCGTTCATGCCACAACGGACCTACCTCGGCGATGAGTTCGGCGATCACATGGGCCGACAGCCCCGTGAGTCGATCTTCTTCGGCCAAAGGTTCCAGCCGCCGGAGTAGGCGGACTCCTGCAGGGGAGAGATGATCACGCGATGGGGGTGAACCCGGTCGCGCGGGCGGTTCTCCTGATGATCCTGCCCGCAGAGCTGGCGTCTTGGGGAGATCCGATGTCTGTGTACCGTCCGTCCGTCTGCTCCGTGTCGTGGAGGGCCACGCTCTCCGCCACCGCCGCCCTGGCTGCCGCATGCGGCATGGTCGTCGCGATACCCGGCCAGGCGTCGGCCGCCCCGTCGATCACCTGCACCGTCAACTTCGTCGAGGTGTCGGGGACGACGATCCACGGCACCAGCGGTGACGACACGATCCGCTGCGGAGAAGGCGTCGTGCGTGGTACGTCCGTCGAAGCCGGGGCCGGGAACGACACGATCATCGTCCTGGGCGAGACCTCGTCGGGCACCCCGAGCGGCAACGGCCAGATCGGCAACGACGGGACCATCGACGGCGGCCCCGGCAACGACACCATCTTCGTCAGGGGCGGCGACGGCGACGACGGATACGTGACCGATCGCGGCGGGAACGGCGGGGACGGCAACAACCGGACCATCCTCGGCGGAGGCGGCATCGACCACATCACCGTCATCGGCGGCAGCGGAGGCGAGGGAGGGATCAAGAGGGGAGACGGCGGCACCGGCGGCATCGGCAACGACGGCAACATCACCGCCCAGGGCACCGTCATCGCCGGCGGCGGCCCCGGCGGCAGCGCGATGTCGCCCGCCAACTGGGACGCCGACGGCGGAGCGGGCGGTGACGGCAGCAACAGCGAGATCTACCTGCTCGGCAACCCGGACAACCGGGCGGTGATCAGCGGCGGGCGGGGCGGGAACGCCAGCGCCTCCGGCGAAGGCGGCAACGGAGGCCACGGCACCGACGGAGTCACCCAGGTCACCGGGACCGTGGACATCCGGGGCGCCAACGGAGGCCGGGCCGGTCACCAGGGCGAGGAAGGCGGCAACGGCGGCCACGGCAACAACGACCAGCTCGTCGTCACCGGCCCGACCCTGCCCGCCGGCACCCTCCTGGGAGGCAACGGCGGCCCCGGACGCCCCGGCGGCGGCGCCGGACTGGCCAACAACGGAGCCCTCACCGGCGAGGTCACCGCCCTCGACGGCACCACCGGCCTCACCCTCCCCTGACCCCGGCCACCTACTCGTCAGCACGACCGAAGGAGTGCACATGTCGAAGCTCAAAGGCCAAGTGAAGTGGTTCAACGAATCGAAGGGGTTCGGATTCATCACGCCCGCTGACGGCAGCAAGGACGTCTTCGTCCACTTCTCCGCGATCCAGGGCAACGGCTTCAAGACCCTCACCGAAGGACAGAACGTCGAGTTCGAGATCCAGGACGGGCAGAAGGGCCCGTCCGCAGCCAACGTCACGGCCATCTAGTCCAGATGGTCACTTCCAAGGGGATCCCCGCGGCGGGTGTGGGGTGGGCGGCAGCCGTCTGCTGCGCCTGGCCCTCCGGGGTGCCGGAGGGCCAGGCCGGGGGTCAGTTCTCCATGCCGAAGTAGCGGCTGAGGTAGTCGGTGATCTCGATGGCGTGCGGGAGGAGTTCGGGCAGTTGGGCGGCCAGGGCCGCGCGGGTGGCGGTGGCGAGGGCGCCGGTGCTGGTGGCGGCGGGGCGGACGTACGGTTCGAGGCGCTTGATCAGCTCGTAGTTGCTGTCGATGTTCTCGGCGCGCATCGCCTTCTCCAGCGGCGGCGCTCCGGGCGGCGGGACGGGTGCGAGCACCCGGCTGACGTAGGTGACGCGGTGCAGGATCCGCCAGCACGGGGGTTTCGCGGAGCTCTGGCGGGTCTGCCGCAGGGCGGCGGCGTCGGGGGCGTCGCTGCCCGACAGCCAGGTGGGGTCGACGACCTTGTGGTAGAAGTCGTCGAAGTTGGCGCTGTTCTCGCCGAGGTAGAAGGTGAGGAAGCGGTAGGCGTCCACCTTGCCCGGCACCAGGACGGGCTTGCCCGCCGCGTCGTAGACGGGCTTGCCGTCCTTGTCGCGGCGCTGCAGGTCTCCCGAGGGTGCGCACTGGACGTCGAGGCCGAAGCTGCGGGAGGCGTCCTTGCCCTTGGCCCGGGTGACGCTGAAACCGCCGCCCACGGAGGCCTCGAGCTGGCCGTAGAAGTTCACACCGGTGACACCGAAGTTGCCCCCGTAGGTGCCGCCGAGACTGCCGTTGAGCGCGTAGGAGCCGGAGGTGGTCTCGCTGACGGCGTCGGTGGCCTCGGTGGTCTCGGCGAAGAAGCCGCCCTGGGCCGTCCAGACGTAGGTGTTGGCCAGGTCCCGGTGCGAGAAGCCGGTTGCGGCGGCGCTGCCGGCGGTGCTGCGCCCGGTCTCCTGCTGCTCGACGGACACGCCCATCGAGCGCAGGAGCGCCTTGGCCTGCCCCTGGGTCGGGTCCGCACGGTGGGTCTCGGTCGAGACCGATTCGTAGAAGGCGTGCAGCCGTTGCTGGTCGCGGGTGATCCGGCGCTTGAGCGCGTAGGCGTCCCGCGGCTTGAAGTAGCTGTACTCGCCGTAGCCGATGGCGGTGGGGTAGTCGGGGTCGGTGACCTTGCCGCGGTCGTCGAAGCCGACCGCGCCGTCCAAGGTGCCCTGCTTGGTGTAGCGGGGGTTGATCGGGAAGTGGATGAGGTTCCAGTCCAGCGGGATGTCCGGGTTGGGCAGCATCCGGTAGGCGACCAGGGCGCCGGTGTGCGCCAGCCGCAGCGCGAAGACGTCGGCGGTCTGGGACTGCACGAGCGCCATGCCGGTGTTGGCGGGCACGTACCGGCGGCCGATGGCGGAGTTCAGCACCTTGGCGGCGTCCTCGGTGTAGCCCGTCAGGGCCAGCTTGGCCTTGCGGGCGGTGTTGGTTCCCTGGCTGACCTTGGTGTCCTCGCTCCAGGTGTTGGAGAACTCCAGGCGGCCCGTCAGGCCGACCTTCAACTGGGCCTCGGCGAGCGGGGTCGCGATGCCGAAGCCGGCCGGAGCGGTGATCGACAGGACGCTGGCATCGGTCTCGGCACCCACCGCGAAGCCGAAGGCGGCGTTGACGCTGCGGGTCTTGCTGGAGGACAGGCTCCGCACCACCTGGTTGGCCTCGGCGAACTCCACCGAGGAGGCGGCGGCGTAGCCGTCGGCCTTGTCGGTGAGGTTCTCCGAGGGCACCGGCGGGGCGCCCTCGATGTAGCCCACGAGTTGCGGGTCGAACTGGGCCTGGCCGACCCACTCGGTGGTCAGGTCGCCCACCTTGTAGCCGGTGACCAGGTGCCAGCGGCCGTCGCGGACGAAGCCGTAGCAGCGCTTGAGCACGCCGAGCGTCTCGCCCTTCGCGTCGTACTGGAGGTCGGCGTACTCGGTGGCGCCGGGGGCGCCGGCGATGGTGTCGTGGAAGGGGGTGCGGACGTCGGCGAGGGCCGAGCGGACCTGGGCGGTGTCGGTGGACACGGGGGCGGTGGAGAGCAGGACGCGGGGCCGCTTCGCGGAGAAGGACAGGTGGTTGCCGCGCAGGCCCTCGTCGCGCACCGAGGTGGTGCCGGGCTCGGTGGAGTCCCGGTCGAAGGGCCAGTAGCCGAGCAGGTCCTGCTTGTTCTCGCGCAGACGGGTGAACAGGTTGTCGCTGATCTGCTCCTGGGTGCGGACGGTGCGCCAGATCCGCACCTCCTCCAGCGTTCCGGTCAGCGGCTCCGTCGGTTTGCCCCCTTCCAGGCGGGCGCCCAGGGTGAACTGGGCATCGCCCCAGGAGGCGGTGTCCTGCGCGGTCACGGGGCCCCCGGACAGCGGCTCGCCGTTGCGGTACAGCCGCAGCGGGCTGGCCGTGGGGTCGACGTCGCGGGTCCAGCGGGCGCCGCGCAGCTTGGCCGGGAAGGAGCCGGAGACGTCGACGGTGACGTTCCCGGCGTTCTCGTTGAAGGGCCAGCGTGCCAGCAGTCCCTTCTCGCGCGAGGTGACCGGCTGCCCGAGCTGCACGGCCGGCCGTGCGGAGTTCCACAGCCGCACCTCGCACAGGACGCCGTGCAGCCCACGGCCGAGCTCCAGCTCGCTGGAGTTGGACTGTGCACCAGGGCCGCTGTACAGGTGGCTGCCGGCGGCTGCGCCGTCCAGGTAGAAGCGGATGTCGTGTTCGGGCTGGCTGCTCGGGTTCGCCTGGGCGGTGGCGGAGGTGTCGGGCTTGCGGCGCTGCCGCACCACGGTCACCCGCTGGAAGGCGCCGGCCGTCACGGGCCGGTCGGAGGTGTGCCGGACCGCCTTGCCGTCGGCCTCGGCGAAGGCGAACTCCACCCGGCCGTCGGCCAGGATGCCCAACTGGTACGGGACGCCGTCCCGGCCGCCGTCGACCACCGCGCCCTTGGCGAGCAGGCCCATCGGGGCGCCGAGCTTGTCGATCCGGACGAACGTCTCGATGGTGAGGTCCTCCAGGACGTCCAGCGAGTTCTGCGGTGCCACCGACAGGCCCGCGCCGCCGTTCAGGCTCAGGGCCCAGGACTGGGTGAAGGTGGCGGCGAGGTGCGCCCATTCGTTGCACGGGAAACGCTCCGCCGAGCGCACCACCCGGTCGCCGACCCGGGCCACCACCTGGTAGCCCTTGATCGGTGAGGCCGGGCCGCTCGGCCCGGTGAAGGTCCAGTACCCGAGCAGCCCGGGCTCCCGGCCGGAGAGCCGTTGGTGGCGCTCGGCGGAGATCTCCTGCTGGGTGCGGGCCCGCCCGAATACGCGGACCTCGTCGATCCGGCCGTCGAGGTAGTCGCCGTTGAAGGGGAAGTGGCCCAGGATCAGCGGGCCGTTGCCGGTGTAGGCCCCGTTGGAGATGCGGCGGCCGACCTCGACGCCGTCCCGGTAGAGGATCTGCTCGCGGGTGGCGTTCTTGTACACCGCGGCCCAGTGGTGCCATTCCAGGTCCGGGTAGGCCTGGGTGGTCTTCAGGTCGTCGCGGTACAGCGAGAAGTAGAGGGTCTCGTCGGGGTGGACCCACAGGTGCAGGGACTGGTCGACCCGGCCGTCCGTCGCGCCGTGGAACAGCAGCGGCTCGACGCGGCCCCGGGACTGGTTGCGCTTGGCCCACAGCTCGATGGTGAAGTCCCGGTTCGCCAGGTCGAGCGAGGGAGTCAGCTCGGCCTTGGTGCCACCGACGAACTGCCAGGCCGGGAGGGCGACGGGGGCGAGCGCGAGGGAGTAGCCCGATCCGTTCGCGCCGGCGTGGATGACCCGGCCCTGCCCGGACTCGGGGTTGACCCAGGCCTCCATGGTCAGGTCGCCGGTGAGGGCGACGCCAGGCGCCTGGCCGGCGGGCAGGGTCAGGTACTGCTCCTTGCCGTCGAACAGGAAGGCCCGCCCGGGCATCTCGGCCCGCCAGCGGCAGCCGCGCCCGGTGATCGTCGCCTTGGCCGTGCCGTTGGGGACGGAGTCGACGCCGCCCGGGGTGAGCCCGATCAGGCGGGAGCCGGCGGACAGCAGGACTGCGGCCCGGGTGGACTCCGCCCGGGCCCAGTCGTAGCCGACCAGGCTGACCTTGTCGCCGGGCCTGATCGCGGTGCCCGCCGTCGTGAGGGTGAGCGTCTTGGCGCCGGTGGGGTTGTCGGCCTCCGCGGCGTAGCCGGTGCCGCCGATCACGAGGTGGGCCTTGGCCGGGACCGGCACGGTGGTGGCCCCGGTCAGCTCCACATTTCTGCCCGTCACCCGGGCGACCGCGCCGACCGTCACCGGCCGGCCGGGGCTCCCGGCCAGGGCGGCGGCCATCAGGTCGGCCTTGCGCGGCAGCGACCGCCAGGTCTCGGTGTCGGAGCCGACGGTGACGGTCAGGTCGCAGCGGCCGGGCGCGTCGCCGTCGGCGACCTTGATGGTGGCGCTGTCCAGGGGAACGGCCGGGTCGCGGGCGACGAAGGTGAGCGTGCCGCCGTCCCCGGCGAGGGTCTGGGCACCGCGGACGACGGCGGTGTCGTAGTACACGGCGAAGAACTGGTTCTCGGCGCCGCGGAAGTACAGCACGACGTTGCCGGTGCCGCTGTCCAGCAGTGCGGGCCGGTCGGTGCCCCGGGCGAATTCGAGCAGGCCGCCGGACAGGCTCAGACCGGTGGAGTCCACCGCCAGCAGCGGCATCGCCACCGTCAGGTCGTCGTCCCCCTGCAGGGCGGTCGACAGGCGGGCCAGCTGGTCCCGGGCGTCCTTGAGTTCGGCCTGCTTGGCGGCCAGCACGAGCTGCAGTTCGGCGACCCGCTGTTGGGCCGTGCGCGCCTCCTGGAGGAGCTGGCGCGCTGCGTCCAGCTTCTCCTTGGCCGCGAGGTACGCCACGTCCACACCCGAGCGCATGGACAGGCGCGTCATCTTGAACAGGCCCGAGTCCGCTGTGAGGCATTCGCTCGACTGGACCAGGTGGGGTAACTGGTACGTGGAGGGCAAACCGATCGCGAGCCGGCTCCCGCGGTTGACGATGCGGACGTACTCGCCCTCGGCGATCAGCTGGAACTGCGCGCTGACGTTGCCGGGTTCGCGGACGATCGTGCTCAGCCGGGCGGTCTCGGACGTCGAGTTGCCGGTGACGCGCAGGTCCCGATTGCGCTCGCGGGCGACCAGGAAGTAGCAGGGCCGGCCGTTCTGGCTCTGGCCGGTGTCGTCCAACCACCAGGTCGTCCGGGGGCCGTTGGGGGGGACGAACTGCACCCCGGCCTCGTACTCCGAGGTGAGGATGGCGAAGAGCGACTGCGCCAGGTGGCCGCTGGCCAACTGGCGCGGTGTCCTGAGCTCCAGGCTGTAGACCCAGGAGGTGACCAGGTCCTTCTCGGCACGGTATCGCCGCTCCAGGTCGTCGAAGCCCGGCTTCAGCCGGTCGACTTCCGCCTGGTACTCGGCCACCCTGCCCGCGGTGCCGGCCAGCCGGGTTATCTCCGACTGAAGGGACGCGACCTCCGGCTCCAGCCGCTTGATCAGCTGCTGCAGGGCGCTGACCTGCTCCGAGTCCTGGCCCTTCGTCGGCCGCTTGAGCACCGCCGGGTCCAGCACGTCCGGCGCCTGGGCCAGCCGGCCGTCGCGGCCGACCGCGAAGTCCAGGCTCGCCAGACACGGGTTCTGACCGTATCTGGCGGCGAACGCCAGCAGCACCCGGGCCTGCCGCTTGGCGGGCTTGGGGTCGGGGCGGTACCCGGCGACCACGTTCTCCTGCTGGTGGTACAGCACGGCTGACATGCCGGACACCACCGAGCGCCCCTTGAGGACGAAGCTGTCGCGCCGCACCCCGGGGTGGTCGCCGACCGGGGCGTCCGAGCCGGTCCACTGCACGCCGCCGCCGAGCGTGCCGTGCAACGCCCGGTCGGTCTGGTCGTTCGCGGTGCTCCCCGTGCCCTCGTCGAACCGGTAGTAGGCCAGCAGTCCCGGCTCGTTGCCGATCAGCCGGTAGCTCATGTCCTCGGTGAGCTCGGCGGCGGAACGCACCCGGTCCCAGATCCGGAGCTCGTCGACGTCGCCCTTGAAAAGCCTGTCCGCACCGCCGGAGGAGTGCTTGCCGACCAGGGTGTGCACGCCGGTGGCCGGGGTGAACGGCAGCGCCCCGCTGCCGGCCGGCCTGCCGTTGACGTACAGCTTCGCGGTGGTGCCGTCGAAGGTGGCGGCGATGTGGGTGTAGGCGTCCGTCGGGACCGACTCGGTGGACAGCAGCGGCGACGGCGCGCCCTGGTGGGTGAGGCTCACCAGGCCGGCGGCGTCCACCGCCAGCAGGTACTCCCCGCTCCTGGCCAGCACCGGGCCGTCGTAGGAGGCGGGTTTGACCCAGGCCTCGATCGAGTACGCCCTGCCGCCGAACCGCAGAGCCGCCGGATCGCCCAGGTCGAGGTGGGCGTCGGTGCCGTTCAGCCGCATCGCGGTCTCCGCACGCCCCTCGGTGCCCGTGACCGGCACCAGCTCGCGTCCGGTGAACGGGCAGTTGCCCGGGCTGCGCTCGAACACCGCGTCGCGGTACAGCGGGTCGGGGCTGGTGTAGAAACGGGTGCCCCGGGTGTTGAACAGGCCCTGGGTGCCCTGCTCGACGCTGAAGGAGTCGACCCGCCCGGTGGCGTCGTTGTGGGCGAACAGCTGCCAGCGCTGCACGCCGCTGATCGCGGTGGGCACCAGCACGGCGGCGAAACGGCCCTGGGTCAGGTGCCGGACGAAGGACAGCTCCTGGGTCGGCTCGTGGAACGGCCTGCCCTCCATGTCCTCGGTGCCCAGGCTGTCCTTGGCCGACTCGGGACGGGTGGCGTGCCGGCTGCGCTTGTAGCGGACCTCCAGCACGGGCTTGAGCTTGCCGTCCACCAGCAGGAACCGGTCGCACAGCAGGGTGTCGCGCACCAGCGGCACCTTCTTGCCGCCGCTCAGCATGTAGTCCGTGCGGGACGCGCTGCCCGAGCAGCCTCCGCCGGTCAGCTTGTACACCGCATCGGGGTGCGTCTCGCCGACCGACTGCCGTAACACCACCACGTACGTGCCGTCGGAGATCACGTGGAACGGGGCGTCCGCCGTCAGCCGCGCGGTGGTGGACAGGAACGGGTCGGTCTCCGCGGCCGTGGGCCGCTCGTCGACAGCCGCCTCGGCCCCGCCGCGCTTGACCGTCGGCATCGCCGTCGCGCCGACCACTGCGTACCCCACCTCGGCCAGCTCCCGGGGGAACACCACCTCGGCCGGGTTGTCGCTCCAGTACGCGGTGTCCGCGCCGCCCTTGGCCTGCGGCCCGGCCAGGTCCAGCACCGAGTAGACGATCCGGCGGGACGCATCCATCGCGAACGCGATCGTCGTCCCCTGGTGCCGGGCCATCGTCACGTGCAGGTACGACCGGTCCCCGTACGTCTTGAGCAGGGATTCCTGTGATGCCACTTGTTCCCCTCCCACAAGCATGGCCGCCGGCCCCCGACCTCACGGTCCGGAGCGGCGCTGGATGTGCGGATCACTGACGGAGCGTCGGCCATTCTGGCACCCACGGTTACGGTTGCGGGGGCGTCGTGCAGGCACGCGGGCGGTACACGGCTTGAACACCACACCGGATGACCGGACTTCGCCGCCCGGCCACGCTGCCGGATGCCTGCCGTAGCACCCTGCTGTGCCTTTCCGCGTGCCACCCGTCGCGGCATCACTGCCATCCGCAATCGCTCCTGCGAGCTCGTCCTCCTCCGACCCAGGCCGCCCGGCGCGACTACGCGTGACAGTGCGTGCTGCGAGGGTCCGGCGCCCGGACCGTGCCGGGCGGCCGGGTGCCGGCGGCGCGGGTGTCACAGCCAGGGGAGTTGTTCGGCCGAGTAGCGGTAGGCGCGGAAGACGGAGTTCTGGGCGCCGGCCGAGGATTCCAGGCCCACGCCTTCTCCGAAGGACCGGAACTGCGGCACCACGAACTCCCACACCACGTCCCCGCCGGGGGTCACCTCGAAGAGCCGCCCGAAGGAGCCTTCGGCGATGAAGGTGTTGCCGTTGGGGAGGCGCTGCGCGCTGGACATGTACGGGCTGTAGAAGTTCTGCGGCGGGTTGTCCTCGTACGACCACACCTGCTTGCCGGTGTGCGGATCGAGTTCCAGCACCCGCGAGTACGGCACGGAGGTCGTGTCGCGGTAGGAGCCGTTGTCGAAGACCAGGATGTTGCCGCTCGGCAGCTCGTGCGGGTGGTGCTGCTGCGCCAGGGTGTCGGGGCCGATCCGCCACAGCACGGAGCCGTTGGCGCGGTCGACGGCCACGGCGGTGGACGCGCTGCGGAAGCCGAGCACGATCGAGCCGTCGGCGCTCTCGTTGACGGTGTTGGCCATGGGCCAGTGCTCACGGGCGAAGTGCGGATCGAGCGGGTACTCCTCGGGGTCGAGGTGGTCGATGGCGGCCCAGCGCCACACCTCCTCGCCGTCCCAGGTCAGCTCGTACACCACGTCCCCGTAGACCACGCCGCCCGGTGCCTCGGAGCCGGGGATGCCGCCGCGGACGCGGGCGGCGTCGGCCGGGTCCAGAGGTTCCACGACCGTGATGATCAGGTTGCCGTTGCGCAGGATCGAGGCGTCGTGGTGGTGGAAGGGGTGCCGGACCTCCCGGATCACCGTGGAGTCGGGGGCCAGTTCCTGGAAGATGCCGCCGTGGTAGACGTCCCAGATGGGGAAGAGGGTCGGGCCGGCGGTGTCCTTGGCCGCGTAGAAGAGGTTCCCGTTCGGGAGGAGTTGGGCGTGGCGGCCGGGCGGGTGCGGGGAGTTCCAGGTGTGGGCGGTGCGGCCCTCGATGTCCACGAGGTGGATCTCGCCGGCGCTGGTGATCGGCGTGTAGAGGGTGTAGCCGCCGTCACTGCGTGCGGGGTCGTGGGCGATCAGGCCGACGCCCCGGCGGCGCAGGGTGTTCTGGTCGACGGTCATGGTGATCTCCTGGGTCGGGATGGGTGGGCGGTTCAGCGGGGCGGGCAGTTCAACGGGGTAGCAGTTCAACGGGGTGGCGGTTCAGGGGATGGTGACCGCAGACGGGTCGACGGCCGTCAGGGGGGCGCGGTGCAGGTGCCGGAGCAGCGCGGACCGGTCGGCGGAGCCCGGCAGCCCCTGGGCGGCCTTCGCCCAGACGGCCTCCTGTTGCAGTTGGGCCAGCAGCTCGGGCGAGAGGGTGGCACCGTAGCCGTAGCGGGGCTGGAAGGCGTCCACGTAGCCGGCCTGGAGCGCGCCCTTGGACTGGGCGAGTACGGCCCGTCGCGCGGCCGGCGGGTCGGCGACGATCTCGCGCTGGGCCTTCAGGAGCGCCCGGAGTACGGCCGTGGTGGCCTCCTCGGTCGTCTCCGGGCCCGCCACGAGCAGGGTCCGGGCCGTGTAGCCGGTGAAGGGGAGCTCGGCGTAGCGGTCGCCGAGGGTGGTGCGGGCGGAGTCGTAGAAGCTGGGGAAGGTGACGCCGGCGTCGATGTCCCCGCGGGCCAGCGCCGCGGTGACCTGGTTCGGGGCGAGGTTGACCACGGTCACGTCCGCGGCCGTGAGCCGGGCCGAGCCGAGCATCCGCGAGAGCGCGTACTCGACGTTCGTGCCCTGCGGGACGCCGACCTTGCGGCCCCTGAGTGCGGCGAAGCCGGTGATCCGCCGGTCGGTGCGGGTCAGCAGGCGCCAGTCGGAGAACCGGGACAGGTCGGCGACGATCCGCAGCTCGCGCCCGCCCAGTGCGGCCGTGACCGCGGGCAGGTCACCGACGACGCCGAGCTGCGCCTGGCCTCCGAGCACGGCGTTCAGGGCGTCCCGCCCGGTGGGCTGGGTGGTCACGGTGACGTCCAGGCCCTGGGCGGACCACAGCCCGCGCTCCTGGGCCACGTGGACGGGGGCCCCGCCGAGGTGGTCGCTCGCGGCGATGGAAACGGCGGGGCGGCCGCCGTCCGCGGGTCCGCCGCCGTCGGTGCAGGCGGAGGTGAGTGCGCAGAGCAGGGCAGCCGTCAGCAGGGCGGTCACTGCGCGGGGTCTGAGCATGGGAGGGAGTCCTTCCGGGGGACGGGGGTGAGCGGTGGGAAGCAGGGGAGGTGTTCGTGGAGGCTTCAGTCCGAGCCGAGGTGGCGGGCGATCACGGAGCGCAGGTCCGCGTCGGTCTGCCCGGCGGGCACGGCGTGGTCGGCCAGCACGCGTCCGGGGGTGCCGCCGAGGACGACGACCCGCTCGGCGAGGGCGAGCGCCTCGTCGATGTCGTGCGTGACGAACAGGACGGTGGTGCCGCGTCGCTGCCACAGCTCGCGCAGCAGGGTCTGCATCCGGGTCCGTGTCAGTGCGTCCAGGGCGCCGAACGGCTCGTCCATCAGCAGCACTTCGGGCTCGGCGGCCAGCGCGCGGGCGAGTGCCACACGTTGCTGCATGCCGCCGGACAACTGGGCCGGGTACTTCTCAGCGCCGTCCGCGAGTCCCACCTCGGCCAGGGCCGCGAGGGCGCGCCGGCGGCGCTCCGCGCGCGGCAGGCCCAACCGTTTGAGGGCGAATTCGACGTTGCCGCGGGCCGTGCGCCACGGGAAGAGCGCGTAGTGCTGGAAGACCACGCCCCGCTCCGGGCCCGGCCCGCGCACCGGAGCGGAACCCGCCGTCACCCGCCCCTCGGTGGGCCGTACGAACCCGGCGACCAGGTTGAGGACGGTGGACTTGCCGCATCCGCTGGGCCCCAGCAGCGCCGTGAACGAGCCTGCCGGCAGTTCCAGTTCGGTGCGCTCCAGCACCGCGGTGGCCCCGTAGCGGACCGACACCTCTTCCAGTCGTACGCCCAGGCTCATGAGGCGCTCCAGTGCACGAACCGGCGGCCGACCTCGGCCAGGAGGAGGTCGACGGCCACGCCGAGCAGCCCGAGGACGAGCAGCCCCGCGAACATCTTGTCCACGCGCAGGAACTGGCCGTCCACCTGGAGCCGGTACGCCAGACCGCTGTCCGCGCCGCCCAGTTCCGCCGCCACCAGGGCGAGCAGCGCCACCGAGGCCCCGTACCGCAGCGCGGCGAGCAGGGCGGGTGCGGCGGCGGGCAGCAGGACCTCGGTGAAGCGGCGATGCAGCGGCGCCCCCAGCGAGCGGGCCGCCCGCAGGTGGGACGCCGGCACCCGCGAGACCCCGTCGTGTACGTACAGCCAGACGGCGAGCAGCACGGCGTACGCGATGAGCAGGCGCTTGGCGGTCTCACCGATGCCGAACCAGGCAGTCGCGAGCGGCACCAGCGCGATGGCCGGGATCGGGCGCAGGAAGGAGATCACCGGGGTGACGGCGGCGGAGAGCCTCGGCAGGTAGCCGGTGGCGAAGCCCAGCGCGCTGCCGGCCAGTGCGCCCAGCGCGAAACCCTGCCCGGCACGGGCCAGGCTGGCGCCCAGATCGGCGGCCAGGACACCGCTGCGGGCGCTGTCCGCGAGCGCGGCCGCGGTCTCGGCGGGCGTGGGCAGCAGCCCGGGGGCCACCGCGCCGGACCGGGCGAGCAGGTACCAGAGCGCGAGCACGGCACCGGCCGCGCCCAGGGCCGGCCCGAGCCGGCCGAGTAGCCGGCCGGGCGGTGAGGGGGTGGCGTACACGGGGCAGCTCCTCGTTCGGATCCTCCGCCGATTCCTCGACGTCGATAAGTGAGGTCAATAATTGACGACGCTTATTAAGGGAGTGTTGCGGCAGTGCGAAACCTCTCCGGGCCCCCCGGGCCCCGATCGGCGATGGGGTAACTTCACCTGCGTGTCTCGACCCGAACCCACGCCCGAAGCCATCGAGGTCGGGCGGGTGATCCGGGGCTGCCGCAAGCAGCGCGGCGTCTCCATGGCCGCCCTCGCCACCCGCTCGGGCCTCTCCCAGCCCTTCCTCAGCCAGCTCGAACGCGGCCTCGCCACGCCCAGCCTCAGCTCGATCTACCGCATCGCGGAGGCGCTGGACGTCACTCCGGGCACCTTCCTCCGACCGCCCGAGCGGCCGGGTGCGGTCAGCCATGAGAGCGATCCGCAGGTGATCCGCGTGAACGAGGCCACGGGGCAGACCGCCCAGGTCCTCATCCCCGGCGGGCGCAGCACCCTGATGGAGGCGTACGAGCACCACTTCGAGCCGGGCCAGGGCGAGCGCGGCTGGTTCGAACACCCCGGCGAGGACTTCCTCTACGTCCTGGAGGGCGAGGTCGTCCTGGAGGTCGAGGGCGAGGACCCCCTCACCCTCCGCGCCGGCCAGAGCGCCCACCACCGGGGCGAAGTCCCGCACCGCTGCCGCCTGACGGGACCGGAACCCGCCCGCACCCTGCTCGTCATCGCCAACGCCTAGAGCCGTGTGGCAGGGCGGCCATCGACAGCCCAAACAAGATCCTCGTCATGCGCAACGACGGCCGCCTCTACATCTGGGACAAGAACCAGGCCAAGGACGTGTGGAGCTCCCCCGCCGCCGGCAGCCCCGGCGCGTACCTCCACATGGGCGGCGACGGAAACCTCGTCGCCTACCGCAAGGGCGGCGGCCCCGACAGCGGAAACTCCTACTGGTCCACCGCCACCTACGGCAACCCCGGCGCCTACCTCCACTTCCAGAACGACGGCAACCTGGTCGTCTACAAGAAGGACGGCGGCGAGGGCAAGGGCGGTGCCATCTGGCACTCCAACACCTGGCAGTAAGCACGACCGTCCCACCACCGAGGCCCCGGAGTCCCAGACTCCGGGGCCTCGCCCCTACACCCTGCGGCCCAGGAACCGCTCACGCCCAGAAGTCAACGCGGGTAGACCGCGGTTCACCTCCCCCGGCCTCGCCGCACGGCTGACGCACCACGCGCCACGTCCACCGGAATCCGTACCAGGAGGAACGCACATGACTCTCACTCAGGCCCCCACCGGCCCCACCCCGGCACCACGGCAGCAAGCCGCCCCCGATGGACCGCCCGCGCCCTCGTGCTCGGCGCCCTCCTCGCGCCGGGAGTGGGCGTACTCGGCGGGGCGACGGACGCACACGCTGCCACCAAGATCAGCCACGCCACGGCCGCCTCGATGTTCCGCAGCTCCGCCATCACCTGGTCCTCGTCCGGCGGCTGCTCCGACCGCAACAACCCCTCCTGCACCTCCTTCGAGCAGCTCAACCTAGCCAGCGCGCAGGGCGCCCAGACGCTCAAGAGCGCCAGTGGCTGCTCACTGAACATCACCGGCGGCACCGAGACCGGCCACGCCGGCGGCACCTACTCGCACTGGAACGGCTACAAGCTCGACTTCAGCAAGTACACCTGCCTCGGGAACTACATCAAGAACACGTTCACCTACATCGGCGTGCGTGGTGACGGCGCCCCGCAGTGGAAGTCCGGCGCCGGCAACGTCTACGCCGACGAAGGCAACCACTGGGACGTCACCTTCTACAACTGCGTTGGCTGCTGAGCCGGACCCCGCTGCATGAAGGCCGGGCGTTGCGTCAGGACCCTGCGGTCCGGGCTCAATGCCCGGCCGGTCGCGTGCACCGGGACGCGCGATGCCCGTGTCGGCACCGGGCGGCCGCCGCCGTCTTCCCCCCAGCCCTCAGGCGCGCAGGCCGGCCTGCCTGAGCGTCACCCCGGACAGGTCACGGATCACCCGCTCGTCGCCGCGCCGCCAGGCGTCGGCGAGACCTCCGGGGGGAACGCCGACCGCCGCCAGGTCTCCCAACGGTCCGGTCAGGGCCCGCAGGGCCAGCAGATCGGCGCCGCCGGGTGCGTCGACCAGGCGTCGGAGCCGTGCGCTGCGGCGGATCCAGCGCAAGCGCGGAGGCAGCCAGAGCGCGAGTACGAACGCCACCGAGGTGAGGATGAGGGCGAACGCGGTCAGGTCGGCCACCTGCCCGACGACGTCCTGCATGGACTGCCCGGCATCGGAGAGCCCGTTGCCGGCGTCGGCGGCTGATTCCAGCGGCTTCTTCAGGGTGTCTCCGATCAGCGGCACGTGCGAGGCTGCGTCCCCCGCGTCGCCGAGGCCGGACGCAAGGCTCCCGCCTGCGTCCTCCACCTTCCGCCCCGGCTCGGCCAGCAGCGCGATCGCCTCGCGGACCGCCAGCGCGAACCGCACTGCGGCCGCCACCAGGACGAGCGCGACGAGATCGGCGAGCACCTGTCGGAAACGACGTGCCCCGGTTTGGGCGTAAAGGCGCATGGGCGTGCTCCTGTTCCGGCGACATCAACGGACAAGACCGGTCTGGCAACCGGGTGCGGCACGAGCGCCACGGCAGCGGACCACGGCCCACCACCCGACCGTACGGGCCATCCGCCTCACCCGGGCGTCTTCACATGCCCCGGCACCGGCGTCTTCACACCGGTCCGGCACCGCGCCGCCGGGGCAGCCGTACGGCGATCCCCGGCGGCTGCCCCGCGGGGGTCGTGACGAGGGTGAACCTTGCCGGCTGATTAACCCACCAGCCACCGCTCCCGCGCGAGCCGCCCAACACACGCCCCGGGGCAGTGCTGTCCTGGCCATCACCGCCTTGGCCCGCGCCAAGGCAGGCGGCGGGGCGGTATCCGGCGCCCCCAGGCCCGCCCGCCGTGACGGCGGGCCGGCCTCGCTCCAGAAGCCGGTGCGAGGCGGCTCAGCCCCGGTCGGGCGGGCCTACTTGGTCAGGCTGATGGCCGCTTCGGGGCGGGGCGTGCCGGTACTCGGCGAGGATGGTTCCGGAGCCGTCGACGACGGTGATCAGGGAGGGGACGATCGTGCCGCCGGTGAGGACGAGGGTGGGCACCGAGCCCCGGTAGCGGACGCTGAACAAAGCCACGTCTTCGGCTTTCACGTCGGCCGGGGCGCCCACGGTCAGGCCGGTCCTGTGCCGTGACGTCCACGCGCAGTCGCTTGAACCGCGTCGGGTGCCGGAAGACGCCACCCCGGTCCACGGCCCGGTCGGTGCTGACCTCCGCCACCAGCTTGGGGCGGACCAGCACCACGTCCAGGACGTCACGGCTGCCCCACGCCGAGGCGAACCGCACACCCTTCCAGGGATGCCCCGGGCCCGGTGGCGGCCAGGTGCGCGCCCACCTGCCGCGCCTGCTCCGGGCACAGCGGTACCGTCCGGCCGACCGCGCGCAGGCCGTGCGGTGGACCTGCACCTGCCGGAGCACCCCGGCGACTTCCCGGACTGGCTGGCCGCGGGCGCGGCGGAGGCCGTCGAGGTGTTCGCCGCCACCGACCTGGACGCGCCCATGTGGGCCTGGGGTGTCGACCAGCACGCCCGGTTCTGGGTCCGGCGCATGCTCTTCGAGACCCTCGTCCACCGGGTCGACGCCCAGCTCGCCCTCGGGCTCTCACCGCACGTCGACCGCGTGCTGGCGGTCGACGGCATCGACGAGTTCCTCACCAACCTGCCGTTCGCGTCCCCCTTCGCGCCGCTGACCGCCCAACTGCGTGCCCCTGACCGGACCATTCGCTTCACCTGTACGGACGGCGACGGCAACGGCAACGGTGACTGGCTGATCCGCTTGCGCCCTGACGGCTTCGCCCTGGTGGCCGACGGCACCGAGTCCCACGCGGCGGACGCCGCGGTCCGGGGAACGGCCGCCGACCTCCTGCTGCTCCTCTACGGCCGCCTGGACCGCCAGAGCGGCGCCTTCGACCTGCTCGGCGACCCGGACCTGCTCGACCACTGGTTCGCCCACTCGGCCTTCTAGGCTCAGACCACCGTCCGGGATTGCCGCGGTGCGTCACCACTGCTGTTCCTGCTCGACCAGTGGGCCGTATGGGGGGAGCCGGACGGGGCGTGGGGCGCGTTCCGGCGTGAGAGGGGTCAGGCTGGGCAGTCGAAGGGATATTCCCTCCCAAACGAACGACAAGGGAGTTCGTCGTGGCTCACGCAACCGACCCGGCCGCCCCCCAGCCGGCGAACGGCGGTGACCTGGGACCGGCGCCGCACACGCCCGAAGACGAGGCCACCCGCTCCCGCGTGACCCTGCGCGTCAACGGTGTCCATCACGACCTCGACCTCGACCACCGCGTCACGCTCCTCGACGCCCTGCGCGAGCACCTGGACCTGACGGGCGCCAAGAAGGGCTGCGACCACGGGCAGTGCGGCGCCTGCACCGTCCTGGTGGACGGCCGACGGGCCAACGGCTGCCTGCTCCTCGTCGTCGCCCTCGACGGCTGCGAGATCACCACCGTGGAAGGCCTCGCCGGTCCGGACGGCGCCCTCCACCCGCTCCAGCGCGCCTTCATCGAACACGACGCCTTCCAGTGCGGCTACTGCACCCCCGGCCAACTCTGCTCCGCCGTCGGCGCGCTCCGCGAAGCCGCCGCCGGCCACCCCTCGCACGTCACCGCCGCCACGTCCCCGGCCGAGCCGGCCGGCTCCGGACCCGCCGTGCTGAGCGACGAGGAGATCAGGGAACGGCTCAGCGGAAACCTGTGCCGCTGCGGCGCCTACCCCGCGATCGTCCAGGCCGTGGCCGACGCGGGGTCGGACGCCGCCGCCACCAGGACCGGCGCGGAGCTGATCGCATGAAGCCCTTCGCCTACCTCCGCGCCACCAGTCTTCAGGAGGCGGCTGACGCCTATGCCGCCCACCCCGGCTCCCGCTACCTCGCCGGCGGCACCAACCTCGTGGACCTGATGAAACTGGGGGTCGAAACCCCCGGCACCCTCATCGACATCTCCCGGCTCCCCCTGGAGGAGATCCGCGAACTGCCCGACGGCGGGCTGCGCGTCGGCGCCACGGTCCGCAACAGCGACCTGGCGGCCGACCCGCGGGTGCGCAGCCGGTACCCGCTCCTCAGCCAGGCGCTGCTCGCCGGCGCCTCAGGCCAGTTGCGCAACGTGGCCACCACCGGCGGCAACCTGCTCCAGCGCACTCGCTGCGGCTATTTCCAGGACCTCTCCAAGCCGTGCAACAAGCGGGAACCCGGCAGCGGCTGCGCAGCCCGTGACGGGATCCACCGCGACCATGCGGTACTCGGACACTCCGAGCAGTGCATCGCCACCCATCCCTCCGACATGGCCGTGGCACTCGCCGCACTGGACGCCGAAGTGGAGCTGTACGACGGGACCGGCGGTACCCGTACTGTCGCGGCCACGGGGTTGCACCGGCTGCCCGCGGACCACCCCGAGCAGGACACCGTCATCCGTCCGGGGGAGCTCGTCACGGCGGTGCTCCTGCCCACTGCGGCGCCGGGGTCCGTCTCGCTCTACCGCAAGGCCCGCGAACGCGCCTCGTACGCCTTCGCCCTCGCCTCGGTCGCCGTCGTCCTCGACCTCGACGACGGCCTCGTACGCCGGATCGCCCTCGCCTTCGGCGGTCTCGCCCACCGGCCCTGGCGGGCGGCCACCGCCGAGGCGCGGCTGACCGGCGCCGCGCCGCACCCCGACGCCGTCCGCGAGGCCGTCGACGAGGAACTCGCGCAGGCCAGGCCCCTGCGCGACAACGCTTACAAGATCCCGCTCGCCCGCAACCTCGCCTGCGACGCCATCGCCGCGCTGGCCGCCGGCCCGCATCCCGGTTCCCCCGCCGCGCCGTAGCCGGCGCCACCGACCAGGAGCGGGAACAGGACCAGGAACAGGACCAGGAACAGGAACACGATGAGCCCGACCTCCGCCATCCTAGAGACCACGGCCCCCGCGGCCGCCGCCCTCGGCGCCCCCGTCCCGCGGCGCGAAGGCCGCGAGAAGGTGACCGGCGCCGCCCGCTACGCCGCCGAACAGCACCTGCCCCGGCGGGCCTACGCCTGGCCGGTGCCCGCGACCGTCGCCCGCGGCCGGATCACCTCCGTCGACACGGCCGCCGCCCTGGCCCTGACCGGAGTGCTGGGTGTCCTCACCCCCTACGACGCCCCGCGCCTGGGCCCCTCCGACGACCCCACCCTCCAACTCCTCCAGGACCTGCGGGTGCCGCACCGCGGCTGGTACGTGGCGCTGGCCATCGCCGACACCCTGGAGCAGGCCCGAGCCGCCGCCGACGCGGTCCGCGTCACCTACGAGGCCGAGCCGCACGACGTCACCCTGCGCGAAGGACACCCGGGCCTCTACACACCCGAGGAAGTCAACGGCGGCTACCCCGCCCACCGCGAACAGGGCGATCCCGAAGCGGCGTTCGCCGCCACGCCCGTACGCGTCGACACCGTCTACTCGGTGCCGCCGCTGCACAACCATGCCATGGAGCCGCACGCCGCGACCGCCGACTGGGACGCCGGGCGCGGGCACCTCACCGTCTACGACTCCTGCCAGGGCACCACCGTGGTGCGCGCCGTCTTGGCCGGGCTCTTCCGACTGCCGCAGGAGCGGATCACCGTCCTGGCCGAGCACGTGGGCGGCGGGTTCGGCTCCAAGGGCACACCGCGCCCCCACGTCGTCCTCGCCGTCATGGCCACTCGGCACTGTGGGCGCCCCGTCACGCTGGCGCTGCCCCGCCAGCAGATGGCCGCCACCGTCGGCCACCGCGCGCCGACCCTGCACCACGTCAGGCTGGGCGCCCGCCCCGACGGAACCCTCACCGCCCTCACCCACGAGGTCACCACGCACACCTCGCAGGTGCGCGAGTTCGTCGAGCAGGCCGCCGTACCCTCCCGGGTGATGTACGGGGTCCAGGACAGCTGCACCACCCACCGCGTCACAGCGCTCGACGTACCGACACCCTCCTGGATGAGGGCTCCCGGCGAGACTCCCGGCATGTACGCCTTGGAGTCGGCCATGGACGAACTGGCCGACGCCCTTGGCATGGACCCGGTCGAGCTGCGCGTACGCAACGACCCCGCCACCGAGCCCGACAGCGGCCGCCCGTTCAGCAGCCGCCACCTCGTGGAGTGCCTGCGCGACGGTGCCCGCCGGTTCGGCTGGCCCGGCCGCCGTCCGCCCCGTTGCGAGGGGCCGTTCCTCATCGGAACGGGCGTGGCGGCCGCCACCTACCCCGTATACATCGCCCCTTCGGGGGCCCGGGCGCACGCCCGCCCCGACGGGAGCTATCTCATCGAGGTCAACGCCACCGACATCGGCACCGGCGCCCGTACCGTCCTCTCCCAGATCGCCGCCGACGCCCTACACGTCCCGCTCGACGCCGTCTCGCTGGCCATCGGGAACAGCGCGCTGCCCGCCGGACCGGTCGCCGGCGGCTCCACGGGCACGGCATCCTGGGGCTGGGCGGTGCACGACGCGTGCACCGCCCTGACCGACCGGCTGGCCCGGCACGTGGGACCGCTGCCCGCCGCGGGCCTCTCCGCGTCCGCCGACACCACCCAGTCGGCGAAGCAGAAGTCCCCGTACGCGCGCCACGCGTTCGGGGCGCACTTCGCCGAGGTCCGGGTGGACACCGTCACGGGCGAGGTACGCGTCCGCCGGATGGTCGGCGTCTTCGCCGCCGGCCGCATCCTCAACCCGCGCACCGCACGCTCCCAGCTCATCGGGGGGATGGTGATGGGGCTGGGCATGGCGCTGACCGAACACAGCGGCCTCGACCCCGCGTTCGGCGACTTCGCGGAGCGCGACTTGGCCGCCTACCACGTACCGTCGAACGCCGACGTCCCCGCCATCGAGGCCCACTGGATCGACGAGCACGACAAGCACCTCAACCCGATGGGCAGCAAGGGCATCGGCGAGATCGGCATCGTCGGGGCCGCCGCGGCGATCGGCAACGCGGTGAGCCACGCCACCGGCAGGCGCCTGCGCGAGCTGCCCCTGACCCCGGACCGCGTCCTGGCCGCCATCGAGAGCGGGACCGCATGACAGGCGGACTCCATGAGTTCCCACTCGGCGTCGGACGGTCCGTGGCGTCGTAGCACCACTCCGTGATCCACAAGGCGGGATCACTTTGACGACAGCCCCCCCGGGCGGGCAGGGGCGCCGTGCAGGAGCAGATCGAGCGCCGAATCGACGTAACCTGTCGAGGAATGCTTCCAGACCGCGAAGCAGGAGTGCGGCCTGGACGACTACCAGGTCCGCCGCTATGACGGCTGGCACCGCCACATGACCCTGGCCATGGCCGCCCACGCCTGCCTCACTGTCCTGCGCGGACGAGCGCTGGACGCCGGGAAGACTGGTACGACAACGAAGGATACGAAGCCTACGGACTCGACCAGAACGCCATCGACGAGATCCGTACCTGGGCCCATCAGTGGGCCTCCGACATCAACCACCGGCTCACACACGACCAAGACTCGTGCGGCTAAGCCAGGTGATCCCAGCCTGAGGACTCCTCGGCGATGACGATGCGGCCATCGACGACGCGCTGCTGGATCTCTTCCTCACCTCCGGGCGCAGCGACAGCCGCGCAGTGGAGGGCGGCGCGGGTGGCGCGGGTCCAGCCGATCGTCCACCAATGGGGGTGGCGGTCGATCAGGCGGTTGAGGCGGAACAGTTCACGGCCCAGCTCCCGGCTTGGGTTGCGAACGCCCTGGTTGAAGGTCCTGATCCGTAGCTGCGCGAGCGCGATCAGGTCCTCCGGGAAGCGATTTTCAGGCATGGCTTGATTGGACAAAATTCGAACAGACGTACGATGCTGGTATGCCGTACGACTTCCCGCCCCGCCTACGCGCTCTCCAGCTGCAGCTCCACCGCGTCCGCGCCCAGCACCTCGCGCTGTGCGCGGAGCTGCCCTGGTCGGCCGAGCCCATGGCCGGGTGGAAGGCCAGCGAGCACCGCTACAGCCACCGCGGGGACGTCCCTGACTCCCCCGGCTACACCCCCGAGCAGGCCGACGCGGTGCACCGCTTCCACCGGCGGATGCTCCGTCTGTCCCGACTCGTCCTGACCGACCCGTACTGGACGTCCCTCGACGGCGAGCAGCTGGTCGACGCCCGCATGGCGCTCAAGCGGGTCGAGGGATGCGGAGCGTAGCGCCGTGGACGCCCCACGGAACGCTGACTCGTTCCCCTTCCCGCCGGACCTGGCGCGCTTGAAGGTCATCGAGACCTGGTGCGCCGTGCTACTGGACGCGGTCCGCCGACAGATCGCCGACCTCGAACACCGCGAGCAGATAACGCAGGCCGGCGCGGCCGGACCGCCGCCGGTCCCGGTCGCCGAATGGCGGATCCAATACGGCATCGGCGCCAAGCACTCCGCGATGCTGGTCCACACCGGCGACTGCAGCCTCATCTCCGGCCGTACCCGCGCCGCCACGCGTGACCAGGCACGGGACGCTCTTCGTCATCCGCAAGTGGAGGCCTGCGGAATCTGCGCAGCTGAGCGCGAGCTTGGACTGACCGAGCCATAACCCGTGGACGATCAACGCGGGTTGAGCGGGCCCGGCACTTCTAAGACCACAGCCGGCGAGCCGAGGCCAGCCAGCCCCGACGGGGTACGCCACAGGGATGTCCGGCTGCCCGTCTTTCGATCGCTCACCAGGACCGGCCCGCACAAGAAGACGGCGGCCGCCGACGGTCAAGGTCGCTCTTACTCGTCGACTGGCCAGAGCTGCGGGCCGCCCCGGATCTGCTTCTTGAGTTCCGCCTCGATGTCGAGACGACGCTGACCGCTCTCCTCAGCCCAGGCGTCGATCGCCTCGCGCACGCGGTCGGCGCGCGCGCCCCACTCGGCCCACCACCGCTCCGCCTCGAACCGCGTCCGGCCAGTCGGCATCGACGTTCCGCGGGCCGGCCTCGTCTGCCACGGCCAGGAACTTGGCCCAAGCGGTGTCGGATCGTTTTTGCAGGTCAATCAGGTCGAAAGTCAGTTCGGTATCAGCCACCGTCGGATCTTAGAAGCCGCCTCCGACACTGCGCGGCGCGCCACACCTGGCGGCGGGGGCATCGCAGACTTGGACCTATCGCAGGGGTGAAGGCCGTACAGCTCGATGATCACCGCATGCACATCCCCACTCACCGCGATGGGCCTCCCGGCGCCCGCCGTGGCACGGCTGGACGGCTAAGCGGGCTGATCGCCGCCCCGAGGTTCCTCGTCGATGACGGTGCGGCCGTCGACACAGCGCTGGCGGATCTCGTCTTCACGACGCCAGGGGCGGTGCGGCGGCACGTTCGTGCGAGGTTGTCACCCCAGGTACGGGTGTAAAACGCCCGCCACGCGGGCGAACGCGCGCTTATTTGGCGTGTGCGAAAGAAAGCATAGAGCATCCTTTCCCCACAGAGGAGTGGCGTGAACATCAGTGTGACAAAAAGCTGAATCGCCATGGCAGCGGCGGCTGTCGCAGCCTGGCGGTTGCAAGACTGCCCAGGTCAGGGGCATAAGTGCTACCAAGGGCCGTCGGCCAGGCTTGGCGTCGGCGCACCCGAGGTGCCGTCGACGCGGGACCCCTCCGCGATCTCGCCATGCGGTGCCGCGCCGGCTGATGCAGGATCGATATTGGGGGTGTGTGCGCGAAAGCAGGTGAGCGCTGTGGTTGATCGCGACCAGCAGGGACGGCAGGACAATCCTCTGGCGTTTATCTCCTATTCACACGGGGACAGTAATCACCACGACGAGAAGGTGCGCACACTATGGCTACGACTCCGCGCGGAAGGGGTGAATGCCGAGATTGACATCTCTGCGGCTGAACAGCCGCAGAGATGGGCCGACTACATGAACAAGACTATAGAAGAAGCGGATTTCATCCTGGTAGTTGCTTCCCCATCCTATAAGCGCCGCGCTGAAGGCGCCGAAGACCCAGGGGGCGGCTACGGAGTACCTTGGGAAGCCGCCCATATAAAACACTACATGTACACTCACCCAGGTACGTGGGAAAAGCGGATTCTCAAAATCCTGATGGCTGGCGGCACCCCAGACGAGTTTCCCAATTTCCTGGGTCCCCGCCAGGACCCGGCGATGTTAGAGCGCGGCCTCATTGCCCGTGACGAGTTGTACGCCTACCTGGCCCCGCACCTCGCCCACCACCGTACTCACCCCGGCCCCGGTCTTCTGTCGCACCTGTGCACCGCCACGGTCGACGGCAAGCGGCTCTCCGACGACATGATCAAAGGGTCCTGCGGGGCTTTGCTGGGCGAGGGAGCGGAAACCATCGACAAGGACCTGCGCTCGATGCTGGCCAACCTCCTGGACCACCCGGGAGAGATGGCGGCCCTGCGCGCCGACCCGAGCCTGATCTATTCGGCGCGGACGGAATCTTTGCGGCGCGACCCACCGCTGCAGGTGATCTTCCGGGAAACAGCCGTACAGGCCGACGCGCCGTCCGGACCCATTCCCGCGCACGCGACCGTGGCATGCGTTGTCGGCGCCGCCAACCGCGACCCGCGCCAGTTCCCCGACCCCGACCGCTTCGACCCGCGCCGCCCCGGCAACAACCGCGGACTCGCCTTCAGCGCCGGCAAGCACACCTGCTTCGGCGCACAACTCGCGCGCCTCGAAGCGGAAATCGCGATCCAATCCCTGCTGACCACCTTCCCCCGTCTGCGCTGGGCACCCCAGACCACCCGCACCGATGCCGGCTTCCCCATGAGAACCGCCGCCACCCTCCAGGTCAGCCTCAACTGACCTCACGAGGACAGATACCGCCAACTCCGGCCAACGGACGTCCGCTCTCCCGGCAACACGCTCAGGCGACAGGTGGAGCGCCGACACCTACCCTGCTTCGCGCACTGCACCCGACGCAACGTCACTGACACCACCCACCGACATGAATGCGGCGCATCGCAGGTGACCCGCACGGCGAAGACGTCGAGCAGGTTGCGCAGCGCCCGGCATACGTGGTCGGTGTGGCCTGCTGGTGCGGCAGCAGCGCCTTCAGCTGCCGGGGGGCCGCCGCAGCTGGGCCAGGGTGAGCAGGACCTCGCCACGGATGTCCGCTCCGGCCTTCGCCGCCTTCGCGATTCTGCGGGGCCGAGACGCTCTCCCCCTGAAGCACCGGCCCACCACCTCCTTCACCGACCCCGGTGGGCGTACCCCGAGTGGGAGGTCCTGCGCTGAAAACGGACAGCGCCCCCTGCAACGGCCCCTCTCAAGGGGCCGTTGCAGGGGGCTTGCCGCCGGGTGCTCAGTGCCCGTTGTACGACCAGTGGTTCTTGTCCTTGGCGGCGGGTGAGAAGTGGATTACACCGTACGTCTTGCCCACCGCCCAGAGCTTGGTGTTCATACCGGTGCGCGGCGTGGTCGCGATCTTGACGCGGGTACCGGTCTTGTCGGTGATCGTGATGCTGTTCGCGGCCCAGGTGGTGGTCATGTCGATCGCGAGCCGCGGCGTGTGCAGCGTGTTGAGCGACGGCGCCAGCTTGTTCGTCCTGTCGAGGCCGAGGGCGCCGACCATCCGGTCCGCTGCGGCGACGGAGGCCGCGGAGTCGAACTTGCCGTTCGCATCGGTGTGCTGCCAGCAGATGTCGACCGCCGACTGCCCCTTGGCGGGCTTGAACGCGGGCACCTTGTTCGCGGGCACCGCCGTCTTCCAGACCTGCCAGGCGTAGTGCATCATGTACGCCCGCTCCGCCGGCCGGTACGTCGCCTTCGGCTTCACCGTGATGCCGGCGGCGTCCATGGCGGCATTGAACGCCTTGACCTTCTCCCGGAAGCCCGGCGCCAGGTCGTCGAGCGACTTGCTGCCCGGGAACTTCGCGGCCCACGCCGACCCGCTCAACGACGTCTTGGCGCAGGTACGCGTGAAGCTCAGCGGGCCCGAGCCGCCGTAGCAGTTGCCGGACCTGACCGACACATCCCACGTGAGCGGGTACGTCTTCGGCGCGAGGAACGGCTTCGGCTTCTTGTACGTGTGCTTCACCTGTTTGATGATGGCGCCGTCGCCGCCGCCGGCGAATTCGTCGGTGGTGGTCTCACCATCACCCCAGACCATCTTCAGGGCGAAGACACAGGCGGACGTGTTGCCGGTGCTGGTCACGTTGACGTACACAGTCGGATCCGGACTCGTGCAGTTCGGCACCGACTTCTTGAAACAGGACGTCGCGGCCGCATTGAGCTGGAAGTCCGCAGTGTTCACCACCGCCGCCCCGGGCCGTGGGGGCGCCGGCCGCACTTCGGCGGACGCGGTCCCGCCGGCCACGGCGAGGACACCCACCGCGAGGAGCGCAGCCCAGCGGCGCCCCGGCGCACCGGACTGCCCACTGTGCTTGCGTCGTAGCGTTAATCGAACGTTCAAAGAAATCCCCCCACAGGTCGCAGGCACCCCCCGGTGCCCCATGACGAACGACGACTCGGTGGCCCGCATCCCCGGCATCCATCAAGGGCGCCAAGGACGCTTAACCCGAACTCCCTTAAAGCGTAGAGGTGTTCGTGCATTTACGCGCCTAGCACCACGAAACCGGCGGGTCCGATCCGCAGGGCAGCCGACCCGTCTCCCCCCACCGGAATGAAATCCCGCCAACGGCAACGGCAGCGCATCACGGCCCTGCAACGGGTCCTCACCGACGACAGCAGCTCGCCGAGAGTCCGGCTCGCCGCCTGTCTGGTCCTGCTGTTCGCCCAGCCCGTCAGCCGGATCGTCCGCATGGTCACCGATGATGTTGTCCACGACGGCCAGCATGTCGTACTCCGACTCGGCGATCCGCCCACCCCAGTCCCCGAGCCGGTGGCCGCCCTCCTGCTCGACTACCTCCAGGCCCTGCCCGGCAAAACCCCAGCCATCAACCAGGATTCACCCCGGCTCGTCCCCGGCCGCCGCCCGAGCCAGCCGATGAACCCCGGCACTTTGCGCGACGCGCTCCGCAAACTCGGCGTCCCGGCCGAGAAGGGCCGCACCTCGGCCATCCGCCAGCTCGTCCTCCAGGCCCCGGCGCCCGTCATCGCCCAGGCACTGGGCTACCACGACAAAAGCACCACCCGCATCGCCACTGAGGCCGGAGCCCCTGGAAGAACTACGCACCCGGCGACCACACACGCTGAACGGCCCCCTCGAACTACGCGGCCAGCGAAAGATCACACCACTCGGTGGCCTTCGCCCCCACAGTGGTGACCATGCTGAACCAAGTAGCCGTTCTGTCCGACATTCACGGAGTCCTGCCGGCCCTGGAGGCAGTACTCGCCGAACCAGACGTCAGCACTGCCGATCACATCGTGCTGACCGGCGACATCACCGCCGGCCCGCAACCGGCCCAGGTCCTCGACCTGCTGACCAGCCTTGGCGACCGCGTCGTCTGGATCAGCGGCAACGCCGACCGCGAACTCCTCGAATACCGCCGGGGGCAACGCGAAACGATCCCCGATCCGATCGCCCCCTGGGCAGCCGAACAGCTCCGCGAGGACCATCTCGACCTTCTCAGCTCGCTTCCACGATCACTCTCCCTGTCCGTGAACGGCCTGGGAAAGGTGCTGTTCTGCCACGCCACCCCTCGCGACGACGAGGAGGTCGTCCTGGTCGACTCCCGCCTCGACCGCTGGGAGGAAGTCTTTGACGGACTCGATGCCGGCATTCACACCGTGGTCTGCGGCCACACCCACATGCCGTTCGTCCGCCTCGCCCACGGCCGACTCGTGATCAACCCCGGCAGCATCGGCATGCCCTACGGACGAACCGGAGCGCACTGGGCCCTCCTGGGCCCGGGCGTCGAACTCCGCACCACGCACTTCGACCTCCAAGCCGCAGCCGCCCAGCTCAGCCAGGACTCGTCCTACCCGGAGATCGCCGAATGGGCCGACTACTTCCTGCACGCTCGCGCGACTGACGCCGACGCCCTCACAGCCTTCGCCCCACGGGACGGGCGCGACCACAGCCCGTGACACCCGCTCCCCATCCACGACACCTTCACGGCGATCCCCTATGACGAGGTACGCGAGCTGCTGGCCAGGAGCCGTGCCAGACGCAAGGCTGTGATCCTCAACTGCTGCTTCGCAGGTCGGGCATTCGCCATGGGAACGTGGCGGAACTCGCCGCGGCGACCGGCACCTATGTGCTGGCCTCGTCATCCCCGACCCGCGCAGCCGTCGCGCGCCCAGGCAACAAATATCCCGACTTCACAGCCGCAATGATCGACATCCTCGAGCGGGGGGTCAAAGACGGACCCGAAGTCCTTGACGTCCAGACGATCTTCTCCGCGCTCGAAGAGCGCCTGGCCGGTCATGGATCTCCTCAGCCCCGGATGATAGCCACCGGGGATGCGCGGCTTGCTCTCGGCTTGAATCGCCTCGCCGCCAGCACCGCGCCGGCCGAGACGTAGTCCGGGCGCCCCCGTCGCAGCCCGGCGGAGCACGGCAATGGCCTTAACGAGGATCTGCCAAAATTCGGGCCCTCGTTGCGCGGGCCCACCTCATCGAGCCTGACCTGCGGGCCAGAGCCGGTTTTTACGCCCCCTGCCGGGCCCCGCGGCCGACTTCCGGCCGGGACGCTGATCAGTCGACGAGTCCCGCCTTGTTCACCGCGACCACGGTCGTCGAGACTGCGCCCTGTCGGACGAGCCAAGCCGACCGCCGGATCCGGCGAGGATGCCGACCGCGACAAGTGCGAGGGCAAGGAAGGGATACGGCTCCCGGCGTGCAAGCCGCCCTGCGGTACACCCGCTCACCATGGAGTTGTCGTTTCCTCCAGTTGGTCCCATGAGTCATCGATAGCCACGGCAGTTGGTGACCTTGCCCGCGGTCCCGGTGTACTGCCGTGTCACTCATGCCGAGGCCTCCCCGTCCTTGAGGAACCCTGTGTCGTCGATGATCAGCACGGCCGGGTTGATCACCGGCTGCATCCTCCAGGCCAGCCTGGCCCGGACATGTGCCGGATCCCACGGACTGGTGGTGATGAAGTGGGCCGGGGCCTGCCGGTTGCCGTCCTCGCCCAGCCGGGCGGCCATCGGCTCGACCGACTCGCGACCGCCGTCCATCAGCAGGCCCCGCAGGTAGACCGACCCACACCGACGCTGATCCGCCCGCCCGAACGGCTCGAACACCTCCGCCGCGAAATCCTCCAGATCACACCGGACCGCAGCCAACTCACCAGCCAACATGCCCGGTCAACGACATCACCGGTCACACAGACACGCCACCGGCGAGGCAACCTGACCAAGCCCCACTAGCGGGGTGTTGGCGGAGCCGGTGTGTGCCCGGGGGACAACGGAGCGGGTGGCGGGCTGTGCGCCGGCACATGGCCGCAGCGTCGTCCTGCCGTCGGGATGGGGAGGACCTTGCCGCCGACGACGGTCCCTCCCCCGCGGCTCCGCCCTGCCGGATCCCACCCGGCAGGGCGGAGCGCACTCCTGCGGCCCCCGCCCCGTCGCTTCTAGCGGAGGGACTTGTAGACCTGCCAGCCGGTGCCGAGCCTGGCCGGGGTGCCGAACGTGCCCTTGCCGGTGCCGTTCAGCCGGTGGACCGCGCCCGCCGTGTCGCGGGCCAGCAGGTCGACGCGGTGGTCCCCGTTGAGGTCGCCGACGCCGACGACCGTGTTGTACGAGGCGCCCCAGTCCTTGGCGACCAGCACGCGCGGCGCGAAGGTGCCCTTGCCGGTGCCGTCCATGCGCCACAGCTCGTTGGAGGCGTCCTGCAGGAGCAGGTCGCCGTTGCCGTCGCCGTTGGCGTCGCCGATTCCGACGATCTTCTTGTAGCCCTTGAAGCCGGTACCGAGGGACACCCGGCCGGAGAGCAGGCCGTAGGTGGCCGTTCCGGGGGCGATGGTGTTGTACCGGTAGAGCGTGCCGGTCGCCGCGTCGCGGGCGATCAGGTCAGGCGTCCCGTCCCTGTTGAGGTCGCCGGGCGAGGTGATGACGTCGTAGGCGTTCCAGCCCTTGCCGAGCACCTTGTGCGCGGTGGCGGGCGTCAGCGCGGCGGCCTTGCAGCCCGGGGTGTAGCGGCGCATCTCGCCGGTGGGCATGCGGACGAGGACGTCGTTGCAGCGGTCGCCGTCCATGTCGCCCATCGGGGTGGGCAGGGTGCCCGCGGGCCAGCCGGTGCCGGTGGTGGAGCCGCTGAAGTTGCCCGTGGCGGCGTTGCCGTAGGCGATGCGGATGCCGCCGGTGGACGTCACGGAGAACACGTCGCCGGTGTTGTCGGGCGCCCCGGCGCGGGAGCCGAAGTCCCGGACCACGCGCCCGCCGTCGGAGAGGGTGAACGTGCCCGAGCCGAGGGTCAGCGGGGTGGTGTGGCCGGGCGTGGTGGCCTTCAGGGTCCAGTTGAGCGGGCCGCTCGGCGCGAGGGAGCCGTTGGAGAGCCGGCCGCTCCAGGTGACCTTGATGACATCGGTCTCCTGCGGGTAGTACGGCTCCTGGGTCCACACGGTCTTGCCGGTCTTCGGGTCGGTGACGGTCACCGTCCAGGAGGACGTGAACCGGTCCATGACCCAGCGCGGCGCCCACGCGTACGTCAACCCGTTCCGCGGCACCTTGCCGGTGGTCGGGATGCTCGCGGACAGCACCTTGGGCGCGGGCAGCGGGGTGAGGGTCCGCGCGGCGAAGAAGCTGTAGTTGCCGTCCGGGCCGGTCCAGACGGCGGCGCCCTCGCCCTTGGGCCCGGCTGCGATCTCGCCGCTGCCCGCCATCCCGGAGCCGACGAGCTTGGTCGGGGCCGACCAGGTGCCCCCGGCGGGGCGCGCCCTCTCGGCCAGGTAGGTCTTCTGGTCCTTCCAGACGCGGCCCATGACGCGCGCGGTACCGTCCGGTCCCAGAGCCACGTCGAGGGGCTGGCCGTTCGGGAAGACGTCCCGGGGCGCGCTCCAGCGGCCCGTGTCGGCCTCGCGCTCGGCCATGCCGCGGTTCCAGATGACCGTGACGTCCCCGTCCGGCTGGACCACCGGCTTGTACACCCTGCCCACGCCGCCGGGTCCGGCCAGCCTGGCGGGGGCCGACCAGGCGGCCGCGCCCGCAGCGCGGGTCGCAGCGTGGACGGAGGTGCGGGCGAGCTTGGGGTCGACGAGCTTCGACTCCCAGATGACGGTCAGGGCACCGTTCGCGGCGGCGCTGATCTGCGGGGCGTAGGGGCCGTACTCGTCGGGCCCCAGGGCACCCGTGTCCAGGGCGGCGGGAGTGCTCCAGTCCTGGCTGCCCGCGGTGCGGGAGGTGAACAGCAGGGCGTTCTCCTGCGCGTAGACGACCGTGGCGTTGCCCTGGCCGTCGACCGTCAAGTCGTGCCCGGACAGCTCCTGCGCGCCCTCTGCGTCGGAGACGATGAAGGAGGGCTCGGACCAGCGGCCGTCGGTGCCCAGGATCGCGGTCTGGATGCCGCCCTCGACGGTGGTCCCGGCGGTCCTGGCCCTCCACGCCGCCACGACGGTGCCCTGCGGACCGGCCGCGAGCCGAGGGCCGCCCGGGCGGATGCCCGCGGTCGTCTCGAGGAACGGAGCGGGAGCGGACCAGGTGCCCGCCGTGAGCACCGCGGAGACCAGGCGCCCGGGGCCGATACCGGCGGGGCCGGCGTCCGGGTACTCGCCCCAGACGGCCACGACCTTGTCGCCGGTGACGGTCAGGGGGACGGCGCCGAGCTGCCAGGAGTCCAGGGGACCGGCCAGCTTGACCGGCTTGCCCCAGGCCTCCGAACCCGCCGGCCGCGTCAGGACGTACAGGGTGCTGGCATGGTCGAGGCGCCCGTACGGGTCGGTCTCGACCAGGGCGACGGTGCTGCCGTCCGCGGCGATGACCGTGTCGATGACCTGGCTCTGTGCACTGGTGTCGGAGAAGACGGCCTGCGCCGAGGAGAAGGCGGGCAGCGGCGCCTCGGCCGCCACGGCCTGGGCAACGCCCAGCAGTGGCACCGCGGCCCCGGTGACGGCCGCCAGCGCGGTCGCGGCGGCCAGGGCCCGGCGGCTGCGGGCATGGGGCCGGGTGTGGGCGAAGACTGGGTGTCGCATGTGTCCCCCGTGCATGAAGTGAAGCTGAACACACCTCAGACCCGCGACCGACTCGGATGGTTGTACCGCCCCGGCAGGAAGATCGAGCGGTGCGTCCGGTGGCACGCCCAGGCCGCACGGTGCCCCCGCCTGGGCGTGCCGCGTCGCGACGGTGTGCGGTGTGCGCGTACGTCGGCCTGCGCGCCGGCGTCTACTCGGTGACGGTGTCCGCGTGGCGGTGGGCCACCTGCCACACGCCGGCTTCGCGTCGGTACACCTGCGTGACCCGCAGGGTGTAGGTGCGGGGCTGCCCGTCCACCGAGGCCGAGGTGTGTTCGAGACCGACCGTGTTTGGCCGTCCCCGCGGCGTGGCACACTGGCGGCTCAGGCGGCTCAGGCGGCTCAGGCGGCTGTGAACGGGGGACGATCCGGTTCGTTCTGGAGATCGACAGTCGGCCGTCGGAGTTGCCGTACATCGAGCGGGTACGGCGCAGTCGCAGTTTCGACGTAGGGCGGATGACGTCGATCGCGGCGTCGCACTGGGAACTTGTCTCCTGTGAGCACGACGACCAGGTGCAAGGCGACCTTCCCGGGCGCGTCTTCGGCATGGACACGACGACCCGAACCTGTGGCCCGGGCGCGGAGCCGGACGTTCCGGCCCCACGCTCCAATGCCCGTGGCAGGGACGGGCAAGCCCGTTCCCCGCGGGTGGCTTGCCCAGACTCCCCAAGCTTGCCCAGGAGGCATGCGCAGGCCTGTCAGGCCTGCCGCTACTTCAGCAGGGTGCGGAACTCTTCGAAGTCGAGGACCCCGTCGCGGTTCGCGTCGGCCGCCATGGCCTTCTTGACCTCCTCGGCGAGGTGCCCTTGGGCGCCCTCGGCCTTGAACCCCTCCGCCAGTTCGACGATGCTGATCCGCCCGTCACCGTCCGTGTCGATCTCGTCGAACAGCGCCCTGAGCTCGGCCTCGTTCATGACATACCCCTCTCGCGTTCACAGGCCTCGAAGGCCCACATGGCCCACAACCTTGCCACACCATCAACATCACACCAGCGGCCGAGCGCTGGGCCTGCCGTACGCTCCGGCCGGGGTGGGCCGGCCGGGCGCCTCCCGACGGTGGCGAAGCGGCGCTGCCGGCGTCAGGCGTCAGGCGTCAGGCGTCAGGCGTCAGGCGTCAGGCGTCAGGCGTCAACGAGTGCCGACTTCGGCCGGCAGCCGCGGTGGCCGTTGCCGTTGCGGCGCGGTCCTTGTCGAGGCCCCAGGTGAAGGCATGTACGTGGAGCGGTCCTCGGCCTGGGCCAAGGTGATCCGGTGCTCAGCCGGGGCGGCTGAGCACCACACCGGACATGGCCTCCGCCCCTACGTATCCCCACTGCCTGGAAACGACGCCCGCCGGACGGCCTCCCGCACTCGCCCGAGCGCCCGGCCCCGGTCGGCAGGCGGGCGCGCCGGCCGGCGCAGCACGGTCCGCTGGTCATGGAGTGGCGGTGAGCTGTCCGAACCGGGCGGCGAGCCAGGGCTTGCGACCACCGGCCCGCATCCGACCGCGCGCGATCGCCTTCCAGGGCGGAATACGCCCGTAGGAGACCAGTAGGAACGCGGCCGGTGTCGCGGTGATCCGGCAGTCGTAGCGGCGAGGCGGGGCGTCGCGGGTCACCGTCATCCTCTGGTCGGCCACGACGACCGCAAGCCGCGGACCGCCTTTGATGGAGAGGTCGAATGCGAGGCTGGCACCCCGCGCCCGCGCCGCATCCAGGGCCAGCGGCATGAGCGTCGGCATCGTCTGCCCGATCACCAGGCGCGCCTCGTCCGGGGCGATGGGCCAAGGAAGGTCGGCCCCGCGCGCGATGTCCAGTCCGTGCACGAGGCTCTCACTGAGCATCAGTCCGGTCAGCGTGGCCAGCGTGAACGTCGTATCCTTCCCGAACCAAGGCACGTCGACGGGGGTGTCCGGGGCGAGGCCGGCGGTGGCCCGCAGGAATGTCTCGCCCCGCTCGGTGACGAAATCGCCCAGTCGGGCGCGGTCCGCGCCGGCGACGAGACGGATGGACGTGGCGTTCACGGCCGTGATCCGCTCTGCGAGCGTTCCGTCACCCGGTGGCAGGATGTTGTCCCAGTCCATGGCCCCGTCGCCAGTGGCGGCGGAGCAGTACGCGAGAAACACGGCCGCGAGGTGCGAGCCGACATCGCCCACCGACCACACCGGAATTCCGGACGCCGCGTCCAAGTCGCGCACGTCGCGCAGGAGTCGCACCAAGCGTTCCGTCGCGGCGGCCAGCGCTGCACGGGTCTTCTCGTGCTCACCGACGGCATCGAATTTCGCGGCACTGTCCATGCGATTCCCCCCTGGCACGCAGACGGCCACACAGATTACCGTCCAGTAGCCGGTCGCGACAGAGGAGCGCCCGATGTACACCCGCGTCCGACTCCCGCTGGCCGCTGCCCAGGCGATCGACGGCAGCGCAGGCCGACCCGCGAGCGCCACATCCGCCGCAACATCCGCGCCCGCCGACACCGGGCGGATCTGCGCGGGGCTCCTCAGCGAGAGGTGGTGTTGTTGCACCTGCCGTAGGGGCATGTGGTGTGGTCGGGGCACCACAGCACGAAGATTGCGTCGAGGTCGCCACCTGCCCCCACACCGTCCAAGTCCGCGACTCCAAGGGCACCACCCGCCCCTCCTTCGCGGTCTCGCCCACGGCTTGGGGCACCTTCGTCCGAACCGCTGATTCATTCGAACGCAGCAGCTCGCTGTGCACATGACTGGCGGGACGGCGAGCCTGGCCCCATGGGCATACGACCATGGGTGGTCGTCGAGCCACCTGACCGGCGCGGTCTGCGCCGGATCACCATCCTCGGCAAGACCGTGGGCAGCGCCTGGTCCCTCCGGGAGTTGCGGAGGGTACTCGGCCGCCTCGGCTACCCCGACGACATGGACCTCGACGACCGCTCGCGCGTCTACTGGCGCGGCGGCGACAGCAGCGTCTGGCCCGACGAAAAGGGCTGGAGGCGGCGTGTGGTCATCGCCTTCATGCTGGTGGGGCTGCTCGGCTCGCTGGCTCTGCACGTCGTCATCGGCTGGGCAGACGCCTGGGGAGCACTGACGTTCGCGCAACGTCTGGTCGGTGCTCTGTTCCTGTTGGCAGGCATAGTTCAAGGGATCGCGTTGCCCGCGGTCGTCGACTACTGGGGCCGCCGGCAGGTCAGGCTATCCGGAGCGCTGGTCCTTCTCGGCGTGCTCATGGCGCTGGCCACCACGACCCTTCTCCTCTTCCTGTGGCTGCAGGAACAAGAATTCATAGCCACTGTCCTGCTCGTTCTCGCCTTGTGGCTCTGGTCACTGTGGGCTCTCCGCACCCTTATCCACGAAAGGGTGTGGAGAGGGATACCGCACCCAAGAAAGTTCGCGGCCGGTGTTACCGCCACGGCGCTCCTGACGGCCATCAGCCTGGGTTACTCAATTCTCTATCAACCCATTGTCGCCCCCCTACACTTCGTGCTCAATGCGGAATTCGGGACACCACAGACAGACGCCGACTCACCCTATATTCACGTCCCCCTCAAACTCTACGCGAAGAACACCGGAGGGATCCCGGTCTACATCGTCGTCGACGACTACACGGTCCGGGGGTACTTGGCCGAGTTCTCCGCGTCAGGCGAGGGAATGAAGGAATGGAATGACGACGAGGAGCGCGTGCGATGGCAGTGGGCCTCGGAGGCCCAGGCCTTCGAGAGCAAAGTCAAAGGTGAGGTCATTTCAGCCGGGCAGTTCCAGGGTCCTGGGTCGACACTGGACTCCGGTGAAGAGTTCAAAATGGAGAAGGTGATCACGCTCCCGAAGAATACCAGGTACGAGACGCTGGACGCCGTTCTCCAGTTCGCCGTCCTGAGGCAGGACCGCGGGAGGCTCGATGAAGAGTTCGGTTACCAAAAACTCTCCTGGATTAAGTCGGAAGGGAGATACTACTGCCCACCCGCCGGCTGCGGTGAGCTCCTCATACACCACGGCAGGGTGCGCTACAACGTCAACTTGATCAATGTGACGCGCAAGCCGCGGTACGTGGCGGCCTACTGGTCTCCGGGAGTCGAGCCAGATGCCTTCATCTCCTCGTTCAACTTCAAGAAAGAGAAGAAGAGCCAGTCGATCTACGACATATACGAAGGCCTGGACGAGAACGAACTGAAAAGAGAGGCCGAGAGGTACGGCCTCACCTGGATCTCCGTGAATTCGGAAGTGTCCGTCAAGGGCCTACTGAAGCAGGCGCAGCCCTGAGTCGCGCGCACGCTCTCGTCAGATGACGCCCAAACGGCGTGCGGCGAGGCGGAGGTAAGGGACACGGACCGGCAGGGCCTGGGAACACCATGCTGCGGCCCCGTCGCCGACTGCCCCGGAAGACACTCACACCCCCGGCAAACCACAGTCGGAAGTCACCCGATCAGGGTGGCTCAGTTCAACACGCTGTACTTGATGGATAAGCCTTCCGAGACCATCGCCCGGAAGGCATCGAGCTCCAAGACCTGCGTGGCCGGCCAGGTACTCGCGAGGGTGGACTTGCCGCTGCAGCACACCAACCACCACCCCCTCCAGCGTCACCCTCGGCCGAACCGGCGCTCACCTTGTCATCGCCATGTCGTAACGTTCCGTCAAGATTCTGCGGCCCGCCGGGCTCCGGCGGGCCGCAGACGTTAACGGCACTGAGGTGGATCTTTGAGAATCAGAAGGCTTGCCGCGCTGGCGCTGAGCGCCATGACAGCGGCTGTCGTGTCGATATCGGCGCCGTCGGCGGCGGCGGAGACCGCGCCGTCGCTGGAGGTGGTGTTCAACAAGCCGACTCCGCGAGGCACCGCCGGCCATGACCGGGCCATCGAGGACCGGCTCCTGAAGCTGATCGGCCAGGCGACCTCGACGACCAGCATCCGGGTGTCCTTGTACGACATGGAGGACAAGGAAGTCAACAACGCGCTCATCACCGCCGCCAACGACAGGAAGGTCGATGTGCGGGTCCTGAGCGAGCGCTGCCCATGGGGCGAGTTCAGGTCCAAGTGCGACGGCTCCTCGACGGAGCCGATCCCCCCGGTAACGACCATCGTCCCGGAGGCTGCCCGCCTAGCACAGGCTCTCGGCAACGCCCCGGACGGCAAGCCGCGCGTGGTCCTCTGCAATCGGGGCTGCATGCAGACCCAGGAAATCAATCACGACAAGTTCTGGCTATTCAGCGAGGTGTACGACGGCCAGACGAAGACAACGACAACGAACGTCGTGGTCCAGTCCTCGCACAACCTGGGTGGCAGCACTCCCGGGCTCGCGGACAACATGGTCATCAGCTCGGGCGACGCGCAGATCTACCAAGGGTATGAGCACACCTGGAACACCATGCGCGCGAAGGAGCTCGCGGGCGGGGCTAACAGCCTCTGGCCGGAGGTCGACACCGCCGGGACCGGCGACTTCAGCGGCCATGGGGGCACGGTCGCCGCTTGGCGCTACCCGCGGAAGGCCAGGAGCGACAGCGGCGTGCTCAACGACCCGGTCGCCAGGAGCATCAAGGCGCTCGACTGCTCCACCGGCCCGGAGGTCCACATCGCGATGGCCTCGTGGGGCGGTCGCATCGAGGTCGACAACGCACTCCTGGCCAAGGTCGACGAGGTCGGCGCCAACGGCAAGCGGTGCAAGTTCCGGATCGTGACGGCCGGCACCTCGGCGAAGGCGGTGGCCCTGGAACCGAACGCGGCGCACCCGGACCGGGACGTCCAGCTGTGGACGGTCACGACGAACCAGCTCAACGGGATCTCGGGCGGCCTGCACTCCAAGTACGTACTCCTGTCCTGGGACGACACCGACGGTGAACACCGTGTCGTGCACACCGGCTCCGACAACTTCAACAACACGGCCGTTGGGGTCGCCGACGAGTCGGCGCTGCGCATCACCGATCCGCGGATCTACCTCGAGTTCAAGGCCAACTGGGACTGGCTGCGCGAGCAGAACGATCTGACCCTAAACAATCGGACAGACATCCCGTTCCTGTACGAGTACAGCGGCGTCAACGACAAGGGCATGAACCAGCCGTTCACTTTCGGGGCAACTACGTACAACACGTTCCGCAACCCCAAGCACTCCGACTTCAAGAGCCCGGCCGCGCTCTCCCGTAAGTCCGTCAAGGGCGACTTCAACGGCGACCGCGTACTCGACATCGTCACCCTCAACGACAACGGCCTCGATGCCGAGGGCAAGAAGTCGTTCTCCTTCGAGACGTTCGTCGGCAAGCCCGACGGCCGCTACTTCCCGGGCCTGAAGTCCTGGAAGGCCAACTCCGACTGGGGCGATTACAGCAACATGCGTCTCACCAGTGGTGACTACAACGGCGATGGGCGGGACGACGTCGCCGCGCTCTACACCCGCGCGGGCGCGGGCGACGACTGGTCGTTCTACACGTTCTTCGCCCAGCCCGACGGCACGTTCACGGGACCGGTGCGCGCATTCGACAGCCTCCCCGGCTGGGGCAAGACGAGCCAGATGAAGATCGTGAGCGGCAAGTTCAACACCGGCGATCAGCGCGACGACATCGCCGCCCTGTACACCTACGCCGATGGCGATCTCGGCCTCCACACCTTCACCGCGAAGGCGGACGGCACCTTCAATGCCTCCTTCGGCTCCTGGAGGGTGGAGGCCGGTGTCTGGGGTAGCGGTGAGCGGACGACGATCGTCAGCGGCAACTTCGACGGTCTCGGCGGCGACGACATCGGCGCCCTGTACGACTACGCGGACGGCTCGGTCGGCGTACATACCTTCATCTCGCAGGCCAACGGCGCCTTCAACGCTCCTCTCCAGGGGTGGAGGGAGCTCGGCTGGGGGTCCGCCAAGAGCATGCAGCTGACCAGCGGCGACTTCGACGGCGACGGGCGCGACGACTTGGCCTCCGTGTACAAGTACGCCGTCACGTCCCCGGAGGAGAAGCCCACGATGGCCGTGCACATCTTCGGCACACAGGCTGGAGGCAAGTTCAACCCGCCGTACCGCGGCTGGTACGGCGAATACTCCGCTGCTTCGGTCACCGTCCCGACGTCCTGACGTGCGGGTGCCCCGGCCGCGTGGGCGGGGCACCCGGGGGCTCCCCGGACGCACGTCAGCGCGGGCCGCCACCAGGTGGTGGTGGCCCGCGCTGGAGTCGTCAAAGTCGCCTGTCAGCCGGCCGCCGCAGCTGGCCCCTGACCGAACTGGGGTACGTCCTCGGCCGTGACGTCCAGGCGCAGCGGCGATATCCGGACAGACGAGGAGGGACCGTGGACAGCGGTCGAAGCTGCAATGGATCATCACCGGCCAGGGTTGGACACCCCGAAATGAGGAGCTGGCAGTGCCGAGAATGCCTCAGCCCTGACCGGCGGCTCACCAACCGGCAGGTGCCCATCACCATCTCGCCCAGGCGCAGGCCCCGGCCCACGTCGGGGCAGGCCGGGGAATGCCCCGTCCGGGTTTCTACACGTCGCCAACCGCGAAGTCATCGACTGTCGAGGTGTAGCTGATGACGCCGCCCGTAATGCAGGCGGCGCCGATCTCGGCCACGGGAGTCGTCGTCCGGCCGCCCCCCCCCCTGCGCCCACCCGCCGGCGAAAGCTCCACCGACCACCTCGCCGCCGTCGAGCCTGTAGTACCGCGTGTCACCGGAGAGGGACGACCCCTCGATGACCGTCTTGCTGCCGTCGTTCCAGAAGATCGTCACCCGGGACGAGCCGGCCGGGCTGCCTCCTTCGCGAACTCCTGCAGGCTCCTGCTTCCGTCGTACTCCGCGAAGTCGAGAGCCACGTAATGGTGACCGGTCATCGCGTTGAACGCCGCGTCGCCTCGTCCGCCACCTCCGAACGGGCGGCCCACAGGTCCGCGATCCGGTCGATCTCGGCGCACAGCTCGTCCAGCCCTCGCCGGCTCACAGGCGGCGGCAGCAACTCCGGTCTCAGGTCCACAGCCCGAACTATGTCCGCCGGTGCCGACATGCCCAGGCCGAGCCCGCTGCGGCAGCCCCGACGGGAAGGTGTACGGTCTGCCCTGTTGAACGTGTTCAATTCGGGGGCGGGTTTTCGTGGGGAACGAGAGTGTCGGCGAGGGCGACGGCAGAGCGGCCGCGCCCGGCTGGTGGTACACAGCCGCGCCCGGGGCCGAGGTGGTGGGCGCTGGGCAGGTCCTCCTGGCGGGGATCGTGCAAGTGGTCCACACGCAGAGCCAGGACGACTACGGTGCCGGATATGGAGGAGCCTTCGGTGCGCTGCTCTTCCTGTGCTGCTGTCTGCCGGTGGCGCCGTTCGGGCTCGGCGTGCTGCACGCGCTGCTGCTGACCAAGCCGGTCGCCTTGCTGTCGCGGGCAACCCGGTGCCGGATCCGCCTGCCACGCGCGGTGGTCGTGCCGGGCTGGCTGCTCGTACTATCCGCCCTGGCGGCGCTCGCCCCCGCCGTCCTCCTGGACGTGCCGTACGTACAGTGCTGGGCGGTCATCGCGGCGAGCGGCGTGCTGCCGCTGCTGGCCTCGGTCTGGTTCCACAGGCGGCGGATGGCCGAGAGCGCGCGGTGGAAGTGGGGCGCGTCGGTGACCGGCGGGCTGACGGCGCTGATCCTGGCGGTCGCCGTGCTGGGGCCCCAGAGCGGCTGGCTCGCCCCGTACGAGGCCCCCGAGCTGGGCTCGAGCGGGTACGTCGGCACCTGGAAGGGAGACGGCGCGACCGTCGTCCTCCATCCGGACGGGCGCGCGGAGGTGACACGCCTGGCCTACGAGGCAGAGCACTTCGACCTGGCGAGGTGCACAGGCACAGGGACGTGGCGCTTCCGGGAGCGGCAGGAGTACCGGCGGGAGGGCGTCGAACTCGACGTCAAGGCCTGCGACTCGGCCGACGGACTGTCGGTCGCGGGCACGCGCAGCCACCCCGAACTGTTCACGCTGCTCGGCGACCCCGACGCGGGCGACGTGCGCCGCCTGCGGAAGGGGTGACGGGCTTTCCGACCCGGGGGTTCTGCCCCAGAGCGCTCTGGCACCGGGCCTCGCCCACGCGCGCCCTTTCGGCGCGGGGCTGGTGCAGCTTTAGAGGCATTGGCCGCCACACGTGCAAGATTTGTTGGTGCCGGTGCAGCTGAAAAACACGGGGTTCCTCGCCCGCTCGATGACCTGCTGTTCAGTCAGGAGGAAGTCGTGCTGCTCGCCACGGACGACGCGTCCGGTGCCGTACGACACCGGACGCAGGTCGGATGGGCAACAGCCGGTGGTCTGCTGATCGACTTGGTCCTGGCCGGGCGTATCCGCGTCTCGGAGCGCTACCTGTCCCTCCTCGACACGACACCGACCGGGGACGCGCTCCTCGACGGCCGGATGGGTCTGATCGGCGAGTGGCGCGGCGAGCGGACCGTGGGCCGGGTGACCGAGTGGCTGGGCAGGGACCGCTCCAAGGCTCTGGAGGCGGCGGTCGGCAGCCTGTGTGACCGCGGCATCCTGGCAGCAGGGCGGCGGATACTGGGTGTGGTCCCCGTACGCCGCTACCCGGAAGCGGACGGCGCACCCGAGCGGGAACTGCGGGGCCGGCCGCGAACCGTCGTCCTGGACGGCGCCCGCCCGGACGAGCGCACGGCACCGCTCATCGCGCTGATCCACGCCACCAAACTCCACGCCCTCGCCCTCCCCGACACCCATAACCCGCAGGTGTTCATCGGGACGGCATCCGTCGCATCCGGCCAATGGGCCTCCGACCGCGTACGCACCGCCATCCACGAAGTGACAGCAGCCGCCCTCGGTGTCTCCTTCGCCCCGACGATCACCAGCAGCTGAGCGCCGGACGCATCCCTCCGGTTCCGGACCGTGACGCCGCGAAGCCGTTCCCCCGCGACGCCCGCCGCTCCGCCTGCCCGACGACAGCGCGTACGCGCCCATGCCCACAGCCCCGCAGAAAGCCGGGCCATGTAGGCGCAGCCGGGAGTGAAGTCTGGGAATGGGCGCGCCTGAGACCTGTCCCGGCACCGGGCCGTCCACGTCTTCGGCACGCGGGTCGTCAGGACGCCGGCACGGGGTGAGGGGCATCTGCGCGCCGCTGCGGTGCCGTGCTGATGGGGATTGCGAAATCGGCTGTGGCGGACATTTCGTGATGGCCGCCGTGCCGTCCGGCACAAGGGTGGCGGCCGCGTAGGGTCAGCGGCATGGCTGTCAGGTTCAACGTAGCTGAGGCACTGGCTGGCGGATGGGTGCTCAAGCGGAGCAGCACATTAGCGCCACTGGATGTGAGCCTGGCCCTGACTGCAAGGAGTAACCCAGGCCGTGATCACCGACTCGGCCCGGTCGCGCAGCTCCCCTCCCGGTTCGGCCGGGGCCCAACGAGCAGGCTCTCGCTCTCGCTGGGACCCGTCACAGAACGTGCTGGGTCAAACTCTCACTGCTCGAAGTGGGCCTCGTACCAGGCGTCGATCTCGCCGGCGTCGAGGGGGATTGCAGTGATAGCGGACAGGGCCCAAGGGGCTACGTACCGAGGATCACTGCCGGCCAGCTGCTCCAGGTCGGCGTTCCGCAGGGCCGCGGCTCCGGCGCGATGACGGTCGTGGAAGTCCTGCACGTCTTCGACTTCTGCAGCGGCGGTGACGTAGCAGGTGACGAAGGGATCCATGGCGGCACAATGCACTGCGAGGTGGCGGCGGTACTCAGGGTCGCTGGCCGATGCTGTGTTCGCCGGTTCGCCGTCATGTGTTTCGGGCGTGCCGCGCCAGGAATGGACGTATCCGAGGAACGAGCGGGTGTAGTCGTCCGGGTCGGTGGGCAGTGCGGTGTCGCGGCGCCAATGCCCCTCGGTGACGTGTACTGCCGTGTCTGCCCGGTAGCGCAGCCCCGACAGCGCCGCGGCCAGATGAGCGAAGTCGAAGGTGGCACCGTCGTGCGCGGTGAGAATGAGGTCGGTGGTGGTCGGGGTTGCCTGCTGGTCAATCAGTCGGGGGATCAGTAGCCGGTTTGGGCGACGTCTGTACGGAGAACATGGCGCCGGAGTCTGCCTGGTCTATCTGGCCTGGTAGCCCGCGGGTTCTGGGTCTACCCGAGCCGGTCCGCCGAACGCAGTGACTCCTGCAGCCGAAGTGAGTCATGCTAGGACAGGGCCGTCACGCATCTCATGGTTGAACTGGACTTCTACCAGGGCGAGTTGCATGGTGGCTCGCCTATCGGGCAGGGAGCGGCTTCCGGGGCGGCCGTCAGCTGTGGACGTTTCGGAGCACCACGAGCCATGCCCATCTTGCTCTGGAGGGCGTGTCTCGACCTGCCCTCCCCCGACACACAACGCTGGAAGGAATCCATGCGCTCCCGATCGCTCTTACGTTTCCGGCCCGCCCGGTCCGTCTGCCGGGCGCTGTGCGCGACCCTGATAACCGCCGCGGCAGCGCTCAGCACTGGGCTTGCAGCCCCGGCCCCGAGTGCCGCCGCCACCACCGACGATGTGGTCAGCAGCCACTGGATCGGACTGGGCTACAACCAGAACCCCCAGCCGCCGAGCGGCACGAGCTGGAACACTGCTGACTGGAATCGGATGGTGTCCCGCACCGGTTACATGAAGCCGGGCGTGGTCCGGGTCATGTTCAACCTGCCCTGGTTTTGGAGCGGCACAGATGCGGGCGGCACCTACGACTTCACCAGCGCCGCCTACCTGAACGCCGAGAAGGTGATCAAGCACTATGTGGACGAGGGCGTGCCGGTTGTCAGCGGACTGTTCGGCATCGACAACCTGACCTACACCTCCCCGAACACGGCCGCCGTCCAAACGAGGCTGGTCAAGCAACTGCAGGCCGCCGGCGCCGCGCCGGCGTACTGGGTCGGTGTCAACGAGCCCAACGTCGCCAACGGTTCGAAGTCCTACACGTACGCCGACTGGCAGACAGCGACTACCGCCCTCGCGTCCGCCTTCGCAACCGCCGAGGTGGACACCACCCGAACGGTCATCTCCGGCGCCGACAGTGCTGAGGCCGGTATCAGCTCCTATGGCGGTGACCTCGGCGGCCAGACCGCACCCGAGTGCAATTCCGGGTGCAACGCAGCCCTGGTCTGGAAGCTCGCCGCACTCAACACGTTCACCGCGCAGATCTACGCGGACAGCGCCACCGACACGGCGATCACCTTCCAGACCTCATTGGACGGCACGGTCTGGAAGAACCTGGCAGTCGCGCCGCCGACGCCGGTCGCCCTGGTCACCGGCAAGGATGGAGGCGGAATGTGGAGCTACACCTACACCGCTTCCGGCATCACCGGCAGCAAGTACCTCCGCCTGTCCGTGGCCTCCTCGACCCTTGAACACTCGATCGGGTCGATGCACATCGCCAACAACAGCACGACCATCGAGGACTCACTCAACGATCTGGCACAGACACAGGCCGGCATGAACACCGGCACCTGGAAGGGCAACAACTCCTGGTGGCTGCGCTCTGCACAGAGCGGCCTGCTGAGAGCGAGCGAGGCCCACTTCTACGGCCAGGAGCTGTACGGCGCGGACCCGGCGTACGTCGAGCCCGTGATGGACGAGGCGGTGTCCCAGATCCGGCTGGCGACGCTCGACGATCCGGTGTTGCTGGGGGAGACGGGGACGAAGGCGCTTCAGTACCCGGACGGCAGCAAGGACTACCGCTTCGCGCTCGACACGACCCAGCCGTTGCGCATGGCGGATCTGGCGGTGCAGGAAGCCCGCAGCGGCGTGGACGGAGCAGCAGCCTGGTGCCTCGACGGCTATTCCTCGACCACGTTCTGCGGGATGTGGGGGCGGGGCAACGACGACCCTGACAAGGTGTCGGCCCACTCCACGGCGCTACGGCCGTGGTTCTACACCTGGAGTCTGCTGACCCGGTACCTGCCGTCCGGGTCCGTCATCCATGCGCCCGCCGAGCCGACGGGCGTCCGCGTGCTGGCTGCACAACTGCCCGGCGGGGGCTGGACGTTCGTCCTCGTCAACCGCACGTCCGTCGCACAGGCGGTGAGGCTGACCGAGCCCACTGGGTGGATCACCCTCAACAAGTACCTCTACACCGACGGCGCCACCCCGACCACCGACGCCAACGGGTTCCCCACAAAGGTCGGCACGGTGACGAAGAACTTCACCAGCGGACAGACGCTGACGGTGGGTGCCGGCTCCGTCCTGGTGCTCACCACCGAGCCGTGAGCAAGCCCCCGACGACCGGGGACTGAACGTCTGAGAGGGCGATTGCCGAGGAGGCCGGGCAGCGCTCGTAGTCGCCGGCACCCCTTTGACAGCTCCGCCGAAAGCACCGCCCATCCGCCGCCTCCGGACGGGACCCTCACCGCAGTCCGGACGCGGCGAGGCGGATACGGCGTACGGAACCCCCCGGGGGGGCGATCCCGCACCCCCCGGCGCGTGTGGCGTCAGGCCAAGGCCTTGGCGGTGGCTTCGGCGAACGCGTCCGGGGCGTCGAGCATGATGTTGTGGCCGCAGGACGGGATGGCCTGGACGCGGACGCCGGACGCGGTCAACGCGTCGGCGCCCGGGAGTTCGCCGTCGGCTTCGGGGAAGAGGAAGGTCCGGGGAATCGTGAGGGTCAGCAGGGTCTCCCGCATGGTCGGATCCGTGCCGCGGGCCAGGTGCACGGCCGTCCGGTGCAGCGCCTCCCGTCCCGCCAGCCGCATCGTCGACCACCAGTGCTCCCCGACCCGGTCGCGGACCTCCGCCCAGCCGCCCGCCAGGAACTCCTCCTCCGTGTACGAGGTCAGTCCGCTGCTGCCCGGCGCGGCCGGGCCCGCCGGTACCGGGTCGAGGTTGGCGTCGACCAGCACCAGCCGGGAGACCAGCTGCGGGTGACGGTCCGCCAGCACGATGGCCACCGCGCCGCCCATGCTGTGCCCGATCACCTGAGCACCGCTCACCCCCGCCGCGGTCAGCGCCGCGGCCAGCGCGTCGGCGTGCGCCTCCAGCGTGTACGTGAAGTGCGCCGGCCGATCGCTGTGCCCGTGGCCGAGCAGGTCGATCAGCAGCGAGCGGTGTCCGGCCAGCAGCGGATTCACCGCCGAGGCCGCGAAATAGGCCGGGGCCGTGGACCCGAGGCCGTGCACGTAGACCCGGACCGGCTCGCGCCCCGGCAGTTCGACCCAACGGATCCGGTCGCCCTCGGGCGTGACGATGGCGTTCTGCACGCTGTTCCCCCTACAAAATCGGCAGGGGAAGAGGATAGATCGCCCCCAGGCCCGCCACCCACCTCGAACCGCGGCCACCATTCGCGCACCTCGGAGCTGACGAGGTCGGCATCGCACCCGCCTCGGTGGCACGGGCGGTCGCCTACGCGATCGAGCAGCCGGCGGACGTGGACGCCAACGAGATCGTGGTCCGCCCGACAGCGCAGAGCTGACCGGCTGCCGGCTGTAGGGCCTGGAAGCGGTGCCGGCGAAGGTCGAGGGGGTGCGGTCGAAGGGGGAAGCGGCTGGTGGAGCGGTGCTGGCTGGCCGCATCCCCTTGACCCGCACTTCCTTTCGTACGACCGTCTCCAATGGTGCGACGCGAGGGGAGAAGGCCGGATTCCGGGGTTATGTGGACGTCTGGGTTCGTCAGGCGAGGTGGATCGTGAAGCGCCTCACGACCTTGGGGGTGGTGGCGATCGTGTCGGAGTGGACCCAGCCGCGAGCCTTCTTGTACTTCCCGGTGCCGCCAGTGATCGCGTTGTCGAAGGGACCCTGGTCGAGGTAGTTGAAGTACATTCCCTGCACGGTGAGCTGGCCGCCCGGGAGGACGTAGGTCACGACGCACTGCTCCGCTTCATCGGCGCCGGCCCGGGTGGTGGTGCAGGTGCCGTGGGTCTCGCCGACCTTGTTGTGCGCCTCGTCGAAGAGGTCCGAGCGGACGACGACTTGATCGCCCTGCGAGACGCTGCCGGGGGTGACGGGGAAGCGGGTCAGCTGCTGTACCTCGGCCAGGAGTGTGATGTTCCGGGCCTTGTCTCTGGCCTGGGCGGAACCGGTGTCCGTCGCGGCGGCCGCGACGGGGGTGCAGGCGAGGAGGGTGACCAGCGTGGCCGTGCCGAGGCAGGCCGCTCCGATGGGGCGCATCATGCGACTCCTGAGGTTGATGTGCGGGAATGATCGGATGGCGAACTTCCATCCGATTCCGTTCGATACCCTTCATAACCTCGACTCCGCCGCGCCGCGGAGCACCCCGGCACGAACCACCGGCACATCCAGCCGGTCGGACCAAAGTCAGGCGGCGGAGCTCAGCCGAGCAGGCCGAGGCCCTGTCGCACCTCTACCGGCGGATCCTGCGGCTGTCCCGGGTGCTCTCGACCGACCCGTTCTGGGAGACCGTCGACGGTGAGCAGGTGTTTGTCTGGGATGGTTCACCGCCTTGGTGAGCACGTCTAGCGTGCTCCCATGAACGATCATGGTTTGGCTCACGGTTTCACTTCGGTGGACACGCAGCCCCGGCCCACCGAGTGGGTTCAGGTCCTGGACCGGCTTAGTGCGGAGCCGTTTTACGCCGCTTACAAGCAGCGGTTGCAAGAGTTTCTGCGTGCCGAGCCCGGCGGGCTGTTCCTCGAGGTCGGAGCGGGTACCGGGGACGCCGCCGCGGCCCTGCGCTCGCGCAGTGGCGTCGAGGTCGTCGCGGTCGACAACTCCTTGACGATGATCGCGCAGGCCCGGGACCGAGGACTGCCGCACGCCGCTGTCGCGGACGGGCACCGGCTGCCGTTCGCAGCGGGTCGGTTCGACGGCGCCTGGGCTGACCGGGTCCTGCAGCACGTCGCTGAACCGGCCCGGGTGCTGGACGAGTTGCTGCGGGTGGTCCGCCCCGGCGGCCGGGTCGCCTTGGCAGACCCGGACTACGACACCCAGGTACTCGACATCGGCGACCAGGAACTCGCCCGCCGGGTGCTGCGCTTCAGGGCTGACGTGGGCCTGCGTAACGGCTCGCTGGCCCACCGGCACGCCGGTTTGCTTGCGGCCCGCGGCCTTCACGACATCATCGTGGAAGCCCAGACTCTGGTCGTGCGCGACCCGTCGGCGGCCGACCATGTCATGGGCCTGCGCTCCTGGGCACACACGGCCGCAGCCCGGGGTCACCTCGACCTCGTGGACGCGGAGCGGTTCGTAGCCCAGTTCGACGATGCCGTGCGCGCAGGTCGCTTTACCTACGCCGTCACGTTCTTTCTCACTGCGGGCACGCTGCCCTTGTCCGACTGATGGCCAGCGGTGAGGTTGGAGTGGTGGGCGATGGCGAACTGCCGAAGCGGTCCGACGTGGCTTCGATCGGAGCCGGAGCTCCTGTTGTGCTGGGGAACGGAGCCATGCGGTGAGTACGTTCGTGTTGATCCACGGCGCCGGTGACGTCGGCTGGTACTGGCATCTGGTCGAACAGGAGCTCCGGGCGCGCGGGCACGACGTGGTGGCTCCGGACCTTCCGGGTGACGACGACTCGCTGACGCTGGACGACTACGCCGACGCCATGGCCGAGGCCGTCGGCGACCGGCGTGATCTCGTGGTCGTGGGCCAGTCGTTCGGCGCGTTCACCGCGCCCCTGGTCACCGTCCGCAGGCCCGTCGAGGAGCTGGTCCTGGTGGCCGGGATGGTGCCTGCGCCCGGCGAATCACCGGACCAGTGGTGGAGCAACACCGGTTACGGCGAGGCCGTACGGAGCCAGGCCCTGCGGGACGGCGGCCTCCCCGGCAGCGCCGACCCCTACGTCGCGTTCTACCACGACGTACCCCGCGAGCTCGCCGAGCAGGCCATCGGCAGGGAACGGGCGCACCCGTCGCAGTCCGCATCGGCCCAGCCGTGGCCGCTCGACGCCTGGCCGCCCGTGCCGACCCGTTTCGTACTGTGCACCGAGGACCGGTTCCTGCCGCCCGGCTTCCTGCGCCGGCTCGTACGGGAACGCCTCGGAGTGGTCCCCGACGAGATCGCCGCGAGCCACTGCGTGGCTCTCAGCCACCCCGCCGGCCTGGCCGACCTCTTGACCGACACGACGGGCAAGGGCTGACACCCTCCCCCGTGCCGTAACAGACCGGTAGGCCTGCCGAATGGCGATTGCCGCCTGCCGGCAGGCCCGCCGTCACGTTCCTCAGCGGGCGGCAGCGGTTCTGGTGTCGGCGGTGCCGTCGACGGCGGGGCTGACGCCGAGGGCCTTGACGGCCTGGTAGTAGGTCCAGGCGGTCGAGTCGCAGGAGGTCTTCTTCAGGCCCGAGTAGGCGCTGCAGACGCGCTTGAGGTCGTTGTAGAACGCGTCGTCGACGTGCGACTTGTTGGAGCTGAAGGTGCCGATGGCCTTGTAGTTGCGGTAGCCGAAGTCGTGGCGGGCGCAAGCCGTCTGGAACGGGAAGCCGAAGGGGTTGTCCGGGGAGCTGGAGCAGTAGTCGGTCGACCAGTCGAATCCGTACGCCGACCAGGCGCCCTTGTTGTTGTTCGCCGACACCCAGGCGTTGTAGCTGGCCGTGGTGGGCTGGGTCCAACTGCTCAGGACCTGCGGCTTGTCGGCGGGAGCGGCGCCGGCCGGGGTGGCGAGGGCGAGGAGTGCGGCGGCAGAGGCGGCCAGGACGGCGGCGAGGCGACGACGCATGGGTCAACTCCCAGGAGAGGGGGGCCGGAACGCTCCGGCGCGGGCTTGCCTCACAGACTGGGAGCGCGAGATATCGCGGCACTATAGCGCCGCTGTATCGGCGGTTACACCTCCGTGTCGAGGCGCGGGTCGGGGCGCCCGTCGGGGCACACCCGGGCGGCCGGGAAGCGGCCCGAGTCCGGGACGGCCCCGCTCGCCGATCGGGTGAGCTCCCCGCCCGCACGGAACAGCACGGCCGTCAGATCCGCCCGGACACGATCAGATAGATGACGCACGGGCCGACCGACGCCCGCGCCCACCACACGAAGGGAACTGACGCACGATGCAGCAGCCAGCAGAGCCGGGAGAGGTCACCCTGTACAGCGGTGCCGACTACCAGGGGGACGGTTGCGCCGTCCCCGCAAACGCCGCGACGTACTCCCTCGAAGCCACCGGTCTCGACAAGATCAGGTCGATCAGGGTCACTCAGCCCACCTGGTCCGGGACGACCCCCGAGGCGGACCCCTACACCCTCGATATCACCCTCTACCTCAGGCACCCCGCCTCCCCCTACGACGAGGACGACCATGACGTCGTGCCCTTCCGGGTCTTCTCCGAATCGACTCCCGACACCGGTGAATGGGCCGAGGCCCGCTTCCTCAGGGTCATGAAGGTCTACGGCGCCGGCGGCGAACCCCCTCGGACGCAGACCGACGCGACCGGCGAGACTGTCCGGGAGATCCACGACAAGCTGCCGCCGCGCTCCTGAATCCCGGCGGGCCACCGGGGAAGAGGGCGCGTTCCGCGAAGACGTTCGAAGGGAGGCGCTCCAGCCGCGCGACATCCCGAGGTCTCACGTAGTCAAGGGGGGTATGCACGGGGATCACAGAACGAGGGAACAGGCGGGGACCGAGTGAAATCAGCACAGGAGGACGCGTACCTGGAGTTCGTGGCAGCGAGAGCGAAGGCCCTCTACCGCTCGGCGTACGCACTCGCCGCCGGCGATACGCACCTCGCGGAGGACCTGGTTCAGGAAACCCTCAGCCGGGTGTACGTGCACTGGCGCCGGGTGGCCGCCGCCGACAGCCCGGCGGCCTACGCCCAGACAGTGCTGGTACGCACGTTCCTCACGCTGCGGCGTCGGAGCAGCACCGGCGAGCGCCCGACCGGGAACATGCCCGACAAGCCGTACGGCTGAAGCTGCCGCTCGCGGACGGAGACGGGCTGAGCTGCGAGCAGACTCCCGCGCGCGCCGAGGGCGACACCTGCGAGCTGAGCGAGCTGCCGAACAGTGCCGCGGTTCCCGGCGGGGCCGTGGTGATGTCCCAGCGCAACGCGGCCGAACAGCCGGCCGGGGCGGGCACCGCGCACCGCTGGACGGTGACGGTGACCATGAAGGCGACCGGCGCCCAGCTCCAGATGGTGCAGTGGAACAGCACCGGCGGCGGCAGCGGCGCCGAGACCCCGAAGCCGACCCGCGCCGCTCCCCCGCTCTCCGAGAAGCAGGCGGTGGCAGTCCTCACCGGCGCCACCTGGACCCCGATCCTCGACGCCGTGGCCTGACCCGCGGTCCGCAGGCAGGCACAGGGGCACGCACACCCGTAGGCCCGTAGACCCGTAGACCATATGCACGCGAACGACTGCCAGGCCGCCCCTCCGGAAGGAAGGACGGCCTGGCGGCGTGCCTTCAAGCCGGCGGGGATCCGGAATCGGTGGCCGGCTTGGTCGGGATGATGTTCCACATCTAGCTGCCCGAGAACCAGCGGGTCTCGCAGTCCCACCAGAACAGCGGGGTGCCGGAGCCCGGCGGGGTGCCGTTGTTGCAGGGAACGGTCAGGCACTGCCGTTGCTCGCCTTGACCCAGAAGTGACCCTTGCCGTCGTACGAAGGCTCTCGGCCCCCCACTGGTGGCTGCTGGGCAGGCTCGACTGGCACGGGCGCTGCGTGACCAGGCCACCGGTCTTGGTGTCGAACTCCGGCCCGCGCACGGTGCAGCGGCCCTTGCACAGGCTGTTGGCGTAGGTCTTGTCGCCGTTGACCAGCCAGATCATCCGGTTGCCGCCCTTGACGGCGTTGTCCTCGTTCTGGTCGATGATCGGGTTCACCAGACCCCGGCCGGGGAAGTCCGTCATCACGATGCCGACGCGGCCGGCACTGCCGACTGCAGCTATCGACCGTGGGTGTCGAGCAGCGGCCGATCCGTCCCGTACGCGGCGGCCATGGGCGAGCTGCCGGTGATGACGAAGTCCCGGATCCCCGCCAGATAGGCGTCCCGGTCCAGCAGTCCGTCGCCATCGGTGTCGAGACCGTCGAAAGCGGCGGCGGCATCGCTTTCGCTGTTTCCGGCCGCGGCGCGCAGGCGGGTGAATTCCGTACGGTCCAGGCGCCCGTCGGCGTCGACGTCGGCGATGTCGAACAGGGAACCCAGAGCACGGCGGCAGGACCGTTCGAACGCGTCGTGCCCGACCCAGGCACGGTACTCCTCGAAGGTGACACGGCCGTCCTGGTCGCCGTCCATGTCCGTGTAGACCGCCTCGTGCGCGGCCCGCGAGGCGACGACGGCCGGATGACCGGCGTCGCGGCCCACGGCCAGCGCCACGCGGTCCACCCGCCCCAGGTATTCCGTCCGGGATACTACTCCGTCACCATCGGCGTCGAGCATGGCGAAGATGCGGTGCTGCGGTGAGTCGGACTCGGAGTGGGACATGCGTGCTTCCTCCAGGCTGCTCTACGGCTCGTGGGCGCCCAAGCTATCCACTCCCGGCAGACCCGCCGCAGGCCTCGTAGGGCTCGCGGCCTCCGGAGTGTCCCAACTTCCGCCGGGCGGGGGCGGGTTGCGTCATTCTTGCTGCTCCGGGGCCGGGGAGAGTCACACGGAAGGGGTACGCCGTGGAGCGGGAGGCGTTGTTCGCGGAGGTGCTGCCCGGGGTACTCGCGGAGGGCGAGATCGCCGACGCGCTGACCGAGGGCGATGCTGGAAATCTGTTCACGGTTCACCGGCGCAGCCTGCCGGCGCCGAAGAGATCGCGCGCACCTCGTTTTCCCCCTCTTGCTCGGCCGTCCGCGTACTCCGGGGAAGCAGGAGCGGGGTGGCCAGGTCGAGCAGTCCCGCCACCGCAAGGGCGGTACGCGGGCCGGTGGCGGCGGCGAGCAGCCCGCCGAGCGCGGTGCACACGGCGATGGCCGCCTGCTGGCCGACCGACCAGGCCGACAGGGTACGGGCGACGAGATGCCCGGGCGTACGTTCGAGCCGGTAGGTGGCGAGCACCGGGGTGAACCACACGGCGGGCCAGCCGGGAGCCGATGAGTCCGCCGAGACAGGGCGCGGCGAAGGCGAGTGCGTACTGCCAGGGCGGGAAGTGGAGCTGGCGCAGGAGGAGCACCGCCAGCAGGGGCTCGGTGGCCATGATCAGACCGGACACGAGCATGTTGTTGAGGTACAGCGCCCGCAGACCGGGATCGCCCATGATGTGCCGCCAGCCGTCGAGCAGTGCGCCCGCCCGCACCGGGCTCTTGCCGGCCGGCTGCCGCGGCGGTTCCTCCCGGCCGCGGATCGCGGCGATGCCCAGCGCGGAGAGCAGGTAGCTCAGCGCGTCGGCCACCACGGTGACCACCGGGCCGAACAGGCCGATCGCCGCCCCGCCCAGCGGTGGCCCGACCACGATGGAGCTCCAGTTCGTGGACTCGAACCGCGCGTTCGCCACGAGCAGGTCGTCCGGCCGTACGAGGGCCTTCGGGTACGCCCCGCTCGCCGCGCCGAACGCGATCTTGGCGGCGGCGACCACGGCCGAGATCACGAGCAGCTGTACGAAGCCGAGCCGGCCGAAGGCGTAGGCCACCGGGATCGCCGCCATGGCCGCGAACCGGGTCAGGTCCATCGCGATCATGACGTGGCGCTTGCGCCGGAACTCCACCCACGGCGCCAGCGGCACCGCGATCAGCGCGCCCACCATGGGCCCCACCGCGGACAGCGTGGACACCTCGGCGGGACGGGCCCCCAGCACCGGCACGGCGATCAGCGGCAGCGCCCCGAACCCCAGGCCGGACCCGTACGCGCTGACCGCGTACGCCGCCCACAGCCAGCCGAACTCCCGGCCCAGCCGCCGCCTGCCCGGCCGCCCCCGGCCCTGCCGACTCCCATTCGGCCGCTCCCCACCACCCGTCATTCTCAGCGCGCCCCCTCGACGTCCCGCCCACCTGCCCGGCCCCACATTGACCAGTGAGAGCTATGCGGGCGGCACCACAGGGGTCAAACCACTCCCCCGCCCGCCCACGGACCGAGCCGAGTCGAGCCGGCCGGGTCGAGCCGCGGGTCTTGTGTTCGGCGATCTTGGTCGGCAGGGTGTCGGACGAGACGGCTTTTACGCCATCGAGGGCTTCGAGGGCTTCGACGGTTTGGGGGGACGGGATGCTGACGGGGATCGTGATCGACGCGCTGGACGTCGCGGACATGGAACGCTTCTGGAAGGACGCGACCCAAGGCCGGACGGGCGGCCTGCGACTGCGCTTCGTACCGGCCGAGCAGCCGAAGCCGGCGCACAAGAACCGCCTCCACCTCGACCTGGCCGGGGGGCCGGGCTGGGAAGCCGAGGTCGCGCGCCTGCTCGCACTCGGTGCGACCCGCGTCGACATCGGCCAGGGGGACGTCCCGTGGGACGTACTGGCCGACCCGGAGGGCAACGAGTTCTGCGTGCTGCGCCCCGGCCACCCCGGCGTACTCGCCGACTCCGGCCTCGTGGCGATCTGCCTCGACGTGTCCGTGGAGGAGCGCGAGGCGCAGGAGGCCTTCTGGTCCGCCCGGGCCGGCTGGCCGACGGCCGAATCCCAGGACTGGGGCTTCCGGCTCCGCCGGACTCCCACCAGCCCGGTCTCGCTCGTGATGGGACCGCCCGCGGCACCGAAGGCGGCACGCAACAGGCTCCGGCTGGAGATCACCCCGTACGGCGCCGGGCAGTCCGGGGAGCCCGGGCAGCCCGGCGAGTTCCTCGACGCCGCCGGCAACGAGTTCCACGTGACGTACTGACGGAACCGACCGGCCGACCAACCGACTGGCTGCCTGACGACTTCACGGCAGGAGCCACCGGTCCGGCGGCGTACAGGATCTCCCGATCGCCCGCTGCCGACGGATTGCCGATGGCAGGATGACCTCGGAGAGAACGGCACCCCGGGGGGCGGAAATGCGCGAGTTCGTATACGTGTCGGACGGCAAGCTGAGCACCTTCCTGCCGGAGCCGCGGCGGTTCTCCCGGCCCGCCGCGATACGCCTGAGCACACCGGTCGGCGGTCTCGACGTGGAGGCGGCCGCGGCCGATGCCGAACGCGCCCGGCTCCAGCGCCTGAAGCGGGTCGACCAGCACCTCAACGACAAGGCCCTGTGGTTCACCGAGCCGAACCTGCGCCCCGGCCAGTGGGTGTGGTTCGAAGCGCCGCTGCACTGCGTGACACCGCGCGGGACCTACCAGCACATGGTCCTCTTCTCCGACCCCGCGCCGGGAGAGGACCCCCAGCACGAGCGCGCCACGGGCTGCCGTCTGCTGATGCACGGCTCCGCCCGCCACCTCCTGGGCCAGGCACCCGTAGACGTCGAAGGGCTGCCGCTGGAGGGGATCGACGGCGGTTCCAGCGTGGGAACCACCTTCCTGACGAGCGCGGGCCGCGTCATGCAGGCCCTGTCACTCGAACACGATCCGGTCGCGGTCGACGTGCCCGCCCCCGCCACCGACCTGCGCGGCGGCGGGGTCAGGGACCTCCTGGCCGCCCTCGACGCGCGCCACGGACAGGTCGGCAGTGCGGCCCGGGTGTACGGGTACGCCAAGGTCACGGCCGACCTGCCGGCCACGGCCGACGCACCCCGGTGCGTCGTGGCCAGCCCGCTGACGGTCGAGTACGCGCACGACTGAGCCAGCGGCCCGAGTACGACGGCGCGCACGAAGGACCCGCACACGAAGGGCCCTCAGCTCAGCGGGACACGGCCCGGCTCGGCGCAGGGCCCGGGAGAACGGAGCATCCGATGAACGAAGACGCCGCCACCGGCATGGTCCCGGGCGAAGTGCGCTTCGTGCGCGACCACCTCAGGCACACCTTCGCGTCCCTCATCGACACCGACGACGTCCCGCACCACATCGACGACGTACGGCAGATGGTGTTCTTCTCCCGCGCCCTGGCCGCCCAGGCCGTGGTCATCCTCACCGGCTGCGGGCCGGAGGAGGCCGCGGCCGCGGTGACGGACGGACCCGGCGACTACGGGATCGACGCCATCGCCTTCTCGCCGAGCGGATCCGACATCTGGTTCATCCAGGCGAAATGGAGCGAATCGGGGCGAGCAGTGCTGACGGAATCCAACGCCCTGCACCTCGTATCGGCGCTCCGGAGCCTGGCCGAACACCGCCTCGACGGCGCCAACGACCGCATCCACCGGCTCCGCAACCGCATCGACGAAGCCCTGAGCTCCCCCCTCTGTACCGTGCACCTGGTCGCGGCACTGGCCGGGGACGGCCGTCTGGCACACCAGGCGGAGCAGCGCCTGGCGCGGGTGGGCGAGGAATTCGGGTTCCGCGACCGCACCCCCGTCCGCGTACACACCCTCGGCCTCGCCGACTTCCACACGGCGGCACGCCTGCGGGCGCGGCCCGTCCCGGTGAACCTCACGGCCACCCTCACCCACGGCTGGTTCAGCACCGACACGCCCTACCAGTCGTACGTCGCGAACGTCGCCGTGGACGAGCCGGCCGCCTGGTACGCGAGCCACGGCGACCGCCTGTTCGCGCCGCAGCAGCGGCGTTCCCGCGCGGACCACAGGGACCGCACCGAATCCGCCGCGGTGGAAGGTCTCATTGCACAGCCCGAGAACTTCTGGTACTTCAACAACGGAATCACCGTGCTGTGCGACTCAGTCGGCACGGAGTTCTTCGCCCGCCGCGCCCAGGGACAACCCGTCCGGCTGACGCTCGCCAACGCCCGCGTCGTCAACGGCGGGCAGACCCTCGCGTCCATCGCCCACGCGATGGAGCGGGACCCCGCCACCGCACGGGACGCCCTCGTCACGCTCCGCGTCATCTGCGTGGGCGGAGCCCCGACCGACTTCACCTCCCGGCTCGCGCACACCACCGCGGACGAACACGAGACGGACCCGCTGGACAAGATCGCCACCGACCCGCGGCAGCAGGCCATCCGCGAGGACTTCGCGCTCTCCCTGAACAAGCAGTACGTGTACCGCAAGGGCGGGACGCCGCCGGCCCCGGAAGTCGGCTGCACGGTGCAGGAGGCGGCCCTGGCCCTGGCCTGCGCCCATCCGGACGTCTCCCTCGCGGCCCGGGCGGCCGGCGATCCCGAGTACCTCTTCCGGGCCGCCCCGTACGGCGCCTACACCCGCCTGTTCGACCGGGCCCGGGCCGGGGAGATCTGGGAAGCCGTCCTCCTCCACCGCCAGATACGCACGGCCCTCGCCGAGCAGGCGCACACCGTGTCCCGCCCGGAAGGCGAGGTGATCGAACACGGTGAACTGCTCCTGAGCCACCTCGTCTTCCAGGCCCTCGGCCCGGACACCAACGAGGAATGGGCGCTCCCCAGAGCCGCGGAGAGCCGCGCCCAGGCCTGGGAGTGGACCGGGATCTGCGTGGGCGTCCTGGCCTCGGCCGTGGCACGGCTGTACGGCCCGACCCTCTTCCTGGCCAGCGTGTTCGCCGACGAACACAAGTGCCGGGAACTCGTCGACACGGCCCTGCCGGAACTCCGGCGGGCCGCCGCCCGCTGGACGGCGGGCCGCCGCGGCCCCACCGCCACGCGCCGGCCCGACAGCGTCGCCCTCCTCGTCGACCACAACCGCATCCCCATCGGCACCCGCCTCCTGTACCGGGCCAGTACCCCCGCCGAGGAACGCGCCATCGGCGAGTGGCTCAGCGAGGACCCCCGCCGCTACCTCGCCACCTGGACCAACGACCGGCGCCACCCCCTGCTCTGGGAGGCCGACCAGCAGACCTACTCCCCCACCGGACTCGTACGGGAGATCTGGCGCCAGGCCCAGTGGGAGGACGCGCCCAGTGCGACCCGCGGCCCCGTCAGCTGGAGCGTGCCCGGTGAAGGGACGCTCGCCGAGATCGCGGACGGGCTCGTTCCGGGGGCCGCGCCCGACGACGGGCGGCCTTCGGCATGAGGACCATCGACGACCGGTACGAGCTGCGCACCATGCTGGGCCAGGGCAGCATGGGGCAGGTGTGGCACGCCTGGGACGGCGAGCTGAAGCGGTCCATAGCCATCAAGGTCATCCGGCCGGACCAGCTCACCGGTCCCCCAGGCCAGCATCTGACGGTGGACGACATCGTCGCCCGGTTCCGCCGGGAGGCCGAGCTGGGCGCCCGGTTCACCCACCCCAACATCCCGGTACTCCTCGACGCGCAGTTCAGGGGCGGCCCGAAGGACTTCTACATGGTCTGGGAACTGGTCCTGGGCCGGGACCTCGGCCAGATACTCCAGAGCGAGCGACGGCTCCCCACGGACCAGGCCCTGTCGGTCGCCCGGCAGACGGCGGAAGTCCTCCACCGGCTGCACGCGGACCCGGTGATCCACCGGGACCTCAAGCCGGCCAACATCATGGTGACCGACGACGGCCGCGTGAAGGTCCTCGACCTCGGGGTGGCGGCGGTCTTCGGGGCCGACCACCCCCGCCTCACCCGGGCCGGGCAACTCCTCGGCACCGTCGCGTACATGGCTCCGGAGCAGTTCGGCGGCACCATCGTGCCGCAGACCGACCTGTACGCCCTCGGGTGCCTGCTCTACGAGATGCTCGCCGGGGAGCCGCCCTTCACCGGCGACGCCGCCACCGTCATGGACGGGCACCACCACCGCAGCCCCCTCCCGCTGAGCGACCTGCGGCCGGAACTGGAGGCGGACGTCGCGGCGCTCGTGATGGACCTGCTGGCCAAGGACCCCGACCACCGTCCGGTGTCGGCCCGCACGGTACTGGACCGGCTGGCACCCCACTGCGAGCCCATCACCGCCACCGCGGCCACGGCGGCAGTCGCCGCTTCTCCGCCGGGCCACGACGCCGACGGTTCCTCCACGGTCACATCAGGGCTGGTGTCGCCGGCACCCTTGCTGCCGGCGGAGATCCGCATCGGCCAGGCCCTCGCCCTCTACGATGCCGGCCACTTCGGACAAGCCCTCCCCCTCTACACGGACCTCGCCGCGGAACTGACGGCCGCCGGAGCCGACCGCGCCACCGAAGCCGGGGACTGCCGCGCCAAGGCCGCGTACTGCCACCTCAGGCTCGGCAACCGGCAGCAGGCGCTCGCCGACTACCAGGCCCTCGCCGACGCCTTCGCGAAGGAGGACCCGGCCGACGCGTTCGTGCTCGACGTACGCTGCCGGCTGGGCATCCTTCAGGCAGCGGCGGGCCGGACGGAAGCCGCCCTCGACACCCTGGCCAACCTCTACCCCCTCCTCGTCACCCGGCTCGGCCGCGACGCGGACCAGACCACGGAAGTACGCACGGCCCTGAACCGCCTCCGCAGCGCACCCCGCGGCTGACCCCCGCGGAGCCGCCGCGGGGCGGTCGCCCACCGATCCCCTCACCGTGCCCCACCCGTCACCGGGGAAGGGGCAGCGGCGCGCGCCGGAGGCGTTGCAGGCGGCCGGCGAAGTCCGTGTGCGCCGTGCGTACGGGCATACGGGACGCGGCTTCGAGGACCGGTACCACGGGCGGGACCGGAGGACCCGGAGGGACTGGAGGGACGTACGTGCCGTACGCGCCGTACGGGGGCTGGGCTTGGGGCGGGCGCGGGTTCGCGTACGGGTTGGGTGTGGCGTACGGGTTCGGGGTGGGGGTCGCGTACGGGTTCGGGGTCGGGGTGGCGTACGGGTTCACGTACGGAGCCGGAGTCGGGTTCTGGTCCGGGGCCGGCTCCGGGGTGGGGAGGGACTGGTGCTCCGCTTCGAGTACGGCTTCCAGCTCAGGCCCGAAGCCGAGCCCGGCGGCATACGCGTCGGCCCGGAACTCCGCCTGCCGTTGCAGCCAGGCCACGAGCAGCGGGCCGAGCGCGAGCGGGACCGTCAGCCACCACATGGACTCCATGAAGGTGAGCGCGAACACCATGTAGCCGAGCACGAGGGTGAGGCAGCCGCCGCAGGCCATGACCCCGGGCCGGTCGGACCGCAGCAGCCGGAGCAGTCCGAGGAGGGTCAGACGCCATGCCGTCCGGGCGGGCAGCGCGTACCAGTCGGCGAGCATGCCGGCCCAGGTGTGGCCGCCGACGTGGTGGCCGAGCTCGTGCGCGAGGACCGCGGCCAGCCGGGAGTTGGGCAACCGCTCCATGGCGTGCCGGGTGACGCCGACGATGTGGCCCGCGGCGGCCGTGGCGTTGAGTTCGGCACGCTCCTGGACCCACAGCTGGTAGGTGCCGGGAGTGACCCCGGCACGCCGGGTCACCTCGCTCCACACCGCGTCGAGGCGTTGCGCTTCGGCGGGCGTGGGCTCGCGCATGCCGAGCATGCGCCGGGCGATGACCGCCTCGACCTTCCGCTGGAACACCAGCGGGCCGGACAGCACCCACAGCACCGCCGCGACCGGTCCGGCGAGGGGGTTGAAGAGGGAGAAGACGATGAAGACCACACCGAGGCTGACGAGCGCCGTCGGAAAGGCCGCGACCATCTGCCAGAGCGCGGCCCTGTCCATGCCGCGCTGCTGGGATTTGAGGTGGCGGCGGCCGGTGAGCAGAGCGAGGTCGTCCTGACCTTCGACCCCGTCGAGCCCGTCATGACCCTGACCCTGCTCAGGGCCGGAGTCCGGGCCGTTGCTGACTTCTGCGGCGGGGGCCGCGTCCGGCAGCCGGGTGCCGCCTCCCGGGCCGTCGATCCACTCGTCCGAGGATTCCGGCTCCCCCGCTCCCCCGCCCAGCTCCTGACGTACGGGCCCCCCGTCGCCCGGGTAGACGGGCGGCGCCTCGTAGTAGAGGCCGGGTGCCGGATCCTCGGGGTACGAAGGCGCCTCCTCACCGGGGTAGGGCGGCGCCTCCTCACCGGGGTAGGCGGGGGCAGGGTCGTCAGGGTAGGAGGGGGCTAACCCGTCGGGGCGAGGCGGCGCCTCTTCCTCCTCACCCGGATACGGAGGCGCCTTCTCACCCGGGTAGGCGGGTGCCGAGATCTCGGGGTACGCCGGTGCCTCCTCGCCCGGGTAAGCGGGTGCTGGTCCGTCGGGGTAGGGCGGGGGCGCCTCGCCCGGGTACGGCGGTGCTTCCTCGCCCGGGTACGGAGGAGGCGCCTCGCCCGGGTACGGCGGTGCTTCCTCGCCCGGGTACGGAGGGGGCGCCTCGCCCGGGTAGGCGGGTGCTGATGGGTCGGGGGTGGCCTCGGGCCAGTGCGAGTGCGGGTCGGGCATGACGGTACGTCTCCTGGGTCGTGGTGATACGTGTCGGCTGCCGGTCAGCCGACGAGAAGGGCGCCCGGCAGCAGCATCACCGACGCGGTGAAGCCTGCGATGCCGGCCCTCAGCCACCCGTACTTGCCGGCGACGATCCGGCTGTTCTCCGTGAGCGCCAGCAGTACGGCGGCCGCCCGGGCGCGCTCGGTGTCGCGCAGGGCCTCCGCCAGCGCCGCCTGCCCCAGGCGGGCGGCGCTGTGGATGTCGGCGAAGTGGGTGAGCGGCAGGCCCGGGCGCCAACTGCGGCTCCGGTAGCGGGGGATGACCGCCATCAGCAGCGAGATCAAAGAGAGCAGGAAGCACGCCGTGCCGGTCCACCAGATCACCCGGCCGAGCGCCGAGAGCGATTCCGGCTGCCAGCCCCGTACGGTGAGGACGCCGACGAGCGCGGCCGCCGCCATTCCCTGGGCGGCCACCAGCACCGAGCCCTTGGTGTCCGCGCGGGCGGCCTCCAGCCGCAGATCCGCGAGGAGCCGCTCCGCGGTGGCGGGTACGAGGTCCGGCGGCGGGGCCGCGACGGCCGCACCGGCCGCGGCTTCCGGTGTCCCGGCGGCGGTCATCGGCCGGCGGGCGGTGCGGGGTAGCCGAACAGGGGACCTTCTTCCGGCCGGACCGGCGGGACCGGCGCGTCCTGATGTCCCTCCGAACCCGTCTTCCCCTGCGCCGAGTCCAGGCGAGCATCGGAGGCGGGAGCCGGCGCGGGAACCCCGTACCGGCCTGTTCCCTCCCCCTCCCCCGGGCCCGGGTGCGCGTCGGCCGGACCCTCGGCGGCGGCCAGCGCCTGCTGCGGCACCTGCGGAGTCACCGGCGCGGGGGCCAGCTTGGCCGTGAGGACCTCCCTGATCACGTTCGCCGCCAGCCTGCGCGGCTCGTCCAGCTGGTGTTCCTCCAGACCGCCCGGACCGCCGCCGAGAGCCTGCATCGCCACCTGGAGCTGGTTGTTCATGGCGCGCAGCTGGTCCTCCCGGAGGTTCTCCATGATCAGCCGGGTGTCCTCGGGGCGCCGGGCCAGCTGGAAGGCCATGGCGGACGGGCCGCCGCGCTCCAGGTAGTAGGCGTAGTAGGCGATCTTCCGGGCCTCGATCTCCTGGAGTTCCAGCTCCTGACCGGCGCGGACCAGCTCCCGCTCGTGGCCGAGGTTCTGGTTCTGCAGGTCCAGCCGGTGCTGCTGCGCGCTCTGCGCGAGCGCCCGTTCCTGCGCCAGCTCGTCCTCCCGCATGAGCAGCGCGTGCCGCGGGTCGAGCTTCTGGCGGGCGTACTCGATCGCGCGCAGCTCGCGCGCGTGCTCGAGGGCGGCCTCGTCCCGGCGGATCTGGATGCCGCACCGTACGTGCAGCCCGGCCTCCGCGCCCAGCGGCCCGGCCGCGGCGAGGGCCCGCTGGGCCTCCCGTTCCGCGGCCGCGCTGTCCTCCATGGCGTGGCCGCGCAGCACCGGCCGTACGAGGCCGTCGACGAGGCGCTGCACCATCGCGGGCACGTTGCGCTCGCCGCTCGCGACGAAGTCGGCCGGGGCGGCAACCTGCCAGCTGCAGTTCAGCGACACCTCGAAGAGGAACGCGTCGTCGCTGCTGGGCAGCGCGAGCACGCCCTCGGCCTCGTGCAGGCCCATGTCCACCTCGTACACGCTGGTCCAGCGCCGGGTGGCCAGCTCCGTGCGGCTCGGGCGGTTCGGCGGCAGGTACGTGTCACGGTCGCCGTGCGCGGTGGTGAAGACCAGGGCGTAGTCGATGCGGGTGGTGCGCAGCGGCTTGAAGCGGGACAGCTCCTGGATGGTGACGACCGGGTCGACGAGCTGCGAGTGACGGTTCGCGTCCTGCTGCCACTGGTGCGACGGGCTCATCATCGTGCGTTTTCTCCTTGGGACGGTCGGGGCGGCGGTGGGCCGCTGTGGAGATCACCGGCTGCGGGGTAGGGCAGGTGCTGGGCGTGGTCGGGCGGAGGCGGGAGCGGGGGCGGGCGGGCCGGGGCCGTGGTTCCGTGCCCGGGTTTACGGCCCCGGCCATGCGGTCACCGTTCCGGCTGCATGGCTACGGCCCCGGCTGTGCGGTTACGGTCCCGGCCGCGCGGTTACGCGCTCGGCCCGGGTGGGGCGGTGGCGGCCGGCTGTGGCGGGGAGAGGACGGCGAGCAGCCGCTGTGCCACGGGCGCCGGCGGCGGGCCGGCCTGGGCTGCCTGGTCGGCGTGGGCGGCCTGGGCGGCCGCGCTGGCCGGGGCGCCCGGGGCGGCCGGATCCCGTACGTTCTCCAGCAGGTAGCGCAGCCGCCTGCCGTCCTCGGCGGACACCGCGAGCAGCGGCAGGAGCTCGGCGAGGGCGCGTTCGGCACCGGGGTCGCGGCCCGAGCACCGCACCCAGTGGCGCAGGGTCGCCAGTCCCGAGGGCGAGGCCACCGGATCGGTCAGCACGCTGCGCCACAGCACGGCCAGCGACTGCCGGAGCAGTGCGCCGGGGGTGCCGGGAGTGGCCTCGGCCCGGCCGAACAGGTCGAGCAGCAGCGGCCGGCCGGTGACCCCGTCACCGTCCGTCGGGCCGCCGGCGTGGACGACCGTACGCATCACGAACTCGCGTGTCGCGCCGCCGCGGGCCAGGGGTACGAGCGAGGGCCACAGCTCGGCCGCCGCTCCCCCGGCCTGCCGGCCGCTCGCGTCCTGTCCGGCGGCGAGCAGCAGCGTGGCCGCGGACTGGGCGAGAAGGTTGAGCTCGTCGCGGGCGCCGCCCCGGCCGGCCCCGTCGCCGCCGTCTCCCCGGCCGCCCGCGTCTCCGCCGCCACCGCCACCACCGGCGGCGCCCGCGCCGCCGCGTACCGCGGCCGTGAGCGCCTCCATGGCCTCCGCGGGGAAAGCCTCGCCCACCAGCGCGTAGGCCCGTACGGCGGTCCAGCGCAGGCGGTGGTCGGCGGCCGTGCACCACTCCCGCAGGATGCGCGGTACGTGGGGGGCGCCGAAGCCGTGCGCGAGGGCGAGCGCGTTGGCCGCGGCCAGCCGGGACCGGAAGCGGGTGTCGGAGGCCCAGGGCCGGATCAGCAGCGCCATGGCGGATGGCAGGTCCGCCTGTGCCAGGACCGCGGCGGTGGAGGCGGCCCGGGTGCGTACGACCGGCCGGGGATCGGCCGCCAGCCTGCGCAGCCAGCCCACCAGCGCGGGCCGGGCGGAGGGGTGTCCGGTCCAGACCTCGCGGAGCAGGGTGACGGCGGTGACGGGGTCCCGGAACTGCACCATCGTCTGGAGGACCGGACCCCACTCCGACTCCTCGGCCTCCTGGTACCGGTCCGCCCGGGCGTTCTCGACGCGCTGGGTGCTGGAGGTGCCGAACACCGGGATGCGGGCCGGTTCCTCGGGGTTCTCGGTGTGCTGCAAGAGGCCGAAGAGGATGTCGCTCAGCTCGGCGGTGAGCGGGTAGGGCGCCTGGTCGAAGGTGGCGAGGGCGATCAGGAACGCCTTGTCGTGCAGGCTCTGCCCGGTGCCGTCGAACCATTCGCGTACCTGGCGTTCCGCCGCGTAGTGGCCGAAGGCCGCCAGGTCGGCCAGCGGTACGGTGCCCTGGGCGTGGGCGGCGATCTGGTCGGCGAGGCGGGCCAGTTCGGCCACCGGGCGCCGGTGCCCGAGCACCGACTGCACCTCGGGGAGGGCGAGGAGTTCACCGGCGTCGCGCCCGGCCAGGTCCTTGTGTCGGAGGTGGCCGCGGATGAGTGCCGCGGGCTCGGGCGGCTGCCAGGGGATGTGTCCGATGCCCTCATGGACGACGGGGTGCGGCCCGACCACGATGACGAGGTGTCCGCCGGACGCTTGCAGCTTCTCGGTCAGCGAGCGTAAGTGGTGTTCGCGCAGGGGCCGTTCGGCGTCGGCGGGGAAATCCGCGAGCAGGTGGCCGCAGCCGTCGCGGAGCTCCCCTGCCAGACGTCCCGGGGGCAGGGCCGGGTCCAGTGCCCGGTAGCTCGACGCGCCCGCCGCGCGCAGGAGGACGAGTGCGGCGGTGCGACGGCCGGTGGCCGCGGGCCCGGACAGCACGGCCACGCGGTGCTTGCGCAGCCCGGCGAGCGCCAGGTCGAAGGGGCTTCCGGGCTCCCACTCCGGGCCTGCGGTGCCGCCTTGGCCCGGGGCGGGGGTGGCGGTGGGCCCCGGGTGGGTGTCGGCATCCGCATCCGCATCCGCGCACGTCGGGTAGACGAAATGGGCCGCCAGCACGTCGACCTCGGCTGCCGGAATCTCTCCGGACCGCTCCTCGCTGTCGCCACCGAGGTGGTACTCGACCTTGCTGCCGCCGAGGATCACGTCACCCGTGACCTGTCCCCCGCTGACGCCGTGCTGGTCACCGCCGACGAGCGAGCCGCCCAGCTGCGCGGACCGGCCCAGCATGATGTTGGGGCTGTGCCGGAACAGGTCCCGGCGGGAGTTCCAGGCGTGCTCGGTCTCGGCCTCCGCCTCGGAGGGATCGTCGGGGACCGCGTCGGCCTGGGAGCCGGACCCCGGCGGCGGCGCGGCGGGCCCGGGTGCGGGCTCGGCCGCGGGATCCCGCGCCACCTGGCCGGGCATGACCGCCTGCGCCTCCGATTCGGCCTGCTGTCCGGGTACGTTCACTGTCGGCCCCCGTCCACGGCAGTCGCGTCCGCGACTCCGGCCGTCATGTCCACGGGCGTGGCGGTCGCGGGCGTAGGGGTCGCGGCCACGGACGACGCCGGGCCGGTCTTCGTAACGGAGCCGCCGAGTACGAGGTCCCCGGCTACCTGCCCGCCGCTGACCCCGTGCAGGTCGCCGCCCACCAGCGAGCCGTGGACCACCGGCGCGCCGCCGTGGAAGTGGAAGACGGCGCCGGTGGCGACGGGCGTCGGCGGCTGGGGGGCCACCGGCTGCTGCGCCACGGGCTGAGGAGCGGCCTGCTGGGGAGCAACCGGCTCGGGGGCGACCGACCGGGGAGTAACCGGCTGGGGAGCAACCGGCTGGGGGCCGGGCTGCCGCACGGCGGGCGGTTCCTGCGGTCCGGGCGCCGCCGGCGCAGCCTCCCCGTACAGCCACGCGGACAGCACCCCGTCCTTGACGGGGACGTCGACGTTCCGGAAGAGCTCCGGGCGGATCCCGTGGTGGGCATGGCGGACCACTCCCTCGTACACCGGCGTGCTCACCGCCAGGACGCTGTGGGCTTCGGTCCGCGCGGCGAGCGCCTCGCGCAGGACGTCCGAGTCCAGCAGCCGGAACGCCTGGTTGAGGTCGTGGCCGACCAGCCCGCCGGTGGTACCGGCCTGCGGGTCGTCCGCGACCTCACCGGCGGACAGCACCATCCGCAGGCGCATTTGCGCGCTGTCGGAGGCGAGCCGGTTGTGGTCGTGGAGGAGTTCCGGCATCACCGTGAAGAGGGAGCGGAGCACCGCGGTCTTGGCCACGTCCCCGCTGATGAGCACGATCAGGCCGTCACCGCGGTCCTCCCGGTACTGCTGGGTGGCCTCCAGTCCGGCCGCGCGGAGAGTCCGGTCGACCGCCGTGTTGAGAGAGCGCCGGAGTGCGGCTTGGACGACATCGTCGCGTCGGCTGAAACGCTCGATGTCGAGGAGCAGGATGGTCCGGTTGACCGGCTCGCGCATGGCTGCCTTCCGCTGGTGGCGTAGGTCCGGGAAGACCCTCTTGACACTCAAAAGGTGTCAGCAGAACGGAGTTTGAGGCGACGGAACCTAGCACACTCACTGTGTGACCACGTACACACAACGGCCGCCGCCGGACCCTTCCGGCCGCGCCGCGCGGGGTCACGCGGGAGTATTTGCCGGGCACGTGCGGGACGTGTGCGGGGCATGTGGGGCACACAGGAAGAACCGCGCCGGGATCACGCGGGAATCAGGCGGGGACCACGCAGGTCACCCGTCCGACTCGCGCACCATCTTTCGCAGTACATCAGGGCGTACCACCACCAGGCCGCGCCGGCCGGTGCGTACGACGCCCCGCTCCCGCAGTCCCTTCAGCAGCCGGGCGACCGCCTCGCGGGAGGCGCCGACGGAGCCGGCCAGTTCGCTCTGCGTCAGCGCAGGCGTCAGCGGCACACCGTCCTCGGGGTCGCCCTGAAGGTTGCCCCGGGGATCGCCCGGAGAGCCCTCCTCACGGGGCCCGCGGGTCAGCTCCAGCAGGAGCCGGGCGAGGCGCTCCTGCACGCTCAGCGCCGCGTACTGCACCCGGCGCCGGTCACCGGCGCGCATCCGGTCGGCGGTGAGAGCCATCAACTTCCGTGCGAGGTCGGGCCGTTCGATGAGCAGCCTGCGGAACACCTCCGCTTCGACGGCCAGGGCCTCGACCTGGGACAGCGCGGTCACCGTCGCACCCCGGGGCCGCCCGCTGAGCACGGCGCCCTCTCCGACGAGGTCGCCGGCCCCGCGGAGCGCGAGCAGCGCCTCGTAGCCGTTCGCGGCAGCGGAGGTCACCTTGGTCCAGCCGGTGAGGAGTACGAGTACGTGGGCCGTGGGCTCGTGCTCGCGCAGCAGGACCTGGCGTACGGGGAAGGCCAGGCGGGTCCCGTTCTCGAAGAGCACCTGCCGGTCCTCGGCCTCCAGCCGCACCACGAAGGGGACCTGGTCCTCGAACTCCATCCGCTGCCTTCTCCCCCTCGCCGGCCGGACTGAACGCGAAACCCCGCGAGACTAGCGCACCCCGCCCGGCGGCACCGGACACCCCGGGAATCCGTCGCCCGTACGGGAATCGGCGCAGAGCCGGGTCAGCATCGGGGGTGTCAGTCTAGGTTGACAAAGGAGGGGCGTCAGTCCAGGCTGACAGCATGGAAGCAGGAGATCTCTCAGAACGCCTCAGGTCGCACGACCCAGCGGTGGGTTTGCGGGCGGTGGGCGCCCTGCACCGGCTGGCCGAGCAGGTCGAAGCGGCCGCGGTAGCACGCGCCAGGGAGCAGGGATGGTCCTGGGAACAGATCGGAGACGCCCTCGGCGTCTCCCGACAGTCCGTCCACGCCAAGTACGGGAAGTGAGACGACCATGTTCGAGCGATTCACGGCAGGCGCCCGCGCGTCGGTCACCGCAGCATTGGAAGAAGCCCGGCTGCGCGGCGATCGCCGCCTCGGCACCGAGCACCTCCTGCTGGGAGTGCTCCACGAACCCGCCCCGGCACGAGCCCTCGGAGCGGACCTGGAGACCGCACGCGCCGCTCTCGACGCGCTCGACCGGTCCGCACTGGCAGCGGTCGGCGTCGACATCGAGGGGATCGACCGGCTGCCGACTCCCGCCTCGCGCAAGCGCACCCCCTTCACCTCCGGCGCTCGCGCCGTCCTCCCCCGCGCCCTGGTCGAGCTGAGGAAGACCGGCGGTCGGCGGATCACATCCGAGCACCTCCTGCTGGCACTGCTGGCGTGCGAGAGGCCGGACCCCGCCGCGGAACTCATGGCCCAGCTCGGCATCGACCGTGCGGCCGCACGCTCCGCGGTGGTGCCGGGTGGGGACCCGGGGGCGGGCCAGTGATCGAGGTCAGCCGGCAGGGCGCGTTCAGCGTGAACAGCGTCGGTCTGAAGCGCCTGCCGTTCCCGTTGAGCTTCAGCGTCCGCGAGACCGAAGGCGCGTGGCGGGTAGCCGCAGGCGCGGCCAGGGCGGGCGAGCTGGCTGACCTGCTCGTGGCCGCGGCGAACGGCACGGTCGCGGTGGTGTCGCTGGAGAGCAACGCCTACGTCGACGAGGACTGGCAGCCGCTCCGGCCCTCGCTGGTCGCGGCCGAGCTCGGCGTACCGTGCACGGTCCACCCCCTCGGGTCCTGGGCGTCTGGTACGTACGCACTCGGGGAGGAGTTCCTGGTGTTGGACCGGGACCTCTTGCCCCGGCTCCTCGACGGCACCTGGTCGCCGTACGAACTCACTCTGGTCGACGTGCCCGCCAGCGCGTCCATGGATGTGACCGCCAACGGGCCCGCCGACGTGTCCATTGATGTGCCCCCCCCAACCCGCCGACCTGCCCGCCGCACCTGACCGCCGACGTGACCCCGGAGCAGCTCGACGAGCTCGCGCTCGTGCTCGGCACGACGGGCGCCGGCGAGCCGGTCCTGAGCGGCCTGAAGGACTCCCGGGTCTGGTTCGCAGGTCATGACGACTGCTACGCGCTGCTGGAAACCCGCGCCCCCGACCTGCCGGCCGCAGTCCTGGCGCGGCTGCTGGCCCTGATGGCCGGCGGCGCGCTCGCCAATCTCAGCGAGAAGCCCTCGTCGCACGTTCCCGAGCCCGGGGCATGGCTGCCCGAGCAGCTGATCGCCACCGCACCCCACTGGATCGGAGCACTGGGCGAAGTCACCGAGGACCAGGTGACGATCAGGCTGGCCGCGCTGCCGGAGCCGTGGCAGCTGGACGTTCCGTTCCCGCAGCAGGCCGACCTCACGGCAACACTCGACGTACGCCACGGCACCTGGCGGATCACACCCGGGGAATGACTGGGGCTGGGGCTGGGGCTGGGGCTGGGGCTGGGGCTGGGGCTGAGCCCGCCGGCTGGCCCCTTCCAGCCTGAGCACCACCCGTCACAGCATCAAATGTCGCCGCGGACCACGGCGTGCAGGTGCGCCCCGGTGACACCCACCCAGGTGCAGCTGGTCCACACACCGGCCTCGTTCCACGCGGCCAGACGCCGCCAGCAGGTCATCCCGGAGCCGAAGCCCAGCTCCTGCGCCGTGGCTGGCAGTCAGTCCCGCGCCGGAGGTACACCGCCCGCGGCGGTGAACGGAAACCCAACCGTCAGACGACTCCGGCTGGGCGCGGAGCTGCGCCGGGTCCGCCTGGCCTGTGGCCTGACCAGTACGCAGGTGGCTGAACGCCTGTTGATCTCCCAGCCCAAGATCGGCCATTTGGAGAACGGCCGCCGCGCCATCACGCCCCTTCCCAGACGCCCCTGGGGCGGGGACGGTGTACCTGGAACGATTCACCAGCGACCTCTACCTGGAGAAACGATCCGACGTGCAGCACAGCACCATGTACGACCACCTCCAGGCCCAGGCTCTGAACCCGGAGCACACCCGCCACTTCCTCACCCGCGCCGCCGACGAGCTACCGGCCGCCGCATCGCTGCCCGGCCGGCCGTGACCACCGCAGCCGCAGGTCACTGGGTGGCGTACAGCCGCTCGCGCAGGTACAGCAGGGCGGCGGTGTCCGCGACGGCGGCCAGATCGGCCAACAAGATGCGGATAGCGGCGTCGTCGCCCTCGCGGACCGCCCGCACGATCTCCTCAACCGTCTCGCGTACGGACGGATCTATGCCTGCCGGACCGGCCGGGGCCCAACCAAGGCCGGCCGCTCCGGCAGGCTCGCCCGGCCCGGCGCACCGGGGAGCCTGGCACTGCCGTCATGTCATCCCCTGACCGACCGCCCCCGCCGCGAGTCACTGCCCACACGACAGGCCGGCGAACCCGCACGCTCGCGTGCACCGGTAGCCCCGCCGGCGCGGAGAGCGCGGTGCCCGATGCTGACGCGGGAGAGGGATCCCCGGGGCGGCTTCTCGTGGGAGTGGTGGTGTCAGCCTCGGGCGTCAACGCCGACCCTCGCGTTCACACGGGATGCCGAATCCTGTGGTTGTGCTGCGGCGTGCTGGCCGCCCGCGGCTATGGTCGGGCGCAGTCCGTGCCGATAAGGCGTGCGCGGGCGAGGCCCGGTGACCAGAGCGCTCTGGCGGCAGTAGCACCGGGCCGCCCCACCACCCACCGCGACCGAGATCCGGTCGCGCGGACCGGGAGGAGCGGAACCCGCTCCCCGTGGCCTGGCTCGGCTGGCTGGCTGGCCCCCCTCATGAGAACGGCCTCCCCTTGGAGGATGAGGGGGAGGCCGATCTGTACAGGGCTACGCTGCGGCTGGTTCAGATGACGGCGCTGGATGTGCCGCGCGACGAGCGCGCCGGGTCCAGGACTTGGTGCTGTCAGTACTAGCCGTGGTGGTCGGCCTTGTGGTGCCCGTCCGAGCCGCCGTCGTTGATGCAGGTGTTGCCGAAGGCGGGGTTGAGGAGGCCGACGATGTTGACGGTGTTGCCGCAGAGGTTGACAGGGATGTGGATGGGCACCTGGACGACGTTGCCGGACAGGACACCCGGGGAGCCGATGGCAGCGCCCTCTGCCGTGGCGTCGGCGGCGGCCATGCCGGTCCCGCCTGCCAGGACAGCACCAGCGGCGACGGTAACAGCTACAGCCTTGGCGAAACGGAACATCAAGATCTCCTTGAACTCACTCTGCCGCGGGGAGCCACGGCACGGACGACGTCCCCCACAACGGCCGAGCCGCCCGCCCGTCACGGATGATGAGCCAAACCGGTGAGCTCGAGAAACGTCCGCTCAGCCTGACCCGGGCCGCGACCGCCCGAGCCGGCATCCGCGCCGCCACCGCCCTGCGGCCCTGGCTCCGCGGGCAGGGCGTCGACTCGCGCGATGCACCCACGGCCGGGCATCCATCCCGTCCAGTCCGGACCTCCGCCCTGATGGGACTCTCCACTCAACCGCATCAGCCTCCAGGAGCTGCGAACTCTCCTTCCCGCGAAGGGACAGAAGCACGACTCGGCCGTCCCGCCCACGGCTCGGCGAGGTGTTCACCCACGTTCAGAACGCTCGTCTGTGCGACATCCCGTGAGTTCCCCTGAGCCCCGCCGAGTCCTTGTCCCCGTGGTCAGGGTGTTCTATCTCCTTGGGGTGTTCTTCGAGCTGGTGACGTAACTTCAGGATTCTCGAAGCGTTCTCACTTTGTCCGGTTGATCTGCGATCGGGGTGAAGGGGAGGAGGCTCCGGTTGGCGCTGGCGGCCGTACGCGACCTGCGCGGGTTCCGTGGTCCGGTCTCGGCGGAGGAGTTGGAGCAGTTCGAAACCGACGTGCTCGCCGGGTTCGTTCTCGCGCGGGCCTCGGCGGGCCTGGCGGACGGCACCCTCCGCGGGGACGTCGGGCACCTGGAGCAGATGCGGGCCTGGTTCGGCCGACCGCTGTGGGATATGGAGCCGACTGACGCCGACGGGTACTTCGGGAAGGTGCTGCGGGGTTCGCCGAGTGGCACCCGGCTGGCTCGCGCGCAGGCACTGACCACGTACTTCCTGTTCCTGGAGCTGCGGCACAAGGTCGAGATCCACCGGATGACCGGGAGGGTCGTCGAGTGCCCGATCGACGAGATGAACCGGCCGCGGGGGGCCAAGGACGCGGCGCGGCGAGGACTCATCTGCCTGGCTGGGACGACACGCTCACGCCGCACGTGCTGCGGCACTTCTGCGCGTCCGAGCTCCACCTCGGTGGTCTTGATCTGCTCGGGATCCAGGAGGTCCTCGGTCACTCCTGGATCGCCACCACGATGCGGTACATCCACGTCCAGCAGACCCGGGTCGAGGACGCCTGGGTGTCCGGGCAGCAGCGGGCTGCGAAGCGGCTGGAAGGACCGATGGGATGAAGTGGAACCTGCGGCTGACCGCCGCCAACAAAGGCGTCTGGAAGGCGTCCGAACTCCAGCGGAGCCTGGCCGAACACGGCTTGGTGATCTCGGCCGGGAAAATGTCCGGTCTGTGGTCCGGCCAGCCGGTCTCCCTGAAACTGGAGGACCTGGACGTGATCTGTGTCGTGCTCGGCTGTGAGGTCGGCGATCTGCTGATTCCCGAGCCCGGGAAGGTCCGGCTCCCAGGTCAGCAGGCTGGCGTCCAGGAGGCCACGACTGGCTCGGTGGTGGTCCCGGCCGTCGTGCCCAAGCGCCGCGACGGCCGTTCCCTGCCGCCGATGTGACCTGGTCACCATCACCATGGGGAAAATCAGCGAGAACAAGCCGGCGGCTTCCTGCTCAGGCTGTTCGCCTGGGGGCAGTTGCCCGGCCGGTTCTGCCGCGGCTGCTACACCTACGGCCGGCAACACGCCGTCGGCGAATGCGTCGGCTGCCGGCGGCAGGTCCCGGTCGATGACAAGTACGGCTGCTGCCGTCTCTGCCGGGCTCAGGCGACCTGGGCGATCAAGGCAAGCGGCAAGGCTTCGGTGATCGAGCCGTACCTACGGCGGGTGACCCGCCAGCAGTTGTTCTTCGCGAACCTCGAGCGGCCCGAGAACGGCGGGCCGCGAGTCGGCAAGGCCGGACGGCGCGTGATGAAGCCAACGCCGTTTCCCGACCCGCCTCGCGTGACCACGACAGCAACGCAACTGACGCTGTTCACTGCCACTCGGGACTTCCGCCGGTTCGACCGGGAACTCCACGCCGACCTGGCCAATCCCTGGCCGGTCCGGGCCCAGCAGGCCGCCCGAGCGCTGGGAGAGGCGGCCCGCGGCTGGAGCCGCTCGATCACCAGCGACGTGAACCGAGCACTGGTGTGGCCCGCGGTCCGAGCCTCGCTCCCGGCATACGGCATGGGCCTACCTGGGTGAGCCCCAGCCGGTGCTGCTGGAGTGGTCCAGCCGCTACGACCACCTGCGAGAGGTCACCCGGGAGGACATCATCGCCGCCCGGGACGCTGTCACCGGCAAACAGCGCGAAAGCCGGATCGTCGCGCTGCGGTCGCTGTTCCGGCACGGGAAGAAGAACGGCCAGATCTTCCGCAACCCCACAATCCGCGTCCTTGTCCCCCGGCAGACCGGCGGCGTCCTCCAGGTCCTGGTCCAGGCGGACATCGACGAGGCCATCGCCACCGCCACCACCCCAGACATCGGGCTCATCATCGCCTTGGCCGCCGTCCACGCGGCACGGCCGGAGATGATCCGCACCATGCAGCTGGACGACGTCGACCTGGGCAACCGGCGCATCACCGTCGGCAGCCACGTCCGCCCACGCGACGAGCTCACCCGCCGTGCCGTCCTGGCCTGGCTCGACCACCGCCGCAGCCTCCGGTCGAACACGGCCAACCCCCACCTGCTGATCACCCAGAAGACCACAGTCGAACGGCCCGACCGGCAAGCTCTGGACCACCCGGGCCACCCGCAACCTCACCGCCACCCTCGAACGGCTCCGCGTCGACCGCCAGCTCGAAGAGGCCCTCACCCACGGTGCCGACCCGCTCCACCTCGCCCTCGTTTTCGGCATCGACGAGAAGACCGCCATCCGCTACGCGGACTCAGCACGGCGGCTTCTCCGGACCGACCCGACCGACCTCGAAACCGGTCCAGCGTGACTGTGTAACCGAAGGTGGGAGTCGTTCGACGTGGCTACGGGGGTCACCCTCTCACCATGTTGCGATGGCGGTTCCCTGCTCCGGCGGCGGTCATGCGACGCCGGTGATGATCTTCCAGCCCGCGCTGAGTTGTCCGTCGGCGAGTCCTGTGAAGATGCCGTTGGTGCCGATGCGGCCAGTGGCGATCTGGCCGTTGCCGGAGCGGTAGTACAAGAGTTCGCGGCCGAGGGCGTTGATGTGGGTCCAGCCCGCGCTGAGTTGTCCGTCGGCGAGCTGGGTGAAGATGCCGTTGGTGTCGATGCGGCCAGTGGCGATCTTGCCGTTGTCGGAGCGGTAGTACTGGAGCTCACGGCCGAGGGTGTCGATGTGGGTCCAGCCCGCGCTGAGCTGTCCGTCGGCGAGCTGGGTGAAGATGCCGTTGGTGTCGATGCGGCCAGTGGCGATCTTGCCGTTGCCGGAGCGGTAGAACTGGAGCTCACGGCCGAGGGCGTCGATGTGGGTCCAGCCCGCGCTGAGCTGTCCGTCGGCGAGCTGGGTGAAGATGCCGTTGCTGTTCAGTCGGCCGGTGGCGATGACACCGTTGTCGGCCCGGAAGAACAAGAGCTCGCGGCCGAGGGCGACGATGTGGGTCCAGCTGTCGCTGAGCTTCCCGTCGGCGAGGCCGGTGAAGATGCCGTCGCTGCCCAGCCGGCCGGTGGCGATGACGCCGTTGTCACTGCGGTAGAAGAGCAGTTCTCGTCCTATCGCCACGATATGGGTCCAGTCCTCGCTGAGCTGTCCGTCCGCGAGCTGGGTGAAGATGCCGTCGCTCTCCAGTCGGCCGGTGGCGATGACGCCGTTGTCACTGCGGTAGAAGAGCAGTTCCCCGGACACGGTGACTCCTCGGGTTGTCGGGAAGTGTCGCTCTCCCGCGCCCCCGGAATTCCGCCGACTCGGCTGCCGTCACGGGAGAAGGAGACGCCCGCTGCTGCCCACGGGTGGACAAATCAGCATGGATGCCTCATCCACGACGCTACTCTCCGGCCCCTGCGACGGCATTCCGGGGCCCCTTCGGCAGGGGGAAGGTTCCGCTTTCAACGGGGGAAGGTTCAACTGAAAGAGCAGGATCTTTTGGGCGGTCGTCATGACCCGAGGACGTCCAGGCCGACGTCACAGAGCCCTCCGGATCGCTCAGCATCCTCGCGTTTCGCCCGAACCCACGGATGCATCGGCCTAACGCACACCAGTGGACCCGTGGGTTCGCGCTGAAGGACCTTCGGTTTCCCTGAACCCACGGGGATCTTGGCCCTGTTCTCCCGAAGCTACGACGAAGTGGTACTCGGTCGGGGAAAGCGGGGCGGGGTCCGGGGACTTCTCCGAGCTGGGGTGCCCGGTAAGAACCGTGTCACCAGCCGCAAACGGCGGTGCTCGGGCGGCCCGGCCCCGCGCGTGTGGGAATCGGCGGGAGTGCGGCAACCTTTTCGCCTGCGGCGGCAACTGGCTCGTGTACACCCCCCAGCCATCCCCGAGGACAGTGAAAATGGACACCGCTCAGCCCAAAGCACGGCACCGCAGGCGCAGACTCGGCCTGACTGTCGGCATCCCGTTGGCCACGGCCACCGCAGTGGGCGTGTCGTACGGCGGAGCCTTCGGAGTGTTCGGCGAGGACGCCCGGCCGAAGGCCGCGGCCGCGACAACGGGGCCGGCCTGGGCCCGTGAGGTCGCGGACGGCTTCGCCTCGGTCAACGCGCTGGGACAGGAGGGCACCTACGGCGGCCGGGACGGCGCGATCGTCACCGTGAAGACCCTGGCCGACCTGGAGAAGTACGCGACCGCCCCGAAGCCGTACGTCATCGTCGTGGCGGGCACGATCACCATGAACCCCAAGGGCAAGGAGATCAAGGTCGCCTCGGACAAGACCATCGTCGGCGCAGGCACCTCGGGACACATCGTCGGCGGAGGGTTCTTCCTGGGTCAGGGTGTCCACAATGTGATCATCAGGAACCTGACGATCCGTGATTCCTACGCCGGCACGTGGAACGACAAGGACCACGACTGGGACGCCATCCAGATGGACGGCGCCCACCACGTGTGGATCGACCACAACAACCTGCGGACCCGGGCTGCCGCGCCCGCCCGGGCACCGGGGTGGTGGATCACTTCAGCACGCCCGCGCCCGCACTGCGGGCGAGGGACGCGGGCAGGCCCGCCGCGGAGGACTCCAGTCCCCTTCCGAGGTGGGATTCCAGTAACTTCAGCAGGACGGCGAAGCCCAGCCGAGTCGCACCGCGCTTGCCGGACACAAGCACCTGCTCGTCCTTCAACAACGGCCAGTCTCGACCAGCTCATCCAGGTCCAACGGGGTACGGGCCACGGTCGTGGACCGTCCTCGCGCGGGCTCACACACCGCAGCCGTACGGCCTCGGGCTCACCCGCACGAGGGACACCAGACAAGATCACCACCGTTTGCGGCTGGTGACAGCGGTTCTTACCGGCACCCCGAGCTGGAGGGCGGCGAAGTCGGCGTGGTCCTGGTCGACGGCTTCGGGGCTCGCCTGGCGCTTGGCGTGTTCGGCGAGCGCTCGGTACATGCCGGCGACGGAGGGGCATTAGCGCCAAGCACTTGATCAAGGTCGGGTTGGCTACATCTCGAACGTGAGCAGTCCGGAGGCTTCGAGCGCTGCAAGGCGGGCTTCGGCCCGGGTGCGGGGGTGGTGGTCCTGGTCGTAGCGCAGGTGGCAACCCTGGCACATCGCGCGGAGATTGTCGGGCTCACAGTCTTCGCGCGTGTGGTCGAGGTGAGCGATCGTCAGGATGACACGGGAGTGAGCCTGAGCACGATAGGTGTCGCATTTGCACGACAACTGCCGTAGGGAGCACGGAACCACGCCAGACCGATCGGGCCGCGAGCACGGAAGCCTCGGACCCCGCGTCACCTCGCGGGTGCGGCCGGTGCACACACACCGCGCGGCGCCCGATGCCGGGCCCCCGGTCAGCCGGCTTCCGTCAGGGCCGCGTGCGCGGCGGCGAGGATCTCCTCGGAGAGCGGGGAGCCCTGGGTGGCCCGGGACAGGACCAGAGCACCGACCAGGGTGCACAGCCGGGCGAGGCCGCCCCCGACGGCCTCGCCGCCCTCGGCGCCCCCGACGGCCTCGCCGCCCGCGACGGCCTCGGCGGGGGCAAGGAACGCGGCGAAGTCGGCCACGCCCTCCGCGTAGGTACGGCGCGCCTCGCGGCCTTCGGGTCCGCGCGCGATATCGGTGGCGAGAGCCGCGACCGGGCAGCCGTCCGCCGCGTTGTCACGGTGCTCGACGGAGAGGTAGGCGTCGATCAGGGCCCGCTGAGCGGCACCCCGCTGCCCGTCGTGCCGCTCGAGCCCGGCCGCATTGCGCCGTGCGATCTCATCGAAGACGTGGGCGGTGACCTCATCGACGAGCGATTCCTTGGAGGCGAACTGCTTGTAGAAGGCGCCGTGGGTGAGGCCGGCCGCCTTCATGAGATCGGCGACGCTGACGTGGGTGCCCTGCTCCCGGAACAGCCGCGACGCGGTGTCCACCACCCGCCTGCGATTTTCCTCCGCCTGCGCCTGCGATACGCGGCCCATGGCCACCTCCTGCACGATCCAGTTTGGATGTCGATTGGCATCTATCTTAGTCACGTGTTTAGATTGTGGTCGCAATCTAATTGACGCGGGTGCTCCGACGGCGCCTGCGAAGGACAGGAGCGAGCATGGAACTCAAGAACGCGGTCGCGGTGGTCACCGGCGCCAACCGGGGCCTCGGGCGGCACCTGGCCGCCCAGCTCGTGGAGCATGGCGCCAAGGTCTACGCGGCGGCCCGCCGTCCCGAAACGGTCGACCTGCCGGGCGTCCGCCCACTGCGCCTCGACGTGACGGACCAGGAGTCGATAAGGGAGGCCGCCCGCATCGCGTCGGACGCGACGCTTCTGATCAACAACGCGGGCATCTCCACCGGCGCGACGCTGGTCCGCGGCGACCTGGACGAGGTACGTCGCGAGATGGAGACCAACTTCTTCGGCCCGCTCGTCGCCACACGAGCCTTCGCTCCCGTCATCGAGGGCAACGGCGGCGGCGCCGTCCTCAACGTCCTGTCCGCCCTGTCCTGGTTCCACCCGGCAGGCCTCGGCTCCTACGCGGCTTCCAAGGCCGCCGCCTGGGCACTGAGCGACGCGAGTCGCGAGGAACTGGCGCCCCGCGGGATCACCGTCTCGGCGCTGCACGTCGGCTACATGGACACCGACATGGCCGCCGGCGTGCCCGCCGAGCAGAAGGTCGCCGCCGCCGACGTCGCCGCCCAGGCCCTGTACGGCATCGAGACCGGCCTGCTCGAGATCCTCGCCGACGAGACCAGCAGGTACGTCAAGCAGAGCCTGTCCGCGGCGCCCCAGCCGAACGCAGGCTGACGCTCACCCCCTCCACCACGGCACGACGGCCTTCCAGGCCCCCTTGCGCAAGGACTTCTCATGCGGTACACGGCCTTCGGCCACAGGACCGGACTGCGCGTCTCCGAGTACGCGCTCGGCACCGGCTGGGGCGCCGGCGCCGAGCCCGACGAGGCACGCCGGATCTTCGACCGGTTCGCCGAGGCCGGCAGCACCTTCCTCGACAGCGGCGACAGCTACCTCGCAGCCCTCGACGTCCAGCTCACCGACGAGCAGTACGCGCGCCTCGACAAGGTCAGCGCCATGCCGCTCGGCGTACCGCACGAGGGCGTCGCGGGCTCGCTGGGCCGCCTCCAGGGCGGCGACGCGGGCAGCGTCATCGCCCCGGTCGTGCCGGTGGCCTGAGCCCGGAAACACGGCCGCCGCAGGGCTCTCCGCGCAGGCACTGGCCACTGCCGTGCCGACGCGGAGCCCGCGGACCAGAAGGCACCACAAACGGTCTCGTAACGAGACAAACCCCTCACGGACAGAACACCCTCCCGCTTGGACGGGAGACCACACGAACGGAGATGACGATGAAGGCCTTCATGGTCGAGAAGTACGGTGGCGCGTCCAACATGCGTGCCGCCGAGATACCCGACCCCCAGGTGGGCACCGACGACGTCCTGGTCAGGATCGACGCGGCGAGTGTCAACCCACTGGACATGAAGATCCGCGACGGTGACCTCAAGCAGATCCTGTCCTACCGTCTCCCGCTCGTCCTGGGCAACGACCTCGCCGGGACCGTCGTCCGCGTCGGATCGTCCGTCACCCGCTTCGCGGTGGGCGACGAGGTCTGGGCGCGGCCCGACAAGGACCGCATCGGCACCTTCGCCGAACTCCTCGCCGTCCACCAGGACGACCTGGCGGCCAAGCCCGCCACGCTCACCATGACCGAGGCCGCCTCCCTCCCCCTGGTCGCGCTGACCGCCTGGCAGGCCCTGGTCGAGCGGGCGAACGTCCAGCCGGGCCAGAAGGTCCTCATCCACGCGGGCGCCGGCGGCCTGGGATCCATCACCATCCAACTGGCCAAGGCACTGGGTGCGCACGTGGCCGCCACCGCGAGCACCGCCAAGATCGACCTCGTCAAGGACCTCGGCGCGGACGAGGTCATCGACTACCGCACCCAGGACTTCTCCGAACTCCTCACCGGCTACGACCTCGTCCTGGACTCCCTCGGCGGCGAGAACCTCGCCAAGTCCCTGCGCATCCTCAAGCCCGGCGGCCTGGCCATCTCCGTCGCTGGCCCGCCCGACACGGCCACCGCCCGCGAACTCGGCTCGAACCTGGTGCTCCGCCTGGGCATCGCCGCGCTCAGCGCCAAGATCCGGCGCCAGGCCAAGCGTCTCGGTGTCACGTACTCCTTCCTGTTCATGAAGGCCAGTGGCGACCAGCTGCGCGAACTCACCCCCCTCATCGACGCCGGGAAGATCCGCCCCGTCGTCGACCAGGTATTCCCCTTCGACGAGACCCTTCAGGCCATGGAGTACGTCGAGAAAGGCCGCGCGAAGGCCGGCAAGGTCGTCGTCTCCATGACGTGAACCCAGGGCAACGGCTCCCTGGCGGGCGTATGAGGCGTCCAAGCTGGCCAACGCGGTCTTCGCGGTAGAGCTCGGCCGGCGTCTGGCGCTCACGGGTGCGGGCACGTTGAGTATTGGCGCGCATCCGGGTATCGCCGCCGCTGATTTGGGCACATCAGGGCCGACTCGGCGGGCGGAGCCTGCCCGCCGCGCCGACCGCATGGGGCCTGCGCCGGGCGGGTCAGAGCCCGGCAGTGGGCTGCGGCCCGATTCTGCGGGCGGCGACCGATCCAGACGCGGTCGGTGGAAGCTGCTACGGCCCGCAGGGCATTGCCGAGTTGCGGGGAGAGCCGGGCCCGGTGTCCTTCGGCGACTGGCGCATGACGAGCGGCTCGGACAGCAGCTGTGGTCGGAGTCGGAGCGGCTCACCGGCGTGACCTACCCCTGCTGAGGGCAGCCATCGGCTGGCTCGCAGCGCCGACTCAAGCACACGTTTCCCTTCAGGCGCACCAGGTCACGGACTGCACGGCTCCGGTGAAGATGACGAGTGCTCCGGCGGCTTCGATCGCGTGAACGAGCCCCCCGATCACGTCCCGCACCGTGGACTCGGACAGCAGTTCTCCCGGCAGTGTCATGCGGCCCGTCTACCCGCCCTGCGGCCGTCGTACCGGTGCGCCGCAGGCTGCGCAGGTGGGAGCAGCCAGGCGAAGCCAGTGGGATGCGTGACAGCCGGTGCTGCATGAAATCGGCATATCGAAGCATGCGCAGGGGATGGAATGTGTGATGTACGAGGAGCGGTCGGGCCGGTCGGAGTCGGTGGAATGCGGCATGGAAGAGGAAGCCTGCCAGCCGGTACTGAAGCGGCTGCGAGGGCTGGGTGAGGGCGAGTTCGCCTGGGTGCGCCTGTTCGACCCGGCCGAGGCGGAGCTGACGCGGCTTGCGGAGGAGCTGGGACTACATCCTCTGGCGGTCGAGGATGCGGTCCAGGCGCAGCAGCGCCCCAAGCGTGAGCGTTTCGGCGATGTCCTGGCCGTCGCGCTCAAGACGCTCTGGTACGTCGACGCCGAGATGTCGGTGGAGACCGGGGAGCTGATGGTCTTCGTCGGCCCCCGCTACGTCCTCACCGTGCGGCACGGGCCGGCCGACCCTGCCACTGAAGCCGCCCGCCGGTTCGAAGCCGACCCCGACATGCTGCGCTTCGGCCCGCTGTCCGTGCTGCACGCCGTCCTCGACGTCGTCGTGGACGCCTACACCGACGCCGCGGACAAGGTGCGAGCCGCGCTCACCAAACTGGAGGACCGCGTCTTCTCCACCTCCCGCGTCGACCACACCGAGCAGATCTACTCCCTCAAGCGCGAGGTGCGGGAGTTCCGTGACGCCGTACAGCCCCTCGTCCCCGTCCTGCAGTCGATCCTGACCGGGCCGGGCCGGGACGGGCAGGGGCATCCGCCGAAGGTACTGCCGTACTTCCGTGACGTGGCGGACCATCTGAACCGCACCGACACCGAGGTCCGGTCGCTGGACGAGCTTTTGAACTCGGTCCTGGACGCCCAGCAGGCACGGGTGGGGACCTGGCAGAACGACGACATGCGCCGTATCTCGGCCTGGGCGGCGATCTTCGCCATTCCCACCATGGTCGCCGGTGTCTACGGGATGAACTTCGAGCACATGCCCGAACTCGGCTGGAGTTACGGCTATCCGCTCGCGCTCGGGCTCATGGCGCTGGCGTCCGGGCTCCTCTACCGCGCCTTCCGCCGCAACGGCTGGCTCTAGGTCAGAACCGGCTTCAAGGTGCAGCCAGTGTTGTTGCTGCCAGTGCCCGAGGCCAGCCAGATAGGCACTTTCGAACGTGGTTGAACGATGGAGTGCGGCCGGGAGCCGACGGCAGCTTCTGTCGGAGGTGACAGAGCTGGCCTACGGGCGGAAGTCGCGGCGCTGTCAGCCGCTGGCGAGCGCCGGGTCCGGCAGCCCCGGCGTGTGGGGACAGTGCGTGTCAGCCGTGATCGTGGGAATGCGCATCCGGCGCAGGAGATCGCGGGTGGTGCGCATGCTCAGCGTGCTGCGCCAGGCGAGGCCCGGGTGGCGGGAGCGCAGGTGCGAAAGCGCCCGGGTGCCCAGCCCGGTGCTCTGGAAACGCTCGTCGATAGCGATGGCGGTGATGACGCCCTGGGTGCAGTGGGTGCAGATCCGGTAGTGGACCTGGCCGACCACCTGGCGGATGTGGACGAGGAGCAGGCATTCCTCGCCGGGTCCGGCGTGGTCCGGGATGTGTGTGGAGAGGAAGTCGATTGCGCGGTAGGCGAGGATCCGGCGGCGCAGGCGGCCGGTGATCCGGCCGCGGCGTGCGTGCTTGGCGCCGGCGGGCGGTGGCGTCTGTGCTGTGGGGGTCGGGCCGAACAGAGTGCTCGTGGGACGCGCATGTTGTCCGTGCATGCGTTTCGTCTGCCCCGAGCAGCGAGCGATACCCGCCCCAGCGGTCCGCGCTGTGGGTTGACCGTCCGTCGGCTGCGGTGAGGGGCTGCGGCGCGACTCGGTGACGGGACTGCGTGGGGCGCGGTTTCTACCTGTGCCGACGCTCGCCGTCGCGGTGCGGGTACAGGGCGGTGAGCTTGTTCCAGTACTGCTCGAGGTGGGCGTCGGTTTCCTTCAGGGCCGGGTCCAGGAAGGAGGCATGCAACTCGGCCACACGGTCGGAGACCGACTCTCCGGCCGGCGGGTGCACTGCGCGCCGCCACGGTGCTCTTGCAGCGCTGGCACCGTGGGCGTCGCGGACCGCGCGGGTTGCCCACCAGCGGGCGAGGAGCACGGCGGTGGTGAGAGCGGCGGCTGCCAGGGTGTGCAGCCCGGGGTGCGCGGCCACGACTTCCTCCATCGTTTTCGGGCTACAGGGGTCTGGCGGCGTCGGTCCTCAAGGCGAGGCCGACGCCGCCCTTGGGCGGTTCAGCCGGGCCACGTGCCGGTCAGGCGCCGGGTGGTGGCGGCTCCTCCTCGGTCGACGGCGGCCTTGACGACCGCGAAGATCGCGCCCTGCAAGGCTGCGGCGATCAGGACTTCCTGCCAGGTGCGGTGCTCGTCGGTGGCGTCGGGGGCGTCGTCGTCGTGACCGATCATCTTCCACGCCTGCTTGAACGCCGCGCCGGCGATCATGCCGCTCGTGGCGCCGAGCGCCAGACCGACCGGCTTGTAGGCGATCTTGGATGCCTTCACCGGCACCTCCGGTTGCGGCGCAGGAGCAGGAAGACGATGAACGCGACGGCCGCGGCGATCAAGGGGGTGCGGTTGGCCTTCGCCATGGTCGCGGCTTGCTCGGCCTTCTCACGGACCGGGTCCGGGGTCTTCTCGGCGGCGAGCTGCCCGGCCCGGCTCGCGGTGTCGCGTACCTGCGCTGCGGCGTGGGTGGCCTTGTCCAGGACCGGGTCGGGGGTCTTGTCCTTGACCAGCTGGGCTGCGTGGGCTGCCTTGTCCCGGATCTGGTCGCCGACGAGGGTGGCCTTCTCGGCGGCCTGTTCCTTGATCTCGGCCGCCTTCTCCTTGGCCTGCGCCTTGACGTCGGCCTTGGCCGCCAGCGCCTCCACGGTCTGGCCGAGCTCGTCGCGGGTGTGCTCGAGCTGCTCGCGCAGCTCCTCGGGAGTGGGCGCGGCGTCCTTGTCGCCGTGGGAAGGGGTGCTCATCGGTGTACTGCCTCCTTGATTTCGGCCACGTCGGCCTTGACGCTGTCGATGGCCTGCTCGGGTGCGGGTGTGCCGGCTTTGGCGATCTGCTTCTTCCCCGCCGCGGCCATTACTGCCGCGACGGCCGCCAGCAGGGCGGCGATGATCAGAGCCGAGGCCCAGACCGGCAGGAGCAGGGCGAGGGCCGCGATCATGGCGCCGACCAGGGCCTGTGCGGCGAGGATGCCGACCAGGCCAGCCCCGCCGAACAGGCCGCCGCCCACACCGAAGCGTTTGCCCTTCTGGGACATCTCAGCCCGGGCCAGCTGCAACTCTTCGCGGACCAGCTCCGAAATCTGCTGCGACGCCCGCGATACGAGCTCGCCCACAGATTCCTCGGTACGGCTGCCATGGTTCGGGTGCCGTTCAACGGCGCTCATCTGTTCTTCACCTTCTCCGCATGCTTGGTGCGTTATGGCGCGACGGCTGCACGATGGCCGCCACCTGTGTCGCCGGTGGGGTGCCGCGCCGGTCAGCGGCCCTAATTCGTACCGGTGGTGTCCTGGATGGGGGCGTCGGCATTGCGCTTGACGGAGTCGATGCCGTTCAAGCAGGACCGGTGGCTCTCGTAGTGCTCACTTGTCGCGATCACCTGCCCCTTCGTTGCGATCAGAACGAAGTGATAGCCCTTACCGGTCTGCCGGGCCTCGAAGCGAGCCGCCGCCATGGCGAGCCCCTCCCTGGTTGATGTGCACGCTGCTGTCACGGCGCGCCTACCCCGCGCCCCCGGCCGTCACTCGCCAGCCAGCCGGATCACCCCAAGCGGCGCAGAAGGAGGCGGGACGGCGTGGACCCCCGCGTCGCCATCGGTCACTCCACAGCCGGGCCCCCGCCGAAGCGGGGCACGTCGTCGACGGACGCGTCCGGGCGCAGGCGTACGTACCGGATCGGGTGCCGGTAGACGCCGCCGCGGTCGACGGAGGGGTCGGCGCCGACCTCCGCGACGAGGTCGGGCTGGACGAGGGTGGTGTCGAGGACGTCGCGGGTGCCCCAGGCAGAGGAGAACTTCGCACCGGTCCATGGATGGCCGGGACCGGCCGGGGTGAGGTGCTCGGCGAGCGAGCGGGCCGCATCGGGGCGCAGGAGGACGGTGCGGCCGACGGGGCGGAGGCATCCGGTCGCATCGTGGCGGCCGAGGACGAGGACGAGGAGTTGGGGGCGGGTGAGGGTGCCGGTACTGGCCCCGATGATCGCCGGCCTATTGCGGTGAACCCGCGCCTACGGGCCCCTGCCGGCAGCGGCAATCCCGCGCGGCAGAAGGCTCACCCGCCGTATCTCTGCCCGATCACCTCAGCGACGAGCTGGGGGCGAGCCTGGGCATCCCCGGCATCACCGCCCACCGCACCGTCTTCGCCGACGGCCCGGTCGACGGCCGACTGGTCCTGGTCCACGGAGTCCTCGGCGGCGTCGGCTCTCTGGCCGCCCAGCTCGCCCACTGGGCCGGCGCCACCGTAATCGCCACCGTCCGCCGCACCGCGGACCTCCACCACGTCGACCCGGCCGTCGTCTCCCACGCCGTCGCCCTGGACACTGGCGACCCCGCCGCGGCCATCCGCTCGTACGCGCCACGGGGCGTCGACCGGATCATCGAAGTCGCGCTGTCCGACAACGCCGATCTCGACAACGCCGTCGCCGCCAACAACGCCGTCATCGCCGCCTACGCCACCCGCACGGACCGCACCGAGATCCCCTTCTGGCCGCTGCTGTTCAACAACGTCACCCTGCGGCTGCTCGGCAGCGACGACTTCCCAGGCGAGGCCAAGGGCCAGGCCGCCCGCGACCTCACCTCCGCCGTCGGCGCCCTCACCGTCGCCGTCGGCGACCGTCACCCGCTGGACGACATCGCCAAGGCCCATGACCACGTCGACGCCGGCGGTGGCCACGGCCGCATCCTGGTCGCCATCCCCCAATAGCGCAGACTCGGAACACTGCCCTGCCCCACTGCCTAAATCTGCGGGGCGGCCCGTCGCGCTGCCGAGTCTTGGGACCCCGCCACGCTCCGGCCGGGGTGGGCAAGCCGCCCTAACGGGTGGCTTGCCCAGGCTCTCCTTGGGCTTGCCCAGCGTGCGTTGCGGTCAGCTGCGGCGGCGGAAGAGGCGGCGGCTGGGTCTGTCCGGCTCCTGGTCGGTGTCCGGGGGCGGCGGCACGGCAACGGTTTGGAGGCGGGCGGCTTCCTCGCGAACGAGGTCGTCGGTGTGGCAGGTGCCGCACACGGTCAGGCCCCCGGCCGTCCAGCCGCCGCCGCGCGCGGTGGTCTCCTCCCAGCGCTGGTCGGTGAACGCCGGACAGCTCCACTCGCGCGGTGAAGCCGATGTCGCCGGGCCGGGTGAGGGAGAGGAAGGCGTCGGGGCGGTTGAGGGGTACGAGGTGGCCGACGGGATCGACGTGGGTCCCGTGGAGGAAGGCGAGGGCGTGCCACATGTCCCCCGGGACGCTCGGTACGAGCCCGGCGTTGTTCTGCTGGTGTCGTCTCATGACTCCGTCGTACGACCGCCGAGGAGGCGTAGGGCGGCTCCGGGCCTCCGCATCCCGGACGGTGACGCCACGACTTCGGGAGCCGTCCCGCCACGTGATCCGGACGCTGGGCAAGCCCTCCGAGTCGAGGGTTTGCCCAGCAGACAGGTGACCGGTCGGCAGGCCGGCTGTGACCGATCCATCTCCCGCGATCGGTCAAACAGCACGTCAGCGCCGTGACCCGCCCATGCAACTCCCGACCGAGGCGACGACCGGTCATCGGTCACCCTGCACCGGCCAGGGGCCCTCGCCGGGAAGACCGGGGTGGCCGTGACCGATGGCCCGGCCGGAGCGCCTCCGGCCCGGGTGGGCAAGGCCGTCCCAGGCGGACGTCGGAGGCCGTGGACAGCAGTGTCACTCTGTTCTCGCGCCGCCGACCTCCACCTTGCGGTCGCTGTCGGTCGGCGCGGCCGGCAGGGGCCAGCCGGGCGAGGGGGGTCGTCTGCGCCTGGGCAGCCGAGGTCGGCACACACCGCCGAGCACGCCCTCTTCGGGCTGGATGCCTTTGAGAACGCCCTCTTCCCCCCCGTTACCTTCTTCGTGGCTCTGCAATGGGGCCTCCGGCCTTCGGGTCCGGCATGACTTCCCCCCCTTGTAGCGGTTGATGATCCGGGGGGTGGTGTCACCGGGCCCGGAGGCATCGACGGACCGCTAATGAGGGGCTTGAGCACCGGCTTCACCCGAGCCGGAAGAGCTCTCCGTAACGTGGATGTGGCAGCTCGGTGCCCTGGCAAGGCCGGACGAAAGCGTGATGGAGGGGCCTGCACGTGATCGACACCGGCGACATCGACGTCTTCCTCGGCCTGGACGTCGGCAAGGGCGAACACCACGCCACCGCCGTCACCACGGCCGGCAAGAAGGCCTTCGACAAGCGGTTACCCAACACCGAACCCAAGCTCCGCGAGCTGTTCTCCAAGCTGCAGGCCAAGCACGGAACGGTGCTGGTCGTGGTCGACCAGCCGGCCTCGATCGGCGCCCTGCCGCTGGCGGTCGCCAGGGACATGGGCTGCCCGGTCGCCTACCTGCCCGGGCTGACGATGCGGCGGATCGCCGACCTCTACCCCGGTGTGGCGAAGACCGACGCGAAGGACGCGTTCATCATCGCGGACGCGGCCCGCGCGATGCCCCACACGCTGCGGGCCATCGACGGCGAGGACGAGACGATCGCCGAACTGGAGATGATCGTCGGGTTCGACGACGACCTGGCCGCCGAGGCCACCCGGGTCGCCAACCGGCTGCACGGCCTGCTGACCCAGATCCATCCGTCGCTGGAACGGGTGCTGGGACCGCGGTTGCAGCACCCGGCCGTCCTCACGCTGCTGGAACGGTTCGGATCACCGGCTCAGATCCGCAAGGCGGGACGTCGGCGGCTGGTCACTCTGCTGCGGCCGAAGGCGCCGAGAATGGCCGAGCGGCTGGTCCAGGAGATATTCGCCGCGTTGGACGAGCAGACCGTGACGGTCCCGGGGACGGAGGCGGCCGCGCTGATCGTCCCCAGTCTGGTCGCTTCGCTGACGGCCGTGCTCGACCAGCGGAAACTGCTGGCCGGGCGGATCGAGGAACTGCTGGAGGGCCACCCTCTTTCGAAGGTCCTGACCTCGATGCCGGGGGTCGGCGTCAGGACCGGAGCCCGGATCCTGATCGAGGTCGGCGACGGCAGCACCTTCCCGACCGCCGGCCACCTCGCCGCCTACGCCGGACTCGCACCCGCGACCCGAAGCTCGGGCTCCTCGATCCGCGGCGAACAGCCCTCCCGGAGAGGAAACAAGCAGCTCAAACGGGCCTTCTTCCTCTCCGCGTTCGCCGCTCTGGGTGACCCGGCTTCCCGGGCCTACTACGACAAGAAGATCGCGCAGGGCAATCACCACACCCAAGCCCTGCTCTGCCTCGCCCGACGAAAGGCCGACGTCCTCTTCGCGATGCTCCGCGACGGAACCTTCTACGAACCCCAGGCCGCCAAGGCAGCATGACCTGCAGAAATTGCACTACAAGGAAGGACGTTCCCCGAGATGCATCACGACATCTGAACCAACACGCCAGCCGGCAAGACGCCGCGGGCTCACCCCATGAAGGTTGACCCTGTCCGGATCGGCACCGGCCTTGACCAGCAGCGACAACACCGCGCCATCGCCCCTATACGTGAACACGGCCTGCCACAACGGCGTATTGCCCTGCCCATCGGGTGCATCCACCTCCGCACCCTCCGCCAGGAGAGAGCCGACAGCCGCGGCATCCTGCTCATCCGCCGCGAAGTGCAGCTGCGTCCACCCCTGGCGGCTCTCACGACTCAAGCCCTGATCCTCATCCATGCCCATCATCATCACGATCACTTGACGAAGGAGATAGGGGCACCCCCCCGACGAGGGGCCGTGATTGGCAGAGGCGACGTCCGGTGAGCGCGGTACACCGACACCCCGGGATACACGCGAACGGAGTGAGACGGTGAAGGGGTGTCTCTCCGTGAGAGACACCCCTTCTGAACTGTCAGTTCTCTAACCTGGCGGTGGGTGTGGGATTTGAACCCACGGTGACATCGCTGGGCCAGTCGGCTTGTTCGGGGCGAGGGCGGTCCTGCGAGGCCCGGCGAAATATGCGTCCGCTACGTGGTCGCTGTGTTGCGGCCCGTCAGCGGGGCCAGGGTGTGTGCTACTTCAGGTCGGCGACTTCGTAGGTCGCCTTCGCGTCCGGGGCGGTGTCGGGGATTGCGGCCCAGGCGATGTGGTCGCCCTTGGCGTGGACGACGCTGTATCCCTCTTCGGATCCCAGGCGCCACAGCTTCCCGGTGTCGAGCGCGTACAGGTACTGGCCGGCGTCCCCGGCGGCGCTGCCGCTGCCCCAGATGAGGTGGGTGTCGGTGGACCGCAGGTGCATCGTTGACGGCCCAGGGTGGTGGAGCTTGACGGACACGGCCTTGTTCGCGGCCAGGTCCAGGGAGTAGAGGGTGGAGGTCTCACCGTCGGAGTTGGCGATCACCCACGTTGTCCTGGTGGCTGTGGCCGAGAGCGCGGAGACCGTCTGGCCCTCGGCCAGACGCCCGGACGCGACGACGCCGTCGCCTTGGGCGCTGCGCTTTCGGATCTCGAAACGGTGCGCGTCGAAGCCGGGTGCGATGTCGGCGGAGCGGACGTAGAAGAGGGTGTCGCCGACTGCTTGGGGCAGCTTGGCCCTGTCGACGGCCGTTTCGAGCTGCCCGCCTCCGTTGATCCCGCGTGCGACGATCTTGACTCCGAATTCCGGCTTCTTGCCGGGGGTGGGGTAGGCGGTCGCCCAGAACGCGTGGGAGGTGCCGACCGTGACGGCGGACGTGCCGGGCGGCTCCGGCATGCCTTCCTTCGGCCCGATGGTGGCCGAGTCGCCGAGCAGCGCGGAGGTCTTCGACTGCGGGTTGTAGGCGAAGACACACCAGTCGACGGCGAAAAGGTTGGTGCTGGCCGACTCAGTCCACACCACCGTGTCCTGCTGCTCATCGGCGTAGATCGCCTGGCGCCGTGTGTTCTGGCACTTGCCGTTGTGCGCCGGCGGGAAGGGCTTGAACGCGGTGGCGTCCTGGATGCCCACGCGGCTCTGTTCGATCTGGACCACCCCGTCCACGGACTTCGCGTCGGGGCTGCCGGCCACGACGAGCCGGCCGTCGCCGGTGATGTCCAGGACGTTGGCGGTCAGTCCCGAAGCCACGGTCGTGGCAGGGGTGTAGCGGTGGGTGTACTGCGTGCCGGCGCGGGCTTGGACGGCGGCGTCGGTGTCGAGGGCCGCCGATATCGTGAACGACGAGCCGTTGCCGGCGCCTGGCGCCGACGGTGCCGAGGCGCCGGGCTTTGCGGGCGGGGTGGCCCCCGCCGTGGAGCGGGGGCCACCTTCTGCGCTGGTGCAGGCGGTCAGCCCGACGAGCAGGATCGCGAATGGCAGTGCCGGGCTGATGCGCATGTTAGTAGGCGTATCCGTTCGTCTGGAGGAAGTAGCTGGCGAAGTTCCGGGTGTTGTAGGGGAACGTCTTGCTCACTCCGGACCACACGGTCGTGGACGGATCGGCCCACTTGCTGGTTGCGCCGCTGGACGAGTATCCGTACGCGGTGATCCAGTGGCCGATCGTCCTGTTGGTCGGGTGGCCGTTGTAGTGCCGGCCCTGGGCGAACTCGACTGTGTCGGCCGCGATGGGCATGCCGTTCTCGCCGATGCTGTGGAGCATCGTCTTCACTGCGAGCGTGGGCGTGGGCCTGGGCACCTGGACGTACCAGTTCTCGCCCCGCCACCGGTTGATACCGGTAACGAATTTCTTGGTGCCCCAGTCGGTCATGCCTTGGCGCGTGGTGTCCATGTGGGCGCTGTTGGCGAGGTTCTGCTGGGTGAACGCGTTGCCGTTGTACCGGCTCTTGATAGATCCGTTGACGCTCTTGATCATCATGGCGGCGGTGGCCGGACCGCAGTAGTAGCCGGTTGCCTGCCCGTAGTGCGTCAGACGCAGCGTACGGCTGGTGGGCGCCAACGCCGCGTTGGTGGAGAACGCACCCTTCTTCTGCAGCTTGTACTTCCGCAGGTACGACTTCTCCAGCGCGGTGTAGTCCGCCTGGCTGAGGCGTCCGTCCTGTGCACGGGCCCAGGCCTCGGTGAGCGCGATCTTGTCCTTGGCCTGCGCCGTGAGCGGCTCCGCCTCGGGTCCCGAGACGTTGGCTCCGGTGTAGTTGCCGAGGATCCCGCCACGGGGCCCTTCTTCAGCGTGGGCGGACGAGGCAAGGCCTGTGGCCATTCCAGCCACGGTCATGGTGCACACACTGGCGATAATGCCAGCCCGCACCCGATTGCTGATCTTCATTCGGAGTATCCCCCTCCTTGGATTTCCACAACTCCCACCTCTCCGGCGCAGGAAAGACCGATCCGGCACCAATGAACCCCCTGGCACCTCCTGCACCCCGAGGGGCTTCCGCAAAGCAAACACATTGCACGCGTGCACCGTCAACGGCTTTGAATGCTCAGGATGTCGCCCTCAGTGGGCAGCTGAGCAAATTTGCTGAAAATGATCGACTGAACGGAACGCCCCGTTCAGTCAAGATCCGCAGGACGTTATGGATGAATCACCCCTGGAACGCTCGAATCCGATTGACCGCGCATCGATATTCGGCCGCTCGGCCTGGTACTCAATATCGGACACTACTTGTCTCAAAGGCGCCCGGAGCCTAGCGGCTGAACTGATGGATCTGGCCTCCTCGCAGTGGCCCTGCTCCTGGAGCCGACCTACTGCAGATCGGCGATCTTCAGAAGTGGCATCGACGGCGACGACTTCCACGGCGAGCCGGCTTGCGTCCCTGACGTTGGACTGGCCGACCCAGTACGGCGTCGGCGCCAAGCCGGCGTGAGTGCGCGGCGGGTGCGCTTCGTGTCTGCAGGAGGCCGAGCGCGGGGCATCCGGGCCATTCATGCCAGCGGACTCGGCCAAGTGGTTGGTGTCCTGGCACGGTTGCGCTGTCTGGCCGAAGCTGGCCTGGGCACACAGGCGGCTGCTCTGCCTCGCCCGACGCCGGGCAGACGTCCTCTTCGCGATGCTCCGCGACGGAACCTTCTACGAGCCCCGTCCGGTCACGGCAGTCGGCGGAGCCTAGAAGGAGGTCCCGTCCCCGCCCGGAAAGTGGGCAGCCACGTCATACTTGGCGATCCGTCCCGCCAGTGCCCGCGGACTCACACCATGAGCGTTAACCCGGTCGGGGTCGGCACCGGCTTCCAGCAGCAGCCGGATCGCCGCCCCCTCGCCCTGCGAACAGAACACCGCCCGCCACAACGGTGTATTGCCGTGGCCATCCACGGCATCGACCGACGCACCCGCGGCCAGGAGAACCTCGATGACCGATGACGCTTGGGCCTGAGCCGCAAAATGCAGCGGCGTCCAGCCGGCGGCATCGGCTGCCTCATGGGCGGCGCCCCCGGCCAACAGCACCCTCAGGCCTTCAACGTCCCCGTCGATAGCCGCATAGTGCACTGCCGTCCGCCCCAACCGATCCCGATCCGTCATGTCGCCATCCTGACCCACGACCTTGACCAAAGAGATAGGGGCACCCCCCCCCGCGGGCGGAACACCCCGGCGGCTCCGACGCGGAAGACCTCTGACCCCTTACCTCCCGGCACCGGCCAGGGCTGCCTCGCCGGAATGCTGGTCCCGTTGCCGGAGCGCCGGACCGGTGGGCCGTCAGCCGGAGGGGGTGGTCTCGCTCGCGGAGGTGGCGGACGGGTGGTGGTGGCCGTGCTGTTCGTAGAGGCGGTCGGCGAGGAGGGCATGGGCGAGGGTTCCGCCGGCCCGGACCGAGGCGGTGACGAACGCGGTCTCGGCGAGTTCCTCGGCGGTGACGCCGTGCCTGCGGGCGGCCGCGGTGTGGACGTCGAGGCAGTACGCGCACTGGGTGACGAGGGCCACGGCCACGGAGATCAGCTCGCGGTAACGGCGGGGGACGGCGCCGTCCTCGCGGTCGACCGCGTTCTGGAAGGCGAGCCAGGCCGCGAACTCGGGCGCCGCGGCGGCGCCCACGGAGCGGGCGCGGTGGAGGTCGTCGGGGTGCGCGTACATGGTACTCCTCGGGAAGTCGATGGTGGTGGGACGTCTCCACCTCATCCCGGACCCCGCCCCCGCGTCCAAGACCGGTTCCGCAGGGGCGGTGCCGTTGTCGGTATCGTGGCCGGTCATGGACTTGAGGGCGTTGCGCTGTTTCGTCGCGGTCGCGGAGGAGGGCCACTTCGGCCGTGCCGCCGTGCGACTCCACCTCGCCCAGCCGCCCCTCAGTCGCCGGATCCGCGATCTGGAGGCGGACCTGGGGTGCCGTCTGTTCGACCGGATCCCGACCGGTGCGCGCCTGACGGCGGCAGGAAAGGTCCTGCTCCCGGAGGCCCGCGACCTGCTGGCCCGGGCCGAGCGCGCCCGCGAGCGGGTGCGGGCCGCGGAGTCCGTACGCGAGGTCGTCCTGGGCGCTGTCGCCGGCGCCGGCCTGGACTCCTGCCCCGCGGCGCTCGCGGTACTGCGCGACACCCGCCCCGGACTGCGTCTGAGGCTGCACGAGGCGCCCGTGACCGATCCGACGGGCGGGCTGCGCGAGCGTCGGGCCGACCTGGCACTGACCCGTCTCCCCTTCGACACTTCGGGACTGACGGTACGTCAGCTCGGCGTCGAGCCTCTGGTGGCGGCGCTGCCCGCGGACGACGCACTCGCCGCGCGGTCGCGGCTGCACGTGCGGGAACTCGCGGGGAGGCCGCGCTTCCGGCTGCCGGCCGGGACGGACGCGCGGTGGCGCGCGTACTGGCTCGCCGCTGACGAGGACACTCCCGGCCCGGTGGTGGCGTCCGTCGAGGAATGCCTGCACGCGGTGGTGTGGGACGGGGTAACCGGGATACTTCCGGCCGGCGCCGCGCGCCGGCACGCGCGCCCCGGCCTCGCGTTCGTCCCGGTCGACGGCCATCCGCCGAGCCGCCTGGTGCTGGCCCGCCGCGCGGACGCCCCCGACCCGCTGGTGGACGCGGTGGCCGCCGCCCTGGCGGACGCCCACGCTTCGGCGGACCCTCTGGTCGGTGTCCACCCCGTCGTTCCGGTCGCGCACCCGGCGGCCGTCGCCGGTGCCGAAGCCTCCCGCCCGGCCTGAGCGAAGAGCCGCACGGCATCCTCGGATTCCGGAGGGACGGCCTCCGGATGCCGCAGCACCGGCGCCTGGGTGGTGTGAAGGGGCCACCCGGGATGATCAGTTCCCTCGGACCGCGGTCCTCGGAAAGCCACGTGGTCGTGGCCCGGCTGCGGGGCTCTCAGCACCCCTTGACCAGGTCGGGCCCCGCTCCGGCTCGGGCTGCCGGGTGCTGCTGGCGTACGTCATGGTCGAGCTCCTCACGCGAGTGGCGCGGGACTCTGGACAGAGTCCCGCATTCACCTGCTCGATTCAGATCAGCGCCACCGGGGAGCTCGACGAGGGTGCGGGAGAAGTGCTCCAGCACGCGCTGGACCACGTGACCATGGACGAGCACGACCTCCTGCTGGACTTGCACGCTGTTGCGGCCATGAACGTCGACGGCCTGCTCCACCTCCTGAGCCTGCACCGCCGCGACGAGGCATGCGCCTACGGGTGCTGGTCACCGGCTGGCAACCCCAGCCCCCAGCCCCAGCAGTGCATGGCCACCGTGGCCGGCATCCCCGGGCCCAGAGCGGCCACCGGGGAGCGCTACGCCCTGGCAGGCTTCCGCCGACTCCTCGAAGAGAAGGCGCAGCGCGCACGGGAGCGCTCCGACTTCGCCGATGGCCGGCTGCCCCGCGTCCAGCAAAACCCTGGCGTCGCCGCCGCTCGGCGGGGAGCAGCATGTCCGCCGGTGCGGAGGGTGCTTCAGGGGGAGGGGTCCCACGCCTCGGGGCCGGCGCCTAGCCATTCCACGAAGTCGGGGTCGGTGAGGTCTACGTCCTCGGCGTTGTCCAGCCCGGCATCGGCGAGGAAGACCCGGATGTCGGACGGGGGTCTGCCGCTCGTCGTCGGTCGCCTCGACCGCCAGTGCCACCGTCTCCCAGTCGGTGGCATCGAACCCGTAGCCCACGTAGTGCGACAGCAACTCCAGGAACGACCGCAGGTTGCGCTCCCAGATCCAACCACCGACATCTGCCATTGCTCCCCCTCGGTGCTCAGAAGGGACAGCCTGTCATGGAGAGACCTCAGTGATCACCCTGCAGCAACAGGAGGGGGAACCGCGACCGCTTCATCGAAGGGGACGCGTGCCAGGAGCCAGTGGTGCAGCTGCCCGAGCATGCGGTTGAACAGGTGCCGCAGTGCCGGCATGTTCCAGTCCCCAGTGGTCCGTCGTCGCCGGAAGTGAGCGTCGGTGCCAGCGAGCCTCCGAGGGAAGCGAAGGCCCAGAGGCCGGCCCACACAACAACTTGGGCCAGACCCCGGAGCAACCCGTCGCGAAATGCTGCGATCCGTACAACACCACAAGCTGGCTGAGGGGCTGGGCATGAGTGAAGCCGTGGTGACGTCGTTAGCGCCACAGGGTCCTCAGCTGCGAGGTGAGAGGGCCTCAAGTACGGGTCCGGTCTGTGTAATCGCCACACGCGTGCGGCCATGTCGGGTACCCCTGCGGGGACACGGTCAGGCCCTCCAGCCAGTCTTCTTGTGCGGCGTGTACGTGGTCGCCGCAGGCGTAGACGATGCGGGCGAGGGCGCCGCGTGGCCCGTAACCCTCCACCACCCTTGTGGCCCTCTCCCCGCAGTCGCCATGCTTTCCGTACCGCATGATCAGCGGTTCCTTTCGTGGGGTCCGCGAACGGTGATTTCGGGGGCGTGCCCGCCGGTACCGGTCAGCCGGCCAGAAAGGCGGCGGCTTCACGGGCGTCTGCAGCGAGCCCGACAGGGATCCATTGACCCGTCGTGTCGTCCAGTTCGAGGAGCACGCGGGGGGCGTCGGGTGAGAGGTGGGCGGCGCGGCCGCGGGCTGCCGGGTCGAGTGGTTCGGCCCGGCGGCGGCCGGTGATCTGCCGGTCGGAGGCGCGTCGGCGGTCGCGCTTGCGTGCCCACTCCACCAGCGATTCCTCTGATTGCTCTGATTCCTCGCGGTCGCCCATGTGCATGTCCTCCTAGCGCCATTGCGCCCCGGCCACCGGGGTTCCCGGGTCGTCCAGCCACGGTGTCTCGCCGTCGGGAGTGACAGTGAGGCCGAATCGGCTGAGGGGTGGCCGGCCTTCGCCTTCCCACCACAGGCAGGCGGCTTCGACCGCGTCCCACAGGCGGCGTGGACCGCTCTGGTAGACGATGCCCGGCCCGTCCTCGTCCGGCCAGCGTACGGCGGCCCAGGACCGGTCCGTGAGGGAGTAGAACCACGCCACCGGGGCGCCGTCGTGGTCGGTGTGGGTGGTGTGCGCGAGGTGGGGAACGGCGAGGCGGACCGCGTGGTGTGCGTCGTCGAGGTGGTCGGGCCGGACGGCGGTCCCGGTGGAGCCGGGCCAGTCGGTGACGTACGCGGCATGGTCCGGCCACTCGGTCCGCTGCTGCCGCGCCTTCATGAACTCGACCTCGTGGAGGAACGGGCCCGATGCGGTGCCATCGCCGTGGGCGGTGAGGCGGAGTACGGCGTCACGGCTGCTGTAGTGGGTTCCGTAGGGGACGACGATCAGCCCGCCGCGGCGGACCTGCTGGAGCCACGCGCCGGGCACGGACCGGGCGCCAAACGTGCACAACAGGCGGTCGAACGACGTGCCCGGGCGACCGGCGAGGGCGTCACCGGTGACGGCGTCCGCGTACAGGCCGAGCGCGCACAGCCGTTCCCGGGCCGCGGCCGAGACGGCCGGGTCGACGTCGATGGTGACGACGTTCCCCCTCCCGCACCGGTGGGTGAGCAGTCCTGCGGTCTCGCCCGTGCCGGTGCCGGCGTCCAGGACGGTCATTCCCGTGTCCGCGTCCAGGGCGGCGAGCAGCCGGTAGACGACGGAGGGCTGCGAGCTCGACGACGTCGCCACCGTGCCGGGGTCGGTGCCGCGGTGCCGGCCGTCGTCCCATTGTGTGACGATCGAAAGGTCGGAGTCGGCGTACCCGTACCAACTGCGGGAGTCGGCCGCCCTGTCCACGGGAACGGACCGGGCGGCGGAGGGGGCGCCGTCGGCGTGCTCGTACTCCTGCCAGTCGGCCGGAATGAACGGCCACATGACCTGGGGGAGGAAGTGCGCGCGGTCGACGGCGGCGAAAGTGGGCGTCCAGTCGGAGGCGAGGGCGCCGGATTCGATGAGGCAGCGCCCCAGCTCGGTACGGCTGGGGCGCTCCTGGCGTGCGGTGGCGGTCATGACTTACCGGTGCTTCCCGCCGCCGGGGGGCGTGCTGGTGTCCGGGCTGGGCGGGGGCGGCGGGGGCGGGGTGCTGATGGGCGCGGATCCGCCGCCGTGGCTCCCTCCTCCGCCGCCGCTTCCGTCCTCGTTTCCGCTCCCGCTACCGCTTCCGCTGTTCGCCATGAGGTGCTCCTCCTTCGCTTCGGTGGTGCCGGGTTGACCGGTCGGGCAGGTGCCGGCCGGAGTCTCGGTGGTCGATCCGGACGCTCAGGGGTCGGTGATCCGGTCCGCGCGGCGCCGGACCACTGTGAGGCCGTCGGGCTGGTCGGTCTCCCAGCGGGAGGTTCCGCCGGCGACCGGGCGCAGGACCCACACGGTGCCGCCCCGGATGTCGGTGACGATGGCCCTGAACCCCTGGGCGTCGGTGACCTGATCACCGACACCCGCGAGGGCGCCGATCACCGGGGCCTCGGCCGCGGCGGATTGAGCTCGCCTGGATCGGTCGTCCCTGATCAAGTTCGTACCTCCTGCCTGGCCGCGACAGCTCGGGGCCGGAGTGCGTCCCGGCTGTTTCTCCGGGACGCACTCCCGTGGGGGTGTGCAGTGGGTAGTCAACCCCCAGCGGCCGGGACCGGTCGTGGGGTGTGCCGGACTTTCCGGCGGACTTTCCGGCCTCGGTCCGACTTAATATTCCGGGCGGTGTGGCTCTACCGTGCGGGAGGGGGCACAAGGCCGTGAGGCGAAGGGTATCCGGGTGTCCGAACAGGCAGAGATGACAACGCTGTTCGCCGAGCTCGTGGACGGCTTCGGGTGGCGTTCGCCCTCGATGTTCATCCGCGCGTACGCGGCGGTGGCGGCGCGGATCGGCGAGCGTGAGGACGTCACCGACCGGCAGGTGCGCCGATGGCGGGCGCCGTCCCCGCCGTGTCCGCAGCCCGGCCGCCAGCGAGTCTTGGAAGCGATGCTGGGGGTACCGCTCGAACAGGCCGGATTCCAGGTCCCCGAGCACCGTCGCAACCCGGTGGTGGCCCCGGTGCCGGTGCTGGATCCCATTCCCGAACTACGTGAGAGGAGGCCTGATCCTGTGGAACGCCGTACCTTCCTTGCCGCGGCGGGCGGCACGGCCCTCGGAATAGCCGGGGTGGCAGCGCCTGCGGCTGCGTTCGACGGGCCTCGTGTCGGCACGGACACCGTGACCGACCTCCGGGCGGGTCTTGGCTCGTTGTACGGGCTCGACGACCGGTTCGGCGGGGCGACGGTCGGACCCCTCGCGGCCGCACACCTCTCCCGCGTGCAGCGGCTCATCGACACCGGCACGTACCCGGAAACGATCGGCCGGCAGCTGCGACTCATCTCCGGGGAGACCGCCGAGCACGTCGGCTGGCTCGCCTTCGACGCCGGCGACCACGGCCGAGCCCGCCGCTTCTGGTCGCGGGCGCGGGACACCGCGACGGAACTGCGTGACGACTCCCTGGCGGTGCTGGTGCTGGCCTCGCTGTCGCTCCTGGAATTACGCGAGGACAGGCCGCGGGCCGGCCTGGACCACGCCCGGCAGGCGGCCTCACTCGCCGCCCCGTGGGCACCGCCGTCGCTGCTGTCCATCCTCGCCACCCGCGAGGCACGGGCGCTCGCGATGCTGGGCGACTCCGCTTCGGCACGCACCACTCTCGCGTCGGCGGCCCGTCTGTACGAGAAGGACCGCGGGAGCCGGCCCGCTCCGGAGTGGACGCAGTTCCACGGGCCGGCGGAGCTGGCGGCCGCGCAGGCCGAACTGTTCACGGCTGCCGGCCATCACAAGGCCGCCGTCCAGTGGCTCCGCCGCTCTCTGGAGCGGCAGGAGGCCACGTACGCCAGAAACGAAGCGTTACAACGCGCCGGCCTCGCCGGGGCCCTGGCCCGCTCCGGCGAGGTCGAGGAAGCCGTGCACCACATCGAACAGGGCGAGGCCCTGCTGACCGAGGTGTCGTCGGGCCGTGCGCGTGAGGGCCTGGCACTGGCCCGCCGCGAGCTGGACCGAATCCATCCCCAGCCGCACCCCCATCCTCATCCCCATCCCCCACGCTGAGCATCAAGGAGATACGTGGACTACACCCTGGTCACCGACCCGGCCGCCGCCCGGGCCGCGCTGGACGACATGGCGCCGGTGTACGAGGCCGTATTCGCGGAACCGCCCTACCTGGAGGGGCCGCGGGACGTCGCCGGGTTCCTGGAGGGGTACCAGCGTGAGCACAAGATCCCCGGCTTCCGGCTGGTCTTGGCCCGTGACGGTGATGAGCTGGTGGGGTTCGCGTACAGCCTGCCGCTGGCCTCCAACACCGGATGGTGGGGCGGGTTCTTGGATACGTCGGCGCTGAGCGAGGAGTTCACGAGGGAGGACGGCCACCGCACCGTCGTCATCAGAGAGCTCGCCGTCCTGGCCGCCTGGCGCGGAAAGGGCGTCGGCCGGAAGCTCCACACCACACTGCTGGACGGAGTCGCGGCGGAGCGAGTGACGCTCACCGTCCGCCCGGAGGCCGCGGCGTCCGCCTGGTACGACCGGCTCGGGTACGAGTGCGTCGGCCTCACCCAGCCGTGGGACGGCGCCCCGGTCTACCGGACCTTGGTCAAGGCGCTGTAGCCCTGAGGGCCGCCCGGCGTGCGGCCCTCTCGGTGCTACTGGGGATTCCTCGGCGGCGGTGCCGCGAACCAGGCGCTGTCGTGGGGGCCGTTCGTGGACGCCGGCGTCTCCATGGCCCCACGGAGATGGGCAACGGGGGCCACGGCGGCAGCGCGCAGCCCCTCGTCGTCGGATTCGCAGGCGGTCGCGCCGAGAAGGACGATGGCGGCTTGCAATGCACCGACACGGACGGGCACTGCGGAAAGCCCCGCAAGTGCGGCGGCGGCCTGTTCCGCGGGGGCAGCTGCTGCGGGCTGGGGGATCAGGTGGTATGGGCGAACCTGGAACAAGCCCGGTCCACATAGTGCTCAGCAACGGGTCCTGGCCGAGGTGCGGCTGTGGGCAGAAAGAGCGATCCCTGGGTGATGCGGCATCCGCAAAGTGCCCCGGCTGGCCATGAGCCCGTGGGCGTTGCCCGCTCGCCGTTCGCCGTGTCGGCGGACGTGGCAAAGTCCAGGTGTGCGGCCAGTTGCGTCCCGGGTGATGGCCACCAGAAATCCAGGTGGATGGCCCGTCCGGCCCTCGGTGTTCCTGATCGCTTCCTTGTCTGAAGGGGACCCCTCCGTCCGGTTTGCTGTTGTTTGCGAAGCATCAGCGAACTGGTCGAAAAGGCGGTGCCGGCGCCGGTGATCCCGCTCGACCCGGCGGGCGGTGAACACGGCGAAGACCCCGTGGAAGGCGGGCAAACGCCGGACCTACCGGCCCTGGATCCCGGAGCCGGGTCGATGGCTGCAGGTCGACTGGGGAGTAGGGCCCCGTATCGGCGGGCGTCGGGCCTGGCTGTTCTGCGCGTGGCTGGCGAGGTCGCGATTCAGAGTGGTCATTCCGGTCTGGGACTGCACCCTGGGCACGCTGGTGGCTTGCCTGGACACCGCCTTGCCCTGGATCGGCGGGGCGCCGCCCCACGTACTGACCGACAACGCGAGGACGGTCACCGTCGAGCACATCGCCGGGATGCCGGTCCGGCACCCGCAGATGGTCGCCGCAAGCCAGCACTACGGTTGCCAGGTGGTCAGGTGCGTCCCCTGCGGCCCCGAGTCCAAGGGTGGTGCGGAGGCCACGGTCCGTATCGCGAAGGGCGACTTGGTGCCCACGGACGCGAACCTGCTGCCCGCCTACGACACCTTCGCCGAGCTCGCGGACGCCTGCCTGACCCGGTGTGATGTGGTGAACTCCCGCCGCCACCGGGCGGCCGGACAGATACCCGCCGACCGTCTGGACATCGAACGCACCACGCTACACGTCCTCCCGCTGGAGCCGCTACCGACGACGTGCTGGCGCGCCTGAGTGACGCGGTGCGCTACACCCTCCTATGGCCTGACCACCGCTACGTCACCGGTGTCACCATCGCCTCGGAGGTTTTGTCCGCCTGGGGCAGCGACACCACGAAGTGGTCCAACACCTGGGGCCGCGAGAAGGGCTACAAGGGCCTCAACACGGGCTGGCGCGCGCCCGCTTCGCGGCAGCTGTTTGAGGTGCAGTTCCACACCCCGGCGAGCAAGTTCGCTCAGGAGGAGACGCACAAGCTGTACGAGGAGCAGCGGCTGCCGTCGACCAGTCCCGAGCGCAAGAAGGAGCTACAGGGCCAGCAGGACGCGATCTTCGCCGCAGTACCCGTCCCGGACGGCGCTCCCGCCCTGGCTTCACCCGCCACCCGTCTGGCGCCGGCAGCCTGACGCCACCGCGCAGCGCCGGCCGCCTGCCCGGGGCTGCCCTCAGCCCCCCGCGCCAACATTTCCGGTGTATTCCGGTTGGCTTCCATCAATGGTGGATGTCGATACCGCCGTTGTCCGTCTTCACCGTCACGGTGTGGTTGGCCTTGCGGTCGACCGGGATGTCGATCTGGGGGTTGCTGTTGGCACTGGTGGCCTGGATGTAGTAGCCGGAGGAAGGCAGGGTGAGGTCGACGCCGCCGTCGCCGGTGGTCACGTTCGCCATTGTGGGGGCAGTGCGGAATGCGGCCCTGACCTCGCCGTCCGTCGTCGTGGCCTCGAACCGGTCGGACGTGGCGCCGGCCACATGTATCTGGCCGGTGGTGCTGTTCAGGGCGAGCGCCCCGGAGAGGTCGGTGAGGTCGATGCCCCCCGAGCGCGTCCTGATGTCGAGACTGCCGGCGAGGCCTCGCGCGGTGGTCCCCCCGTCGACGGTGGTCACCTTCACCGCGAGCTTTTCCGGCAGCGAGATGTCGAGACGGAAATCGTCGCAGTCGCCGGAGCACGACTGGGACACGGTGATGGTCGCGCCGGCCGTGCTGGTCGTCAGCTTCGGCGGGGTGCTGCCGGTGTACTTGCCGGTGGCGGAGACATGCACGAAGGAGTCGCTGCTCGCCTTCAGTGAGACGCCCGCGTGCGCGGTGTCGATGCTCAGCAGGGTGGCGGCGGACGCGTCGGCCTGGTCGGTTGCGGAGAAGCTGTCGCGGGCTTTCATTACGTTGACCACGGACCAGGCGCCCACGGCGACGACGACGAGCAGGACGATCAGGCCGCTGCTGATGATGAACCGGCTCTTGACAGAGGACATTGTTTTCAAGCTCCCAAGTAGCGCAGGACTGCGCGGACCCGGCGGTTCTTGCCGTCCTCCGGGTGCAGTCCGAACTTCGCGAAAATGTTGCTGATGTGTTTTTCGACTGCGGCGGGACCGATGACCAGTTGTGCGGCGATCCCCGAGTTCGAACGGCCTTCGGCCATGCCTGACAGGACGTCCTTCTCCCGGGGGGACAGCGCGGCGAGCGGGTCCCGCTTGCGGGTGCGCGCCAGCACCTGCTTGACCACCTCGGGGTCGAGGACGGTGTCCCCCAGCGTGATCCGCTTCAGGGCCTCGACGAAGTCGTCGACGTCGGAGACCCGGTCCTTGAGCAGATAGCCGACCCCTCTGGTGTCGTCGGCGATCAAGTCGATGGCGTAGCTCTCCTCGACGTACTGGGAGAGGACGAGCACGCCGACCTCGGGCCAGCGGTTGCGGATGACCAATGCGGCGCGCAGACCCTCGTCGACGAAGGTCGGCGGCATGCGTACGTCGACAACGCACACGTCGGGATGGTGCTCGGCGACGGCTCTCAGCAAGGCTTCGCCGTCGCCGACCGCGTCCACCACCTCGATGCCCTGCTCCTCCAGGAGCAGCACGATCCCCTGCCGCAACAGCGTGGAATCCTCGGCGATCACTACGCGCATTTCATGTCCACTTCGATGAGGGTCGGCCCGCCGACCGGGCTGGAGACCGTCAGCTTGCCGTCGACCCCGGAGACCCGGTCAGCGAGGCCGCTCAGGCCACTGCCCCGCCCGAGGGTCGCCCCGCCGATACCGTTGTCGCCGATCGTCACCGTCAGCCGGTCGTCCATGCGGCGGATCGTCACCCAGGCGGTGCTCGCCGCGGCGTGCTTGGCCACGTTGGTCAGGGCCTCGCTCACCACGAAGTAGGCGATGCCCTCGACCGTGGTGGACGGCCTCGGTACGGCATCGAAGTCGATCGTGACCGGGATCGGGGAACGGGCGGCCACCGCGGACAGCGCGGCGTCCAGCCCCCGGTCGGTGAGGACCGGCGGGTGTAGTCCCCGGGTGAGGTCGCGCAGTTCGTTGATGGCCTGGCGGGCTTCACTGCGGGCACTCTCGATCAGCTCCACGGTTTCGGGGTGTCCCGCGCCCTTGAGCCGTGAGCTGGCCCGGCCCAGAGTCATCGCCATGGCGACGAGACGCTGCTGCGCACCGTCGTGCAGATCGCGCTCGATCCGCCGCCGCTCGGCCTCCGCGGCGTCGACCACCCGGGCCCGGCTGGCCGTCAGGTACGCGACCTGCTGGGTGAGTCGGGTGTCCCGGGAGGGGGCGAACAGAGTGCGGGCGAGGAAGATGTCCAGGGCCCGCAGGGTGCGTACCACCACCGGTGACACCGTCAGGCCGGCGAGCACTCCGACCGCCGCGACGGCCAGGGCCGTGCCCGTGTTGTCGATGTTCAGCGGACCGATAGCGGCCCGCCCCAGGGGCAGCTCCGCGTAGTAGAAGGGCAGCAGGGCCAGCATCGTCGGGCCGGCCCAGGCCAGGGCGACCGCGACCACGTTCAGGGCAGACACCGGGATCAGCAGCGCGAAGTAGCAGACCTGCCGCCACGTGGAGCGGCTGGTCAGCACGGTGAGCGTGGACCGCAGCAGGTTCACGGACAGTTCCGGAGCCGACTGTGCGGGAATCTCCAGCCCGCACAGGGTGGCGTACCGGTCGCGCTCGGCATCCGCGAGCCGGTGCAGCAGCCAGGCCGCCGCGATCACCAGGGGTGCGCCGATGAGGGCGGCCGGCAACAGGCAGATTCCGGTCACCAGCAGCATCAGCACGGCGAAGCCGGCGAGCGCGGATACGCCGTCGGCCGCCAAGTGCGCGGACGCCAACCACAGCTGGGGCAATTTCAGAGCCCGCACAGGATTGCGCGGCAGGACCTGGCCCGCGGTCCCCGTCTGCGAACTCGGTTTCCCAGTCACCTGATCCGGCCCGCACCACCTGTCGGGGCCGGCATCCCGGCTCCTGTACTCGTCCATCGTGGTCCCATGCTTCTCGATTCATCCCCTGACTCCTAAAACACTAGGCGGGTGGCCCGCGCCAGCGGCACGCGGACAACCCACGAGTTCGAGGTAGGGAAAACCCGCCGCCGGTCCGTGGGCAGGCAGGACTGGCAGCGGAGGCTTTGACGGACAGAGTTGTGGCCATGGCAGCGAACCAGTTGATGATGGAGGACAGGTCGATGACCACCACTCGGGTGTCCTGCGGCGATCCGCTTCTCTTCGAGGGCCGCTTCGGCGACCTCATCGACGACCGTGTGGCCGAGGCTCTCGACGAGCTCCTCGGCGAGAGCCTCGACGGGGAGCTCGCCGCGCGGCTCGGGCGGTACCGAAAGTGGGACTGGCCCTTGATGGTGTTGCTGGTCGCGGTGGTGTCCGGCCTGTCCGTGGTGCTGGTGGACCACCCCGGCGCTGTGGCGACGCTGTGGGTGGCCGCGGCAATCATCTGCGCCTGCCGGGCGCAGCCCGGCCGCTGACGACCTGCGTGCTGAGCTCGCCGCGATGGCCTCACGGGCCCGACCTGTCTACGACACATGGATCGGCCGGCCCGCAGCGGCGGACAAGGCCGGCCCGGGCCAGCCGTGAGCACCGCGGGCCCCGCGGGTGGGCAGGGTCCGCCGGGCAGCGCGCGGGCGCGACGGGACCGGTGCCCGCGGCGCAGCGCCGGGACGGGCCGGCGGCCGGCGGTGAACCAGGCTCCGGCCAGGGCCGGGTGGTACGGCGCCGGTCGCCCGCTGCAAGGCTGCGCGGCCCGCACGCCACTACAGGGACAACCCCATGGAGGTGATCACCTTCGATGGTGACAATCCCGCCGAACGACCGGGACCGAGCCCTGACGTCGTGTCCCGTCAGAATGACGGGTGGCCACCGTCAGATCGTCGGGGAGGTGAGCGTCGAAATGGCGGACAAACCCCCAGGGGAACCCTCACTGAACCCCCAAGGCCCCTGGCTGATGGCAGTCCTCGTCCACCGGCAGTAGAGGGCCGGTGAGCGTGAGCGACTCACCAGCGGGTGCCGACGGACCGGGCAAGGGCGCACTGCGCACGGAACTGCCGTCCGACACGCGGCCACCGCCCACGTACGCGCATCGATGCCTGGCGCCGAACCTGCAGCCGTCCACGCCGCGGTCGATGCCCGGATGCGCGCCCACCACCACGCCAGACACGCAGCACACGCAGCAGCAGGCACCTTCGGGGAACGCGCCGCGTGCACCGGATGCGGAGCCCGCTGGCCACATGGCACCCCCACCCCCGCCGACCGGCTCTGCCGGCCCTGCCGGGACGATGCCGACCGCTACGGACGGGCAGGCACACGGTCAGCATGAGGTCGGTCTCGGGCAGGAGCACGTGCAGGCCGAAGCCGCAGGCCAAGCGTACGGCTCATGTCACCAGCGACTATGCGTCGCGATACCTGCGCAGCCGGGGACCGCGTATGGCAGGCAGCTCGACCAGCGTGTTCGCGAAGGCGTAGCGGTGGGGGGACAGCGGGTACGGGGGGTGCTCCGGCAGAGGGTAGTCGTCGCGCAGGACGCCCTCCGGAAGCACCCCGGTGGCGGGCTGCGGCGAGGTCTCGCCCGGGTGGGCGAGGTACGCCCAGACACCGCTGTCCAGCGGCACCACGGCGCCCTCGTCGCCGGGCGGGCGCCAGGGCTCGCCCGTGAGGGGGTGGCGGGGGACGAGGAGGACGTCGGGTCGGGGCCGGGGCATGCGGATCCCCGGGCCGGCCAGCTCGACGGACCGGGCCCCAGGGCCAGCGGGGAGACACCGGCCGATGGCATGGCCGAGCAACTCGGCGACGGGACCGGCGGGGAGGGTCACCGAGCGGTCCTCGGTGACCGCCACGAGGTGAGCCAGCGCGACCCCGACCGCCGCCTCCCAGCGGCGGCTCCACGACCCGTCCGGTTCGACGGGCGGGACGCGGTGCTCGGCGCGCTCCAGGTCGTGCCAGTCAGGAGACGGACCGGCCGGGAGCCCCGAGGGACGGCGTACGACCGCATCGGGCTCCAGCCACACCGTCTGCCACAGTCCGCAGTCGTCCATGCGTGTCGCCACGGCCCGCCCGCACCCCTCGCACGCCAGGTTGGGGCCGGCCCGGCCGTCCACACCCCGGCAGTAGCCCTCGCACCTCTCGGGAATCAGGACCATGGACCGGGAGTCGCCGGGGGCGATGACGATCCTGTTCCGCGCACCGAAGGAGACCCGGTACACCGGGGCGTATACGCCCTGCCGGGCAGCCGCGTCCTCGCCGGTCTCCTCCCACAACCGCCAGGGAGGTCCGGTGGGCCGCGGGTCGACAGCGTACGTGGCAGCCTCCATCAGCGGTGGATGGAGTTCCTCCCACGCCCCGTGATGGGTGTGAACGGGCAGAGCGACCCGGGACACCGGCGCCGTCAGCTCCGTGCCGCAGCCGGCACACACGAACACGTCCAAACAAGCTCTCCCTCGCCCCGGTACCCCCGCCGGATTGTGCCTCGCCCTCAGCGGAGGATCCACCGGATTCCACACCGCGAACCCGGCCACTGCTGCCGCGGCGACCGGCAGCGAACTCACCAGGCTCGCCGCCCTGTACCACTCCTCCCTCGACTGGGACGACCCGGCCGGCCCCTCCCCCTGGCCCCGTGAACAGCAGGAAGCGTTCCGGCGGGAGGCCGACACCGCGCTGCGGACGCTGCGCCGCGAACTCGGGGACGGCTGGGCGGTCGAGGACCGGAGGTAGTGACCACCGGCCGGTGCGCCAGGCCGCGGGTGACCACCGCAGCGGCGGGCGCCGACGGCCAGGGGCCGCCGGCGCTCGCCGTCCCGCTGCGCGCAGCTCGCGTCAGTCGATGGTCACCCCCCGGTCCGTCACGGTGACCGTGAAGAAGTAGTGCTGGGCCACCGTGGCGCCGGGCGTCCCCGGGCTGACGTTGGGCAGGAAATGGGTCAGCGAGTTGATGCCGGTGGCGTTGTAGATGCCCACCGCCACTTGGACGTGGTCTTTGCTCTTGTCGATGGTCTGCACGACCATGTTGTAGGAGCCGAGGACGTCCTCCGGATGGGACGTGCCGATGGTGCCGTGGGTGAGCATGCCGAGCACGTCGCTGGCGAACGACTTCCAGTTCTTGCCGCCGTTGTGGTCCACGGGCCCGCCGATCGTGGCGCCGCCGCCGAACTGCTGGGTGACGTTGAAGACCTCCCGGAGGGCGTTGTTGGCTCCGCCCGTGCGCGCGATCTGCTTCACCACCTCGTCCTTCCCCGTGTAGACGAAGCTCCCGCCGTTCCCGGAGATCCACTGTGCGAGGAGTTCGTCCATGCCGTCCGCGGAGCCCGGCAGGTCCGACTTCTCCATGCAGCCCGCCCGCATGCCCGGGCCGGCGCCGCTCACTTCGCACGGCTTCAGGCCCGCGCGGACCTCGATGTACGTCTTCACCTCGATGGCGAGCTTGCTGTTCTTGTCCTTCGTGTGGTTCAGCAGGTCCTGGAGGCGGTCCTGGCACCAGCTGTTGCAGCCGTGCTTCGGCTTCCTGGGACCCGCGGTGGGCATCCCGGCCGGGGCGTCGCCCCCGCAGACGAAACCGTTGGCATCGCAGTCGGGCGTGGGGTTCACGCTGTTGGGGCCGCTGCCGCCATCGCCGATCGTGCCGCCCTTCGGATCCGCGCAGTCACCCGTCTCGTAGCAGGGGATCCCCCAGATCTTCCCGGTCGGGTCGCTGTACGTCACCGGGTTGGCGTTGGAGTACCCGTAGCCGTGCATCTGCTGCGGGTCGGCGAGGTCCATCAGCGGATCGGTGCTGATGAACCGGCCCAGCGCGGGGTCGTACTCGCGGGCGCCGATGTGGGTCAGGCCCGAGGCGTCCTGCGGCATGCCCAGGAAGCCCTTGTCGTCCTGCCACACCGCCGGTGCGGGTCCGCGGGCCTCTCCGTACGGCTTCTGCGCGCGGCGCGTGATGGCCAGGGTCCCGGTGTCCAGGGCGGTACCGGCCGTGCCGTGGTGGTCGTCGGCGACGTAGGACAGGGTGGTCGGCGTGCGGACGATCGAGGGGCCGCCGCCGAATCCGGGGTAGGTCCGGGTGGCGGTGAGCTTGCCCGTCGCCGTGGTGAGGGTCAGTTCGTCGGCGCCGAGGTAGAGGGTGACGCGGCCGCCCTCGCGACGCAGCATCCGGTTTCCCTGGGCGTCGTACAGGTATGTGCTCGCGCCGTTGGTGGCGAGTCGGCCTTCGGGATCCCAGGTGAGGTTCTGATTGCCGGGGCGGGTGAGGGTGTTGCCGGCAGGGTCGTAGGTGTAGGTGGCGTTGGTGGTGCCGGTGGGGCCGGTGGTGCGGGTGGAGGTGACGCTGTGGGGGCGGTCGGATCCGGTGGGGGGTGAGGTGTAGGTGGTGGTGGTGTCCTTGGTGCCGGTGGGGTCGGTGGGGTCGTGGTCGATGAGTTTGGTGCGGTTGCCGGTGGCGTCGAAGGTGTAGGTCTGCCAGTAGGGGGCGGGGCCGCCGATGTCGGTGGCTTTGGGGGTGGCGGCGCAGGTGGTGCCCTTGTCGGTCCAGGCCTCGGTCATGCGGCTGAGGTGGTCGTAGGCGAAGCACTGCCGGTCGGTGGTGAACTCGGCGGGCCCGTCGTCGCGGCGGGTGCTGATCGAGGTGATGTTGCCGGCCGGCTGGTAGCCGTGGCTGGTGGCGTCGACGGAGCCGGTGACCTGGGTGTCGCCGGGGGCGCGCTGCCGGTCGAGGGCGGTCGCGGTCAGGCGGCCGGTGGCCTCGTCGAACTGCGGCGTGTACGCGACCTGCCGGGGCACGTCCCCGTACACGGTCCGCCGTATCCGCCCGAACGGGTCGTAGGCGGTCCGGTTGATGTAGTTCGACTCCTCGCTCCACAGGCTGACCGGCAGGCCGTTGTCGGTGAGGCCGGTGGTGACGGTCTCGGCCGGCAGGCCGCCGATCGCGGGGAAGGCACTGGTGAGGGGCTTGCCGGTGACAGGGGTGTACGTGGTGCCGGTGGTGTAGGTGCCGGCCAGCTTCCCCTCCGCGGCCGGGATGGTCACCTTGACGCCGAGCGGCCGGTACGCACCGTCGAGAGCGGTGATCTGAGACGTGTACGCCGCTCCGGCCCTGCCCCCGGTGTACCGGGTCGAGCCGTCCGCCTGCCCGCGGGCCAGCCGGTCGTAGGACCAGGAGGCCAGCAGGTTCTCGTCCGCAACCGCGTCCTTGTACAGCCCGGTCTTGCGGGACAGCTTGTCGTAGGTGGTGTGCAGGATCCGGCCGCGCGCGTCCTTGGTCCACGCGACCCGGCCCACCGCGTCGTAGTGGGTTTCGGTACGCCCCTTGTCCGGGTCGGAGTCGACCGTCCGCCGTCCGAGCAGGTCGTAACCGTACGTCCAGACGTTGCCCGCCGCGTCCGTCACCTTCTGCAGCTGCCCGCGCGGGTCATACGCGTAACGGGTCGCGGTGTACGTGCCCGCGCCGTCGCTGCCCGCGTCACCACGGCTCGTGTACTGGCGCAGTTCCGCGGTCCTGCCCCGGGCGTCGTTGACCACCAGGGTGGCCGTGCCGCCCACCGGAGGCACCGTGGTCACCCGGTCCGCCCCGCCGTACGTCGTGGTGGTCCGCCACTGCTCCACGGCGTGCGAGGACAGGGTTTCGGCGGTCTTGCGGCCCTGGCCGTCGTAGAACACGCCGTTCTGGGCGGGGATTTCGGTGTCGTTGGCGAGGAACCGGCTGCCGGAAGGCCCGGCGCTCTTGTCCCAGTAGGCCTCGTTGGTCTTCACGACCCGGCCCAGCGAGTCGTAGAAGGTGTCGGTCAGGATCCGGCCCGGCGACTCGTCCACCGGGGCGGCTTGCGTCTGGCGGACCTGGAGGAACGCATCCAGGATCTGGTACGAGTTCCGGTACGTGCCGTCGTCGCGCAGGGTCCTCGTGGTCACCGTGCTCGGCCCGGTCTTGCTCGCGGCGTACACGAACTCCGAGTTCGGGCTCTGCGAGGCCCGGCTGCGTCCCGGCTGCCACACCCGGGTCAGGCGCCCCAGCGGATCGTAGGCCATCTCGGCCACCCGGTTGTTGACGTCGGTGGTCTTCACCGCCAGGTGCCGCGGCCCGGCGTAGTCGGTGCTGACGGTCCAGCCGGCACCCATCGGCCCGGTCACCGCCACCCGCGCGGGCAGCCCGCCCACATCCGGCGTGAACGCCGTCGTGGTGGTGCCCTCCGACGGGTCGGTAACCTTCACCGTGCGCCCGTAGCCGTCGTACTCGGTCACGGTGTCCAGCGTGTGCGAGGGCGCGGCCCCGTCGTACGCGTCCACCACCTGGGCCGTGGTCGGGGCGCCCACCGCGCCCACCTGGCCGAAAGGCAGCCCGTCGTACAGGGTGCGCGTGTGGGTGTAGGTGGTGGCCGCGCCGGGCGCGGTGCCGCAGCCGCCGACCACCGCGTACGTCTCGACCGGCACGGCCATGATGTTGGCGGCCGCGTTGGAGGCGTAGGAGGTCGTCGTGCAGTAGTCGGGCAGCCCCGCGGCACTGTCCAGCTCGGTGAGTACCGCGCCCGACACCGGATCGTACGTATTGGTCTTGGAGGTGGTGCGCCGGCTGCCGTCGGACAGCAGCACGCTCGTGGCGCTCTTCGCGGTACGCACCGACTGGGCGACCGCGTCCGGCAGCCCCGGGCCGCGGGTGTGCCGGGCGGTGACCGGCCCGCTCCAGGGGTCGTTGACGGTCGACGCCACCAGCGCCCCGCCGCTCTCTGCGAACACGCGGGTCTCACGGGCGAAGCCGGCGAACACCTCCGCGTCGGAGGCCGTGCCGCCCGGGATGGCGACCACGCGCTTCGACCCGTCGGCCTTGCGGTCGCCGTCCATGCCGCGCAGGTACACGGTGGAGGTCTGGGTGGTCTTGTCGGCGGCGTTGGCCTGGGTGTTGCCCTTGCGGACGACGACCTCGCCGTAGCCGCGGAACTGGTTCCACGTGCGGAACGCGGATTCGGTGAGCTCGCTGTCGTCGCGGTGCCAGGCGGCGCCGCCGACGTACTCGTAGCGGGTGGTGCGGGTCGGGGACGGGCCGGCTCCGGCGGAGGTGGCATCCACCTCGGAGATGCCGGCGACCACGTACTTGTGGAACCAGTCGAGGGTGGGATCCATGGAGGTCCCCGCGTCGGGGTTCCAGAACACCGGCTGGCAGCGTCGGGTGTTGGCGTCGGGCGCGGGGAACTGGCCGGCTGCGCAGTCGGGGGCCGCGTAGTCCACGGCGATGCGAAGGCCTGACTCGGTGGTGATGGCCGTCATGCGGCGGCGGTTGAGCGGCGGACGGTTGTCGGCGGCGGCGTCCACCCGGTTGGGCAGGAACTGCCCGGCGAAGTCGGTGGACGGCTGGTCGAGGGAGGCCGCCCCGTCATACGCCCTGCGGGCGATCGAGGCCATCCACAGGGAGGGAGTGGTGCCGTCCTGGGGGCTGGGGTACTGGTGGTTCAGGGTCCACTCGTCCACGGTGGCGGGGGTGCCGCCGGTGAGGACCTGGGTGGTGATCTTCGCGAGCCGCTTGGTGCTCCAGAAGGTCGGTGAGTAGTTCTTGCACTCCTTGACGGGGGCGCCGGCGTCACAGTTCTGATCGAACGGGACGTCGGGCCAGGCCGCCGCGGTCGCCTTGGTGGGCGGCTTGGAGCAGTCGGCCTGGGCGTTGACCGCCGGGTCGCAGCGCTCGGCGGAGGTGAACAGCACGCGGGCGGTCGGGCCGCCGGCGTCGGTGAGCCGGGAGCCGTAGCCGATCTCGGTGAGGACACCGCCGCGGGTGTAGGGGGTCAGGGTGCCGTCGGGGTGCGCGGCATCCGGATTGCGGGCGTACTGGTTGGACTCGCCCTCGTACGCGTACGAGACCAGCCCGCCGCGGGTGTCGACCACGTAGTCGAGGTTCCAGCGCCAGGCCTGCTGGCACCAGGCCCCCGCGAAGTCGGCCTGGTAGCAGGGCTCACCGGGATCATTTGCGAAGACCGGACGGGTCCAGGTCGCGTGGGAGAACGGCCCCGTGGTCGTGCCCGGCTTCGCCTCGGCCCCGAAGTAGTAGCGGGTGCCGTCCGCCGTGGTGATCTTCCAGTACTCGCCGTCGTTGTCGCCGTTGCCGACCCCCGCGGGCAGCTTGACCAGCTCGACACGGTTCTGGGAACCGTCGGCCGTGCGCCACGACTTGTCCGTGTCGTCCTGGACGAGCATCAGCGTGGAGCCGTTCAACGACATGACCACCTGCTGCTTCCCGCTCCAGCAGACCTCCCCCGTGCCCTCCTTCCCGTCCTGCTTGCAGCTCGGGAAGGTGCGCTCCACGTAGCCGGGGCTGTAGTCCCAGCCGTCCCCGATCCAGGACGACTGCGCATTGCGGCTCACCGTGCGCCCGTCGACACTCGCCGAGTCGTACGCCAGCGCCACCGAGGGCGCGGCATTGCCGAGGGCCGGGGGCAGCGTGAGCGGATACGACCAGTGGAAGGACCCCGCATTGCCGCCCGCCGACCAGGAGCCGGTCGGGGAGAGGGAAGTCGCCGTGAAGTCGCCGGCAGAACCGACGGGCCCGGCCGTGGCGGCGAGAACCGTCGCGGCGGAGGCGGATGCGGAGGCCGTAGGGGCGGATGGTGCGGCAGCGACAGCGGCACCGCCGTGCGCGGAGGCGGAAGCGCGCCCGGAGGCGGAGGACGACGCCCCGGGAGGAGCCGCGAGGACCACCTCGGCCGTGAGCCGGGCGGACCCCACGGCATTACGGGCTCCCCGCACCGGCGTCCGCGTACGGCAACGTGCCACCCACGGAGTGGTCAGCGCACAGGCAGGCAGCGACACCAGCCTCATCCGCGAGGCCCAACCGCCGCCGTAGGCATCGCGGATCGCAGAATAGTCCAAGCCCACGCGCACCCGGCCCGAGGCGCCCGCGCTCCGAGGTACGAGCGAGACCAACAGCCCCTCCACCCCCGCCCGACGAGCCGCCTCACGATCGGCGACCGAGACACCGACCCGCCCGCCCACGGCGGCAGCACCGGCCCCGCGGCCCACCGCACCGTCCGCCGACTGCGCACCGGGCACGGCGGACACCGATACCGGGAGCGCCCTCGCACCGCGGCCGACGCCCGCCGCACCTGCACCTGCCGTTCCCGCGGCACCTGCGGCACCCGCCGGAGCTCGGGCGAGGAGCACCTCGGCCGAGCCCGCCGCCGGCCACCGGCTCGGGCCGGGTTTCCAGCGCGGAGCGCGGTCCCCCGGAGGTGCGGCGGGCAGCGCTCCGGGCGCGGGACGGCCGTGCACCGACCGAAGCCCGTCCAGCGCGCGGGGCGACCATGGGGAGGCCCCCCTCGGGCTCAGACCTCCACCCGGTTCCGCGGCGGCCGCCGCGGGCACCAGCAGCGCCAGCGCCGTGACGGCGGCCGCCAAGGCCCATCCGATGGGCAGGCGGGGCGGGCGCGGGGCCGGGTGACCAGCGCCCGACGGAAACGATCGTGTGGTTCGCAACGAAACCCCCCAGGGTCGACGGCGAGGTGTCCGCCCGTACGGACCCGGCGGAACCGCCGCGCGAGAACGCGTGCGGACCCGCCCGGCGGTCAACGATCGGTCGGACGCGACAGAACGGCTTGCCTACCGCTCGATGAAGCAGTGAGATCCTGTCGACAGCCGCTCGACGTCCCCTCAAAATGCGCTCGACCCCCACCAGGCTGTCGGCGGCCGGGCTGATCGCGATGCGGCCCGGTTCCAGAACCCGGCTGTGCCACCGTCTGCAGAGCCATCCTGCAGGGAAGGCGCACGTCACAGGGTGGGCGAGCGGGACTTCATCGCGCTGATCGACGGCGTCCACCAGCTGGTCAAGGCGCCGATCGTGCTGGTCTGGGACCGCCTGAACACCCGCATCTCCCGCCGGAGCGGGCCCCGTACACATCCCTGAGACCGCCGGCTCCGGACGCTGCTTCGGCCGCTGCCCCGCGAGGGGCTGCGCAAGGGGCGTGGGGCTGGTTTTGATGTCGCCTGTCTGTTTTTTCGACACGTCAGCAGCGATTGATCCCCATCGAGGGTCTGGCTCGATGAGTCAGGCCGGGAGGATGGGCGAGCAGGCCTGTCCGACCCCGAACGCGACGTGGGGTGCGTCCAGCCCCATCACACTGCCCACTACAGCCAGGAATTCGGCTGTCTGCTTGGCCGTTGGCGTTGGAAGAATCCTTGGATTCGGTCGGGATCCTCGGACCTGTCCGAGGTCGAACATGACGCACAGAACTGTGATGATCTGAGGGCAAAGACCATGCCGGGCCGCGTCGGTCGACCTGGTCCGATCCGCGATAGAGGAGGGTCACCGCACAGTGCGCATCCCGTTCCGATCCGACCGGCTCCGACAGGCCCTCTTTGGGCAGGCCATCGCGTGATCATGAAGGTCAAGCGCCGAACAGCCGCGATAGAAGCGCTACTTGACACGGCGACCAGGCCCGTGGTGATCAACCTGACGGGTCCTGTCGGCAGCGGGAAGTCGGCGATCCTGGCCGAACTCGCCACTGTCGTACCCGTGGTGGACGACATCCGCAGCGAGGACGACCTCGCGCGGCTCGCGCTCCCGGCCGGGGGTCCGGTCGTGGTGGCCAGCCGTCGTCCGCTGCCGTCGTACCGCGCGTGGCGTCCGGGGGTCGAGGTGATCCCCGTCGAAGCCGAGCCGTGGCCGGATGAAGAAATCGGCCTCATGGTCGACGGACTCGGGATCACCCATCCGCACCTGCGTGACGGCGTGCTGCGGCTCGCGGGCGGCAACGTACTGCTCGCCTCGGCTCTCTGCCGAGCCCTGCACACCGCGCCGGGGGACGTACCAGGCGCACTCGACGCCGCAGCCGACGCCGCGGCGCGCGAGGTATGCGAGCGGCTCGGGGACGAGGTGGCCGGGATCGAGCGGGCGCTGATGCTGGTCGCGGCCGTGGGGCAGTGCGACGCGGAGCTGCTCACCCAACTCGGTGAGGACGGGACGCTGTTCGGCCGTCTACGTGCGTGCAGCGTGGTCGTCCCGGGTGCGCTCGGACTGGCCGTGGCCGAGCCGTTTCGCACCGTCTTCGACCAGGCCCTGCGCTGGCGCACGCCCGTGGCGTACCGCTCGGCGCGGACCTTGGCCGCCGCGCACCACACGAGGCTGATACCCGCCGAGCACACCGGCGCCGCTCGAGGCGACCGGATGGCGGGATCGCTGTTCGCGTCATTGGACGGGCCGGTGCGGCGGTTGTTCAGCCCGGTGACGACACCCGTGCACGTCCGTCCGGCCCGCGCCGACGATGCGTCCGACGTCGGCCGGCTGGTGCGCGTGTGGGCGGAGCGCGGTGGCATGGACGTCCGGCGCTCCGAGCGGCTGCTCGGCTCGGTGCTCCACGCCGTACCCGAAGGCGTGTACGTCGTGTGCGACCGGGAGGACCGACCGGTCGGACTCAGCAGCACCGCGCCGATTCACGACGCGACCGTGGCGGTCCTCGAACCGCTGCTCCAGCAGCACGCGGACGCCGCGTCCGGCGGTGGGCTCTTCATCGGACTCGCGGTGTACGAGGAGCGGCAGGAGGCGGCCCGGTCGGCGCTCTTCCGGCATCTGCTGTCCTCAGCCATCGGCCGGGGCCGGCTGGTCACCTCGACACCCTCCCCCGAGTACCAGGCGCTCTACGAGCACGTGGGGGTCCGCGCACACGGTCAGCTCCGCCACGACGTGTACGGCGGGGGCTCCGCCTGCCGGGTGTATTCACAGGACTTCGCCGGCGAAGGCGGCGTGCCGCCCTGGCTGGAGCGGCTGAGACCCCCGGCTCCGGCCCCGGTGCTGCCCGACGACGCGGCCTGGCTCAGCCGCCGCATCCGTGAGGCCCTGGACGGCCTGCACCGCCCGCAGCTGCTGGCCTGCAGCCCGCTGCTGCCCGTGGCCGGTGACCCAGCCACACTGCGCGAACTCCTCGAATCCGGCGTGCAGCACCTGCTGAAGAGCACTGTCGCGACGGAGGTGGAAGCCGGGCGCATCCTGTCGCAGTACTACGTGGAGCGGTGCGGCGGGCATGAGTTCATCGCGATCCGGCTGCACCTGAGTCGGGCCACGTACTTCCGCAGACTCAACCAAGGCCTCGCCCTGCTCGCCACCGTCGTCCTCTCCAGGTGCAGGCCGGTGACGAGCTGAGATCGACAGGGCGTCCGCCAGCCCCTCCTGAGGGCCGGCGGACACCCTGTCCGTCTCGTCAGACGGGCAGGACCCACTGCTGGTTGGTGAAGCCGTTGCAGTCCCCACTCCCGCCCTCCCCGCCCCAGCCACCGGTTCCGGAGCCGGTCCCGCATGAGTGCCGCCGCGCCCCGTGCCTCCGAGGCCCGGTGCCGCGCCCGCCTGGCCCCCGCAGGCAGCCGACCCGTAGTACTCCCGGGGCCACCGCGTGGAAGCTCGGCGAGGCCGCCCTCGATCCCACCCGCTTCGACCTGGCCGACCTGCACACGGCGGCGAGCAGGGCCTACATCGCCAATTGGACCGACGGGCAGCTGATCGCGGTCGACCTGCCGGACGGGCAGAAGACCACGATCGCCACCGGCCTGGGGCAGGGCATCGCGGGGGTGGCACTGGACGGGAGGGGCAAGGCGTACGTCGGCCAGCTTTGAGCCGGTCGTGCCCCGCCGCGTGGGCGGCGGGGCACGACCGGCTCGGAGTACGGCGCGCGAGCGGGGACCGGGCAGGCCGACGGCAGCCGGTCAGACCTTCTTGATGCTGTACCGGACGCCGGTGACGCACATGCTGCTCTGGCTCGAGCTCGTGACCACCCACCCGGCGGGGATCGGAGAGTCGGAACACACTTGGAGGGCGATCTGCGTGGTCACCTTCGTGATGCTGTACCGGACGCCGGTGACGCACATGCTGCTCTGGCTCGAGCTCGTGATCACCCACCCGGCGGGGATCGGAGAGTTGGAACACGCCTGGAGGGCGATCTGCGTGGTCACCTTCGTGATGCTGTACCGGACCCCGGTGACACACATGCTGCTCTGGCTCGAGCTCGTGACCACCCACCCGGCGGGGATCGGAGAGTCGGAACACACTTGGAGGGCGACCTCCGTGGTCACGCTCGTGATGCTGTACCGGACGCCGGTGACGCACTCGCTGCTGCGGTACGAGCTCGTGACCACCCACCCGTCCGGGATCGGGGAGTTGGAGCAGATTTGCGCCGTGGTCGACCACACTGGAGTGACCTGGGCTGCTGCCTCGCCGGTCGCTCTGCTGCGCGGTGCGTCGCCGACGCCCGGGGAGTGCTTCGCTGTGGCGGAGACCGGGGCGGTCGCGGCACGGACCGCCGCCGGGGCGGCGGCTGCGGTCGCGGAGGCCGCTGCCGGTCCGGCGACGAACGCGGCGAGGGCGAGGAAGGTCGCGGCTGCGGTCGGCAGCCATCGGGTGAACTTCACGAGGAGCCCTTTCAGAGAGGGACGGAAGGAGTGGACCGCCGGGCCCGCGGTGGTCACGACCCTAGCCCCGAGGCGCCGCACCGGAGTCTCACAGAGGTATCAACTACGGCCTGCGAACGTCTTGTTACGGCCGTAACGTGAAGTGAGCGCGCTGGGTACGGTCCGGGACCGTGGAAACCCCTGATGATCTCGCCCGGCTACAGGCCGAGGTGGAATCGCATCCCCTGGTGAACCTGACCGGTGGGCTCGGCAGCGGAAAGAGCCGGCCGGCGCGGCGGCCGGCGGTGGCGGCGGTCGTGGACCTCGCAGACGGCTTCCTCGGATCGCGGCCCGGAAAGAGGTACTGAGACGGCGAGGTTCTCGGCACGGAGCACGGCCTCCGCACGGAGCTCGGCCTCGGCACGGAGGACATCAGCAACTGGGACGGCCGGCTCGGCAGGCTGCGGCGGCTCGCGGCGCAGCCGGGCGGCCTGCGCGGTCCCCGCCGACGCGGGGGTGTTCCGCGAAACAGCGGCCACCACACCGCTACGCCGTCGCGATCTGCATGTTCACGTCGGGACCCAGCCAGGTTGGCGGGCGAGTAGGCGATCCGTACCGCGCATGCCGGTGCAGCGGTGACGGCCACCTGGAGAACCGCAGCCGAGCAACTCGGCGAGCCGGCCGCCGTCGTCTCCTCGTACCCCTGCCGTGTGGACAGGCAAACGCTTCCGCATTCGGCCGACATCGCCGGCGTCCTCGCCTCCAGCACCTCGGGCGATTCGATCTCGGTATGGGCGGTCCCGCTCACCTGGTCACTGGTGGTTCGCGGCGTACTGCTGCGCTGCGGTGTCGGTGTATCCGAACCCACGGGCGCACACGCGCCATCGCCACTGCCCTGGCCGCTCTGGCCGCCACAGCGACCGGCTGCTGACCCCGCCCGCCGTCGCCACCACCCCGCCCGACCGCTCGAGTTCGCAGAGTCCAGCGCTCGCCGCGCCGCTTCGCGACGGGGGCTCCCGTGTGGTCACCACCTGGGATCCGCCGAACCCGACCCCGGCTGTCGCGAGGACTTGGCAGGTCCGCCCCCGTCGTGGCGCGTGCTGGCCGCCATCGGGCGGTGCTCAGGTTGCTGCCGTGCACGTTACTGATCCGTTGTGCCGGTGGAGTCGTCCCGGCCGGGTCGACATGATCGGAAGGGCCCGCTGCGGAGACGCACTGCGCGGATGATCCGACCCCTGACACCCCCTTGGCACTGAGGAGAACCATGCCCCGTGACGTACCCGAGCGCGTCGCCGTCGACGGTGACCGGTTGTGGCGGTCCCTGATGGAGCTCGCGAAGATCGGCGCTTACGACGACGCGCAGACGGGGCTGCGGGGTGTGAGCCGGCTGGCGCTGACCGATGCCGACGCGGACGGCCGCCGTCTGCTCGTGTCCTGGATGAAGGCGGCAGGCCTCACCGTGCGGGTGGACGCCGTGGGCAACATCTACGGGCGCCGGGCCGGGTCGGAACAGGACGCCCGTCCAGTCCTGATCGGCTCGCACATCGACAGCGTGGCCTCTGCGGGTGCCTTCGACGGGTGTCTGGGCGTCCTGGGAGGCCTTGAGATCATCCGGACGCTGAACGAGCGCGGTGTCACCACGCGCCGCCCACTGGAGATCGTCGCGTTCAGTGACGAGGAAGGCGTACGGTTCGGCACGGACATGCTCGGCAGTGCCGTGGCGGCGGGCCGGATCGCGCTGGAGGACGCCTACGCCCTCAAGGACGCGGACGGCCTGTCGTTCGGCGAGGAGCTGACGCGGATCGGGTTCGCGGGTCCGCACGGGGTACGGCTCAACCCGCCGCCGCACGCCTATCTGGAGTGCCACATCGAGCAGGGCCCCCTGCTCGTCCGGTCCGGAACGGACGTCGGCGTGGTGACCGGCACGCAGGGCATCTCCTGGCAGGAGATCCTCGTCTACGGGCGCGCTGCCCACGCCGGGGCCACTCCCACCGAGATGCGCATCGACGCCGGGCTCTTCGCCGCCGAGATCGTGCGCCATCTCCGGGACATGGTGGAAAGCGGTGACTTCGGGAAGCTCCGGGCGACCGTCGGTCACCTGAGCCTGCACCCCGGAGACACCAACATCGTCCCCGCCCGGGCGAGGCTCACGGTCGACCTGCGCAATCCGGACGAGGATGAGATGGTCCGCGCCGAAGAACACCTGGCCCGCTACCTCGACGGGCTGCAGGGCGTGCAGGACGGGCTGCGCATCACCGCGCGCCGCATGGCCCGTACCTCACCGGTCGCCTTCAACGCACGGCTGCAGGCGATCGTGACCCGCGAGGCCGATTCCCTCGGCCTGACCCACGCCGTGCTGATGTCCGGCGCGGGGCACGACGCACAGGAGATGGCCGCCGTCTGCCCGGCGGTCATGATCTTCGCCCGCGGTGAGTACGACGGCATCAGCCACAGCCCGCGCGAGTACTCCACTGCGGAGTCCTGCGCCCGGGCCATCGACCTCCTCGCGGCCACGGCGTTGAAGCTCGCCGACGAGGAATGACAATGCAATGACAGAGGAGATCCAACCGTGGAGTCCACGTGTGTCCTGATGTCGGAGGGAAGCTTCCACGCTGCCTATCTGATGTCCCTGTGGCTTGAGGAGTTCGACACCACCCCGTCGTTCGGCGGCATCTTCGTGCGGGACGACCCGGGGCGTCGCGGACTCTACCGGCAGCGGGTCTCCTTCCACCGGGCCCATGCCGGGAAGCGGGACCTCACCGCCGGGGAGTGGGAGCAGCTGCGCTGTCTGTACCCCGACCTCGGCGAGACGGACGAGTCCATGGTCGGCATGTACGGCGTGCCGTCGCTGCCGGCAGATCTGACGGAGCGTCTCGGGTTTCTGGGCGAGAACCTCAACTCGGAGGAAGTCCGTTCCTGGGCCGAGGGGCTGTCCGATGCCGGTCCGGTCCCCTACTTCTTCGTGTTCCTCGACCAGTTGCTGGCCCCGTGGTGGATCGAGCTCGCGCCGGGCCGGATCGTCAACGCACACTCCGCCGTGCTTCCGCACGCACGCGGCATGTACGCCACGGAACAGGTCGCGGCGCTGCACGACATGGAGCGGTTCCGGCAGTGCGCCGGTGCCACCGTCCACTTCGTGGATGCCGGAGTGGACACCGGGCCGGTGATCCGGGCCGACCGGCTGCGCGACCCCTTCGCGTTCAAGTCCGTCTGGGAGTGCAAGGGCGCGTCGTTCCGGACGGCATTCGATCTGCTGGCGGGTGTGGCGCGTGATGTCAGCCTGCGCAGTGGCACGCTGCCCGCCGGTCTGCGGGTCGTCCGGCCGGACGACCGCGACTTCCGGGGCAAGGACTTCACCACCGCGCGCAGGGCGGCGGCCGTGGCCGGCTACGCCAGGATGAAACAGCACGCCACAGCGGGCTAGACCGCCTTCCGGATCTTGCCCGACCTGCATGCCGCACCAGCCCTCCGGGCCCGGTACGCGGCGCCTTTCCGTTCATCGAATCCAGCGGCTGCCCATCTCCCCCGACAGGTGCGCCTTGCAGCCTCCTGTCCGGCCACCGCCCTTCGCACACTGCGGGAGGCGGTGGCCGTACGCCCGCGCGGGCCGGGGACGCCCTCGTGCGCGCGGGCGGCCGCCCACCCGTCCCGGCCGTACGCCCGTTCCCGCGGTGTCCCCGGCCCGGGCCTTACGCAGGAGCGAGCCACATCATGAATGCAGCACACGAGGGCTTCACACCGATAGCCGTGATCGGCATGGCAGGACGGTTCCCCCGGTCACCGGACATCGAGCGGTTCTGGGCCCACTGCATGGCCGGTGACGACTGTGTGACCCGATGGGGCACAGGGACCGGGGAGGACGGCCGCGTACGGGCATCGGGCCTGCTGGAGGACGTCGATGCCTTCGACGCGGAACTCTTCGGCGTCTCGTCCGCGGAGGCGGAGCTCCTGGATCCGCAGCATCGCGTCTTCCTCGAACTGGCCTGGCAGGCGCTGGAGTCGGCGGCCGTGGCGCCCGGCACGGAGGAGGCGGTGTCCGTCTACGCGGCGGCCGCCCCCAGCCGCTACCAGCCCGCGATGTCCGGCGGCGGTTCGGAGAACGAGCGCTACCAGCGGATGATCGCGAACAGTACGGACTTCCTCGCCACACGCGTCGCGTACCTCCTCGACCTGCACGGCGAGGCGATCTCCGTCCAGACCGGTTGCTCCTCCTCCCTGGTCGCCGTACACCTGGCCGCCCAGAGCCTGTGCTCGGGCCTGACCGATGTCGCGCTCGCCGGAGGCATCTCCCTCGACCCGGACCAGCACAGCGGATACGTCTACCAGGAAGGGATGATCGCCTCTCCGGACGGCAGGTGCCTGCCCTTCGACGCGCGCAGCAACGGCACGGTGCCGGCAAACGGTGCCGGCGTGGTGGTGCTCCAGCGGCTTGAGGACGCACTTGCGCAGGGGCGGCCGGTGCACGCCGTGATCCGCGCGACCGCCGCGAACAACGACGGCCGTGTCAAGAGCAGCTTCATGGCCCCCGCGGTGCGGGGTCAGAGCGAGGTCATCGCGACGGCGCTCGCGCTGGCGGACCTGGAAGCGGACAGCATCGGCTACTACGAGGCCCACGGCACCGGCACCCGGCTGGGCGACCCCATCGAGATCGAGGCAGCCCGCCGCGCGTACGAACTCTTCACCGAGCGGACCGGCTTCGCCGCGCTGGGGTCACTGAAGGCCAACTTCGGCCACCTGGACCGGGCCGCCGGCGTGGCCGGCCTGATCAAGGCGGTGTGCGCGGTGCGGGACGGAATCCGCCCGCCCCTGGCCGGCTTCCACGAGCCGAATCCGGACCTCCAACTGGAGAGCTCCCCGTTCCGGGTGCCACTCACGGCCGAACCCTGGCCGGAGGCCAACCGCCGAGCCGCGGTCAGCTCCTTCGGTGTGGGTGGCACCAACGCCCATGCGATCGTGGAAAGGTACCGCCCCGAGGCAGCGGCGCCCGCGCCGGCCGACGGTGCGGCCCTGGTCCTACCGGTGAGCGCTCACAGCACCGGAGCCCTGGCACGTCGTACGGAAGCGCTGGCCGGCCTGCTGAGCGGCGCCGAGGCCCCTGCGCTCGGTCCGGTGGCCCACACGCTCGCCGCCGGGCGTGGCGTACACGCCGCCCGCACGGCGGTCGTCGCCCGCACGGCCGAGGAAGCGGCGGCGCTGCTGCGCGGGGCGCCCGAGGGGCGGCAGAGTGACGGGGACCGCACGGACGGCCCCGTCGTGCTCACCTTCCCGGGCCAGGCGGGGCGCGGCGACACGGAGGTGCGGGGCATCTACGACCGGTTCCCCGAGTTCCGTGCGGAGATCGACGCCTGTGCGGCGGCGCTCGGGCTGCCGGGGACCGAGCTCCTGTCGGGTCTGACCGGGCCGGTACCGGCCGATGCCGGCGCCCCGACCACGGGCAATCCCTACCAGCCCACCCTGGTGGCCGTGGAGATCGCCCACGCTCGGCTGCTTGCGGCCACCGGAGTGCAGGTGGCTGCCGTCACGGGCAGCAGCCTCGGCGAGTTCGCCGCCGCCTACCAGGCCGGGATTTTCGACCGGGACGGCCTGATGCACCTGCTGCACGAGCGTGACCGGCTCATGCGCGCCACCCCGGAGGGCGCGATGACCGCCGTGGCCTGCAGCGCCGGGGCCGTGGGCGCCCTCCTCGGGCCGGAGCTGTCGCTGGCCGGCGAGAACGCACCCGACCGCGTGGTCCTGGCCGGCACGCCCGAGGCCGTCGAGCGCGCCGAAGCGGCCCTGGCCGCCGCGGGCCACCGCTGCCGGCGTCTGCCCGGGGCCATCGCCTTCCACTCGCCGCTCATGGAGTCGGTGACGGGGCCGTTCCGGGAGGCCGTGCGGCAGGCAGCACCGCGCGTTCCCCGCCTTCCGGTCGTCTCCGCCGTCACCGGGCGGTGGCTGTCGCCCGAGGAAGCGGTCGATCCCGAGTACTGGGTCCGGCACCTGCGCGAACCCATCCGGCTCGTCGGCGCCTTCGGCACGCTCCTCGGTGCCGGTCACCTCCGCTTCGTCGAAGCCGGACCGGGCACCGCCCTCACGGGTCTGCTGCGGCGCAATGGCGCCGGTGTGCAGCCGCTGGGCGTGAGCGTGTCCGGGAGCGACGGAGCGGGCGGCTTCAGCGGCCTCGCGACGGCCCTCGCCGCCCTGTGGGAGGACGGCGTCACCATCGACTGGGACGCGGTCAACGGGACGGCGAAGCAGGTCCTCGCCGCGATCCCCGGGCACGTCTTCGACCGGCGCGCCCGGTACTGGAACCACCGGCCCGATGCGGTGGGGCCCGGGTCCCCGGCGGACCGGCGTCCGGTGAGCCTGGACATCCCCGAATGGCGGGTTTCCCCGCGGGCGGGCGCGATCGGCGGCCTGCCCTCCAGGGTCGCTCTCCTGACCCGTGGCGGGGCACTGGCCGACGCCGTCGCGGGCCTGCTCGCCGAGGCGGGAACCACCCTCGTGGCCGGGCACGGCACGGAACCGGCCGACGCCGTCGTGGACCTGCGGTGGGCGGAGACCGGCGCGGTCCCAGAGCGGGCACTGCTGGAGGATGCGGACGTCGACGCATGGCTCGCCGAAGGCCTCTGGAACCCGGCCCGCGACCTGCTCTCCCATAGGCCGCTGCCCGCCACGTACCTGGTGGTCACCCGTGGGCTGAGCACCGTCCTGCCGGACGAGGAGCCCTGCACCGGGGCCGCCGCCGCACTGGGTCTGGTGCGATGCCTTCCGCACGAATTCCCCGGCATGCGCGCGCATCTGGTGGACCTGGGGGGCGGCGGCGCCGCGGCCGCCGAGGCCGTGCTCGCGGAACTCGCCATGCCAGATCCCCGTGACGTGGCCTACCGCGACGGCATCCGGTTCACCACACACCACCGGACCGCGCCCCTGCAGGAACGCACCGCGGTCAAGGAGGGCGGCACCTATCTCGTGCTGGGCGGCACGGGCCGGCTCGGCGCCGTGGTGGCGGACGCACTCAGCCGGGAGGCTCCGGTGACGCTGCTGCTCGCCGGCCGTGACCCCGAGCGGCCGCTCGGCGCGGCGCAGCAGGCGATGGTGGACGCGGCCCGGCGCCGGGGCTGCACCGTGCGAAATGTCCGTCTCGATGTCACCAGCGAGCAGGAGCTGCGCTCCGTACTCGCCGAGGCGGAGCGCGAGTTCGGTGCCGTGGACGGGTTCTTCCACCTCGCCGGCCACACGGACACCGAGGATTTCCCGCTGCTGGAGCAGGCCCTGGAAGCACCCTCCTCCGACGTCGCCGCCGCCAAGGTGCGCGGCGCGGCCGTCCTCGCGGCGGTGCTGCGCGAGCGGCCGTGCTCGTTCGTCGTCCTGTTCTCGTCGATCTCGACCGTCCTCGGCGGCCTGGGTTTCGGCCCCTACGTCAGCGCGAACGCCTTCCTCGATGCCCTCGCGGTGCGCGAAACAGCGCGTACCGGGGTGCCGTGGACCAGTGTCTGCTGGGACGGCTGGAGCGCAAACCTGCAGCCTGCCGACGGGGCGCTGGACGGCGTCGAGGGCAGCCGCCTGCTGCGCCGGGCGCTGCGCACGCCCGCGCCGTTGGTGGTCGCGGCGGTCACGGACACCGAGACGCGCCGCGCGGGAGTCCTCGCGGGGCTGGCACGCGTCGCCCGCGAGGCTGCGGTGAGCAGTGCCGGCGGGGGCGGGGTGGGCGAGCCGGGGCAGGTGCTGGGCACCGTACTGAAGATCGTCGAGCAGGTGCTGGGCGATGCTCCGGGAGATCCGGACAGGAGCTTGCGCATGTTGGGTGCGGACTCGCTGCAGATGATGCAGATCGCGGCACAGCTCCAGGCATCGCTCGGGGTGGAGGTACCGCTGGCCGCCCTGCTCCGGGCCCGTTCGGTGCGGGAGCTCGAAACGGTCTGCGCCGGGGCGCGCCGGCCTGCGGAGAACGCGGTTCCGGCCGGGTCTGCCGACGTCGGCGGTGCGCTGGCCAGCGTGCAGCAGCGGTTGTGGTACCTGTGGCAGCTTGACCCTCGGGAAGTCAACTACAACGTTCCCTTCGGCTGGGAGTTCCCGGGTGTGGCGCCGGAGCGGGCGGCGGCGGGGCTCCGTGCGCTGCTGGAGCGTCATGCCGGCCTGAGGACGGCCTACGAGGTCGACGCGACGGGGACACCCCGCCGGCGCATCACGGGCACCGGTGACGTGGACATCGAGCTGGTCGAGCTGACGGCCGCCGACGGCCCGGATCTCGACTCCGAGTTCCTGACGCACACCGAGGCGTTCATCGGTCGGCCGTTCGATCTGACGCGTGCCTCCGTACGGGTCCTGGTGGCCGGCTCCGGCAAGGACCCCGGGGCACGGAGCAGCCGTGTGCTGATGGTGTGCCATCACATCGCGATCGACGCATGGTCGGTGGAACTGATCCGCCGGGACCTGGAGCAGCTGCTCGCTCCCCGGGGCGCGGTGGAGCTGCCGGAGCCCCCGGCCTCGTACGACGCCTTCGTCGTGGCGGAGCAGAGGTTCCGCGAGTCGCCCGCTTACGAACGGCAGGTGGCGTACTGGACGGAGGCGACTCGAGGCGTGGAGCCCGTCGCACCTCCCGAGGACGCGTCGGCGGAACCGGACGGCCCGCGGACCGCGGGCGAGGCGAGGGGGGCGCTGTCCCCCGATGTGCTGGCGTCGCTGCGGGCTCTCGCCGCGCAGGCGGACACCACGCTCTACACGCTGGCGCTGACCGCGCTGAGCGTCGCGCTGGGCGAATGGTGCGGCAGGGAGGAAGTGGTAATCGGAACCAACCTGGCCAACCGCAGTCTTCCCGGTCTCGATTCCGTGGTGGGCATGTTCGTGGACCCCGTCATGCTACGGGTCCGGCCGCGCCCGGAAACCGGCGACGGGACCCTCGGCGACTCCCTGGCGGGGGTGCGCGACACGTTCCTGGCCGCGCTGGACCACAGCGAGCTGCCGTACCAGGACGTCGTCCGGCTCTCCGGACTCGGCGGACGAGGTGCGGAGAACCCTCTCTTCTCGGTCATCGCCACCATGTTCGACGGACAGTCCGGTCCCCGTCCCGATGGCGCACCGGAGATGCGTGCGCTGCGGCTGCCGCGGCAGTCGCGGGTCAAGTTCCGCCTCAGCGTGGAATTCCTCCCCGGTCCGGACGGCCTCGAGCTCCAGGTGCTCTACCCCACCGAGCACTACCTGCCCGCGACCGTGCAGCGGTTCGCCGACCGCGTCACGGGGCTGCTGGAGGGGCTGGCCCGCGACGGGCTCTCCGCGGTGGCGGCGCCCCCGCTGCCGGCTGCCGCGACGACGGCCCGCCGGCGCTTCTCGGACCGTTTCGCCCGGACCGCGCCCGCCACGGCCGCGGACACCCGACCCCACGCCCTGCCGACCGAAAGTGACAACCGATGAGCCTGCAGCACGAGACCCTGGCCGCCGGCGTTGTGGAAGAGGCGCGGCTGGTGCCGGAGCGGATCGCCGTACACGACGCCACCGGGAGCTGGACCTACGGCCGACTGCTGGCCACGGCCGACGCCGTCGCCGCCGCCCTGCACGGGGTCGGTCTGCGCAACGAGGACACGGTCGCCGTGGTGGGCGGCCGGTCCGCCCGGACGGTCCTGGCCCTGGTCGGTGTCCTACACGCGGGCGGCGCGTACTGCGTCGTGGATCCCGGCCTGCCGCCCGCCCGGCAGGCACTCATTCTGGAGGACCTCGCACCGCGGGCCGTCCTCCTCGTGGATCCGTCCGCCACTCCCCCGGCCGGTGTTCCCGGTGACGTCCCGGTGCTGCGGCTGGAGGAGATCGCGCCCCCGGGGCCCGGGGGCCTCGCCTCGTCCCCGGATGCAGGCGCCGCACCGCGTGCCGTGGAGCCGTCGGACCTCGCCTACGTCATGTTCACGTCGGGCTCCACCGGGCGGCCGAAGGGCGTGCAGATCGAGCACGGCTCGGTCCTCAACATGCTCCGCGGGTACGAGCAGCTCGCGCCGGTCCGGGACAGGCCGGTCGGGGCCCTCGTCGCGTCACCGTCGTTCGACGTGACCGTCTGGGAGATCTTCACGACGCTCACCCGGGGCGGAACTCTGTACGTGCCGCCGACGGACCTGCTCACCGATCCCGAACTGCTCTGGAAGGCCCTGTGCACCCAGGGGGTGACCAGCGCCTACATTCCCCCGGCGCTACTGCCCGGGCTCGTCGACGCCGCTCAGCGGGACGGCGGCAGGTCGGCGCTCGACCGGGTCCTGGTGGGCGTGGAGCCGCTCCCGCGGGAACTGCTCACTCGTTTCGCCCGCGCGGTCCCGGGGCTCCGCGTGGTCAACGGCTACGGGCCGACGGAGACCACCGTCGTCGCGACGCTATACCTCGTCGACGCCGGTCAGGAGGAGGAGCCGTGGCGGCGGGCACCGATCGGACGTGCCCCGGCGAACACGCACGTGGCCGTGGTGGACGCGGGCCTGCGGCCGGTCGCCGACGGGGAGGTCGGGGAGCTCGTCGTCGCCGGCGCGGGTCTGGCCCGCGGGTACCACCGGAGGCCTGGTCTGGCTGAGGGCAGGTTCACCGTCGATCCGGTGGCGGGCCACCGCATCTACCGCACGGGCGACCACGCCCGCGTGCTGCCGAGCGGGGACATCGAATTCGTGGGCCGTGTGGACGGCCAGGTCAAGATCGGCGGCTTCCGCATCGAGACGAGTGAGATCGAGTCGGTGCTGGCCGCGCAGACCGGGGTGCGCAGGGCCGTGGTCTTCACTCAGGAAACGGAGGCCGGCCGCCGCCTGTGGGCCGCCGCGGAGTGTCCTGCAGACGACGGCCGGGACCGGGTGGACGCCTCGCACCTGCGCGAGGCCCTCGCCCGGCACCTGCCCGCCTACATGCTCCCGCACCGCATCCTCGTCGTGGATGCGCTGCCGGTGACGTCCAACGGCAAGGTGGACCAGGAGGCACTGCTCGGCGGTGCCACCACCCGGCCCGAGGGGCTGGGTGTCCGGGTGACGCCGGACGGGGCCCGGGAGGAACTCCTGACCGCCATCTGGCGCGAGGTCCTCGACGCCCCCTGGCTCGGGGTCACGGACGACTTCCACCGGTGCGGCGGTTCGTCGCTGGCCGCGATGCGGATCGCAACCCGGATCCGCGCGGCCGGGCTGGCCGCGACAGCCGCCGACGTCCTGTCGGCGGGAAACGTCAGGGAGCTCACCCGGCGCTGCGGGAACCGGCCGGCGCCGGTGTCCGCAGCGGTCTCCGGCACGGACGCCGTGACCGGCGGCGCGGAAGCGTTCCCGCTGTCGCCGTCACAGCAGGGCCTGTGGGCTTGGCGGGAGCTGCACCCGCAGAGCGCGGACACCACCGTCCTGCACGCGGTGCGCCTGGACGGGCCGCTCGACGAGGGCCGGCTCCGCGCCGCCCTGCAGAAGGTGACCGACCGTCACCCCGCCCTGCGGACCGTGGTCCGAGCCAATGCCTCCGGTGACCCCGAGCAGCACGTCCGCATCTCGGCCGACGCCCCGTGGTCCGTACGGAAGGTGGACTCGCCCGCCGAGGTGGCTGCCGGCCTCGAACAGTGGCGCAGCCACCGGTTCGACATCGCGGTCCGGGCGTGGGACGCGGAGCTGCTGCGTGCCGCGGACTTCGCCGTGCTCCTCGTCGCAGCCGATCACATCGTCTTCGACGGCTGGTCGGCCAATATCCTGGACGCCGAGTTGGCGCGTGCCTACGCCGACCCGGACGCCGAGGACGCGTTGCCCGCGGCCGGGCCGGGCCCGGCCGCCCGGGCCCAGCGGTCCTGGCTCGACGGAGCGGGCAGTTCGGCAGCCCGCGCCTTCTGGAGCCGCGAGCTTGACGGATTCACCGATCAGATGGTCCTTCCTGGGCCCCTGACCCGTCCCGCCTCGCAGGCTCCGCGCCGTACCGCGCAATCGACGGCAGGCGTGCCGGACCGGACCACCGCGGCCCTGCGGAACGTCGCAGCCACGGAGGGAAGCACCCTGTTCACCACGGTGCTCGCCGCGTTCAAGGCGTTCCTGTCGCTCCGCGGACTGGGGCCCGACAACACCGTGTGCGTGGCACATTCCGGCCGCGACGACGCCGGTGCGCACGACGCGGTCGGCTATTTCGTCAACCTCGTTCCGGTCAGGGACCGTGTGGCGCAGGACGCGGCGTTCCGCGCCTACCACAGGAGCGTGTCCGAGCGAACCGCGCCGGCGTTCCGGCACGCGAGCCTCCCGTTCGAGGAAATGCTCCGGACCCTGCCCCGCGGAGGAGGGAGTGGAGTCGCGGCTCCTGCTCGCATCGTGGTGGCCCAAGAGGTGGGCGACCGCGATCCGTTGCACGCGGCCGGCCTGGTGCTGTCCCGGTGGCCTGACATTCCGATGAACGCCGTGTACGACCTGACGCTCTTCGTGGACGAAACAGACGGACTGCGGCTGCGCTGGGTGTGTGACGATGCCGCGTTCCTGGAAGGCGAGCGGCAGCGCCTGACGGACGGTTTCCTGGAGTTCCTCGAAGCGGTGGCGGCGGACCCGGACCTCGCGATCGGGCTCCTTCCGGCGACCGGACCTCGGGAGCGACAGCTGCTGGAGGAGTCCGCACGGCCCGTACCGGGGACGGCAAGGCACGACACGACCGTCCTCGCGCTGTTCGACCGGCAGGTGGCCGAGCAGCCCGGCGCGAGCGCCGTGCTCCGGACAGGACAACCGCCGGTGACCTACCAGCAGTTGTCCCGGCGCGCGGACGCGCTGGCCGCGGTCTGCGCGCCCCTGGCCGGAGGCAGCCGCGCTCCCGTGGTCGTCGTCCTCGATAAGTCCACCGACCTGGTCGCAGCCCTGGTGGCGACGGCCCGGCTGGGCCGTCCCTACCTTCCGCTGGACCCCGGACACGCACGCACCCGGCTGCCCGGCCTGGCCGAGCGCTCGGGAGCTGCGGTGGTCCTCAGCCGTACGGGGCTGCTGGAGGGGATCGAACTTCCCGAGGGGGTCGCCACCGTTCTGGTGGACGATGTGACGGGAGAGCCTCCCCGCATCGCCGGGGAGGACCCGGCAGGGCCGGGGGACCTGCTCTACGTGATGCCGACCTCAGGCACCAGCGGCACAGCCAAACTGGTGGGCGTACCGCACCGTGCGGTGGTACGGCTCGTCCACGGCAGCACCACTCTGCCCATGGACCGCAACGACCGCACCATGCTGGTGGCCAACTCCTCGTTCGACGCGGCCACCCTGGAACTGTGGGGGCCACTCGTCAACGGCGGTTCCGTGGTCGTCCCGGAGCCGGCAGACCTCGCCGATCCGGGCCTGCTCTGCACGGCGATCGCCGCCCACGGCGTGACCGTCGGCTTCTTCACTGTCACCCTGTTCGCCCGCATGATCGAGGCCGAGCCCTGGAAATTGGCCGGCATGCGGCACCTCTTGGTGGGGGGCGAGGCAGTACCCCCCGCACTGTTCGCGCAGGCCGAGGAGCACATCCCGCGCGCCGCGCTGGTCAACGGGTACGGCCCCACGGAGAACACGACCTTCTCTTGCTGCCACCGGCTGGACCGTGATCCCGGGACCCTGCGGTCCGTCCCCGTCGGCCGATCCGTGAGCGGGTCCACCGCACAGGTCATGGACGAACGGCTCGTCCCGCTGCCGGTCGGCGCCGTCGGCGAGATCGTGGTGGGCGGCGCCGGGCTCGCCGTGGGCTACCTCAACGACCCCGGGCTCACCGCGGAGAAGTTCGTTACCCGTTCCGACGGCGCAGACGGCCGGCTCTACCGGACGGGGGACATGGGACGGCTGCTGCCCGACGGAGCCATCGAGTACCTCGGCCGCCGCGACGGGCAGGTCAAGATCCGCGGTTTTCGTGTGGAGACCGGCGAGGTGGAGCACGCACTCACGGCGCACCCCGCCGTCCGCCGGGCCCTGGCGCTGACCACACCCGACCCGGCTGGCGGCCGGCGGCTCGTCGCCGCCGTGGAGGCGGCACCGGCGCCGGAGCAGCCGGACGAGCAAGCATTGCGCGGCTGGCTCCGCGACCGGGTGCCCGGCTACCTCGTCCCGGCGCAGATTGCGGTCTTCGACCGGCTGCCGCTCACGGCGAACGGCAAGATCGATCAGGCCGCAGTGCTGGTGGCCGCCGCGCACGCGCAGGGGCTGGGGCGGCAGGCGATGACACACGTCGAGCGCGAGGTGGCCCAGGAATGGGAGGAGGTGCTCGGCCGGAACCCGGTCGGGCTCGACGACGACTTCTTCGCGCTCGGGGGCGATTCCATGGCCGTCTTGACCGTGTGCAGCCGTCTGGCCCGCCGACTGGGCCGCCCCGTCCCTTCACACCTCGTCTTCGAGTACCCGTCCGTCAGAAGTCTCGCGGAGCGGCTCAGTCCGCCCACCGCGGAAGCTCCGTCCGGCGCCCGCACCGGCGGCGCCGACCGCGAGGCACTGCTGCGCCGGGTCCGGCGGGTTCGCGGCCTGGGCGCCCGCTCCACGGCCCCCGCCGTACGGGAGCAGGGGTGACGCGGCCGGACGTGGCCACCACGGCATGGCAGCAGGAGCTGGCGCGTCCCGAGGAGGAGGCCGCGGGCCTGCGCGCGGCGATGCACGGCCATCCGTTCGCGGACGCCGAGGGCTGGATGCCCGCCCGCCCGCTCCTCACCGGACGCGGTGAACTCCGGACGTGGGTTGCGGAATTCCGTGCCCTGACGGAGCTGATCCGCGAGGAGGCACTGCGGCGCTGCGACGGGGACCCGGGCCGGCTCGCCGCGCTCGCCGGTCTACAGCACCGTCCCGTGGCATCCGCAACCCCCGGCATCGGGCAGTGGGCCGACTCCGTCCGCGCCGATGTCGTCCTGGGAACTTCGGGGTGGCGGGTCTGCGAGGTCAACGTGGACAGCGCGCTCGGCGGTGCGGGCGCGATGGCCGCTGCGGCGCGGGCCCATCTCGGGGGCCCGGCCGCCCGCCGGCTGCGGTCGAAAGGACTGCGGCTGACCGCCCCCGACTACTACGCCCGCAAGTCCGCGGTCCTGCGGGCGTGGGCCCCGGCCCCGGCCGGAGCGGCGCCCACTACCGCCGTCCTCGGTGTCACGGAGCCCGGCGAGCCCTACCCGGACGCCGTGTTCGACGACGAGGTGCGGATGCTCCGGCACCACGGGATCGCGGCGATCCGCGCGGATCCCCGTGACGGGCTGGACGTGACGGCCGGCCGGCTGAACGACGGCGCGGGCAACCGGTTCGACCTCGCCGTGCGCTACTACGTGCCCAGGGTCGCCGAGCGGCTGGGGGCTCCGGCCGCCCTGCTGGACCGGATCGAGGGGGCGCAGCGCACGGTCACGTTCGTCCCCCGCACGGCCTTCGGGTTCGCCAGCAAGCGGATCCTGGCCTGGCTGTGGGAGGGGGCCCTGGCCGGCCGGCCGGGCCACGAGGTGGTGCGACGGCGCGTGCCGTACACCGTCCTGGTGTCCGACAGGACGGTGGACCTGCCGGACGGCGGCCGGGAGCACCTGCCCGCCCACCTGGTGCGCGAGCAGGCCGGCTACCTGCTGAAGCCGGCGTTCGAGATGGGCGGCCGCGGGGTGTTGCTGGGGCGCACCACGGACGAGCGCGATTGGCGGCTCGCCGTCGACGAGGCGCTGTCGGGAGCGTTCCCCATGGTCGCGCAGCGCTATGTCGCGCCACGTCCACTCGACGTGCCGGTCCTCCGCGGTGACGAGGTACGGATGCGCCGCGTCACCGCTGTGGTATCGCCCTTCCTGCTGGGCGGGGCGTACGCAGGCAGCTTCTGCCGGCTGGCCCCGGCCGACCGGTCCCCCCTCGTCAACTGGGAGGAGGACCTGCTGTACACCACTCTGGTCTCGGTCAGCCGTGACATGACCTGAAAATCCTGCCGGCCTTGGCCGCCTTCCCGCTTCCCGCTTCCCGCTTCCCGCTTCCCGCTTCCCGCTGCTCAGCATGGTGAGTTGCATGTTCCTGACCCCGGCGCCCGTCCGTACGGCGGGGCCGCGCGCTGCAAGCTGAGGGAAGCGGAGGAACGGCAACACGGGAGGGCGACAACGATGCTGGAGGTACTCGGGCTCGACGAGCGCACGAGCCGCGTCTACGAGGCCATGGTCTCGCAGCCGGAGTCGACGGTGAGCGAGATCGCCGCCCACCTCGCGGTGGCCCCGGACGAGGTCCGGGGCTCCCTCGACACCCTGGCCCGCATGTCGCTGCTGCGTCCCGCCGACGATCAGCCGGAGCGGCTGCGCGTGGTCAATCCCGCCGTCGGACTGTCGGCGCTGCTCGCCGGGCAGGAGGCCGAGCTTGCCGAACAGCACGCCCAGTTCGCCCGGACGCGCAGGGAAGCCGCTCGGCTGGCTTCACGCTGGACGGCCAGCCACGCGCCACACGGGTCGGTCGAGCTCCTGGAGGGCGCGGAGGAACTCCGGCGTCGCCAGGCCGAGCTGACCCAGGAGGCGAAGCACGGTCTGGTGTGGCTCCTGCCGGGTGGCTCCCAGGACGCGGATGTGCTGGCCGCAGGCCGGGACACGGCCGAGCAGTGCCTGCTCCGCGGTGTGCGGATCCGTGCCATGTTCACCACCAGCGCCGTGAACGACCCTGCGACCAGCGCGCACGCGCACTGGCTCGCGGCAGCAGGCGCGGCGGTCCGCCTGGCCCCCGCCCTGCCGACCCGCCTGACCGTCTGGGACGACCGGGCCGCCCTGGTCCCCGCCGAGTCGGGAGCAGATCTGCGGACGGGCCTGGTCCTGACTGCCCCCGGTCTCGTCACCGCCCTCGCCGCCCTCTTCGAGGCCGTGTGGGACGATGCGGAGCCGCTGGCGCTGCACACCGCCGAGGTCCGCAGCGCCGACCCGCAGGACCTTCAGCTCGTACGCTTCCTGCGGTCCGGACTCACCGACGAGGCGATGTCGCGCCAGCTCGGCGTCTCCGTGCGCACTACGCGCCGGATGCTGGCCGGTCTCTACACCCGCCTCAACGCCCGCTGCCGCTTCGAAGCCGGTTACGAGGCCGCCCGGCGGGGCTGGTTGTAGACCACGAGCTGCCGCGGCTGGCATTTCGCTGCCTTGGCAGCAAGCCCGCGCCGCCGGAACGAGACACGGCACGCCCACAGGCGTCACCCTCTTGGCATGTACTCCATTCTCATCCGGCTGCGCCGCCCCCTCTGCACCGGCGGGCGTGCCCGGAGCGCCGACGTCCTCCGACGGCGATTGATGACCGCTCCCGTTCCGGGGGTGGAACACGTCAGTCTGGAGCCGGTCTCCGACGGGGCCGACGGCATCGTCTTCGTCTGCGCGCCGGACATCCCCGAGGCAGTGCGGACCGCGCGCATCCTGTGCGAATCCGTACTGGCTGCAGAGGGCTTCAGCGATTGGCGGCTGACGACATGCCAGGCGGATGTACTCAACGTCAGCGGACTGTGGCTGCCCGCGCACGCGGGATGAGCGCGCAAGACAGAGGCCGTCAGGGGCAGGTCGTCTCGGCCGGCCGGAGGCCGCACATGCAACGAGGCCGCAGCCCATGGGGCTGCGGCCTCGTCCGTCCCTACCTCCGGCGCATCAGCCGGGCAGCCGGTAGTCGAGGTCGGCCACCGTCTCGGCGGTGTCCATCTGTGCCTTCTGAAGCCGGCCGGAATAGTCCCAGTTCATGGACTGCCACCGGGTGAACTGATCGAGCACCCAGATGCCCGACTGCCTCGACCCGTTGCCGGACCGGCCGTTGCCCCCGAAGGGCAGGTGGGCCTCGGCACCCGAAGTCGAGTTGTTCACGCTGATCATTCCGGCCCGGACACGGCGCCGGAAGGTGAAGGCAGTGCGCGCGTCGTTCGTGTAGACGGCCGCCGACAGGCCGTAGCCCGGTGCGTTGGCCAGCTCCACCGCCTCGTCGAACTCCCGGTAGGTGGTCACGCCCACCAGCGGCCCGAACGTCTCCTCGCGGAAGATCCTGTCGTCGGGACGGACACCCGAGACCACGACGGGGTGGTAGTACAGTCCCGCCTGCGCGTCCCCGGCAAAGCCGGCGCGGGGGTTCTCCGCCGTGATGCGACCCGGCCGACCAGTGCCGTGCAGGGTGTGGTGGGGGCGGATCCAGCCGAGGTACTCCTCGAAGCGGTCGGCGAAGCGCCGGTCGAGCAGGGGCCCGTACAGCACCGGTCCGGTAGGGTCGCCGACCACCGCGGCGTCCACCGCCGCAGTGAACCTGCGGAGGAACTCCTCCGCGACGGACTCGTGGACGATCACGCTGCCCAGAGATGTGCAGCGCTGGCCTGCGGAACCGAAGCCCGAGAACAGCGCGCCTTCGACGGCCAGATCGAGGTCGGCATCGGGGGCCACCACCAGGGGGTTCTTGCCCCCAAGTTCCAGGCAGGGCGACTGGAGGTGACGACCGGCCAGCTCCCCGATGCGGACACCGACCTCGGACGAGCCCGTGAAGCCGATCTTGTCCACGGTGCCCTCGGCGAGGGCCTTCTCAAGTCCGGCGAAGGTCTGCTCGCCGTCGGCGTGCACGATGTTGAGCACGCCCTCGGGCAGGCCCGCCCGGCTCAGCAGTTCGTAGAGCGCCGCCGCGCTGGCCGCCGCGTATTCGGCCGGCTTCCACACCACCGCGTTGCCGCACAACAGGGCCGGCACGATGTACCAGGCGGGGACCGCCACCGGGAAGTTGCCCGCGGTGACGACGGCGACCACACCCACCGGTTCCCGGAAGGTGAGCAGCTGCTTGTCGGGCATCTCGCTGGGCACGGTCTGTCCGTACAGGCGTCGTCCCTCGCCGAGGAAGAAGTCACAGGTGTCGACGATCTCCCGGACCTCGCCCAGGGCTTCGGCGTAAGGCTTGCCGATCTCCCGGGTGACCAGTCCGGCCAGCCGTTCGGCGTTGGCCTCCACGAGGCGCCCGGCGGCGGCGATGGTACGGCCGCGCACGGGTGCGGGGGTGTCGGCCCACGCGCGCTGTCCGGCTGCGGCGGCGGTGCAGGCCGCGGCGAAGCCTGCTGCGTCGGCGAGCTCGACCTCGGCCACGGCATCGGCGAGCCGGGCCGGGTTGCACGAGGTGCGGGTTCCTGCCGTGCGCTCGCGCGGCAGCGGCCTGCCGGCCACGACGGAAGCGACGGTGCTGGTGCTCACAGCTGTCCCTCCGAAGCCATCCGGGCGAGGGTCCGGTCCAGAGCGGAGACCGCGAGGTCGAGTTCGGCCCGCGAGATGTTCAGCGCCGGCCTCGCCCGCACCGTCCGTTCGCCGCTGGGCAGCACCAGGACCCGCTCCTCTTCGCGCATACGGCGGACGACTTCGTCACGCAGCTCGCGGGTGGGCACGTCGAAGGCACACATCAGGCCGCGTCCGCGCACGTTGTCCATGGCTCCCGGGTGGCCGAGGGCGACCCTCCGGAGCCCGGTGACGAAGTGCTCGCCGGCCTCGGTCGCGCGCGGTATGAGGCAATCGCGTTCGATGACCTCAAGGAGCCGGGTGGAGCGGACCATGTCGACGAGCCCGCCACCCCAGGTGGAACTGATACGGCTGCCGACCCGGAAGACGTTGTCCGGCACGTCGTCGACGCGGCGGCCGGCCATGATGCCACCGACCTGGGTCTTCTTCGAGAAGGCGACGACGTCGGGCTTGAGGCCCAGCTGCTGGTAGGCCCACGGGGTGCCGGTCAGCCCGGCCCCGGTCTGTACCTCGTCGACGACGAAGAGCGCGTCGTGGCGGTGACAGAGTTCCTGCATCGCCTGCAGGAACTCCGGCCGCATGTGGTTGTCACCGCCTTCACCCTGGATGGGCTCCGCGATGAAGCAGGCAATGTCGTGCGGGTGGGCGTGGAACGCCGCTTCGGCCTGGGCGAGGGCGCGGCGCTCCGCCGCCTCCACCTCGGCCAGGTGCTCGGCGAGCGGGAACCGTACGGCCGGCACCTCGATCCGCGGCCAGTCGAAGGCCGGGAAACGATCCGTCTTGCTGGGATCGGTGTTGGTCAGGGACATCGTGTAGCCGCTGCGGCCGTGGAAGGCCTGCGTCAGGTGAAGCACCCGTTGGCCGAGCCGGGGCGAACGGCCGTGTGCCTCGTTGTGGCGGCTCTTCCAGTCGAACGCGCACTTCAGCGCATTCTCGACGGCGAGGGCGCCACCCTCGACGAAGAATAGGTGCGGCAGCTCGGGGTCTCCGAGCACACGCTTGAACGTCTCGACGAACTCGACCAGGTACGTGGTGTAGGTGTCGCAGTTGGCCGGTTTGTTGACACCCACCCGGGCGAGGCGGTCCATCATCTCCGGGTCCTCGACCACATCAGGCGGATTGATCCCCAGCGGGCTCGACGCGAAGAACGTGTACATGTCGAGGTATGCCTCGCCGTTCACGGCGTCCACGAGCCAGCTTCCGTGACTGCGTGCCAGGTCGAGGACCATCGGGAAGCCGTCCACGAGCATGTGTTCGGCGAGCCGGGCGTGCACGTCGGCCGGCCGGATCTCCGCGGCACTGACGGGCGCTGTTGCGAAGGGGGTCGCATCAAGCATGAACGTTCCTCCAGAAATGGGCCGCCCCGCGGAGCGGGTCACGGATGCAGGGGGGTCGGACGGCGCCGACGGCGGGCCGCGGGGATTCCCGGCACGGCTCCGGTCTGCCGCCGACCGTAGCCCAGGGGCGAACCGGCCCGGCCGGGTACGCGATGGCATTCCGCTGCCCTGGCAGAGGGCGGCCACCGAGAAGTGATGACGCCCGGCGACGAAGCACGGCACAGTCTGACGACGAGACGAAGCGACCCGCTTCGAGGAGCCGCTCCGGCGACGGTGATCCCTCCGGATCCGGCTCCCGCTCGGTCCCCCCGACCGCCCGTCCCGGCCAGAGCCGACGGGCGGAGGCGGAGGCGGACCGCCCAGGACATCCGTGAAGGAGAGCAAACCCGTGCCCATCGGCAAGTTCGCCCGGCTCGAATCCGGGTCACCCGGCGGAGCGACCGCAACGGACCTCGTGCGTCGCACGGCCTACAACGAGCGGCAGCTGCCGCTGGCCTTCGAGGCAGACGCCGATGTCGACCTGGCCGCCTGGGTCCGTGAGCACCGTGAGGAGCTCCGGGCCGACCTGCACCGCCACGGCGCGCTGCTGTTCCGCTCGCCGTCGAAGCCCGACTTCAACGCCGTGGTCGAGGCGTTCAGCGGCCGACTGGTCGACTACCAGGGCGGTGCCGCCATCCGCAGCCGCGTCGGCAAGACCACGTACACCGCGAGCGAGTACCCCGAGGAACTCGACATCCGGCAGCACAGCGAGTTCTGTTACTCGCACGACTGGCCGATGCTCCTGTTCTTCCAGTGCGACATCGAGCCACGCGACCGGGGGCAGACGCCCCTCACCGACAACCGCGCGCTGATGCGGGCCATCCCCGAGGACATCAGGCGGCAGTTCGCCGAGCGCGAGCTGCTCTACGTACGCGGTTACGGTTACAACCGCACGTGGCAGCGTTCGTACGAGACGGAGAGCCGCTCGGCGGTCGAAGAGCTCTGCCGCGCGGAGGGCCGCACGGTCGAGTGGATCGGCGACGACCAGCTGCGGACCTCCGAGCGCCGGCCTGCGGTCGCCCGCCACCCCGTGACGGGTGACGAGGTGTGGTTCAACTACGCCCACGGTTTCCACATTTCGCGCATGGACAGCGGCATCCGGGAGGCCCTGTCGACCGCGCCGGACGACACCGACGAACAGCTGTGGCCCAACAACGTGTTCTGGGGCGACGGCTCGGAGATCGACGCGGACACCATCACGGTGGTCAACGACGTCGTCGAGGAGCACACCGTTCAATTCGACTGGAGGGAGGGCGACATCCTCATCGTGGACAACATGCTCGCCGCACACGGCCGTCGTCCCTTCAGCGGCCCCCGCCGCATCCTCCTGAAGATCGCCGAATCGTACGCCGAGACCATGCACGGAGCACAGGCATGACCATCACCGACACCTCTACGGCCCAGGTCTACGACCTCAGTCCCCTGCAGCGCTCGGCTCTCGGCGCGGGCGACCGCCGCCTTACGCTGCGCGTGCGGGTGCCCGCCGCCTCCGCTGCGCTCCTGGCTGAGGCGCTCAGCGCGGCCCTGGCCGCGGCGCCGGTGCTCACTGCCCTCCCCTTCGACGTCCCCGGACTGCGCGTACCGCGGCAGCAGAGCGCCGGCTCCCCGCAGTGGACGACGACGGCCGACGGCGTGCGGGAGCTGGAGGGCGGAACGTTCCGTGCATCCGTGGCCCACTCCTGGGACGGACCGCTGCTGACCCTCTCGTGCAGCGCGCTGTTCGCAGATCCGGCCTCGCTGTCACTGCTTCTGGCGGACGTCGCGAGCCGACTGGCCGGTACCCCGGCCGGCACCACAGGGGATCTCGACTTCCTGACGGTGGCCCAGGGGCACAGCGCCATGCAGCGCGAGGGCGAGCTGCGCGAGGAGGCCCGCTTCTGGTCCGCCCGTCGCCATGCCGCGCCGACGGACGTCCCGACCCTCACCGAGGTCTTCCCCTCGGCAGGCCCCACCACCGGCACGGGCGGCAGCGGCGACATGGCCAGGGAGCGGATCCTGGACCCGGAAGAGTGCGCGCTGCTGCGGGAGCTCTCGGAGCGGGCCGGGACCGGCGTCGCCGAGGTGGCCCATCTGGCGCTCGACACCGTGGTGCAGCGACTCGGGCTCGGCGCACACGCCCTCGGCCTGCGCTGCGACGCCCGCGAGGTCATGGGCGTCGGCACCCTGACCGGACCGCTCACCCAGACCGTCGTCACCGGTTGGACGCTCGACCTTCGGCAGCCGGCGAGCGCCGTGCTGCGCGAACGCGGGGACGACCGCGCCGAGTTGTCGGAGATGCTCGGCGGACCGGCCCTGACCGGTGACGCTCCCCGGCCCGCCCTGGTCTTCGACCCGGTCGGTGTGCCGGAACTGCCGGACGGCTGGTACCTGGACCGGTGGTCCGCGCCCGTCGACGGTGAGGTCACCCTGTCCCTGCGCACCCACGGGGCAGCCTGGCGGCTGCACGCCGAGTCCTGCGCCCCGAAGAGCGCCGGGCAGCTGCTCGACATGCTGATCACCCTGTGGGCCGGGGTCCTCCAGGACCTCGCGCACCGGCCCGCGCAGCCGCTCGGATCCCTGCACCTGGTGCCGCGCAAAGAGGCCGCCGCGATCGCCGAAGGCCTCGGCGACCGCAGTGCACCGGACACCCCCGCCTCCCTGGCCGCCAGCCTCATGGTCCATCTGCGCGAGCAGCCGGACGCTCCGGCGTTCCGGCACGGCGACCGTACGTTCACGTACGGCGAACTGGGGGCCCGTGTCGCGGCGCTGTCGGCGGCGCTGCACGACGTGTCCGCCGGCGACGTGGTCGCCGTGCTGGCCGACCACGAATTCGACCTGCCGGCCGCGAAGCTGGCCTCCCTGTGGCGCGGTGCGGCGTTCCTGCCGCTGTCCCCGCAGGAGCCGACCGCTCGGCTGGCGGACGCTCTGGAGTGGTCGCAGGCCACCGTGGTCCTGACCGGCGCGGGCGCGCCGCAGGTGGCCCTGCCGCACGGCTGTCGGGCGGTGCCGATGGCAGATGTCGCCACGGCGCCCGAGGGCGTCCCGGGCGATCCGCTGCCGGTCGATGCCGACGCGGCCGCATATCTGCTGCGCACCTCGGGCTCGACCGGGCTGCCCAAGCTCGTCCAGGTGAGTCGGTCGAGCCTGGACAACTACCTGTCGGCGATGGCCGGTACCTTCCTGGCGGACGAAGCGCCGCTGCCCGTGCTGTCCAGCCCGGTCTTCGACGCAAGCTTCAAGCAGACCCTCGGCGTCCTGTACCGCGGCGGGTGCGTCTGGCTCCCGGCGGCGGACCGTCTGGACCTCTCGGCGGTCCGTGCCGAGCTGGCCTCCGCCGGTGCACCGATCTCGCTCAACTGCGTGCCCAGCTACGTGTCCGCCCTGCTCGACGGCGGCGACGCCGCGGCGGAGGGCACGGAGCCACTGCGCGTGGGCCGCTTCCTCCTGGGAGGCGAAGCACTCGACGAGCAGCTCGTGCGGCGCATCTGGCAGCGGTTCCCGCAAGCCGAAATCTGGAATCTGTACGGACCGACCGAGGCGACCGCCACGGCGACCGCCGGCCGCCTTGAGCCCGGCGGGGACATCCACGTCGGCGAGCCGATCGCGGGGGCCGGGCTCGTGGTGGTCGACTCCGCGGGCGCGGTTCTGCCGCGCGGAGTGCGCGGCGAGGTGGCAATCACCGGGCCGGGGCTGGCGCTCGGCTATCTGACGGGGCACGAGGGCGCGTCCCCGTTCACCGAGGTGGAGCTGGCGGGCCGGCGCTTCGCCGCCTACCGCACGGGGGACATCGGGCACCTCGACAGCACCGGCACGCTGCGGGTGGCCGGCCGCCGCGACAGTCAGGTCAAGCTCAACGGCTGGCGCATCGACCTGCGGGAGATCGAGCGGGTCGCGCTGCGCGCCGAGGGCGTGCTCGATGCGGCGGCCGTGGTCGACCGGCGGGACGCCGAGCACCGCCTGCGGCTGTTCGTGAGGGGGGCGGTGGAGGCCGACACCGTCTCGCGGGTCCTGCACGAGAGCCTGCCCCGCCCAATGGTCCCAGAGTCCGTCACCGTGCTCGACCGCTTCGTGGCCACGGTCTCCGGCAAGGTGGACCGGCAGGGGCTGCTGGCCTTCGCCACCACGGGCACGGAAGCGGACCCTGCGGCCTACGACCCCGAGGAGCTGCTGGTCGCGACGGCCTGGAAGCGGCTCGTCGGCAGCGGATGGCCGCACCCCGAGGAGGAGTTCTTCGCCTCGGGCGGGCATTCGCTGCTGCTCGCGCGCCTGGTCAACCAGCTGCGCTCGCAGGGCCACGACGCCCTGTCGCTCCGCCAGGTCGTTCGGCGGCCGACCGTGGCATCGATCGCCGCGCTGATGCGGGCCGGGTCCGCGGTCCCGGCCTGAACCGCTCCCGCCCCGTGGGCCGGACCGCCGTCCGGCCCACGGCGGGCCACCGACGAGGAAATGACGACTGTGCTCGTAGACACCATCAATGCTGCGCCGGCCGGGACCCTCCCGGACACAGGGAACCTCCTGCCGCTGCGGGACATCGGGCGGGGCCGGACGATCGTCTTCGTCCACCCGGCGGGGGGCGGGGCGGGCGGGTTCCGCAGACTGCTTCCCCATCTGGACCCGTCCTGGAACGTGTTCGCCTACGAGGCGCTCGAACCGGGTCCGCCGGACCGGTGCTCCCTCCCCGCGATCGCCGAGGACTACCTCGCCGCACTGGACCGGGTGGCCTCGCCGGCCGGTGCGGTGCTGGCCGGCTGGTCCTTCGGCGGCGCGGTCGCCATGGAGATGAGCCGTCGGGCGGAGGCCGCCGGCTGCCCGCCCGACGCGGTGGTCCTGATCGACAGCGCCACCCCCGACGTGCTCGCCGGCCGGGACCGGTCCGCGCACGCCGAGATCGCCGGGCTGTTCGGCGTGGAGCTGGCGGACGCCGCCGGGGCGGACGAGGAGTCGGCCCTGGCCGAGGTCGCCGCCGCCTTCAACCGGGCCACGCCCGGTGCACGGATATCGGCGACGGACCTGGGTCCGTTCGTCGACGTGTTCCGCTGGCACCTCGACGCCGTGCGGCGGGAGTGGCCCGATGCGGGCTGCACCGCCCCCTGTTTCCTGGTGCGCGCGGCGGACGAGAAGGGCTGGGCGGCGACGGGAGCTCCCGAGGACCTCGGCTGGAGCCGTCTGCTGGCCCGAGAGGTGACGTACCGGAGTTCCCCCGGGACGCACCACTCGGTGTTCTCCGAGGCGAACGCTCCCGTGCTGGCCGGCGTCCTGCAGGACATCGTTGCGGGACTGGGCGGCGGGGCTCGCAGGCGCCGGGCGGCCGACTTCTCCCGGCTGCTCGCCGGGCCGGCCGGGACACCCGACGGGAGGCCCGGCCAGTGCGCCCGTTCCGCATCCTGCTGACCTCGTTCTCCTTCTCCACCTTGGCCGACGGTCTGACCGCCGTGCTGCTACCGCTCATGGCGGCCGCGGCCTCCCGGTCGCCGCTGGACGTGGCGCTGGTGTCCGTGGGCCGCGCGCTGCCATGGACCCTGCTCGCGCCGGTGGTGGGCGTGTGGGTGGAGCGCGTTTCCGTCCGCACGGTACTGCTGTGGGCCAGCGCGTGCCGGATGGCGGTGCTCGGTTCCCTGCTGCTCGTCTTGGCGGCCTCCGGGCCCCGTATTCCGGCGCTGGTCGTCGCGGCCGCCGCGCTGGGAGTCCTTGAGGCCTTCTACGAAGTGGCTGCCCAGAGTTCCACGCCGTCGATGGTCGGGCCCGATGGCTTGGTGGCGGCCAACGCCAAGCTGACGGCAACCGAACTGATCATGAGGAGCTTCCTCGGGCCCTCCGCCGCCGGCGTGGTCGCCGCCCTCAGCCTGCTGACCGTCACCGGTGCCGGCGCCGCGCTGTACGGAGTGACGGCGCTGGTCATGCTGGCACTGCCGGCGATCCCCGCAGCCGCGTCCGGGCCGCGGCGCGACATCCGCGGCGAGGTCGTCGAGGGCATGCGCTTCCTGCGGCGCGATCCCCTGCTGGTGCGCTTCGTCGCCATGACCGCCTGCAGCGCGGTGGCGTACGCCGGCTGGATGCCCGTCTTCACCTTGTACGCACTCGCCCCGGGCCCGGTCGGGCTGACCGGCGCGGGCTTCGGCCTCGCCATGTCCGCCGCCTCGCTCGGCGGTCTGGCAGCCACGGCCCTCACCCCGCGGCTGCCGGACCGACTGGCCCCGATGCGGGTCCTCACCGGCACCGTCGTCCTGGGCACGCTCGCCCTGGCGGTGCCCGTCGTGACGGCCCGTCCGGTCCCCAATGCCTGCGCACTGATGGTGTACAGCGCGTCCGTGGTGACCTGGAACATCATCACCGTCTCCTACCGGCAGCGCGCCGCACCGGCCGGGATGCTCGGCAGGATCAACGCCTCGTACCGGGCCCTCGCCTGGTTCCTGGTTCCGCTGGGCCCGCTCGTCTCCGGGCTCGTGGGCACGCTGCTCGGGCTGCGCGCGGCACTGCTGCTCTGCGCGGCCGTCTCCGGCGCGGCCCTGTTCTTCGTACCCGGCACGCTCAGGAACGCCGGCGCTCTGAACCGCTCCGCCCCTCGGAAGGACATCCATGACCTTGTATGACCGCTTCGCACGTTCCTGGGACGAACGGCTCCTGGCCGACCGGGGTGCTGCCGGCCGGCCGGCAGCCATTGCCCGGGGCCTCGAGGAACGACTCGCCGACAGCATGTACCGGCATCCCCAAGGGCCGGTGCCCCTGCGTCCCGTCCTGCTGCCGACGGCGCTGGCAGAGGAGATGCGCACCGTCGGTCTCCGGCTGCTGGAGATCCTGCGACGGGTCGCCGCGGCCCGCACGAGCAGCGTCTTCGAGCTGGCGGACCTGCTCGGCTACCGCCGCCCGGGGGTCTGCATGCTCACTGAGGACGCGGCCTGGAACGCCTCCGCATTCCAGATGGCGCGCCCCGACATCGTGGTGAGCGCAGGCGTCGTCCGCGTCGTGGAGTGCAACATCATGAGCGCTGTCGCCGGCCCCGAGCAGGTGACGCGGATCGACCGGTACTTCCGTGAGGTGTACGGCCCCGGCGACCCCGTCGCCGACACGTCGGCACTGCTGGTCCCCGAGGTGATGCGGCCACGTCGCGAGGTGGTCCGCGAGGTGGCCCGCGACCGCGGTGTGGAGCGTCCGCGGGTGGCGGTCCTGGGCTGGGACCGGGGCACTGGTTTCGGCTCCGCGCAGTACTTCGGTGATGTGGTGGAGGACTTCGAGCGCAACGGCATGGCCGCCGAGTTCGCCGTGCCCAACGACCTGGAGTCGGATGGCACTTCCCTCCGGCACCAGGGCCGGAGGATCGACGTGGCACTGCGGATGTTCGTGTCCGCGGATGCTCCGCGGGCCGACCTGGACATGTCCGCCCTGCACCACGCCATGCTCGCCGACAGCGCCATCACGCTGTCGCCTGAAGTGGCGGACGTCTATTCCAGCAAGAAGCTGCTGGCCTGGGCTTCGGAGGCGGCCGAAGAGATGCCGTCGGCCGACCGGGACTTCCTGGACCGGCACCTGCCGTGGACCAGGCTGCTCGTCGACGGCAAGGTCAACCGGCAGGGCCGCACGCACGGTCTGCTCGACCTGCTGATCGACGAGCGGGAACGGTTCGTCATCAAGCCCTCCGACCAGCACGGCGGGGAGGGCATGACGGCGGGGGCGGACACGGATGCCAATGCGTGGGCCGCGGCGGTGGAGCGGGCGGTGCAGGACGGCTCGTACATCGTGCAGGAGTTCATGCGTCCGGACCCGCTCCCGGTTCCCGTCCTGCGTGCCGCGGACCAGTCGGTCGAAGTCGCCCGCGTCGCCTCGGTCTTCGGTCCGATGCTCATGGGCGGTCAACTCGGCGGCATCCTGGCCCGCCACACCGACCGCGCCGACACGACCATGGTCAACGCCATCGGCGGAGGCGTCATGAACACCTGCTGGATGACCCCGTGAGCCGGACCGGCTCCGCGCGCCGTGAGGAGATCACCATGCTGGACACCTGGGACGAGGTGGCCGACGACCGCGACAGGGCCCGTGTACGGAACGAGCCCGGCGATGTCGCGCGGCGGATCCGGCACGCGCTGCGCGGGCTGCCCTTCACTCCGGACGAGGTCCTCACCCCTGTGCAGCCGATCGCCCTCGCGGACGGTGCACGACACCGGATGGAGCAGGCAGCCGTGGGCCTGGTACGGCTGATCGAGAAAGTCTGCTGGTCCCTGTCCGAGGACCCAGTGGTGCTGCGGGACCTGGTCGGGCTGACATCTGGGCAGGTGCCCCTCCTCAACGCCGGCGGCGCCGGGGCGGAGCGGTCCCGCGCAGGCCTGCTGGCCCGGCCCGACGTCGTGTTCGAGAACGGGCGGCCCCGGTTCCTGGAGTGCAACTTCGGGACGGCGGACATCGGCCCGGTGGTCGCGCGCCACCTCACGTCGGTGTACCGGTCGCTCTACCGGACGGCCGAGGCCCGGCTCGGGCGGCCCGGCACGCACGAGCCGTACGCGGGCAGGGCGCGCCTGTTCCGGCGGCTGTGCGAGGAGCGCGGCATGCCCCCGAAGGTCGCCGTCGTCGGCACCATGCGGGAGGAGAACGTCGGCGACTCACGGTACTTCGAGACCGAGGCGCGCTACCTGCGGGATCACGGCTTCGCCTCCGAGTTCTTCGAACCGGAGGAATTGGAGGGCAGCGGGGCCGAATGGCCGGTGGTCGTCAACCACTTCATCGCGGCCGAATGGCAGCGGATGGGCATCTCTCTGGAGGTCGTGCAGCGGCTGCATCAGGAGTCCGTGGTGATCGCCCCGGATGCCGGCATGCTGCTGTCGAGCAAGCTGGTGCTGGCCTGGCTGTCGGCCGGCCGGTTCCGGCTCACCGCCGAGGAGGAGGCTCTCGTCGCGGAGTCCGTGCCGTGGACCCGGCGCCTGGAGCCGGGTGCCGTCGTACACGACGGACGTGAGCAAAGCCTCCCCGAGCTGGCCGTCCGCCGGCGCGCGGAGCTGGTCCTGAAGCCGGTGGGTGCCTTCGGGGGACGGGACGTCGTACTCGGCCGCTCGGTCGACCCGGCCCAGTGGCGGTCCCTGATCGAGGCGGCAGTGACGGCGGGGACGCACATAGTCCAGGAACTGGTGCGGCCGGATCCGATGACCGTGGCCTTCCACGACGCGGCCACGGACCGGCTGGTTCGCCGCCCGGTGTCCTACGTCCTGGGCCCCTACGTGGTGGATGGCGCACCCGCCGGATACATGGTGCGGCACGCCCCTTCCGAATCGCCCTCGGTGGTGAACTTCGCCCGTGGCGCCTCGTTCAACCTCGGCCTGTGAACCCTCCCGCCGAGCGAGGGGAGCAAGAAGGGAGCACGGAATCAATACGGAAACGAGGAGGTGGCATGCAATCGGCGCCCTCGTTCGCGTGGCTGGACGAGTTCCGGCAGCTCGGGCCCGGTCAGCTGCAGGACATGACGGGCCGGCTGGCCGCCGTGGAGCCCCCGCTGTCGCCGGAGGGCCCTGATCCGGGCCTGCCGCTGCGGCCGATCCTCATGCGGCGGCGGCATCTGAGGGAGCAGGAGCGCATCGGCAGCACGCTCATCCGGCTGTTGGTGGCCGTTGCTCACCGGCGTGCCGCCGGTGACCCAGGGCGGCTGGGCGAGCTGTTGGACGAGGAGCCGCTGCCGGGGGCGGCCCTGGGCGCCGCCCGGGAGGGCGGCTGGTGTGCGGCGGCCCTCCCCCACGAGGGGGTGTGGCAGTTCACCGGATTCGAGCAGCGGCCGTCCGGTTCCGCCGTGGAGGCAGTGGGAGCGGTCGGCACGGCCCACGCCTCCTGCGTGGTGGCCGACCGGCTGAAGTCGAAGGGTGCTTCGATCGGATGCCCGGACCCTGCCCGGATCGGGGCGGGTGCGGTTCCGCGTACGTCCGGGACGGCGCAGGGGCGCTGGTACTCCAACCGCCTGCTGCTCGCCTGGCTGCACGAGGAGCGCACCGCTTTCGGGCCCCACCACGCACAACTGGTGGAGCGGCATGTCCCGGCGACGTACCCGGTGGCGGACCGCACCGTCCTGATCGGGGGCACCGTCACACCGCTGCTGGCACATCTCGTGGCCGAGCGGACCGGATACCTGCTCAAGAGCGCGCGCCCCGGTGCCCGGCCGGGCACCGTGCTCGGCCGGGCGACCAGTCCCGGCGCCTGGCACCGGGCGCTGGAAGACGCGGTCAGCGGGCGCACCCGGCTGGTGGCGCAGCGGCTGGCACCCTCGGGGCGGGTGGCCGTGCCGGTCGGGCGGGCCGACGGGACCTGGCGGCTCGAGGCCCTCCAGGCCCGGGTCGAGGCTCACTACTGCCGCGCCCGGTACGCCGGTTCACTGGTGCGCCTCCTTGGGCCCCCCGATGCGACGGGGGGCGGTGCGGCAGCCGGCCTGTCAGCCGTCCTCAGTCTCGACCCCTGACGGGCCGCCTTCCTGGTCAGAGCTGTCGAGCAGGTGGAGCCGGTGTGCGATGTAGCCGCCCTGGAACCGGCTGGTGGCTCCGAACTGAAGCATGATGGCGGCGATGTGCTTGCGGCAGGTGCGGACCGACATGCCGAGCCGACGGGCTATGACCTCGTCCTTGAGCCCTTCGGCGAGCAGTTTGAGGATGCTCAGCTTCACGTCGCCCGAGATGCCGCGGCCGGAATCCCTGTCGTTGCTGCCGGTGTCGAAGTCCTCGGCCGCCTGCCAGCTGCGTTCGAACACCTCGAGGAGGAAGGCGACGATGGACGGTTCGCGGACCACCACCGCAGCCAGCGGGTCGGCGTGGTCCGGTATGAAGGCGGTCTCGCGGTCGAAGATGATGAGCCGGTTGAACAGCTCGTTGGAGGTCCGCACTTCGGCACCGAGGCGGGTGACCTCTTCGACATACGCACGGGCCGGCTGGTTGTAGCGGGTGGTGCGCTGGTAGAGGGTGCGCATGGCAACGCCCCGTTCCAGCATGCGGCGGTCGCGCGGCAGGGCTTCGGCCAGGATTTCGGGGCTCCGCGCACCGCCCGGCTGCGCCGTGAGCACCTCGAAGCGACAGCGTTCCGCGGTCTCCTCCAGGAGCAGGCGGATCTTGTGCAGGTCCTTGAGCCGGTGGACACCGCCCGCTGCGGCGGCCATGCCCTCGGTGTAGCGGGCGACCAAGGCCTCTTTGCCCTCGGCGATGCGCGCGATGGCCTGCTGTCGCAGGGACACTTCTCCGACCAGGACACTGGTGAGTTCGGCCGCGGCGGTCTGCGGCGCCACCGACACGAACGTCCCCGGTTCGGTCGCGGATGCCCTGAGCAGCCGCATCTCCAGGAGTTTGGCAACGCTCCGTTCGACCTCCTGCGGAGTCATGCCGTCCGGACTCAGGTCATGAGTGGTCGGCAGGCCGCCTTTGCGGATGGCCAGGTCGTAAACAGCGAGATCCTGAGGTTCGAGATCGTCGAACCCTATGTCTATTTTATTCATATTGAGGCGCTTTGATAGGTGCTCACCTTACTGCGCTGCACGTTGGTGTGTGATCAACACTCTGTACCGAGCATAGGTGACCGGACAGGCTCGTCCTCATGGAGCCCGCCCCCTCGGCGAGGCTCGCACCTCGCCCGAAGGATGCACCGACATGCGCGCTGTCCCCTGCCCGTGGACCCGGTCGACCGCCCTGCGACTCGCGGGAGTGATCGCCGCGGCCTCGATCGCAGTTGTTGCCCACCCGAGCCCGTCCGCCTCCAACTCCGCACTTCAGACGGCGGTTTCGCACACGACGGACGCTCCGGGAGACGACACCGGCTGGGGGGTGGCGCCGCAGCAGTCGCCCGGCGACACCGGCTGGGGCCACCCCTCCATCTGACGGTCACCCGCACCTGTGGGGGCCCGGATCCGACGCCGGCGCCTCTCCCCCACCACAGCACAATCAACCCAAGGAATATGTCATGTCACCCCAGGCAAGGTCCGAACTCTTCTATCTGCCGCGAGCGGATGTGGCCCGGGCACTGAGCCACATCGACCCGGTTGCCGTCGCAACGGACGTGCTGAAGGCGCACGCACGCGGCGAGACCGACGTGCCGGACGAGGGCTATCTCGGCTGGACCACTCCCCAAGGACACAGCGCCCGCAGCCTCAACATGCCGGGCCTGATCCGAGGGCTCGAGCCCGTGGCAGGCACCAAGATCATCAACGCCTCGCTGGGCAACACGGCCCGGGGCGTACCACGCGCGGACGGCCTGACCTTCCTGTTCGACCCCGAGACCGCCCACCCTTACGCGATGATGGACGCCGCCCTGATCAGCGCCACGCGGACGGCCGCGGTGTCGGCCGTCGCCGTCGGGCTGCGCACCCGCCCCGCCCACCGACTGGCCTTCCTGGGATGCGGTGCGCAGGCGGACGCCCACTTCGGCCTCCTGCTGCCCCGGCTTGCGGGCCTCACCGAACTGACCGTGTACGACCGGGACCCCGCCGGCGCGGACGCGTTCCTGGCCCGGCACCGCACAACGGCCGAAGCAGCAGGGGTGCGGCTGACGGTGGCGGGGGCAGCGGAGGACGCGGTCCGGGGTTCGGACGTGGTGGTACCGCTCACTACCGTGACTGAGGGGTACATCCGCTCCGACTGGCTGCTGCCCACCGCCACCGTCGTCCACGTTTCACTGGACGACCTGGTGGCGGAGGTCGTGCTGGGTGCCGCGCAGGTCGTGGTCGACGACTGGCAGCTCGTCCGTACCGATCCGCGTCGTCTCCTGGGGCGAATGTACCGCGAGGGGCTGCTGTACGGCCAGGACGAGCCGGCGCCCCCGGGACCGGCGAAGCAGGTCGACGGGACCTTGGGCGAACTCCTGCTGAAGCAGGAACCGCTGGACGAAAGCGGTCTGACGGTGGTGAACCCGTTCGGCATGTCCGTCCAGGACGTGGCACTCGCGCACCGGGTGTTCACCGCTGCAACGGAGCTGGGCCTCGGCTCGCGGTTGCCCCGATGAGCCCTCTGGAGACGGCATGATCCACGACAGCATTGCCGGAGCTGTGGGCAACACCCCCGTCGTCCGCCTGGAACGGCTGTTCCGGGACCAACCGCTCGACGTCATGGCCAAGCTGGAATACCTCAACCCGCTGGGCAGCATGAAGGACCGGGCCGCTCGCCACGTCATCGAGAGCTGGCTCGCCGATGGCACGGTCCGTCCCGGCTCGCGGCTCGTGGAGAGTTCCTCCGGCAACTTCGGCATCGCCCTGGCCGCCCTCGCCCCGCTCTACGGACTGCGGCTGACCTGCGTACTCGACCCGAACACCTCCGCGACGAACCTCGCCATCCTGGACAACCTCGGGGCGGACATCGACATGGTGTGGGAGCAGGACACCTGCGGCGGCTACCTGGAGACCAGACTCGCCCGGGTGCGGCAGATCGTGGCCCGCGACCCGGACGTCGTCTGGGTCAACCAGTACGCCAACGACCTGTGCTGGCAAGCCCATTACGAACAGACCGCGACGGAAGTCCTCACTCAGATCCCCGGGGGGATCGACGTCCTGATGGCGGCGGTCAGCACCACTGCGACCCTCCAGGGCCTCGCGCGCCGGCTGCGCGCCCATTGGCCCACCCTGCGGGTGGTCGCCGTCGACGCGTTCGGCTCGGTCATCTTCGGCGGGCCGGCGGCGCCCCGGCGGCTTCCCGGGCACGGGTCGAGCCGGGTCCCGGAACTGGCCGCCACCCTCGAACACGACGACGTGGTCCTCGTACGCGACGAGGAGGCGGTCGCGGGCTGCCATGCTCTCCTGCGCAGCGAGGGGATCCTTGCCGGGGCGTCGTCGGGAGCGGTGGTCAGTGCGCTGCAGCGCATCGGGCCGTCTTTGCCGGACGGCAGCCGGGTGCTCACGCTCTTCGCCGATCGCGGGGAACGGTACATGGACCTCGTCTACGCCACCGGGGCGGCCACTGCCGACACTGCGCGGCCCGCGCACCTGAGGGAGCCCGTCGACGTCCACTGACCGGCTGGACTGGCACGCTCCGTGCAGCCGGGGCCGGCAGGGGTGCCTCTGCGTCAGCCGGTCCCGGCGGTGAGCATCGAGTAGACGAACATGTCGCGGCGCTCGTCACCCACTTGCTGCCAGCTGCGCAGCAGCCCCTCCCGGACGAATCCGGCGTCCTCGGCCGTCCGGCAGGACGCCGTGTTCCACGGCTCGACGAAAAGCTGGAGGCGGGGGATCCGGAGGTCGGCGAGGGCCCAGGTGCTGACCGCGCGCAAGGCCGCCGACGCCGCCCCGTGCCCGCGCGCGGAGCCCGCCACCCAGTAGCCGAGTGTGGCACGCCCCTGCGCGACCTCGCCGACCCACAGTCCGATCGTGCCCATCGGGCGGTCGTCGTGCCCACGCGCGATGACGAACGGATATCCGGTGCCGTGGACCGTGCGGTCCCACTGCCGCCGGACGAACGCCACCCCCTCGTCGTATGAGTAGACGGCGGGGACGGTGGTGATCAGCGGAATGTACGGATCGGTCGAGGCCTCGCGCACCAGGTCGAGGTCGTCGAGCCGCCAGGGGCGCAGCACCAGGGCGTCACCCGCGCTGATCCGCGGAACATCGGAAGGAAGGTCCATGCCCCCATCCTGCCCTCCCCCGCCCGGTGGTGCGGAGGGCAGGTCCCTCCGCACCACCGGGCGGGGGTCGTACCCAGACGACACGGGCGCAACATGCCGCCGGTCGCCAACGGCCGCCCCCTCTGCACCTGTTCCCTGGGCCGCCCACGTCGAGAACACCGGCCTCACTGCCGGCGGCCGGTTCGACTGGAGCCCGCCCCGGTTCCGGCAACTTCGAAGTCACGCTGGTGAATCGGGGCTCAGTACACCGTTCCGTTGGCGCGCTGGCCGGGCGAGCTGGACAGCGAGCTGATGGTGTTGTGCTTGACCCAGCCGCCGGTGGCCGAGCCGTCAGGGCTTCGGTTGTCGTGGGCGCCGAAGGCATTGATGCGTTACCGGTGCCGACCGTGGCGGTCACTTGTGAAATCGCTTTCGCGCCACACTCGGCTCGGGCCCCGCCACCTGGGTGGAGTTCCCCGGCCACGCGATGGCCCGGCCGCTGTTCGGGGATGCCGGCGCGTTCCCCGACATGGCGCACCGCCGGCGCTCGCCGGAGGCCTTCTACGCCGGCCCGGTCCGGCGGGAGCACCGCGATGCGGCCAACGCCACGTGGTCGACAGCGACAACGTCCTGCTGCTGCGCGGCCCGGGGTTCACGCCTCCGCCCGGCGCCGGTGAAGTGCTGCCCGACGTCGGAGCCGAGCACACCGGCATCATCTGGGGCGCCACGCGAGACGGCCCGGGAACTGGGCCCCTTTCGCAGGCTTCTGACAGGCCGACGCGAGGGCCTGCCCGACGGCTGCTCCGGCGGTGTGCCGCATGGCGCTGCGGCGGTGCCCCAGTTCCAGCAGGTGACAGGCGCTCCGGCGGGCGGCGCGGGAGGCGGGTTTGCCCGCGCAGGGCATGGGTCACCATCGCCCTTCAGTGGAGCGCACAGAAACAAACCGGTTCGCGCACCTATCGCGAGGGCGTCGAGCACTGCTACAAGAGTGACGCTTCAACAACTCCTGATCCCCACAACACGCCAAGGAGTTACTTGTCATGCACACGTCTAGCTTGGGACGGGTTTTGCCCGCCTTGCTGGCTCTGGTCGCCGCGACCCTGGGACTGACCCAGCACGCCTCCGCCGCCACGGCAGCAGGCGAGCGCTACGTCGCTCTCGGCGATTCCTACTCTTCAGGGGTGGGCGCCGGAAGCTACCTGTCCGACAGCGGCAACTGCCAGCGCAGCAGCAAGGCCTACCCCTCCCTGTGGGCGGCTGCCAACGCCCCGGCCTCGTTCTCCTTCACCGCCTGTTCAGGAGCGACGACCAGTACGGTCAAGAGCAGCCAGTTGACCCCGCTCAACAGCTCCACCACCCTGGTCAGCGTCACCGCCGGCGGCAACGACGTCGGCTTCGCGAACGTCATGCAGACCTGCGTCCTGCAGAGCGAGGCGACCTGCGTCAACGCGGTGAACAACGCCATCGCACAGGTCAACAACACCCTCCCCGGAAGCCTTTCGTCCCTCTACGGCACCATCCGCAGCAAGGCGCCGCAGGCTCACGTCGTCGTGCTCGGCTACCCGCGCTTCTACCGGCTGAACGGCAGCTGCATCGCCGGCCTGAGCGAAACCGAGCGTGCGGCGATCAACCGGGGCAGCGACGCACTCAACGGCATGCTCGCGAAGCAGGCCGCCAACGCGGGATTCTCCTACTCCAGCGTCGTGGACGAGTTCACCGGCCACGAGATCTGCTCGGGCGACGCCTGGCTGCACAGCGTCTCGGTGCCCGTCTCCAACAGCTACCACCCCACGGCCACAGGCCACTCCGGCGGATACCTGCCGGCCTTCCGCTCCGCCGTCTGATCTCCCCCGCCTGCAATCCCGGGACCATCCGCGCCCGGGAGTCGACGCGGGTAGACCGCAAGGGCGACCGCTCAGCACGCCCGCACACCTTCGCACCCATCCGCCGAAATCCGCACCAGGAGGAAAGCTCATGAAGTCTCCCGCGGGCCCCACCGGTCCCCAGGCCAGCGGCACGGCCACAAGTACCACACGACGGAACACACTCCGCTCCGTCCTCACCGCCCTCGCCCTCGTCCTCGGCGCGCTCTTCGCCCCCGGTGTCGGCGTCCTCGGCGGCGCCACCGCGGCCCACGCAGCCACCAAGATCAGCCACGCCACCGCGACCTCCAAGTTCCGCGCGTCCGGGATCACCTGGTCCTCGTCCGGCGGCTGCTCGGACCGCAACAACCCGACCTGTACGTCCTTCGAGCAGCTCAACCTCGCCACGGCGCAGGGCGCCCAAACCCTCAAGAGCGCCAGCGGCTGCGCGCTGAACATCACCGGCGGCACCGAGACCGGCCACGCCGGCGGCACCTACTCGCACTGGAACGGCTACAAGCTCGACTTCAGCAAGTACACCTGCCTCGGGAACTACATCAAGAACACATTCAGCTACATCGGGGTGCGCGGTGACGGCGCCCCGCAGTGGAAGTCCGGGGCCGGCAACGTCTACGCCGACGAAGGCAACCACTGGGACGTGACGTTCTACAACTGCGGCGGCTGCTGAGCCGGAGCCCGCTGCGTAGAGGGTGGGCGCTCTGCCCGGGCCTCCGGTTCGGGCAGAGCGCACGGACGCTCACGAAGGCACGCACGGGTACGGGCCGCGACTCGCTCGTCGGCGATGGCGCCGACGGTGCGGTCGGGGTTGAACATCAGGTGACCCTGGAAGATCTTGCGCGACTGCCGCCTCCACGGCGACGGTGTGCACCACGCGATGCGCGGCATAGCCCGCCTGCGCAACCTCAACCTCGCCGGATAGGCGCCGGCCACCTGGCGGCCGCTGACATGAGCTGCTGGTGGACGAGCCGGCCCACCCCAGTCCCGAGGTCATTTCGTCTGCGGGCGGGCCTGCTTCACCTCGCGGTCGACAGCCCAGGCGTCAGCGACCGGCCCGAGGTGGCCGAGCTTGTCGGGGTTGATCACCGAGCGGATCGTCTGGATCTGCCCGTCGAGCACCTCGAGGGCCAAGGTGTGGAGCACCTTGCCGTCACGGTCGCGGAAGATCGCTCCGGGCTGGCCGTTGACCTCGTGCGGCTCGAAGGTCACGTCGATCCGGGCCATCCGGGGGAAGACGGAGGCGAGCAGCCGGGCCACGTTCTCGGCGCCGATGACGGCTCTGGCCAGCTGCGGGGCCTTGCCGCCGCCGTCCCCGACCATCGACACGTCGGCGGCGAGTAGATCCCGCAGGCCGACGACATTGCCTTCGCGGAGGGCGTCGAAGAATCGCGTCGCCAGTTCCTGCCGCTCCTGACGGTCCGCTTCGAACCGTGGCCGTCCGGCCTGCATGTGCCGCCGCGCCCGTACCAGCAGCTGCCGGCACGCCGCCTCCGACCGCTCCACCGCCGCGGCGACCTCGTCGAAGCCGAAGCCGAACACCTCCCGCAGCACGAACACCGACCGCTCCAGCGGGCTGAGCCGCTCCAGGAGCAGCAGCGCCGCCATGGACACAGAGTCGGCCAGTTCCGCTGAGCGTGCCGGATCCTGATAGGGATCCGTGAGCAGCGGCTCGGGGAACCACGGCCCGACGTACTCCTCCCGCCTCACCCGCGCGGAGCGCAGCACGTCGATCGAGATCCGCGTCACCGTGGCGGACAGGAAGGCCTTGGTCGACGTGGGCCGGGTCGCCGAGCCGTCGAAGCGCAGCCAGGTCTCCTGTACTGCGTCCTCGGCCTCTCCCACGCTGCCCAGAATCCGGTAGGCGATCGAGAACAGCAGCGACCGCAGCTCCTCGAACTCCTCGACCTTGCTCACGCCGATTCCCCCTTGTAGTCCTCCCGCCCGGCCGTACTCGTCGGCGCGGGCATCTTCTGGTGATCATCCGGTCCACCGACGGCGCAGAGCAAGGCCCCCACGGCCGGGAACGCAGAGCCCGCGGCCCGGGCCCGGGCCGGTGACCGACGACCGTTCAGTGGAACTGCCCGACCTCGTAGTCGCCGGCCGGCTGCTGGGTGATGATGTTCAGCCGGTTCACCGTGTTCATGAAGGACACCAGGATCACCAGGGCGGTGAGCTGCTCCTCGTCGTAGTGCTCGGCGGCACGCGCCCAGACCTCGTCGCTGACCCCGCCGGCCGCGTCCGCGACCCGGGTCCCCTGCTCCGCCAGCTCCAGCGCGACACGTTCGGCCTCGGTGAAGACCCTGGCCTCCCGCCACGCCGCCACCAGGTTCAGCCGCACCGAGGCCTCCCCGGCAGCGGCGGCCTCCTTTGTGTGCATGTCGATGCAGACGGCGCAGCCGTTGATCTGGCTCACGCGCAGTGCCACCAACTCCTGCGTCGCGGCCGGCAGCGGGGATTCCTTGAGCGCCCTGCCCGCCGACATGAGGTGCTTGAGGGCCTTGCCGGGGTTCGGGCCGGCGAAGTAGTTCAGTCGCGCGTCCATCGTGTGCTCCTCCGTGGTCGTCAGTGGCTACACCCCCTGAGACGAGGTAGCCCCACGCCCTGTGACACGGACGCGTGTGACCCACGTCTCCCTGCTGCCGGAGTGTTCGGCGATGCACAGGCGGGGTTGCTGCCTCGCCACAGGGGTGCGGGCAATCCTCGATCAAGTGGCTGTTGTTGTTCCGAACTTGAGGACTGCTGGTCGAACGGGAGTCACCTGAACTCCCGACCCGACCGGTCCTCCCCCGCCATCGTGACGTCCGCGCCCATCACATCGAGCGGCAGCATGACCCCGCGCACCGGGTGGACGTCACGTCGCGAGGTGCCCCCGGCCGCACGGCGAGGCCAGAGCACCCACAGGCACGACGCTTGGGGTACCGCCACCACCAGCGTCCTCGCAGCAGTGCGCAGCTTGTCACCCGAGCGGTGGGAGGTGAGAACGCCCGCAATGGCCATCCGGCGGCGACTGTGAAAATCGTTGTCCGATCACGGAAGCACGGTGATAGACATCCGGCGTGGAAAAGAATCTTGAGTTCCCTGACCTGTTGCGACTGATCGATGAACGGTCGACCGCCTTCCGCGCCGTGGTCGCCGCCGCGCCCGGTCTCGACGCGCAGGTGCCGACCTGCCCCGGGTGGACGCTGTTCGATCTGGTGAAGCACCTGGGTGGGGGAGACCGTTTCTGGGCCGCCATCGTCGGCGCGGGGTCTGCCGACGCTCCCCCGGCCGAGGCCGTCGCCGCGCGCGCCGCGCTGGAAGTGCCGCAGGAACGTGAGGCCCTGCTGGCCTGGCTGGACGCGTCGACGCAGCTTCTGCTGGGCGCCCTGCACGCGGCGGGACCGGAGAGCGGCTGCTGGACGTGGTGGCCCGCGTCGCAGTCACCGCAGACCGCCGGCGGCACCGCCCGGCACCGGGTCCAGGAGACCGCGGTGCACACCTACGACGCCCAGCTCGCCGGGGGCTCCCCGCAGCCGCTGCCGGTCGAGCTGGCACTCGACGGTGTGGAGGAGTTCCTGTTCACCGTCTGCGCAACGCCGAGTGCCTGGCCGCACAAGCCCACGGCCTTCGACTTCCACGCCGCCGAGGGCCGCTCCTGGCGCCTCACCGTCGACGGCGACGGCGCACGCATCACCCGTATCCCCGCGCCCACCGCCGCGACCGGCGAAGACTCGGACGCAGCCGGCGCCTCCGTCCACGGCACGGCCAGTGAGCTGGTCCTCTACCTGTACGACCGGATCCAGGCCGAATCCTTGCACGTTGACGGAAACGCAGGGCTGCTCGACCTGCTCCGCGCCTGGGAGCCGGAGGAGAAGTAGGACGTAGGGGGGCGGTTGGCCGCGCCTCGAGCCGGTAGGACACGACTCTTCGCCAGGTTCGCCAGTCGCGGCACCGGGCTCAAACCCGCGAGGCGGCCTCGGGGCGTCACCAAGCCGACGCGTCGGCCGCAGGCTGCCGGGTCCGTGCGGGGGCCGGTGCGGCGGAAATCCCCGTTGGACCGGTCCGAGCACCATTGCGCCACCGGCGTTGTGGAGGCCGAAGACGTCGGGGCGGTGCGCCCATCGGGAACCGTCCGCTGGGCAGGGCGGCGAGCGGGCTCCCGGAACGCGGAGGAGAATGGGAAGCAGCTCACGGAGGGTCATGTTTGCCGTTGTGCGTCTAGCCCGCTCGCTGACCGCGGTGTTCTTGAGCACGGTGATCGCGTGGGGTACTGCTGTTGCCGCGGCCGCTCCCCCGGTGCAGGCGCGAGTCGCGGAAGAGCCCGCGATCGTGCTCACTCCGGCAGAGGGCCTGCCCGGAATCCGGGTGGGCGTCTACGGTTCCGGGTTCGGCGGATGCCATACGGAACCGGACGACGATGCCGCCCCCGTGACCGCCGGTACGGTAAGCGTGACCTGGGAGGGCGGCGGCCCCAGTGTCGTGGAGCCGGACCTCGACACGGGCATCATCGAGACGGACGTGACCGCTCCGTCCGACGCCTCCCCCGGCACTTACACCGTGACGGCCACCTGTAGCCTCGACGCATCGATCACCGCCTCGGCAACGTTCACGGTGCTGACAGGGTCGGAGAACCCGGGCGGAACCACCGAGTACTACCCGGCCGTGGAGCTGGACCCGGCCGAGGGTCCGGCCGGTACATCGCCCGTCTCCGTAGCCGGTTCCGAATTCAACTGTTTGGGTGTGGACTTGCTGTGGGACGGCGAACCACTGGATGCCGCCGCGGCCACGGACGGCGGCGAGTTCGCCACGCAGGTCGCGGTGCCGACCGATGCCGCAGAGGGGCAATACACAGTTCGGGCGCAGTGCGCGGCGGATCCGGGCACGGGAGCGGAAGCGACCTTCACCGTGACGGGCGCGGGCGAGGTCCCAGGGACGGTCACGGAACCGGGCGTCACAGACCCCGGTGACACCGACCCGGGCATCACAGACCCCGGCGACACCGACCCGGGCATCACAGACCCCGGCGACACCGACCCGGGCATCACAGACCCCGATGACACAGACCCCGGTGACACCAACCCGGACGGCCGGAACCCACCCACCACGACGACCGCCACGCCCGTCGGCTGGGTCGTCGGCCCGAGTGCCGTCGGTGTGCTGCTGCTGGCAGCCCTCGGCTTCGGGCTGCTCCGCCACGGTCACCGCGGCCCGCGCTGGGTGCACGAGCACATCAGCGCCCGGCTGCGCCCCGCCGCCGGTTCGGCGGACGTGGCCGAACCGCCGGACCCCGGCCCGGCGACCCATACCGTACGACTGGAACCACACCCGGACAATGCGGGCGTGCAGAGCATCGAGGAGGAACCCAGATGACCACGGCTCTCGATGTCCAGCCCCTCACCGTCCGGGCCGTCCTGTTCGGCGGCGAGGCGGAGCACGGCGTCGGCGCGCTCGTCGACACCCTGCACGAACGCAACGCGGCCGCGGGACTCCTGCCGGGAGTGCGCGGCCTGTCCGACGCGGCCGACCGGGCCGTCATCACGGCACTTGCCACCGCCGTCGAGGGGTTCCTCGGCCTGGACCTCGTCTCCCTGATCGGCGCGGGCTGGTCGAAACACGCGGCGCTCGGCGCTGCCGCCCGGCGAACCCGCCGCCACCCGGGCAGCGAGGAGATCGTGGCGCTGGCCACCCACACCGTCACGTCCGCCCACCACCCCCAGGTGGACGTCCTGGTGGACGGCGTCCGGGCCGCGACCGTCGACGTGGACCTCACCCTCGTGTTCCGGATCACCGGACTGGTGGCGGTGGTCCGCGACGGCAGGCTCACCGCCGTCCGGGCCGGGGACTGCGCAGTCGAGGCCACTCTCGCGGTCCGGCAGATCGTGGTGGCGGCGCGGCACGGCCGGGTGGACCTGCCTGCGACCCTGCGCCTGCGCGCCCCCGTGGAGCTGCTGCCGCCGGCGCCCGGAACGGCAGACGCCGCCGGCCACCCGGGCCGGTCGTGACCCGTGCGGGCGGCGCGGCGGCGACGACGACGACGCCATGGCCTACGGCAACTTCAGCCCCCGCGGGGGCTGAAGCCCGCGCTCAGCCGGCCCTGAAGGCTGTCGGCTTGGACCCGAGCGAGCGGATGATCGCCGTGGCCCGTCGCCGGTGGCCCCTGTTCGCCCCTCCGGTGATCAGGTGTTCGCCCCTCCGGTGATCAGGCCGCTTGCGGGCCGTTCCCTTCGAGCGCTGGAGGGGCCGTCGGCCCGGTGTCCGGTCCGGCGCCGGCGCCGGCGCCGGCGCCCGGGGTTCCCACAGGCCGGACGGGGCGGCTCTCTTCCGGTCCGGGCGCGGGCGTACCCGCGCCCATTGCCGCGGCCACCCCGGAGAGCAGCTCCCCGCTCTGGTCCTTGACCTGCAGCAGCCGCCGGGCCAGCTCGTCGAGGGTGCCGCGCCGCTGGGCCTCGCGCAGGATTCCGGCCGTCCCGGTGGGTGGCGCATCCGCCGTCGGCGTGGCACCCGCCTCCCCGGGTTCCGGCGGACCGGCCGCGCTTTTCAGGATCGCCAGCAAGGGCTCGTGCAGCTGCGGCTGGTCGGCGGCCGCCCGCCGGATGGCCTCGGCGAGGGTGTCCCTTACGACGTCCTCGGACGCGGGCAGACCCACCACCTCCAGGGTGTGCTCCAGTACCTTCGGGTCCTGCTCGGACACCTGGGCGGCGGCCAGGCGAACGAGCGCGGAGTACCGGTTCAGCTGTTCGGCGGGCATGGAACGCAGCTGCCGGGCCAGCTTGGCGCCGGCCTCCGTGTTCGCCTCGGGCGATGCGGCGTTGAGCTTGGCACGAGCCAGCAGCGCGCCCATCGCCTCAAAATTGCGGCCGATCCGGGTGGCCACGTCCTCGGCCTCCGCGAGGGCGAACTGGGCTTCGCGGATGTCCCCGTCCTCCTCGGCCAGGCGTGCGGACAGCAGCAGCAGCTCCAACTGCAGCTCGGGCTGCCTCCCCTCCTCCGCCCGGTCCACGGCGGCCTCCGCCTCGGCACGGGCCTCCGTGCGGCGCCCCTGCCGGGCCAGAGTCTCCACCAGCAGCGGGTGCAGCCGGCTGCCCGGCGTCCACGGGCGACGCTCGGCCAGCCGGACCGCGGCCGCGTCGACGAAGCCCTGGGCCAGCAGGTCCTCGACCTCGCGGGCCGCGAGCTGCTCCCAGTCCTCCTGATCGGCCTGGGCCAGATCCGTCTCCGGGATGTGCCCGCCCATGCGCGCGGTGAGGAAGGCGGCCGACCGGGGCGCCATGTCCTTGCTCGCCCCGGTCAGGAAGCGTTCGACTCCGGGCAGCCAGCGCTGCTCGACCTCCCGCGGGCTCTCGTTGCGCCGCAGCCGGTGGTAGATCTCCTCGGCGCGGGCCTCCAGCCCCCCGAGCTGCCGGTAGTACGTCACCGCAAGCCGGTCGACCGTCTTCATCAGCTGGATCTCGTTCTGGTCGGCGAGGCGCAGCATGATGCAGCGCAGGTCCGCACGGTGACGGACGGCCCCCGGCCCGGCCGGCTCCACGAGGTCGAGCCGGGACAGCAGGCCGAGCAGGTGGCGGGCGTGTTCCGGGCCCGCCACCTCGATCTCGCAGGCCTCGGCGAGCACGTCCTGGATCAGCTCCGGGGTGACGGTCCGCAGGGCCAGCGCCGCCTCGGCGAGCCGGCGCACCTCGTCGTCGACGATGTGGCGGAGGATGCGGTCGTACAGGAATCCCTGGACCAGCATCTGGTCGACTGCGTGGTAGAGGCCGCCGCGCCGGGCGGGGAGTTCCCCGATCAGCTTGGCCATCGACCCGGCCTCGTCGCCCGTGAGGACGGCGGCCCGCGCGGCCAGCGTCAGGCTGAGCGGATGGCCGCCCACCCGCTCCACGAGGGTCCGGGCCACGGCCTCGTCCTCGACCCCGTTGGAGACGAGGAGTTCCACGGCCGCGTCCGGATCCAGGTCGCCCAGCTCCATGGTCCACAGCTCGTCCAGGCGCCCCGGGTGCGGGACCGGCGCACTCCCGGAAACGATGAACCGCAGCCGCGGGTACACCTCCTGCAGTGCGGCCCAGACGGCCCACATCCGGCCGATCATCGGGGAACCGCGGTACTGGGCCTCCTCGAAGGAGTCCACCGCGATCACCAGGGGCGGGCCGGGTTCGCCCGCGGGGACGGCCACCGCCTCGGCGACCAGGGCGGCGACCCGCCGTACGAGTTCCGTCTCCCGGGCACTCGACTGCGTGTGGAACTCGGCGGACGAGGACCGTCCGAGGGTCCAGCGGGTGGCGGACAGCCCGTACAGTTCCTGGATCTCTTCCTCCTCCTCGCGCAGGGCACCGACCGTCTCCTCACATTCCCGGGCGAGCGCGTCGAAGGCGTCCCGGTGGTGCGGGAACTGGATGCCGAACTGCCGGGCGATCTCCGCGATCAGGGTGGCCGGCTCGTTGATGGAGATGGTCGGGCGGTCGAAGTCGACGTACGCGAAGGGGAAGCTGGGGCCGTAGTCGCGCAGGCTGCTCAGCAGGAACTTCGCGAGCAGGGTGCTCTTGCCGACGCCGGCGAGGCCGTGGATCAGCAGCGGGGGCTCGGGGTCCAGGACGCGTGCGCGGACGAAATCCTGTGGTCCGGTGGGCCCCCTCGGCCTCCCGGGCTTCCTGGCCCCCACCGGTCCGTCCGGTTCCTGGCCCGGATCCACCGGCCCGCGGTGCGGTTCCTCGGCGGGCAGGCCGACGTAGGCGCGTAGCTCGTCCAGCTCCGCGGTCCGCCCGTGGAGGGGGGCTCGGAGGAGCTGTTCCAAGGGCTGTAGCAGCCGGGTCCGCTCCATGAGCTGCTGCACGTCATCGGGATCGGGGAGCCCGGTCATGCCGGGCACCTGCGAAAGCCACAGCACGGCCTGCAGGGTGTCGGTGAGCTCGGTGGTGCGCTGGCCCTCCAGGGGCGGCGGGCTGCCCGCGAGGTAGGCGAGGGCCCGGGCCTCCGTGTCGCGGGTGCCCAGCCGGGCAGCCGGTTCGCCCGGGGGTGGACTGAAGTGGTCCCGCTGGAGTTCCCGTTCCGTGGCGCCTTGGACGAGGGCCTGTACTGCGTCGGGGGAAAGGTTCGCGGCCAGTGCCCGGAGAGCGGCCTCGGGGCCGGAGAGCCCGCGCAACGTTGCCTCGCGCACCTCGGGCTTGAGCACCCAGAGGGGATGCTCACCCATGCCGACCGTCCGGCAGTCGTCGACCAGTTCCAGCCGGGCGTTCCCACTGGGTGCGGTCTCGTCCGGCAGCAGCAGCCGTCCGGGGTCGAAGTGGGTCAACAGACAGGCCGCCTCGCGGTACGCCTGCCGCAACTCCGATATGAGTATGGGCTGTTGAGTCTGCTCTGCTTGCAGCTCCGCGCGCAGCCGTGGGATGAACTGCTCGTCGGCGTCGAGGGATTCGTAGACGCGTACAGCCGCCTCCGCTGCCGTGCAGATCCGCTGCATGTAGCTGCCCTCCCCCGGCCCCTGGGCGGCCCGCAGGGCCTCGGACACGGCGGCGTCCACGAGCGCGGCAACGCCCTCGAAGTCCGAGGGCGGGCCGGGCGGCTCCGGGGACCCGGTGAACAACTCGTTGAAGAATCCCCGCAGATCCTTCTCCTCCAGCACCCGCGCGGTGTCCCAGCACTGGTAGTTGCGTATTTCGTGGGGGAGGTGGGGCATCGACGGGGAGTAGCCGAGCAGCACCAAACGGGGCGCGGACTCCGGGCGGGCATTGCCGTAGATGGCTCGCGCGAGCTTTCCTATGCAGTCCCAGACGTCGGAGTTCACGTCCAGCCGGTCACATTCGTCGAAGACCAGCCAGAACCGCTCTTCCGAGGCGGTCGCCCAGCGCACCACGCTGTTCGCGTCGTTCTGGAGCCTGGCCTGTGGATCGTTCAACTGTGTTGCGTTCAACGTCGCAAGTCCGGTGCGGTGGTCGGTCGTGTCGGGGGCGACCCAGGTGGCCAGTTCCTGGAGCACCTCGGCGGCTGTGGACGTTCGCGAGAGCACCACCCGCACCGGGGTGAATTCGCAGTGCTGCGCGAGGTGCCGGATGTAGGAAAAGGTGTACGAGCGTCCGCTGTCCGGTGCGCCGTCGACCAGCAGCACCATTCCTCTCGGATCGTCGACGAGTTTCCGAACGCTCTTGCGGAGTTCCGCGCGGTCGATGAAGACCTCGGCTCCTCCGAGGACGGTGCTGAGGTAGTGGTCCTCGGAGCTTTTTTGCTCCAGGTCCTTCTGCAGGATTTCCCGGAACTCCCTGGCCATGGGCTCGGTCTCAGCCAGCATGCCCACCTTGGTATGGCGGATCAGGGTGTCGACCAGCAGGAACTGATCACGGATCTTCGGCTTCTTCCGCGTGATGGCCGTGACGACCTCGACCGCGTTCTCGCCTGATCTCCATGTGAGCGAGACGGATTTGATGAATGTTTCATCAAATCCGTAGGCTCGGAGGGTGGAATGGGGGTCGATGTTGTTCAGGAGATACGAACCCACCCATTCGGTGACGATGTCCCACTGGGGTTCGGTGAGCGGCATTCCGCACCTGCCCGGCCGCCCATCGAGGGCAGGGAGAGGACCGGCTGACACATTTCATGGAATCACTCGGTCTGTTCCGTCGCAAGACGGCTGATCAGGGTCCCGTCCGGGTCTCGTCCGGGTCGCGTACCGGACCGGCGGCCAGGCACTCGCGGATGCCGTGGTGGTTCGGGGTCCACCGGGCGCCGTTCCCGTCGACGACGCCCGGCCCGCCCTCCCTCGAAGCGCTCTGCTGTCCGGCAGCGGGTCGGCGTACCGGACCGGGGCTCAGTACGCCATGCGGGAGGCTCTGCCCATGTCCGTGCCGAACAGCACCCGGTCCCACCGGGAGGCGAGTGGTTCTCTACGGACCTCGTCCCCGTTGCCGTGGGCACAGACGCCCGTGGGCTCCACCGTCAGTTCCGCATCATGATGTCGTCGTAGCTCTCCAGGCGGTGCCAGCGGTCGCCGGGGGCGCGGACCGGAGGCATCAGGTCCACGTCGGGGAGCGGGCCGAGGTCGAGGCCGGTCACCTCGGCGATGTCCGCCACCGGCACCTGGAAGGTCCGGAAGGGGCCCAGCGGTGGCGGGCCGGCCTTGGCCCCCGCCATGGCCCGCTCGCGGTCCCGGCTGAGGTCGGGGCTCTGGTCGAGGATGTACGCCGTGGACGCGAGGTTGCCGTCCTGCATGAAGGCCGCCACCTTCCAGAACCGCAGCGGTACCTGGATACCGCGGTAGGGCGGGTCAGAGTCGTGCAGCACCGGTCCGGTGAACACGCTCAGCTTCCGGTCGAACTTGGCCGCGTGGTCGAGGAGGAAGTTCTCCAGCCCCAGCCACAGCTTCTTGCCCTGGTTGAACGTGTTCTGCTGCGGGGCCGCGTTGGTGAAGTGGAAGGTGTCGGCGTTGGCCTTGTTGGCCTCGGTGGTCGTGCCCCACACCGGGTCCAGCCGGCGCACCAGATGTCCCCTGTCCAGGTCGTTGTCGGCGTAGATCGCCTGGCCGGCCTGCTGGTTCGCCGGGATGCGCGGGTCGAGGTCCCAGTCGTCCTCCCGGTCCACGTTCGCCACCAGCTTCGAGCCGTCGATGCAGACGGCCGTGGAGGCCGCGAACCGGCGGTCGGGGCGGTGGACAACCGTGAAGTGGGTGTACGGCAGAACGATCGTCGGAATGCCGTCGCCGGGCACGGGCAGGGGCACGACCTTGCCCAGGAAGGCTTCGTCGTAGCCGGTGCGATCGTCCAGCGGACCGCGCGAGGCCGCGGCCTCGGATGAAGTGTTCATAGGATGGAAGTACCTCGCTGCGGCGATCACTCACGGTGTCGGCCGCCAAGCCACCCGAACAGAGGCCACGCCCGAGGGAGCCCTCGGGACTGCCGGAAGGGGCCCGATCGGGGGCACAGGCACACTCCCGGTTCAGCCGGGGTCCGGCCACGGAACACATGAGGTGACTCCCCCGTGACACCCGTGACCCGCGCCCTGCGCCGCCCGCCGCGCCGAAGGAGACCCTCCGTACCCACTGGCCTGTCCATCCACATCGGACTCAGCTCGGTCGACCCCGTCAAGTGCGGCGGCTGGGACGGCCAGCTGAACGCCTGCGAGAACGATGCGCGCGACATGGCGGCCATCGCCCGCGCCAACGGCTTCGGCGAGACGGTGATCCTGACCCCCGACGGAACCGTCGAGAACATCACCGCCGCCCTGCGCGACGCCGCCGGCGGGCTGACCGCAGGGGACATCCTGCTCTTCACGTACTCGGGCCACGGCGCCCAGGTGGACGACACCACCGAAGACGAACCCGACACGCTCACCCCAGAGGCGCTCGAATCGCAGTTCCAGACCAGGGATCCGGCCAAGGTGGAGACCGCCTCCCGGCTGATGCCGCCGCTCAAGCAGCAGGAGGTCTTCGTCCGCGACCGGGAGTCCTACGCCGGGCCGCAGCGCGAGCCGAAGAACGCACAGGACGCGGCAGGTGAGCCCGACGCACTCCGCATTTCGGCCTGTCAGGACAATCACCTGGCCTCGGACGGAGGCGCCAACGGCCTGTTCACCGCGGGCCTGCTCAAGGTCCGGAACGACGGGCCGTTCGAGGACGGGTACCGCTCCTTCCACCGCGCGATCCAGCGCCGCGTGCCCGTCATCCAGAGCCCCAACCTCTACCTGACAGGGGAGCCGGCGGCGAGTTTCCTCCCTCGGAAGCCCTTCACGGTGTGAGCATGCGGGGCTCCCGGGACCGGCCTAGCCTGGGACAGGGAGGCGCATCTTGCCCTTCCATGCCTTCAGACGGCCGGCCAAGGGCCGCCGTGACGAAGGAGGTTGAAATGAATACGGACATACGCCGGTGGCTCGGCCGGTCGGCCGTAACCCTGGTGCTGGCGGGCGGCCTGCTCGGCGCCGTGGCCCCGGCGGGCTCCGCTAGCCCGGCGAGCGACCCATACGGACCGTTCACCTGCAAACAGGGTTATGTGTGGCGCGAGGCGTACACCGGTGACGTGGTGTGCGTGACCCCGGACATCCGGGACCAGTCGGCCCGTGAGAACCAGCTCGGCCCGTCCCGCAAGCAGCCCGGCGGCGGCGCCTACGGCCCGGACACCTGCAAGCCGGGTTACGTCTGGCGCGAGGCTGCACCGTGGGACACGGTGTGCGTCCCGCCGGACAGCCGGGACCAGGCCAAGGCGGACAACGCCGCGGCCGTATCCCGGCTGGCCTCCACCCCGTGAGCCGAACCCAGTGAGTCGCACCCCGTGATACGCACGCCGTGATACGCAGGCCGTGAAGGTCCGCGGAAGGACACGGTCTCAGCTTGCCGTTTGACCTGCGGTCCGGGGGGCCTGCTCTCCGGCAGGGATGAAGATCGCTACGTACTGCTCGAACCCCTCGCGGAGACCCCATTCCTCGCGGTCCATTGCGGCTTCGTACCGGGCTCGGGAGTCCTCTCGGCCCCAGGCGTAGACGTGAACCGTGTAGTTCGTCGATGGGAGAAGCGTCAGGGTGGGGGCGTCCCCTGGCTACCCGGCAGCCAGCCCAGCGCCGGTACGGCAGGGCCGGTGGTGGGGCCTGAGATTCCCATCAGGCCTGTGCTGACGGGCCGGTACGACCAGGAACCAAGCGATTGCCACTGTTCCGTCTGCTGCACAGGCTCGGCCTCGGCAACCATGAGAGTGACCCAGGCATCGTGTTCCTGGACGCAACTGACGATGGTGAGCATGCCGGGTGTAACGATCACGGGCTCGTCGGTACGAAAATCCGGCAGATCGTCGACCCCCTCCTCAACATGCTCGGCAATGTAGAAGTGCGAGTACGCGACACCGACGACTCCGCTGTCCGCGAGGTCATCGAACGCCTGATCGGGGCCGGCCAGTGGCGGGACGGTGACCTGGACGTCCTGGTCGTGCTGGACGCCGGATACGACGCACCCCGCATCGCCCACCTCCTGGCTGACCTGCCGATCGAGGTTCTGGGCCGGCTCCGTTCGGACCGAGTGATGCGCAAGCCGGTCCCGGTGCCGTGGATCTGGCCGCCGCAGGGCGGGCGCCCGCCCAAGCACGGCGGTGAGTTCGTCTTCGGCCGCCCCGAGACCTGGGGCGAGGTGGCGGTGGTGACCGTGACCGACACCGAGCGGTACGGGACAGCGACCACGCAGGCATGGGACCGGCTCCACCCTCGACTGACCCGCCGGGCGGCATGGGGTGATCACGAAGGCCCCTTGCCCATCATCGAGAGCACCGTGATCAGGTTGACGGTAGCGCAACTGCCCAGCGGCGGGGTGAACAAGTCCGTCTGGCTGTGGTGTTCCCGCACCGGAGCCCGCCCCGAGGACGTCGACCGATACTGGCATGCCTTCCTGCGAAGGTTCGACGTGGAGCACACCTTCCGCCTGCTCAAGCAGACGCTCGGCTGGACCCGCCCGAGTGCGCCGGGGGTTCAGGAACCTGCGCGTGAAGGCTGGCACACCAGCTCGTGCACCGAAACCCACCCGGCCCAGCCCCGGCCGCCCACCGGGCTCGAAAAACCGGCGGGCCGCCACCCGCTACGAGGTCGGACGAGTCCTCGCCACCGGCGAGTCCTACACCAGACCAGCACACCACAAGGCCGGCACCAAACCCCGGAGAACTGGTCAAATGGCGAGCTGAGCTGCCAGCCAATCTCATTGCCGTGGCCCCGACGATGTTGGATAGCCGCATGGTGAGACGTAAGAAGGAGAAGAAGAAGCGGCCCGATTGGGGCATTCCGAAGGGGATCGTTCTGTTGGCGACGCCAGAGGGCTGGCGCCACAGCATCCTCACCATGGAAGGCGGCACGCTCTGTGGGCGCCTGGACATTCCAATCAACACTGACCCACAAGACGCGCGGGCCGCCGCAGCCCGGATGGTGACGGAACTCGCGCACGACTTTCACGACGCCAACGTCCAGGTGAGCTGGGATCCGCCCCAGGAGCCCTGGTCATGGACCGCTCAAGTCGCCCTTGTCGCCGGGGACGCACCTGCTTCGTCGGACACCGAAGGCTAAACGGCAAGCTGACCAGGCAGGATGCCCAAGATCACGAAAGGGAGGGTCCCACTCCCGGCCACACCTCCGGTGCAATCCCTAGTGCACCTCTACGTGCAACCCTCCAGACCCCTTCCGGTGCAACCCTCCGCCCGGGCCGACGCGGGATGCGGAACGCGTGGGCAAGCCTCTTCGAGGCCGGCTTGCCCACGATCACCGAGGCTTGCCCGACCCGGCCACCAAGAGGCTTGCCCGAGGGACCGGGAGGCTTGCCTGGCCCGGCCATCAGGGCTTGCCCAGGGAGCAGGAGGCTTGCCCGAGGGCGAGGGCCAGGCTCAACGGGGCGCATCGCCCGGGGTAGCGCGGCGGGGGGCTGGCCGCCTGGGGCCGGATCCCGGCGAGGAGTGAGACTCAGGCCGCCAGGCTGTACTCATCGCCCGCGGCGATGTGGGTGATGGTGCCGATCCCGGTGCGCACCGTGACGGGGGTGCCGCTGTTGGTGGTGCTGCCGTTGCCCAGTTGCCCAGCGTTGTTGCCGCCCCAGGATCTGAGAGTGCCGGCGGACAGGTACGCCAGGCTGTGGTTGCCGCCGGCGGCGATGTCCCGGACTCCGGTGAGGTTGGTGACGGTGACGGGGGTGCCGCTGGCCCCGCCGGTGCTGCCGTTCCCGAGCTGCCCGACGCTGTTGCTGCCCCAGGCTCGGACCGTGGACGGCAGGATGAGGCTGGACAGCAGGGCGAGGCTGTGGTTGGCGCCGGCGGCGATGTCCCGGGCTCCGGTGACGTTGGCGACGGTGACGGGGGTGCCGCTGGCCCCGCCGGTGCTGCCGTTCCCGAGCTGCCCGACGCTGTTGCTGCCCCACGCTCGGACCGTGCCGTTGGACATCAGGGCGAGGCTGTGGGAGTTCCCGCCGTCAAGCTCCCGGACGCCGCTGAGGGGGGCGCTGGGGTTGCCGGGGGCGATGACGGTGACGGGGGTGCCGCTCATGCCGCTGGTGCTGCCGTTGCCGAGCTGCCCGAGGTCGTTCAAGCCCCAGGCTCGGACCGTGCCGTTGGACAGCAGGGCAAGACTGTGGTCGCAGCCCGCGGCGATCGCGGTCACGCCGCTGAGGGGGGCGCTGGGGTTGCTGGGGTCGATGACGGTGACGGGGGTGCTGTTGCTGATCGAGCCGGTGGTGCCGTTGCCGAGCTGGCCGGCGAAGTTGTTGCCCCAGGCCTTGACGGTGCCGTTGGACAGCAGGGCGAGGCTGTGGGTGCAGCCGGCGGCGACCGCGGTCACACCGCTCAGCTCGCGTACCGTGCCGGGGGTGAGGTGGTCGGGGGTTTCAAGGGTGGAGGTGGTGCCGTCGCCGAGTTGCCCGGCGTTGTTGGCACCCCAGGCCTTGACCGTGCCGTTGGACAGCACGGCCAGGCCATGAGTTCCGCCTGCGACGAGGCTGGTGGCGTTGGCGACGGTCAGTCCAGCCACGGTGACCGGGGTGTGCCGTGTGTAGGTAGTGCCGTCGCCGAGCTGCCCGAAGCCGTTGGCACCCCATGACTCGACGCGCTGCACCTGGGCGGCGGCCGGCGGCGCGGCGGGCAGCGCCCACGCAGCCAGGGCGGTCAGCAGCACCAGCAGTCTCGTCGGCAGGGTGGTTCTTGGTCGAGGCCGTCTTGTCTGGAGCAGTTGCATGTTTCACCTCGGGTGTGGGGGTACGCGGCCGTCTTTCGCTCTTACATCGAGTGACGATTGTGATTCATCCAGTGACAGCAGGTACGGGGCGACACCGGCACCGGGGGCCGGATTGCGGCAGATGACCGATCGGAGGCCGCGATCGACGAGGCGTACGCTGCGGAGCAGCAGCCTTGGCGTTGCCGGCCCTCTCCGAACCCAGACAGCGGGCCCGGCAGCTACAAGCACAGGAGACCGTCGATCGAGGTTCAACACCTCCCAGCGGGCTGCGGTCCCGCCTTCCTGCGCACCCCCGAAGAACTCGCCGCTCACGAAGCCCGGTATCGCTCAGCCGGCGGCGATGTCACTGGATCGGTGCACCGATGCGCGGACAGGACGCCGCCCTGGAGCGGCTCCGCGTCGACCGACAACTCGAAGAAGCCCTGACCCACGGGTCCGACCCGCTCCACCTCGCCGAGGTGTTCGGGCTCGATGAGAAGACCGCCATGCGTTACGCAGACTCCGCACGACGCCTCCTGGAAACCAATGCCGAATCGTGGAACGTCGTGACAGCATCGACGGATGATCAACGCTGAGGACCTGGTTGGCAGGCACGTCCTGAAGGTGACGACGTCCTGGCATCACCACCAAGACACCAAGCCCTCCCTTCTGCACATGTGGCTGCACATGGACGGCCTCGGCCCTGTCCGGTTCCACACACCGGGCGACGGGTTGTCCCTGGAGATCGACCAGCCTCACGGCCCCTACGACATGGACGAATACGGCCACACCACGGTCGAGGACGACCTGCCCGGCTTCCCCATGACCCGGTTCGTAGGCCAGCGGATCCTCTCCGTCCGGGAGATCCGCTACCAGCACGGCAACTACGACTTCGCCATCGGTATCAACGTCCAATTTCCCGGTGGCACCATCCGCATCCTCAACCTCGCGGACGAGATCGTCCTGGCCCATGACCGGCATCTGGGTCCGGTGGAGGCGCATCTCCACGAATCGACGACGCCCACGATCCAGGACACCTCGCCGTGAGTCGGCACGAACTCGGAGGTCGACCCCCACAAAGCACAGCATCCGACCCACGGGTTCCCGCTGAAGAGCCTTCAGTTTCCCTGAACCCACGGGGCTCTTCGGGTGTGAATAGTTGCGCTACGGAAAGTGCCGTTGAGATTGATCATGGTCTGGCTGGCGTCGGGGTGACCGGGTCGTCCGGCCGCCGGATGCGGACTCGGCGGGGGCGGGGATGTCGTCGGTGTCCTGGAGGTCGGTGAAGTCGGCGGGCGCCTGGGCGAAGGCTTGGGGGTACGCCTCTTGCTTCCCGTGCTCGGTGAGCGCCCGGTACTTGCTCGCGGCGCTCGGGACCTCCCCGGAAGGCCGCTGACCCCATCAGCGTGGGCCGTCGTGCTGCGCGAGGGCGTTCTCCCGCAGGTTCGGTTCCTTGCGGAGTGTCCTGGTGAACCATGAGCCGTAGCGGTCGCCCAGGATCGGAGCTGATGCTCCGTGGAGGATGACGCTCAGGCCCACGGTCACGGCGATGACGTCGCTCAGCAGGGTTCCCCCGGGCAGATGTTCTTCGAGGGCGAGCAGGCCGAACACGAGGGACGCGAGCCCCCGCGGGCCGAACCAGCCGATGTACGCGATGGAGGGTGGGCGCAGGCCGGTGCCGGCCAGGGCGAGTGCGACGGGCAGCATCCGGATGACGGTCAGGCTGAACAGCGCGTAGAGGACCATGCGCCAGTTCAGGTGCTGGAGTGTCGGTCCCAGGATGACGGCGCCGAAGACGAGGAAGCTCAGTGAGGCGAGGAGGAGGCCGAGGCGTTCGGTGAACCTGGTGCTCTGCGCGGGGTCCGAGTCCTGGGGCGGGATGTCCAGGTCGGCGGGGGTGCGGCGCAGGTGGATGCCGAAGGCCAGGCCGGCGACCCAGGCGCCGATGAAGCCGCTGCCCTCGACCATGGCGCACAGGACGTACGCGATGACGGGGACGGCGAGGACCAGGAACTGCCGCCAGTCGGAGCTGCTCCACCCCCGGGCGAGCGACCAGCGCAACAGGCTCGCCCCGGTCCAGCCGGCCGCGATTCCGATCGCGCTGCTCAGCAGCAGCGCGCGCAGAAACGTCTCGGCCACGCTCGGATGGTCGTGGCCCTCACCCGCCGCCGCGAGTGCCAGGACGAAGAACGGAAGGGCCAGGCCGTCGTTCAGACCGGATTCGATGGTCAGGCCGCCGCGGACCAGCGGGGGCACCCGCTTGTTGGAAAAGGCCTGCTGCCCGAGCGCGGCGTCCGTCGGCGCGAGGATGACGGCGGCCAGGGCCAGCTCCCACACGCTCAGGCCGGGCAGCAGCGGCCAGGCCACCAGCAGGCCCAGAGCCATCGTGACCGGCAGGCCGACCACGAGCAGCCGCAGCGGCAGGAACTCCTCCCGGCGCAGGTCCCGGTCCCTGATCCCCGCCGCGTCCGCGAACAGAAGGAGCACCAGCGCGCTCTCCAGGAGCGTCCGCGTGACCTCGGTATCCTTCGCCCGGTCCAGCAGGTCCAGTCCCAGCGGGCCGATCGCCAGACCGGCGAGCATGAAGACCAGCGGTCCCGAGAGCACCGTGGTCGACAAACGACGTGAGAGCGCCCCATAGCCGACGAACACACCCCCGGCGATCACGACGGCCCAGCCGTTCATCCGCACTCCTCAGGCCCGCCCCGCGCAGAGAGGCGAGGTCCCACCCTAGGGCGGCGCCGGTCAGATCTGCGGGAACCGTGCTCCGAACGCCCCCGGCTCGGCCCGGTCGGCCCAACGCGGCCGCTTGGAAAGGAACGATGCACGCCGCTCACATGATCAGGTATGAGCAGTGAGGTACGGGAAATCCCGGTGAGAACGGTCCTGCTGGGGTTCGCCCACCTCGTGCGAGCCTCGAGCTGGCGGGGGACAGCGCAAGCGCAGGTCGGGAATGCCGGCCGCCAGGGGTGGTGGTGTCCTGGTTCGCGAACAGGACCTCCAAGCGTCGGCGGCGCTCCTGGTAGGGCAGGGCCGGCAACTCGAGGCCGTTGGCCTGGAGGATGTCGAAGCGATGAAGAACGCGGGGGTCTTCGGCACTCACGGAGCACTCGTCCCCAGCAAGGCCTGACACGGATCCGACACGCGGCGATCCCGCAGGATCGCCGTGGTAACGATGAATCCACGCAGCCTCCGGAACCCGAAGACCCGACGGGACCCGAAGAGCCGGGAACCTCCGGGACCCGAGATTCAGGAGCATCATGAACCGCACACCCCGCCTGGCCCGGTGGCTCGTGCCGGCCCTCCTCCTCGTGGCATGGCTCGGCATAGGCGGCGTACTGGGCCCCTACGCCGGCAAGCTCGGCGAGGTCGCCACCAACGACCAGGCCGCCTTCCTGCCGAGGAGCGCCGAGTCCACGAAGGCAGCCCGGGCGCTGGCCGCCTTCCGCGAGGACGAGACCCTGCCCGCGATCGTGCTCTGGACGCGTACCGGCTCCGGCCCGGTGACGGCAGACCAACAGGCGGGGGCGGCCGCGGCACTCGCACCGTTGCGCGCGCAACCCGCCTCCGCCGGCGCCCCGTCCCCCGTGCTCCGCTCCGAGGACGGCAAGGCGCTGCAGGCGGTCGTACCCCTGCGCCCGGACCTGGAGGACGAACTCCTGACAGCCCTCGCCCAGATCCGCGACGCGGCCTCCGAGGTCGACGGCACCCGCGTCCACGTGACCGGACCGGCCGCCACCCGGGCGGACCTGTCCGACGCGTTCGCCGGCATCGACGGCCTGCTCCTGGGGGTCGCACTGGCCACCGTGCTCGTCATCCTGCTGCTCGTCTACCGGAGCGTGCTCCTGCCCCTGCTCATCATCATCGGCGCCGTGTTCGCCCTCGCGGCGGCCTGCGCTGTCGTCTACGCGCTGGCCGGCGAGGGCCTGGTGCGCGTGGACGGACAGGTACAGGGCATCCTCTCGATCCTGGTGATCGGAGCCGCGACCGACTACGCCCTGCTCCTGACCGCCCGCTACCGCGAGGAACTCGGAGACGCGGACGCGGACCACGGAGGCGACCGCTTCCAGGCCATGAGGGCCGCGCTGCGCCGGTCGGCGGGACCGATCACGGCCAGCGCCGGCACGGTGGCACTGGGCCTGCTGGCCCTCTTCCTCAGCGACCTCACCAACAACCGCGCGCTGGGCCCGGTCGGCGCGATCGGCATCGTCTGCGCCGTCATCAGCGCCCTCACCTTCCTGCCCGCCGCGCTGGTCCTCCTCGGCCGGGCCGCGTATTGGCCCGCCAAAGTGCGTACGAGGGACGCCTCGCACGGCATCTGGGCGCGGACCGCCGCACTCGTCGACCGGGCCCCGCGCAAGGTATGGGCAGCGGTACTGGCCGCACTCCTCGCTTGCTCGGCCTTCGCACCGACCCTCCACTCCGGCGGCGTGCCCCTGGAGGAGATCTTCGTCAACGAGGCGCCCTCGGTGGCAGGACAGCGGGAGCTGAGCCGGCACTTCCCCGGCGGCTCGGGCAACCCGGCCGTCGTCATCGCGAACGCGAACCGCCTCGACCGCGTACGCGCGGCCGCGTCGCAGACCGACGGCGTCGCCTCGGTATCCGTCGCCGCGGTGGCCGCCGAACGAGGGGCGGCGACGCCCGGCGCCCCCCTGGTCGTGGACGGGCGGGTGCGCATCGACGCCACCCTGAAGGACCCGGCGGACACCGCGGCGGCCAAGGCGACCGTGGCCCGGCTGCGCACCGCGGTGCATGCGGTACCGGACGCCGACGCACTGGTGGGCGGCTACACCGCGCAGGCGTACGACACCCAGAAGGCCGCCGAGCACGACCGCGGACTCATCGTCCCGGTCGTCCTGGCCATCATCCTCATCATCCTCGTGGCACTGCTGCGCTCCCTCGTGATGCCGCTGCTGCTGGTCGCCACCGTCGCCCTGAACTTCTTCGCCACCTTGGGCGTTTCGGCGCTGGTCTTCCGGCACGTGTTCGGATTCAGCGGCACCGACTCCTCGGTCCCGCTCTACGGATTCGTATTCCTCGTGGCCCTGGGCGTCGACTACAACATCTTCCTGATGTCACGCGTACGGGAGGAATCACTGCGCCACGGAGTCCGGGAAGGCGTTACGCGGGGGTTGACGGCGACCGGCGGAGTGATCACGTCGGCGGGCGTCGTCCTCGCGGCCACCTTCGCGGCACTCGTCGTCATCCCGCTGGCGTTCCTGGTGCAGATCGCCTTCATCGTGGCCTTCGGCGTACTGCTGGACACGCTGCTGGTGCGCTCCCTGCTGGTGCCCGCACTGGTCCTGGACATCGGACCGAAGGCCTGGTGGCCGGGGCGGCTGAGCCGCTCTCGCTCCCGGCAGGGAGCGAATGACGGAGTGGCTGGCACGATGCCCCGGTGAGCTGCTTCTCGTACGTGAGCATCGGTTCCGGCAGTCATGACCCGCAGGACCTCCCGCAGTCCCAGCCGGCCGAACCCGGCCAGTGGCCCAAGCCGGAGGCCGCGCTCGCCGTGGTCAACCGCGACCTGGCGGCGCCCCTGCCCGGCCAGGACCCGCTGGACTGATGGTCGCCCCTTCCTGGGATCCCCCGCCCTGGGCAGGCCCGGCAGGGGCCACGTCTACGTGGCACTGCCCGACGGCCGCTGGCGCGGCAACCAGGTGAACACGTGCGTCCCAGAGAAGGGCGACCCCCTGGAGCCGGACGACGCGGCGGAGGCCCTGGCCGTGGTCGCCGACGACGCGGCGCAGTCGACGATCACGAAGGTGCACTGGCAGGTCTGGCCGCTCTGCGCGGAACACGCGGAACACAGGATCGGAGTCCACCCCCGTCCCGCAGGAACCGCCAAGACTGGCACCCGGCCGAGTCCTGATGCCGGGGCGGCCGAGACGGCACGTGCCATGACCTAGCCCCGGTAGGCGAGTTGGAAGCCTCCATGCCGACGGCAAAGCGGTCCCGCCCACGGCAGCAGCGCAAGGAACCCATACGAGATGGCCGCCGATATCCGCGGGGGCGAGACCCGGGTCCCGGGGACCTGGACCGGGGACCGGAAGTCGCAAGGTGCGGTGCGTCCCATGATCCACAGAATTGCCGAACGGGAGAACCGCAGGTGCTCCGGGCGCGTGATACGGGGGGGAAGTCTTGGCATGCGCATGAGAGCGGGGGATCACAGGTGGTACCTGTGTCGAAAGTGAGGACGGCGGCGCTCGCCGCCGCGGTGGCGGCGTCGTTGATCGCGGGGACGGCGGCGGCCGCGGGGCAGCCGCCGGCGGCTGGGCCCGCCGCCCACCAGGGGAAGAAGGCACCGGCCGCGCCGGCGGCGAACGTCACGCTGGTCACCGGTGACCGGGTGGCCGTGGCCGCGGACGGTTCGGTCGTGCGGATCGACCGCGCCAAGGGCCGTGAGGGCACGCCCTTTTCGATCCGGCGAACGCCCGGGCACACGTACGTCATCCCGCAGGACGCGCTGCGCCTGCTGGACGAAGGGGTCCTGGACCGGCGGCTGTTCGAGGTCGCCGGGCTGGTCGCGGCCGAGTACGACGATGCGCGCCGTGGCACCCTGCCGCTGATCGTTTCGTACCGCCGGGACGGCGCCGGGGCCAGGGTTCCCAGCGCCTTCGGCGAGGCGCTGGCCGACTCCGCGCGGGACCGGCGGGCGCTGCCCGCCGTCGACGGGGAGGCGTTCGAGTCGCCCAAGTCCGGTGCCGGGGGCCTGTGGTCGCTGCTGGTGGGCCGGACTCCTGCCGGGGCCGCGGCCCGGTCCGCGGCGCCCGTGACCCGGTTGTGGCTGGACGGCAGGGTCCGCGCGGCCCTGGACAAGAGCGTCGCGCAGATCGGCGCGCCCTCGATGTGGCAGGCCGGCTACACCGGCAAGGGCGTCAAGGTCGCGGTGCTCGACACCGGTGTCGACCAGACCCACCCCGACCTCAAGGGCGTGGAGATAGCCGAGAAGAACTTCAGCAGCTCGCCCGACAGCAAGGACCGCCACGGCCACGGCACGCACGTGGGCTCCACCGTCGCCGGCTCGGGTGCCAAGTCGGGCGGCACGTACAAGGGCGTCGCCCCCGGCGCCCGGCTGCTGGACGGAAAGGTCCTCGGTGACGACGGCTTCGGCAGCGAGTCCGAGATCGTCGCCGGTATGCAGTGGGCCACGGACCAGGGCGCGCAGATCGTCAACATGAGCATCGTCGGCGGCGACGGACCCGAGGTCGACCCGATGGAGACGGCGGTCGCGAAGCTCTCCGGCAAGGCCCTGTTCGTGATCGCGGCCGGCAACAACGGCGCCAAGCCCGGCACGATCACCTCGCCCGGCAGCGCCCCGGCGGCACTGACCGTCGGCGCGGTGGACAAGCAGGACCGGATCGCGGACTTCTCCAGCCGGGGTCCGACCGCCGCCGGCCTGTCCAAGCCCGACCTCACGGCCCCGGGCGTCGACATCGTCGCCGCCGCCAGCACCCAGGGCGGGGCGACCGGCGGCAACGGCTACGTCGCCATGTCCGGCACCTCCATGGCCACCCCGCACGTGGCGGGCGCGGCCGCCCTGCTGCTCCAGCAGCATCCCGGCTGGGGCGGTGCCCACCTCAAGTCGCTGCTGACCGGTTCGGCCACGCCGCGTCCCGAGCTGAACGCCCATCAGCAGGGTGCCGGCCGGGTCGACCTGAACCGCGCGCGGACCGCCTCCGTCGTCTCGGAGCCCGGCTCGCTCGACTTCGGCACCCAGCTGTGGCCGCACGCCGACGACAAGCCGGTGGCCAAGACCCTCACCTATCGCAACCAGGGCACCACGGCCGTCACCCTTGCCCTGACCGCGGCCGGCACCGACGCGGCGGGCCGCCCGGCCCCCGCCGGGATGTTCACCGTCAAGGACGCCAAGCTCACCGTCCCGGCCGGCGGCACCGCGAAGACCACCGTCACCGTCGACACCCGCAAGGGCACCAAGGACGGCTCCTTCGGCGGCACCGTCCTGGCGTCCGGCGGCGGCCAGTCCGTACGGACCGGCCTGGCCGTCCTGCGCGAGATCGAGTCGTACGACGTGACCGTGCGGCACCTCGACGACGCCGGCAAGCCGGCTTCCGGCTACTCCACCCAGCTCACCAAGGCGGGCAGCGACGGACAGGAGCGCCTGGCGGTGCCGTACAAGGAGTCCGGCACGGCCGTCCTGCGGCTGCCCAAGGGCGACTACCAGCTGGAGGGCCTGGTCATGAGCCCGGGCAGTGGGAACCGCATGGCGGTCCTCGTCCAGCCGGTCCTGCAGGTGGCCGCGAAGAGCACCGTCACCCTCGATGCCCGCGCGGCCAAGCCGTTCGCCGTCACCGCGCCCGACCGCAACGCCAAGCTGGTCAGCGCCACGGTCGGCTACTACGACAAGAACGCGATCGTGAGCGGCAGCTGGGTGTTCGACAGCACGACGCAGTTCCGCACCGCCGCGCTCGGCCCGGCCGGCGGCGGCATGCAGTCCCAGCTGTCCGGCGTCTGGCGGTCGCCCGCCGCGCCGACCACCGACTACCGGCTCGCCTTCCACCGCACCGGCAGCTGGTTCACCGGCCTCACCCGCACGGTCGCCCTCGCCGACCTCGCCGAGCTGAAGTTCGGCTTCGGGGCGTCCGTCTCCGGCACCACGGGCCTGGTGCAGATCACCGCCTCGACACCGGACGGTTTCAGCGCCGGCCCGATCTCCACGATGCAGCGGGCCCTGCCGCTGTCCGGCACCCAGTACATGAGCACCACCGGCGTGCACTGGAACTGGACGGTCACACAGGCCGACCCGCAGGGCGAGGCGCGCGTCATCTACAACGAGGGACCCGTGTCCTACAAGCCGGCCGGGCGCTACACCCTGGAGTTCAACAAGGCCGTGATCGGCCCCGACCTGGCCGCCACCCCCGACCGGCAGGGGGCCAACCGCTACGGCAACACCATCGACGCCAACGTGCTGCTGTTCGTCGACGGCGCCGGTCACGCGGGCGAGCCCGTCCTGGCCGGGGGCTTCACCCGGCTGGAATCCGGCGGGCGGACCCTCGCGCAGACGGGCCCCAACGAGTGGCTCACCGCCGAGGTCCCGGCCGCCTCCGCCGTCTACAAGCTGACCAAGGAGGCGACCCGGTCCACCAAGGACACCACCACCAGCACGAAGGTGGCCGGTGTCTGGACGTTCACCTCGGCCAAGGCCCCCGACCAGGGCGTCCGGCTCCCCCTGTCGACCGTACGGCTCTCCCCGCAGCTCACCCTGAACGGGACGGCGAAGACCGGCAGCACCCTGAAGGTGCCGCTGCACGTGGCCGGTGCCGCCGCCGCGTCCGGACAGCTCGCTGCGCTCACCGTGCACGTCTCGTACGACGACGGCCGGACCTGGCAGCCGCTGACCGTGGCCACCGACGCGAAGGGTGCGCGCTCGGCGACCGTCAAGCACCCCGCGACCGCCGGAGGCGTCTCCTTCCGGGTGGATCTGAAGGACAAGCAGGGCAACACAGCCCGGCAGACGATCACCAACGCCTACCGGCTCGTACGGTGACCTGAACACCAGGCCACACCCCACCGAAGGGCCCGGCCCCGCACACCGGGCCCTTCGCCTTGGCGCCGGCGCTCTGCGGAGACCGACCGGCACCATCTCCCGCGCCCGGCAGGTTCCCCTCCATCTTCCGTGCGCAGGCCCGGGCGAGCCGGTCGGCCGCCGGCCGGTAAGCCGCCGGCCAGTCGACGCACACCCCGCTGCGGATCATGCGGGCGAGGGCGACACTCTGATCGGCGGGCGGCGGACGCCTGCATGTGGTGCCTCAGAGCGCGGCTGACTCCGTCGGGGAGCTCCGCATCCCCGTGCGCCGGGAGCCTGAAGGATGCGGATCGCGTAGGCGAGAAGGTCCACGCCGCCCGCGCCGATGACGGAGACGGTCGCAGCGTAGTGCCGGCAGTTGATTGCGCCGTGGCTGAACAGGCGAGTCGGAGATGCCGCCCGATGTAGCACGCCGGGAGTTCGCCAGCCCTGGGCCGGGGCGGGTTCACCAGTTGCCGCGCTCAGAGCCGCCAACTCAAGCACTCGCCCACCGGGTGAAGCGCACGGTCACACAACGTACGTGTGCCCGAGCTTTGTAGTTGTCCAGGGAGACGGCGACGTTGCCGTCGTTCAGCAGGAGCGCACGGCTGACGACCGCTCGGCTGTCGTTCATGGAGAACAGTTCGTGTCCGACGATGTCCGCGTCAGCGGCGAGCAGCTTGCCGTATCGCCAGGACACGCAGGTCCAGGACGTTGTCGCCGGGCCGGGTCCGGTGGCGATGGCGGATGCTACTGACACCTACTCCCTGGTCATCCCTTCGCTTCCGCAGCAACACCCGCCTGCGGCCGGGTGCGCATGCCCCAGCGGGCAAGCGACGGGCCGGCAGCGCCCAGCGCCGCGAAGAACACCGCCAGCAGCATCCAGCCCGCCGTGCCGAGGCCGAGCACCACCGTGGTGAGGATCGCGGGGGCAAGTGCCTGGCCCGCGCTGAAGCCGAGGCCGAGGACACCTTGGTACTGGCCCTGCGCATGGTCGGGGGCAAGACCGAAGCCCAGGGCGAAGCCCGCCGAGGACTCCCAGACCTCCCCCAGGCTGTGCACGAAGATCGCCGCCAGCACCAGTCCCGCTGCCGCCCAGACCGGGGTGTACGCCGCCAGCGCCATCATCGGGCAGCTGACGAGGAAGAGCAGTCCCGCGGTGCGAAACGCCCTGCCGCCGTCGTGCGGCGTTTCGATACGGGAGCCGATCCTGGTCTGCATCAGTACGCAGAAGGCGGCATTGACGGCGAACAGTGCGGCCACCGTCCAGCGCGGCGCTTCGGTGTGTTCGGAGATCCAGATCGGCAAGAGCAGGGAGACCACCGGGTATTGCAGTCCCATGGCCCCGTAGAGGGCGGTGAACGTCAGGAACGGGCGGTCCGTGAAAGCGAGCCAGCGACGCTGATGCGGCGGTGCTGCCAGCACCGGATAGTGGGGCAGCAGGAGCAAGAGCACCGCGCACAGGGCGAAGCTCGCTGCGTTGCCGAGGATCAGCGTGACATAGGCGCCACGGGTGTCCGCGGCCAGCGCCAGCCCGGCACCCACCGTTCCGAGAATGACGCCCAGGTTGACGAACGTGCGCAACTTTGCCCGGAACAGGGCCGGGCGATCGCCCCCGACCCGGACCACCAGAGCGCCCCAGGCCGCCCCGCCCACCGCTGCGGCGATCTGGTCGACCGTCGCGATGATCGTGAGCGCGGCCCAGCTCTCGACGAGGACGAGGGCCGCCATCGACATCGCCTGGACCGCGAGGGCCAGCATCATGATCGTGCGCGCCCCGCGCCGGTCGGCGAGATGCCCTCCGGGTATCCCCGCGCACAGGCCGATCACTCCGGCGATGGTGAGCGCGGCGCCGACCTGCACCGCGGGCAGGCCCACGACCAGGGTGAAGTAGAGCGCCGACGCCGCGTTGAACAGACCGTTGCCGACCCGGTTGACGAAACTGGCGGCGATCAGCACGCGCTCCGGCCTGCTGTCCCCCACCATGCTGCCTATTCGACGTGCCGGGTTGCTCTTGATCATGGACTGCAGGCTAGCAGCGGTCACAGAACCCGCTGAGGACGTTCATTCGTACCGTGCTGGGGCCTTCCCTTCGTACGCCGACATATGGGCTCACAACCTCCGCGCCCAGGCCTTCTGCGCCGTCCACGACTGGCACTCGGACCCGTGGCGCGCCGTACGGGTTGCCACGCGACACTGTGGCTGATTGTGACGCCCGTGGCGCAATAAGCCCCGTGGTTCCCCCGGAACATCGCAGTTTCGTTTCTGTAGAAAACGCCGGCGGAAATGCGCACGGAAATCCCGGGGAAGGGGAAGGAAGGGGCCATGAGTCAGCCGTCCGACGAGACCTCTCCGGGAACGCCCCGCACCGCTCAGGGGGTCCCGCCCGCCCACCGAGCCGCGCAGATCGGGGCTGTCGCCGCAGTGGTGGCGGCCCTGATCGGGGCTGCCGCGGCCCTCGTCGTCCCCTTGCTGGAAGACCGCCCACCAGACGACGACCGCGGTCACGAAACCATAACCTCACACACGCCGGAGGAGCCCCGGACCACACCATCCCGGACGCCCTCCCGCGAGGCGTCGCCGTCCCCGTCCGGGGACCCACCCGTCGACCCGCTGTCCTCCCCTTCCCTGGCCCCCGCTTCGAAGGTCCGTTGGAAAGGGGTCGTCACCCTCCCCCTTTCCATCAACCAGAATTCCGACGTCGGTGCGGAACTCGACGGAAAGCGTCCCGGGCAACTGGTCGGCGTGGACGACGATCTGCGGGGCGACTACAGCGCCTCGGCGGCCATCATGGTGATGAGCGGCCGCGCCGCGGAGGCTCCGGGCGAGGCCGAGGACCTCGACCGTGCGGAATGCGAGCGCCGGTTGCCGTCACTGCCGACGGCGCGCAACCCCGCGTGGGTCGACGTCTTCCGCAGCTACGGCCCCGGCGGCACGTACTGCATGACCACCACTCGGGGTACCGTCGCCGCCTTTACGGTCGTCGCCGCCGAGCAGCCGCTGCCCCCGTCCGTAACGGTAAAGGTCGTGCTGTGGGACTGAGGCCGCCGGTATGAGGGGAGCCACAGAATAGCGCGAGGCAGCGGGCGTTCGGCAGGCGTCGCGGAGGCGACCCCTCCGGAACACCGTCCTTCACGGACGGCTGCCAGCAGAACACCGGCCGGTTGATGAGTGACTGGATGTCACGTGGTAAAGGCCGCAAGCAGGGAGGCGGCCCCGCTCCCTTGGCATGGTTCTCGTCCGCGTACACCGGGACAGTAAGACGGCCTGGCTGGACGAGAAGGTGCCGGAGCGCCTTGCGGGGCTTAGGGGTGCTGGACTGCGCGCCGCGCGGGCCGGGTTGCGGGCGGTCCGGGAGCGGCTGCGGGCGAGCCGCCGGCACCGTACGGACCGGGTCCGCGCGCTGGCGCCTGCCTGCGCTGCGTGCCGGACTCGACGAGCGGGGGCGGCTGCGGAAGTGGGAGCCCGTCCCCGAAGACCCACCCTGCTCCGGACAGCCTTACGGCGGCACCGGACCCGGCGCCGGACGCAGGTCACCGACCGGCTCTGCATCGCCCTCGCAGACGCCCTGTGGGAGCCGCTGCACCACGGGGTCTGCTGGAGCCGTCACCGTCCCCGTCGAACACGCGGAACGCGCCGCGCCGGTCCTCCAACTGATCGCTGTCGAGCCGCACTTCGCACACAGAACAGCATCCACTTCAGGGCCAGACCCGCCTCGTAAGTCGTCAGGCTCTCAGGGGACACAGCCCGGCACCCGGCTCAGGTTCCGGGGAGGATACGGCGCGTTTCGTAGGCCCACATCGCGATCTCGACCCGGTTGCGGGCGCCGAGTTTGGCCATCAGGCTGGCCAGATGCGTCTTCACCGTGCTGAGGCTGATGTGCAGCGCATCGGCGATCTCGGTGTTGGTCAGCCCGCGAGCGACGGCCAGGAGCACCTGCTCCTCGCGGGCGGTGACAGGGGAGACCGGCTGGGCTACCGGCCGGCCGGCGGGCAGGTCCGCGAATGCCTGGAGCAGACGGACGGTGACGCTGGGCGCAATGAGCGCCTCACCCTCGGACGCCGACCGTACGGCCTGGGCCAGAAGGTCTGGTCCCGTGTCCTTGAGGAGGAATCCGCGGGCGCCGGCACGCAGCGCGCCGTAGACGTACTCGTCGAGGTCGAACGTGGTGATGACGACCACGGCCAGCGGGTCGGCGACCCCCGGGCCGGCGACCAGCCGGGTGGCCTCGAGCCCGTCGAGTACGGGCATGCGTATGTCGAACAGGCAGACATCGGGGCGTAGTTCGCGGGCCAGACGTACCGCTTGCAGCCCGTCGGCGGCCTCGCCGACCACCTCGATGCCGGGCTGGGCGTTCAGCATGATCCGCAACCCGGTGCGGATGATCGTCTGGTCGTCAGCGACGAGGACGCGAACGGACACCGCTCTCGCTCCTCGCTCTCGGCAGTTCGGCTTCGACATGCCAGCCCCGGTCGACACCCGGGCCGACTCGTAGTCTGCCGCCGAGCAGGGTCGCGCGCTCGCGCAGTCCGGTAAGTCCGTATCCGTCGCGACCCCGGCCGGTGCGCCGGCCGTTGTCGCGCACGCTCACCCGTACCGTGTGCCGTTCGGCGGCGACCCGGACGACGACCTCGGTCGCGTCGACCGCATGGCGCATCGCGTTGGTCACCGACTCCTGCACAATGCGGTAGACGGCCGCGTCCACGGCCGGGGGCAGCGCGTCCAGCTCGCCGTCGAGTCCCAGGTCCACCCTGAGGCGGCCACCCGGGGTCCGCACCAGGCGCTCCAGATCCGCGACGCCGGCAGGCGGCGCCAGTTCGGCGCCGACCCCGCGGTCGCGCAGCGCGGCGACCATGGCGCGCATGTCCTCCAGCGTGCGCGCCCCTTCCTCCTCGACCCCCTCCAGCGCCTCGACGGCGGCGGACGGATCGGCACCCGCGAGCACCCGGCCCGCCTGGGCGATGATCACCATCGCCGACACGTGGTGGGCCACCGTGTCGTGCAGTTCCCGGGCGAGCTGCTCGCGCTCGCGGGAGCGCACCTGGTCCAACTGCCGCTCGCGAGCGGTCACCCGGAACCGCACGGCAGCCCCGACCACTCCGGGCAGCAGCAGGAAGACGAGGCCCACGACGTTCTCGACGGCCGGGGTCTCGTCCGTGACGGAACACAGCGCGCAGGCCGCGAGGGTCACCGCGCCGCCCAGCACGATCTCGCGTCCCGATCCCCACCGTGGCAGCGCGTACACCAGCACGAGCACGACCGCGCCGGTGTACAGGCCGACGGGCTCGCGCGGTGCGGCGACGAGAGAGGCCACCTGAAGGAGGATCACCGAGCCGAAGGCCAGCGTCACCATCGCCAGTGGGCGGGTCCGGCGCCACAGGGGCAGCAGGCACAGCCATACGGCGAACACCACCGCCGTCGGCCGCCACACGACGTTCTCGCGCAGGGTGGCCTCCAGCACCACACCGACCAGGCACACGGCGAGCAGCGCCCAGTCCCGCCACACCCGGGCGGGCGCGTCGGGCGGCCGGGGTTCGGTCCACAGGGTTCGCAGGTCGTCTCGTAGCACGGTTCTCAGCTTAGGCACCGCGCCGTGCCGCGCATCGGCCGAAAGAACGGGGCGTCACTCCGCCCTGGGGCCGACGGATCCGCGGCCTGCGAGCCGATGCCGCAGAGCGCCGTGGCGAGGAGCCTCGGCATCGGAGGCCGTACAAGGACGGCCGACGAGGTGGTTGGAGGACCCGATGCTCTCGAAAGCCCTGTTGCGCCTGGGCGCAAGCGCCGCCCGCCATCCCTGGCGGGTGATCGCGGCATGGCTGATCGCCGCCACGCTTGCCGTCCTCGCCGCGATCGCCTTCGGCGGGCGGACCGCGGACTCGATGACCGCTCCGGGGCTGGACTCCCAACGGGCCGCGGAGCTGATCGAGCGGGCCGGCACCGGCCAGGAGGGGATGACCGCCCAAGTGGTCGTCACTCCCCTCGACGGCGGTGCGACGTTCTTCGACCACGGCAGCGCGCGCACCGCTCTCACGCGGCTGCAGACCGAGGTGAAGCGGCTGCCGCACGTGCTCGGCACGAGCGACCCGGCGGGGGCACTCGACGCCCGCGGGGACACCGCCGTGCGCGGCGGCCTTGTCTCGGCCGACGGGCGGATCGCAGTCGTCCGGGTGCAGTATCCCGACCAGAGCCGGCTGTCGGCCGAAGACCTCGACGCCCTCGTCGATCTCGGCGACCGGCTGCGCGCCGAGGTGCCCCTTCGCATCGAGATGGGCGGGAACCTCTTCTACGCCTTCTCCGACCCCGACGGCGGCGCAAGCGAGCTGATCGGCATCCTCGCCGCGGCCACGATCCTGTTCTTGGCGTTCGGTTCGCTCGTCGCCGCCGCGCTGCCGATCGGCATGGCGGTCTTCGGGCTCACCATCGGAGTTGCCACGATGACGGTACTGGCGGGGGTGACGGACGTCCCGACCTTCGCCCCGATCCTGGGCAGCATGGTCGGGCTCGGAGTGGGCATCGACTACGCGCTGTTCGTGCTCGCCAGGCACCGGGAGTACCTTGCGCGCGGGCTCGATCCCCACGAGGCGGCGGGGCGAGCGGTGGCCACGGCGGGCAGGCCCGTGGTCTTCGCCGGCGTCGTCGTCGTCGTATCGATCCTCGGCCTGGCGGTCGCGAACGTGCCGTTCATGACGGTGGGCGGGCTCGCCGTCTCGATCGTCGTTCTGACCATGGTGGTCGCGTCGGTGACGCTTCTGCCGGCCTTCCTCGGCGCCGCCGGCCCACGCCTGGCCCGGCCCGGCCGGATCGGCCGGGCTCTGCAGACCGGGAAGCTGGGCCTCGCACGGCGGCGGAACACGGTGGCGGGCACCGCTCCCGCCGCCGGTTGGCGGCGCTGGATCGGGCACGTCAGCCGGCACCCGGTGCTGTACGCGATCGGCGCGGCGGGGCTGCTGCTGACCGCGACGCTGCCCGTGCTCGGCCTGCGCGTCGGCCTGCCCGACGACGGCTCAATGCCCCTCAGCCGTACCGAGCGCCGCGCCTACGACCTCGTCGCCGAGGGGTTCGGCCCGGGCACCAACGGTCCCCTCGTCATCGCCGCGGACCCCGCCGGTGATCCGCGAGTGCTGGACCGCCTCGTCGGGGCGGTCGCGGCGGATCCGGGCATCGCATCCGTCGCGCCGACGCACATCGATCGGGCCACCGGCATCGCGACCCTCGTGGTGTTCCCGACCACCAGCCCTCAGGACAAGGCCACGGCCGACACCATCGCCCGGCTGCGCACCGGCGTGCTGCCCACGGCGATCGGGCACGGCCCGGCCAGGGCCCACGTCGGCGGCGCCACCGCGAGCCTGTCCGATGTGGGCCAACGCACCAGCCAACGCCTGCCGGTGCTCGTCGCCGCCGTGCTGGCGATGTCGTTCCTGCTGCTGATGCTGGTCTTCCGCTCGATACTCGTACCGCTCAAGGCGGTACTGCTGAACCTGCTGAGCATCGGCGCGGCCTACGGCATCATGGTCACCGTCTTCCAGTGGGGCTGGGGAGGCGCACTCATCGGGCTGGAAGCGACGGTTCCGATCGTGTCGTTCATCCCGATGTTCCTCTTCGCCATCCTGTTCGGCCTGTCGATGGACTACGAGGTGTTTCTCCTCTCCCGCGTGCGCGAGGAGTACCTGCGCACCGGCGACAACGGCACGGCGATCGTTGAGGGCATCTCACGCACCGCCCGGATCATCACTTCGGCCGCCCTCATCATGGTGGCGGTCTTCCTGTCCTTCGCCGTCGCCGAGGACCCCTCCACCAAGATGTTCGGGCTCGGCCTGGCCACCGCGATCTTCATCGACGCCACTGTTGTACGCATGGTGCTGGTGCCGGCGACCATGACACTCCTCGGCCGGACCAACTGGTGGCTGCCGAGGTGGCTGGACCGGATGCTTCCCCGCGGCCGGGTCGGCACCGACGCGGACGCGGAATCCACGGGTGAGACCCCTGGTCCACGGCTGGTCGACCGTTGACTCATCTCCGGCCCGCCCTGGGCGTCCGGCACCTCAGCGCGTCAGGCCAGGGCGCCGGTGCCCGTACCGATCTCCAGGACCTCGGTACGCGCCCGGGGTCCTCATGGGCGAGTGCCGCGGCCAGCAGCCGTGGGTCCGCCTGCGGTGGTAAACGCCCGGCAGGGCCACCAGGCCGCCGGGCAGCGTGGTCAGGAAAGAGCAGTACTGGGCGCCGTACCTCCGGTCTCGCTGCGGCTCGCCGGCGAGCCGCAGCGATTGCTTGAGGTACGGCACCTGCCCTGATCCGTGCACCATCCAATGGAGCGTCGATCTTCGGAGGATCAGACCAGATTGGCGCCAACATTCCTCAGATCGTACGTCGACCTGGACCAGCGGACACGATGATGATTAGGGATTCAAAATTTCGATGCGAACGGCCGACTGCGCGAGAAGCGCAGATTTGCCTCTCGTTGCGAAACGCTCATCAAGATGGCGCATCGAATGCGAATCGATTTCGAAATGGGTACGGGATGGCTTGGCAGGCCGGTGCGTGAGGAAGGGGTCGCCGGACGGGGTGCCCCAGCGCACCGCCCGAGCCCTCCGACCGAGCTACGGTGGGAAGGTCTCGTACGAGGTGAGCAGCAGGATAGGCGGGCGGCCCGTAACAGTGTCCACGTCAAGCGATGAAGCCCTCGGCGCACCCTGCTGGGTGAGTCTGACGACCGCGGACCTCACTTCCGCGCAGCGGTTCTACGGTGCCGTGCTGGGCTGGACGTTCCGACGGACCCGGCTCGGCGAGTGGTTCTCTTTCGCCTTTCGCGACGGTGCTCCTGTGGCCGGTTTCGTGGAGAATCCATCGCTGCCGGCTGCATGGACGCCGTATTTCGCCGTCGAGGACGCCGACGTCACCGCCGCACGTATCCGCGAGCGCGGCGCAACCGTCGCGGTCGGCCCGCTGTCCTTCCGTCGGGGCCGGGCCGTGCTGGCCGCGGACCCCGACGGGGCGGTCTTCGGGCTCTGGCAGGGCGGAATCTTCAAGGACTGGGGGGTGGGCCGCGGCACCGCTCCCGCCTGGCTGGAACTCCGCACCCGCGACGCCTTCGCCGCCGCCATCTTCTACGGGGAGGTCCTGGACTGGGCCGGCGGATCGCCCACATCCTGCGTACCGGCCTACGAACACGACCACGTCGTTCTGCGCCACGGAAACGAGACGGTGGCACGGATCAGTGGCGGAGCGGTGGACACCGACCCCGACCCACAGGTTCGCCCTCGGTGGCACGTCCACTTCCAGGTGCCCGACCTGGAGGCCGCGGTCGAGGCGGCCACCACTGCCGGAGGAAGCATCGCCTCTCCGGTGGAGACCTCAAGCGCCAGCCGATGGGCCACCCTCCGCGACCCGGAGGGCGCCCTGTTCACAGTGCTGGCGCCACAAGGATGACACCGTCCCTTGTACACCGGGATGCTGCATGGGGGCGAAGTCGAGAAGGTTCCGGGGTGAGCTGGCCGGGCAGGCGCGCATCGGAGGTGATCGATCTTGCCCAGAGGGACGGAAGCGGTGCGAAGGATCTGGTCGGCGGCCACGGAGCAAGCCGACTATCTGCGCCGCGCGGTGGGGGGAGCCGGGAGCGAGCGGGACCAGGTGCTACTCGTCGCCAAGACCGTGGTCGCGGCGATGGCGGCGTGGGTCCTGGCCCGCTACCTGTTGCCGCCTGCCGTGTCTACGTTCGCGCCGTTCACCGCGCTGGTGGCACTTCAGGCGACCGTGTACCGGTCGGTCCGGGACTGCCTCCAATACGTGGTGGCCATGGCAGCGGGAGTCACGCTCGCCGCCACCCTGGCGGCCGTGGCCGGTATCCACGGCTGGACGTTCGCCCTTCTCACCCTGATCGCGCTCTGCATCGGCAGGATCCGGCGCTTCGGCCAGCAGGGCATCCAGGTCGCCATCGTCGGCTTCTTCGCGTTCTCCTCCGGCCAGGGACAGATCGACTACATCGGCCACCTGGTCGCGTCCGTGGGCATCGGGGCGCTCTGCGGTCTCGCCGCCCATCTCGTCCTCGCTCCCGCCCGGCACACCCACCACCGTCAGCAAGCCGTCACCGATCTCTACAGCACGATGTCCCGGCGCCTCGACGACCTTGCCGACACCCTCGAAGCGAACGATCCCGACCGGGGTCACCTGCGTCAGTGGCGCCGCGACTGGCGCAGCCTGTCCGCCGAATGTGAGCGCATCCGCCACACCATCGAAACCGAGATCGAGAACGGCCGCATGAACCCGCGCCCGGCCATCAGCGGATCCGGTAGGGCCCTCCCCCGCGCTCGGGAGGCAATCACCGTTGCCGAACGCAGCATGGACCACCTGCGTTCCATGTCCCGGACCCTGGACTACGCCCTCGACAGCGGCGAACTCGGGAATCTTCCCGCCGCTTTCCGGCCCGGCTTCAGCGCTGTCCTGCGCGCTGTGGCCACGGTGATGGAGGAGATGGGCCGGGTGTCCCCCACCGATCCGGAGCTCCTCGACGCGCGGATCGACGAAGCGGCCGCCGAACTCGACCAGGTGCAACAGCAGGAACGGACCGCCCGGGAAGCCTCTCCGGCCGTATACGCCTTGCAGGGCACACTCCTCACGGATGCCGGCCGCCTCCTGGCCGATCTCCGGTCGGGCCGGCAGAGCCTCGCCAAGACCTGAGGACCTCCCTTTCCGCTTGTGGGCCGTGCTGGACGAATCGGTACTGCACCACGTGGCCGGCAGTCCGGACATCATGCGCGAACAGCTTGAGCACCTGAATCGCCTCGGCACCCAGCCGCCCCCGGAAAGGGCACGGTGTATCTGGAACGGTTCACCAGCGACCTGTACCCGGAGAGACGATCCGACGTACAGCACTACAGCACCATGTACGAGCACCTCCAGGCCAAGGCGCTGAACCCGGGCAGCACCCGTCAGTTCATCACCCAAGCCGCCAAGTCCCACGCCCGAACGAGTGGTGCCGGTTGATGACGTTGCGGCCCACGATCTCGCGCTCGACCCGGGCGGCCTGCTCCGCGTAGCCCGCTTCCCGCAAGAGTCGCGCCGCGTCGCCGAGTTCGAAGTCCGCGGCCCCGTCAGCTGATGGAACCCGTAGAGGTGGCCATGGGCCCGCTCCTTGGTTTCGATGCATCGGCTGCGAGGCGGCTCCGCCGAAGCGGTCTCGTGGAATGCAGGCGAGATCTCCTGCCCAGCCACCGGGATAAAAAACACATAAGAATCGCATGCATGTCCTGGATACGGTCGGGCAGACGGTGCTTCGGAGGTTGATAACTATGGTTCCCCTGCTTCTCGTTCTTCTGCTGGTCCTTCTCCTCTTCGGCGCGGGTTTCGCGGTGAAGATTCTTTGGTGGGTGGCTATCGCAGTTCTGATCCTGTGGCTGATCGGTTTCGTAGCACGGCCCAAGGGCGGTAGCGGCCGCTGGTACCGCTGGTAGCCGTACCCCGGCGCATTTCTGACGCTGCATGGCGGTGGCCGGACACCCCTTCTTCGGGGTGTCCGGCCACCGCCATGTCGTTGTCGACGAGCCGTCACCGACACGGAACGAATAGAGGCGCGTATAGGGGGGCATCCGGACGGCAGCCGGGACGGTCGCCGTGACACAGCAGGGACCCTGCTCACCTCCAATGATCGACGGCCGCCCCGCCTGACCGCACCCCTCACCACGACGCCGGTCCCGGCACCCAGGGGGTGCCGGGACCGGCGTCGTGGTGAGGTCAGCCACCCTCGAATTCGAGAACCTCGGCCAAGGCGCTCTCCTGCTCCTCGACATCCCCGGCACTCCTGGCAATCACCACATACCGCCAGGAGCGGCCGTCGGGCGGTGCGTCCGCGTAGAGGACCAGGCCCTCGCCACGGTCCGGGTCGAAGGCGAGGCGGGAGGCGCGCAGCCGGGCAAGCACGTCATCGAAGTCCATGGGAGTCCGTGTCCAGCCCTTCGACACCGACCATGCCGGGTGTGCGTTGGCAGATCCCTCGGTCAGCCGGGTGACCATGGCGTGCGGTGTGGTGGTGGCCGTACGGCGGATGTTGCTCTCACTCGCGTACGCGACCCCGTCCGTGTCCACCAGCGCGTCGAGCCCGAAGGGCCCGGCGTAACCGTGGTCGGCCAGGTAGCGGCCCAGGGCCGTGCCCCACTCCTCCAGTTCGCCGGCCACGTGCGCGCAGGACGGCGGCAGCGGAGAGGTGTATCCCGTGAAGGAGCCCTGAACCGTGCGCATCGCCCCGCTGAAGAGCGCGCGCGTCCCGGAGGTGGAGACCTCCACTTGGACACTGACCGGCTGGGCCACGTCGAGGTGCTCCTCCACCACCCACAGGCCTTCGGGCCCACCGACCGTATCGAGCGGCAGGCCCGCCCCACTCCTCAGGTCATCGCGGGAGACGAAGCGCATCCCGTGTCCTCCGGCCGAACGGTCGGGCTTCACCACGACACGCTCGTGGTCCCGCAGGAGAGCGCGCGCCACGGATTCGACCTCCGGGCGCCGGCACATCCACCCTGTCGGCAGCCGCATGCCCAGTTGCTCGGCCGTCTCGCGAAAGCCGGTCTTCGTGTTGAGCAGCATGGTCGTCTTCAGGGCGGCCTCTGCGGCTTCGACCGAGGGGTACGGGTAGACGTCGATACCGATGTCCCGGGCGAATGCGATCGCCGACGCGTCCAGCGCCGTCGGCAGCAGCGCCGCACCCCGGTTGCCGGCGAGCGCCCGGACGTGTTCGACGAGGCCGGCCTCGCGCACTGCCCGGGCCAGCGGAACGGCTCCGGCGGGAGGCACTTCGATCACCGCCACCGATTCCGGGGACACCCCCGTCAGATCGCACACGTAGCGCAAGAACTCCCGGCTCACCCGCACGGGTGTGACGAACACGTCTCCCGCCCGAAGCAGCCACGCCTTCCGCGGCGCCTGCTGGGCCCACGTCGTCAGGATCTGACCCTCGTCGAGGTCCACTGCCAAGTCCGAGAGGAAGTTCGCGAACACAACGATCGGGCCCGTCTGCATCACCGCTCTGCTCCTCTGGTTGCCGCACGGCCGTCCACGGTCAGCCTGCGATCCCCCGCTCAGCCCATTCCCCGCGCGGTCGGGCCCGGGGCGGGGAGCCGCATCCCCTGCACTGCGAGCAGAACGGGGAGCCAGCTCAGGGAAACGGTTCCCACGCCTCGGGGCCAGCCCCCCGCCACTCCACGAAGTCGGGGTCGGTGAGGTCGATGTCCTCGGCGTTCTCCATACCGGCCGCGGCGAGGAAGGCTCGAACATCGGCCGGGCGATGCGCCACTCCGATGGCAACACCGTCATAGCGGACTCGTCGCCATCCCTGCTGGTCGGGCGGGTAGATGATCAGCTTGGCGGCCATGGGCCCAGCCTCTGCCGCACCAAGCTCATCGGCACCCCTTCACGTCCAAATGGGTGAGGTCCCACCGGGCGGCTATCGCCCTGGCGCCGTCTGCGGTCGCTCCACGCCACGCTCCCACCTTCAGGCCGGCCCCCGCCCTCGAACCTCACGCATCTCGTCCCGCCTCTGCATGCGTGAGGGCGGGTGGCGCTCACTGACGGCTGACCGATCAGCCGGTGACGAGCACGGAGTCGTCGAGGGCACCTGCGCCAGGCAGATGGTGGTGGGCGGCAATCAGAGTCAGGTGGTCTCCGGCGCTCTGAGAGGGGCTCCGGCCGCGTGCAGGCTGGCGAGGGTCTGCCGGTAGGAGTTGATCAGGCTGGTCTCCAGGTAGCTGACCCCGAGCTCCTGGCAGTACGCGCGGACGATGGTCTGGGCCCTGCGCAGGTGGGGGCTGGGCATGCTCGGGAAGAGGTGGTGCTCGATCTGGTAGTTGAGACCGCCCAGGACGATGTCGGTGAACCGGCCGCCGCGTACGTCTCGGGAGGTGAGGACCTGGCGTCTGAGGAAGTCGGGCCGCTCGTCACCCCGCAGGACGGGCATGCCCTTGTGGTTCGGGGCGAAGATCGAGCCGAGGTAGACGCCGAAGAGGCATTGGTGGACGAGGAGGAAGACGGCCGCCTTGCCGGGTGGCAGCATCAGGAACACCGCGCCGAGGTAGGCGGCGATGTGCGCGGCGAGCAGAGCCCCCTCCCATGCACGGTGCTTGAGCGAGCGGTCGAACAGCGACCGAACCCCGGACACGTGCAGGTTGAACCCCTCCAGCAGGAGTAGCGGGAAGAAGAGGTACGCCTGCGAGCGGCCGAGCAGCCGCGGCAGTCCCCTGGCCACGCGAGCCTGGTCCTGCGTCCAGACGAGGATGTCCGGGTCGAGGTCGGGGTCGAGGTCCTCGTGGTTCGGGTTGGCGTGGTGGCGGGTGTGCTTGTCCTGCCACCAGCCGTAGCCCATGCCGATGCCGAGGTTGCCGGCGATGCGCCCGGACACCTCGCTGGCCTTGCGGAGTCGGAACACCTGCCGGTGGGCGAGGTCGTGCGCGAGCAGGGCCACCTGCCCGAAGACGAAGGCAAGGAAGGCAGCCACCAGCAGCGTCCACCAGCTGTCGCCGATCAGGACGAAGGCCGTCCACCCGGCGGCGTACAGGGCCGTCACGGACGCGATGCGCCATGCGTAGTACCCGGGGCGCCGAGCCATGAGACCCGCCTCTTGGATCTTCCGGGAGAGTCGGGCGAAGTCGCTCCCCGAATCAGCCCGTACGGGAGGAGGACGCACCGTCTGGGAGGAATGCATGATCAGGGGTCGCTTTCTGGTCGGTCTCGGAGGAGCGGCCACAACAGCTGCGGAACTCCCTGTCCCGGGCCCCGCCGGCCCGCGGGTGTCGCTCCCCTCGTACTGCGCATACCCGGGATATCGACATTGACGGACTCCCAGCCCTGCGCCATGGTCCCGACCTCGGGCAACCCGCCCGTCGGCCCGGGGACCCGGCCGGGCCGGCACGGTTGCGCTGCCGAGCGGAGCCCCTGTCGGGAGTCTCTGCCCCGACTCGCTCTCGTCCCGAGGGCTACGCGGTACCGCTTGCGGGCCCCGGTATGATCCAAAGGCCTCAGAGACGGCGGAGCCCGGGCACCGCGCGTACACGGAGGGGCGTCCACTCCCCTCTCACGGCAGGAGCGGCGACTCCCCGGGTCTACCGCGTGCTGGGGGGTTGAGGGCGCAACGCCTGAGTGACTGCCGCTGTGCGCAGCTCCTCCAAGAGCGCGAGTTGCTTCTCGGCGCGCTCCGCCAGGGCGTCCAGGTGTTTGGCGGAAAAGCGTTCGTCGGTGTCGGCGAGGGTCCTCAGGGTCCGCCAGCAGGCCTTCTTGCCCTGGACGCCGAGGAGCATGGACTCTGCTTCCAGGACGTCGCTGAGGGGCGAGCGGGTGAGGAGGTGCCCATTGGTCTTGAGGCGGCCCGCCTTCTCGGCGAGCCAGCCCATGGCCGCCTTGGAGTGGCTGATCGGGACGTCCAGATCGGTCATGATCTGTGCCAGCGCGTCACGGTCCTCGTCAGCCTGACGGGTCAGTTCGGTCAGTACCGTGTGCGCTTCTGCGCTCGTCTGCGCCTTTGCGGCGCGCCGGAAGAGCTCCAGGCCCCCGGTAGCGGCCGAATAGTGGTCGTTGAGGTAGATCGCGAGCAGCTGGGCGCTTTCGGATCCTCCCTGCCGGCTTTCGGTGTCGTCGCAGGTGTCGACGGCTTGGGGGTGCATCTCGCGTTCCACCGAGGCTCCCAGTTCCTTCCAGCTGTCCTCGAACTTGGTGAGTCCTTCGCGCTCGAGGGTGTCGGTGACGTCGGAGAAGTCGACGCCGACGCGTCGCAGAGCCTCGAGGTGGGAAGCGGCGGCCGCGTAGTCGTCCACGGTCGGGGGGTGGGCAGGGAGGGTTCCGTGGTCTGCGAACGCGGCCAGGGTGGCGCCGGGCATGGTGTTCACGCTGCCGGGGATGACGAGTTCGCTGACGTACATGGTGTCGGGGTACGACGGGTCCTTCACCCCGGTGGACGCCCACAGGAGCCGCTGAACGCGGGCCCCGGCCGCGGCGAGGCGCTGCCAACGCGGTTCCGCGGTCATCTCCTCGAATGCCCGGTGTGCCAGCCGCGCGTTGGCGACCGCGGCCTTTCCCTTGAGTGCCAGGGCCTCCGGGGTGCCGAGGGTGTTGAGGCGGCGGTCGACCTCGCTGTCGACACGGGAGACGAAGAATGAGGCGACCGAGTGGATGACCGACAGGTCGCGTCCCGCTGCCTGCGCCTGCTCCAGACCGGCCTGGTAGGCGTCCATCACGTCGCGGTAACGGTCCAGGGAGAAAATCAGCGTGCCGTTGACGCTGATGCCCTCGGCGATGACGGCGGTGATCGCCTTGAGCCCCTTGCGAGTGGCCGGGATCTTGACGAACAGATTCGGCCGGTCGACTGTCTGCCACAGCTTTCGGGCCTGGACAGCGGTGGCATCGGCGTCTTGCGCCAGGCGCGGGTCGACCTCGATGGAGACCCGTCCGTCGATGCCGCCGGTGCGCTGATGGACGGGGGCGAGGACCTCGCAGCCGCTTCGTACGTCGTCCGTGGTCAGGGCGAAGACTGCGTCGTCGACACTGGTTCCAGCGTCGCCGAGGCGGCGCAGCTGCTCGGTGTAGCGGTCACCCTTGGACAGGGCGGAGGCGAAGATCGTGGGGTTGGTCGTGACCCCCACCACGTGCTTTTCCGCCACCAGCTCGATGAGCTCTCCACCGGCCAGGAGCTCGCGGGACAGGTCGTCGAGCCAGACCGCCACTCCGGCCGCGGAAAGTGCTGCAAGGGGGGCGGTGTCGGCGGGCACAGACATGTGAGACCTCCAGATGGTGCGGCGCCGCTCGCGCTGAGTCGCTTCTCACCCGACGGGCTTGCCGGCGGCGGCACTCGACACCGTGGTTCCCTTCGCGCATGCCCGCCCTGCCCGGCTGCAAGCGCGAACGTCATGGGGTGAGGCAGGGGCGCAGGTTGAAGAGACTGCGGGTGCCGGTGAGGTCGAGGACGCGCAGTGCCTGGCGCGGGACGCCGCACAAGTGCAGCACGCCGTGCTCGGAGCGGGCGCGGTTGCGCAGGGTGAGGAGCATGTTGAGGCCGCTGGAGTCCATGTGGGTCACGGCCGACAGGTCGAGGGCAAGGGTCCGACCCTTCAGGGCCAGGGTGTCGGTGGCTCGGGTGACGTCGGGGCAGGTGGTCATGTCGAGTTCGCCTGCCAGCGTCACGACCGTCACGTCCGGTTGCACACGGACATCGAGGTTCAGCCTGATGGGGAGCATCACTGGTCCGCCGTTCGGGATCTGAGCCCATTGCGGTCGGCTCCCGGCGTGCGCGGAGGAGGCCGTCAAGCGTGCAGCCGTCGGAAGGCCGCTCACAGCCGAGCGAGACCACCCGCACCGCCGGTCACCTTCAGGCGTGCGGGGTCTCCCACCAGACCAGGCTGGTTCCCCTTGAGCGTGTCACGCCGGGGCCGAGAACACCAGACCGCCCTGTCCGCCCGGGGTCTCGTGGTGCAATGTGACCGTGCGACTTCGCCTTGGCGCGGGTCTTACCGATCCGGGATGGAGTCCCGGCCGCCATCACGCAATAAGGGGTCGTTGTGACCGCAGGAGAGCCGGACGGCGGGCAGGAGTCTCGTCACTCCACCAGCCGGAACCGCCGGGGCAGGGCGATGACGTTGGCGGGGACGTTGGAGGCTGCGGAGGCCGCGGCGCCCGTGGAGTCGCTCGATGTGGTCGCGCGCATGCTCAAGGAGCACCTCGGGGCTGCCTCGGTGTCGTTCTTGATCGCTGACTTCACCGGCAGTTCGGTCGTGCGGCTGGGGGCTGCGGGCAGCGTCGAGACCGGTGAGCCCGCCCGGCGCATTCGGCTGCGGGGCACCCTGTACGACGACGTGATCCGCAGCCAGCAGCCGAGGGTGGAGGACAGGGGCAGGGGCGAGCTGGTGCGGGTCGTCGCCCCGGTGACCAGCCGCGGGGATGCCATCGGGCTCCTTGAGCTGTTCCTGCCCGCCGCCCCGGGCGCGGAAGTGATGCGGGAGATCGGTGAGACGGCGCACGCGCTGGCCTACATCGTCATCGCCAACCGGTCCCACACCGATGTGTACCAATGGGGCCGACGTACGAAGCCGCTGAACCTGGCCGCGGAGATCCAGCACCGGCTGCTCCCGGCGTCGCTGGCATGTGAGGCGGCTCAGTTCGCGGTCGCAGGGGCTCTGGAACCCGCCGACCACGTCGGGGGCGACACCTTCGACTACGTGATCGACCGGGATACGGTCCAGCTGTCCGTCACCGATGCCATGGGACACGACGTCGACGCCGCGCTGCTGGCCACGCTGGTCGTGGGTGCCCTGCGGCGAGCACGGCGGGCAGGCGCCGACCTCGAGGAACAGGCCCGCCAAGCCGACCAGGCCATGCGCGATCACGGCCGTGGCGGTTACGTCACCGGTCAGCTCCTGCGCATCAGTCTGCTCGACGGCCGGGCCGAGTTCGTCAACGCCGGGCATCCCTGGCCGCTGCGGATGCGGAACGGGCAGGTACAGGAGATCGTTCCCGAAGTCGATCGACCGTTCGGCCTCAATGTCCATGGATCACCGGCCGGCACCTACCGGGTGCAGTCGTTGGACTTGCGACCGGGTGACCGACTGGTGATGTTGACGGACGGCATGCTGGAGCGCAACGCCGAGAATCTCGACCTGTCAGACCTGATCCTCCGCACCCGCTCCCTGCATCCCCGCGAAGCCGCCCGCACCCTCATCGGGGCGATCGTGGACGCCGGTGACGGCCATCTGGACGACGACGCGACCGTCATGTGTCTGGACTGGCGCGGCGTGGGCAACTCCCAGCGTGACGCGGCCACCGGCGCCGACCTCGCGGACGCCTCACGACCGTCGATCGGACAGCTCTACCCTGGCGCGTAGGGGGCGGCAGTGCAGGAATGCTCCAAGGGACCAGAGCGAAACGCCCCCGTGCCACCTACACGGGGACGCCCTTCTCATCGGGTGGCCCGGATCGGGGGTCGCTGACCGGTGGAGTTGCTGCCCGCCTGACCGGCTGCTTCCTCCCCTACGTGGCGCAGTTCGTCGGCGGTTTCCTGACCGGCGTGCTGCGCGTGCTCGGTCGTGGTGGAGACCGCTTCCTGAGCGGTGTCCTTCACCGATTCGACAGCTTCGGCGACCGGCTCCTTCATCTCCTCACGGACCTCCTCGGCAGCGTGGATGGCGGTCTGCTTGACCGGTTCCAGCAGCTCATCGGAGTGCTCACGCAGTTGCTGACCCGCGCGCTCCTCGACCTCGGTGGTGGTGTGGGCCCGATCGGCGTCTACACAGCACTGACGGAGGGGCGCGTACGGATGTGACGGGGAATCCGAAGGATCTTTCCCGGCCCCTCCGCAGCCCGACCTGCGCCGTGCCCGGGGCCCGAAGGCCCCGGTCGCCGGGGGCGGGGGGTCACCGGGCGTGGGGCGAGCGGTCCGAGGCGTCGGGGATACGGGACCCGCCGAGGTCCGCTTCCGGGTCGGGGGCGGAGATCTCGGGCTCCAGGCCCTCGGCGACGCCAGTGCGGCGGCGGCCGGTGTCGGCCCGCCAGGCTTCGAAGACGAGTGTCGTGGCGGTGACCACGACGAGCCCGAGGAGCCAGCCCCCGACGACATCGCTGACCCAGTGCACGCCCAGCGCGACCCGGGTGTAGCCGACGCCGATCACGCTCAGCGCCGCCAGGGCCCAGGGCAGGGGCCGCCAGGCAGGGGGCACCAGAGGAAGCAGGGCCAGGAGGAGGACCGCGCAGGAGACCATGGCGGTCATGGCGTGCCCGGAGGGGAAGGAGAAGCCGGGTGCCTGGGCGACGGGGTCGGGCAGGTGGGGGCGCGCGCGTTCCACCGCGTTCTTCGTGAGGAACCCGATGACGGCGCCGGCCGTTTCGGTGACCGCGGCCCAAGCCGCCAGGCGCCATGCGCGGCGCCCCAGGAGCCATACCACGAGGACGGCCACCAGGAGCCGCATGGTCACCGGGTCCCACAGCACACCGGTGAGGAAGTCCAGGACGCGCACCATCCCGGGGTCTTCCAGGGCGGCTCGGTGGAGCCGTTCGGCCGTGTCCCGATCGAGGCGGTACAGCGGCGGCCACCGGGATTCGACAAGGACCAGGGCGAGTACGAACGGTACGGTCACGACTGCCGTCGCGGTCGCCGTCAGCACGAGCCGCATCCCGAAGGCCGCGTCGGGCCCCGAGTGTCTGGCCAGGAACTCGCGGGCTGCGCGGCGTCGGGTGCGGGGTGGGCGCTGTGCCATGGGTACGCGTCTTTCGGTCGGCGTCGGCGGGTCTGGGACGGCCGGGAGCGGCGGGCCGTCAGGGTGTCGTCTGGGTCTGGGAGTGGGTGTCGAGGTCGGGCTCCGGGGTGGGTTCGGGCTGGGGTCGGGTTCGGGGGCGGCGCGCGTTCGGGCGCCCGGCGTCAGACTCCGGGGTCCCGTGTGACGGGATCCCGCACACCGGCCCGTACGGCTTCCAGTTGGGCGGCGAAGGACAGGCCGAGGAACAGGGCCATCGAGGTCAGGTAGGACCACAGCAACAGGGATATGAGCGCGCTGAGGGGGCCGTAGACGCTGGTGAAGGTGCTGCTGGCACCGACGTACAGGCTGAGGGCCCACGTCGCGGTGGTCCACAGCACCAGATAGACGACGGCGCCGAACGCGAGCCAGGTGTAGCCCGGCTGGTCGCGGCGCGGCGACAGGCGGAAGATCGCACTGGTGGCCAGCACGGCGAGCAGGATCCCGACCGGCCAACGCAGGATGTCCCAGGCGCGGATGGTGCCCGGTGCGACGCTGTAGACCTCGGCGAAGGCGTGGGTGAGGTCGGCGCCGAGCACGGTGAGGACGAAGCTGAGCCCGAGGGGAAGACCGGCGAGGGCCGCCATGACGAGGCCGCGCGAGTACTTGAGCAGGAAGGGCCGGTCGCGTTCGTTGCCGTAGATGCGGTTGGCGCCGCGCTCGACCTGGCACAGGCTCGTGGTGACGTTGGCGAGGGAGAACAGCAGGCCCAGCCAGAGGGCGGCCTGGCCGCCGTCGCCGGCCTGGCGGCGGCTCTCGCGCAGGGCTTCGTCGACCACTTGCCGGCTGGGGCCGCTGGTGATCCGTCCGATGGTGAGTTCGGCGACACGGCCCAGGTCCTCGGTGTGCAGGACGCTGGACAGGCCTATGGCGGCGATGGCCAGGGGCACGATGGAGAGCACGGTCTGGAGGGCGAGGGCGCGGGAGTGGCTGAAGCCGTCCGCGTAGCGGAAGCGCACGAACGAGTCGCGGGCCAGGCTCCATCCTCCGTAGCGGCGCAGGGCGGCCCAGGCCTCGTCCGCGGACAGTTCGTCGTCCACCACGTCGCATCTTTGCGGTACCCGGGTCGCGGTTCCCATCGGCTTCCTGACTGTGTGTGCCCGGCGCGTGGTGTGCCGGTGGGGGTCCAGTGGTGCGCGCTGCCGGTGCTCGGTCAGTGGTGGTGCGCGCTGTGTGCGGGGGTGTGTTCGTCGGGATCGCCCGCGGTCGTTCCCAGGGCCCTGGGGAGGCGGATGCGCAGCGCGCCCTCTTCCACCTCGGCGAACAGCCGGGAGCCTTCCGTCATGGTGTCGCCGTCGACCTCCCGGGCCTGGGCGCCGACGAAACGGATCTCGATCCGGCGGGCGCTGAAGTACTCCAGGGATCCACCGGCCACCGTCCGGCCGCCGGCCGACGCGGTGTCGTCCGCCGCCGGGGAGCCCGTACGGACGACCCGCGCGGCCAGGTGGGCGGCCGCGGCGAGCCACCCCGTCGCGCCGTGCGGGTCGAAGAGCACGACTTCCAGCCGTCCGCTGTCCGGCCGTGCCAGCGGCAGGAGTTCGAGACCGCCTTGGAGCGCGCCCACGTTGCCGACGACGACCATCCGCGCCCGGCGCCGACGGGCCCGGCCCCCGTCCAGCCGTACGGACAGGCGCATGGCCGGATCTCCCAGGTGGCGTGCGGCCGACAGGACGTAGGCCGGCCATCCGAGACGGGCCTTGAGCGCGGGCGAGGCGTCGCGGACCGTGGCGGCGTCGAATCCGGCGCCCGCCATCACCGTGAACCGCGTCGACGGGAGGCCGTCGCCCCATACCCGTCCCACGTCGATCGGGAACTCGCCCCCGGCGAGGGCCTCTTCGAGGGCGGTGAGCGGATCCAGCGGAAGGTCGAGGTTCCGGGCGAGGAGATTGCCCGTCCCGCAGGGCACGAGCGCCAGCGGTGTGCCGGTCCCGGCTGCCACGTCCGCGCAAGCGCGGACCGTGCCGTCACCGCCGCAGACGACGACCAGGTCGACTCCGGGCTGCGCGCACTCCTCGGACAGGGTCCCGCAAGGCTGTTCGACGGAGGTGTCGGTCCACCGTTGATCGGTGTACCCGTGGTGGTCGAGGGTGAGGCGCACCCGCTCGGCCAGGTCATCGCCGCAGCCGTGCGGGTGGCGGACCACGACGGCCCGGCGAGGAGGGACCCCGTCGCGGGCGGCGGGCACGCGGGGGGCGGAGAGCGCGTCGCCGTGGTGAAGCACGTCCGTGCCGATGTCCGGGCGGTCGTCGGTGTCGCGGGTCCGGCCGGTCAGGAATGCCGAGCCGACGACGAGCAGCGTCGCGACGCCGTTGAGCAGGCCGCCCGCCACGTCGGTGGGGTGGTGCATGCCCCGGTACATCCGGGACAGCCCGACCAACGGGGGGACGAGGAACAGGGCCGCTGCCACGACGTAGCGCCACGGGCCGCGCAGTCGGGTCCACACGAGCGTGGCCAGGGCGCCGTACAGGGCCACGGAGGCGCCGACGTGCCCGGAGGGGAAGCTGGAGGTGGGCGGCGCGCCGTCCAGACGGGGCACGTCGGGGCGCGGGCGTTCGACGAACATCGTCACGACGAGGAAGACGGCCGACTGCACGGCGACCGACCCGCCCAGGAAGAGCGCGTCGGCGCGGCGCGGCGTGCGGGGCAGCACGAGCAGCGCGACGAGGCAGACCAGCGTCACGCCGATGATGCCTTCCGTGGAGGCGAGGACGGACAGCCACTCCGTCACGGAGTCCGCCCACGGCGTGCGGCGGGCTGCGAGGGTGTCCGTGACCCGGTCCTCCGCCGACAGCGGCAGCTGGTCCGCCACAAGACCGGTCACCAGTAGGCCCAACACCACCATCGCGGCGGCTTGGGCCGGGACGAGCCACAGCAGTCGTGAGCGTCTCGCGGCCGTGCCGCTTTCCGTTGCCATGCCACTCTTGTTGCCCGTGGCGGCCCGATGATGCGCTCGGGGTGACGCGGACCTCGTGACGGGTTGCTTCGTCATGTGCCGAAACGATGGGCCGTTCCTGTCGGCATGAACGAGTCGCACACCGGGACACCGGGGGCCGGTACGCCGCGCGAAGGCACCGCCCCGGCCGCTCTCCTGGCGGCGTTCGCCGCATCCTGACGCCGCTCCTTCTCACCGCTCCCAGAGCAACGGGCCGTACGTGTCGGCGCGGTACGTGGCGGTCAGGGCCGTACGTGGCGGTCGGCGCGGTACGTGGCGGTCAGCGCCGTACGTGCCGGTCGGCGCAGTACGTGGCGCTCAGGGCAGTACGTGTCGGCGCCGGCTACGCCCCCGGCTGGGCCCGCCTCAGCCGCGAGACGCCGGTCTCCATGCCCGCCGTACCCTCACGGATGGCCTGTGCGCGGTCCATGCCGCTCCAGCCCGTGCCCTTCTCGGCGTTGACCTCGTCGCGGGAGTCCCTGATGCCGTAGTGCCCGAACAGTTCCTGCTCCTCCGCCACGGACAGCACGCTCCCGCAGTCCAGCGCGGCGCACGGAGCTTCCTCGATGAGGGCCACCGGGTACGGCACCACGAGGCGTTCGCCGTCGAGTTCCGCCTGGCGCAGGGGGACGAACACGCCGCCGAGCCCCGAGGCCCGGTCGACGATCCGGGCCCACTCCGGCCTCCCCGTGGTGTCGTCGACCAGGACGTACTCCACCGCCCCGATGTGCTGGCCCCGCTCCGTGTAGGCCCCGGACCGGGCCAGCACCGCCATCTGCTCCTGAGTGATCATTTCGCCTCCTGGCCGAACGCTTCGCTGTCCACGCTCGGCTACCCACCGCTCGGCCCCCGAAAAGGGCGGAGGGCGATCGAGTCCGTTCCGGAAGGCGGAGAGGTCCGGCCGGGAGCGGGCTTCCTCCTCGAACAGCCCGCGCCCGGCCCCGGGGACGCCCAGGGGAGATGACCTGCCTCCGCCGTGTACGCGACCTCGCCCGCCACGGACTTGGTCGTGCGTTCCGATCCTGCCACCGCGTCCCGGTGCGTCAGCTCAGGCTCCACGACCACGTGCCGTCCGCGGTGACGAGGCAGGCGAGGACCACGAGGTCGGCCACGCCCAGGGCGATGCCGAGACGTGCACGGCCCGGCCTGGACGTGTGCCGCCGCAGGGCCAGAAGTCCGAGCACGACTGCGGTCGGGCCGAGGAGGAGGTTCATGACGAGGAGTCCGGCCAGGCCGAGGACGAAGGCGGTGACGGCCAAGGCGTCCGCGTCACGGGTCCGGTCCGGGGTCTTCACGGAGGCGGTCGGCGAGTTCACCGCAGACCTCCCTCGTGGTGGCCGCGGCGTCCGGCGCCGCGGCCCGACAGGCGTTCCCGCGCGGCGAAGAGGGCGAGCCAGAGGGCGATCGCGGTACCGGCGACAAGGCTCACCGGCACCGGGACGTGGGCCACGGCGCCGAGGACGACGCCCATGACCAGCAGCGCGGCTACGAGGAAGAGCATGAGAGTTCCTCCTACTTATAGGTAACAGTTGTTCACTGACTACCCAGTCCAATACGGCTCATGCTGGCGGACGGCAACTGTGACGCGGTTGACTGCCCCGCATGAGCCCGAACACCGGTGTCCGCGAAGCCCAGCGCCGTCGCACTCGACGCGCCCTGCTCGACGCGGCCCTGTCGCAGATGGAGGAACGGAGCCTCGGCAGCCTCGGGCTCCGGGAGGTCGCCAGAGCCGCCGGGGTCACCCCCACGGCCTTCTACCGGCATTTCGCCGGCATGGACGAGCTGGGGACCGCCCTCGTGGACGAGGCCCTGGCCAGCCTGCACGAGACCGTGCGCGGCGTCCTCGCCGCCACCGACGATGCCGAGCGGCGCGGCGACGCGGCGGTGCGCCTCGTCGCCGATCTGGTCCGCAGCCGTCCGGCGCACGTGCGCTTCCTCGTCCGCGAACGGCACGGCGGGGTCACTGCGGTGCGCGAGGCGATCGCCGCGCAACTCGACGAGTTCGCAGCCGAGATCGGAGCCGCGCTGGCGGCCGATCCGGTCAGCGCGGGCTGGGACGCAGACGACGTGACGATGCTGTCCCGGCTCCTGGTGGACCACATGTTCATGACGGCCTCGGCATGCCTCGCCGCGTCGTTGCGCGGGGAGGACGGGTCCGCCGCCACCGCCACGGCCCGCGGCCAGCTGCGCCTGATCCATCTCGGGCGCGTGCACTGGCTCGCGTGACCCGGGCGCCGGCCACCGTTACGCGGCCGCCGCCTCCGCCGCTTCCGCGTCGCACGCCACGACGAGGAAGGCGTCGCGCTCCAGGTCCATCACGACGCTCGCCCGTTCGCCCCGCGCCCGGCACTTGGCCGCGTACTCCTCCGCCGGCCAGCTGCCGTACGGATCACTGGCGGGAAAGGACTCCAACACCTTGGCAGTACGCACCGCCGCCACCTCCTCAGCCACGAACCGTCCCTGCGGCTCGTCTGCCCCCGCCCGCAGGAGCCATGCGCGGTGACGGCGCGCGCACGGACCGGTTCGGACGCAGCAGAGTCGGGCAGGGAGGCTCGGGGACGAGGCGGGGCCGGCGGGGACGGGGCGGAGCCGGCAAGGACGAGGCCGGGTCGTACACCGAGACAGACAGCGGGCCCCGGCGCCCGGCAGCCGCAGGGTCCCTCCGTGGGTTCGACGCGGGTGGGGGCATGGGGAGCGACGAAGAGCCGGGGCGCAGGCGTGAGCTGATCCGACCGATCGGCGAACAGGTCGTCGTGGTGCGCACGCGGGGTAGTGGGCTCGGCACCAGGTTCGGACGAGACGACGGCCCGCCGCCATTTCTGCGGGCTATCACGCCCGTCTCGTCGACGGCCCCTCTCCGAGACGGTGTGCGAGGCGCAGCAGGTCTGGCAGGTACAGCACTCGTCCGTCGAATCCTGGGAGGGGGACATGGAGCGGCTTGGTCCAGCGGGCGGGGATCGCGTCCAGCCCGTAGTACGCCCCCGCGAGGCCTCCGGTCACCGCGGCGACGGTGTCCGTGTCACCGCCCAGGTCGATCGCCGCGCGTATCGCGTCTTCGAAACTACCGGTGGTGCGAAGGGCCCAGACGGAGGAGCCCAAGCAGGGCCAGACGGCACCGTTGAACTCGGTCGCCTGATCGGGGTGCCAGTCGGGCGAGAGGACGGTGTCGTAGCGGCTGCGGTGGTCGGGGTGGATGAGAGCCAGGATGTCCGGGAGGGCGGTGACAGGGTCGGTGTCCTCGAAGGTGACGCGGATGAGTTCGTGGAAGATCGCGGTGCCTTCCCAGGCCGCGCGGTCCCCATGGGTAAGGGCAGCAATACGGCGGGCCGCGTCCATGGTGGCTTCTTGGCCAGCGGCCGCGAAGTGGACTGCGGAGGTCGATGCCCGCATCAAGGAGCCGTTTCCCGCTGCTCGTTGGTTGACCTGGAAATGGATCGCGGCGGCGAGGTCCCAGCGCATGCCGTTGGTCAGGACATCTTCGGTCTGCAAGCCGATGTCCTTGGGGTCTGATGCTGCCCACCGCTGGAAGCGGGCGAAGATGTCCGGCAGATCCAGCCCGCCCCGCTCCAGCAGCGACTCCGCGACCAGGACGGCCATCTGCGTGTCGTCAGTGGCCTCGCCGGGGTCCCAGCCACCGCCTCCGCACATCTCGTCACCGGCACCAGGCGAGGGAAACCGCGCGGAGAACGCTCCCTGGCGACCGAACTCAAAGGGGCCGCCCAGGGCGTCGCCCACCGCTGAGCCGACGATCGCGCCAGCGGCCCGCTGGATCCACTTCATTCGCGCAGGTTATCTGCGCTGCGCCGATGGCCGCGAGGGACTATTCCTTCCTCGGCTCCCCGAACCAGATCGTCGCCAGGACAAGCGAAGCTCCGAGCCTTGAAGGGGCCGATGGTCGGGCCCTCGATTGTCGGCCTCATTTCGTAGTTCAGAGAACTGACCCGCCCGAACGACTGATTCCCGGCCCAGACCGGACGAGCCATGACCAGCACCGCCTTCCGTATCGCCCCCTCTCGCCAGCTGACGGCTTCTGCTCGCTGTGACTGAGCACGGGGTTGGCCCGAGCGGCCAACCGGCGTGCGCAGCCACGGGTGAGCGTCCCGACCGCTGGCGCGGCGCGCCTGCTCGGACGGATGTGAGCGTGGACGGCACAACCCGCAGGTCACCTCGGAGTGCTGGGCGGGTTCCATTGGGGCCACGCCGCGGCGGGTAGCCGGGGAGTGCGCCGCTGACGGCTTTCGCGTACGAGGAAGGTGACTCCCGAGAACAGTGCCGCGGTGAACGACAGGAACATCATCGCCGGCCTCCATGTGCTGTCGGAGCCCAGCACGCCCAGCCATATCGCCGCCGCACCCGCCCCCACGGCCGGCAGCAAGAGGACTCTGGCCCAGAGCGGCAGCCTGCCGGTCGTCACGACGAAGAAGTACCCCAGCACCGCTCCCGGCGTGACAGCCACGAGCAGGGCCGCAACTGCGAACACAAGCAAGGCGATCACCACGTCGCACCAACCTTCGGATCTCAGGGCAAAGCCGTGGCTTGGGCAGTCGGGACCGCATTGCCCGCTGCACGGCAGGTTCCTCACGAGGCATACTGCCAGAACAGTTGAACGTGTTCAATAAACTTCTCTGGGGGTGCGGGGACGTCCCGAGCCCCACCCCCTCTGTCGGCGGAAACGGGGCCTTCAAGCGCCGGCTTTGGGTAGACCCGCGCCCAGCGCTTGCCGGGGACGCGCCATCCCCAAAGGCATTGCGGGCGGTCTGGAGCAGCACCGGCTCACGCGTGGCACACCGCACATCCGTCCTCTGCCGCTACGTCCCGAGCCAGCACGCCGGGTCACCAAGGACTCCTGACGGAATAACTCTCTGGGGTCGGTTCCTCGGCGTGGGGTGCTGTCGGGCAGCATGGGGTGATGGACTTCGATCAGCCGCTGCCTCGCGAGGTGAAAGTCATCGATTCGCCCTCGCTGCTCAGGTTGGAGGAGCGGGCGTGCGACCTCCGTCTGAATCAGCGGTTGGACCCAGCGTGGGTGCAAGCGAATACGGCGCCAGACGGTACTCACTACCTGTGGCCAGCCCTATGGAACAGCATGTCCCACCGCCAGGACGTTCCACGGCAGCTGCGATGCGAGCTGTTGATCACGTTGCGTGCGGGAGACCGCGTGATGAGCCTTCTGGACGTGCTCCCCGACGACTTCACCCCGCTGCCGCGGGTGACCTCACGCGAGGAAGGCATGCAGGTCAGCCAGCTCTTTGACCGTGCTCCTTCGGTCAGGGAATGGCTACTGCGGGAGGGCGAGGGCTCGGGGCAGCCGTGACAGGCGTCGCCAGCAGCTGAGCGCGCATCCGAGGGTGAGGAAGCTTCGTGGATGTCGTCGCGGATCTCCCGGCGGATCCGCACGCGGCGGAACCAGTGCAGGTGGGCGAAGGCCCGTTCGACAACCCAGCGTTGGGTGGAACAGGAACACCAGCCGGTCCGGATGCCGCTTCCGCCCCGGATGCCGGGCCCGACGCTCAACCCTGGGCAGCAGCGGCTCGATCACCGCCCACAACTCGTCATCGACTTCCCACGGCTTCGGCCGAGCCGCCCCGCACCCCCGATCAACGCTCCCGAAGTGATCCAACCGCCCCGAAGATCATTTCGTTAGGAGCTATCAGACCGGGCTGCTGCTCCGGGGTCAGGTGCTCCGCTTCCCTGCGCTGGGAAGGCAGGCTTGCGCCGGCTGCCTGACGTGGGTACACAGCCCGCACCAGTCCCAGGCCCTCCACACGCCACCCGTCACCGCGTGCCGTAGCGCATCGACCGCGGTCGCCAGGTTCTCGGCCCGCTCCGTAAAGCAGCGCGCGACCCAAACGTCTTCTTCGCCCCACCACTTGTGAAGCTTCAGATGAATCGCCGTCCCGCTGCCGACCCACCACCTGTCGGCGGGCCCAGTTGCCTCGACGTCGAGGTCAGGGAGGCCGGCGTCGGCGACCGTCGGCTCCTGGCCGGGTTCGGTGGCAACGGCGAAGGTCACATGGGGCCAGTCTCGGACCTGTGACAACTGGGCGGGGGCCTCCAGGCGCTGGAGGATGCTGCTGTTGATGACCCGGGGGCGTCCCGCGAGCGTCATGGCGGTGCGCTCGTCTGGGAGGACGTCGACCGACCAGGTCTGGTCACCATCGTGGATGCCTGGGAAGGTCCAGCCGTCGATGGTGAGGTAGACGGTGGCTTCGCCGTGCAGCCCGTGTTCCATACCGTTAGAGCCGAGGAGCGGGTACCACAGGCCGCCGTAGCGTTCCTCGAAACGAATCATCGCCTCGATGGCCTCAGGCGGCGCTGGCGCCTCGTTCCCGCGAGACGTCTCCGCGCGCGCCAGTGCACGTATGCGGTCAGCGGGCATCCCAGGGCCGCGCCGTGCCCGCGCCAGGAGAGTCGCGACGCGGGGTGACAAGCAGGGGTCATCGACGATGTGCACGTCAATACGCTAGACGAGTGGATCCGATGTCGGGGATGATCAGTGGCATGCGGACGGTCCTGCGCGGAGCCCTGGTGACGCTTCGCCCGTCGACGGTGGGCGATATCCCGGCTCTGGCCGCGATCCGGACCACGCCTGAGGTGTACGCGCGCTGGCGGGGCGGCGACGACCTGACGGCCGCGGTGGCCGAGGACCTCGAAGATCCCGGGGTCCGGACCTTCTCGGTCGAGCACGGCGGCAGGGTGGTCGGCGCTATCCAGTGGGGTGCCGAGGACGATCCGGACTACCGGCATGCCAACATCGACATCTATCTCGACCCGGCGGTGCACGGGCTCGGCCTTGGCACTGACGCCGTCCGCGCCCTGGCACGCCATCTGTTCGATGATCACGGATACCGCCGACTGGTGATCGACCCGGCCGCCGACAATGCCGCCGCCATCCGGTGCTACCGCAAGGTCGGCTTCCGCCCGGTGGGCATCATGCGGCAGTACGAGCGCGGCCCGGACGGCAGCTGGCACGACGGGCTGCTGATGGACCTGTTGGCGGAGGAGCTGGAGTAAGTCTCGTTCGGCTCCACCAAGGCGGCGAGGACCTCAATGATCCGTGTGTGACGTCTGACCTTGAGACCCTTTCAACCGCACTCTGTGTGAAGATCGCCGTCGAGATCGCAGGTAAGCGGTGGATGGGGCGACCGCCCCAGCTCAGCGATTCCGAACTTGTCTCCCTGGCGGTGGCCCAGGCACTGCTCGGCCACCATTCCGAGGCGCGATGGCTGCGCTACACACGCAAGCACCTGCTTGGTATGTTCCCGTACCTGCCTCAGCGTGCGGGCTACAACAAACGGCTTCGCTCGGCGCGCTTCTGCGTGGTGGGCTACCACCTCGGCGACGAGACCCCGAGCGTGCCGTGGGCCATCGCGGGAGCCGTCGTCGGGGCAGCGGTCGCGCTGGCGATCCGAAAGCACTCGCCTCCGCGCAGGTGACCGGTGGCCGGCTTCCTACGGTGGCCGGCTTCCTACCGGGCGCCGCCAAGCGTGCCCGTACGCCGGTGAGGCCGTCGCCCGTCGCCCTCCTCGCCGCGCTGGAGGGGACGTGGTACGGCACCCCCCGTGTCAGGGCCTCTCGCAGGGCGTGGGCGGTGGCCTGCGACCTCCCTCTCTCTGAGTGGCATCGGGGTCAAGGTCGACAAGGCCCCCGCAAGTCCAGCGGCATCGCAACGCGTTCCGCGCGGCCAGATCTCCGTCATGCTCCACGACGAGGTCGCCGCACGGCAGCGAGACGGCGGCCCCCTGCTCTGGACCCGCCGACTCACCTCCCGCACCGGCGAACGCTGCACGCTCCATTTGAGCGGGGTCGCGGACAACGCGACGCGATCTACGTACAGGCTGCCGACGGGGGCCGCAACTGGCACAGGCGACACCTGCCTCCGTTCGTGACCGCGTTCGACGTGCGCTCCGGCCGGGAGCTGTGGCGGTGGGAACACCCCGAGATCAGCCACCGCCCCGCCGCCCTGGTCGGCAACCGGCTGGTCCTGGCGTTGCCCGAGCCCACCGCCATCGCGGTGGGCGGTGACTGGCGGGGATCACACCCGTCGCTCTTCGCGTAGAAATATCTTTTGGTCGTATCGGCGCCTACCCCTCCGGCCTCCGCGCAACCGCTCAGACCCGGGCCTCGCGGTCGATGCATAAGGCGGGGGTGATTGGACAGCCGCCGGATATGACACGCACACCGGATCCCGAACATGGTGACGAGCGCGAGCCCACTGCCGGCGTCGGCGGGCGAGGCAGGGCGGGCCCCGACGAGGAGGTCGAGGAGCGGGCTCCGGATCGGCTCTCCGACCTGCCGAAACGGTCGTGGATGGCCGTGCTGCGCGGCACGCTGAAGGAGTTCAAGGACGACGAGCTGACCGACCGGGCCGCGGGGCTGACGTACTACGCGGTGCTGGCCCTCTTCCCGGCCCTGCTGGTCCTGGTGTCGCTGCTGGGCGTCGCCGGGGAGTCGGCGACCAAGCAGGTGTTGGACAACCTGCAGAAGCTGACCCCCGGCTCGGCCCGCGACGTGATCAGCAACGCGGTGCAGCAGTTGCAGGGCAACAGTGGTGTCGGCTCGCTCCTGGCGATCGTGGGCTTGGCCGTCGCGATCTGGTCAGCCTCCGGCTATGTCGCAGCGTTCATCCGCGCCTCGAACGCCGTCTATGACATGCCCGAGGGCCGCCCGGTGTGGAAGGTCCTGCCGCTACGACTGGCACTGACCGTCACGCTCATGATCCTGGCCGTGGCCAGCGCCCTGATCGTCGTCTTCAGCGGCGGACTGGCCCGCCAGGCGGGCGCCGCCCTCGGCATCGGCGACACGGCGATGACGGTGTGGTCGATCGCGAAGTGGCCGGTCTTGGTCCTGCTCGTCACGATCATGATCGCGCTCCTTTATTGGGCTGCACCAAACGCCAAGGGCCGCGGGTTCAAGTGGGTCACCCCCGGCAGTTTCCTGGCGCTGGTGATCTGGATGATCGCCTCGGCCGGCTTCGCGTTCTACGTCGCGAACTTCGGCTCCTACAACAAGACGTACGGCACCCTCGCCGGAGTGATCATCTTCCTGGTGTGGTTGTGGATCACCAACCTGGCGATCCTCCTCGGTTTGGAGTTCGACGCCGAGCTGGCCCGTCAGCGCGCTGTCGCCGGCGGGTACCCCGAGGACGAGGAGCCGTACGTGGAGCCCCGCGACACCCGTAAGTGGAGCGATGAAGACCGCCGCCGCCTGGAGTGAGCAGGGCGTGCAAGGCTGCGGTCGGGCAAGGGTCACGGCATGGGAATCCTGACGGCGCTACGCGACGACGATCACCGACTGACCCGGCGGATGGCTGCCTGGGATTCCGGCTGGGCCCGCCGGCTCCTGCCGCCGGTCGAGGAAGCAGCAGAGCACACGAAGCTGTGGTGGGCCGCCGCCGTGGTCATGGCGGCGGGCGGCGGATGGCGGGGCCGCCAAGCCGCAGCCGCCGGCATCACGGCGATGGCGGTGGCGGAGCTGCTCTCTCAGTCGCCTTACCCGTAGTTCATGAACCAGTGAGTATCGAAAAAGCGGGCCATCGTGAAGGGGTGATGCGGATCGATGAGGATGCGGCAGACGAACTCAGCGGCTTGGCAGTCGAAGGCGACGTCCTCACCGTTCCACGGTGCTGCGTCGAAAGCCGCCGCCGAACATGCGTTTCAGCAGCGGTTGCGCGCAGATGCCACCGTGGCGTGGGCCGGGTGCGATCAGGATGGCCAGGGGCCTGCCGCGGCCGTCGCAAGCAAGGGGGATCTTGGTGGTCAGCCCCCGCGGGATCGGCCACGCCGTGATCATCCGGTTCGTCCACCCGACGCATCCCTCTTTTCAGCCGGTGGCAGCCGCATGCTGATGCGCTCGCACGATGGTGGAGTCGATCTGGACGAGCCAGTCGATGTCGCCGCATCAAGCCTGGGCCTGGATCTGCTGAAGGGCCTCGGCGAGAACGCCGCTCAACGCGCAGCGACGGAAGGGGGTGCAGACCGTTTTCCATGGCCCGTTACGGTCGGGCACGTCACGCCACGGCAGGCCGGTGCGGATCTTGCAGACCATCCCGTTGATGACCTGCCGGGCCGTTCGCCCTCGGTCGGCCAGCCACGGCCCGGGGGTATGGGCGGAGCGAGGGCGCCCGCTCCAGCACGGCCTTGGTGATCTCCGTCGGCAGCCCACCCTCACCGAGGGGCGGCCCCTGAAGCGTCGGCGCCGCTGAGCAGCCGCTCGACAACCTCATCGACCATCGCGTCCCCGGCCGCCGAGGCGACCGGTCCTGTCTTGCCTGCCATGACTCGTCCGATCCGCCTGGCCCGAGAGCCCGAGGCCGAGCCCCGGGCCAGGCTGTCATAGCACGGACTCACGAACTCTCAGACACGCTCCGCCTTGTCCCTCTCCGGCGTCTCCTCGGCGTTGGCGGTCGGCTGCTCAGCGGTCGGTCGCCGGCGCAGCCAGGCGAGGGCGGCCGCGGCGCCGAGCAGGGCGACCAGGGCGCAGAGTTGCGTTCCGTGGTTCATCGCGGTGGTGAACGCCTCGTCCGCGGCGGCGACCAGTCGGCCGGCCGGACCGGGAAGCAGCTCGGCGGCGAGCAGGTGAGCGGATGTCAGGTCCTCGGCGGCCGGGGCAGGCGCGCCCGGCAGGGTGGTGAGCAGTTGCGACCGGTACGAGGCGGAGACGAGGGTGCCGACCACTGCGATGCCCAGGGCTCCGCCCAGTTCGCGGACCACGCTGTTCACCGAGCTTGCCATGGGCGACTTCTCACGGGGCACGGCAGCCACGGTCGCCGTGCTGGCCGGCGCCATGACGAGGCCCATCCCCGCACCCACCGCTCCCATGGTGAGTGCGAGCACCGCGAACGGCGTGCCGGCAGTGACGAGGGAGAGGCAGCCCAAGCCGGCGGCCATGACGGCAAGTCCGGCGGCGATGGTGTTCCGGGGGCCGAACCGGGCGGTGATGCGGTCACTGGTGGCGGCGGTGGCCGCCATCGCCAGCGCGAACGGCAGAGCGCCGAGCCCGGCCTCGAACGGGCTGAATCCGTGGACGAGTTGCAGGTACTGGGTGTAGCCGAACAGCACGCCGAACAGGGCGAAGAAGGTGATCCCGAGGATGCCGCTCGCGACGCTGAACGTCCGGTCGGCGAACAGCCGCACGTCGACCATCGGGTGGGCGGTGCGCAGTTCCCAGCAGGCGAACGCTGCGAGCAGCACGGCCGCCGCGCCGGCTTCGACCGCGGTGGCGGCCGTCAGCCAGCCGCGTTCGGGGCCCTGGACGACCACGTCGACCAGGGCGGCCAGGCCGGTTGCCGAGAGCAGCAGACCTGGGATGTCGATGCGGCCGGTACGGCGGCCCGGCAGAGCGGGGACCAGGAGCAGGGTGGCAGTGAGCGCGATGGCGACCAGCGGCACGTTGATCCAGAAGACGCTGCCCCAGGCGAAGTGGTCGAGCAGCAGCCCGCCCGTGACCGGGCCGGCCACGATGCCGATGCCGGCGGTCGCGGACCAGACGGCGATGGCCCTGCCGCGCTCCTGGGGGCCGAACAGCGCCACGATGATCGAGAGGGTGGCCGGCATGACGAACGCCGCGCCCAGCCCCATCACCGCGCGGAACGTGACGAGTTGCCCGGCCGAGCCGGACAGTGCGGCCGACGCCGATGCCATGGCCAGCACCGTCAGGCCGCCGACCAGCGCGCGGCGGTGCCCGAACCGGGCGCCGAGACTGCCCGCTGTGATCAGCATCGCAGCGAACACCAGGGTGTAGGCGTTGTTGATCCACTGAAGGTCTGCGGTGGAGGCCGACAGTTGCTCGGCGAGTGCGGGCAGGGCCGTGTTGAGCACGGTGTTGTCGATGGTGGTGACGACCAGCGCCAGACAGAGCGCCGCGAGTGCGGGCCTGCGGCGCGGGTGACCCGGTTCCGGGTCGGGTGTGCCTTCGATGCTCATAACGTCCTTACGGTCGTAACCTTACGAGTGTGAGGTTACAGACGGGGACGCTACAGCGGTCGGCTAACACCTGTAAAGTTGCGGTCATGAAGAAGGCCCCCACAGCTACCGACTTCCCCGCCGGCCAAGGGGAGGACGCTTCGCCCCGGGCTCGCAACCGGCGCGGTCAGGGCCTGCTACTGCGCGAGGAGATCATCCGAGCGGCGACCGCCCTCATCGTGCGCACCGGCTCCGACCAGGCCGTCACCCTGCGCTCCGTGGCCCGCGAGGCCGGCATCGCCGCCCCCTCGATCTACGCGCACTTCCCCGATCGGAACGCCATCGTCGAAGCGGTCGTCGTTGAGGCGATCACTCAACTCCACCAGGCGGTCACCGCCGCCGTCACAGCGCAAGACGACCCGGTCGACGCGCTGCTCGCAGGCTGCGCCGCCTACGTCGACTTCGGCGTCCGCGAACCCGCCCGCTACCGCGTCCTCTTCGGCTGGGCCCGCCCCAAGCCCGAAGCCCCCGCCGCCGACATCCCCGGCCGCCAGGGACTCGACGCCTTCCAGACCCTCGTCGACAACCTCGACGCCTGCGTACGCGCCGGCCGCTCGTCCAGCACCGATCCCTTCACCGACGCCGTGACCCTCTGGACGGCCCTCCACGGCCAGGTGACCCTCCGCGCCGACCTCCCCGACTTCCCCTGGCCCCCCACCGACACCGTCGAACAGATGACCCGTCGCCTCGGCCGCATCAACCCCTGAGCGTCCCACGCGCGGAGAGAGATTCCACATACCGGTGCGCCGGAACACGGCAACAACAGCCCGAACGGACCAACACACGACGGCGCTGCTCCGCCCCAGCCCGAACGACAACCCGGGCACCCGACTCATCGCCCCGGACCGTCCCGGGGGACTGCCCGTTCCGAGCGGCACGGAAGGCCCGCTACGTCTCGGCCTTCGGCAGCGCCTCGCACGCCGCCCAGGCGTTCGACCAGGTGCGTAGGGATTTGACGGACGACTCAGAGAAGACCCTCATGTCGTTCCCGTCCATGGGTGACACCAGTACGGCCTTCCGGTTCACCCCCGGCAAGACCACGGTCAACGAGGACGACGAATCCATCGAGGAGGCCGAAGCAGGGGCCCTTGTCGGAACGGTCGTCGTCTTCGTCCGCTACACGACCGCGGCAGGCGACCTGGAGCCGTCGCTCACCGCGCTCGGACGGATGATGGCGGACCGGGCACAGCAGGCCCAGAACGGGAGCACCCCCTCCGCCACCGCGCCCTTCTGATCCCTGCGACGGTGTTGGTGCTCCCCCGGGGGGGCGGGAGGCAGCGGCCTCAGCCGCCTGACGAGCACCGCGCAGGGCGGCAACGTCCACGCTGCCACAGCCGAGGGCGTAAGGCACTCCCGGCTCGACACCCGCACCGGGACCTGGACAGCGTGGGAGGCACTGAGCGGCGCCAACACCCCGCTGCTCGACATCACGGCAAGCACCACCGCCGACCGACCACACCGACCCACTCCGGCATCACCCAGAGCCAGGACGGCAGCGGGCGCCGGCCGGGGCCCCGGGCGCGGGGGCGAGCTCGACGCCGCGCGGTCTGTGAACCGGAACTTGACCGCGCCCTGAACCAGCACGAACAGCCCCACCTCGTCCGGCACGGGCAAACCCGGGCACGGTCCGCCGCATTCCGTCAGCCGGCGGTCCGCACCCGGGTTCCCTGGCTGGTCTGGCAGTTCAGGCCAGGGGTTCAGCAGCAGACCCGTTCAAGCCTCACGCAAGGCCGCCACCGGCCAACGGACAGCCAGGCCAGCACCCCGTGCAGGCCAAGCGCCGAACCACAGAACGGGTTGCAACCCCCGTCACTGTGGCCGGATGACGTTTGTCCGGAACCGGGTGTACCTCGGCGCCCCCTTCACGGCTCTTGGCGCACGTAGCTGTGCTCGCCACCCCTTGAGGAGAAGCCGTGCGTTCGAGAAGGAAACTGTCGGTTCTGGCCGCTGTCTGCGTGAGTGCCCTGGCGGTCGGGGGGCTGGCACAGCCCGCACTCGCGGACGGCTCGGTCAACGGGCCCGTCGAGAACTGCAACGCCGCGGCCGCCGTGTCGCCGGGGTCTTTCGGCACCGGCGCGCTGTCGTGGTGCATTCTGGCGTCCCAGCAGAGCGGTCAGGCCAAGAAGCTGGCTCGCGAGGGGTTCGTCAAGGGCCTGCTCGAGATGCTGACGAACCACACCGGCGGCAATTACAACATCATGATTTTCGACGTCAAGGGCAAGAACGCCTTCGGGGACCCCTGGTTCGTCCACCCCTACACCGCGAACCTCAAGGACGTGGCGTACCAGGGCGACATCGACTACAACGACGCGACCTCGCGCGAGGACCAGACCTACCGGATCTGGATCTTCTCCGGTGGCGGCAGCTTCACCAACCACGGCGACGGCGGATGGATCAACTGGGGCTTCTACGGCCTGTGGGACCGCAACGGCTCCACCGTCGACTTCCGCCCCACGATGGTGCCGGCCACGACCCCCGGTGTCCCCAAGGGCGAGACGCCCGGTCCCGGCGACACCCCCATCACGCCGGGCGTACCCGCACAGCCCGGCCCCCGTCCCGGCTTCCGCGCCGACAGCGCGGCGACGACGCCCTCCGGATCAGGCCGCCCGCCCGTCGGAGTCCCCGTGCGCCTGAAGACCGTCAACAACCTCGGGGCTGCCGCGACGAACGCCGCCTCCGGCTCGACGGTGGTCGCGGGGAAGCTGGGTGACACCAACTCCACGTGGACGTTCAAGGAGGCGGGCGGCGGCCGTTACGAGATCGCCAACGGCCTCGGTCCGGTCCTCACCGAGAACACGAGCACCTACTTCGCGTCCATCACCACCTGGAAGGGCGGCGCCGCCCAGAAGTGGGAGGTCATCCCCATCAAGGGCGACACCTACCAGATCAGGATCAGTGACCAGGACTGCCTGACCTACCACGAGGACTACAAGAAGCTCGGCGTGTGGACCTGCGACGGTTCCCAGGGCCAGCAGTGGACCATCGCCCGCTGAGCAGCACCCTCACGGGGCCCGCAGCCGCGCCGCCGCGCGCCTTCGGGCCCCGGCAGACAACCGCTCAGCCGACCGGCTCGGCCGGCTCTCGACAACAAGACTTCGCGATCAACGCCGGTCCCGTGGCATGGGATTCACCAGCTTTTCTGTCACCCGTTCCGATGGGGAACCCCGTCATCCGCCTGGAGCGACGGCCCTGCGGCCGGGCCGTCTCCCGGCGGCTGCAAGAAGTTCAGAATCTCCTCCACGAACACCGTCGGCTGGGCGTTGTGGATCAAGTGCCCGGCCGGAATGGTGACGACTCGCCCTTGAGGGACGCGGCGAGCCAACTCGGCAATGCCCTCCTGGGACACATGGCTTCCCGGACCGCCAGCTACTGCAAGGGTATCCGCTGTGATCTTGCTGAGACTCTCCAGCCATTCCGGATCAGGCGTGTCGATCTGCCGCTTGACGGCCAACACCATCTCCCAGTCGAACGTCAGCTTCCCATCCGGCCTGATCGGCGTGGACTGCTCGCGGGGTCGTGGCACCGGGACATCCTCCAAGACGAGCCGGTCCACACGCCGCGGGTACTCCCCGGCGAACAGATAGGCAACGATCCCGCCCATCGAATGCCCCATCAGATCCACCCGGTCAAGAGCCAGCGCATCCAGAAAACCGAGCACGTCGTCCCGCATCAGCTGCAGCGAGTAGTCCCCCGGCCAGTCGCTTCGGCCATGACCGCGAAGATCAAGAGCATGGACCCGCCAGCTGCGGGCGAGGACGGGCGCCACGACGTCCCAGTCCGCAGCACCCTCGCCCAGTGCATGCAACAGGACGAGCGGCGGAGCTTCCGGCGGGCCCGAGACCTGATAGGCGAGCCGAATCCCCCCAACGTCAACCGAGCGGTGATCAACCATGTCCGAAACCTAGCGGGGGGACCACCGTCAGGGACGCGGCGTTCACCAACGGCCGAACGGGCACCACCTGTGCACCGCTCAGCGAGCCGCAGGCGCGACCGTAGCGGTGCAGGGCAGTCGGCTCAGGGCGTGAAGAGGACCTTGACGGCGCCGTCCTGCTTCTTCTGGAACATCTCGTACGCGGCGGGCGCCTGTTCGAGGGGCAACCGGTGCGTGGCGAATTCGTCGACGCCGAGGGGGTCCCCGTCGGTGAGCAGAGGGAGGATGTCGTCCACCCAGCGCCGAACGTTGGCCTGGCCCATGCGCAGCGTGAGTTGCTTGTCGAACATGGTCAGCAGGGGCAGCGGATCGGCCGCACCTCCATAGACTCCGGACACCGAGATCGTGCCGCCGCGGCGGACGAGATCGATGGCGGCGTAGAGCGCGGACAGCCGGTCGATTCCGGCGCGCTTCATCATGGCCGCGGCCAGGGAGTCCGGCAGGAGGGTGGTGATGGCCTGCGCGGCGGCGGCGACACGGCTGCCGTGGGCCTCCATGCCGACGGCGTCGATGACGGCGTCGGGGCCCCGGCCTCCCGTCAGCGTGCGGACGGCGTCAGCCAGGCCTTCGCCGTACTGCTGGATGTCCAGGGTGTGGATGCCGCGGCGGCGGGCCCGCTCCAGGCGTTCGGGGACGAGATCGATGCCGATGACCGTACCGGCGCCGCGGTGGGCGGCGATGCGGCAGCTCATGTCCCCGATGGGCCCCAGGCCGAGGACGGCGACACTGCCGCCCTGCGGAACGGACGCGTATTCGACGGCCTGCCAGGCCGTGGGCAGGACGTCGGACAGGTAGACGAAGCGGTCGTCGGGCGGCCCGTCCGGGACTCGGATCGGGAGCGAGTTCCCGAACGGGACGCGCAGGTACTGGGCCTGCCCTCCCGGGACTTGACCGTAGAGCTTCGTGTAGCCGAAGAGCGACGCGCCTGTGCCGTGCTCGTGGACCTGTGTCGTCTCGCACTGGGACTGCAGCCCCCGGTCACACATGAAGCACGACCCGCACGAGATGTTGAAGGGGATCACCACCCGGTCCCCCGGCTTCAGGGAAGTGACGTCCGGTCCCACCTCCTCCACGATGCCCATGGGCTCGTGGCCCAGGATGTCGCCGGCGTCGAGAAAGGCACCGAGAACCTCGTAGAGGTGCAGGTCCGAGCCACAGAGACCGGTGGTCGTGATCTTGACGATCACGTCGTCGCGGTGGCGGATCGTGGGATCGGGCACGGTGTCCACGCGTACGTCCCGCTTGCCGTGCCAGGTGAGTGCCCGCATGACGCCTCCTCGCAGACTGTGCTGCTCCGCTTCTGTCAGTCCCTGTTGTGGCCGTGCCCCCACCGTGCGCGTGCCCTGCACCGGGCCGGTGAACCGGGCCCTTTGGAGCTTTCCGCCATCCGATTCAGCGCAGCGGCCGACCGCGAGCATTTCGCTTTCCGATAGCTCCTGGAGACCGAGCGACGCCGGCTGAGAAGTGCGACGCCGTTACCCGTCCGCACCGTGATCACTCTTCGCGGAGCACGCGGACGCTCGTGACCTCCGTGTCGACCGCGTCCGGCACGACCATGCCGGCTTCCACCCCGGTCCGCAGGTAGCGCAGGACGTCTGCGGTGAGGCGTTCGCCGGGCAGGGCCGCGGGAATGCCTGGCGGGTAGGGCGTCAGCATTTCCGCGGCGATACGGCCTTCAGCCTTCTCCCACGGCACCTGGTCGGTGGGACCGAAGAAGGCGTCGCGGGGCAGTGCGGCCTGTTCCAGCCTCAGCCTCGGCGGCGGCGGGACCTCCACGGGCTGCCCCGTGCGAAGTTCCGCGGCGTGCGCGGCCAGGTCGGTCAGGGCCGCCAGCAGCACCTCCGCCGTATCGCTGTCGTCGGCGTGGGTCAGCTGTGCGCTGATGCGGCGGTGGTCGGCGATGTGGAGGTTGATGCGGTGCTTGTCCCTCAGCCAGTCGGCGGCACGGTAGCCGGTGACCTCCCACGCGCTGATGTCGATGATGATCTGGAGGGGGTCCATGTCCGCCGCCCGGCCCGGCCCGCAGAAGTCGTCGCGGCCGTGCACCTGCATGCCGTCGATGCGGGAGATCCGCTCGCGGGTCTTCTGAGCGAGGGCGAGTGCGTGGTCGTAGAGGGCCTCGCCCTGCTCGACCATCTGCCGACGCCAGCCGTCCAGCGCCGCGTAGACGAGTGAAGAGGGGCTGGTGGTCCCCAGCAGGTCCTCACGGCTCTTGAGCACCTCCGGTTTGACCAGGTCACCTTGGAGGTGGAAGACGGAGCTCTGTTCGAGGCCGGAACCCATCTTGTGCACGGAGGTGACGCACACGTCGGCGCCGGCGTCCATGGCCCAGGTCGGCAGGTCCGGGTGGAAGGGCAGGTGGGCGCCCCACGCCTCGTCGACGATCAGGGGTCGGTGTCGGCGGTGACAGACCTCGGCGATGGCGGCCAGGTCCGAGCAGGTGCCGTACGGGGTAGGTGTGGTCACGAGCGCGCCGCGGGCGTCGGGGTGCTCGGCGAACGCCGCCTCGAAGGCCTCGGCGGTCGGCGGATGGGCGAGATGACGCTCGGCATCCCACTGCGGATCCACCCAGACGGGCTGGATGCCCGAGAGGATCAGACCAGACACCACGGATTTGTGCGCGTCACGGCCGACCAGCAGCTTTTCGTGCGGTCCGGCGACCGACAGCATGGCCGACTTCACCGACAGGGAGCTGCCGCAGGTGGAGAAGAACGCGTGGTCCGCCCCGACGGCGTCCGCCATCAGCGCCTGTGCTTCCTCCAGGACGCCGTGGGAGGACGTACGGTCGTCCAGGCCGCTGGTGGCGAGCACATCGGACCGGAATACCGCTTCGCCGAGCACGGCCCGAACCCTGGGGTCGGCGCCCCGTCCCTGTTTGTGGCCCGGGGGCGTGAACGGGGTCTGCCCGCTCTCGTGGTAGGCGGCCAACGCATCGAGTACCGGCGCTTTCGACTGGTCCATGGCTCGCGCCTGCCCCGAGACCTTCGGCGAAAACGGGCATCGTCACGGGACCGGACCGAGATGCTGCTCCAGCCAGTCCGCGGCAGCGCGCCGGTAGAGACGCCGGTTGTCCGCCCGCGGGAGCGCGTGGCCCTCGTTGCGCGGAGTCAGCTGCCGTGCCGGCACGCCGTGGTCGCGGGCCGCGCGGACGACCTGCTCCGACTCCGTCTGCGGCACGTTGGTGTCGTGCTCTCCGTGGACGGCCAGCACAGGGGCGCGCAGCTGATCGATGCGGCTCATCGGGGACAAGGAGCGCAGCAGTTTCCCGTCGTGTTCGGGGTGCCCGTACTTGGCGGCTACGGACTGCGCGATCCACGGCTCCGTACCGGCGAAGAAGGTGGCGAAGTCCGACATCCCACAGACCGCGCCCCCGGTCCGGAAGAGGTTTCCGGATGAGAGCGGATTTGAACACCGGCCGTTCCTGTTCACCACCGTCGTGAGCGCGGGCCGGCGGCTCTGGGTCCTCGGCGCGCTACGCACGTTTGAGAGCGCGAGACGGGCGCAGAAGCAATGTGACCCTGTCCCCATCTCAGGAAGCAGGAGGACGCATCGTGGGCATCATCGCGTGGATTCTCATCGGTCTGTTTGCCGGCCTCATCGCCAAGGCGATCATGCCGGGCAAGGACCCGGGCGGCATCATCATCACCATGCTCATCGGTGTCGCGGGAGGCCTCCTCGGCGGCTGGCTCGGCAAGGTCATCTTCGGCGTCGATTCCATCGACGGCTTCTTCGACCTCTCCACCTGGATCGCCGCCATCATCGGCTCCGTCATACTCCTGGCCCTGTACCGCCTGGCCGTCGGAGGCCGGCACTCTCACCGGCATGCCTGATTGCGGCTGCGGTGTGTCGGCGTAGAACGCCACGCCTCTTGGACGCCGTCCCCCGAGGCGCAGGGCCGGCCGCCCCCTGGAGGCGTTCTCCCTCCGGGCCCGAGCGGGACAGTCGCGCACCCCGGTCGTCGAGCGCCCGGGCCAGGGCCGCTCCCAGCCCGCGCGCCGTTCCGGTCACCACGACCGAGCGGCCCCGCAGGGGGCTGGCTGTCCCTCCGCATGCCCACGTGGCGCCACCGCCCATCCGCAACCCTGTCGTCCCCGGTCCTCCTGTTTTCAGGATGGGCCTGCTGAGCAGTGACCCGCAGACCGGCCGGGCGCAAACGCGCGTAATCGGCCGCCCGCTGGACAGAAGCGGGCACAGGGCTGCGAGGAGGCGACATGGGCGACGTGCGCGATCCATCCGATGAGCTGTACCAGCGGCTACGGCGGGAGTGCGGCCGCCGGGCGGACGATCTGTGGGCCGTCAGCCGCGCCCTGCACGAGGACCCCGAGCTCGCCTACGAGGAGCACCGTGCGGCCCGGCTGCTCACTGACGAACTTCGGCGGGCGGGGTTCGCCGTCGAGCCGGGGACCGCCGGACTCGACACGGCTTTCGTGGCCCGCGCAGGAAGCGGGCGGGGGCGGTGCGTGGCACTGCTGTTGGAGTACGACGCGCTGCCGGAACTGGGGCACGCATGCGGACACAACCTGATCGCCGCGGCCGGACTGGGGGCCGCGCTGGCGCTGGGCAGCGTACTGGAGGAGTTCGAGGGCACGGTGCTCGCCGTGGGAACACCCGCCGAGGAACGGGGCGGGGGCAAGGTCACCCTGGCCGAAGCGGGGGTGTTCGACGGTGTGGATGCTGCGTTGATGTTCCATCCCGGCGTGCACGACTGGTCATGGGCGCCGCTGACCGCGCAGACGCAGGTGCGAGTGGGCTTCCACGGCCGGGCAGCACATCCGACGGGGGATCCCACCGGCGGGATCGATGCCCTGGCCGCCCTCATCCAGCTGTTCAACACCGTCGCCGTGGTGAGCAGGCGGTTGCCGTCCGGCTCTCATGTCCAGGGGATCGTGACCGACGGAGGCAGCGCGACCAACATCGTGCCGGCCTTCGCCGAAGGCCTGTTCGGCCTGCGTGCGGCCACGAGCGCCGCCCTTGATGCGCTGGTGGCCGAAATCGGCGCCTGGGCCGAAGGGGTGGCGGCCGCGACCGGCACCACGGTGGAGGTGACCCGCCTGGGCAAGGGCTACGCCCACTTCCGGGACAACGACGTCCTCTCGGACCGGTTCGGCCTGCACCTCGCACGCTCGGGCATCCGACTCACCCAGCCCGTCGGCGGGGTATTCCTTGGATCGTCCGACATCGGCGACGTCAGCAGCCGCGTCCCCGCCATCCATCCGTTCGTCGCCATCCTGGGCGACGAGGCCTCGGACCACACCCCCGCCTTCGCGCGCGCCGCCGCCTCACAACGGGGGCGGGAGGTCATGCTGGCGGCCGCCGAAGCCCTGGCCTGCACGGCGGCCGACGTCCTCGCCGACGCCGAAATCGCCGCCCGGGCCTGGGCCCGCCAGCGGGAGAAGGCGGCAGCGGGCCTCTGACGCCCGGGCCGCGGCCGCACTGTGACGTCTCCACCGGCCGTACGAGAGCGCGGCGGTCCGGGGCCGGCGACCCTGCCGCTCCCCTCCATGCCCTGCGGGCACGGTGCGAGCCTGGCAGAGGCCCCGGAGTAACGCGCCCCCACACATCCCACAGGACGATCGGATCCCGGTCTCCCCATGTGCCGCAACGAACGGCACGACCCGACCTCGCGACGCGAGCTCCTGGTCCGAATTGCGCGAGATGCGGCGTGATCGGGGTACGCGCACCATGACCGTGACACCACACCGTCGATGAAGGGTTCCGTCATGCCCCGAGGTTCCAGCCCCAAGCGCGAGCGTCAATACGAACACATCAAGGAGTCGGGCGAGAAGCGCGGCATGTCGGAGGGCCGCGCGAAGGAGATGGCCTCCCGCACGGTGAACAAGGAACGTGCCCGTTCCGGGGAGAGCAAGACCGCGAGCCGCAGTTCCACCCAGGGCAAGTCTGCCTCGCAACGCGGCGGCGAGAAGTCCCGTGGGGGCGGCAGCTCCGTCGAACGCACCAAGGACGACCTCTACCAGGAGGCGAAGAAGCGCAGCATCGAGGGTCGCTCCACGATGACCAAGCAGCAGCTCAAGAACGCCCTCAGCCACTGACCGCGGGACGCACCCTCGGGGTCGGGCCGCGCCGCCCTCCCCCGGCTCGGGTCCTTCTCGTGCGATGCGCCCCGCCCGTCCGTTCCGGTAACAAGCAGGAGTTCCCGTGGCCGTCCGTCATCAACTCATCCGGCGCCCCCCTCGAAGTGTGTGGGCCGTACTCGCCGACCCGACCCTGTACGGAGAGTGGGTAGTGGGCCCGTCCGAGTCCACACCGCTCGATCAGAGCTGGCCGGAGGTCGGATCCCGGCTCCGGTACACCGTACGGCTGGGCCCTTGGTCGACCGAAGGGGTGACGACCGTCCGCCACAGGGAACTCGGCAAGGAGCTGGAGCTGGAGGCGTCGTTCAAGGCCCTGGGCACCGCGAGGATCTTCCTCCAGCTCCGTCCGTGGGGCGCGGAGACCCTCGTCATCTGCGACGAGCACCCCCTGCGCGGCCTGGGAGGGGCCCTGCACAACCCCGTCACCGAAACGGCCCTCCAGCTCCGGCACCGGGGCATGTTGGCCCGCTTGGCCAAGGTCGTGGAACAGCGGCCCGCCGAGGTGCTCCGTGCCTGACACGGTGGTGATCGACGCCGGCCCCAACGGGTCGGTGGCCGCGAACCTGCTGCTCGACGCCGGGTGGAGCGTGGAGAACCTGGAGGCACGCCTCTCCCCCCGGCCCGCTCCGGGCTCCGGTTGGCGGCGAAGCTGCGGCGCTCATGAGTCGCCTGCGCCGCCGCGTCCTGCGTTGCGGGGAGCGTGTCGCGTCCGTCGTCGGACGCGGGGACACGGCGGTCGGGGTCAGGACCGCGGGCGAGCCTGGCCACCTCTTCGGTCAGGGCGCCGTCCACACCCTCGACGGAAACGTGCACCGGGTGCGCATCGGCCCTGGCCAAGGGCCCTGCCCGAGCCGCCGCAGCGCCTCAGGGCTTGATCGTCAACTCCGCACACCGAGTGACAACGGATGCGAGTTCCTGCCCGTCGGCGTGCAGCCGGCGCTGCGTGCGGGCGCCGTTCCCCCGTTCGTGAAGGTGCGCGATGCCCTCCCGGACCCGCTCGTCATCGCCCTGGTCCCTCAGCGCCTCGCGCACGTGCTGGTACAGGGCCTCGACTGCGTCCTCAGCAGACGTCTCCCGCATGGTTTCAGGGTGCAGCAGAGGTCCGTCCAGACCGGAACGGCCGGCCCGCCAGGACGCCAGTCGCAGCAGACCCGTACCGACCCTGGCCGGAGGCAGTCCGTCCTGCCAGGCGCGCGCCGCCGTCTCGACCAGGCCGCGGATGAGGGCGGCGAGCAGGACCGGCGTGGAGGCGTCCAGGCAGACGTCGGCGACCCGGACCTCCACGGTGGGGTAGGTGGCCGACAGGCGGGCGTCGAAGTAGATCATGCCCTCGTCGCGCAGAACTCCGGTGTCGATCATCGCGCGGACCTGCTCGTGGTAGCGGTCGGCGGAGCCGAAGACGTCGACGGGGCCGGCGGACGGCCACCGGTTCCACACCCGGCTGCGGTAGCTTCCGTACCCGCTGTCCTCGCCCTGCCAGAAGGGCGAGTTCGCGCTCATCGCCATCAGGACGGCCATCCAGGGCCTGATGCGGTCCAGTACCGCGACGCCCTCCTCGTCCGACGCGACCGACACGTGGACGTGGCACCCGCAGGTCAGCTGCTCCTGCGCGGTCAGTCCGAACTGCTCGCCCAGCCAGCGGTAGCGTCGTCCGACGTTCAACGACGGCTTGACGTGCAGCGGGGAGGTCGCGACCGCCGCCACCACGGCTCCGGCACTCGCCGCGTGGTGAGCCGCCTCGCGGCGGATGCGGACGATCTCGTCCTGGAGCTCACCCATCTCGGTGACGGGTTTCGTGGCGAACTCCAACTGCTCCTTTTGCAGTTCCTTCTCGAACTCGTGGTCCCGCCGACCGCTCGTGCCGGGGCGCTGCCAGGCCGAGCGATCCGCGGCCGCCAGCACCGCCCCCGACACAGCGAGAGGGGCACCACTGTCCACGTCCACGAGCAGCAGCTCTTCTTCCACGCCTACGCTTCGCATGTCGCCGCCTGTGCATCGAACCATCAGATGCTCCGCACCTGCCCTGCCCCGCCCCGCCCATGCCGCCACCCTGCGCGTTCTCCCCATTGGAGGCCTCCAACGCCAGAGGTACCGGGCAGAGCCGCGCCTCGGGGTCCCGATGTGCCGTGCAACGGCCGTAGGCGGACGGACACGGCGCCAGCCCTGCTGGTCGGGCGGGTAGATGATCAGCTTGGCGGCCCTGGGCCCAGCTGCTGCCGCACCAAGTGCATTGGCACCCCTTCGCGTCCGAACGGATGAACTTCGCGGGGCAGCTGTCGCCATGGGCACCGCCCCTGGCCGGTCCACGCCGCACCGACCGCCCTCAATCTGGAGCGCGCCCACGAACCACACGCATCCCGCCCCGCCTCTGCCCGCTTGAGGCCCGGTAGCGCCTGCCTGCGGCTGGATCGATCAGGCGGAGCCGAGCACGGAGTCGTCGAGGGTACCCGCGCCGGGCAGGTGGTGGCGGGCGGCAATGAGGGCGGCGTGCACGTCCGTCGTGCCGGTGGCCACGCAGAGCGCCCGCTCGACGGCCTCGATCTCCCTGTGCACGGGCGATCCGCCTTCAGCGGCGTCGAGCACGGACAGCGCCCAGTAGCGGTCGACGAGGCCGGGGAGCACGGCCGGGTGAGCCATCAACATCGGTGCTTGCCTTTCGCCAGCGGATCCGGATCGTGTCCGTCGCCTACCCTTCCGATCACCGTTGAACCCGTCCGCTGCCTGTTCTTCCGTGCATGACGCTGATCGACATCACCGGCCGCCACCAGGCTCTGTCAGCTGGTCTTGAGCCGTAGATGCTTCTTCATGACCCTGGTGTACGGCCCGGGGGTGTTTCGCGAACGTTTCGCACGTCAAGGCCCCTTACGCCAGGCCCCCTAGGGCGAACCCCAGCCCCATCGCGACGAACAACGCACCCAGTGCGCTGAACAGCCACCAGAAGGCGGTGCCCTCGGCCGGGAGGATCCAGCGTGACGGGTCTGCCCGGTCGTATCGGACCTCGACGCGGGCACCGACGGGAAGGGTCCTGTCCCTGGGTCGAGCGATGTTCGTCCTGGTTTCCATTGCGCGGCCGTCGCCCGTGCTCCAGGTGATGACCGGGTAGTACACGGTGGTTCCGACGCTCCGGCTGGTGCTGCCGGCATCCGAGGCCGGCGCGATCCGGGTCTCCTCAAGACGGGTCACCACGCCCCGCGCAGTAGCGCCCTGCCTCAGCAGGAACCGGACGCGTCGGATCTTGAGGGAGGCGACGACGCCGATGACCGACCCCGCGGCGGTGAAGACCGATGCGAAGAGCAAGAGGATCTGGGAAGCGGACACAGGGTCGTCTCGATTCTGGAGCCGAAGAACTCCTGACAGCATGCCAGTGCGGCGATCTCCCCTTACGGCAGGTGCGTGGCCGGGACGGCCCTCAGCGCAGCCCCGCCGACGGTCTCCTCCCGGAGGAGGACGCCGGACCGGGCCTCAGGTCCCGGATCAGGGGTGGGCGGGACCGGGGTCCTCGTGCCCTTGGGCGATGTGCCGTACCAGGGCGGGTTCCTAGCCTCGGGGCATGCGATCACACGAAGCGGACGATGCTCAAGGAGACCCCGTGACCACTGTCAGCCCCGCCGCACGCCGCGCCTCGGCCGTGGGCCTCACCCTCGCCGCCTGCCTCATGTCCTCCCCCGTCCTGGCCACGGCCGCCGGGACGCCCGCGCAGGACAGCTCCGGGGCCGGACTGGACCGGTACTACCGCCAGCACCTCGGCTGGGGCAGCTGCATCGAGGGCCCCGACGACACCACGGGCCGCGATCTGGACCGGGCAGGTGTGCAGTGCGCGGACGTGACCGTGCCCCTGGACTACGCCGACCCCCGGGGGCGCACGATCACCGTGGCGATCTCCCGGCTCAAGGCCACCGACACCCGCCACCGCATCGGCGCGATCCTCCTCAACAACGGCGGTCCGGGCGGTCCCGCGCTCCAGTCCCCGCCGCAGGCCCGCGCGTCGATGAAGGGGGTCGGCGCGCGCTACGACATCGTCGGCTTCGACCCGCGCTTCATCGGGCGCAGCACCGCGCTGGACTGCGGCTTGCCCGTCGGCATGACCTGGCTGTCCGCCGGCACCGGCCGGGCGGGCTTCGACCGCCAGGTCGCCCTGCAGAAGAGCCTGGCCGACAAGTGCCGGGCCACCGACGCCGCGGTGCTCCCGCACATCACCACCCGCAACACGGCCCGCGACATGGACGTCATCCGCGGCGCGCTCGGCGAGCGGAAGATCTCCTTCCTGGGCTACTCGTACGGCACCTACCTGGGCACGGTCTACACGCAGATGTTCCCCGGCCGCCACGACCGGATGGTGCTGGACGGGGCGATCAACCCGAGCGACTACCGCCCCCGGCTGCTGAAGGGCACCGAGCGCGAGAACGAGAAGGCGCTGTCCGACTGGGCCGCCTGGGCCGCGGAGCACCACGACACCTACGGCCTCGGCCGCAGCCGCGCCGAGGTGCTCTCCGCCGTCGACCGCATCGTCGCGGCGGCCGCGCGCGGTCCGCTGACCATCGGCGCCGGCGCCGATGCCTTCCGGATCGACGAGAGCCAGGTGCCGCTCCTTCTCTTCTCTGGCATCGCGGACGACACCGTCCCGGCGCGGGCGTCGTTCGGCGAGCTGATTTCCGTACTGGCCAATGCCGCGGAGGGCCGGCCGACGACGGTGCCGCCGATGCTGGTCCCGGAGCTCCGGTACGTGCTGCGCGGTGAGGGCGAGCCCACCGGCGCGCAGTCCGCCGTCATCTGCGGGGACGTGGCCGCCCCGCGCGATCCCGAGCTCTACTGGCGGGACATCGAGCGCAACCGCACCGCGCACCCGCTGTTCGGCGCTCTGACCAACAACATCAACCCGTGCGCCTTCTGGGACTCGCCGCGCGAAGAGCCCACCCGGGTGCGGCGCGATGCCCCCGCCCTGATCGTCGCCGCCACCGGTGACCCCCGTACGACGTACAAGGGAAGCGTCGAGCTGCACAAGCAGCTGCCGAGCTCCAGGCTGGTGACCCTCGAGGGCGCCAACCGGCACGCCCTCTTCGGGCACTACGGCAACGCGTGCGTGGACGACCAGGTCAACCGGTACCTGGCCACCGGCAAGCTGCCGGCGAGGGACCGGACCTGCGTCAAGCAGGCGGGGTAGCGGCCCGCGGTTCACGTTCCGAGTGCGCGGGCCAGCAGCATGCTGCGGTTGTTCGTCGCGGTCTTGGCGAACACCGACTTGAGGTGGTCCCGCACGGTGTACCCGCAGACCGGCATCTGGCGGGCCACCGTGTGGCTGTCCCGCCCTTCACGGGGTAGGCGTCGCAGTTCCCCGAGCCCCTGATGATGAGACCGTGCCGTAGGCCCGGAGGGTGTCGGCCGGGTCGCCGGGGCGGCCTCGCAGGGTGGCGTCCAGAAAGGCGAGGGTGGCCGCGGCGACGACGCGCGGGCTCTCGGTGCGGCCCAGGGTGCCGACGATCGAGGGCACCGGCGGCAGGTAGAGCGGGCCGTCCATGAAGGTGAGGTGCCCGGCGCCGGGGACGGTGAGCCGGTAGCTCGTCGCGGTGCTGTGCTCGAGGGCCTCGGTGAGCCGGGGCAGGTAGCGCGGGTCGGTGCCGGCGGTGATCTCCTGGGTGAGCGCGAGCGCCGGCTGCTCGAGGGCCGGCGCCGTGGGGCCGTGGGGGTAGCCGTCCAGGTCGACGACGGCGTCGAACCGGCGGTCCTGCCGGGCCGCCTGCAGGGCGGCGGCTCCGCCCAGGGAGTGGCCGGTAACCGCGGCGCGGCCGGTGTCCAGGCGTCCGGTCAGCGGGTCGGCGGTCTCACCGCGGTCCAGTCGCTCCAGCTGGGTGAGGACGAAGCCGAGGTCGGCGGCCCGGACGGCGGTCCAGCCGGCGGCCAGCTCCTCGTCCCTGTCGCGGTCCCCGGAGGAGGCGGTGGTGGCGCGGATCGTGCGGCCGTCGGCGAGGACGACGACGGTGGAGTCGTACGGGTGGTCGAGGGCGGCGACCAGGTAGCCGTGGCTGGCCAGCTCCTCCGCCCAGGCGGTGTTCTGGGTCCGCACTCCGCCCGACCCCGGGGAGAAGAGGACGACCGGGAACCGCTCTCCCCCGCCGGCCACCGGGGCGTCGACGACCGCGCGGCTGCGGGCCCTCGGGAGCCCGTCGACCAGGAATCCGGGCAGGCCGACTCCGCCGGCGAGGGCCTCGGAGACGGTCCGCGCCTCGTCTTCCGTGCGCCCCAGGTACTGGGCCCGGGGGACGCCCGCGGGGCTCTTCTGCGCCGGGTACCAGAGCTGGACCACGACCGTGCGCCGGTCGTCCGGATCGGAGGTGAAGCTCTCGGGGCGGAGCGGGTCGGTCCACTGCACCACCCGGGTGCCGACCGCGAAGTCGCCCGTCGGCTCGGGGAAGACGGGGACGGGGAAGGCCCAGGCGGCCACCGGGCCGGTGGCGATCAGGCCGGCGCAGGCCAGCGATCCCGGCAGGGCCAGCCACCAGCGGGCCCGCCGCGCCGGTCGGCCTGCACCGTGCCGCAGCAGGGGCGGGAGGGCGAACGCCGAGGTGACGGCGGCGCCGGCCAGGACCGGCAGCATCTGCCAGCGGATCCCCACGATGCCCAGCACGATCGCCGACGGTACGAGGACTGACACGGCAGCGAAGGTGACGGGCCGGCGGGCGGCCGGGGGGAGCCAGCGCGCCACCAGCAGCGCGACGGCGCCCAGCAGGACGAGGACTTCCGGAAGGGACAGGAACAGCCCCGGGATGGTTTCGGTCACCCGGCCATGCTCGGCGCCGGGCCCGCGCCGCCGCATCGGCCCCGGGTCGCCGCCGACTGCGACCGGCGTGGCAACCGGGGCGGGCCGCGGTACGACCGGAGTGGCAACCGGGCACCCCGGACCGGCGGCCGGCCTGCGACCGTGGGAGGTATCGGTCTCCTCCTGTGGTCGTACCCCGGCCCGGTGCGCTCCGACGCGGGGCTCATGTGCGGCGCGGGCCCGGCACCTAGGCTGCGGCTGTACGCGGTGGCGGGCCCGGCCGGGCCGCCACGACGACCGATCGGCGGAGAGGTGTGACGGTGCGTCACCGGGACCGGGTACCGCCCCTGGTGTGGGACTCGGTGCTGCCGGCGCTGCTCCTGCTCAACGTCGTGACCACGTACCCGGCCCGGGAGCTGCCGGTGGCGGCGGCGCTCACCATCGCCCTGGCGCTGCCCCTGGTGTGGCGGCGCCGGGCCCCGCTCGCGGTGTTCGCCGCCGTGGTGGCCGCGGCCTTCGTCCAGTGGCTGGCGGACGTCCAACTGCCCGCGGACATCGCCCTGCTGGTGGCCCTGTACACGGCGGCCGCGCACGCGGGCCGGCGCGGCACGCTGCTCGCCGCCGCCGTCGTGGAGGGCGGGGCCGTGCTGGCCTGCCTGCGCTGGGCATCGGACGGCGCGTTCCTGACCCCGTTCGTCGCGCTCTCCGCGACGGTGGTCGCCGCCGCCGTCCTCGGGGTGAACGTGCGGACCGGCCGGGCCTACCTCGCCGCCGTGCAGGAGCGGGCCGAACGGCTGGCCCTGCACCAGGAGCAGCAGGCGCGGCTGGCCGTCGCCGAGGAGCGGGCCCGGATCACCCGCGAGATGCACGACATCGTGACCCACAACCTGTCCGTCATGGTCGCGCTCACCGACGCCGCCGTCTACGCGCAGCACAGGTCCCCGGACCGGGCCACCACCGCGATGCTGCAGATCTCCGAGACGGGCCGGCAGGCCCTCACCGACATGCGGCGCTCGTTGGGCGTCCTGCGGGCCGACGAGCCGGACGCCGAGCGGCACCCGCTGCCCGGCATCGCCCAGCTGAAGGCGCTCGCCGACCAGATGGCCGCCGCCGGGCTGCCGACCGGCCTGGAGGTCCGCGGCGGTCACGCCCATGTGCCGGCCACCGCCCAACTGACCGTCTACCGCCTGGTGCAGGAAGCGTTGACCAACACCCTCAAGCACACCCCCGCCGGCACCCGCGCGACGGTCCTGGTCGAGTGCTCGGCCGGGAGCGTCGGTGTGGAGGTCACCGACAGCGGCCCCCGGCCGGCGCTTCCCGCCGCCGCACCGCCGGGCCACGGCATCCCCGGCATGCGCGAGCGCGCGGCCGCCTACGGGGGGACGCTGCGGGCCGGACCGCTTCCGAGCGGCGGCTGGGGCGTGCGGACCCGGCTCCTGCTCAACAGCGTCGGGACGGGCGCCGTATGACGATCCGCATCGTGATCGCCGACGACGAGGCGCTGCTCCGGATGGCCTTCGGCACGGTCCTGGAGGCCCAGCCCGACATGGCGCCGGTCGGCGAGGCCGCGGACGGCGCCCAGGCCGTCCGCCTCGCCCGGGAGCTGCGGCCCGACGTCGTGCTGATGGACGTCCGGATGCCCGGGACGGACGGGATCGAGGCGACCCGGCAGGTCGTCGAGGTCTCCCCGGGGAGCAGGGTGCTGATCCTTACCACCTTCGACCTGGACGCGTACGCCTTCGCCGCGCTCGGCGCCGGGGCCTCGGGCTTCCTGCTGAAGAACACCCGGCCCGAGGAGCTGCTCACCGCGATCCGCAACGTCGCGGCGGGCGACGCGGTGCTCTCCCCGCGGATCACCCGGCGCCTGCTGGAGGACTTCCGTCCGCACCTGGCCGACGGGGGCACCGCCGTCCGCGACGAGCGGCTGGACCGGCTCAGCGCCCGGGAGCGCGAGGTGCTCGTCGAGGTCGGTCGCGGCCTGTCCAACGCCGAGATCGCGGCCGTCCTGTACCTCGCGGAGGCGACCGTGAAGTCCCATCTGGGGCGGATCCTGCTCAAGCTGGAACTCCGCGACCGGATCCAGGCCGTGGTCTTCGCCCACGAGAACCGCCTGGTCCCCGCGGCCTGACGCCGGCCGAGGGCTCAGAGCAGCGGCCGGACCACGGCGCGGCCAAAACCGTTGCCGCTGCCGGGACGGCCAGAGCCGGATTCCGCCACCACGGTCGGCGAGCGGGACCGTCACCTGATCGCCCGCCGGCTCGGCCCCCGACGACGCGCTCACCCGCCTTCCCCGGACGGAAGATCGCACAGAACAGCGCCACCACGAGCAACGCCGACGGCAGGACAGGTAGTCCCGGATTTCCCTGGACGAGCGAGGGAACACTCTGCATGATCAACTGGTGATCACCCCAGAGAGCGTCGTCGAACGCCAGCTCGCCGCCTACAACAGCCATGACCTCGAGGCCTTCGCGGCGACGTACGCCCCCGACGTCTGCATCACCCGCCGCAGCAACGACCGCCTGCTCGGGCGCGACGCCGTGCGGGAGGCATACGCCGACCAGTTCGCCGCGGGCCGCTGCCGGGCCGAGATCGTCGGCCGACTCACCGAGGGCGACTGGGTGGTGGACCACGAGATCGCCCACGGCATCACGGACGACCCCCTCCGCGTGCTGGTCGCCTACCGGGTCCGCGACGGTCTGATCGACCGCGTCGACTTCCTCGGCTGACTGCCGGGCCTCCCCCGATCAGGCGCCCCTGAGCACAGCGCCTTGCGGTCGCGCCCCCAGATGCGCCAGCTCAGCGAGAGCGACGCCGGCGGTGGTACGCGAACGTCAGAGCCAGCAGCAGGGGGCCCCACAGGGTGAACAGACCGCTGACCGTCATCGCCAGCACGTCCCAGCCTTCGGCGTACGGGAAGCCGTCAGCACCGCCGAGGCGGAAGGCCCCGAACGCCCAATGGACCATCAGGGCGGTGAAGAAGAGGCCACTGACTGCCGCGGGGAGGATCGCTGCGAAGGGCGGTATGCGTCTGCCGCCGAGCTTGGGGATCCAGGCGGGCACTACCTCTCCCCACCGGCGGACCAATCCGAAGCTGAGCAGTGCGAATGCTTCGGACAGGACGCTGAGTCCCACGACGTAGGGGATGTTCCAGGGTGAGGGTGGCAGGACCTCCCCGCCCATGCCGTAGCCGAAGGCGATGGGCAGACGCCATAGGCAGACGGGCAGCGCGACCAAAGGCATCGCATGGGCCGCAACGGCTGCCCACCGGGGAACAGGCCGTTCTGTCGCTGTCGTGTCGATGTGCGCCGTGTGGGTTGTCATGCCCTCAATATTTCTGGGCGGCTCCCGGACCTGCATCGACTCCGCGGACGATCCGCCTCCCCCGGTAGGGCGAGGAGGGGGCGGTCCACAAGTGTGACTCCGCCCCTGCGATCACCCACGTCATCACCAGGTATGACGGAACGGGCGCGGTCCACGCCCCGCCGATCTTGCCGGCGGCTTCGATCTCCCGCCGGAAACGCGTCCGGAACTCCGCGTTCCCGGCGACATCGGGCCTGACCACCTTCACCGCCACGCGGCGCCCGCTCCGCGAACTGCCCAGGTAGACCTTGCCCATACCGCCTTCCCCGAGTACCCCGAGTACCCCGAGCAGCCGGTAAGGCCCTATGCTGCGCGGATCCCCGTCACCCAGACCTGTGACCATGCGCGCTCCCCCGCAGCCTCCCAAGCCCTGCCCCGAATGCATCCACGGCAGAGGCCCCCGTGATGCGCACTCTGATCCAAACGAAACGGCCTCAGGGGCTACGCGGCGGTGGACTCGTCTATCGGCCAGGCGATCTCCATACGGTTGCCCGGGGCGTCCGCTGTCCCAGTCCACCGGCGGTAGACCATCCGGACCGGGCCCGCGAAGGCGAAGCCGTGCTCGGTGATCCAGTTGGCGACGGCATCGTACGCGCCGAGAATCTGCGGGAACGCGGCGGCCGCTCCCTCAACCTCCGTGCAGGCGAGGGTGCTCTCGGGCAGCTCGCGCACGATCATGCCCTCGGGCAGGTCCATGGGCTGCGCGCCGTCCTTCCAGAACGGCAGGCACGCCTCGACGAGCGTCTCCGTCTCGTCGTCGCACACTCCGTGGAAGCGGACGAAGGCAGGCCCGGTGAAGGTGAGGGGGCCGCGGCCCGCAACCTCGTACATCTCCTGGTAGGCACCGCGGAGGAAGGCGTCAAGCCCGGAGTTGTCCAGGGTCGCCCCGCGGACGAGGATCCGTTCGGCGGCGCCCTGGCGGACGGTGACGCGGTGGGTCATCTCTGCTCCTTCGGTCAGTCGGCTCAACAGGCTGTGGACCAAGGAACGCTGTACGTCCAGCCGCCGTTCGGATGCCCGCAGATGGGACTGCACAGCGGCGATCAGCTGCTCCTCGCCGCCGCCGAGCAGTCGGCGCACCTCCTCGACCGGGATGTCCAACTGCCGCAACGCCCTGATCGACTGCGCCGTACGCACCTGGTCACGCCGGAAGTACCGGTAGCCGCTCACCGGATCGACGAACGCCGGCACCAGCACGCCACCGGCGTCGTAATGCCGAAGCGCGGTGACCGAGAGGCCGCTGGCCTGCGAGAACTGCCCGATCGGCAGCAGATTTTTCCTGTCCACGGCATTGACTGTGCCCTCTCACGTAACCCGAGAGTCAAGCCCGTCCACGAATGACGGCCTCACCGCCGCCGCGGTGGAGGAGATCGTGCCAGGGGTGACCGTGCGCGGCTGGTCGACTGGGGGTGGAGGCGCCCGAGTTGGCCTGCGACCTGGGCTTCTTCCCAAACCGGCCCCTGCGCCCGGTGACCTGTTGACTGCACGGTGAGGCTCCCCGATGTAAAGAGGGTGCCTTGGGGGCACGTTCACACCTCTCGGTGCCTCACGACGAGCACGGCAAGTGCAACTGCGATCAGTGGCCAGAGCGCGTACACGGTCCAGGAGCCGGGGACGGCGGCGGTGTATCCCAGGGATCCGGGATCCGGCTCCCAGTTCTGGACCAGGCGCTTCCAGGCGGCGGACACCATCGCGTGGTTGATGTCCGCCGACCAGCGCTCGCTCTCCGAGAACATGGGGGGCAGCATGAGAAGGGTCAAGACGGCGGTCACCATGGTGGCGGCGCCGTGGCGGAGCAGGACGCCGAGGCTCAGACCGATCAGGGCGCAGACCGGGGCCAGCGGCGCGGATGCCACCAGCGCCCGGAGTGCACCGGGGTGGGTGAGGGGGACCCCGGCATGCCGCCCGCTGAGGATGGCCTGGGAGACCAGGAAGGCGCAGCCAGACGGGGCAGCGGCCCGCCGGGTCGTCCACGATCAGCACCAGTCTTCCGGCCGAGCGCCCTTTCGGGACGGGACCACGGAGCCCGCGGGGGTCGTATGGGTCAACCTCGGCACGGCCGGCGGGTGGCCACCGGTGCGCACTGGGGGATGGTCGCTGCATCGCGTCCGACCACGACCACCAAGAGCGACGACACGTAGTCGGGCAAGGTCAACGATCCAAGCGGAGACGCTTTTGGTCTCGGGTGCCGGGCGGACCGCGGTCGGCCGGCTACGGGAGAAGCGGCGTGCCGTACTCCTGGTTCGTCAGATCCTTGACCATCCGCCAGCCGTCGCCGGCCTCTTCGAAGAGGAAGACTCGGCTGGACACGTAGGGGGTGTCCGGCTGCGGGTCAGTACCGGACCGGGTGGTCGAGTAGGGAGTGGTCAGCTCCGCGACCCACACTTTGGCCTGTGAATCCAGCATCTGCACGCGTTCGAGGCGGGCCTTCGACTTCGCCTCGCTCCACATCCGGTTGCGCGGCAGTGGGCCCTTGCGCCATGAGGCGCTGCTCGTGTCAGCTTTCTGCTGGAAGATCTCTTCGGCGGCCAGCCGGAGCGACTCGCGCTCGGCGTCCTCCCGCCAGTCCTGCACGGCGTACACGAGCCCGCCAACCGCAATCGCGCCGGCGACCACAGCCGCCGCCGTCTTGTGCTTCTTCAGCACGGTTTCCCCCTAAAATTGATAGTCGACGCAGCCTAAATGATCACTGCAACTACTTCGCGCGGGCTCTGACGCCCGGCAACCGGGCTCCGGGGGTTGCCTGGCGCCATTGCCCCCAGTCGGAACCAGGGTCTGCCCCGACGGGGGTTGGGTAGCTCTTGGACGGCCAGCAGGTCGGGTACCGCCCTCAGGCCGCGGCCGCGGGAACCAGCCGGGGGCGCGTTCAGACGCCTCTGCTTGAAGCCCCCTGCCGCGCCTTGGCTATTTCGGTCAGGTCTGCAACGTCGGCGGCTGGCGGCGGCATGATCTTCTTTGCCTTCCCGAACGACTTGAAGACCACGGAGATGTGCGCGGTCCCGAGCCACTGGGCCATCTTCACGGGCATGCCCTGCGCGTCGAGCCCGTCCACATCGGTGTCGCCGGAGGCACCGCCGACCGGTATGCCCATCTTGGTGAGCTTCTCGTTCATCAGACTGTTGTCCGCGCTGCCTCGGTAGCGCGTCGCAACGCGGCCGGCGATGGTCTCCTCGCCGTACTTCCTGATGTTCTTGAGCGTGCTCAGCTGCTTGAGGGAACCCACGAAGTCGGCGCTGCTGCCGCCACTCGTGCCGCCGTCCACGAGGGCCTTGGTGTCCATCTTCAGCCAGTAATTACCCTGGCAAGGCTTGTCGATCTGGTAGTAGAGGACGCTGTCCACCTGGCGGCTGGGTGATGACGCCGCCGGAGTCGAACTGCGTGTAGGCCGCGCCGAGGACGGCTGGAAGGACCGGCGCGGTGCGTCCTGCTCGCGACCAACGCGAGCAGGGCGCACGACAGGCCTGCCGACGAGCCCCTCCGCGTCCTGCCACGATGTGGAGGGGACTCGGCTCTCCCCTGCGGATGCCTCAGACAGCGGGATCTCGTACGCGCCCGGGCGGGCGCTGGTGACGGGATGAACGAAGCTGTGGTCTGTACGGATCAGCAGGCCCTTGCCCGACGGTGCGGTCTCGTACTGATCCGGCCCTGGATCTTCACCCGATAACGGTTCTGCGAGAGCTCCGCCGGGTCGAACCGGGTGACCAGCGCGGTCGGGTTCCGTGTCAGCGTCGCGAGGGCCGGGGACGAACATTCGAGCATCGCCACGACCTCGGAGGCCGGCGTCCGCTCGAGCCGCCACCAGGAGCTCCTTGGCCTGCTGCGAGGCGTCCGCGACCTGGGTCTGGGACAGGCCGCCGACCGCGCGGGCCGGCGGCAGCCCGATGGCGTCCTCGCCCTCCGCCCAGGCCGCCGCGGGCATCCACCACGACGCGGACGTGGAGAGTCCTCACGACGAGCGGTGTGCCCTGGGGCTGCCATCCCTGGACGAAGGCCTTCTGCCGCTCGGCCAACATCACGGAGCCGCAGCGCGGTGTCTTCCTGTACACCAACGTGACGGGCTTGGCCCTGATCCCGGTCGCGAACGCGACCGTGGTGTCCGGCCGCTAGGCCTTCGGGATCAGCGCCGCGGAAGACGGAGTGTCGAACAGGCAGCTCGTACGACGCGTCGCGACCTGTCCAAGTACTCTCGCCCCTCATCGACGTGACGCACATCGGGCACACCGACTGACTGCCGGCGGCCGCCGCTCGTTTCGGAAGGTGCTGTCCCGGTGCGGCCCTACGTGTGTCAAGCGAGGCTGCGGCGTGGTGGCCGAGCACTGCTCGACCGCCTGCCCGCCCCACATGCAAGGTGGGCCATGGACTGGGGGGGACGTGCCGACATGGGCAGCGCTCGCGCTCTCCATCACGGCGGTCATCATCACGTGGAAGGCTGGCGGGGACGGTAAGCGTGGTTGACGCTGCTGAATCCTCTGCCTCGGCATCCGTTCGATCCGCAGTCGCTGCCGAGCGCGCTGGAGCCTCAGCTACTCGACTGCTCCGCTGCCGTTCAGCGGCTCTGCCGCATCGCGCGCAGGCGGTCGGCGATCGCGTACGAGTCCAGGTGCAGGGTGCGGATGTCGTTGATCAGGTCGCGCCAGGGGTCGTACGTCTCGTCGACGCGTTCGCCCGAGGCTTCCAGGTAGGCGAGGGCGATGCCGTAGCCGTACGCCTCGTTGCGGGCGGGGAGGGGGCGTAGGAGTACGCACTCCTCCAGGAAGACCGCGGCGCGCCAGAACGCGTCGGGGTGGCTGTGGTCGAGGCGGGGCGGGTCGACGCGGTGGCGGGCCGCCATGCCGACGAGGACGCTGAGGTCGTTGACGGTGAGGTCGTTGGTGAGGATGTCTTCCTGGCGGGCCAGGAGCCATCGGAAGTCGACGAGCAGTTCCACAGGTTCAGGCCGCCCGGGGGGTCTGGCGGCCGGCGGCGCGGGGCACGCCCCCGAAGTCGGCGTCGAAGCGATCCAGGATCCCGGGTACACCGAGGACGCGACGGAAGGCCGCGGTGGCGGTCTCGAGCGCCTGCTCGTGCTCCTTCTCCGAGGCCACACGGGCGAGGTAACCCTTCATGGACATGCCCGCCCCGTCGGCCACGGCCTTCAGCTTGTCCCTGGTCACGTCGCCGATCTTGACGCTGGTATCTACCACGCCTTCGAGTATGCCGCGCGGTATACCGGCGCCGCCACCCCTTCACCGAAAACGCTCTGACCTGTACCTATCCCGCAAGCAAGGAACGAGGTGCTGCTGCCTCAGTGGCTGCGGCTGTGCCTGTGGCTATGGCAGGCGAAGGGGCGACCAGTACGCCCAGCGCAACAGTCAGAGCCGTGATACGGCCTACGTGTTTCGTTCTCGGAACTCCCAGAACAGACAGGATGGGCAGGCGGACGGATGTTGCCGTCGACCGCAGAGCACGGATGATCACTTCCGTCTGAGCGAAGCATACGAAGCTGCCGCGCCCCTGCTCACGTCCCTGCCACCAGGTGGGACGTGGTCGGCTTCCCGTACGACCACATCCCGGCCGACTCCCTGCAGATCGCCGGATACGCAGGACTGATCAACCTGCCCCGGGCCGCCCGGAGCCGGAGGCGCGGACGTGACGATGCGCCATCCCGAGGGTGTCGCTCAGCACTCGGCGATGTCGCCCCCGGACAGGCCGGCGCCCCGGCGCAGTCCGGCGAGACGATCCGCCAGGGCCTGCCGGGCCTATGTGCAGGGCGCGGGCGAGGGAATCGAGGACGGCGGGGCTGGCGCGGGTCTCCTTGCCGTGTTCCAGGCGCACGCAGAAGTCGATGCTGATGCCGGCGAGGGTGGCCAGCTCCTCGCGGGCAAGCCGGGGGTACGGCGGATGCCGGCGCCGACGGTGAGACTGACACGCTCGGAGCTGGTCTGGGTGCGGCGGGCGCGCAGGGAAGCGGCCCGCTCGGCGCCCTCGCTGTTCGCGCTCTCGGATGCCATGACCCCAGTCTCACCCGGCAGCCAGCCGCGCCTCAGACGGGAGGGGGGCCCTGTCATTACCCCGGAAGAGCCCGCCCTGCCCACACCCGAGAAATCCGGGCGACGGTTGATGAAGAAGACGCTGCCCCCTCGGTGTGTCCAGGCTTCGACCGGCACGACCTGGCGGGCCGGGCGAGAGTGAGAGGACAGTCATCCGCCCTGACCACCCGCCCCCACCCGCGCCCACCCGCGCCCACCCGCTCAGCGAAGGACATCCCGTTCATGCAGACCGTCACCCTCAACAACGGCGTCAAGATGCCGCTCCTCGGCTTCGGCGTCTACCGGATCCCCGCCGAGGACACCGAGCGCGCCGTCTCCGAAGCCCTGGCCACCGGCTACCGCCTGCTGGACACCGCCGCCGCCTACGGCAACGAAGAAGCCGTCGGCCGCGCCATCAAGTCCAGCGGCGTCCCGCGCGAGGAGCTGTTCGTCACCACCAAGCTGTGGGTCCAGGAGGCTCCCGCCCAGGAAAACACCCGCCGCGCGTTCGAGACGTCCCTGACCAAACTGGGCCTGGACCACCTCGACCTGTACCTGATGCACCAGCCCTTCGGCGACGTCTACGGCCAGTGGCGCGCCATGGAGGCGCTCCACCGCGAGGGCGCGGCGAAGTCGATCGGCGTCGCCAACTTCTACCCCGACCGGCTGATCGACCTGATCATCAACAACGAGATCGCCCCGCAGGTCAACCAGATCGAGACCCACCCCTTCTTCCAGCGCGCCGACTACCAGGACCTCATGCGCGAGCACACCGTGCAGATCCAGTCCTGGGGCGGGTTCGCCGAAGGCAGGAACGACCTGTTCACCAACCCCCTGCTCGCCGGGATCGGCAAGCAGCACGGCAAGTCCGTCGCCCAGGTCGTGCTGCGCTGGCTCACCCAGCGCGGCGTCATCGCCATCCCCAAGTCGGTGCGGGCCGAGCGCATGGCCGAGAACTTCGACGTCTTCGACTTCGAGCTCACCGACGAGCAGATGGCCCAGATCGCCACCCTCGACAGCGGCCGCTCCCTGTTCTTCGACCATCACGACCCCGAGATGGTCACCCGGCTCGCAGGACACCGCCTGGACAGCTGAAGGCCCTCTTGTCGGCCGCGGTGCCCCGAACGCCAGCGGCACCCGCCCGGCCCCGCACTCTTCACGGCGCACCGGGAGCCGTCCACCATGATCACGCCGCAGCACCGTGCCGCCCTGCCGAGCAGGCGCACCGTTCTGCGCGGCGCGCTGCTGACAGCAGCCGCCGCTTCGAGCACGACCCACCTGACGGGCTGCTCACCGTCCTCACCACCACCCAGCGCCTCCCCCGCCCCCTCCCAGTCCGCCGCGACGACCGGAGGCCCTGTGAAACGAGTCCTGCTGGCCTACTTCTCCCGCGCGGGCGAGAACTACTACTACGGCGGGCGTACCGACCTGAAGGTCGGCAACACCGAGGTGCTCGCCGAGAAGATCACCGACCGCATCGCCTGCGACACCTATCGGATCCAGGCCGCCGCCCCTACCCGTGGGACTACGACGCGACAGTGAAGCGCAACGTCCGCGAGCAGGACACCGACGCCCGACCGGCCATCGAAGGCCGCCTGCCCTTCCTCGACGGCTACGACACCATCCTCCTGGCCAGCCCCGTCTGGAACGTCCGGGCACCGATGATCATGACGACGTTCACGGAATCCCTCGACTTCCGCGGCAAGACCGTCCACCCGGTCACCACCCACGCCATGAGCGGCCTGGGCACCACCGAACGCGACTACGCCGTCTCCTGCCCCGGAGCGACCATCGCCGAGGGTCTCGCAGTACGCGGCGAAGAGGTCAAGGACGCCGGCACCGAAGTCGAGGCATGGCTGCGACGCATCGGGCTGCCCGCCCGGTGACCACTCTGCCGAGCACGCCCGGTAGGGAATGTCAGCGCCCTCCCCGTCTGACCAAAGTTCCGTGCAACCTGGGTCTGTTGAACGTGGGCAGCAATCGTTCCGAGCTCTGTCGAGGATGATCTTGTTGCAGTGGAGCGCAGGTGTCATCCCAGGGCGAGCCATCGGATGCCGAGCTGTTCGACCTGCGCACTCTCTGATTCGGCCAACGGCTCGCGGCCGGTAGCTTTGCGCAGGAAATGCGGTTGGCTCCAACCCAATACGTCGGCGGCCGCCATCTGTTCTGCGCCGAGAAGCAGCTCCAGCACGGCGCCACCGGCTGACGGGGTGAGCCAGGGTTCGCATCCGAGTGCGTCAGCCAGGTCAAGGCCGTGGACGGCGACTTCGACGACTCGGGTGAGCAGGAACTCCGACAGGAGCATGGCGTCACCATGGCGTGTCCACACGGTACGGCTGGCCGGCTGTACCCGGCACAGCCGGTCGACCCGCCGCCAGGTCGCGGTGAAATCCTCGGCGAAGGCGGCACCATCGGCCGGCTCTGCTGCCCGGCCCTGAGCCAGAGCGATCCGGGCACTGTTGGTCTGGGGTGAAAAGCGGTCGTCCGGGCGGTAGTAATCCGCAGCGGAAACACTGGCCTCACCCGGGGCCCGCGCGTCCAGCATGCCCGGAAGCCAATCGATCACGACGCACACGTGCCCGAGTAGGTCACGTACGGTCCAGGGGGTGCAGCGTGTCGGGAGGTTCCACTCAGCTTCGGACAGTCCTGACACAGCGTCAGCGAGGGCCCCGGATTCCCGACGAAATGCTTCGAGCACACGATCTTGATTCATGGCGGTGACGCTACCAACCGGGCGCAATCAGGCACCCGGTTGCCCTGACCCGGCGCTCAGCACGCGAGATTCTCTACTGCGCAGACGCGTCCGCCGACAAGGGTCGTCCCGTCAGAGCCGGGGCCGCCATGATCTGCGACCCGCGGCAGCGCTCCCCGCTTCTTCTTCCACTCCGACATCCCGGCCCGCTGCCGCACCGGCAACTGATCCTTGACGTCCTTCAGCGCCTTGGCCCGGGACTTCCCGAAATCCCGGGCCACCTGCTGCTGCGGAACCGAAGTCCCCTCGCGGAGCCAGGCGTTCTGGGGACGGGCTTCGGTCAGCATCTTGTCGAGCTGGGCCGGGCCGCAGGTCCTGTGCACCGGCGCCCAGATCGGCTTCAACTGCGAAGTCACCGCCAGCCTCGTCGCAGAAGGCGCCGCCCTCGGACACCGGATCGGCGTCAACCACACGATCCTCGGAGCCCGAGCTCACCTGTCCGCCGATGTCACCGTGGCCGCGACCATGGCCATAGCGCACTTTCCGCCACAAAGCGCAACAGGTTGTCGTCCCCAATGCGCCGGCCCCCTCGTCCTCATCGTGGTGAAGGGGCCGACAGCTTGTCCGGGGTCGCCATGCAGATCAGGATTCTTCCGTGGTCACGCTGTCGCGTTCAACGCCGTGCGGCTCGTACTGAAGCGTGTGCGTGCCGTCGGCGGAAATGTCGATGTAGTCGGGGCGTTCGCGCCGACGGGGAAGGAAGCTGTCGAGCCAGCTGCGCTGCTCGGCATCGGCGGGGTAGATGTCGACGGCCGCCAGCACGTCGAGCTGCTCCCGGGAGAGGAGCTCGGTCCAGTCCGACGGGTTCAGGGCGCTGCACCACAACTGCAGCTCCCCCTGCTCGATGACCACGCTGACGGGGGTGTTGCGCTGCCCGGGCTGGTAGCGGCGGTCCTGGAGGCCGGCGGCGGCGTTGCGGTTGAGGTAGACACGCGCGACGCGGGGGCCCGCCGCCCACGGGTGGTCCTGCGGCCGGTCGAGGATCTCGTCGGTCCAGGCTCGCAGTCCGAGGGGGTCACGGGCGTTCCGGCTGGGGCTCGCGTGCGGCAGGGCGGCGCGCAGGCGTGCGACGAGGCGTTCGCCGACGATTTCCAGGTTCCCGCCGCAGTGGTACAGGGACTGCTCGCTGCCGCGGAGGACGCCTCGCTCGATGTCGAACTCGACGTAGAGGTAGCGGAAGGCCTCGCGGGCGACGTCCTCGCTCCAGCCGAGGTCTGTCAGCAGGCGCACGGTGTTGCTCGGGCCAGTGCCGCCGTACCCCGCCAGGCACTCCTCCACGCCCAGGAGTTCGCCTTCGCCGTTGCGCAGCAGCAGGTTCGGAGGCGAGATGCGGGTGCCGTCGGCGAAGGCCCTCGGGTGCCGCCCGGACTCCATGAGGATGTCGGCCTCGCTCATGGCGACCATCGCTCCGGTGACGTAGCCGAAAGCCCCGCTCTTGACGTAGTCGGTGGCCTGCTGAGCAGAGAGGATGGGTACCAAGGGCGACTGATTGATGAGGGAGTAGGAGTTCTTCGCCGCCCGCTCGACCATGGCCGAGATCGCCGGATGGGTGACGCCGAGTTCTCGGGCGAGCGCCCGCATGCTGGCAGTGCCCCGTGCTTCCTTGCGGGCTTGCGCGTACGCGTTCACGTCGGCGACATCGCGATCCCGCTGACGCTCGGCGGCCCGCAGGTCCCGCTGCAAGTTCCCCACCTGCCGGTGGGTGGTGCGCATCTTGGCCATCAGGCGGTTCAACTCGGCTTCCATCATTGGAAAGTTAATCTTCCGTCAGATGGAAAGCAAGATTTCCACGCTGTGCACGCCGCAGCAGCGTTCACCACTCCCCTGCAGGACCAGCTACGGGTCCTGGGACCCGCCCACGAAGTAGAGCTTCCGGGGTCCCCTTCCCGTCGCCGTTCCAGTCGAGGAACACGATCACGTCGGCGAAGACGGCCGGTCAGCGCCTCCCCGGCGCGCCCGACGGTGTCGGCGACGGCTCGCTACGGTGGTGTCATGACCGGTTCTGCTGTCCAGCGCCCGCTGCTCTTCCTCGACGTGGACGGTCCGCTCATTCCCTTCGGCGCGACGGAGCCGTACCCGACTTACCCGGCGGGCTCGGAGCCGCCCGGGGGCGACGCTCACCCGCTGCTCACCCGACTCGACCCGGGACACGGGGCGCGACTGGCGATGCTGCCCTGCGACCTGGTGTGGGCAACGACCTGGATGGACGACGCGAACGAGCTGGTCGCGCCGCGCATCGGCCTGCCGCGGCTTCCCGTCGTGACGTGGCCGGAGCCGTCCGCCATCGACGGCCAGGACGAACGGCTCGGCCTCCACTGGAAGACCCGCACCCTCGTCGAATGGGCCGCCGGACGCCCGTTCATCTGGGTCGACGACGAGATCACCGGCATCGACCGGGCCTGGGTCGCCACACACCACCGGGGACGAGCCCTCCTCCACCGCGTCGACGCCCGCCAGGGCCTCACTGACACCGACTACGTCTCCCTCGACGCATGGCTTCGCGAGGCAGGTCCCAGCACCACGGTGCGGCACAGCCCGGCCGGCGGGACCCGATCGCGCGGGTGATGTCGGAAGAGGTCCCGGTCCTACCGGAAGGCGGCACCGCTCATCGGGCGCACGAGAAGACTTGGTCATCCGCGTGTCAACTTCCGTTGAGGCACTGCGGCCCCGTGCATCGAGTCCGCCGTAGACATGGGCCCTTGGGCAGTGGGGGGCGTCAAAGCCTGAGGCTTCACCGCGGCCTCGGTGCTGCCTGGGTCTCCCACCGGGATCGGCCCGCGGTTCAGACGAGGGCGGCGGCCAGCAGGGTGAAGGCGGCGATGATGACGGCGACGCGGGCGTAGTGGTAGCGGTCCCAGCGGTTCGACTGCTCCTTCCAGTCGGCGGGCCGGTTTTCGGGGGTCCACGTCTTGCTCCGGTTGTTGATCGGGACGAGCAGCAGGATCGACATGATCACGCTGAGGATCAGCAGCGCGCCGGCGGTGACGACGAGTCCGGCGCCGTCGTGGTGCCGTCCGGCGATGGCCCAGACCGCGACGAGGACGAGCGAGCCGATGTACCAGACCGGCATCACGGCGCCGAGCATCCGGCCCCCGTGTGCGCGGCCGAGTTGGCCACTGTCCTCCGGGAGCGCGTTGAAGATCCGGTTCATGACGAAGGCGACGGAGAACTCCACCCCCACCATCACGCCGACGACCACCGTGGTGAAGACCTCGAGTGCGTTGAGCATGATGACCCTTCCTGGGATCTAGCGTTGCTAGCTGATGAGGCAAAGCTAGTACTACTGCCGCTCGATTGTCTAGCGGTGCTAGAATCGATTCATGTCGGTACAGGAACGCAAGCAGCGCGAACGGGCGGACCGCGAGCGCCTCATCGTGGCCACGGCCCGCGAACTCGCCGAGCAGCAGGGCTGGGACGCGGTCACCACCCGCCGGCTCGCCGAGCGCATCGAATACAGCCAGCCCGTCCTCTACAGCCATTTCCGCGGCAAGCGCGAGATCATCGGCGCCGTCGCCCTCGAGGGCGCAGCCGAGATGGCCGCGGCACTGCGGGCCGCGACCTCCGCCGCGGACGGCCCGCGCGCCCGGGTCACCGCCCTCGCCCGCACGTACCTCGACTTCGCCGAACGCAACCCGGCGGTCTACGACGCCATGTTCCAGCTCGATGGCGGCCTGGCGTTCGCGCACGAGGACACCCCCGAGCCGCTGAAGGACGCCTTCGCCGCCCTGCTGGAAAGCCTCGGCGACGTCGCCGGGGACGGCATCCACCCGGGACTGTTCACCGAGGTGTTCTGGGCGGCCCTGCACGGACTGGCCACCCTGACCCGGGCAGGACGGCTGCCGTCGGAGGACGCCGAACGGAGGGTAGAGCTACTGGTGGACCGGCTCGCCGTCCTCTGACCACCCGCCCGCCAACCCAAGCGCTCAGCGCGCCGCCAGGCCAGGCACCAACTCGCCAGGTCACGCGCCGAGTCACAACGGCTGTGACTTGGCGTCGTAGTCGGCCCTGCCGGCCAACTACGACGCTTGGGGTTCAAGCCCTGGTAGCCGCGAGCGCCGTTGTCAGAGTCAGTTGGCAAGATCGCCGCTATGAACAACGCCCCGACCACTCCGCCGCGGCCGTTCGACGTCACCGCGGTCTTCCCTCAATTGGCTCCGCTGGCACGCACGGCGACCCGGTTGCACCCGCCCCGGGTCTCCGTCACCGCAGGACAGCTCCATCGGCGGACCGCTGCTATGGCCAGCCGACGAGCCGTGGCCGCACTGCAACGGACCCCATGTAGTGGACGGAATCAACCCGGCCCTGCCCCCGCGGACGTGAGGCTGGAACGACGGATCCGTGCCGCCTCGCACGGGAACATGGGATTTCCGGGGTGACGTAGAGCCGAGAACCCCTGTATGCCCACCTTGCGGCCTCCCCGGTGACTCAAGCGCCGACAGGCGACAATGCCCTCGATCGGCTCCCCCGCTCCCCCCGCTCCCCCGCTCAGTGGAACTCGTGGATCACCTGGATCTCGCCGACGATGTGCGCGTTGAAGTCGTCGAGGTCCTCGGCAGGAACCCAGAGCTCGAGGATCGTCTGCCCGCCGGCCTGCTGGACGGGGTACCGGCTCACGAACTCCGAGTCGATCTCGAAGCGGGTGACGAAGCCGGCGCCGTCGTGCTTCACGTTCCAGTCCCGCGCGATCCTGATCGCGTAGTCCTCGTTGAGGACCGGGTAGAAGATCGGCTGCTCGGGCAACCGCGGCGGCCACGCACGCCAGTTCAGCTCACGGACCAGGTCCAGCTCCTTGGGGCCGGTGGGGCGCCACAGGGTCGTCGTTGCTTGCCGGCTGGTCATGTCGATCGTCGCTCTCTGGATGCCGGCCGCGCGTACCGCGGCCCGGGAAGTCGGACCATACGGCACCGCGCACTCGGCACATACTCGGTTTCCGCACCCCGGACCGGACGGCTCCTGCGCCAGGGCCAGGGCCAGTAGAGATGTGCCGAGCCCTGCGGGTCGAACGAAACGGCTCGCCTACTACAACCCGATGGCCCTCGGCGCTACGGACTTCGAGAACCTGCACGTCGGGCCAGCCTGCTCGGCGACGCCAAGGCTGAACGAAACCAAAGGGGTTCAGGTGTTGGCGCATTCGTCGACGACGGTGCAGGCGAGGCGGATGCCGCCCAGGTAGGTGGAGATGCCATCATCGCCGTGCATGTGGGGCGCGTCCTGCCACCACTGCGGCCACAGACCGCCTTCCTGGAGGAACTGGCCGGCCCGGTCGCCGTGCAGGACGGAGTCGGTGTACGCCAGGGCGCCCATGGCTGTGGGCTGGTCATAGGCGAGGTCGGGCCGACGCAGGTAGCGATCCAGGTAAGCGGCGAGCAGGTCGGCGTCCCGTGCGGTGCCGAAACTCGCCAGCGCCACGCAGTAGGCCCCACCCGCGCAGCACACCTCGCTCTCCAGCAGCAGTGCTCCCAGAATCTCGCGGAAGTGGTCACGGCGCGAGACGGCGGCGAGCCATGCCGCGGTGCGCCGCTCTCTCCAACTGCCTTCGAAGAGGATGGTGAGTTCGGCGTCGGAGACGGCATGCGCATCAGCGGCCAGGGCGTGAACGAACGGCTCGTACTCCTCGCGCGACATACGAAGTACCGATCCGCCGAGCTTCAGGTAGCGGCGCGCGGGCGCGCAATAGCGGCGGAACAGAGCCTGTATCTCAGGGTCGTGGCGGATCACCACCCCATCCTCTCTCAACAAGCACGCAGATAAGGGTGCGGGGCGGAATACGCCTGCGGATCCCGGGACGGGGGAGACGCCGCCTGGGACCCGGGTCGGGGTGAGCGGGGGTGTGGGCAGCACCCCACAGAAAGGCCCCCCGAACTCGAACGACACTTCGGACAGTGGCACCGGCGGCGGGGACAAGGGCTCACCCCTCAGCCCCTTGACTGGCGGCCTCAACTGAGCCCCTGCCTGAGCACTCCCCCCGGGGGCGAAGGGGTCGCGCCAAGGCCTGTCTGATGATTGATCTTGTGGCAGGTCGAGGTGAGTTGACGGAGGCGGCGTGGGAGTGGATAGAGCCCTTGTTGCCGCAGGTGGATGGGCGTGGTCGGCCGTGGCGTGATCACCGGCAGGTGGTCAAAGGTGTGCTGTGGCGGTTGCGGACCGGGGCTCCGTGGCGTGACCTGCCCGAGTGGTGTGTGCCATGGCAGACCGTCTGGTCGTACGCCGCCGCGGACGACCACGGAGTCGTCGAAAATCCGGGATGAAGAGTGACATGGCGGCTCCTGGTGCCTGGTGCTCCTGGTGCGCGGATGGCGGAACACCCCAGTCGATCCCCCCAGGGCGCGCCGCGCACGCCCCGGGAGGCCGTGTGTCAGCTCGGGCGCTCGTAGTTGGTCAGGACGCAGCCCTCGACCTGGGCCTTCTCCAGCCGGTAGCCGGCCGGCGCGGTGAAGCCGGTCTCGCAGTTCAGGTACAGGAACTGGAGCTGGTACAGCCCGCGGCGGACGTTCGCGTTGTTGGTCTCCACGGCGATGTTCGTGCCGACCAGCAGCTTGCTCGCAGTGGCCTTGAGGCGCCCGTCGTCCTGCAGGTCGGCCAGCTGCGCCGCCTTGGCCTTGGTCTGGAGGGTCTTCATGTCGGAGACGGTGTCCAGCCAGTTCAGGTTGTGCGCGCGCTGCTCCCCGCCGAGCTGGCCGCAGACCGCTCGCTGCTTGACGCCCCAAGCGCTCGCGGGGCCGTCGACGACCGGCATGTAGTCGATCGACTGCACTTGCTCGTCGGTGACCTTCATGCTCGTGCAGTCGACCGTGTGCGGGCTGACGAGCGTCTTCAGCTCGGCGATGCTGCCGGCGCTCGGCAGGCCCAGGCTGCCGGTGGACGGCTGGCCCGGCTTCGCGGCTCCCTCGGTGGAGGGGTCGCGGACCGCCCCGCGGTGGGGGCTGCCCTGGCCGTCGGGGCTGTTGACGTAGTCGGTGAGGAAGCAGCCCTCGACCAGGGCCTTCTCCTTCTTGAACCCCTCCGGAATGAAGATGTCGGGGTTGCAGCTCAGGATGCGCAGGTCGGAGTTGGGCGGGTCGACCAGGGACACGGCGGTGGCGGTCTTGAGCGCGGTCAGGGCGAAGGTCTTGCCCACGACCGTGCGGCTGGCGAGGTCGGTGTCGACCCGGCCCTCGGCGAGCAGCTTCGCGGCGTTGTCCTTGGCGGCCTGCTGGAAGGCCTTCATGTCCGGGGTCGGGAAGAGGACGATCTCGCCCCGCGCCTTCTCGTCCGTGCAGACGCCGCGCTCCGTGATGCCCCAGTCCCCGGCGCCGATGAACCCGCTCAGCGGCACCCGGCTGTCGTTCGGGTCGGTGCTGAGGTTCTCGCAGGACGTGTACTGCTGTACGTGGGCCTGCGCCCCGGCCAGCGTGGCGGGCGCGGCGCCGGCGGCCGTGGGAGAGGCGGGGGCGGCGCCCCGAGCGCTCGCGGAGGGGCTCGCGGCGGGCGGGCCCGGCTTCGGGGAGTCCTCGCAGGCGGTGGCGAGGGTGGTGAGCGCGGCGAGGGCCGCGGTCGCGGCGGATATCCGCTGGAGGCGCATGGGTGTCTTCCGTCGGCTGGACAGGGCGCGGGGGATGGCGTGCCCATGCTAAGGCCTGTCTTGATCTTGTGGCAGGTCGAGGTGAGTTGACCGGAGGCGGCGCGGGAGTGGATAGAGCCCTTGTTGCCGCAGGTGGATGGGCGTGGTCGGCCGCGGCGTGATCACCGGCAGGTGGTCAAAGGTGTGCTGCGGCGGTTGCGGACCGGGGCTCCGTGGCGTGACCTGCCCGAGCGGTATGGGCCGCGGCAGACCGTCTACGAGCGGTTTGCCCGCTGGGAGGCGGACGGCACGTGGGCAAGACTGTTGGAGCACGTGCAGGTCCGTGACGACGCGGTGGGCCGGGTGGAGTGGACCGTCGCCGTCGACTCCACGATCAACCGTGCTCACGAGCACGCCGCCGGCGCACGTAAGAGGGGGCTGCGGACGGGGAGGAACTGGAGGATCCGGTCGGCTCGCAGGCGCGCCAGGCCCTCGGCCGGTCCCGAGGCGGGCTGGGGAACACCGTCGAACGCCTGATCAACAAGATGAAGGCCTGGCGAGGCGTCGCCACCCGATACGACAAAACCCGGACAGCTACCTCGCCGGCCTCCGCCTCCGCGCCGCAATGATCTGGATCGACGACCTACTCAAGACCACCGAATGATCACGACATCACACAGGCCCTAGTGGATGCCGCCGGTGTAGACCTGCCAGCCGGTGCCGATCCGGACGGGCTTCATGATGTCGTCCAGGGGGATCCGCCAGATCGTGCCCGAGGTGTCGCGGGCAACGAGGTCGTGCGACTCGTCACCGAAGTAGTAGGAGCCGCCGCGGCCGACGTGGTCGCCGGTGAGGTCGCCGATGTTGACCACGGCGTTGTACGACGCACCCCAGTTCTCCGCTCTGAGGGAACGGGCCCCGAACTTCCCGGAGCCGTCGCTGTTCATGCGCCACAGCTCGTTGCCCTTGTCCTGCAGGAGCAGACCACCGCCCCCCGCTCCTACGATTTTCTTGTAGTCCTTGAAGCCGGAGCCGAGGGAGACCCGCGGGGCGAGGATCCCGGAAGCGGTGGTGGTGTACAGGTACAGGACGCCGGTCTTGGGGTCGCGGGCGACCAGGTCGGGACGCCCGTCCTTGTTGACGTCGCCGGGCGAGGTCATGATGTCGTACGCGTTCCAGCCCTTGCCCAGGACCTTGTGGCTGGTCGTCGGCTTGAGGGCGGCCCCGCAGGCGGGGGTGTAGCGGCGCATCTCGCCGTCGGGGAAGCGGATCAGGGTGTCGTTGCAGCGGTCGCCGTTCATGTCGCCCATGGGGACCGGGCGGAAACCCTTGGGCCAGCCGGTCGTGGTCACGCTGCCGCTGAAGTTGTCGATGCCGGAGTGCCCGTACGCGGTGCGCAGGCTGGTGCCGTTCACGGACATGATGTCGCCGGTGCCGTCCGGGGCCTCGGTCTTCGCGCCGTAGTCGCGGAACACGGCTGCCCCGCCGGACATGGTGACGGCGCCCGACGCGAGGAAGATCGGGACCGTGCCGCCGGCCGGGGTGGCCTTCAGCGTCCATGTGAGCGGCCCGTTCGGGGTGATGGCCTTGTTGTTCGTACGGCCGTTCCAGGCTGCCGTGATTTTCTGGGCCTGGACGCTGCCGCCGAAGGTGCGGACCTCCTCGCCCCGCTCGGCGTCGGTCAGGGTCACCGACCACGAGGACACGGGCCGGTTCAGGGTCCACACAGGGGCCCAGGCAGTGCCGGTGGCCTTCCCGCCGAGCACGGCCGTCGCGGGAACGGCGGAGCCCGTCACGGCGAGGGACGCCAGGGTGTCCGAGGTGTGGAGGACCTGCCAGTCCCGCCTCCAGATCGCCGCGGCCGAGCCGCCGGTGCCGGCGGCGACGGCGGCGTTCTCCCCGGCGCCGTACCGCTGCTCGGGGTTCCGGGCGGAGCCGGGCAGGACGGCAGGGGCGGTCCAGGCGTTGTCGGAAGTGGTGCGCGTCGCGTGGCCGAGGACCCGCTGCGGGACGCCGCCGACGGTCGTGTCCTCCTCCCACAGCACGCGCACGGTGCCGTCCGGGCCGATGGCGGCGCTCTGCAGCCGGGTGTCGCGGCCCTGCAGGTCGAGGTACTTGTCCTTGGCCCAGGTGCCGGAGCCCGCGGTCAGGGTGGCCGTGGAGACGCCCGAGGTGACGCGCTCCGCGTCGCCGCTCCAGTCCTGCCAGGCCAGGGTCACGTCGCCGTCGGGAGCGATCAGCGGTTCGGGGGCGTCCACCGACTCGACGAGCGCGTTCGCCGGGACGCCCAGGACCGGACCCCAGTCCGCCGCGCCGGTCCTGCGGACCGTCGCGCGGATGCCGGCCTCGGCCGTGCCGTTCGGGATGCCTTCCAGCCAGGTCATCGCGAGGGAGCCGTCCGGTCCGGAGCCGAGGTTGGGTCCGCGGGTGGCCTTGCCGGGCGCGGACACCACCACGGGCGCGCCCCAGGCGGCCGCCGGTCCGGGCCGGGTGACGGTCTTGACCGTGTACCGGCCGTCAGCGCCGTCGGCCAGGTAGCCGATCACGGCCGTGCCGCTGGCGTCCACGGTCACGTCGGGGCTGCCCACCCGGCCGTCCGCGTCGGTGTCGATGTCGATGTCGACCGGTGCCGACCAGGTGCCGTCGGCCGCCTGGCTCGCGGTGGTGATCGTCCGCGCGGTGTTCTCGACCGCGTCGGCCGGGTTCGGGGACGACTCCCACACGGCGGTCAAGGTGCCCCGGGGGCCGGCCGCGAGGCCGACGGCCACGATGTCCTTGCCCGGAGAGGCGCCTTCGTGCTTCACGAGCGCGTGCTTGCTCCAGGTGCTGGAACCGGGCGCCAGGGTGGCGGCCACCAGGTCGGCGGGGCCGGACTCGCCGAGCGGGTCGTACCAGTGCTCGGCCCACAGGACCGTCACGCTGCCGTCGGTGCCGGACACCAGCCGGACCGTGGACTGCGGAGTGTGATCGGAGCTGAGCACGCGCGGGGCGCTCCAGTTCCGCTGGTGCGGCGGCCGGACGGACACGTACAGGTAGGGTCCGTACTCGTCGTCCGGGTCCTCGTTCCCCCGCCACACCGCGACGGCGGTCCCGTCGGAGGCGATCGTGATCCACCTGCCGACGGGGGAGGCAGAAGTGCCGGGTATTTCGGCGGGCCGATTCCAGGCCGGCGGCGCCACCGCGGCCGCCGCCGGACCCGCCGTGAGCAGCGGCTGCACGAAGCCGCCGGAGACGATCAATGCTGCGGTGGCCACCGTGGCGGCCAGCCGGCCGCCGTGGTCGCGGGCATGTACGCCCATCAGACAGGGTCCTTCCCCCGAAAAGCAGTGTGGATCAGGGGGTTGGACTGCCGACACGGACAGAGGGTTGTACGGAAGTCCCGGCTAGTGCTGCGTTCCTTCCGGCTCCGCGCGACCTGCTTCCCACCCACGCTCAACCGCCCCTGGAGCGCCTTGACCTGTCGCTGTCCGACCCGAACCACGGTCAGGGCCCCCGCCCGAGGGAATCGGAGGCCTGAATGTGCGGTGCACGCTTGAGGGAGTGCTCCGCACGATGCTCTGTCACCAGCCTCACGGCCTGGAGCGGCAGAGAAATCAGAACGGTTCGCTCATCCCGGGGCGGTGGTGTGTGACGCATACAGGCCCGCGGAGTCGGGATGCCGAGCCGGTCCTGAGCTTCTGGCTCAGGACCGGCTCGGCGGGCTACCAGTTCGACCCGATCTGGACGCGCGGTCCCAGGGTGTTCGCGCCCGTTCCCGGATAGAGGTAGAAGGGTCCGCCCGTTGTGGGCGGGGCCTGCACCGTGACGATGTCGCCCTTGCCGTCGGCGTTGAAGTCGGCACCGGCGAGCTGGCGCATGACCTGCCAGTTGCTGCCGATCTGCGCGCGGTCGCCGAATCCGCCGGCACCGGTGCCGGGGTAGGCCCACAGCAGGCCCTTGCGGTCGACGGCTACGAGGTCGGCCCTGCCGTCGCCGGTCAGGTCGCCGGGGCTGGCGAGTTCGTTCATCGAGTCCCAGCCGGCTCCGATCGGGGACGGATTGGCCAGCGTGCTGTTCCCATTGCCGAGGTATGCCATCAGCGCCCCCTCTGGGGTGATGGCGAGCAGGTCGGGCCTGCCGTTGCGGTCGACGTCGATCACGGTCAGGTCCCGCTTCCCTCCCCAGTCCGTGCCGATCTGCGTCCGAGCGCCCAGGCTGCCCTGCCCGTTGCCCGGGTACAGCTGGAGCGTGCCGGTCGCCTTTTCGACGGCGACCAGATCGGCGTCGCCGTCGCCGGTGAGATCGCCTGCGGCGAGCTTGCCCATGGTGCCCCAGCCGACGCCGATCTGCGTGCGCGTACCGAGGGACCCGTCTCCGTTGCCCGGGTAGAGCCACAGCTTGCCCGTGGCCGCCTCGACGCCGACGACGTCCGCGCGGCCCTCCCCGGTGAAGTCCGCGGCGGTGAGGTGGATCATGCCGGCGAGCGCGGGGGGCTCCGGCCAGGCGGTGTGGTAGGCCATGCGGTCTCCCGGACGCTCGTTGACCATCCACAGCTCGCCGGTGTCGGGGCGGTAGGAGAGGTTCTGGTTGTAGATCGCGGTGCGCGTCATCAGCCACACGGGTTCGTCCAGCTCGCCGTGGTAGAGGCAGCTCGGAAGATGCGTGTCGCCGCCGTCGACGTACTCGGGGCAGGGCGCCGAGAGCGTGAACCGGCCGTTGTTCATGGCCACGCCCTGGGTTCCCCCGATGGGTGACCTGTATGCGTCCTGAGCCTGGACGACCCCGGCGGTGGCCTTCAGCACCCCGGTCGTGGGGTCGATGGGCCAGCGTACGAGGGGTGATGCGGACCGGTCGAAGCGGTCGCCCACGTTCCCGGGGTCCATCTCCGCGGTGACCAGGGCCGGCTTGGACCCCGAAAGGTCGAGCGAGAGCGCGGAGATGCAGGGGCGCTGCGGCAGTGAAGCGGGCGAGTAGGTCCCGCAGCCGGTGCCGGCCCCTGTGTACTGGTAGCTGCCGATCCGGGGCAGCACGTACGTACCGGAGTCCGTGCGCCAGATCCTGGTGGTGTCGAAGACGTTCAGGGAACTTCCGAGGCTGGCGACGTAGAGGCGGGTGCCGGCCCAGACGACTCCGTTGGCGTGGCCGTCGCGAATCGCGGTGTAGCCGCTGCCGTCCGCGGTGAGCGCGACGAGTTGCACATTCCGGTAGCGCACGGCGGACGGGTCCGTGGCGTCGGCGACGCTGATCCGCTCGGTGCCGCCCGGCCCGTACCAGCTGGTCAGGACGGCTTTGCGGCTTCCCACAGTGCCGTGCGTGACCCCTTGCGGATACCAATACGTCGTGGCGTCGTCCGTCTCCGACCAGCAGAAGCCCTGGGCTCCGTCGATGTGGGTGTTGTGGCACAGCGGCCGGGCGGGGGTGGTGTGCGCCGTGTCGGTGAGCACATCGGCGAGGGTGGCGCGGGTGACGCCGGGGTGGGTGGTCGGATAGGCGTCCACCCTGGGCTCGTCCGTGCGGCTGAGGTCTTTGAGGCCCATCCCTGTGGTGGCGGTCTTGGTGATCGCGTTCGGGGTGGCGATCGAGGCGTCGGGGACGTGGGGGATGGCCGCCGCGGCCTGCGAGGCGGTCACGATGCCGACGACGGCGCAGAGGAGGGTGCCGAGGGTCGCGAGGGCTGTGGCCCGTGTACGCCGGGGGGAACGGGCCCCGCTCCGCATCGCTGTCCTTTTCGTCCTGGTCGTGGGCGGATTGCTGCTCATGAGGTGAAGTTCCAGCCGCCGCCGTTGTCGACGCGGGCGCCGAACTGGCCGTTGCCCAGGCCCGGGTAGATCCACAGGTGCCCGTCGTTCTCGCGGGCCACGAGGTCGGCCTTCCCGTCACCGGTGTAGTCGCCGGCGCCGCTCACGCTGGACATCACACCCCAGCCCGTACCGGCCTCGACACGGGATCCGAGCTGACCGTTGCCCAGACCGGGGTAGAAGAAGAGCTTGCCGCCGGCCTCCTCCACGGCGACGACGTCACCCTTGCCGTCGCCGTTCAGGTCGCCCGTGCCGGACACGGTGCTCATCGCGTCCCAGTTGGAACCGATGGCGACGCGGGTGCCGAAGTGCCCGTTGGTCTGCCCGGGGTAGAGGTAGAGCGTGCCGGTCTCCTCCTCGGTGGCCAGCAGGTCACCTCGGCCGTCGCCGTTCAGATCGCGGGCGCCGGCGATGCGCATGGTGTTCCAGCCGCCGCCGTTGTCGACGCGGGCGCCGAGGTGGCCGTTGGACTGGCCGGGGTAGACCCACAGCTTGCCGGTCGACTTCTCCACCGCCAGGACCTCGGCTTTGCCGTCGCCGGTCACGTCTCCGACGCCCGAGACCTGGTCGATGCTCCCCCAGCCGCCGTTGTCGATGCGCGTGCCGAGGCGGCCGTTGCCCAGGCCCGGATAGATCCACAGGGTCTTGTCGCCCGTTCCGGCGCGAGCCACCACGTCGGGCTTTCCGTCACCCGTCAGGTCCCCGACCGCCGACACCGGAGCCGGCGAAGGTGTCTCAGGGGAACCGCAGTTGGCGCTGGTGAACGTGCGGCTGGCACCCGTGAACGTCACTCCGTCGAAGACGGCGGGCCGGCCCTCACCGTTCAGCGTCTGTTCGAAGTGCAGGTGTGGGCCAGTGGACTTGCCGGTGTTGCCGACGCGGCCGATGAGCTGGCCGGCTTGGACGGTCGCAGCTGCGGATATCTCCGTACGGGACAGATGCGCGTAGTGCGTGGTCCAACCGCCGCCGTGATTGATCCGTACGTGGATACCGGCCCAGCCTCCGCTGTTGCCCGCGACCTCCACCGTTCCGGCGGCACTGGCGACCACGGGGCGGCCCGTGTCGTCACCCGGGTAGTGGTTGAGGTCGACCGAGTACTGGGGGTCGTGGCCGGGGTATGTGGCGGCTGACCAGGTCTCACCGCAGGGCGCGGGCAGTTGGAAGTCGGGGCGCTCGGCCGCCTGGGCGGCCGACGGGAAGGTGATGACCGTGGCGGCGACGGTGGCTGCGACGGCGACGGCGGACTGGAGCAGACGCTTGGACATGGGTGACTGACCACTTTCGGGCAGGGAGAAGTTCAAGAGGTGAGAGAGGACTGCTCGGCGCCGGGACAGGGACGCCGGGGCAGTAGGCACAAGGCTCGAAGGCAGGGGCCCGGGGCAAGGGGCCCGGCGAGGGGCGGGGGCCCTGGCGTGAAGCCGGGCCCCCGCTGCGGTCAGCCGGTGAAGTTCCAGCCGCCGCCGTTGTCGACGCGGGCGCCGAACTGGCCGTTGCCCAGGCCCGGGTAGATCCACAGGTGCCCGTCGTTCTCGCGGGCCACGAGGTCGGCCTTCCCGTCACCGGTGTAGTCGCCGGCGCCGCTCACGCTGGACATCACACCCCAGCCCGTACCGGCCTCGACACGGGATCCGAGCTGACCGTTGCCCAGACCGGGGTAGAAGAAGAGCTTGCCGCCGGCCTCCTCCACGGCGACGACGTCACCCTTGCCGTCGCCGTTCAGGTCGCCGGCCCCTCCGACCGTACTCATCGAGTCCCAGTTCGAGCCGGCATCGATGCGGGCGCCGAAGTGCCCGTTCGACTGGCCCGGGTAGACCCAGAGCTTCCCGGTCTCCTCCTCGACGGCCAACAGGTCGCCCCGGCCGTCGCCGGTCAGGTCACGGCTGCCGGCGATGCGGATGTCGCCCCAGCCGCCGCCGTTGTCGACGCGGGCACCGAGGTGGCCGTTGGACTGGCCGGGGTAGACCCACAGCTTGCCGGTCGACTTCTCCACCGCGGTCACATCGGACCGGCCGTCGCCGGTGACGTCGCCGACGCCGCTGACGCGCTCCATCGTCGACCAGCCGCCGTTGTCGATGCGCGTGCCGAGGTGGCCGTTGCCCAGGCCCGGATAGATCCACAGGGTCTTGTCGCCCGTACCGGAGCGAGCCAGCACGTCGGGCTTTCCGTCGCCGGTCAGGTCCCCGACCGCCGACACCGGAGCCGCTTCCTGGGCGGGGCTGGGGCTGTCGGCGATGCCCTTCGGGCCGATGAATCTCAGTGCCCTGCCGGCGCCGACCGGGCTGCTGTTGGTACGCCAGTCGAACCAGTCGTGGTTCCGGACGCCGCCGCTCTCGTTGCCACCCACCGTCTTGATCCTGCGGCCGTCGGCGGAGACCGCGACGACCAGGTTGACGTGCTGGGCCTCGCCGTCACTGAGGCTGCCGTCCGAGTCGTACAGGACGGCGTCACCGACCTCGGGAGTCGAGTGGAAGGTGCCGTTCTGGCTGCCGTACGTGTTGAAGCTGATGGCGGCGGCCGTGAGCGTGCCGGTGCCCTCGGCACCTGCCTGACCCCACACCCAGCGGGCGAAGTCGGAGCACCATGCGCTCGGATGGTTGCATCCGTAGTACGGCGAGCAGCCGTTGCCCACTTGGCTCAGTGCGATCGAGGCGACCGTGGGTGCGGTAGCGGACGCCGTCGTGGCCCCCGTCACCGTGAGGAGGGGCGCGGCAACGGCGGTGGCCAGGGCCAGACCGGTGAGCTTGCCGCGGAGCTTGTGGGAGAGCCGAGAAGGCGAAGGCGACGAAGAAGAGGAAATGGACATGCTTTAACCACCCCTGAATACGATTCGGAAGAAAATGTCGCGAGAAGCGGCCCAGAAATTCCCGGCGCGTGCGGAAGTCGCGGAGCCGGTCGCGGAGAAAGTCACTGGTGGCCGGCAGGCCTACTGCCGGGTTTCCAGGCCGCATCGAGCGGTCTCAGACACAGCGACGGAGCCGAAGAGTGAGTGCGAAGGCTGCGAGGGCACTGTGAGCGGCGTGGATCGCCATGCCCGGGTCGGGAAGCCCGCTCCGGGTCGACGCGTGGTCACGCCGTTGTCGGGAAGCGTCACGCCGTTGTCGGGAAGCGTCACGCCGTTGCCGGGGAAGCCTGGGTTACTAGCTCCAGCCCCAGTCGTCGCCCGTGGCGACTCCGCCTTCGGCCACGAACGGTGCGCTCACCACGGATTCGGCGCTGGTGGATTCTCCCTCGACGAACTCGGCGCCTACGGCACCGAAGGCCATCAGGGACAGTGCGCCGGAAGAAACGACGATCAGCGACTTCATAGCGTTCACTTCTTTTCCCACCCCTGGTCTGTTCTGTCTGCGCGGCCGCTCCGGGCTGCTGATGAATATCTTGTCCTCGATGGAAGTCCACGACTAGAGCATTCAGCTGGCACAAAAGGCGCCTGACACTTTCGTGTCAGGCGCCCTGTGGCGCGGCGGGGGGGGAGGGCTCAGAGCAGTCCCAGCTCCGCGGCGCGCTGGCCGAGCTGGAAGCGGCTGCCCGCCCCCAGCCTGTTCGACAGATCGGTGATCATGCGCCGCTCAGTGCGGAGCGAGACCCCCAGCTTGCGGGCGGCGGCCTCGTCGGTCATCCCGTCCGCGAGCAGCTTGAGCAGGGTGATCTCCTGTGCGGTCACCTCGGGACCGCCTCGGGCCGGCGCCTCGCCGAACGGGGTTGCGGACGCCCAGACCTGGTCGAACAAGGCGCAGAACCCGGCCAAGGCCCCGACCTCGTGGATCACGACCGCGCCTTTCGAGGAATCCTGCGGATCAAGCGGGACCAGGACCACCTCCCGGTCGATGATGTGCATGCGCATCGGCAGTGAGGGCGCCGTGCGGATTTCCGCGCCCGAGGCGGCCAGCCACTGCGCGTGCTCACGGCTCCTCTGATCGTTGACGACGCTGTCCAGATACACGGTCCTGAGCCCGACGCCCCGCTTCAGGGTCGCTTCCGCCAGCGGCTTACCCGCCTCCCGGTTCGCGGCGGGCTGGGGCCCGCCCGGGGCGAAGGCGAGGGCATCGCGCCGCGCCCGATAGGCAAGCTCTTCCAGCCTGGTGCGGATGGCGTCCAGCCCGACCAGCCGCTCCACACCTCCGGCGCGCTGTCCGACGCGCAGTACCGAATAGTCGGCGAGCAGCCCCGCGACGGCCACCCGGCTCTGCTCGATCTCCTGCTGCTTGCGCGCGAGTTCGGCTTGATGGCGGGCGAGCAGGGCTTCCAGCGCCAATTCCGGTGGCACCGCACGCAGGCAATTCGGATCGTTCAGCGAGGGCCGTAGCAAAGCGAGATCGGCGAGCCGGTCGAGCGCCGCGTTCACAGCGGACCGCTCCCGCCCTAGGACTTCACCCATGTGATCGATCCCCATGGAAGGATTTTCCAGGATGAGCCGGTATACCGCTTCCGTGTCGTCATCAAGTCCCAACGGCCCCAACACTGCCAGGTCCCCTTTCCGTATGTGCTCCACCATCCCCTGACACGTTTGTGCCAAGGCACGGACGTGCCGCGCGAAGTGCCACCGTCCGCACTCTGGACGTCTGCATAGTTCGCGGTGTGCATCTCGTCGAGTTCGTACTGACCAAACCCCTCATGGCACCGCAGGCTCTTGAGCGCGCCTCTCTGAACGCGCTGCGGTCCGTGTGTCTGCCCCAGGACGGGGTGGAGCACATTCGGATACATACGTCGCGGGCCGGCGCCCGCGGCGTCTTCTTCTGTCACGCGCCGGATCTGGAGCACGCCGTCAGTCGCACGTACGCGGTATGCCGTCGCGCCCTCGAGCTGTACCCGGAATTTCGCGACTGGGAAATCACACGGGTCACCAGCATGCTGTGAGCCCGGCCCCGTCAGCGGCCCGGCGGCTGCGGGCCCCCGCAGCCCCTCCAACCGGGTCGTCAGGGTGTGGGGCACCCCGCCCGGGCCGACTCCGCGTTACCGGGCAGCCAGGCCGAGTTGTCGTTCTCCTCGACGTCCGCCGATCTGGCCGGCCGGCATCAATGCCGCGACCGGCAGGGGCGTCCAGAGTGCGGGGACGACCGATTCCCCGCTCTTCCACCGTGCAACGAAGCCATTCTTCGGATCATGTTGAGTCCTCTGCTTGTCGACAGTGGTTCCTCGCTGCCTGTGCCCGACGCCCCATCAGTACGACGACGTAGCCACCGGGAATGTGAGGTGGCGTACGGGCCTCCGATTCGCTGAGGTGACTTGTGGTTCACGGTGAGGGCAACCCCGTCGACAGCGATCAAGCGGCCGTCTCGCGGAACATTTGGAGGAACCCGCCGCCGACCGGGCACAGCTGCTGGCCGTGCTCATCGGCTCCCTCACCGAAGAACTTGGTGCGGACGACCCGCTAACCGTAAGGGCCGCCCATCACAGAGCCATGTCCGTACGCCACGAGACCCGCTCCTGGCTCGAGCGGATCCTGCCGCGCATGCCGCGGGTCCTGGGCGCGGGTCCTGCGGCGAGGAGTGGCGGGAGGAGCGAAGGACGGGGCGGCGCTGCGCTGCATCGCGCGGGGCCCCGCTCACCGGGCGACCTCGCTCTCCCCTCTGCTCGCGTCGGCTGCTGAGCGAGTAGGTACGGATTCTCCGCCGGCCACCCGGCGCTGCAGTTCCGCGTGGCGGAACTGGTAGACCGCCCCGACCTGGCGCAGAACGCCTCGCTGTTCATGAGCGTCGGCCAGGAAGTGCATGAGCCGCCACGGCAGCCGTCCGCGCAGGGCCAGCCAGCAATGGGCGAGGCGGAACGTCCCGCTGGCTGCCTGGGTGAAGGCGATCGCGAGTCCCGAGATGACGCCCATGGCGGCACCGGGAACGAGGCCGGCGGTGAGCAGCACGGTGGGATCGGTGGCGAGCTGCAGTTCGGTGGTGACGGCCAGGCCGGTCACCAGATCGACGACGGTCCCGATGGCGAGCGTCATGGCAAGGAAGATCAATGCGAAGGTGCGGACGTCGCGACGCAATACCGCCCTGGGGTCTCCCGCCGCGGTCAGGTCCGTAGGAGCTCCAGTGAGCCCGGCGATGAGCGTGCCGACTGCTCCGGTGACGAGGCCGACCATGACCCCGGCAGCGAGCCCCGCGACGAGTCCGGCCGCCAGGGCGAGCGCGCACCCCACCGCGAGGCCGCCGGCCGCGCCGACGGGCGACCAGCGCAGTCTCTGTGCCGGCTCGTTCCGTCCCGCGCGCCAGGCCGTGAGTCCGACTGCCAGGCCGATGCCCACGCCGTTGATGATCCCGGACGGCAGTCCAGGGCCGATACCGGACATGAGGCCGGCGGTGGCCCCGCCGACGGTTCCACCGACCAGGCCGCCTTTGGCGCCGCTGGCGGGCCCGACCGCCAGTCCCACCCCCATTCCGGCCGCGATGCCTCCCGCCGGTCCGACGGCGAACCCGATGTCCAGCAAGCTCGCCAGCCCCGACAGCAGACCGCCCACGAGCCCTCCGGCCAGGCCACCGGCGAGTCCGCTCAGGGCGCCATGGCCGGGCCCGCTGACCCGTCGGACCGGCAGCGCGACCACGAATCCCAGGAGGATGCCACTTCCCAGACCGGCACCGAAGCCGATGCCGATGTCCGCCCCGAACCCGGCGACAAGCCCACCGACCAGGCCACTCGTGACCCCCATCAGAAGGCCGACGAGAGGCCCTGGGGCGGAGTGCCGCAGGTGCCACCACGCGAAGTCGGTGGTTCCCTGCAGTCGCGATTCCAGATGGGCGCCGAGGAAGGCCAGCCAGCGTTGAGCGTCCGCGGCCTGCCAGCGGGGGCGCTTCCGGGGATCCGGGTGGGGCCGGTAGGCCGCCGGGATGAAGGCGTTGAAGAGGTACTGCTGGATGCTGCTCGCCGTGGGGAAGCGCGTCGCGTCACACAGTTCGGCAGGATTCGGGAGGGAGCCGGTCTGTTCGCCGGGACGGGGGTTGTAGAGGGTGCGGGCCAAGAAGAGCATCAGCGGCGTGCTGAGAGCCTGGGCAAGAGCGGTGTCGCCACTGCCGAGGTGGCTCGTCACGGGCGCCCAGCGCGCGGCCGCGGCCGTGCCCGCACCGCCCGAGTCACGCAGCAAGTACTCGGCCGCCACCTCGTGGTTCACCGGCTGAAGCGCCACCCCCGCTGCCCCTGACAACTTCGACGGGACGGACGTGGTGGGGGCCAGCGCCTCCCGGAACTCGCGCTCCCTGCTGGACAGGACGATTTTCCCACCCGGGGACAGAGCGGCGTTGATCTGGCTGAGCGCCGCCGGGCGTACGGCTGCGGGAATCTCGTCGAGCCCGTCCAGGACGGGAAGCAGCAGGCGGTGCGCGATCAGTGCCTGTGCCCAGTTCATGCGTTCCAGGGAGCCGTGGACCGGTGCGCGCAGTGCTGTGTAGTCCTGGAGGAGTTGCTCACACATCCAGCTCTCCAAGTCCTGCTCGGACGGATTCCATGTGGAGAGGGAGAAGAGGACCGGCACAGCACCCCCGGGCGGTCGCTGCTCCAGCGACGAGAGGACCAGGCGAAGCAGCAGGACGGTCTTGCCGGAGCCTGGTGCGCCGAGCACGACCAGCCGACCGGTAGGGACTCTTTCCAGTACGTTGTCGATGGCGCCGTCGGTGCCCGCAAGTGCGGTGGGGCCCGATGCCCAGGCGCCTGGGTCGCTGTGCAGCCCGCCGGGCCATGCGGCGGCTGCCGACGTGATGTGCCGCCACTCCGCCACCAGGTCTCCGGGCGCCGGCTTCCAGGACACCGGCAACGTATAGGGATCGTTGAGCCGCCGAACGCGCGCCTCGGCTTCCCACTGACGGCGGACGGCGACAGCCAGCTCGTCGGCGATCTGCTCCAGTCCTCTGCCCGCGGCGGCTTCGACGCGGTCGGCCCGGAATGCCGCCCAGGCCAGGTAGGTACCGGCAAGCGTCGGAAGGAGACCCGCGGCTGCCGACGCCACTCCCGACCCGGTCACGACGGCGATCGCCAACGCCCCGCAGACTCCTGCCAGGAACAGCCCAAGAACGACCACACCCGTACGTCGTGTCGGCACCTCGAGGCTCTCCTCACCATGGCCGCGAAGGGCCACCGCCAAGTTTGTGATCAGCTACGAGTTTGGCCCCGACGTACGCGAGTCGGAAGGTGTTGCCCGGGAATCAGCCGGAAGTGATGGTGGCGGGCGTCCTGCTGGTCACGGTGAACTGGCCCGGATCCGGCGGGCGTTACGGCTGGGTCGTGTCCGGGCGATCACGGTCTCGGCGGAGGGGTGGACAGATGGGGGGCACCGAACCGTGCGTGGCTCACTGCCTGTAGGCGGAATTCGCTGGAGGCGCCCACACACGCCGTGGTGCAATGCGCTCCATGATTCCTGGAGATCTCGTGCAACTGCGTGCGCTGGCACCGTCCGACGCGGAGTCGTTGTGGCGGTGGAACAACGACCCCGACGTGATGCGTTGGATGGACTCGTATTACGACCAGCACCTGGAGGGGGTGCGCAAACGCCTCGATGGACGGGGACCGAACACGTACGGGGACACGCTGTACGGGATCGAGGTACGTGACGGGGAGACGCTGATCGGATTGGTGCGGCTGCGGGGTGCCGAGCCGGAGACGGGCTGCGCCGAGCTGGACGTCTACCTGGGCGAGAAGGATCACTGGGGCCGCGGGTACGCCACCGACGCGCTGCGCACCATGTGCCGGTACGGATTCGACACCATGCGGCTGCACAAGATCTCCCTCACCGTGGTCACGGAGAACCATGCGGCTCACCACATCTACCAGAAGGTCGGCTTCGTCGAAGAGGGCCGACTGCGTCAGGTGTTCCACCGGGAGGGCGTGTGGTACGACCAGTACGCCATGGGGATGCTGAAGGACGAGCTGCGCTGAGGGCTGGCCGGCGTCCATGTCCGGAGCCAGATGATCAGGGTGGCGGCCCGGCGCGTTCGGCATCGCGGCGCGTGGTCCGGCAGTGCCTTCAGCCCTTCAGCGAGGCGGAGAGGAGTTCCTTGGTGATGGTGTGCTGCGGCATCCCGATCAGCTGATCGGCCGGGCCGGCCTCGACGATCCGCCCTGCGTCGAGGACCGCGATCCGGTCCGCGAGGACGCCGGCGGCGGCGGGGTCGTGGGTGATGAACACCAGGCTGAGTTCATCGCTTTCCCGCAGGCGGCCGAGGGCGTCGAGGATCGTGGTCCGGGCGGTCGGGTCGAGGCCGGAGGTGATCTCGTCGCAGATGAGGACGTGTGGCCCGGCCAGCAGGGCCCGGGCCAGCGCTGCTCGCTGGAGTTCGCCGCCGGAGAGCTCTCCGGGGCGGCGCCCGGCGAGGCTCTCGCCGAGGCCGAAGTCGCCGAGGGTGTTCAGGGCCGTACGGCGTGCCTCCCCCGGTGCGGCTCCGCGGAGCCGTACCGCGGTGCGGGCGACTTGGTCCAGGACCGGCCGGTGCTCGTCGAAGGCAGCCTTCGCGTCCTGGAACACGTACTGGACGGCGGCCAGTTCGGCACGAGTGCGGGAACGGAGACTTCGCGGCAGCGGCATCCCGTCGAGCAGGACCGTGCCCTCGTACCCGCGGTGCAGCCCGGCCAGGCAGCGGCCGAGGGTGGTCTTGCCGCTGCCCGAACGGCCGACGAGCGCCAGGCACTCCCCCGCCCCGAGCGAGACCTCGATGTCGCTCAGCACCTCGGTCGCTCCCTGCGCGGTGCGGTGCCGTGCGGTCAGGTTCCGGGTCTCCAGACGCTTCGGGCCGCAGGGGCGGGGGGGTCGCGCAACGCGCGGCTTCTCCGGTACGCGACCGTCCAGGACGGTTGACGCGGGTCCGCGGTCCACGACCTTCCCCGCCCGCATCACCACGACCTCGTCGGCCAGCTCCCGTACGACGTCCAGGTCGTGGCTGAGCAGGATGACGGCGACGCCTTGTGCGGCGACGGCGGCCAGCTCCGCCACGATGCTCTGTTTCGTGAGGACGTCCTGGCCGGTGGTGGGTTCGTCGGCCACGATGACCCGCGCGCCCAGCAGCAGTGCCTGGGCCAGGACGACCCGCTGCTGCTGTCCGCCGGAGAGCTGGTGGGGAAAGCGGCGCAGCACGGCCTGTGGATCCGGAAGCTGAGCGAGCCGCAAGGCCTCTTCGACACGGCGCCGGCGTTCGATCCGGTCTCCTCCCTGGCGGGCGGCGACGTCGGTGAGGAGCGCGCCCACCCGGCGGGCGGGGTTCAGGACCGAGGCCGGGTGCTGGGGGACATAGCCGACCGGGCCCTCGGGTGTACGGACCTCGCCGTCGACGAAGGCGCCGGCCGGGTACTCGCCCAGGAAGGCAAGCCCCGTGGTGGTCTTACCGCTGCCGGACGGGCCTATGACAGCGGTGATCCTTCCCTCGCGCGCGGCGAGGCTCACACCGTCCATGATCGCCCGCCCGCCGATCTCCACGCGCAGGTCCCGTACCTCTGCGACGAGGGTCATCGCCTCGCTCCCTTCCGGATGGTGCGCCGTTGGAGGACGGCGTCGAACAGCAGGTTGGTGCCCATCGACAGGCCTGCGATGAGCAGGGCGGGCACGACCACGGCCCAGGGCTGGAGGAAGAGGCCGGTGCGGTTGCGGTCGACCATGACCGCCCAGTCGGCGGCGTCGGGCTGTACTCCCACGCCGAGGAAGGCGGCGGTCGCGACCAGGTAGAGGGCTCCGGTGAGCCGGATCCCGGCGTCGGCGGCGAGGGTGCGGCGCATGGAACGGGCCACGTAGCCGATGGCTGTCCGCCACCACGACTCCCCCTGCATGCGCAGTGCTTCGACGGCCGGCCGGGAGGAGATCTCGACGGCCGCCGCGTGCACGACGCGGGCGGCGTCGGGTACGGCGGCCAGGCCGACCAGGACGGTGAGCCCGGCGGGTCCCGGGGTGAGGGTGGCCGCGACGAGCAGCACCAGCAGGAGCGAGGGCACCGCGATGACCACGTCCAGGGGGCGCATCAGTGCTTCTTCCAGCCAGGTGCGGCGGGTGAGGGCTGCGGTGAGGCCCAGCGGGATGGCGACGAGGTAGGCGAGGGCGGTGGCCGCGATCGCCACGAGTACGACGGAGCGGCCGCCGAGGAGCACCTGTTGCCACACGTCGCGTCCGCTGGAGTCGGTGCCGAGCCAGTGCCCGTCGCCGGAGGCGAAGGAGACCGAGCGGGGGCCGGCCGGGCCCGCCACGAAGGGTCCCACCAGGGCGAGGAGGACGGGGAGGCCGATCAGTCCGAGGGCGAGGAGTGACCTCGACGGTTCCTGCTTCATGCCGCCACCTGGGACCGGGGTGCGAAGCGGCGGGCGGCCAGGTCGGCGGCGAGGTTGACCGTCACGGTGACGATCCCGAAGACCACGGCCATGCCCTGCACGACCGGGATGTCACGGGCGGCGACGGCCTCGATGAGTACGGTGCCGAGGCCCGGGATCACGAACAGGGCCTCCACGACGATCACTCCGCTGAGGAGCCAGTCGCAGGTACGGGCCAGTTGCTGGGTGGCGGGGGCGAGCGCGTTGGGCAGGGCGTGGGTCCAGGTGATCCGGGTGCCGGAGACTCCGTAGCGGCGGGCCTGGGCCACGTACGGCGATGCCATGGCGTCGATCATCCCGGCGCGCACGAGGCGGCTGATGGTGCACACGGGCCGCGACAGCAGGACGACGACGGGCAGGATCAGGACGGCGGGCTCGGTGAACACGTCTGCGCCGACGGCGGTGGGCGGCAGCCAGCCCAGCCACAGTCCGAAGACCGTGGCGAGCAGCACCCCGACGGCGAATTCCGGTACGGCGTGCACGGCGAGGGTCAGGGCGCTGACGGTCCGGTCCAGCGGGCCGCCCTCGCGGCGGGCCGCCAGAACCCCGAGGCCGATGGAGAGCGGGACGAGCAGGGCGAGGGTGGCGGCGGCCAGCAGCAAGGTGGGGCCGAGTCCGGCGGTCAGGTATCCGGTGACGGGCCGTCCGCTGATCAGGGAGGTGCCGAGGTCGCCGTGCAGGAGGCCGGCGGCCCAGTCGGCGAGGCGTTCGGGGGCGGGCCGGTCCAGGCCCATCGTCTCGCGGATGCGGGCGATGCGGGCGGGATCGGGATGGTCCCCGGCGAGCGCGACGGCCGCGTCACCGGGCAGCGCCTCGGTGAGGGCGAAGATGAACAGGACGACGGCCGCCGTCTGCCCCAGGCCGAGGAGCAGGCGGCGGCCGATCCACGAAAGGGGCGGTGTCACGCCAGCCAGATCTTGTCGAAGCGGGCCCAGTCGAGGGTGTTGGCGGGGGCCTGCTTCGACACCCCGTGCACCGTGGGCGCGGTGGCGATGATCCAGTCGGCGAAGCCCCAGATCAGGAAGCCGCCCTCGTCGTGCAGCCGGCGCTGCATCCGCTCGTAGAGGGCGCCGCGCTGCGTGACGTCGCGGGTGGACTGGGCCTGCCGGTAGAGGTCGTCGAAGTCCTTCTGCTGCCACTTGGTGGCGTTGGTGGTGGAGCCGGTCAGCAGCCGCTGGGAGATGTGGGACTCTATGGGCATGGCGCCCGAGCGGTAGGAGGCGAAGGTTCCGGCGTTGAGGATGTCCTTCCAGTAGGTGTCCTTGTTGCCGACCTTGATCTCGACGGTGACTCCGGCCTTGGCGGCCTGCTCCTTGAAGATGCCGGCGGCCTCGACGAAGCCCGTGGCGGCGGGCGCGGTGTCGAGGGTGACCTTCAGCCCCTCGGCCCCGGCCTCCTTGAGCAGGGCACGGGCCTTGTCGAGGTCCTGGGTGCGCTGCGGGAGACCGGCGGGGTAGTACTGGTAGCCCTTGCCGTACAGGTCGTTGCCGATCTCGCCGGCGCCGGAGAGGGCGCCGTCGACGAGTTCCTTGCGATCGGCGATGAGGAAGAAGGCCTGGCGGACCCGGGGATCGTCGAACGGCGGCCGGTCGGTCTTCATGACGAAGCCCTGCATCGCGCTGCCCGGGAGCCGGACGATCTCGATCTTCCCCTTGCCCTCGTGGGTGCGGGCGGTGGCCGGGTTCAGCTCGTGGGCGTACTCGACCTGGCCGCCGAGCAGAGCGCTGACGCGGGCCGACTCCTCGCCGGCCACGACGAATTCGAGCTCGTCCAGGTGGGGGGCGCCCTCCCAGTAGGTGTCGTTGCGCTTGACGACGAGGGAGCTGCCCGGCTTGAAGGAGACGAAGCCGAACGGTCCGGAGCCGATGGGCTCGTCGAAGGCGGTGGCGTCCCTGGGCACGATGTACGCACCGAATGCGGCGAGGACGTTGGGGAATTCGGCGTACGGGCGCTTGAGCTTGAACTCGACGGTGGCCGGGTCCAGGGCGCGGCTGGCGTCGAGGTCGATCGGCTCCAGGGATGCCTTGGCCCGGAAGGTTGCCTTGGGGTCCGCGATGCGGCGGTAGCTGTAGAGGACGTCCTCGGCGGTGACGGGCCTGCCGTCGTGGAAGGCGGCCTTGCGCAGGGTGATGCGCCAGGTGTCGAGGGCGTCGTTGGGCTCCCAGCGCTCGGCGAGCCTGGGGACGGCGGCGAGGTCGGCGCCGAAGTCGGCGAGCTTGTCGAAGAGGGCCTTGGCGCGGGCGGCGTCGACGAACAGGTTGGCGGCGTGCGGGTCGAGGGTCTCGTTGGCGCCGCCACCGGCGAAGGCGGCGCGCAGCTTGCCACCGCGCTTGGGGGCTCCTTCTGCGGCGTTCTTGGCGTCCGGGGTGGTGGCGCCGGTGCCGCAGGCGGCGGTGAAGGCGAGGGCGGTGGCGCCCGTGGCGATGAGGAAGCCTCTGCGGGCGAGGCTGGAGCGGGCGTCGTTCATGCGGGGGTGTCTCCGTTGCTGGGGTGGGGTGTGAGCCGGGCGACGAGATGGAGGCGGTCGGAACTCGTGGTCCCGTGCGGGGCCTCGCCTTCGCTCCACGGCGGTTCGGTGCGGGGTCCGGGTCCGTCGTGCAGTGCGAGGACCTCGAAGCCGGCGGTGGTGAGGAAGTGCCGCAGCTCCTGGGGGAAGAGGAGCCTCCAGGCGGAGTGCTGCTCGTCCGGCGGGGAGCCGTCGTCGGCGGTCCAGGTCCTTCGGCGGCGCAGGAGTTGTGCGCCGTGATCGATCCACAGGGTGGTGCGGGAGGTGTACGTGGTGCCGCGCCAGGTGAAGGTGTGGGTGCGCGGGCCGTCGAGGAGTTCGGTGGTGCCGAGGAAGAAGGCCCCGTTGCGCATCTCGGCGACGAGCAGCCCGCCGGGGGTGAGGTGGGCGCGGCAGCGGGCGAGGAAGGCGGTGAGGTCCTCGTTGGTGTGGCAGTAGAGCAGGGCGCTGTCCAGGCAGACGATCGCGTCGAAGGTCGTGCCGAGGTCGAAGTCGCGCATGTCGGCCAGGTGGTAGCCCGGGCCGGGGTGGTGGGTGCCCGCGTGGGCCAGCATGGTGTGCGAGGTGTCGATGCCGGTGACTTCGCGGCCGGCCCGGTGGTGGATCCAGGCGGCGTCCCGCCCGGTGCCGCAGCCGACGTCGAGCACGCGGGGTCCGGCTCCGTGGCGGGCCAGTGCGTCCTCGGTCCAGCGGGCGGCGAGGCGTTCGGGGTCGGGGAAGCGTTCCTCGTAGAGGGCGGGGTGGTCGGTGAGCAGGTTGCCGCTGGTCATCGGGGCTCGCTTCGGGGGTGTGCGGTGGCACGAGGGGGCGGGAGGTCCGGGGCCCGGTCGGCGGGCAGGGCCCGTCTTCGGTTCAGGTACGTCACGGCCGCGGAGGAGGTCAGGCCGAGGGTGAGGCAGCAGACGTACGGCAGCCAGGTCAGGCCGGTGTGGCCGGCGGTGTCCATGGACCAGCCGATGGCCACGCTGCCGGCGGCCGCGGCGACTCCGGAGGCCGCGTAGAAGAGGCCGTAGAACGTGCCGGTCAGGGTCGCGCGCCCGAAGGCCGGTATCAGCTCCATCACGAAGGGCTGGGCGACCATCACACCGAGGTGCAGCAGCAGGGTCCCGGCGAGCACCGGCAGGAGCCGCAGTGGGTGCGCGGCGGCGGTGCCCGCGACGAGCATCGGGGGCAGGAATCCGAGGCCCATGACGCCCAGGCCGGTGGCGATCCAGCGCCCCCTGCTCCCCCGGGCTTTGAGTGCGCGGGTGATGCGCAGCTGGAACAGCAGGTTGGCGATGGTCCCGGTGAGGAACAGCAGGCCGACCGAGCCTCCCCAGCCGGAGGCGTCGGTCGCCGCGCGGGGCAGCAGCAGGTACAGCTGGTTCTCCAGGCCGTACATGCCGACCATGGCGAGGGAGAACGCCAGGAACCGACGGTTGCCCGCGGTCTCGCGCCAGTCGGCGAGGACGCCGGTGTCGGGGGCCGGTACCTCACGGGCCGGCAGCACCAGCAGTTGAGCGAGGGTCAGGGCGGCGAACACGCCGGCCGCGGTGACGGCGGCCGCCCGGAAGTCCACGAGCAGCAACAGGGTGCCGAGCAGCGGGCCGAGCAGCGCCCCGGTGGTGGCGAAGACGTTGAACAGCGCGAACGCCTCCGCCTTGCGCTCCCCGGCCTCCTGGGCGACGTACGTCCGCACGGCGGGGTTGAAGAGGGCCCCCGCCAGCCCGCTGAGTATGGACGCGGCGATCAGCAGCGGCAGGCTGTCGCCGAGGGCGAACAACCCGAATCCCACCGTGCGCAGGGCGCAGCCCGCGATGATCACCCGGCGTGCGCCGAGCCGGTCGGCGGCCGAGCCGCCGATCAGGAACAGGCCCTGCTGGCTGAGGTTGCGCAGGCCGAGGACGATGCCGACGACGGCGGCCGAGAGCCCCAGGTCGTCGGTGAGGTGGGTGGCGAGGTACGGGATGAGCAGGTAGAAGCCGGTGTTGACGCCGAGCTGGTTGACCAGGAGCAGTCGTACGGCGAGGGGGAAGCCCCGCATCGCGCTGGAGATCCTCACCTGACGACCGCCGTAGGGGTGCGCCGGACTCCGAGTCCGGCCCGGTCGGCGGCCCGTACGGTGCCGTCCGCGCCGCCGATGCCGGTCCACGGGTCGTCGGCGAGCAGCAGGTGTCCGTCGAGATCGACCCAGCGGGCCCGGTCGGCGAGCTGCACGGCGGGAGCGATTCCCAGCGAGCTGGCGGTGAGGCAGCCGAGCATGAGGTCGGTGCCGCTGCCGCGCAGGGCCTCGTGGATGCGCAGGGCGGCGCGTATCCCACCGCACTTGGCGAGCTTGACGTTCACTCCGTGCACCTGTCCGGCGAGGGCGACGGCGTCCTCGTAGGAGACGGCGTCCTCGTCGGCGATGACGGGCACCGGGGACTCCTTGGCCACGCGGGCGAGCGCGTCGGGGCTGCCCGGCGCGATGGGCTGCTCCACGGCGGTGACGCCGAGGTCGGCGAAGCGCGGGAGCAGGTCGTGGGCCTGGCGTTCGGTCCACGCTCCGTTGGGGTCGAGGAGCAGGCCGGCGTCGGGCGCTCCGGTGCGCACGGCGTCCACCCGGGCTAGGTCCTCCGCCGGATCGGGCGATCCGGCCTTGATCTTGATGACGGTGAAGCCGCTCATGGCGAGGCGCGCGGCCTGCGCTGCCGCCGGTATGGGCGCGACGATGCCGATGGTTCGGGCCGTCTGTGCGGCCGGTGCGGTGTGCGTACCCAGCAGTTGGTGGGCGGGCCGGCCGGCCCTCTTGCCGACCAGGTCCAGCAGGGCCGCCTCCACTCCGGCGAGCACACCGGCCGGCAGTTCCGACAGGCCGGGCAGCGCGACGGCCATGTGCGCGTGCCACGCGGTCTCGGGGTCGGGAAGGCGTTCGACCGCGGGACGTGCCGTGGTGAGGTGCCGGACGATGCGGGGGGTGGGCAGGCCGAGGTAGTCGCTGCTGACGACCTCGCCCCAGCCGGTGAGGCCGCCGTGTTCGATCGCGACCCAGACCGCGTCGCGACGGGCCATCACCGAGCGGGAGATGCGCAGCGGTTCGGCCAGTTCCAGCTCGGTGGCGTGCCAGGTGAGTCTCATACGTCTTCTCCCCGTGTCGGTGCGGGCAGGTGCGGCCGGGCGGCCGCGCGCGGGGCGACGACGGTGCGGCATCGGGTCCAGCCGACTGCCTCGGTGGCGTGCGGGTGTGCGATCTCCAGGGGGCGCGCGGCCGGTTCGGCCCGGTCGAGGCCGTGCGTGTGGCAGAAGTCGTCGTCGTAGACGGTGCCGAGGTAGCGGTGCGGGCCGTCGGGGAAGACGGTCGCGACGACTGCGCCGGCCTCTACCCGGGCGGCCCAGGCGGAGACCAGGGCGACGGCGCCGGTGCTCCAGCCGCCGCTGACGAAACTGGTACGGGCGAGCCTGCGGCAGGCGTCGACGGCTTCGGCCGGGCCTACCCAGTGGACTTCGTCGAAGGCGTGGTGGGCGACATTGCGGGGGTGGATGCTGCTGCCGAGCCCGCGCATGAGGCGGGGGCGCGCGGGCTGGCCGAAGATGGCCGAGCCGACGGAGTCGACGCCGATCACCCTCAGGCGCGGCCAGCGGCGGCACAGTGGGCCGATGAGCCCGGCACTGTGGCCACCGGTTCCGACGCTGCACACCAGGACGTCCAGGTGGTCGAGCTGGGCGCAGAGTTCGGCGGCCATGGAGAGGTATCCGGCGGCGTTGTCGGGGTTGTTGTACTGGTCGGGCCAGTAGGCATCCGGGATCCGGGCCAGGACCTCGCGGAGCCGGGCGATCCGCGCCGCCTGCCAGCCGCCCTCGGGGGCGGGCCGCTCCACCAGCTCCAGCTGTGCACCGTACGCGCGGAGCAACTGCCTCATGGACGGTTCGAGTTCGCGGTCTCCGACGAGAACGACCGGATGTCCGAGGGCCTGTCCGGCGAAGGCGAGACCGACCCCCAGGGTTCCGGAGGTGGACTCGACAACGGTGGCGCCCGGGCGGAGTTCGCCGCGCTGTCGGGCACCGCGCAGCATGGACACGGCGGACCGCGCCTTCATCCCACCGGCGCCGAGGCATTCGAGCTTGGCCCAGAAGCCCGGGTGGGCGTAGGGCAGTTCCGTACGGATCCGTGCGAGCGGGGTGCGGCCGACCAGGGTCAGCAGCTCCGCGTCAGTGCTGTGCGCCGGCGGACGGTACAGCGGGGGCGCGAGGGTCACCGGTTGCCTCCGTAGCGGTGGATGACTCCCGGGCCGCCGTCGAGCCAGAAGAAGGGGTAGGGCTCGGCGGACACGGCGCTGACCCCGGCGCCCACGAAGCGCGGGAGGACCGCACTGCCGGTCTGCGCGAACATGACCAGGGGCTTGCCGGTGGCGGCGGCGTGGTCGAGCAGCGGCTGGAAGGTTCCGTTCCCGAGGGTCATGCCGGACGCGAGGACGGCGTCGCAGTGCGCCAGCTCCGCGAGGGCGTCGGTCCGTACCGGCTCGCCCCACTCGGTGGCGCCGCCCTTGAGGTCGCAGGGCACGTAATCGGTGCCGCGCTCGCGCAGTTGTTCCAGCAGGGAGTTGACCACCCCGATGACGAGCACCCGGCGGATCCCGGTCACCGGCAGCAGGTCGATCACTGCGCGGGCGCGGGCTCTGGACCGGTGCAGGGAGCTGCCGGCCGGCAGGGGGTAGGGGCGGGCGCCGTGATCGGGAGTGTGGGGGCGTACTCGGCTCAGGTATGCGTCGAGCGCAGCGATCCGTACGGGAAGCGTCGGGTGGTCGAGGAGCTCGGCCACCGAGGCTCCGACACAGTCGTCGAGTGCCGCCGCCGGCAGCGCGCCCGGCTCCACGGCGCAGGATCCGACGGCCGCGTCGAGGCGCAGGCTGAGCACCTCGTTGCGGTATCCGCTGCTGCGGCCTGCGTGCCGGACCGCCTGGGCGGTGGTGAAGGCGAGCGCGATGCGTTCCCGGGCGGGGTCGGGTCCGTAACTGCCGGTGCGGACCGCCTCGATGAGCTGGTCGACGGTGCGTACGGCGGGCTCGTGCAGGGCGGGTGCGGTCATGCGGGCACCGCCGACGGTTCGGCCGAACACTGTTCGTACGTGGGGTGCAGGTGCGCGATGAGCCGCTCGGCGGCCTCGCGGGCCCCGCTGCCCCGGGTGTCGGCCGTCATGATGTGGCCGAGGTACTCGTTGTTGCTGGTCGCGGCACGGACGGCACGGCCCGGCTCGGCGAGGGTGAGTTCCAGCACCCCGGGCTGCGACCGGACCTCGTCGGCGCCCTGGATGCCGGTGAGGGTGCCGGTGGTGTCGGGGAGCAGGAAGGCGATGGCGGCGCTGTGCACGCCGGTCGGGCGCGGCGTGAGGTCGGGCGTGCGGCCGAGGGCGACGTCCAGGCAGGCGGCGGCCAGGTCGATGCCCGTCACGTGCCGGACGAGTTCGGTGATCCTGTTGCCGGCGGGCCGGGGGTTGACCTCGACCACCTTGGGGCCTTCGGGCGTCAGTTTGATCTCGGTGTGGCAGACCACGTGGTCCAAGCCGAGGGCTTTCACCGCGGCCACGGCCGTGTCGACCGCTTCCCGTTCCGCCTCCGGTGCGATGCCCGCCGGGAACATGTGACCGGTCTCGATGAAAGCGGGCGCTCCGCCGATGCTCTTGTCCGTGACACCGACCACGCCCGTGGCACCGCCGGAGGAGACGGTCTCGACGCTGACCTCGGGGCCGGTGAGCAGCTCTTCGAGGAGGACGGAGGGCGTACGGTCCTGGCCGCGCGCGTTGACCGGGAACTCGGCCAGCGCCCGGCAGGCGAGTTCCAGCTCGCGCTCGTCGCGGACCTCGCGGACCAGCATGCCGGCGCACAGGTCCACGGGCTTGACCACCAGGGGATAGCCGATCTCCCGGGCGGCGGCCGCGGCCTGCGCGGTGTCCGTGCAGAGTGCGTAGCGGGGGCCCGGCACCCCGGCCTCGGCCAGTACCAGGCGGGTCAGGTCCTTGCGGCAGGCGCCCTCGACGGCTTCCACGGTCGGGCCGGGCAGTCCCAGCCGGCCTGCGATCCGGGCCACGGCCGGCAGGTAGTAGTCGCAGGAGGAGACGACCCCGTCGAAGCCGAGCACCGCGTGCAGGCGTTCCAGGTGGGGCAGCAGCTCGTCCATGTCGTTCGTGTCCGCGGTGATGACGTTGCGCGCGGCCAGCAACGGGTGCGGGCCTTCGGACCCGGCGGCCCGCAGGTAGTGGTGCAGGTCCCGGGTGACGAAGGTGAACTCGTGCCCGCCTTCTCCGATCGCCCTGGGCAGCAGCCTGCTCATCGACCCCACCCAGCTCTCGACAACCAGCAGATGCGCCAAGGGACTTCCTCTCGAAATGCCGCCACGACCGTGGGGCATACCTGCGAAGCGGGCCGCCTGACGGCAGACGTCCGCACCAACCGAGCAGGAAGCTACCGGACATCGTTTTCATTTCCAATAGCGCGGATTTCCGGTAGCCTGCCGCTCACGAGACCGGAGCGACGGAAGGGAGTCACCGAGCCATGAGGGACCTGACGCAGGGGCAGGAGATCGGACCGTACGTGGTACGACACGCCAGGCCCGAGGACGCACCCGGCGCGCGGAGCGTCATGCTCGACACCTTCTACCGGGAGTTCGACTACGGGTACGTACCCCAGTGGCACGACGACGTCGTCGACATCGACAGCACCTACCTCCGGCACCCACGCCACACCCTCGTCGTGGCCGTCCTGGGCGAAGAAGTGGTCGGCACCACCGCGCTGAACTCCCGCGGGCCCGCCCACCCCCCGCACCCGCGCCGGCTCACCGAGCGCTACCCCTCCGGACGCACGGCGCAGCTCCTGCGGGTGTACGTGCGCCCGGACCACCGCAGGCACGGACTGGCACGCGCCATGGTCAGGACAGCCTGCGAGTTCGCCGCCGGCGTCCCGGGCTACGACACGATCTACCTGCACACGAACGTCGACATCCCGGGCGCGGAAGCCTTCTGGCGCAGCATGGCCGACGAGGTCTGCGACGCCCGAACGACCGGCGAGCACGGCGGCTACGGGACGGTCCACTTCGAAATCCCGATCCCCGTGGCGGCCACCGCCGGCCGGCTCAGCGGCCCCTGACCTTCAATGGGGTGTCGTACGAGCCCGGCCATGGATCTGGGGCAGACCCGCACCACCCACCCGACACCTGCAACGCCGCCACGTCTGTGCTGGTCAGGTCCTTGTCCAGGGTTGTCTTGGACAACGAGATGGCAGCGACCGGGCGCCGGCAGCCGCGATGGGGTGGTTCAGAGTCGCCTCGGACCAAGGGTTCGCCGCCGTGCCCCCCCCCGGTGCCATCCTCGGCCGGCGACGGCTCAGACCGATCCTCGTCGCGGCCGATGACCGTGCCGACGATCGTGACCGGTGCCCCGGGGAGGTCTTGCGGCTCCAGGTGCGCCTGCTCCACGAGGTCGGCAAGTTCCTCGTCGGCTGGGCGGGCGGCGCGGGGGCGGGCCGAGGCTGTCACTCCTGGGTGTCGTCGCGGGCGGCCTTGCCCGCTTCGTTACGGGCACGGCGGACTTCGAAGGCAATGCTGATGGACGCGCCGATGAGGGCGAAGACATCGGCGGCGATCGAGATGATCTCGTTCATGTGGATCTGGCCTTCCGTCGGAGGCCGCGGTGTTGCGGCACAGGCCAGACCTTCGTGGGCAGTTGGGTTGTCCGGACCTCTTCGGCGGAACATCGCAGGTATGTTCCGGATGCAGAGGTGTTTGTCCAGAACACCATGGGCAACTGGTACAGGGGGGCGCCGGATGCCGGGCAGGGGTGCTGCAGGCGGGCGGCCGTGGGGGCCGATCCGCCCGGAGAATACGCAGGCCGGAAGACTGGCGATGTTCCTGCGGGCACGCGTGGACGAGTCAGGCAAGACGCTTGCGCAGCTGGCCGCCGAGGTGAACGTCTCCAAGTCTCAGGTCAGTACCTACCTGGCCGGGAAGGTCCCGACGCAGCAGTTCGTGGCTGCGTTGATCACGGCTACCGTGCCGCCCCAGTTACGCGAGCGGCGGCAGGGAGAGGCGGCCGGGATGCTACGGGACGCGATGCGCCCTCCACGCCACACAGGAGAAGTGCTCACCCCGCGGCTGCCGGGTGGTGTCGTGGATGTGGCCGCCGCGCAGGCGCGACAGATCGAGACCTACGACCGGCTGACCCGCTCGCTGGAACAGCAGAGCGAGCTGAGGCAGGCAGCCGACAACTCCGCAAAACTGATCATGGTGCTGCTGGGCATGATCTACAAGCTGCAGGAGCGTGTCACGGGGCTGACCGCAGAGCGCGACCAGCTCAAGAACGACGCCGCAGACACAGAGGTCAACGCAGCCGACGAACGGCTCAGCCGCGCCCTCAGCCAGAAGGAAGAAGCCCAGGAAGAGCTGGAGCGGGCCGAGGAGAAGAAGCGCCAAGCCGAAGCCCTCTCCTCCCGGCTGCAGGAGCAGATCGACCATCTCACCGATGAGCTCGACCGCCTGCGCGAACCCAACTCCCCCTCACACGAAAGCGTTCCGGCGCCGACGCAACCCGCCGGCGGACCGCACTCAGGAGCGGACAGGGCGCCTCGGGATGCCGAAGGCGACGACATCGACGCTGCCCTGGCCCGTGTGAAGGCCGTCAACGACACCGACGACGACACGATCGCCCGTATCAGCACCGAGCTCGGTCTCGACCCCGTCGCGCACGGCAGCATCCCGGACAATCCCACCACCGGCAAAAACGACACGGACAACCGCAGCCTCGAACAGCTGCGCGCCGCCGCGGAGACAGCGGAGGCGCGCGAAGACGCCGCCGAGGCGGCGGCCGCCTACGGCGCACTCGCGCGCGCCTCCACCCGGCTGCTGGGCCCCACCTACCCCGACACGTTCGCCAGAAGGTACAAGCACGCCTACTGGACCGGGAAGACCGGAGACGCCGCTGCCACCCGCGACCTCTATGCGGGGATCCTGCGGGACGAGACCACCGCCCTGGGCCCCGACCACCACGAGACCCTGGAAACCCGGCACGCCCTTGCCTCCTGGACGGGGGAAGCCGGAGACTCGGCCGCCGCTCGCGACCTGTACGCCGCACTCATCACCGACCGCCAACGCGTCCTCGGTGCCGACGACCGCAACACCCTTCTCACACGCCACAACCACGCCAACCAGACAGGGAAGTCCGGAGACCCGGCCGCCGCACGCGACCTCTACACCGCACTCATCACCGACAACGAACGCGTGCTGGGCCCTGAGGCTTCCGGCACCCTCAATGCGCGCCACAACCACGCGTACTGGACGGGCGAGGCCGGAGACCCCACCACCGCACGCGACCTCTGCGCCGCACTCATCCCCCACCACGAACGCGCCCTCGGGGCCGACGATCCCGACACCCTCACCGTGAGGGCTCTGTTCGCCCGCTGGACGGGTGAAGCCGGAGATGCGGCCACCGCACGCGACCTCTACACCGCACTCATCACCGACTACGAAGGCGCCCTCGGGCCCGACCACCTCGAGACCCTCACCACGCGCCACAACCACGCGGACTGGACGGGCGAGGCCGGAGACCCCACCACCGCACGCGACCTCTGCGCCGCACTCATCACCGACCACGAACGTGCCCTCGGGCCCGACAACCTCGAGGCTCTCGCCGCGCGCCACAACCACGCGTACTGGACGGGCGAGGCCGGAGACCCCGCCACCGCACGCGAGCTCTGCGCCGCGCTCATCACCGACCGCGAACGCATCCTCGGTCCCGACGACCCCGGCACACTCGCCACCCGGCGCGGCCTCGCCCGCTGGACGGGTGAAGCCGGAGACCCCACCACCGCACTCGACCTCTACACCGCACTCATCACCGACCACGAACGCATCCTCGGTCCCGACGACCCCGGCACACTCGCCACCCGGCGCGGCCTCGCCCGCTGGACGGGTGAAGCCGGAGACCCCACCACCGCACTCGACCTCTACACCGCACTCATCACCGACCACGAACGCGCCCACGGAGCCGGCGCCCCCGGCACACTCGCCGCCAGGGCGGGAATCGCCCGCTGGACGGGCCGCAGCGGCAACCCCGCGGACGCACGCGACCTGTGCAACGCGCTGCTTGCCGATCTCAACGGAAGCCTCCCTCCCAGCAAGGACGCCACCCTCGATGCCCGCCACGACCAGGCGCACTTCACCGGCGAAGCCGGAGCACCGGAAGAAGCACGCTCCCTTTTCGAGGCGCTCGTCCCCGACCTGGCCCGGCTCGTCGGGGCAGACCACATCAGAACCCTGTGGAGCCGCCACAAACTCGCCCGCTGGACCGGCAGATCCGGACACCCCGCCGCCGCACATGCCCTGTACGGCGACCTGATCAAAGACCAGACCCGGGTGCTCGGCGCCGACCACCCCCACACTCTCACCAGCCACCGCGAGCACTCCTACTGGGCGGACAAAGCCAGCCTCTGAACCAGCCCGACAGCCCCGCGCCGGCGCGAAGTCCCACCGCCACCCGCAGACGACCCCGCTGCCTCGGCCTCCCCAACAACCCCTGAACGCACCACAAGACACGCTCCGATCGCACATTGAAGTAACTGCCGGACTGCCCCGAGGGCGCAGCTACGCCTTGAACTGGATGCGACCGAGATTTCCACCCGGCGGCGAGCGCAGTAGTTGGCGGTTCTTGCTTCCGTAACGCTGCGTTGTGGTGAGCCGGGTCACGGTAGGTGGGACCGGGCCAGGCATGGGGAACTACTGGAGATGCGTCGCAATCCTGACGAGGTCGGAGACGGCTCTGGACCGGCTGTGCGGTGGCCAGGCGATCACGGTGGTGACTTTCGGCGCGTCCAGCACGGGCACGGCGGCGAGGTCCCCGTGCAGTTGGGCTCGGCACGACTCCGGTGAGACCGCGCAGGCCCGGCCGAGCGCGACGAGCTGCAGCAACTGGGCGTGGTCGCGGACCTGCGGGCCGGGGCCGGGTGGGTAGGTGCCATCGGGATTGGGCCAGCGTGGCAGGGGCAGGCCCGGCAGGTCGGTGATGTCGGTCATGTGCACATGGGCCCGAGCGGTGAGCGGATGTCCGGCCGGCAGGACCACCACCTGGCCCTCCGTGCTGAGCTCTTCGGCGTGGAGCCTGGCCGTGGAGTCGAACGGCCTGTGCAGCAACGCCACGTCGGCCCGGCCCTCGCGCAGCAGCCGTTCCTGCTCGGCCGGGCCGCACAGGATGACCTCGACGGGGACCGCGCCGGGTTCGGCGGTGTACGCGTCGAGCAGTTTCGCCAGCAGTTCTCTGGACGCGCTGGCTTTCGTCACCAGGACCAGGCCGGGTCGGCCGGTCGCCGAAAGGGCGGCCCGGCGGGTCCGGCGCTCGGCGGCGTCGACCGCGTCGAGGGCGGCCCGGCCCTCGGCCAGCAGCACCGAGCCGGCCTCGGTCAGCGTGACGGTGCGGCTGGTCCGGTCCAGCAGTACTGCCCCGAGCCGGCGTTCGAGCTGCTGGATCGCCCGTGACAGCGGCGGCTGCGCGATCCCGAGCCGCTGCGCGGCGCGCCCGAAGTGCAGCTCCTCAGCGACAGCGACGAAGTAGCGCAGTTCCCGGGTCTCCATCCGGCCACGGTACTCCGAATCCATACCCTGACGGTATCGTCGCCCACCCAATCGGTCTTGGACCCCCGCCGGAGACCAAGGGCAGCATGGTCTCCATGAGCGAACGAACGATTGCGCTGGTCACCGGCGCGAACAAGGGAATCGGCCACGAGATCGCCGCGGGCCTGGGCGCCCTCGGCTGGAGCGTCGGCGTCGGCGCCCGCGACGACCAGCGCCGCAAGGTCGCGGTGGAGCGACTGCGCGCGGCCGGCGTCGACGCCTTCGGCGTACCGCTGGACGTGACCGACGACGCGAGCGCGACCGCCGCCGCACGGCTGATCGAGGAACGGGCCGGGCGCCTCGACGTCCTCGTCAACAACGCCGCCATCACCGGCGATTGGCCGCAGGAGCCCACCCGGGTCGATCCCGCCACCATCCGAACGGTCGTGGAGACCAACGTTATCGGCGTCATCCGCGTCACCAACGCGATGATGCCGCTGCTGCGCCGCTCCGCCTCACCACGGATCGTGAACATGTCCAGCAGTGTCGGCTCCCTCACCCGGCAGTCAGGACCCGCCGCAGAGCATACGACGGGCCCGATCGCCGTGGCGTACGCGCCGTCGAAGACGTTCCTGAACGCCGTCACCCTCCAATACGCCCGCGAGCTGAGCGGCACGAACATCCTGATCAACGCCGGCTGCCCAGGCTACGTCGCGACCGACCTCAACGGCTTCCGCGGCGTACGCACCCCCGAACAGGGCGCGGCGGTCGCCATCAAGCTCGCGACCCTCCCCGACGACGGCCCGACCGGCCAGTTCTTCAACGACGCCGGCGTCGTGCCCTGGTGATGTGCACGGCGGTCATCACCCGCCAGGTGAGGCCGCTTCGCCCGCGCCTCTCGGACAGGTTCATCGGCACCGGCCGCTGCCCCGGCCGACGCTCCGCACCGCTACTGGTTCCAACTACCGCGTCCCGTCCCATGTGGTCAGTTCCGAGGACCGGGCCGTCAACGCCGATCTCGCCCAAGGCCGGCTCGTACGGAAGCGGGCCCGGCCTGTTCCGGGCCCCTTCGTGAGGCTGCTGCGTAGCACGCGTCACCTCCCCTCGACTGGGTCAGCCCGCGAGACGGGCGAGGGCCAGTGCGTGTGCGTGGTCGAGGGAGTCAGCAGCAGCGCAAGGGACGTCCGGCTGCACGCCGGTGCCTTCCCAGTTCGTCTGGGAGACGGGGTTGACGGCGCGGCCCGTGGGGACGGTGACTTCCAGGTGCGGGTGCACGGTCCAGCCCTTGCACGGATGTGCGCCGCCGCGAGTGCGCTCGCCGACCACTACGGCGCGGCCGAGCTGCTGGAGGTCGTACGCCAGCTCTTCGGCGGCAGAGAAGGTGCTGTCGCTGGTCAGCAGGTACAACGGCTTGCTGCCGCCGAAGCGCGCGCCGGGAACGTGCGGCAGGCTCCAGGATTGCTCGGTGCGGTCGCCGCGGCGCCAGTGCATGGTGTTGAGGTGGGTGCGCTCGTCGAGTAGGTAACTGCAGACGAAGGCGACCGTGTCCGGGTCGCCGCCCCGGTTGGCGCGAAGGTCCACGATCAGCGCCTGGGCGCGGGAGGCCAGGGTGAGCGCGGCGCCCAGCGGTTCGGCGGCCCACTCCAGTGGAAACAGCATCGGCGCCATCTCCACCAGGGCGACCCCGCCGTCGAGCAACTGCACCCGGGGCGCGCCGCCCAGCGAGGCGTCGAAGTCTCGGCGCATGGCGTCCAGGCTGGCCGCCCCCTGCTTCGGAGAGACCGGGTCGACGTGGTGCTTCAGTCTCAGGTGCCGGTCGTCGTTGACGGACTGCAGGTCCGCGGTGACCAGCCGGGCGAGCTCCTCGGCGCCGTCGACGTCGTAGGCGCCCTCGGCCAGGCGTTGTTGCAGCAGGCCGGCGAGCTGCTCGGCTACCTCCGGGAAGACGTAGTGCTCGGTCAGCAGCCGGACCGTCTCATCGATGACAGGGGCCGGCGAAAGCTTCGTTGAAGTAGTCATGACAGGGAGTAGAGCACTGCCCTTGCGAAAGCGTCAAAGAGTTTGGACACTTTCGGTATGGGTGATCAGCCTTCCTACCTGCCGCCTCATGAAGACGTCCTGGAGATCGGTGCGCCTGAGCAGTTCGCGGCACTCGCCCACCCGTTGCGTCAGCGGTTGCTCTTCGCCCTGGGCCACCGGCCTGCCACCGTCAGACTGCTTGCGGCGCAGCTCGACGCGAAGAAGGGCAACGTGGCCCACCACCTCCATGTGCTCCGTGATGCCGGGCTGGTCCGCGTCGTCGAGACCCGCCAGGTCCGCGGCGGCACCGAGCAGTACTACCAGCGCACGGCCCGTCACATGGTCGTCGCCGAACCTCAAGCGGCAGGCACCGCCGCGATGCTCGCCGCGGTCGCCCAGGAGCTGGACCCCTCTCCCGCTGAGACCCACCTGACACTGCGCCATCTGCGTCTCAGCCCCGCGAAGGCAAGAGAACTCGGCGAGGCCCTCACCAGACTGGTCGACGAGGCCGAGGAAGAGGCTGAAGGCCTGCCCCTGCACGGCGTGTTGGTGGCGCTCTATCAGCAGGCTCTGCCGGCCGGCACCACCGGCTCCGCCTGACCCGGCCCAAACCGGTACAGCCACCCAGCACCGCCAGTGCGAACGCCCCCGCGGCTAAGGGCTGTCCCGTGGAGCGCTGCGAGCTGGGAGGCTGGCTCGCGCCACTCTCGGCCAATGGGGTCCGAGAAGTCGAGCGAGTGCACGCTGGGGGAAAGGGTCCTGGCGGTGAGGGAAGACCACGAACCGAACACCGGACGCGTCGCCTTGGAGCGCTCGTTCCCCACCGGTCGGGTCCGTGGTGAGAGCTGGGCTGGGGATCTCCGCCTGACCTCAATGTGACGATCTTGGTGTGGCTGGTGCGATCACGGCGCCGGAGCCGCCCTGGCCAGGCCCGGCGCGCCGGGCAACTCAGGCAGGCGGTGACGGTGAGCTGCTCGTGGCGCGCGGTGGACGAGACAGTGAGGCCCGCCCGAGACCACAAGGAGGGCGGCAAGACCCCCAAGCGATCACTCGCGGACGCCGCAGCTGAGACACCGTCGTGCCCGCCCAGAGATGGCGGATTCCGGTGGTCGTCGCAACACGTGACCACGGGATCCGCTGTGGCGGCGTCGGTGCATTGAAGGGGCCTGCGGCCGTCAGGCCGGCAGGCCCCTTCAGACTGTGTATGCGCGTCCCGGCTGCCGGTTACGCGTCCTTGAGCTTGGTCACGATCCATTCGCCGAGTTCTCGGGTCAGGACGGTGTGGCCTTCGTTGGTGGTGGCGCAGCGGAAGTCGTGGAGGTAGCTGTCCTCGGCGTCGATCTTGCGGTAGAGGGCGTCGTTGTTGTCGATGTCGGCGGCCGCGACGGCGCTGATGGTGGGGACGAAACAGGAGGCGTTGTATACGGGTTGCGTGGCGGCTTCGTTGAGAAGGTTGGCCAGCATGTTGGCCACGCCGAAGTTGGAGGCGCCGCCGAGGAGCTCGGGGAAGAGACCGCCGGGAGCGCCGTCGATTTCGGGGAAGCCTGTGGTGTTGATCGAGACCTGGTCCGGCCCCTGCATCTCGGCGACGGTCTTGCGTCCCTCGCCCTGGGTACGCAGCTGCGCGACGACCACCGGTCCGGGGGCGTCCATCGCGGGGCTGTCGGCGGGGATGTTGTTTCCGGCGCCGGTGCCCGTTCCGTTGGCGACGCCGAGCAGGCGGGGGATCTGGGGCCAGTCGCCCATCCGCTCCAGTGCGTCCAGGAACTCGGTCCGTGCCTTGTCCTGGCCGGCGGCGACGTCGAGGGTGGTGTCGGTTGCGGTGTCGAGGTGCCAGCGCAGCATCTCGCGTGCGGCGGGGCTGTTGATCAGGTCGGAGTAGAGGTTGTAGAGCTGCTTGCCTTCGCCTCCCCAGTGTTCCTTCACGTAGTGGGCGAACGCCTGGACCCCCAGGGGCAGCCACGCGCCGCGGTGCGGAGTGTCGTAGGAGAGGTAGGTGGCGGTCTCGTGGTTCATCCGCTGGCGCTCCAGCTTGGCCAGGGCGTAGCGGGTGACCAGGCCTCCCATGCTGAAGCCGCCCACCGTCAGCGGGGCGTCGCCTTCACGCTCGGCGATCGTCCGCATGATGCACTGGATGGCGACCTCGGCATTGTCGAGGACGGACGCGGTGCGGTCGGCGAAGCCCAGCACAATGACGTCGAAGCCGGCCTGACGCAGGTTGGAGACGAACGGGTACTCACCCTTCTCCAAGCCGTCGTACAGGTGGTCGATGTCGGTTCCTCCCGGAGCGAAGCCGTCGGCGAGGATCACCGGCCGGTTGAGGACACCCTCGCCGGGTGACCTGTAGAAGACCCAGGCGGTTCCGCTGACGTTCCTGGTGCTCAGATCCCACTTGGTGTCCCAGGGGGCGGGCTGCACGGCGGCGAGTTCAGACCCCGGAGGGGTACCCCAGATGTTGACGACAGGCTTGGACATACTTCGACGTCTCCTTCGTGTCGCGGCGATCATGCCGAACACAGCCATCGTCCCGACGCGAGCACCCGCGTCCCACCCGAATCCGGGGAGATCACTCTCATGCGCATGAAACGGCTCGATTCATACCTCCCAGGCACGAAACGGCTCGATTCATACCTCCCGCGCGCCTCTCGCACGCGGGCGCACCATAGCCAGAACGCCGACGTGACGAGGCGAAGGGGTCAACGTGATGCCGTCACGCGACCGCGCAAGATCACCCGACCGCACAGGCAACGCTGTGGCGGCTCCCTGAACGAGCTGCACGGCCATGCACCTCGGCCAGATCGGTCGACCTTCCCCGAGAAAGGACAACTCGGCCGCGGTTGAGCGCGGTACCCGGCCACGGTGGCCGGGTAACGCGCTCAGTTGGCAGAAGCGTGATGCTCCTCCACTGAAGCGGGTAGTCGTAGGTCTTAAGTACGGATTCCAGCCCACGTACGCCCCGGGGCTGGATCACGAGCGCTGCCACGTAGGTCGCCAGGAGGTTCCCGTCGGTGTCCCGGACAGCGAGCTGTTCGGGGAGCACGGTGCCCGACCTGACCGTCAGCAGGGGGCGCCCTCCTGGTCCTCCAGGGCCAAGGCGGCCTTGTCCGCGGGATTCACCTCGGACGCCGGGATCACCAGGACGCCACTCTCGTCCGGTGTACTGGTGGGCGGCACTACACGGGTGCCGTCGGGGGCCAGTGCGGTCAGTTCGGTTCGGGCGGCCGCGTAGTGGACCTGCTGGTCGGTGACGGACCGGAGCGCGACGTCGATCAGACCGCCGTCGCCCCCTACGCCGTCCGCGCCCGCTCCGGCGCCCCCGTCGCGGCCCCGCTGGCCTGGAGCGATCTCGACGACCCTTGCGCCGAAGCGGAAGGGCTGTTTGGAGAATCCCGACCCGGGACCTACGAATTGTTCGGCTGGGTTCCACAAGCAGAAGTGGGCGGCTGGGTCGGCAACCGGGTGGGGCTGGTGCCGGACGATGAGCGCGGGGCGGCCCCGGGATGCCGTGGCGTCCCGGGGCCGTACGAGGGCAGGTGGGTCAGCCGTCGATGGCCGCGAGCCACTCGGTGAGGAGCGTGCTGATCTCGCCCGGGCGTTCCTGCTGGAGCCAGTGGCCGGCGCCGTCGAGGATGTGGGTGGCATGGATGTTCGGCAAGGTGTGCTCGAACGCTTTGACGACGTCGATCTGCATCATGACGGTGGCGTCCAGGGCACCGCCGATGAACAGCGACGGCTGGGTGATCGGGGCCCCCGCATACGGCTGGAGGTCTTCCCAGTCCTGGTCGAAGTTGCGGTAGCGGTTCAGCCCGCCGACCAGTCCGGTGCGCTCGAACTCGCCCGCGTACACGTCGAGGTCGGCGTCCGAGAGCCATCCGGGCTGCGTCCTGGGGAAGCGCTCGCGCATCCGGTGGCCATGGGGGACCAACACGACCGGGGGCTCGGTCGGGCCGGCCATCGTGTCGGGGGACATGGAGGCGTAGAAACCGCGCAGCCAGCCCCGTACGTCGGGCTCGATCTCCGCCTCGACGCGGCCGGGCTCCTGGAAGTACGCCACGTAGAAGTCGTGCCCGGGGGGCGCCAGTTGGGCGAACACCTCACTCGGCTTCGGCCCGCCCGCCGGCGCGTAGGGGACGGACATCAGGGCGACGGCGCGGAAGGTGTCCGGGGCGAGGAGCGCGGAGTTCGCGGCGATGACCGCGCCCCAGTCGTGGCCCACGACCACGGCCTGCTCCTCGCCGAGGGCCTTGACCACGGCGACGTTGTCCGCGACCAGGTCCCCGATGCGGTAGCCGGACACGTCGGCGGGCTTGGAGGAGCGGCCGTAGCCGCGCACGTCGATCGCGACGGCCCGGTATCCGGCCGCGGCCAGCGCAGGGAGCTGGTGGCGCCAGGAATACCAGGACTCCGGGAAACCGTGCAGCAGCAGGACCAGCGGGCCGGCGCCCTGCTCGACCAGGTGAATCCGGCCGGCGGGGCCCTCGACGGTGCGGTGGACGGGTTCGGTGGTGACGCTGTTCGCCATGAGGATCATCCTCCAACGGTGATGTGACACAAGGCAGTCAAGCCGGTGCGCCAGGTACTCGCCATGGCCGGCAGGTGCGGAAGGCCGCTCGGATGCGCGCTACCGCCGCCCTTCGGCCACACCTCGCTTCAGGTATCTGGACGGAGCGTACGAGTGCCGCCGCCGGGCCGGCGGACGACCCGGACGGCACCGCGTGCGGGACTCCGGCCGGCAGTGTCCCCCTCACGGGAAAGCAGGTGTCGGCGGTTGTCGTAGCGCTCCTGAGCGGCCACCAGGACGGCGCGGCGGACCTCGGCGGGCGGCGGGCGGGCGGCGACGGTCACCGCCGGGTCCGCGTCGAGGGTTCGGCGATGCGACTGGGGAGCAGCTCCCCGGGAACGATGTCGTCGCCGGAGCCTTCGGCCGACCGGTCGGAGCGCTCATCGTGCCGCGGGCAGTGCCGCAAGCACGCACCACGGCACGCGGCCAGCGCTCGACACCGCCGCCTTCCAGCGAGCTGCCCACGGGTGAGCTGCACGCCGCCCTGACCGCCGGTCTCGGTGATCTGGCCTGCGCCGGCTGATGGCCGCCAGCAGCGCGCCACGGGCTTCGGTCACAGCCGGCGCCTGCGTCACGGTGATCGTCGCGGGGGTCTGCTGCCATTCCTCGTTGGCGGTGTTGGGCTGCTCTTCACTACCGGTGGGAAGGTCAGCCACGGCTTCGTGGTCCGCCGATCCCGTTTTCTTGACGGGGCGAACATGGACGACGTGAGCGGGTCTGCCACCGCTGTCGGGGCGCTCATGCTGCCGACAGGACGAACGGACAGCCGTGACGAGGCCCGGCCGTGGTGACTACAGGCCAGGGCCGGGCCCCGTTCTCATGGCGGAGCCACCGCGGCTCACTCCCCCACCCTCACACGCACCCCGCCGGCCTGCACACGCCACAAGGCGAACGAGTGACGGGTGCCGCAGCACGCGTGACAGCCGCCGGCCAACCCCTCCCGACTCGCGGGCGAGGGCAGCGGCGCTCGCGGCGATCGATGAGGGCTGGAACCCGCCGAGCTCGGGTGGACGGTGGACTGGCAGGCACGTGCCGGCGCCCCGCTCGTGTGGAACACGGGCTACGTGACCGTCGCCTAAGGTCGAAGGCCGGGGATCCAGCAGACCGGGCTCAAGGCGATCACCCAGAACAGCCCCGGCGTACCCGGCGTCGCCGAGATCAACGACGAGTTCGGTGTGGCGATGGCCAACGGCGACTTCAACGGGGACGGTTACGCGGATCTCGCCGTGGGCGCCGCGCCGGAGAAGGCCGGAGCGAACTGGGGGCCGGGAAGGTCACCCTGCTGTGGGGCGGACCGTCCGGCCTCAAGAGCGGGGCGAGCGTGCCGGACAACGCGCCGGTGGCAGCCACGGCACCGTCCCGGACGCTCCTGGCCCCCGCGGACCCGACGATCACCGACCACACCCGCTTCGGCCACTTCACCTGCTGACACGCCCCCTCGAGAAGGGAAAGGCGTAGGGCCAGCCGACGGCCCAGCCCCGGCGGAGGCACCTGTCCGGTCACTGGTCAGGGCATGATGCGTTCCGCGCTCCACACGGGCAGGCGCTCGAAGAACGTGACCGCCTCCTCCCGCCAGCGGGGGCGCCAGGTGGCGGCCTCGGCGGCTGCCAGCTGTGCGTAGTGCTGCACGTCTTCCCGGATCTTCTTCTGCACCCCGCGGCGCAGGGCGATCTCACGGATGGTGTCGATCGTTTCCGGTGAGCAGGCCCCATCGCCGAGTGCCGCTTCCACCATGGCGCGCTCGGGCCCGGAGGCGGCTGCCAGGAGGGTGCTGACGGTGTAGTTGCGCCGCCCTTCGCGGATGTCGCCTCCGGTCGGCTTCCCCATGGCCCTCGCGTCGCCGAACAGGTCCTGGTAGTCGTCGCACATCTGTCCGCTGATGCCGACCAGCCGGGCGTAGCGGCGCAGTTCCTTCTCGAAGGGGGCCGGGTCCTCGCCCGCGGCGATCAGCCCCAGTCGCAGGGGGGCCAGAGCGGAGTAGCGGGCGGACTTGTATTCGGCGACGTCGTGCAGCACGTCCTGGGTGGGGACGGGGGTGAAGTCCCGTTCGATGTCGGTGATCTGGCCCACGAAGGTGTCCGTGGCCGCTTTCAGCTGTGCCTCGACCATGGCCTGGCGCACCGGGAGGGGGGCCTTGGAGTCAAGGAGGACCTGGAGGCACAGCCCGAAGGCGAGGTCGCCCGCGAGCACGGCAAGCCCGAGAGCCGTCTTGGGCTGGTCGGGGAACCGCTCACGGTAGGCGTAGTAGGTCGAGGGCCCGCCCCGGCGGGTGGGACTGTCGTCGATGATGTCGTCGTGGATCAGGCCGTGGGTCTGGAGCAGCTCGATGCTCAGCGCGGCCGCGTCCAGCCCTTCGACCGGATCGGACGTCACCAGGCGCGCGGCCTCGAAGAGGAGCGCCACGCGCGTCCGCTTGCCCCCGCGCAGGGACAGATCCCGCACCAGGGCCAGGCACTCGGGCGTGAACCTGCTGAAGGCCGGAGCGTCCAACGTGGCGGTCAGGCTCCGGAAGTACTCGTCGAAGAGCGCCCCGAACCGGTCCTCGTAGCCGACAAGACGAGCCCGGACCTGCCGGGTGAGGACGGCCGTGTCAGTCACAAGGGAACTCCTGTCGGTCGGGGAGACAGACGCGCAGCGAAATCCCGTGCGCGCCGCTCGGGCAGAGCAGGGCAGCTCGGAAGTGAGGCCGCGGGCCGGAACGTGACGGAGCCCGGGAGCATGTCCAGCTCCCGGGCTCCAGCTTGCCACCCATTTGCGCACACCGGCGGCGTTTAAGAACCGCGGGTCACGTTGAGATCGACGTGTTCTGCCTTTGAACTACAGCGCCACGAGAGAGGCGCCGAGGGGACTTGAACCCCCATCCGTCGATGTTCGCCCACGTTCGGTCGATCCGGTGTTCGGCGGCGAATACTGAGACTGGAGCGAGAATCTGAGTTTCACGGGGCCGCCTCTGCCAGGCTTGGGCCACCCCCGCACGTGGTGCGGGGGGAGGGATTCGAACCCCCAACTGACACCCCTTGATCAGCTTCAACATCAGTTTCAGCTTGCGCTCATCGCGCACCCTCCGCTCGCGACGGAGGGCGTATGTGGGGCTACCGGAAGAGGTAGCCGAAGACCGCGTCGCCGACCCGCTGGTCGGTGACCTCGGTGTTGTTCGCCTCCTCGCGGGCGAACTTGACGGACTGCTGGAGCTTCTCGACGCGGTCGAGGAGCTCGTTGACCCGCCGGGCGGGCAGCGCGCCGGAGAACTTCACCGTGGTCCAGTAACCGACCGGGACGTCCTCGTAGTACACCTCGACCTGCGCCGGGTGCTTCTCCGTGGCCTCGGCCTTCACGTGGTTGCGCGGAACCTTCTTCGTGCGGATGGTCCGCACCGGGTCCGTCTTCCACGAGTCCGTCGAGGGGTCCAGGTTCCACGACTCGGAGGCGTCGAGCACCGGCAGCTTGCGCACGAAGGTGTGCAGGTCGGTGAGTTGCTTCTCCAGGAACAGCAGGTACGGGACGGGCACCTGCGGCAACAGCACCGTACCGTCGACCACCACGTCCGCGACCGCGGACCGGTTCGCCCAGTCCTTCGTCGCGGTCACGTCGAAGAGCCGCGTCAGCGTCCCGGCGGTCGCCCGCAGGGCGTCCTCGGCCTTGATCTGCACGCGCGTGGACTCGGGCGGCAGCTGCTCGCCCTCCTCGTCCTTGGGCTGGTAGGTCCGGGAGATGCCGGCCAGCAGGGCGGGCTTCTGCACGTCCTGGTGAGCCTGAGTGAGCTCCTGGAGGGCCTTGGACTTGACGCCCTTTTCGACTGCGATGATCTGATTCAGCTTCGGCACACGGCGAACCTAACAACCCTGCGCCGCACGCACATCCGATTTAATGCGTGCCCCGTCCCGTCCGGCCGCGAGGACGGGGCGGCGAATGTCGGCCCGGACCGGGGCGCGGAGGCCGCCGGCCGCAAGGAGGCCTCCCGGCCGACGGCCCCAGAGGCCGCCTTCTCCCCCGTCGTGTTCCCGCTCTGGCCGTGCAGCGCGGTGGTGGACCGTCGGTCGGCGTCAGCGGGAGCGTACTGCCGTGACGGTGAAGCGCTCGACTTCCGTCAGGTGGCCGCCGGTGGAGGCCACGATGGTCAGGACCGGGTCGGTGGGGCGGGTGTACGAGACGGTCGCGGTCCAGGGCTGGTCCGAGCCGCCGGCCGGGGTGCAGCAGGCGGTGCCCAGTGGCCGCGCCGACGACGGCTGGCGCACCTGCACCCTGATGCTCTCGTCCACGCCGGTGATCCGTCCGCCGACCCGGATCGGGGAGCGTGCCAGGGCGCCGTACGCGGGCACGGTCAGCGTGAACGTCGTGTCGTCGGTGCCCACCACCTCCCAGGGGGCGTCCGGTCCCGTTCCGTACCGCACCAGGTGGATGACCGCCGCAGTGCTGCGACGGGCCTCCTCGGGAGCGCTCGGGCCGACGCCTATCCGGGCATGCCGGCCGCTCACGGAGCGCGAGGAGATCCGGCCGATCTCCCCGAAGCCCAGGTAGCCCTGGACGAAGGCCAGCGCGGTCCGGTCCGCGTCCAGGTGCCACGGCTGGTGGCCGCCTTCACGGTAGGACCGCTGCCAGTCCTGCACCTGCGCGGGCGTGGTGAACGGCCACAGCGGCTGGAGACCCGCCCCGAGGGCCGGTTCGGACGCTCCGGGTGCCGAGGTGGCAGGGGCGGGAGCAGGGCGGGTCGAGGTGGGCGCGGTGGGCTCGGAGACCGCCGACGGGGAGCCGGAGGGCGTACGGACTGTGCCGGTCGGCTGGCCGGTGGGCGCCGGGCGCTCCGGGGCGCCGTCGTCGCAGCCTGTCAGCAGCAGCCCGGTGATCGCCGCCGCGGTGAGGAACCGATGGGGCCGGGTGGGCCGGAGCCTGATGTTCATGGGGACTCCAGGACGGTGACGCCGGACGAGCACACCCCCACGCTGGCGGGTACCGCCGGTGGCGTCATGGTCCCACCGGACCGCTCCGCTGGGAAGCCGAGGCGCCCGCCCGACCACCGCCGCCAGCCTTCAGGGCCTCACCGGCGCCGTCACCCGGCCCGAAGCGGAACAGCTGCGCGGCGGCGTTCATCGCGCCGGGCAAGGGCCTGGAAGGGGACTGGAACAGAGATGGAAGGGAAACGGAACACGGTGGCTCGTTGAATTCCGCTGCGTACGGGGCTGGTTGGAGGGACCTCCGCACATCGACGGGGGTCGCTTTTTGGATCTTTCGCCAGTACGAGGTCGGTCCGCTGTCGGATGAAACTTCCTCCACGGGCCGCGGCTCATTTCGGAGCCGACGCCACAAATCGAGGGGAACCGCCACGATGAGTGGTCAGCTGTACGACGGTATCGGGGAAGCCTTCGAGGGCTTCAAGACCCTGCCCATCATCCGCTACGCCGAGGTACCGGGCTTCCTCGCCCTGGCGGGCGACGTCACCGGGAAGTCCGTGCTGGACATCGCCTGCGGGACCGGCTTCTACAGCCGCGAGCTCCGCCGCCGCGGTGCGTCCCGGGTCTTCGGGTTCGACATCTCCGGCGCGATGGTCGACGCCGCCGAAGCCATCGAGCAGGCGGACCCCCTCGGCATCGCGTACGAGGTCGGGGACACCGCCACCCTGCGGACCTTCGAGGAGCCCTTCGACATCGCGGTGGCCGTGCAGGCGTTCAACTACGCGAACGACGTGGCCGAGATCGAGCAGATGATGCGCAACATCCGGCGCAGCCTCAACCCCGGCGGATCGTTCTTCCTCTTCGTGCAGAGCCCGGACTTCGACTTCGACGGCCCGTCGCTGGCCAAGTACGGCTTCCTGTGCGAGTCGACCGGCAAGGACAACGAGATCGGCAGGGGGATCCGCCTCACGGCCCTGCTGGAGCCGCCGGTGTCGTTCGAGGCCACCGTGCCGTCCCGGGAGACGTACGAGAAGACGCTGACGGCGGCCGGGTTCACCGCGGTCGAGTGGGTTCGCCTGGACGTATCGGAGGCCGGCGTGCAGGAGTTCGGCGAGGAGTACTGGCAGGACTACGCCGGGAACCGCCCGCTGACCATGATCCGCTGTACCGCCTGACCGGTCCGCTCCGGCAGCACCGGAAGCGTCCCAGGTGACAGCACCGTGCCCGCGGCCGACCTGCGAGAGAGCAGCCTCGCTCCTCACCCGGGAACTGCCGTGGCCCGGCTTTCACTTGCCGGTCCCGTGTGGAATGCCTCCGGGCGGGCACAAGCGGCACATGATCCTGATGCTGCTGCTCCTGCTGCCCCTGGGGCTGGCCCTCGTGCTCCTCGCGACCGCCGAACCCCCGCACCACGGCCGGCACCGCAACACCTCTTGACACCATCGCCTCTGGCACAGAGGTCACGGGACACGCGAAAGGCCCCGGTCTCCTCAAGGGAGGCCGGGGCCTTGACCGAGCGCTGGGCAGGCCTTGCACCTGCATCCCCCCACGGGAAGTGGGGTGCCTTTCCTTGGACCACCAACGCATGCCCCGCCATCCGGAATTCCGGCCGCGGGAACAAGATCAACCATACGCCATGGATCGCCCTGCCGGCGCCAAGGCAGATACACGGGCGCGCGAGGAGCTGACTGGGGGCCGGCGACGGGAAGTCGACGCGCCCGCGCCGTCACATCCCCACGGTCGCCAGCCGACTCGTCCACGCCACGGCGGCCACCACCGACAGCCGCACAACGTCGCCGGCCACCCTCGCCGGCGACAGACTCTGCCTGATCGGCGACTCTGGGCTTCAGGTCAGATTCAGTCCGCCGTCGAGCACGATGACCTCGCCGGTGAGATAGGCGCTGGCGATCACCGTCGCCACCAGGTCGGCCACGTCGGCAGGCTGGGCCGGGCGGCGCATGGGCGCACGGTCCCGCCACAGCTCGTGCGCCTGAGCCCAGTCCTTCGTCATCGGCGTGTCCACCAGCCCCGGCGCCACCGCGTTGACCCGCACCTCGGGCCCGAGCGCAGCCGCCAGCAGCCGGGTCACGTGATTCAGAGCGGCCTTGCTCGCCGCATACGGCACCGACGAGCCCTTGGGGCGCACCCCGGCGTGGCTGGTGACGTTCACGATGCTGCCGCCCACAGGGGATCGACGAAGAGCCGGAAGTGCCGCCGTGCACAGCACCCACGGTGCGATCAGGTTGACCTCCAGCAGCTGCCGCCAGTCCGCCGGTGTCGCCGCGGCCAGATCGTCGTGCGGGATCGGCCAGCTGATGCCCGCGTTGTTCACCAGCACATCCAGCCGCCCGAAACGGTCGAGTGCCGCCTCGACCAGCCCTCGGGCCTCTTCCTCCACCGCCAGATCCGCCCGCACGTACGCGCCGCCGAGCTCCGCCGCCAGCGCCTCCCCGGCCTCCGCACTGCGCCGCGAGTGCACGACGACCCGCATCCCGTCCGCAGCCAGCCTCCGCGCGACGGCCTCCCCGATCCCCGACGTGGACCCGCTGATCAGGGCAACGGGCCGATCCGCTCGTTCAATCCTCATGCCCGCGCATCCTGTCACGGCTCCTCTGTGACAGGTCGGCGGGTATGGCTGGCGCAATCGGTGACCCGGATGCGTCGATGCCTCGGCGGAGGTCGCGGTCTGGTTTCATCCCTGGCGAGCGAATTGGTCGAGGGCCTTGAGCACATGGGCGCGGGTCGTGTCGCTGCCCAGGTGGCCTGCGTTGCCGACGACGGTCAGCTCGGCATCGGGCCAGGCGCGGGCGAGTTCCCATGCGGTGTCGAGCGGGCCGGCCAGGTCGAGTCTGCCGTGGACCAGCACACCCGGGATACCGGCCAGGCGGTGCGCATCGCGCAGGAGAGCGCCTTCCTCCAGCCAGGCGCCGTGGGAGAAGTAGTGCGAGCAGATGCGGACCAGGGCCAGTTGTGCCGCCGGGGGGCGGTCGCCGTACGGATGGGAGGCGCCGTTCGTCTCCCCGGACAGGACCGCGTCCTCCCAGGCGCACCAGTCGGCCGTGGCCTTCTCCCGTACCGCGTCATCCGGATGTTCCATCAGCCGGGCGTAGGCCGCGACGATGTCACCGTCCCGTGGTGTGCCGCCGGCTCCCGCTAGGAAGCGTTCCCACTGCTCGGGGAAGAACCGGCCCGCACCTCGGTAGAGCCAGTCGATCTCGGAGCGCCGGGTGGTGGTGACGGCGGCGATGACGATCTCCGACACCCGCTCCGGGTGAGCCTCGGCGTAGGCCAGGATCAGCGTGGATCCCCACGAGCCTCCATAGAGCAGCCAGCGGTCGATCCCCAGGTGATTGCGAAGCCGCTCCATGTCGGCGATCAGGTGCCGGGTGGTGTTGTGGCGCATGTCGGTCGTGGGTTCGCTTGCGTGGGGGGTGCTGCGGCCACAGCCGCGCTGATCGAACAAGACGACCCGGTAGCGGTCCGGGTCGAAGTATTGGCGTGCCCCGGTCCCGCATCCGGATCCCGGTCCGCCGTGGACGACGAGTGCCGGCTTGCCGTCCGGGTTCCCGCAGACCTCCCAGTACACGAGGTTGCCCTCGCCGACGTCGAGCATCCCCTGCTCGTACGGCTCAACCGGCGGGTACAACTCGCCCATTTTCCAGACCTCCTGGCAACCAGATCCAACACGAACAAGGTCTTGTAGTAGACAACATGGCCGCCTGCCACGCCGAGTTCAGCCGCGATCCGGACCTCCTGCACCCGAAGCTCCTCCGCCCGCGCCCGGGCAGCGGCCTTCCGTTCCTGCATCGGCCCCTTCACCGATGCCACTGGTCATCTCCACATCGCCGACAGCCGAGAACGAACTGAACGTCCGAACTCTCCCGCGGCGACACCGAAACCATGCCTGAGCAGCGGAAACTCAACCATCACATCCGGGAAGACAACGGCTTCTGAGGCGCGTGCTCGCCAAGAGTCTTACTTGGTCTGGTCCCAGACGCTTGGACGACGGTTGCCGTCTCAGTGGAACTGTTCCGGCCCGCCGTGGCGTACTCACAGTCTCGGTAGGATCTCCTGATCATGGACATGGTTGCGGGAAGCGAGATGGTCTCCATCCCGCCGGGGCAGGTAACGCTGTCGGACCGGCGGACACAGTGCAGTTGGCCGGTCGAGGTCGCGCCGTACCAGCTCGGGGCATTCCCCGTCACCCAGGCGTTGTATGCGCAGATCACCGGCCGGCGGCCGAGTGCCGCCCACGGGGACCAGTTGCCCGTTGAGTGCGTTTCCTGGTGGGACGCGGCACGGTTCTGCAACGCACTGTCCCTGCGCGACGGCTTCACACCCGCTTACGACCTCCGTGCCGACAGCGAAGGCATCGAATGGGACGCGTCCGCCGACGGGTACCGGCTGCCGACCGAAGCCGAGTGGGAGTACGCCTGCCGTGCCGGTACGACCGGGCCGCAGTACGGGCCGCTCGACGAGATCGCCTGGTACCGCGGCAACTCGCACGAGCGCATCCACGCCGTGGGCGGAAAGCACCCCAACCCGTGGGGTCTTCACGACATGCTCGGCAATGTCTGGGACTGGTGCTGGGACGTCTACGACGCCGAGGTCTACGGCACCTACCGGGTGCTCCGTGGCGGTGGTTGGTTCGATGAGCACTGGAGTTGCCGGGCTTCTGCACGGCGCCGCAGCCACCCGACATTCCAAGTCGACGACGTAGGGTTCCGCATCGCGCGCTCCATCCTCTGACGACGGGTTCCCGCGCGTCGTAGCAAGCGCCGTCCGCCGCCTCCGCCAACGGACGGCGCACCTCTCATCCGTGATTTGTGACACCGAAGATGGACCGCCGCAGGCCAGCGCGCTGCGTGAACCTTCGCCGAAGCGGGGCGCGGCGCTCTGCCGCTTCCCGAAGCGACTGTCCCGTGTCACGAGAACTTGACCGGCCCCGGTGGTCATCATCAGGGGGGAGGCCGCTGCTGCGGTCTCGCATCCCACTGTCGGGCCGCGCTTCTGACCAGTGGGGTCGGACGGTTGGACAACCCAGCCTGTCGGGTGATCAGGGGCCTCTTCAAGTCCTCCCTCAGCCGGCGCACCCTCCCCCCGCAGGGGGAGGGCAGCCCGCCGTAGCGGTTGATGTGGAGCACCCGTGCCCGAGGCCAGCATGTACGTCATGACGACAGTCGACGCTCCCCTCCCCGCCTTCGCACCCGCGCCTGTCTGGGCTCGCCGCGCCGCCCACGCCATAGCCCTCTGCGCAGTCCCGTCCGGTCTGTGGCGCATCGCCATGGCCTCCGGTGTCTATGTGGGCTACAGCGACCAGGTGCTGCGCGACGTCTTCGGCATCCCGGGTTGGGGCATCGCGTACGTCGTCGGTCTGTCCGTCCTTGCCGAGGTAGCCGCTCTGTTTCCGTTGCTGCTCGTCAGCGACCGGTGGCGGCCGCTGCGCCCCGGGGCCCTCGCCGCGCTGGCCTGGACCGCCTCGGGCGTCCTGCTCCTGGTGGCGTTGTGGCAACTCGTGGTCGCTTTCACCGTCGAAAGCCAGACGTACATGTCGAGCGATACGGCTCTGACCGTCTGGTGGCTCGCTTTCGCCCCGCTGTTCGCCATCCCTGCCTTGATGACCATGGTGACCTGGTCGTATGCAAAACGGCACCGGGAATCTGGCCGACACCTGACAGGGGTGCGAATCGCCCGGCACGACGCACCCGGCGCAGCACCCGCGAGTCCAGGTCACGCAAGCGCTCCACCGTGTTCAGCCGCAGATCAAGCGCAGGGTTCTGTACTCCAAACACGCCCTGCCGACTGAGCCAAAGGGTATGAATGGGACCGCTTGCGACATCAAAGCGGGGTGTGCGGGTAGCCGGACATCATGGACCCCAACAATCACACTCCGCTCCGTGCTGTCGCGCTCGTCTGCACCCTCTCGCCCTCGCCCGCTCCGTCCAGCTCGCAGCTGCTGGCCGAGCAGACGATGGCCGCCCTTGCCGAGCACGGTGTGACGGGCAAGACGATCCGGATCGCCGACCATGACGTGAAGCCCGGTGTGAAGACGGATATGGGCGACGGGGACGCGTGGCCGGAGATCCGCGACACGATCCTGGGCTGCGACATCCTCATCCTGTCGACCCCGATCTGGCTCGGCCACGCTTCCAGCATCGCCCAGCGGGTCCTGGAGCGCCTCGACGCCGAGATCTCGGAAACCGACGACGAAGGCCGCATGCTCACCTACGGCAAGGTCGCCGGCGTGTGCGTGGTCGGCAACGAGGACGGCGCGCACAAGGTCAGCGCCGACCTCTTCCAGGGCCTCAACGACGTCGGCTTCTCCCTCGCCCCGAACGCCGTCACCTACTGGGTCGGCGAAGCCATGCAGGGCACCGACTACCAGGACCTCGAGAAGACCCCCGAGAAGACGGTGGCCACAACAGCCACTCTCGCCGCGAACACCGCCCACCTCGCCCGACGCCTCAAGGCAGCCGCCTACCCGGCGAGCTGACCTACAGCTCGCCTTGTGTGCCCCGTAGACCGGAGAAACGAATGTCGCCCCAGAGAGAACCCCGCGTTCCCGACCCTGTCACCCGCTACCCGCGCCCTCCCTTCCCCGATCAGGATCAGGAACCCCCTGGCTCGACGGAGGAGATGGACCCCCGCCCGGACCACGGCGAGAACTCCTACCAAGGCCACGACGTACTCCTGGACCGGGCGGCCGTCATCACCGGAGGCGACTCCGGAATCGGCCGGGCCGTGTGCCTGGCCTACGCCCGGGAGGGAGCGGACGTCGTCTTCACCCACCTCCCCGAGGAAGCGGAGGAGGCGGCCGAGACCGCACGGCTGGTCGGCGACGCAGGCCGCAAGGCCGTGCCCGTCCAGTGCGACATCCGCGACGAGGAACAGTGCGAGGCCCTGATCAACCGGGCCGTGGACGAGCTGGGGCGCATCGACATCCTCGTCAACAACGCCGCCTACCAGATGTCCCAGCCCGACGGGATCGAGGCCATCACCACGGAGCAGTTCGACCGGGTGATGAAAACCAACCTGTACGGGATGTTCTGGCTCTCCCGCGCGGCCCTCGCCCACATTCCGCGCGGCGGGTCGGTCATCAACACCGCGTCGGTGCAGGGCTACCAGCCCAGCCCGCACCTGCTCGACTACGCGATGACGAAGTCGGCGATCATCTCCTTCACCCACGGGCTGGCGCAGATGGTCGCCGAGCGCGGCATCCGCGTCAACGCTGTCGCCCCCGGGCCGGTCTGGACGCCGCTGATCCCGGCGACCATGCCCGACGTGACGGAGTTCGGCAAGCAGTCGCCCCTGGGCCGCGCGGCCCAGCCGGCGGAGATGGCCCCTGCCTACGTCTTCCTGGCCTCCCCCCAAGCCAGCTACATCACCGGGGAGATCGTCAACGCCACCGGCGGCACGCCCCTCCCCTAACCTGCCGCGCTCGAACGCGCAGGTACCGCGGGCCGCATCAAGGCACTGCTGTTGCCTCCACCACAACGCCGCCGCCCATAAGGAGAACGACCATGACGAAAAAGCAGCAGCCAGCAGAGGACACCGCCGGGAACGAACTGCCGGGCCAACCGGGCCCCGTCCCCCCGTCCCTGGCCGAACCCATGCAGCCGGGGGAACCGCTGCCCCCGAAGCCGGACCAGGACGGCCCCGAGACCGTGAGCCCCACCGGGCAGCCCACCGGCGCCGACCAGGCCCGCGTCGCGCAGAGCGGCGCCTACCTCACCACCGCCCAGGGCGCGCGTCTGCCGGACACCGATCACTCGCTGAAGGCCGGAGCCCGCGGCCCGGTTCTTCTCCAGGACCACCATCTCCGCGAGAAGATCACCCATTTCGACCACGAGCGGATCCCGGAGCGGGTCGTCCACGCACGGGGCGCCGCCGCTCACGGTGTCTTCCAGGGGTACGGCACGGCCGGTGAGGTGTCGAAGGCGGCGTTCCTGGCCAAGGACGTGGAGACGCCGGTGTTCGTGCGGTTCTCCACGGTCCTCGGCTCGCGCGGATCCGCGGACACGGTGCGCGACACCCGCGGGTTCGCCACGAAGTTCTACACCGATGAAGGCACCTTCGACCTGGTCGGGAACAACATCCCGGTGTTCTTCATCCAGGACGCGCTCAAGTTCCCCGACGTCATCCACGCCGCCAAGCCGCATCCGGACCGCGAGATCCCGCAGGCGCAGAGCGCGCACGACACGTTCTGGGACTTCGTGTCCCTGCACACCGAAGCCACCCACCACACCCTCTGGAACATGTCCGACCGCGGCATCCCCCGCTCCTACCGGACGATGGAGGGATTCGGAGTCCACACCTTCCGGCTGGTGAACACGGCCGAGGAGAGCGTGCTGGTGAAGTTCCACTGGAAGCCGAAGCTGGGCGTGCACTCCCTGGTCTGGGAGGAGGCGCAGCTGATCAACGGAATGGATCCCGACTTCCACCGCCGGGACCTCTTCGACGCGATCGAGGCCGGCGCCTTCCCCCAGTGGGAACTGGGCATCCAGGTCTTCCCCGACACCGACGACCAGACCTTCGAAGGCATCGACCTCCTCGACCCCACCAAGATCGTCCCGGAGGAGCGCGCGCCGGTCCAGCCCATCGGACTGATGACCTTGAACGCGAACACGAAGAACTACTTCGCGGAGACGGAACAAGTCGCCTTCCATCCCGGCCATCTGGTCCCCGGCATCGACGTCACCGACGACCCGCTGCTCGCCGGCCGGCTCTTCTCGTACCTCGATACGCAGATCAGCCGGCTCGGCGGCCCCAACTTCGGCCAGATCCCGATCAACCGGCCGCACGCCCCCGTCAACGACATGCTCCGCGACGGCATGCACCAGACCGCCGTCCACACGGGTGTGGCGCCCTACCGGCCCAACAGCCTCGATGGCGGCTGCCCGTTCCTGGCCGGAGCCGACACGGGCGCCTTCGTCGAGACGCCTGTGAAGGTTCCGGCGGCGAGCAAGGTCCGCGAGGCGCCGGCCTCGTTCTCGGACCACTTCTCCCAACCGCGCCTGTTCTGGCTCAGCATGACGCCGCCCGAGCGCGAGCACATCATCGCCGCGTACACCTTCGAGCTGAACAAGTGCTACGAGCGGGCCGTCAAGGAACGCACCCTCCAGGTCCTCGCGAACATCGACCCGCAGCTGTGCGAACACGTCGCCACCGGCCTCGGCCTGCCGGCCCCCTCGGCCACCGAACCGCTCGCCGAGCCCGACCCCAGCCCGGCCCTCTCCCAGATGGGCGGGACCTGGCCGACCGACGGTCGTGTCGTCGGCATCATCGCCGACGCGGAGGCCGACCTGGACGGCGTACGGACCGCACGGCAAGCCGTCCTCGACGCCGCCATGGTGCCCCTCGTCATCGCCCCGACCGGCGGAACCCTCGACCCCGACGGCGATCCGATCACCGTTCAGCGGACCTACGCCACCGCCCGCTCCGTCGAATTCGACGCCCTGCTCCTGGCCGGGGAACCACAGGCGGGCGCAGATGCCTACGGCGCCCGCGACGCCAAGGCCGGCACCGCCCGGCCCCCGCAAGCCGCCGATCCGCGCGTCCTGCTGCTCCTCACCGAGGCGTACCGACACGGCAAGGCCATCGGCGGCTGGAACGGCGCGGAGCGCCTCCTGGAATCCGCCGGCATCACGGCGGACGATCCGGGCATCGCCACCGGCGAAACCAGCACCGCGACCGTGGAGGAGCTCACGCGGGCGCTCGGCGAGCACCGCGCATGGGACCGCTTCCCTGCCGACCTCTGACGAAACGGCGGCGGCCTCGCCGGTCCACCACCCAGATCGGGGCGGGGACCGGCGAGGTCGCTCACATCAGCGGCCCGCCCCAGAGGCCGTACCGCTCCGGAACGTCACGCCACGGGACGCCGGTACGGGTCCGAAATCGTATGCCGATCAAGACCCTGGGCGAGTACGCGCTGCCCCGTCATGCGCCGAGCGGCGACGTCAGTCGTGACGGGCGAGCTTGGCTGCGGAGATCAGCAGGATCACGGCGAGCAACGGGATGAGCACCAGGTCCGGGATGGCGCCGAGGAACAGCCCGCCCAGCACCGCGCCGACGAGGGAACCTGCGGCCATGATCGTGGTGAAGCGGAGGTTCGCGCCGAGGACGGCGAAGCTGCCGTCGCGGCTGTAGCGGGCGAAGGCCACCAGCATGGTCGGCAGCGATACCAGCAGGGACAGGCTTCCGGCCGTTTTGATGTCCTGGCCGAAGAGCAGCACGATCGTCGGGATCAGGAGTTCGCCGCCGGCCACGCCCATGATCGCCGCGACCACCCCGATGCCGAACCCGGCCACCACGCCGCACGGCACCTGTGCCCACCCGGGCAGGGCGAGCGTGCCCAGGGCCGTGGTGTGGGTGACCAGCAGAGCGGCCGCCATGAACACCATCAGGGCGGCGAGCACTTTGTAGAGGGTGGCGGGGCGCATGCGTACCGCCCAGGACGCCCCAACCCACGCCCCGACCAGGCTGCCGGCCAGCAGGTTGACCGCGACCGGCCAGCGGGCGGCCACCTCCGCGGCCGAGACCGCCGCCAGGCGGGTCGCAAGCGCCACCAGGACCACGACCAGGCTCATCGCCTTGTTCAGAATGACGGCTGAGAGCGCCGCGAACCCGAACAGGCCGACCAGCAGCGGCAGACGGAACTCCGCGCCACCCAACCCGATCATCCCGCCCAGAACCCCGATCGCGGCCCCCGCGCCGAATACCACCGTTGCCGACTGGGTCGGGCGAAAGGGAACGAGGTCCTGGTCAGCGGTCATGACCGGCATCCTGGCTGGTCACGGCTCCGTTCTCTACACTGCGACCCCACCTTCAGGGAAAGGCACCGGGCGTCCGCTCGCGATTTGTCCGGACCTCCGAGCCGTGGCGCCGACGCCTGAGCCCGCCCTCTCTGCCCTCACGCACTGCCTGTCATGGCTCTTCTCCTGGTGCTGCTCATCGCAGGGACCACCCTGGTGATCATCGGCGCGAGCGTCGACGGCATGCTCTACCAGCTGTCCATCGGCGTACTGGTTCTCGTCGCCGCCCTCCTCTACTACCTGGCCCGCTCGATGTGGCGCACCACCCACCGCCCAGCCCACTGACGTTCTCGGGCAGGCCTGAGGAAGGGGAGCCGGGGCCCGGCAGGGCGATCTGGTCCATCTAGCTACTCGTCACCAACGTCCTGCGCCAGGGGGGCGGCCGCTCCATGCTCCGTGTCCCGAGCAGGAGGCGAGCCTGCGGTCACCTATTTCTTCGCGCTGGGGACGGCGAGAGGCTCACCCGGGGCCTTCTTCTTCGCCTTCTCCATCTGCTCACCGAGCTCGGTGAGGCGGTTGCGGCCCATCGCCTTGCGGACGTCGGGGAACCACTCCTTCTCTTCTTCCTCAACGTGGTGGCGGACGTTCTCCATCAGGACGCTCATCTTGGCGTCGAAGCGTTCGTCCTTCGGGTCCAGGTCTTTGAGCTCGGAGAGCATCCACAGCACGACGTGGTGCTCCTCGACGCTTTCCAGGACGTGGTCCTTCGTCTCGGGGGCGGCCTCGCGGGCGGCCGGGTAAAAGATCTTCTCCTCGATCCAGGTGTGGGTGGTGAGTTCCTCGATCACCTGGTCCGCGATCTTCCGCTTCTCGGCGTGCGCGTTGTCGCCGGCCTTCTCGAACTGCTTGAACAGCTTCTCGACCGTCTTGTGGTCTTCCTTGAGCAGCACGATCCCGTCCACCAGCGCCTCCTCGGCATTGCCTTACCGGGCGGCGCCGCCCGCCACCCGGACGCCCTGTACCCGGCGTACGGTCGTGTCGCTCGCCCCGGACGGAGGATTGACCCGAACAGGCAACCCGCCTACGCCGTCCGCCGCAGACCGGGAGGATGACCAACACCGCTCCCAACGGGCCGGACGCCTGCTCTCCAGGCTGCTCCGGCACTCCGCGGCCACAGCGACACATGCCGCGTGAACCGCGGCCGCCCCGCTCGCTCCGGGCGGCGTCCGTCAAGGAATCGCGCCACCCCCACGCCGTGACACCTTCGACGTGGTGTACAGGGGGCCGCCAAGCCGAGGCGTCCGCAGCGTGATTTCCGTCGTGCCGCAGGGAAGGGAGCACCCACAACGTATGGAGGTTGACGTGGCGGGTGAGCGGATCGGACTGGCCGAGGTACTGGCAGCGGCTGAGGACGCGGCGCCGGTGCGCTCGCTCGATGTCGTGGCGCAGAATCTGCGCGACCGGTTCGGTGCGCGGTACGTGTCGTTCCTGTTCGTCGACGTGGTGGGCCGGCGCCTGCTGCGTGTCCACGAAGAAGCGGATACGTTCCAGGAACGCCGCGCCGACCAGGTCCCCCTCGTAGGGAGCAGTGTGTACGACGAGGTCCTGCGCGGCCAGAGACTGGTGCAGGAACGGGAGGGCGAGCGCGGGCAGCGGGTACTGGCGCCGGTGACGAACCGCGGCGACACGATCGGTGTCCTGGAGCTGTTCCTCACCCGCGTAACACCGGATGTGCTGACGCAGGTCGAGGAGGCGGCGCACGCGCTGGCGTACATCATCGTCGCCGACCGCCGCTTCACCGATCTGTACCACTGGGGCAACCGCACCACCACGGTCAGCCTGGCCGCGGAGATCCAGCGCCAGCTCCTGCCCTCGGCTCCCTCCTGCGATGCCGCCGAGTTCGCCCTCGCCGGCGCCCTGGTCCCGGCATCCGACATCGCCGGCGACACCTACGACTACAGCCTGGACAGCGACACCCTGCACTTGTCCATCACCGATGCCATGGGCCACGACGTCGATGCGGCGCTCATGGCCACCCTCCTCGTCAGTGCCTCCCGCGGCGCCCGCCGCGCCGGATGCGACCTCGCCGAACAGGCCCGCCAGACCCACCAGGCCCTCCTCGACCACGGCCACCGGTCCTTCGCCACCGGCCAGCTCCTACGCATCGCACTCGACGGGACCGGAGCCCAGCTGGTCAACGCCGGCCACCCCTGGCCGCTGCGGCTACGCGACGGCGCCGTGGATGAACTGCACCTCGCGGTGAACCTGCCCTTCGGCCTCCCCGGCCAAGGCGCCTACCAGGTCCAAGACCTCGATCTGCGCCCCGGCGACCGCCTCGTGCTCTACACCGACGGCATGCAAGAGCGACAAGCCGCGACAGTCGACCTGCCCGCACTCCTGCGCAAGACCGCCACCGAGCACCCGCGCGAAGTCGTACGTACCCTGGTCGCCGCCGTCACCGGCGCCTACAACGGCCAGCCGCCGAAAGACGACGCCACCGTCCTGTGCCTGGACTGGCACGGCACCGGCACCGCCACCGCCACCGGCACCGGCACCCGCACCCGCACCCGCACCGCAGCCCGCCACATGAACCCCTGATCCCGCTGCATCACATCTGCCACATCCCCGCGCACACCCCGCAGAAAGCGTCCCCGGCCTGCCCGACGGCAGCAGGTCCGTGCCCATCATCACCGCCCCGCGACGCCGCCATCCCCTGGGCCCAGCACACACAGCACCAAGAAGCCGCCGAACAGCGAAGCCGCGCGCCGAGCGCACCCCGACCAGCTTGCGGGCTCGGCCTCAGGCGGGCCCTCTGAAAGGGGACTGCTACGGCGCCCGCCTCATGGGCGGGCGCCGTAGCGTCCTGATCTCCTGATCTCCAGGATCCGCCGGGGGTTGCGCGGCATCTACCCGGGGTTCCCCGGGCGCGCCGGGGCTGCCCTGGCCAGCCAGTCCGTTCACCTACCGGGCGGGCGTGTCAGCGGTCGCCGGGCATGGAGCGGTGCGCCCGTGCGCCGGGCCGGTTGTCGGCGCGGTCGCGGGCTCCGGAGGCCGCAGCGAGGGCGAGGAGCGTGGCGATGGCTCCGGTGATGAGGTTGCTGGTGATCGAGCGGGTATGAGCGACGTCACCGGCAACCACCCAGGGCGCGACACAGGTCCAGATGCCAATCGCGGCCGCGGCCCAGGCCATGGAATGGGTCCGCTCGTAGGAGCTGCCCAGACCGCCTAGAAGGAGCGTGTAAGCAATACCTGCGATCAGATTGGTGACGGCGAGTGTGGTGAACCCGTTGAAGCCGACTATCCATGGAGACGCCGCGAGATAGAGGCCGGTGACCACAGCGAGGGCCTCCACCATCTGAGCGCGAGGAGTCGCGACGGCGCGGTCGTGCCGGGCCCGCAGTTCCATCAGGTCAGGGTGTTCCTCGATGGGTACGCGATGGGTCGACGCCATGATGACCTCCAGAGAAGGAGTGATTTCCGCACGACGCCTACCCATAAAAACGGGATAAATGAGTGGAAAAAGCAATTTTCCGATCACGACCATCGCGGTCCTCCAGGCGGCGCAGCACACCTACCCAGGGCCAGCCGCGCCGGGCATCAGACGGCGGGCGCCGGCAGCCCGTCGCTCAAGTCGCCGGCCGCGCCGACGGGACCGGGCAGGTGTCAGCGGGCAGGTGTCAGGCGGGCGCCGGCTCCCATTCCGAGGGAGCCGAGCCCGGGTGCTGTGAGCGAGGGAACTTGTCGAAGTGGCCGTGGTGCTGCGCGGGCGTGCTGGTTCAGGTGGGGTAGCCGATCTCGGTGAGGTCCTGGGCCAGGTCGGCGAGCTCGACGTCCGGGTTGAGGGCGGCGATGATCTCCGGTGTCAGCGGGTGTTGGGCCAGGAGGGCGCGGACGACTTCGACGTCGACGGATGTCTCGTAGTACTCGCAGGCCCATGCCGCGTAGGCGTCGGGCGTGCGGTCGACGAGGAGCTCGAAGAGCGTGTTCGCGCCGTCGGGGTCACCGTCGCCCCCTGTGGGGAAGGCGACGGTCCCGGTGCTCCAGGCGGCGTCGCCCGTCCCTCGCCACAAGCAGCACGTGAGCGTGGGGGTGCCGTCTTCCTGGCAGAACGCGGGCTCGGTGACGTACGGACGGAAGACTTCCGGCACGTCGTCCAGGACGCCCGGCCACACCTGGGGGACGCCCATACGGGCCCACGGGCTCATGAGGGATTCCCGGTCGAAGCCCCGAACGTAGGCACCGGCAGGCGAGAACACGATCGAGTACTCGCTGCCCATTCCGTCGCGCATCGACGCCATCTGCTCGCCCTCGTCCCAGTGAGCGTCGAAGGAGTAGAACCGCGCGTCCCACTCCGGGCTGAGCACGGCGTCCAGCATCGCCAGGCCACGGCAATGTGCGCGAAGATCCTCAATGCCCGGAAGAAGCCGGGCCACATCGTGTGCGGTCACCCGCCCATTCCACCCCATCGACCGCCAGCAGCCGCCCCGCGCCCTCACAGCACGCCCGCGCGCAGCCCTCGCAGGCCGGTTGCAAGCCGCTACGGCAGGTCCCGCTGTACGAGGGCCACAGCGACCGGCACGCCAGTGCGGTGCGCGTGCGCCATCCGTTCGCGCACATCGCGCAGAGTTCGGGGCCGGTATCCGGGCCCACCGCAGTAACGCTTGTGGAAGCCGATACCGGCGTTGAGCAGCACGGCCAGGGTCCGCCACGCTGCGGTGTCCCGCCGACGGGGCGTGGCGAACGCCGATCCTGCCTGAATCATGGGCTTCGCACAGCGCGGACAGATCCGCTACGTGCACGGCGCGAGTGTCCTGACCCCGCACCGACAGACACCGCATGCTCACCGACCGACACATCATGGTGGCCGCCCCCGTGGGGCAGGCATGCTCGCCCTGATTCCGGGGACACGCCGAATATGAGTACCAACAGTCCGGATCCTGATCCCCGCACCACCCCCGGTCTGGAACCAGGCGGCTCGGTGCCACCCGGCGAGACCCCTCCAGCCGAGGCCAGCACCGCCTCCGGCGCCGGTCCGTACCGCCCGCTCAAGCGCGGCTGGTCCAAGGGGCCACTCGTGATCATCCTCGCCGTCGCGGCGGTCGTGGCCCTGTTCTTCCTGGTCTACGGGATCGTGCTGGCCCTTTAGCGAGGCACCAGGCCCGCTCCACGCCGCCGGCCCGACGACCGGCTTTCAGCTCTGACCCGGACGACCGGGAACGTCGGCCGGGGCGACGAGCCGTCGGATCGCGAGCACCACACCCCCTCGCACTGCCGGAGGGCGGCCGGGCACGGCGCCGCCCTCCATGCGTATCCAGCGTGAGCTTCAGTGCCGAGCAGTCCGCCGCGCTGAGCTGCGACGAGCCCTCCGGTCCTCCCAGGTGGCCATCACCTTCGCCGGCACACACTGGACTCGACGAGCGACGTCAAGCCGCCCCTTAGGGAGTCGCGTTGCCGCAGACCGCGTACACGTTGACGAAGTCGGCCTGGCCTGGGTGCGGCCGCCGTCATCAGGGACAGCCCGGACGATGAGCGTCCTCAACCACGCGTCCCCGTCCAGCGGCGGGCTGGCCGGCCTCCTCAAGGTCCTGGCCGTACTCCTCCTCGTAGGTGGCCCGGTGGCATCGCTCGCCTGGGCGCTCAGCCTGCTGCGCCGGTTCACCAGCACCCCACTGCTGGCAGCAGCGATCCTCTCCTCGCTACTGCTCCTCAGGCTGCTCCTGCGGTAACCAGCAGGCCGGAAGCCATCGCTTGCCCCTGCTCGGAGCAACACGCGCGTTGAGGTCCGAGGTCCGGGTGCCCGATCGTCTCGCGCACCCGTCGGGTCCGGACCGCCGGCCAGCAGGGACCACGACGCCGGCGTGCACGCAGCGATGACCACGAGGCTCGTGTCGGTGGGCCGAGGGCCGGCCTGCGCCCTAATCGGGTTGACCGCCCCCGGCAGGCAGTGCTGGAGTCGGCACGTGGACAGCATCCCCGCCAACCGGCGGTTCTGGAACCAGATCAGCAGCGCCTACCAGCACGAGCACGACCCGCAGATCGGCGCCACACCCCGGCTGTGGGGCATGTACTCCATCCCCGACGCGCACCTGCACGCCCTGGGCGACGTCACCGGCAAGCGCGTCCTCGAACTCGGCTGCGGCGCCGGCCAGTGGTCCAGGGCGCTCGCCGCCGAGGGCGCCACCGTTGTCGGGCTCGACCTGTCCGAAGCCCAACTCGCCGCAGCGGCCCGCGCGATGGGAGCGGCCCGCTATCCGCTCGTGCAAGGCGCCGCCGAACAACTCCCCTTCACCGCCGAAAGCTTCGACCTGGTGTTCTGCGACTTCGGCGGGCTCAGCTGGGCGCCCCCGCACCTGGCCGTCCCGCAGGCCGCACGCGTCTTGCGCCGAGGCGGGCGCCTGGTCTTCAACGTCGCCAACCCATGGTTCGAAGCCTGCTACGACGAGGCCGCCGGCCGCGTGACCACGACGCTGCAGAAGGACTACTTCGGGCTGAACACCATCGCCGAAGGCAACGGCGCGATCAGCTATCAACTCACCTACGGCGACTGGGTCAGGATCCTGCGCGGCGCGGGTCTCATCATCGACGACCTCATCGAGCCGCGACCCGAACGCGGAACACCCAACGGCTACAACGAAACCGAACCACCCGACTGGGCACATCGCTGGCCGGCGGAACTCCTCTGGGCAACCCACAAGCCGTAAGTTCCGCCGCCGAGACGTGCAGGGGCGGCTTGCCGGGAGGGACACGCCTCGTCGCCGCCCAGGTGGTCCGGCCGGGTGCGCAGATACCTTCCCCGGGTGGTGGACGGTGATGCGTTCCATGACCGGGATGAACTGCGGGGCGTCGCCCCCACTGGCCCGGCGAACGCCCGCGAACGCGCCCGAGATCTTTCGCCCCTGCCTGTGTTCGCGGCTCGCCCCGGGGAAGGCGCAGGGTGCCGGTGCCACTGCCGGTGCCACTGCCGGTGCCGGTGCCGGCGGGAAAGGGGTGACGAGATGGACGGGGCGGCGGAACTGCGACGGGGCCTTGACTCCGGCTGTGTCGCGGAGGCCGAGATCCTGCGGATGGACGGCACTGTACGCACGTCGACGGCCGGGTTCCTGACCACGGTGCAGGAGGGAAGACGACTCGTGGGGCTCTTCGAGGCACCGGCCGATGCCCTCGCCGACGGAATCTCGGTCGGCGGTGAGCGCTACGTGGCCGCCGAGGCGAGCCGGCACCTCCTGCACGGCAAGCGCGGGGGCCGCGGCGTCGTCGCCGTACGGCGGCCTCCGTTCGTAGTGGTGGGTCTGTATCGGGAAGGCCAGCAGTCAGGGGACGCCCTCTTGGCCGTGGACCAGCTCGCCGCACTCCTCGCGGCGGCTTCCCACTGAACACGCCCCGGCAGCGCGGCAGCCGGGAGCCCCGTGACACGCAGGCAAGGCGGAGCGAGGCTGGGTAGGTGACACCCATGGACACACAGATCACGACCGTGAAGACGGGCCCGGCGGCGGCCCTGGAGACGGCGTCCGCAGCGTGGCTGAAGACCTTGGACCGCATCGAAGGCGCCACGGTCGCGGATCCGGTCGTACGCGGCCTCCAGCGGGCCGTACGGGCTGTTCCGCTGGGCGGCGCACGCGATGTGCTGCGGGGCAGGCCGCTGGGTCACCCGCTGCATCCCGTACTGGTACAGGTGCCGGTCGGCTGCCTGCTGTCGGCCGGAATCATGGACGTTGTGCCCGGCGGGCAGCCCGCGGCAGCGACGCTCACGGCCGTGGGTCTGGCCGGAGCCGCGCCCTCGGCCGTTGCCGGCTGGGTGGACTGGGCGGATCTCCCCTTGGAACAGGCTCGGGTCGGGCTGGCCCACGCGGTGTCGAACGTGGCCGTGATCGCTTGCTACACGGTGTCTCTCGGAGCCCGGGTGCGAGGTCACACGGTCAAGGGCCGCATGTGGTCCCTCGCGGGGCTGGCGGCACTCGCCGTGAGCGGCGCGCTGGGCGGGCACGTAGCCCACCGGCGGGCGACGGGTCCGGACGCGCCGTCCTGACGCTGTGGCCCGGACGCAGGCCAGGCGGAAGCGTAGGACACGCCCGCACGGTGGAACAGTTCAGGCGGGCCAGGTGCCGGTGACCCGCTTGGCGGCCACGGCTCCGCCCCGGTCGATCAAGGCCTTGACCGTGGCGAAGACGGCACCCTGCAGCGCGGCGGCGATGAGCACCTCCCGCCAGCTGCGCCCCTCGTCGGTGGCGTTCGGCGCGTCGTCGTCGTGGCCGAGCCGCTTCCAGACCTGCTTGAACGCGGTACTGGCCAGCGCGCCACCGGCGGCGCCGAGAACCAGGCCCACGGGTTTGTACGCGATCTTCGATGTCTTCACCATTGCCTCCGTCCGGGCGATCCGCTGCGTCGAGGTCCCGCCGTGTGCGGCGAGCCCGGGACCGGAACGCGTCGGGTGGCGTCTGCCCGGTGTCGCCCCCGGCTAACGCGGCGATCCGGAGCAAGCAGCGGGCGGGCATCCGTACGCCTGCTCGCCAGGGTGCCCGCGAGGGGGCGATGCTGTACCCGCACAACGCCGCCCGGGCGAGGGCGCCGGCGGCAGCCTCGGTCCGGTGGAGCGGGGTGTGGAGGAAAGTACCGAAGAGTGCGGCGTCGCCGACGTCGCACGCCACCCTGCACAGGGTGGCCGCGCGGCGCGTCTCGGTGGTCGTGGCGGCCAGCATCCCGAGCCCGATCACGGTGTCGCGGGCCGCGAGGGCCCTTATCAGGAGCGTGCTCTCGGCCGGGGTGCTGCCGTCGTCCTCGGTCACCATGCCGCAGGGCATCGCCAGCCACTGGGGCTTCGCCAAGATCGCCGCCCCGTACAGGGCGGTCGCCCCGCCGAGCAGCCGGGAAAGTCGTTCGTGCACGGCAGACTCCTTCCAGTCGGGCCCGGGCGCGCCCCGCCCTCCCGCGGCGAGCCCCTTCAGGCGGAACGGCCGTCGTCTCTCCCGCTTCCGCTTCGGGACTTCGCGGCCGCGCCGCGCTGTGCCTCGGTGTTCGGCGTCAGCGCATCGCCGGCTTCGCCGTCCTGCGTGCGGGGAAGCACTGCCTCTTCGGCTTCCTTGCGGGCTTCCGGGTCGCCGCTCTCGCCAGGCGCCTGTGACGGAGGGGTCGGCTTGCGGCTGTGGTCCTTGCTGCTCATGCCGCTGTGGTTCTTCCCGCTCATGGTGGGGCTCCCGTCCTCGGCTTCCGTTCCGTTTCGTGGCATCACGGCCCGCCCCCGCGCGGCTCCCGGTGGCCCCGGGAGGCGCGGGCGGGCATCGACGTTCAGTGGCCGAGGGCCCGCTTGAGTTCGGCCTTGTCCATCGTGGAGCGTCCCTCGATGTTGCGCTGCTTCGCCTCGTTGTACAGCTGCTCCTTGGTGGGGCCCTGCGAGCCGCTGTGCGAGCGCTGGCCGCCCCGCTTCGACGAAGACATGTCCTGTGTCGAGGACCGGCTGGCGGTCTTCGACTCGCCGGAACGGGCGCGTTCCTTGTTGACCGTGCGGGCCGCGATCTCCTTCGCCCGCTTCGTGCTCTCACCGCGCTGCTCGGCGCTCTCCTTGATGTGCTCGTACTGCCGTTCGCGCTTGGGACTGGAACCGCGGGGCATGGCCACTCCTCGTCTCGTGCCTGCCCGGTGGTGGCTCCACCGGGCCCCGCCGTGCGCCTGCCCGTACGAACGCGGCTGACACCCGCAAGCCGCCCCGCGCACAGAACGGGCCCCGGCCGGTTGGCCGGGGCCCGGCCTGGTGCGCGGAGGGCGGCCGGGTGGGATCAGCAGGCGTGCTGGTGCTGCCGCAGCTCTGCCTGGCCGAAGAGGAGGGCGTAGCCGCCGGGGAGCTGGTCGAGGATCCGGGCGAGGAGATCGGGCCCGGCCAGGCGCGCCACGATGGCGAGCACGGCGCCGGTGTCCCAGCGGGCGACGGCCGGTGAACTCCCGGTGCGGGAGGCCATGTCCTTGACGAAGCCCCAGCCGGTGAGCTGTTCGGTGTCGGGGACCTGGGCGGTCAGGGCGAGGGCGGCCTCGACGGGCAGGCACTGGGCGAGGTCGACGCGTTCGTCTCCGGTGATCTGCCGTCCGAGAGCGGCCAGAACGGTGCGGGCAGCTTCCTCGGCGCGTTCGCGGGTGGGGTAGGCGCCTTCGTAGCGCACGCGTTCCAGCATCTGTTCGAACGTCATGGCCGTGAGGGACGGGTTCGGTCGAGGCTGGTCGTACATCGTGCTGCGGTTGCCTTTCTCTTCATTGACGGCGAGCGATCAGGTGGGGTGGGGGTGGCCGAAGAGGAGGTCGTAACCGGGCGGGAGCTGGAGCAGGACCTCGCGCATGAGGGCGTCGCCCGCCGCGGCGGCGACGGTGGAGAGGACCGCGCCGATGTCCCACAGGGCCGTCTTCTCGGTGGCGCCTTCGATCCAGGCCGCGGTCGCACGCACGAAGCGTTCGGGCGAGAGCGGTTCTGCTGCCTGCAAGGGGTTCAGAAGGATCAGGGCGTACGTCTCGGGGAGACGGGCGGCGAGCTCGGCCCGCACGGTGCCGACCAGGTGGGCGCCCAGCAGGCCCAGGACTACGCGGGCGACACGATCGGCCTCGTCAGCCGTTGCGTACTCGCCGCGTTCTCGGACGTGGTCGAGGAACGCTTCCCGGCGCATCGACATCACGCCACCTCCCAGGGAGGGGTGAAGGGACATGGGGTGCGGAGGACGGATCCCGGGGGGGGCGGGGTCCGTCCTCCGCTGCCGGCGACGGGTGGGTCAGCCGGAGATCTCCCTGCGGCCGGACTCGCCGCCAATGGCGATCTTGCGGGGCTTGGCGCGCTCGGCGATCGGGATCCGCAGGGTCAGGACACCCGCGTCGTAATCGGCTTCGATGCGCTCGGTGTCGAGGGTGTCGGCCAGCATGATCTGCCGGGAGAACACGCCCAGGGGCCGCTCGGAGAGTTCCATCTGCACGCCCTCGGACTTCCCCGTGGGGCGGCGCTCGGCCTTCACGGTCAGCATGTTCCGCTCGACGTCGATGTCGATCGCCTCGGTGCTCACGCCCGGAAGGTCGAAGGCGATCACATACGTGTCGCCCTGCCGGTAGGCGTCCATCGGCATGACGGACGGCTTCGACCAGGTACCCGACGTACCCGAGAGCTGCTGGACGATCCGGTCCATCTCGCGGAACGGGTCGGTGCGCATCAACATCGCGAAACACCTCCAGTTGGTTCAGGCAGGAACTGCCAATGCGCTTCAACGTGCTTCCGTTGTAACATGTCATCGAAACGATGACAAGTAAGGTGTCATCCAACGGATGACAGAGGTGCGGAGAACGCCATGCACGAGGCCCCCGAGCCGACCGCGGCAGTCCCCTTCGGTGTCGCCGAGGCGGCACTGAAAACCATCGACCAGGCCCTCAGGGACGCGCAGCACCCTGCGCGACCCACGGCCCCGCCGGGGCCGGCAACGGATTCGGGCCCGCACCCCGCACTGGCGGCCCTGTTGATGCTGCGCGAGATCCGCGAGCAGCTCGCCGGCTGGGAGACCGGCCTGATCGAAACCGCCCGCGGCCGGGGTGCGAGCTGGGCCGACCTCGCAGGACCTCTCGGTGTCGCCAGCCGTCAAGCCGCCGAACGCCGCTACCTGCGACTGCGCCCCGGAACCGCCGGAAGTACCGGCGAGCAGCGCGTTCAGACCACCCGCGACTCCCGCGCCGCCGACCGCACCGTCACCGCCTGGGCCCGTCACAACGCAGCCGATCTGCGCCGCCTGGCCGGCCAGGTCACCTCCCTCACCGGGCTGCCAGCCGACGCCCAGGCAGCTGTCGACGAGCTGAACGCGGCCCTCGCCGACAATGACGCCGCCCGCCTCGTCCAACCCCTGACCGGCACCCGGCCCCATCTGCGGCCCGAGGACGCCGACCTCGCCGGACGCATCGACGCCATGACCCGGCGCACCGACCAACTCCGCCAGGACACCCACGACCAACGCACCACTTGAATCCTCCCCTCCCTGAAGGGAGGGCCTTCCTCACCCTCGAGGGCTGATGTGGGGATTTCTGGCTCACGCTGCCCGACGAGGCTGCGCCCCGTCGGGTCTTCTGCGATCGGCACCAGCCGGGTTGAGACCAGCCCGGTCCAGCATCACGTGTGCGGAGTTCTTGTCCCTGGGGGACACGCCTCCGCACACGGTGCACGTATACGTTCGTTCTGAGAGAGGTAGTGCGTGCTTGGTTCTCGCTCCGCACTGCGCGCAGTCCATGGTGGTGTGCGCGGGGTGCACCAGGTGCACGGCCCTGCCGTGCTTGCGGCCCATCTCGATCAGGGCCGTCTTCGTCGCACCGATCGCCGCGTCGGCGGCCTTTCGGGCCATGGTCGTCTTGGCGAAGAACTTCGGGCGGAAGTCCTCCACCGCAATGGCGTCGTGGTCGCGGACCACGCGCTTGGCCCACTTACGGCCGGTGTCCTGGCGCTGCCGGGCCACCTTCTTGTGCAGCTTGGCCGTCTGCTTCTTCGCCCGCTGGTAGCCCTTCGAGCCGGGCTTGCCCTTCGCCGGTTTCCGGCGGGACATCATCCGCTGGTACCGGGTCAGCTTCGCCTGAGCCCTCTTCCCGTGCCCGGCGTGTGGAAGGTCGTGGGCATCGCTCGTGGTGGTCGCGGTCTCGCTCACACCCCAGTCGATACCGATCACCGCACCCGTCTCCGGGAGCGGCTGCACCTCGGCGGGGACGACGAACGAGCAGTACCAGTGCCCGAGACCGTCCTGATAGACCCGCACGCTGGACGGGTCGGACGGAAGGTCCCGTGACCACACCACCGCCAGTACGATCCCGGCCGCCAGGTGCAGGCGCCCATCCTTCAACCGGAATCCGCGCCTGGTGTAGTTGAGGGACGGCAGCGCTTCCCGCTTCTTCTTCCACTTGGGCATCCCGGCCCGCTGCCGCACCGGCAAACGCTCCTTGACGTCCTTCTGCGCCTTGGCACGGGCCTTCCCGAAGTCCCGGACCAGCTGCTGCTGCGGAACCGAGGACCCCTCACGAAGCCACGCGTTCATGGTGCGGGCTTCGGTCAGCAGCACTCGTTCCACACCCAACGGCACCGGGCCCACTCACCCATCAGGGCAGCATGCCCGATGGACGACACCCGGACGCGGAAGGTCCACCGGGCATGCCCGGCATCCCCCACCAACGCTGTCGTCACCATCCCCACCAGCTATCCCCGACCACTGACAACAGCTGCGCTCCGGCACCGCGGCGGCCGCCGCGCGTGGTCTGCGCGGCGGCCGCGTGGCCTCTGCCCCGAGCGGGGCCCACCCTGCAGGCGGGTCAGGCGCTGTCAGACCTGGCCGCGCCACTGTCCGGTGGCGGTGCCCCGGTCTTCGATGAAGTGCTTGAAGCGCTTCAGGTCGCCCTTGACCTGGCGGTCGACGAAGCCGAGCTTGTCGCCGATGCTCTCCGCCATCCCCTCGGGGTCGAAGTCCATCATCAGCGTGACCTGCGTATGGGTGGGATCGATGGGCTGGAAGGTCACCAAGCCGGACTGTTCGCTCTCACCGCCGACGGTCACCCACGCCACCTTGGTATCCGGGATCTGCTCCGTGATCTCCGCGTCGAACTCCCGCTCGACACCAGCGATCTTCGTCACCCAGTGCGTGAGCGTGTCCGTGCGCTGCTCGATGCGCTCCACCCCCTCCATGAACTCCGGGAACGACTCGAACTGCGTCCACTGGTCATACGCAGTACGGACCGGAACGTCGACCTCGATGGACTCCTTGACGTGCGACATGGCTGCCTCCTTGATCTGGGAAGCGGGAGCCGGGCAGTCTCGGGCCTGTCCGACTCCCGCCGGTACACCCACATCCGTGCCCGCTCACCGCACGCCTGCCCCGGCAACCAGGAAGTGACTCCCCGAACGAGCCCACTTCCCGGACCAGGCAGCCCCCAGCAGTCGCGATCCAGGCCACACCTGAAACCTGGGTCATGGACGGAGACGCGTGAACACGCCCCGGAGTGGTGAGGGTCGGCCACACCCGTTTCCCCGCGCCACCCTCCGGATCAGCACCTGAGCGTGTCCTGCCGCCGACGGGCGGGCAGCCGTCCGGGTGGCAGCAGTGGCAGCTGGCGTAGTGGCGCGATGCCTGCACCCTCGCAGCGGGCATCAATGGCCAAGCCATTGGGCCCCGGACATGAAGGAGCTGACCGTCGATGCTTGAACGCACCCGGCGCAAGAAGCGCACCGAGATCACGTTCGTCCTGCCCGCCGGCCATCCGGCCGGTGAGGTCAGCGTGGTCGGCGACTTCAACCAGTGGCGGCCCGGCGCCCACCCGATGACCGAGAGGCCGGACGGGACCCGCGCGGTCACGGTCGCCTTCCCGGTGAACGAACGCCACGGGTTCCGCTACCTCGCCCACGGCGGTCACTGGTTCGACGAAGAGGAAGCCGACGGCCACGACGGCCGCAACAGCCTCCTGCACACCTGACGCGCCGCGCACCATACGGCCCCCGTGCGGCTCCCACACCCCAGAGGAGAGAACACGCGTGACTGACATGTGGAGCTACAACCCCGAATCGCACTACACGCCCGGCACCAGCCTGGTCGGCTTCAAGGTCGAAGCCAGCGACGGGCACATCGGCAAGGTCGACGAGCACACCGAGGACGTCGGCTCCTCTTACATCGTCGTCGACACGGGCCCGTGGATCTTCGGCAAACACGTCCTCATCCCCGCCGGCACCGTCGTGCGCGTCGACGTGAACGAGGAAACCATCAACGTCAACCTCACCAAGGACCAGATCAAGGACTCCCCCGAATACGACAAGGAAAAGCACCGCGGCGACGCCGCCTACCGCAACCAACTCGGCCAGTACTACGGCCGCGACCACACCTGACCCCCGCATCCCGCAGCCGCTGCGGCTCCCCACCACGCACAGGAGCCGCAGCTCTGCAACGCGGCGACCCGCTCTCGGCCGCTCCCCCGGGCAGACGGGCCGCGGCGGGCGCCGACCGGCGCCACGTCATCCTGGGAACCGGTCGTTCGGGTCGGGAGGCGCGGCGGCGAGCGGCCGCGCCTGGTCGCGCGGATCGTCAGTTCGAGGGGCGCGCCGTGACCCCGTGGGCGGGTTCCTGGCCGGCGCCGGTGGCCAGGACGCGCACTTCCGCCTGGTCGCTGATCTCTGCCTGGATGATGCCGGTAACGTCCTCGTAGATGGGGTGGCCTCCGGGCCCTGTCCGGCCTGTGATGGTCACCTCCACGAGGTCTTGGCCGCCGTCAAGCCCGCCGGGGAAGACCAGCTCGTATTTTTGCCGCGGCCCGGCTCCCGGATCGTCCGTGGCGGGCGCGGGAGGCGGGGACGCGCTGTGGAGGTCGCCGGCGACTGGTTCCCGCGTGTTGGCTTCGCGGACCCGCTCAGGGTCGACCGGTGGTGCGGTTGACCCCGTTCCCACCCGCGAGGGTGCTCCTGGAGCCCGTCCGTGATCATCGGCAGTACCGCCCTGGTGCTGCAAAAGAGGAGCCGGCGTAGAGCTGCCGGAATCCGGGGGCGTACCTTCAGCCGTGTCTCCCATGCCTCTCTCCTCATCTCCATCCTGCCCGGGCTTTCGTGCGGACTCTGAGCCTGCGGGGTGTCCCGATCCGTGCGGCTCCCCGGCGTGGATGATGTCGGAGAACTTGATCGCGTCCTGGACGAGGAAGGCGGGGATGGTGTTCCGCCGGTACTACGGGCGGGGCTCTTCGCCACCCTGATCATTGTCGGGGGTCTCCCACGATACTGCGCGCGTTGCCGTCCGGCGGGATTCTGCGGCCGGCACATCTTCAGCATGCTCACGCGGCCCGGTGCGGCGCCGACCGTGGCCGAGCCGGCTCGTGACCCCCGGCTCCGGCCGGAAGAGTGCCTTCGCGTGCCCCGGCGCGTCCAGTGGGTAGGGGCGCGGTATGAACGAGCGGGAGCGCCCGGAATCCGAGGACTTGCTGGCAGGGCTGAGCGTGGACGATCACCGGCCGGAGCAGCCGGTGCTGCTGGACTCGGTCGGCGCCCCGATCCGGACGTGGCAGGAGAACTATCCGTACGACCGGAAGATGCGGCGCGCGGAGTACGAGCGGACCAAGCGGATCCTGCAGATCGAGCTGCTCAAGCTGCAGCGCTGGGTGAAGGACACCGGGGCGCGGATCGTGGTGATCTGCGAGGGCCGGGATGCAGCCGGCAAGGGCGGCACCATCCAGCGGTTCACCGAGCGGCTCAACCCTCGCGGGGCTCGCATCGTCGCCCTGGACAGGCCGACCGACCGGGAGGCCGGGCAGTGGTACTTCCAGCGCTACACCGCCTTCCTGCCGACGGCCGGTGAGATCGTCTTCTTCGACCGTTCCTGGTACAACCGCGCCGGCGTCGAGAAGGTGATGGGCTTCTGCACCGACGAACAGTACGGGCTGTTCCTCCGGCAGTGCCCCACCTTCGAGGCCATGCTGGTGGACGACGGGGTCCTGCTGGTGAAGTTCTGGTTCTCCGTCTCGCGCGCCGAACAGCGCACCCGCTTCGCGATCCGCCAGGTCGACCCGGTGCGCCAGTGGAAGCTGTCCCCCACCGACCTCGCCTCCCTGGACCTGTGGGACGCGTACACCGCCGCCAAGGTCGACATGTTCCGGGCCACCGACACCCACCACGCACCATGGACCGTCGTGAAGAACAACGACAAGCGGCGGGGCCGCCTGGAGGCCATCCGCAGCCTCCTGGCGCGCATCGACTACGACCGCAAGGACACCACGGCGGTCGGCCACCCCGACCCGTTGATCGTGGGCGCCGCGGACACCCTCCTGGAGCCAGGAGAGGAGTCCACCACCACTCTGTCCCCCACCGCGCTCGCCGGTCTTCCCCTCGGCCCCGGACGCCATCCGCAGCAACCGCCCCCGGCCGATCCCGGATGACCGACCGTGCACGGTCCTCCTGATGCCGGTGTGGGCGGAGCCCGGCACAGGCGGCACGCGCACTCGGTGAGCCCGCTGCGGACGACGGCCCCGAGATTCGCCATCGCCGGTGAGGACGACCGCGGAGCGATCCCCGGCACGCACACGGAAAGCGGCGGGGGCGCCGTCAGGAAGGGGCACGCGTCCCCGAAGGCCCTGGGCGGCCGCCGACGGCCGCTCTGCCCATCGTCAGCGCCAGCCTGCGCACCCCGGACCAGTCCATCGGCACCCCGGCCTTGACGCCGGGCCGGTGCCGGGGCACCAGGACCCGCAGGACGCCCGGTTCCACGCGGCAGTGCACCGGTGCGGGCATGGTCAGCGACTCGCCGTCCACTCCGACGCGCACGAGCGGACCGTCCGAGTCGACGACGACCTCCCGGGTCGTCAGCGACGTCAGACCGCCGGACCCCTCGTGGCGCAGGATGCCGGCCGCCTGGGCGGCGTTGTTCACCTTCACGCTCAGGACGCCGAGGGTTCCGGTGTCCAGGCGGGTGCGCCGCCCCAGCCCCGCCGTGTCACCGCGGCCGTAGGGATTGTTGCTCACCAGCACGGCCTGCGGTTCCTTGACGGTCGTGCCGTCGGCGCGCACGCTCAGTCTCGGTCCGCCGCGGCGCGCGAGCAGGTCGGGCAGCAGCGCCAGAATCGTACGGATCTTGTCGTCGCGGTACGCCGGGCTCTGGACCACTTCGGCGTACGCGCCGAAGGACGCGTTGTTCACGAAGGGACGCCCCTCGATCCTGCCGAGGTCCACCCGCACCTCCACGCCGTCGGTCAGTGCGTCCAGGCAAGCCGCCGGGTCGCCCCGGTCCAGTCCGAGGTCCAGTGCGAAGTGATTGCGGGTGCCCGCGCTGATGACCAGGAACGGGACGTCCCGCTCCACCGCCACGCCCGCGACCAGTGCCTGGGTGCCGTCGCCGCCCGCCACGCCCACGAGGTCGGCGCCCCGGTCCACCGCCCGGCGGGCGAGCTCGGCGACGTCCTGGGGGTGGTCGGAATCCAGGAGCACCACCTCGGCGCCCAGCGCCTCGGCCTTCTCCCGCAGGCCGAAGGCGCCGACCTTCCCGCCGCCGGAGCGCGGATTCATGATGATGAACGGCCGCTTCGGTGGCACGACCGGATGCTCGGGCATCCGGGTCCGGCCCTCCTCGGCGAGCGCGGATCGACCCGCCGCCACTGCCAGGGACCACAGGAGCAGCGTGCAGAGCACCACCCAGAGCAGTCCGACGCGCGCGTACCAGAGGATCACAGCCGCGGGTACCACCACGCACAGCAGCGCCGCCAGCCACCTGACGGGGCCGCGATGGGCCAGTACCAGCCACACGGCGGCAGCCGTCACGGCCACTCCGGCCAGTCCCACGACGACCAAGACGACGCTGCGCAAGCCGGCGAACACCAGCATGACGATCAGCGCCGCCGCGCCGGACAGCAGTGCCACGCGCGCCTTGGCATGCATGCTCACGTGGTTGGCCTCCGCTCCACCACAGGTCGTAGCCGCACTTTCAGGAGTTGAGGATGCGGTCCTTCTGCACCGCCAGTTCCGCTTCGGTGAGCACGCCCTGCTCCTTGAGGGCGGCGAGCTCCTTCAGCTGGGCGATCTTGTCGTCCATGCTGGGCGCGGCCGAGGGCGGCGGGGCGGCCGGCTCCGGCTGGGCCTGGGCCACCGCAGCGTCGTTCTGCTGGGACCAACGGCCGGCCTGACGGCGTGAGACACGATTCGAGACGGCCGTTGCCGTCCCTGCGATGGCGGCGGTTCGCACGACACCGCGCAGTAGTCCGGGCATGTTTCCTGCCTCAGCTTCGGTGCTTCTCTTCGTGGTCTGTGTTTCCCTGTTGCGTTTGCCGTGGTGTCTTTCAGGCCGCGGCGTCGTCGAGCGCGTCCAGCACCTCGATCAGGTCCTGCGGCGACACCCGGCCGCTCGCGACCATCCGCGCGTCGGCACGGCGCAGGGCGGCGGCCAAGGGCGCTGCCCAGAGGTTCTCGTAGAGGAGGACGGCCGCGGAATCCCCCGGCTTGAGCAGCGAGCCGGCTTCGGCGAGGTCGTCCTCGCCGAGCAGACCCGAGGAGACTCCTTCGAAGAAGGTGAGGTCGAGGTTGCCGTCTCCCGTCACGTCCGCGAGGGCCAGGCCCCGCACCGACCCGTCTTCCTGCTTGGCCAGGAAGGTCAGGTCGAGGATGCGGATGATGCCGCGGTCCACGAGGTCGACGAGCAGCGGCATCCCTTCACCGGTCAGGCGGCTGCCCGGGAATTCGACGACGAGGTAGTCGATGGGCCCCATCTCGTCGAGCCCGTTGTCACTGGTCACGTCAGTCCTCTCGTGGTGCGAATCCGTCACTCATGCGCGTTTCGCGGCGGAACGCCGCGGCTTGGCCGCCGTCGTGGCCTTCCTGGTCCGCGCGGGGCGCGCCGGGGCGCTGGGGGCCGGTTCCGGTTCCTTCGCGGCCTTCTGCGCGGGGCGGGCGACCTTGCGGGGTCGGCCGGTGGTCCACTTCAGCTCGATCTCCAGCTCGATCTCGTCGCCGTCCACCTCGATCTCCACTTCGCTGTGGAGCTCGTCGGGGACGCGCAGGCTGAGTACGCCCGAACCCAGCTGCACCTCCGTCTTCCCACCCTCTCGGAGCGCCTGGGCGAGCGCCGCGAGCTGGTCGGCGGCCTCGACGCGCGACAACGAGCGCTTCTGCTCGAACTTGAGGTCCGTCATGGCTTTCTCCAGGGCATGGGGACGCATCTGACCGAACGGACCAGACACCAGCCATGCTCCCCGCCGTGCCGTGATCCCGCACGGCCGGCCGTGCCGTCGGGTGAACACCCCCCGCGCACACGCAGCCGGACACAATTCACCCGAATGGACGCGCCCGGGTGTCCGCCCGCCGGGCCCGGCGGGACGCTGGGCCCGGTAGCCCGACCGCAACGCTCGGGCTGGCGAAGGGAGCTCCTCGTGACGCAGACATCCCCCACCCCTCCTGCCGGTGCGCCCCGCGGCAACAGGGCGCACGACGACCGATACGGCTGGGCAGCGGGGGGCACCGTGTTCGCCGGTATCCTGCTCCTGGTCGACGGCATCCTCGGCGTGCTCAAGGGCATCGCCGGCATCGCCGAGGACGACGTGTACGCGCGCCTGGGCAACTACGTCTTCGAGTTCGACGTGACCGCCTGGGGCTGGATCCTCCTGATCCTCGGCGTCATCCTCATAATCGTGGGCATCGGACTGCTCAAGGGCGCCGCCATGTGGGCGCGGGTCCTCGGCGTGGCAGTGGCAGGGTTCAGCATCATCGTGAACTTCATGTGGCTGCCCTACACCCCGGTGTGGGCCCTCATCTCGATCGGCATCGGCGTCTTCGTGATCTGGGCCCTGTGCACGAACGACAGGCACTCCACCGCCTGACCGATCGGGGCCGTACGTCCGGTTCCCGGCCGCGGCCGGCACACCATCCAGGACTTCCACGCGCACTCGAACCGGTCCGACCGCCCGGCCCCCCGGTCCGGTCGGACCGGCCAACCCTCCCGGGCCCGCGCTGCCGCCGAGCGTGACCCGCCCACCACCACCCCGTGGGGGTCTAGACGCCGGTGGTGGCGGTGATGACGCCATCGGCGATCGCCGCGGTGAGCAGGGCAGGCGCGGGGACATGGTCTCCACGACGGCCGAGCCCTTCATGTCGCGCAGCTGGCGCCCGTAGAAGTGGCGTCCGTTCGGTCCGGTCGTCCGCGCACCGCACGGCCACCCCCATCCGGCTGACCATCCAGCGGGTCTGCGCGCGCTGCGTCGCAGGCACTGGGACCGTACCTGCCATGGCACCTGCGGCAGGCACTTCCGGACCGTCGGCGCGCGCGGGGCTCGTCCTGTTGACACTCGCGTCCGGGCAGTTCCTGATGGCGCTCGACAGCTCAGTCATGAACGTGTCCATCGCGACGGTGGCCGACGACGTCGGCACGACCGTGACCGGGATCCAGGGCGCGATCACGGCGTACACCCTCGTGATGGCGATGTTCATGATCCCCGGCGGCAAGGTCGGCGCGCTCATCGGCCACAAGCGAGCGTTCCTCATCGGCTGCGTGATCTACGGCTGCGGGTCCCTGACGACCTCGCTGGCCCCGAACCTGCCGGTGCTCCTGCTGGGCTGGTCATTCCTGGAGGGCATCGGGGCCGCGCTGATCCTGCCCGCCATCGTCGCCTTGGTCGCCGCCAACTTCGCGGCGGAGCGCCGGCCGGCCGCCTACGGGATGGTCGCCGCCGCGGGTGCCGTGGCGATCGCTGTCGGACCCATCATCGGCGGCGTCGCCACCACGTACTTCTCCTGGCGCTGGGTCTTCGCCGGCGAGGTCGTGATCGTGCTCGGCATCCTCGTGCTCGCCCGCCGGACGGCGGACGCACAGACCGAGGGAAGCCCGCGCCTCGACCTGGTCGGCACCGCGCTGTCCGCCCTCGGGCTCGGGGCGTTCGTCTACGGCGTGCTCCGCTCGGGCGCATGGGGCTGGTTCCAGCCGAAGCCCGACGCACCCGCCTGGCTGGGGATCTCCCTGGTGGTATGGCTGATGCTGGCCGGCCTGCTGCTGATCTGGCTCTTCCTGCGCTGGGAAGCCCTCGTGGTGGAGCGCAACCGGGAACCGCTGGTCGACCCGGCCCTGCTGCGCAACCGTCAGCTCACGGGCGGCTTGACGATGTTCTTCTTCCAGTACCTGGTCCAGATGGGCGTGTTCTTCCTCGTCCCGCTCTACCTCTCGGTTGCGCTGGGTCTGTCCACGCTCCAGACCGGTGCGCGCATCCTGCCGCTCTCGCTGACCCTGCTGGCCGCCGCGATCCTGATCCCGCGCCTCCTGCCCGACGTCTCACCGCGGCGGGTCGTGCGACTCGGTGTCCTCGCGCTGCTCGTGGGAGCGCTGGCCTTGCTGGCCGCACTCGACGCGGACGCGGGCCCCGAGGCCGTCACCGTCCCGCTGCTGCTGATCGGGCTCGGCATGGGAGCCCTCGCCTCGCAGCTGGGAGCCGTCACCGTGTCCGCGGTGCCGGACCGGCAGAGTGCCGAAGTCGGCGGTGTCCAGAACGCCGTCACCAACCTCGGCGCTTCGATCGGAACGGCTCTGGCCGGTTCGATCATGATCGCGGTGCTCGGGGCCTCGTTCCTCACCAGCGTCGAGCAGAACCAGGCCATCCCGGCCGAGGTCAAGAGCCAGGCAACCGTAAGGCTCGAAAGCGGCGTGCCCTTCATGTCGGACGCCCAGCTCAAGGCCGCCCTCGACGAAGCGGGTACGAGTCCCGAGCTGTCCTCGGCGGCGCTCGACGCGAACGCCGCCGCGCGTCTCGCCGGCCTGCGCGCCGCACTCGCCGTCCTCGCCCTCGCCGCGCTGGTCGCGCTGTTCTTCACCCAGCGAATCCCGAACACCCAGGCGCGCTCGAAGACATGACGGGCCGGCAGGCGCCCTTCAGGAGGTCAGATCGCGAGGGCTTTGGCCTTGGCCTGTTCGTACTCGGCTGCCGTGATGTCGCCGCGGTTCTTGAGTTCGGCGAGCCGTGTCAGTTCCTCGGCGGCGCTCGCGGGTGTGGCGTTCTCGCGTACGTAGGAGCGGAACGCCTGCTCGTTCGCCTGGGCCCGCCTCAGCTCGCGTTCGCCCATCCCGCGCCCGCGGGCGATGAGGTACACGAACACGCCGAGGAAGGGCAGGATGATCACGAAGATGGTCCATCCGGCCTTTCCCCAGCCGTTCAGCTCGTCGTCGCGGAAGATGTCGCCGATGACGCGGAAGAGGAGCATGAACCAGAGGACCCAGAGGAAGACCATCATCATGGTCCAGAACATGTTCAGCAGCGGGTAGTCCACTGCCAGGTTCATCACCGAGTCGTTCATGGCCGGTCTCCTCCCGGTTGTGACGGGGCGCGGCTACCTGTTCGGGACCGCGAGGCAAGCGAGACGCCCGCCGTCGTCTGCGGCCTCTGGAACAGCCCGCGTAGGGGAATGCGACGATGTGTCATGCCGGTTCCGGGTTGAAGGGACGCAAATCGTCGGCCCCGGCGTGCACGACGCCGTAGCTGCTCTCGGGTACCTCGTTCCAGGCACCGGGCAGATCACCGAGAGGTTCGGACACCACCAGTCGGGTCTCGTCGGACACGTCCTGGAGGAAGGCCATGTCGGGGTGCAGTTTGCGCAGTGTGTCCACGCGGGTGCTGTAGAAGAGCGACCGTGAGGCGCCCTCGCTGGAGTAGCGGAAGGCCCACACAGTCGTCCCGTCACTGACGGCGACCGTCATCTGCATCGGGTGCTCGACGCCGTGCTCGCGGCCGACGCGCTCCACCACCCCCACCATCCTGGCGACGGCGCCCGGCGGGTCCTCCTCCAAGCCGAAGGTGAGCGCCAGGTAGAACATCGTCTCCGAGTCCGTCGTCCCTTCGATCTCGGAGTACAGCACGGGGTCGACGAGCAGGGTGAGGTCGCGCCGCATCATGTGGAAGCCGGCGATGGAGCCGTTGTGCATCCACATCCAGCGGCCGTGCCGGAAGGGGTGACAGTTCGTCTGCTGCACCGCCGTGCCCGTCGACGCCCTGATGTGGGCGAAGAACAACGGGGAGGTGACGTGGTCCGCGAGTTCCCGCAGGTTGCGGTTGTTCCAGGCGGGACCGACGTCCCGCAGGAGCGCGGGGGTGCCATTGCTGCCCTCCGGGTACCACCCGACGCCGAAGCCATCGCCGTTCGTCGTCTCCACGCCCAGCTTGGAGTGCAGGCTCTGGTCGATCAGCGAGTGGGCCGGTTTGTAAAGGATGGTGTCGAGCAGCAGGGGTGTTCCCGAGTAGGCCAGCCATCGGCACATGAGCGATCACCTTTGTTCCTACCTGTACCTGCGGGAATGCTGCTGTGTCCCGCTTGCCCCCGGCTTCCCGAGTCTTCCGACGAGTTCGCCGTTACCGCGCGGCCGCGCTCCGCCGCCCTGCCGGATCTTCCTTGAGCGCGTCGAGGATGGAGCACCGCCTCCTGGTCTGCCGGCGACGCCTTGTCCGCCGGTCGGGTGACTCTCATCCGGTCAGTCTCATTTTCGCCTCCCCTGCGTTGCATCGCCATGCGGGCGCGGATCGTCCACTTGGCGCGGTACGCCTGCGTCGGGCTCGACGTGGTCGCCTGCGCGGATGCCCGAGCCCGGCCGACGGGTCGCCGGAGTCGTCCTGACCACATTTGCCGGTGCCCGTAGGGCATGGCCTACGCCGAGCCGGCGGGCCTGCCACCCACTCACCGGCTCGGAACGGTCGTTCGGCCCGGGGATGCGCTGGTGGCAGGGACCTCCCGGGTGGCTGTCATGTGGCCTGCACCCGCCGGAGACCGGCCAGGCCGACGTCATCCGAGGGGGACGCGCGATGGGACCAAGGGCCCGGCGTTCAAGTGCGCTGCGATACGCGCGATGGTCCCGGCATTGTCCTCGAACAGATGCGCCTGCATGCCCGCCGCCTGAGCGGCCTCGACGATGACTGGGACATCGTCGATGAACAGGCAGTTCTCCGGTTGCACGTCCAAGCTGGCGCATGCGACCTCGAAAGCACGCGGGTCGGGCTTCTCGATGCCGATCTCGTGCGAGTAGACGATCTGCTCGACCAGTTCGTCGAAGTGATACAGCGTCGTCTCCCGCTCCCTGGCGCCGACGAAACTGTTGCTCAGGATGCCCAACTTGCACCTTCCGCGCAGCCCTCGCACGTAGTTGATGAGCTCCACGTTCGGCGTCCCCAGATACTCCGCCCAGAGATCAGCCATGAAGGCTTCAACCCGCGGGGCGTCGAGGCCCAAACGGGCCGCCACTTGCTCGTGCACCTCTCGCTCGCTGATGCCCCCTACGCTCCCAGCCCGCCACACGTCGCGCATCCGCTCGTGGACGGTGCCGGGTAGCAGGTCCAGCCGCTCTTCCCACCGTTGCACCCATCCCGTTTCCGGCGTGTTCTCCAGCACGCCGCCGATGTCGAGAATGACGCAGGTCGCGGTCGCGATCACGCGAACTCCCCCCTCTTCGTCCTGGTCTGCCGGGCGGACCCAGACAGCCCGCTCAGGTGGTCGGCGGAGACACTGTCACCTCTCCCCCTGGGGCAAGGTCAAGCGATCTTCGAAGCTTGTGACAGCCCCGTCGCAACCGGACGCCCCGGCTCGCCCCGATCAAAGACGCTCCGCTCGTTCATCCCGTGAGCTGGTAGAGGCTCCTGCTGACGAGCCACAGGCCGAGGACGAGGCAGGTGACCACGATCGCCGGGTCCTTGTGGAGTTCGAGCCATTCGCGCAAGTTGGTCAGGGCGAGCTGGGCCCTTTCCGGCGCGAACACCATGTACAGCTCCATGGCCAGCAGGCTGGAGGTGGCCAGCAGGCAGAACGCCGCCAAGGCCAGATAGGACGCCGCGTGGGAGAGATCGGCTTGCACGACGGTGGCGGCAGCAGCGCCGACCATCCCCCAGGGCTGCAGGAGCACGGCGAGCGCGGCCGCGGACCATCCGGTGGCGTCGTCCATGCGTGAGGACAGCGACGTCCTGGAGGCATCGGACTGCTCCCTGTCGGAGGAACCAGGCGTCGTCGCGGTACGACGGCGGCGACGGCGTCTCCGCTCGCTGTAGACGATCAGGCCCACGCCGATGATCAGGGTGGCGACGAGTGCCGCGATGGAGGGCGGGGAGCGGGGTGCGGGCGGCTCGCCGCCTGTCAGGAACAGGACGATCGCGATGACGGCCACCAGACAGGCCAGCCAGGCCAGGATGAAGGCCAGCCCCTTCCTCACCCCGCGAGGTGCGGAGACGACCAACACGAAGGCCATGATCGGCAAGGGGAAGAGGGTGACCACCAAGCCGATGAGGAGCAGGTCAAGCACCATGGCGACGCACCCCGCACCCGTGCTCCGCCCCCGCCGGGAGGCAGGGGCCGGCGGTGACGACAACCCGTGTCGCTCTCATGGTGCGCGCCTTGCGTGCGGGTGCCCTCCGGCGGCCGGTTCGGCCCTCAGGACGCGAGGAGGACCTTGGCCTTGGCCTGCTCGTACTCGGCTGCCGTGATGTCTCCGCGGTTCTTGAGCTCGGCGAGCCGGGACAGCTCGTCGGCAGCGCTCCTGGCTCCGGCGCTCTCCTGTACGTAGGAGCGGAATGCCTGCTCATGCTGCTGAGCCCTCTTCAGCTCGCGTTCGCCCATCCCCCGCCCCCGGGCGATCAGGTACACGAACACGCCCAGGAAGGGCAGCAGGATGACGAAGACGGTCCATCCGGCCTTTCCCCAGCCGTTCAGCTCGTCGTCGCGGAAGATGTCGCCGATGACGCGGAAGAGGAGCATGAACCAGAGGACCCAGAGGAAGACCATCATCATGGTCCAGAACATGTTCAGCAGCGGGTAGTCCACCGCGAGATCGAGCATCGTTCCGTTCATCGCCGGTCTCCTGTCGGTTGGGGCGGGGGCTGGTTCCCAGAGCGCACTTGGCGTGCAGGCTCTGGTCGATCAGGGAGTGGGCCGGTTTGTACAGGATGGTGTCGAGCAACATGGGGGTCCCCGAGTAGGCGAGCCATCGACACATGTGCGATCACCTGTGTTCCTACTGCCGCCTGCTGACGTGCTGCCACGGGCAGAAATGCGCTTGGGTCCCGCGCGGCCTCGCTCGGGATCGCCGGCAGTCGGCCATCACCTCTCTGCAGCGAGGTGCCGACTCGGAGCCCCTGGGCCGCATCCGAGGACAGCCGCGGGGGCGTCTCGCTCCGTCTCGCGACGCTGCGGGCACCCAGTCCGTACGAGCCCGCCGGGCGGCTGCTTCGCCAGCCCCTCCATTCTCCTGGCTCCCTCAGATGATCGCCACGCAGGCGGCGGCCCGGTCCCGGTCCCCCTTCAAGGGGACGGTGCTCACCGGGTGCCGGCTATCGTTCCGCCGGACGCTCCGCCTCCGTGCTCACCCGGCCGCCGGCCGCCAGCAGCGCCAGTACGGCGAGCACCGCGAGGAGGATGAGGACCAGCAGCAGGACCGTGAGCACCGTGGGGTGGTTCCACAGGGCGAACACGAGGGCGAGGACGAGCAGCACGCCGGTGGTGAGCCAGCGCCGGCGGGCTTGCACCCACGTACCGACCCGGCCGGTGTGTACCCCGTGGGAGGAGCCCCAGCCGGCAGCGGAGTCCGCCGCGCGTTCAGCCGTGCCTCGCACACCGCGTGGCAGCCGCCCTCCGCCGGACAGGTAGGCGCCGATGGCCACCACGACTCCGAGGACCATCGCAGTGCGGAGGCTGACCCTCAGGAACCGCACGAGCGTGTCGAAGATCGCCGCTGCGGCGGCAGGCGACTGGACCTGCTCCGGGAGGTGGTCGAGGTAGTAGCGGCGGGCGACGACGAGGCCGATGGCGACGATCAGACAGGCAGCGGCTGCGCACAGCATGGTGGTGACCAGCGCACGGCGTCGGCGCCGTGCGACCAGCACCCCGATGGCGCCGAGGACCACCGTGAGCACGGGAAGCCAGTTGCCCAGGACGTCGAGGAGGTGGACCGCGCCTCTGATCTTCGCAAGCTTGTCGGACTGGAAGAGCACCATCTGCTTGTCGACCGCGGGGATCTTCTCGGCAGGAGCGATCCCCGCCTTCACGAGGTCCTGCTTGACGGTCTCCACGGCAGCCCCGACATCGAGCGTGACGGTGCCGCCCTCGACTCCCACAGCGCCACGGCCCTCACCGGTCAGCGCGTGCACCACGGAGGAGTGAGCAGCGCGGTTGGCCGTCGTCCAGACCCTCTCGAACCGGTCGCTCTCCACGAAGCGGGTCGCCACCTTGGAGACAGCCGCATCGGCGGCGGAGTCCAGCTGCGGGCCCAGCGCCTTGACCGCCGTGCCGACACGGGCCGGCAGCCCCTGCGATTCGAGCCATTGCGCGAGGTCGGACGCTACCTGGGCCCCGTCGACCCGGACGTCGGCCGCCTCGGTGATACGGCGCGCGGAGGCCGCTTCGATCGCCGGGTCGGAGGCGAGGGGAGCGACGGTGGACACGTACCGGTCGGTGTCCAACACGATGTCGTGCACCCAGACGGTGAGGATCGAGAGCGGTACGAGGATGCAGGTGAGCGTGATCAGCACCGCCGAGACGGCACTCGTCACGATCCGCCGGCCACGCGGTCCACCCGCCCGAGCCGGTGCGGGCGCCCCGGCGGGCGGCTCGGGCGGCTCGGGCGGCTCGGGCGGCTCGGGCGGCTCGGGCGGCACACTCATGACACTCCCTGGGGACGGCTGTGGCGAAGGCGGGCTCCCGGCCATTGGACACGCGGCAGCGCAGGTCCGCGCGTTCAGTTGCGCCCATCGTGGGAGGCACCAGGCCGGACCACCGGTGGCTCGTTAGGCTGGCAGGTAGACGTTCGGCTCCATCAGAACTCCGTCAGAAGCCCAGCTTCCAACGGGCGCCGAGAAGCTTCGGCTCCGCACCACTCGTACGACTGGAGCGTCGCGTGTCATACCGCCTGCGGCCCAGCCTGGCGCGAACGACCGTTGTGGCCGGCTTCGCGATTGCCCTGGCCGCTGCGCCGTCCGACCCCGCGCACGCGTTCACCGGTGGCAACCACGAGACCATCACACGGGCAGCCCTGCCTTGGGAGCCGGCCACCCTGTTCGAGATGGCTGATGCGCGCGACGGGGCGATCAACGCAAATGACCACGGCGGATACTTCCTCCTCGGCCCTCTGCACTGCGACAACGCCGACTACCTCGCACCCCGCTACGTCGAGGACTACCCCCGCAGCCGGGACGAGGCCACCACCGAGCTCCTCGCCTGTATCCGTACCTCCGTCGCCCGCTTCCGGAACGCGGTCCGAGCGGCCGACGGCTTGGTCGACGTACACGGCAAGGTCCGGGCCGACCAGACCGACCTGTCGTCCCCCTGCACCTCGAAGGAGACTCCCGACCGCGCCAAGTGCGACGTGCTGGAACAGCTCGGTCGCGGCTGGCACCAGCTCCAGGACTTCTACTCGCACTCGAACTGGTCCGACCGGGCCGCGCCCGGCCCGGTCGGCCCCGCCGACCCTCCCGGACTGGGACGCACCGATGTGCCCGCCTTCTTCGACATCCGCCGCTACAGCACCATGACGGACGCCGACTGGACATGGGAAGCGCGCACCCGGATACCCGTGGACCTCACGACCGGCTGCTACTCCGACTTCGATTCCACCGGTGTCAAGGACGACTGCGTCGGCCGAGTCGCGCACAACCGCGCCCTGAACAAGGACACCGCCGCGTCCCGCCGCTCCAAAACCGATGCCAACTTCAACCGCGCCATTTCCGGGGCCACCGCCGAGACCACCCGTCAGTGGAACGACTTCAAGGCCGAACTGCTCAGGACCTATCCGGACGACCGGCGCGGCGAGCAGATGATCTGCGCCCTCGTCCACGACGACCCGCAGTCGAGCTGCCCCTGAACGGTCACGGCCGTGCAGCAGTCGTCCCCGGCGGGTGTCGAGGAGGCGTGATGACCCGGCTCTGCGGCATCCGACGGCGCCGGCAGCATTTCACCCGCAACGGACCCGCACTGACGCGGCGAGCGTCCGTTTGCCTCCCTCCTTTGCGTCGAAACGGCGCTTCTCCTGGGTGATCGCAACGGTTCGGGGTAGTCACATATCGTGATCACTTTTGGGGTCGAGGAGGAGTACCTGCTGGTCCACCCGGAGACCCTCCTGCCCACTCCGCTCGTGCAGGAAGTGCGTGCCGCGGCCCGCCTTGCGCCGATCGCGGACGAGCAGGAGGTCCAGGACGAGCTGCTGCAGGCGCAGATCGAAATCGCCACCCCGGTGTGCACAGCGCTGGAGGAGGTGGGGGGCCATCTCCTGCGTCTGCGTCATGCGGTCGCTTCCGCCGCCCGGGCGAACGGCTGCCGCATCGCGATCTCCGCCACTGCGCCGGTCAGGGACGTGGCACCCGTGCCCGTCACCAGCACGGCGAGGTATCTGAAGATGGCGGGAGAGGCCCGCCTGCTGGCCGACGAGCAGCTGATCTGCGGGATGCACGTCCACGTGGGCGTCCCGGACCGGGAAACCGGAGTGGCTGTCCTGAACCGGCTGCGGATCTGGCTTCCGACACTGCTGGCGATGTCGTCGAACGGGCCCCTGTGGGACGGGCGGGACACCGGGTACGCCAGCTGGCGCACGATCCTCTTCGGCCGGTGGCCGGTCAGCGGCCCACCGCCGTACTTCTCAGGAATCGCGGACTACGAGGCACGGGCCGACGGACTGCTGGAATCGGGGGTGGTCCCGGACCGCGGGCAGTTGTACTGGCACGCCCGGCTCTCGGAGCGGTACCCGACCGTCGAGGTGCGCTGCTGTGACGTGCAGCTGGAGGCGGACGACGCCGTCATGCTCGCCGGGGTCGTCCGCGCGCTCGCCGCCACCGCGATCGCCGAGGAGAAGGCGGGCGCCGCCCCGGCGATGTGCCGGTCCGAGGTCCTGCAGGCCGCGACGTGGCATGCGGCCCGGCACGGGCTGGGCAGCACTTTGGTGGACCCGGCCGGGCGGATGCGGAGCAGCGGGGACGTGCTGTGCATGCTGCTGCGGCACATCACGCCCGCTCTCGAAGAGAGCGGCGACTTCCGCGAAGTGAGCGCGCTCGTCCACCGGCTTCTCCAGCAGGGCACCGCGGCCGACCGCCAGCGCCGGGCGTTGGCCGAAGCCGGTCTACCGGCGGTCGCGGCCCTGATCACCGCATGATTGATCCGCCATCGCGTGGGTTCACGGGTGCGGGAGCGGAGCCGACGGCCGCCCGGCTGGATACCGTCTCGCCGTTCGCCGACGCGGCCGGCGGTGCGCGTTCAGGCTGCTGTCGCGTCGCCGGTGTGGTCGCATCTCCTCATGAAAGATCCGTTCGCGTGCGACGACCCGACCGTCTTCTCGTCTTTCGCCCCGGCTGACCGTGCGGCGGCTCGCCGTACGGTGGCCGCGCATGCCCAGAGTCCGGCGGAGTTGGAGATGCTGCTCGACATGCTCGGGCTGGTTCCCGATGAGAAGCCGGTACGGACGACGACGTCAGGACCAGGACCTGAACGCCTGGGCGGTTGACGCCTCCTGCTCGGCACGTTGTCGTCCGTCTCCCGGCGGCTACCAGGGGCAGTACCCCTCAGGTGTGCAGGCGGCTGTTGATCCCGTCGTGGGCGTCCGCGGCTTCGTCGTCGAACCAGTAGTCCCCCGCGGCCAGGTAGCGGAAGGAGTGGACGCTCTTGCCGGGCAGGGCCACGGTGACGGCGCGCATGCCGTCGCGCCGCGGGGCCAGGGTGTGGGTACCGGGCTGCCAGTCGTTGAAGTCGCCGACGACGCTGACCGGGCCGGGCGGGGTGTCGGCGGGCAGGACGAAGGTGACTTCGGTGCGGTCCTTGCGCTGCTTGCGTTCGAGCACGGGAAGGGCTCCTGACTGCAGGGCGGGCGACTGTGTGTGCCCATGTTCGGGCTGCCGCGGCGCTCTGCCGACGGACGCGGCCGGGACGCCGCTGCGGCTTCACTCGCCCAGAGCTGCCCCGGACAAACGTGTCTGCGCGCGATCGGCAGCGGGGGTGGCCGGCATGAGCCGAGGTGAACCGCCACCCCGCACCAGCGAGCACCGCCATTCGCGAGATCCTGATGGTGAGCGTGGGGGTGCGGAACGTGCTTGATCGTGCGTATGTGGTGATGGGTTCCGCGTGGATCCGTACGGCTGAGCCATCTCACTTGAGGAGTCCCCATGAAGCGTCTTCCCGTGATCGGCATGCTCTGCGCTACCGCGCTCTTCGGTCTCACCGGCTGCTCCGACGACAGCTCGCCCTCGGAGGAGGCCTCGAACGCCGCGAGTGAGCTGTGCACCGACCTGTCCGAGCTCAAGGCCGACAACGCCAAGCTCAGAGCGCTCAACCCGTCGTCCGCGACCAAGGACCAGGTGCAGGAGGCCTACGACGCCGTCCAGGACGACTGGGACAGCGTCAAGGAGAACGCGAGCCAGCTCAAGGAAGCCGAGCGCTCGGCCGTCCAGACCGCTGCCGAGGACCTGAGGAAGGCCTACGACGCCCTTCCGGGCGAGACCACGGGCCAGGACGCGCTGGCCAAGCTGCAGCCCCAGATCCTCAAGCTGGACGAGGCCACCACCTCAGCGGCCACCGGTCTCAGCTGCTGACAACGGCTTCTCCCTGCAGCCGGTGGGAGGTTGAGGCCGGGAGCCCACAACGGCAGGGTCCGCCAGGGACCGCTGCCGCGCCTCTGGACCGAGCCCCGTTACTCTGCCCCCGTGAACGATACGGATCAGGCGCGGGGTTTGCCCGACTGGCGGGTCCTCGTCGTCGGGGGTGCCTCGGGCATGGGGAAGACCGGCGTCAGCCGGGCCTTGGCACGACGCTACGACGTACCCGTCGTGGAGGTCGACGACATCGTGGAGGCCCTCCTCGCGGTGACACTCCCCGAGCACCTGCCGGACGTCCACTTCTGGCGCACCCACCCGGACGCCTCCCGCCGGACGCCCGAGTCGGTGGTCGAGCGCCAGATCGCGATCGCCGAGGCGCTGACGCCGGCGATCGAGGCGGTGGTCGCCAACCATGTGGGCACCGACACCCCGGTGATACTCGAAGGGGACTACGTCCTGCCCCTACCTGTGGCGCCCGAAGGGCCGGTGCGTGCCGTCTTCCTCCACGAGGACGACACGGCGCAGGTGACGGCCAACTACCTGTCCCGGGAGCCGGAGGCCGGACCTCAGTGCCACCGTGCACGCGCCAGCGTGCTGTACGGCCGGTGGCTCGCCGCGCGGGCACGGGCGGTTGGCGTACCGGTCATCGCTCCGCGTCCGTGGGAGGACTTGGCCGGCCGTGTCGCCGAGGCGGTGGAGAATACGGGGCGGCGAGGGTCTCCCGCTGCGTGACCGAGGCCGGATACGGGCCGACCGGACCTCCTCATGCCCCTCCACCGGCGGCCGGCCCAGTGCGTTCCGTCCGATCAGATGATCCGTCGGCTCGGCGCGGCGAAAGTACCGTCATCCGCGGTAAAGGGAATGCATGAGCACCCCATCCACACCCGGACCGCCGCGCGGACCCTTGCACCCCACTTCGGATTCCCAGCCGACGGCTCGGCGCCGTCGGTGGCGCACACTTCCCGCGGTCGCAGGCGCCGCAGTCCTCGTGGCTGCCCTGGTGGCGGGGGTGGTGTACTTCATCGGCCAGGGGGAGGGGGAGGACGAGAAACCCGCAGCGCTCTCCCCCACGACCGCCCGGGAGCTCGCACAGCGGGTGACCCTGACGCCGGCGGACTGGGGTCCGGTCTTCACCCAGGGCGATCCGTACGAGTACGACGCGATGTTGGAACAGTTCACCGACCACGAGTGCCGCTATGTGACCCAGCCCGTGCTCAAAGCGCTGACCAGCCTGCGGCGCTTGACGCAGCAGACGGGCGAATCGGTGATTGCGTCATCTTCTCTCATCGTTTACGAGACGGCGGGCGCCGCGCAGGCCGATGTCGACCGGCGCCGGGACGACACCTCACGGTGCGCGACGGTGCAGGACGCATCGAGCGAGAGGCAGTGGACCGGTATCGGCATGGTGGAGGTTCCCGCCCTCAAGGGTTTCGACCAGATCGTCACCGAGGAAGGCAGGGAGACGATCAGCGAATCCGGCGAGAAGAAAGATGGCTATTACAGCTACTTCAGTGGACGCAAGGGACAGTTCCTGATGACGGCCTACGTTGCCCGCGACGGCACACAGGAACAAAACCGGGAGCGGGCGGCCAAGGCCCTCCAGCTCATGCTGAGCCGCCTGCCCTGAAGCTCCGAAAGACAGCACAGCAGGGGCTCCTGGACGACCTGGCCGCCGGCCGCGGGACAAGGTACGGAGCCGGCAATGGTGCAGCGGCGCCCTGCGTCGATACGCCTCGACCCGGCAGGCTTTTCTCTCGATTCAGTAACGGACACGGAGGGGAGGCCCGAGGTGCAGCTCGCCCGCCGGCACAACTCTGCTATTTCCCAAAGAGATTGACGTTACATCAGCTGTAATCGGCGGGTAACGGTCAGGCGTCTCGCCCCGAGTTACCGTTTGCCCGAATTCTCCGGCGTTCCCCTCTGGCACCCTTTCGCCGACACCCTCCTCCAATCCGGGATCTTCGAGGTACTGATGGTGACCGAAAGACGTCGTGAAGGACACGAGCAGCGGCGCGAGCCGGGCGATCACCCCGGGCTCCCCGGACTCCCCCGACCTCTCGGGCGCGTCGGGCGTGTGGGGCGCGGACGCAGAGGGCTGAGGACCGCCCTTGTCCTGTCGCTGGCGGGCGCCGGTGTCGGCGTCGGGGCGGGCTTGGTCGTGACGCCGCAGGCCTCGGCCGTCACGCCGCCCGTGTCCTTCACCGCAGACAACCTGCCCGCCTGGCAGACCAACGGCATCGTATGGGCGATGGCGCAGGTGAACGGAACGGTGTTCACCGGTGGCACCTTCTCCGAGCTCCGTCCGCCCGCCGGTGCGTCCGGCGCTCCGCAGCAGGCGGTGAACTTCGCGGCGCTCGACGCCGCGACGGGCAGTCCCACCGCGTGCCGGCTCTCCTTCACCGCCACCAGTGGCACCGCGACCGTGCGCGCCCTCGTCGTCTCGAAGGACAAGAAGACCCTCTACGCGGGGGGCCGGTTCGGCGCCGTCAACGGCATCAAGGTCTCCAACGTCGCCGCGATCGACATAGCCGGTTGCACTCCGAAGGCGGCCTTCCGCCCGGGGTTCTCCGCGACCGTGCGCGCACTCGCCGTCTCCGCCGGCGCACTGTACGCGGCGGGCGACTTCGGCACCGTCCAGGGCAAGTCCCGCGGTAAGTTCGCCGCGGTCGACGCCGCCACGGGAGCCCTCAAGCCCTTCACGGCGAACGCCGACGAATCCGGCCGCGCCATCGAGCTCACCCCGGACGGCAAGAGCGTGCTGCTCGGCGGCGAATTCTTCACCGTCAACGGCGCCGGCAGCCACGCGCTCGCCGTGGTGGACGCGACGTCCGGTGCGGTGAAGAAGACGTACGACACCTTCCACCGCCTCTCGTGGGTGATGGACATCGCCACCGACGCGAACGGCTTCTACACCGGCAACCAGGGGAACGCCGGAGGCGTGTTCGACGGCCGCGCCTCCTTCAGCCTGAGCGACTTCGGCGAGCGGTGGCGCGACCGCTGCCTGGGGGCGACCCAGAACGTGCTGCCGTACGAGGGCGTGCTCTACGTCTCCTCCCACGCGCACGACTGCGCCACCGAAGGCGAGTTCCCCGACGACGGAAAGCGCCGCTACCTGATGGCGCAGCCCACCCGGCACGAAGGCACCTCGCCGGCACCGGTGGACGGATTCACACCCGGCCCGCGCAAGCTCGGCTGGTTCCCTGCCGTCAACGGCGGGATCGGCGAGGGCGTCGGCCCGCGCGTCATGGCCGTCGCGGCGAAGGGCGGCGCGTTGTACCTGTGGGTGGGCGGTGAGTTCACCACCGTCAACGGCAAGCCCCAGCAGGGCCTCACCCGCTTCGCGTCAACCGGCGACGTCGGCGCACCGACCACTCCGGTCGTGAGCGTCGGCGGCTTCAAGCCCGGCGAGGTCCAGGTCCGCTGGCGCACCAGCTACGACGCCGACGACAGCAAGCTGACGTACCGGATCTACCGCAACGGCTCGGCCACCCCCCTCCACACGATGACCGCCGACTCCCTGGAGTTCGAGCGGCGGCAGGCCTCCTGGACCGACACCACGGTCACGTCCGGCCAGACCTACACCTATCGGGTCACGGCCACCGACCGTGCGGGCAACACGAGTGCACGGTCGACGACCGTCTCCGTGACGGTCCCGACCTCCGTGCAGGCGTACCCGAACCAGGTCCGTGCCGACGGCGCCGGCCTGTACTGGCGCTACGACGACACCGTGAGCCCGTACGTGGCGGACTCCTCGAACGGCGGCGAGACCAGCGGCATCCAGGTGGGAGCGCCGGCCCTGCGGCAGACGCCAGGAGCCGTCACGGGCAGCAGCACGGCCATGGGCTTCAACGGCACGAGCCAGCAGGTCCACAGCGACCACCGCCAGAAGGTCGGCAGCTCCTACAGCATCGAGACGTGGTTCAAGACCGGCACCGCGCGCGGCGGCAAGCTCATCGGCTTCGGCAGCCACACCACATGGCTCAGCAGGCAGTACGACGCGCACCTCTACATGACCGACACCGGTCGTCTGGTGTTCGGCGTCTACCCCGGATCGGTATCCGTCATCGCCACGCAGTGGTACGAGACGTACAACGACGACCGGTGGCACCACGTCGTCGCGACCCAGGGCCCGGCCGGAATGGCCCTGTACGTCGACGGCCGGATCAAGGGCACGCTGAACGTCGCCGCGCACGGGGACTACACGGGCTACTGGCACGTCGGCGGCGACAACCTCGCCGGGTGGCCCGGCCGGCCGCCGAGCGATCTGTTCGCCGGCCTGCTCGACGAGACGGCCGTTTACCCGAAGGAACTCACCGCCGCCCAGGTGAGGAACCACTTCGACTTGGCGACGACGCCCTCGCGGTGACCCCGGCCGCCGCGCATCTTCTGCGCGGCGCCGCTCGGGCCGGCGATCCCCCGCACCTCCCCGCCCGCACCGGGCGGGGAGGCAGCCGCCGTCAGGCCCGGGGCCGAGCCCCGCGACGGGCTGTCACACCGCGGACTTACGCCGTTTTTCAGACACGCTCCACGCCGTCGGCATCGGCGTCGCGCAGGCACTCGATCAGGTAGTCGCCCGTCTCCGGGTCGACGGTGACGCCGTGGGCCTCGCTGCCGAATCCCGGGAAGGCGCGGTCGAAGGCTTCGAGGGCGCCGAGGTAGCGCAGGAGGGCGCCGTCGGGGGTGCCGAGGGATTCGCCGGGCATGAGGACGGGGATGCCGGGCGGGGTGACGGTCACCATGGCGGCGGCGACCCGGTGTGCGGCGTCGGCCAGGCGCAGGCGTTCGGTGCCGCCGCGGATCAGCTGCTGGTAGCAGTGGCGGGGCGGGTGGACGGGCTGGGGCAGGTCCTGGAAGGCCTCGTCGAGGGCGTTGATGAAGGCGCCGCGGGTGAGGTGCTCGTGCATGTGCGCGCACAGTTCGCGCAGGGTGGTGTCGCGGTAGCGCGCCGGGTGGCGGGCGGTGAGGGCGGGCAGGACGCGGTCGAGCGGGGCGTCGGTGTCGTAGAGGGTCTTGAAGTCCATCAGGGCGTCCATGAGGGTGCCCCACTTGCCCTTGGTGATGCCCATGGAGAAGAGGATGAGCGTGGTGTAGCTGTCGGTCTTCTCGACGACGATGCCCCGGGTGGCGAGGTACTCGGTGAGGACGCGGGCGGGGATGCCCCACGGCTGGGTTTCGCCGGTGGCGGTGACTCCGGGGCAGGTGAGGGTGACCTTGACGGGGTCGAGGAGGGCGTAACCGTCGACGAGGTCGCGGAAGCCGTGCCAGGGCGCGCCGGGTTCGAGCTGCCAGCAGGCGGGCTCGATGGCGAGCAGCGCGGTGGGGGCGTCGGCGAAGGGGATGCGGGAGCCGGTGGCGGGGTCGGTGACGTGCTCGGGCTGCCAGACGCCGAAGAACCAGTCGGGCCGGTCCGCGGCGGCGGAGATCCGGCGGCCCGTGCGTACGACGGCCTGCCGGAAGCGGATCGCCTCGGTGACGGCTTCGTCGATCAGCCAGCGGCCCTGCGGTCCGTCCATCATCGCGGTGGCCACGTCCAGCGAGGCGATGCCGGGGTAGAAGGCGGAGGTGGTGCCGTGCATCATGAACGCTTCGTTGAAGCGGTCGTGTTCCACGGGTGCGCGGGGTGCGGGCCGTACGTGGACCATGGCGCACTGCGAGAGCGCGGCGAGCAGCTTGTGGGTGGAGTGGGTGGCGAACACGGTCGGCCGCTCGGCCTCTTCGAGGGTGTCGGGGCCGACGGCCATGCCGTACCGCCCCCGGTAGAGGGGGTGGAAGCGGGCGTAGGCGAACCAGGCCTCGTCGAAGTGCAGGCGGGGCGTGCTCTGGGCGAGGGCGCGGGCGGTGGCGACGGTGTCGTAGCAGAGGCCGTCGTAGGTGGAGTTGGTGATGACCGCGTACTGCGCGTGCGGTGAGACGGCGCCGGCGGTGAGCGGGTTGGCGGCGATCCGGGCGGCGACGGCTGCCGGTGCGGTGGCGGTGGGGGGCACCGGTCCGGCGAGTCCGTAGCCGTTGCGCGTGGGGACGAGGTAGACGGGGCGGGCGCCGGAGACGACCAGTCCGTGCAGGACCGACTTGTGGCAATTGCGGTCGACGAGGGCGATCTCGTCGGCGGTGACGCTGTAGTGGCCGACCATGCGGTTGCAGGTGGAGTCGCCGTGCAGGACGAAGTAGGTGCGTTCCGCGCCGAAGACGCGGGCGGCGTTGCGTTCGGCCTCGCCGATCGGTCCGCTGTGCTCGTAGAGCGAGCCGAGTTCGCCGACCGAGATGGACAGGTCGGTGCGGAAGAGGCGCTCTCCGTAGTAGTCGAAGAAGGCCCGCCCGGCGGGCGACTTCAGGAAGGCGACGCCGCCGGAGTGGGCGGGGGTGTGCCAGGAGTACTCGTGGGCGTCGTCGAAGCGGCGCAGGGCGCGGAAGAAGGGCGGCAGCACCTCCTTGAGGTACGTACGAGCGGCTGCCGCGACCCGGCCGGCGATGAAGGCGGGGGTGTCCTCCAGCGGCCAGATGTAGCCGACGACGGTCTCCGACACCCAGAGCGGCAGGTGTTCCAGGTCGTGGTCGGAACTGTCGGTCATCAGCAGGAACACCGGCAGGTCCTTGAAGCGGTGCCGGATCCGGTCCAGCACCTCCGCCCCGCCGGTCGGCAGGGCCGCTTCCCCGGCCGGGGTGCCCGAAGGCAGGCGCGGCAGGTCCCAGGCCACCACGGCGGCGGCGAGTCCCGCCTCCGTCTGCAGCATCGCCCGCGCGTCGCGCGCATCGGCCGCACGCCGCAGTTCGAGCCCCCGGTTTTCCAGTTCCTTCCCGATCCGACGCAGTTGCTCGGCGCTCACCCCGCCGCCGAGGGGGTCCTCACGCAGTGCCAGCAGCACCGTGCCGTTCGCCATGGGTCCGTCCGCCTTTCACCCGGAGCGCCCCGTCAGCCCGGGGCACGAAAACCGCCCCGCCCCCGGCCACGGACGGCAGGTGGTGGGCGGCCCACAGTCTGGCGGGCGCACCACCCGCGCGACGGGACGATTCCACCGGTTCACCCGCACGAAGCCACCTGCCACCCGCACTTGACCCGGTCATATGAATCAGGGTGTCCCTCACAGCTCCCGCAGGACCTCCGTCAGAGCGCCGGGCCGCTGCTCGACGGGCAGGTGCTCGACCAGGTGCACCCGGCATCCGAGGGCCGCCGCGCCGCCGTCCGCCTGCCGGCTGTCGCCGACCATCAGGACCTCCTCGGGCGGCAGGCCGAGCGCCTCGCAGGCGGCCGCGAAGAGCCGCGCGTCCGGTTTCTGGACGCCCTCCTCGTACGAGAGCAGGTACGCGTCGACGAGCTCGTACACGCCGTGGTGGCGGAACACCGGCCTCAGGTCCCAGCCGATGTTGCTGACGACGGCGACGGGCACCCCGCGCCCGCGCAGGGCGCGCAGCGTCGCGTCCGTGTCCGGGTACGGGCGCCAGGCGGCCGGGGTGTGGTGACGGTCGTACAGCGGCTCCACGAGCTCCGGCCAGGGCAGTCCGGCGCCGCGCGTGAGCGCCGTGTACACCGAGCGGTGGGCCTGGGGGCTCAGGTCGCGGGTCTCCCACTCCTGCACCAGGTGATGCGGCAGCCGCGCGGGCGAGGCGCCCCCCGGCAGCGCTCCGGCCTCCTCCAGGCGGGCGGCGCACGCGGCGAGCTCCGCCTCCGTCGCCTCGACTCCTGCTGCGTCCACGACGGCGCGCAGCCAGTCCGCCGTCGGCTCCACGCGGAAGAGCGTCCCCGAGAAGTCGAACATCACGCCTTTGATCATGACCTGATCCTCACCCCCGACTCCTCGCGGGCACAAGCCCCTCGGACCCGGCGCCGCTCGTCGGCGCAGGCAGCCCGCAGGCCGGAGCTCACACTTTCCGATCCCGCGGGCGGCCGGGCCGTGTCGTGAGGGTCCTCGGGCGCCCGCGGTTCAGGCCGACCCGGAACGAATCTTTTTCGTCCTCTTGACGATATCGATACACGGCGATTATCGTCACGATGACGAAATAGAGGGGGGTCCACCATGGCCGACATCACCCGGCGCTTCGGCTGGCGTCATCTGCGATCCGCGCCCACCGCCCACATCCGCCACCACAAGCGCGGCCGGCTCGCCCATGACGGCCGGGGGCTCAGTTTCTGGTACCGGTCGCTGTCAGCGGCGCTGTCCGAAGTACCCGTCGACGACCGGGAGCTGGCCATGGCCTTCCATGCCCGTACGGCCGACTTCCAGGACGTCACCGTGCAGGCCACCGTCACCTACCGGATCAACGACCCGGCCGCGGCCGCGGACCGGCTCGACTTCTCCGTCGACCCGGACACCGGCACCTGGCGCGGCGCGCCCTTGGAGCAGATCTCCACCCTTCTCACCGAGACCGCGCAGCAGCACACGCTGGACGTGCTGGCCCGGACCCCGCTGGCCGGCGCCCTGGTGGACGGAGTCGCCTCCGTACGGCAGAGCGTCGCCGCCGGTCTCGCCGCCGAGCCCAGGCTCCCGGCCACCGGCATCGAGGTGGTGACCGTGCGGGTCGTCGCGATCCGGCCCGAGGCCGAGGTGGAGCGCGCCCTGCGCACACCGGCCCGCGAGCAGATCCAGCAGGAGGCGGACCGGGCCACGTACGAACGGCGGGCCGTCGCCGTCGAACGCGAGCGTGCGATCGCCGAGAACGAGCTGGCCAGTCAGATCGAACTGGCCCGGCGCGAGGAGGAGCTGGTCGAGCAGCGCGGCATCAACTCCCGCCGCGAGGCCGAGGAGAAGGCGGCGGCCGACAGCGTGCGCACCGAGGCCGAGGCGGCCCGCAAGGTCCGTCTGGCCCTCGCGGACGCCGAGGCGGCACGCGCGACGGGCTCGGCGCGCGCCGAGGCGCAGTCCGCCTGGCTGGCGGTGCACGGCGAGGCCGGCCCGGCCACGCTGTACGCGCTGGCGGCGACCCGGATGGCGGAGAACCTGCCGCGGGTCGAGAGCATCACGCTCTCCCCGGACGTCCTCACCGGCCTCCTCAGCAAGCTCGGGCGTCCGGACTCCGGGGCGGACGCGTGAGCCTGGCCCCGCGCGCGGTGCTCGTGCACCGCAGGACCGAGTACGAGGAACTGGTCGCCCGGCACGGGACACACGGGCAGGCCGCGTTCTTCCTGTCCAGCCGGGGCCGTTCGATCAGCGAGGTGGTCGAACGCCACGGTCGGACCCGGCAGGCGCTGCGGGAGGTGGCGGCGGCGGTACCGCTCACCTGGCGCAGCTCCCAGGTGGAGCGGGCGGACCTGGACCGCTTCCTGTTCGGGCCGGAGGACGTGGTGGTCGTGGTCGGGCAGGACGGCCTGGTCGCCAACACCGCGAAGTACCTGACCGGACAGCCGGTGGTCGGCATCGACACCGACCCGGGACGCAACCCCGGAATCCTGGTCCGTCACCGCTGCGCCGACACGGCCGCCCTCCTGCGTACCGCGAGCACCGGGGGGCAGACGGAGGACCTGACCATGGTCGAGGCGGTCGCCGACGACACCCAGCGCCTTCTCGCACTGAACGAGATCTACCTGGGGCCGCCCGGCCATCAGACGGCCCGCTACCGCCTGGGCCCCGACGGTGAGCAGGGCCCGGGCGAGGCCCAGGCGTCCTCCGGGGTGCTCGTCGGCACCGGCACCGGGGCCACCGGCTGGCTGCGCTCCCTGTGGCTGGAGCGCGGCAGCACCGTACGACTGCCCGCACCGTGCGACCGCCGGCTCCTGTGGTTCGTGCGCGAGGCCTGGCCGTCGCCCGCGACCGGGACCTCAAGGGTGGCGGGCGAGTTGGAATCGGAGCAGGGGCTGCGGCTGACCGTGGAGTCGGACCGGATGACGGTGTTCGGCGACGGGATGGAGGCCGATTCCCTGCAGCTGACCTGGGGCCAGAGCGTACGACTGGGCATCGCCGCAACATCGCTGCGCCTGCTGACGTGAGCGTCCGGCCCGGCCGGCCGTATCGCTCTCCTCCCTTTCCCCGCTCGTTCGAAGCGCCGCGGCCGACGGCTCCGGACGCGGCCGCCGCCGGGAAGCCTTCGGAGCACCGGTCAGGCGGCCGGGGTCGGGGCGGCGGGCTCGCGGGCGGCGCGGCGGCGGATCGCGTCCTCGTCGGTACGGGCGTCGTACGTGAACAGTTTCGGGAGCAGCGCGGACAGGACGGCCACCGAGGCCACGCAGGCCACGCCACCGGTCCAGAACGCGGAGCGGGTACCGGTCCAGCCCGCCGTCGTGCCCGCCCGGACCTGGCCGAGCTGCGGGCCGACGCTGTACGAGAGGACCTCGATGCCCGCCAGGCGGCCGCGCAGCTCCTCGGGGATGGTCTGGTTCCAGATCGTGGCGCGGCCGAGACCGCTGAGCATGTCGCCCGCGCCCGCCACGGCCAGGCAGGCCAGCACCACCCAGATGCTGCCGGTCCACCCCGCCGCCGCCACGGCCAGGCCCCAGACGGTCGCCCCGCCGATCACCAGCAGCCCGTGCCGGTGGACCCGGGAGGTCCAGCCGCTGGTCAGGCCCAGCAGGAGGGAACCGACCGCGCCCGCCGCGTACATCAGGCCCAGGGCCCACACCGCGTCCAGTTCGTCCGCGAGGAACGGGAAGATCGTGTTGGGGAAGGCGAAGAACATCGCCGCGAGGTCCACCGCGTACGTGCCGAGCAGCACCGGCCTGCTCCACGCGTACCGGGCGCCCTCGGCTATGGAGCGCAGCGAGGGCCGTTCGGCACCGTGGACGGGGGGTGCGGGCGCCAGCCGGGTGCACAGCAGGACGGAGACCGCGAAGCCGATCACCGTGATGGTGTAGGCGGAGGCGTACCCCGCGTACGCGACGACCACGCCCGCCAGGGAGGGCGCGGCGATGGCGCCGACGTTGTAGCGCAGTGAGTTCAGTGCTGCCGCGGCGGTCATCTGGTCGTGCGGGACGATCCGGGCCATCAGGGAGTCGAGGGCGGGCCGTTGGAGGCCCGCGAGGCCGGAGACCCCGGCGGCGACCACGTACAGCGGCCACAGGAGGGGGGTCGGGAGCAGCGCGTTGACCAGCAGGATCAGGGCCAGGACGCCGAGTCCGACCTCGGTGAGCAGTATCAGCCGCCGCCGGTCCACGGCGTCCGCGAGTGCCCCGCCGTAGAGGCCGCAGACCACCATCGGGATCAGCTCCACCGCGCCCATCGCACCCACCGCGAGGGGCGAGTCCGTGAGGTGCTTGATCTGGAGCGGCAGGGCGATCATCGCCATGAAGGAGCCGAAGAACGTGACCGTGCCCTGCCAGAACAGCAGCCGGAAGTCCCGGCTGGAACGCCAGGGGGCCAGGTCGGGCAGGAGGGCGGCGAGGCGGCGGGGGGTACTCACGACGGATCATCGTGCGCGAGTCAAGGGAATCGGACAAATCATTTATGAGGCCGTCCTGGACGACACACCGAGGCCCGATCCCCCGACTTCCGGCGTTACCGTTTCGTGATCTTCGGGGCCACAACTTCGCGCACCGCTCGCGGATCCAACCCGGCATGAAGAAGATCCCGCTGCTGACCGTGGCCGCCGTGGCGGCGCTGGGCCTCGCGGCCCCGTACGCGCAGGCCGTACCGGGCGCCGAGGCACCGGCACCGGCGTCCGTACCGGCACCGGCACCGGCGCCGGCCGCAGCGGGGGCGGCACCCCGCGAGCTCCGCCTGACCGCCGCCGCCGAAATCGCCGTACCCGTGCACGGCGGCGTCAAGACGCCGCCGTCGAAGACCTTCACCGTGAACATCCGCGCCAGCGTCGAGGGGAACAACACCCCCGTCAAGCGCACCGTCACCCTCGACTTCGGCTCCCTCAAGGGCAAGGCCGACTGGGGTGTGAGCAGCCGCAGTTGCCGGCGCACCGGGGACACCGCCGTCTGTGAGGACTCCGACGCCATCCCCACATCGCGGGCCGTGTCGAGCGTATGGGTCCGCGCCGCCAAGGGCGCGAAGTCCGGCGTCACCGGCCGGGTCGAGGTCACCGCCACGGCGGCCGGCGCCACCGTCAAGCCGTGGACGGTCAAGGTCGACGTCGGCGGCCACGACCTGCGGATCACGCGGGGCGACGTGCCCCAGAGCATCCCGGCCGGCTCGTCCCTGCCGCTGCCCGTCTCCTTCTCCAACAAGGGCACCGAGCCGGCCAAGGGCCTCCTGGTGTGGCTGCGCACGACCCGGGGACTCGGCTTCGCCAAGCGGTACGGCAACTGTGCCTACGGCGTGTTCGCGGACATCAAGCGCAACGCCGCCCTGTGCACGATCCCGGGCACCGTCGCCGCCGGCTCCACCTGGCGGCTGACCGAGTCGCCCACCGTCAAGGCCGGCCCGCGGGCCGACTCCGAGTGGATCGACTACGGCGTCTTCGCGGACACCAAGGAGACGCTCGCCGCGCTCCGCAAGGGCGGCACCTGGGCCCAGGGCACCGGCCCCGCCCTGACGGTGACGAAGGTGCGCACGGCGCCGCTGGCCGTGGACCTGGAGGAGACCGACAACTGGGCCGCCGCCTGGCTGACCGTCCAGGACCCCGCGGAGTTCGCCGCCGTCGGCGCCGCCGTCCGCGGCCGGGCGGGCCGGACCGTCGGCGCCTCCTTCGGCTTCGACTTCAAGGGGCCCGGCGCGAGCGCGACGGACGACAGGGCCCGGCTGGTCACGCGGGTGACCCTGCCCGACGGCGTACGTGCCACCACGCTGCCCGCGCAGTGCCGGGCCTCGACCCGGCAGGGCAGGATCCACTACCTCTGCGTACAGAGCGCCCGCACGTACACAGCCGGCGACAAGCCCCGCTTCGCGTTCAAGCTGAGGATCGACCGGATGGTGGCGGGCGCCAAGGGCGAGGTGTGGCTCTACCGCGAGTACGCGGCCGGACACCCGAACGCTCCCGGCCCCGGCCCCCAGCGCCCCGCAGGCGACACCGACCCCAAGGACGACCGCGCGGCCATCACCGTCGCCGCGCCGTAGACCGGACCGGGACGCTCAGGCCATCGGCGCGTCCGGCCGAGGCTTCTCCCTGATGCGCGGGACAGCGCAGAGCGACCCCCGCACTCTCGGAGCCGTCCTCGGAGGCCTATTGGAACTCTCGCAGGGCGCGGGCGGTGGCCTGGGCGAAGGCCTCCGGGTTGTCCAGCATGATGTTGTGCCCGCAGTCCGCGATCGACACCACCTCGACTCCCGCCTCGGTGAGTTCCTGGGCTCCGGGAAGCGGCGGGTCGGCCTCCGGTCGCAGGCAGGCACGCGGTATCGGCAGGGCCGTCAGCACGTCGCGGATCGCAGGCTCGGTGACGAGCGCCCGGTGCACCGCACTGCGGTACAGCGCCTCTCGACCGGCCAGCCGCATGGTGGACCACCAGTGCGGCCCGGCGCTCTCGCGAACCTGGCGCCATCCGCCGGCCAGGAACTCCTCCTCGGTACGAGCGGCGATGCCGCTCGCCCCGGGCCCGCCGTGCACCGCCCGCGCCACCTGCCGCACCGAGCTGCGCTGGCTGGACACCACCCTGAAAGCGCTCACCTCCGGGGCCGAAACACCCTGACGCTCGGGCCCGTCCGGGGCACTCGAGGCCGTCCCGCCCCGAGGTGGCGCCGTGGCCGCGCAGGCCTCGGCACCGCCCGGCTGCACCACCTTGATCCCGCGGGACAACTGCCGTTGCGTACGCGGCAGATGAGGGCCACCTACCGGGCGCGCCTCAGCTCACCGCCTGCTTCACGAGGGCGGCGATCCGCGCCTCCGCCTCGGCCGTCACCTCGGTCAGGGCGAAGGCGGCCGCCCACATCGGGCCGTCGTCCAGCTTCGCCTGGTCGCTGAAGCCGAGCGTCGCGTAGCGCGCCTTGAACTTCTCGGCGCTCTGGAAGTAGCAGACGACCTTGCCGTCCAGCGCGTACGAGGGCATGCCGTACCAGAGCTTCGGCGCGAGGACCGGGGCGGTGGCGGTGATGACGGCGTGGACGCGCTCGGCCATGGTCCGGTCCGCGTCCTGCATCTCCGCGATCTTCGCGAGCACGTCCTGGTGCTCCTGCGCCGCCTTGTCCGCCTTCGAGCCGCGGCGGGCCGCCTTCTTGAGGTCCTGTGCGTGGTCCTTCATCGCGGCTCGCTCCTCGGCCGTGAATCCCTCGTGTGCGCGGTTGTCGGTGCTGCTCATGGTGGATCTCCTTGTGAGGCTCTGGATGTGTGGATCTTGAAGCGGGGCCCTACGGGCCCGTGTTCGGGGGCCGTGCCACCGGCTCGGGAGGGCTTGGCCCCCGGCCGTGCGGCGGGAGCGGGCGGGGCGTCAGACCAGCCAGCGACCGTCGCGCATCAGCTCACAGTCCGCCAGCTCATTCTCCTCCCGCCAGGCCCGGATGCGGTGAGGAGTGATACGGAACCAGCGGTACCGGGTGGCGAGGGAGCGCGGGTCGAAGCCGGTGCGTGCGGCGAACCGGCCACCCAGGTGCGGCGGCAGGGCATCGATGGCGAGGACCTCGACGTGACCCTCGATCATGGCGACGTCACGGGTGTGGCCGAGGGCGAGCCGAGCGGTCCGGGTGGCGGCCAGGTTCCGGCCGGTGGGGCTTTCCGCCGGGGTGGCCGCCAAGAGCACCTCGCCGTCCCAGTCGAAGGACAGCGGTACCAGGTGTGGGACGCCGTCCGCCGAGGCACTGGCCACCCAGACGTCGATGTCGCGGCCGAGCCGGTGCTCGGTGTCGCGACGACGCTGTGCGCGGGAGCGGGGTGGGGTGCTCATCGGGGTGCTCATCGGTCCTGCACCAGTCCGATGGGGTTGCCGTCGGGGTCGATGGCGGTGGCCACCAGGCGGCCGCCGCCGACGTCGTGCGCGGGCTCCTTGACGGTGGCGCCCGCGGCGGTCAGTTCGGCGAGCTTCGCCTCGATGTCCGACACGTGCCAGTAGGCCAGCGACGCCGTCAGGCCCTGCGGCCCGCCGCCCGGGAGGAGGCCGACGTGCTGGCCGGCGGCCTCGAAGCCGACGTAGTGGGGCCCGTCGGTCTGCGGGGCGACACCGAGCAGCGCGGCGTACACCGCCTTGGCCTGGGCGAGGTCGGACACGGGATGCAGCACGGTCTTCATCCCCTGGGTGGAAGAGCTGGTCACGGTCACTCCTGTCGTCGCGGAACCGATCCGCCCGGTGTGGTCCGCCGGGCTCGTTCCCTGTGATCACAGCTTCCCCCGGGCAGGGTACGGAGCGCCTCCGTGCTGGCCACGGAATGCACTACGGATACGGGGAAGCACTACGGATAATGACCCGGTGTCCACTCCAGTGATCTCAGCTCGGGAAGCCGACGTGCTCGCGCTGCTCGGGGAGCATCTGAGCAACGCAGAGATAGCCGCGCGGCTGTTCATCTCCGTACGGACGGTCGAGTCGCACGTCTCCTCGCTGCTGCGGAAGTTGGAGGTGCCGGACCGGCGGGCGCTGTCCCGGCACGCGCCCGAACCGTCGCGTGCCGAGCAGGCGCGCCCGGCACCCGCGCTCCCGGCCCCGCTGACGGCGTTCGTCGGCCGGACACGGGAACGCGGGGAGCTGGCCGCGGCGGTGACGGCACGTCGGCTGGTGACCGCCGTCGGTCTGGGCGGGGTCGGCAAGACGCGGCTCGCGCTGGCGGTGGCGGCTGACGTGGCGGGCGACTTCGCCGACGGGGTGTGCTTCGTCGACCTGGTCCCGGTCACCGATCCCGGGCGGGTGGGCGCGGCGGTCGCGGCGGCCATGGGCGTGGGCGAGCAGCCCGGGCGCGGCATCGACGACGCCCTGGTGGCCGCGCTGGCGGACCGTCAGGCGCTGCTGGTACTGGACAACTGCGAGCAGGTGCGCGACGGGGTGGCGCCGTTCCTGGAACGGCTGCTCGTGGCGTGCCCGGGGATACGGGTGCTCGCGACCAGCCGGGCCCGGCTGATGGTGCCGTTCGAGTGGGTCTTCCCGGTTCCGCCGCTGTCGCGCGTCGGCGGCGGCGAGTCGGACGCGGTGGCCTTGTTCCTGGAGCGGGCGGCGGCGGTCGGCAGGGCCCCGGCCCCGGCGGAACGCGACCGGATCGCGGCGCTGTGCGAACGGCTCGACGGCATGGCGCTGGCCATCGAACTGGCGGCGGCCCGGTGGTCCACACTCGGTTTGGACGGCCTGGCGGCCGGCCTCGGCGACCAGCTCCGGATCCTCGCCGGCGGCCCCCGTGCCGACGGCAGGCACCGGTCGGTGCGGGCCGTCCTCGACTGGAGCCACGACCTGCTCGAGCCGCAGGACCGGGCACTGCTGCGGCGGGTGTCGGCGTTCGTCGCTCCGTTCACCGCCGAGGCGGCCGCCGAGGTGGCCGAGTTCGGTCCGGCGGGGGCGGCCGCGGTCGCCGACGGGCTCGGCAGGCTCGCCGAGCAGAGCCTGCTCGCCGTGACCCCGTCCGACACCGGCACCCGCTACCAGGCGCTGGAGACCCTCCGTCAGTACGGCACGGAGCGGCTCGCCGACGCCGGTGAGCTCGACGATGTCCGGTCGCGCCACCTGGCATGGTGCCTGGCCGGTGCGGCCGGCCTCCAGGAAGGCGGCGGCTCGGACTGGCGAGTGCGGTTCGATGCGGTCGCGGAGGACCTGCGGGCCGCCTTGACCTGGGCCGCGGGCCGGCCGGAGCAGCGCGCGGACGCGTGCCGTCTCGCCCTGGCCATGGCTGAGCTGGCCTTCACCCGGAACCTGCTGGGCGAGGCCCAACAGCGTTACGAGCAGGCGGCCTTGCTCACTGCCGACGCCGACGCCGCAACCACATTGCGGCAGGCCGCCGGGGTGGCGGGGTGCCGCAGGCTCGGCGACGACATGTACCGCCTGCACCAGGCCGCCGCCGAAGCCGCCCGCCGGGCCGGGGACGGCGCCGGGGCCGCCCGCGACCTGGCGGCTGCCGCCACCGCCGCGTACCGCTTCTCCAGCACGTTCGTCAGCCGGGTTCCGTCCGCGGAGGAGGTGACCGGCCTGCTCGCGGCGGCGCGCGAGCAGGCCGATGACGACGACCCGGCCGCCGAGGCGGCTCTCGCGCTGGCCGAGGCCGCGGTGGTCGCGGACGCGTTCGGCGCGGTCCAGGGGGCTCCCGACAACACCGCACCGGACACCGTCGCGTGCGCCGAACGGGCCGTCGAACTCGCCCGGCGCGCGGGCGACCCGGTGGCACGGTCCGCAGCCCTCGACGCGCTCTCCGGCGCCCAGAGCTGGGCGGGTGAGAGCTTCGCCGCCGCGGCCGCCGCCCGGGCCCGGATCGGCATCCTGACCTCGGCACCGAGCGCCCCTGCCCGGACGCACGAGCTGATCGACGCCCTCGCCATGGCCGCCGCGACCGCCGTCGGTACGGGCGAGCTGTCGGCGGCCCGCCGGTGGGGCGACCAGCTCGCGGGCCAGCCGCAGCTGGCCGAGGTGGGCGACCACGCCACGTCCTGGCTGCTGGTCGCGGACGCGTTCGCGGGCCATGCCGACGCGGTGCTCACCAGCAGCGTGCGCTTCCTCGACGCGTGGGAGCAGTCCGGCCGGCAACGGTCCTTCTCACTCGGTCCGGCCGCGGCGTCCGTCGCGATGATCCACGGCTTGCGAGGCGACGACGAGGCCCGGGCGACCTGGCTCACGATCACCGACCGGACAGGCAGCAAGGAAGACCACCACCACGGCCACGGCGCCGTCTTCGACGCCATGGTCCTGCTCCACCACGGGGACGCGGACGCGGCCCTGGAGCGCATCGCGCCCGAGCCGGAGCAGGTGTGGAAGTGGGTCTGCTGGGTGTGGCTGCACTGGTACACGGCGCTCCGGGCCGAGGCAGCGGTCCTCGCCGGGCACCCGGACGCCCGGGCGCGGGTCGCCGCCGCCCGGGCCGTGGTCGCCGGGAACCCGGTCGCCACCGCCCTGGTGGACCGGGCGGAGGCGCTGCTCGGCGAAGATCTGCCGCAGTTGCTCGCCACCGCGTCGGCCTTCGAGGCGGCCGGCTGCCGCTACCAGTGGGCGCGCACGCTCCTGCTCGCCGGGGGCGCGCACGCCGCGACCGGCGCGTCCGCCCTGGCCGACCTCGGACTCGCACCCATGGCCTCCCGGCAGCCGCCCCACTGGCGCCCGTGAACAACACGTCGCCGCTCGGCCCGGGACGGCCGTCACGTTCACCCGCAACCCGAAGTCCCAGTCCGCGCACCCGCGATCGCCGACCTGGAGTGACTGAATGAATCGTCTCCCCGCCGACCCGACGGTGCTTCACCCGTTTCCCGAACAGCCGCGCGTGGTCCTGCTGAAGCCGCTGGTGACCTCGCCGCTGATCGAGGTCGGGGAGTACTCCTACTACGACGACCCCGACGACCCGACCGGCTTCGAGACCCGTAACGTCCTTTACCACTACCGGGTCGTCATGTCCGGCACGGTCGACGAACTGGAGGAGATCGCACCCAGGGCCTGAGCCGGCCTCCGCCCCCCTGCGCCGGCGCAGGGGGCGAGCCGGTCCCCGCTCCAGGACCGTGACGGTGGCGACGACCTGACAGCGTGGTGGAGGCCTTCTCCTCTCTTGACGGCCTCGCCCACGAGGCCGTGACCCGGCACCTGCGTGACGCCATGGCCAGAATCGATGCCACCCCGCCTCAGTACTGGGTGCTCAACCGCGTAACCGACGGGCCGGCGGCACCCGGCCGGGCAGACGTGATCGCCCAGCTGCCCCCTCTTGGCAACGGGCAGAACGAGATCTCCCGGGTCATCGACCGGCTGCTCCACCGTGGCTGGCCACGGATCGACACCGGACAGAACCTGCACCTCACCGATGCCGGCGACGCTGCCAGGGTCCGGCTGCGCACGATGATCGCCAAAGTCGAGGGAGGCGGGGTCTCCTGACCACTTCATCCGTCCGGAGCCCTCATCCCACGCGCGGGCCGTCAGCTCGTCCTCGGCGAGGTCAGGGCTCCGGCGATGACGGTGATCACCATCTTGCGGACGGCGGCGGTCTGCGGTGGGGCGCTCGTCCGGTCGGCGAACAGCAGGTGCCCGGCCCCGACGAGGGTGGGGGCGAGTGTGTCGATGTCGGCGTCACCGGCCAAGCGCCCCGACTCCCGCTCGGCGGTGAGGTACGCGGCGATCATGGCGGTGCCCTGCACAGCCAGCGGGATGCCGGTCAGACCGGCCTCGCACAGCCGGGCACGGAGGCCGCCGCGGAAGGCGATGAGCGCGACGATCGCCACCGTGACCGGCCCGAACAAGTCCTGAAGTGCGTCGGAGAGGTTGTCCACCACGCTTGCGGTGCCGGCGGCCGCGCGCAGAGTCGTGGTTCGGTCCTCGATGCCGCGGACGCGGTCGAGGACCAGTTCCGCCAGGAAAGCGTCGAAGTCGGTGAAGTGCCGGTGCAGCACGCCCTTGGCGCAGTTCGCCTCGTCCGTGACCGCCCGGCTGGTCAACGCGTCGGGCCCGTCCCGAAGCAGGACGCGCTCAGCGGCTTCGAACAACTGGCCTCGCGCGTTGTGGATGTGCACCCCTGTCGGCATTGTCTCCCTTTCCGCCCCGTCCCGCTCAGCAAGTGGGCGACTGCCCACTATTGTGGGCGCATGCCCACTTTATCGCAGGGACAGCCGGACGAGTCCGGACCCGAGCCCCACCTCCACCGGCAGACGGCCGAGTCGTTCGGTGTGGACGCCGAACGCTACGACCGCGCCCGACCTCCGTACCCCGAGGCCCTGGTGGACAGGATCATCGCGGCGAGCCCCGGTCGGCACGTCCTCGACGTCGGAGCCGGTACCGGCATCGAGGCCCGGCAGTTCCAGGCGGCCGGCTGCACGGTGCTCGGTGTCGAGCCCGACGAGCGGATGGCCGCCTTCGCGCGACGCAACCGTGTCGATGTCGAGGTCGCCAGGTTCGAGGCCTGGGAGCCGGCCGGGCGGCAGTTCGACGCGGTCATCTCCGGCACCGCCTGGCACTGGGTGGACCCCGTCGTCGGCGCGGCCAAAGCGGCCCGAGTGCTCCGGCCCGGCGGCCGGCTCGCCCCCTTCCACCACGTCCCCCAGCTCCCGGCCGAGGTCGTCGACGCCCTCGCGACAGCACTCCGACGGGTCGCCCCCGACATCCCGTTCAACCCAGGACTGCTGAGCGGATCGGCCATGGACGCCTATCGGCCACTGTTCGCGAGAATCGCCGACGGGATCCGGCAGACCGGCAGGTTCAGCGAGCCGGAACAATGGCGCTTCGCATGGGAGCGCACTTACACCCGGGAGGAGTGGCTCGACCAGCTGCCCACCTTCGGCGGCCTCACCCGACTCCCCCCAGACAAAATGGCGGAAGTCCTGGACAGCGCCGGGACTGCGATCGACAGGCTCGGCGGCCACGCCACCATGCCCTACACGTCCGTCGTGATCACCTCGACCCGCTCCCCTACGGCCTGACCACCACGGAAAGCCCGCAGCCCCACCGGCCCGCGCGGGACCGCTCGGATCCCGCCAGCCCCGACACCACCCGCAGCACCGTCCCGCACACGGCGCGAACGCGCCTTGTGACGGCCGACCGCCTGCCTGTTGGGTGCATGATCGGGGCGGACCGGTGGGGCCCGCCGACAGGGGGGCGGGCGTGGGGCGTCTGGAAAAGCCGCTGGACCCTGCGGGCGGGCCGACGGCCGCGCTGGCCGCAGCGCTGCGGGAACTACGGCGTTCGGCCGGCAGCCCGACGTACGCGGCGATGGCCCGCCGGGCCGGAACGTACTCGGTGGCGACGCTCTCACGGGCAGCGTCCGGAGAGCAGCTCCCCACCCTGCCCGTGCTGCTCGCCTACGCGGCCGCCTGCGGCGGGGACCCCGATCATTGGCGCGCCCGCTGGCAGCACACGGCCGACGAGCTGGCCGCCCTGGCCGCCGAGCACCACGACGAACCCGCCCCGTACCGCGGCCTGGCCAGGTACGAACCAGGCGACCGGGACCTCTACTTCGGCCGCGACCGGCTGGTCGACGACCTGACCGCGCTCACCCGCGAGCACCGGGTCGTGGCCGTCTTCGGACCCTCCGGCAGCGGGAAGTCCTCGCTCCTGCGGGCCGGGCTCGCGCCCCGGCTACGGGCGCCGGGGAGCACGGCGACTGCGGTCAGGCTGCTCACCCCCGGAGCCCGGCCGCTGGACCGGCACCGCGGAAACCTCGCACCCGCCGACGGGCCCGGCGACACCTGGCTCATCGTCGACCAGTTCGAAGAGGTCTTCACGCTCTGCACCGATGGAGACGAACGGGCCCTCTTCATCAAGGAGTTGCTGCACACGGCACAAGGGGACACGAGCCGGGTCCGCGTGGTGCTCGGCATCCGGGCGGACTTCTACGCCCACTGCCTCGGCGACCCCGCGCTGGCATCGGCGGTACGCGCGGCCAGCCTGCCCGTCGTACCCATGACCAGGGACGAACTGCGCCAGGCGATCGTCGGCCCGGCGGCCGCCCGGTCCCTCGTGGTGGAGCGGCCCCTGACCGCGCGCCTGGTCGACGAGGTCCACGGCAACACCGCCGCCCTCCCGCTGCTCTCCCACACGCTCCTGGAAACCTGGCACCGCCGCACGGCCCGCCGGCTGACCCTGGAGGCCTACGAACGAACCGGCGGGGTGCACGGCGCCATCGCCCGCACCGCCGAAACGGCGTACGGCCGACTCGACGCCACGCAGGCCCGCATCGCCCGTCGCATCCTGCTGCGCCTCGTCCGACCGGGAGGCGAGGGGCTCCCCGACACCGGCCGCCCGGCCCACCGGGCCGAACTCGGCCCGGATGACGAAGTACGGCACGTCCTCGACGCACTCGCCACGTCCCGGCTGGTGACCTTGGACCGAGACACGGTCGAACTGTCCCACGAGACCCTGATCGCCTCCTGGCCGCGCCTGCACGACTGGGTCGACGACAGCCGGGAACAACTGCGCCTCCACCACCGGCTCACCGCGGCCGCCGAAAGCTGGGAACAGCTCGGCCGCCACCCCAGTGCCCTCGCCCCGGCCGCGCTGCTCACGGCACTCGCGCCGCTGCTCCCGGATGCCGGCCCCCAGCGGCTGACACCCTCCGAGACCGAGTACCTGACGGCCAGCACACGGGCCCGTACCCTCGCGGCGGCCCGCCGCAGGGCCGCCCAGGCGCTGCTGGCCCTGATCTCCGTACTGGCCCTGATCGCCGGCACCGTGGCCTGGCAGGCCGGCCGGACGGCCCGGGAGCGCCGCGACACGGCGGTCGCGCTGCGCACCGCCGCCGTCGCCGAGGGCCTGCGCGCCACCGACCCGCGGACGGCGGCCCGTCTCAACGTCGTGGCCTGGCGTCTGGCGCGGACCCCGCAGACCAGGGCCGGTCTGTTCGCCGCCCTGGGCGACCGGACCGAGAGCGTCCTCACGCTGGGAGACGGCAACGGCCGTGCACGGAGCGAGTTCGCGAGTGAGGACGGCCGCACTCTGACGGTGGTCGGGCGCCAGACGGTGGCGCTGTGGGACCTGCGTGCGCGCAGCCGACTGTCCTCCTACCGCCTGCCGATGCCGGTACGGGTACCCGTCGGCCCGTACGCGGTCCCGGAACTCCTGCCCCAGTCGGAACCCGGCCCCTCCCGACCCCCGGAGCCGGCATCGGTGCAGCCCGTTCCGGCGGATCCGCCGGAACGGGTGCGGCCGAGCCCGGACGGCACGCGGTCGGCCACGATCAGCCAGGGCGGGGGCCCGGCCAACACCACACGCCGTTGGGCCGAAGTGCGGCTGCGGGACCTGCGGACCGCCACCGAGACCGCGCTGGTGCTGTACGGCGTGCACGCGGCGACCGGCCTCGCCTGGGGCGGCGGCCGGACACTGGCCGTGGCCGCTCCCGGGACCGTACGGCTGTGGGACGTCGGCGGCCGCCGCCCGCTGTTCGCCGTGCCCGCCGCCCGGGCCTCCACCGGCGTGGCCCTCAGCGCGGACGGCCGACGGGCGGCGCTCTGCGGGCGGCGGGGCATCGAAGTGTGGGACGTGCCGGGGCGGCGCAGGCTCGCGGGCGGTTCACCTGCCGTCCCGCACGTCCCGGCGGGCACGTGCGGGACGGATTCCATGCGTTTGAGCCCAGACGGGGCCTGGCTGGCCGTCCGGCTGGACACCGGCGTCCTTGTCTCGTCCACGAAGCACGGCGGTCCGCCCGCCCGGGTGCTCCCGGCAGCCGGCGTGACCGGCTTCTCCTTCAACCGGGACGGCACTCTCCTGGCGGCCGTGACACCGCAGGCCGCACGCGTGTGGCGCACGGCCGACGACCGCCCTGTCCCGCTGGCCTTCTACCAGGACCTGCGCCACGACCGGCCCACCGACGTCCGCATCGACGACCGGGCCGGGCTGCTGCGGTACGTGCACGCCGACCAGCGCCGCGTGGGAGCGCTGCGGCTCGGTCCGATGCACGACGCCGCCTGGTCCCCGCAGGGCTCGGACGCCGTCCACCCGTCGCCGGACGGCTCCGCCACCATCGTCCTGCGGCGCAAGGGCGGCTCGGTGGTCCCCGAGCTGTACGCCGGTGCCGCGGGCACCGGCGGCCGCGGCGACCCGCTCACCGCGTCCGCCCGCCCCACGGCCAGGCTGCCCGTCCTGTCCCGGCAGGCCGCCGGCGCGCACACCGGCCCGGTCACAGGCGCGTTCAGCCCGGACGGCCGCCTCTTCGCCTACGGCCCCACGGCCCGTCGGAAACCCCTCACGGAGACCGTGAAGGTGTGGGACGTGCGCCGCGGAAAGCCCCTCCCGGACGTGGTCGTGCCGAAGACGGCGCCAGGGGTCCCGGGCACGCTCACCGTCACCGCACTCGCACCGGTACTGCGCGACGGGAAGCCGGTGGTGTACGCGGGGTGCACAGCGGTGGCCGACCGTTCGGCCTGGCTCTGCGACCTCACCGGGTCCCGGCTGGTCCACCCGCTGGGGCAGGACACCGAACGGATCGTCGTCCGGCCCGACGGCGGCGCGCTCGTCCTGCCGGACGGCGCCGTGTCCGCCTTGCCCGGCGAGCGCACCGACAAGGTTGCCGGGCTCGTCGGTTCGGAGTTCGCGGCCGCCTTCCGTCCGGACGGAAGGCGGCTGGCCCTGGCCGACGGCAGCGGCCGCGTCACCCTCTGGGACGACCCGCCGGCCGGGGCCCTCGCCGTCCTCGACGGCGGCGCGTACGGCACGGACGGTACTCCGGGCTGGTTCACGGCCGCGGCGTTCTCGCCGGACGGCAGCGTCCTCGCGACCGGGGACGTGACGGGTGCCGTCCGCCTGTGGGACATCGCGGCCCGCTCGCCGCTGGGTGCCCCACTGCCCGGCACCGGTGAGCCGGTGTCCCGGCTCACCTTCACGCCGGACGGTGCCTCCGTGGTCTCCCAGGGACGGCACACCGCACCGGTGGTCCGGTCGGCCGGAGCCGAGGAGGCCGCGGCGGCCCTGTGCGCACGCCACGGCGGCGGTGTCGAACGGTCCCGGTGGCGGGCCCTCATACCGGAACTCCCGTACCGCAGTACGTGCCCCGTCACGCACCGGTGAGGTGACCGGACTCCCGCCCGCGCGTCCGTCCCGGATTGTTTCAACCCCAGTGACGTGCAGCGCAACAACCGAGCGACCGACGAGCCTTGCTCTCGACGGGGACCGCCGCCGACCGGGATCCCCACCCGGCACAGGGGGGCGGCGGTCCCCCTCCGGCGCACCTCGCCCCGGGCCAATCCCCGGGCGAGTCATCTCGCTCAACCCCACCCCGGTCGCATCGACTTCGATCACAGGGAGAACCCATGAGGTACCCGGTACGCATGAGCACGACTGCGGCCCTGGCCGCGCTCCTGCTGGGCGGGCTGATCGCTCCGCAGACCGCATCGGCCACGAACGGCTCCGGTGGCTCTGCGGCCTTGACCAACGCCCGGCAAGGCGCCGCCGCCGCGCCGGCGCCCGGGCCGCAGGCGGCGGGCTCGGTGCGGATGTCGGACACCGCTGCATCCGCTCAACTGCTCCAGATCAGGGCCGTGCACAGCGGGAAGTGCATGGACGTGCAGGGCGCCTCGCCCAGCAACGGCGCCGACGTGTTCCAGTGGGACTGCCTCTCCTCCACGCAGTACAACCAGCAGTGGTACCTGGAGATCAACTCCGACGGGATCATGCGCGTCAGGGCCGCGCACAGCGGGAAGTGCCTGGATGTGCAGGGCGCCTCGCACAAGGACGCGGCCAATGTCTTCCAATGGGACTGCCTGGCGGACACGTACCGCAACCAGCGGTGGTTCCTCGCCAATGAGAGGGTCCAGAACGGCCGCTACACGTACAACATCATCGCCCAGCACAGCGGGAAGTGCCTCGACGTGGCGGGTGCCTCGCACCTCAACGGGGCCAACGTCTTCCAGTGGACGTGCCTCGGCGACGACCAGCTGAACCAGCGGTGGAGCTTCCACGTCGTATAGGCCCGGCCCCCCGTCCCCGCCCGGCCCGATGCCGCCGGGTACGACCGGAACTCGCCCGTAAGCGGTCCGGCAGGGCGGCCACACCGGCCGCCCTGCGCAGGCCCCGCCCTGGTCTCGTGTCGGCAGTTCGGATCCGAGTTGCTGAGCGCCTGCCCCGGCCGGGACGCCCGCTGACCGGGCAGCGGCCTGAGCACGTACTGGAAATGGCTGGCAGGTGCATGACGGAAAAGTGGGGTGCGGGGCTACCTTCTTAGGGCTTCGGAGGGGCGGCTGTCCGAACGTGCGGGCCACCGGCGGGCGGTGGCGGCGCCTCCGCGCCCCGGCTCCGCCGAGGGGCTGGGTCCCCCCACATGTGAAGGAGCACGTCCATGTCCCTGGGCACCTGGCTGAAAGCGGGCACCTCTGCCGCCGCGCTGGTCCTCGCCGCGGCAACCGGCGCGACCGCGGCGCCCGCGCCCGTGGCCGTACCGGACGCCGCCGCGGCAGTGGTGACGCTCCGTTATGACGACAGTCGGGCAGGCGGTTGGGAAGCGGCCATCGCGGCCGGGGTCGCCTCCTGGAACGCGAACGTCAGCAATGTACGACTGGTGGAGGCCGCGCCCGGAGTCCGGGCCGAGATCGTCATCGTGGCCACGACCGGCTGGCCGCAGGCCACCCTCGGCCCGGTCCGTCCGGGGCGGCAGGTGCGGGTCGAACTCGGCGCGCAGGCCGTGAGCCAGGGGTACGACAAGACGCGCATCGCGGCGCACGAGCTGGGCCACAGCCTCGGCCTCCCGGACACCAAGCCGGGCCCGTGCACCCAGCTGATGTCCGGGTCCAGCGCCGGGACGGCCTGCACCAACGCCGTGCCGAACGCGACCGAGCGCTCCCGCGTGCAGGCCGCGTACGCGAACGGGCTCGCGGCGGCAGTGCCGACCGACGGCCGGGTCCTCGTCGACGCTCCCTGACGAGCGGAACGAAGGGGGCGCCTCCCCCGGGTCGTCACAGGCCGGGTGCACGGCGTGCACGTGTTCCCGGCCGAGGCCGATTCCTGGCCGAGGCCGGGACATGGCAGGCGCGGAGCGCGTCCCCACAGTGATCCCCCCGTCCGGGCCCCCGCCCGGGCCCGCCGACCGCGGGCCCGGGCGCGGGGGCCGCCCAGCGCGCGCCGACGACCGAGAGCCGCGAACACGTCTGGCCCCGTCACACGGCGCCATCGACACCTCCACCGGTCCCGGCACCGGCCTCCACCACCTGCGCCCCGAAGGTGTCTCGGTCAACGTCGCACGCGGCAACCCGGACTCGCCCCGGCACCTCACACCCCGAATACGTGCGAGCCATCGACCCGGCCGACGACCGGCCGGTCCCCGGCGGTTCCGTCAGCCCCGAGCGTCCGCCGGGGAGGCCACCCGCGCCGTACGGGAGTGGCCCGGCAGCGTGAATCGACAGGGGAGACGCGACGCCGGAGCGCTCACCCTGCGCATCGACGCGGAAGTATCCGGCAGCGGGGACAGCAGCGGCCGGCGCCGGCCGCGCGAGGAAGAAGGAGAGGCCGATATGGCGATTCAGCGGATGGACAACGTCGGCATCGTCGTCGAGGACATCGACGCCGCCATCGCGTTCTTCGTGGAAGTCGGTATGGAGCTGGAGGGCAGGGGCGAGGTCGAGGGCCTCTTCGCCGACCGGTGCACCGGGCTCGACGGCGTCCAGTGTGACATCGCGATGCTCCGGACGCCGGACCGTCACAGCCGGATCGAGCTGGCGAAGTACCGCAGTCCGGCGGTGATCAGCGACGGGCCGCGCGACCGTCCGCACAATGTTCTGGGCACGCACCGCGTCATGTTCGCCGTCGACGACATCGAGGACACCGTTGCCCGCCTGCGCCCGCACGGCGCCGAACTCATCGGCGAGATCGCCCGGTTCGAGGACAGCTACCTGCTCTGCTACCTCCGCGGTCCGTCCGGCATCATCGTCGCGCTGGCCGAGCAACTGGGCTGAGGCGCTCCCTCGCCGCGGAGCCCGCGCCGTACTCCCCCGGGAGTAGTCCCCGTGGTGCACCACCCCCGGCAGTACCCCTCAACTCGGCCGTCAGTGCGACGAACCGGCCTTCCGCCGGCGGGAGTCTGGGACAGACCCGATGAGCACTGATGAAGGGGGCCCCGATGGAAGGCCGAAAGAGGATGGTCGGGTGGGGGGTGCTGGCCCTGTGGGTGATGGTGATCGCCCTCGCCGCACCCCTCGCCGGAAAGCTCGGAGACGTACAGCGCGACCGCGCGGTCGACTACCTGCCCGCGAGCGCCGACTCCACCCAGGTCGCGAAGATCAGCGAGCGGATGCCCGGCGGCGACTCGACCGACCTCGTGCTGGTCTACCACCGCGACGGCGGACTGACCGCCGAGGACAAGGCGACCGCCGCCCGGGAGGTGGGGCAGGTCGCCGCCGAACACCCCCTCACCGCGCCGCCGCAGGCCGTGCCCTCCCAGGACGGCAGCACGCTCCTGTACGCCGTGTCCAGCACCGAGCCCGGCACGGACGAGGAGGCCAGGGACGCCTTCGTGCACGACATCCGTGAGACCGTGAGCGGCGAGGTGGGCGGCCCCGGCGCGCTCGCCACCGACGCGAGCGAGGTCTACAACTCCCTCGACGGGCCGCTCCTGTACACCACCGTCGCCGTGGTCGCCCTCCTCCTGATCATCATCTACCGGAGCCCCTTCCTCTGGCTCGTCCCACTGATCGCCGCCGGCATCGCCGACTACCTCTCCATGGCCGTCACCTACGCCCTCCACCAGGGGTTCGACATCAGCGTGTCCGGCCAGAGCACGGGCGTCATGACCATCCTGGTCTTCGGCGCGGGCACCGACTACGCCCTCCTCCTCGTCTCCCGCTACCGCGAGGAACTGCGCCGCACCCCGCGCTCCCACGACGCGATGGCGGCCGCCCTGCGGGGCTGCGGCCCCGCCGTCCTCGCCTCCTCCGGCACCGTCGCCCTCGGCATGCTCTGCCTGCTGGCCGCCGACATGAACAGCAGCCGGGGGATGGGGCCCACCGCCGCCGTCGGTGTGCTGTGCGCACTCGTCGCGATGATGACGCTCCTCCCCGCTCTGCTCGTCGTGCTCGGCCGGCGGGTGTTCTGGCCCCTGATCCCGGCGTACGGCAGCGAGCCGAAAGCGGCGCGCCGCTCCTTCTTCGCCGCCATGGGCTCCTCGGCCGGTCGGCGGCCCCTCGTCGTCCTCCTCGCGGGCGCCGCCGCGCTGGCCGCCCTCGCACTCGGCGCGCTGAACATGCCCGGGGCCCTCAAGCAGGAGGATTCCTTCAGCTCCACCCCGGAGGCCGTCGCCGCGATGAAGACGCTGGCCACCGCGTATCCGGAGCGGGGAACCCAGCCCATCACCGTCGTCGCCCCGACCTCCGCCTCCGCCAACACGCTGGAAACCGCCCGCGCCACAGAGGGGGTCGCGAAAGTCGAACGGGGCCGCAGCGGGGAGGGTTGGATGGAGATCTCGGTCATCGCCGCGCACCCGCCGCAGTCACCGGCCGAGACCTCGACCATCAGGGAGCTGCGTTCCGCGCTCGGTGACGGCGTGTACGTCGGCGGGCCCAGCGCCGAACAGCTCGACCTGACCGACACCAACGCCGGCGACCGGAACATCGTCGTCCCGCTCGTCATCGTGGTCGTCCTGCTCGTCCTGATCGTGCTGCTGCGGAGCCTCGTGGCCCCGCTGATCCTGGTCGCCGCGGTCGTCGCCGTGTGGGTCGCCGCCCTCGGCATCGGCGGCCTCGTCTTCGAGCCGCTCTTCGGCTTCGAGGGCACCGACCCGGGCCTGGGGCTGCTCTCCTTCGTCTTCCTCGTCGCCCTCGGCGTCGACTACGGCATCTTCCTGATGCACCGGATGCGCGAGGAGTGCCTGGAGGGGGTGGAGCCGGGCGCCGCGGCCCTGACCGCCCTGCGCACCACCGGCGGGGTGATCGCCTCGGCGGGACTCGTCCTCGCCGCCACCTTCGCGGTCCTCGTCAACATGCCCATGGTGCAACTGGCCGAACTCGGCTTCGTGATCGCGGTCGGCGTCCTGCTCGACACCTTCCTGGTCCGCACCTACCTCGTCACCAGCGCGAGCGTGCTGCTCGGCCGGAGGGTGTGGTGGCCGGGCCCATTGGCCAAGAAGCCGGCGCCGACCGCTGGTTCGGACACCGAGCGAGATCCCGTACGGGTCTGATCAGGGCGCGGTCAGGGGCTCCCCGGACTGTCAGGAGCCCCTGACCGCAGGGAGGATGGACGCCATGGACTTCGCAGCGGCTTTCACCCGCGACCCGCAGGCCGCGCCGTACCCGGTGCGGTGCGACGCGACGGTCGCAGCAGTCTTCGCGGTCATTGCGGCGCTGCTCGCTCTGACCGTCGACGACGGCCGTCGCCCGGACGCCCTGGGCTGGGCACTGCTGCTCGCCGCGCACGTCCCGCTGGCGTGGCGGCGCAAGGCGCCCATGGCGGTGCTGGTGGCCGTGGTGGCCTGCGTCACCCCGTACCACGCACTCGACTTCATGCACATGGCGCCCATACCGGCCTCGATGACCGCGCTGTACACCGTCGCTTCGACCGGCCGGCCGAAGCGCACGGTGGTCGTGGGGTTCTCGATCACGTCCATCACCCTCACCATGCAGCTCTTCGCCAACCCGCACGAGATGGTCGAGTTGCTCAGGGTCTCCGGCTGGGTGATCGCCATGCTGCTCTTCGGCGCCAGCATCCGGCTCTACCGGCAGTTGGTGGCGGGAGTGCTCGAGCGGGCGGAGCGCGAGGCGGAGCGCAAGGTGGCCGAGGAGCGGCTGCGGATAGCCAGGGATCTGCACGACCTCCTCGCACACTCGATCACCCTCATCGGCGTGCAGACGTCGGTCGCCGCGCACGTCCTGGTCGCCGACCCCGACCGGCTCGACCGGGAGGCGCTCGTCCGAGCGCTCGACGGGATCGCGGAGACCTGCCGCGAAGCCCGCTCCGAGGTGCGGACGACCCTGAACGTGCTGAGGGCCTCCCCGGAGGGCCCACTGCCGGACCTGGCCGCGCTGCCCGATCTCGTACGGCTTTCCGGCGCGGACCTGACGGTGAGGACGGGAGCGGCGAAGGTCCCGGCGGCGGTGGGCGCGGCGGCGTACCGGATCGTGCAGGAGTCCCTGACCAACGCCGTGCGGCACGGGTCACCGGGCGCGGACCTGCGGGTCGACGTCGTGCTGGAGGAGGAGGTGTTGACGGTACGGGTGACCAACGGCGGCACCAGGTCCGGTGGACCGGGTGGGTCCGGATACGGGATCCTCGGGATGCGTGAGCGGGCGAGGAGCGTGGGCGGCACACTGAGCGCGGGCCCGCGCGATGGCGGGGGTTTCGAGGTCACGGCAGCGCTGCCGGTCTCGAGGAGAGGGGTGACGGTGTGATCCGGGTCCTGCTCGCGGACGACCAGACGCTCGTGCGGGCATCGTTCGCGATGCTCGTCGAATCGGCGCCGGACATGGAGGTCGTGGGTCAGGCGGCCAACGGCAGGGAAGCCGTGGAGCTGGCTCGTTCGGCCCGGGCCGACCTGGTGGTCATGGACCTGCGCATGCCCGAGCTCGACGGAATCGGGGCCACGCGGCTGATCGTCGCCGACGAGGACCTGGCCGGGGTGAAGGTGCTGGTCCTCACCACGTACGACACCGACGAGCACGTCATGCAGGCGCTACGAGCGGGCGCCTCGGGTTTCGTCGTGAAGGACATCCACCCGGCGGAACTCCTCGCCGCCATCCGCACGGTCGCGGCCGGGGAGGCCCTGCTGTCGCCCGGCCCGACCTCCCGGCTCATCGCCCGGGCTCTGTCCTTTCCGGAAGTCCCGGCCACGGCCGGCCCGGAAGGTCTGTCGGGCCGCGAGCGCGAGGTCCTCGCTCTGGTGGCCCGCGGCCTGAACAACACCGAGATCGCGGAGACGCTGGGCCTCTCGCCCCTCACGGCGAAGACTCACGTCAGCCGGATCATGGGGAAGCTGGCCGCCCGGGACCGGGCCCAACTGGTCATCATCGCCTACGAGTCGGGCCTGGTGCTACCGGGCGCTTGACCGACTCCCCCACGTCGCGCCTGCGCCGTCCTCCCTCCCGCGCGCCTCGGCGGCCCCGTCCCCAGCGGCTGGTCACCGCACCGTCTCAGTCCCGCAGCGCCGCGCGCAGCGCGGACAGCGAGCGCTGCTGGCGGCCGTCGGCGTCGAAGTTGTCCTCCGCCAGCCACGCCCGGAACGCCTTGCGCAGCAGCGGCCAGTCCCGGTCCAGTACGGAGAACCAGGCGGTGTCCCGGTTGCGGCCCTTGTAGACCAGTGCCTGGCGGAAGATTCCCTCGAACGTGAACCCCAGGCGCTCCGCCGCCCGGCGGGACGGTTCGTTGCGGTCGTCGCACTTCCACTCGTAGCGCCGGTAGCCGAGCTCGTCGAAGGCGTACGACATCAGCAGGTACTGCGCCTCGGTCGACAGCGGGGTTCCCTGCATCAGCGGCGAGAACACCACGTAGCCCACCTCGATCACTCCGTCAGCCGGGTTCTGCCTCATCAGGGACAGCGTGCCCACGGCCCGGCCCGTCGAACGGTCGATCACCGCGTAGTGCAGCGGGTCGTCGCCGGCCGCAGCTCCCAAGGCCCACTCGCGGTAGTCCTCGGCCCGGTCGAACCGCTCGGTGGGCAGGTAGGTCCAGTCCCGCCCGTCCGGCGCGGTGGCGTAGGAGGCGAAGAGGTCGTCCGCGTGCCGCAGTGCGTCGAGCGGCTCCAGCCGGCAGCGGACGCCTTCCAGGCAGACACGTGCCGGAGCGGGCCGGGGCGTCCAGTCCGGGACGGGCTCGCCCACGGGCTGACCAACGGCGTTGAGGTGTTCCGACATCACTGCTCCAAAACGGGACTCGCCCGGTTTCACGGGCACGGGCCTGGATCTTCAGTATCAGGCAACCGTTCGACTCCACCCCCGCGGGTGAGCGGGCGCGATCTCCATCGTCGCGCGGCCTCGCTCTTCACGGCTTCGCCCCGACCGCTTCCACCAGGGTGGTCATGACCTCGACTGCCGCGCGGTCGGTGAGTCCTTGTTCCCGGCACAGAGAGCGCCAGGTCGAGAACGCCGCGGCATGGCCGATCACCGCCCGCCGGACCGGGGCGTCCGCCGCGGGCCAGGCACTGGCCAGCGCCTCGACGTACCTCCGGGTCGTCTCCTCCCGGGACCGGCGGATCCGTTCGGGTACGGCGTGCTGGTCGCGGATGACCAGCGTCAGCATCTGCTCGCCCGCACGGTAGAAGCGGTAGATGTCGGCGAGCCCGGCCGCCAGCCGCTCGAGGGGGGTCTCGTATGCGCCCCATTCCTCGGGCCGGGGCAGCCTCTGCCGCGACAGCCAGTGCCCCGAGCACGCCTCGAACAACGCCGTCTCATCCGGAAAATGCCGGTACACGGTCAGCCGCGTGACCCCGGCCCGCTCGGCGATCGCCGAGATGCTCGTCGACGCCGGGCCCGCGGTGCCGTGCAGATGCACGGCGGCCTCGATGATGCGCTCTCGTGTCCGTCCCACGTCCGCGGCGCGTTTGCGCATCTCGTAGCCACGCGATTTCGTTGAACGCTGCTGTTCACTCATCTCTTGACGCCCCGGGATCCACGGTGGAGACTTTTTAAGAGAACATGAGTGTATCTCCAAATACTGTCGAGAAGTGATCGTCATGACAGAGCCGCTGGTCCCGCCGCTCACCATCGTTCGCCCCGGCGAGGGGGCCGAGGCCTTCCTCGGCTCGATCGGGGTCGCCTTCAAGCTGTGGGGGGAGGACACCGACGGCGCGGTTTCCGTCGTGGAGCACCCCTTCCCGGTCGGGGCACTGGTGCCGCCGCACCTGCACACCCGAGAGGACGAGTACTCGATCGTCACCGAGGGCGAGATCGGCTTCCGCTCGGGCGATCGCGAAGTCGTTCTGGGCTCCGGCGGCTACATCACCAAGCCGCGCGGGGAACTCCACACGATGTGGAACGCCGGCTCCGTCCCGGCCCGCATGATCGAGATCATCAGTCCGGCCGGCTTCGAGCACTTCTTCCGCGAGCTGGCCGAGATGCTCGCCGACGGGCCACCGCCGACGGAGGACGCAGTTCCGGTGCTCGCCGCCAAGTACGGGCTCGAGTTCGGGCGGCCCGTCTGGCTGCCCGATGTCATCTCCCGGTTCGATCTGACGCCCCCGCCCGGCGTGGCGGATTCTAGGGATCGTCGCAACACGTGATCACTGACGTGTGGTGGCGAGCAGTTTATGCAGGCGCTCGGCTGGGGTTTCCCAGCCGAGCGTTTTGCGTGGGCGGCTGTTCAGTTCGGCGGCGACTGCGTCCAGTTGCTCGCTGGTGTGGGCAGCGAGGTCGGTGCCTTTGGGGAAGTACTGCCGCAGCAGGCCGTTGGTGTTCTCGTTCGAGCCGCGCTGCCAGGGACTGCCGGGATCGCAGAAGTAGACCGGCATTTCGGCAGCGGTGGAGAAGACGTGGTGGCTCGCCATCTCGTTGCCCTGGTCCCAGGTCAGCGACCGCCGGAGGTGGGGCGGGATCGTCTGGACGGTGCTGGTCAACGCGTGGTGGAAGTGCTCGGCCCGGTGGCCGTCGGGCAGGTGGACCAGCATCAGGAACCGGGTGGAGCGTTCGACGAGAGTGCCGATGGCGGAACGATGGCCGGCGCCGACGATGAGGTCGCCTTCCCAGTGTCCGGGGATGGCACGGTCAGCGGCTTCGGCGGGTCGTTCGCTGATCATCACCATCGGTGAGGTGAAGCGGGGCTGGCGTTTGTTGGACTGGCGGTGTGGCTTGCGGCGAGCCCGTCCCGTTCGCAGAGCGAGGGCGAGTTCCCTGCGGAGCTCGCCGCGGCCCTGGACGTAGAGGGCCTGGTAGATCGTCTCGTGGACCACGTGCATCTCCGGCCGGTCGGGGAACCGCCTGCGCAGAGCGTGGCAGATCTGTTCCGGGCTCCAGTGCCGACCAAGACGGTCCTGGATGAATTCTCGCAGTTCGGGGGTGGTGCCGATCTTTCCGGCTTTGGGCCGGGGCCGGCGTGCGTCGGCGCGACGCTGGGCGGCATGGGGCCGGTAGTACCACCGCCCGTTGGGCAGGACCGTGCGATTACGGCGTATCTCTCTGCTGACCGTCGACGGACTGCGTCCCAGCTCGGAGGCGATGGCGCGGACCGTCGCCTTCTCCCGCACCCGGTCGGCGATGTGAAGACGCTCGGACTCCGACAGAAAACGAGAAGCGCCCGGTGGCGCCCGCACGATGTGTGCGGGCGCCACCGGGCGCTTTGCGCGTCCCTCAGGCCGTCCATTGCGCCACTCACGGCCGGTCCTGGGGTTGATGCCGACGAGGCGACTGGCCTCGCGGTTGCCGTATCCGAGTCCCATGAGCCGGAAGTATTCCTCCCGCTCCCGGCTCAGCTTCCCCCGGGAGTGCTGCTTTGCAGGCCGAATCTCGAAGTCCATCGCATCCCCTGAGCTGGGGTGTTGCGACGACCACTAGAACGGAAGCGTCTGACCGGGGCCCGGTGACCACAGGAAGGCGAACCCACGCCTTGGGGTGCGAGTAACGAATCCCCTGAGGCGTGGGCCGGGCGTGGGCTGAAGCGCGCGGTCAGGCCGTCAGGCCGCCGGGCCGTCAGGCCGCCGGGCCGTCAGGCCGTCAGGCCGCCGGTGGTTCTTGGGTCGGCAGCCGTCCTGCGCGGACTGCGTCGAGCAGGGCTTGGTGGTCGCGTTCGTTCTGGTCGGCGTAGGCCTCGGCGAAGGTGACCAGTGCCTGGTCGAAGGTTTCGCCGCGGCCCAGGTAGGCGGCGATCGCGATCCGGTCGCCCGACCGTGCGTGGGCACGGGCAAGGGTGCCGCCGCACATCTCACCGAACGTCTCCAACTGCCCGGGCGACATCGTTTCCGGCATGGCGATCCCCTTCCAGTCCCGCAGTTGGCGGACGTAGAAGTCGCGCTGCTTGCCGTCGATCCCCTCCATCCGCTGCCAGCCGAGGAAGATGTCGCTGGCCGCCTGCATCAGCCGCTGTCCCGCAACCACCCGCTCGCCCTGGTTGTCGTACCGGCTCGCGCCGACGTGGGCGGCGAGTACGGACGTGTCGGCTTCCTTGGCCTGTAGGAGGAGCGGGTCCCCGCCGTCGCGGCCGAGCAGCAGCAGGATCCAGCAGCGGGTGCCTACGCTGCCGACACCGACCACCTTGCGGGCCATGTCCGTCAGCCGGTAGTCCTCCAGGAGTGTCTGCCGGTCGCTCGACATGGTCCGGCCGTAGTGGTCGAGCAGGCCGCGGAACCGGTCCTCGAGCGCGCCGCGCTCGACGTCGGGCATGAGGTCGGCGATCGGCACGAGCAGCGGCGGGTCCGCCGCGATCCTGGGCTGTCCGCCGACCGTTGCCGTGAGTTTCTCGAAGGCCTGCAAGGTGTCGTGACTGCGGGCCTTCGCCAGCGCGCCGGCCAGCTTCTTCCGACCGCTCTTGTCGAGCTGAGCCGCGGCCAGGGCCTCCAGGCGGTCCGCGTCGATCTTCGCGTACCAGACGGCGAGGTTGCCCATACCGGCGAAGCCGCGCATCGCCTCGCGGTAGGAGCGCACGGCGGACCTCACGATGCGGGCGCGCTCGGCGTCGTCGAGGCCGTTCGCCCGGGCGGCGATCACGAGACTCGCCGACAGCCGTTTGACATCCCATTCCCACGGCCCCGGCAGCGTCTCGTCGAAGTCGTTGATGTCGAACATCAGCCGCCGCTCCGGAGAGGCCAGCAGCCGGAAGTTCAGCAGGTGCGCGTCCCCGCACAGCTGCGCGGTGATCCCCGAGTCGGGACTGCCTGCCAGGTCGGACGCCATGATCGCGGCGGCTCCCCGGTAGAACCGGAAGGGAGACTCCGACATCCTGCCGTAGCGGATCGGGACCAGCTCGGGAACCCGGGCCGCGGACTGCGCCTCCAGGATCGCCAGCGGGTCAGGTCTGTCCGGAGACGGCCGGTAGCCGGCGTGCTGCGACCGGGGCGTGCGGCGCCGGGCCTCCTTGCCGAGGGCCGCGCGTTCCTCGGGCGTGCTGTGGGGCACCGCGCGCATCGCGGTGGTCGAGGTGTGGGACATCGGTGCACTCCTGCCTGGGGTCGTGCAGATCAGCTCCGGGGGTCAGTCCCGAGGCACGGGCGCGGGCGCGGGCCCGCGCCCGGCAGCGACCCGTCGGGTGGCGGAGCGCAGCGCGAGGGCCATCACCACTTCGAATACGCCGAGCAGGACGAGCCACAGTCCCAACAGCCGTGTCAGGGCGACCGCGGAGTCCACCGGGAAGCAGAGCACGACGATTCCGGCGACGGTGCCGAGGGCGCCCAGGGCGAAGAGCAGGCCGCGGTGCACGAGCGCGCGGTCGGCGATCGCGACATAGGCCGTGAGCACTCCGGTCAGCAGCCAGAAGACCCCGACGATCAGGGACAAGGCGCCGATCGTCTGCATCGGATGGCGCAGTACGAGGACGCCCGCCAGGAACGCCAGCATGGCGATCAGGACGGCCGCCAGTCTGCTGCCGCCCCGGTCGCCGCTGTGCGAGAAGGCCGTGACGAAACGGAAGACACCCGCCACCAGGAGCTGCAGACCGATGATCACGGCCAGGATGTGCAGCGTCTCGTCCGGCCACACGAGCACGAGGATGCCCGGGATGAGAGTCGCGAGGGCGACGCCGAGCGCCCAGTGCCAGGAGCCTCCGAGCCGCTGGAGCACGTCCTCGGGATCACTCTGGGTGTACGTGGGCGCTGCGTCGGACGGTAGGGCCATGACGCCTCCAGGGCCAGCCGAACGGCCCGCGGGGGCACCTCTGGGCCGCCGAACATGCCTTGCTTGCTTGTCAGGCTCAGTTTAGGTCGTCGTCGTACGGCCCGCCGCTCCAGCCGGGCGAACGCCACCCACCGGCCGTCAGCGGCCCCCGGGGCCCCGGACGGCAGATGCACGAAGGCCCCGCCGGATTCGTGAATCCGGCGGGGCCTTCCGACCGGTGCGCTCACGCACCCCGGCGAGGTCGGCCTACTTGACCTTTTCGACCTTCCACAGCTGCGCGTCGCTGCGGTTGCAGGTCCACAGCTGGGTCTTCACGCTGTCCTGCTTGGAGCTGCCGGGGATGTCGAGGCACATGCCGGGGGCGTTCATCGGCTGCACCTCGTACAGCTTCCGGACCTGGTCGACCAGGTTCAGCTGCCAGCGCTGGTGGGCGCCGCGGCCGCAGGTCCACTGGTCGATGACGGCGCGCTCCTGGGTGCTCTCCGACTGCACTTCGAGGCACTTGCCGCTGACCACGGAGCGCAGCTCGAAGCCGCCCTCGGGGGCGGCGACGGCGGCCCACTTCTGCGCGTTGCCGTCGTGGCAGGTGAACTGCTGGATGTTGACGCCGTCCGAGCCCCAGCCGCCCTCGACGTCGAGGCACTTCTCGCTGGCGGCGTTCACGAACCGGATGACCGTCTCGGGCATGGCGGCGCGGTTCTGCGCCTGGGCTGCCGCGCCGACGGCGCGCTGGGCCGCCTCGGCGGCGGAGTCCTCGCCGCTGGCCTGTACGGCGGTGGCGGTGCCGGCGAGCGCGACGACGGTGGCCCCGATGGCAAGGGCGACCCGGGTGATCTTGGACATGTGGGTTCCGTTTCCTCTCACGTTCAGGGGGTTCAGGCGGCCGGAGCCACGGACCACTTCTGGGCGGACGTGCCGTTGCACGCCCACAGGCGGACCGCGGCGCCGTCGTCCTTGCTGGACGTGGTCACGTCCAGGCAGAGCTTGCCGGTCGTCGGGAGGTGGGCGGGGACCAGCTCGTACTGGTCGTTGGCGATGTCGGTCAGGATCATGCGCCACTGCTGGTTCGGCTGCCCGCTCAGGCACCAGAACTGCTGCACGCTGGTGCCGGTGGTGGTGCCCCAGCCCTGCACGTCCAGGCACTTGCCGGAGTGCTTGAAGCGCAGTTCGAAGGTGCCGGCGCCGGTGGGCACCATGTCGATCTGCTGGTTCAGGGCGCCCTTGGCGCACGGGGACTGCACGGCGCCGACGCCGTTGCGCAGGCTGAGCTGGGGGACGGTCAGGCACTGGCCGCTGTGCTGGGGCTTGATCTGCACGGCGGCCGGCGCGGCAGCGGCGGCGATCTCGGTCCGCGGGGCGGTCTGGGTGGTGCTCTGGGGGGTGACGGCGAAGGCCACGCCGGCCGCGATGGCGGCGGTGCTGGCCCCGATGGCCAGGGCGGATCGCAGGATCCGGGACATGGGGAGTTCCGTTCTTCTTCGGTCTGAAGGAATCAGGAGGAGGCTGGAGGAGGGTGCGGGGTCAGCGGGCGAGCGGGACGGCGATCTTCCAGGACGCGTCCTGGACGAACTCCGTCTCCGTGTCGAAGCGGTTCGCGCCGCCGGCCTTGTTGGCGGCGAACAGGTCGCCCCAGTGCTGGCGCAGGAAACGCCCCGGCTCCCCCGCCGACTCGAACGACGTGCCCGAGCCGGACAGGCCCGGCTTCGCGCACCAGGTCGCGTCCTTGCGGAACTGCGCGCTGTCGTCGCTCGCCGTCAGGCGGACCCGCAGGTCCTTCTGCATCAGGTAGTGCCCGGGCTTGCGCGCCGACTCGAACGAGTAGCAGCCCGCGTCACCGCCCAGACCCGGCACGACGACCCAGGTCGCGTCCTCACGGTCCGTCTGCTTCGAGCCCGCGGCCACCGGCGCGAGGAACGCCTCACCCGCGTCGACGGAGGACTGGCGGATCACGAATCCCGCGTTGCCGGCCGCCGGGACCAGGGTCTGGCGCTTGGCGCGGTACAGGTTCTCCTCCTTGAGGAATTCCGACACCGCCACGTCATCCGCCGCCAGCGCCTTCTTCGCCGCCGCCACCAGGTTCGGGTTCACACCCGTCTTCTCCGCGGCCGCCTGGATCTGCAGCACCAGCGCACGGTTCGCCTCCGCGATCTTCTTGCGGCGCGCCTCGTCGTCCTTCTTGTACGCCTCCTCCGCACCGGTGTGGATGTACGCCTTCCACACCGCCGGGTCCGAACTCAGCACCGCACGCTGCGCCGCCGCGAACAGCTCGCTCGTCTTCGTGTCGGCGGGCGCCGTACGCAGCAGCTCGCGGATGAAGTTGTCGTCGCTGAGGGCGAGCATCGCCTCGGTCGGCGTGATGCGGAACAGCGCGGCGGCGTTCGTCCGGGCCGTGACCTCCTTGCGGCGCGCGGCCTCCGCCGCGTCCTTCTCCGCAAGCTCCTTCAGCTCCCGGTCCACATCCCGCTGATGCGCCTCGCGGGCACCGCTGATGATGAACGCGTGCCACGCCGTCGCGTCCTCGGCGAGGGCCTTCGCCGCGGCCGACCGCACCTCGGGGCCGGAGGCCGTATGACGCATCACCGCACGGATGAAGTTGTCATCGCTGAGACCCAGCAGATCGGGGGTCTGCGGGATCCCGACGACGATCAGGACCTGCGCCTTCGCCTGACGCGCGGCCCGCGCGGCGTCCGCCTTGTCCTTCTCCCGCTGCTTGTCGACGGCGTACGCCGTGTGGATGCCGGTCACGATGAACGCGACGTGGTCAGCGTCCAGTTTGCTCGCCATCGCGGCCTCCGCGGCGACACGCACCGACTCGAAGGTCTCTCCGCCGTCACGGGCCTTCTGCCACAGAGCGAAAACGAAATCGTGGTCGCTCAGCAGCAGCACGTCCGGAGAAGGGTCCAGACGCACCACGGCGGCGGCATCCACACGCTGCTTGTCATCCGTCCCGATACCGGCAGCCGCGGCAACGGCACCGGTCGGCGTCGCAACCACGATCAGCGGCGCGGCAACACCGGTCACAGCGGCCAGCGCAGTTGCGGTCACAAGCCCGCGCGTCACGGCCCTGCCCATGCGAGCGGAGCTCGGGTGGCTCTTCATCATTCTGTTCTCGGTTCCCCCTGCTAGATCCCGCCCCCGGTTTCCCCACCGGGGAGCGAGGTGGTCGGGCGGCAGTCTTGAAGATCACCACAAGGGCGTCAAAGCGGAACTTGAGGCTCCTGTCCCCTCAGCAACCGATTTAGGAGAATATTGGTCGAGTTGACGCCAGCTTCTGGCCGGAATGCGACTTGCGTACGGCCGGGAGTGCCATCCAGTCGGCAGGAATGGCCGGTTCCATTCGCTGCGGCAGATGCTCGCTTGCCGCTGGATTGCAGCGGTGCCCCGGAGTAACAGCGACCACCGGCAGCCCGGTGTGGCCCGACACACATCAGGATTTGGCACCTTTTCAGCGGGGTAATATGCGCCGCGATTCAGACAAGTGACATGACCAAGTGGCATGACCAAGCGGCATGGGCAAGCTCGGACGCGCCGCGGCGCGGGAGCCCGTGCGGGCCCCGCGCCGCGGCAGGCGTGTCCGGAAATCGTCAGGTGCGGCCGAGCCTCCAAAACGAGCCGTACGGCGGACGGGCCGCGACCGGCAGCCGGCGGTGACGGCGCACTGTTTCAGCCGAAAGTCTTTCAACCTTTCGCGATCACGCGCGCATTCCACCTGGTCAGAGCCGCGCACCTTGGCCCGGACCAAGCCTTGTGACGCCGAGCGGGGAGCCGCCGACCCCGCTCCGAGCTGCCCAAACGACCGTTCGGGCGGCACTGATCCGCGGCAGTGTCCGAAGTCCGGCGGGGCCGTTGGCCCCCCGCCACCGCCTGGGCCAGACTTCCCACCGCAACCGACCCGCTCCCCTCAGTGAAGGAGAACTTACAGTGCGTCACATCGCGAAGGTCCTCGCGCCCCTCGCCTCGGCGGCCGCCATAGCCGGTCTCGCCGCGTTCGCCGGTCCCGCGCAGGCCCAGCCGACGGCCGGCCGGCCCGCACCGGCGGGTCTCTACGCCCCCTCCGCGCTGGTGCTGTCCGTCGGTGTGGGCGAGGAGGCCTCGGAGGCGACGGTGACCAGGGCAGTGGTGCTCAGTTGCACCCCCAGCGCCCGCGGCACGCACCCCGCCCCGCGCCGGGCATGCAGCAATCTGCGTGCGGCGAACGCCGAGTTCGACCAGATGCTGCTCAACGACCGCGACCGCATGTGCTCGGTCGAGTGGGAGCCGGTGGTGGTCATGGCCGAGGGCGTCTGGCAGGGGAAGCGGATCTCGTGGCAGCAGACCTTCGGCAACGCCTGCAAGATGGACGCGGCACTCACCGGTAGCCCCGTCTTCTCGTTCTGACCCCACCGTCCCGTTCCGGCTCACCGCCCGTGCGGTCCTGCCGATCGGCGGGCCTTACGACCGCGGCTCCCGACGGGCCGTCCGCGCGCCGCCGACTCCGGTACGACACGGCGGCGTTCCTGGCGGACGGGCGGCCCCGGGAGCCGCACCCCCGCGCGGTCGTCTGTAGGCCAGGACGCGGTACGGGCGGCGCGACGGCACCGGACGGGCGGCGGAAGCCGGGCACTGCTCACCGACGGTCGCCCGACCGCCACTGATCGGGTGGGCGCGCCTCCTGCGATCAGCGGGGCGCGTCCAGGGGGCTCAATCGTGCGGCGCCCCGCCGCTCACCGAGAGCCGGCCCGATGCGCTCGTCGAGGGGCTGCGCGATGCAGGCGCACATCACGGCCGCGGACGGCCCGACGCCCTTGCCGGCGATACGGATTTCTTCGCCCCGATCGCGCCTCCGCCCCGAACCCTCCATTCCTCTGGACCGCCCCTCGCGCCGCTGCCACCATGCCCCCATGCGCTTACGCCCTGTGCAGATCGCCGCCCTGGCCCTGCTCCTCCCACTGGCCGGCTGCGGCTCGAACACCGATGACGACGGGGGCCGAACGCAGACGTCCTCGAGACCCTCGGGAAGCCGACCGACGCCGGCGAAGGAAGCACCACGTCCCGGCGACCAGACGCTCACCATGACCTGGAAGGGGCAGAAGCGCGTCTACACGGTCCACGCGCCACCCGGCTACACACCGAGCAAGCCACTCCCCCTGGTCGTCGTCATGCACCCCTACCCGGCCGACGGCGCCTACGCCGCCCAGCTGACCGGCTTCAACGCCAAGGCCGACGAGGAGGGCTTCCTCGTCGCCTACCCGAACGGAGTGAACCAGGGGTACAACGCCCTCGTCTGCTGCGGCAGCGAGGACGACGTCGGCTTCATCGGGGCGATGACCAAGCGCCTGGTCGACACGTGGAAGGCCGACCCTCAGCGCCTCTACGCCACAGGCATCTCCAACGGCGCGGACATGTCCTTCAGACTCGCCGTCGAGCTCCCGGGCACGCTGGCCGCGATCGCCCCGGTCAGCGGCGGCTACATCGGCACGGCCGCACAAGATCCCGCGTACGTGCCGAAGACCCCCGTGTCAGTGGCCACCTTCGTCGGCGGTCGCGACACGTACTCCGAGCAGTTCGAGCAGGGCATCAAGTCCTGGGCGGCACGCCTGGGTTGTAAACCGGGCAGACCCGAAAAGGTCAAGGGCGACAACACGCGCACGCGGGCGACGTGCCGCGACACGTCGGAGTTCCTGACGTACCGCCTCCCGGACATGGGCCACAACTGGCCGGGCAGCAAGGACCCGAGGATGGGCGAGGAAGCGACGGGCGTCACCGCGACCGATCTCATCTGGAAGTTCTTCGCCGAACACCCCAAGAATTGAATCCTCCCCTCCCTGAAGGGGAGGGAAGGATTCAGGAAGGATTCACCCTCCGCGGGCCGGCGTCTTGCCCTTCGCTCTGGACCGCTTGGTCACGGTTCCTCGGTTTGCTCGGACTGCTCGGGTTCCGCCGGATCGTTGAGTGCGTCGGCGAGGGCTTCAGCCTCATCCGGGGTCAGTTCGACGACGAGGCGGCCGCCGCCTTCGAGCGGCACGCGCATGACGATGTTCTGCCCCTCCTGGGTGACCTCGAGCGGACCGTCACCCGTCCGCGGCCTGATCCTGGCGTTAGGGAATTCACCGTCGTTGAGGGACAGTGCCAGCGTCGCGTTTTCCTCGGCCTTGACTGTGTACGCCCCCACAGCGGGCGTCGCAGTGGCCGCAGGCGTGAAGACGACCGTGGCCCCCAGCAGCAACGATGAGGCGACGAGCGAGACGACGGCGTTGCGTCGGATGCGCCGAGCCATGATGGGTGTCCTCCCTCGCGATGAGTGGAGGGCGCCGCGGAAGCACGGGGGCGGGTCGCCGCACCAGCGCTCCAGGAGTGGTCCCTCCAGCCACAGCGCGACGCCGGATGTACCGCTGTGGCGCTGCTGCGGCGCCGGACCGATCGGAAGGGCGCCGCATCCATCCTCCCCCTGACCGAACCGGGTGTCGACCGGAGAGCCGTGTGACCCGGACCGGACCGGCGGACAGGCCCGGGAGCTCACCACAAGGCAGCTTGACGGCTTGGCTTCGCGAGGTGTCTACCGCTGCCCACAGCCCCCAGGGCCCGCGCTCAGCGGCGACCGGTGGCCAGGGTGACGAGGAACTGGCCGCCGCCCGCGTCGATGTTGGCGGTCACCGGCAGCCCCGGCACCAGTCGGGAGAACCGGTCCACCAGCCAATCCGCCGCCTCCTGGGCGTCCTTCCTGGTCGGACAACGGCCCACCATCTCGCGGCCCCCCTTGCGCTCCAGCCTCTCGGCAACGGCGATCAGGGGCGCGGGTTCGACCACGTACAGGCGCTCCGGCCAGGCGATGACCACCTTGACCGCACCCTTGCGGCTGTTGCACCCGCGGTGCGCGAGCCGCTCGGCGACCTTGGCCTTCCGGTCGGCGGTCCGGCTGTCGACACTGGGCCCCCGCGGGTCGTTCACCGACTCGTCGGGGTCGACCGGTTCGTCACACACCCAGCACCGCCAGCCGTCGCGCTCGGCCACATCATCAAGAAGACTCATCCAAACAACCTAGCCTGCCCGGCCACCACCCGCGCACAAGGGCCCCGGCACCGAGCCCGAGGCCGAAGTGGACTTCGGGCACGTGCACGGCGTGCCGGCCGGGATCCGGCGGCGGATTCGTGTCGTATCAGCCGAGGAGGAAGGAAGTCCCCTCTGCGACGGACGGTGCACTGTCGGGTGTGAATCGCCTGATCTCACCTCGGAACGATCGGGCTTCCAGCCAGCTCTGCGGTGTCGCATCCGGCAGCACGGCCATGAGTCGTTCGAAATCCGTCGGCCGGTAGACCTTGAACGTCTTCGCTCGCCCGTAGTCAGAGGGCTCCATGTCGAACCGGAGGTCAACGACCGGCTGCGGGTCACGGCTCCAGTCGCTGTAGGACAACGCGCCGTGACCGTGAATGCGAGCGTCGACCAGAACCTCAGGGTCCGCATCGCCGATCTCGCAGTCGAACATGGGGAAGACCGTCGCGACCCGGGATGCGACAGCCGGGTACGCCCGGTACGCCTGACCGAGAGACGGTGCGCAGAACAATGCGTGGGTGAATCCTCGGACCGGCCTCGGCATGGGCACCTTGTGGTGGGATCGACCGTCGAAGGCCAAGTCGCGCCGAGCACACACGAAGTCCAGGAAGGCAGACGCCTCGCCGGCCTCATGGCTCTTCCCCCGTACGACGAACCGTACGGCGCTCCGTCCCTGCTCGCGCAGGATGACGTACTCGTGAAAGCCCATCACATGGCCGGAATGGGTCCGGCAGTACACCTCATCGAGGCCATCGACCGGCAGATATTCGGGGACCGGGCCGGCCGCTCCGGAGCCGGCTCGGATCACGTCGAGGACGGGCGACGTCTGATCGAGTTCGGCATCGTCACGCAGTGGCTCAACCTCGATGAAGCCCTTCCGCAGCAACTCGTTGATCTTGCGTGCGGCATGACGTCTCGCGTGTTCCTCATCATTGAGCGTCGAGGCACTGGCCTTACCGCTTCCGCCGACGGACCCCCACCGGATGAAACAGCGGATCCCTTCTTGTTTGATCTCTCGGTACGCGCGCTTGCCCTCCGCCAAGAGCTCGAACCGCCGCCAACCCGTCATCACGCCCTCCAACGTCTGCGCGGCACCATGCGACCAAGAGCGCCCCTCACGCAGACACGCTATCCCGCGACTGCCCGCTGCCTCCCACCCGTGGCAGCGGCCTTACTGCCCGCCGACCTCACCACCGGAAACCGACTACCCGGGAGGACCCAACACCTCATGGCCATATGGACTTCGATCGTTGCCGTACTCGGTACCCTCGCCGGCGCGCTCACCGCCGGACTCCTCCAGCATCGTTCGGCACGCACCGCACGCGCCGAGCAGCGCGCCGACAGCCACCGCCAGGACCAGCTCGGCGCCGTCACCGACTTCGCGGCCGCCCTGGACGCGCACCGCTCCGCGATGTTCCACCGGGAGCGTCTGGCCCTGGCCGAGGCGGGCGCCGAGCACCAGTTGGAGGCCCAGACGAGGTCCCACGACACCCGGACGGCGATCACCGCGCCCCACATCCGCCTTCAGGTCCTGGTCCCCGAGCTCACCTCCGCCGCCCAGCAGGCCGCAGATGCCGCGTACGCACTACGGAAGGCCACCGGCCGCACCGAGCTGGACGCCCAGCGGCATGCCGCCAAGGAAGCGTCCGCGGCCTTCGTCGCCGCGGCCGCCACACTCCTGAGCCCCGACAACCGCTGACTGAGCGCGACCACTGCCGCGAGAGGCCTGTCCCGCCGTCGTGCCGGGGACTGGGTTACGGTCATTCCTCGTGAACCGAACCGATCGTCTGTATGCCCTGGTGGAGGAACTGCGCGCGGCCTCCCCCCGGCCGCGCAGCGCACGCTGGCTGGCGAGCCGGTTCGAGGTCAGCACCCGGACCATCGAGCGTGACCTCGCCGCGCTTCAGCAGGCCGGAGTCCCCCTCTACGCCGAGACCGGCCGCACCGGCGGCTACGTGATCGCCAAGGACCAGACCCTCCCGCCGCTGACGATCACGTCGGCGGAGGCGACTGCGCTGGCGGTGGCCCTGCACTCCCTGGCCGGCACGCCGTTCGCCCGGGACGCCCGGTCCGCCCTGCAGAAGATCCTCGCCGTCATGCCTCCGCGCGAGCGACACGGCGCGGGCGAACTGGCGGGCCGGGTCCGGCTCGCCGCGCCCGCCCGGCAGCCCGCCGACGTGCCCCACGTGCTGCGCGAGGCGCTCTCGATGCGCCGCGTACTGCGCCTGTCCTACGCCGACGCGCAGGGCTCAGCCACCGACCGCTGCGTGGAACCCCAGGGTTTCCTCGGCGGCGACCACTGGTACCTCATCGGCTGGTGCCGGCTCCGCTCCGCGGTACGCGGCTTCCGGCTGGACCGCATCCGGCACGTCGAGGTGCTGGCCGAGACGGTCCCGCCGCGCGCCCTGGAGCTCGCCGAACTCGACACGCTGGGCTGGCAGTTCATCGGCCTCGACGAACTCGTAAACACCGACAGGGGGTTGTCGCCCGAGGCGTAGAGGATGGTGCCCGACCGACGACAGGAAGGCACTTCCCCATGACCCGTACGACCGCCGCCACCACCACCGCCGCCGCCGCTTCGACCGCCGCAGCGAGGGCTACCGCCCCGACCGAACCCCCGGCCGAGCCCCCGACCGGAACGGACCCGCTGACCCGCGCACAGGGCATCGCACTGCTGGACGGGTGGACACGGCTGTGGAACAGCGACCTCGCCCTCGCCGACGGCCTCATCGCGCCCGAATTCCGGCTCCGCTTCGCCAACTCGGTTCCCGGTACCGGCTCCGGCGCCACGCTCGACCGCCCGAACCTGACCGCGTTCATCCGCGCCCACCGACAGGAACACCCGGGGCTGATGTACGCGGTCGACGGTCCGCCGGTCGTCGACGGTGCCCGCGCGGAAGTGGCCGCCCGCTGGACCGCCACGTACACCGACGGCGCGGGCCATCCGGTCACCAAGAGCGGCATCGACCTGCTGGCGATCACCGACGGCCGTATCGCGGCCGTCTGGTCCCTGACCGGAGACCGCCGCTTCGCACCGTAACGGGGACGGTTCCCACCCGCCGTCGTAGCCGCCCGTAGGGGGGCCGGGCCTCCCGAGCTCCCGTCGTTGCCGATCACGCCGGCCTGAGCCGACCTCGACCGCGGAGGTCCCACCGGGTGACATCCGCACCGGGAGACAGGCAGGCCCAGGGCCGGCTCCGAATATCTCCGGCGGGCCGTGATTCCTCGAGGCTCGGAAAATGTCCACCTATGACGTTGTAGGTTCCGGCGCGGAGGGCGATCGGCGAGCATGCGTGTGTCGGTCGAAGGAGTCTCGTGGTCTCAGGAGAAATCGACCTGACTTTCCGAGACCCGGAGCTGTTGATCGCCGACCCGGGCGGGCGTTCCGCTCGATGCTCCAACAATTTCCCAAGGAGGGAAAATGGCTGTCGCGATGACCGAGATCACTACCGCGGTGAACATCGAGGTGGAGCTGGACCTCACGGTCGAGCTGCTCCCCGAGAACCCGCCGACCGACCCCAGCATGAACAACTACTGCTCCTGCTCCTGCTGGTAGTCCCGGTCTGGGTGGCCCGCCGGCCGATGTTCCGAGCCGGCGGGTCACCCGCACGGCCGGTGAGCGATGGATCCCGAGAATGGTGGAAGAGAGGCGTTCGGTCGTGCATCTGGTCAGGGACCTGGGGATCGGTATCGGATATCGCGAACCGCTCAAGAGCGTAGTGACCTCGTCGGGCTTGGTGGGCTGGATCGAAGTCATCTCCGAGCACTACATGGGTGACCGGGAGAAGCGGGAGGCGCTGGAAGTTCTCCGCACCGAATTTCCGGACCTGCCGGTGATTCCGCACGGAATAGAGATGTCCATCGGAACGGTCGGGGACGACTCCCGGTGGCGTACGTATCTGGCCGAGCTGGCCACCGTGGTCGAGGCCTTCGACGCTCCGTGGTTCAGCGACCACCTGTGCTTCACCCGGACCTCCACTGCGGAGCTCGGCACCCTGATGCCGGTACCGCGTACCCGGGAGATGGCCCGGCACGTGGCCGACCGGGCGCGCATGGCCATGGACGTCGTCGGACGGCCGTTCCTGCTGGAGAACATCGCCTACCACTTCTCCTGGGGCGACGAGCTCACCGAGGCCCAGTTCGTCACCGAGGTGGTCGAGCGGTCCGGCTGTCACCTGCTGCTCGACCTCACCAACCTGACGTACAACGCGGAGAACCACCGGTTCGACCCGCGCACCTTCATAGACTCGATCCCCTACCAGCGCGTGCTCCAGGTCCACCTGGCCGGCGGAGTCGAGCAGGAAGGCACGTACTACGACACGCACTCCATGCCCGTTCCGACCGCCGTCTGGAGTCTGCTGGGAGACCTCCTCGCCAGGCACCCGGTCCCGGCGGTCATGCTGGAGCGCGATCAGCGGCTCGACCTCACCGACGAGATCACGGCCGATCTGCGGACGGCGAGTGCACTGCTCACTTCCTCCCGAACACGCTCGCCGGTGGCCCGGATGGCGATCGCCCGCGCGGAGCCCCGGAGCGACAGATGGTCGTGAACCCGGGCTTCAGGGTCGTGTCACTGCTGATGACGAGCAGTCAGGAGCGTCTGCGCTACGCCGCAGGCCCGACCGAATACCTCATGGCCGAGCACCTCAGCGAGGCAGAGGCGCTGGCGTTCCAACGCACCGTCTCCGCGGAACAGATGGCCAACGCCGCCCGGACCACGGTGCGCAAACGGTTCTCGCGGGCACAGGCTGTGCACCCGACCCTCTGCCAGATCGTCGACGCCCTGGGAGACCGGTCGGAGGAGGCCAAACTGGCGATTCCGTTCGGTCTGACGGATTCGGACCGCTTCCGCCGCGAACTCCTCGGCGTGAGCGCGGGTCTGGGTGACACGTGCGGCAACTGCCTGGGGGAGGCGATGCGGTTCGATGAGGACCGCACGCGCCTGATCGCGATGGCGCAACTGGCCCGGGCCATCGACGGAACCGCGTACCGGCGCACGACCGCCCTGGCCCCCACCATCGTGCCCGGTGGGCCGGAAGACCGAACTGCTCCGGACATCACCGGCGTCCACCGGCTTGCGAACTCCGCGCTGCTCTGCTCATACCGCAGCCATCTGCCGTCGATCCTGGCCGGCTTGCACCGGGAGACCGGCGACGGCGCTCCATCCGCCGCGTTCGCCTGCCACCCGGAGCCTTCCCACCTGCTGCTGGTGCGCACCGGACGCTCGGACGTCTCGTCCATGCGCCTCGGCCCGGATGCACACGAGATCATCGGCCTCCTGCAAGAAGGGCTGCCCGGGAGAGCCGTGGTCGACCGGTACGGGGCAGCGGCGGCCAAGCTGATCGCCGACCTGACCTACCTGAACATCCTCCTACCTGCGGGAAACTGACATGCGCATCTGCTTCGTTGTGAAGTTCCCGCCGACTCAGGGCGGCGTCGCCCTGCGGGCCGCACTGCTCGCGGGCGAGCTCGCGCGACTGGGCCACGAGATCCACGTGGTGACGAACGCCTTCGAGGTCGCGGACGCCTACCGGATCCGGGACAGTACGGCTGCTGCCACTTCGGTCACCGTGGTCCCCCTGGACGCGCCCGACCTGACGATGCGGCACATACCCCAGACCGACGCGACCGTGTCCCGGCTGGCCGGAGAAGCGGCACGGGTCATCCGCGAGGCGGACTGCGAGGTGGTCTACTCCAACTACCTGGAGCCCTGCGGGGTCGCCGCCCACATCGCCTCGTTGTGGACCGGTGTACCGCACGTCGTCCGGTCGGCCGGCACCGACCGGGTCCGCCTGATGAACCACGTGAACCTCCAGCACACCTACAAGGAGGTTTTCCTCGGTGCCGCCGCCATCGTCGCCGCGCCGGCCGCACTGCCGGGTCTGGGAGTCGAGCGCTCCCGTTTCACCGGGGTGATCCAACCGGTGGTCCCCGCCGACCTCTTCCGCTCCACCGCCGCACCGCTGGAGCTCGCAGAACTGGCCGCCGCTGCCCGGGACTCCGGCTCCGAGCTGCCCGACCCCGCCCGGCTCGCCGACGGCAGACCGGTCATCGGCTACTACGGGAAGGCAAACTCCAAGACCGGTCTTCGCCACCTGGTGGAGGCCCTCCCCCTGCTGCCGGAGCCCCGACCGAACGTGGTGGCCCTGGTGGGCGAGAGCGTGCCGACCGAACTCCGCCGGCGCATCGGGGAGCTGGACCTGAGCCGTCGGATCTGGCTGCTCCCGTTCATCCCGGGGCACCAGGTTCCGGGGTTCCTCCGCGCCTGCACGGCCGTCGCGCTGCTCGAGCACGACTTCCCCATCCGTCAGCACATCCCGACCAAGTTGCGCGAGTGCTTCGCGACCGGCACCGCGGCCGTCGCCACCCGTGAGCTGATCGGGAAAGAGGAGTCCCGGAACCTCGCGGTTCACGGCGAGAACCTGTACGCGGTCGAGGACCCCACCGACCGGGAGGCACTTGCCCGGGTCCTCGCCGAAGCCGTGGCGAACCCGACGAGGACCCGGGCCGTAGGAGCGAACGGCCGGCAGCTGCTCACCGGGGAGACCGACCTCACGGCCTGGTCCGAACGCTATGCCGAGCTCTTCCAGGCCGCCGCCCGACGAGGCGGCAGGTCGACGACGAAACGGGCTGACACCCAATCACATCCGGTCGACCCGGAGGAGGTGCGGCTGCTCCTGCCCCTGCTGGCCGAGCTGCTGGGCCCGGACTTCGAGCGGGAGTTCACCGAGTTCGTCCAGGACGGCGGCGCCGGCCGCATGTCCGGCAGCCCGGCCCGGGACACCGTACTCGCGGCGATGGCCTTCGCCCACCACTTCGCACTGACCGGGCCGCAGCGCCGCCCCGAGGTCGTCCCGCTGCTCTGGCGGGCACAAGCCGCCTTCGCCTGGCTGACCTTGGACGCCGGGCACCATCGCGGGACCGCCTACTTCCCGGGTCTGCCACCGAGCCCCGGCAGGCCATCGGCCGAGGGGTTCCCGGTCAGGAGCGGATACGTCAGGCTGCTACACCTCCCGGCCGACGAACTGCGCTCTGCACTGGCCACCGGCCCGGCGAGCGAGCTGCCCCGACTGCGCGAAGCACTCGCGACCTGGAGCCGAAGCGACGAATCCGGACCGGATGGCCTTCGCCTGCTGCTCCACCGGCTGCCCAACCTGGAGACCCGTACCTACCGGCTCGGCAGGACCGCTGAGGAGTGCATCCGACTGGCCGACGGAAGCACTCCGCTGCAAAAGATCGCCGCCACTGTCGGAGCACCGGTCGAGGCGGTGGGCCGGCTCCTGGGCGAACTCGCCGGACGGCAGGCGGTTCGCTTCCTGCCGGAGCCCACCGCCCGGGCCGCGGCCCTGCCGGACCTGGAAGTGTTCGCGTGAACCGGGAGCCCGGCCACCGGCCGCTCCCGGCCGCTGCCTCAGGTTGGAGCAGACGCCTGTTGAGGCACTGCCGACGCCACCCCCGCGAACTCCTGATCTCCTGCGGCGCCTCGGTTGCCGGAATGGCCACCATCGTCACGCTGCCGCAGATCCAGCGGATCACCGTCGACGAAGCCGTGCTCACCGACAACCGGCCGATCCTCCCCCTCGTGCTCCTCCTGCTGACCGCCGTCCTGGGCAACTACTTCCTGTCCTACCAACGCAGGCAGCAGTCCGCCCGGCTCTCCCTGGCGGTCCAGCACGACCTGCGCAAGGAACTGTTCGACGCGCTGTCACGACTCGACGGCGCCTACCTGGACCAGATCCGTAGCGGTCAACTGCTGTCCAGAGCGGGCGCCGACACCACCCTGGTGCAGAGCTACCTCAGCATGGCCCCCACCCAGCTCGGCAATCTGCTGATGGCGGCCTCCGCACTGGTCCTGATGGGCCTGCTGTCGCCGCTGCTCACGCTGGTCACGCTGGCCACCGGCCCCGGGCTGTGGTGGATTGCCCTCCGGGCCCGCCGTCGCCTGTTCCCCGCCGACCGTGCGGTGCAGCAGCGGATCGCCGAGCTGGCCGAGGTGGCGGACCACGCCATCACCGGTGTCCGGGTGGTGAAGGGGTTCGGGCAGGAGCAGCAGGAGATCGAGAAGTTCCGGGCCTCCGCCCAACGGGTCCGGCAAGCCAGGTTGCGAGTGGCCGGACTGACCGCACGGTTCGACCCGGCCCTGCGGGCGCTGCCGGGTGTCGGGCAGCTCGGCACCCTTGCGCTCGGCGGCACCCTGGTCATCGACGGTCGGCTCACCCTCGGTACGTTCCTCGCCTTCACCAGCTACCTCGCGCTGTTGGTCAGTCCGATCCGGATGCTGGCGACTCTTCTGACCGCCACTCAGCAGGCCAGGGCGGGTGCACAACGGGTGTTCGAGGTCATCGATGCCCACCCGGCGGTGGTCGAGGCAGCCGATGCCCGTCCACTGCAACCCGGGTCGGCGCCGACGGTGGAGTTCGACGAAGTCGACTTCGGCTACCGGGAGGGCGTGCCGGTACTGCACCGGCTCACCCTCGCCATAGCGGCCGGCGAGACGCTGGCCGTGGTCGGACCGCCCGGGTCCGGCAAGTCGACCCTGGCTCTTCTGCTCACACGCTTCTACGACGTGGGCACCGGAGCGGGTGAGGGTGGCGGCAGCGTCCGGATCGGCGGTCAGGACGTCCGGGAGCTGACCTTGGACTCGCTTCGCGGTGCGATCGGTCTCGTGCCCGAGGACGTGTTCCTCTTCGCCGACACCGTCCGCGCCAACATCGGCTACGGCCGGCCGGACGCGACCGACGAGCAGATCGTCATGGCGGCCCGGGCCGCCGAGGCCCACGAGTTCATCACGGCATTGCCGGACGGGTACGAGACCCTGCTCGACGAAGGCGGACTCAACCTGTCGGGCGGCCAGCGCCAACGGCTCGCCCTGGCCCGAGCCTTGCTGACGGATCCCGGGATCCTGGTGCTCGACGACTCGACATCCGCGGTCGACAACCGGACCGAGGCGGAGATCCACGCCACCCTGCGATCGGTCTTGGCCGGCCGGACCGCCGTTCTGCTCGCCCGCCGCCGCTCGACGGTCGCCCTCGCGGACCGGATCGCCGTCCTCGATGCCGGCCGGCTGGTGGACGTGGGCACCGACGCCGAACTGCTCGGGCGCTGTCCGCAGTACCGCAGGCTCATCCCCACTCCGGGCGGCCGCCCGGTCGTGCCCGAGCCTCGGCGACGGACCACGGGCACCATGCCCGACACCGCACCGAGCACCGGTCCTGATGCCCTGCCCGAGCCCGACCCCGGGTTCGGACTCCGGCGGCTCCTGCGCCCACTGGTCCGCCCGGTCCTCCTGGGGCTGTTCCTGGTCTGCGCCGACTCCACCTCGGTACTGCTCATGCCGCTCCTGGTGCGGACCGGGGTGGACACCGGGGTCTCGCAGGGCCGGCCGGCTGTCGTCCTCGCTGTCGCCCTCCTAGGCCTTGCGGTGCTGACGCTCGGCGCATTCGCCCAGGCAGCGGCCATTCGCAGTACCAGCGCGACCGGGGAGGAACTGCTCTACCGCCTGCGGACCACGGCATTCGCCCACCTCCAGCGCCTGGGCCTCCCGTTCTACGAGAAGGAGGGAACGGGACAACTGCTGACGCGCCTGACCACCGACGTGGATTCGATGGCCGCTTTCCTCCCGGGCGGCCTGGTCCAGGCCCTGATGGGGGTACTCGCGCTGACGGGCACCGCCGTCGCGATGCTCTGCCTCGACCTCGGTGCCGGGCTGGTGGCCTGCACGGTGCTCGCCGTCATGGTGCTGGCCACCCTGGTCTACCGCCGGGGAGCCGCCCAGGCGTACGCGCAGGCCCGGATCCGGGCCGGAGCCGTCAACTCGGAGCTCAGGGAGAACCTGGCGGGCATGCGGACCACGCAGGCGTTCCGACGTGAGGAGCACCAACGGACCCGGTTCGCGGCCCGCAGCGACGAATACCGGCGCAGCCGGTCCCGGGCACAGCGCAACCTTGCCCTGTACTTCCCGCTCGGCCAGCTGCTCTCCGGTACCGCCTCCGCCCTGATCCTCCTGGTCGGCGGGACCCAGGTCCGCAACGGCACCCTTTCGGCAGGTGCGCTGATCGCGTGCCTGCTCTATCTCGACCTGCTGTTCGCCCCGGTGCAGCAGCTCTCGCAGGCGTTCGACGGACACCAGCAGGCCCAGGTGGGCCTGTCCTGGATCAAGGACATGGTGGGGGCCCCGAGCAGCCCCGCGAACCGCCCTCGTCCGATGGCCGTCCCGGGCCGACTGAAGGGCGAGCTGGTTTTCGATGCGGTTCAGTTCGGCTACGACCCGGATCGGCCGGTGCTCTCCGGGATTTCCGTCGTCGTCCCGCCTGGCGGGAGCTTGGCGGTCATCGGTGCGAGCGGGGCGGGCAAATCGACCCTGGCCAAGCTGATCTCCCGGTTCTACGACGTCACTGCCGGCGCCATCCGGGTCGACGGAGTGGACATCCGCGAGTACGACCTGGTCGGGTACCGCCGACGAGTCGGTACGGTCCCGCAGGAGAGTTGGCTGGCTCCCGGCAGCGTCCGCGACACCATCGCTTACGGCCGCCCGCTCGCTGAGGACGCCGACATCGAGGCAGCTGCTCGTATCGTCGGGGCGCACAGCATGATCGTCGCACTGCCCGACGGCTACCACCATCAGATCACCGACGGCGGTGGCGATCTGTCGGCGGGGCAGCGCCAGCTGCTTACACGGGCCAGGGCCGAACTGACCTGCCCCGACATCCTGGTCCTCGACGAGGCGGCCGCCGCCCTGGACCTTGCCACCGAGTCCCTCCTCATGCCCCCCGATGCCCAGGGAGCAACCCGACCGACCACCATCGTCATCGCTCACCGCATGGCCACCGCTGCCAGGGCCGATCGCATCCTGGTACTCCACGAGGGCCGGATCGCGGAGTACGGAACCCACGTCGAACTCCTGGCGGCCGACGGCCATTACGCCCACCAGTGGCGGCACGAGCACCTGCCCGTCGCCTGATGGACGCGATGTGCAGCGCACGTAAACCGCGCCGTGCACGCCAGCCGCCATCCGCCTCCCGGGGTCGGATCCGCTGTTGACCGGCGCTGTCCCACGGACGGTTGGCAAGGTGTCGTCGGAAATCGAGGTGCCGAATCGGTACACGGCACCAACCCTCCGGAGCATGCTGTGCCGCTCATGGGCGTCGGCCAGGAAACCCATGAGGTCGCGGGCCGCCCTCCCCCGTACTGCGAAATACCAGCAGGCAACGGTGAGGGCCGGCGAAGCGGTTTGGCGGAAGGCGATCGCGACCCCCACGTAGGGTCCGAACAAGGGGAAGCCGAGCAGGACCCATGCCGCTTCGTAGAGGGCGTCCCACCCCTCCGTGAGCAGTCCCACGGTGGCCAATCCGATGGTGGTGAGGAGCGCTCGCCCGTGACGCGCACCGCTGCTTCTCATGACGACGTGTTCCCCCTCGGAAGCTCGCCGTACTCCTGCGCTGCAGACAGAGGCGGGGAGGACGGGCCTGCACGCCCGGCAACCGGGCGCGGCTTCCGGTTGCCACGGGTGCCGTTGGGTGGGCGGGCCTTCCGGCGACACCGCGTTTCGGCGTCAGGGATGCGTCAGGACTCGGGCTCGCGCCGTATGGGTCGCGTTACGGGACGGGCGCGGGTGTGGGAGTGCGGGGATAGCTTCGGTGCCGTGCCCCGGATTGCCTCCCCGCACCCGGGGCCTCACCTGCCACTCGTGGTTCCTCTGGGAGGGCCCCATGTGTTTGTTCCAGTACGACGACGACCCCGAGCCTGAAGAACGGATCCCGGCCGGGCCTCTTTACGTCCCGGTCCGGCCGGGTGGAGCGGAAGTCGTGGTGCGCCTGTTCCGCACCCCGCTGGGAGCTCGTACCGCTGTCGGTTTCACCGGCCCGGACCGGCTGGCCGCCACGTTCGGCGGGGAGCAGCCGTGGATCCGGCTCTCCGAAGCCGCGCTCCGTGCGCTGACCGAGCCGCTGGGCGCATCTCTGCTGACCGTCGACCCGACGTTCACCGCTCCTGCGGTCGCCAGGGAGCCCTCCGTCGCGGGTTCTCTGCCGGAGGAGTCTTCGATCGCGGCCCGGACCGCCTGATGGGGGATCATGCGATGACTGCCGCCGTCCTCTCCGAGGGCCGGACCGTCGCGGACGATCTGTCGATCTGGCCGGCCTCCACGACGCGCCTCCCGCACGGCGGGCTGGCCGTCGGCGGCGTGTCGCTGGCGGAGCTCGCCGAGCGGTTCGACACCCCTGCCTACGTCCTGGACGAGGGCGAGGTCCGCGGGCGCTGTCGAACCTATCGGGATGCCTTCCCCGACGCGGAGGTGCTGTACGCCGCGAAGGCGTTCCTGTCCCGGGCGATGGTGCGCTGGGTCGACGAGGAGGGCCTCGGGCTCGACGTGTGCTCGGCGGGCGAGCTGGAGCTCGCCGTCACCGCCGGCTTCCCGCCCGAGCGGATCGTGCTGCACGGCAACGCGAAGTCGCCCCGTGATCTGGAGTCGGCGTTGCGTCTCGGCGTGGGGCGGATCGTCATCGACGGGCCGTCCGAGATCGCCCGGATCGCGGCCGCCGTCGGCCCCGACGGGCACCAGAAGGTCATGGTGCGGGTGGTGCCGGGAGTATCGGCCGGCGGCCACGACAAGATCCGTACCGGTACGAACGGTCAGAAGTTCGGGCTCTCCCTCACCGATGGCGGCGCGCAGCACGCGATCAGCCGGATTCTCGGTCAGCCGCAGCTCGAACTGACCGGGCTGCACTGCCACATCGGCTCCCAGATCCTCGATGTCAAGCCCTACCTGGTGGCCCTGCGCCGGATGGTCGGGCTGATGGCCCGTGTCCGTGACGCGCACGGAGTCGTCCTGCCCGAGCTGGACATGGGCGGCGGGCACGGCATCGCGTACCGGCCGGGCGAGCCCGCCCTCGACCTCACCGCGCTCGCGCGGCGGGTGCGGCGCGAACTCGTCAGGGGCTGCGCAGCCGCCGGGCTGGCCGTGCCCCGGCTGGCCGTCGAGCCCGGGCGGGCCATCGTGGGACCGGCCGGGGTCGCCCTGTACCGGGTGCTCGCCGTCAAGCGCAGCGGCGAGAAGGTGTTCGTCGCGGTCGACGGAGGCATGAGCGACAACCCCCGGCCCGCTCTGTACGGGGCGAGGTACGCGCCCCGCCTCGTGGGCCGTCACTCGACGGCGGCGCAGTGCACGGCGACCGTCGTCGGCCGGCACTGCGAGGCGGGCGACATCCTCGCGGCGGACGTGGAGCTGCCGAGCGATGTCCACCCCGGCGACCTGCTCGCCGTACCGGTCGCGGGCGCCTACCAACTGTCGATGGCATCCGGATACAACCTCGTCGGCCGTCCGCCGGTGATCGCCGTCGATGAGGGCACGGCCCGGCTCCTCGTCCGGCGCGAGACACTGGAGGACTTCCGCAGCCGGGACATCGGGGGGTAGGGCCGGTAGACAGGGTCCATCGCCGTCGCCGTCGCCGTCGCACCGATGAGCCCCAGACGGCCACGGCGGTGAAAATCCCGCTGGTTCCTCCCCCACGGGAGGAACCAGCGGGATTTCCGTCGGGTTCCTGACGTCACCCGGCGTGGCCGTGGGGGCGGCGATCGCGGTCCGGTTCGGCCTCGGGGGTGACCGGGGCGACCGCCCTGCCCGAAGAGACTGGTCCCGCCGGTCGCTGCTCAGCGCGTGCGCAGGACCGCCGTCATGCGGCCGGCCTCCAGGGCATGCGGATCATGGTGGTTGCCGCCGTTGGTCAGATGTGCCTTGAATGAAGGTGCGGATCCGGTCAGCTGGTGCGCAGCACCGTGGGGATCGAGTCGGCGGCCAAGAGGAACACGATGGTGTGCGCCCCATGGGCCAGCAGGTAGGAGCGCAGCTGGTCGCGGGCGGCGGCGATGGCTTCCTTGTCGGCCAGTTGATCCACGGTCAGGCACCAGAACGGCGAGCCCGCGCGCAACTGCTCTTCGGACAGCTCATATCCGGCCTGGACCAGGGCGGCGTGGCGGTTCTGCTGGAACAGCTCGCGGAAGGCGTCGTCGGTGGCGAGCAGATCGAGCAGTCGATCGACGACTTTCGGCGGGATCCGCAGCTTGGTGTCCTGCACGGTCGATGACATCGTGTTCCCCCCAATGAGTGTGGATGGAGCGTCAGTTGTGGCGCAGTAGCGCGTGCATCGCCCCGGCCTCCAGGGCGTGCGGGTTGCTGTAGGCCGCGTCGGCCAGTAGGTACGTGCGCAGTTCTTCGCGAGCACCGGCGATGGCTTCCTTGGCGGCCAGCCGATCCACGGTCAGACAGCTGAACGGCGAGGCCGCGCGCAGCTGCTCTTCGGACAGCACGCAGCCGGCCCGAACCAAGGCCGCGTGGCGGTCGTGCGTGAACAGTCGGCGGAAGTGGTCGTCGGTGCTCAGCAGATCAAGCAAACGGTCGACGACGGCGGCCGGAAGGTGCAGTTTCTCGTTCCCCAGTACCTGAATCTGCATGATAAAAAACCATAGCTGACCATTACGCGACACGGGAGTCTCTCCGTGGCGCAGTAGATACCGGATCCCGCACTCCGGATCCGCCATCCGCCATCCGCCATCCGCCGAACGGATCCCGATGCGTATTCGCCGTTGTGCAGTGCTGTTTCTGGAGCCTCGCGAGGACGTGGACTTCGACATGGACTCGCTGCTGACCGGCGGTGCCGGCCTGAGCCGGAGCCGGCGCTGGCTGGCCTTGGCCGCGCATCTCGATGCGGAGGTCGAAGTCGACGCGCCGCAGCGCGAGTTGCTCGGCCGGCTGAGCCCCGGTGAATGGCTTGAGACCGACGCACTGGACGCCGATGAATCAGCCCTGGTGGCCGAACTGATCGACAGCGGCCTGGTGATCGCCGACGACGAAGGCCATGTCGCTCATCGTGAACGCGACGACGTACTGCGCGCCGGTCATTGGTGGCCGCCCGCAGCGATGATGCACCGGCTCGCGCGGTGGGAGGGCCTGGACAGCGTCAGCAGCATGGAAGCCAACGAGATGACCACCGCCGCCGAGCTGCGGCGCAAGCTCGGCCCGCCGCCCGCGCACGTACTCGCGCGCAGGGACGCATCGGACCGGGTGTTGTTGCCGCGCATCGACGGCAACGAGTTCGATGCGATGCTGGCGCGGCGTGCGACCTGCCGCAACTTCGACGGCGAGCGGGCGTTGCCGCTGGCGTTGTGCGCGCACATGCTGCAGCGCGTGTTCGCCGCACAGTCGCAGGTGCGCGTCGACGACGACACCGTGTTCCTGAAGAAGCACACGCCTTCCGGAGGCGGTCTGCATCCGACCGAGGCCTACCTGATCGTGCAGAACGTCGACGGTCTCGCGCCCGGGCTGTACCACTACCACGCGGTCGATCACGCTCTGGAGGGCCTGCCCGCCCCGGACGAACCGCTGGAGAAGTTCGCGCGCCGCGCCCTGGCCGGTCAGCACTGGTTCTCCAACGCACCCGTGCTGGCGGTCCTGGCGCCGCGTTACGCGCGCAGCTTCTGGAAGTACCGTCAGCACGCCAAGGCCTACCGCGCTCTGGTACTCGACAGCGGGCACCTGTCCCAGACGCTGTACCTGAGTGCGACCGAACTCGGCCTCGGCGCCTTCGTGACCTCGGCGATCAACGAGATCGACATCGAGCACGGCTTCGGCCTGGACCCGCTGGCCGAAGGCCCGCTGGCGGTCTGCGGCTTCGGCTGGCGCGCGCACACCATGACCACCAGCGAATTCGATCCGGCCGAGGAGGTCTGGCTGCGAACGGCGGACGCGGCCGAAGAGGATCCGGTCAGGAACTCCTCCACCGTCGAGGTGTTCGTCGCTCCTCCGCCCACGTTCCGGTGAGCGTGGCGCGTGGTGTGGCCGAAGCCGGGAAACGACTGGGCGAGCGGGCCGCTGTCAGTACAGTGAGGGGCAGTTGGTTCCTCGGACGACTCACGGCGGGAGAACGATGCAGATCGCCATCACGGCGCTGGACGACGGCGGCCGGGTCGGCACGGACGACCTCAGGGGATGGTTGGGCCGCCAGCGCGAGTTGCGCGGACGTGTGAAGCGGGGCTCGGGGCAGACGCCGGCCCCCGGCACCATGGGCACGGCCACCGAGTTCGTCACCGTGCTCCTGGAACCGGGAGGCGTCGTCGCCGTGCTGGCCGCGGCGGTGGTCACCTGGGTGCAGAACCGCAGCGGCAGTCAGACCGTGACCATCACCCGGCCGGACGGCACCGAGATCACCGTGACCTCGGACCGCGTCAAGGGCCTCACCGCCCAGGAGACGGGTGACCTCGCCCGGCAGATCGCGGGAGACCTCGAAGAGCGGGCCCGGCGCGGCGAAGCCGAATCCGGCATTGAGCCGGCTCCCGGGCCGGATGCCGCACCGGGCACCGGATCAGCCGACCCCGAGGTCGACGGCCGCCGTCCGTGACCGAGCCGCGCCGGACCGGCGACCTCGCGGGCCCCGGTGCGCGCGCCGTGGTCGTCGGTACGGCCGCGCACTCCACCGGCTCCGGACTCCCGGGGCTCCCCAGCGTCGAAGCCACCGTCCGGGACCTCGCCCACGCCCTCCACCAGATCTGCGGCATGGATCCCTCGCGGATCGAACTGCTCCTCGACCCCGCCGACGGCGCCACCGTCGTCGAGGCCGTCGAGCAGGCCGTCGAAGAGGCCCGCGGCCTGGTGCTGTTCGCCTTCGTCGGGCATGGCCTCCTCGGCCCGCAGGACCAGCTCTACCTCGCCACCGCGACCAGCTCCGCGAACGGCATCGCGCGCTCGATCCCGTACCAGGTCATCAGGGACACGCTCAGCAACAGCGGCGCCCGCGTCGTCGTCCTCCTCGACTGCTGCTTCTCCGGCATGGCGCAACCCGCCTCCCGGGGATCCTTCCGCGACCCGTACGTCACCGCCCGCCCCGACGGCAGCTTCCTGCTGACCTCCGCCTCGCTCTACGAGGTCTCCTTCGCCCCGGAGGGCGACCGGCACACCCTCTTCACCGGGAAACTCCTCGGCCTGCTGCACCGCGGCGACCCGTCCGCGCCGGCCTGGCTGACCCTGGACGGCGTGTACGCCCACCTCGACCGCCAGTTGCAGGACGGACCGGTACGCCCCCACCGGCAGAGCGAGGACCGGGCGGGCGAGCTCGTCGTCGCCGCCAACCGGGCCTACCCCGCCCCCTGCGCGCCCAGCACCGAGCTCGCGCACCCGGCCGACGGCACGGCCTGCCCGTATCCCGGTATGGAACCGTTCCGCGCCGAAGACCACGAGCGGTTCTTCGGCCGCGAGGAACTCGTAGACGGCCTGCTCGCCGAACTGACGCGCCCCACCGGCCCGCCGGACGGCGCGGACCGCACGCCGGTCGTACTCGTGGGCGCCTCGGGCGTCGGCAAATCCTCGATCCTGCGGGCCGGGTTGCTCGCCGGCCTCGAACGCCGCTACGAGTCCGACCCCGACATACCCTGGCCCGCCCTACTGCTTGCGTCCCCCGGACCACACCCCGTGCGAGCCCTCGCCGACCTGTGGGCCCGCGCCTCCGGCACTCCGCGTGAGGAGGTCGAGCGGCAACTGCACGAAGGCCGGCTCCCCGACGACGGGACCTGCCGGGTGCTGGTCGTGGACCAGTTCGAGGAGATCTTCACCAACTGTCGCAGCGCAGAGGAGCGCACCCGGTTCATCCGCGCCCTCTGCCACACCGCGAACACCGGCGCGGGCGCCGGCAGCGGCCCCCGCGTCGTCCTGGGCCTGCGCGCCGACCACTACGGCAACTGTCTCGAACACCCCGAACTCCGCCCCGCCCTCCAGCGGCAGTGGAACGTCTGGCCCATGGACAACGACGCCCTGCGCGCCGCGATCGAGCACCCCGCACACGACGCCGGTCTCCGGCTGGAGACCGCACTCGTCGACGTACTCCTCAAGGACACCCGCGAGGGCGGCGGCCGCGACCACGGCTCGGCGCTGCCGTTCCTGGCCCACGCCCTGCGCGAAACCTGGGTACGCCGCAGCGGCGCGACCCTCACCCTCGCCGGGTACGCCGCGACCGGCGGGATCTGGGAATCCGTGGCCCGTACGGCCGAGGACATCTACGAGGGATTCGACGGGCCGGGCCGCGAGGCCGTCCGCGAGCTGCTCCTCACCATGGTGATGCTCGCCGGCAGCGGCGAGGAGGCGGTCCGCCGCCGGATCGGCCTCGACGAACTGCTGGCGGATCGGCCACAAGCACGCCGGGACACGATCGTCGGGGTCCGCGACCGGCTCGCCCGGGCGCGGCTGATCACCGTGGGCCGGACGGAGGCCCAGATCTCCCACGAAGCGCTCCTGCGCGCATGGCCCAGACTCCGGCGCTGGATCGAGGAGGACCGGGCCGGGCTGGTGACCCGCCAGCAGCTGACCGACGCCGCGGACGCCTGGCACCGGGCCGGGCGCTCCTCCGAATACTGCTACCGCGGTACGCGACTGGTGGCGGCCGCCGACTGGCTGGGCGAGCAGCGCCACGCACGGCTCGTACGCCCCCTCGACCACGAGTTCGTGACCGCCAGCCAGGAACTCGACCGCGCCGAACACGCCCGCGAGCGGCGCCAGTTGGAGGAGGAGAAGCGCCGCACCCGCGAGCTCCGGGAGGTGCTGGGACGGGAGCGGGACCAGGCCCGCAGGCTCCACCAGGCTTCGGTACGGCAGCGGGCCCAGGCACGCCGCCTGAAACAGCTGCTCGGCGCCGTCGGCGCGGTCCTGTGCCTGGCCCTCGTCGCCGCGGGAGTGGCGCTCCAGCAGCGCTCGCACGCCCGTGCCAACGGCGAACAGGCCCAGAACCGCCAGCTCCAGGCGGCCGCCCGCGCCGGCATAGGCGCCGACCCGAGAGCCGCGCTGCTGCTCGCCGTGGCCGCGTACCGCAAGGACCCGTCACCGCAGAGCCGGGCCACGCTGACGGACGTACTGAGCGGAGCACAGTACGCGGGCTCCCTCGACGCGTCGGGCTGGGTCGACAACCTGTCCTACAGCGAGGACGGCCGCACCCTGGCCGTCGGCAGGGGCGACGGGGCCGTCGGCCTGTGGGACGCGTCGCGCTCCGGCGAGCCGCGCAAGCTCGCCGAGGTCGTGGCCAAGGAGACGAGCTTCTTCGGAAAGCCCGCGGTCTGGATCGGCGGCGACGGTACCTCGCTGCTCCTCACCGGAGCGGACACCGACAGGTCCGTGGGCAGGTTCTCGCTCGCCGACCGCGGCCACCCGCGGCCCCAGGGCAGGATGGCGCTGCCGCTGCAGGGGTTCGTGGAGCAGGCGGAGTTCAGCCCCGACGGCCGGATGCTGCTGACGACCACCAGCACGGTGACCAGGCTCTGGTCGGTGGAGCCGGGGCGGGGGGCCGTCCGCGCCCGCGGCTCGCTTCCGCAGCGCAAGAGCAACGTCCAGGCAGCCGCTTTCGGCCCGGGCGGGGCCGTCCTCGTCCTGGGCTGGCAGGACGGCACGGTGGAGGTGTGGGACGTCGAGGAGCCCGACCGCCCGCGCCGTCTCGGCACCCTGAACGGCACCGGCGGCCCACCGCGCTCCATGGCCGTCAGCCGTGACGGCGCCACCCTCGCCGTCGCGTCCGGCGACGCCCAGGTCCGCCTGTGGGACATCTCCCGTACCGCCGGCTGCCGCCCGGCCACCGCGGCCGACTGCCGCCCCAGCGCCGTCATCAGCGGCCACGGCGGCCCGGTGGAGGCGGTGGCGCTCAGCAAGGACGGCCGCCGGCTGGCGCTGGGAAGCACCGACCACTCGGCGAGCGTGTGGGACATCTCCGGGTACCGACCGGTCCGTTCGGCCGTTCTGACCGGTCATGCCACGACCGTGTCGGCCCTCGCCTTCTCACCCGACGGCCGTACGCTCGCCAGCGGCGACCACGACGGCGCCGTGCGCTTCTGGTCCCTGACGGACCGCTTGGCCCCCACCGTCGCGGCGCGCCCCGTCAGGGTGCCCACCCCGGACTTCTACCGGTGGTTCGAGTCGGTGGTCCCGTACGTCCTGGCCCCCGACGGGCGCCTGCTCGCGCTGGCCACGGGCGAGCGGGAACTGAGCCTGATCCCGCTGACGGGACGCTCGGCGGGCCGCCCGGCAGGCGTGGCCCGCCTGGACAAGGACGGATACTTCTCGAACCAGGCGCTGTGGTTCTCACAAGAAGGCACCCGCCTGGCGGTCGAAGGCCCGCGGGGCACCTTGACGATGTGGAACGTGAAGGACCCCGCGCACCCGGTACGGCAGTTCCGCCTCAAGGCTGGAGGGTCCGACAGCACGCTCGGCCTGGAGGTCGCGATCCGGGGCGACCTGATGGTGACCGGCTCAGAGGGCGAGGCCAGACTGTGGGACCTCTCCCGGCCCACGCACCCCACCCGTCTCAGCAGCATTCCGTACAAGCGGAAGACCAGCCGGGACGTCCTGTTCGCCCCGAAGAGCCGCCTCCTCGCGATCGGCGAATCGCTGTACGACGTGTCCGACCCGCGCACACCCGACCACCTGTCGGACCTGCCCGCCCCGGACAAACGCCCCTTCTACCCCAGACCGCGCGCGTTCTCCCCCGACGGCGGCAAACTCGTGGCAGCTCAGTCCGGCGACTCGGGCGGCCTGCTCTATGAGGTCTCCGACCCCGGCAGTCCCCGGTTCCTGAGCGGCCTCCCGCAGAGCAGCGGCACGGGCCCGTACTCCTTCGGCAAGGACGGCACACTGCTGACGGGCAGCGGCTCCGGCACCCGGCTGCACGTCTGGGACGTCTGGGACCCCACTGCCCCGCACTCCGTCGCCTCCTTCACCCTGGACAAGGAGGCGACCGCACTCGGCATGTCTCCCGACGGCACCGTGCTGACCACGTACAACTACCCCGGCGAGACCATCCACTGGAACATCGCCCAGCTCGCCGCAGCCCTCCGCGACCCCGTCGGCCGAGCCTGCCGGCTGGCCGTGACGAACCCGACCCTGGCCGAATGGAACACGATGGCTCCGGGCATCCCGTTCCGGCGCGTCTGCCCCACCCTCGCCCCCGCGCCCTCCCCGCCACCGGCGGACGCCTTCCCCATCATCCCCCGCATCCCGCAACCGCTCCCCGCGGGGAAGTGAGCCCGTCCCGGCTGCCCCGGGCCCGGCGCCCGGCCCGGGGCACGCTCGGGCCCGGACGACGGCCCGGACGTCGACCCGGACGGACGGCGGCCCGGAGCTGTCCTCGCACCGGACCGCTCGCCCGCGTGTTAGTCCTCGCTAGGCAGTGTGGCCGGTCGGGTGGAAGTTGATGCGTTCACTGGTGACGGGGAAGCCGGCCTTGGCGAAGTTCGCGGCCATGGGGAAGTTGCTCCGGTCCGTCGCTCCGCTGATGGACTCCGCGCCCTGCTCGACGAGGAAGTGGGTGCATTCCGCGAGGAGGTCGTAGGCGTAGCCGCGACCGCGCTGTTCGGGGACGACTCCGATGAAGCCGATGGTCGGGCCGGAGGGATTGTGGGCCGGGATGTGGATGCCGGCCAGGTCGCCCTCCGGTGTGTACGCGATCTGCCACCACTGCCGTGGGGAGGGGCACCAGTGGAAGAAGTCGAGTTCCTCCTGGGCGGCCTGGTCGAGGCCGCCCTCCTCGATGGCCCTGAGCGCGTGGGCGTCCAGGGTGACGGAGTGGATCCGGCGCAACGCGTCCAAGAACACGGTGTCGTCCGCTTCGGCGCTGAAGCGCAGGCGTCCGGGCCGCTCGGGCAGACCCCGCTCCGGAGTCCAGCGGTACAGGAAGCGTTCGACCAGAAGTTCGTACCCCGCGGCTCGTGCGGCGGCGAAGCGTGCCTCGGCGCCGGCGCGCAGTTCGGGCTGCTCCCGCCAGCCGCCGGGCAGGTTGATTTCGAGTTCGACCTGCCAGGGAGCGGAGCGCAGGAGTTCGGCCCCGGCCTGCTCCTCGCCCTCGGCCACGTCGAACCAGTTGATGTTGACGGGCTCCGAGTCGTCGGGGCCGCCCCACCACGCGCCGCGTGCGACGACTTCACCGTCGCGCAGGGCGACGCGCTTCCAGTCGGGGCGGAACGCGGTGCGCCGATGGGCTTCACGGGCACCGAGGGGGTCGGGGAGTGCGTCGAAGAGATGAGCGTCGCTCGTGGAGAGCGCGTGGATGACCGGATCGGTCATGGATTCCTCCGGGATAAAGACTGCTTGGAACGCTCCCGGTCAGACCTCACGAACCACGCCGGGGCAGCGGAAAAGGGAGCGCTGGAAAGGTGTGAACTGCACGGCACTCGCCTCCTTCCGTCCGTCTCAGGGCGTGGAGCCACACCGTACGTGATCTTCCTCGGATCCGTCCACGGATTTCCGCGGGCGCTGAAGGGCGGAGCCGGTGTGTGCGGTCCTCGCCCGGAAGGCGTCAGCGCACGCTGTCGTCGGCCGGCGCCGGGGAGGGGGCGTCGGCCGGGGCGGCGGCATGCAGCGCCGCTTCGACGCGGCGGTTGTTGGTCATGGATGCCGTGACGGCCGTCATCGTCAGGAGGAGGCCGGCGGCGGCGTAGAGCGGGGTGCGGATGTCGTAGGCGGTGGCCAGCCAGCCGCCGAGGAAGGCGCCGAACGGGGCGGCGCACATGGAGAGCATGCGGGAGGTGGAGGCGACCCGGCCCATCAGGTGGGCGGGGACGACCGCCTGTCGGAGGGAGGGGGCGAGCACCATCGTGGCGCCCACGCCCGCTCCGCAGACGGCGAGCGCGAGGCCGGCGACGTACGGGCTCGGGGCGGCGGCCAGGACCAGGATGGCGAGCCCCTCGACTGCGGCCGTGCAGGTCAGCGCGGTGCCGGTGCCGAGTCGTCGGCCGAGGAAGGAGGCGATGCCCGCGCCGAGCAGACCGCCGGTGGCCTCCGCCGTGAGGAGCAGGCCGAAACCGAAGGTGTCGATGCCGAGACGGTCGTGCGCGAAGAGGGCGAGTACGGTCTCCACGGCGACGAAGGCGATGTTCCCCACCGCCGGACGCAGCGCGAGCCCGAGCAGCAGCCGGTCCCGGAATACGTACGAGGCACCGGCCCGCGCCTGCCGCAGCAGCGAATCGCGGACCTCCGGTACGGGCCGGGGCATGGCGGGCAGCGACCGTACGAGCAGTGCGGAGAGCGCGAACGACACCGCGTCGGCGAGCAGGGGAACCGCCCGGCCGAGCGCGAGCAGGGCGCTGCCCGCGGGCGGCCCCGCGAAGCCTGACGCGGCGGTCTGGGTTCCGCGCAGGCGGGAGTTGGCGCGCTCCAGGAGTGCGGGGTCGCGGCCGAGCAGGTCCGGCAGGTAGGCCGTGGCGGCGGTGTCGAAGAAGAGTCCGCCGAGGCCGAGCAGGAAGGCGACGGCGGCGAGCAGGGGAATGCTCAGCACGTCGAGCGCGGCCGCTGCCACCGGTATGACGAGCAGTGCCGCACGCGCCGCGTCCGCGATCCACATCGTGCGCCGGCGGTCCCAGCGGTCCACCAGCGCACCGCCGAGCACTCCGAAGAGCAGCCACGGCAGTGTTCCGGCGGCGGTGACGACGGCGAGCGCCATCGGATCCCGCGTCAGCGTCAGCGCGAGCAACGGCAGTGCGGCATGCAGCACACCGTCACCGAGTGAGGACACCGTCTGCGCGGTCCACAGCCGACCGAACCCGGTAGGCAACTTCTGTATGTCCGAGGTCACTTGGCGTCCCCTTCGGTCTGCTGGCGCGATGCCGGGTGGAAGAGCGCGAAGACGAGTGACGCGTCCGGCAGCGACGGGTCCGAGAGCTCCCGGTACTCGTCCGCCAGTGCGTGCATCCGTGCCCCCAGCTCCGCGAACTGCTCGTCGGTGAGCCGCAGATGCGCCATCCGTACGTGCCGCTCGCCATCCGCCGGCGACGCCTCCAGGTCCGCCACGGCATGGCGCATCAGCACGTCCGGCCCTCCCTCGCCCGGATCCGGCAGCGCGATGGACCGCGCGGCCATCGCGTAGTACCGCTCGGTGACCCCCCGGACCTTCCGCGTCCGTACCACCTTCACCAGGCCGGCCCGCTCGAGCAGCCGCACGTGATAGCTGGAACTCCCCTTCGCGAGGCCCACTCGCTCGGCGATCTGCGTGATCGTCGCCGGCTCGAAGCGGAGCACGGCCATGATCCGGTGGCGCGTGAGGTTGGAGACGGCGCGCAGTTGCTCGTCCGTGGTGACGTGGAACGTCTCGGGAAGATCATCGGTAGGCATGTGAGTAATGGTCAACGTTTCTTGACCATTGTGCAAGGGCATTTCGCGGGGACTCCCGGAAGTTGCTGTCCGGCCCGGGTGTCCCGGACCACCCCGCCTGCTCTTCCCGGACGAGGCGCGCACGACCGAGGCCCCCCGGCGCGTGCCGGGGGGCCTCGGTGTCGGGAGGGCTAACGGGGTTGTCGGGACTCGGGGAGGAACTTCAGGAAGAGGGAATCGGTGCCGTTGCTCAGGGAGTCGTTCACGCCCAGGCCACCGGTGTAGTCGTGGTTCTCCATGTCGGCCCAGTCGAAGATGGCGGTGCCGAACTGCGTCAGGTGCGTGAACCTGCTCGCGTCACCGGCATCCGATCCGAACTGGAAGACCTTGTGCGAGCGCGAGTAGGGGTTGTAGTCCTCGTACGCTCCGCCCGCCTTCGTCTGCTTGGCCAGGGTGTTGTGGAAGAAGACGTTCTGCGGGCCGCTGGATCCGGACCACTTGACCGCCTTGTTGCCCGCGGCCCAGTAGATCGGCCACCAGGTGCCCAGGTCGCTCGCCCCGCCCTCGCCGCCGCAGTTGGCGCTGCAACTCCCCGACCTGTGCTCGAAGGGGACCCGGACGGCGTTGTTCTCGAAGAGGTTGCGGCGCTCCCAGCCGCCGTGGAGGTTGAGGTCCGAGTCGAAGTCGTTGCCGATCACGACGTTGTTGGAGGCGGACCACTGGAAGGTGAAGTGGCGCAGGTTCCGGGTCGTGTTGAAGGCGTAGAGGGAGTCCCACACGCGCGAGCCGCGGAGGTAGCCGTTGCCGCCCTTGCCCTTGTTCCAGGCGCCGTCGAACCGGTTGTGCTCGATCTGGAGGTTCTTGGCGACCTCGGTGACGATCGGATGGGAGCCCGTCATCTCGCCGTGGACTCCGCGAACCCAGGAGTCCGCGGCCCACTTGAAGACGATCCCGTGCATGGCGTACTCGGGGGCGAGGTTGCCGTAGTTGTGGGTCGGGCAGCTCGCCGCCCCGGTCGCGCAGTCCCCGCTGACCTGGTAGGTGCCCCCGCCCAGCTTGGGCATTTGGTCGAGCTGCTGGGTGAAGGCGAAGTCCTCGAACCCGACGTCCGTGATCATCCTGAGGGGGGTGACCTTGCTGGCGTAGGGCGGGGCGCCCGGGGTCAGCGGCGGCGATCCGTCGGAGACCGAGTTGACGGGTACGTCGAACTCCAGGGGCCTGTCGATGGTGACGGTGCGCTGGGCGGCGTCGACCGAGGAGATCGTGAACACCTGCTGCCGCATGTGCAGGTCTTCGAGGGGGCTCTTCGCGGTGTCGACCTGCTGGAGCTCGTAGAACTTCAGGCTGTTGGCGGCGCCGACCCACAGGTCGTTGCCCGGCCTGAACTGGGGCATGTCCGCAGTGGACTTGAGCTGGATCGTCCGGTCGCCCTGACGCGCCGCGTAGAGGGGGTCCGCCGCGGTCCCGGCGACCTCCACGCCCGATTCCCAGTGCTGGTTGATCGAGCCTTCGAAGATGTCCCGCCGGTTCTCCGGCACACCGGACATCGGGCCGCACATGCGCAGGTGCTTGGCGGACACCTCACGCGTCTGCACGCGGAACAGGCCGCGGCCCGGCCACATCCAGCCGCCCTTGCCGCGGATTCCGCCGCCGAGTCTGGCCGGGCACTCGTGGACCATGGCGTCCTGGTCCCACCGTGAGGGGGTCGGCTCGTTGCTCCCCTTGTACAGGGTGTCGTAGCGGGTCGCGGCGTCCGGCCGGAAGACGATGCGGGTGCCGCTGCCGAAGCCGGCCCCCTGCCCGCGGATGACGAGGTAGGAGGCGTCCACGCTCAGCTGCTTGCTGACGTCGACCGTGCCGCGGGGCAGTTCGATCGAGGACAGTCGGCTCCGGGAGGCCTGCGGAGTGCAGTCGGTGCGGATGTGGTCGATGGCCCGCTGGATGCCCGCCGTGTCGTCCTGCCCGTCGTCGGGCCTCACCCCGTACTGACTGGCGAGGGCCCCGGGGGTGATGCGGCAGCGAGGGTCCTGGCTGCGGGCCGAGCTGCTCGGCAGGCGTTCGCCGCCGTGGTATCCCGCGCGGCTCCAGTCGGGCAGTCCCTCGACGGGGCCGCGCCGGTTGCCCCTGGCGAGCAACTGGCTGGTGTCGTCCAGGCTGTCCGGGGGGACACCGGTCCGGCCGGTGCACCGCGAGGTGACGGGGAAGGCGTCGAGGGCTCCCACCATCTTGGTGAGGCAGGCGGCCAGCGCCTGCTGTCCGTAGTGGTTGGGATGGACGGCCTCCTGCTGGTTGCCCTGGGCCGTCCAGCCGATGTCCTTGGTCTCCTCGCTCAGGTAGGGGACCCACCGCACCCACTCGGCGCGCGCCGCGTCGAGCGGGCGGGCCGTGGTGTGGGAGGTGTCGGCCTGCTGCGCGGTCTTCGCGCACAGTTCGTGCCCGGTGAAGGCGTTCTGCAGGTCGAGGAAGGACACCTGGGCCCGCTCGGCCGCACCCGCGAGCATGGTGCTGATCCTCGGGATGACCGAGTCGTGCGCCCAGTCGCTGTCCTTGTCCAGGAACGGGCAGCCGCCCTGCCAGTAACGCCCGTACTTCTGGAACGGGTTGGAGGAGTTCTCCGGGTAGCGGTTCTCGGCGCCCTTCGGCAGCGGGTTCGGGTAGGACTGCAGCACGATGTGGTAGCTGTCGTCCTCCTGTCCGGCCGCCCGCAGGGTCGCGCGGATCGCCTCAAGGGACTTCACGACGTTCGCCCCGACCGTTCCGAGCGCGCCCGCGAAGGTCTCCTCCTGCGCGGCTATGCACCCCTTGTTGTTGAACGAGGGGTACAGGTAGGCCTTCGCGCAGTCGGCGAGGATCTCGGAGAACCGCAGGTCGTTGCCGCCGACGGACAGCACGACCAGACCGACCTCGTGCCGGGCCGCGATGTCGCGCAGTTCCTCGATCTGCGGCCGCTGGCCCTTGAACGGCTCCGACAGGACGTTCGCGGTCGTCGCTCCGGAGCACGAGATGTTGTACCGCTGGGCTCCGGTGAGACCGCCGAGTTCGACGCCCTGGATCTCGGCGGAGTCGGAGCGGTCGCACGCCGCGCCCGGCTTCTGCTCGTACGAGGTGTCACCGTAGACCCGGGCCAGGTCGTGCTTGCAGGTGCTTTCGTCCGCGTTGCACTCGACGGCGGAACGGTCCGTGCCCCAGGCCGAGCCCTCGGCACGGCTGTTGGCGTTGCCCGCCCACCGGCCGGCCTCACCGGAGATGTAGCTGTCGCCCATGGAGACCACCGCCGGGGTCATGCCGCAGGCGTCGGCGTCGCTGCCCGTGGCGGCCGCGGCGGCGCGGGAGGCCACCGGGGTGCCGGCTCTCGGGCTGTACACGGTGGGTGTGTCGCTCCAGCCCCAGCCGCACGTCGGACTGTTCGCGTGGGCGAATCTCACCGGATAGTGGTCGGACCCGCCGTTGTTCGAGCTGGTCGACACGGCGAGGTTCGCCATCGGCTGCTTGGAGAGCATGTAGTCGAGCGATGCGCCCTTCGAGTACTGCGTGGGGGAAGGGGCGCCGAACGGGTTGCCGTCCACCTTCGCGTAGTACGGGGGGAACACCGGGATGGTGGTGGTGGCCACGTTGTTGAAGTCACCCAGGGCGCGCCACGGCTGGCCCGCCATCTCGTGGTCGATGGCGGCCACGAGGGCCGCGCTGTGGGCGTTCAGCGCGTCGTCCGTGCGGATCGAGGCCGCGTGGATGTTGAAGTACCACACCCCGTCGACCTTCAGGCCGAACGCGGGACGCGAGCGGATCCACTTCTTGTTGTCGCCCTGCGGCGTGATGATCTTGATCTCGGGGTTGGTCAGGGGGGTGCGCACCCATATCGCCATGGACTTCTGCGCGTTCACCATGGCGTCGGGGTCGACGTCGCCGCCGCCGGGGCCGCCGGGCTGGCCCCATTTGTCCTTGTCGAGGATGTTGAGGTAGTAGAGCTCTCCCTGCTGTACGCCTTCCTCCCGGCCGGGCTTGCCCCAGCCGTTCTTGTACAGCTGGTACTTGAGGCTGGGGAGACCGGTCGCCGTGGTCGTCTGGTCACCGTTGTTGCTGAGGATCGACTGGCTCTGGGTGTAGTCGCCCGGCGGGGTCGTGGCCTCCTGCAGGGCCACGAGGTCGGCGTTCTTGATCAGGCTGTCCCTGACCGTGCCCCACCGGGTGCCGCCCTGCATGTTGAAGGTGATGGCGTTCAGCGTCGGCTCGGGGAGCGCGGCGTGCGCCCGGTCGGGCCTCAGGACGACGAGGGACGTGGCGAGCATCAGCAGGCACACGAGTTGCGTGACGGTGCGTGCTCTGGGCCGGATCGGCCCGGATCGAGATCTCGGGGTGGGCATGGGAGTGCGTTTCCTCTCGGTCTACGTGGATGCGGGCGACGACCGGTCGCCCGGCCCGAGCAGTACGCCGCGTTCCGCGTAGTACCGGCGCATCACCGGCCAGGGGACGGCGGCGAACTCCTGCGAAGTGCCGTGCCAGCCGGACGGGTTGTGGATCGTGACGGATTCCTCGTCCGCGCCCACCGCCAGCACCAGGTGCCCGCCGCGCTGCGGCGGTTCGGCGTCGGCGCTGCGGACGCCGGGATGCACGGAGAGCATGACGAGGCGGCCGGCCCGCAACTGCTGCGCCACCTCGCTCAGCGGGAGGTGGGGCCGGGATTCGGCATGGAGGCCGAAGCGGGCCCGGGTGTGGCGGGCGAACGGCTCGTAGATGAGCCCGTGCAGGCCGCCGTCCTTGGGGACGTACGCGCCGGCTTCCAGGTACTCCTTGCCGAGGGTGACGTTCGGGGGCGCGTCGATGCCCCAGTGGGTCAGCGCCATCCGCAGGCAGGCCATGCCGCACACCCGCCAGGACCAGAACCGGTACTCCTCGGGCGAATCGGCTCCGGAGGCACGCCAGTTCGGGTCGTCTGCCGCGTCGAGGCGGTCCGTTACGATCTCGGCGACCAGCTCGGGCGTCTCCCACTGCGCGAAGTACGGGACCTCGTGGCGGACCGGGCGGAACGGGGCGGGGGACGCGGTGGGAGGGGGTGTCGTGGAGGTCACCGGGCGACCTCGTCGACGGCGCCGTCACCGGTCGGGGGCGAGGGGTCCGGGTCGCGCAGGACCGGCCCGTAGGGGGCGCTGTCGCGGCCCGTGCTCAGGGCCCAGTAACGGTCCCCGTACGACCAGTGCCACCACTCGGTGGGGTAGTTGACGAATCCGGCCGCGGTGAGGACGCTGCCGAGCAGCTCCCGGTTGGCCCTGCTCTGCGTGTCGATGTCCTGGGCCGCCGTGTAGCAGCGCAGGCCGCTGTCCTCGGGCGAGGCGTTGACGGTCGTGCCCATGGGCAGTTCGAGGCCGTCTTCGGTGCACAGGGTCAGGTCGATGGCGGAGCCGGCCGAGTGCGGTGCGATCTCCGGGGGTGACACGTACCGGCTGGCCGCGAGGTGCAGCGCGGACTCGTCCAGGTCGGGCCGCAGGTCCCGCAGTCGGTCGCGGTAGGCGGTGAAGTAGTGCTGCTGGAGGTCGGGCGGCCGGTAGCCCTCGACGAAGAGGAAGGCCAGTCCGGCGGGGAGCATGGCGGCGGCGTGCGCGAGGCGGCGGGCCACGTCCTCCCGTACGTGCGCGTAGTGCCCGTACGGGTCGGCCTTGCGCGGGTCGACGCGCACGTACGGCCGGGTGCGCAGGTCGACGAGTACCTCGTCGGATCCGGTGACCGGGATGGCCGTCACGCGGGGGTCCGCCATCAGGATCGGCGGCCCGGCGGGGGCGGGTCGGGGCACGGGGTGGGGCGGGTGATCGGTCACGTGGTCGTCCTCGGTGATCGTCCGTGGTCGGGGCGGGGCAGTGGGGGGATCGTCTTACTCGATCATGTTCCTGACGTCCTTGACGAGTAGCGGAACGGTCATTGCGAGCAGGGACAAAGCGGCCGCGCAGACCAGGGTCAGGGGCACCCCGCACGCCGCGGCGACCGGACCGATCAGGGCGGTTCCCAGCGGCCGCAGTGCCATCGAGCCGAAGCGGTTCACGGCGTCCACGCGCGAGAGGAGTTCGCGGGGCACTTCCTTGGCGATCGCCGCCGATTCCACGGCGGTGAAGACGGCGATGGCCATGCCGGAGACGAACTCGGAGACGGCCAGGACGTACAGCGGCGCGGGCACGGCGAAGAGGAGCAGGGTGGGGCCCGCGCCCGCGAGCATGGCCACGTAGCCGGTGAACAGGGGCCGCCTCATCCGCAGTTTCAGGGACAGGGCGGTGCCGCAGAGCCCTCCCGCGCCGAGCGCGGCGACGACGAGGGCCCAGGCGGAGGCGCCTCCGAGGTGGTCCAGTGCCACGACGGGTCCGTGGAGGCCCTCAACGACAACGTCAGCGAGGAGTTCGGCACGGGGTGGTGGGCCGAGCGCAGGACGAACCAGACGCCGAGCAGCACCGCGGCGGCCAGGCCGCCGAGGGTGCCGGCGCTCGTCCATCCCCAGTCCGGAGCCTTGACCAGGCCGAACGAGAGCATCGCGATCGAGCCGGTGAGAAGGGCGGCGCCGAACAGGTCGGGCAGCGGACTCTTCTCCGCCCCGGCACGCGCGGGCGATGGCTGCACCTTGACGCCGAGCACGAACGCCGCGATCCCCGCCGGCACGTTGACGATGAACACCCAGCGCAGGGCGAGAACACGGTGCCGCACCCCGAGGTGCCCGGCCGGCCGTGCTCCGCGGCCGCCGCGCTGCAACTCGTCGGCGAACGCTGGGCCCTCCTGGCGATCCGCGAGATCTTCTACGGCAACCGGCGGTTCGACCAGATCGTCCGCAACACCGGCGCCCCCCGCGACCGTCTCGCCGCCAGACTGCGCGCACTGGAGGAAGCGGGCGTCGTCGAGCGCCACGCCTACAACGAGCGCCCCTTGCGCTTCGAATACCACCTCACGGAGGCCGGCCGTGATCTCGCACCGGTCCTGCACGCGCTGCTGGCTCGGGGCGACCGCTGGGCGGTGGACACCCCTCCGGTCGCCTTCCGCCACCACGGCGGACCCGGCTCCGAGCACGACCTCGATCCGACATCGACGTGCCGGACCTGTGGCGAGGAGCTCGCGCCGGGAAGCCTCACGATCGACGTGCGGGCACCCGGATGGGACCGGACCGGGCCGAGCGAAGGCTCCTGACCTCAGCAGCGATCCAGCTCAAGTCCGTTGGATCGACCTCGGGTTGGACGTGAAGTGCGCACCTTCCCGAGTGATCGGCTGCTTCCCGGCAGCTCGGCCGGGCTCTCGCCGCGGTGGAGCAGGTCACCATGGCGTCGTGCCGCAGGCCGGAAGCGAAGCCGTCGGACGGCCGCCCCGATTCGGGGCGGCCGCCGTGCCGTGGGTGCACCTCGTCTCAGCGTGCGGGGTGGTGCGGGGCGGTGTGCGGGCGGTCAGCGGGCCTGGAGGGACTTGACGTTGTCGCCGAAGCTCCAGCCCTTCGAGCCGTCCCAGTTGAGCGACCAGGTCATGAGGCCCTTGAGCGAGCCGCCGAAGGCGTTCCACGACTGGCCGACCAGGTTCGGTGTCATGTGGCCACCGCCCGCGCCGGGTTGGGCCGGCAGGCCGGGCACCTGCTTGTCGTAGGGCACCTTGATGGTGGTGCCCTGGATGACCAGGCCGTTGTTCAGGCAGGTGGTCTGTGCGGTGAAGCCCTGCACGGTGCCGGCCTGGTACGAGTCGCCGGAGCAGCCGTACATGCTGCCGTTGTAGTACTGCATGTTCAGCCACCACAGCCGCCCGTTGTCGGCGTACTTCTTGATGATCGGCAGGTAGGAGCCCCAGATCGATCCGTAGGTGACGCTTCCGCCCGTGACGTACGCGGTCTCGGGCGCCATGGTCAGGCCGAAGCCCGCGGGCATCTGGGCCAGCACCCCGTCGATGATGCGGATCAGGTTGGCCTGGGAGGCGGACAGGGTGTTGATGTTGCCGCTGCCGGACAGGCCGGTCTCGATGTCGATGTCGATCCCGTCGAAGTTGTACTTCTTGAGGATGGGGACGACGGTCGCCACGAAGCGGTCCGCGACGGCGCTGGAGCTCAGGTCGATTCCGGCGGTGGCGCCGCCGATCGACATGAGGATCGTCGCTCCGGCCGCCTTGGCCCGGCACATCTCGGCGGGCGTGGCGACCTTGACGCCGGTGTCCATGCCGTCCTGCCACAGGACGGTGCCGTCCGAGAGGATCACCGGGAAGGCGGCGTTGATGACGTTGTAGCCGTGCGCGGCGATCCGGCTGTCCGTGATGGGGATCCACCCCATTCCGGGGTGGACGCCGTTCGCGGCGCCGTCCCAGTTCTCCCAGTACCCCTGGAGGACCTTCCCGGAGGGCCTGGGCTTCGTGGGACAGGTCTCGCCCGGCGGCGGAGTGGTCGGAGGCTGGGTGGTCGGGGGCGTGGTGGTAGGCGGCGGGGTGGTCGGGGGCGCAGTCGTGGGCGGCGGAGTCGTGGGGGGCGGGGTCGTCGGCGGCGCGGTGGTCGGCGGGGTGGTGCCGCCGGGGCCCGTGAGCGACACGTCGTCGGCGTGGTAGGCGGGCTGGCCGTACCAGCCGTGCAGGTAGACGGTCACCGATGTGGTGCTCGGCCCGGTGGTGAAGCCGACGCTGAGCCGGCCGTACGACGGGCTGTTCGGCGTCCAGGTGGACGTGGTGCCGGTGATGCCGGTGCCGGTGGCGCCGAGGTAGACGTAGCTGCCCTGGACGTAAGCGCTCAGCGTGTACTGGGAGTTGGGCTGGACGCTGACGGTCTGGGTGCACTGGGCGTTGTCCTGGCCGGTCGGCGCGGCCTTGAGCGCGGAGCTGCCGGTGCGGACCGGGCTGCTGACGGTCGCGCCCGAGCCGTTGGAGCAGGTCCAGCCCAAGAGCCCTTTCTCGAAGCCGGGGTTGGCCACCAGCTCTGCGGCGGCGCCCTCCGTGGTGACGGCCCCGGCCGAGACGGATCCGGCGACCGCCATGCCGGTGGCGATGACGGCGACGGCGCTCAGCCCGGCGAGGGAACGTCTCAGGGCGCTCGGCGGCCGGTTCGCGGTGCGGCCGGCAAACGGCTGCGGGCCGATGTCGCCCGACGGCAGACGTGAGGTGCGTGGGGTGTGTGAGGTGCGTGGGGGGCGTGGCCTTCGATGGAACATGCGGTGCTCCCTTTTCCGCCGAACGCCATGGTCATGACAGTCACGTGGGGGCGTGGCGCCGGCTCTGGGCGAGGTGGGGACATGTGGGGCTGCCGGACCGGATCGTAGGAGCGGAGGGAGTGACGGTCAATAGGTCTGGACCAATGGTCTGAATATGTCGTGGAGTCCATCGATCGGCCGGCCGCAGGGCCCCGGGGACAGGAGCCGGACCGCGGGGACAGCCGCAGGATCGCGGGGACACGCACGGGACCGCAGGGACAGGGGCGGCCCCGGTGGCCTGAACCAAGCGATCCCCGACGACCCTTGACCTTCCGTCCGGACCCGGCGGTCTTGCACGGGGAGCGGGCGGGCGCAAGGATTGCATAGGTGGAACGCATATTCCGGGGCGCGTTCGGCCATCGGCGCCACGCATGAAAGGCCCTACGCGCCCGGCATATGCGCTCCCCGCTCCCTGCCCGGCACCGCCCTGCTGCCCTACCTTCACATCACGGGTCACCGAGCGAAACGGAACGCACATCCCGCACCGGGGATGCGCACGGGGAGGGGCATCCGCACGATTTGCACGAGATTTGCTCGAGATCCGTTCGAGATCGGTTCAAGTCAGTTCCGATAGGGCGAAGGGGGCCGCTGTGGACATGCGTCATGAGGTGCATCCGTACGTCGACGACCTGTTCGGTGATCCGCCGGTACGGTGGGCGACGCGGGGCGAGTTCTCCGCTGTCGGTGCGCCCTTGCCCGCCGGCTGGCGGGGCGCCACCCGGGGCGCGTGGGTCGACCGGAGGCCGGACGGCGTCGAACTCCCCCACCAGGGCTGGAAGATCCACGTCTCCGCCTACACGGACAATGCCGAGCACGTACTGGCGGTCGTGACCGGCTACTGCTTCTTCCACCGCGTGACGTTCACGTTCTTACGCAGTCCGGCACTGCTGGAGACGCAGAAGCCGAGGTACGCCTCGCGCGGCGCCGGCGGCACGTTCATGACGCTCTACCCGGTCGACGAGCCGGCCCTCGAACAATGCCTCGACAGCCTGGACGCGCTGCTCTCCGGTCAGCCCGGACCCCCCGTCGTCAACGACCTCCGCTGGCGCAGCGGGCCCCTCTACGTGCGCTACGGCGCCTTCCCCGAGCCCGAGCAGCACTGCCGGCCGGAGACCGACGAACCGCTCCTCGGCCCGCGCCGGACGTACGGCGCCCTCCGTCCGGACGTACGGCGCGCCGCGTTCGGGGTGCCCGACGGAGCGACCGTACCGGCCGTCCTCGCCGAGGCCCTGGCCGACCGGGACACCGCAGGCCGACGGACCGCGCGCCGACTCGATCCCTGGTGACCGGCGTCGAACGCCGCGCCGTACCCGTTCGGCGACGTCGGCCGGCCGGGGGCGCGGCGGCCGTCGTCGCCGAGGTCCGTGCGCTCGGGGTGCAGGCCCTATGGCCCGGCTCAGGTCATCGGGCCGCCGTTCTCCCCCGATCGGCCTCGGCGCCGGGTTGACGCAGGGCGAGAAGGATCAGGATCGCGAAGGCGGCGAACGCGGTGCCGGTGCGGGCCTGGTTGAAAGCCTCCCAGCGATCCAGGATCTCGGCGTGATCGACGGGCGCCGTGGTGACGGCCCACTCCTTGATCCGGCCGTTGATGGGCACGTTGCCGAACCGGGTTATCAGGAAGGACGCCAGTACCAACAGCCCCGCCCCGCCGGCCAGCCACCGCGCAGTACCGCGGGTCATGGCGGCGAGCGTTGCGGCGCTGAGTGCGGACAGCCCCATGGCGCCCTGCATGGTGATGCCGTTCATCTCCATCAGCCGGGCATGGAAGGACAGCCTCATCTCCAGCGGCACGGCGTCGAACGTGGGGACGAGGTTGGCCGCGCCGTAGCCGAACGCGCCCGCGAGGGCACCGGTGGACAGCAGGGCAAGACCCTTGACGAGTCGGACGAGCATGGAGAACACCTCTGTGGATCGGATACGTCGGCGGGTGCGGAGCGCCTGAGCCGTCCGGCCCGTCGCAGCAGCCCGCCGTGGCGAACAGCTGCCGGCTCGGCACCTCGCCCTCAGAAACCGCTCGGCTGCACCATTCTCCGGCCCGCGGTGCTGCCGCCGTCCACGGTGATCGACGCACCCGTCATATAGGGGAAGTCGTCGGACGCGAGCCCCAGCACGGCGCGCGCGATCTCCTCGGCATCGGCCATCCGTTCCAGGCCGTCGACGTTGAGCGGCCCCCACGCCCGCTTGTACTGCGTCCACCCCTCGTCCGGGATGCCCTGCGGGCGGACGAAGGGGGTGTCGGTGGTGCCGGGCAGCAGGGCGTTGATCCTGATCTCCTTGGGCCCGTACGCGAGCGCCGCGGACTTCACGATGCCCTGCACCGCCCGCTTGCTCGCGGTGTACGCGGCGCCGTTCGGCCGCGCCTGTTCGGCCGCCGACGACGAGGTGCAGATGATGACGCCGTGCTGCGCCCCGAGCATGTGCGGAATCTCGTACTTGATCGCGAGGAACACTCCCCGGGCGTTGGTGGCCTGGATGTCGTCCCACTCCTCGACGCTCATCTCATGGGGCAGCCGGCCGCCACCGATGCCGGCGTTGTTGAACGCCACGTCGATGCCCCCGTAGCGGCTCGCGACCCGGTCCACGAAGCTGCGCACTTGGGCGTCCACGCGGACATCGGCCTCGATGTACGTCGCTTCGCCACCCGCGTCCCGGATCTCCCGTTCCACCTGGCGCCCCAACTCGGCTCGTCTGCCGCAGAATCCGACGTGGGCCCCCTCCCTCGCGAATGCGTTCGCCGCCGCCCTGCCGATACCGGATGTGGCGCCGGTGATGAGCACCGACTTTCCCCGGAAGCGGTCGGCCTTGGGGCGGGGCCTCCCCTGCGCGCCTACCGCGTGGGCGGGGCCGCCGAAGGCCACGCTGCCCAGCCCCAGGGCGGTCACACCGCCGAGGAGGGACCGCCGCCCCACGGCGGAGTCCCCACCGGCGCCGGCACCCGTGTTCGTCTTCCCGTTCGCGTTGATGTCCATGACGATCACCTTCGCCGCCCGCGCCGGGCTCCCGGCTCCCTCCACGGGCCGGACGTCGCGGCCGATGGGAGGAGTCGGCCTCCTCCCATCGCAGGACCCGGGGCGTCCGGGCGTCCGCCTATCGTGGGGGCGTGAACCGACCTTGGATCGAGCGCGCGTTCGACACGAGATGCGCCGGCATACGGGTCCTGGCGCTTGCCGGCGTACTGATCGGGTACCTCCTGCTGCTGCAACGGCCGTCCGGGGCGCGGGACTGGGGCCTGGCCGCAGCGGGGCTCGTGGTGTGCCTGGCGGCGGGGAAGTGGGTGTTCGGTGCGCTTCTCGCGCAGTCGGCCCTGCTCGTGGTCGCACACGCGCTGGGCGAGAGCGCGGCCTCTTCGGTGAAGGTGCTGGCCGCCGTCACTCTCTTCGAGCTGGCGCTACAGCGGTCCGGTCGCCGCCCCGCCGCCGGAGCGGCCGCACTGGCGCTCGCCGTGGCCGTGAACCGCGCCGGGGATCTGCCCGGCGAACTCCTTCCGGTCCTCTACAAGATGGGCATCGTCGCAGGACTGCCCCTGCTCCTGGGCTCGTACGTACGCGTGACCCGCGACGCGGCACTGCACGCGCGGGAACACGCGCAGCAGCAGGAACTCCGCGCCGGACAACGGCTGCTGGCCGCCCGCGCCGCGGAACGAACCACCATCGCACGCGAGTTGCACGACCTCGTGGCCCACCACGTCTCCTCCATGGTGCTGCGCGTCGGCGTCGCCCGGCACGTCATCGCAGCCTCCACCACCACCGACCCGCGGATCACCGACGTCCTCGACGATCTGCACTCCAGTGCCGGCGCGGCGCTGGCCGATCTGCGGCGCCTGGTGGCCGTACTGCGCGCCCCGGACCGCTCCGGTCCCGACACCGGCTCCCTCGTCGCGCCGGGGGCACTCCCGGCCGCATTGGAGTCGGTGGTGGAACACAGCCGCCAGACCGGCCTGACCGTCACCGCGTGCGTCGATCCCCGTGTCACACGGCTCGACGCGGTGCGTGGCCTCGCGGTCCTCCGCCTGGCCCAGGAGGGCCTGGCCAACGCGGCCAAGCACGGCGGGCCCGGCGCACACGCCGAACTGGCCGTGCGGATGGCCGATGGCGCCGTCCACGTGACGATCCACGACGACGGCGCCGGACGGACCCGGCCACCGGCCCCCGGCCCTTCCGGACACGGCTTGATCGGCATGCGTGAACGCGTGGACCTGCTGGGCGGCCGGCTGGACGCCGGTCCTGCCGCTCAGGGATGGCGACTCACCGCCGAACTGCCCGCCCTCGCACCCGACATGGAGCCCCAGACGTGATCCGCATCCTCGTCGTCGACGACCAGCAACTGGTGCGCATGGGACTTCGCATGCTCTTCGAGCAGGCGCCGGACATCGAGATCCTGGGCGAGGCCGACAACGGCGCGGAGGCGGTGCGCCTGGCCGAACACCTCACTCCCGACGTCGTCCTCATGGACCTGAGAATGCCCGGCACGGACGGCATCACCGCCACCCGCCGCATCCTGGCCGCGCGTCCTGCCACCCGGGTCGTCGCCCTCACCACGTTCGACGACGACGACCACGTGTATCCGGTGCTCGCGGCCGGAGCCTGCGGTTTCCTCGTCAAGGACACGCCACCGGCCGAACTCCTGGAGGCCGTGCGCCGCGCCGCCGCCGGAGAAGCGACCTTCAGCCGGGACGTCCTCGGCCGCCTCGTCGCCCAGGCCCTCCACACCCGTTCCTCCTCCGACACGCCCACGGACATCCTGGTGCCGGCCGTCACACCGCGCGAGCGGGAGGTACTCGGACTGCTCGGCGTGGGCCTGTCCAACAAGGAGATCGCCGACCGACTGCACCTCGGGGTCACCACGGTGAAGACACACGTGGCCAGCCTGATGGCGAAGACGGGCCGGGACAACCGCATCCGTCTCGCCGTTCTCGCCGTCCTGTCCGGCATCACACCGGACTGACCTGCGCCTCACCGTCCGCCCCCACGGCTCACAGGGGGTCCGCGCGGCCACCCGCCACGCCGGCAGGACAGCGGCCTGCTCCCCGGCCCTGGCGTACCGGAAGCGGTCCGGAACGATTGCCCCGCGGAATTCAGATCGCGGAATTCAGATGATCGGAAGCGCGCCCGCTCCTATCCTCACTTGTCATGAACGGGGATGAGGACGCACACCTGCTGAACGTGGTCGATGTCGAAGCGACCTGCTGGGAGGGCATGCCACCGGCCGGAGAAGTCAGCGAGATCATCGAGGTCGGGCTCACTGTGGTCGACCTGCGCGCCGGACGGCGCCTCGCCAAGCACCGGATGCTGGTACGGCCGGCCCGCTCGCGCGTGAGCCCGTTCTGCACGGAACTGACCGGCCTGACGCAGGCCGACGTCGACCGAGGCATGTCCTTCGCCGAAGCGTGCCGGACGCTCGCGGCCGAGCACCGCGCCGGCCTGCTGCCCTGGGCCAGCTGGGGCGACTACGACCGCAACCAGTTCACCCGCCAGTGCCGGCAGGCGGGCACGCAGTACCCCTTCGGACGGCGTCACACCAACGCCAAGGTCGCGTTCACCGCCTCCTACGGACTGCGCCGGCGCCCCGGCATGGCCCAGGCCCTGCGTGTGGCCGGACTCCCACTGGAGGGCCGCCACCACCGCGGTGACGACGACGCGTGGAACATCGCCGCGCTGGTACTGGACCTGGCCGGACGCGGAGACTGGCCCGGCCACGAGGAATGAACGCGGGCCGTACCCAAGCAGTCTTCACCCTGCCCGGGTCACGGCGGACGGGCCGCGGACGGGTGGGGCGCCGCCAAGGAGGCGGGAGCCACGCACCAGTGCGGTGCCCAGTGACGTGACGTTGTGGTGGACGCAGCCGCCCTGACGACGGGTGGTGATCAGACCGGCCGCGCGCAGGACGCCGGCGTGCTGGCTCGCGGCGGCGGGCGTGACCCCGAGCCGGCGGCCGAGCTCGGTGGTGGACAGGCTGCCCGTCTCGATCGCCTGGAGTGCAGCGGCGCGCGTACGGCCCAGCAGCGACGGCAGGGCCGCACCGGCGGCCTCCTTCTCACCCCACACCGTCGTCCGGAACGAGAGCGGATCGAGCGACACCGGGAACTTCACCTGGAGCGGCGCGCACTTCGGCGCCCGGGGAACGTGGACCTGGACGGTGGGCCACAGGAAGAAGGACGGGGCCAGGAGCAGGCCTTGGCCCTCCAGGCGGATGTCGACGCAGTCGGGGTGGGCGATTTCCAGGACGGGTGCGCACCACCGCACGGAACGGTGCAGCGTCCCCAGCAGCGCCTCGACGCCCTGCTCCGCCATGACCCTGCGGCGGATGGCGATCTCGGCGTGCTGAACGGCCGAAATCCTCGGCCAGTAGGGCGCGATGGCGATGCGGTGGTAGGCGCGGAACGCAGCGCCCAAGCGGTCGAGAGCCGTCCGGTCGACCGCGGTGTCCTCCTGTCCGTCGGACAGGAGGGCGAGTGCCTCGTCGAGGCTCCGCGTGCCGCGCAGTGTCGTGAGGAGGTCGGGGCGCTCGCCGGGCCTGCTGCCGGGCGGCACGAGGTCCAGGAGTGGCCCCATCGTGCCGAAGGAGAACCGGGACCGGACGAGCGATCGCCAAGGCTCGAAGGCGGCCTGCTGGTCGCGTCGTTGGAGTGTGCGGATGCTGTCGACGGTCTCCGCGAACGGTTCCGGGGCGTGGGCGATCCGCGCGCGTGCCAGATCGTCGGCCGTCAGGTGGACCCGTATCACTGTGATCCGCGCCGGGTGGGAGCCATGGCACCTCGGTTCCGATGAGTGGTGTCCGGCCCGCCCGCCCGGGGTGTACCCGGGCGGGCGGGCCGGACTGGTCGGGTCGTGCCGGAATCCGGATGGGATCACCGGCAGCCGTCGTTGAACCTCCGGGTGCCGATGTACAGCTGGCCGGCGTTGTTCATGTCGACGGTCGAGCCCGTCGCCTGGACGGAGCCGACGGTGTTGCTGGCCCACACGGCACGGCCGGCGGCGGTGTAGATGACGAGGTTCCCGTCGGTCTGGTAAGTGGCGTACGCGCCGCCCGAGTTCTCGGTGTGGGTCGCCCAGCAGACACCGAAGTACCGGCCGTACTCGACCAGGTTCCCGTCGCTCTGCATGATCAGCTTGACGTGGCCGGTGCTGGTGCTCCGCTCGATGAACTGCCCCGCGTTCAGGGTCTCTCCCCGGCTGAGGTGGTCGCCCGAGGCGGCAGCCGCCGAGGCCGTGCCGGTGAGGCCGGTCATCGAGACGGCGGCGACCGTTCCTACGGCGACTGCGTGCGCGAGCAGCTGACGTATGGTCATGAGGGAATGCTCTCCTTGGTTTTCGGGTGGCCCGCCCGCGGGTTTCGCGCCGGCGGACGGTGAAGACGGGTTGGGCTCCAGGGCATGGTGGCGGCTGCTCAGCAGTCGGGGACTCCGGGCACCCGCTGCCAGTTGTCGCCCTGGGCGATGTAGGTCGCCGGCAGGTAGCCCCAGTAGCCGGGGCCGCCCTCCACGCTCTCGTCGGCAAGGGTGAACAGCCACCAGTCGTTCTGGTTCGCCGATCCGTCGGCGTTGTGGGTGACCGGGTTCTGGTGCGCAGGGATCCGGATCTGGCAGGTGTACCAGTTGCTGCCGGCGTACATCCAGCTGTGCTGCGAGGCGAACGTCCGGCCGTAGACCGGCGCCTTCTGCCAGCTGTCGCAGTAGTAGACGGTGTTCACCACGTATCCGGACGGATACACCTTCGGCTCGTAGCGGGCGGTGCAGCTGACCGATGCGGCGCCCGCCGGGGTCGCGGTCCCCACGCACGTCGCCACGACGGCGAGCGCAGTGGCGCCGCATGCGACAAGTCGCTTCAGTTTCACAGGTGTTCCTCCGCAGGAGTCCGGATGTGGCGGAAGGCCGGTCGGTGACGTCCGGGACGTGCCGTTCACGCTTCGGCCCCTGCCCTCTGCAACACAACTTCGCCCCTCAGGGGTTTGTCCGACAGGGACGGGGGCGCCGGACAAACAACGCCGGACAACGCGGGCGCGCCCCGGCGGGGGAGGATCCTCACGTAGCGGGGCTCTAGCATGGCCGGGGTTCGTCAATGCTCGATGGGCGGTCGTGTCTCGCGACGTGCGGGCGAAGGCCGTTGGGGGGTGTCGTGGGTCGTCTCGAGAAGCCCGTGGATCCGGAGGCTGGCGCGGTCCAGGAATTGGCCTGGCAGTTACGGCAGTTGCGGCAGCGGGCAGGGAATCCGGGATATCGGGCGCTGGCCAGGCGGGTGCACTTCTCGGCGAGCACGCTCGCGGATGCCGCCAGGGGCGAGCGGCTCGCCTCGCTGGAGGTGGTCCTGGCCTACGCCGAAGCATGCGGCGGTGACGCCGACGAGTGGCGCGCCCGGTGGTCGGCGGCTGCCAAGGCCCGTGCGGCGGCCGGCTCCCGGCAGCCCCTACGGAGCGGCACGGACGGCGCGGACGGCGCGGCACAGCCGGAGGACTGCCCGTATCAGGGGCTGGCGTCCTTCCAGCCCGAGGAGGCGGCGCGGTACTTCGGCCGCTCGGAGCTCGTCGGGCGCCTCGTGGCCAGGGTCGAACAGCTTTCGTTCGTCGCACTGTTCGGGGCGTCGGGCAGCGGGAAGTCCTCGCTGCTGCGGGCCGGGCTGCTCGGTTCGATCGCCGCGGACCCCCAAGCGGCGGGACGCTGGCGGATCCTGCTGATGACGCCGACCTCGCATCCGGTCAGGGAACTCGCCGACCAGGTGGCGAAGGTGTGCGGCGCGGACGTACAGCGGACGTTCGACGACCTGTCACGGGATGCGGCCGCCCTCGATCTGGCGGTCCGCGGCGCGCTGGCCGCGGAGCCGCCGGAGTGCCGGGCCCTGCTGGTGGTGGACCAGTTCGAGGAACTGTTCACCCTCTGCGCGGACGGCGGCGAGCGCGCCCGGTTCATCGGGCTGCTCCTGGACGCCGCCCGCGGGCCCGGGCGCCGCACCACGGTGGTGCTCGGCGTACGCGCGGACTTCCTGGCCCACCTCACCGAGCATCCGGGCCTGGCCGAGGCGCTGGAAGACCAGGCACAGCTCGTCGTCGGGCCGGTGCCGGCCACCGGGCTGCGGGAGATCGTCGTCGGGCCGGCCGCCCGCGCCGGGCTGCGGGTCGAACCGGAGCTGCTGGTGACCGTGCTCGCCGACGCGGCCGGGGAGCCGGGCTCACTGCCGCTCGTCTCGCACGCCCTGCTGGAGACGTGGGAGCGGCGTTCGTCGAACTCCCTGACGCTGGCGGGATATCAGGCCAGCGGTGGGGTGCGCGGGGCGATCGCGCAGACCGCCGAGCGGGTCCACGATCGGCTCGGCCCGGAGGAGCAGCGGACCGCCCGCAAGATCTTCCTGCGGCTCACCGCGCTCGGGGACGGCACCGAGGACACCCGGCGTCCCATCGCCCGCACCGAACTCGACGGCGTCGCGGACCCCGCGGTGGTCGCCGGTGTGCTGGACCGACTGGCAGCGGCGCGCCTGGTCGTACTGGGCGACGGCACGGTGGAGGTGGCCCACGAGGCGCTGATCCGGGCCTGGCCCCGGCTGCACCGATGGCTCACCGACGACCGGGCCGGTCTGCTCGTGCACCGCGGGCTCACCGAGGCGGCCCACGCCTGGCAGTCGTCGGACCGGGAGGGCGGGGCGCTCTACCGGGGCGGGCGGCTGGCAGCCGCCCGTTCCTGGGCGCAGGAGCACCCCGGGCACCTCAACGAGTTGGAGGAGGCCTTCCTCGCGGCGGGCAGTGCCGCGGAACGGGCCGAACAGGACGGCGCCCGGCGCCGCGCCCGCCTCCTCAAGGGCCTGGTCGTGGGCATGGCCCTGCTCCTGACGCTCGCCCTGGTCAGCGGGTTCGTCGCGATGAACCAACGCAGCGACGCGCGCCGCCGGCAGCAGGCCGCGTTCGCCGATCAGCTCTCGTTGCAGGCCAGGAGCCTCCTCGCCACCGACCCGGCCATGTCCGGACGGCTGGCGGTGGAGGCGTACCGCCTGCATCCGGACACCGAAACCGCCGGCGGACTGCTCAGCGCCGCCGCGGCGCCCCGGCCGGCCGTCCTCAACGCCGGCGGTCCGGCCGTCTACTCACTGGCGTTCAGCCCGGACCGCTCGGTGCTGGCTTCGGCGTCCGTCGACGGAACGGTCAGCCTGTGGGATCCGTCGCGGCGCGTCCTGGTCGCGACCCTCGGCGGGCACGCCGGACGGGTCACGGCCGTGGCCTTCAGCGGGGACGGCACCCGGCTCGCCTCCCTGGCGGTCGGCGAAACGAACGGAACGGTCACCGTCTGGGACACCCGCACCCGCCGCCAGGTGAGACGGCTGACCATCGAACGCGCCTCGATGGCCATGGCGTTCAGCTCCGACGGCACGAGGGTCGCCGTCGGCACCGACAGCGGCGCCATCGCGCTGTACGACCTCGCCCGCCCCTCGGGGGAGCCGTCCGCGACGCTGCGCGGGCATCGGCACGCCGTCCTGTCCCTGGCCTTCAGCTCCGACCGCCGGTACCTCGCCTCTGCGGCATCGCAGGAGGGTGCCCTCGTGTGGGACACCACCACCGGAGCGGGGAGCGCCCTGCGCGGCGCCGAACACGTCGACGCGGTGGCGTTCGAGCCCTCCGGGCACCGGCTGGCCGCCGCGGCCGACGACCGGGGGGTGTACCTGTGGGCCGACGGGGATCTGACCGCGCCCGCCACCCCGCTCGACCTGCAGGGTTCGTTCGGTTGGGTGATCTCCGCTCCCGTCAGCGGCAAGATCGCGGTGGCGGACGAGAGCGGCACCGTCACGCTGCGGGACCTGCGGGGTGTCGAGCCTCCGCAGTCCTTCCGGGACCGGGGTCGTGTCTCGACCATGGCGGTGGCTCTGAGCCGCGACGGGTCGCTGCTCGCGTCCGCCGGCTGGGACGGCGGCATCGTGCTGCACGACCTGCGCAACCGGCCGTTCGGCGGGTTCGACGCACGCGTCAGCGATGTCGAGGTCAGCCCGGACGGGCGGACGATCGCGTCGGCGGGCAGCGACGGGCTGGTCAGGCTGTGGGACCGGGCCGGGAAGCCGACCGGTGTGCTGGGAGGGCATGCCGGCGGCGTCGAGGCCGTCGCCTTCAGCCCGGACGGACGCCTGCTCGCCGCCGTGTCCCGCAGTCGCACGCTGACGATATGGGACACGGCGCGGCGGCGTCTCGTCGGCCGGCCCGTGCGGATTCCCGCGGTCGGCGCCTCGACCGACGTGGCCTTCGCTCCCGGCGGCCGCCACCTCGCCGCGGCCACGCTCGGCCCCCACCTGTGGGAGGTGAGCCGTCCGTGGACGCCCGCTCCGGTGCCTCTGAAGAAGGCGCGCCTGGCCACGGCGCTGGCGTTCAGCCCCGACGGGCGGCGTCTGCTGACCACCAGCGTCGGCGGGTTCGTCAACGTGATCGACCTCGCGGCCGGCACGCAGACGGACCGCTTCGACACCCGTCAGGGAGTGGTGCAGGACCTGGCATTGAGCCCGGACGCCAGGATCCTCGCCACGGCCGGCGACCGCCGCACGATCGCCTTGTGGGACATGGCGACGCACAGCAGGCTCGCGGTGCTCGACGGGCACAGCGCCCCTGTCCAGGTCCTCGCCTTCAGCCGGGACGGCCGCACCCTCGCATCGGCCGGCGACGACCACACGGTGGTGGTGTGGGACGTCGGCACCGGCCGCCGCCTCGCCACCCTCACCGGCCACACCGGCACGGTCCGGGGCCTGTCGTTCACCGCCGACGGCGACCTCGTCTCCGGCGGGCAGGACGGCAGGATCATCCGGTGGTCCCTCGACACGGCCACGGCCGCCGCACGGGTGTGCGCCGCCGCCGGACGCGGCCTCAGCCGGGACGAGTGGGCCGCCTACCTGCCGTCCCTCCCGTACCGGCCGGCCTGCGACGGCGGCACCACGACGCGATGACCCCCGGGCCAGGCGGCCGGGCTGGTCGCGACCCCGCCCCGGGTCGCCGACGTCCGTTCCTCCTTCCGAGGGCTCGGCGGACGAGGCGACTAGCGCTGTGACCGGGAAGGTTCACCGGTCACAGCGCTAGCGCGCCACGCGGTAGCGGAGGTAGATGACTTTCGAGCGGAAGGTGCGGGTCTCGACGAGCTCGAGATCCACCCGGCGCTCGTGCCGGGGAAAGAACGGGATGCCTCCGCCGAGCAGTACCGGGCAGACCACCGCCCGGTACTCGTCGATCAGATCCAACGCGGCCGCCTCCGCGGCGAGAGTGGCGCCGCCGATCGCGATGTCGCCCTCCCCCGGCTCGGACCGCAACCGCTCGATCTCCTCCGCCAGGCCGCCGGAGGCCAGGCGGGCGTGGCCCTGCACCGCCGACAGCGTGGAGGAGAACACCACCTTCGGGAGCGGATTCCAGAGCGCGGCCCACTCGAGCATCGCGTCGTCGAGCGACGGATCCTGGTCGGCGGTCTCCCAATACAGCATCGTCTCGTACAGCCGTCGTCCCAGCAGATGGACGCCGACCTCTCGCGTCTCGTCGATCCAGAAGCGGAAGACCTCCTCGTCGGGCTCCGTCCAGCCGAAGTCGCCGTCCGGCCCGGTGATGTAGCCGTCAAGTGAGACGCTCATCGCATAGGTCACGCTGCGCATCAGAAGCCCTCCTCGGTAGCGGCTTCGACAGTACGACCGCCGTGCCCCGCGGGACTCGTCGCGACGCGCGGGGACCCGGCCGAATCACTTCAGGTGCCGGTCCAGGAACCGGCACCCGTCCTCCAGCTCGAACCACGGGGTGCCCGTGTGCCCGCCCGGATTGGCGTGCAGCGTCTTCTCCTTGGTGCCGAAGGAGTCGAACAAGTCCAGGGCCCGCTGCCGGGGGTTCCCCTCGTCGTCCCACTGCAGCAGGAACAGCAGCGGGATGGTGACCTGCCGGGCCTCCTCGCGCTGGGCACGGGGCACGTACCCGCCGGCGAAGAAGCCTGCGGCCGCGATGCGCGGCTCGACCACCGCCAGCCGGATGCCGAGGGCGGTCCAGCCCCCGGAGTACCCGACCGGGCCGTCGATCTCGGGCAGCCCGAGGACGGCGTCCAGAGTGGTTCGCCATTCAGGGACGGCGTTTTCGACCAGCGGGCCGATGAAGGACTCGAAGATGTCGTCGACCGGCTCACCGGCCCGCATGGCCCGGCGGAGTTCGGCGCGTGCCTGCTCGTCGGCGGCGGAGCGGGGACGGTCACCGCACCCGGCGGCGTCGATGGTGGCCACCGCGTAGCCGCGCGCCGCGGTGTACCGGGCCCGGGCCACCAGCCGGGGGTCCGCCCTGGGCAGGCCGTTGTTGTGGGCCATCAGGACCAGCGGGACCGGTGCGGCGGATGCGGGCGGCGTCCACAGGGTGCCGGGGATCTCGCCGAGGGTGAATTCGCGCTCGAGGACGCCGTCGTCGAGACGCTGTTCGGAAGTGACGTGCATGGTCGTGCCTTTCGGGAGTGCTCAGAGCGGCGCTCCCGGACGACCTGCCTATCGCCCGACCGTGACCCCGGAGGGGAGCACCCATGTCGATACTGCGTTCACGGGTACCACCTCCTCGTTCTCTCGCACGGCCTCCGAAACGGTAGCAGGGGCCGCCGTCTCCGCCCACCGGTTTTTGCACCGGCTCCGGGGACCGACGCCACACGGCCGCGCACGCAAAGCATGTTGCGCATCTTGTGCGCGACCGGCGCGGGCACCCGTTCTCGGCGCAGACCCGACTACGCGCTCCGCTGCAGTCGGCCGGTGCGGCGGGAGCGGGACGCGGCCCGCCCGCCGAGTGCTGTGCCGATCAGCCCCAGGAGCAGGGCCACGTAAGCCCCGCCCAGCCCGTTGCCCGTGCCGAGGCCTCCGTCGGCGGTGGCCGCGACCAGCCCGCCCAGCGCGATGCCGATCAGCCCCACCGCCATGGCCGTCACGGCCCCGAGCAACCCGTTGGCAGTGCCGAGCCGACCGGCGGGGCGGGCCAGTGCCAGTACGGCGATGACCACGGCGGCCAGCCCCAGCAGCCCGCCCGTGGTGGCCCCGAGCCGACCGAGACCGAAGTCGTAGACACTGGCGGCGACAGGATCGGCCGAAGCGTGCGCTGCCGCAGGTGTGGCAAGACCGAGCCCGCCGAGGGCGGTTGCGGAGGCGGCGAACAGGCGACGAGCAGACATCAGGGTGCTCCTTCTCTTTCCACGACTGGATGCGGTTCGAGCATGTCGGCCCGACCCGTGGAAGGTCGTCCAGCAGGCGCAGACACTTCGCGCTACCACGGACGCGGCAGTTGCCGCGGAACTACTGCGCGCGTGGTAGTCGGCCCCTCGTCCGCGAGCGGGATTCGCCCGCGGCGGGGACGGGTTACGGTGCGCGCATGAGTAAAGGACGGTTCCGTGTCCGGGCCGGTATCAGGGACGGGCTGATCGCCGTCGGCGTGGCGGCGGCACTGCTGGCGACCGGTCTGTCGGGGCATCATTCCGCAACGGGCCTCGGCCTGCTCGGCTACGTGCTGTTGGTGGTCGGCGGCCTGGCGCTGGCCGCGGGCCGCCGGGCTCCGGTGGCCGTCCTCGCCGTCACCGGGCTGTGCGCGGTGGGGTACCAGGCGGCAGGGTTCGACGTGGCGGCCGTCGCGTTCCTCTTCGCGGTGTACGCGGCCATGCGGGCGGGACACCGCATCGTCACGGTGGCGGCGAGCGTGGTCGTGCTGGCCTCCCTCCCCCTCGCTGCCCTGGTTTCGGGTCTGCACGACACGGGCGAGGCGTTCGCGCAGGCCCGGGGCGCCCTCCAGATCGCCTGGCTCATCGCCGCCGGCGCCGCCGGAGAGGCGCTCCGGCAGGCCGAGCAGCGGGCAGACGAAGCCGAACGTACTCGCGAGGAGACCGCGCGGCGCCGCGCCGACGAAGAGCGGCTGCACATCGCGCGGGAGTTGCACGATTCGCTCACCCATCAGATCTCGGTCATCAAGGTGCAGTCCGAAGTCGCCGTCCATGTGGCCCGTAAGCGCGGCGAGCAAGTACCTGAGGCACTACTGGCGATCCGGGAGGCCGGCCGTGAGGCGTCCCGGGAGCTGCGCGCGACCCTGGAGGCGCTGCGTGACGACGACAAAGCCCCACCCCGTGGGCTCGACCACGTCCCGGAACTGGTGGAACGGGCCGGCAAGAGCGGCCTGCGGGCGACGTTGACGATCGGGGGACAGCGCCATGACGTGCCGATTGCAGTGGGCCGGACCGTCTACCGGATCGTTCAGGAGTCGTTGACCAACATCGCCCGCCACGCGGACGCCGGCACGGCGTCGGTCCGCATCGACTACCGGCCGGACGCCCTCGCGATCCGCATCGACGACGACGGCAGAGCCACCCCGGACAGCGCGCCGCAGCCCGGCATCGGGCTCGTCGGGATGCGCGAACGCGTCACCGCCCTCGGAGGTCACCTGCGGGCAGCGCCCCGCAGCGAGGGCGGCTTCACCGTCCGGGCCGAACTCCCCCTGGAACGAGCCTCATGATCCGTGTCCTGCTGGTCGACGACCAGCCTCTCATCCGCAGCGGCTTCCGCGCGCTCCTCGACCTCGAGGACGACATCGAGGTCGTGGCCGAAGCCTCCAACGGTCGGGACGGCCTGGACCTCGCCAGGGAACACCTGCCCGACATCGCGCTCATCGACATCCAGATGCCGGTCCTCGACGGCATCGAGACGACCCGGCGCATCGCCGCGGACCCTGCCCTCGCCGGAATGCACGTCGTCATCCTCACCAACTACGGCCTGGACGAATACGTCTTCAACGCACTGCGCGCCGGCGCCGCCGGATTCCTCGTCAAGGACATCGTGCCGGAGGACTTCCTGCACGCCGTGCGCGTCGCCGCACGCGGCGACGCCCTGCTCGCGCCCTCGATCACCCGCAAGCTGATCAACCGGTACGTCACCCAGCCGCCCCCCACCGCCACCGGCACGGCGTTGGAAGAGCTGACCAGCCGCGAACGCGAGGCCGTCGTCCTGGTCGCGCAGGGCCTCTCCAACGACGAGATCGCGGACCGGATGGTGATCAGCCCCCTGACCGCGAAGACCCACATCAACCGGGCCATGACCAAACTCCAGGCCCGCGACCGCGCCCAGCTCGTGGTCTTCGCCTACGAATCCGGCCTGGTGAGGCCCCACAACTCCTGACGACCGGCAACGGCCGCGCCGATGTCACCCCCGTCCTTACGCGGATGCCCCGACGCAGCCGGCCGCCCGTCTCCGGCCATCGGGACGGCGGTGCTCGAGGGCACGACCCTGCCGGCCGCGACCCAGGAGCTGGTGAAGCCCCGCGCCCGGCCAGTTCGCGTAACGCGCCGGCGTCGGTGTCGCCGCCCCACGGGGAGGCGGCCGGAAACGGGCCGTGCCCCGGACCGCATGGCGGTCCGGGGCACGGCGGCTGCTCAACAGCGGCTGGTCAACGGCGGCTGGTCATCTGTGGCGGGCAAGGCCGCCGGTCAGGGGGTCAGCCGGTATGCGTTCACCAGCGTCTCGCGCAGCGTGTTGCCCGCCTTGTCCCTGACGTCCACCCGGTACGAGACCGCCTTCGCACCCGCCGGATGGGCGACGGTCGCCGTGTACCGACCGCCGGTACCGGCGGTGACGGGGACCTCGGTCCAGGCTCCGCCGTCGTAGGAGACGGCCACCTTCAGCGAGGCGAGTGCCCCGGGCCGGGCGGCCGCGCCCGCGAGGTTCAGCGGTACGGTCAGGCTGCTGCCCGCCTTGGCGGTCCCGGACAGCGAGAGCGCCGGCGAAATCCGTACGGTGGACAGGGGCAGCACCTCGTTGCGGTCCTCGGGGACGTGCGCGGAGGTGAACCCCCAGACCGCCGTGACCTTCGTACCGATCGCGGTGTCCTTGGGCGACCGGCTCGCTTCCATCGTCAGCTTGTACGCGGCGGACCCGGCGGGCACATCGGCGTACAGGGCGCCCGCATCGCTCCGGGCGAGGATCCGGCCGCCGCTCTCCAGCCGGCTGAAGCCCTGCGTGGTCTCCGACTCCCCCGGATGCCCGGCGCCGTCGGCGAAGAGGCCGACGATGGCATTGATCGAGTCGCCGTTGCGGGAGGCGTACTGCGAGGAGTCCGCCGCCAGGTCGGGGCCGAAGACCCCGGCGGCCAGGGTCAGGGTCCGGCTCTTGCCCGCGGTGGGCACCAGGTCGTTGGCGTAGTAGGCGAGACGGGGATTGCCCGCGGCGTCCAGCTGCCGGACCCGCCAGTCCCAGTGCAGGCCACCGGCCGTCACGAAGGTCCTGGCCGTGTGCGGCAGCGTCACCCGCTCCTCGCCGGGCTCGACGGCGAAACCGTCCGCCCCGCGCGGGGTGGCGGTGAGATCGCCCTTGGCGCCGGGCACGGACGCACCCACACCGAGCTTCACCTCGGCGAGTTCGGCCTTCGTGGTGGCATGGGCGAGTCCGGTGAACCAGCTGCCCGTCCGGTTGAACGCCAGCCGGTAGACGGCGCCTTGCCCCTGACCGGCCCCGGCGGGTGCCTTCCAGACGCCGCTGAACTGGGCGCCGAGTTCGGGCGCGGCCGGCCCGAGCGCCGCGCTGCGGAACGTGGACTGGTCGGTGACGCTCCAGGCCCCGGACAGATCGGTGGGCGTGTAGCCGTATCCGATCATGGCGCCGACGGCTTTGGCGGCCGGGTCGGGGGTGGTGACCGCGAGGGGCTTGGCCTTGCGGGCGTCGAGCGCGATGGTGGCCTTCCCCTTCACGTCGAGGACGGGCTGGACGAAGACGGCGAAGCGGTTCGCGCCGTCGAAGACCGTGCTCTCCAGCGAGTAACGGCCCTTGGGCAGCCGTACCGTGGTGCGGCCGCCGCCGCTCCCGTCCACCGCGGCCCGGAAGATCTCCCCGGTGCCGTGCCGGGTGAACTTCGTGCTGTAGTCGCGGGCGCCCTTCCCGTCGAGGCGGGTGTGGGCGAGCGTGAGGTCGTACGCCTCCGTCTCCCGGACGGCGACGAGCCCGGTGCGCACGGACTGGCCGCCGCCCGAGGCCAGCACGCTGCCGCCGAACGCGCCGTCGACCGATCCCTTGCGGAGGTCGACGGTCACGGTGGTCCGTGCGGTGCCTCCGGCCGGGACGGTGAGCTGCGCGTCCTTGATGGTGAACATGCCGGCGGGGGCGGGCCGGCCCGCTGGGTCGGTGCCCTGCGGGGTCAGCTTGAGGGTGACGGCCTTGGCGGCGAAGTTGCGGTAGGTGAGGGTCCGGGTGACCGTCTTGTCGTCGCCGTGCGGCCACTGCTGGGTGCCGAAGGCGAGCGAACCGGGCTCGGAGACGGCGCTCGCGGTCGAGGCCCGCTTCAGGTCGACCAGGCCGGCGCCCTGCCGGTAGGCGTCGAGCAGCGTGCTGGGCTTGGCGGATCCGGTGAGTACGGACTTGAGGCGGGCTCCGGTCCAGTCCGGGTGCTGCTGGAGCAGCAGTGCCGCCGCGCCGGCCGCGTGCGGGGCCGCCATCGAGGTCCCGCTGTTGGCGACGTAGCCGGTGCCGCCCGGGGTCGGCACGTCCGTGGATTCGGCGGCGGTGATCTCGACGCCGGGGGCGGTGAGGTCCGGCTTGGCCACGCCGTCGGCGTTCGGACCGTAGCTGGAGAAGTCGGCGATCACACCGCTCTTGTCGACCGCGCCCACGGTGAGGGCCGCCGGGGCGCTTCCGGGGCTGGTGATGGTGCCGGGGCGGCCGGTGCTGTTGAGGTTGCCGGCGCTGGCGACGAACAGGGCACGGCCCGACAGGCGGGCCACGGCCTCCTCCATGAGGTCGGTGCCCTGCTCGTCCTGGCTGCCCAGGCTCATGTTGACGACCTTGGCCCCCTGGTCGACCGCCCACTGCATGCCCGCGATGATCCCGGAGTCGGGACCGCCCTCGGCGCCCGCCAGGACCTTGGCGTCCAGAATCCGGGCGCCCGGTGCGACGCCCTTGTACCGGCCGCCCGAACGGGCGCCGGAGCCGGCGATGGTCGAAGCCACGTGCGTGCCGTGGCCGTAGGTGTCCCGGTCGTCCCCTGGGGTGACGAAGTTCTTGTGTGCCACCTCGACCCCCTTGAGGTCGGGGTGCTTCTCGTCCACGCCGGTGTCCAGGACGGCGACCTTGACGCCCTTGCCGGTGAACCCGTTCTGCCACATGGTGGGCGCGCCGATCTGGGCGACGCTCCGGTCCAGCGAGGGGCGCACCAGGGCGTCCAGCCAGACCCGCGCCACGGGGCCGGCGCCGGCGGCGTATCCGCCTGCGGCGGGGGTCCCGGTGCCTCGGGCGACGGCCGCCCAGAGGGCCGGGGTGTCGGACTTGCGGGCGTGGAAGGCCTCGCCGCCGACGGCGGGCAGTGGGGTGCGGTGGCCGGCCACGGCCGCGAAGGGGTCGCCGACGGCACGCGCGGACGGGGCGGCGGAGGCGGAGGGCGTGGTGGTGGAGGGGCCGCCGGGGCGCTGGTACTCGACGATCAGCGGCAGCGAGGGCCGGTGCGCGTCGTCGTACCAGTCGGCGACCAGCCTGGTGATGTCGAACAGGCGGCGGTCCAGCACGCCGCGGCCGATGAGGGCGAGGGCGTCGAGCGGGATCGCGTAGCTGTGCCCGGCCTCCCGCTGCAGGGAAAAGGCCGTCTTCTCGCGGCCCTTGGCGCGGATGACCCGGCGCACCGTGCCGTCGCGACCGGCGACGACCCGGTCGCCGGTGATCAGGGTGACGGTCACGGCCGGCCCCTCACCCCGCTGTTGCGCGGCTTTCTGCTGCCGCGGCGCCGCCGGCTGAGCGTCGGCCGCTGTCATGCCGGCGACGATTGCCCCGGCCGTCGCGACGGCTATGGCCGCCGCTCCCGCCCTTGATACGGATCGCACCTGTTCCCCCGGTCACACGTGTGCCTGTTGCTGTCGGACGTATCACGCGATCATGAGGAAATCCGGTTCCCGGACAAGACGACAAATCTCCGGAACGTCCGAAAACCCATGCGGCTCCAGCCCCGGATGCGTCGCGCACGCCCCTGGAACGGGTGGCCGCCGGGCCGGGAGTGGGACGAGGGGCGTCTCGTCACGAACGGACCGGATGGGGGTTCTGGAGGAACTGCAGGTACTGCAGTGGGTTGCTCATGCTGCCGCCGACCCGCTCAGGTGCCGGCGGTCCCGCTCGGCGACCGCGTCGATCGGACCGGCAGCGCGGAGCACCACATCGAGGACGCGGTCCGGCTCGGCAGCGTAACAGTGGGCGAACCAGGCCATGTTGGCCTCCACGACCGCCCAGCCGCCGTCGGCGAGCCGGCCGACGTCCAGGCACACCGCACTGGGAAGACCACCCGCCGCGGTGTCGAGGACGGTGTGGCCGAAGGCCCGGGCCTCGGCGTCCAGCGGCGCCGGGTCGAGGCGTCCGTGGACGGCGTAGCGGCTGCCGGTGACGACTTCGCCGTCGAGGACGAACAGGCGGTACTCGGCGGTGAACTCCACCACCCCGCTCACCAGGACGGGCGTGGAGCCGTCGAGCGCGCCGGGCAGGCTCGTGCCGTCCGGGTGGACTGCGGCGGGCAGCAGGTCGAGTTTGGCCGACGGCGGCTTCACGAAGGCCCGCTCCCGCAGCCCCCGGGCCTCGGCGAGGGTGGTGAGCCGTACCGAGCGCCGCAGGAGGGAACCAGGCAGGTGCGTCAGCCAGTCGTCAGCCGGCTCGAGCAGGCCGAGGCCCAGCGCGCCGGCCAGTCGTGCGGCCGCGCGCGGGCCTCCGTACCAGTGCACCCGGCGCCCTTCGACACCCCCCGCCCGGTCCACCACGTCGAACCCACGCCACGCCGCCGCCCGCGCAAGGAGTTCGGCGGTCGAGGTCCGGGGCGCGGACAGGAGAAGGACGGGAGGGGTACGGGCTTCCATATCGGTGAGCCTAACCAACCCGCCACGGACGAACGCGTACTGCGCGAGCACGGACGGCTCCGCGGGCGGCGGCCGACAGAGCGCGGCCGGTGCTGCACGACCTGGTGGTCGGCGCCGGGCTCGGCGGGCGGCCGGTGACCTGCCGTGGCAGGTCACCGGGTCGCGGTGGGCGGTGCATCCGGCCTGCCATCGTCTGCCGGACTGCGCAACGGGCTCGCCCCGCAGGCGCGTCAGGGGCAGGTGACCAGGACGATGGAGAGGGCGGTGCAGGTGACGGTCGCGGTGTCGTTGGCCGGGTTGGGGTCGGTGGGTGTCGAGGCGGTGCGCACTGCGGTGGCCTTGATCTGGCCGAGGGTCAGCAGGTGCAGGGGGACGCGGAACGACTTGCTCGCGCTCGCGTTGTCGGCGATCGTCCCGTAGCCGCAGGTGACCGTGGTGGCGGCGCTCGTGCACCCGGCGGACAGGTGGGTGGCGGACGCGCCGGGCGGGAGCGCGGCGGTCAGGGTCGCGGAAGTGACGGCGCCGGGGCCGGTGTTGTGGGCGGTGAGGGTGTAGGTCAGGTAGGGCACCAGGAGGCCCAGGGTCGGCCGGGTGGTGAGGTTGACGTCGATGTCCGCCGGCGGCGCGAGGTAGCTGTACCGGCCGGCCGCGGTCACCGGGCTGGTGCCGCCGGGAGTGGTGACCCGTACGTCGACGGTGCCGGCCGCGTGGGCGGGGGTGGTGACGGTGCAGGCGGTGGCGGTGCAGGTGACGCCGCCGGCGGGGGTGGTGCCGAAGGTTACGGCGGTGGCGCCGGTCAGGTTGGTGCCGGTGATCGTGACGGCGGCGCCGCCCGCTGCCGGGCCGGAGGCCGGGCTGACGGCGGTCACGGCCGGCGTTGCCGCGCCCACGCTCAGCACGTCGAGGGTTTCGCTGCCGTTGTTGACGACATAGGCCAGGGTGCCGTCCGGGCTCGTCGCTGCGTCGACGGGGCCGCCTCCGACCGATGCGTCCTCGGTGACGGTGTTCGTCGAGGTGTCGATCACCGACAGGGTGTTGCTGCCGATGTTGGGCACATACGCGGTCGTGCCGTCGGGGCTGACCGCCGCGCCCCCCGGGTTGGCACCGGTGGTGATCGTCGTGGTGACGGTGAGCATGGCAGGGTCCACCACGGACACGAAGTCGTCGTTGCCGTGACTGGCGTACACCGCCCCGGTGACGGGGTTGACCGTGACCGCGAACGGCTGGTCGCTCAGTGCCACGTTCGCGGCCACGGTGAGGGTGGCGGTGTCGATGACGTCCAGCGTGTTGTTGCCGGCGTTGGTGACGTAGGCGCTCGCGCCGTCGGGGCTGAAGGCGACGTCGCGCGGGAACGGACCGACGGCGACCGACGCGGTGACGGTGTTGGTGGCGGTGTCGATGACGCGGACCGACCCGTTGGGGCCGGCGGAGTCGACGACGTAGGCCTGGGTGCCCGCCGGGTTGACCGCCACCGTCTTCGGATCGTGGATCCCGCTGATGGTGGCCGTCACCGTGTTCGTGGCGGTGTCGACAACGCTGACCGTGGCTGCGCCCCGGTTGACGACGTAGAGGTGCGCGCTGTCGGGGGTGACCGCGAGGCCGGCCGGGCCGTTGCCGACGGCGATGGTGGCGCCGACGGTGTGGGTGGCGGTGTCCAGCACGGTGACGGTGTTGCCGGGAGAGCCCCCGAAGACACCGGAGTTGGTGACGTAGACGTGCTTGCCGTCCGGGGCCACGGCCAGGTTCTCGGGGTTCGCGCCCAGCGGCACGGTGGCGATCACCGTCGGTGTGACCGCGGCCGCCGGCGTGGCGCTCAGGGCGCCCAGGCCGGTCACGGCGAGGGCGAACGCGGCGACCACCGCTGTGCGGCGCCGTCTGCGGATGCGGTGCGGGCTGGACGTACGCTGCGGGCCGTGCGGGCGTAACTGGGTAATCGCGGACACGATGAATCCCCCCTCGAAGGCCGCGGCACGACGGCGGGAAGCGGAGGCCCCCGGGAACCGGCGGTGGCGCGGTCGCACAAGACGCCCCGTGCCGTCGGCGTCAACCACCCCCGCAGACGACAGGCGCGTCCCTCGTGCACCGTCACGGCGCCATCCGGCCGCAACAGCCATCCGACCCCGCCCGTCGAGCGGGCACAGAGAGTCGCCGACATCGTCCCAGCGAACCATCACCCGCTGCGGGAGAGCTTCGCAGTTGTCTCTTTCACATCATGTGATGACCGGTTCGGTGATCGGACTGACCGCTTGCATCGCCGGCAACCGGGAACCGTCAGCCGAGAGCGTCGAGCAATTCGCGCTCGCGCTGTGCGCTGAGCCCGGCCCGCCTTGCCCGGTCCAGGCCCTGCTCGCGTTCCCAGCTCAGCGTGTCGGCAAGCAGCTCCGCCCGGGGCCGATGGCGCAGCCCTGCGGCGCGCGCCGCAGACCCGTCCCGCGCCGAAAACCCCTCCCAGCCCGCTTCCACCATCCACATCGGCAGCGACTCGGCCCCCATGTACCCGGCCACACCGTTGGCGAGCAGCCATGCCGAGTCGGCGCTGATCACCGGACCGGTGTGCCCGCCGGCGGCGCGGGACAGCGCGATCCACTCACCGAACGGAACGACCGGCCCGACGGCGTCGTACGTGCCCACGGTCCCCGACTCCGCGGCGTCGAGCAGCCAGGCGGCGAGGTCCCGTACGTCGACCGCCTGTGTCGGCATGGCCGGTGCGTCGGGAACGAGCATCGGCCCGTGCGGGTCGCGCGCGGCACGGGCCACCCAGTAGCCGGAACGTCCGCTCTGATCCCCCGGGCCGCCGATCAGACCGGCGCGCGCGATGAGAAGGCGGTCGCCCACCGCGGCCGTCGACGCCCGTTCGCAGGCGACCTTCGCCTCGCCGTACAACGCACGGTCGACCTCGCTCCGTTCGGTCGGGGCGAGCAGGGCCGCGGACTCGTCCGCGGCCGGCGCGGCATGAGAGGCATACGCGCTGACGGAGGAGACGTACGTCCAGTGCCCGGCCCGGCCGCCCAGCGCGTCGAGCGCCTCACGAACGAACCCCGGCTGCCACGACACCTCGATGACCGCGTCCCATTCGCGCTCGGTCAGGGGCGCGTACGCCGCAGGATCACGCCGGTCGCCGGCCACCAGCGTCGCTCCGCCCGAGACGTCTCCGCTTGCCCCGCGAGCCAGGCACGTCACCCGATGACCGCGCCCGATCGCCTGCCGCGACAGCTCCCGCCCCACCCAAGCCGTTCCACCCAGAACCAAGATCTCCATCCCACCACCCAACCACCACGAACACGACCACCCACACGGGTTCGCCGACAGCAGACCCACGAGCACCCTCAACCGGCCGGCGCCTCCACGCACGGCACGTCCCTTCTTGATCTTCAGGCGCCCGAAAGGTTGTACGGGGACACCCTTCTTTCTTCCGGAGCCCGGTGGATAGCCTCCGAATACATTCCGGGGGTCCCTCCCGTGCGCCGACGTCACGCGTGCGGTGCCTGCCGACCGGCCGGCACTCCCCCCGGGCCGACCACGACCGTCCCTGGGGGGACCTTGAACTCCACGCGCACCTCGCGCCGCCACCTCCGCCGCGTCGCCGCCTGCACCGCCACCGCCCTGTCCGCCGGCCTGCTGCTGTCCGCGGGCCCCGCGTCCGCCGTGAACAGCGCGGACGGTGTGGAGCTGCCGCGCGTGCAGTTCACGCTGCCCGTGCCGGCCGGGGCGCCCACGGTCCCCGTCCCCGCGAAGCCCCGGACGGACATCGACCTCGACGGCAGGAACGACCTGCTCTACCGGTACGTGGACGGCTCCCTGTCGGTCCTGCCGGGCAACGGCGGCCCGGAGCGGCCGGCGGAGTTCGTCCGGCAGATTTTCGAGTACGCCAAGGAAGTCATCCCGATCGGCGACGTCCGGGGGGACGACCGGCCCGAGCTGCTGTACCTCCAGAACCAGATTCTCATTCTGGAGACGGCGGGGGGCTACGACGCCGGGTACCGGCAGTGGGCCGGCGGCGACTGGCAGCTGTACAACAAGGTGACCTCGCCGGGTGACGTGAACGGGGACGGCCACCCCGACCTGGTCGCCCGCACCCATTCCGGGGACCTGTACTTCTACGCCGGTACCGGACTCGACCGGGACCAGCCCTTCGCGCCCCGGGTCAAGGTCGGCGGAGGCTGGCAGGCGTACGACCAGATCGTCGGCGCGAACGACCTCGACGGCGACGGGCTCGGCGACCTCGTGGCCAGGGACGTCTCGGGTTCCCTCTGGTACTACAAGGGATCCGGCGGTTCTGCCCAGCCCTTCGCGGTGCGGGTGAAGGTCGGCGCGGGCTGGAACGCCTACAACCAGGTCGTTCCGCTCGACGACGTCACCGGAGACGGCCGCGCCGACCTCGCGGGCCGCACCCCGGCGGGTCAGGTCTTCCTGTACGCGTCGAAGGGCGACGGCGCCTTCGCCGCCCCAACCCAGCTGGGCACGGGCGCCGAGTACCTGAAGACCCTCGCGGGCCAGGGCGGGGTTCCGGACCACGGGAAGCACGCGCTCGCCGCCGCGAAGCCCGGGCACGACGGCAGGGTGGAGGTGTTCCGCACCCTCGCCAACGGCACCTTCCTGCCCGCGCAGGTGGAGTACACCTCGGTCGGCGACGAAGGCACCGGCTTCTACTTCGCGGCCACCGGGCTGAATGGGACGGACTACCCGAGCCTCGTCATGGACGAAGGTGTCCTGTGGGACCACGAGGGCCAGAGGGTCCTGACGGACAAGGCGGGCGCCTCGCTGACCCCGGGCGGCATCTGGCAGGCCCCGGGGGACCTCACGGGCGACGGCCGGGCCGACCTGCTCCAGGTGCAGTCCGGTGTCCTGTACCTGCACGACCGGGGCAGCGGCGGTTCCGGCTACGACTACCGCAAGACCTCGATCGGCAAGGGCTGGGAGGTCTACGACAGCCTCGTCGGCTCCGGCGACTTCACCGGTGACGGACGTGCCGACGCCGTGGCCCGCGACAAGAGCGGCCTCCTCTACCTGTACGCGGGCACCGGCAACGCTTCGGCGCCCTTCGCCCCGCGCGTGCTGATCGGCAAGGGCTGGGAGGTCTACGACCTGCTCGCCGCCCCCGGCGACCTCAACGGCGACGGGCGCGCCGACCTGGTCGCCCGCGACGCCGCCGGCGATCTGTACCGGTACTCCGCGACCGGTCTGGGCGGATCCACGGTCTTCGGACCGCGGGCCAGGATGAGCGGCGGCTGGAACGCGTACCGCCTCATCGGCTGAAGCCGGACGAACGCACCGGCCCGGGGAGGTAGTTGAAGGATCCACCAGGCCGTCCGTCGGCCGGATGCGGCGCGGAACCGGCGGTGGTTCAGTGGAAGGAGAAGCAATCCACAATCGGGACTCGGGGCGAGAGACACGATCGAGGGAGGCCGGGACCATGAGCGGCTTCAAGCTGGGCGAGCCTTTGGACCAGAAGCAGGACGGTTTCGCCAGCACTGCCCCGCCGGTGGTGTTCAGCACCCAGGCGACCGGATTCGTAGAGCTGAAGACACCGCAGGAGCTGCAGGCTTGGGAGGAGGCCCTTCGGACGACCACCGGTCTGGAGATCTCCGCCGCGAGCCTGGCCGGCCACGCGTGTGAGACGGGGTGCGGGCCCAACTGCTGCTCGGACATGTGCGACGCGGCATGATCCTGGCCCTGTCGTTCCACGACGACCTGCACGCCATCGCGGTGCAGCACGCAGTGCGCGGCCGGGGCGAGGAGTTCCACATCCTGGAGTGCGACGCGGTGAGCGGGAAGCCGGGCCTGACCTGGCACCTGTCCGGAACCACGGACGGCTCCGGCGCCTCGGCGTCGGTGCCGACGTCGGAGGGCCGGACGGTGCCCCCCGGGCAGGCGGAGGTGCTGTGGTGGCGCCGCGCCCGGGCGGACCAGCAGCTCACCATGTCCGCCGCCGCGTCGGACGGCGGGGGCTTCGGCGCGCAGCAGATCAGCTTGGTCAACAACGACTGCCGCGGAGCACTGGCGGGCATCCTTGCCGCTTCGTTCCATGGCGAGTGGATCTCGCCGCCGGAGGCGACCGACCGGGCCTCGGACAAGGTCTACCAACTGTGGGTGGCCCGGCAGGCCGGCTTCCGGGTCCCGCGGACGCTGATCACGCAATCACGTGACGAGGTGGTCGACTTCACCCGCGAGATCGGGAGGGTCATCGTCAAACCCGTCGTGGGCGCGCGGGGCCCTTCCCTGTACACACGGTGGATCGAGGACCCGCAGGCGCTGCCCGCGGAGTCCTTCGCGGTGTGCCCGGCGACGTACCAGGAGTACATTCCGGGCCGGCACCACATCCGGCTCAACTGCTTCGGCGAGCGCATGTTCGCGGCGCTGATCGAGACGGAGGAACTGGACTGGCGCCCCGATCTCAACGTCCCGATCACGCGGTGGCCGGTCCCCCAGGACCTGGCCCGGCAGGTCCGTACGGTGCTCGACCGGCTCGGGCTGCCGATGGGCGTGATCGACCTGAAGCTGACCCCGGGAGGGGAAGCCGTCTGGCTGGAGGTCAACCCGCAGGGGCAGTTCCTCTTCCTGGAGCCCCTCACCGGCGAGCCGCTGACCGAGCACTTCGCCGACTATCTGATCACTACGGCTGCGGCCGCTGCCCGGTGAAGGCTGCGCGTGGGGAGCGGCGCGTCCAGGCCGGGGATGCCGCAGCCGTACCGCGCCGCCTCCCGCGTCCACGCGGGGGTCGGGTCGACGAAGTACTGGACCTCACCGCGACGGTAGGCGTCGACGTCACGCTGAAGAGTCGCGCACCGGCACTGATCCGACGGGGCGACGGCCGCGGCTGCGGGCAGGGCCGGCAGACCGCAGACGACTGCGGTGGCGGTGGTGGCTGTGAGGGCGGCCGCACGGAGGCGTGCCTTGAATGCGTGATGGCTGCGGAACGGCATCGCGTTCGAGTACTCCCTCCGGCGGAGGCGGGGTGGGTGCGGGTGCGGGTGCGGGTGCGGGTGCGGGTGCCCACCGTACCGGCGGGACAGCGGCTCTTCGGGCGGCGCGCCGGGGCTCCGGTGGGGACGCGTACCGCACCCGCGCCGGCAGCGGTCCGTCGCGATCAGAACGCATAGCCGTTCGTATCGGCCGTGCTCCTCCTCAAGTCGCACGGTGGCGGCCGGAAATCATCATCCGGGCGCTGTGACAGGCGCTGGCCCGCCCGCAGGATTCAGACATGCACACGTCTCAGGATCTCGAAACGCTCGCCCGGAGGACCGCGGACGGCCTGGCCCGCAGGCACGTCTGCATCGTGGTCGCCGCCGTCGCCGGCGGGCATGTCGGGTACGCGGGGGCGGGCGCCACCGGCGGGCCCGGTGGCGGAACTCCGGGCCCCGGCACGCTGTTCGAGATCGGGTCGGTGACCAAGACGTTCACCGCACTGGCCCTCGCGCGGATGGCGGCCGCCGGCACGGTGGACCTCGACGAACCGCTGGCCCGTCTCCTCCCCGACGGCACGAACGTACCGTCGCGGGACGGGCAGGAGATCACCCTGCGGCACCTGGCCACACACACCTCCGGTCTGCCCCGGCTGCCCCGGGGCATGCTGCTGCGGGCGCTGCTGCGCCCCGGCACCCCCGATCCGTACGCCGGATGCACCGCGGACGTGCTGCTGTCCGGGCTGGCCCGTACCCGCCTGGGTGCCGCCCCAGGGCGGCGGATCCGCTACTCCAACCTCGGCGCCGGGCTTCTGGGACTGGCCCTGGCCCGCCGCGCGGGCAGCACGTACGAGGAGCTGGTCACCACCCAGGTGTGCGCGCCGCTCGGCATGTCCGACACCTTGCTCACCGCCCCCGACTCCCGGCCCGGCCGGCTCGCCCAGGGCCACGACAGGAGGCACCGCCCCACCCCGGCATGGCACCTGGCCGATCTCGCCGGGGCGGGCGGCCTGTGGTCGACCGCGACCGACCTGGTGGCCTATGTGCGGGCCCAACTGGAGGGCGGGCCCGCCGAGCTGGCGGAGGCGATCCGGCTGAGCCGCGAGGTCCGGCACCGCAGGAGCCCCTTCGCCTGGATGCACCTCGGGTGGACGGCCCACCGCCTCCACCGACGCCAGGGCGGCCACTTGCAGATCTGGCACGACGGGGCCACCGGAGGCTTCGCCTCGTTCGTCGGGTTCGACACGGAGACCGACACGGCCGTCGTCATCCTGAGCAACACCCGGCGTCAGGTCGACTCCGCTTCCTTCGAGCTCCTGCGCACCCTCCAGGGCGAGTTCGCCTGAGAGGCTGTGCGCCGGCAGCACACACAGGGGAACGCCTGACGGAGGGACATTCGTTGAGCGATTCACATTGGATCGCATCAACCCTTGAACTGTGCGCGAACTAGCCTGTCCCGACTTGCGATCAGGATCTGACGGTGCTGGCCTGGAATGAGCAGGGGGCGAAAAAGGGCCAACTCCGGCCCGCCTGTGCAGCCCCGCTACCGGAGGTCAACGATGGCACCCGTCACCTCTGCCCGCGGCCGACTGGCCCGAATCACGGCCCTGTTCGTGACGGCCGTCTTGATGCTGCCCCTCTCGGTCGCGCTGACCATCGTCTCCGCGACCCACGCGTCCGCTTCGTGCGTGGCAAATGCGTATTCAGGAAGGTGGCGTTCGTCCGATGACAGGCTGAGCCGGATCGACGTGTGGTCCGGAGAGGACTGCGGCCTCTATGTCAAAGTCTGGTCCACCTGCGAGTCCGACGCGTCACGTGACTGCAGTTGGGGATCGCGCCCGAAGGTGCTGGAGGGCACGCCGAATCCGAACTTCCGATTCGTCTCGTACACCTGGAACAACGCGAGCGAGGTTCTCCATCTGAAGCTGCAGAACAGCACCCGCATGTCGGTGTGGGACCACACTGAATACCACTCCGGCCGTGAGGTCAGCTTCACCGTGTGGATGGACAAGGACCGCTGAGGGCGTGCAGGACTGGAGCACTCCGCCCCGCGGACGCCCACGCGTCAGGGCCGGTGAACGCAGAAAAGCCCCGCACCATAAGGTGCGGGGCTTTCCCACAATGATTGTTCGGCGGCGTCCTACTCTCCCACAGGGTCCCCCCTGCAGTACCATCGGCGCTGAAAGGCTTAGCTTCCGGGTTCGGAATGTAACCGGGCGTTTCCCTAACGCTATGACCACCGAAACACTATGAAGTTGACCAACCGGGCATGGACACGGTTCGTTACTTCAGAACTAACACAGTGGACGCGAGCAACTGAGGACAAGCCCTCGGCCTATTAGTACCAGTCAGCTCCACCCGTTACCGGGCTTCCACATCTGGCCTATCAACCCAGTCGTCTACTGGGAGCCTTACCCTCTCAAGGAGGTGGGAATACTCATCTTGAAGCAGGCTTCCCGCTTAGATGCTTTCAGCGGTTATCCCTCCCGAACGTAGCCAACCAGCCATGCCCTTGGCAGGACAACTGGCACACCAGAGGTTCGTCCGTCCCGGTCCTCTCGTACTAGGGACAGCCCTTCTCAATATTCCTACGCGCGCAGCGGATAGGGACCGAACTGTCTCACGACGTTCTAAACCCAGCTCGCGTACCGCTTTAATGGGCGAACAGCCCAACCCTTGGGACCGACTCCAGCCCCAGGATGCGACGAGCCGACATCGAGGTGCCAAACCATCCCGTCGATATGGACTCTTGGGGAAGATCAGCCTGTTATCCCCGGGGTACCTTTTATCCGTTGAGCGACGGCGCTTCCACAAGCCACCGCCGGATCACTAGTCCCGACTTTCGTCCCTGCTCGACCCGTCGGTCTCACAGTCAAGCTCCCTTGTGCACTTACACTCAACACCTGATTGCCAACCAGGCTGAGGGAACCTTTGGGCGCCTCCGTTACTCTTTGGGAGGCAACCGCCCCAGTTAAACTACCCATCAGACACTGTCCCTGATCCGGATCACGGACCGAGGTTAGACATCCAGCACGACCAGAGTGGTATTTCAACGGCGACTCCACAACCACTGGCGTGGCTGCTTCAAAGTCTCCCACCTATCCTACACAAGCCGAACCGAACACCAATATCAAACTGTAGTAAAGGTCCCGGGGTCTTTCCGTCCTGCTGCGCGAAACGAGCATCTTTACTCGTAGTGCAATTTCACCGGGCCTATGGTTGAGACAGTCGAGAAGTCGTTACGCCATTCGTGCAGGTCGGAACTTACCCGACAAGGAATTTCGCTACCTTAGGATGGTTATAGTTACCACCGCCGTTTACTGGCGCTTAAGTTCTCAGCTTCGCAACCCCGAAAGGTCACTAACCGGTCCCCTTAACGTTCCAGCACCGGGCAGGCGTCAGTCCGTATACATCGCCTTACGGCTTCGCACGGACCTGTGTTTTTAGTAAACAGTCGCTTCTCGCTGGTCTCTGCGGCCACCCCCAGCTCACGGAGTAAATCCGATCACCAGTGATGGCCCCCCTTCTCCCGAAGTTACGGGGGCATTTTGCCGAGTTCCTTAACCATAGTTCACCCGAACGCCTCGGTATTCTCTACCTGACCACCTGAGTCGGTTTAGGGTACGGGCCGCCATGAAACTCGCTAGAGGCTTTTCTCGACAGCATAGGATCATCCACTTCACCACAATCGGCTCGGCATCAGGTCTCAGCCTTAATGAGGGACGGATTTGCCTACCCCTCGGCCTACACCCTTACCCCGGGACAACCACCGCCCGGGCTGGACTACCTTCCTGCGTCACCCCATCGCTTACCTACTACAAGTCTGGTTCGTCGGCTCCACCACTTTCCTTTCCCCGAAGGGTCCGGAACGGCTTCACGGACTTAGCATCGCCTGATTCGATATTGGGCGTTTCAAAGCGGGTACCGGAATATCAACCGGTTGTCCATCGACTACGCCTGTCGGCCTCGCCTTAGGTCCCGACTTACCCTGGGCAGATCAGCTTGACCCAGGAACCCTTAGTCAATCGGCGCACACGTTTCTCACGTGTGTATCGCTACTCATGCCTGCATTCTCACTCGTGAACCGTCCACAACTAGCTTCCGCTGCTGCTTCACCCGGCACACGACGCTCCCCTACCCATCACAGCGGGCGTTGGCCCTATTGCTGCAATGACACGACTTCGGCGGTACGCTTGAGCCCCGCTACATTGTCGGCGCGGAATCACTTGACCAGTGAGCTATTACGCACTCTTTCAAGGGTGGCTGCTTCTAAGCCAACCTCCTGGTTGTCTCTGCGACTCCACATCCTTTCCCACTTAGCGTACGCTTAGGGGCCTTAGTCGATGCTCTGGGCTGTTTCCCTCTCGACCATGGAGCTTATCCCCCACAGTCTCACTGCCGTGCTCTCACTTACCGGCATTCGGAGTTTGGCTAAGGTCAGTAACCCGGTAGGGCCCATCGCCTATCCAGTGCTCTACCTCCGGCAAGAAACACACGACGCTGCACCTAAATGCATTTCGGGGAGAACCAGCTATCACGGAGTTTGATTGGCCTTTCACCCCTAACCACAGGTCATCCCCCAGGTTTTCAACCCTGGTGGGTTCGGTCCTCCACGAAGTCTTACCTCCGCTTCAACCTGCCCATGGCTAGATCACTCCGCTTCGGGTCTAGAGCGTGCAACTCAATCGCCCTATTCGGACTCGCTTTCGCTACGGCTTCCCCACACGGGTTAACCTCGCTACACACCGCTAACTCGCAGGCTCATTCTTCAAAAGGCACGCAGTCACGACGCATTGAGTAAACTCAATGCGCGACGCTCCCACGGCTTGTAGGCACACGGTTTCAGGTACTATTTCACTCCGCTCCCGCGGTACTTTTCACCATTCCCTCACGGTACTATCCGCTATCGGTCACCAGGGAATATTTAGGCTTAGCGGGTGGTCCCGCCAGATTCACACGGGATTTCTCGGGCCCCGTGCTACTTGGGAGATTCTTAAGCAAGCCGCTGATGTTTCGTCTACGGGGGTCTTACCCTCTACGCCGGACCTTTCGCATGTCCTTCGACTACATCAACGGTTTCTGACTCGCCGACCGGCCGGCAGACCGATCAAAAGAATTCCCACAACCCCGCATGCGCAACCCCTGCCGGGTATCACACGCATACGGTTTGGCCTCATCCGGTTTCGCTCGCCACTACTCCCGGAATCACGGTTGTTTTCTCTTCCTGAGGGTACTGAGATGTTTCACTTCCCCTCGTTCCCTCCACACTGCCTATGTGTTCAGCAGTGGGTGACAGCCCATGACGACTGCCGGGTTTCCCCATTCGGACACCCCCGGATCAAAGCTCAGTTGGCAGCTCCCCGGGGCCTATCGCGGCCTCTCACGTCCTTCATCGGTTCCTGGTGCCAAGGCATCCACCGTGCGCCCTTAAAAACTTGGCCACAGATGCTCGCGTCCACTGTGTAGTTCTCAAGCAACGACCAGCCACCCATCACCCTGCTCTACAAGAGAACAAGTTCACTGGGGCCGGCATCGCGAAGGTTCGACCAAATCGGCCGTACCCTCAGATACCCAACAACGTGCCAAGCACGATTCCCGCCGCTATCACTGATTTCCACGCCGAAGCAGTACTTTCAGGATGCTTGAAGAACCGTGCCAACTAATCAACGTTCCACCCATGAGCAACCGTGCGATTCATTCGATCGCAGTCGGCTATATGCTCCTTAGAAAGGAGGTGATCCAGCCGCACCTTCCGGTACGGCTACCTTGTTACGACTTCGTCCCAATCGCCAGTCCCACCTTCGACAGCTCCCTCCACAAGGGTTGGGCCACCGGCTTCGGGTGTTACCGACTTTCGTGACGTGACGGGCGGTGTGTACAAGGCCCGGGAACGTATTCACCGCAGCAATGCTGATCTGCGATTACTAGCGACTCCGACTTCATGGGGTCGAGTTGCAGACCCCAATCCGAACTGAGACCGGCTTTTTGAGATTCGCTCCACCTCACGGTATCGCAGCTCATTGTACCGGCCATTGTAGCACGTGTGCAGCCCAAGACATAAGGGGCATGATGACTTGACGTCGTCCCCACCTTCCTCCGAGTTGACCCCGGCGGTCTCCTGTGAGTCCCCATCACCCCGAAGGGCATGCTGGCAACACAGGACAAGGGTTGCGCTCGTTGCGGGACTTAACCCAACATCTCACGACACGAGCTGACGACAGCCATGCACCACCTGTATACCGACCACAAGGGGGGCACTATCTCTAATGCTTTCCGGTATATGTCAAGCCTTGGTAAGGTTCTTCGCGTTGCGTCGAATTAAGCCACATGCTCCGCCGCTTGTGCGGGCCCCCGTCAATTCCTTTGAGTTTTAGCCTTGCGGCCGTACTCCCCAGGCGGGGAACTTAATGCGTTAGCTGCGGCACCGACGACGTGGAATGTCGCCAACACCTAGTTCCCAACGTTTACGGCGTGGACTACCAGGGTATCTAATCCTGTTCGCTCCCCACGCTTTCGCTCCTCAGCGTCAGTAATGGCCCAGAGATCCGCCTTCGCCACCGGTGTTCCTCCTGATATCTGCGCATTTCACCGCTACACCAGGAATTCCGATCTCCCCTACCACACTCTAGCCTGCCCGTATCGAATGCAGACCCGGGGTTAAGCCCCGGGCTTTCACATCCGACGCGACAAGCCGCCTACGAGCTCTTTACGCCCAATAATTCCGGACAACGCTTGCGCCCTACGTATTACCGCGGCTGCTGGCACGTAGTTAGCCGGCGCTTCTTCTGCAGGTACCGTCACTTTCGCTTCTTCCCTGCTGAAAGAGGTTTACAACCCGAAGGCCGTCATCCCTCACGCGGCGTCGCTGCATCAGGCTTTCGCCCATTGTGCAATATTCCCCACTGCTGCCTCCCGTAGGAGTCTGGGCCGTGTCTCAGTCCCAGTGTGGCCGGTCGCCCTCTCAGGCCGGCTACCCGTCGTCGCCTTGGTAGGCCATTACCCCACCAACAAGCTGATAGGCCGCGGGCTCATCCTTCACCGCCGGAGCTTTTAACCCCCGCCCATGCAGGCAGGAGTGTTATCCGGTATTAGACCCCGTTTCCAGGGCTTGTCCCAGAGTGAAGGGCAGATTGCCCACGTGTTACTCACCCGTTCGCCACTAATCCACCCCGAAGGGCTTCATCGTTCGACTTGCATGTGTTAAGCACGCCGCCAGCGTTCGTCCTGAGCTAGGATCAAACTCTCCGTGAATGTTTACCCGTCTGCGCTTAATTAAAAGCTGCGGGTGCACACCACGCAAGAGCGGGACGATCACGCCGGAATAAGGCAGATCGTCCACAGCGTCCTCGCTGTAGTGTTGCCTGCCAGATCCGAAGACCTGCCAGGACTTTTTCAAAGGAACCTCAACTCACCGAAGTGAGTCGGGGTATCAACTTCTGGCGTTGATTTTTGGCACGCTGTTGAGTTCTCAAGGTGCGGACGCTTCCTTTGTACTGACCCTCTCGGGCTTTCCTCCGGGCGCTTCCTTCGTTCCTGCGTTTCCGACTCTATCAGACTCTTTCGGGCCTGACTCCCAGTCAGCGGGGTTTGCCTTCCGGGCTTTTGGGCCTTTCCGACTCCCGAACTCTAGCGGATTTCCCGGGCGACTCGAAATCGGGTCTCGGTCGTGAATTCAGACATGCCGAATTCACTCCCGCTGGGAGATCGTGCTGTGTGGGGTTGCCGCGATGAAGCGGCGGATCGTCGTCGCAGAACCGTTCCGACTCCGGGACAACTCGGAGGACACTAAGCGCCTGAGGCCGCCACGTCAATTCGAGAGGTCGCAGCCGCGGGTCGTCGGCCGGTCAGGGCCGACCCACCGACCGGAGGGCGGGGGCCAGCCCGGGCGCCCCGGCGCGGCTCGGGGTCCTCGGAGACGGGAGGGGCCGGTGGCGGCGAGGGCGTCCGCGAGCAGTCACGGGCTCCCGGCCGTCGGCGTGGGACCGGCCTCCCCGGCACCCTATTCGGACGCGCGTGCCAGGGGTGAAATGCACCGGCTCGGGGTCATGGGGGCGGGGCGCGCTGCAAGACTGCGATGTGATCATCGCGGCGCGCCGGTACGGACCAGGGCGCGCCGCGCCGGCGTCCTGGGGGTGCCGGGCGGGCGGGGGAAGCGGGTGTGTGGGCGTGGGTGCGGGTACAGGCGTGGGTGTTGGTGCCGGCATGGGCGTGGCGGACAGTGGTGTGGGGGGTGAGGTCCGGATTCTGGGCGAGCGGCCCGGGGGCATGCGGGCCGTACCCCGGCACGTGGCGTGCGTGATGGACGGCAACGGCCGGTGGGCGCGGCGGCGCTCGCTGCCGCGGACGGCCGGGCACCGGGCCGCCGAGACGGCCGTGATCGACGTCATCGAGGCGGCCCGGGCCGCCGGCGTCGAGTGGCTCAGCCTCTACGCCTTCTCCACGGAGAACTGGAGCCGGCCCAGTGACGAGGTCGACTACCTGATGCGGCTGGTCCGCCGGGTCGTGCGCAAGCACGCGCCGCTGCTGCTCGCGCGCGGCGTCCGCTGCCGCTTCCTCGGGGTGTCGGACCCGCGGATCCCGCCGGAGCTGGCTCAGGACTTCGACGACCTCACGACCCTGACCGGCGAGAACCGGGGCATGACCCTGACGGTCGCCTTCGACCACGGCGGCCGCCGGGACATCGTCGAAGCCGCCCGGTCGCTCATCCGCAGCGGAACTCCCGCCGGCGAGGTCACCGAGGCCGTGCTCGCAGCCCACCTGCCGTTCCCCGACACCCCCGACGTGGACCTCGTCATCCGCACCTCCGGCGAGCAGCGCATCTCCAACTTCATGCTCTGGCAGGTCGCCTACGCCGAGATGGTCTTCCCCCAGGTGCTCTGGCCCGACTTCCGCGCACCGCACTTCGTCGAGTGCCTGCAGGCCTACCGGCGGCGCGACCGCCGGTTCGGCGGCGCGCCGACCCAGCCGAACGGAGAACACTGATGGCGACCGTCCCCGAGGGGCGCGCCCCGTCCGCCCCCACCCCCGACGGCCCGCCGCAGCCGAGCGCGCGGGCGGACGCTCCCACGCCGGGTGAGCCTCCGCAGGCGGACGCCACGGACTTTGAACACGTCCTCGGTCCCGGCTCCCGGTTCCACACCCTGTTCGACGACCCGCGCTGGGCCCTCGCCCTCATCCGGGCGACCGTGCTGGAGGCCGCCCACCCCCAGGTCGGTGCCGCCCTGCTCGACAACTCCACTTTCGTCACCCATCCGTGGCGCCGGCTGCGGAACACCCTGCTGAGCCTCCAGCGGATCTTCGGCACCTCCGACGACGTACGCCGCAGGGAGGCGGCCCGGCTCAACCGGCTGCACGGCCGCCTGCACGGGACCGACTCGCGGGAACGGCCGTACCACGCCATGGACCCCGAGGCCCGGGCCTGGGTCGTGGCGACGCTGTTCGACAGCGTCGTGACCATGCACCGGCTCAGCGGCCAGCCACTGGCGCAGGAGGCGATGGAACAGCTCTACGGCGAGTTCCACGCCTTCCTCGCCGTCCTCGGCGACCACGCCGGGCACCTGCCGGACAGCCTGCAGGGCTTCTGGCAGTACTACGACCGGGTCGTCGAGGAGGAGCTGGAGAACACCGAGGCGGCCCGCATCATCCTGTACAAGCTCTTCGACCACCTTCCCGCGCCCCCGCTGCTCACCGGCGTACCGGCCCTGTGGGCGGCCGGCCGCGCCCTCGGCGGGCCGGTCGTCGGCGCGATCACGGTCGCCTCGCTCCCCGAGTCCTTCCGGCGGCGGGCGGCGCTGCCGGAGTTGCCGGGGGCGCAGACGCTCATGCAGGGCGCGTACGTAGCCGCCGGGCTGGCCCGTTTCCTGCCGGCCGGGTGGCTGTCGGCGGACGGCATCATGGCGCTCCTGGACATGTCCCCGCAGAGCGACGATCCCCGCGCCCGGACGGTCACCGCGCTGCAGCACAGGATCAAACGCGCCGCGGCCCTCCTCCGACTCCTCAACCCCCTGCCGGACCCCGTACCGGAACCGGAGGACGGGCCCGGTGCGTACACGGCGGGCGGGGCGTACGCCGGAGCCGGGGCGGGCTCGGGCGCCGGTGTCCGGCGCGCGTCGGAGACGTTCTTCCGGGAGGTCCTCGACCAGACCGGCGACGGCTACCTCGACTGGCCCGACCTCGCCGCCATGGCCCGCGAGCTGTCCACCCGCCTCGACCTCGACGAGCCCGAGGAGACCCGGCTGTACAACGCCTATGCCGACTGGTGGCGGGAACTCCAGCGCGCCCTCGACACCGACGGAGACGGCCGCGTCAGCGCCCGGGAGTACGCCGCTGCCGCGCCCTCGCTGGCCGGTCCGGCCCTCATCCGCGTGGCCGAGGTCCTCTTCGACGCCACCGACAAGGACGGCAACCAGTCCATCGACGCCGACGAGTACCGGACCCTGTTCCGCACGGCGTTCCGACGCGACACCGCGGCGTCGGCGGCGGCCTACTCGCGCAGCGCTTTCGTCGGCGACTTCCTGGCGTTCATGTCGGCCCGCCACCGCAGCACCCCCTTCGACCCCCTGCTCGCCGACGCGTAGTACGCGTAGTACGGGTAGTACGGGTAGTACGGGTAGTACGGGTAGTACGGGTAGCCATGAACCGCCGGTCCTGGGAGTGGTGACCGGATGGCGCGCCGGGGCACGAGTTCAGGAGCCGATGAAGCGGGTGGCGCCCACGAACGGACGGTTGCTCAGGGGTTCCTCCCTCACCTTCTCCCCGGTCCTGGGCGAGTTGATCATCATCGGTTCGCCCTGGTCGTTCCTGCCGACGTAGATGCCCACGTGGGTGACGCTCGAGGTGCTGCTGCCGAAGCCCACGACGTCGCCCGGCCGCAGATCCGCCGGCGAGGTGATCCTCTCGCCCTCGGCCGAGCCGGCGGGCGCCGCGCCGCCGCCCGCGTCGAACTGCGGCTGGCTGTCGCGCGGGATGGTGATGCCGAGGGCCGAGTACACCTGGCTCGTCAGGCCGGAGCAGTCGTAGCCGAAACCGGCCGTGCCGGACCACAGGTAGTCCAGGCCCAGGAACTTGCGCGCTTCGGCGACCACGTCGTCGCCGGTCACCCCGGACGCCGGGACCTTCGCGAGGTCGTCGCGCTCGAAGTAGATCGGGGTGCCGTCGTTGGCCCGGGCCTCCACGACGGACGGGGCGCCCGCGACCGCCTTCACCGCGAACTCCGTGTTGAACGAGTACTCGATGGCTCCCTTGGAAGGCGCTCCCGCCTCCAGCGCCTGACGAGAGCCGTAGCCCCAGGCCGTCGGGCCGGTGACGCGCTCCGGGGTCGTACCGGACGGGGCCTTCTTCCGGACCTTCGTCAGCTGCCGGTCGGGCATCCAGCCGGGATAGCCCGCTGCGTCCCTGGGCGTCGGCTGGCCGTGGACCACCACCTTGTCCCAGAGCACCCCGTCCTTGGTCATCGTGTCGACCACGGTGACCCGGCCCCCGTACAGGGCCTGCGTCTCACCGGGGACGTCCCGGCGCAGGTTGATGTCGTGGGCCATGGCGGCGAACCAGCCCCGGATGTCGACCGGGTTGGTGAGCGCCTTCGCGTCGACCGTCCGCACTTTGTCGGGGCTCTCCCAGACCTGGGCGACGGACACGTCCACGTAGCAGGTCCTGGCGCCCTTGCAGGCGGACGAGGCCGCCGATCGGGAGACGTCCGCGGCGGAGACATGAGGCGCCAGGGGAACCAGAGCCATGACGGCGCCGACGGCAACGGGAAGCGCGATGCTCGAAAGGGGCATACGACGATTGTCCTGCGCGTACCGCAGCGGACCAGGGACCGATCGGCCGACCATGCGGCTGATATCGGACATGCCGGTCGCCCTGCCGCGCCGGCAATGGGCCGCCGACGACCCGCACTTCGCCCTCGCTCCCGCCGGCAAGGGTGGCCGGGGGCGGCGGCTCCGCGTCGGCCGGCCCCGGCGGCGAGCGTGGAGTGGAGGAACACGTCGCGGCGCTCGCCACCCACCTGCTGCCTCCGCGGACGGCCCCCGCTCGCGAAGAAGGGGTGGGGCATCAGCCCTCACCCCTTCTGCCGCGCGTGCTGTTACAGGCTGCGGGCGGTGATGTCGCCGTACGAGGTGGTGGCGTGGATGTTCAGGGCGGCGGAGGCGCCGTCGGTGTTGGTGAGCGCGTTGTCGATCCGGCCGTAGGAGGTACCGGCGTCCAGCGACGCGGACACGCCGCGGGCCGCGCCGACCGCGATCTCGCCGTGCTGGGTCGTCAGCTTGACCGTGCCCTTGGAGGCCTCGGCGATACGGATCGCGCCCTGCTGGGTGGCGATGTCCGCGGAACCGCCCAGGCGCCCCACCGATACGTCACCGGACTGGAGCACGATGCGGGCGCCGGCGGCCTCCTCGATCTCGACCGTGCCCTGCGCACCCTCGTAGGCGACGTCGCCGAGCCGCCCGACACCGCGGAAGTCGCCGGCGGCGGACTTCGCCTCGATGTGGGAACCGACGGGCAGCTGCACGGTCACCGCGACCGAGCCGGAGCTGCCGAGGATCCGGCTCGTCGCCGCCGGAGCCTCGACCCGCAGCACACCGTCGGCATAGGCGACCTCGATCTGCTCCGCCGCCTTCACGTCACTGCCGTTCGAGGCGTCCGCGGGAACCACCTCCACCGTGGCGTCGGCCCGCTCGCCGGCCTCGATCCGGACGTGCCCGGCGGGGATGTCGAGAACGGCGGAGATCAGGGCGGCGGTGTCGAAGTGCTGCATGGTGCTCTCCCTCTACTGCATCGCGCGCCCCGGCGGCCCGCGGTTGTACGACACCGGGGCCTGCAACAACCCCGGAACCAGACCATGGTGACGGTTCCTCCGCTTCCTCGCCACCAGCGCCCTCAAGGACCACTCGAGGACCGGTCGAGGGCGATTCGGGGGACGCGCCGCCCTGGGTGGGGGTCAGGGGTGGGGGGTCAGGGGAGCTTCTTGACCTGGGTGTTGATCACGGCGGTCGGGGTCACGGTCTTGCCGACGAGGCTGAGGGCGGAGAAGGACGCCACCGTGTTGCCCTTGCGGACCACGCTCAGCAGGAGCGCCGTGGGCTTCCCCTTGCCCTCCAGGTCCAGCGCGAGCTCCAGGCTCAGCGCCTCGTCGCCGCCGGTGACGGCCGGGCCTTCCTTGACCGACGTGACCTTGGTCTTGTCGCCGTTCGACGTCATCGTGAAGCCGCCGGCGCAGGCCTCGCCCGCGTTCTTGAAGGAGGCGGTGAGCTCCTCGGCGCCCTTTCCGTCGTACGAGTGCAGGCCGACCATGGACACGGTCACGCCCAGCGCGTTCTCGATCGCCTTCATCTGCTCCTCGACGCTCGCGCCCGGCTTCGGCTTCTCGGACTTGGCGGAGACGACGGCCCGCGCGTTGCCGGTCGGGCTGCCGATCTTCTGCGCGGCATGCACCTGGGTCAGTACCTTGCACTCCGGCTTGTCGGTTTCGACGGGCGCGTCGGCGGACTGGTCGACGCCGGAGTTGCCGGTCGGGTCCAGCTTGTGGTCCGGCAGCTCGGCCTGGGTGACCAGGAGGCCCTTCAGTTCGGCGTCCGTCCTGCCCTTGGCGGGGGCGGCCGGGGCTGCGGATTCGGTCTCCTTCTTCGTACCGCTCTTCGCCCCGTCCTTGGTGTCGTCACCCCCCGACCCGCAGGCGGTGGCCAGCAGCGCCAGCGACACGGCAGAAACGGTGACGACACCACGACGAACGAGAGCAGTACGCACGGAAACCCCCCGATGGGACAGCAGAGACGGAATGCCACCGGCCGCGTGCGGCGGATCCGTACGCGTGGCGCGCGGCCGGGCACGGCGGGCGGGACGCACCGAATCTACGGCCGTGCCGCTCCACTGATCGCCGCTGCCCGCCCCGACGGCAAGATCGTTGTGGGTGCGATGCCGGGTCATCGCGAAATCGATACCGAGATCGGCACAACCGATCGGCCCAACCGTCGGGTTCGCCGCGTGACCGGTCCGGTCCGCGCCCGCCGTGGGGTGGGGCCGTCCGGCCCCGGAGTGGCGACGGCTACTGCTGGGCGGGGTCCTCGGCGTGGTCGCCGAGGGTGAGGAGGACGCGGCGCAGCAGGCCGGTGAGCTGGTCGCGTTCGGCGGCGGTGAGCCCGGCGAGCTGGCGTTCCTCGCCGACGAGGTGGTGCTCGACGAGGCGGTTGGCCAGTTCCCGGCCGGTGCCGGTCAGGGAGATCAGCACCCGGCGGCGGTGGGCGGGGTCGACGGCCCGGTCGACCAGACCCTTCGTCACGAGGTGGTCGATGCGGTTGGTGAGGGCCGCGGAGCTGACCATCGCGGCCGAGCTGAGCTCGCCGGCGGTGAGGACGTACGGCGGGCCGCAGCGCAGCAGGGTGGCCAGGACGTCGAACTCCCAGGGTTCGACCCCGTGGTCGGCGAGGTTGGTCTTGATCCCCCGTTCCAGCAGGCGCGAGGCGCGGGAGAGGCGGCCGATCACGGCCATGGGCGAGGTGTCCAGGTCGGGGCGGACCGCGCGCCACTGTGCGGTGATGCGGTCGACGCCGTCGTGCTGCGGCTGCTGTTCCGTCATGCCCCGAGCCTAACATCTCGACATGGAAATGTTTGACATCAATGACCACCCCTGCCTATTGTTTCGACATCGAAATTTTCGTCCGAGGGGGAACGTCATGAAGGTTCTGCTCACCGGCGCCACCGGCTACATCGGCTCCGCCGTCACCGACCACCTCACCGCCGCCGGCCACCGGGTCGTCGCGCTCACCCGCGGCGCCGAGCCCCAGCCCGGCCGGGGCTGGCACGCCCAGCTGGTCGGCGACACCGCCGACCCGGCCTCCCTGGTCGGTGCGGTGACCCCCGACATCGAGGCCGTGATCCACCTGGCTCCCCCGAGCGGCGACGCCGACATCGACACGACCGTCATCGAGGCGCTCGCCGCTCCGCTGCGCGGCACCGGCCGGCCCTTCGTCTACACCAGTGGCGTCTGGGTGCTCGGCGCCACCGGCGAGGCGCAGGAGGTCGGCGAGGACGCCGCCACCCACCCGATCGACATCGTCGGCTACCGCCCGCGCATCGAGCGCCAGGTGCTGGCCGAGGTCGCCGAGGGCGTGCGCGCGGTCGTCGTCCGACCCGGCATCGTGTACGGCCGCGGCGGCGGCATCCCCGCCATCCTGGTCGACCGGGCCCGCCTCCAGGGGGTACCCGAGTACTACGGGGAGGAGGGCGTGCGCTGGCCGACCGTCCACGTGGACGACCTGGCCGAACTGTTCGTGGCCGCCGTCGAGCGGGCCGAGGCCGGCACCGTCTGGCACGGCGTCGGCGAGTCGGCCGTCCCGGTCCGCGACCTCGCCCGGGCCGCCGGCCGCGCGGCCGGCGTGCTCGCCGCCCCGCAGGTGGTGCCCGTGGAGCAGGCCGCCGAGGTCTTCGGCTCGCCCTTCGCGGACGCGCTCGCCCTCGACCAGAGCGTCAGCGGCGCCGCCGCCCGTACCGCCCTCGGCTGGCGGCCGGGCCGGCCGGGCGCGGTGGCCGAGCTGGTGTCGGGGTCGTACCGGCCGGTCGAGGTGTTCGGCGCCCCCGACGGCCCGGAGACGGACGCCGAGGTCGCCGCGATCCGCCGCCTGGTCGCCGAGGTCGAGCACGCCCAGCAGAACGAGCTGGTCGACCGGTTCCTGACCCTCTTCCGCCGGGAGGACCCGGTGTGGACCACCGGCCACGGCAAGCGGCTGTCGGGCTTCGAGGAGATCGCGTCCTTCACCGGGAAGGTGCTGCCCGGGGCGACGGCCGAGTCCACCGCCGTCTACGACGTCGAGCGCGTGCTGTTCCTGCGGCCCGACGTCGCCGCGGTGAACGTCCGTCAGCAGCCGGTCCGCCACGACGGCACCCGGATCGCCGACCGGCCCGAGGGCCGCCCGTTCTACGTCCTGGTCAAGGAGGACGGCGCCTGGCGCGTCGGCGCCGCCCAGAACACCATCGCGGTCGACTGACCGGGGCTCCGGGGCGGCCCGGCCCGCCCCGGGCCCGCCCGCCCCGGCCGAGAACGGCTGCGAACGGCGCGGGTGTTAGCTTCTTCCCCGTGGTGGGACATCAGAACGAGACCAGGGCCGCCTATGACGGGGTGGTCGAGCTGTACGCGTCGCTGTTCGCGAATCGGCTGGAGACTCAGCCGTTCGCGCGGAACATGATCGGCACCTTCGCCGAGCTGGTGCGCGGGACGGGGAACCTGCGGGCGGCCGACGTCGGGTGCGGGCCCGGGCATCTGACGGCCATGCTGCACGACTTGGGGCTGGACGCCTTCGGGATCGACCTCTCCCCGGCCATGGTCGACCACGCCCGGCGGGCCCATCCTGCACTGCGGTTCGACGAGGCGCGGATGGAGGCCCTGCCCGTCGAGGACGGCGCGCTCGGCGGTGTGCTGGCCCACTACTCGATGATCCACACCCCGCCTGCGGAGCTGCCCGCGCTGCTCGCCGAGCAGGTGCGCGTCCTGGCACCGGGGGGCCTGCTCATGGTCTCGTTCTTCGCGACCGAGGGACCGGGGCCGATCCGCTTCGACCACAAGGTGACGCCCGCGTACAGCTGGCCGGTGGACCGGTTCGCCGAGCTGCTGGCCGGGGCCGGGCTCGTACCGTTCGCCCGGCTGACCTACGACCCGGCCTCCGAACGGGGTTACCTCGACGCCCACTTGCTGGCCCGCCGCCCCTAGTGCCTCGGCCGTGTCACGGCAGGTGTGACAGCAGGAGCCTGGTGAGGCGTTCGGGTGTGCGGAGGGGCAGCTAGTGGTCGGCGTCCGGGATCGTCTCGCCGTGGGCGCCGGGGATGTCGGTGACGAGTCTCCGGGCGATCGCGGCGATCTCCGAGTGGTCGTGGTCGCCGTGGACGACGAGCGTCGGCACGGCGATCTCCCCGAGGTGCGGTTCGGCGTCACGGCCCGTGGAGACGACGCAGTGCTGTTCGCTCACCAGTCGCCGCTCGGCGTTCGAGGCGACCATGGCCTCGATGAGTTCTCCCCCGGGAGCCGTGCGGCCCATGGCTGCCCAGACCGCCAGTTCCAGGTCCGCCAGCGTGGCCGCCGACCGCTCGCGGCGGGCCGTGGCGTACGCCGACGACTCGGTGCTCTGCGGCCAGACGTGGCCGCTGACCGAGGCGCCGACCAGGGCGAGTGCGGTGACGCGCTCCGGGTGGGCGAGCGTGAAGTCCAGCGCGGTCTCCCCGCCCATGCTCAGACCGACCAGGGCGGCTCGGCGGAGGCCGAAGTGATCAAGGACGGCGCACAGATCGTCGACGTCGCTGAACGGCTTGTCCGGTGGCGTGGAGCGTCCCAGCCCGCGGGCGTCGTAGCGGATCACGTCGTGGTGGCGGGCCAGCTCGGGAACGACGGCGTCCCACAGGCGGGAGTCCATGCCGGCGCCGTGCAGGAGCACGACCGGGCTTCCGGTGCCATCGCCGTGGCCGTCGCGCTCAGCCCACAGCCGGCCGCTGCCGTCGGAGGTCGGCACGCGGAATTCGCGTGCCGTCACGTCAGGTCGTTCGTGGGAGTCGGTCGTCGTCACGCGGTGATCATTTCAGAGCATCAACCGCTCGCGTGGCGGCGGCCGGCGGGAGCCGTCCGTACGTGAAGCGTGCGCCCGCCGTTCAACGGGGCCGATCCTCCTCGTCCGGGCAGGTGGTCGGGCCGCGGACGGTCCCGGGTGGTCAGGCCGTGGCGAGGAGCGTCGGCAGCTTGCGCATGTCGTCGAACACCACGGTGTTCGGGCCTTCGAGCCACTCGGCCGGCGTCAGGCCACCGGCGTAGCCGAGCGACCGCATGCCGGCCGCGCGGGCGGCCTGGACCCCGTACTTGCTGTCCTCGATGACGATGCAGGCCGAGGGTTCGACGCCCATGCGCGCCGCCGCGTGGAGGAAGAGATCGGGGGCGGGCTTGCCGTGGGCGACCTCGCTGGCACTGAAGATGCGCCCCTCGAAGTGCTGGTAGAGCCCGGTGTGGCCGAGGGTGTGGCGCATCTTGTCGTGGCTGCCGCTCGACGCCACGCAGGTGGGAAGCGCGATGGCGTCCAGCGCTTCGCGAATGCCGTCGACCGGCGTGAGTTCGGCATCGACGGCCTCGCGGTGGAGCTGCGCGGACCTCTCCTGCCAGGCGGCAGCCCGATCCGCGCCCAGACGGGCGGCGATCAGCTCGCCGATCGACGCACTCGACCGGCCGACGAACCTGTCCATCACCTCGGCTTCCGTCAGCGGCCACCCCATCTCCGCACCCACGGCGGCCTCCACGCGCACGGCGATCCGCTCGCTGTCGACGAGCACGCCGTCGCAGTCGAATATGACGAGTTCAATGGGAGTGATCATCCGGACAGGATAGGCGGGGCTCAGGACGGGTCGGCGGCAGGCGGATCCGGCGCCCGCCGCGGTCCTCGGCGCGATGCCGCCCGCAGGCGGACGGACGAACCGGGCCCGGTGAAGAGCCGCGCTCACACCGCGCTTCCCGGACGCCGCGGGGTGCCTCCCGTACGGCGCTTCAGCACGCCGAACGCGGCCAGGACCAGCAGGCCACCGATGGTGAGGATGAGGGCGGTCCCGGTGAGCTGGAGGGGCCAGTAGTGGGAGAGGGGGTGGTACTCGCGGAAATAGCCGACGGCGTCGAGCCTGTCGTACACGGCGCGGCAGTCGGGATAGCCGTCGCCACCGCAGTAGGGGTCCGGCAGCCGGGCGCCGGTGGAGGTGAGGAGGCCCATCCGGACCGCCAGCCCGGAGCCCGTCGGGGTGCCCTCCGCCCGGAGGCTCACGTCGGTCACGGTGGGCCACAGATGGGGAAGTGCCGCGAGGCCGATGCCGAACACGCCGACAGTCGCGACGACCGAGGTGACGAGAGCGGGCAGGGAGCGGCGCCACAGGAGGCCGACCAGGGCTCCGACAGCGAGGCCCAGCAGGGCCAGGGCGACCGTGAGGGGCCCGCCCGCGTAGAAGGTCGGGAGGTCGGACCAGGGCTTGGCGCTCCCGATGCGACCCCGGCCGGCCGACCAGGCATGGTGGTGGAGCGCGACCAGCAGGCTCGTGCCGGCGGCGACGAGGACGGCCGGGACGGCGAGTCTGGCGGTGAGCCAGCGCACCGGGGAAACCGACTGGGTCCAGGTCAGCTGGGCGGTGCCCGTCTCCAGTTCCCTGCTGGTCAGCATGGCTCCGGCCCAGGCGGCGACGAGGAAGGGAACGGCGAGGACGCCGAAGGTGGTGAGGGAGTAGACGTCCTTGTAGCGAAGGATCGCGGGCTGGTCGTAGGCGCAGGTCAGCGCGCCACCGCAGGCGTCGTACTGCTGCCACGCCGCCGCGGAGGCTTCGGTGAGCGGACCGCCCAGCCACAGCAGCGCGGCCGACAACGCGACCGCGAGGCCGACCCAGACGCACAGGGCCGGGCGGTGCAGGCGCAGCAGCCACCGGGTCAGACGGGGCACGCCTGCAGAACTCCACGCGGCCTCGGGAGTGGTGGGGGCGGGGGCGGTCATGCGGTCGTCTCCTGGGACAGGGTGGAGGCGGATATCGCCTCCTGGGGCGTGGCGGAGGCACGAGGGGAGCCGAGGGTCAGTGGGGGCGCCGACGGGTTGCGCAGATGGGCGAGAACCAGTGCCTCCAAGGTCAGCTCTCTGGTCTTCCAGTCGTCGGTCAGAGGCCCCGCGGGGCGGACGAGGGCGGTGATCTGGCGGCCGGTGATACGGGCTTCCACGGGGACGTGCGGGGCCAGGTCGCAGTCGGCGGCGGTGGCCCCGCGCGCGGGGCCCGTGATCAGCGTGTGTGCGGCCAGCAGGTCGTCGATGTTGCCCGCCAGGCGCACCCGGCCGTCGCCGACCAGCAGCAAGTGGTCGCAGCAGTCCTCCAGTTCGGCGATCACGTGTGAGGACATCACGATCGTGGTGCCGTACCGTGCGGCCGTGACCATGAGGGTGGCCATCAGCTCGTGCCGGGCCAGCGGGTCGAGGTCGGCCATCGGCTCGTCCAGCAGCAGGAGTTCGGGCCGCTTGGCCAGGGCGAGGGCGAGTGCCACCCGGGTGCGCTGGCCGCCGGACAGCGAGCGGACACGGGCTCCGAGGTCCAGGCCGCCGCCCGTCACGATCCCCTCGGCGGTGCCCGCGTCCCAGCTGTCGGGGTTGAGGTCGGCGCCCAGGCGAAGCGTCTCGGCGACGGTGAGCTGTGCGTACAGCGGCTTGCCCTGGGAGACGAAGGCGATGCGGGACCGGACGTGGGCCGGGTGTCCGCCGAGCACCGTGACCGAACCCTCGTCGGGGGCGATCAGTCCCGCCGCCAGGGCGAGCAGCGTGGACTTGCCCGCGCCGTTGGGCCCCACGAGCGCACAGACACGTCCGGCCGGCAGCTGGAACGTACAGTCGCGCAGGGCCCATCCGCCTCGCCGCCGGAACGTCTTCGTCAGCCCGATCGCCTCGATGGCATGGCCCGTCATCGGTTTTCCTGTCCCTTTGCGGTGGAATCGAAGTGCTCGTCCAGCACGGCGGCGAAGAGTGCCGCCACGTCGTCCCGCTCCAGGCCGGCCGTCCGAGCACGTGACGTCCATTCGGAGAGCTCGCCCCTCAGCGGCGAGTCACCGGGTGCGGCACCGAGCGATCTGCGCACGAACGTGCCGAGCCCGCGGCGGGCCTCGACCAAGCCCTCCCGTTCGAGCTCCCGGTAGGCCTTGAGCACCGTGTTCGGGTTGACCGCCGTGGCCTCCACGACCTCCCGGGCGGCCGGAAGCTTGTCCCCCGGCTCCAACAGGCCCAGGCGCAGGGCCTGTTTGGTCTGCTGGACGATCTGCACGTAGGTGGCGACCCCGCTGCGCCGGTCGATCCGGTATTCGATCATCCCGGCAACCACCATTTCACTATTTGAGTAGTGAATAGTGAAGCGAGGGAGCGGGGGATGTCAAGGCGAGAACCGACGACGGGTGCCCCGCGTGCGGGCCCAACCACCAGAGCACGACGGAAAGGCCGGGGGCCTTCCACACGTGGCGGTCGTCGCCGCCCTCGGGCTCCTGTGCCGTCGCCGTCGAGCCGGCCTTCGCCGTCCTGATCGCGAACGGTGCCCGCTCAGGGCTCGGACAGGCGTACGGCGAGGGCGGCGATGTCGTCGTCCAGGCGTCCTCTGCTGTAGCGGAGGAGGTCGCGGTGGAGAGCCGCGAGCAGTTCGCGGGGCGGTCTCTGGGGCTGGTGGCGCATCCAGGCCGCCAGGGGGAAGAACTCGCCGTCGCGGGCGCGGGCTTCGGCGATCCCGTCGGTGTACAGGAGCAGCAGGTCGCCGGGGGCGAAGTCGACGGTGTCGGCGTTGTAGTGATCGCCGATCAGCTCCGCTAGACCGAGCAGCGGCGAGGGGACGGCGGACTCGATGACGCGGACCTGCCGGCGGTTCACGAGCATCGGCGGGGGGTGCCCGCAGTTGAGGATGTCGATGCGCCCTCCCCCGTGCGGGATCTGCACGAGAAGGGCGGTGGCGAAGCGCTCCAGCGGCCCGTCCGTGGAGAAGGCGGCGTTGTAGCGGCTGCTGCTGGCGTCCAGCCTGCGCGCCACGTCGACCAGGTCTCTCTCCCCGTAGGCAGCCTCCCGGAAGGCGTTGACGATCGCCGCGGCCGCCCCCACGGCCGGCAGGCCCTTGCCCCGCACGTCACCGATGAGCAGCCTGACGCCGTACGGGGTGTCGACCACCTCGTAGAAGTCCCCGCCGATGCGGGCCTCCGCCGCGGCCGCGAGGTACAGCGATTCGATTTCGACGTTCCCGAAGCGGCGCGGCATGGGGCTCAGCACCACCTGCTGCGCCGCGTCGGCGACGAGCCGCACCTGGAAGAGGGTCCGCTCCCGCTGGAGCCGGACGTGGCTTCCGTACGCGGCGGCCACGGTGACCGCGATGATCCCCGCGGCCGTCCACCACGTTCCCAGGTCGGGGAAGACGAGGCTGAGGCCGATCATCAGCAGGAGGCAGACCGTCCCGAGCAGCACGGTGGGCAGGACCGGCCACATGGCGGCGGCCAGGGCCGGCGCGGCGGGCAGGAGGCGGCTGAAGGCCATTTCCGGCGGGGTGGAGTAGGCCAGGCTGGCGATCACGACGGTCAGGATGACCGGCGACAGCCGCACGAGCATTCCCCGGCCGTATCGCCGACGGGGCCGCGGCCGTCCAGACTCGATCACACCCTTCAGAATATCTACGCAATGCAGACATAGCGCCCCGACGAACGGGTCGGCCGGCCGGCGCCCCGCGGGATCCGCCGCGGTGGACGCCGCGATGAGCGCGCTACGGGCGGAGCCGGCGCGGGTAGGCCGTCAGGGTGACGACGCGGTCACTGTGCGTTCCTCCCCGTCGTCACGGCTTCACAGGGCCTGGGGGAAGTCGAAGAGGCGGTTCGGGTCGTAGCGCTTCTTCAGCCTGGTCAGCCGGTCGGCGGCCGGTCCGTAGTACGCGGAGCGCCAGTCCTTGAGGGTCGCGTCCGTGTAGTTCTGGTACGCCGCGCCCGAGGCATAGCGCCGCATCGCCGCGTGCGCGCCGTCCAGCCAGGCCGTCTGCACGCTGCCGGACCCGCCGGCGGGCCAGGACGCGGTGTACTGCGCCAGGAAGCGCGAGTTCCGGTGCACGAAGGCCGTGGCCTGCGGGGAGACGCGGTTGACGGCTCCGCCGAGCGCGGTGAGCGCCACGGAGACGGCTCCGCCGCCGCCGGTGCGGCGCCCGTAGCGTTCGACCTGGTCGAGCAGCGCCCGGATGCCGGCGGCGCTCAGCGAACGGTCGAAGAAGTCCGAGCGCGCCCCGTACGTCTCCCGCTGGAGCATGCCGGTGGGCTGCCGCCCGGGGGTCTTGCCGGGCAGGTGGCACTGGGTGGTGGACTTCGTCGCGCAGCCCGCGTACATCCGCATGGTGTCGAGGTAGCCGCGGCGCTTCAGGGTGACGTACGAGGCGGGGCCGGGGCCGCCGACCCCGTCCGCGAGCCGGTCGACGGCGTTCTGCAGCGCGCCGTACGTGCCGAGCGAGAAGCAGGCCACGGAGATGGTGGGGGTGCGGCCGGGGGCGGCGGACAGGTGCAGCGCCGACCAGATCTCGTCGGGCTGGCGCGGGCCCCATTCCTGCCAGGAGCGGAGCACGGCGGCGGCCTTCGACCAGGGCCAGGTCATGTAGGCGGTGACGCCGTCGGCGGCCTTGTGGGTGCGGAACCGCAGTTCGGTGACGACGCCGAAGTTGCCGTTGCCGGCGCCGCGCAGCGCCCAGAACAGGTCGGCCTCCCGGTCCTTGGACACGTCGAGGGTCCTGCCGTCGGCGGTGACGATGCGGGCGCCGGTGAGGCTGTCGGAGGTGAGGCCGTAGGCGCGGGAGACCACGCCGTGGCCGCCGCCGAGGGTGAGGCCGGATATGCCGACCGTGGGGCAGGAGCCGCCGGGGACGGTGACGCCGTGCGCGCCGAGCTGTGTGTAGACGTCGATGAGCTTGGCGCCGGCGCCGATGACGGCGCTGCCGGAGTCGGTGCGTATGGACTTCAGCGCGGAGACGTCGATGACCAGGCGTCCGTTGCCGCTGGACCAACCGGCGTACGAGTGTCCGCCGTTGCGGATGGCGACGGGCGTGCCGTGGCGGCGCGCGAAGGCCAGGCACTCGGCGACGTCGGTGGTGTTGGCCGTGTAGGCGACGGAGGCGGGACGCAGGCCGTCGAAGCGGGTGTTGTACAGCTGGCGGGCGGTGGCGTAGTCGGCGTCGCCGGGCCGTATGAGACGGCCCTGGAGTCCTCTGCCGAGCGCGGTCCAGTCGGCGGCGGTGGGCGCGCCCGCGCGGCCGGCCGCGGCGGACGCGGTCCCCCGGGTCCCCGCCCGGCGGCCGGCGTTGGCGGTGGAGCCGTGCCCGGGCGCGGCGTTGACCTGCCCGTTCCCGACCGTCCAGGCGGCGGCCGCCGCGAAGCCGGTTCCCGCTGCGAGCAATGTGCGCCTGTTCATGGCGTCCCCCGTTCGTCGTACTCTGCCTGCCCCAGCAGAGAGTGCGAACGGGGGCCAATGGTTCCGCGTGAGTGACCATCCGCCGTGTTCGGTACGGTCGGTGGCGTGGTCGCGGACGCCCGCCGGTCAGCCGATGATGGCGACCGGGGCGTCCCAGGCGTTGCGGTCGACGTTGATGGTGTGACCCCCGCGGGTCTCCTTGCTGTTGGCCTTGTACTGGTGGCCGCGGCTGTGTCCGGTGTACAGCTTGGGGTCCCATGGCCAGTCGCCGGTGGTGGTCTCCCGGCCGTTCCAGAGGGCGTACCAGAGGTTGCCCGGCAGGTCCGTGCGGTCCTTGGCGGTGGCGATCGCCTTGGCGCTGGAGCTGCTGAAGCCGTAGAGGCCGGCGCGGTAGGTCTTGGCGCGCAGGGTCCGGCTGAAGGCCCGCACGTACGTCAACGTGGCGTCGTTGCAGGCCTTGTCGGAGATGTCGTAGGCCTCCATGTTGAGGTAGACCGGGCTGCCGGGGACGATGCCGAGCGCCGCGGCCTTGGAGAGCGCGTCGTTGGCGTTGCTCACGCCGACCGAGGCCGCGTTGGCCGTGGTGAACCGCTCCTTGCTCCCGCTCTGCTGACAGGGCGGTTGGGCGCCCACGTACAGCGGGATGACCCGCCAGCCGAGCGCGTCGACGGACTTCACCCAGGGCTTGGTCAGATTGGGCTGGGCGCAGCCGCGGTTCCTGCCGCCGATGTAGACGGCGACGCCGCCGTAGTAGGCGTCCCTCTTCCACGCCGTCATCGCGGTGAGCGAGGGGGCGGTGCAGGCGTCGAACGCCCGGCCCGTGTAGGTCCTCTGCGCGGGCCACGCCGTGGCCGCCACCGAGGTCTGCGCCGCGATCCCGGCGCCGGCCACGACGACGACGCTTGTCGTCGCCAGGGCGATGTAGCGGCCTTTTCTGGACAAACGGTGCTTCGCCATTCCCTACCCCATAAGTGATCGGACCCCGGCCCTCCGGAGCGCGCTCACCCTACCCACAGGCCCCGGGCCGTCCCCGGCCGGGCGGTGCGTAACGGATCCGCGCAGCTGCGGCGGCGATCGCAAACGGCAACTGGAATGCTTTCCGGAACCGCGCCCGCACTACGGCTCCGGGCAATTGGACGACGATTGCTCTACGCGTGCGCGAAGGGTCGACGCATGGTTCGGATTCTCATTCCGTCGCTGCCGCGCGGCGATCCCCACCGGCCGGCCGGAGAATGGAATTCCGGCCAACGCGGGGGAAAGGATCTCCATCCTGCGGGCAGGCATCGAGGCATCCGACGCGCACTCGACGGTCTCGCGGCCGCCGTCGAATCGACCAGTGCGCCCCGTTGCGCCCCCGGTGCACCCCCACACCCCACGCGTGCGGACCCGCCGGCGACCGGCGGGAACACTGCCGGAGAATTCACGTCGCCACAGGTCACCGGGCACGTCTCCGCTGCCGGCACACCGGCGGGCGGGGACCCGCCGGTGGTCCGCCTTCGCAGCTTGAGCGCAGATTCCACACATCACCTCTCCGGATGAGCCCCGATGGTCTAGATTGACCCGTGCTTCAGCTGCTCGGCCACAAGGCGACAATGAGCGATCTACAGGTTTGGCGCTACGGACAGCCGCAAGTCGCATTCTCGGCGCCGGCCGGATAAGTGATCAATTCCTGGTGCCCGAGAGGGGGGCGCGGGGAGCACTCCGATATTTCGACGGGTTCCCGCGCACTGAAGAGTCTGATAGAACATCCGGGTCCGCTGCCGCCTGGGTGAGTGTTCAAGTAACGCCGCAATAGCCGGTATGCCATTCGTGAGGTGGGGGCCTCCCGAATGAGAAACACAGTGTGGAGAGAACACTCCGAACCACTGGTGACCTGGGGGGGTCCTGTGCAGCAGAGGGAATTAGTCAACCCGTTTCCGGCGGCGCGCGGGCGGCCGGCAAACGGGAAAGTCGACCGGCCCGCGATGGACTGGGAACAGCGGTATCGCCGGACCGTCGTCACCGCTGATGCCGTGGCAACCGCCGTCGTGGTGGCGGCGATCGGAGTCTTCTTCGGGGCCAGGGACGCGGCCAACTGGCACGAGAAGTGGGGAATTCTCGCATTCGGCACCGAACTGCTGGTGCTGGGGGCGCTCGCGGTGGGCCGCGCGTGGGCTCCGGCGGTGCTCGGCCAGGGCGCCGAGGAATTCCGCCGGCTGGGACGCTCGCTGTTCACGGCGGCCGTCGTGCTGGCGCTCGGCGGGATAGCCCTCACCTCGCGCAACATCAAGCTGTGGATCTTCGTCGCGATCCCGGCCATCACGCTCGTCACCATGACCGAGCGGTACCTGCTGCGCCTGTGGCTGCACAGGCAGCGGAAGGACGGACGGTGCCTGCGCCCGGTGCTCGCCGCCGGGAGCCTGGCCACCGTGCGCGACCTCATCACCCGGACCCGCAAGTTCCCGCACCTCGGCTGGCGGGTGGAGGCGGTCTGCACGCCGGACGGCCTCGGGGCCGACGGTGACCACGTCGACGGAGTGCCGGTCGTCGGACCGCTGGCGGCGGTCGCCAACCACGTCCGCCGCGACGGCTACCGTGTCGTCGCGGTCACACCCGACCCGCACTGGTCGCCGGACCGGCTGCAACGACTGGCGTGGAACCTCGAAGGCAGCGATGCCGACATGGTCGTGGCCCCCGTGCTGATGGAGGTGGCCGGCCCGCGGCTGCACGTCGACGCGGTGCTCGGGATACCGCTGCTGCGGGTCAGCATGCCGACCTTCACCGGAGGTCCCCGGGCGGTCAAAGAGGTCGCGGACCGGATGGGCGCGGCGCTCCTGCTGATGCTGTTCGCACCGCTGATGGTGTGCGTCGCGCTGCTCGTGCTGACGGACAGCCGCGGCGGGGTGTTCTACTGCCAGCGCCGGGTCGGCAAGGACGGCCGCGAGTTCACCATCGTCAAGTTCCGCACCATGGTCGCCGGGGCCGACGGGACCCGTGCCGAGCTGGCCGACCTCAACGAGGGCGCCGGCCCGCTGTTCAAACTCCGCCGGGATCCGCGGGTGACCCGGGTCGGATCGATGCTGCGCCGGTACTCGCTCGACGAGCTCCCGCAGCTGTTCAACGTACTCACCGGATCGATGTCGCTCGTCGGTCCGCGGCCTCCGCTGCCGGAGGAGTCGGCCGCGTACGGACCGGACATCCGGCGGCGGCTGCTGGTCAAGCCCGGGCTCACCGGCCTGTGGCAGGTCAGTGGACGCAGCGATCTGCCGTGGGAGGAGGCGGTGCGGCTGGACCTGCGGTACGTGGAGGACTGGTCGCTCGCCCTCGACACGGTGATTTTGTGGAAGACGCTGCGTGCGGTGCTCCAAGGGCAGGGGGCCTACTGATGCGCGGGGAGCGCCGCCCGGTCGGCGCGCGGACGGCGGGCCACAAGGGCCTGCCCGGGGGGAGGAACGCGTCATGAGGGTCAGCGTCTTAGGGCTGGGCTACGTGGGCTGTGTGTCGGCCGCGTGCCTGGCCAGCATGGGCCACGAGGTCATCGGGGTGGACGTGAACCAGGTGAAGGTCGACCTGGTCAACGAGGGCAAGGCCCCGGTGGTCGAGGAGCGGATCGGCGAGCTCATCGCCGAGGTCGTACGCACCGGAGCGTTGCGCGCCACCCGCGACGTCCGCGAAGCGATCATGGGCAGTGAGGTGTCGCTGATTTGCGTGGGCACGCCGTCGGAGCCCAACGGCAGCCTGTGCACCACGTATCTGGAGCGGGTCACCGAGCAGATCGGTGCCGCGGTGGCCGAGCGGGGCGGGCGGCAGACCGTCGTGTTCCGCAGCACCATGCTCCCGGGCACCTGCCTGAACCTGCTGGTCCCGATCCTGGAGAAGTACGTCGGCGGCACCGCCGGGGTGGACTTCGGGGTCGCGGTCAACCCGGAGTTCCTGCGCGAGGGCACGAGCGTGCGGGACTTCTTCGACCCGCCGAAGACCGTCATCGGCGAGCTCGACCCGGCGAGCGGCGACGTGGTCGCGGCGCTGTACGAAGGCCTGTCGGCCGAGGTGTTCCGGGTGCCGATCCCGACGGCCGAGGCGATCAAGTACGCGGACAACGCTTTCCACGGCCTCAAGATCGGCTTCGCGAACGAGCTGGGCGCGGTGTGCCAGGCGCTCGGGGTGGATTCGCACCAGGTGATGGACGTGTTCCTGGCCGACCGCAAGCTGAACATCAGCTCCGCCTACCTGCGGCCCGGCTTCGCCTTCGGCGGCTCCTGCCTGCCCAAGGACCTGCGCAGCCTGGTCCACGCGGCGGGCCGGGCCGACGTCTCGGTGCCCATCCTCGCCCATGTGCTGCCCTCCAACTCCGAACACCTGCAGCGCGCGGTGGAGCTGGTCGAGCGCACCGGCAAGCGCCGGGTGGGACTGTTCGGACTGTCCTTCAAACCCGGCACCGACGACCTCCGCGAGAGCCCGCTCGTCGAGCTGGCCGAGCGGCTCTTCGGCAAGGGGTACGACCTGCGGATCTACGACCCCAACGTGAACCTGTCCCGGCTGCTCGGCGCGAACCGCGAGTACATCGAGACCCGGCTGCCGCACCTCGCGCAGTTGCTCGCCGAGTCCGTCGACGAGGTCCTCGAACACGCCGAGGTGTGCCTTGTCGGGACCAAGGACCCGGCCGTCCTGTCGGCGCTGCCGCACGGCGACGGCCCGGTGATCGTCGACCTCATCCGCCTTCCCGACGCCGAGGCGCGCCGGACCGAACCGGGGTACATGGGCCTTGCTTGGTGACGCGAACGGCGGCGACGGGCGGACCCGTCGCGCGCTGGTCCTGGTGGAGAACCTGTCGGTGCCGTTCGACCGGCGGGTGTGGCAGGAGTGCACGACGCTGCGCGACGCGGGCTGGACGGTGCACGTCATCTGCCCCCGGGGGGAAAAGCGGGACACGGAGGCGGAGGCGGTGATCGACGGGGTGCGGATCCACCGCTACCCGTTGCGCGCGGCCACCGGCGGGCCGGCCGGCTTCGTCCAGGAGTACGGAACGGCGCTGTGGCACACGTTCCGGCTGGCCCGCAGGGTCGGCCCGGTCGACGTGGTCCACGCCTGCAATCCGCCGGACCTGCTGTTCCTGCCGGCGCTGTGGCTGAAGCGGCGCGGGGCGCGGTTCGTCTTCGACCAGCACGACCTGGTGCCCGAGCTGTACCTCTCGCGGTTCGACCGCGGAAAGGACCTGCTCTACCGCGCGGTGTGCGCGCTGGAGCGGCTGACCTACCGGGCCGCGGACGTCGTGCTCGCCACGAACGAGAGCTACCGGGACGTGGCGCTGCGCCGCGGCGGCCGGCGCCCGGGGGACGTCTTCGTGGTGCGCAGCGCGCCCGACACCGACCGGTTCCAGCCGGTGCCGCCCGAGGAGGAGCTGAAGCGCGGCAAGCCCCATCTGCTGTGCTACCTCGGCGTGATGGGCCCGCAGGACGGTGTCGACTACGCGTTGCGGGCCCTCGCGAAGCTGCGTGACGAGCAGGGGCGGACCGACTGGCACGCGGTGTTCGTCGGGGCCGGCGACACCTTCGACGCGATGGTGGAGCTGTCCCGGCGGCTCGGGCTCTCCGAGCAGGTCCAGTTCACCGGGCGGATACCGGACGCCGATCTGGCGCGCTACCTGTCGACCGCGGACGTGTGCCTGTCCCCCGACCCGCACAATCCGCTCAACGACGTGTCGACCATGAACAAGGTCCTGGAGTACATGGTGATGGGCCGGCCGATCGTCTCGTTCGACCTCCGGGAGGCGAGGGTCTCCGCCGGTGACGCGGCCGTCTACGCGCCCGCCAACGACGAGGCCGAGTTCGCCAGGCTCATCGCGCTGCTGCTGGACGATCCGGAGCAGCGGGCCCGGATGGGAAAGATCGGCCAGGAGCGGATCAACGGGCCGCTCGCCTGGCGGAACTCGCAAGCGTCGCTGCTCGCCGCCTACGCCGCTGCCTGCCGGGATCACACTCCGGTGCCCGCGGGCGAACGGGACGGGCACCGAGGAGACCGCACCGTTGAGCGATGACACGATACGCCTGGTCACGATCGGCCGGATCGTCCGCGGGCGCTGGCGGCTCCTCACCGTCCTCGCGGCGGTGGGGGCGCTCGTCGGCTACGGCACCTCCTTGCTCCTTCCGCCGCGTTACACGACCTCGGCTTCGGTACTGCTGCCGGGTGCGTGGGAGGAGCGCGAGCTGCTGACCCAGTCTCAGATCGCGACCAGTTCGGTGGTGGTCGACCGCGCGGCCGCCACGCTCGGCTGGTCCGGCGTCGGCGGCCGCGGCCTCCGGGACCGGGTCAGCGCCAAGGCCGCCGACGGCAACATCATCACGATCTCGGGTACGGCCGACACCCCGGAGCGCGCCCAACAGCTCTCCGACCAGGTGGCGCGGCAGTTCGTCGCGTTCGCCGCGCGGATCGCCGGCGACAACACCGACCCCGAAGCGGCGGCCGGGCCCGAGGCGCTGCGCAAGATCGTGGTGCAGACCAGCCGCCGCATCACCGACCTCGCCGACGCGGCCGATCCCGGGAATACCGTGGAGAGCGTCCAGACCCGGACCGAGCTCGCGAAGCTGCGCACCGCGCTGCAGGAGGCCGTCAACAAGCTGGACCAGGCCGACCCGGCCGCCACCAAGGCCAACATGGTCGTCATGGGGCCGGCGGCCCGGCCCACCGGCGAGGCACCGCCGACGAGGACGCAGCTCGTCGTCGGCGGGGCGCTGCTGTTCTTCCTGCTCGCGGTCATCGGGCATCTCACCGCCGCGCGGATGAGCCGCAGGCTGCGCACCGAACCGGAGATCGCCGCGGCGCTGGGTTCGGCGCTGCTGGGCTCCGTCGACGTACCCGGTGAACGGCCCGCGCAGCGGCCGGAGGACCGTGGCCCGTGGGCGCGGATCCGCCGGTTGCTGGGCGTCGACGTCCGGTGGGACCTGCCGGCCCCGCAGGCCTCCGGCGACGAGGCGGGCAGGCGGATCCGCTACCGGCGGGTGTGCGCCCGCCTCCGGGAGCAGCTGCCGGCGCCCCGGCGGCTGCTGGTCCTCGTCCCGGAGGGCGACGAGATCGCCCACCGGGCCGCCGGGCAGCTCGTCGCCGAGGCGGAGAGCGATCCGCTGCTGCGGGTGGTGGGGGTTTCGGTGTCCCGGCCGCTGGTGCCGGACCGCGACGACGAGTCCGGCGCCCTGGTCGTGCTCAGCGCGGACAGCTGGACCGCGGCGGAGCTCGCCGGCATCGCCGAGGCCTGCGCGGACGCCACGTACGAGGTCGTCGGCGCCGTCCTCGCCGGCGCGGTGCGGAGCCGTCCGGCCCGATCCGTCGGCGATCCGCCGGACGGTGGGGCGCCGGACGATGGGACGCCGGCGCTCGCCGTCGGCGCCGACGCGGGGCGAGGTTCGGTGTGACGACGAGCACGACACCGGAGCCGTCGGCCGCCGCTCCGCTGCTGGACCTCCAGGCGCTGGTGGTCGCGGTCCGCAGGCGCCGCCGCCTCTGGTGCACCATGGCGCTGCTGGGGCTGCTGGCCGGCGCCGCGGCGGCGTTCCTCATGCCGCCCCCGCCGACCGCGGTGACCAAGGTGCTGGTCGCGCACCAGGCGGACCAGCCGAACGACCCCGGAACGCTGATCCGCACCGACGTCGCGCTGCTGCACACCACGCGGATCGCGAGTCAGGCCCTTCGTTCCCTCAAGTCCCCGGAAAAGCCGGAGGACTTCATGCGGGACTACGGCGGTACCGGCGTGACCAACAACCTGTTGCAGATCGATGCGACAGGTGACAGCGACGCGCAGGCGGTGGCCCGGGCCGGGGCGCTGGCCGACGCGTTCGTGGCGGACCACGTACGGCGGATACGGGAAGCCGCGGACGCCGAGGCCAAGGCCCTGCTCGACCGGCGTGACCAGATGCGGGACGAACTCGCCCAGGTCAACGAGGCGATCGGAGACGGACCGCCGGAGAGCGGGCCGAAGGCGTCGGCGAACACGGAGTCGCTCTTCGCCCGCCGGGCCGAACTCACCTCGCGGATCACCGACTTCGGGCAACGCGCCGCGGAAGCGCGCATCGGTGCGCCCCGGCTCGTCGTCGGCACCCAGATCGTGGACGCCGCGCGCCCGGTACGGCACTCCCTGCCCAGGGCCGCCGTCACCAACGCCGGGATCGGTCTGGTCCTCGGGCTGGTCCTCGGGCTCGCGGTGGCCGCGGTCGGCGCGGTGGTGGCGGACCGCCCCGTGCTCCGCCGGGACATCGCGGCGCACCTCGGCTCCTCGGTCATTGCGGAGCTGCGCCGGGTGCCCCGCGGGCGGGCGCGGTGGTGGCAGCGCCGACGGACCCGGGCGGCACGCGAACGGCTCACCACGTCCCTGGCCCGCACCGTGCGCGGCTCCGCGGAACCGGTGTCGCTGCTGGAGCTGGGCTGCGCGCGCAGCGCGGGTGCGATCGCCCTGGACCTCGCCGCCGCACTGGCGGCGGAGGGGCCCGTGTCCGTCGTCGACGCCCTGCCGGGCGGGCAGCTCGCCGGCCGGCGCCCGAAGCCGGGAGACCCCACGGTGGTCACCGGTGAGAGCGCTGCGGCCGTGTCGCACGAGGAGCGCCGCCTCGGCGTCGGCTCGGTGGCGCCCGGCGCCGCGTGGACCGACCTCCGGTACCTCGGCACCCGCACCGTGCTCGTCGTACGGGCCGGGCACGGCAGCGTCGCATGGCTGCACACCGTGGCGCGGCAGCTCGCGGACCAGCGCATCGCGGTGGTCGGTGTAGTGCTGATCGACCCCGATCCGCGTGACCGGACCGACGGCACGCTGTGGGACGGGCCGCACACCGCGCTGCGCGGCCACGACGAGGGGTCGGCCCGGCAGAACGGTGGGGGTACCTCCCACGCCGTTCAGGCAGTGGGGGAGGGACGGCCGCGGACGGAGCGGCCGTCATGGGCACGAGTGCCGGACATCGACCAGGAGGCACGGTAGGACATGTGCGGTATCGCAGGCACGTACCGATGGCCGGACGGGAAGGCCGTGACCGACCGGCTCACCGATGTCCTCGCCCATCGCGGTCCGGACGGGGCGGGCCGGTACGGCCATCCCGTCGGTGACGGCGACGTGCAGCTCGGGCACCGTCGGCTGGCCATCATGGACCTGTCCGAGACCGGCGCCCAGCCGATGGCCTCGGGCGGGCTCGTCCTGACGTACAACGGCGAGCTGTACAACGCGCCCGAGCTGCGTGCCGAACTGGCGGCCGCCGGGGTGCGCTTCCGCGGCACGTCCGACACCGAGGTGCTGCTGGAGGCCTGGCGGCGCTGGGGCACGGACTGCCTGCCCCGGCTGCGCGGCATGTTCGCGTTCGGGATCTTCGACGAGCGGACCGGTGAGCTGGTGCTCGCCCGCGACCAACTCGGCATCAAACCGCTGTTCCTGCTCCGGCGCGGTGCGGGTCTGGTGTTCGCCTCCGAGCTCAAGGCGCTCGCCGCCGCCACCGGCGGGTCGCTGGAGGTGGACCACGCGGCGCTGGTGGCCTCGCTGCTGTACTACTGGGTGCCGGACTCGCGGTGCGCGTTCCGCGAGGCGGAGAAGCTGCCGCCGGGGAGCTGGCTGCGGTGCCGGCCCGACGGACGGGTGGAGCGCGGCCGGTTCTGGCACCTGAAGGACGTCGCCGCCGAAGGCCGGGAGCGGGCCCGGGCCGGTGAGCGGCCGGACATCGCGGCCGTCGTCGAGGAGTCGACCCGGCGCCACCTGCTCTCCGACGTGCCGGTGGCGACCTTCCTTTCGGGCGGACTGGACTCCAGCTACCTGACCGCGCTGGCGGCCCGCGACCGGCCCGGCATCTCCGCCTACACGATCGGCTTCCGCGCCGAGGACGCCAGGTTCGAGGCGATGCCGGACGACCTCCGCTACGCCCGGCAGGTGGCCGGGCGGTTCGGCGTCGACCTGCACGAGATCGAGATCGCTCCGAACGTGCTCGACCTGCTGCCGCAGATGACGTACCACCTGGACGAGCCGATCGGCGACCCCGCCGCGATCAACACGTTCCTGATCTGCTCGGCCGCCCGGGAGGCCGGGGTGAAGGTGCTGCTCTCGGGGATGGGCGCCGACGAACTGTTCGCCGGATACCGCAAGCACCTGGCCAACCTGCTCGCGCTGCGCTACCAGCGCGTGCCGCGCCCGCTGCGGCGCGGGGTGTCCGCGGCCGTGGACAGGCTGCCGGTCGCCACGGCCCGGCGGGGGTACCGGTCGGTGCGGTTCGCCAAGCGGTTCCTGTCCTTCGCCGACCTGCCGGAGGAGACCGCGTTCCGGCGCAGCTACACCATGTACGACCAGGACGAACTGATCGCGCTGATCGATCCGGACCTGGCCGGGACGGTCGAGGACGTGCTGACCGAGCACGCGGACGTCTACGAGGACAACGACCTCGACGACTTCGTCAACCGCATGTGCCTGGGCGACGCCAGGATGTTCCTGCCGGGCCTGAACCTCGCCTACACGGACCGCTCCAGCATGGCCGCGTCGACCGAGGTGCGGGTGCCGTACGTGGACGTCGAGGTGGTCAGGGCCGCGTTCGCGGTGCCCGGCGACCGCAAGATCGTCGGACGGCAGGGCAAGGCCGTCCTCAAGGAGGCGGCCACCTCGATCCTGCCGCGGGAGATCGCGTACCGGCCCAAGGGCCTGTTCAGTGCCCCGCTGCGCGCCTGGATGAGCCGGGATCTGGCGCCGCTGGTGCGCGAGGTGGTGCACGACGGCGTGCTCGTCAATTCCGGATTCCTGCGCCGCGAGGCGCTGGCGCGGATGGTCGCCGAGGACGCCGCCGGGCAGCGGGACTTCTCCAAGCACCTGTGGCACGTGCTGACGCTTGAGTACTGGTACCGCGGCGCGACCTCCGGGTCCGGCCTGCACGCTCGCTAGACGGCTGAGGAACAAGGGGACTTCGGGTGAAACAGGTTGTGCAGAACTACAAGAGCGGCGAGCTGGCGCTGCTCGACGTGCCGGTGCCGGGGTGCAAGCCGGGCGGTGTGCTGGTGCGGACCGTCTACTCGCTGATATCCACCGGCACCGAGCTCATGAAGGTGTCCGAGGCCGGCATGTCGATGGTGGGCAAGGCCCGTTCCCGGCCGGACCAGGTGGCGAAGGTCGTGCAGAGCGTGGCCACGAACGGGCTGCCCGCCACCTACCGAAAGGTGATGGGCAAGCTGGATTCGTACACGCCGCTGGGCTACTCGCTGTGCGGGGTGGTCGAGCAGGTCGGCGCCGGGATCGACGACGTGGCGGTCGGCGACCTGGTGGCCTGCGCCGGCAACGAGCACGCGTTGCACGCCGAGCTGAACTGGGTGCCGAGGAACCTCTACGCCCGGGTGCCGGACGGCCTCGCGCCGCGGCACGCGGCCTTCGGCACCGTCGGGTCGATCGCGATGCAGGGCGTCCGCCAGGGCGAGCCGCAGCTCGGTGAGGTGGCGCTGGTCATCGGACTCGGGCTGATCGGGCAGCTGGTGGTGCAGCTGCTGACCGCCTCGGGAGTCCGCGTCGTCGGGGTCGACCCCGACCCGGTGCGCTGCGAGCTCGCCGAGCGCCTGGGCGCCGCGGCCTGCGGCGATCCCGGGTCGGCGGCCGTGGAAGCCGCCGTCGCCGAGCTCACCGGCGGTCACGGCGTGGACCAGGTGTACCTGGCGGCCGGCGGCGCCAGTAACCAGCCCGTCGAGCTGGCCGCCCGGCTGAGCCGGGACCGCGGCCGGGTCGTCGACATCGGCAAGTGCCGCCTGGACCTGCCGTGGAACGCGTACTACGAGAAGGAACTCGACGTCCGGTTCTCGCGCAGTTACGGCCCCGGGCGCTACGACCCGGAGTACGAGCTCGACGGGCGGGACTACCCGATCGGCTACGTGCGCTGGACCGAGCGCCGCAACCTGGCGTGCTTCCTCGATCTCCACGCCCGCGGCCGGATCGACGTGGAACCCCTGATCTCCCACATCGCCGACTTCGACGACGCCGTCAAGACGTACGAGCGTCTGAAGGACGGCGAGCTGAAGGCCGTGGCCGTGCTGTTCCGCTACCCCGACCACACGGCGGAAGAGGAAGCGGCAGCGGACGGGGACGAGCAGGCACAGACCCCGGTGGTGACCGTGCCCGCGGTACGGCGCGGCGGCGCGGGGGCGTCCGCTGCGGCACGGTCGACCAACGCGCCGGTGCGGCTGGCGTTCGTCGGGGCGGGGAACTACGCGACGTCGATGCTGCTGCCGCACCTGGCCGGGCGCGACGGCGTCACGATGTCGACGGTGGTCACCACGACGGCGCTGTCCGCAGCCAACGCGCAGCGCAAGTTCGGCTTCGCCCAGGCGACCACCGATCTCGACGCCGTGCTGGGCGATCCGGCGATCGACGCGGTGTTCGTGGTCACCCGGCACAGCTCGCACGCCGAACTGACCCGCAAGGCGCTGCTGGCCGGCAAGACGGTGTTCGTGGAGAAGCCCCTGGCGCTCACCGAGGACGAGCTGGCCGGTGTCCTCGCGGCGGTGGAGGAGTCCGGCAACGACCGGCTGCAGGTGGGCTTCAACCGGCGGTTCGCGCCGCTGCTGCGGGAGGCCCGGCAGCGGTTCGGGGCCCGGACCGGTCCGGCGAGCCTGCGCTACCTGGTCAACGCGGGCCGGCTCGGGCACGGCAGCTGGTACCTCCAGCAGGGTACCGAGGGCTCGCGGTTCGCCGGCGAGGGCGGGCACTTCATCGACACGGCGAGCTGGCTGCTCGACGCCGACCCGGTCTCGGTGTACGCGGTCGCCCCGGCCGGCAACGAGGACCTGCAGGTCGTGTTGCGCTACCCGGACGGGTCCACCGCCACCATCGGCTACGTCACCACCGGCGCGCCCGGCTTCCCCAAGGAGACGCTGGACCTCGTCGCGGACGGCAAGGTGCTCAAGCTCGACGACTTCGTGCGCGCGAGCGTGTACGGCCGCAAGCGGTGGGTCAGCTCGCGGCTGCCCAAGGCCAGGGACAAGGGCCAGGCCGCCGAGCTGGCCGCGTTCATCAGGGCCGTACGGACCGGCGGTCCGATGCCGGTGCCGCTGGAGTCGCTGGTCGCCACCACGTCGGCCACCCTCGCCGTACAGGCCGCCGTGGCCGGCGGCGCGCCGGTGACGTTGGCGAGGGCCCGATGACCATGAGCGCGGGCTGGTACCTGCGGCGGTTGTCCCGGATGGGGCCGCGGGAGGTCGGCGGCCGGGTGGGCGATGCGGTGCGCCGTCGGCGGTGGCGGTCGGCGCTGCCGGCCTGCCCGAGCGTGATCGGCGCCCCGTTCACGGCGGTGCTGCCCGCCCGGGCGGTCGCCGCGGTGCCGCCGGACGCCGCGAAGCGTCTCATCGCCGACGCGGACCGGCTGATGGCGGGGCACGCCCGGCACTTCGGGGTGGACCGCGAGGACCTGGCCGACCCGGACTGGTCGTACGACCCGAAGACCGGGCGGCGGGCTCCGTCCGGTTACGCCTTCGACGTGCCCTACCGGGACGAGGACGCGGCCGGGGACGTCAAGCAGATCTGGGAGCTGTCCCGGCACCAGTACCTCACCGTCCTCGCCGCCGCCTACGCGGTCACCGGGGACGAGCGGTACGCCGAGCGCGTGGCCGCGCACCTGCGGTCGTGGTGGGCGGCCAACCCGCCGCTGAGCGGCGTGCACTGGATCAGCGGCATCGAGCTGGGCATCCGGCTGCTGTCCTGGGTGTGGATCCGCCGGCTCCTCGACGGCTGGCCGGGCGCGGCCGGGCTGTTCGAGGGCAACCCGGTGGCGGTGAGCCAGATCTGGCACCACCAGCGCTGGCTGGCCGCCTTCCCCAGCCGGGGGTCTTCGGCGAACAACCACGTCATCGCCGAGGCCGCCGGGCAGTTCGCCGCGGCCTGCGCGTTCGGGTGGTTCCCCGACTCGGCGCGCTGGCGGGCCGGCGCGCTGCGGTCGCTGGAGCGGCATCTGCGCGGCAACACCTTCCCGTCCGGGCTCAACCGCGAGTTGGCGACCGAGTACCACGGGCTCGTGCTGGAGCTGGGCCTGGCCGCGGTGGCGGAGGCGGATGCCGCCGGCGTGCCGGTGCCCGGGTCGGTCCGGACGGTGCTGCTGCGGATGACGGACGCGCTCGCGGCCGTCGTGGACGACCGGTTACGGCCGCCCCGCCAGGGGGACGCGGACGACGGGCACGGTCTGGTCGTGGACGGCGCGGACACCGACCGCTGGGCCTCGCTGCTGGCCACCGGAGACGCCGTGTTCGGCCGGCTCGCCTGGTGGCCCGCGGTGACCGGCACCGATGTGCGCACCCCGCTGCTGGCGGCGCTCGTCCGGCCCGCCGCACCGGCGGTGACCCGCCCGGCGAGCCGGCCGGCCCACTTCGCCGACGCGGGGCTGACCGTCCTGCGCGGTCCGGCGGGGATCTGGTGCCGCTGCGACGGCGGTCCGCACGGGTTCCTGTCCATCGCCGCGCACGCCCACGCGGACGCGCTGTCCGTGGAGGTCCGCCACGACGGCGTCGACGTGCTCGCCGACCCGGGGACGTACTGCTACCACGGGCAGCCCGAGTGGCGGCAGTACTTCCGCTCGACCCTCGGCCACAACACCCTGCAATGGGGCGGCGGTGACCAGTCGGTCTCCGGCGGCCCGTTCCTGTGGACCCGGCACGCCCGCACCCGCGTCCTGGCCGTGGACCCGGCCGGCGCCTCCGAAGGGGGGACGGCCCGCTGGTGCGCCGAGCACGACGGCTACCGGCGATCCGTGCACCGCCGCCGGGTGGAGCTGACCGCCGCGACGCGGGAGCTGCGAGTGGTGGACGAGGTGCGCGGCGCGGGCGGGCCCGTACGGCTGGCGTTCCACCTCGGCCCGGCGATCTCCGCGGAGCTGGTGGGGAACCGTGCCGTACTCACCTGGACCCGGGACGGCGAGGACCGCTCCGCCGTGCTCGACCTGCCCGGGCAGCTGTCCTGGCGGGCGCACCGCGGCGAGAGCGACCCGCCGCTGGGCTGGTACTCCCCCGGCTTCGGACGCAAGGAACCCGCCACCACGCTGGTCGGCACCGGCCAGGCCGGCGGCCCCGGGCCGTCGGAAGGGTTCACCACCGTACTCAGGTTCCACGGCTAGGGAGGGGAGGGCGTGAGGATGGGAAGGCGGCACTGGGCGTGGCCGGCGGCACCGCTGGCGCTGCTCCTGCTGGCCGCGGCCGGCTGTACGGACGCGCCGGACGCCCCGTCGGGGCCGGCCGGTACGCGCGCCACGCCCACGGCGCCCGCCCCGGCGGTGGCCCGGGTGTGCGCCGAACCCGCGCCCGGGCCTGCTAAGGCGCCGGCGGGGGCGGTGACGGTCGACCCCGCGGTGGTCGGTGACCTGGCCGCGAAGACCAAGAGCAGCCCGCCGCACACCACCTTCTGGCTCCGGCCGGGGACGCACCGGCTCGAACCGGACCGGTACGCCCAGGTCATCCCCAAGGCGGGGAACAGCTACCTCGGCGCGCCGGGCGCGGTGTTCGACGGCCGGAAGACCAACCAGTACGCGTTCGGCGGTGGCGCCGGCAACGTCACCATCCGCTACCTGACCGTGCAGAATTTCGTCGCGCCGCAGAACGAGGGCGTGGTCAACCACGACTCGGCCGACGGGTGGGTGATCGAGCACACGGCGATCCAGCACAACGCCGGCGCCGGGCTGATGGCCGGTGCCCGCCAGCGGGTCCGTGCCAACTGCCTGCGCGGCAACGGGCAGTACGGCCTGAACGCGTACAAGTCCGGTGACCCCATCAGCGGCCTGGTGGTCGAGGGCAACGAGATCGTGGCCAACAACACCGACGACTGGGAGCGGCGGCGGCCGGGCTGCGGCTGCACCGGCGGCGTCAAGTTCTGGGCCGTCGACGGCGCCGACGTACGCGGCAACTGGGTGCACGACAACCGCGGGCCCGGGTTGTGGGCGGACACCAACAACAACGACTTCCGCATCGAGGACAACGTGCTCGAAGCCAACGACGGTGCCGCGCTGATCTACGAGACCAGCTACAACGCGGTGATCCGGAGGAACACGATCCGGCGGAACAACTGGGTCGAGGGCCGCCGCAAGGCCGACCGCGGCGACTCCTTCCCGTTCGCGACCGTCTATCTGTCGGAGTCGGGCGGCGAGCCGCGGGTCCGGGCCCGCACGGACAAGATCGAGATCTACCGGAACGTGCTGGAGAACAACTGGTCCGGGATCACCCTGTGGGAGAACGCCGACCGGTTCTGCAACAGCCCGGCCAACACCTCCTCCGGCGACTGCACGTTGCTGGTGGACCGCACCGACCGCTGCGCGCAGCCGGCGATAGCGGCCGCACCGCTGTACGCCGACTGCCGGTGGAAGACCCAGCGGGTGGACATCCACGACAACCGCTTCGTGCTGGACACGTCCGTCGTCGGGTGCGCGGTGAAGTGCGGCCGCATGGCGGCGCTGGCCAACTACGGCACCTACCCGGACTGGTCGCCGTACAAGGGCGAAGCGGTGGCCGAGGCGGTCACCCGCACGCAGCACAACCGCTGGCACGACAACGTCTACCTCGGGCCGTGGAGCTTCGTCGCCCACGACCCGAGCCGGGAACTCGATTCCGGGCAGTGGCAGGGCGCGCCCTACCAGCAGGACGCGGGCAGCACCTTCCAGCCGCAGGCCGGTGGTTGAGATGGACGAGGACCTGACGCGCGCCGGGCTGCCCGGCGCACCGGACTCCGCGGGCGCGCGGCCCGCCGCCGAACCGAGCCCTCCCGGTGCGCCGAAGGCCGTCGGGATCGTCTGGGGGCTGCTGATCCTCAACACGCTCGGTTCCGCCGGGGCGCAGACCGTCGTCCCGCTGCCGCGCTCCCTCATCCAGATGGTCACCATGGGCTCGCTGGTCGCCGCGTTCGCGCTGGCGCTCGCCCTCAATCTCCGGTTGCGCATCCGGGCCAGCGCCTTCCTGTTCCTGCTGACGCTGCTGCTGGTGCCGAGCGTGATCTCCAGCGTGAACCTGGAGTCCGGGTTCGGCGCGCTGTTCCGCTGCACCCGGCTGGCCCTCTTCGTCGGCACGCTGTGGCTGCTCAGCCGCTGGTGGGACGGCAGCCCGCGGTTCGTCCGGCACCACATCCGGCTGTACTTCGCGGTGCTCGCCTCGGTGGCCGCCGGCCTGCTCATCTCGCCGGGCGCGGCCATGCCCGAGCTCTACGGCGGGCGGCTGGTCGGCGCGTTGTGGCCGCTCACCCCGCCGCAGATCGGCCAGTACGCGGCGGTGATCATCGGGCTGACCGTGCTGCTCGTCCTGGGCCGCCGCACCGACGGGCGCAGCGCGGCGGTGGTGGTCGTGCCGGCGCTGGTGCTGCTCGCCCTGACCCATACCCGCACGGCCACGCTCGGCCTGCTCGTCGGGCTGGTGCTGGCGATCGGCTCGCTCGTGGCGACCAGCTCCGCCGCCCGCCGGTTCTTCGCGTGGGCGGTGCTGTGCGCGACGGTGGCCGCGGTGGGGTTCAACTCCGCGCTCCAGGCGTGGTTCCTGCGCGGGCAGAGCCAGGAGAACTTCTCCAACCTCACGGGTCGGGCCAAGGTCTGGGACGCCCTGCTGGCGGCTCCCCGCACGACCTCGGAGCAGCTGTTCGGCGCGGGCCTGGGCGACAAGTCCTTCGGCGGGCTGCCGATCGACAACAGCTGGCTGTCCGTGTACCACGAGCAGGGGCTGACCGGCACCGCCATCGTGGCGGCGTTCATCGTCGTGCTGGGCGGCGTGGCGTTGCTGCGGCCGCCCTCGCTGCAGCGGGCCTGCGCGATCTTCCTGATCAGTTACTGCGCGATCGCCTCGTACACCGAGGCCGGGCTGGGCGACGCCTCGCCGTACCTGCTGCACCTGACCGTGGCCGCCTCGCTGCTGGCGGCGCCCGCCGCGGCCGCTCCCCTCCCGCCGCCCGGCGTTCCCCGACGACGCAGACCGCAGTGGGCCCGGACATCGGAGGTGACCTGAGCATGCACGTTCTCGTGGTGCACAACCGCTACGCCTCGGCGCAGCCGAGCGGTGAGAACAACGTGGTCGACCAGGAGGTGGCGCTGCTGCGCGAGGCCGGCCACCGGGTCGAGGTGTTCGAGCGGCGCAGCGACGACATCGGCGCCCGGTCCCTGCTGGCCAAGGCCGCGCTGCCGCTGCTGGTGCCGTGGAACCCGGCGGTCCGCGCGGAGCTCGCCGCCCGGCTGCGCACCGGGCGGCCGGACGTGGTGCACGTCCACAACGTCTTCCCGCTGCTGTCGCCGGCGGTGCTGGCGGCCTGCGCCGACGCGGGCGTGCCCGCCGTCGCCACCCTGCACAACTACACGCAGGTCTGCCCGCCCGGCACGCTCCAGCGGGACGGCCGGCCGTGCACCGAGTGCGTCGGGGCGACGCCGCTGCCCGCCGTCCGGCACGGCTGCTACCGGAACTCCCGGCTGGCGACGGTGCCGCTCGCGGTCAGCCTGTCGGTGAACCGGCGGCGCTGGTGGTCGGGGGTGGAGCGGTTCTTCTGCATCTCCGCGGCGCAGCGCGACGTCCTGGTGCGGTCCGGCATGCCGGCCGAACGGCTGGCGGTGAAGCACAACTTCGTGCCCGACCCCGGTCCCGGCGCCCGCCGTGCGGGCGCCGGCGAGCACCTGCTCTACCTCGGCCGGCTCGCGGAGGCCAAGGGGGTGCGGCTGCTGATGGCCGCGTGGGACGAGATCGCCGCGGGCGGCGGGGTGGGCGTGCCGCTCGTGATCGCCGGCGCGGGGCCGCTGGAGGGGGAGGTGAACGCCTGGGCGGCGGGCCGGGAGGACGTGCGGTACGTCGGCCTGTACGACCCGGACCGGTGCCGGCAGGCCATCGCGCGGTCGGTGGCCGTGGTGGCTCCCTCGACGTGGCTGGAGGCGTTCGGGCTGGTGGTCGTGGAGGCGATGGCGGCCGGGGTCCCGGCCGTCGCCGCCGGTCACGGCGCGTTCGTCGAACTCGTCGAGGACGGGGTGACCGGCCTGCTGCACCGGCCGGGCGAGCCCGCCTCGCTCGCGGCCTGCCTGCGCCGGATCACGGCGGAGAAGGACCTCGGCCAGGAGATGGGCCGGGCGGCCCGGCGCCGTTACGAGCAGGGGTTCAGCCCGGCCGTCGGCCTGGAACGCCTGGTGGAGGGGTACCGCAGCGCGATCGCGGTGCGGTCCGGCGGCGGGGACGGCGCGCCGCATGCAGGAAACGGAAAACGCTGGCTCGCGGCGGGGCACCCCCGCGCGGGCAGGGATGGGGGCAGTAAGTGACACGATGCCGACTGTGCGGCTCGGCGACGCTGGCGAGCGTCGTCGATCTGGGGGCGACCCCGCCGTGTGAGAGCTTCCTCGCCGCGGACGAACTGGACCGGCCGGAGCCGGCGTACCCGCTGCACCTGCGGGTCTGCACCGACTGCTGGCTCGCGCAGATCCCTCCGCTGATCACGCCGGAGGAGACGTTCACGCAGTACGCGTACTTCTCCTCCTACTCGACCTCCTGGGTGGAGCACGCGCGCACGTTCGTCGCCGACGCCGTGCGGCGGCTGGGCCTCGATGCCGAGGAGAAGGACTCCTTCGTGGTCGAGGTCGCGAGCAACGACGGGTACCTGCTCAGGCACCTGGTGGACCGGGGGATCCGCTGCCTGGGCATCGAGCCGTCGGTGAACGTCGGCGCCGCCGCCCGGGAGGCGGGTGTGCCGACGCTCACGGAGTTCCTGGACCCGGCCACCGGCTCGGCGGTGCGCGCCGAGCACGGCCCGGCGGACCTGGTCGTGGCCAACAACGTGTACGCGCACATCCCGGACGTGGTCGGGTTCACCCGGGGGCTGCGCGCCCTGGTCGCCGACGACGGCTGGGTCTCCATCGAGGTGCAGCACCTGCTGACCCTGATCGAGGAGAACCAGTACGACACGATCTACCACGAGCACTTCCAGTACTACACGGTGGCGTCCGCGGCCCGGGCGCTGGCGAGCGGCGGACTGGCGCTCGTGGACGTCGAGTTGCTGCCCACGCACGGCGGTTCCATCCGGCTGTGGGCCCGTCCCGCCGACGTGGCCGGCGAGCCGTCCCGGCGGGTGGCCGAGGTGCTGGACCGGGAGAAGGCCGCCGGGTTGCAGGAGCTGTCCGGGTACGCCGAGTTCTCCGCGCGGGTGGCCAAGGTGCGCCGGGACCTGTTGCGGTTCCTCATCGAGGCGGCCGAGCGCGGCGAGACGGTCGCCGGCTACGGCGCCCCGGGCAAGGGCAACACGCTGCTCAACCACTGCGGCATCCGGCCCGACCTGCTCCCGTACACGGTCGACCGCAATCCCTACAAGCACGGCAGGTTCACCCCGGGCACCCGCATCCCGATCCTGGCGCCCGAGCAGATCGGCATCGACAAGCCGGACTACGTGCTCGTCCTCCCGTGGAACCTGCGGGACGAGCTGGTCGAGCAGTTGTCGTTCGTGCACGCCTGGGGCGGCCGGCTGGTCTTCCCCATTCCGGAACTGAGCATTGTCGAGGTCACGTCGTGAAGGTCGTACTGTTCTGCGGCGGTTACGGGATGCGGATGCGCAACGGCTCCTCCGACGACGTGCCCAAGCCGATGGCGATGGTCGGCCCGCGTCCGCTGATCTGGCACGTCATGCGCTACTACGCGCACTTCGGGCACAAGGAGTTCATCCTGTGCCTCGGGTACGGGGCCCACCACATCAAGAACTTCTTCCTCAACTACGAGGAGACGACGTCCAACGACTTCGTGCTGCGGGGCGGGAAGACCGAGTTGCTGTCGACCGACATCGCGGACTGGACCATCACGTTCGCGCAGACCGGCATCGAGTCGCCGATCGGAGAGCGGCTGCGCCGGGTACGCCACCACCTGGACGGCGACGAGATGTTCCTCGCCAACTACGCCGACGTGCTCACCGACGCTCCGCTGCCGGAGATGATCGACCGGTTCGCCCGGCGTGACGCCGGGGCGTCGATGATGGTGGTGCCGCCGCAGTCCTCGTTCCACTGCGTGGACCTGGGCGAGGACGGCCTGGTGGGGGGCATCACCCCGGTGAGCGAACTGCCGCTGTGGGAGAACGGCGGCTACTTCGTGCTCCGCCAGGAGGTCTTCGACCACATACCCGAGAACGGGGACCTGGTCGGTGACGGATGCGCCCAACTGGCCAAGCAGGGACGGCTGGTGGCGCACCAGCACCGCGGGTTCTGGAAGCCGACCGACACCGTCAAGGAACGGGCCTCCCTCGACGCCGCATACGCCCTGGGCGACCGCCCGTGGGCCGTGTGGGAACGGGGCGGCGCGGGAGCGGGCGCGGCCGTCGGCGGGGACGGCGCCGCGGCGAGGACCGCGTGATACGGCTCGGGGCCGGGCGGCCCGTGGAGCAGGTCGTCGCGGTGGGGGCGCACTGCGACGACATCGCCATCGGCGCCGGCGGCACGCTGCTGACGCTGTGCCTCGCGCGGCCGGGTGTGCGCATCGACGCGCTGGTGCTGTCCGGCGGTGGCGGCGAGCGCGAGGAGGAGGAACGGGCCGCGCTCGCCGCCTTCTGCCCGGGCGCCGACCTGCGGCTGACCGTGCTCAAACTGCCGGACGGCCGGATGCCCGCGCACTGGGAGGAGGCCAAGGCGGCGGTCGAGGAACTGCGCGGGCAGACGGCGCCGGACCTGGTGCTGGCGCCGCGCACCGACGACGCGCACCAGGACCACCGCGGCCTGGCGCGGCTGCTGCCCACCGCGTTCCGCGACCACCTCGTCCTCGGCTACGAGATCGTCAAGTGGGACGGCGATCTCGGCCGTCCCAACGCCTACCAGCCGCTGTCGCCGGAGGTCGCCGAACAGAAGGTGCGGCTGCTGCAGGAGCACTACCCCTCGCAGCGGCACCGGCCCTGGTACGACCGGGAGGCCTTCCTCGGCCTCGCACGGATCCGCGGCATCGAATGCCACGCGCGCTACGCCGAGGCGTTCGCCGTCACCAAACTCACTCTCGATCTGGGGGAATGAACCTTGCGCGTACTGCTGACCGGACACCAGGGCTACCTGGGCACCGTGATGGCCCCGCTCCTCACGGCCGCCGGGCACGAGGTCGTCGGTCTCGACTCCGGCCTGTTCGCCGACTGCGTCCTCGGCCCGCAGCCCGCGGACCCGCCCGGCCACCGGGTGGACCTGCGCGACGTCACGGCCGAGCACGTGGCCGGGGTGGACGCCGTGATCCACCTGGCCGCGCTCTCCAACGACCCGCTGGGATCGCTGGCGCCGGACCTCACCTACGACATCAACCACCACGCCTCCGTACGGCTGGCCCGGCTGGCCCGCGACGCCGGAGTGCGGCGCTTCCTGTACGCGTCGACCTGCTCGGTGTACGGCGCCGCCGGCGGTGACGACCTGGTGACCGAGGACGCCCCGCTGCGCCCGGTGACGCCGTACGCGGAGTCCAAGGTGCGGGTGGAGGACGACCTGCACGCGCTGGCCGACGGGGACTTCAGCCCGGTGTTCATGCGCAACGCCACCGCCTTCGGCTACTCGCCCCGGCTGCGCGCCGACATCGTGCTCAACAACCTGGTGGGCCACGCGCTGCTGTCCGGCGAGGTGCTGGTGCTCTCCGACGGCACCCCCTGGCGGCCGCTGGTGCACGCCGCCGACATCGCGCGGGCCTTCGCGGCCGCGCTGGGCGCGCCGCGGGAAGCGGTGCACGACCGGGCGTTCAACATCGGAAGCGAGACCAACAACGTCACGGTCGCCGAGATCGCCGAGCAGGTCGCCGAGGCGGTGTCCGGCGCGAAGGTGAGGATCACCGGGGAGAACGGCGCCGACCCGCGGTCGTACCGGGTGGACTTCTCCCGGTTCCGCGCCGCGCTGCCCGGCTTCGACTGCGAGTGGACGGTGAAGCGGGGCGCGCTCGAACTCGCCGACGCCTACCGGGAACACGGGCTGACCCGAGAGGACTTCGAGCGGCGCTTCACCCGCCTCGCCGTGCTGCGCGCGGCGTCCGACGCCGGCGCCGTCGACGACACCCTGCGGTGGCGCCCGTGACCGCAGTCGGCGAGGAGATGCACGCGCTGGTGGAGCGGCTGTACCCGCTGTGCCGGAGCATCACCGGCGACGGTGTGCGCGCCACCCTGGAGATCGTCGGCGAGTACGTTCCGCTCCAGGTGCACGAGGTGCCGACCGGGACGCAGGTCCTCGACTGGACGGTGCCGCAGGAGTGGAACATCCGGGACGCGTACGTCGCCGACGCCGCGGGCAACCGGGTCGTCGACTTCGCCGCGTCCAGCCTGCACGTGCTCGGCTACAGCGTGCCGGTGTCGCGGACCATGCCGCTGGCCGAGCTCCGCGCGCACCTGCACACCCTGCCGGACCACCCGGCCTGGGTGCCGTACCGCACCAGCTACTACACACCGCAATGGGGGTTCTGCCTGGCCCAGGACACCTTGGACGCGCTGCCGGACGGCGACTACGAGGTGCGCATCGACTCGACGCTCGCGGACGGCCACCTCACCTACGCCGAGCACGTGGTCCCCGGGCAGGTCGCCGACGAGGTGATCGTCTCCTGCCACGTCTGCCACCCGTCGCTGGCCAACGACAACCTGGCCGGCATCGCGGTGGCGACGTTCCTGGCCCGGGCGCTGGCGGAGCAGAAGACCCCGTACTACACCTACCGGTTCATCTACGCGCCCGGCACCATCGGGGCGATCACCTGGCTGGCCCGCAACGCGGAGCGCATCGAGCGGGTCAAGCACGGGCTGGTGCTGGCCTGCGCGGGCGACCCGGGGCAGCTGACGTACAAGCAGAGCAGGCGCGGCGACGCGGAGATCGACCGGGTGCTGCGGCACGTGCTGGCCGCCTCCGAACGGCCGCACCGCGTCACCGAGTTCACTCCGTACGGCTACGACGAGCGGCAGTTCTGCTCGCCCGGTTTCGATCTCGGCGTGGGCTCGCTCAGCCGGACCCCGTACGCCGGCTACCCCGAGTACCACACCTCGGCGGACAATCCGGACTTCGTCTCCCCGGAGGCGATGGCGGACACGCTCGCCGTCTGCCGCGAGGCGTTCGCCGTCCTCGACGGCAACCGGCGGTACCTCAACCTCAGCCCCCACGGCGAGCCGCAGCTGGGCCGGCGCGGGCTGTACGACTCGCTCGGCGGCCGCAGCGACGCCAAGCAGGCCCAGATGGCCATGCTGTGGGTGCTCAGTCTCTCCGACGGCGAGCACAGTCTGCTGGACGTCGCCGAGCGGTCCGGGCTGCCCTTCGACACCGTCGCGGTCGCGGCCGGCGCCCTGCGCGGCGCCGGGTTGATCAAGGCGTGACGCCGATGACCACCGAGAGGGAGGAGCCGACGGCCCCGGTGGGCGGCGCCGGGCCCGCCCGGCCCACCGCCAGGCGGGCCATGGTGGGCCGGCTGTCCTGGGGACTGGCCGACCAGGCGGCCTCCAGCATGACCAACTTCGCGGTGGGGCTCTACGTGGCCCGCTCGCTGGGGCTGACCGCCTTCGGCGTGTTCAGCCTGGCGTGGCTGACCTACGGCGTGGTGCTGAACGTGGCCCGCGGGCTGGCCACCGACCCGCTCGTGGTCCGTTTCAGCGGTGTGGCGGACGCGCCCTGGCGTGCGGCGGCGGCCAGGGCGTCGGGTGCCGCGCTCGGTGTCGGCGCCGCCCTCGGCGCGGTGTGTCTGCTGGTCGGGCTCGGCCTCGGCGGCCGGGTGGGATCCGCGTTCGGCTGTCTGGGCGTCGTCCTGCCGGCGCTGCTGCTCCAGGACGCCTGGCGGTTCGCGTTCTTCGCCGCCGGCGCCGGGCGCAAGGCGTTCGTCAACGACGTCGTGTGGGGCGTCGCGCTCGTCCCGGCCATGGTGGTGGCGGCCCGCGTGGGCAGCGTGGCCGCGTTCGTGCTCGCCTGGGGCGCGTCCGCCGCGGTGGCCGCCGCGTACGGCTGCCTCCAGTCCGGCATCCGGCCTCGGCCGGCCGGGGCGCCCGGGTGGCTGCGCGAGCAGCGCGACCTCGGCTACCGGTACCTGGTGGAGAACGTCAGTCTCAGCGGCGCGGGCCAGCTGCGGGCGTACGGGCTCGGCGCGATCGCCGGAGTCGGCGCGGTGGGTGCGGTCCGGGGCGCCGAACTGCTGCTCGGCCCGTTCCTCGCGCTGCTGATGGGACTGTCGCTGGTCACCGTCGCGGAAGCGGCACGGGTGCTGCGGCGGGCCCCGCACCGCCTCGCCAGGTTCTGCCTGCTGCTCGGCGGCGGGCAGGCCGCCGCCGCACTGCTCTGGGGCGCCGCGCTGCTGCTGGTGCCGGACCGGGCCGGCGCGCTCGTGCTCGGCGGCGTCTGGCACTCCGCCTCGGAGCTCATCGTGCCGGCCACGCTCGGCGTGGCGGGCGCCGGCCTCGGCACCGGCGCCGCCGCCGGGCTGCGCGCGCTCGGCGCGGCCCGGCGCAGCCTGCGCTGCCAGCTGTTCGCCTCCGCCTGCTACGTCGGCGGCGGGCTGGGCGGCGCGGCCCTGGCCGGCACGGTCGGCTCCGCCTGGGGCGTCGCCGCCGCGACCGTCGGCAGCTCGGCCGTGTGGTGGCTGCAGCTGCGCTCCGCCCTGCGCGCGCACCAACCAGACCCCATCCGCGAAGTGAGGACGCCTTGAACGCCCAACCCCGGCTGAGCATCGGCCTGCCCGTGTACAACGGCGAGGAGTACCTGGCCGAGTCGCTCGACGCCCTGCTCGGCCAGACCTACGAGGACTTCGAACTGGTCATCTCCGACAACGCCTCGACCGACGGGACCCAGGACATCTGCCTCAAGTACGCCGCGCGGGACTCGCGCATCCGGTACCTCCGGCTGCCCCGGAACATCGGTGCCGCGCCGAACCACAACCACGTGTTCACCGAGTGTCGCGGCGAGCTGTTCAAGTGGGCCTCGCACGACGACCTGTACGCCCGGGACCTGCTGCGGCGCTGCGTGGAGGCACTGGACGAGCGGCCGGACGTGATCCTCGCGCACAGCGGCCAGGCCGTGATCGACGGCGAGGGGAAGGTGAAGGTCCCGTACGAGTACGGGCTGGCCACCGACTCGCCGCGCGCACCGGAGCGCTTCCGCAGCATGCTGTTCGAGCCCGGTGGCGACGACTTCTACGGGGTGCTGCGGGCCGACGTGCTGCGCCGGGTGAAGCCGCACGACAGCTACCACCACGCGGACCGCACGTTCGTCGCCGAGATCGCCCTGCACGGTCCGTTCCACCAGGTGCCGGAGCTGCTGTACTTCCGCCGCGACCACCCCACCCGCGCCGAGCGGGCGAACCCCTCCAAGCGCTCCCGGTGCGTCAACCTGGACCCGCGCCGGGCCGGCCCGCTGCACCCGACGCCCCGGCTGCTCGCCGAGTACGTCTGGGGCTTCGTCGCGGCGATCCGGCGGGCGCCGCTGTCCGCGGCCGACCGGCGCGCGTGCTTCGGCCACCTGGCCGCGTGGATGGCCAGCCGGGCCCGGCCGGGCGCCGGCGAGCGGGTCGAGGACCGCGCCCCGGTCGACGCGGCCCTGCCGACCGTCTCCGTCGACGCGCTCGTGGCCGGCCGGGAGGGGAGGCAGGCGTGATCTCCGGACGTGGAACCCCGGTGCGCGTCGGGGTGTTCGGCCTGCTCGGCTCCGGCAACCTCGGCAACGACGGGTCGCTGGAGGCCGTCCTCGGCTACCTCCGCGCCGCGCACCCGGAGGCGGTCGTGGACGCGCTGTGCGGCGGGCCCGAGGTCGTCGCGGCCCGGTACGGGATTCCCGCGACGCGGCTGCACTGGTACCGCGGGGAGTACCGGACCGCGTCGCGGGCGGCCTCGATCGCGGCGAAGGGGCTGGGCAAACTCGTCGACGCCTTCCGCACCGCCGCCTGGGTGCGCCGGCACGACGTGGTGATCGTGCCGGGCATGGGCGTCCTGGAGGCCACGCTGCCGCTGCGGCCGTGGGGCTTCCCGTACGCGCTGTTCCTGCTCTGCGCGTCCGGCCGGCTGTTCGGCACCCGGGTCGCGCTGGTCGGCGTCGGCGCCGCCGAGATCGGCAGCCGGCCGACCCGGGCCCTGGTCCGCGGGTCGGCGCGGCTGGCCGCGTACCGGTCGTACCGCGACGGCCCGTCCCGCGACGCGATGCGGGCGATGGGCGTGAACACCGCGCGCGACGGGGTCTACCCGGACCTCGCCTTCGCCCTGCCGACGCCGCCGCCCGCCGGGCTCTCGGCCCCTCCCCCGGCCTTCGGCCGGGAGGCGCTCCGCGAGCAGGGCGGTACCCCCATCGCGCACCCGGGCGCGCCGGGCACGGTCTGCGTCGGCGTCATGGACTTCCACGGCGGCGACGACGACCGCGCCCACGCCGAGGAGATCCACCGGCGCTACCTCGCCGGGACGATCCGGTTCGTCCGCGCGCTGGTCGAGGACGGCAGGCCGGTCCGGCTGCTCACCGGCGACGAGTGCGACGCACCGGTGGTCGCCGCGATCCTCGAAGCGGTGGACTCGTCGCTGGTCACCGCCGCCGAGGTGGCCTCTCTGGCCGACCTCATGAAGGAGACGGCTGCCGCCGACACCGTGGTGGCGACCCGCTACCACAACCTGGTCTGCGCGCTGAAGGTCGGCACGCCGACGCTCGCCCTCAGCTATGCGGCGAAGAGCGACGCGCTCATGGAGCGGATGGGCCTGGGCGCGTACTGCCATCCGGCGCGCGAGGTCGACGCCGACCGGTTGCTCGGGCAGTTCCGTGCACTGGAGGAGCAGTCGGCACGGCTGCGGCGCACGCTCATCGAGCGCAACCTGCTCGCCACCGCGCAACTCGACGACCAGTTCGCCGAGTTGACCACCGCCCTGTTCCCGACGTCCGACCGCGCCGGGGCCCGTGCCCGGCAGGAGGCCCCATGAAAGCGACCGGAGTGCCGGCGATCGCCGGCGCGTACCTCTTCGAGCCGACGTCGTACGCCGACGAGCGCGGCTTCTTCTGCCGCACCTTCGACGCCGACGTGGTCCGCTCGGTGGGCCTCGACCCGGGCGCGTTCGTCCAGGACAGCGTGTCCCGTTCGGTCCGGGGCGTGCTGCGCGGCCTGCACCTGCGCTCCGGCGCCGGCGAGGCCAAGCTGGTGAGGTGCTCGTACGGGCGGATCTTCGACGTCGTCGTGGACCTGCGGCCCGACTCGCCGACCTACCTGGGCCGGGCCTTCTTCGAGCTGTCCGGCGAGACCCAGGCGACCCTGTACATCCCGGCGGGGTGCGCGCACGGCTTCCAGGCGCTGACCGATACCGCGGACACCTCGTACCGGATCGACCGCCCGCACGATCCGGCCGAGGACGTGACGATCGCCTTCGACGACCCGGAGCTCGCCGTCCCCTGGCCGCTGCCGGTCACCTCGATGTCCCCGCGGGACCGGCAGGCGCCGAGCCTGGCCGAGGTCCTCAAGCACCTGGAAGGCTGAAGTCGGCGTGGATACCGAAGAGTTCCTCCTCCCCAAGTCGCGGCTGGCGAACGAGCGGCTGCACACCCTGATCCCCGGCGGCGCGCACACCTATGCCAAGGGCGACGACCAGTACCCCGAGGACCTGGCGCCGGTCATCAGTCACGGCCGCGGTGCCCACGTGTGGGACGTCGACGGCAACCGCTACGTCGAGTACGGCTCCGGCCTGCGGTCGGTCAGCCTCGGCCACGCCCACCCGCGCGTGCTCGACGCGGTGCGGCGGGAACTCGACCGCGGCAGCAACTTCGTCCGGCCGTCCATCGTGGAGGTCGAGGCCGCGGAACGCTTCCTGGCGACGGTGCCGACCGCGGACATGGTGAAGTTCGCGAAGAACGGCTCCGACGTCACCACCGCCGCGGTGCGCCTCGCCCGCGCCGTCACCGGGCGCCCGCGGGTGGCCCTCTGCGGCGACCATCCGTTCTTCTCCGTCGACGACTGGTTCATCGGCACCACACCGATGTCCGCGGGCATTCCGGCGGCGACCACCGAGCTCACCGTGGCGTTCCCGTACGGGGACCTGCCCGCCACCGCGGAGCTGCTCGCCCGGTACCGGGGCGAGGTCGCCTGCCTGATCCTCGAACCCGCCGGCCACACCGAGCCGCCGCCCGGCTACCTCGCCGGTCTGCGCGAGCTGGCCGACCGGCACGGCTGCGTGCTGATCTTCGACGAGATGATCACCGGCCTCCGCTGGTCCGAGGCCGGCGCCCAGGGCCTGTACGGCGTCGTCCCCGACCTCTCCACGTTCGGCAAGGCGCTGGGCAACGGGTTCGCCGTCTCCGCGCTGGCCGGACGCCGCGACCTGATGGAGTGGGGCGGGCTGCGGCACTCCGGCGACCGGGTGTTCCTGCTGTCCACCACGCACGGTGCGGAAACGCACTCGCTGGCCGCCGCGATGGCCGTGCAGACCACCTACGTCGAGGAGGGCGTCACCGCCCGGCTGCACGCCCTCGGCGAGCGGCTGGCCGCCGGTGTCCGCGAAGCCGCGGCCGGCATGGGCGTCGGCGAGCACGTCGTGGTCCGGGGCCGCGCCAGCAACCTGGTGTTCGCCACCCTCGACGCGAACGGGCAGCCGTCGCAGGAGTACCGGACCCTGTTCCTGCGCCGGCTCCTCGCGGGCGGGGTGCTGGCCCCCTCGTTCGTGGTGAGCAGCGCGCTCGACGACGCGGACATCGACCACACGGTCGAGGTGGTGGCCCAGGCCTGTGCGGTGTACCGGAAGGCGCTGGACTCCGCCGACCCCACTCCGTGGCTTGCCGGGCGGCCGGTGAAGCCGGTGTTCCGCCGCTTGGTGTGACGCGCCGCACCGGACGTGACGTGAAGTGATGTGGCGTCAGCGGTGCTCCCGCCGGCCGGCGTCGGCCATCGGCCCGGCCGTGCGGTCGGCCGTACGGTCGGCCAACCGGTCGGCCGCGCGGTCGACCAGCCAGGCGGTCGTCGGGATCACCGCCAGCGCGGTGCACCAGCCGCCGAGCACGTCGGTCGGGTAGTGCGCGCCCAGGGCGACCTGCGCCCAGCCCATGGCGGCGCCGGCGGCCAGCGCCGAGCCGAGCACGAGCAGCGTGCCGGCCGCCCTGCCGAGGCCGAGGCGTCCGGTCGCGAGCAGCGCGATCACGAGGGCGAGCGCGGTGGCGAAGGCGGTGTGCCCGCTCGGGTAGGACAGGTAACCGCCGTTGATGGTGCGTCCCACCAGGGGCTTGAGCATCGTCGCCGTGCCCACGGTCAGGCCGGCGCCGGCGACGACGAGCACCGCCGCACGAGGACGCCGGAGCAGCAGGAAGCCCGCCACGAGGGCCGCGACCAGCGCCGCCGCTCCGACGGGCTCCCCCAAGTAATCGGTGAACAGGGCGACTTGACGCCAGGGCGGCCGCAGGCCGTACACCGCCGACCCGATCCGCGCGTCCACCGTGCCGGGCTCGCCGTCGTCGGCGTACCGGACCCCGAGGACGACGACCACCAGCGCGGCGAGGGCCGCGATCAGCCCGAGCCCCCCGCGCAGCGACGGCGGCAGCGCCTCGGGCGCCGGTCGGCCGGTCACACGCCCACCGCGTACGGTCGGCCCGCGGCGTTGGCCCCGACGGCCGGTGACTGCACGCACAGGCGTGCGCCGCCGCGGGCGCGCAGCCGGCGCAGGAAGGAGAGGACTCCGGCGGCGCCGGTGGCCCAGCCGATGTTCGAGCCGGTGCGCGTGTGGTCGGGGAAGAGGGGGCGCCGGGCGGTTCCGCCGCTGCGGGCGAGGATCAGCGCGGCGATGTCCTCGGCGGCGTGCCAGAGGCGGTCGTCGCCGGTGGCCAGGGCCGCGTCGACGAGCAGCTCGCCGACGCCGGACAGCCCGCAGCACTGGGACACCAGGCTAATCGTCGGCGCGAGCCGGTGGCAGGTCCACGCGCTGCGCACGCCGAGTGCGAGGAGGTCCTCGTCCCCTTCCCGGGTGCCCGCCGCGATGAGCACCGGGCCGATCCCCGCCAGGCCCCGGCACCACGAGCCGTAGCGCCGGCTGGCTTCGGGCCGTGCGGCGGCGGCGAGCAGAGCCGGGGTACGCGACGAGAGTCGGGCGAGACCGCTGCGGGCGGCGGCGACGGCCGGATCTGCGGCGGGCCCGTGGAGGGCGTGGAGGGCGTGGAGGCTCTGGTGGGCGTGGAGGAAGTGGACGATGCCCGCGGCGCCGTGGGCGAAGCCGTCTTCGTACGCCGCGTCGGAGGAGGCCGCCGGCCGGGGGGACTCCGCGGCGGTCGCGTGGTCTCGGGCCGCCAGCGTGTCGGCGCAGGCGTCCGCGGCGGCCAGGAGGTGCTCGGCCTCGTCCGTTCGCCCGGCCGCGTACGACTGCCCGGCCATCACCAGGAGGCCCGTGCCGGTGCCGGCCGCGCCGCCGATCTGGTCGCCCGTGGCGTCGTACGGGGGCGGAGCGGGGAGAGCGGGCAGGGGCGCGGCGGGCAGTACGGCGTGGGCGGCCCGCAGGAACACGTCGACACCGGTCCGGCCGGTGTACAAGGCTCCGGTGAGGGCGGGGAGTTCGGGGTTGCACGCAGTCCGCCGGGCGAGGTCGGTGACGGCTTGCGGCACGCCCGGCTGATCGAGGTGGTGGAGCAGTTCCAGGCCGACTCCGGCCGCGCCCGCGTACAGGGTCAGCGACGAGCCGGGGTGGCCGGCGCCCTGCGCGGCGCCGAGGGAGGGGGTATCGCGCACGCAGGTGGCGACCGTGTGGGCGATCACCTCGTCCAGCAGGGTGGCGGAGATGCGGGGCGGCGAGGGGAGGCGGCGCCGGCCGGACGGGGTGCGCGGGGCGGGCAGTGCGGGAAGGCCCGTCCGGAACCGGTGCGCGGCAGCGGTCCGCTCGCCGGGGTCGAGCAGCAGCAGTGCGGCGACCAGGTGGCGCGCCGGCCGTCGGGTGGCGCCGGGCAGGGCCGCGGCGAGGCAGGCGAGGGTGCGGTCGCGGTTGACGGCCGGGTCGGGGTCGACGGCGACCGGGTCCATGCCGGTGAGCGCGTAGTACAGGGTCGCGCCCAGGGCGTAGAGGTCGTCGGCGGGATCGGGTGCGCGGTCCGCGCGGTAGACGGGCAGCGAGTAGCCGCGCGTCGCGCCGGCCGGGCGGGATCCACCGAGGGAGCTGATGCCGAAGTCGACCAGATGGGCGGCGCCGTCGGCGCCGATGACCACGTTGCCCGGTTTGAGGTCGCACACCACCACCTGGCGCGCGTGGACCTCGTCGAGGACGCTCAGCAGCCGGCGGGCCAGCGCGAGGACACCGCGGCCGGTCCCGGGGCTGCGGCCGTAGGGCCCGCGTGCCAGCACGTCGCGGCGCAGGTCGGCCGGACCGCAGTCGGCCATGACCAGGAACTCGTCCTCGCCGTGCCGCAGGTGGTCGAGGAGCCGGGGCACTCCGCGGACGCCGTCCAGAGCCGCCAGCACGGTGTGTTCGTGGCGCAGCCTGCCGCGCGCGTCCACGCCGTGACCGTCCTCGCCGACATGCGCCCTGGCCTGTTTGACCACCACGCGTTCGCCGGTCGTCTCGTCGACGCCGCGGTAGACGTCTCCGTGCGGGGAGCGCGCGATGCCGCCGGTGAGCCGGAACCGGCCACCGACCAGGCGCACGGCCGGGCCTGCGCCCGGAGCGGCCCGCCCGAAGGGGTCGGTCGCCCAGGGAGGTTGGCTGTAGCGGGCGCTCGCGCGCCCCGCGAAGCTGCGGCCGTCCGGGCCGGTCATGAGGAGCGCGGCCGCGCCGGGGCCCTGGGCTCGGAAGGGGCCGTAGCGGTAGTAGACGGGGGAATCGGGCCGCACCCGGCGATCGCTGAGCACACGCGGCCCGCTCCGGCCGGCCAGTACGCCGGCCAGCTCACGGCCGAGGGCCACGAGGTCCTGTGCACGCGGGTAGACGGTGATCGCCTTGCCGACGAGGTGGGGATCGATCTCTCCGCTGTTCAACTCCCGCAGCTTCGAAGGGCTCACTGCGAACTTCGCGTCACAGGTGTAGCGCAGGAGGACCGGGACGACCGCGTCCATGGTGTCCACGAGGTCCTCGGCGCGGGCGGAGACGTGCAGTTTCCAGCCGTGCTCGCATGCGGGCATCGCGGCGTCGAACAGATAGAGCCAGACGTCGTCCGCGGCACACCGGCGACCGTTCCGGCCGTGCCGGCCGACGAGCGCGCCGAGCCGCTCCCGTAAGTCCCGCGCGGACACCTCGTCCCCGGATACGGACGCGCCGCGGACGTGTTCCCGGGTGTGTTCCGGGACGTGTTCCAGCCCGACCGCCCTCACCACTCCTGCACGCCCACTCCCCCGCTACCGCCGTTCCCCGGTTCCGGGTGCGGCGCGACAGGGGTCGCCGCACCCGTGGACCGTACGAGCGACACCACTGCCGACCGTCCCCTGTCGCGTGGCGCGCCTCCCGGCCGGTCTCAGTCGCAGGCGAACCGCGTGGTGGCCGTGACCCACGGGTCGGCAAGACAGGCTTCGACACGGCGGCCGGGGTCGACGTCGTCCTCGAAGGCGATCAGCTCGTCTTCCAGGTCGAGCGGACCCGCGTCACGGATCTGAAGTTCCAGGGAGCTCATATCCATCCTTCCTGCGCATGCGAACGGTTGACCGACACAAGCTACTCCCGCACCCGGCGCCGAAGAAGGAATTCCCCAGACTTGGCCGACGGCCGAATCGAACCGGTTCGAGGCGTACTGGAGTTACGGCGTCACGGGCGAGTGCCGGACGGCTTCGGCTCGTACCGGCGGAAGTCGGGGGCGCCGAGGGCAAGGGCGGGACAGGGCGGGCATCGCCATGGGCGGACGTTGCCCGGCGGGGCGTCAGCGTGAGGCGAGGCGCTCCAGCAGGGCGGCGCTGCGGGCCAGTACCGCCCGTTCCTCATCCGTGAGTTCGGCCTCGATGGCCTGCGCGAGCCAGCCGGCCCTGCGGCCGCGCTCCGCTTCGAGCGCGGTCCGGCCCGCGTCCGACAGCTCGACCAGCGACTTGCGGCCGTCCGTGGGGTGCGCCCGGCGCGTGATCAGGTCCTGCTCCATGAGCAGCCCCACCGCCCTGGCCATCGACTGCGGGCGTACGCGCTGATCGGCGGCGAGGTCGCTGGTGGTCATGGCGCCGTTCCGGTCGAGCGCACCGAGCACGGCCGCCTGCCCCAGGGGGATGCGGTCCTCGTTCTTGACGCGTCGGATGAGCTTGCCCATCGCGGTGCGCAGTTCGGTGGCGATGGCGGCGGCTTCCGAGGTGGGCATAGGGCACTTTACCCCGTTGCGCAGCCAAGCTGTGCACCTGGCCTGCGCAGCGATGCTGCACAGCTTGGCTGCGCAGCAATACTGCGCAGAAGTGCTGTACAGGAATGCTGTACAGCCAAACTGCGCAGCATTGCTGTAGGGTTTGATGTGTCGGGCTCAGCGCCAGCGTTGTCGCAGCCGGGGCCGCGGCACACGACAACGAGAGGGACCCCATGTCTGCAATGTCCGAAAAGGCAGTCGGCGGCGTCAACGCCACCATCGAGACCGTCACCGCCCGCCGGATCATCGACAGCCGGGGCAACCCCACGGTCGAGGTCGACGTCGTCCTGGCGGACGGGTCCCTGGGGCGCGCGGCCGTTCCCTCCGGCGCCTCCACCGGCGCCCGCGAGGCCGTGGAGCTGCGCGACGGAGACGCCACGCGCTGGCACGGCAAGGGCGTCGACCGCGCGGTGGCCCACGTCACCGGGGAGATCGCGGCGTCCGTGCGCGGCCGGGACGCGGCGGACCAGGCAGGTCTCGACGCCGCGCTGGTCGCCCTCGACGGCACCGCCACGAAGTCCCGGCTCGGCGCCAACGCGATCCTCGGCGTCTCCCTCGCCGCCGCCAAGGCCGCCGCGGCGGCCCACCGCCAGCCCCTCTACCGCTACCTCGGCGGCGCAGGCGCCCACCTCCTGCCGCTGCCGATGATGAACATCGTCAACGGCGGCGCCCACGCCGACAATCCGCTGGACTTCCAGGAGTTCATGATCGCGCCCGTGGGCGCGGACACCTTCGCCGAGGCCGTCCGCATGGGCAGCGAGGTCTTCCACACCCTGCGCCGCGATCTGCTGGCCGCCGGGCACTCCACGGGCGTCGGCGACGAGGGCGGCTTCGCGCCCGCGCTGCGTACCGCCGAGGAGGCCCTCGACTTCGTGATGACCGCCATCGAGCGCACCGGCTACCGCCCCGGCACGGACATCGGCCTGATCATGGACCCGGCGTCGTCGGAGTTCTTCCGCGACGGGGTGTACGACTACGCGGGCGAGGGGGTGCGCCGCACCCCCTCCGAGAACGCCGACTACCTGGCCAAGCTCATCGACGCCTACCCGGTCCTCTCCATCGAGGACCCGATGGCGGAGAACGACCTGGACGGCTGGCGCGAGCTGACCGCCCGCGTCGGCGACCGCTGCCAGCTCACCGGCGACGACGTGTTCTGCACCAACGAGACGCTGCTGCGCGAGGGCATCCGTACCGGCGTCGGCAACTCGGTCCTGGTCAAGGTCAACCAGATCGGCACCCTGACCGAGGCGCTGGCCACGGTGGCCACGGCCCACCAGGCCGGCTGGACGGCCGTCATGTCGCACCGCTCGGGCGAGACGGAGGACACCACCATCGCGGATCTGGCGGTGGCGACCGGCTGCGGCCAGATCAAGACCGGCTCGCTCTCCCGCTCCGACCGCACCGCGAAGTACAACCAGCTGATCCGGATCGAAGAGGAGCTGGGAGACGCGGCGCGCTTCGCGGGCCGCGCCGCACTGCGTCAGGCGTGAACAGCCGGCGCAGGTAGCCACCTCGCGGGCCCCCGATCACGGTCGGCGGCCCGCGCGCGCCACGCCGGCTCGCGCCGCGGGCCCGGCGAGGCGGCCGCCGGACGCTCTGGCCCGCGTGGAGCGATTCGTCATTTATGCTTCATGGCGGCCTCGGGCCGGTGGCTCGCTGCGCACGGCGACTCGACTGCGGAGCGGTCGGTCCCGCCGTTTCGGGGAGGCCGCCAGCACCGGGGCCCGGTCCGGACGGGGACCCGTGACGCTGATCATTACTTAAGATCTTGGGGAATCGGCTGACCGCCGACGTGCGTCTCGGTGACGTGGGGCGCCCACCTCACCCGCCCGCGAGCAGAAGACACCCAGGGAGAAGTGAGGTATGCCAGTGATCTGCGTCGGAGGCATGATCGGAATCGGCAAGACGACCGTTGCCGAGCTGCTCGCCAAGGAGCTGGGCAGCGAAGTCTTCTACGAGAGCGTGGAAGACAACCCGATCCTTCCGCTCTTCTACACGGCGAGCCCCGAGGAGATCCAGGCCAAGCGCTACCCGTTCCTGCTCCAGCTCTACTTCCTGCAGACGCGGTTCGCCTCCATCAAGGAGGCGTACAAGCAGGGCGACAACGTCCTGGACCGGTCCATCTACGAGGACTGGTACTTCGCCAAGGTCAATCACGACCTGGGCCGGATCAGCTCCCTCGAAATGCGGGTGTACGAGGGACTGCTCAACGAGATGATGCGCGAGATCGACGGCCTGCCGTACCGCAAGGCACCCGATCTCATGGTCTACCTCAAGGCGGACTTCGAGACGGTGCTGCACCGCATCGGGCTGCGGGGACGCGATTTCGAGCAGGACGACAGCCTCGTCGAGTACTACCGGACGCTGTGGTCCGGCTACGACGACTGGGTGCACAAGCACTACTCGGCCAGCGAAGTCCTCATCGTCGACATGAACCACACCGACGTGGTGAACAACCCCGACGACGCGGCCCGCGTGGCGCGCGAGGTCAAGGACGCCCTGGCAGCGGTCCGCCCCCGGGCCTGACCCCGTCCCGAGGCCCCGGCTCGGGGGTGCCCCCTGCCTACGGCAGCGGCGGATCGAACAGGTCCAGCTCGGCCGGCGTCGGGGCCTCGAACTGACTCTGGCACTCCCGGAGCAGCTCGGTCGTCAACACGACCGAGCCCGGCTCCCGGTTGCGCAGCGCGATGCGCCGCTCCAGCTCCGCCATCGGCACCTGGAGAAAGCGCAGTTCCACCTCGGCCCCGAGCGCGCGGGCCCGGATCCGCTTCTCATCGCGTTCCGGGCGCTGCCAGAACCCGTTCTCCAAGATCACAACGGCTCCGGAGGCCAGCAGGTCCTGGGCGTGCTGCCACAGACGACGCTCGACGCGGTCCCGAGCCGCGCCGTCGAAGAGGTCGAAGCCCAATGCTGCGAGCCACTCGTCCGGGCACAGACGCACGGCGGACAGCTCCCGCTCCAGCCTCTTGGCCACCGTGGTCTTCCCGGCACCGGGAAGACCACACACGAGTACCAGCCTTGGCCGTCGGTCAGCCACGATCGCCTGCCCTTCATCGAGCCCTCGCGGAGATCACCGCCCCCGTCACGCCGGTCTGTCGGCGCCCGACGGTAGGTGTCCGTGCCGTCTCAGTGTGATCTACCCCGGCTCCGTGCGGAATTGCCTCTCCTCTGCGGGGTCAACTGCCCGCGTGCGGACGGAGGGTCATGAGCGAGTCCTCCAAGGTCGCCACCATGGCGAACGGGAAGCGGTCGAGCTCGAGGCAGAGTGCGACGTCGTCGGGATGGACTCCCTGACGCACGCCTCCCGCCAGCTCGGCGGCGGCACGCGACTCGCCGGCGCGGCGGAGGAACCCGGCCGCATCCGTCCCGGCCGCCCCGGTGGCCCTCCGGGCGATGTACTGGGCGCAGGCCAGGTCCTCATCGGCCTGCCCGTCCTCGCCGGTGACCACGAACGTGACCGTGTCGCATCCTCGTGCCCGCAAGAGACGAGCCGTGGCCTCCGCCACCACGAAGCCGGCACACAGCACCAGCGACGCCTCCTTGACGGCGAGCGCGCCGACCGTCCCCGCCGTGGTCTTCTGCACGACGGTCCGCCCGCGAAGGTCGACGGACCGCAGCAGGCCCGGCGAGTTGACGGCGTCGAAACCGGGGGCGGCCGGACCGTCTTTCAGCGCCACCCACTCCGGGTGGCGCGCCTTCAGCGCCAGGGCTTCGTCCAGCGACTCGGCCAGCACGATCTTCTCCGCTCCCTGGGCGAAGGCCCAGGCAGCCACCGTGAAAGCACGCATGACGTCGACCACGACCGCCACGGACGGGGCTTCGACCAGCTCGGGGATTCCAAGGAAACGAGCGTCCATCGAGTCATGATCACGCATCACCCGTCCGGAGTACCCGGCCCGGCCGGTGATGCGCATCACGTCCAAGGTCTCCGCAGGCAACACGGGCGGGGCGAGGTGGCCGGGGACCGGATCCGGCAGCCGAAGCGGAAAACCGTCCCGGGCGCAGCGTCCGGGGGGAAAACCGGCGGCGCCGCGTCACCCCGGGCCGAGAGGGGAATGCGCGCAGGTATGCCGGAAACGATCAGCAGCTTCGCCTCCCGTATCGCCCACCGCCGCCGCGAACCGGTCGCCGTCCAGGCGCTGCGTTCCACTGCGGCTGCCGTCGTCAGTTACGTCGTCGCGCTGCGGCTGAGCAGTGAGCCAAGCCCGTTGACCGCACCGCTGACTGCGCTGCTCGTCGTGCAGGTCACCCTGTACTCGACCCTGACCACCAGCATCCGCAGGGTCAACTCCGTCGTCGTGGGCGTCCTGATCGCGATCGGTTTCAGCGTGCTGGTGGGCCTCACCTGGTGGAGTCTGGGCCTGCTGATCCTCGCCTCGTTGGTGGTGGGCCACCTGGTCCGGGTCGACGAGTTCGTCCCCGAGGTCGCGATCAGCGCGATGCTCGTCCTCGGTGTCACCCAGGTCGCGAGCACCGCCTGGGACCGGGTTCTGGAGACGCTGATCGGCGCGGCGGTGGGGCTGTTGGTGAACCTGCTCGTCGCCCCGCCCGTCTGGGTCGCCCCGGCAGGCGTCGCGATCACCGACCTCGCCGCCCGCATGAGCCGGCTGCTGAACCACCTGGGCGAGGAGCCCCTCGGGCCCGGCAAAGTGGAGCAGGCCGCGGCCCGGCTGCACGAGGCGCGCCGGCTCGACAACGACATCGCGCAGGTCGACGCGGCTTTGCGGCAGGCCGAGGACAGCCTCCGCCTCAATCCGCGGGTCAAGGAGGGACTGCTCTTCCGCCTGGTACTCCGTACCGGCCTGGACACGTTGGAGATCTGCGCGGTGGTTCTGCGCGTGGCCTGCCGGACCTTGACCGATCTCGCCAAGGCCCGCCCCGACGGTCCGCTCTTGGACGCCGGGACGATGGCCGCCCTGCGGCAGGTGCTCGGCCATACGGCGGTCGCCGTGGAGAGCTTCGCCCAGCTGATCACCGCGCAGGTCAGCGCCAACGCGGAAGCGGCGGAGGCCCGCCTGACCAGGGAGCTGGCCGTGGCCCGCGCGGACCGTGACCGGCTCGCGGAGCTGCTGCTCGCCGGCATCGGCGAAGACCCGGCCCAGTGGCAGCTGCACGGCGCCCTGCTCGCCGAGATCGACCGGGTCCTCGACGAACTGGGCGTGGACAAACGCTCCCAACGCCTGCTGGAGGAGCTCGACCGCCACACCCGGTCCCGCCCCACCGGCCGCCTGCGCGCCCGCCTGCGCCGGCGCGCCGACCGGAGCCCGTCGGCAGGCTCGCCCGACCTCAGGGAGCGATGACGATCTTGCCCCGGTCCGGCCGTGGCCGTCGCCTCGGCCGACTCGTTCCCTACGGCCCGGGCGATCGCGGCCGGCAGGGGAAGCGCGGGCACTGGTACGGGCCGCCCCGCCGGTGACGTCGAGCGTGATCCGGCGCCGTTCACGCGCATGTCCGAAGCCCAAGCAGCAGAAAGACGCGACTCAGCCCACCGACACCGATGCCGGTGCCGCGTCCGGCGCGGGGCGAGGCCGGTCCGACGGTCCGTGTGTCGCCGTGGTGCGCCACCAGCGGCGCGACGCCAGCGCGGCCAGCGCGGCGCCGGTGGCGTTGACCAGTACGTCGTCCACGGAGGACACCCGGTCCAGCCACAGCACGTACTGTGCGGTCTCGACCAGGACCGAGCAGGCCGCCCCGAGCGCCAGGATCCGCGGCACGGACGCGAGCGCCGCGAACCGCATCGGAGCGAAGAACCCCAGTGCCGCGAAGACCAGCAGATTGCCGCCGATGCCGATCGGCCCCATCGTGACCAGGTCCCGCAGCGGTACCAGGCTCACCCGGCCGGGGACGATGCCGGCGCCGGCACCCGGCATCATGGTCATCCAGATCCACGGCACCGTCCCGTGGACCATGCCCACCTCGGCCAGCGACATCCGCCACGCCGCTGCGACCCCGTCGGCACGCCGACGGCGCGCCAGGGCCCACACCACCAGCGCGGCCAACGGCAGCGCGACCAGCGTCGTGAGCACCACACCGTTGAACGTGTCGAAGCAGCCGTGCCACCGCCCGGCCGCGCACGTCGGAGCGGCCATCACGAGCGGCCGCCGCACCACGAACACGGCAGCCGCCATGCCGAGGACCGCCAGGCCGAGGAGCACGATCCTGCGCGCGCGGCGGGGCGTTGCTGACGGAGGCGCATGATGATTCACGCCCTCAGGGGACACGGCGGGCCGTTGCGGTGGCGTATGCGTTTTCCGATACGCCCGCGAAAGACCCCGTCTCCCGGCCCGGCCGACGCCGGCCCCTGCGCCGGCCGCGCCACGCGGCGCCCCGCCCGACTCCGACCGCGATACCACCGAACCCGGGCCTCAGACCGTCTCGTTGAGGTCTTGGGCGTAGTGCTCGATGGCTCGTCGGTACCGCTGGACGTAAGCGTCGCTGCTCGTCGTCGCGATGATTCTCAGCAGGATCTGCATGGCGTCGTGATGGTCGTTCGTGTTGAACAACGACATGGCGAGGAAGGTCTGGAGTGCGCCGTCTTCGGGGAACTCGGAGAGGCCGAGACGGAGTGTGTCGACGGCTTCCGGGTATCGGCCGAGTATTCGGTAGGTGCTTCCGAGTCCGAGGAGCGCGCCACGACGGTCTTCCGCGGCCAGCCCTTCCGTGCCGAGGCAGCGTTCGTAGAAGGGGACGGCTTCGGCTTCCAGCCCCAGCACGTCGTGGACCCAGGCGGTTTGGTAGGCCACCTCGGCATCTTCGGGATACTCGGCGGTGAGGCTCAGCAGCTGCTGGCGAGCCGCTTCGGGATCTCCTTGTTCGCGTAGCCGTACAGCCGCTTGCAGTAGATCCTTCTTCGTGGTTCCGCTCATGACACCCATCGTTGCAGGTAGGACACCGTACGGTCGAGCAGCTGCGCAGCCCGGGGGCGTGCTCGCCGCCAGCTTTGTTGCGCGGCACTGCCGTTCTCCGCACTGGGCCTGAAGCCCGACTGTTGTCCTATGGTCAACCCCGCCCCTCTTGCGTAAGGTTCACATTGCATTGTGATCTATTACCATTCAGGGGGGACGGGCCGCGATGTCGGACGTCAGGATCAGTGAGCTCGTGCGGATGTGGATCAGCGGGTGGGTCGTCTCCCGGGGCGGTTCGGACCCGATCGACGAGCCGTGGGGGTGGACGATCGACGTCGGGCACCCCAAGCACGTCGCCCGGCACGTGCTGCCGGAGCCCTCCGAGGCCGACGTGCGCAAGATCGTCGACGCGACCAGCGCGCCCGGGACGTGGCTGAAGCTCTTCGCCGAGGACCAGACGGTGCTGCCCTGGGTCGGGCCGGGCTGGCAGCTCGACATTCCCGGCTTCCTGATGACCTGCCACCTCACACCGGAGCGCCCCGAGGTGCCGGCCGGTTACACGCTCACCGGTTGGACCCGGGGCGGCGTCAGCCGCGTGCTGGTCCGCACGCATGACGGGCACTTCGCCGCCCGTGGACAGATCGCCCACGCAGGCGGTCATGTCGTGGTCGACCAGGTCGAGACCGCCGCCGAGCACCGGCGCAAGGGCCTCGGCGCCCTGGTGATGCGCACGCTGCAGAGCACCGCGTACGAGGCCGGCGCGCGGACCGGCCTCCTGGTCGGCACGCCCGACGGGCAGGCGCTCTACTCCTCGCTGGGCTGGACCACGCGCTCCCCCATGGCGAGCCTCTGGTACGAGCCGTCGGATACCGCCCCGTGAAGATCACGGATAGGGCAGCCCGTTCGCGGCGGTGTCGATGCGGTTCGTTTCCAGGTGGACGATCGCGCCCGGCTCGGCGTAGGTGGGGCCCAGGGCCGTGATGAGCTCCTCGAAGGTGTGGTCGGCGGTACAGCTGGGCCACCGCCATCATCGGGATCGGATCGGTGTCCGCCAGCCAGGGCGCGTGCCGCCCCCGCTTCAGCGGCTTCAGGATCTCGCGCTCCGCGTCCGTCGGACCCGGCTGTTCCCCGGGCGCCGGAGTACGTCCCCACGCCTCGGCCAGGATCCGTCGCCGCAGCCGGACGTCCTCGACCCGCTCGCCGTTGCGCCGCCTGTGCGGCTCCGTGCACATCGGCCACGGCTCGTCCGCCGGCCACAGCAAGGGCCCCCCGACAGAGCTGATCGACAAGTCCAGGTGAGAGCCTGGCGCCATGGAAGAGACGGAAGGTGCAGAACACGCAGCAGATGTGGACGACGTGGAACGGACGGAAGACCTCACGGAGCAAGCACTTCGGGGCTCGATCGCTGACGCGGACTCCCCCGACTGGTCCGTCAGGGCCGCTGCAGGGCGGCGGCTGGCGGCAGCGCCTCGGATCGAGGGTGTCACCGATGTCCTACACCGACTCCTGCTGGACGCTCAGGACACCGGAGTGACCTCCGATACTGCCGTCACTCTCCTGGCTCGGAGGGACCTGGCCGGCCTACGGGCCGTACTCGCTGCCCGTGCAGTCGCGTCTGACCAGGGGACCGCCGACCAGCTCGCCGCGGAACTCGACTGCGATCCGCGCTGGGCGACCGGGGTGGACGCGGACAGCCTCATCGCGCAACTCCGAACGCTGACGTCCGACAAAGACCCCGACGTTCGCAACGAGGCGCTGCTCCGTCTCGCGAGCCTGCGCTGACGGCAAGGCGGCCCCGCTCCCCGGGGGCCCTTCCGGCTCGGCGTCGGCATGACGTGGCCCCGCCGGCGCGGGGCCACGTCGGCAGCCAAAGGGTTCAGAGGGGGCGGACCTGCTGGGCCTGCGGGCCCTTGGGGCCGCTGCCGGTCGTGAATTCCACCCGCTGGTTCTCTTCCAGCGACCGGTACCCGGACGCATCGATCTCAGAGAAATGCACGAACACGTCCGGAGTACCGTCGTCCGGCGAAATGAACCCGAACCCCTTCTCCGCGTTGAACCACTTCACAGTTCCCTGAGCCATAACACGCCTTCCACATCCAGGAACCAGCCGCGAACCCGCGGCCGACAACACCCCGATACTCCCCCTGCCCACACCACCAAAAACACCGGTCACGGGTGAACCCGGTGAATCCCCTGAATCCGACGCATCACCATGAACACCGGCCCGAAAGCAGGGGAACCTTCGCAGGGCCCTGCGCAGGACCCTTCGGACTTCTGGCTTCAGTCACGATCCCCGCCGGACAATGCCTCAGCCGCCGGTCGTGCCGTCGAGCATCTCGCGCAGGATGTCCAGGTGGCCGTTGTGGCGGGCCGTCTCCTCGGTGAGGTGGAGGAGGATCCAGCGCAGGTCGACGTGCAGACCGTCCCGGACGGTGCGCTTGGCCTGGTCGTTCAGGTCGCGTCCGGCGACCAGTTCGCGGTATCGGGCACTCTGTTCGGCGTATTCGTCGAGCAGTTGCGTGAGCGGGAACTCGACGGCGATGCGCATCTCGCGGTCGGGGTCCTCCTCGGTCCAGGGGCCCTCGTCTTCTTCTCCGAGGAAGACGACCTGGAACCAGTAGTACTCGACCCAGCGGAGGTGGTTGATCACTCCGCTCATGGTCATCAGAGGTGAGGCCGGCAGCAGCGCCTTGCGCGCGTGTTCGGCGGAGACGCCCCGGCACTTGGCGCGGGCGGTCTCCCGTGTGTAGTCGAGGAACGTGGTGAGCTGAGTGCGCTCGTCCCACGCCGGAGGAGTGTCGTCGATTCTGGTCATCGCGCGAAGCATCGCGGACCACGCGCCCGATGTCGAAGCATTTCCCGTCGCCGCCCCGCCGCGGCCTCGGGCATGGGGGCTGTGCAGCCGGCCCGGCTTCAGGCGGGAGGGAACGCCCTTCACACCCGGTGGCTCGAGGGGGCCGTCTTCCGCGTGAAGCGCTTGGGGAGGCGGGTGGTGTGCCAGGTGGTGCCGTAGGCCAGGAGGGAGAGGATGAGGGCGGCGCCCGCGCCCTTGGCGGTGTCGTACAGGAGCGCCTCCGCCGTGTCGGCCCATGGGGTTTCCACGGTTCGGGTCGGGTAGCCGGTCGTGGTGACGCCGTCGGCGAGCTTGTGGGTGATCGGCCGGCTGTAGTCGTACGTGGTGGTCTGTCGGTAGGCGTCGACGCCTTGCAGGTTGGCCGCGGCCCCGAGTACGCAGGCCAGCGCCAGCGCTGCCAGGACGCTCCACCGCATGGTCGGAGTCAGGTGTGCGACCCGGTCGTGGCGGGAGTGCGGCTCGGCGCGGTGGCGCCACAGGAACCGGCCGACGATCGCCAGGCCGACGGCGCTGCTCGCGTACTCCAGGACCTGGCCGAGCGTCATCGCGCCCACTGCCCGGCCGTGAAGCAGCGTCAGCCGGCCGGCCAGGAAGCCGTCCAGGGTGACGGCGTCCCATGCCAGGTGGGTGGCCGTTCCGATCAGGGCGGACAGCAGCAGCCAGGGCGTCTTCCCGACGTGCTCGCGCAGGCCTCGGGCCTGCCGGGGCGACTCTGCCGGTCGGACCCAGCGGGCGGGGAGGAGGTCCGTCACCGGTGCGCGCACCAGTAGGTGGAGCGCGAGCAGGCAGAGCGCGAAGAGCAGGCTGACGGTCAGGGCGCCGGTGGCCGAGTGCGACACGCCGGCGTTCGTGAGCGGCTCGTACCACGTACGGGACGTCGCGGTCAGGCCGAGAGCGCCGAGGAAGTAGGGGATGTCGGGTGCCATGGCGCCGGCGACCAGGGCCGCCGGGATCAACGGGCGACGAAAAAGCGGCAGGACCGCAGCGGGGTGAGCGAGGGTGAACGGCACTGGCAACCCACTTCCGTTGGGGCAGCACCGGTGTCACCAGCCACGCCCGTCATCAATAGAACGATCAAGAGAGTACTCACTTCAACGGACTATTGTGAAGAGTGTCTTGAGCAGGGGGTGGTGGGTGGTGGGGTGGTCGTGTTCGATTCAGGAAGTCGGCCGCGGCCGCGGCTTCGGCTTCGGCTTCGGCTTCGGGGTCAACGCCGGCGCCGTACCGCCCGGAAGCCCGTCGGCACCGCGACCGTCAGCGCCAGTGCGAGGAGTGCGCCGAGCAGGGGGCGCGCGTCACCCCACGCCGTGCAGGCGTGGGCGATGATCGGCGGTGAGGCCAGCGCCACCGCACCCGTCTCGCGCAGTCCGTATGAGCGTTCCCGCAGCGCGAGCACCGCCCCCGAGGCCGCGAGCACGAGCAGCGGCCAGGCCCCGTAGTCCGTACTCACCCCGAACGCGCGCGTGTCGACAGCGACCACGGGCAGCCACGCACACCCCGCCATGACCCCGGCCGTCACGTGCAGGCGCCGGTCGGCACGCCGGTCCGGAGGGCAGGCGAGCACCACGGCAACCGTCACCGACGTCACGGCGAGACCGACCACCGGCTCTCCGGTGAACGCCCCCAGGACCGCCGACCCCGACAGTCCGCCCACCGCCACGGCCGAGCCGCGTACCCACCTACCGCACAGCGCGACCACCGTGCCGACGCAGACCAGAAGAGAGCAGAACAAGGCCAGCGCCCAAGCCGGCGGCAGCGTGGCGAGCTGCAGGCCCGCCGGGGCGGGCGAACGGACCAGCCCGGCGTACCAGGACGTCAGCCACAGACCGTGCACCACCGCGCTCGACCCCAGGGCGAACGGGGCCGCCGCGGCGAAGAGGCGTCCGGCCGGCGCCGCCGAGTGGAGGCCGAGCCGCACCCGCAGGGCGTGCGCGGCCAGATCGGCGTCCGCGCGCAGCCGGGCCGCCCGCGACAACCCCGCCGTCATCTCCAGGTGGATGTCCGCGATCTCCGCCCCGTACGCGGCGCGGTAGGCGGCCGGATAGAGCCGCAGGAGCCGGTCGATCACGTCGTAACCGCCGCGCCCTCGATCCCCAGTCGCCTGCGGACCTCCCGCGCGGTGGCGGCCAGTCGCTCCGCCTCCAAGGCCAGCCTCTCCCGGCCCGCCGTCGACAGCGCGAAGATGCGCCGCGCCCGGCTGTTCACGACCTCTTCCCGTTCCACCTCGATCAGCCCCTCCGCCAGCAGGCGGTCCAGCGCCCCGTACAAGGCCCCCGTACGCGGCACCACCCGGCCGTCGGTGATCACCTTGACCTCCTGCGCGATGGCGTAGCCGTGCCGCGGCGCGTTCGCCAGCGCCGTCAACACCAGCAGTCCCAGCTCCTGCATCACACGCTCACTCATGCCGACAGAGTATTCCGCCCGGAAGAGCGGACTGCCAGAGCCGCGGACCGGCAGAGGGGGGTAGCCCCACCTTGATCCACCGGCCCGCCGGATGTCCGCCGGGCGGCCCGGTCGGCAATCGTCGAATCCCTGACGCAAGGTGCGTGCAGAGAAGGAGTGAACGTGCGATCCAGGAGTGCGAAGGCGGCAACCGCCCTGGTGGTACTGGCCCTTGCCGGCGGCGTGCTGGCACCCGCCGCGGCCGCGCCACACCCGTCCGTCGGCGGCGGCAGCAGCGGTGTCTGGCGCGTGGACGGCTACGGGACGGTCCTGTCGATCGCGGACGGACGCCTGCAGGAGTACGAGACGACCGCGGTGAGCTGCCTGGAGGGCGCCGTCGCACGGCGGACGGCGCCCGACACCTACCGCACCGATGACGGGGCGGTCCTCACCGTCCGCACCGCCCCGACTGTTGGGATGCTCCGGCCCACGGGGTCACTGCACGTGGCCGGATCGTCGGGAGACAGGAGGCTGCGGCGGATCGCGGAGCTCCCGGCGGCGTGCGAACGCCCCACGCCCGACGACCCGGTGACGCCGTTGGACGACCCGGTGACCACGTTCGACGTCTTCTGGCAGTCCTTGGAGGAGAACTACCCCTTCTTCGCGGCCAAGGGGATGGACTGGCACGCGCGACGGGACCTGTACCGGCCCAAGGTGCACGCCGGCACGACGCGGGCCGAGCTCTTCGCCCTCTTCAGCAACATGGTGGCGCCCCTGAACGACGCGCACGTGGCCGTCGTCGACGGGCGCAACCGCTTCTACCGGGCCCGCCCGGGCACGCCCGAACTCGGCGCCGCGCTGGACGCGAAGGTCAAGGACCACATCGTGCGCCACGACCTCGGCGGCAGGCCCCTGACGGAGTTCGCGAACGGGCGGATCAGCTACGCCGACCTGCCCGGCGGCCGGGGTTACCTGCGCATCTCCGGATTCGCCGGCTATCACGGGCGGGACTCCTCGTACGCCGCCCAGCTGGCCGAGCTCGACAAGGCGCTGGACGCCGTCCTGACCGCCGAACGCACGGCGTCCCTCAGGGGACTGATCATCGATCTGCGCATCAACGGCGGCGGCTCCGACGCCCTCGGCGTGCACCTCGCCGGACGCCTGACCGACACCCCGTACGTCGCGTACCGCAAGCGCACCCGGTACACCCCTCCGCAGCCCGTCCCGGTGGTCCCGGCCGCGAGCGTCCCCCGTTACGCCGGACCGGTCGCCGTGCTGACCGCCCGTACGACGTTCAGCGCGGGTGAGACGTTCACCCAGGCCCTCATGGACCGGCCCGGCCGGACCGTGCGGATCGGGGAGTCCACGCAGGGCGTCTTCTCCGACGTCATGGAGCGCGCGCTCCCCAACGGCATGGAGGTCTGGCTGCCGAACGAGGAGTTCCTGACCCGCTCGGGCCGGACCTTCGACGGCGCCGGCATCCCGCCGCACGTGTCCGTACCGGTCTTCACCGAGGAGGAGTTCGCGGAGCACCGCGACTCGGCGTTCGACACGGCGGTCGCGGTGCTCCGGTAGGCGGGCCGATGCGCGGTACCGACCCCGGTGCCGCCACCGCCACCGGCCCCGGCCCCGCCTATGACTTCTCGGCGGCCCGGCGGAGCAGGGCGATCGGCTGGTCGACCGCCGTCGACCGCGTCTTCATTCCGTAGGGCTCCTGCTCGTCCTCGCTGAGCACTTCCCGGCTGTCCGGGTCGCGGGCGATGTGGACCTGCATGTACGGGATGGTGTCGCCGGGCGCGAAGAGCCGTCCTTCGCGCCATTTCGGGATCACCCACCACATGGCCGCCCAGTCGGGAGCCTGGGTCATGTTCATGATGGCGCTGCTCCGGTAGATCCTCGACCGGTAGCGGAAGAAGTCGTCGCCCGGGTTCGCGAGCCACGGCGGGGCGTCCCAGACGTGCTTGCGGTCGGCGGAGTCCAGGTCCCAGGAGTACTCGATCGACTGCGGGTAGCTGTTGGCGAGCTTGCAGCGGTCGGCCCGGATGAACGAGATCGCCGCGTCGAGCTGGATCCGCCCCCGTCCGGATTCCTTCAGCGGCACTTCGACGACGGCCTGTTTCGAGAAGTCGTCGCCGGGGTCGAGGCGGCTTCCCGCGGAGGTGATCTGCCCTGCCGCGAGAAGGCGGGCCGGGGCGTCGAAATCCTCGTGGCGGTGGGTGTCCCAGCCGTCGCCCAGTTCGTCGCGCCACCGCGTCAGCCCGGTCCCCTTCGCACGGAAGGTGCTCGGCCAGACGGTGGCCGACCACTGCGTTCCGACGACGAAGATGCTGATGGCCCCCTCGTTGCGGAACGTGAGGTGGGCCGGTACGTACAGGCTGGTGCCGGCGGCGTTCAGCGTCGGTTTGCCGAAGGAGACCATGAAGGGGACCTTGGGCGGGGCGACGTACGGGGTGTACATGGCCGAGTAGGCCACGCTCGCGGAACCGATGAGAGCCGAGAGGGCGACTCCGGTCGCGAAACTCTTCGGATGCGGAATCCCCCGCCAGACCTTCTGCCGGCTCATCTCCCACAGCGCCCAGGCGGCCCACGCCACCAGGGCGACCCACAGCCAGAACAGTCCGGCACGGTAGCCGCCCTCCCACTGCAGGATCAGGAACATCAGGCTGGTGCCGGTCACGATGACGACCCCGAGCAGTACGCACTGCCCTGCGTAGCGGGTGGCCCGCTTGCCCCAGTGGTCGAGGACTGCGGCTGCCGCGAGCGTCTCCACCAGTGCGCCGGTCAGGAACACGACCCCCATGACCCGCCCGCCGAAGGTCAGTGCCCTGAGGGCGTCCGACAGCCCCACCCGGAAGAGCACGGCGGCGGACACCAGGAGCCCGAGCATCATGAGACCGGCTTGGAGGCGCCGCCACCACGGGCGGTCCGGCCACAGGTCCGGGTCGGCGCGCCAGCGGACCTGCCCGGGGTGGCCGAGGTCTACGTCCGCGGGCACCCCGGCCCGCCGCAGGACCCTGCGGAGGTCTCGCGGCGACCACGCCCGGCCCACGGTCTCCGCTCCGACGCTGACCTCACGCAGGCCCCGGCTGTCGGGTGCGTGCACGATGACCTGCGGCCGGCTGGACGTCGTCATGCCCTCAGGATCGGCGTGGTGCCGGGAGGCCGCAGCGGGCACGGGCATCCGGGTGAGCGGGGAGACAGCCACGCGGAGAGGGGGGCTCAGGCGGCCCGGGAGCCGTTGAACGCCCACGGGCCGAGGGAGAAGCCGGCGGTCTCCTTGCGGATCTCCAGGGCGCCCGCGCCGCCGAAGTGGGCGGGGACGACCAGTTCGCGCTGGTCGGCGGCACGTTCGAGGACGCGCAGGCGGCTGGCCGCCGCGCGTGCCGGGTCCATGCAGAAGCAGCTGTTGCAGGACGGCTGGAGGATCTGGACCGGGCTGTGCACCAGATCGCCGACGAAGACCGCCCGTTCCGTCCCGGACGCGAGCCGCAGCACCGACGAACCGGGGGTGTGGCCGGGCGCCGACTCCAGGGTGAGCTGCGCGTCGATGCGGTGGATCCCGTCCCAGAGCACCGCCTGCCCGGCCCGGTGGACCGGCGCGATGCTGTCCTCGTAGATCAGCCGGTCGTCGTCCCGCAGGCCCTTGCCGTACGCGCCGCGCGGACCGAAGTACGCGTCGTCGGCGGCCGGGATCAGGTACTGGGCGCGGGGGAAGGCCGGCACCCACTCGTCGCCGGCGTCGACGGTGTTCCAGCCGACGTGATCGGCGTGGATGTGGGTGTTGACGACCACGTCCACATCGTCCGGTCGGATCCCGGCCTGCGCCAGACGGCCCATGAAGTCGCCCTGCCAGTGGTGGAACTGGGGTGAACCGGGCCGTTCCCGCCCGTTGCCCACCCCGGTGTCGACCAGGACGGTCCGCCCTCCGCTGCGCAGCACCCAGGTCTGCAGGGCCATCACGGCACGGTCCGTGTCCGGCTGCCAGTGCGCCGGCGCGAGCCGGTCCTCGTTGTCCTTCCACACCTCGGCGGCGGCCTCCGGGACGAGCCCGCGAGCGGGTCCGAACGGCCCCTGCCACTCGACGATCCGGATGACCTCGACGTCTCCCAGCACGGTCCTCTGTACGTTCTCGTTCGTCATGCCCTTCACCCTAGGAAGGCATGGTGAGCTGTTCGATGCCTGTTTTGCTCATGCGGATACGCATCCGTCTCAAAGGGGGCACGGGTGTGGAGGTAGCCTTCGCGGATGGATGTGGTGAGCGACGCGATCTCCGCCGTGCGCCAGGGGCGCCCTTCGTCGAACCGGGTGCGGGCGGGCGGCAGTTGGTGCGTACGGCTGGACCCGTACGAAGGAGCCGGCTTCCATGTCGTCCTGGCCGGGCGCTGCTGGCTCCTCCCGGACGGGGGCGGCCCGCCGGTCGCCCTCGGCACGGGCGACGCGGTGCTCCTCCCGCACGGCACCGGCCATGTGCTCGCCGACTCGCCCGCCGACGCGGCGACCGTGGCACGGGCCGTGCCGTTCGAACGATGGCGGGAGGAGACCGGGCCCCGCACCGCCGTGCCGGAACACGAGAGGGCGGAGCTGCTCTGCGGCAAGTACCGGCTCGACCGCAGCCGGGCGCACCCGTTGATGGCGGAGCTGCCCGAGGTCGTCGTCCTGGCCGCCGGCGGACGCCCGGACGGCGGGGGCGGGGGCGGGGATGGCGGGGGCGGGGCCGCAGGCGCGGGTGAGAGTGAGCAGCATCGTGAGCTGCGCGCCGCCATCGCTCTGCTGGGGGCCGAACAGGATCCCCGACGGCCGGGCTCCGGCATCGCGCTGCCGAACCTGCTCGACCTCCTGCTCGTGTACATGCTCCGGTCCTGGATGGCCGAGGCGGCGACGGGCACCTGGCCCGCGGCACTGGGCGACCCGGTGGCGGCCACCGCCCTGCAGGCGATCCATGCGGACCCCGCCGCCGCGTGGACCGTAGCCAGCCTCGCCGCCGAGGCGGGTGTCTCGCGCCCCACCCTCGTACGCCGGTTCACCCCCCTGGTCGGCCGGCCGCCGATGGCGTACGTGACCTGGTGGCGCCTGACCCTCGCGGCCACCCTGCTGCGCGACACCTCGGCTTCCCTGACGACGATCGCCCGCCGCGTCGGGTACGGCAGCCCGTACGCCTTCTCCCACGCCTTCGCCCGAGAGTTCGGGACCACACCGGGCAGATTCCGTTCCCGCACCGCCAACGCCCGGCCCCCGGCGGCCTGATGGTTCCCCGGCTCACTCGGCACGCCGTCGGGGTGGGCTGTCCGCCGCCGAGTAGCGCCGGGGTGTGGACGTTCGCCGCGGGTGCGACCCGGGGTCAGTCGCTGACGGCCAGGCGGACGGCGAAGGCTCCGATCACCGTGCCCGTCACGCGGTCGAGGAGCCGGCGGGCGCGGGGCTTTCGCAGCCAGGTGCCGAGGGCGGTGGCAGAGGCGATGAGGACCGTGGACCAGATCAGGCCCAGGGTGATGTGGATGGAGGTGAGGAGCAGGCCCATGGAGAAGTGGGGGGCGTCGGTCGGGATGAACTGCGGGAGGACCGCGACGTAGAAGACGCCCACCTTCGGGTTGAGGAGGTTGGTCAGGGTTCCCTGCCGCCACCCGCCGGCCAGGGTGTCCGCCTCGGACACGACGCCCGCTTCCTCGGGTACCCCGCCCTGCCCGCGGAAGGTGTCGCGGATCATGCGGGCCGCCATCCACAGCAGGTACGCGGCGCCCGCCCAGCGCAGGATCTCGTACGCGAGGTGGGACGCGGTGAGGAGGGCGGTCACGCCGAGGGAGGTGAGGGTGCCCCAGATGAGGGTTCCGGTCTGGATGCCCAGGACCACTCCCCAGGCGCGGGTCCGTCGGCCCAGCGCGCTGGTGCGCAGGATGACGGCCGTGTCGAGGCCGGGGGTGAGAGTGAGGAGCCCTACGACGAGGGCGAAGGACCACAGCGCGGTGCTTATTGCCATGGAAGGCCACCCTAGCGGAGCGACCCGGCAGGCCGGAGCACTGCGCATCCACACCGTCTGCTGTGGCAGGCGGTGTTGCGGATTCGGCCCCGGAGTTCCGGGCCTGCCGGTCCCCGTCGGGCGCTACGTCGCGGCCGCCCGCGCCTTGGCTGCTGCCGACTTCGCCGCCTGCTCCGCGCGTCGTGCCAGATCCTCGGCCCGGTCGTACCGCTGCCGTGCCGCCGCTGCCGTGGCCTCGGCGTCCTCCAGGCGTAGCCGTAGCTGCCGGACCTGGTCGGCGAGCTCGGCGGCAGCGGCGCGGGTCCGGTCCCGTTCCCCGGTCGCGTCGGCGAGGTCCGAGCGAGCCTGTGCGAGATCGGCCTCGGCTTGCGCGGCCGCTTCCCGGGCTGCCGTGATGCGCTCCTGCCGCTTGCGGGCGACAGAGCCCGGCGCCGGGTCTGACGCCGGGTGCTGCGTCGGGTCCGGGTCCGGCCTCCGACGAGCCGGCTCCGGCGCCCGCTCGTGGGAGGCCGGCGGCTTTCGCGTCCGCGTCGCCGTGCGGGCGGCCGCTGCCGAGGCGGCCGGCGAGGGCTCCAGGCCGGCGAAGCCGACCGTCGGCTCCGGCGCCGCGCTCAGGTGTCCCGCGGCCCACTCACGGCCGGCATCCTCATCGGCCAGGACGCCGTGGAGGACCTGTTCGACCTCTTGCAGCACGCTGTCGCTGATCCGCTCCCCCGCATCCCGGGCGAGGGCGGCCGCCTCCTGGGCGAGCGCCGCGATGACCCGGTGCTGCTCGCCGGCCAGCGCCCGTAGCTGCGCCCCGTCCAGGTCCCGGTGCGCGGCCCGCAACTGCGCGCCCAGGTCCTGCAAGGCCCGGGCCTGGTCGGGGCGGGCGCGGGACAGCCGGTTGGCTGCCCAGAGCGCGAGCGTGGGCCGGCGCAGGGACCCGATACGGCGTGCGGCGTCGGCCTGTTTCCGCTGCCGGGCCCGGGCCGCGTGGGCGTCGCGTGCCGCCACGAATTCGCGGGGGCGCAGCCCGTACAGCTCGCTGACCACCGCGCCCACATCCACATCCACGTCCGCTTCCACACTCACCACAATGCGCCCGCTGATCTGTCGCGGCACGCTCGTGTCGCCGGGAGCCCGGGCCGGCCGGGGGCCCGGGGGCTGTGATGCGTGCCGGCTAAGGCGTGCCGTGGGAGGACTGGACCGTGAACAGGCGGGGCTGGATATCGGTGGCTATGGTGGCGGCCCGGCGCATGTGGCTGCGGGCTTCCGGGTTGGCCAGCAGGGCGCGGTAGTGCTCCTCGGACTCCCACTGCGCGTAGTTGACGACGCGCGAGCCGTCCTGGCTGACGTGGAAGTTGGCGCAGATGAAGCCCGGCTGGTGCTTCATGATCGTCTCCGTGGCGTGGGCGAGGAGTGCGGCGAGTTCTTGCTGGCGCTCGGGGGCGACCGTGAAGACGTTGATCAGCGTCGTGACGGGCCGGCTGGAGTCGATGCTCGCGGTAACGGTCATGCCTCGATTGTCCCTTCGCGGAGGACCGTGCATCGCTCGCAGCCGGTACATGGCCGGATCTGGTGCCGTGTTGTCGGCCATCGCTCTTCGATCCGGCGCGCTGCGGTTGACGAACGTCGTCCGGGGCGGTCCCGACCGGAGTGTGGGCACCGCAAACACCGCAGGTGAGGCGGGTGACCGTTCCCCTACCGCGCCAGGTCCTCGACCAGGGTGGCTCCCGGCAGTTCGGCGAACAGTGCGCCGGGGGCGATGAGCTTGCCGCGCCGGCGGCCGCTGCCGACCAGGACGTGCGGCATCGCGGCCACCGCGGAGTCCACGAGCAGCGGCCAGTCCGAGGGCAGCCCGATCGGAGTGATGCCGCCGTACTCCATTCCGGTCTGCTCGACGGCGGTGTCCATCGGGGCGAACGACACCTTGCGGGCGTCCAGGAGGCGCCGGACGACGCCGTTCACGTCGGCCCGGGCCGCCGAGGGGACCAGGCAGGCCGCCAGGGTGGTCTCACCGCCGCGGCGGGCCGCGACGACCACGCAGTTCGCGGACGTGGCGAGCAGTTCCCGGCCGTAGTGCGCCACGAACGCGGCGGTGTCCGCGATCGCCGGGTCGGTGTCGACGTAGACGATGTCCCGGGCCGGGACGTTACCCTGCCAGCCGCGTACCGCCTCGGCCACCGGCCGGGTCAGCTCGTCGAGGCAGTCGGGGGCCGGGCGGGCCTGGTCGAAGGATCCGAGGGGAGCGCGCATGCGCCCACGCTAACAGCGCTTCCCGGCCGCTCCGTTGCGGCCCGGCAACCCGTCCGTGCGACGGGGGCCGGGGCCGGCCGTAGGGTGTGGCCCGCCAGACGTACACGTGCTCCCTCCCGCACGCCACGTCGAGAACCAGGCTCGGGCGCGTGCTGACGCTGAACCGCGGCACGCACGACGGCCCCCGGGGCAGCGGACCCACCGCCCGCCCCGGGGGCCGTTCTCGTCAGCCGGTACAGCCGGGGACCATGCCGGCCGGGCTGCAGTTGTTCGGCCGGTTGTCGCGGACGACGTCGCCGTTCAGGGTGAGGGTGCCGGACGCCTTGAAGATGCCGCCGCCGTCACCCGCCCGGTTGCGGGTGATGGTGTTCGCCTCCAGCGTGGTGCTGCCCAGGCCCCCGGTCCCGCCGGCGTGGTAGAGGCCGCCGCCCTGAGCGGTGCCGCCCTTCGCGGTGACCGTGTTGTGGCGGATCTGGTTGCGCCTGGCCGTCAGGGTGCCGCCGTCGGGGTTGTCGAGGCCGCCGCCCTGAGCCGTACCGCCCGGCGCGTCGGCGGTGTTGCGGGTGATGTGGCTGTCGGTCAGGTCGAGCGTGCCGAAGGGGCCGACGCGGACGCCGCCACCGCGTGCGATGCCGTCCTTGGCGACCGCCCGGTTGCCGCTGATCTTCACCTTGGTCACGGTCATCAGCGCGTTGTTCGCGATGGCGCCGCCCTGCGCGCCGCCGTGCGGGGCGTCCGACGTGTTGTCCGTGACGGCGCCGCCGGTGAGGGTCATGCGGCCGGGCGCCGGGATGCCGTTGGCGACGGCGCCCCGCGCGAACCCGCCCGGAGCGAAGGAGCGGTTCTTGCTGACGACCGTGTTCTCGATGGTGGTCTCGGCGAAGCTGATGATGCCTGCCCCGAACGCGAAGCTCTGGGTGTCCTGGGTGACGGTCGCGGTGTTCCCGGTGAGTCGGGAGTCGGTGACCGTCAGCGGGCCGTCGTTGGCGATGGCGCCGCCCGCCGCGCTGCTGCCGAGGCCGCTGCCGCTGTAGACGACACGGTTTCCGGTCACCCCGGTGTCGCTCACGCTTCCGGTGCCGGCGTTGTCGATACCGCCGCCCTGGGCGTACACGTCGGACGCGGACGTGTTGCCGGTGATCTTGCTGCGGGTCACTCGCATCGTTCCGAGGTTGGAGACACCTCCGCCGCAGGCCGCGCCCGGGAAGTCGGGGAAGGCGGGACAGTCCGTGGCGTAGCCGCCGCTGATCGTCGTGTGGGTGAGCGTGAGGTTTCCCTGCGGGCCGACGAGCAGGATCCGGAAGTTCGGCACCTTGTGTCCGCGCCCGTCCCGCCTGATCGTGGCCCCGCGCCCGTCGACGGTGATCTCACTGGTGATCACCGGCAGCCCGTTGCCGGGGTTCACCGGGTCCGGCGCCGTCAGTTCGTACGTACATCTGCGCGCGAGCCGGAGCGTGTCCGGCCCGGGTGAGCTGTTGGCGGTGTTGATCGCCGCGACGAGATCCGCGACCGAGCAGCGAACCTCCACCGGGGCGGCGTGCGCGGCCGGGGCGGGTACCGCCACCAGCGCACCCGCCACGAGACCGAGGACGGCCGGGACATGCCGACGAGACATCGGGTACTCCTCCTTGTACGGGGCGAGGCCGGTCGGCAGGGGACCGTAACCGGCCGAGCCCAGCCGACCATGCGCGACCCCCGTCGGCTTCCCGACCTGATCCGTACGGGCGGGCGGACAGCCCGTACGGAGCACGAAGCCGCGCGAACGGGGGCATCGAAGGCGCACGAACGGGGGCATGACGACCCGTGAACCCGGTGCGGAGACCCGTGAACGGGCCGACTCGTGACGGGGCCGTGGCCGCGGGCGGGTTCAGCGCGGAGTCACCCAGCTCGGGGTCCAGGTCCCCGCGGCGTCGTGGTCGGCCGGTGTGGTGGCGAGGTGGGCGCGGAGGGTGGCGAGCGCCGGATGGGGGTTGTCGCGGTGCCAGAGGAGCGAGTGCGGGTAGACGGGCGTCGGGTCGGTCACCGGGATGCGGCGCAGGCCGTGGCCGGCGGGCCAGACGAGGCGTGTGTGCTCGCCCATGAAGGTGGCCAGGGCGGGGGTGTCGGCGACGGTGTCGAGGAGCGCGTCGGAGCCGAAGTTGGGGCCGGTCGCCTCGATGGTGAGGCCGAACTCGGCCACGAGGTCGTCGTAGTAGGCGGCCCATTCCGTGCCGGGCAGGATGCCGGGCATCCAGATCCGGTGTCCGGCGAGCCGGCCGAGGGCCACCGACCGGGCGCCCGCGAGTACGTGGGCGGGGCCGGTGAGCAGCTGGAGGGGTTCGTCGAGCACCCGGACGGACTCGATGTCCTCGGGGAGGGGCCGGCCGGGCACGGCGACGGCGCGGAAGGACGCGTCGATGGCGCCGGACCGGAGGGCGGCGACGGCCGTCTCGATGTCGAACAGCATCATCACGTCGAGCTCGATGTCGGGGTGCGCGCGGTGGAAGCCGCGCATCAGGCCCGACGGCGCGACGCGTGAGGCGATCACGTCGACGCGCAGCGGGCGGCGGCCGGGGCGCACGGATGCGGCCGCGCGCTCGGCGACGCGCAGCAGCTCGCGCGCGTGCGGCAGGAACGCCTGCCCGTCGATGGTGAGCTCGGCGCCGCGCGCGGTACGGGTGAACAGGCGCACCCCGAGGCTGCGCTCCAGCGCGGCGATGCGCTTGGAGACCGCCTGCTGGGTGACGGCCAGCTCGGCGGCGGCCTCCTGGAACTGCCCCGCGTCGGCGGCGGCGACGAAGGTCCGCACGGTTTCGAGATCCATGCCGACACCGTACGGGGACAACCACTGGTTGTGGCGGGGTGGCACGGCGGTTGTTTGACCGCTCGGTACGGCGCTCGCTTTGATGCTGCTGATCGCGGATCGGTTGTACGGGCGGGAGGCGAGGGCTGACATGCGGGGCGGGCGGCGGGCGGGTCGGGGCCTCGGACAGCGGTGGGGGCGGGGGCCAGGACAGCGGTGGGGGCGGCGGCCGGCTCAGGTGTCCGGGCCGTGGCCGGGGCGCGGGTTCGGGCATCCGCTGGGGCGGCGGTTCGGCTGGCTCTGGGGTGCGTACGGGACCAGCGCGCTCGGCACCTGGCTCGCGTTCGGTGCGTTCCCGCTGATCGCCATTCAGGTGCTGCACGCCGGACCGGTCGAGGTCGCCGCGCTCTCCTCGGTGGGGGCCGCGGTGGGCGCGGCCGTGGCGGTGCCGCTCGGCCCGTGGGTGGAGTTCCGCCGCAAGCGGCCGGTGCTGATCGCGATGGACCTGGTCCGGTGCGGGGCCCTGCTGACGGTCCCCGCCGCGTTCGCGCTGGGTGCGCTCACCTTCCTCCAGCTGCTGCTGGTGTCGGTCGTCGTCGCGGCGGCCGACATCACCTTCCGCGCCGCCTCCGGCGCGTACCTGAAGACGCTGCTGCCGGCCGAGGACCTGCTCGTCGCCAACGCCCGCCTCGAGTCCACGACCTGGACGACCACGATCATCGGACCGCCGCTGGGCGGTGCGGCGATCGGGCTCCTCGGTCCGGTGGTGACGGTGGTGGCCGACGCGGTCAGCTACCTGCTCTCGGCGCTGGGCATCCGCGCGATGGGCGGGCACGAGCCGCCGCCCGAGCGCCGGGAGGCCGCGCGCATGCGGCCCGGCGACCTGCTCGACGGCTGGCGGTACGTCCTGGCCGACGCGACACTGCGGCGGCTGTTCTTCAACACGGCCCTGTTCAACGGGCTGCTGATGGCCACCTCCCCGCTGCTGGCCGTGATGATGCTCGGCCGGCTCGGGTTCGCGCCGTGGCAGTACGGCCTCGCCTTCGCCGCGCCCGCGATCGGCGGACTGCTCGGTGCACGCCTGGCCCGACCGCTCGTCACCCGGTTCGGGCAGCACCGGGTCCTGGTCGCGGCCGGGACGCTGCGCGCGAGCTGGCCCGCCGGCCTGGTGTTCCTGCGGCCGGGCACGGGAGGACTGCTGCTCGTGATGGGCGTCGAGCTGGGCCTCATCTTCTGCTGCGCGGTCTTCAACCCCGTCTGCGCCACCTACCGCCTCCAACGCACCGCGCCCGACCGGGTCGCCCGCACGCTGTCCGCCTGGGCGGTCACCACCAAGGCCTCGACCGCACTGCTGACGGCCGTATGGGGCGCGCTGGGCGGTCTGTTCGGCCCGCATCCGGCCATCGGCCTGGCCGGCGCCCTCCTCCTGACCACCCCCCTGCTGCTCCCCCGCCGAACAGCCCCACCTCACCCGGAGGTCCCGGCGGACGGCGTGCACCTCACGACACCGGCGGCTTGAATCCGGCGCACGCGTGGGCCGGCGTCGCGGGTACGGCTGCGGACCGAGGTCACCGGCGCGCACGTCGGAACACCTCACCGGCCTGCGTCCGCGGCCTACCGGTACAGCGTTTCCGGGTACGGGTGGCCGGCGTCGAGCACCGTCTGCACCGTCTGGCAGCATGGCCTGATGGGTCGAAATCGACAGGCTGTCAGCTCAGGGTCTCCGCTGGAACCGCAGATCGGCTTCTCGCGGGCGGTCCGCGCAGGCGATTACGTAGCGGTCGCCGGTACGGCCCCCATCGGGGACGACGGCTCGACCGTGGGGCTAGGTGACGTCTACGCGCAGACGGTGCGGTGTTTGGACATCGCCGAGCGTGCGCTGGAGGGGGCGGGAGCGTCGATGGCAGACGCCGTACGGACCCGCATCATGCTCACCGACGTGACCCAGTGGAAAGAGGCGGCCCGAGCACACGGCGAACGTTTCTCAGCTGTCCGGCCGGTGACCACGTTCGTCGAGGTGTCCCGTTTCATCGACCCCGCGTGGCTGGTCGAAGTGGAGATCGACGCGGTCGTCGGTTGAATCACCCTCTCTGCCGCCGAGGAGGTCCCGCGGGGGTGGCCTTGCGGCGTCGGGGTGTCGCGTCGAGGAGGGCCCACAGGCGGCGGCCGTCGTCACCCAGGTCGTCGCCACAGCTGTCCACGGCGGTCAACGCCGCAAGACCGGCGAGGACATCGCCCTCGGGTGCGGGCCCGGGCCGGTGGCTGAGCGCGACCACCAGGATCTTGTCCGCCTGGTCGGCGAGGTGGACGCTGACCCGGCGGCCGCCGTCCCGTACGGCGGCGGCGACCAGGAGCCGTACGGCGGCGTCGAGGTCCTGCTCGTCCAGTCCCGGATAGCCCCACCCACGGACCGTCGTCACGGCTTGGCCGGCGGCCTTCCCCGACGCCCACTGGTCCGCGCGGAAGGTGAGTGCCGCGGTCTGCCGGTTGCGGATCTGCATCCGGGGACGGGGCAGCCCGGGCAGCAGGGCCTTGGGCTTCGTGGACGGCTGCGGCCGGGGCGGCTCCACCGGCTTCTTCTGCGGTGGCGGCGTCTTCGGCGGATAGGTCGGAGGCAACTTGGGCCCCTTGGCCTCGGGACTGCTCAACTCGTCCTCCTCGCAACGGAACCGGCGGCTCCCCACCCATCCTGGCAGTCTTCCGCACCGTCCCGGGGCCGAATCCTCCCACGATGCGCCGATGGGGCGATGGGGCGGTGCGGCGATGGGGCGGTGCGGCGATGGGGCGAAGCCCGCGAGCTGCTGACCTGACCTGACCTGGCCGGTCTACGTTCGCACCTGCGTCACGGGCAGGCACTCTTCGAGCAGGTCGACCACGTCGCGCCACGCTCGCTGCGCGTGCCGCGGGTGGTGGCCGACACCGGGGAGCACGGGCTGCTCGACCGGCGGGTGGTGGAAGGCGTGCAACGCTCCGCCGTAGACCACGAGACGCCAGTCGACGCCCGCGGCCTGCATCTCGGCGGCGAACGCCTCCCGTTGCGCGGGCGGCATGATCGGGTCTTCCGACCCCACCCCCGCCCACACCGGGCACCGAATGCGCGCCGCCTCCCCCGGTCGGCCCGTGGTCAGTGCGTTGACCGTCCCGATCGCGCGCAGGTTGACGCCGTCGCGCCCGAGTTCCAGCCCGATGGCGCCACCGGTGCCGTAGCCGACCGCGGCGATCCGGTCGGCGTCGGTCCGCGGTTCGGCACGTAACACGTCGAGCGCTGCGTGGCCGATGCCGCGCATCCGGTCGGGGTCGGCGAGCAACGGCAGGCAACGGGCCAGCATCTCGTCGGAGTCGTCCAAATAGCGGCCGCCGTGGAGGTCGAAGGCCAGCGCCACGTAACCCAGTTCGGCGAGCGCGTCGGCCCGGCGGCGCTCGACGTCGCTGAGTCCCGGGCCCTCTGGTCCGAGCAACACGGCGGGCCGGCGGTCGACGCCGGCCGGGAGCGCGAGGTGCCCGGTCATCGTGAGGCCGTCGGCCGGGTACGCGACCGTGCGCGTCGTGATCGTCGTCATGAGACTGGGACTTTAGCGATCGCCGAGCCCTGTCGGACCGGTGTTCTGCCGATGGTGAAACAGCGCGGGTGCGGTGGCCGGGGGCCAGGGGTCTGCAGTCCGTCCAGACGTCTGTCGAACGGCTGGCACGGCCCTCGTTCCACGGGCAAAGGGGAAATCGGTGTCCGGCCTTCGGAGTGCGGAGATAGACAGCAGGAGTGGCAAATCCTCTGGAGCGACCCGATCTGCTGCGGCTGATCGACGAACGGCCCACCGCCTTCCGCGCTGCGGTCGCCTCCGCCCCGGCCTCGATATGGGTACCACCCCCGGCCGGTGCCGTGCACTCCCCCGTACCTGTCCTGCGCGCGACATGCGTGCGTGCACGGAGATGCGTGCTGGCGAACTGTCACGCACCACCTCAGGACGGGAGATGGGGGGGTATGGATCGGCTGCCCACGCCACTGCCCGCGCCACTGCCTGTCCGGATCGCGGGCGGGGGTGGCGGTGGGGCAGTAGGTTGAGCGGATGTCTATGGTCCCCATGATCCTGCTGCTGTCCGGAAGCGTACGGACAGGTTCGTCCAACGAGTCGGTGCTGCGTACGGCCCAGGCGGTGGCCGCCTCCTCGCAGGTGCGCACCGTCCTGTACGAGGGCTTGCCGGCGCTCCCGCACTTCAACCCCGACGACGACACCGATCCGCTGCCGGCCCCGGTGGCCGAGCTGCGCGCGGCGATCGACGAGGCGTCCGCGGTCCTGATCTGCACGCCGGAGTACGCGGGCACCCTGCCGGGTGCGTTCAAGAACCTGCTGGACTGGACGGTCGGCGGCACCGAGATCTGCGACAAGCCCGTGGCCTGGGTCAACGCGGCCGCCCCCGGCCGGGGACAGGGCGCGGAGGCCACGTTGCGGACGGTGCTCGACTACACCGGCGCCCACGTCGTGGAGGCGGCGTGCGCGCGGATTCCGGTGGGCCGTCAGATGGTGGACGCGGGTGGGCTCGTCACCGACGAAGGGGTGCGGGAGCGGCTCGGCGAGATCGTCACGCTGCTGGCGGCGCCCCACGGGCCGGTCGCGGAGGCGGGGACCGACTGACGAGCGGCCGGGCGAGCGACCTGCCGAGCGACCTGGCGGCGGTCCGCCGCCGGACCCGGCAGGGGGAATCCGGAACGGGGAGAGGCCCCGGGACCTTGGTCGTCCCGGGGCCTCTCCCCGTTCAGCGCGCCCGCGCCCGCGGATCAACGCGTCAGAGCGTGCCGGTGACGGACGTGGCTCCGAGGGTGCCCGTGACGCCCTGAAGGGTGACCGTGGTGGTCGGGTTCCAGGTGCGGTCGGCGTGGCGGACGGTGTGGAGGAGCTTGTTGGCGGAGGTGGTCGCCGTCACCTGGAGCTCGCCGTCGACGTGGGCGGCGCCGACGGACTTGACGGTCACCGTGCCCAGGACGCCCTGGAGGTCGCCGAAGGTGCTCCAGGTGCGGTCGGCCTTGCGGATGGCGTGGTACTGGCGGGTGCCGTTGTCGGTGGCAATGACGATCTGCGCGTCACCGCCGGTGCCCGCCATGCTCACGGAGGTGATGGGGCCGGTGGTGCCGGCCGCGGCCGCCACGCTTCCCCAGGGGCTCCACTGTCCGGCGGTGTTGCGGATGGTGTGGAAGGCCTTGCCGCCGCTGACGGCGATGACCTGGAGCTCGCCGCCGACACTGGCGGTGGCGGCCGTGGTCACGGTGCCGATCGGGCCGGCGGCGCCGGCGAGGTTGCCGAAGCTCGACCAGTGGCCCGCGGCGGTGCGGATGGTGTGGAAGGCCTTGCCGTCGGCGACCGCGACGACGTGCAGGTCGCCGCCGACGGAAACGGCGGAGAGCTGCGTGACGCTGCCGAGGACGCCGGCGACGGCGCCGACGTCACCGAAGGTCCCCCAGGTGCCGTCCGCCTTGCGGATGGTGTGGTGGATGACGCCGTCGCCGCCGAGGGCGACGACGTGCGTGTCACCGTTGATGCCGGCGGCCGCCATGGCGCGGACGCCGTTGATGCTTCCGGCCTTGGACTGGACGTCGGTGAAACCGGTCCAGGAGCCGTCGGCAAGACGGATGCCCTGGTAGAGGTTGGTGCCGCCCTGGACGAGCGTCTCGGTCTTCCAGCCCGGGGCCAGCGCCCGGACCTGCTGGACCCAGTCGCGCGCGTTGTCGACGCGGGTGTTGTGGACGCCGGCGGCGGTGGAGCCGCTGTCGAGGCAGTGGGCCTGGCCGGCGCGGCTGCCGAGTGCCACGAGTGCGGGCTTGCCGTTCTCGGTGCGGACCGCGGGGCCGCCCGCGTCGCCCTTGCAGACGGTGGCGTCGGCCGGAGTCTTGGCCGTCAGGCTCACCGCGGTGTCGGCGATCGCGCCGACGGCGAAGCCGGCGGAGTGCAGCTTGGTCGTGCCCCAGTCCGACGTGGTACGCCCGAAGCCGGCGAAGGTCAGCTCCTCGTCGGCGGCGGGTGCCTGGGACGACACCGGTACCGGGGTGACGCCGGTGGCCGGGTCGGCCAGGCGGGCCATGACCAGGTCCCGGTCGGCGTGCGGTACGAGCTCGACGATCTCGCTGGTGTGTCCGCCGGAGGTCGTCAGATCGGTGCGGCCGACGGTGACGGTCGTCTTCTCCTTCGGCGCGCCGGCGGCAACGGTGTTGCTCTCGGCGGGCTTGTCGGCGAAGCAGCTCTTGGCGGTGATGACCCAGCGCGGGTCCACCAGTGCGGCGGAGCAGGACTTGGTGCCGCCGATCGTCAGCTTTCCGCTGAAGGCCAGGGAGGTGTCGCCGGAGGGCGCCGGCGGGGTCGTCGTGGTCGCCGGTCCGGTGACGCGGATCTCGACGAGGGTGCTGCGGGCGCCGCCGACCACGCCTTCGCCGACGCTGGCGTAGCCGTCCTTGGCGACGGTGACCGTCTTGGTCTGGCCGTCGGCCGTGAGGTTGGCGCTCAGGGGCTGGTCGGCCGCGTCGATGGCGAACACGCGGGGCAGTTCGAGGGTGAGCAGACCGGTGCTGCCACGGGAGGCGAAGCAGTAGGTGCCCGCGCGGTTGGCGGCGGCGTCGGCGACCGTCATCACGCGGATCTGCTTCGCGGTCTCGCTGCACTCGGCGAGCGTGATGTTGCCGTCTCCGCGGAGGAGCTTGATGCCCTTGTCCGTCAGGATCTGCGCGGCGTTGGGGTACGCGCCGTCCTCGACGGCGAACGGAAGGTCCGAGTCGCCGGGCAGCGGCGGGAGAGTGACCGCGGCGGTCGCGTAGGTGCCTATCGAGGCACTGAACGCGGCGACAGCCACGGAGGTGATGGCCAGTTTGCTGGCACGAGAGAGCACCGGCGGGGTCCTTCCGAAGGCGGCACGAGGTGGCCGGAAAGTGAGCAGGACGTCGACTCAACCTCGACCGAACGGGAGGTTGCCAAAGACGCATCAGCAAAAATCGCTGCAACCGGGATCAGTGTCAAATGGGCGCCGCATGACAAAGATCACTGCTGCCGGGAAGCGGCCTTGCGGATCCGAGAGCCATACACCACTCATAAAACCGCAGCTCACTGGCCATTGTGTCCGATACCCGGATGACGGTGAGGTCGACGGGTATGGCAAGATCCCGGCGTCGGGGGGTTCGGCCGGCCGTGACCGACGGGGTGGATTAACCATTCCCAGTTGCGAGCACGCACGGCACGGCACGCGGCGCCGCAGTGCGCCCGCCCTTCGCGTCCCATGACGACTGTGGTGCTCGACGGCACCGGACGACGAGATGAGTTGAGGTGCCTTGAGGCGAAGAATCCGCCACCACCGTGCGGCGACGGGGAGGCCCGGCCGCCCGACGGGGAGGCCCGGCCGTGTGCTGAACGCTGTCGGCCTGGCTCTGCTCCCTCCTGCCCTCGTGGTGGGCCTGCTGGGTTCCGCGCCGGCCCGAGCGGCCGGCGAGCCGGGTGCGGGCACCGCGGCGAGTCCCATTCCCGCGACGGACCGCGGACGGGTCGTCGAGCTGTGGAAGACCGGCGGGCCGGGCCTGAAGGCCGCCGCCGAAGTGGCTTTGACCGGCAGCGACCAGGAAGTGAAGCGCTTCCTGGAGCAGGTCGCCGGCGAGGCCGCATTCCAGGACAACCGGGTGGCGACCGCGCAGATAGCGAGCGTGGGCGGGCAGAGCCTGATCGACGCCGCGAGCCTCGCGCTCAGGGGTTCCAAGGACGACGTGGCCGCCTTCCTGAAGGACGGCTGGAAGGCCCCGCTCGAACAGGACCAGCGGGTCCGCGTCGCCCAGATCGTGGACACCGCCGGGCCGATCGTGCAGGAGGAGGGCCGGGCCGCCCTCAAGAGCGGCGGGGCGGAAGCCGTCAAGGCCTTCCTCGACAAGGGCCAGTACGAGTGGCGCGAGCAGGACGAGCGCGTGCAGCTGGCGCAGATCCTGAGCGTGGGCGGGGCCAACATCCGGGCTGCCGGGCGCATCGCGTTGCAGGGTTCGGCCGCCGACATCCGGGAGTTCCTCCAGGTCGGCCAGTACATCGCCCGCAACCGTGACCAGGAGCAGGCCACCGTCGCCGAACTGGCCGCACAGGCCAGGGAAGCGGGACGCCAGGCCAAGGAGGAGACGGTGGCCGCGAAGGCGGCGTCCGACCTCGCGGTCACGGAAGCCGGGCTGGCCAAGGAAGCGGCGTTGAAGGCCGCCGAGGAGACCAGGCTGGCCAAGGACGACTCGCTGCGGGCGGCTGCCGCGGCCTCCCGTGCGGCTTCCGCGGCCGGTCAGGCCGCCCAGGCCTCGCAGAAGGCCATCAGCGCGGCGCGTGCCGCCAACAACTCCGCGCGGGTCGCCTCCAATGCGGCGGCGCAGGCTGCGGCTGCTGCTTCCGGGGCGGCCCAGGCCGCTTCCCGTGCCCGCGGCGCCGCGGCGGCAGCGGCGACGGACGCCGGCAACGCGTCCGCCTCGCGCAAGGCCGCCGAGGACGCCCGCAATGCCGCCGCGGGTGCCGACGAGGCGGCGAAGGCGGCCGAGCAGGCGGGTGTCGCGGCGACCGCGGCCGGTGACGCCGCGAAGGCCGCCGTGAACGCGGGTGTGAACGCCACTGCGGCCGCCGACGCCGCCGATGCGGCGAGCGGTTACGCGGACGCCGCCGGGGTGCACTCCGACGAGGCTGCGGCGGCCGCCGCCGCGGCGCGCCGCCAAGCGGCGGAGGCCACCCGTGCGGCGAACGCCGCCGAGGCCCTGGCGCGCAAGGCCGCCAAGGCGGCCAACGAAGCCCGTGATGCGGCTCGGTCCGCCGCGACGCACGCCCGTAACGCGGCGACGGCCGCCGACGAGGCAGCCGATCACGCGGGCAACGCGGCGACGGCCGCGAGCGCGTCCACCGCGCACGCCAATGCCGCGCAGGCAGCCGCCGACGTCGCCAGGGACGCCTCCGCCAAGGCCAAGGAGACCTACGACATCGCCCGCCAGGTCGAGGCCGAGGAGCTCACCGCGCGCACCACTGCCGGCATCGAGCAGGCCAAGATCCTCAAGGCGCAGGAGACCCACCGCAAGGCGGCCCAGGCGGACGTGCTGAAGCGGTCCAAGGACGTGGAGGCCGAGTTCCAGCGGCTGGCGTCCGTGGCGGCCGAGCCCGGCGCCGACGTGCAGGCCCTGGCTGCGGGCGGCCGCAAGGCCGCCGTGACCGCGATGAAGGTCCGCGGCCCGTGGGGCCGGACCTCGGCCCAGGTCGCCCTGGCCGGTTCCGACGCGGTCATGGCCGAGTACATCCGTACCGGCTGGACGCGCGCCGTCCAGGACGACGAGCGCACCGACGTGGAACGGCTGGGTCTCGACTCGCCGTCGGGCAAGATCCGCGCGGGTGCCGCCGCCGCGCTCAAGGCGGGTGCCCCGCAGGTCCGCGCCTTCCTGAACCAGGGGCAGTACGAGGTCGCCGGCGAGGAGATCCGCGTCTACATCGCCCAGGTCATCTCGGCCGGCGGCCCCGTGGTCCAGGAGCGCGGCCGGGCGGCCCTGCTGTCGAACTCGATCGACAAGTACCGTGCCTTCGTCATCGACGGGCAGCACGAGGCCCGGCGTGAGGACGAGCGCGTCAAGGCGGCCCAGCTGATCGGCGCCGGCGGCCCCGAGCTCACCGAGCTCAAGGCCGCCGCGCGGATCGCCCTCGAGGGCCCGGCGGACGCGCTGCACGCGTTCATCCGCAACGGGCAGTTCAAGGCCCAGCGCAAGGACCAGCTCACCGCCGTGCACGTGGCACGGGTCCAGGAGATGCTGTCCGAGGCCTCGGCCGTCGTGGCGACCGCGCAGAAGGACGCCGCGGAGGCGGCCGCGGTGGCCGCCACGGCCCGCAAGGCCCAGGGCGAGGCCGACGCCTACGCGAAGCAGGCCGCCGCGTCCGCTTCCGAAGCCGGCAAGTACGCCGACCAGGCTGCGGCCTCGGCTGCCGAAGCGAAGGGCTACGCCGACAAGGCCGCGGCCTCCGCGAAGGCCGCCCGGGCCGCCGAGGCCGACGCCCTGGCGGCGGCGACCCGCGCCGTCGAGTCCGCGACCGCAGCACAGGGCTCCGCCCAGTACGCGCGCGTCGAGGCCGAGTCGGCGTGGACCGCCGCGAACCAGGCCCGCGAGTCGGCGGGCGCCGCCGGCAAGGACTCGCTGGCCGCCGAGGCGGCCGCCACCGACGCGTTCGTCATCGCGGCGGAGAAGTACCGCGTGGAGGAAGCCGAGTTCCGTGCCATCGAGCAGGAATGGCGTGACGCGGAAGCCGAGGGCGACGCCGCCGAGGCCGAGAAGGACGAGGGCTGGGTACCCGACTGGCTCCAGGAGAAGGCCAACACGGTCGGCATCTACGCCACCGAGATCCTGACCAACACGGACCTGCTGGTCGGCGCGTTCGAAACCGCTGCCGGAATCTTCCTCGTCGAAGCGGGTGCCGGCGGCATCCTGGCCGGCGGCGTCGTCTGCCTCGGCGGCGTCACGTGTGTGGTCGGCGCCCCCGCCGTCGCGATCAGCGTCGCGGGCATCGGCACCGGCGCCGTGATGGTCGGGGACGGCCTCGGCCGGTTCGACGACGGCCTCGGCATGGCGCTGCGCAACGCGAAGGACCGCAGCAACGCCTCCCAGAAGGTCGTCACCGGGCCGGCCGCGACCCCCAAGAACCTTCCGGCGTTCCCCGGAGCCAAGCGGGCCAAGTCGAAGACGTCCGTCCAGGGCGGCGGCGGTCTGCGCGCCCGCTGGAAGGACGCCAAGGGCAACATCTACGAACACGACCGCCAGCACGACACGGTCGAGAAGTACGACAAGAACGGGAAGCACCTCGGCGAGTACGACTACAACACCGGGGAGCAGACCAAGCCCAAGGACCCGACCCGCAAGGTAGAGAAATGATCTTTCTGATCGCCCGGTACGACAAGGACGCCGACTTCACGGACGACCGCTGGGACATCACCCACCTGGGCGCCCCGGCACTCCGGGAGGTCTTCGCACTCGCCCCCGGAGACGACATCGGTGACGTGCACCGCATCGCCCCGGAGCACGTCCCCGCCCTGACCGGACTCACCGGCATCACCTTCGACCTCGACACCTACGAGTACTTCCTCGAACCCGAAGCCGACTGACACACCACCCGACGCGAACGGGCCCGGACCATCTGGTCCGGGCCCGTTCGCGTCGGCGCGCGGCCGGGAGTCAAGTGCCGCTCCAGGTGACCGGGTGAATCTTGATCCAACGCCGCTGAAACACAGCAGCAACAAATTGGAGGATCACCATGGCTCTCAAGGACGTTCTCAACAACCTGAACGACACCGAGCTCGTCGCCAACCCGACCGAGTCCCGCCTCGCCGGCGAGGGTGTCATCGACCCGGCGAAGGCCGCCGTCCTCAGCAACGACGAGGCCTACGACGCGCCGATGATGGTCCTGTCGCAGATCAACGAGGCCTGACCGATCCGCAGGTAGCAGGTAGCCCGGGAGCCCCAAGCTCCCGGGCGCCTCTGATCGAAGGCACCTACTGATCGAAAGGTTGGCACCCCCGCATGACCGCAGCCGCTTCCTTGACTGCCACGCTCCGCGACAGGCTGCTGGGAGACTCCTGGGGCGTCTCGCACCGCATCCTGAAGAACGCCGTCGACGTCTCGGAGCTGATCACTTCGGCCGACATCGAGCGGCTGCTCGACGCGAGTCTGCTGAAATGGCCCTACTTCACCCTGCTGAAGCACGGCGAAGTGCCCCCCGTCACCTCGTACACCGCGGTGCGCGACGTCATCGGTCAGAAGCGGGAGGGCTTCCCCGATCCGGCCGCCGTCCGGCGCCACATGGAGCGGGGCGCGACGCTCAAGCTCAACCAGCTGCAGGACTGGCACCGGTCCTCCCGGGACATCGCCCGCGGACTGGAGGAGTTCCTCCCGGTCGCCGCGAACTCGTACGTGTTCTGGACGCCGCAGGACTCGCGCGGAATGCTTCCGCACCGGGACGCCGCGCACGTCGTCGCCATCCAGCTGGAGGGCCGCAAGGAGTGGCACCTGTACGCCGAGCCCGACCAGGTCGGGGCCGGCGCGGGACTCGACGTCGACGCCTCCCGGCCCACGCACGTCTTCACCATGGAGCCCGGTGACGTGCTCTACCTGCCGCACGGCTGGCCGCACGACGCGATCGCCAAGGACGGCGACTCCCTGCACCTCACCTTCACGCTCACGGAGCCGACCCCGGAGAACCTCGTGGAGGCGTTCCTTCAGCGCTTCCTCGAGGACGAGCCCGAACTCGTGCACCACTTCCACCAGCGTCCCCTGGACGGGCGGACGAGCGAGGTGCGCACGGCCCTGTACGAGCAGGCCGAGAAACTCGACGCGGCCCGCTGGGCGCGCACGGCAGTAGACACGATGCGGGAGGCGATCGGCTGATGACTGTCACGACCCACACACCTGACACACGCCCCGCGGCCGGCGCCGAAGCAGCCGACGCGGCCGTCGGCGACGGCGTGCCCGCGCTCCTGGACCATCTGGTGGGCGACCCCGCCGCGTTCTTCCGGGACCACTGGGGCAACCAGCCCGTCGTGCTGCGCGCCACGGCCGACCTGTCCACCCTGATCAGCGAGCAGGAGATGTGGGACGAGGTCGACTGCGGCCTGCTGTCCCGCCCCTACTTCACGGTGTTCAACGAGGGCGTGCGCACCGCGATCAGCGACATGTCCACCAAGCGGCGGGTCGTCGGCCACGAGCTGGGCGGCTACATCAAGCCCGAGCAGATCTACGCGGACTGGGAGGCCGGCGCGACCTTCAAGTTCAACCAGGCCGAGCACTGGCACCCGCGGATCCGTACGCTCGTCAAGGGCATGCAGCCGCACTTCCGCGGCGGCCTGGAGTCGTTCGTCTTCCTGAGCCCGCCCGGCAAGACCGCCATGCAGGCCCACTACGACGGTGCGCACGTGTTCGTGCTCCAGGTCTCCGGCACCAAGGACTGGGTCTTCGGCACCAACCACGCCGGCCGGACGGGCGACTCCACCATCCACGAGGGCCCGATCGCCGACGACGAGCGCATCGAGGTCACGCTGCACCCGGGCGACGTGCTGTACATGCCGCACGGCACCCCGCACTACGCGACGGCGCGCGAGGGCAACTCCATCCACATCGCCGTCACCGTGGAGGAGCCGACCGCGGAGAACCTCGCGAACGTGCTGCTGGCGACGTTCATGGCGGACCCGCGCTTCACCGCCTTCGAGGAGAACCACCACCGGCACTCCCTCGAAGAGCGCACCGAGCTGCTGCGCGAGGCGCTCCTCGCCCACCTCGCCGAGGCGGACGAGAAGTACGTCACCGAGGCCGCCGTCACCCTGCGCAGGGAGCACCGGTGAGCGGGCTGCGGGGCCCCCGCCGTCCGTCCTGGCTGACCGGCGGGGGCCCCGCAGCCGTCACCCGAGGAACGCTGCGCAGCACCACCGCCGAGGACACCTGGGCCCGTCTCGCGCCGGTGATCGCCGACCGGGGCATCACGCGGGTGGCCGACCTGACGGATCTGGACACCATCGGCATACCCGTGTGGACCGCGATCCGGCCCGCCGCCGCCACCCTGGTGGCGAGCGCCGGCAAGGGCATCGACCACGCCTCCGCGCGGATCTCCGCGGTCATGGAGTCGCTCGAGGTCGCGGCCTCCGAGCAGGCCAGGCCCGAGGTCGTGGCCCGCGGCAGTGGGCTGGAGGTCGAACCGGGGTACGGCGTGGCCGAGTTGTCCCTGCACCCCGTCTCGCTCGTCGACGACCGCACGGCACTGGACTGGGTCGAGGGCTGGGACCTGGTCTCCCACACCCCCGCCCTGCTGCCGGCGGCAGCCGTCGGCCTGCGCGGCTGGGCTGCCGACGCGTGGCAGCCCGCCACTTTCGTGACCACCACCAACGGGCTGGCCGGCGGCAACGACCACGTCGAGGCCGCCCTGCACGGGCTGCTGGAACTCTGCGAGCGCGACGCCCTGGCCCGGCTCGGCGACGGCGACGCCGTGCGCGTGGAGCCCGACAGCGTGGGCGATCGGCTGGGCGCCGTCATGGACCGGATCCGGGCGGCGGGCGCCGACGCCGTGCTCGAACGCATTCCGTCGCTGCCCGGCACCTACGCCTACACCTGCTGGCTGACCCAGCCGGAGATGTGGCAGGTCTTCGCCGGGTCCGGCTGCCACACCGACGCGCCGATCGCGGCCGAACGCGCCCTGCTGGAGGCCGTCCAGAGCCGGGGCTCCACCATCAGCGGCGGCCGGGACGACATCCCCGAGTGGACGTTCCGGTTGCAGGGCGCGCCCGGTGCCCGGCCCCGGGCGGTGCCGCCGCGCAGTGAGCCGCTGCCCGCCTCCGCCGCCCCGGGTACCGGGCCGGTCGCCCTCGACGACGTGCTCGACGGGCTCGTTGCCGCCGTGCACACGCGCACCGGCCGCCCGGTGATCGCCGTGGACCTGACCCCCGACGGCCGGCCGTGGCCCGCCGTCGTGCAGGTATTCGCCCCGGGTCTCGGGCTCGTACTCGAACACCCGCGGCCCCAGGAACTGACCAGCAGGAGCTTCGTGTGACACCCCGCCGCATCGCCTTCGTGGGCCCGACGCTGGCTCCGCCGGACCGGCCACGGACCGGTTTCACCTTCCTGCCGCCGATCCGGCACGGCGACCTGTTCGCCCTCGACCTGCGGGCGGGCGACCAGGTGCTCGTGGTGGACGGCGTCTACCAGCACTTCGCTCCCATCCGGCACAAGGAGATCCTGGCGATGCTCGACCGCGGGGTCGACGTCGTCGGTACGGCGAGCCTCGGCGCGCTGCGCGCGGCCGAGTTGGCGGGCTTCGGCATGCGGGGCCTGGGCCACGTGTACGCGGCGGCCCGCTCCGGCGAGCTGGTCGCGGACGCCGATGTGGGCGTGCTGCACGCCGGCGAGGACGACGGAGGGCGCCGCCTCACGGTGGCGACGGTCGCCGTCCGGCACGCCGCGGCGCGACTGGTGGCGGCCGGCGAGCTGTCCCCGGCCGACGCGGCCGCCGTCGAACGGGTCGCCGACGACCTGCACTTCACCGAGCGCTCCGAGCAGGCGCTGCTGCACTACGCAGGCGACTGCCGGGCGGCGATGACCTCGGTGCTCGGGCACATCCACGCCCACGGCGACGTGAAGGCCCAGGACGCGCTGGCGGCCCTGGCCGCGCTGGACGCGGAGACCCTCGCGGACGCGCACACCTCGCCGGACGCGCAGGACCGTACGCACACGCACGTCGCGCAGCCGGTGTGGGAGAGCTCCTACGGCGCGGAATGGGCCTTCGAGCGGCGCCCGCTGCGCCCGGGGTCCGCGGTCACCGAGCGCACGGCGCTCGCCTGCCTCCAGCTCTTCGCCGCGGACTTCCCCGCCCGGCACCTGCGCTACGCCCTGCACACCGCCGCACGGACGACGGGCCTGCCGCACACGGCGGATGCCGCCGCCCTCCTCGGCGCGGCCGGCTACGCGCCGGCCACCCGCCCCGACGCCCGGCTGGCCGTCCCCACCCCGGACACCGGCGCCTGGTCCGGCGAGGAGCGGCTGCTCGCGCGCACCTTCCGGCTGCGGCCGGGCCGGCTCGTCTACGCGGACCTGCCCGGCGAGGCCCTGGCCGGCACGACCCGCGCCGAGCTGGAGCAGTGGTGCCTGAAGCTGGCGGCCCCGGCGGACCGGCCGCCCGTGTCCGCAGCCCAGTGCCATGCCGTGCTGCGCCGGTTGTGGCAGGCGCGGGGGCCGCAGGAGTACCGGCTGAGCGCGCTGGAGCGCGGATTCCGCGACGAGGCGGAGGCCGCCCGGTACGCCGGCGGCTTCGACCTGTCTCTCGTCGCCCGGCTTGCGGAGAGGACGGCCGCCTGATGTCCACCACGACCTACCCGGAGCGCGCCGAGGCGCTCGTCGACGCGCTGGCCGCCCAGCCGCGGCCGAAGGCGGTCGCCGCCTTCGCCGACGGCGTGCTCGTGCTGCGCGCCGACGTGCCGAACGGCCTCGGTGCCACCGTCCCCACCCTGATCGGGTACCGCCGCGACGCCGCCGACGGCTGGCAGGCCACCTGGTCCGCGCCCAGGGCGATCGAGGCGGTCGCCGTCCCGGGCGGATTCCTCTACGTGCTCCAGGGTGGCCATCAGGCCCTCGCGTTCCGGTCCGCCGACGGCGGCCCGGAGCGGGTGTTGCGCCAGATCGCCGGGGAGGTCGCCGCCATGGCGGTGCGGCCCGGCTCCGGCACCGTCCTGTGCACGGTCCGCACCGAGGCATCGCCCGGCTCGCACCCGGAGGGGCTGCTGCGCGGCTCGGACGCGGTGTGGGCCACGGGGCCCGGGGCGGGCCTGGGCACGGTGCGCCGGCCCGAGGGCGACTGGCGGATCATGTTCGTGTCCGGCGACGGCGCGGACCCCGACGACGGACGCGAGCTGCCGGTCTCCGTGCCCGCGGGCGCCGTGCTCACCGGCGAGGCCGCCTGGTCGGGCCCGGACACGCTGCTGCTGGGCGTGGCCCACCACCGTCCCGACGGCACCCGCCGGTTCGGACTGCTGGAGGTGTCCGCCGACGACGGCGGCGCGCTGCGCGAACTGCTCTTCGACGGCATCGACCTCTGCTACCCCGTCCCGGACCCGGACCGCGGCCAGGTCGCCTACCTGGGCACGTCCGTGCCGTCGGCGGACGCGCCCCCGGTGCAGTCCGCCTGCGTGGTGCGCGCGGACTCCGCGGAGCTGACCGTCCTCGACGCCCCCGCCGGCACCTGGCAGCGCCCGGTCGGCTGGGACGGCCCGGGCCGGCTCGTGTGCACCGCCGAGGACGGTCCGCGGCGCCGGCTGTACGTCCACGAGGACGGCGTGTGGAGCGACGTGCCCGTGACCGGATCGGTGGCGAGCGTTCGGGTCGCGGGCGGCCGGGCCGCCGTGCTGGGGTCGGCGCTCGACGCTCCCCCGGTGCTCGACGTCGTCGCCCTGCGCTCGGGAACGGCCGAGCGGGTCGAGTCCAGCGACCGGCCCGAGCTGCCGGGGACGCTCTCGTACCACCCGCAGGAGGTGCCGGGGGCGAGCGGTCCGCTGGCCGCCTGGCTGTGCCGGCCGGCCCGGGGCCCGGTGCGCGGTCTCGTCGTGTTCTTCCACGGCGGTCCGTTCCAGAGCTGGACGCAGTGGTCCTGGCGCTGGAATCCGTGGCCGTTCGTGGCCTGCGGCTACGCGGTCGCCCTGATCGAGCCCCCGATGTCGCTGGGGTACGTGCCGGCGGTGGCCGGCGGCTGGCGCAACTGGCGGGCGGGCATCGCGGCCGTGGCGACCCGTCAGGTGGAACTGCTGCGGGCCGAAGCCGGCCTTCAGGACGTGCCGCTGGCCCTGATGGGCGGCAGCTTCGGCGGCTACCTGTCGCTGAACACCGCCGAGCGGCTGCGGCCGCGGCTGGTCGTCGCGCACGCCGCGCCGCTGGACCTCGCCCAGGTGGCCGAGACCAGCGACGTGGGCTGGCAGTGGCTGCGCGAGTACGGCGACCCGACCGGGGACCGCGAGCGGTACCGGGCGAACAGCCTGCCCGGGCGTCCCGTGCCCGACGGCACTCGGGTGCTGCTCTCGCACGGCATGCACGACGGCCTGGTGCCGCCGACCGAGACGCTGCGCGCGCACCGGTCGCTGTCGCGCCAGGGCATCCGCTCCGAGGTGGCGTTCTTCCGCACGGAAGCGCATCCGCTGAGCCGGCCGCGCAACATCCGGGCCTGGTACCGGTGGGTGCTGACGGCCTGCGAGGACGAACTCGCGGGCGGGGCCGTGGACGGCTCCCCGCAGGAACGCCCGGGCGAGGCGGCGCAGCACACCGCCGGGCCCGCGACGGGGGAGGCGGGTCTCCGTGTCCCCGCGTGAGGTCGTCACCCGCGGCCGGATCGCCGACGGGCTGGCCGCGCTCGGCGTCGGCCGGGGCGAGGTGGTCGTCGTCCACTCGTCGCTGCGCAGCTTCGGCTTCGTGCCGGGCGGCGCGCAGAGCGTGTACGAGGCGCTGCGCGAGGCCGTCGGCGCCGACGGCACCCTGGTCATGCCGGCGTTCACCCCCCAGCTGTGCCATCCGGGCACCTGGCGTTCGCCCGACCTGGTCCAGCCGGACCCGTCCGCGGTGGCGGCGGACATGCCGCTGTTCGACCCGGAGCGCACCCCCGTGGCGCGCACCATGGGCGTGCTGCCGGAACTGCTCCGGGCCGTGCCGGGCAGCGTGCGTTCGCGCCACCCGCACGTGTCGTTCGTGGCCGAGGGGCCGCGCGCGCAGGAGATCGTACGGTCGCATCCCGACGCCTACCGGCTCTCCTCGCAGAGTCCGCTGGGCGAGCTGTGGCGGCTCGACGCCACGGTCCTGATGCTGGGCACCGAGTGGAACAAGTGCACGGCGCTGCATCTGGCCGAGTACACGACCCCCTACCCGGGCCGACGGGCCGGCCTGTGGGCACTGCCCGGCGCCGGACCGGAAGGCAGCGGTCCAGAAGGCAAAGGGCCGGAAGGCACTGGTCCGGGAGGTGCCGGGACCCGGTGGCGCGAGGTGCCCGAACTGCTCGTATGGGAGGGTGACTTCGATGCGCTGGGCGCGTCGTACGAGGCGTCCGGCGGCCCGCTGTCCCGTACCCGCGTGGGCGGTGCGGACTGCCGGGCGGTGAAGCTCCGCCCGCTCGTGGAGTTCGCCGCCGGCTGGCTGCCCGGCCACCGCGACCTGCGGCGGGGCGTGGCCCCTCCCGGCTGGCGCGAAGTCGCCGAAGCCGACGGGCCCTTGCCCCTACCACCTCTGGGAGTACCTGCCACATGACCGGTGTCGTGTCCCTGCGCCCCGTCACCTCCGCCGATCTCGACCTTTTCGAGAGCGCGTTCGCCACTGAGGAGGGAACGGGCCCCTACCAGTGGTTCGGGTTCACTGCCGCCCTGCGGACCCGGCGGCGGTTCGCCGAGGACGGGCTGCTGGGCCCGGACGGCGGCGTACTGACCGTCGTCGCCGACGGGCGGGCGGTGGGCCGCGTCGAGTGGTTCAAGTCCACGTGGGGCCGCCCCGACACGTCGTTCTGCTGGACGGTGGCCATCGGCCTCGTGCCGCAGGCGCGGGGCCGGGGTCTGGGCACCGAGGCGCAGCGGCTCCTGGTGCGCTACCTGTTCGAGCACACGCGCGTCGAGCGGGTGCAGGCCTGGACCGATCCGCGCAACACCGCCGAGCAGCGGGCCCTCGAAAAGGCCGGGTTCACCCGCGAGGGGGTGCTGCGGCACGCGCAGTGGCGCGGCGGCCGCTGGCACGACCAAGTGCTGTACTCCGCGCTGCGCGGTGACGCGCCGCTGCGGGACCCGTCCGCGCCCGACGAGGAGGAGACATGGACGGACTGACCGACACAGTCACGCACGGGCCGGCGGACCGGCCGGCGGACGGGCTGACGGATGTGACCCTGGCCAACGGACTGCGGGTGCTGCTCCAGCCCCTGCCCGGCACCCAGGTGGTGGCCAGCTGCCTGCACGTGGGCACCGGCTTCCGCAACGAGCCCGTGGCGGGCGCGGCCCATCTGCTGGAGCACGTGCTGGCGCAGGGATCGTCCGGCACCGGTCCGCTGACCGACGCGGTGGCGGCCATGGGCGGCACGATGAACGCCCGTACCTCCGCCGACCACACGCAGTACACGCAGATCCTGCCCGCCGACGGCCTGGAGCTGGGGCTGCGCATCGAGCGGGACCGGCTGGCCGAGCCGGACCTGGGCGCGGACCACATCCGCGCCCAGATCGCCGTCGTCCAGGCAGAGATACGCCGCAACGTGCTCCAGCGCCCGCACGGCGGCCTGGTCCTGTTCGACCTGCCGGCGCTGCTGCACGACACGTGGGAGAACCGGCACAACGGCTACGGCGACATCGACGCGCTGGGGTCGCTGGGCCCGGCGGAGCTGCGCACGTTCTTCGAGCGTTCGTACGCCCCCGGCAACATCCACCTCGTGCTGGTCGGCGACTTCGAACCGGCGCGGGCGCTGGAACTGGTGGAGCGGCTGCTGGGGACGATCCCCGCCCGGGAGACCTGGCAGCGCGAGCCGGCCGCCGAGGCGCCGCTCAGCGCGCCCCGGTACACCCTGCGTCAGGAGCGGATCGCGCCGGGCGGCCGTACGGTACTCGGCTTCCGGGTGCCGGATCCGGCGGCCGCGCCCGCCGACCACCTGGCCACCGTGCTGCTGAGCGAGCTGCTGGAGGCGGTCGGCGCGGACTGCGGCTGCCATCCGGCGGACGCCCGGCCGTGGGGCGCCTTCCGGACCCGGGTCGACCGGACGGGCAACCCGTTCGACGTGGCCCGAGCCTCGCTGTTCGCCGTGGAGTTCCCGCATCCGCCCGGGGCTTCGCCGGAGGCGGCCGAGACCTGCCTGCGCGCGGTGCTCACGCGGATCGCCGACGGCTCGCTGCCGGTGGCCGAGCCGCTGTCGGTGCTGCGCCGGCAGCTGGCGCTGCACCTGCACGCCGAGCTGGACTCGGTGGCCGGGCAGGCGTCCTGGCTCGGCGTCGGCGCGGCGGTGCACGGCGACCCCGGCCACCTGGCCGCCCTGCCGGCGGCGATCGACGCCGTCACGGACGCCGACGTGGCGCGCCTGGCCGGCGTCTACGCGAGCGCGCCCGCGGCCCGGATCACCAGCCTGCCCGAGGCCGCCCCGACGGCCCCTTCGGTACCCGTCACCGTCACGACTGCCGCGTCCGCGAAGGCGCCCGCGGCCTCAGGAGCCCTCGCATGACGACGTCAGCGCCCGCCGGCCCGCTGCCGGTCCCGTCCCCGCACTTCACCCCGCCCGCCGTCCGGGAGTCGGTCCTGGAGGGCGGCACCCTCGTCGGGATCGACCGGGCCGGCGCCGGGGACCTGGCCGAGGCCCGGCTGGTGGTCCCGCTGACCCCGGCCGGACCGGCCCACGCGACCGAGGTGGACGTGGCCGCCGACGTGTTGAAGGGCGTCCTGGGAGAGGCCGTCGGCCGGCTCGCCGTCGTACGGGCCGAGGCCCGGCCGGACCGGCTCGTCGTCTCGGTCCGCGCCTTCGCGGGCGACCTGGCGGAGGTGTGCACGTCGGTCGGCGCCGCGCTGGAGGCACCGGACCTCTTCGGGGACGAGCGCGTGGCGCGGGCCGCGGGCACCGTACGGGACCGGGCCGCCGCGACCGCGGCCCTGCCGGCGGTCGTCGCCCGGACCGGCTTCCTCTCCGCCGTGTACGGGACCCACCCCTACGGCCGTACCGCCACCGCGGCGGACGCGGGAGAGGTGACGGGCGAGCGGCTGGCGGCGCTGCTGGGCAGTGCCCCGGCGTCGGCCCGGCGCGGCGTGGTCGTGGGCCGCGGCCCCGTGGAGGAACTCCTCGCGGCGGCCGCCCCGTTGCTGCCGCGGCCGTCCGCCCGCGCGCCGCGCACGGCGTACCCGCCGGCGGATCGGCCGGGCGGCGGCGCGGCGACCGTGCTCGCCCCGGGCGCCCCGCAGGCGCTGATCCGGCTGGGCGGACAGGTGCCGGGCCGTACGCACGCGGACTATCCGGCGCTGCAGCTGGCCGTGCTGATGCTCGGCGGCTGGTTCGGCAGCCGGCTGACGCTGGTGCTGCGCGAGCGCGAGGGGCTCTCGTACGCGCCGCGCGCGGTGCTCGACCCGTTGGGCAGCACGGCTGCCTTCACGCTGGAGGCCGATGTCCGCACCGACGGCGCCGCGCGGGCCCTCGTACTGATCGACGAGGAGCTGGAGCGGCTGGCCGCCGGGGCGTTCGCGCCGCGGGAGCTGCTCAGTGCGCAGAACTTCGCGGTGGGCTCGATGGCGATGTCCTGCTCGTCGCGTTCGGGGCTGGCCTCGGTGTTCGCCGGGACCCTGGCGAGCGGCCTGCCGGCGCGGTGGCTGGGCGGCTACGAGCCCCGGGTACGCGCCCTCTCCCCCGCCGACGTCGCGCGCGCGGCCCGTACGTACCTCCAGGAGCCCGGCCTGACGGGAGTCGTGGTGACGCCCGGCGCGCCGGACGGCCTCCCGCCCGTACGCCCCTGACCCGCCTGGCCCGCCTCACTGCCCGCCCCTGACCGCCGGCCCGTCCCTCCCCTCCCCCCTGACCGCACCCGACGATCGGAACGTCCGTGCTGAGATCCTTCATCCAGAGCAACTTCTCCTCGCTGCGGGGCCCCGCCCGCACCCTGGGCGCACTGCACTTCGTGGACAGCCTGGGCAGCGGCCTCTTCATGGCCGGTTCGGCCGTCTACTTCGTCGTGGTCGCGGAACTGCCCGTGGTCGTGGTGGGTCTGGGCCTGTCACTGGCCGGCCTCAGCGGGTTCGTGTCCAGCATCCTCCTGGGGCGGGTGGCCGACCGGTTCGGGGCCCGGCAGATGCTGGGCGTGCTGCTGACCGTGCTGGCCGGCCTGTACGCGCTGTACCCGCTGGTGGGCTCGGCGTGGACGTTCTACCCGGTGGTGATCGCGGTCGGGGCGCTGGAGTTCGGCTGCGGTCCCGCCTTCGGCGCGCTGATCATGGACTTGGTGCCGGAGGCCGAGCGGGTCACCGCCCGGGCGGCCCTGCGTTCCCTCTTCAACGTCGGCTTCTCCGGCGGTGCGCTGGCGGCGGCCGGGCTGATCGGGCTGGGCGGCGGCTGGCTGGAGGTACTGCCCCTGGGCAACGGACTGACGTTCCTGCTCGCGGCCGCCCTCGTGCTGCGGCTGCCTGCCTCCCAGGCGCGGCCGAACGCCGGCGGCGGACGCTTCAAGGTGCTCCGGGACCGGCCGTTCCTCAGCGTGATCGCCGCGTCCAGTCTGCTGGCCCTGCACAGCGCCGTGCTCCTCGTCGGCATCCCCCTGTGGATCGTGGAGAACACCGATCTGCCGCGCGGTGTCGTGCCCCTGATCCTCGCGGTCAACACCGTCCTGGTCGTGCTGTGCCAGGTCGCGGCTGCCAAGGGCGCGGACACGCTGGACGGTTCGGTACGGGCGGCCCGCAGGGCCGGTCTGGTGAGCGTGGCGGCGTGCGCCGCGCTGGCCGTGGCCGGGCTGAGCGGCAGCTGGGCGACCGGGGCGGTCGCGGTCGTCGCGGTCCTGCTCTTCACGGCGGCCGAGCTGTGGCAGTCCGCGAGCGGCTTCGGGCTCGGCTTCGGCCTGGCCCCGGACGCCAACCGCGGTGAGTACCTGGGCGCGTTCCACCTGCACGTGGTCATTCAGGCCACGCTCGGGCCGGCCGTGGTCTCCTTCTTCGTCTCGGTCGACGAGTCCCTCGGCTGGCTGGCGATGGCCGCGATCTTCCTGGCCGGCACCACCGCGATCGGTCCCGCCGTCGCCTGGGCGCGCCGCACGGCACCCGCCCGCGAGAGCGCGGAGCCGGCCCCGGCTCCGGTGGGCTGAGGCCGACCTTTGCAAGGGACCCCCCGACAACGGGTCCTGACGGCCCGGTGAACGCCCGCCCGGGCAGACCGTAGACCTCCCGCGCCGTACGCGCGGGAGGTCGTCCCGTTTCACGGGGTCCGGGCCGGCAAGCCGGCGAGCGGCCCTGACATCGCGGGCGTCGGTCGGATTGGCCGCGCGCCGCAAGGATGGGGCGAATTCCCGGGTGGAAAAGAGTACGACGCATTCCCATCGCCGGTGGTGGAACGCATTGCGGGCTGCACGAGGCAGGCACGCAACCTGACTCTACGACGAACAGGCGACTTTGGCCAGACGGTAGATGATGCGGAATCAACGGACGTTTATTCAGCCACCCCGAGCGGGCTTCACGAAGACGCGAACCGCCGAGGCAAATCACCTACAAGCTCCCCGAGTTGCACATATCGCCTGGCCAGCGCCTCCATCAGGCATGAGCCAGGTCACACATCCCGGAATCCCGCCAGCACCCTTCGCCGCCCACAAGCCCACCCGTACGACATCTGAAGTGCAGAAATCAATTTCATTTTTCCGACTTGATTTCTGCTCCAGGCATGGGTCTAAGATCCCGGAGGAAGTTGGGGGCTTTCCGGTCAGTGAACCGGAACTGAAGACTGGGGTAGGGATGAAGGCACGGAAGAATGTCGTCCGTACGGTGGCCGCGGCCACGGCCGCCGGCGCGCTGGCGTGGCTGGCGATCGCCGGGGCGGGTGGCGCCACCGAGGGCGGCGCTGCGGACGTCACCGCGATGAAGGGCATCGCCGAGGAGGGTCCCGGGTACGCGATCGAGGACTTCGGCTACCCGAACGCGGACAAGATCCTCGCCGAGCAGAACATCACCCTCAAGCGCGGTGACGGCCACATCCTCCTCGCCGACTGCGCGAGCGCGACGAACCTCCTGGAGGTCTGGTCCCGCGCCAAGGAGAAGATCTGCTTCAAGGTCACCGGCACCACCGGCTACCTGACCCTGGAGATCCCCTCGGTCTTCGCCGTCAAGGGCAACGACTACGCCGCCCAGGTCGACATGAAGGTCGGCGCGGAAGAGAAGACGTGGGACGTCAACAAGAACTCCTGGACCGCGGTCGGCGAGAGCGCCGACGAGCAGGGCCGCGAGTTCATGCTCATGGAGATCCGCACCTCCAAGTAGCACCCGCACGGCGCCCAAGCGGCCGCCGTACGGCACCCGTTCACTTCCCCGCGCACCCGTTCACCGAAGGAAGAACCATGCTCGCACCCCGTCTGCGCCCGGCGCGGATGACCGTCCTGCTCTCCGCCACCGCGGTCGCCGCCGGCCTGATCTCCGCCGCCCCCGCCCTCGCCCTCACCGGCCCCGAAGCCCCGACCGACACGTACAAGTCGGTCGCCAAACTGACCATCGGCGACGAGGCCACCTCCCGCGCCTGCACCGGCACCCTGGTCGACGCCCGCTGGATCCTGACCGCCGCCAGTTGCTTCGCCAACACGCCCGGCACCACGGTCCCCGCCGGCAAGCCGGCGCTGAAGTCACTCGCCACGCTCTCCGACGGCAAGACCGTGGAGATCGTCGAACTCGCCCCGCGCAGCGACCGCGACCTCGTCATGGCCCGCCTCGCCACCCCCGCCTTCGCCATCACCGGCATCAAGCGCGCCACCACCGCACCCACGACCGGCACCGACCTCACCGCGGTCGGCTTCGGACGAACGAAGACCGAATGGGTCCCCGATAAGCTCCACACGGGCACCTTCGCGCTCAACGCCTCCGACGCCACCGCCCTCACCATCACCGGCAAGGGCGCCGACGTCCTCTGCAAGGGCGACACCGGCGGCCCGCTCTTCAACGCGGCCGGTGAACTCGTCGGCGTCAACAGCCGCTCCTGGCAGGGTGGTTGCCTCGGCACCGCCTCCACCGAAACCCGCACCGGCGCCCTCTCCGTCCGCACCGACGACCTCGCCGACTGGATCGGCCAGTTCACCTCGCGGCGTTCGGCAGCCGTGAACGAGGCCGGTGGCAGCGGCCGTATCCGCTGGGCCGACTGGGACGGCGACCGCAAGCCCGACTACATCAGCGTCGACGACAACGGCGCCGTGTCCGTCTGGCTGAACAAGGGCGGTGACGTGCCCGGCGGCAGCGGCTGGCAGGCGCTCGGACGCGTCGCGACCGGGATCACCACCGACCGCAGCCGGGTGCGCCTGGCCGACTTCGACGGCGACGGCAAGTTCGACTACATCGTGATCAACCCCAACGGCTCGGTGCACGTCTGGCTCAACCGCGGCGGCGACATCGGCGGCGGCTGGCAGGGCATCGGCGAGGTGGCCACCGGTGTCACCTCGGACGCCGGGAAGGTCCGCTTCGCCGACTGGGACGGCGACGGCCGCACCGACTACCTCGTCTTCAACGACGCCGGCGCCTTCGACGTCTACCTCAACCGTGGCGGCGACCCGGCCGGCAGCACCGGCTGGCAGGGCATCGGCCGGGGCGCCACCGGCGTCACCAGCGACCGCAGCCGTATCCGCTTCGCCGACAACGATGGCGACGGCAAGGCCGATTACCACGTCATCCACGCCGACGGCAAGGTCGACCTCTACCGCAACCGCGGCGGCGACGTCGGCGGCGGCTGGCAGGTCGCCGGCCGGATCGCGAGCGGTGTGACCACCGACCACACCAAGGTCCAGTTCGTCGACTTCACCGGCGACACCCACGCCGACTACATCCACATGGGGGCCGACAACAGCGCCACCGTGTACGCCTGGAACGGCGGCGACCCGTCCGGCCCCAACGGCTGGACCAACATCGGCAAGGTCGCCTACGGCGTCTGAGGACGGACGCCCCCACCCGCAGCCACCGCTCTCCTTCCGGCACGCCCGGCAGGCCGGCGGCAGCCGCGGGACCTGCCCGCCCGAGCCGACCACGGACCGGGCGGGCAGACTTGTGGGGACGCCGTGTCGGGCGGCCCCGCCGGGTGACCACCGTGCGGTCCGCGCTCCTGCCCGGTCGCCCCACGCCCGTCCCCCGATCAAGCCGGTAGCCCCGGCCCGCACGACGAAGGCCCCACCAGCAATGAAACGCACCACGTCGCTCAGCATCACTCTCGTCGCAGGGCTCTGCGCGATCGCACTCGGCGCCGCCCCGGCGGCCGCCGCACCCGAGCCGTCCCCGCCCCTGGTGAGGATCATGCCGCTCGGCGACTCGATCACCGCCGGCGCGAACAGCTCCGACGGAGCCGGATACCGCTCCCCGCTGTGGAGCCTGATGCGGAGCCAGGGCCGGTACTCCCCCGACTTCGTCGGCTCCGGCTCGTTCGGCGCCCTCACCGACCCGGACAACGAGGGCCACAGCGGATGGACCATCGGCCAGGTCCGCGCCAACATCGACCGCTGGCAGTCCGCGGCCGACCCCGACGTCGTCCTGCTGCACCTGGGCATCAACGACCTCAAGTTCCATGCCGCCGACCCCGCCGACGCCGCGCTGGGCCTGAGCGGCCTGGTCGACCGCATCCGGCAGAACCGGCCCGGCGTCACCGTCATCGTCCAGGGCCTGCTCCCCGACACCTCCGACGTCGGCCGGCAGGTCGCCGAGTTCAACCGTCTCATCAGTGCTCAGGAAGGCCCGCGACGTGCGGCCGGCGAGCGCTTCCACTACGTCGAACCGCCCCGGCTCGACGTGGCCACCGAACTGCCCGACGGCCTCCACCCCAACGACGCCGGCTACCGGAAGATGGCCGACGCCTACCACCGAGGCGTCGAACAGGCCGTCACGGACGGCTGGGCGAGCCGTGGCCCCGTACCCCGTGCCGGTACCGAAGCGGGCGGCACCGGGCCCCTGCGCTGGGCCGACTTCGACGGCGACGGCCGCACCGACCAGTTGGCGATCGCCGACAACGGTGAGGTACGGGCGCGCCTGAACCGCCCCGGCGGCTGGCAGGAGATCGGCCGGGTCGCCACCGGCGTCACGAGTGACCGCACCCGCGTGCGCCTGGCCGACTTCGACGGTGACGGCCGCGCGGACTACCTGTACATCGCTCCCGGCGGCGCGGTGACCGCCTACCTCAACCGCGGTGGCGACGTGACCGGACCGAACGGCTGGCACCGCATCGGCGAGGTCGCCTCGGGTACCACCGGCCGCCAGGAACAGGTCCGCTTCGCCGACTGGGACGGCGACGGCCGCACCGACTACGTCACCGTCGCCGACGGCGGAAGCGTCACGGTGTACCTCAACCGAGGCGGGGACCCCGCCGGCTCCGGCGGGTGGGCAGGCCTCGGGCAGGTCGCCACCGGCGTCACCACCGACCGTACGCGCGTGCGCCTGGCGGACCAGGACGCCGACGGCCGCGCCGACTACCACGCGATCGGCCCCGACGGCGCCGTCACCACCTACCTCAACCGCGGCGGCGACCGCCACGGCGGCTGGCAGCACGTCGGCCGCATCGCGACCGGCATCACCACCGACCACACCCGCGTCCACCTCGCCGACATCAACGGTGACCACCACGCCGACTACCTCCACACGGCCGCCAACGGCAGCACCTCCGCCTACCTCTTCAACGGCGGCGACCCCTCCGGCCCCGACGGATGGACTCCCCTCGGCACCATCGCGGCGTTCACGGGCTCCACGGGCTGATCCTCGGGCCGGCCGTTCGCCGTGGGTCGCCCTTCGGCGTCGGCCGCGCCCAGGCCCGCGAGGAGGCGCAGTCCGTCCTCGGCGGGGCTGCCGGGGGCGGCGGACAGCACCAGCAGTTCCATGCCCGACGCGTCCGGCAGCGCGAAGTTCTCCTGGTGCAGTTCCAGCAGTCCGACCAGCGGGTGCCGGTAGCCCTTGCGTCCGTGGGAGCGGGCGCGCACGTCCGCGCGGGCCCACAGCCGCCGGAAGCGCTCGCTGCCCATCGCCAACTCGCCGATGAGCGAGGCCAGTCGGCGGTCGTCGGGATATTTGCCGGCGGCCAGGCGCAGGTGCCCGACCACGTCGAGGGTGCAGTTCTCCCAGTCCGCGTAGAGGCCGCGCTCGGCCTCCTCCAGGAAGATGTGCCGGGCGGTGTTCAGGCCAGGCATCGGCCGGCCGTACAGGAGCCCGGCGAGGCGGTTCCCGGCGAGCACGTCGAGGCGGTGGTCCATGATCAGCGCGGGTGCGCCGACGACCAGGTCCAGGACCCGCAGCACCTCCGGCCGGACCCTCCCGCCCGGCGCCTTCGCACGGCGGCGGCGCTGCCGGGCGAGCCGGTGGAGGTGCCCGCGTTCGGTCTCGTCGAGGCCCAGGACGCCGGCGAGCGCGTCGAGGACCTGCTCGGAGGGCTGGGTCGCGCGACCCTGCTCCAGGCGTACGTAGTAGTCGACGCTGACTCCGGACAGGTGCGCGACCTCTTCGCGGCGCAGCCCTTCGACCCGGCGCCGGCTGTCGGCGGTGATGCCGACGGCGGCCGGATCGACCCGGGAGCGCCGGGTCCGCAGGAAGCCCGCAAGATCGTCCATGCCTGCCAGTATGGCCGCGCCGACGCCCGTGAAGGTGGCCCTGCCGGTACCAGGAAGTCCCGTCCGACGGAAACGGCGCCCCTGAACACCGGGCGCCGCGTCGCCCAGGATCGAAGGCATCCGATCCCGAGGAGTTCCCGTGAAGACGCTGATCGTCCACGCCCACCCCGAGCCGAAGTCGCTCAACAGCTCATTGAAGGACCTCGCCGTGTCCACGCTGGAGGCAGCCGGGCACGAGGTACGGGTGAGCGACCTGTACGCGATGAACTGGAAGGCGGTCGTGGACGCCGCGGACTACGGTCCCCACGCGTCGAGTCCGCTGAAGGTCGCGCTGGACTCGGGCCGGGCCTTCAGGGCCGGGACGCTCACCCCGGACGTCCTCGCCGAGCAGGAGAAGCTGCTGTGGGCCGACACGGTCGTCTTCCAGTTCCCGATGTGGTGGTACACGATGCCCGCGATCCTCAAGGGCTGGGTGGACCGGGTGTTCACCCACCGCTTCGCGTACGGCGTCGGCGAGCACAGCGCCACCAAGTACGGCGAGCGCTTCGGCGAAGGGACCCTCGCGGGCCGGAAGGCCCTGCTGTCGGTGACCGTCGGCGGCCCGGAGTCGCATTACGCCGCGCGCGGGATCAACGGCCCCATCGACGACCTGCTGTTCCCGATCCAGCACGGCATCCTCTACCACACGGGCATCGAGGCGCTGCCGCCGTTCGTGCTGCACGGCACCGACCGGATGACCGAAGAGGAGTACGCGGACGTCGCGAAGGCCTGGGAACAGCGGCTGCACACCCTGGAGTCGACCGAGCCGATCGCGTTCCGGCGGCAGAACTTCGGTGACTACGAGATCCCCTCGCTGCAGCTGAAGGAGGGCCTGGAGCCCGCGGGCCGCACGGGATTCGGCCTGCACGTGCGCGGGGACGAGGGCGCGGGCGGGCTCGCGAGCGGGGTCGCGGACACCCGCGGCTGACCCCCGGCGAGCGGGCAGTCGGGCTCGGGTGTCGGTGCCTCAGCAGGCCTCTGATCTGCGGTATCTCTCTATTCAAGACGGATCTGTCCACGATCCGGCCGCACTCTTGCTGAGGCGTCAACCTTCGGAGAGTATTCCTATCAATCCGATAGGAAAGGTGGGGTTCTTGCGGTCGCGCGCCGCGCGCCGCCTTCTCCCGGCAACCGCCCGAGGCCACCCAACAACGTTCCGGAGTAGCCCACATGACCACCGGCATCCCGTCTGACCGCGCCCGCCGGCCGGCTCCCGAGCCGCACCGCGGCGCCCGGGCCTGTCGGTGACGCCCGTGCCGACCACCCCGAGCACGGCCGGTGCGCGTTCCGCCGGCCGGCGCCGCGCGCTCCTGCGTACCGCCCGTGACGTGGCGGACGACCTCGCCGCGGACGCCATCGCCCGCGACCAGGCGGGCCGGCCTCCGACCGACGAGCGGGCCCGGCTGCGCGAGGCCGGCCTGCTGGCGTCCCTCACTCCGCCGGGTCCGGACCGCGGGGCCGACTGGCGTACCGGATGCGCCGTCATACGGGAGGTCGCCGCGGCGGACAGTTCCGTCGGCGCCGTACTCGCCCGCCACTACGTCCACGCGTGGAGCGGCCGGTTCTACGCGAGTCACCACCACGCGACCGCGCTCGAGGAGGCGTCGGTGGACGAGCAGTGGCTGTGGACCGGGGCGATCCGCACCCCTGCGGCCGACGGCGGCATCGACGGACCGGACCTCACGCTGCGGCCGCGGACCGCCGGCCACGTGCTGGACGGGCGCCGCTCCGTGGACACGGCGGTGGCCGTCGCCGACCAGATCGTGGTGGACGCCGTCTGCGTCGTGACCGGTGACGTCCTGGTCGTACGCATCCCGCTCGGCGCGCGGGGCGTGAGCGTCGAGCCCGCCCGCGACCGCCTCGGGCAGCGCGTCGCCGGCGCCGGCGAGGTCGTCCTCGACCGGGTGGCCGTCGCGCCGGGACAGGTGCTGGGCCGCCGGCCGGACGACGACGAGTCGACCGCGCCCTTCACCGCGCTCGCCGAGCCCGCGCTGCGGCTCGCGCTGTGCCACGTCGCCCTCGGCATCGCCGAGGGCGCCCTCACCGAAGCGCGCGACCTCAGCAGGGGCGGCCACGCGCACCGGCTGCCCGGCGAGGACCCGGACCTCTTCCTGACGTACGGGGAACTCGCCTCGGCCGCACACACGGCCACGGCCGTCGTCGACCGGGCGACGGACGTGATGGCGCAGGCCCTCGACACCGGTGCGCACCTGGATCCGGAGGAGCCCGCGGCCGTCGCCGCGCTGGTCGCCACGGCCGAGACGGTGACGTCGAAGGCCGCCCTGCACATCACCACCCGGGTGCTGGAACTCGCCGACGCACCCGGCCTGGACCGCTTCTGGCGCAACGCGCGCGTCCTCACGGCCCACCGGCCGGCCGCGCACCGCCTGCGCTCCATCGGCGAGCACTACCTCAACGGCTCCCAGCGCACGGTGGGAGCCGCCGCCTTCCACTGACGCGGGGGCCGGATCCGTACGGGATAATGTGCACATGCGGATCTCAGCCAGGGCGGACTACGCGGTACGGGCCGCACTGCAGCTCGCCGCGTCACAGGACGACGGCCCGCTCAAGGCCGAGGCCATCGCCGACGCCCAGGACATCCCGCACAAGTTCCTCGAGGGCATCCTCAACGACATGCGGCGGGGCGGTCTGGTGCTCAGCCAGCGCGGCGGCAACGGCGGCTACCGGCTGGCCAAGCCCGCCCGGTCCATCAGCATCGCCGATGTGATCCGGGTCGTGGACGGGCCCCTCGTGTCGGTCCGCGGGGTCAGGCCTCCGGACCTGTCGTACACCGGCCCCGCGCAGTCGCTCCTCCCCCTGTGGATCGCACTGCGGTCCAACGTGCGCGAGATCCTCGAAGGTGTGACGCTCGCCGACGTCGCGTCGCACGAGCTGCCGGCCGGCGTGTCCGCGCTGACCCGCGTTCCCGACGCCTGGACCAATCCCTGAGCCCGGTCGACTCACTTCGATCCACCCTCTGACCTGCATGTTCTCATCTGGCGAGATACTTTCGTCCGGCATGTGGGCAACCCCTTGGGGTGTGCGGCACCGTCTGCCAATATGCCTACCAACCAGGTAGGAAAACTAGGAATCCGGGGAGGTGGCCGTGCGAACACTGCGTCTTGCGGGCCGCCTGCTGCCCGCGTTCACCAGCCGCCGGCACATCGACCTGCTCCGTACGTCCAGCGCCATCTGTCGGCCTGCCTGACCCCGTCCGCAAGGCCTGATCCCGTCCTCGGGGTCCGGCTCCGCGCGGCGCACCTCCGTACGCCCGTCACCCTGCGCTCCGCAGGCGGGCGAACCCCTCGGCCGCGACCTCCCCGCCCCGCGCGCTCGTGAGCGCGGTGCGCGCCGGACGGCAGCGCCCGACACCCCCTCCCGCGGTATCCGCGACACCGTTGCGCCTCCCGACCTGTGACGACAGGTCACCCACCGGCGGCCGGGAGCGGGTGCCGTGCGCGCCGACCGCCCCGCCACGCCCCGTTCGACTCCGCACCACCCCCGACAGCCCTTCCGTGAAAGGACACTTCCATGTCTGCCGCAAGACCGGTCACCCTCCTGCGCGCCCTCGCCGTCACCGCCGCGCTGCCCCTCCTGCTGACGGCCTGCGGCTACGGCTCGGACGCGAAGAAGGACGACGACAAGACCAACGTCGCGGCCACCGGCGGCAAGAAGCTCTCCGCCGACTCGGTGCGGATCGGCTACTTCCCGAACCTCACCCACGCCACCGCACTGGTCGGCATCAAGGAAGGCCTGATCCAGAAGGAACTCGGCGCCACCACCATCAAGGCCCAGACCTTCAACGCCGGCCCCTCCGAGATCGAGGCGCTCAACGGCGGCTCTCTGGACATCGGGTTCATCGGCCCCTCGCCCTCCATCAACGCCTACGTCAAGTCCAAGGGCAGCAACCTGCGGATCGTCTCCGGCGCCGCCTCCGGCGGCGTCAAGCTCGTCGTGAACCCCGACAAGATCAAAACCCTCGACGACCTCAAGGGCAAGAAGATCGCCACCCCCCAGAAGGGGAACACCCAGGACGTCGCCTTCCTCAACTGGATCGGCGAGAAGGGCTGGACGGTCGACCCCGAAAGCGGCAAGGGCGACGTCTCCGTCGTCCGCACCGACAACAAGGTCACCCCCGACGCCTACAAGTCCGGCTCCATCGACGGCGCCTGGGTCCCCGAACCCACCGCCTCCAAGCTCGTCGCCGAAGGCGCCAAGGTCCTCCTCGACGAAACCAGCCTGTGGCCCGACAAGAAGTTCGTCATCACGAACGTCATCGTGTCCCAGACCTTCCTCAAGGACCACCCCGACGTCGTCGAAGCCGTCCTGACCGGCACCGTGAAGACCAACGCCTGGATCACCGCCAACCCCGACCAGGCCAAGGCCGCCGCCAACGCCGCCCTCAAGGAACTCAGCGGCAAGGCACTCAAGCCCGAGGTCATCGACCCCGCCTGGAAGAGCATCCAGGTCACCGACGACCCCCTCGCCGCCACCCTCAAGACCCAGTCCGCATGGGCCGTCAAGGCCGGACTCATCAAGGAACCCGAACTCGCCGGGATCTACGACCTCACCCTCCTCAACAAGGTCCTCAAGGCCGCCGGCAAGCCCGCCGTCCCCGACGCCGGCCTCGGCGCCAAGTAACCCCGCGGTTCCGGACAGGCCGTCCCCCACCACCGTCCGTGGTGCGGGACGGCCTGTCCGTCATGCGGTCAGAGGGTGGTCACCCGGGTGAGGTACCGGTGGCTGCCTCGGGCACGCGCGGCCGCGCGGCCGGGTCCTCGGCCGTGGCCGCGTCCTCGGCCGCGATGGGGGCCGTGGGCCCGCTGCGGCGGGCCCACAGGAGTGCTCCCGCCAGCAGGGCGGCGCCTCCCAGGAGCCAGGGCAGTGGGCCCGACGGGAGGACGCCGACGGTCAACCCGGTGAGGGCGCCCACCAGTTGCAGGGCGAGGGACTGGACGGACAGTGCGGTGGCACGGCCCGCAGCGGCGACCCGGCGGTGCAGGATGTCGTTCTCGTTCGGTCCTGCCGCGCCGAGCCCCAGGTAGACCAGGCCGTAGCCCGCAGCCGCGAGGACCACGGCGACCGCTCCGGTGGACGCCGTGGTGGCGCAGAGCAGGAGCAGGCCGCACGCGGCGGCGCCGAGGCTCACCATCACCGCGCGCTCGCCGCCGCCCGCGAGCCGGGCGGTCAGCGGTGCGAAGTGGCTGCCCAGACCCGCACAGACGAATCCGGCGCAGGCGAGTGCGGCGAAGAGCACCGCCCCGGACTCCGACGCGCCCGTGAGGGCCGCGGCGCGGCCCGGGGTGAGCAGTTCGATCGTGGCCAGGGCACTGCCCGCGGCCGCGGCGCTGAGGAACACCCGGCGGACCAGCACGTCGCGGCCGCCCAGGCGCAGCCCGCCGGCGACGGCGGCGGGGACGCCTCGCAGTACCGTGCGCAGCGTGGCCGCCGGCCGGGGAGGTTCGGGCAGGGCGGTCAGGACGTACAGCACGAAGGCGACTTCGACCGCCGCGCCGAGCAGCAGCGGGACGGAGAGGGGCAGCACCAGCCCGGAGGTGGCTTCGCTCAGCCGGGCGCCGAGGTCGGGGCCGCGCCCGAGCAGCCAGGGCAGGGCGCCGCCGAGCAGGGTGCCGGCGGCGAGCGCGGCGGAGGTCGCCGAGGAGCCCCGGGCCAGGCCGGTACGCAGGTCGGCGTCGGGGCCGGAGTGCGCGTGGACGGTGTCGACGTACCAGGCTTCGGCGGGGCCGCTGGACAGGGCGCGGCCCGCACCCATCAGGGCCATGCCCAGGCCGAGCAGCCAGGGGGCGGTGCCCAGACCCTGGAGGGTCAGGGCGGCCATGTTCAGGAGGCCGGCCGCGGCCAGGACGACACGGCGTCCCAGCACGTCGGAGAGGCCTCCGGTGGGCAGTTCGAGTGCCGCCGCGGTGAGGGAGTGCGCGGCGAAGAAGCCGGCGATGGCTGCCAGGGTCATGCCGCGTTCGGTGAAGAGCAGGATCGCGGGGGCGATGGTGAGGCCCAGCGGGAACCAGAAGAGCGCGCAGACCGTGACGTAGCGGCGGCGTGCGGCGGATATGCCCGGCGCCTTGGTCACGACGCGTCCTCGCTGTCCGGCCGCGCGGGGGCGGCAGCTTGCCGCTGTGCTCCGGATTCGGCGGCTTCCTGCTCCGCTCCGGGGGTGCGCGGCGCCAGCGGCAGCCCGGCGGCGAGGAGGACGACCTGTGCGGCGCGCGGGTCGCCGGCATCGCGGGCGGTCAGTTCGTCCAGCTTGCCGTTCAGCGCGTCCCAGAGTTCGGTGAGCGACTCGGGGGTCAGGCGGGGCATCAGGTCGCTGATCCCGGCCGGCTCCACCCACTCCGGTCCCAGCCGTCCGTCGGCCATGTCGGCCTCGTGCCGGACGAGAGAAGCCCCCAGGTGCTCGATCTGGGCCCGGCGCGAGACGCTGAGCCAGGTGCGGCTGACCGGAGAGGCTTCCATGGCCCCGTTGCTCCAGGAGGTCACGGCGTGGACCGCCTGCCAGCGGCGCTCGCGCCCGTCACGGTGCTCGGCCTCGGCGATGAACGCGTGCTTGGCCAGGACCCGCAGGTGATAGCTGGTGGATGCGGACGACTCCCCGGTGGCGACCGCGAGTTCGCTGGCGGTGGCCGGGCCGTCCTGCCGCAGGATGCCGAGCAGCCGGATGCGCAGCGGGTGCGCGAGCGCCTTCAGGGCTGCCGCGTCCTGCTCGGGATCGAGTACGCGTCGTTGTTCTTCGCTGACCATGTTCAGGAGGGTAGAGCGGCGGCGCCACTTTCCAAAAGTATTTTTGCAGAATTTCTTTTGGAATCTGCCGCGCGGGGGTTTCGTACGCTGGGCGGTTTCGTACGCTGGAGGCATGACCGAACGCAAACCGCCCGGAGTCAGCTTCGAGTCGTTCGTGGACCGGCAGATCCGCGAGGCCGCCGAGCGCGGCGAGTTCTCCCGGCTGTCCGGTTTCGGCAAGCCGCTCGCGGACGATGCCGCGCCGTACGACGAGCTGTGGTGGATCAGGCAGAAGATGCACCGCGAGGGAGTCTCGGTGCTGCCACCGGCCCTGGCCCTGCGCAAGGCGGCCGAGGACGCGGCGGAGGCCGCCCGTACGGCCGTCTCCGAGTCGCAGCTCCGCCGCATCCTGGGCGAGATCAACACCAGGATCGCCGAGGCCCTGGCCCGCCCGCCGGCCGGACCCCCGCTGAACCTGACGCCGTTCGACGTGGACGCGGCGGCCGCGGAGTGGCGGGCGGCGCATCCGGACCGGTAACGCCCCGCGCCGGAGCCGGCATCGCTTCTGCTGTCCTCATCTACCCTGAGGCGCGTTCGATTTGACCACGCATCAGGGACCAGGGGGAGTCAGACCGGCATGCGCGGCGAGAACGGTGGAGAAGCGGGCGGCGGACCGCGCCGGGCCGGAGTCGCATGACGTGCGACCGGACGGCGATCCCTCACATGGACCCCGGCTCCCGCGCCACTGCCGCCCGGTCGCCGTCATGCCGGGCGTCTTCCCCCGCCGGCCTCCGGCATGCGCGCGTCCCGCGCGCGGTCGGCGCGCGGTCGGCGCGCGGTCGGCGCGCGGGCCGGCGAGCCCCGCCATCGCCCTGCCTGCCGGTTCCGGCCGCCGGGCGGCAGACGGCAGACGGCAGACGGCGATTGCGGTGCACCGGCCCGGGTAGCCGCCCGGTAGGCGCGGGGAGGACGCCAGGAGAGAAGGCAGGACGGGAGAGGGAGCGGTGAGATGGACGGGCCCGAGCTCTCGCGGCAGGAGCGACGGATCCTCCACGAGATAGAAGAGGAACTGCGTACCGACCGGCTCCTGGACCACCGGCTGCGCACGCTGCGCCGCGGCCTGCGCCCCTGGACGGACGCCGGGGAAGGGCGCGCGCCGCACGGTCTGGGCCTGTGGGCCGCGTTCTTCGGCCTCGCCAGCACGGCACTGTGCGCGCGGGCGGCGGCCACCTCGTCCCCGGCGCTGATCTGGGCCTTCGCCGCCGCCTGGTTCCTCACCCTGGTCTGCCTGCTCCTCCTCGTGATCCGCTGGTGCCGCAGGGCGGCGGCCGCCGCGAACCGCCGGAGGTCCGACGGCGGGGGCCGCGGCCCCACGGTCGCCTGAGGGGCGCCCCCGTCGCGTCCGGTCGCCCGGTGTGCGGTGTCGGCGCCGCGCGGACTTCGTCGAGGCGCACCGTGAGTGAGCGGTGGGGGACAGGGCAGGTGCCAGATGTCAGGGGTCGAGCCTCGAACAGCCCCCGGTCCCCGACCGGCCCCGACCCGCCCCGACCGGCTCGACCCTCGAACGCGAGCTGCGGGAGTCCCATGCCTGTCCGATCGACACTGCATCTGGTGCTGGACGGCCGGCGCGCGGCCGCCGAGGCCCGGCACGCGGCCCTGGGCTTCCTCACGGCGCCCGAGCAGGGCCGGCCGGCACTCGAGCCGTTCGCGGTGGACTCCGCCCTGCTGGTGATCAGCGAACTCGTCACCAACGCCGTGCGCCACACGCCCGGCCCGTGTGCGCTGGACCTGCGGCTGCGGCCCGACGGCGTCGACATCGACGTCACGGACCCGAGCAGCGCGGAGCCGAAGCCCCGACAGCCCGGCCGTCAGGGCGAGGGCGGGTGGGGCTGGCACCTGGTCAACCGCCTCGGGACCGACATACGGATCCGCCACCACGGCGTGGGGTACGGCAAGACCGTCCACGTCCGCGTCCCCTCGTGCGGAGCGCACTCCGCATGAAAGGCCCGCACAGGGGCAGCCGACCCGTGAGTTCCCCGATCAAGGAGGCGAATGGAATGGCAGGTGCGGCGAAGGACGAGGACGTCGTGGCGGTGATCCTCAAGGACCATCGCACGATGGAGGACCTGTTCCGACGGATGCGGAGCGTCGAGGCCGACCGGGCAGGGGCACTGGAGAAGTTCTCGGCCCTGCTCATCGCACACGGCGAGGCGGAGGAATCCCAGGTATACGGCGCGCTCAAACGATTCCGGAACGTCGACAACGAGGAAGTGGAGCACGGCACGGAGGAACACGCCGAGGGCAACAAGGCGCTGCTGGCTCTGCTGGAGGTGGACGAGGTCGGCTCCGAGACGTGGGACTCGCGGCTGGAGGACCTGGCCAAGGCGGTCTCGCACCACCTCGACGAGGAGGAGCGCACGATCCTCAACGACGCCCGGGAGAACGTCCCCGACGAGCGGCGGGCGGAACTGGGCGCCGCGTTCCTGCGGGAACGCGAGAAGCACCTGTCGTCCGACTGCGGCCGGATCGAGAACGTACGCAGGATCGTCGGCGAGTGACGCGAGTGACGCGAGTGACGCGAGTGACGTGAACGACCGCGGTGGCCGGGTGACGCACTCCCCCGGTGACGAGCGCCGACGCGGCAGGCGTCAGAAGGCTTGCCTTCAGAAGGCCTTGCGGCGGCGCAGCCCCCACGGGCGTCCGTCCGGGTCGACCAGGACGTGGTGCAGCGGGGTCGCGAGGGCCCGCTGCACCGCGGGCAGCTCGGGCGGGGCGTACCGCCGCAGCCGGCCCGGCGGCCGTGGACCGCGGCAGCCGCCCTCGTACCAGGCGTCCAGGGCGGCGGCCGCCTCCCGGAACGCGTCGAACGCGTCCTCGGGGTCACACAGCGCGTCCCGCGCCCGCTCCCCCGGTCCGGCCTCCGCCTCCGCCTCCGGGTCCACTTCTGCGTCCAGGTGCTCGCGCATGAGTTCCAGGCGCAGCTCGCGGGCGAAGTCGCGCACACCGTCGCCGAGGCCTGCCGGGTCGGACGGGGCGCGCGTGTCCCGGGTCCGGTCGAGGACGACGCAGCCGAGTTCCGAATCGTGCGTCCAGGAACGGAGGTTGATGTTGTCGGAGCCGACGGACGCCCACACGTCGTCGATCACGCACACCTTGGCGTGCACGTAGACGGGGGTTCCGGCGGGGTTCTCCAGGCCGTAGACCGCGACCCGGTCGCCGCCGGCGCGGCGCAGTTCGCGCAGGGCCGTGATCCGCCCGATCAGGTTCATCGGGCGGGTGAGCCACCCGTCCTGCTCCGGGACCGTGGGGATGACGCTGATCAGCCGCAGCCGCCGGTGCGCGCTCAGCGCCCGGGCGAAGGAGTCCACCACGCGGGGGGACCACAGGTACTGGTCCTCCAGGTAGATCAGGGTCCGGGCCCGGCGCAGCGCCTTCGTGTAGCCCCGGGCGATGCTGAACTCGCCGTCGGGGGCGAAGGGGTATCCGTACAGCAGACGGTTCGGGTACGTGCGCAGCACCTGCACGGTGTGCGTGCCGCAGGGTGCCGGATCGGCGGTCTGCGGCGGCAGCGCGTCCGCTCTGGTGTCCTCCGCGTGCATCCGTTCCCGCAAGCGGATCAAGGGGCTGCGGCTGAGTGGCGCCGGGTCCTGCCAGCGCTCGCGGAACACGGCTTCGAGGTCGCCGACGGCCGGTCCGCGCAGCGCGAGCTGGACGTCGTGCCACGGCGGGTGCGGCCCGTACGCACGGGCCATGGGCAGCGACTGGCGGTCTCCGCGGTGGGTGGCGTCGTCGTTGCGGTTGTGGCAGAGGTCGATGCCGCCGACGTAGGCGACGTCCCGCTCGGGGCGACCGGGGTGGCGCAGCACCACCAGCTTCTGGTGGTGTGACCCGCCGGGCCGTACCCGCAGGTCGAGCAGGCACTCGCCGCCCCCCTCCTCGATCTCCTCGCCGAGGTGGCGGTTCTCCGCTTCGCTGAAGTGGAGGCCGTCCAGGTGCGAGCGCCACAGCAGCCCCTTGACGACGACGCCGCGCTGCGCCGCCGCGCGCAGGACGGCGCCGATCTCGGTGCCGGGTCCGTCCAGCCGCTCGTCGGGGTCGCCGCGCCAGTCGGTGAACAGGAGCAGGTCGCCGGCCCGCATCGCGCGGATCCCGGCCAGCAGCTCCGCGAAGTACGTCGCGCCGTGCACCAGGGCCCGTACGCGGTTGCCCTCCGACCAGGCCGACCCGTCCGGGTGGCGCCGGTCCAGGCGCGTCGCGGCATTGCCCCGTTCGTTGGCTGTCAGCAGCCAGTCTGCGTATCTCACGGTATGGGCCTCCGGCCTGCGCCTACCCCGCTCGCACGCCCTCACGCCCGGGCGCCCTCACGCACGCTCGTATCGGCCTCACGCCGGAGCGTGCCGGGCGTCGGCGAACCGCCTGGTGAACTCGCTCACGAGGGCGGCGCAGAACGCGTCGAGGTCGGCCGGTTTGCGGCTGGTGACGAGCGTCGCGGGCGCCGCGTGGCAGACCTGCACCTTCTCGTCCACCCAGGTGCCGCCCGCGTTGCGGATGTCGGTCGCCAGACTCGGCCACGAGGTCAGCGTCCGGCCCCGTACGACGTCCGCCTCCACGAGGGTCCACGGCGCGTGGCAGATCGCCGCGACCGGCTTGCCCGCTTCGAAGAAGCTCCGTACGAACCCGACCGCCCGCTCGTTCATGCGCAGGGCGTCGGGGTTGGCGACCCCGCCGGGCAGTACGAGCGCGTCGAAGGCGTCCGAGGTGTCACCGGCGAGTACGTGATCGACGGGATGGGTGCCGGCCTTGTCGAAGTGCTTGAACGCCTGCACCCGTCCGGGCTCGGTCGAGACCAGCTGCGCGGTCCAGCCGCTCTTCTCGACCGCGTTCCAGGGCGCGGTCAGTTCGATCTCCTCCACGCCCTCGGGCGCGGTCAGGAACGCGATGCGCACGTCGCTCACTTCCTTCGGTGGGTCGGTCTGCGGGCACGCCGTGCGCCTACCCGGGCGGGCCGCCCGCATTCCGGCCCGCTCCCCGAGCGGCTCGGTCCGCTGCGCATCGCCTCGCTGTACCTCGCGGCCGAGGCGGAGGCGGAGGCGCAGATCGGAGGGGACCTGTACGCGGCGGCCCGCACCCCCCGAGGGCACCCGGCTGATCATCGGGGACGTGCGCGGCAAGGGCCTGGACGCGGTCGGTGACGCCGCGCTCGTCCTCGGGGCCTTCCGGGCGGCCGCACACCAGGAGGGCGCCTTGGCGGGGCTCGCGGCATATCTGGAGACCGCGGTGACGCCGGCCCTGGAATACCCGGACGGGTCGCGTCCGGGCCCCGGTGACGCGGGCGAGAGCTTCGTCACCGCGACGGTGCTCGACATCCCCGACCACGAGTCGGTCCTGCACCTGGTGACCTGCGGCCATCCGCCGCCGCTGCTGGTGCGCGGTGGCCGCGTCGCGTCCCTGGACGTGGCGCATCCGGCGCCGCCGCTGGGACTGGGGTCCCTCGCCGATGCCCGTCCCGTCGCGGAAGTGTTCGCCTTCGCGCCCGGTGACATCGTTCTCCTCTACACGGACGGCGTGCTGGAGGCCCGCGACGACGCCGGGGTCTTCTACCCGCTGGCGGAGCGGGTCGGCCGCTGGGACGGAGCCGGTCCGCACCACCTGCTCGCCCGCCTCCACGACGATCTGATCACGCACGCCGCGGGCGGAACGCTCGGCGACGACGCCGCGATGGTCGCCATCCAACGGCTCCCGTCGGCTCCCGTGACGTCCGGGCCACCGCTGACGGGAAGGTGAGGCCGGGAGGCCGGGTGTGGAGATGCCGGGCCCCGGGGCGCCGCACCCCGCAAGCTCGCCCTGTTCCTCGAGCTGTACCTGTCCCTGGGCCCGCGCGCCCCGGCCAGCCCGGCGCGGACCGCGCGGCGGCCCTGGAACGGGCCCGCTCGGCCGCGGCCCTGCTGATCCCGCCGGCCTGATCCGGCAGCCGCTCCGCGCCCCGGGGCGGGACATCCGGCCATGATCCCGCCCGGGCCCGGCCGCGGGCCGGGCCGCGCACGCCGCGCCGCACCGAGCCCGGGACCAGGCCAGGCGATTGCCGCCGACGGGCGGGGCCGGATTCGTACGGGGACCGACGCTCCGGGGCACGCCCGTGACCAGGTCCGAATACCGACGGTTGACGGGGCAAACCTCACCCGGGACAAGATCACTGCATCGAGGTAATGACGGCGAACTCGCCGCGTTGGCCGGGGGTACCGGCCGTTACTGTTCCCCAGGATCTTGGCGGATCCGGGGAACTTCCCTGCCTTTTGTTCCCCTTTCACCGGTACCGCGCGCAGCCGCCGACGGCCCGCATCGCGAAGGAGAGCTCGCCCGATGACCGTTGACACACCCCCGGCAGCGCAGCGGCAGAACCGTCACGGCGACTAGGGGGTGTCTGGCGGACATGCCGCGGGCCGCGTCGGCCCAGCCCTCCCGGGCCGGCCAAGCCCCCCGGATCCGGACGAGCCCACCCACCTCACCAAGGAGTCACGGATGCCCGATCCTGGGCTTTCCCCTCTGCAATCGAGCCTGCCCGCCGCCGCGGCCCACCTCGGGGCCCACGTCCTCGCCGACGCCGACGCCGCCCGGACCACCCTGCCCGCACCGCCCGCACCGCAGCCGAACCCGGCCTTGGAGCGGATCCTGCGCGGTCCCAGCGGCCCCGGCACGACGAGCCTGCGCCTGGCCCCGCGCGAGGAGCCGCCGACGCCCGCGACCCCCGAGGCACCCCCGGCCGGCACCCCGATCCCGGGCCTCTACCACCACCCGGTGCCCGAGCCCGACCCGGCGCGGGTGGAGGAGGTCAGCCGCAGGATCAAGCGGTGGGCGGTGGACGAGGTCCAGGCGTACCCCCCTGAGTGGGAGGACCAGTTCGACGGCTTCTCCGTGGGCCGTTACATGGTCGCCTGCCATCCGGACGCGCCGACCGTGGACCACCTGATGGTCGCCACGCGGCTGATGGTCGCGGAGAACGTGGTCGACGACGTCTACTGCGAGGACCACGGCGGCTCGCCCGTCGGCCTGGGCGGACGGCTGCTGCTGGCGCACACCGCCCTCGACCCGGTCCACACCACGGAGGAGTACGCGCCCGCGTGGGCGGAGTCGCTGCTCTCGGACGCCCCGCGGCGTTCGTACCGCTCCGCCATGGAGTACTTCGTCCGGGCGGCCACCCCGTCCCAGGCCGACCGGTTCCGGCACGACATGGCCCGGCTGCACATGGGATACCTCGCCGAAGCCGCCTGGGCCGAGACGGACTACGTCCCGGAGGTGAACGAGTACCTGGCGATGCGGCAGTTCAACAACTTCCGCCCCTGTCCCACCATCACCGACACCATCGGCGGCTACGAACTGCCGGCGGACCTGCACGCCCAGCCCGCCATGCAGCGCGTCATCGCACTCGCGGGCAACGCCACCACCATCGCCAACGACCTTTACTCGTACACCAAGGAGCTCAAGAGCCCCGGCATGCACCTGAACCTGCCGGTGGTGATCGCCGCGAAGGAGGGCCTCTCCGACAAGGAGGCGTACCTGAAGGCGGTCGAGGTCCACAACGACCTCATGCACGACTTCGAGGCCGCAGCCGCCGAACTGGCCGCCGCCTGCCCCGTGCCGAGCGTGCTGCGCTTCCTGCGGGGCGTGGCCGTCTGGGTCGACGGCAACCACTACTGGCACATGACCAACACCTACCGCTACAGCCTGCCCGACTTCTGGTAAGGATGGGACCTATCCGTGACTAGCACCGATCTCACCACCACTTCCGCGACCGCCTCCGGCACCTCCGTGGTCATTCCCAGCCCGGCGACGGCCTATCAGGGAGACATCGCCCGCTACTGGAACAACGAGGCCAGGCCCGTGAACCTGCGCCTCGGCGACGTCGACGGCCTCTACCACCACCACTACGGCATCGGCGACGTCGACCACGCCGCCCTCGGCGACACCGGGGACAGCACGTACGAGAAGAAGCTGATCGCCGAGCTCCACCGCCTGGAGTCGGCGCAGGCCGAACTCCTCCTCGACCACCTCGGTTCCATCGGGCGCGAGGACACGCTCGTGGACGCCGGCTGCGGCCGCGGCGGCTCCATGGTCATGGCCCACCAGCGCTTCGGATGCAAGGTCGAGGGCGTCACCCTGTCGGCGAAGCAGGCCGACTTCGCCAACCACCGGGCCCGTGAACTCGGCATCGAGGACCACGTCCGCTCCCGCGTCTGCAACATGCTGAGCACGCCCTTCGAGACCGGGCAGGCCGCGGCCTCGTGGAACAACGAGTCGAGCATGTACGTCGACCTGCACGACCTCTTCGCGGAGCACGCGCGCATCCTCGAGGTCGGCGGCCGCTACGTGACCATCACCGGCTGCTGGAACCCGCGCTACGGCCAGCCCTCGAAGTGGGTCTCCCAGATCAACGCGCACTTCGAGTGCAACATCCACTCCCGCCGGGAATACCTGCGCGCCATGGCCGACAACCGTCTCGTGCCGCAGGCCGTCATCGACCTGACTCCCGACACCCTGCCCTACTGGGAGCTGCGGGCCACGTCGTCCCTGGTCACCGGTATCGAAGAGGCGTTCATCAACTCGTACAAGGACGGTTCCTTCCAGTACGTCCTCATCGCCGCCGACCGCATCTGAGCCGCCACCGCCGGAAGGCCGGGTCCGTCACGTGACGGGCCCGGCCTTCCGGCCGTCAGAGCGGTTCCACGTCCAGGAAAGCCGACAGGTCCGGTTCCGCGCCGCCCACGAGGCCCGGGCCGCCCGGCGGGGCCTGCCGCGCCCAGATGACCTTGCCCTCGGGCGTGTACCGGGTGCCCCACTGCTCGCTCAGGTGCGCCACCAGGAACAGCCCGCGCCCGCCCTCGTCGGTGGTGGCGGCGTACCGCAGGTGCGGGGCGTTGCTGCTGGCGTCCCACACCTCGCAGGTCAGGCCGTGGTCGTGCAGCAGCCGGACCCGGACCGGAGCGCTTCCGTGCCGCAGGGCGTTGGTGATCAGCTCGCTGAGGATCAGCTCGGTGGCGAAGGCGAGGTCCGACAGTCCCCACGCGTCGACCCGGCGCGCCGCGGCGTTGCGGATCTCGCCGACCGCGCTCGGCTCGAACGGCACCTCCCACTCGGCGACCCGGTCCGGGCCCAGGGACCGGGTCCGCGCGACGAGCAGGGCCACGTCGTCCGCCGGCCGGGCCGGCAGCAGGGTGTCGAGGACGGCCCGGCAGCTCTCCTGCGGGTCGCGGTCGGGATGGCTGAGCGCCGTGCGCAGCAGCTCCAGCCCTTCGCCGATGTCCCGGGTCCGCGTCTCGATCAGGCCGTCCGTGTAGAGGACGAGCTGGCTGCCCTCCGCCAGGTGCAGCTCCGCGGTCTCGAAGGGCATGCCGCCGAGACCCAGTGGGGGCCCGGCCGGCAGTTCCACGATCTCCGTCGTGCCGTCGGGGGCGACCAGCAGCGGCGGCAGGTGTCCCGCCCGCGCCACCGTGCAGCGCCGGGACACCGGGTCGTAGACGGCGTACAGGCAGGTCGCGCCCAGCACGCCGTCGTGCCTGTCGCCGCCGTCCCCGTCGTGGTCGATGCGCTGCACGAGGTCGTCCAGGCGGGCGAGGATCTCGTCGGGCGGGAGGTCGAGGGAGGAGAAGTTGTGCACTGCCGTCCGCAGCCGGCCCATGGTCGCCGCGGCGTGCAGACCGTGTCCGACGACGTCTCCGACGACCAGCGCCACCCGGCTGCCGGACAGCGGGATCACGTCGAACCAGTCCCCGCCCACCCCCGACTGGGCGGGCAGGTAGAAGTGGGCCACGTCCACGGCGCTCTGCTCGGGCAGGGCGCGCGGCAGCAGGCTGCGCTGGAGCGTCTCGGCGAGGGCGTGTTCGCGGGTGTAGCGGCGGGCGTTGTCCATGCTGACGGCCGCCCGGGCAACGAGTTCCACGGCCAGCGACATGTCGTCCTCGTCGAACGGCTCCGGCTTCTCCGACCGCCAGAAGTTGACCACGCCCAGCACCACTCCCCTGGCGTTGAGCGGGGCGGCGATGAGCGAGTGGATCCCGTACTCGACGATGGCCGTCGCGCGCGGCGGGTCCTGGGCGTGCCAGCCGGGGGCGGCGGCGAGGTCCGGTACGAGCTCCGCCTCGCCGGTGCCGTATCCGCGGGCCTGCGGGGTGGAGGGCAGGAAGTCGATCAGTCTGCCGCGGGGGTAGAGCGGGTGGTCGGGGCGGATGCCGCTGACCGCGGTGCGGCGCATGTCGGCTCCCGGGCCGGGCTCGTCGCCGTCGAGCACCGGGTCCGCCAGGTCGACCGTGACGAAGTCCGCGAAGCGGGGGACGACGACGGCGGCGAGTTCCTCCGCGGTCCGCACCACGTCGAGGCTGGTGCCGATGTCGCCGCCGGCGTCGTAGAGCAGCTTGAGCCGTCGGCGGGCCGTGTCGGCGCGGGTGGTCAGGACCTGCATTTCGGTGGAGTCGCGGATGGTGACGGCGGTGCCGCCGTCCGCGCGTCCGCCGGGGCGGGTGGGCCGCTGGTTGACCACGAGCAGCCGGTCTCCGGTCTCCACCACCTCGTCGGTGGCCACCCGGCCCGACAGCAGGAGCTCCGCCATCCGGCGGTCGAGTCCCGGCACGTCGGCGATGTGGCGTCCGTCGGCGTCGTCCGGCAGTCCGAGCAGCCGTTTGGCCTCGTCGTTGGCGAGCAGCAGCCGTCCTTCCCCGTCGGTGATCACGACCCCCTCGCGGACGGCGTGGAGCACCGCGTCGTGGTGCTCGTACATCCGGGTCATCTCCAGCGGGCCGAGCCCGTGGGTCTGGCGGCGCAGCCGCCGGCTGATGAGGGCCGTTCCGGTGGTGGCCAGGGCCAGGCCGGTCGCGATCGAGAGGAGGATCACGGGGAGCTGGCGGTTCACGGCTCCGGTCACGTTCTTGACGGTCAGGCCGGCCGAGACCAGCGCGACGACCCGGCCGTCGGGCGCGGTGACCGGGACCACCGCCTGGATCTCCTTGCCGAGGGGGCCGTCCACGCTCTCGGTGAAGGTGTGCCCGGCGAGGGAGGGGCCGATCGTCCCGACGAACCGTTCGCCGATGCGTTCCGGCTGGGGGTGGGTGTAGCGGATGCCGCGGGTGTCCATCACCACGATGAAGTCGACGCCGGCGTCGACACGTGTCGCCTCGGTGAGCGGCTGCAGGATGGCCGACGGGTGGGGTGCCTTCAGCGCCTGCTGGAGGCCCAGGGAGTGGGCGAAGGTCTGGGCGACGGCCACCGACCGGTTGCGCGCCTCCCGGTCGATGTCGTGGCGCGACTGGAGCACCAGGGCCAGAAGGGCGCCGGCGGCGAGCAAGACCACGATCGCCACCTGGAGGACGAATACCTGTCTGGCGACGCTTCTGGTTCTGGTGCTCAGGGGTGACCGCACCGACGTGCCCGGCACGGGTGGCGTGAAAGGATCACGCACCCAGTTGTAGCACTTCCGGGCGCCGGTGGCCCCCGACGGGCGCGGTGCGCGCCGGGTCCGTCACGTGGCGTCGCGGTCGCCGGGCCGTGACTCCCGCGGATCGGTCCCCCGCCGCCCCGCCCGTGAAAGGCGCTGTCGGGGCGGGGCGGCGGGGGGGTGCGGCCCGGGTCAGGCGGCGTGGCCGCCGTCGACGGAGAACTCGGCACCGGTGATGTATGCGGCTTCGCGGCTCGCGAGGAAGGCGACCATGGCCGCGACCTCGTCGGGCCGGCCGAACCGGCCGAGGGCGGTCATCGCGGACTGGGGAGCGGCGTGGGGTCCGTCGGCGGGGTTCATGTCGGTGTCCGTCGGACCGGGGTGGACGATGTTGGCGGTGATGCCCCGGTCGCCGAGTTCGCGGGCGAGGGCTCTGGTGAGTCCGGTCAGGGCGGACTTGCTCATCGTGTAGAGCGTGCCGCCGGGCCCGGGGACCCGCTGGGTCATGCAGGTGCCGACGTTGATGATCCGGCCGCCTTCGCCCATCCGGTCCGCCGCGGCCTGGGCGGCGAGGAACGCGCCCCGCACGTTGACCGCGAGAACGCGGTCGACGTCCGGCAGGGTCAGTGCGTCCAGGGGGCCGAGGACGCCGATAGCCGCGTTGTTGACGAGCACGTCCAGTCGGCCCAGGGTGTGGGCCGCCCAGTCCACGGCTCCGGCCGCGTCTTCGGCCCGGCCGGCGTCGGCCTTGACGGCGATGCCCCTGTGGCCGGTCGCCTCGATGCGGCGGACCACCTCCTTCGCGGCCGTCTCGTCGGCGGCGTAGGTGATGGCCACGTCGGCGCCCTTCTCGGCCAGCCGCAGCGCGGTCGCCGCTCCGATGCCCCGACTGCCGCCCGTCACCAAAATCGCCTTGCCGTCCATAAGACCCTCCTCGCCATTGGTTGCTGATTCAATGAAACAAGGAGGCGATCACCGGCGCTGGCAGGAATCCGACCTGGCGTTCACGCGCCCGATGGATCGTGGTGGTCACCGGCTCGGCGGGGACGGGAGGCCGTCCACGAGGACCGGTTCGCCGTCGGACGTGACCGTGCTGCCGCGCCGCAGGTCCACCGGGAACGTCCAGTGCACCGGTGAGTGGTTGGCGCTGCCGGTGGGGGTGTGCCCCTGGCCGAGGGAGACCGACATGAGGCCGGCCGCCTTCGTGTCGATGAGGGAGTAGCCGACCGGCTCGCCGACGCGTTCGTTGAGGCCGAAGCCGATCTCGCCGATCCGCCCGGCCGCGTCGTCGACGGCGAGCGCCGCGGCGACCTGCGCCGCGCCCGACGAGCACTCCCAGTCGGTGACCCGGCCGGCGTGGAAGCGCAGGCTCAGGTCGCGCACTTCGGTGTCGTGGAGGTACGCGGGCCCGCTGGCCCGGATCCAGCCGTGGACGCTGTCCTCCAGCGGGGCGACGCACAGCTCGCCGTCCGGGAGGTTCTGGCGGCCGCAGGAGTTGTCGACGGGGCGGCCGCGCAGCGACATCCGCAGGTCGGCGTCCGCGCCTGCGATGCGCAGGGTGCCGGCGCCGGCGAGCCGGTCGGCGATGCGCTGCTGGCGGCTCTGCTCCCGGCGCCAGGCCGCCACCGGGTCCTCGGTGTCGGTGAGCATGACGCGGTGGACGAGGTCGGTGTACGCGTCCAGCGACAAGCCTGCCTGTCGGGCGTAGCCCTCGGTCGGGTAGTGCGTGGTGCACCGGCGGAGCGTGCCGTCGGCAAGCCGGCGCAGCTGCTGGTGGATGAGGGAGAAGCGGGATTCCTGGCGCGCCTCCTGGTCGGCCGGCGGGTGGTCGCGCAGGGCGAAGGGGTTGTCCTCGGCCTCGATGCGCAGGACCGCGTCGGCCGTGTCGTAGAGGTGGACGAGCATCGGGTCGGGGCGGCGGTGGAGCGCCGGGTCCCGGGTGGCCGCGAGGACGAGGGCGTCCTCGTCGGCGAGGTGGATGTAGACCGACGGGCGGGCGCCGCGGGCGAGGCACTGGGCGTACAGCTCGCGTACGAGCGGCTCGCCCGCCGGTCCGGTGGAGCGGATGAGGACGGTCTCGCCGGCCCGCACGCCGAGCGAGTGCTCGAGGAGGGTACGGGCCAGGCGGGCGGTGCGGACGTCGGCGGGCCGGGTGCGGCCGCCCGTCGCGGTGGTGGGGCCGGTCATCGGAAGTCGCCCTCCAGGAGGGTGTCGAGTATGTCGCCGGCGAAGGTCCAGCCGCCGTCCGGCTGGAGGTTGTGGACGAGCGCGACGCCGGCCCGGCCGTCGTCGGTGGCCTGGAGCTGGCAGCCGGAGCCGCGGATCCCGCCGGGATGGCCGTGCCGCGGGATCCCGCGCCGGGTGCCGACGTACAGCCCGAGGCCGTAGCCGTCGAGCTCCTCGCCCGCCGTACGGGCGTGCCGGACCCGCATGGCGGCGGGGACGTGCCGCAGGAAGCGCGCGAGGTCGGCGGCGCTGCTGTAGGCGAAGCCGGCCGCGGCGTACACCGCGTGGTCGAAGGCCGGGCGTACGACGGCTGCAGGGCTGCCCTCGTGGCCTTGGGCGGGGGCCCAGGCGACGGCGTCGGCAAGCCGCCAGGACGTGCGGGTCATGCCGAGCGGGCGCAGCACGAGCCGGTCCACGAGGTCGGCCACGGGGACTCCGGTGGCCTGCTCCGCGACGTGGGCGGCGAGGGCGATCCCGGGGTTGCTGTACCGCCAGGGGCCGGGCTCGGCCGTCCGGTCCGGCCGTACGCGCGGCAGCCCGTCGGCCCAGCGCGCCAGGGCGTCCGGGGCGGTGGGGCCGTACAGGTTGCCGGGCGTGATCGGGTCGGTGGGCATGCCGCCGGTGTGGCTGAGCAGCCGTCGCAGGGTCATGCCCCAGGGCAGCGGGTCGTCGAGGGGGAGGCCGGCGGCCAGGATCGCGGCGGTGGTGAGCGGCTTCGTGGTCGAGCCGATGCGGAACGGCGTGTCGACGGTGACGGGCGACGACGGCTGTTCGATGTCGGCGATCCCGGCGGCCGCGGTCAGGACCCGGTCGTCCTTCCAGGCCACGAGGGCGGCGCCGGGGATGCCTGCCCGGCGGATTTCGTCCGCGAGCAAGTCTGCGAGTTTTCCCATGTGAGAGACGGTAGAGCGAAACAAGTTCCGGTACAATCGCCTCTTGTATGGACACAACTTGGCGGCCCCGTCCGGCACCCGGCGGCGGCCCTCTCTACCGACGGCTCGCCGACGGGATCGCCCGTGACATCGAGGCGGGCCGGCTGCCCGACGGCTGGCGCCTGCCGACCGTGCGGGCGGTGGCCCACCGGCTCGCCGTCACCCCGGGCACGGTCTCGCGCGCCTACACGGAGCTGAGCCGGCGCGGCCTGACCAGCGGGGAGGCGGGGCGCGGCACGTTCGTACGGGCCGGCCGGGGGGTGGCGGGCTTCGACGCGGACGCCGACGGCGGCGCGGGAGTCGTGGACCTGTCCGGGAACTGGGCCGCTCCCCCGCCGTCGGCGCTGCTCGACGCGCTCGGCGGGGCCTGGACCCACGGGCAGCTCGGCACGCTGCTGGGCACCGGTCTGGCCCGGGACGCGGACGCGCTCGGCGCCGACTACCTGGACCTGTTCGGTCTGCGGGTGCCGACGCACCGGGTGATCGCGGTCTCCGGCGGCCAGCACGCGCTGTTCACCGCACTCACCTCCCTGACCCGCGCCGGGGACCGGATCGCCGTCGACGCCCTGGCCAACCCCGGGGTCAGGGCCGCCGCCCGGCTGCTCGGCCTGCGGCCGGTGCCCGTGGCGCACGACGGCGACGGGATGCGCCCGGACGCGCTGGCCGCCGCGGCGGCGTCCGCCTCCGTCGTGGTCACCTCGGCCACCCTGCACAATCCGACGGGGGTCACGATGCCCGCCGGCCGCCGGGCCGAACTGGCCGAGGTGGTGCGCGCCCGCGGGCTGACCCTGGTCGAGGACGACCCCTTCGGCCCGCTGGCCAAGGACGCGCCGCCGCCGGTGAGCACGCTCGCCCCGCGGCACAGCGTGTACCTGGCCAGCACCAGCAAGGCGGTCGCCCCCGGTCTGCGGCTGGCGTTCGTGAGCTGCCCGCCCGCGCTCGGTGACGGCATGGCGGCGGCCGCGAGGCGCAGCGCCTGGACCCCGGCGTCCCTCGCCGTGGACCTCGTGCACCGCTGGCTCGTCGACGGGCTGGTCGCGCGGCTGGCCGACGGGCGCAGGGCCGAGTCCGCCGCGCGGCTCGACCTCGTACGGGACCTGCTCCCCGAGGCGCGGCGCTGCGCCGTGGGCGGGGCGCACGCCTGGGTGGACCTCGGTGACGAAACCGGAGCGGAGTTCGCGGCGCGGGCGAGGGACCGGGGGGTGGCCGTCGCGCCCGAGGGCGAGTTCGGCGGCGGCGCACGGCCGGGCTTCCGCATCGGGCTGGGTGCGCCGAATTCCCGGCCGGAACTCACCCGGGGGCTGCTGCGGCTCGCCGAACTGCTCCGGAACACCGCCCCCTGACGGGGGGCGCCCGCGAGGTCCGCACGTCCATGGTCCGCCGCCGGGTGCAGTGAGCCCCATCGGCCGCTCCGAACTGCGCGGACCCCGGGTGCGGGCTATCAAGGAGGCTGAAGGCGAGCGCTACGGCCCAGGTCCGGCGGTCGCCACCCCACGGCTGAGGAGTACGTCTCGTGGAGTTCGAGGTCAATGGCGCCCCGCGCGCGGTGGACGTGGACGACGACCCGGCCGCCGTGGAGGTGGTGCGCGACCGGCTGGGCCTGACCGGCACCAAACTGGTCTGCGCGGGCGGGGTGTGCGGGGCCTGCACGATCCAGGTCGACGGCGAGCCCCGGGTGTCCTGCCTGACGCCGGCGGTCGCCCTGGCCGGCCGGCGGGTGACGACGGTGGAGGGCCTGTCCGGCCACCCGGTGGCGCGTGCCTTCGCCGGCGAGGACGCCCTCCAGTGCGGCTACTGCACCCCGGGGTTCGTCGTCGAGGCGGCCGCGTTCTTCGCGCGGTGGCGGGCCGCGCACGGCCGCACCCGCCCGGGGCGGGAGCAGATCGCGGACGCGCTGGCCGGCCACCTGTGCCGCTGCGGAGCCTACGAGCGCATCTTCAGCGCGGTGGCGGCGGCCTGCGCGGGCGACTACGACAGGACGCCGGCGGACGGCGCGGCCCCTGCCGTCCCGCGCACCGAGGCCCCGGAGAAGGTCGACGGCTCGGCCCGGTACACCACGGACCTGCGGCCCGAGGGACTGCTGGAGGGTGTGATCATCCGCTCGCCGCACGCCCACGCGCACGTACGGTCCCTGGAGGCCGGCGACGTCCCGCTGGTGCCGATGCTGCCTCCCGACGGGATCGTGCGGTACGTCGGACAGCCGGTGGCCGCGGTCGCGGCCCCGGACCGGGCCGCCGCGCGGGCGGCCGCGGCGCGGGTCACGGTGGACTACGAGGTACTGCCGGCCGCCCTCGACGTACGCGAGTCCCGGGCCGGCGCGGGGCCGCTCGTCTACGAGGACAAGGCGGCGCGCAAACGGGCACCGGGCTCCGGCGAGAGCCCCCAGCTGGTGCCCGCCCGCTGGCGCGGCAACCGGCGGGGACCGTCCGCCATGAGCAAGCGACCCGCCACCGCCGTACGCCGTATCACCGAGGCCCGCAGCCGGAACCCGGAGCGGGTGGTCGAGGGCGTCTTCACCGCCGCCGCGCAGACGCACACCCCGCTCGAACCGCACGCCTGCCTGGCCCGGTGGGTCGACGGCGCCCTCCACCTGGAGGTGTCCACGCAGTCGGTGAAGCGGGTGGCCGAGCTCGCCGCCGAACGCTTCGGCGTGCCCCTCGACCGGGTGACCGCGAACGCCGTCCACGTAGGCGGCGGTTTCGGCTGCAAGATGGGTCTGACCTCCGACGTCGTCGCCGCGGTGGAACTGGCCCGGCTGCACGACGCCCCGGTGCGGGTGGTGCTCGACCGGGACGAGGAACTCACCGACGGCGGATACCGGCCCGGCGCCCGCATCCAGCTGGCGATGGTCGCGGACGAGGACGGCGATCTGAGCGCCCTGGCCATGGACGCCGACAGCGACGGCGGGGTCTCGGTGGGCGGCTCCGTCGCGGCCCTGGCCCGGTTCGTGTACGGCCGGGCCCCGCGCCGGCTGCGCGACTTCGACACGGTCACCCACCGGCCGGCGGGCGCCCCGTTCCGCGGTCCGGGCGGACCCACGATGTGCTGGGCGCTGGAGCAGGCCGTCGACGAGATGGCCCACCGGCTCGGCCGGGACCCGATCGCCCTGCGCCGCCGCTGGGACGGCAACCTCAAGCGGCACGCCCTGTACGACCGGGCCGAGACCCTTCCGGTCTGGTCGTCGGGACCCCGCGGCGGCACCGGCCGGTTCCGCCGCGGGGTCGGGGTCGCGGCGGCCAACTGGCTGTACTTCGTCGACCCCGTCACCGAGGTCGAGCTCACCGTCGAGGACGGGACCGTCGTCGCCCGCTGCGCCGTGCAGGACATGGGCACGGGCTCGCGCACCGTCCTGCGCCGAGCCGTCGCCGAGGGCCTGGGCGTGCCCGAGACCCGGGTGCGGGCCGAGGTCGGCCACAGCGACGCCGTGCACGGCCCCACCTCCGGCGGCAGCCGCACCACGCCCTCCCTCGCGCCCGCCGCGGCGGAGGCCGCCGCCCGGCTGCGCGACGCGCTCGGCGGCGGTGACGTCACCGCCCGGCTGGACAGCGCGCACGGCGTTTCGGTGACCGGCCGGCGCCCCCGCGACCGCCGGGGCTTCGTCACCCCCCTCAACCTGACCATGGGCGGCGTGGCGATCGGCCGCGGCTTCACCGGATCGGTGCAGGTCGCGGAGGTCGAGGTGGACACGCGGCTCGGCCGGATCCGCCCGCTGCGCGTGTGGAGCGGCATCGCCGCGGGACGCATCCACGAGGACCGCCTCGCCCGCAGCCAGTGCGAGGGCGCCGTCATCCAGGGCATCGGCTACGCCCTCTTCGAGGAGCGGCGCGTCGACCCGGCCACCGGCCGGGTGCTGACCGACAACCTGGAGGACTACCGCATCCCGGGCATCGGCGACACCCCCGAGATCACCGTCCACTTCCATCAGGAGGGCTTCGAGCACGTGCCCGGCGGCGGTGTCGGCCTCGGCGAGATCGCGACGCTGCCCACCGCGGCCTGCCTGGCCAACGCGGTCCACGACGCGACCGGCTGGCGCCCGTACGACATGCCCATCCGCCCCGACCGGCTCCTGGAAGGACTGGCCACGTGAGCACCGAGCCCGCCCTCACCGACCTCTCCGCCGCCGTCCTGGCCACCGGCGGGGAGCTGCGCGCCGGTGGCACCGACACCACCGCCCGGCAGCGCAGCGGCGTGTCCCCGGGGCCGTTCACCGACCTCGGCGGCGCCGGCCACCTGCGCGGCACCTCGCCCCTGCCCGGCGGCGGACTGCGGATCGGCGCCCTGACGACGCTCGCCGAGCTGGCCGCCGATCCGCAGGTACGCGACGGCTGGCCGGCGCTGGCGCTGGCGGCCGGGACGGCGGCGACCCCGCAGATCCGCGCCGCCGGCACCCTGGGCGGCAACCTGCTGCAACGCAACCGCTGCTGGTACTTCCGCAATCCGCACGTCGACTGCCTCCAGAAGGGCGGCACCGGCTGCCCGGCCCGGGAGGGCGACCACCACTTCGGCGTGGTCAGCGGCGACGGCCCGTGCATCGCCCCGCATCCGTCCACCCTCGCGATGGCCCTGCTCACCTACGACGCCCAGGCCGAGGTGCACGGCGAATCCCCGCGCAACATCGTCGACCTGTACGGGGACGGCGACGGCCTCCACCACGCCGACCACCTGCTGCCGCCGGACCGCATCCTCACCTCGGTCCGCCTGCCCGCGCCCCTGCCCGGCGAACGTGCCGCCTGCCACCGGGCGGTCAGCCGGGCGCACGCCGAGTGGCCCCTGGTCGAGGCCACCGCCCGGCTCGCGCTCGACGGCGACACCGTCACGCACGCCGCCGTCGCGGCCGGCGGGGTGGCGCGCGTCCCGTTGCGGCTGACGGAGGTGGAAGCCGCCCTGATCGGCCGTGAGGCCACCCCGGAGGCCCTCGTGGAGGCGGCCGCGACGGTACTCGCCCGCTGCCGGCCGCAGCCGCAGACCGGATACAAGGCCACGCTGTTCCGCGACACCGTCCTGGAGGTCCTGGAACGGGCCGCCGGCCCCGCCCCCGCCGGGTTCGGCCGCGCCGGCTGACCCCGCCCTTACGAAGACGCCGGCGGTGTCCAGCGGGGGTCGCGCCCGCTGAGTCCCACGGCGCGGTCCAGCAGCGGGGAGTCGTCCGACACGGGCACGACGGGTCCGAAGATGCCCCCGCCGCGGCTCTCGTCCGCGGCCGCCTCCAGCAGGAACGCGTGGCAGGCGCGCAGTGCGGCGTGATCGGGCGCGTAGTCCTGGCCGGTGGCCCGGGCCAGGTCCCAGCCGTGGATGACCAGTTCGTCCACGGCCACCGCGCCCGCGATGTCGCCGGGCAGGTCCAGGCCGCCCGCGCGGGTCATGCCGGTCCAGGCGCCCGGGTCCCGCCACGCCTCGGCCAGTTCGCCGAGGACCCGGGGCAGTTCCTCGCGCCAGCCGGCCGGCAGGGAGAGCGCGGCGGCGTCGGGGACGCTGCCCGTCGTGGCGCCCAGGTCCTTGCGGGCCGCGTCACGGAACGCGGCTGCCAGGCCCGCGAGGTGGCCCAGCAGCTCGGTGACCGCGTACGCGGGACACGGCGTCGGGTCGGTCAGGCGGGCGTCCGGGACTCCCGCCACGAGACCGGCCACGATCCGGGTCTGTGGGCCGAGGTCGAGCATCGCCGTATCGGTCATCTGCCGCTCCCTCCGGGGACGGTGGCTCTGAACCATAGACCGGCGGCCCGGCCCGCGCGCACCGACACACGGGCCGCCGCGCGCGGTCGGCGGCCCCGGCCGGGGGTGCGCCGTGACCGCCCGTGCGGTCACGGCAGCCCGGCGGTCAGGGCGCGCGGACGGGTGGTGTCCGTCAGAAGCCGCAGACCGCTCGGGCGTCCTGGAAGCGCTCGGGGTGCCGGCGCCGGTACTCGACCAACGACTGGGCGACGGCGGCCCCTTCGCCCACGGCGGCGCCGACCCGCTTGACGGACCCGGCACGCACGTCCCCCACCGCGAACACCCCGGGCAGGCTCGTCTCCATCGGCAGCGCGTCGGGGCCGGCGCCGCCGCTTCCGGTCAGGACGTAGCCGCGGTCGTCGAGCTTCAGCGTGCCGCCGAGCCAGTCCGTCGACGGGTGGCCGCCGATCAGGACGTAGAGGCAGTGCGCGGGGACCGTGCGCTCGCCGCCCTCGCGGTCGCGGAGCCTGAGCCCGGTGAGGGTGGTCTCGCCGAGGCATTCGGACACTTCGGTGCCCAGGAGGACCTTCAGGCCCGGGGTCCGCTCGATGCGCTGCACCAGGTAGCTCGACATGGCGGCGCCGAGGTCGGTGCCCCGCACGCACAAGGTGACGGTGCGGGCGTAGCGGGCGAAGTAGAGGGCGGCCTGTCCTGCGGAGTTGCCCGCGCCCACCATGTACACGTCCTCCCCGGCGGCCGAGGGGGCGTCGGACAGGCAGGAGCCGTAGTACACGCCGGAGTTGAGCAGGCGGTCGACGCCGGGAGCCTTCAGTCGGTTCCAGTCCACGCCCGTGGCGACCACCACCGCGGCCGCCGTCACCGACGCCGCCTCGTCGGTGCCCGCCTTGACGAACTCGACGGCGTGCCCGCCCGTGCCCGTCGGGGTCACCCGGCTCGCCACCCGGGTGGGCTGCCACTCGACGCGGGCCCGCCGGGCCTGCTGCAACGCGCGCTGGGCGAGATCGCCGCCGGTGAGGCCGACGGGGAAGCCCAGGTAGTTCTCGATCCGGGAGGTCGAGCCCGCCTGCCCGCCGGGCGCGTCGTCCTCGATCACGACGACGCTCATGCCCTCGGCGGCGGCGTACACCGCCGCCGACAGGCCGCCGGGACCACCGCCGATGACCGCGACGTCGTAGTGGTCCTGCGCGGCCGGGCGGATGAGTCCGAGCCGCTCGGCCAGTTCGCTGATCGAGGGGTCCACCATCGCGGTGCCGTCGCCGAGCCGGACGGTCACCGGGGCGTCCTGCACCGCTTCTTCGGGCAGCCAGCGGAAGATCACGCCGCTGCGGGCGAGGAAGTCGCGTACCGCGTAGGCGGCGGGTGAGAAGCGGCTCCCGCGCACCTCGGCGGTCGGCAGGTCCCCGTGGCAGTCGGCGTTCCACGTGCAGAGGGAATCGTCGAGCACGCCCCGCATGTGCTCGGCCGGGTTCTCGTGGCCCGGCACCGCCCCGGCGGGGGCGTCGGAGGCGGCGCCGCGATGCCCGGCGAGCGGCAGCCAGCGGACGCCGGCGTGCTGTGCGGCGGCCGGGTCCGGGGCCTCGTCGGCGAGCACGGCCGCCACGGGCACCTTCCGTTCGGCCAGCGAGGTCAGTGCCCGGACCACTTCCGCCGGCCCTCCGACCTGGAGCACGCGGAACGAGGTCCGGTACCAGCTTTGGACCAGCTCGGCCGTCTCGTGCCGGCGGAGCGGGTCGGGGTCGGAGAGAACGATCACCGGCAGTGCGACATCGGCCGTCAAGGGGTCCTCCAGGGGTGTGAGCGATCAATCGGCTTCGCTTCCGGTCAACGAGCGGGAAGGCGATACGAATCGGCTCCGGAGGGGCCACTGCGGGCAGGCGGGACGGTGGGCGGCGGGGAGGGGTCGCGGAGGGCGCTGCGGAGGGGCGAGGAGCCGGCCGGGAGGGGGCGAGGAGGGGGCGCGGGAGGACACGCCCCCAGGCGTCGCCCGGACAGCGCTCAGGCGATCCTCACAGGCGCCCGAAGAACTGGTTCCCGCGGGCCGAGTAGTCCTCGCTCGTGTAGTACTCCTTCATCGCGGAGCTGATCTCCTCACGGCTCAACTGCCCGTCGCCGTCGACGTCCAGGCGGTTGAACGCCTCGTCGAAGGTCTCCCGGGGCAGCCGGAACATGCCGTGGAGCAGCGAGGTGTACTCCTCCCGGCTCAGCATGCCGTCGCCGTCGCGGTCGGCGAGCTCGGTCCAGGCGTTGCTCATGTTCCGGATCCGTTCCCAGATCCGGTTCTGGTCGGTGACGATCCGGGCCCGGAACGCCGCCCGGAACTCCTGCCGGTCGACGCCGCCGTCGGCGTTCTTGTCCATCCTCTGGAAGACGGTGTCCCAGAGGTCCGACAGCGAGTCCCGCAGTACGTTGACGGCGTCCGGGGCGACACCGAGCGATTCGGCGAGCTTGTCCGACAGGCCGATGACGTCCGCCTTTTCGAGCCGCCCGTCGCGGTCCGAGTCGAAGACGTCGAACGACCGGTCCAGCTTGATGTCCAGAACGCTCACGACACCATTCCCTTCACCTCGTGTAGTCACCTGGCAACATTGCGTCGCGGTGGTCAGGAAACCACAGCTCCCGTCCCCCGCACGCGAAGGAGCCGGGTGGGTGCCCGTTCGGGTGACGCGGGCCGGGCGCGGCGGCGGTGGCGGGTGCCACCGTCGCCGCGCCCGGGGTGGTGTCGCGGGTGCCGGTCGGCGTCCGGGCGGGTGCCTCAGGTCGCCGGCAGCGGGAAGGGGTCCAGGTCCGGCTTGAGGACCTGGCCGGGCTTCGGCGCGGTCCCGTCCACCAGGTACGAGGTCACTAGCGCGTTCAGGGCCTTGCTCCGGCCGATCGCGCAGTGCTCGATCACGTCGACCGTCACCAGCACGGCGTTGCCGAGCTGCCGCTGCATGCGCTGCGAGAAGCGGTACTGGGTGGCCGGGTCGAAGGTGTTGCCGATGACCATGACCTTGTTCGCGGTCCGCCGGTTCCAGGGCCCGGCGTACTGCTCGGAGGTGCGGGCGGGCGACGGCCAGGTCGCGCAGGTGGGCGAGTCGAAGGCCTGGTAGCGGCCGAAGGTGGGCGCGCCCCGCTCCCAGACGCGGGCCGCGAGCGCGAACACGCCCGGGTTCGACGGGTACGGCTTGTCCTGGCAGTTGACGCCGAAGTAGGAGTCGTCCGAGGTGTACGGGGTGTCGGCGGGAGCCTCGCGCAGCGCCGCCGGGGCGAGCTTGGCCAGCCGGTCCGCCGCCGCCTGCGAGGCGAGCTTGGCGCCCGCGGGGGCAAGGCCCTGCTGCTGCCGGATCACCTGGTTCAGCGCCTCGAGCGAGACCGCCAGGGGCGCCAGCCGGGTCTGCGCGTACAGGGCGTTGGCCACCTGACTGGTGAAGGTGCTCAGGGTGACCTCCTCCCCGCTCGGCAGCTTCACCGGCGAGGTGCGCAGGCGGTCGCGGATCGCGTCGAACTTCGCGCGGGTGTCGCCCTCGGCGAAGGCGCAGCGCGGCACGGCGGCGGCCTTGCAGCGCTTGAGGAACTCGGCCAGTGCGGGCTCGAAGCCGCCCGTTGCGCGCTGGCGGTCGTACTCCATGCCGTTGTGCAGGCGCAGGTTCGGGTCGACGTTGCCGTCGACGATGACCGCGCGCACCTTGTCCGGGTACATGTTGGCGTAGGTGGCGCCGATCAGCGTGCCGTACGAGAACCCGGCGAAGGTCAGCTTCGCGTCACCGACGGCCTGGCGCATCCGGTCGAGGTCGCGCACGACGTTCATGGTGGACATGTGCCGGATGAGCGGACCGGCGTTGCGGGCACACGCTCCCGTGTAGTCCCGGGTCGCCGCGAGCGTGCCGGTCACCTCGGTGCGGGTGACGGGCACGACGAGCATCCGGGAGAAGACGCCGTCGGCTTCCTCGTTGGTCGTGAAGCAGCGCAGGGGGTTGCTGCGGGCGACACCGCGGGGGTCGAAGCCGATCATGTCGAAACGGTCGACGACGCCGGGGTCGAAGCGGGCGGTGGTGGCCCACATGTAGCCGCTGCCGCCGGGGCCGCCGGGATTCAGGAAGAGCGATCCGATGCGCTTGGCGGGATCACCGGCCCGCCGGCGCATCATGGCGATGCCGATCTTCTCGCCGGACGGGTTCGCGTAGTCGAGCGGCACCGGGTACACGGCGCAGTCGTAGATCTTCGGGTCGGGCTTGGACGGGTCCGGGTTGCAGGGCGTCCAGTCGACGGGGTCGACCTGCGCCCCGGCGGTGGCCAGGGTGGTCGAAGCGGCGGCCGTCGCTCCGGCGTTCGCCGCGGGCGCCGCCGACGCCGTGACGGCGACACCGGATACCAGCGCCAACGCGCTGGTGAGCGCGACCGCCAGCGTGGATATTCGAGACAAGGAACCTCCTCCAGATCGTCAAACCCGGTCAGCATGGCAGCAGTTGGCGAGTGCGACAGATTGCGTGACCGGATCTGGTTTCTGATTGTCCGGTTCCTCGTCGGCCGGGCCGGTGGGGCTCCGCCGGCCCGAAGGGGACGTGGCACAGTGCAGCGGTGGCCCGTGGCCAGGGCGAGCGAGTTACCGCCGGACCCGCGGCGGGTTGTTCCGGTTGCGCCTGCGGCCGCGGTTGCGGGTGCGGCGGGTGCGCACGCGGCTGACGCGCAGCCGCGTCACGGCCTCCCCGTCGCGCCGGGCCAGTTCGACGAGCGCCGGATGCCTCGGGGCCCTCTCGAGTCGTGCGGTGTAGGGGGCGATCCGGCCCGCCGCGCCGCGCCGGCGGCCGTACCGGCCGAACCAGACGACCTGGGCGACCAGCGCGCACCACGTGGCGGTGGCGGCGGCGCCCTCCCCGGCCCCCTGTGGCGCGGTGCCGATCAGTACCAAGGAGGAGGCCACGAACTCCGCGAGGAGCAGCCACATCGCGACGGCGATCAGGACCTCGGGGCGGGCCACGACCGCGGGCGAGCGGCGGACGTCCGCGTGGAACTGTGCGCGTACGGCGCCGAGTTCGGTGTCCCGGAGCGTGATGTTGCCGAGGGTGGCGGGCGCGGTGCGGCGACGCAGCGCGGCGAGCAGGGCGTCCGGCAGCGGGTGCCCGGCCGAGCGCGCGGGGTCGGCGCCGACCGGGGTGAGCGTGAGCGTGCCCCGGTGGTTGACGGTCACCAGCCCGTCGAGCACCAGGCGGGCGGCGGCGGCCTGGATGTCGTCCTCCCCGTACCAGCGGACAACGGCGGCGTGGTACGGGTCGACGGCGCGCGCGGGCCACAGACCGGCCCACGGTCGGCGCCGCCGTCCTTCCCGGCGCGCCCGCGGCCCGCCGCACGCGAACAGCAGTGCCGTGAAGGGCACTACGAGGCAGGCGAGTTCGACGGGGTCCACACCCCGAGCCTAAGGCGCGAGCCGCCGCCGGCCGCGAGCATTTTCCGTGCGCAGTGGGTCAGCACACCCCGGCCGTTGAGAGACGCGTACGCGATCCAGTGCCTGACCGGGAAGGGTCAGGTGCGCGGCTGCGGGCCGTCGTTGTGGTGGGGCCGCCTATCGGCTGCCGCGCCCGGCCCTGGAACCCTTAGACTCCGCTCCGGCACGAACACGGCGGGGGGCGGGGCGCATGACGGTGGAGCCTGCACAGAGGTGGGGGTCGACCCTCGATTCGGTCGTGGTGTACGCGCAGGGCGCGGTCTGCCACCGCCTGGCCCGGGGCGTCGTGCCGCCGGACGGCCGGGTGCGGGTGACGGGACTGCCCCGCTCGATGGACCCGGACTCCCTGCGGGCCCGGGTCCTGGGAGCCTCCGGCAGGCGCGTCACCGGGGCCCGGGTGGAAGTCGAGGCCGGGGCCGAGCCGTCCACCATCGAAAACGGAACCGGCACCGGCACCGGCACGCCCGACGAGTTGCGGCGCGAGGTGGACCGGCTGCGCGAGGCGCACGCGGCGGCCCAGGGCCGGCGGGACCGGCAGATCGGTCTGATCAAGGAGATCAGGGAACTCCACCCGGTCCCGCCGGCGCGCAGGCGGGACGACCCGCACCGCCGCACCCCGGTCGACGCGTGGCTGGAGCTCGCCGACTTCGTCGACGGCCGGCTGGCGGTCCTGCACTCCCGCCTCGTCGAGCTGGAAGCGGCTCTGCGGGACGTCGAGCACGAGCTCGCCGTCGCCGCGGACAGGCTCTCCCGCGCCTCCACGGACACACCGTCAGCGCACGTGAGCACGACCGTCTCCGTGCTCCTCTCCCTCGATGCCGTCGATTCCCTCGCTTCCCTCGACCCCGCCGACTCCGCCGACTCCGCCGACGGGAGCGGTGATGCCCTGGAGGAACCGGAGCTGACGCTGGAGCTGGAGTACGGCGTGCCGGGCGCCGTGTGGGCGCCGTCCTATCGCCTCACCCACCGTCAGGGCGACAGCGACGGCCGTCTGATGCTGCGTGCCTCGGTCGCCCAGCGCACCGGTGAGGACTGGACCGGCGTACGCATCGCCCTGGCCACCGCCGACCTACAGCGTCGGACCGACCTGCCGAAGCTCCGCTCGATCCGGGTCGGACGCCGTCAGGCCGCCCCCACGGTCTCCGGCTGGCGGGAGCCGCCGGCGGGGCTGGGCGACCTGTTCGCCGGGTACGACGCGGCAGGCCCGGCCCCCGCTCCGGCCGCCGTACCCGCGCCGGCCGGGGCCGGATCGCCGTCCCTGCCCACGACGGTCGGCTCAACCGCACCACGGCCACCCGCTCCGGCTCCCCTACGAGCCGCGGCACCGGCACCCCAGGCCTACGGCGGGCCGCCGCCGCCGGCGCTCGCGGCACCCGGCGGCTCGTACGGCGCGGCCGCGCGCGGCTCCGGCGACGGTGCCTTCGCCGGAGCCCGCGCCGCCATGGCTCCGGCGGCCCCCGGCGCGGCCGCGCCGCCCGCGCCGAAGCCATCGCCTCCGCCGGCCGGGCCGCCGCAGCCGAGCGGCGCCGAGCTCGACTACGCCGCCCTCGTCCTGTGCGGCCCGGAGGAGCACGGCGGTCGCAGAGGCCGGCTGTTCCCCGGCTCTTCCTTCGACGCGGTGGCGGCCGAGCACCGGCGCCGCGCCGAAGCGGTGGCAGTGCTGCCGCTGCCCGGCCACGCGGTGCGGCCCCGCGAGTCGGCGGGTTCGTTCGACCACCGCTTCGATGCGTCCGCCCGCGCGGACGTCCCGTCGGACGGCACCTGGCACACCGTCACCGTCACCGAGATTCCGGTCGGTCTCCACACCGAGTACCTGTGTGTGCCGTCCGTGGAGCAGACCGTGTACGGGACGCTGGTGCTGTCCAACGCCACCGACCGGGCGCTGCTGGCCGGTCCGGTGGAGGTCACCGTCGACGACCGGTTCCTGCTGACCGCGGCGCTTCCCACGCTCGCCCCCGGCGGTGTCCGCCGGGTGGGGCTCGGGCCGGCCGAGGGCATCCGCGTCACCCGCCGTACGCACCTGCGCGAGTCGACCGCGGGGCTGCGCGGCAACACCACCGTGCTCGATCACCGCGTGCACGTGGAGTTGGCCAACCGGCTCGCGCGGCCCGTCACCGTCGAGGTCCGCGAGCGGGTGCCCGTCACGTCCGAATCGGACGTCCGGATCGAGGAGCGGGCCGACTGGACGGCTCCCGAGCAGGGCGGGGGCGCGGGACCGGAGCGGCACGTACCGGGGACCCGCGTCTGGAGGGTGGATCTGCCGTCCGGCGGCGCCGTCGCCCTCGACGGCGGCTACGAGATCCGTATCCCGGCCGGCAAGGCCCTGGCCGGCGGCAACCGCAGGAGCTGACAGAACCGTGTCCACGGCCCCGAAGCCGATCGCCCTTCCCGTCACCGCCGTGACCTGTCTGGAGGACCGCGCGCACGTCGAGCGCACCGTCGTGCTCGACCTCGATGCCGGGGTCCGGCGGCTGGTCCTCGGACCGGTCAGTGCGCTGGCCGTCGACCGGACCCTGCATGCCGAGCTGACCGCCGACCACCCGGCCGCCGTGCTCGACGTGCGGCTCGTCCGCAGTTGGACGCCGCGCGGGCCGCGGCCGTCCCCCGACGACTCCGCGCTGCGCCACCGCGTGCACGCCCTCGAAGAGGAGCGGATCGCCCTCGGGCAGCGACGCGACCGGCTGCTCGCCCGCCTCGACCTGCTGGGCCGCCTCGCGGTCGATCTGCTGCGCGAGATCGGCGAGGAAGCCGGCCGCGGTGAGGGCGAAGTGCCGCGCTGGACGGCCGAACTGGACCGGGTCGACGAGGAACGAGACACGCACGGCGAACAACTCCGCGCGGCGGAGGCCAACTTGTCGACGCTCGACGCCGAACTCGGGGCGCTCCGGCGAGCGATGGACCTCTCCGAGGAGCAGCCCGCCGAGCTGGTCGGCCACATCGAGCTGACCGTGGAGAGCGCGGCCGCCGGGCCGGTCGAGCTGCGCCTGAGCCACCTCACCCCGTGTGCGCTGTGGCGGCCCGCCTACCGGGCCGTGCTCGCGGGGGAATCCCTGACGCTGGAGACCGACGCCGTGGTCTGGCAGCGCACCGGCGAGGACTGGTCGGACGTACGGCTGACGCTGTCGACGGCCCGGTCGGCGCTGGCCACCGAGCCGCCGCGGCTGTTCGAAGACAGGCTGGCGCTTGAGGACCGCTCCGCGGCGGAGCGCCGCACGATCGACGTCGAGCTGCGCGAGGAGGAGATCGGGACCCTCGGTCCGGCCCCGGTGGCGGGTCTCCCGGCGGTGGACGACGGTGGCGAGGCCCGGGTGCTGCACTGCCCCGCGCCCGTGTCCGTGCCCGGGGACGGCCGCGCCCACCGCGTGCCCGTGTCCGCCTTCACCACGGCCGCACGCAGCGAGTACGCCTGTTCGCCCGAGCTGTCCCCGCTGGTCACCCGAGTGGTGCGGTTCGACAACCGGTCGGGGCACGCCCTGCTCGCCGGGCCCGTGGACCTGGTCCGCGGCAGCGGGTTCGGCGGGCGCAGCACGCTGGAGTTCACCGCACCCGGCACTGCCGGTGAGCTGGCCTTCGGCAGCAGCGACGACTGCCGGGTGGTGCGGTACACGGAGGAGTCCCGCGAGTCGGCCGGGATCACCCAGCGGACGGTGGTCACCCGCACGGTCCGCCTGCACGTGTCCCGGTTCTCCGGCCCCGGCGACCTGGGCGAGCAGCTCCTGGTCCTGCGGGAGCGGATCCCGGTCGCCGAGGTGTCGGCAGTGGAGGTGCGCCTGCACGCCCCGGCCTGCTCCCCGGTGCCCGACGCGGTCGATGCCGAGGGCATCGTCCGCTGGGACCTCACCGTCCCGCCCGGCGGCCGCCGTACGGTGACCCTGGTCTACGAGCTGTCGGCGAAGGGCAAGGTCACCGGCCTCTGAGGCGAGGCCCTGCCGCCGGCGCACCGGCGGGGGCGGCAGGACCTCGCGGGGAACGTCAGGGCAGCTGCGCCGCCTTCTCCGGGGCCAGGGAGTTTCCGGCGGGTATGCGGCCGCAGTCGGACGGGGCCGCCCTGCCGGCGAATCGGTCGTTCAGCCAGCCCAGGGCGACGGGCGCCCAGGCGACGGCTGCGGTCGTGTGGCTGAGCAGCTCGTACTGGCTGTACTTGACGGCGGAGTTGCCGGTCGCACAGTACTGCCGGGCGAGCGTCCGTACGTCTCCGGCGACCATGACGCCGTCGCCCGTGCCGATTCCCGGGCGGCTGCCGAAGGTGCCTTCCAGGACGCCCGCGTCGCCCTGGGCGATGAATCCGGGGATGGTGGGGGTGCCGGCCGAGCCGAGGTTGAGCTTGTTCATGGCGTCCACGAACTCGGGGATCGAGTTGGGGTTGGCGTACTCCGCCTTCGCCATCTTCTTCCAGGTCAGCCCGGGGTAGTGGCCGAGGGCGTTGATGATCGAGCCGCGTTCCAGCTCCTTGTACACCTTCAGACCGTAGCTGCTGAGGTAGGTCTGGAGGTCGATGCCGTAGGAGCGGGAGACCCCGATGACCGCCATCGGGATGACACCCGACCACGCCAGTGAGCCGTCCACGTACTTCAGGTTGTGTGCCGGGTCCACGAGCAGGCCGCCCTCGGCATAGCCGACCAGCTTGCGGTTGACGTCCGGCGCGTAGCTCGGCGCGAGTGCGGCCGCCCAGTTGGTGGCGATGGCTCCGCCCGAGTAGCCGATCAGGCCGAATGCGGTGGCGGAGTCGAGCCGGCTCTCCGCCGCCCTGGTCGCGGCGCGGATCGAGTCCAGGGTGCTGGTCCCGTACTCCGGCCCCGCGGCGAAGTTCGCCTGCTGTCCCTCGGTGTCCGGGATGACGAGGTCGTAGCCCTGCGCCAGCAGCGGCGCCAGGAGGACGGCCTCGGCGTTGGGGATGAGGCCGCCGAGCGTGACGCCGCCGGCGATCGCCCGGGACGGCCCGTCCTCCGGGTTCAGCGAGTCGTAGAACGACTGGTAGGACACGGCCTTGCTGCCGTCGCCCGTCGGGGCGTGCACCACGGTGGTCACGTTGGCGGAGGGCCGGCCCTGGGCGTCGGTGGTGCGGTAGAGCAGCTGGACGGCCTGGAGGGGCGTGGGGATGCCGACGAGGTGGTACCGCAGCGTCCGGGTCTTCAGCACGGTGCCCGGTGCGAACGCGGACAGGGGCTCGTCGCCGTCGTACGCGTAGAACGCGTCGCCTGCCGATGCGGTTGCGGCTGCCGGCGCGGAGTTGACGGTCGGTGCCGGTACGGAGCCGGCGGCGGTGGCCGTGGGCGCGGCGGTCATGGCCACCGCCGCGGTGGCGACCGCGAGGGCGAGCAGGCGAACGGCTGCCTTGGACACGGTGTCCTCGATTCCTGGGTGGGGGGGACGGGGAGGTCCGGTGAGCAATGCGGCAGGATCCGCCATCGTTCTGGCCATCCACCAGCCAGCCGTGTTACCAACCAGTAGGACTTCTCCCGGAAACATCATGGATGCGGTAAGGCGCCGCGTCTGCGGGGTGAACAACAGAGATTTGCGAGGTGGATTGTGATGGCGTCCAACGCCGCCGACCGCGTCCCGGTGCCGCAGTTCGGCGGCGTTCCGGTCGACAAGCGGCTCCAGGCCGCCACCGGATCGTTGGAGCGCGCGGTCATGGCCCGGCTCGTGGAGCGGCTGCCCGTATACGGAACGCTTCCTTCGGAACACTTGGGCGGGGACATCGCCAAGCAGGTGACCCGCGGCATCCGGAGCTTCGCCGAGGTGCTGCGCACCGGCGAGCTGCCGGGCCCGGCCGAACAGGCGGAGATCCGCGAGTCGTCGGCCCGGCGCGCCGACGAGGGTGTCCCGCTGGAGGCCGTGGTCAGCGCCTACCACCTCGGTGCGGAAGAGTGCGCCGCCCAGGTCTTCCCGACGGCCGAACCGGGCGACCTGGACGACGTCCTGCTGGTGCAGCGTCAGCTGCTCGCCTACCTCAGGCTGGTGACCTGCGAGGTCGCGGCCGGATACGTGCAGGAGCGGCAGACGGCGCTGAGCGACGAACAGGTCGCCCTGCAGTCACTGCTGGCCCGGCTGCTGGAGGGCGGCAGCCCGCAGGCCGCTGCCGACCGCGCCGGCATCCGCCTGCCGCCCTGCTACCTCGTACTGAGCCTCACGGTGGGGCCGCACCCCGACGAGCTGGTGCCCGGCGTGAACCACGCGGTCGCCGCGCGCCGCAAACTCCGGCGGCTGCGCAACGAATTGCAGCGCCGGACGACCGGCGTCCCGCTGTCCGTGCTGTCCGCCGAAGGCGGGCTGGTGCTCCTCCCGTACGAGACGCCGGCCGCCGACTTCGGCCCCGCGGACCGGGACCGGCTCTCCTCGATGGTCGAACAGCTCGGCCGGACGTGCGGCGCCGAGGTGCTGGCCGCGGCGGCGGCCGCGGCGCCGGAGGGCGTCGCCGGGGCCGCCCGGCTGGCCGGGGAGGTCCGCGAGGTGGCGGCGGCGTCCGGCCGCGGGCCCGGCCTGTACCTGCTCGACGACGTGCTGCTCGAATACCAGCTGAGCCGCCCGAGCCCGGCCAGGGAAGGACTCGCCGCACTGCTCGGCCCATTGGACGCGCGCCCGGAGCTGATCGACACGTTGCGCGTCTTCCTCGCGTGCAGCCTCGACCGGCGCCGGGCAGCCGCCCGGCTCCAGATCCACCCGAACACGGTGGACTACCGCCTGCGCAAGGCGACGGAGTTCACCGGACTGGACGCCGCCCGCGGCGCCGACGTCCTGACGCTGCGCGCCGCCCTGGCCGCCCGCGACGCCGTCCGCCAGGCCGGAACCGACACCGACCGGCCCGCGGACCGCCCCCTCACCGCGAAGTGAACCGGCCGTCGGCCGGAAGGTCAGTCGGCCTCCCCCAGGCGGCTCGGGGCTTCGCGGAAGTCGTCGTCATGATGGGTGTGACACCACTGCCGCCCCGGAGCGCTGCGGGCCCTGGGGGGCGGCCCGGTCGGACTCGCTGCGCAGAACGCAGAACTCGTTGCCTTCGGGATCGGCGAGGACCGCCCAGCCGGAACCGTCGGGATTGCGGAGATCGGCGACGAGGGTGGCACCGAGACCCAGCAGCCGTTCCACCTCCTCCTCACGCGAGGTCTCCGGGCGCAGACACAGATGGATCCGGTTCTTGGCCGTCTTGGCCTCGGGCACCTGGTTGAAGTACAGCACCGGGCCCTCCGCCAGCATCACCTGAGTCTCCCGATCACCCGGTTCGTCCTCCGGGTGCAGCGGACGGCCGGTCACCCCGCTCCAGAACCGGGCCAGCTCATAGGCATCCGCACAGTCGATCGCCACGTTCTGCAATACCGAAACCATGCGCGCGAGCCTTCCCGATTTCCGCTCCGGACGCCACCGGGTTCCGTTGGCGCACGAGACGGCCCGGGAACGGCCTCGTGCGGTCACAGCACTAGGAACGGCCGGGCAGGCGGGCGCCGCAGGCGGAGCAGTGGCGGGCGTCGACCTCGATGGCGTGGCGGTGGCACTGTCCGCAGACGAGGTGCACCTCGCACTGCGGGGGCGGGGCGGGCCGGTCGATGGTCATCCCGCGACGCCTGCTGTGCACGGTCAGGACGGTCAGCCCCTCCGGGCCGGCCGACAGCCCCCGGAACGCGCCGCGCGGCAGGAGGCCGAGGAATCCGGGGTGGAGCTGCGACGGTGTGCCGTCGAGGGTCAGCACCCCGGCGCCCGCGACGACGACCAGCATCACGTCGACCTCGGCCTCGGCGTGTACGGCCACCTCGGCGCCGGGGAGGTGGCGCACCAGGTTGGCGTCGAGCTGCCGGCCGGTCCCGCGCAGCCGCCACAGCGCGCCGCTGAGGTCCTGCGCCGCCGCGGCCGTGACGAGTGCCGCGACGGTCGCGGTCTCCGCCTTCCGCTCGTTTCCCACCGCGGTTCTCCCCCGTGCCCGTGCCCGTTCCGTACCCGCATGATCGCGCATCGGAAGGCCGCCCGCGTCGGCCCTGCCCGTTCCGGACCGCCCTCTCGGCTTGACCTTGACACGGTGACAAGGTCTTCACTGCGTGCCGAGGAGGTGGTCTCGATGACGATCACGCAAGGGAACACAGAGGTGGCGCGGGCGCTGCGGGCGCTGGCGGACGACCGTTCGTCGGTGCGCCTGCGGGCCGCTCTGGCGGTCGGCACGGCGCCGGACCCGCGCTTCGTGGACACGCTCGTCGAACGGTGCGCGAGCGAGCCCGAGTTCTTCGTCCGCGACATGCTGACCTGGGCGCTCGCCCGCCATCCGGTGTCCGTGACGCTTCCCGTGCTGGTCCGCGCCGTCCGCTCGGACCGCGCCCAGGCTCGGAGCCAGGCGCTGCACACGCTGTCCAAGATCGGGGACCGGCGGGCGTGGCCGGCGATCACGCGGTCGCTGCTGTCGGACGCGGACGACGAAGTGGCTCGGAGCGCCTGGCGGGCCGCGGTCGTGCTCGTACCGGAGGGCGAGGAGGACACCTTGGCCGCGGCGCTGGTGACGCAGCTCGGGCGCGGCGAGCGGGAGACGCAGCAGAGCCTCAGCCGGGCGCTGGTCGCGCTGGGTGAGGTGATCGTTCCGGCTCTGCGTGCCGCCACGGCGGTCTCCGACCCGCGCGTGCACGCGCACGCGCTCGCCACCGAGCGGCTGCTGCGCGATCCGGACGCCGGATTCGAGTACGCGATCGAGGAGGCGAAGCGCGTCGTGGCTCTCGGCGGCTCCGGCCGGCAGGGACGATAGGGCGTGTTTATCGGTGAGGTGGCGCGACGGTCCGGGGTCAGTGCCCGCATGCTCCGGCACTACGAGTCGCTGGGCCTGGTGCGTCCTACCGGCCGTACCGGCTCCGGGTATCGGGAGTACTCCGCGGACGACGTCCGACGGATCTTCCACATCGAGAGCCTGCGGTCGCTGGGCCTGTCGCTGCGGGACATCGGGCGCGCCCTCGACGATCCGGGCTTCACGCCCTCGGCACTCGTCGGCGACCTCATCGACCAGGCACGCGCACGCATCGCGGCCGAGACCGAACTGCTCACGCGGCTGCGGCGGATCGATGCCGCCGACCCCGCCGACTGGGAGGACGCCCTCCAGGTCGTCGCGCTCCTGCGGGCACTGGGCTCGAAGAGCGCCGGCACGCGTCAGCGCGCGGCCCTGTCGTCGGTCGACGAGGTTCCGGTACCGGTGGAGGCTCTGGTCGAGGCGGTGCTGAGCGAGACGGACCCGAGCGTCGCCGGCGCCCTCCGGTGGGCGCTGGCGCGATCGGGCGAGGGCGGTCCGGCGCTGCTCGCCGAGGGCCTCGGCTCACCGGTGGCCGCGGTGCGGGAACGCGCCGTTAGGTGCCTCGCCGAGATGGCCGGCGATGAGGCCACCACGTACCTCCGGCAGGCCCTCACGAGTCCCGACACCGTGGTCCGCGGGTGTGCGGCTCTGGTGCTCGGGGCGCGTGGGGTGGCCGACGCCGTCCCCGTGCTCCTCGACATGGTCGTGGCGGGGAGGAACGACGTCGAGGCAGCCGACGCGCTGAGCGTGCTGGCCGGCGACGGCGCGACGGCGGGCCGGATCGCGACCGGGATCGTCGACCGTCTCGCCCACGACACCGGCGGAGCGCCGGCCCGTGGGCGGCTGGCCCAGGCACTGGCCGGCGTCCCGGGGCCTGAGGCGTCCCGTGCCCTCGCCGTGCTGTCGCAGGACGAGGACCGGGGGGTCGCGCTGACGGCTGCGTACGTCCTCCGGCTGCGCGACGACGCACTGTGACGGTTCCGGTGAGGGGTCCGGTGGCGCGGGCCCGCCCGGCCGGCCGCTGCCGGGTGCGGCCCCCGGCCACCGCCGGGGGGGGCTGCACCGGTTGCAAAGGAAGCCTGCACCGGCGGCCAATGACCGCGGTGGCCCCCGTCCCGCAAGGTGGTGTCAGCCCGGAAGAAAGGGCAACAGACGGGGGCTCACCGAGCCTCTCGCCATGAACCACCACGAACAGCCATTGAGGGGACGTAACATGCGAAAGTCCATTGCCGCGCTCGCCGTGACCGCCACCGTCGCCGCGGTCGTCGTCGGAGGAACCTCGGCCGCCAGTGCGGACACCCGGGTGGTCAAGGACTCCACGGTGGCGGGCCTCTACCACCTGAGCGGGGAGAACGTCGGCGCGCTCGCCTACGACAACTGCCTGAACGGGCAGACCTGTTTCTTCCAGTACACCGGGGGCGGCGGCATCCTGTGGGTGGTGCCGTCGTGCGGCCGCAACAAGGTGCCGAGCGCCTTCAACGACAAGGCGAGCTCCGCGTGGAACAAGGGCGGGGGCCCCGCGGACCTGTTCTACAACACCGACTACACCGGATTCCTCGGCACCATGCCCTGGGGCTTCCGGGGCGACCTCCGCGCCGACCACCAGGACCGGCTGAGCTCCCTCGTCGTCAACTGCTGACCGGCGCGGGCGGGGCGCAGCCCATCATCCGGGCTGCGCCCCGCGGCCGTTCGGGGCCCCGGTGGATCAGGCGGCTCCAACGGCCCCGACAGCTCCGGCGGCCGCCGCGGCCGCGGCGTCGCGGAACTCGCCGGCGGTGGCGCCGTACGCGCTCCGGAAGGCCCGGCTGAAGGCGGCCGGCCCGGTGAACCCCCAGCGCGCCGCGATGGCGTGGATGGGCACCCCGGCCAGGGTGCCGTCGGCGAGGTCGGCCCGGCACCGCCGCAGCCGCGCGTCGCGGATCGCCGCGGCCACGGTCCGCTCCTGGTCGCGGAAGAGCCAGTGCAGGGTCCGTACGGAGATGTGGTGGCGGGCCGCGATGGACGACGGGGTCAGACCGGGATCGCCGAGGCGGGCGTCGATGTACGACTCGATGCGGGCCCGGAGCTCCCGGTGGCGGGAGGCGCGGGACCGGTCGGGTAATCGCTCGTGCAGTCCCGCGTGGTGCGCGAGGAGCACGGCGGCCAGTTCCCGGGTCACCCGGCCCAGGCGGACGGCATCGGGCTCGGACAGCGCCGGGGCCTCCCGTACGAGGCTGCTGAGGAAGCGCGCCAACAGCCCGCCGACGCCGCCCCGGCCCGGCATGCTCGTGGCCAGCAGCCGGTCGACGCTGCTGTCGGGAAGGGGCAGCTCGGTCCGCGGCAGGTGCAGCACGATGGCCCGCGAGGGTGCGCCGCAGGAGGCGCCGAGTCCCCGGCAGTCGAGCGGCAGCGAGGGGTTCCACAACACGAGGTCTCCCGCGGACACTTCCGTCTCGTTGCGCGCCTGCGCGATCCACATCCCGCCGTCCTGGATCAGCGCCAGCTCGTAGCCGTCCGGGCCGGCCGGAACCGGCGGCCGGCCCGCCGCGAAGGGCGGCGCGGCCACCCGTACCGTCGGCAGTGACGGCACTGCCGGCCGCCCTGCGGACACCACGGCCCCTCCGGACGCCACCGGCCCCGCCGACCCGACGGCTCCCGAGGACTCCGTGAACCTCGCGGACCCTTCGGACTCTCCGTACCCCATGGCCCTCCCCTTCCTCGCAGGTCATTGCCGGGGCATCACTATGCGGGGATTTCACGCCGTGTGGTGCTCTGGTCCCGTTTACGCCCGGCTTCCAACCGCCATCCGCCCGCGGCCGCCCAGCCCTCAACCAGGACATGTTTCGTCATTGACCGAAGCGATGGGGCATGCTGGTGGCATGAACGAGTCGCATACCGGAGCATCCGGGGACGGAAGGCCGCGGGACGGCGTCGCTCCGGCCGCTCTCCTCGCCGGCTTCGCCGCGGCGCTGGCCGACGAGACGCGGGCCGCCATCTGCATGACGTTGCTGGAGGGGCGCGCCTGGACCGCGGGCGAACTGGCCCGGATCACCGCCGTCGCACCGTCCACCGTCAGCGGGCACCTGGCCCGGCTGACCGAGGCGGGGCTCTGCGTGACCGAGCGGCAGGGCCGGCACAGCTACGTGCGGATCGCCGACGCCGCGACGGCCCGCCTCCTCGACGAGCTCGCCTCGTACGCGATTCCGGACCGGGACTCGGCGCACGCGGCGCCCGTGGTCGCGGCGCCGGATCCGCTGGCTCTCGCCCGCACCTGTTACGACCACTTCGCGGGGCGCCTGGGGATGGCGGTGACGGACGCGATGGAGCGGCGCGGGCTGATCCGCACGGAGGGCGTTTTCGAGCTGACGGACGCCGGCCGGCAGTGGTGCGCGGAAGCGGGTGTCGACCTCGAACACAAGGGGCGGAGGCGGCCGGTGAGCGCCTGCCTGGACTGGACGGAGCGCCGCCGCCACCTCGGGGGCGTCGCGGGGGCGCGGCTGTGCGCGCGGGCGCTGGACCGGGGATGGGTGGTGCGGCCGGCGGGCGGCGGGCGCGGGTTGGAGGTGACGCCGGCCGGCGAGCGGGCGTTCGCGGACCTGTTGGGGATCACCCCGGACGCCTGGAGCTGACCGCCCCCCGATTTATTTCGGTGACGGCCGAAGTGTTCTGTCGTAGGGTGAGCGCATGACGTCCTTGCGCCCGAGTCAGATACCGTCCGGCCTCCTCACGGGCGGCGCCGTTGCCTTCACGGTGTTCGCCTGGGCCTCCGCCTTCGTCTCCATCCGCAGCGCGGGCGCCGCCTACTCCCCCGGGGCCCTGGCCCTCGGCCGACTGCTGGCCGGTTCCCTGGTGCTCGGCGCCCTGCTGCTGATCCGCCGTCAGGGCCTGCCGCCCCGTGCGGCGTGGCGGGGCATCGTGATCTCCGGGCTGGTGTGGTTCTGCGGCTACACGGTCGCCTTGAACTGGGGGGAACGGCTGGTCGACGCGGGTACCGCGGCCCTGCTCGTGAACACCGGGCCGATCCTGATGGCCCTGCTCGCGGCCCGTCTGCTCGGGGAAGCGCTGCCGCCCCGCCTGCTGTCGGGCATGACCGTCTCCTTCGTCGGGGCCGTCGTCGTGGGCCTGTCCATGTCCGCCGGCGACAGCAGCGCTTCGACCTCCGTCCTCGGGGTCGCCCTGTGCCTGCTCGCGGCCGTGGCCTACGCCACCGGCGTCGTCGCGCAGAAGCCCGCGCTGTCCTTCGGCACCCCCCTCCAGATCACCGCGTACAGCTGCATGACGGGAACGGTGGCCTGCCTGCCCTTCGCCGGGCAGCTGGTCACGGAGCTGCCGAGGGCGCCGCTCTCCGCGACGCTCAACATGGTCTACCTGGGCGTCGTTCCGACCGCCCTCGCGTTCATCGCCTGGACCTACGCCCTGGCCCGCATGCCCGCCGGCAGGCTCGGCGCCACGACGTACGCCGTTCCCGCGATCGTGGTGCTGCTGAGCTGGGGCCTGCTGGGCGAGGCACCCGGCTGGCTGACCCTGCTCGGCGGAGCGCTCTGCCTGGCCGGCGTCGCGGTCTCCCGCTACCGGCCGCGCCCGGCACCCTCCGCCCCGGCACCCGCCTCACCGGCCGGCGCTTGCGCACCGGCGACGGCGGCCCCCGGCCGGGACGCTCCCGACCGGACCACCCGTACCGCCGACAGCTCACGGGCCGCGGCCTCCTGAACGCGGGACCCACCGGGGCCGACCGCGTCCTGACCGACCTCACCCTGCGCGCCCGGGCCTCGGGGGGTGGCGACCCCGCTGCCGGACCTCGCCGCTCCACCTGCGCGTACGCGAGCACCGGCTCGCCCCGGCGGGGTCCTGAAACCGGCTACCGGGCCCGGAGCGCGGCGAGCCGCTGTTCGAACGGCACCACCGTGAAGCCGCCCTGCGGATCCACCGACGTGATCGCCCCCGTGAGCGAACGGGGCGCGATCGCGGCGGCGGTGTTGACGTCGGGGGAGGCACCAGGGACCGCGTCGCGGGCGGCCTCGGGGGTCGCAGAACCGACGGTCGCGGGAGCGGGTGTGGGTGTGGGTGTGGGTACGGGCGCAGGCTCGGGTGCGGGTGCCATGAAGCGCGCCAGCTCCGCTCCCGCACGGCCGATGCGCTGCGCGAGCCCCTCCTCGCCCCAGTCCTCCGAGGCTGCGTACACGGCGGTCGGCAGGACGAGCGCGCGCAGGTAGGAGAACAGCGGGCGCAGGGCGTGTTCGGTGACCAGGGAGTGCCGGGCCGTGCCGCCGGTCGCACCGAGGAGCACGGGCTTCCCGGTGAGGGCGTCCTTGTCGATGACGTCGAAGAACGACTTGAACAGGCCGCTGTACGAGCCCGCGAACACGGGCGTCACGGCGATCAGGCCGTCCGCGGCGGCCACCGCGTCGAGGGCTGCGGCCAGGCGGGCGGGCGGGAAACCGGTGACGAATTGCTGCGCGATCTCCGTGGCCAGGTCCCTGAGTTCGATCACCCGGGGCTCGGCGTCCAGGTGCTCCAGCGTCGCGGCCGTGAGCCGGTCGGCGAGCAGCCGCGTCGAGGAGGGCGAGCTCAGGCCCGCCGATACGACGACGATCTTCATGCCCGCGTCTCCTCCTTCGGGGTCGTCCGGGCCTCCGCCACACGGGCGGAGTGCGTGGGCGCGTCCGGCACGCCGGCCGGTCGCAGGCTCGCGAACTCCTTGCGCAGCACCGGCACGACCTCCTCGCCGAGCAGGTCGAGCTGCTCCAGGACGGTCTTCAGCGGCAGCCCCGCGTGGTCCATCAGGAACAGCTGGCGCTGGTAGTCGCCGGCGTAGTCCCGGAACGACAGGGTGCGCTCGATGACCTGCTGCGGCGAGCCGACGGTCAGCGGGGTCTGGGAGGTGAACTCCTCCAGGGACGGGCCGTGTCCGTACACCGGCGCGTTGTCGAAGTAGGGCCGGAACTCGCGCACCGCGTCCTGCGAGTTCTTCCGCATGAACACCTGGCCGCCGAGTCCGACGATGGCCTGCTCGGGGGTGCCGTGCCCGTAGTGGGCGTAGCGCTGCCGGTACAGGTTGACCATCTGCTCGGTGTGGGAGGCCGGCCAGAAGATGTTGTTGTGGAAGAAGCCGTCGCCGTAGTACGCGGCCTGCTCGGCTATCTCCGGCGAGCGGATCGAGCCGTGCCACACGAAGGGCGCCACGCCGTCCAGCGGGCGCGGGGTCGACGTGAAGGACTGCAGCGGTGTGCGGAACTTGCCCTTCCAGGTGACGACGTCCTCGTCCCACAGGCGGCGCAGCAGCGCGTAGTTCTCCACGGCGAGGTCGATGCCGTCGCGGATGTCCTTGCCGAACCAGGGGTAGACCGGCCCGGTGTTGCCGCGGCCCATCATCACGTCCACACGGCCGTCGGCGACGTGCTGGAGCATCGCGAAGTCCTCGGCGATCTTCACCGGGTCGTTCGTGGTGATCAGCGTCGTCGAGGTGGACAGGATCAGGTTCTCGGTGCGCGCGGCGATGTAGCCGAGCATCGTCGTCGGCGAGGAGGGGACGAACGGCGGGTTGTGGTGCTCGCCGGTGGCGAAGACGTCGAGGCCGACTTCCTCGGCCTTCTGCGCGATGGCGAGCATCGCCTTGATCCGCTCGTGCTCGCCGGGCGTGCGTCCGGTCGTCGGATCGGCCGTGACGTCACCGACGGTGAAGATCCCGAACTGCATGGTTCCCCTTCCCGAGGTTGTTTACAATTCAACTATACCTGGGAACGGGAGGCCGCGCGACGTATTCCCCGGAGGCCACGGACCCACGGATCGCGGGGCGTGCGGGCGAGGACCGTGTAGTACGGGGCGTGGAACACGGCCCGCCCGGCGGCCGGAAAATCCGCGGGCCCTCCGCCGCCGCGGCCCGTTACGATCACTGCCCTCACCCGCCCACACATCCGACGGAGGCACCAATGGCCCAAGCCCCCGCGGGGCGCCCCGCCGACGTGCTCCTCTGGGCGCACCCCGACAGCCGGTTGCCCGAGCAGCACCAGAGCGGCGGAACGCATGAGCGACGGCCACTGGACGCCGTACCCGAAGATCCCCTCGCGCGCCCGGCTGGGCGGGGCGCGGGCCCGCGCCTGGGTGGCGCTGGAGAAGGTCCACGGCGCGAACTTCGCCGTCGTGTGTGACGGCGCCGGGGCGCGCCCGGCCAAGCGCCGTGAACTGCTCGGCGAGAGCGGCCTCGACGACTTCTTCGGCGTCGGACGGATCTGGCCCGCCCTGGCCGTCGCCGCGGAGCGCTGCGCCGCCGCGCTGCGCCGCGAGCACGGCGCGGACGCCGCGGCCCCGGTCACCGTCTTCGGTGAACTCGCGGGCGGCCGGTACCCGCACCCCGACGTGCCGCCCGCGCCCGGGACGGAACCCGTCCAGACCGGTGTCTGGTACGCGCCCGGACTGCACTGGCTGCCGTTCGACGCCACGCTCTGCATCGACGGCGGTGTCCTGTGGGTCGGCGACCGGGCGCTGCGCCGGGCGGCCGGCGCCGCGGGCCTGCACTGCGCCCCGGTGATCGCCCGGGGCACCCTCGCCCACGTGCGGGAACAGGACCCGGTGTTCACGACCCGGGTACCGGAACTCCTGGGACTGCCGGCACTGCCCGGCAACCTCGCCGAGGGTCTCGTCGTCAAACCGGCGGGACCGTGGTGGTCCACCGCCGCAGCCGCCCCGGACACGGCACCGGGCGCCGGCTCGGCAAGCGCCCTCGGGCCCGGTTCCGGTGCGGGCGGTGCCGCCGCGCACGGCGCCGGCACCGGCACCCGCCCGGTGGCCAAGTTCAAGCAGCCCGCCTTCGCCGAGGACGCGCGCTTCGACGGCTCGCGGCCCTACCGGGCGCCCGCGGACGGCGCGGCCGGCGTGCCCGGCTGGCTCCTCGGCCAGGTCACCGCGCTCCTGACGCCGGCCCGAGCGGCCGCGGCCGTCGGCAAACTGGGGCCGCGCACCCCGGCCGTGGAGGTCGCCGCCGAAATCGTGCGGGACGCGGTCGAGGAAGTGGCCGAGGCCGTCGGCGGCCTGGACGACGGCGTGGCGCCGGCCCTGGAACGGGCCCTGCGGGACGGGGCGCTGGTGCTCGCCCGGTTCGACGCGGCCGACCGCCGCGCCCCCGCCTGATCCGGCGTCGGGGTCACGCGCCGGAGCCGTCCGCGTCCCTGACCGCTGTCAGTGACGGTCCGTAGGGTGACGGTATGAACGCCTCCCTCGTCGAAGAGTCCTGGACCCGCATCGAGTCCTGGCTCGCCGTGCACGCCCCGGCCGCCCGGGCCCGGCTGCGGCCGCCCGCGCTGCCGCAGGACATCGAGGCGGCCGAGCGCCGCCTCGGCGTGACGTTCCCGCCGGAACTGCGGGCGTCGCTGCTCCGCCACGACGGTGTGGAACTGGAGGACGGCACCCCGGTGCTCGCCTACTACGGCCCGCTGTCCGGCGTCGACGACATCGTGCGGAGCACGGAGTTCCTGCGGGACGTCGGCGCGGACCTGGAGGACGACGAGGAGGAGTACGACGAGGACGCCCGCGACGAGTTCGCGTACTGGCCGCAGGAGCGGCTGCTGATCACGCTGGGCATCGGGTGGCAGTCCTCCGACGGCCTCTTCCTGGTCACCCGGCCGGGCCGGCACCACGGCCGGATCGGGCGCTACTTCGACGAGGACTCGCCCTCGTTCACGCCGTGGCAGGGTCTGGGAGACCTGCTGGCCGACTTCGCTTCGGCCCTGGAGGCCGGCACCCGCTTCGACGGCCGGATCCCGCTGGCCGTGGACGGCGTACTGATCTGGGACGACGAGCAGGCCGTGATTCCCGACCCGGTCTCCGTCCTCGCGCTGGCCGCGGCCTCCGAGGAGCCGCGGCCGGAACCCGTGGTCGAGGAGCCGGCGGCGGCCGCGCCCGACGGCTTCCACGCCGTGGTGACCTGGTCGCGGACCGAGGAACCACAGCCCGTACAGCCCGACGTCGTGTTCGTGGCGGGCGTGTCCCCGGACGCGCTCCTGGAGAGGCTGGGGGCCGTCCCCGAGTCGGCCCGGCCGCGCACCCGTGCACAGGCCCGGCTGTCCGCCGCCGCACCCTGGGCGGCGTACCGGCCGCTGGTACGGGTCGGCACCTGCGGCGCGTGGTCGTACGCGACCCAGGAGGCCGGCGAGCCGCAGTTCGACCGGCCGGAGGTGCTGCGACGGCTGACGCGGGGCACGCGCGGCGTGCTCCTCGCCAAGCGGGGGCCCGAGGTCCGCGTCACCGTCGTCGAGGACGGCATCCCCGTGCCGGAGGCCGCCCATCTCGTGGAGTCGCCCCGCGTGGACTACACGACCGGCCCCGACGGGCAGATCTGGCAGGCCATCGGCGTGGACCCGTGGCCCGGGTCCACCGCCGCGTACACCCGCCTGCTGGCCGGGCTGGCGGTGGACCACGGCATCGCCTGGCACCCGGACCCGGAAGGCGAGGAGCCGGCGGCCAGTGCGCTGCTGCTGCCGGTCCTGGCGGACCTCCGGCCGGCCTCCGGGCACGAGGTGTCGTCCGTACGGGACTTCGACCTCGCCGGGCTGGTCGCGCGGACTCCGCCGGAGCGGATGCGCGCCGCGACGGCCGCCCAGCTCGTCCGACTGGCGGCCGAGACCGGCCTCGACGCCCACCCCGAGGTGTCCGAGGCGCTGGACCGGATAGGCCGCGGCGAGCCCGTCGAACTCGCCGCCGACGGGCCGCTGGACCTGCGGATGCGGTCCCTGGCCGCCGAGACCCGGGCGACCCGCGAGCTCCTGTCCGCCGCCCGGTACGAGCCCCGGCCGCAGCCCGTCACCGACGCGGACCTGAGCGCGTGGGCCGCGCGGGAACGGGCGGCCGGGGCGCTGCGCGCGTTCGTGCTGCTGCCGGCGCCCCAGGCGGCGGAGGCGATCCTGCACCAGCGGATGTCCGCGCACTGGCGTACGGACCTCGCCGCGGACCTGGCCTGATCCCCGCGCTCCGTGCCCGGCCGGGCGAGCACCCCGCGCCGTGCGGGTTCGCCGGCCGGGCACCCGCTCCCCCGGCCGGGAATCCCCTTGCGCGCACCCGGCCCGACCGCCGAGGGTCATGGGTGCAGCACGGCGGAGGGACGACGGTACGAAGGGACGACACCGAGTGAGCCGACGACGGTACGTGCCCCGGGGTGTCCCCGGCGGCTACCGGATCTGGGACAACCGCGGCCGCCGCTGGTGGGGCGACCTGTACGAGCTCTGCCCCGACGACCTCGTGACCGAACTCAACACCGGCGCCGATCCGGCGAGGCTCACCGCCCTGCTGAAGCGGTACCGAGCACTGCGCCGTTAGCGCGGCGACCCGGAAACGATCACTTGGACGCCGGCGCGTCCCGGCGGAACGCCCACTTCATCTCGGGCTCCGTCACGCACTTCATCACCCGTCGCACGGGCGGTGTGCACAGCAGCGTCATGATCACGAGCATGGCCGCGGTCACCGCGACCCTGCCGAGGGGCGTGCTCAGCGACGGGTAGTGCTCGAAGAGGCCCGCGTACTGGGCGCCGCGGATCAGGAACCCGTGCAGCACGTACCCGCAGATGGTGCCGGCGCCGAGCACCGTGAACCAGTACCGGCGGCCGGGGACCAGGGCGAGGAACGCCGCCACCAGCACCAGCGTGCAGCAGAACAGCACGCCCGCCCGCATCAGCCCCGGCCACCACGCCAGCCCGATCTCCTGCACGCTCCTCGACCGGTAGAACCAGTTGAGCGGGACACTGGGCGTCACCCAGTAGGTGAAGGGGAGCGCGCCGGCGAACACGAGCACGGCGAGTGCTCTCGGTCCGCGCCTGCGCAGGAACCGGAAGTGCTCGGGCTTCATGCACAGGCCCAGCACGAAGAACGGCAGGAACTGCAGGACCCGTACGAGGTCGAGGGTCGGACCGATGTCCGGGGTGATGGTCGCGAGTGCCGCGACGACCAGGGAGACCGCCAGCGGCCAGCGCAGCGTCCGCCACAGCGGAGTGGTCAGCCGCCAGATGAACAGCGCGATCAGGAACCACATCAGATAGAAGGGCTGGAGCAGGCTGATCGGCTTGTCGGGGTAGTTGTTCCCGTACCTCGCGAAGAGCGTGTACGCGACCTCGAAGACGACGTAGGGCAGCGCCACTCCGGTCAGCAGCCGGCGTATCTGGTTCGGGCGCCCGGTGTAACTCCGGGAAAGATAGCCGGATATCAGGATGAAGACCGGCATGTGGAAGGTGTAGACGAACATGTAGAGGGCCCGGGTGGCCCGGCTGTCCTCTATCACCTGGGGCCATACGTGCCCGAGCGCCACCAGCAGGATGGCGAGGTATTTGACGTTGTCGAAGTACGGGTCCCGTGGGGTGGCCGCGGAGGCCGGGGGGCCAGGCCGCGCGGCGGGACCCGGGCCGGCGGTCGTGGCGGCCGAAGCGGCACCGGCCTGGCTCATGCCGGGCGGACCCGTCCCCTCCGGGACGGGGAGACGGGCCCTTGCGTTTTCATGAGCGGCGGAAAGCATTCGAGGACCTTAACCCGCCATTTTCATTTTGGGAAAAGGTTGTGCATACGTGAATAACGATTCCGTAAACCCCGGAAGCCGTACGGGTATTCCTCTGCATTAACCGGACAAATCAACGCCGTCCGGCCCGGCCCCGCAAGGTAAGGGGCCGGGCCGGAGGGCTTCACCGACGGTGGGTCACGGCGCCGGCCGGTGGCGACGCCGCCACCGCGCTCGCCGTCACCACCGGCCGACGGCTTCCCGAGCCGGCCCGATCCGGCATCCGGCATCCGGCACGAACGCCGACGGCCCCGGTACGCACCAGGTGGGTGCGTACCGGGGCCGTCGTCATTCACTGCGGCCGGGCGGCCGGGTCGCTACGTCCAGCCGGTCGCGGAGCGGATGGTCTCCAGCTCCTCGCCGGTCGGCGTACGGAACTCGAGCCGCTCGTCGTACCAGTCGAGCACGCCGCTGCGCAGCTCGTCCGCCAGCTCCTCCAGACCGTCGGTCTCGAACATGTCGTTCGCGTCCGCGGGCCGGCCGGGTGCCGCCTCCTGGTACAGGAAGACCTGGATGTAGTCGAAGGTCTCCCCGCCCCGGTCGTACGCCATGTCGCCGGCGGCCACGCGCAGGTAGAAGGCGCGGCCCTCGGCGTCGGCGCCGATGCCCAGGAGCCCGTCCAGGGCGGCGTGGTCCTGGCTCATCCGTGTGCCTCCCTCGCTCACCGGCGCCACCACGGGCGACGGTGGTAGACGTGGTAGTTATTCTTCCACTTCCCCTTGCCGGAGTTGCGGTACTGGAAGTTGGACTTCCAGTGCCCGTCCGCCTTGTACTGCGGACGCCGCCACTGGCGCAGGCCGTTGCGGGAGATGCGGCCCAGGCCCTGGCCGAAGCTGCGGGAGCCCCGGCCGACCCACATGCGGCCCGCCAGCCAGGACGTGGCGCGGCTGGCACGGATGCCGCCGCTCATGCCCTTCGCGGCGCGCGCGACGCGGACGATGCGGTAGGCCCGGTAGGCCCAGGCGGCGGCGCCCAGACCCGGTACGAAGCTGACCGCGGTGAGGGCTATGTCCACCTTGTGGCGCTTGGTCCAGTTCCAGACCTTGCCCCAGAACCGGCCGTCGAGGTCGAACTCGTTGACCGGGTCGCCCGGGTAGCCGTACGCGTTGTCACCGCCGCCGTAGACCGGGTCGAGCGACAGGAAGCGGCCGCTGACCGGGTTGTAGAGGCGGACGCCCATCAGGGTGAGGCCGGTGAGCGTTTCGGTCGAGCGCTCCTTGGCGCCCAGCCAGTTGTAGCGGGTGGCCGGCTGCCCGGCGCGCGGGTTGCCGTACTCGTCGCTGTCGAGGACCACCGGCGTCTTCGAGGTGTCCAGCGGGAGCTGGAGCGCGATGTCGCCGTGGATCGTGGTGATCTGCAGGACGGTGTCGCCGGTCTTGCTCGTGGTGGCGGCCAGGTCGCCGGAGGCGGACTCCACGTTGCGGGAGATCGCACCGGTGGCGGTGTCCTCGGTGATCCAGCGCGGGTTGTCGCTGTCGCCGTCGTAGTGGTTGACCTTGGAGCCGGTCAGGGTCCAGGTGGAGCCCGAGCCGGTCTCGGTCTTCCAGCTGCGCAGGCGGTGCGCCGCGTCCAGCTGCCAGGTCTGCCGGTTGGTGCCGGCGATCTGCTGGTGGACGAGGTCGTTCGCGTAGTAGCCGAGCGTGGTGCCCGGGAGGGCGGTGGTGCGCCCGAACGCGTCGTACGTGTAGCCGGCGTCGACGATGCGGTCGGCGCTGTCGTACGTCGTGTTGGCGGTGGTGCCTCCGGAGGTGGGGCAGTCGGCGCCGGGGGTGCCGGGGGCGGAGGTGAGGGACTTGCGGTTGGTGCGGCTGTCGAAGGTGTAGGTGCGCTTCGTGCAGACCGTGTCCGCGGTGTCCTCCACCGAGGTCAGCCGGCCGGTGGCGTCGTAGCCGTACAGCTGCTCGGACCAGCCGTTGTGGTCGGTGACCTGGCCGTGGATGGATTCCGTGACCGTGTCGGTGTAGACGACGGTGCCGTCGCTGTCACGGGTGTAGACCCGCTTCAGGGGGGCGCCGGTGGTGTCTTCGGTGGTGGTGACGGTGTAGCCGCCGGGCAGCTTCTCGGAGCTGACCGAGCCGTCCGCGTCGTAGGTCGCCTGGAAGGCGCCCGCGATCGAGTCGGTGGTGGCGGTGGCCATGCCGCGCGGCTCGACGGCCGCGTCGTAGGTGTAGGTGACGGTCGACGGCGCGTTGTCGCCGACCTTCACCGGGCGGTCGAGCAGGTCGTACTCGGTGGTCGTGGTGCCGCCGTCGGCGTCCGTGTAGGACACCATGCGGCCCAGCTTGTCGTAGACCTTGGTGACCGTGCCGCCGGTCGGGGAGACCGCCTTGACGGCCTTGCCGGTGGCCGGGTCGTACTCGGTGGTCGCCTCGGGGACGGCCTGGCCGGTACCGCCGGAGATGACCGCCTTGGTGATGCGGCCCGCGGCGTCGTAGGTGTTGGTGGTGGTACGCGTGACCCCGTTGGCGGTGTCGATCAGCTTCGCGTTGTTGCCCCACCAGTCGTATTCGGTGGTGGTGGTCGGGAGCTGGGCCGGGTTGCCGCCGCCGCCGGTGATGGCACCGGCCGGGCCGGTGGAGCAGACCAGGTCGGCCCATTCGGGGCGGCCCTGGCAGGCGCCGGTACCGGTAGCCGACCAGTACGTGGTCACACGGGTGCCCGCGTCGGTGCCGGTGGCGCCGGGCAGCCGCTGCTTGGTGATGCGGCCCTGGTCGTCGTACTCGGTGGTCGTGGTGATCGCCAGACCGCCCGGGTCCTTGATCGCCTGGGTCGGGACGCCCTTGGCCCAGTCGTAGACCGTCTGGGTGGTGCGGCCCTCGCCGAGGACGGTCTGGTGCTCGCGCACCTGGGCACCGATGGTGCTCTTGGTGATCTGGTCCTTGACCTTGGCGGTGCCGTCGGTGGGACGGCCGGCGTCGTACTCGTTGACCGTCCAGGTGCGGGCGGTCACGGAGGTGCCCTTGGGCACCAGGACCGCGGCGCCGTCCTTCAGGTCGGCGGTGAGCTCGATCCGCCGCAGCGGGCCGAACTCCTCCAGCTCGCGCGTGCCCTTGTCGTCGTAGACGGAGCGGGTGGCCAGCAGGTCCGCGCGGTCGGCGGCGGTGAGCGAGCCGATGCCCAGCTCGGCCTGGACGGCGCGGTCCCCGGCGCTGACGCCGAGCGCGACCTCGCGGTTGCCCGCGGTCAGCTCGCGCACGGTGTTGCCGAAGCGGTCGTACTCCGTGGTGGAGATGCGCCCGCCCGGAGCGGCGGAGTTCACCGAGCGCCCGGAGACGCCCATGTAGGTGACCTCGGCGCGGCCGTACGAGCCGGCCGTGAGCACGTCGCCGGAGTGGGACGCGGGAACCACGTCCGCCGGGAAGACGGCGGTGCCGTCGGTCGGCGCGTCGGTCTGGCCCCAGGCCTTCACGTCGCCGGCACCCATGGCGTAGGGGGCCTTGGCGCCGGTCAGCGGGACGTCGTACACGACCGAGGTCGTGGCCGTGCCCTGCTCGACGTTCGTGGTGCCCTGCTGGAGGCCGGAACGGGAGGCCTTGAGCAGCATGCCGTCACCGGCGGTGGCGGCGCTGCCGGCCTGGCCGTACGTGAAGGTCCACGGCAGCTCACCGGGCAGGGTCTGGGTGGTGACCCGGCCCGCGGAGTCGTAGGCGTACTCCGTCTTCAGCGCGGGGCTGATCAGCGGGCTCCACGCCTGGCGCAGCCGGCCCGTGCTGTCGTACGCGTACGACTGGACCGTCTTGGCGGTGGCGGCGGCCGCACCGGGCTCGGTGGACCACAGGCGGATCTCCTTCACCTGGCCCGCGAAGTCACCGAACGCCATGGTGGTGGCGGTGGTGGTGTCGGCGTAGGCGAACTCCAGCGCGCGGCAGCCCTTGGCGGACGGCGTGGCGGTGCAGGTGGCCGCGCTCACGGCGGAGGTGGGGGCGATGACCCGCTTGGGGCGGGCCAGCTTCTTGCCGTCCACGGTCACGGTCTCGGAGACCACCGTGGTGGCGGTGTTGGCCAGGCCGTTGAGCAGGGTCGAGGAGACCTGCCAGGTGGTGGCGGCCGCGTCGGGCTTGGTGAATTCGGTGACCGTGCCCTCGGTGTCGGACAAGGTGAACGAGCCGGTGACGCCGCCCGTCAGGGTCAGGTCCTCGGCGCCCGGCTCGGGGATCCAGCCGGTCTTCCCCGCGTTGGCGGTGAAGTGCGTCTCGTCGCCCTCGGTGCTCACGACCGTGACGGCCGTGTCGGAGGTCTTGCGCAGGTGGGAGTAGGCGGACTCGGTGTCCTCGGCCAGCGTGCCGGAGACCCACTCCTTGCCGAAGACGGCCGCCTGGCCCTCCTGCTTGGCCGCCTTGTCCGGGGTACGGGAGGACGCCGTGCGGGAGACGGTCAGGCCGAAGGAGGAGAGGTCGGTCGCGCTGAGGGTGTAGTCACCGGTCAGGAGGTTGACCGTGCCGGGGCCCACCTCGTCGGTCGCGGCGCCGGAGGCGTTGCGGTCGACGATGACGGTGAGCGGCTGGGTGGCGCCGGTGGCGGAGTTGGGGCCGGTGAAGTCGGCCTTGATCTGCACGGTGCCGTCGGGGTTGACGGTGTCGGTGGCGTTCCAGACGAGTCCGGCGTTCTTGCCGCCCACGAGCGGGACGGGCCACGCGGTCAGCGGGGTGCCGCCGGAGGTGACGTCACCGGCCGGGATGGTGGTCCAGGCGTCGGCCTCGGAACGGCGCCACGAGAACGACACCTTGTCGTACTTCGCGCCGTCGGCCTCGGCCACCAGCGGCAGGCGACGCGCGGTGCGCTCGCCCTCGGCGGGCTGCACGAAACCGCCCGGACCCGCGTGGAAGGTGTACGAGACGGGCTCCGACTTGTTGTCGGCCTTGTCGACCGCGCGCACCTGGAGGGTGTGGGTGCCGTCCTTGGGCGGGGTGACGGACAGCGTCTTGACGCCGGCCGTGCCGCCGGTGACGACCTTCGTCCAGGTCACGCCGTCGAGGGACCACTCAAGCCAGTTGTGGTCGGCGGCGGGCGGGGTGACGGTGAAGTTGCCCGCCTGGCCCGCGCCCTTGACCCAGGCGCTGGACGGGTAGTCCGTCGAGCTCAGGGCGGTGGGGGCGGAGGGGGCGGCGGTGTCGACCGTGAAGGTCTTCCAGGCCGACCAGCCCAGGTTGTAGTGGGTGCCGTCGTACGGGTTCGTACGGAACTTGTACGTCTTGCCGTTGGCGAGGACACCCGCGGGGACGGTGACGGCCGCCGGCTGCCCGGAGTTCACCCACGGAGAGACGATGACGTTGCCGACCTGGGTGTCCGTCGCGGAGTCGAAGATCTGGAAGGTGCCGTTGACCTTGTCCCCGTTGGCGTCGACGAAGGTGTCGCGCAGGGTCGGGGTGGTGGTGTTGACGACGTAGGCGCCGCCGTACGAGAAGAACGGCGCGCCGGCTTCCTGCTTCGTACCGGTCTTGGGCCGGTAGTTGTAGGTGACGGTCAGTTTGGGCGGGTTCGAGGCGGCGTTGGCGGAGTTGACCCGCTTCCACTGCTTCGTGTTGTTCTCGTCCGTGGCGCGCAGGCCCATGCCGGACACGGTCCACTTGTTGTTGGCCCAGTGCTGGACCAGGCTCGTGGCGTTGGCGTTGACCCAGCCGTCGGCGGTGCAGGCCGCGTTGCCCTTGGTCTCGGTGGAGGTGGCCATCTTGGTGACCATCGACGGCTGGTTCGTCCAGCGCGAGGCCGTGGACGCGTTGTTCGCGGTCCACAGCTCCCAGGGCTGGGCGGTGCAGTCGGTGTTGCCCGAGTGGAAGTTCCACAGCGACAGCGTCGCGGAGGAGATCAGCGCGTCCGCGACCGGAGCCGTGTTCCACGTGATGAACGAGCGCGCCGTGCGCCAGGTGCCGTCGGCGTTCTTCGTGCCCGGATTGCCCAGGTCCAGCTCGGTGTCGTTCGACCAGTCGACCGTCTCGCCCTGCTGGACGTACGTGTCGAAGAGGTTGCCCAGCGTCGACGTCGACGGGTCGACGGTCACCGGGTACTTCGTGGCGGGGTCCGCGAGGAACTTCGCGTCCGGCGTGATGACCAGGTCCACGCCGCCCTTGACCTTGACGACCTTCAGGCCGACCTTCGCCCGGCGGGTGTGCTCACCCGAGACCTTGTCGACGGTCGCGTCCCACATGACCGGCGCGGGCATGGTGGCCGTCTTCTTGGACTTCTTGTCCGTGAAGAGGACACTGCCGTCGGCCTGCTGCGTGACCTTCAGACCCTTGGTCCGCAGCGGCAGCGTGTAGGAGAACCCGGCCGCCGGCTTCGCCTTGACCTCGACGAACTGCTCGAAACCGGTACGCGTGGCCTCCACGACCACGTCCGCGCCCGGAACCGCGTTCTCGTAGGTGGCACGGGTGCCGTCCAGCACCGGCTTCGGCAGACCACCACGCCACTGGAGGGTGATCGCCTGATCGCCCTCGCCCAGCGTCACCAGATCGGTGGCGGGCGCGGACTTCGCCGCCGCCAACGATGCGGCCTTCTTCCCGGACTTGCCCGCGAGCCTCAGCCCACGCGGGTGCGCCTTCGAGGAGACCGAACCGTCCACGGCCTCGGTGAGCGCAACGTCAACGTTCCGCCACTCACCCGTGGCCGCGTCACGGAAACGGATCGGACCCGCCGCGATCTCCGACGTCAGCGAACCGTCCTTGTTCACCCACGTCGTCGAGGTCTCCGTACGCTCCGACAGCGCCTCGACACGCTTGCCGGACAGCCGCGCGGCCACCCGGGCCGACGCTATGTCCGCACTGGCGGTCACGGTGGTCGGCTTCGTCACGGCGGCGGGCCGCTTCGCGGGCTGCGCCACGGCGGCCTCGGCGCCGTAGATGGTCGAGACCGCCATCAGCAGGGCCACGCCGGTGGCGGTGGCACGGAGTCCACCCGGGCTTATGCCGACGTGGGTGCCCCCCGCCACCGGCTCTTCAATGTTGTCCAAGGACTCCACAATCTCCCCTGAGCAGTTTCCGATTGGCAATCGTCACACCGCACCCATGCGGGCGACCTAAACGGACCCTAAGGATCAACTTCGGAAGCCAAATGGGACGATCTTGCTCTAAACGGAAGATTTGCGGAACTCATCGTTATCGAATCGCCACTCGCGCAAACCTCTGTTCACCGGAGGGCGTCCCTCCCGTTGGCGGTCGCGACCTTCACTCCGTCGACGCAGGTGGAGGGGGTGACGGAGCCGGTGACGGGTGCCCGGGGGGCGCGGGGGGAGACGGTGGGGGCGTACAGGGGGCGCAAATTGCCGGAACGATACAGCAGAGGCATTGGAGTGAACCGCCGTTCCCGTCAGCGCCCCAGGCCGGTTGGAACGACCGACGCGCACATCCACCGGGCGCGTCGTTCCACCGATCCATTGGGAGAGTCATGCGTATTCGTTCTGCTGTCACCGCGTCCGTCCTGGCCGCCGGCATCCTGCTGGGCGGGGCCGGCGCCGCCCTGGCCACCGACGGGGCGGGCATCGACGACTTCTCCGGTGGCCACGCGGGCTTCTCGTCCCACTGCTCCACGCTCGCCGCCGTGCCGCACATGCTCCCGGCGTTCAACGGCCCCATCTACACCTCCAACTGCGCCTCCGAGGGCGAGCTGGAGTGGGTGAAGGGCCACCACCTGGGTCACTGACCCGAAACGGCAGGTACCGCGGGGCGGCCGACGGCACTGTCGGCCGCCCTGCGGCGTTCCCGGTCGCAGAAGTCCCATGAGGGTGGAGGCAGCGCACGCACGGCTCGACGACGGAACAGTCACATCCACATGCGCGAGCTGTAACGGTTCCTCGCGGGGGTGTGAATCCGCAGGTCAGGGCGGGCATCCTGTCCGCATCCAGCCAGTACGCCGGCAGCCACGGGGGCTCATGATGCGCACATTCCGTACGACCAACCACGCCCGGACGCTCGGAGCCCTCGGGCTCGCCGCCTCCGCGCTCCTGGCCGTCACGGCCTGCGGGCCGAGCGACGACAAGGCGGGCGACACCCCGCCGTCGAAATCCCCCGCCTCCCCTTCCGTCTCCGCCCCGGCACCGGCCGTTCCCGCGCCCTCCGCGTCGGCCCCCGCCGAGCCCGCGCCGTCCGCTCCCGCGCCGGGCCGTCCGGGCGAGGCCGAGGGCGACCCGACGGGCATCGACGGCAACTGCCCCGACGAATACGCCCAGGTCACGGTGGAGTGGGCGGTGCCCCCTACGAAGGACGACTCCAAGCTCCTGCTGACGGTCACCAACACCGGCCCCAAGCCCTGCAAGCTGCGGAGCCATCCGGTGCTCCGGCTGGAGGACGGCAACGGCCGGCTCGTGGGCGTCTTCCAGAACTCCAAGCCGCAGACCGAGGTGACCCTCGCCCCCGGCAAGGAGGCGTACGCCGGTCTCCTCCTGCGCCAGAGCAACAAAGAAGTCAGCACCCTCGTGAAGAACATGGCCCTCGCGCCGCACGGCCAGAAGCCCGAGAACAACACGGGCGAGGGCTCTCTCCTGCAGATGCCGAAGGGCGGCGTGTACGTGGACGACAAGGCCCGCGTGACGTACTGGAACACCAGCTCGGAAGCGGCCGTGACACCCCTGTTCCCCCACTGACGGAGCCGCCGGCACCGTCGTGACGCCGGGCGACGGCCGACGCGGCAGGGCCCCGGGGGTGCGTACCCCCCGGGGCCCTGCCGCGTCGGCGGTGCCGGGACGCCCGCCTGGCCGGCGGCGGGCCGTGCCGGTGCGCCGTCCGTTCCGTACGCTGGTGGCATGCGCATGAGACCGACTCTGAGCTGGACACCCACCGAGGAGCCCGGGCCCGGCAGCACGGATCCGGGGCCGGTCGCCGACGCGCTGAGCGCCGGAGGCGTGCTCGTGCTCAGCGGGGCGGGCATGTCCACGGAGTCGGGCATCCCCGACTACCGGGGCGCCGGCGGGAGCCTCAGGCGGCACACGCCGATGACCTACCAGGAATTCACCGCCGGTGCCCAGGCCCGGCGCCGGTACTGGGCGCGCAGTCATCTCGGCTGGCGCACGTTCGTCCGCGCCCTGCCCAACGCGGGACACCGGGCGGTGGCGGCGTTCGAACGGCACGGCGTGCTGTCGGGGGTGATCACCCAGAACGTCGACGGCCTGCACCAGGCCGCCGGCAGCGCGGACGTCGTGGAACTCCACGGCGGCCTGGACCGGGTGGTCTGCCTTTCCTGCGGCGCCCTCAGCGCGCGCCGCGCGCTCGCCCGGCGGCTGGAGGAGGCCAACCCGGGCTTCGCGCCGGTGGCCGCCGCGATGAACCCGGACGGTGACGCCGACCTCACCGACGAACAGGTCGGGGACTTCACCGTGATGCCCTGCTCGGAGTGCGGCGGCATCCTCAAACCCGACGTGGTGTTCTTCGGCGAGAACGTCCCGCCGCGGCGGGTCGAGCACTGCCGCGAACTGGTCGCGGGGGCCACCTCGCTGCTGGTCCTGGGCTCCTCGCTGACGGTGATGTCCGGACTGCGGTTCGTCCGCCAGGCGGCCCAGGCCGGGAAGCCCGTATTGATCGTCAACCAGGACCCGACCAGGGGCGACCGGCACGCCACCACCCGGGTCGCGCTCCCCCTGGGAGCGACCCTCACCGCCCTCGCCGACCGGCTGGACGTCCCCGTCGACGGCCGGCCGGCACCCTCTTCGAGGCGAACGACCTCCACCTGACCGGCGGCTCCCGGCGGGGTCGCGGCGGGCGGGCGGGGGGCGGGGGAAATGCGGGTGCTCTCCCGGGTGGTCGCGGTTACCCTGCCTCGTCGGAACACGGTCACGGAGGCACCCTCATGAGCAGCACAGCGTCGTCGTTTCCCGAGCGGATCGAGCTCTCGGGAGAAGGGCTCGTCCTGCGCGACTGGACGGAAGCGGACCTGGCCGCGATGCCGGAACTCTTCGACCACCCGGACATCGCGTACTGGACGCCGATCGTCACCCCCTTCGACGAGACGGCCGCCCGCACGCGCCTGGACCGGGCCCGGCAGCTACGGGCGGACGGCACGGCGATCCTCCTCGCCATCACCCTCGACGGCGGCGCGCCGCTCGGCGAGGTGATGCTGCGCCGCGCCCCCGAGGGGACCGAGCTCGGCTACGCGGTCGGTCCGGCACACCGCGGGCAGGCCCTGGCGGCGCGGGCGGTGCGGGTCATGGCCGGCTACGCCTTCGAAGAGCTCGGCGCGGACCAGGTGATCCTCGAACTGGAGGCCGAGAACGCCGCCAGCGTCACCGTGGCCGCCAAGGCGGGCTTCCAGCTGCTCGACGTGCCGCTGATCACCGGTCAGGAGAAGGGCCGGCCCTACAGCCTGCAGACGTGGGGCCTCTCCCGCCCCTGACATCGGCACCCCCGCCCTCGGCCGTCGGCGGACCGGCGAGTCCGGCGGCCGCGCAGCACCTGCAGGGCCCGGCTCCAGTGGTGTTCCAGTCGGTCTCGATCTCCCGTGCATAACTTCCGTAGTCAACTAGCCAAGTGACACGGACAGTTGGGAGAGCCAGCTGATGCACAGCCACGGCACGCCGCCCGACGAGGTGGAACAGAACGGCACCGCTCGACCGGACATCCCACCACTCCCCGGCCCCGGGCCCAGCCCGGGATCCGGCCCGGGGCCCAGCCCAGGACCAGGCCCCGGACCCGGGCGCGCCGCAGTCGTCGGCGCCGGGATCAGCGGCATCGCGGTCGCGCTGCTGCTCGCCCGCGACGGCTACCGGGTCGACGTCATCGAGAGGCGCACCGAGGGCGAGACGACCGACACCCTCGGCAGCGGCCAGCGGACCATCAACTTCACCCTGTCGGGCCGCGGCCTGCGGGTGCTGGAGCGGCTCGGCGTGGCCGACGACGTCCTCGCCGGCGCCGTCACGCTCCAGGGCCGGATGGCCCACATCGGCGGCCGCCCGGTGCTCCAGCGCTACGGCACCGCGGACGCCACCCTGTACGCGATCAAGCGCGGCGACCTGCTCCGGGTGCTGGTGAAGGCCGCGTACCAGGAGTCCGGTATCCGGCTGCACTTCGGCCACCGGCTCACCGGCATCGAGGCCGGCCGGGTCCTGCTCGCCCGCGAGGGGGACACCGACACCGCGCTCGACTGCGACTTCGTCGTCGGCGCCGACGGCGTGCACTCCAGGACCCGCGAGCACGTCCTGCGCGGCCCGTTCGTCGATTTCGAGCGCGCCCACTTCCCGTGCGGCTACGCGGAACTCACCGTGAGCGCCGAGGACGCCCGCACGCTGGGCCTGGCCCCGGACATCCTCCACTGCTGGCCGGCGAAGGACGCCGCGCTCGTGGCGATCCCCAACGACGACGGCTCGTTCTGCTGCTGCTTCGTCCACCAGCGCGACGGTCAGACCGATCCGCGCCGCGACTTCGAGCGGTGGTTCCCGGCGCTGTACCGCAGCGCGGCCAGCCTGCGCGAGTCCCTTCGGGACGCGCCGTACTCGGGCCTCCTGAGCACGAAGGTGTCCCGCTGGCACAGCGGCGGGGACGTCGTACTCGTCGGCGACGCGTGCCACGCCGTGTTCCCGTTCTACGGGCAGGGCATGAACGCCGCCCTGGAGGACGCCGTCGCGCTGTCCGAGGCGCTGCGCGGCCACGGCGACCGCGCCGAGGCCTTCGCGGCCTTCGAGGACCGGCGGCGCGCCGACACCGAGGCGCTCTCCGAGCTGTCCTCCCACCACTTCGACTACCTCCGCGAGGGCGTCGGCTCCGCCCGGCTGCACAGCCGCCAGACGATCGACCGGTGGCTGGCCGGCCGGGCCCCGGGCCGGTGGCACTACGAGTACGAGCTCGTCGCGCACAGCGAGCGCCGCTACAGCGAGGCCCACCGCATCATCCGGCGCCAGGCCCGGATCAGACGCGCCACCGGCCTGATCGCCGCCGAGTCCGTGCTCGCGGGCATCCTCCGCGGCCGGGCACTCCTCACCGACCGGGCCCTCCCGACCCGTCGAGCACTTCCGGCCCACCTGGCACTTCCGACCCAGCAGAAAGGCTGAACCATGGACCCCTTGACCCACGTGACCGTCGTCCCCCGGCAGGACATCCCCTCGATCGGCGAAGTGCTCGTCGACGGCCGCACGATCGATCTCGGGGAGCAGCGGGACTTCCGCCGCAACGACACCCTGGCGCGCTTCCTCCCGGAGGACTCCCGGCTGTCGCTGTCGTGGACGCACCTGCCCGCGGGCCGCACCCTCGAGCCGCACGTCCACCCGACCGCCTCCATGATCCTCGTGACCCAGGGCTCGGGCCGCGTGGTGGGCCAGACCGAAGCCGAGATCGGCGAGGGCGACGCGGTCCTGGTCCCCGCCGGCTGCTCGCACGGCTTCGAAGGCGGCGGCGAGAAGGGCCTGTTCGCGCTGTCGGTGCAGTTCGAGGGCGCCGGGCTGTACGAGGACCCGGCCGACGCCCGGGTCCGCATCGCCGACCGGGCGACCTCCCTCGACGAGCTGATGGCCTACAACGAGCGCCGTCTCGCCGCGCACGTGGACATCCCGTTCTTCCGGCTGCTGCGGGACGGAGCCCTGTACGACGAGGCCGCCCGCGGGGTCTTCCTGGACCTGCTCCAGTCCTGGTCGGCCACCTTCCAGCGGCTGATGTTCCTGCGGCAGGGCCTGTGTTCGCGGGAGCCGTTCGAGGGCGTCTACCGGCAGCACCTCGCCGAGGAGTACGGGCACGACGGCCTGCTGACGCCCGCCGTCACCGGCAAGCGGCGCCGCGACCCGGTGGTCGAGGCGACCGGCACCTGGTTCCTCAACCGGATCATCTCGTTCGACGAGCTGGAGAAGACCGCCCTGGTCCACCTGGTCCTGGAGACCAGCGCGGACGCCTTCCACACGGAGGCGGCCAAGCTGTTCGCCGACGACGAGCTGCTGGCGCCGTACTTCGGCATCCACAGCGACCACGACGAGGGCCACGCGGAACTCGGAGTGGAGCTGGTGTCCGGCCAGCACCCCCGCACGTACCTGCGGCTGCACGAGGTGCTGGAGGAGAGCTGGGACATGCTGGAAGCGATGCTCGACCGGATGGCGACGCTGGTCCTCGCCGAGCGGGGCTGACCGGTGCGCAGAGCCTCCGACATCGACGCCCTGGAGCAGGTGCTGTGCGCGGCGCTCGGCTCCGGCGCCCCCGTGTGCTCCCTGGCCCGGCTCGACCACCTCTCCGGGGCGTTCGCCGCCCTGGACCCCGAGGTGGTCGAGCGCCCGACCCTGATCGGCGGCGGGGCCCTGTACAACCCGACGAGCCCCGCCCCGGGGCACGACGTGCTCGACGCGCTGGTCCGCCGCGCGCACGCGCTCGGCGCCGAGCAGATCGTCGTACCGCACGTGCGCCGCGTCGACGACACGCGTGCGCTGCGGGCGGCCGGATTCGTCCCCGTACCCGCCGGCGACGAGTCCGTCGTCCGGCTGACCGGGGACGTGGACGAGGCGCTGCGCACCCGTATCGGCGCCCGCCGGCTGCGTGACCTGCGCCGCCGCCACCACGCGCTCGGCCGCGAGGTCAGCTGGGAGCGCATCCCCCTGACCGGACTCGGCGACAAGCCCTGGGCGCGCGAGGCGTTCCTGGAACTGCACCGGGACCACGCCGAGCGCCACGGCGGCAGCTACAACCCGTACGACGCCGAGGCCCTGGACGCGCTGGCCGCCGGCCCGCTCGCCGGGCGCGCCGAGCTGCTCGTGCGCCGCCACATGGACGTCACCGTGCAGGCCGGGCTGCTGATGAGGTCCCACAACGGCCGGGGCGTCTACTACCTCACGCAGGCGATCCGCCACGGCCACCCGGCCGCGCTGCGCAACGTGTACGTGGCGACTTTCTACGGGCTCTACCTCGACGCCCGGCGCGACGGCCTGGACTGGGTACACCTGGGCCGGGGCGGCGCCGACGCCAAGCGCCGGCTGGGCGCCGACCTGGTGTACCCCCTCGACCACTGGGTCCGCGCCCCCGGCCTCGTACTCCCCGGGGCCGAAGGGGACGAGGAGCCGCGGCTGTCGGTCTTCGCGACGCCGCCGGTCGCCGCGGCTCCCGTACCCGGGCCGGTCCGGGGCCGCCACCGGCCCCGGTTCGACACGGTGGACCTGTCCAGCAACACCAACGCGCTGCTGGGCGCCGAGGGCCAGTACCCCGACCTCGACACGGCCGACCTCGCCACGGCCTACCTGGACGCGCTCTCGAAGCTGCCGGGCGACGGCGGCGCGGGCGAACTGACCGCGGACCACGTCCTGTTCACCAGCGGCGCGGTCGACGGCGTGGCGCTGCTCCTGATGGCACTGACCGCGCCCGGCCACCGCGTGTGCGTCACACCGCCCACCTTCGAGGCGTACGACCACTGGGCGCGCCTGCTGCGCCTGCCGGTCGTCGAGGCGCCGCTGCGCGGCGACGACCTGTCGGAACTCGACACCGAGCGGATCCTGGCGGCCGACGCACGGGTGACCTTCCTGTGCGATCCGAGCAATCCCGTGGGCACCAGGCTGGACCGCGAACAGGTCCTGGAGGTCGTCGGCGAAAGCCGCGGCCTGGTCGTGGTCGACGAGGCGTACGTCGAGTTCAGCGAGGGCCCCTCGTACGCCGACCTGCTCGCGCGGTACGACAACCTGGTGGTGCTCCGTACGCTCTCGAAGGCGTGGGGCCTCGCCGGGGCGCGCTGCGGGGTGGTGCTGGCCGCTCCCGGCATCATCGAGGCCCTGCGGCGGGTGCAGGTGCCCTTCGGGTTCACCGCCCCGGCCCAGAACGCCGTACGCGCCCGGCTGACCAGCCCCCGGCAGGTGCTGGCCGCACTCCCCCGGATCCGCGCCGAGCGCGCCCGGATGGCCGCGGCGCTGGCCGAACACCCCCTGGTGGACCGGGTGTTCCCGTCGGAGACGAACTTCCTCCTGGTGCGCCTGTACAAGCACGACCACGTCCTGGACCTGCTCCGCGACGCGGGGATCCTCGTCGCCGACACCTCGCACGTCGTCGCGGACACGTGCCGGATCACGATCGGCACCCGCCACGCGAACAACACCCTGCTCGAAGCCCTGTCCCTCCCTTCCCTGTGAGGTAACGCCATGCAGCAGCAGCCCATCTCGGCAGACCAGTGGAACCGCCTCTGCACCCTCATGAACGGCTGGGTCTTCACCCAGACCCTGGCGACGGCGTGCGAGGTCGGCCTGTTCGACGCACTGGACAAGTACCCGGGGAGCACCGGCGAAGTGCTCGCCAAGGAGCTGTCCCTCGACGCGCACGGCACCCGCGTGCTGCTGCTGGCCTGCTCGGCGCTGGACGTCGTGGAACGCGACGGCGACGGGTACCGCAACAGCGAGCTGGCGGCCCGGTTCCTGGTGACCGACGCCCCGCAGTCGATGGCCTCCTTCGCCGTCTACAACCAGAAGATCCAGCAGCAGGGGTCGACCCACTTCACCGCGGCGGTCCGCGAGGGCCGCGCCGCCGGCCTCGACGAGTTCCCGGGCTCCGGCGACACCCTGTACGCGCGGCTGGCCGAGCGCCCCGCGCTGGAGTCGCTGTTCCAGGAGGCCATGGGGGCGTACACCCGGCTGTCGCCGCGCATGCTCGACGTCCCCCAGCTCGACGAGGTGGGCACCCTCGTCGACGTCGGCGGCGGCGACGCCACCAACGCGCTGCGGCTGTGCGGGCGCCACCCCGGCCTGTCGGTGTCCCTGGTCGACCTGCCGTCGGTCTGCGGGATCGCCGAGGAGCGGATCGCGGCGGCCGGGATGGAGCAGCGCATCGACTGCCACCCGGCGGACATGTTCGAGGACCCCTGGCCGAAGGGTGACGCCATCCTCATGTCGCACCTCGTGGAGATCTTCGACGAGGAGCGCATCATGCGGCTCTACGACAAGGCCTTCGCGCAGCTGCCGCCCGGCGGCAAGCTCTTCATCTGGACCCTGACCTGCGACGACGACGAGGCCGGCGGGCTGCAGGCGGCCAAGTCGTCCATCTACTTCCTCACCGTCGCCTCGGGTCAGGGGATGGCCTACCCGGCCCGGCAGCACGAGCACTGGCTGCGCGAGGCCGGCTTCGCCGAGGTCGAGCGCTCGGACGTGCGCCACCTCGACCACACGCTGCTCGTCGCGACCAGGAAGGCACCATGAGTGCGCAGGCCCCGCCACGGGGCGGGCGGGCACTGATCGACGGCTATGCGGACGCCTACCGGGGGCTGCGCCCCGAGGTGTGGCTGCTGGCCCTGGTGATGTTCGTGAACCGGGCCGGCACCATGGTGGTCCCCTTCCTGTCCCTGTACCTGACCCGCGAGCTGGGGATGGGCGCGGGGACGGTCGGCGCGGTCCTCGCGGCCTACGGGGCGGGCGCCGTCGCGGGAAGCTTCGCGGGCGGCTGGGCCCTGCGGCGGGCCGACGCCTTCCGGGTCCAGGCGGGCTCCCTGGCCGGCACGGCGCTCGGCTTCCTCGTCCTGTCCGCCCTGCGCGAGCCGGCCGCCGTCGTGGTGTGGGTGGCCGTCCTCGGGGCGCTGACGGAGAGCTTCCGCCCGGCCAATGCCGCCGCGCTGAGCGCCTGCGCGCCGCCGGAGGTGCGGCGCCGTGCGTTCGCCCTGAACCGCCTGGCGGTCAACCTCGGGATGACCGCCGGACCGGCTCTCGGCGGGCTGCTCGCCGGCGTCGGATACGCCTGGCTGTTCGCCGTCGACGGCCTCACGTGCGTCGTCGCCGCGGTCGGTGTGGTGCTGGTGTTCGACCCGCGGCGTCGGGGGCGTACGGGCGAGGAGGCGCCGGGGGCCGGGGATCCCTCCGGGGAGGCGTCCGGGACGCCGGCTGAGGACGGGGACGGCGGGCGGTGGTGGCGGGACGCGGGCTACCTCGCCTTCCTCGGCTGCCTCGGCCTCACCCTCCTGATCTTCATGCAGGTCTCCAGCGCCTACCCGCTGTACCTGCTCGACCACCACGGGATCGACGAGGCCTCCTTCGGCCTGCTGCTGGGCGGCAGCTCGGTGATCCTCGTCGTCTTCGAGGTGTGGATCACCCACCGGACCGAGGCCGTGGACGCGCGCCGGATCCTCGCCGCGGGCGCGCTGCTCGTGGGCGTCGGCTTCGGCCTCACCCCGCTGGCCGGCGGCCCGCTCGCCCTGGCGCCCCTGGTCGTCGCCTGGACCGTGGGAGAGATCCTGATCATGCCGACGTCGATGGCCGCCGCCGCGTCCCTGGCAGCACCGCACGGCGCGGGCCACATGTCCGCCTACTTCGCCACCTTCTCGGTGGCCTTCATCCTCGCCCCGGTGGTGGGGCTCGGCCTGTACGGGGCCGCGCCGGCGTTCGTCTGGTGGCTGTCACTGGCGCTGGCGCCCGTCATCGCGGCCGGATTCCTGGCCAACCCACGTCTACGCCCCTCTTCGCACGGCCCAGGAGGCTGACATGACGCACGTCGCCCTGATCGGTGGCCCCCGCCCCATGCACGCCGCGGTCCTCGCCCGGGCCCGGGTCACCCTCGTCGAGCGCCGCTCCCGCGCGGACACCGCCGACCTGCGGGCCGGGCACGCCCGGCTGCTGGTCGTGGACGACGAGGAGCGGCCGGAGACCGTCGCGGCCCTGGTCGCCGCGGTGCACGCGGCGGACCCCGTCGAAGCCGTGGTCTGCCTGCACGACGAGGAGCAGCTCGTCGCGTCCGTGGTCGCGGCGCACCTGGGGCTGCCGTTCCTCGACGCACAGCCCGTGCTGTTGTCCCGCGACAAGGCGCGGATGCGCGAGCGGCTGCGCGAGTGCGGAGTGGAGGACATCGCGTCGGCCCCTGTGACCGGCCTCGACGCGCTGCGCGGCTTCGGCGCACGGGTGGGGTACCCGGTCATCGTCAAGCCGCTCGAAGGCCAGGGCAGCCTGCACGTCACCGAGATCGTCTCGGAGGAGGCGGCCGTCGCCCACTGGCCTGCGTTGAGCGAGCCCGGCCTGCCGCTGGTGGCCGAGGAGCGGCTGCGCGGACCCGAGATCAGCGTCGAGTGCGTGTCCGAGGCGGGACGGCACCGGTTGGTCGCGATCACGGGCAAGACCATCGATCCGGCGAGCTTCGTGGAACTGGGGCACGTGGTCCCCGCTCCCCTCGGCCCGGCCTTCGCACCGCACGTGTTCGCGCACGTGCAGCGCGTGCTCGACGCGCTCGGGATCACCGACGGCCCGTCGCACACCGAGGTCATCCTCACCGAGCGCGGGCCGCGCACGGTCGAGACGCACACCCGGGTCGGCGGCGACGGCATCGCCCGCCTCGTCGAGCTGGCCACCGATCTGCCGTTCGTCGACCTCGTCGTACGGCAGGCCCTCGGCGAGCGGGTCCTGGACGAGATCAAGCCCTTCGAGGACGCGCCGAGGGCTGCCGCGCTGCGCTTCGCCTTCGCCCCCGCGACGGGCCGCGTGACGCGGATCTCGGGGATCGATGAGGCGCGCGCGGTGGAAGGCGTGGTCGACGTGACGGTCCGTGCCGCGGTCGGCGAGCGGGTCGAGCGGCGGCGGCACCACGCCTGGCGGCCGGTCGCCGTCACCGCGCTCGGCGCCGACTCCGACGAGGCCGTCCGCCGCGCGGAGGCGGCCCTGGACCGCGTACACATCGAGGTCGAGCCCGAGCCGCGGCTTGGGCCGGCGGCCGGGTGACGGGCACGGACACGGACACGGACACCGTCGAGGCAGCCGGACCCGGGCCGGGCCGGGGCACCGGCCGGGTACGCGAAAACGCCCGGCCGGGGAAGCCCCGGCCGGGCGTTTTCGTGTGGTGACTGCTGCCGCTGGTGGTTTAGTACCAGTGGTTCTGCTGCCAGAAGTTCCAGGCGCCGACGGGGCTGCCGTAGCGGTCGTTCATGTAGTCCAGGCCCCACTTGATCTGGGTGGCGGGGTTGGTCTTCCAGTCCGAGCCGGCGGAGGCCATCTTGGAGGCCGGGAGGGCCTGGACCAGGCCGTACGCGCCGGAGGCGGAGTTGGTGGCGGTGTGGTTCCAGCCGCTCTCGTGGGACACGATGTTGCTGAAGGCCTGGAACTGGGCCGCGTCCGGGATCATCCGGTGCGCGATCGCCTTGGCGTCCATGGGAGCCGCCTGCGCCGGAACGGCGGCAAGCAGGGAACCGGCGGCGCCGAGAGCGACGACGGTGCCCGCGAGGGCCTTCTTGGAAGCGGCGATACGGCGGATGACGGCGTGGGACACGGAAAGCCTTCCATCGGGAACAAGGGCGGTCGCCGCATGCCGAAGACATGCGTGAGCCACTCACGCAAAGGAGAGGGGTTCGTCCGCGGCGGGTGTTGCACCCGGGCCGGCTGGCGACATCAACCAGTTAGCCAGGCCGCCGGCGGCCTGGCAACGACGCCCGGTACTAGCCCCGATCGCAGCCGCCGCCCAACGGCCCCCCGCCGGCCGAGGCCGCATCCGCGCAGGTCGGCACCGGCGTGAAGGGGGGTCCGGCGGCGGGCCGGGGGGCTACTACCGCGGCTCGTATGTGACGTGGGTCCTGTGGGCCGCCTCACCGCCACAGGCCCCCGATCTCACCCCGAGTGACCGCCCGTACCCCTTTCAGGGGTGTGTCCCGGCCCACTTCCGCCCCCAGAATCGAAGGAAACCGACGCATCGAACACCGCTTTTCCCAGCCCGCCTCGCCCGGCGCCCCGCCCCCGCCTTCGCCCGATCTCGGATCCCGGCGGCCGCGGGCACCCGTGGGCGGGGCCGGGGCGCGGCTGTCAGGCGGCGGTGTCCCAGGCGGTGGTCAGCCCGTCCAGCCACGCCGGCGGCAGCTCCGCGGCGTCCCACTCCTCCCGCAGCTCCCGCGGCGCGTTGACGAGCCGCTCCAGCACGGCGGTGCACGTGAGGGAGTGGAGGAGCGAATAGCGGCCGTGGATCGCGATGGCGCTGTCCGGTCCGAACGCCGCGAAGAGCCGTTCCAGCCGGGTCCGGTGGGCCGAGGCGAACTCGGTCAGGCGCCCGGCGTACCCGGCTCGCTGCCGCGCGCTCATCGTGGCGAGGACGGCGGCGAGCACCTCCTCGGTCACTTCCGGATCGAGTTCCGAGGCCGCGGTGAACGACAGGTACACCGGGGTGAGCGCCACCCGCGTCCGCTCCACTTCCATCCGCCCGGCCCGCGAACGCCCCTCGTCCGCGCCCACCACCCGTACCAGGGACCGCTCGGCGACCACGGCGAGCTCCTCCAGCAGGCCCCCGGCACCGTCGAGCCAACCCGACTCGTACGCCGCGCCCTTGTCGCCCGGGGCGCTCCGGCTGCCGCCGCTCAGCTCCCCGTGCGCCAGCGCGAGCGCCCCCGCCTCGACCAGCCCGATCAGTTGCCGCGCATCATCGGAAGAGACCCCCGCCCGCGCGAGGAGCTGCACCAGCGTCATCCTCGCGTTGTCGACACTGACCTCGTCGGGCCACTGCCGTCCCTCACCGGCCGCGCTCATCGCTCTTCCTCCTCATCCCTCGGACTGTGCGTCACGTACAACGAGATCACTCTTTCGACGATCCAACGCCCGGCGACCGCGCTGCGCTCCCCTGCGCCGCACGTGCCGCGCGTCGAAACTACCGAGTCGCCCGTCCGCGCTCGTCCAGTGTGGCCCGCGGCACTCCCACCCCACGCGGCAGGGCGGCCCCGGATGACGGCCGGTCTGCTCCCGCGTGGCGCGCCGAGCGATGGCGGGCCGCCCGTCCGACGATGGGCCGGTCGGGGCCGCGGCGATGAGTCCGGCCGGCTCCGGCAGTCCCACTGTGGTCGACAACGCGGGAGGAAGCACGTGAAGCAACTGTTGAGGGTCCAGAACTTCGGTGTCTCGAGTGACGGATTCGGGGCCGGGGACGGGCAGAGCCTGGAGCGACCGTTCGGTCATGCCGACCCCGGGGACCTGCTCTCCTGGGCCCTGGCCACGGCGAGCTGGCCCGGCCGTACGGACGCGGGCGGGAGCCGGGGGCTCGACGACTACTTCGTCCGGGACTTCGCGCGGAACATCGGCGCCGAGATCATGGGCCGCAACAAGTTCGGGCCCCAGCGCGGGCCGTGGCAGGACCTCGACTGGCGCGGCTGGTGGGGCGACGAGCCCCCGTTCCACACCCCGGTGTTCGTCATGACCCACCACCCGCGCCCGTCGTTCACGCTCTCCGACACCACGTTCCACTTCGTCGACGGCGACCCGGCCGCCGTCCTGGAGCAGGCGCGGGAAGCCGCGGACGGCAAGGACGTACGGCTCGGCGGCGGGGCCGCCACCGTCCGGGAGTTCCTCGACGCCGACCTCGTCGACACCCTGCACGTGTCGGTCTCGAAGGTGCGCCTCGGATCCGGCGCACGGCTCTGGGAGTCACCCGACGAGCTGCGCGACCGGTTCCACCTGGACGTCGTGCCCAGTTCGAGCGGGGTGACGCACCACCTGTTCTGGCGGAAGTGACCGGCGGAGGCGCCACGGGGGGCACCTCAAGGCGGCGGGCCGGTCAGGGGCCGAGGGTGTGCAGGGACAGCCACAGGGCGAGGGTCGCGGCCAGCGGCGAGTGGAAGAGGCCCTCGTCGTCGCGGAGCTTGGCGAGCACCAGTACGGCGGCGAGGAGCGCGCCGCGCCGGCGCGGGCGGCGATCGAGTCCCGGCAGCTGCCGGGCAAGACGGTGATCACCGTAAGACGGGGAAGGGATCGCGGCCGGAGGGTCAGTCTTCGGCGGTGTAGCGGATTCGGGCCCAGAGGGGCAGCGCGAACCAGCAGAGCAGGTACCAGGCCAGTACGCCGCCCACGAGCCACGGGACGATCGCGTTGTCGGTGGCGACCCGCAGTACGAGGAGGAGGGCCGCGGTGCAGGTGGCGAGCAGGAGGATGAGGCCGATGAAGGTCAGGCGCGCGGCCCAGGCCACCGCCTCGGGTTTGATCCGGCGGCCGGAGACGATGCGGTGGAAGGCGACCGGTCCGATGAGCGCGCCCGTCGCGAGGGAACCCAGCACCACGGTGATGACGTAGATCGTCTTGTCGGTCTGTTCGAGCCCCCGGAAGACGGGCGTGAAGACGACCGTGAGCAGGAAGCCGAAGAGGATCTGGACGCCGGTCTGGGCGACGCGGATCTCCTGGATGAGTTCCTGCCACTGCCGGTCCGCCCGTTCCTGCACGGTCTCGTCCCGTCCGGCTTCGCCGGCATCCGACATAGCGCCTCCCTGGAGTGTCCCGGAACCCTCGCCTACCCCGGAGGCGCCCCCTCATGCTCCGGCAACCCGCGGGCCGGCGAAACCGGACCGGCGGTCCGCATGAGTCGGCCACGGCCCGGCGGACACCGTCGATCTCGGCGTGCCGTTCCGCACCCCGCATATCCTGCGCCGCGCCCTGTCCGGAAAGTATGATCACGCAATGTCTGACACGACCAAGACCACGCCCGGCTGGCTGACCACGGACGAGTTGGAGACAGCCCGGGCCCAGATGCCGATCCTGTACGTGGAGGCCGTACCCGTACGCGTGGATGACAGCGGCCAAGTCGTCAGCATCGGACTGCTGCTGCGCATCGGGCCGGACGGCACGGTCAGCCGGACCCTGGTCTCCGGCCGCGTCCTGTACCACGAGCGGGTCCGTGACGCGCTGCTGCGGCACCTGGAAAAGGACCTCGGGCCGGTCGCGCTCCCCCGCGTGCCCGCCTCGCTGCAACCCTTCACCGTCGCCGAGTACTTCCCCACCGCGGGTGTCACCTCGTACCACGACCCGCGCCAGCACGCCGTGTCCCTCGCCTACATCGTGCCCGTGAGCGGCGACTGCCGGCCCCGGCAGGACGCCCTCGACCTGGTCTGGTTCAGTCCGGAGGAGGCGGCCCTGCAGGCCGTGCAGAGCGAAATGCCCGGCGGCCACGGTGTGCTGCTGAAGCAGGCGCTGGCGTACGTGGGTCACACGTACTGACTCGACGGCTTCCTGAAGCACGTCGCGCGGCGGGGCGCGCGTGGGTCGCCACCCGCGAGCAGATCGCACGGCACCGGCTCGCCGCGAACCCGCCGCCGCGCCGAGCGGCGCCCGCGCCGGTCTCCGGCCGAGCGCCGCCCGCAGCGGTCTCTACACGTGGGCCGTGCCGCCATCGGCCGCCATCGCGTGGGCGATGCGCCGGTTCGTCTCGCGCCATTCCTCCAGCGGCGGCTTGGGCAGCACGTCGCCCCACAGCGGCAGGCAGGTGCCGCGCATCTGCAGCATGCCCTCGGGCCGGGCCATCAGCCAGAAGTGCAGGTGCGAGCTGCCGTCGCCGTACCGGTTGACGTGCACGCGGGCGATGCCGCCCAAGGACAGCACCGCCCGCTCCGCGCGCTGGATCATCGCACCGAGTTCCACGGCCCGCTCCGACGGCATCTCGTGCAGGTCGAAGTGCTCCTTGGACAGCAGCATCACCAGGGCGGGCAGCCCCTCGGGCTGCGGGAAGCCGTGCACCTGCCAGTGCTCGTCGCTCCACAGCAGCCGGCCCTCCCCCGGCGAACAGCCGTGGCAGTCGGTGCCGTTGTCGCCTTCGCGCGGCGGTTCGGGCAGCACGGGTTCGTCCAGCACCTTGATCCGGACGTCCCCGTCGTAGGGGAACACCTCCCAGAACGGGATCCCGTCGGCCGGCAGGGGTATCTGCTCGCCGATCGGCAGCCGCTTGACGAAATCACTCGGTTCCACAGTCATGGGCCGCAGCCTCGCACGGCCCTCCGGGCGCCGCTTCGGCGGGCCCCGGACCGCTGACCTCCGGTTTCTCGCGCGGGTCAGCTCGTCAGGGTCCACTTCTGGTTCGGGTTGCCCGTGCACCACCACTGCAGGACCGGGGTGCCGTCCGCCGAGACCTGGTCGCGGACGTCGACGCATTTGTCGGCCTGGACGTTCACCAGGTCCCGGGTGGCCGCGTTGTAGTCGAAGCGCTGCGCGCCGGTGCCGTTGCAGTCCCACAGCTGGATCCTGGCGCCCGGCTCCGTCGATCCGCTGCTCACGTCGAGGCATTTGCCCAGGGCCCGTACCGTGCCGTCGCCCGGCAGGGTCCACCGCTGGGCCGCGGTGCCGTTGCACGTGTAGAGCTGGACCTGGGTGCCGTTGGCGGTCTGGGACCCGGCCACGTCCAGGCACTTGCCGGCGAGGCCGACGAACGTGCCGCCGGCGCCCCCGCCGCCCGAGGTCGTGACGCGGACGTGGTCGACGACCAACTGGCTCGGGAAGGGGGTCGAACCGTCCGGCAGACCCGGCCAGTCGCCGCCCACCGCGAGGTTCAGGATCAGGAAGAACGGCTTGTCGAAGACCCACTGCCGGCCGCCGAGGTCGGCGGGGGTGCGGCGCTGGTAGACCTGTCCGTCCACGGACCAGGTGATCGAGCCCGGCGCCCAGTCGACGGCGAAGGTGTGGAAGTCGTCGGCGAAGGCGCGCCCACCGGAGAGGGTGTAGGCGGCGCCGATGCCGCCGCCGCCCGAGTACCCGGGGCCGTGGAGGGTCCCGTGGACGGTGGAGGGTTCGTAGCCGACGTTCTCCATGACGTCGATCTCGCCGCTGTTCGGCCAGCCCACCTGGCCCAGGTCGTGCCCGAGCATCCAGAACGCCGGCCACATGCCCTGCCCGCGCGGCACCTTCATCCGCGCCTCGACGTGTCCGTACGCCTGGGTGAACCGGCCGGAGGTGTTCAGCCGGGCCGAGGTGTACTCGCAACGGCCGTACCAGCATTGGTGGTTGCCGGGGTTCTCGCGCCGGGCGGTGATCACCAGGTTGCCCCGCCCGTCGAGGGCGGCGTTGGCGGCGCCGGGCGTGTACCACTGGCGTTCGTGGTTGTTGACGTTGTCCCCGGTCTCGATCTGCCACTTGCCGGGGTTCACGGCGGACCCCGCCGGACCGTCGAAGGTGTCCTCGAAGGTGACGGCGGCAGCGGCGGCGGCGACCGGGGTTCCGGCGGGCGGCGGCGCGGCGGCCGCCGGCCCCCAGCCGAGGACCGCGGTGAGGGCGGCCGCGGCGAGGGCGGCCAGGCGTAACGGGCGTCGGCGCGCGGAAGGGGGCGTGGCGGGCATGGAGTCCTCGATTCGAGTACTGGTCCAGACCTGAACGTGGGCCGAGTGAACCGCCACCGCCGTGCCCATGTCAAGACCATGGGAACGCTCCCACGCCGTCGCCCCCGCACCCCCGAGAGGCCTCGGGGATGCGGGTCGGGGTCGGGGTTGGGGTCAGGTCAGGCGCCGCTGGCGTCGAGCATGCCCTCGCGCTCCACGATCTTCACGCGCTCGCGGCCCTGCGGTTCGCCCAGCGCCTTCTCGGCCGCGTCGAGGCGGTACCAGCCCTCCCACGTGGTGTAGCGCACGCCCCGCCCGGCGAGGAACGCGTCGACTGCGTCGGGGGCGGGCTGGGCCGGGACCGTCAGGCGGCCCCCGGCGTGGTCGGCGAGCAGGTTCGCGACGGTCTCGTTGGCGTCGCCCTTGGTGTGTCCGATCAGGCCGATCGGGCCGCGGCGGATCCAGCCGGTGACATACGTCGACGGCAGGTGCTGCCCGGCGGCGAGCACGCGGCCGCCCTCGTCCGGGACGGTCCCCGAGGCGACGTCCCAGGGCAGCTTGGGGAGTTCGTCCGAGAGGTAGCCCACCGCGCGGTACACCGACCCGACGTCCCAGGTGGTGAACTCGCCGGTGCCGCGGACGTTGCCGGTGCCGTCGAGTTCGGTGCGCTCGGTCCGCAGGCCGACGACCTTGCCGTCCTCGCCGAGTATCTCGGCGGGCGATTCGAAGAAGTGCAGGAACAGTTTGTGCGGGCGGTCGCCGATGTCGCGGATCGCCCAGTTCTCCAGGGTCTTGGCGACCATGTCGGCCTGCTTGTTGGAGCGGCGGGTCGCGATCGAGCCCTCGTCGTAGTCGATGTCCTCGGGGTTGACGATGACTTCGATGCTCGGCGAGTGGTCGAGCTCGCGCAGTTCCATCGGGCTGAACTTGGCCTGCGCCGGGCCGCGACGGCCGAAGACGTGCACTTCCACGGCCTTGTTGACCTTGAGGCCGTCGTAGACGTTCGGCGGGATCTCGGTGGTCAGCAGTTCGTCGGCCGTCTTGGCCAGGATGCGCGCGACGTCGAGGGCGACGTTGCCGACGCCGAGCACCGCGACCTTCTCCGCGTCGAGCGGCCAGGTGCGCGGCACGTCCGGGTGGCCGTCGTACCAGGAGACGAAGTCGGCCGCGCCGTAGGAGCCGTCGAGCTCCACTCCGGGGACGTCCAGGCTGCGGTCGGCGGTGGCACCGGTCGAGAAGATCACGGCGTCGTAGAAGGAGTGCAGGTCGTCGAGCGTGATGTCCGTCGGGTAGTCGACGTTCCCGAAGAGGCGCACCTGCGGCTTGTCGAGCACTTGGTGCAGGGCGGTGATGATGCCCTTGATGCGCGGGTGGTCCGGGGCGACGCCGTAGCGGATCAGCCCGAAGGGGGCCGGCATCCGTTCGAAGAGGTCGATGGACACGCCGGGGTCGGCGGCTGCCTCGGATTTGAGCAGCGCGTCCGCGGCGTAGATCCCAGCGGGACCGGCACCGACGATTGCTACGCGCAGGGGGCGAGGCATGGCAATTCCCTTCGAACGTCACATCACGACACGATCAAGAGAACCCTAAACTAAGGCGACCCTAAGCTGGCACCCCGGTTGCCTTTATGACCTCATAAACAGGACTTATGACCGGAGTCCCGGTTCGGGCACGGCGCGGCTCACGAGCGGAGCCGACAGCCGTTACGGGTTCCGCGGTGGCGTGAGCGCGGTGAGGACCAGCAGGGTGTCGACGAGGTCCTCGGCGGGCGCGCCGGTGGCCAGGCGGCGCAGCTGCTGGCCGAAGACGAGGGCGACCGCCGCGCCGGCGAGGCGTTCGGGGTCGGGGACGCCGAGCTGGGCCAGGATCCGGGTGGCCAGCAGGTCGTAGGCGGCGAAGCACTCGGCCGCCGCGGCCCGCAGCCGTTCGTCTCGGCCGGCCTGCACGTACAGCTCGAACGGCGCGATGTGGCGGCTGTCGAAGGCGTTGCCGCCCGCGACCTGTGCCACCACCTCGGCCGCCTGACCGATGTCGAAGCGCTCGTCGGAGCAGGCGTCGGCGAGCGCCGTGAAGTGCCGGGTCTCCTCGGCCACGAAGTGCAGCAGGCTCTCGCGCAGCAGTTCGTGCTGGGTGGCGAAGTGGTAGGTGACGGAGCCGAGGGAGACGCCGGCCTCCTTGGCGATCCGCCGGTTGGTGAGGGCGGCGATGCCGTCCTGCCCGATGATCCGCAGTACGGCGTCGATGATGTTCTGGCGGGTGTCGGAAGCAGCGGGCATGTCGGCATTCTGCCCCATCCGGGGGTGCCTCCGCCCGGGCGGGGAGCGGGAGTTCGGGGTGTCCGGGGTGTGGACACGCAGCGGAGCGATCCCTACTGTTCGTTCGAACGAACAACAAGGTCGTCGCCGTACAGGAGTCGTCGTGGACATGTCCGGATCGAACGTTCTGCTCACCGGGGCCACCGGAGGCATCGGCGCCGCCCTCGCCTCGCGCCTGGCCTCGCAAGGCGCCCTCCTCACCGTCACCGGGCGGCGCGAGGACGCGCTGAAGGCCGCCGCGGACGCCTGCGGCGCCCGTACCGTGGTCGCCGATCTGGCCGTCCGGGCCGATGTCGTCCGCCTCGCCGAGACCTGCGCCGAGACGGACGTGCTCGTCGCGAACGCCGCCCTGCCCGCCAGCGGCGACCTCCTCGACTACACCGAGGAGCAGCTCGACCGCGCCCTCGACGTCAACCTGCGCGCGCCCGTCCTGCTGTCCCGGCTGCTCGCGGCTCGGATGGTGGACCGCGGCCGGGGCCACATCGTGCTGGTCGGCTCCATTTCGGGCAAGGCGGCCACCAAGTCGACCTCCCTGTACAACGCGACGAAGTTCGGGCTGCGCGGCTTCGCCCTCGCGCTGCGCCAGGAACTCAGGGGCACGGGGGTAGGGGTGTCCCTGGTTCAGCCCGGCTTCGTGCGCGACGCCGGGATGTTCGCGGCCACCGGCGCCGCCACGCCGAACGGCATCAGGACCGTCACCCCCGGCCAGGTCGCGGACGGCGTCGTGCGGGCCGTCCGCCGCGACCGGTGCGAGGTCAACGTGGCGCCGCTGGAGCTGCGCCTGCTGAGCGCCATCGCCGGGCAGTTCCCCGGATTCGCCGAGCGGGTCCAGGCCCGCGCGGACCTCGACGGCTCCGTGCGACAGATCGTCGAGGCCCAGCGCTCACACCGGTAGCGCCGACCGGCCGGCCGAGCCCCGTTCCGCCGGGGCGGGACCCCGCTCTCCCCCACCGCCCACGCGCGTACGGATCCGTACGGGCGCCGCCCCACGCCCGTATGGATCCGTACGCACCGCTCCCCCACCCCCCGTAGCTGCTCGCACCCGCACGCCTTCCCTGCCACTCCCCGTGAACGGAGAGCACCGCCGTGCCGAGTGAACACCTCCCGAACGCCGCGTCCGAACCCGCGCCGGGCGTCGACCGCAGGTCCCTGCTCCGCCTGGGGACCCTGCTGGCCGCGGGCGGGGCCGCCGCGCTCGTTCCCGCGCCGATCGCGTACGCGGCGACGAGCGGCCAGGGCACCGACACCGTGACCACCACCTACCGGGGCCGCGCCCCGCAGGGCAACGACCAGTGGGCGTACGTCGCCTTCGACGTCCCCGCCGGTGTGCAGCGGATCTCCGTGGCGACCTCGCACGATGCCGCCGCCGGCATCCTGGACCTGGGCGTCTTCGGCCCGTCCGGCTTCCGCGGCTGGTCGGGCGGCGAGCGGTCCGGCTTCACCGTCTCCGCGGCCGACGCCACGCCCGGCTACGTGCCCGGGCCCGTCGAGCCCGGCGGCTGGTCGGTGATCCTGGGGCCGATGGTCGGCGCCGCCGGCGGCATGGCCTGGCAGGTCGACGTCACCCTGCACCTCGGCGAACCGCTCCCCCCGGCTCAGTACGACGTCCTCCCGGCCGAGGTGCCCGGGCGGGGGCCCGGCTGGTACCGGGGCGACCTGCACCTGCACAGCGTGCACTCCGACGGGAAGCGCACGGTGGACGAGATCGTCGCGGCCGCCCGCGAGGAGGGGCTGCACTTCATCGCCACCTCCGACCACAACACCAGTTCCACCGGGGTGACATGGCGCGGGAACGTCCCCGGCGACCTGCTGGTCGTCAACGCGGAGGAGGTCACCACCCGGCACGGCCACTGGCTGGCCGTCGGCCTGCCCCAGGGCGAGTGGGTGGACTGGCGCTACGGACCCGCGGACCAGGGCGTGTTCGACCGTCACGCCCGGCGGGTGCACAGCCTGGGCGGACTCACGATCGCCGCCCATCCGCTCACCCCGGCCGCCGGTTCGTTCTGGGAGTTCGGCCTCGACCGCGTGGACGCACTGGAGGTGTGGAACGGGCCGTGGACCCTGGACGACGCGGCCAACATCGCCGCCTGGCACGTCATGCTCTGCCTGGGCAAGCGGGTCGCCGCCGTCGGCAACAGCGACGCCCACAGCCATTCGGACGCCGTCGGCCGGCCCCACAACGTGGTGTACGCCACCAGTCTGTCGACCCCCGCCGTACTGGACGCCCTGCGCCGGGGCCGCTCGTACGCGGTCGAATCCGCGGCCGTGACCGTGGACTTCACCGCCCGCGCCGGCGGGGCGGTCGCGGGGCCCGGCGAGGAGCTGCCGCTGTCGTTCTTCGACGCCGTCGACGTGACCTTGGACGTGAAGGGCGCTCCGGACACCGTGGCCACGCTGTACACCGAGTGGGGCATCATGGCCGCCACCTGCATCGACGGCAGCGGCCGCGGGCAGTTGCGCTGGCGGGGCTGGGGCCGGGCCTCCCTGTTCGCCCGGGCCGAGGTCCGCCGGCTGAAGCCCGCGTCCACCACCCTCGACCAACTGGTGGCCCTCACCAACCCGGTGTGGTTCCACTCCGCGCAGCTGCCCCCGTACGACGTCGAGCAGCGGGCGCTGTTCCACACCGAGCGCCGGCCCGACGGCTCGTGGAGCAGCATGCGTCCGCTGCCGGGGGCCACCGCGGGCGCCGCCTCGTTCGCGGGGGTGCAGAGCGCCGCCGCCGGGATGGCGGACGGGTCGGTCGTGGTGCTGGGCATCGCGCCCGACAACGGCCTGTGGCTGACCGCCGTACGGGGTTCGACGACGCTGCGGCCCTGGCAGCGCGTGGCGGGACCGGACGGCTCGGCCGCGTTCGCCGTCCGGGAGGCGGACATCGCCGCCTTCCCCGACGGCACCTGCCAGATCGTGGTGACGGCACTGGACGGCACCGCCTTCCACCAGGTGCGCCGCGCCGACGGCGGACTGCCGGGGTTCCGGGCGCTGCCCGGCTTCACCCCGCAGAGCCGCTGGGGTGCGACGAAGGTGTCGGTCGCCGCGATGCCCGACGGCTCCGCCCAGCTGCTCGGCTACTGCACGGACGGCGCCATGTACCACTGCGTGCGCGGGCGTTCCGGTGCGTGGACGGCCTGGGGACGCATGGCCGGCTACGGCGGCGCCCCCACGTTCTCCGGGCCCGCCCTGGCGATCACCGGTATGCCCGACGGCTCCTCGCAGGTCCTCGCGATCGGGCTCGACGGGATCGTGTACCACCAGCAGCGGCGGCCCGACGGCTCCTGGACCGGTTTCCGGCCGCCGCGTGGCGTCACCACCGCCACCATGGGGGCCAGCGCCGTCGGCATCGCGGGGACCCCGGACGGCTCCGCCCAGGTCGTGGCGGTCGGCCTCGACGGCCGGGTCTGGCACGCCGTCCGGCGGCCGGACGGCTCCTGGACGCCGTTCGCGCAGGTGCCCGGCCCGAACGGGCGTGATCCGTTCGCCGCCGGTCAGGTCCGCATCGCCGCCCTGCCCGACGGCACCACCCACGTGACGGCCATCAGCGCCGGCTAGTGCCGTCGGTCTCGGCCTCACTCGTGGCCCGGTGGGGCGAGCTCCTCGTCCCAGAAGGCGCAGTGGTGGTCCGCCTCCAGGGCGACGGGGTGGATGCCGCCGGGGGCGGGGGCGAGGGTCTGGGCGAGCGGGGACCGGCTCCCGTACGCGGGCCAGTGGGGGGCGCCCGCGCCGTCGGGGTCGCCGGTGTGCGCGAAGCGCGTCCAGTAGCCGGTCAGTTCGTCGGCCAGGGCCCGTTGCGCGCCGGTGAGCGGCTGTCGGGCGGCCATCAGACCGAGGTACGGGACCTCGAAGCCGTGTGCGGCGCCGTACGGGAAGCCGGGCACGTCGGGCAGGAACTCCAGGGCGGGTGCGCCACGGTCGGCGAACTCGTAGGCGTGGACGGGGACATGGCGTGCCAGGGCGCGGGTGGCACGCAGGGTGGTGCAGGTCCAGGCGCTGTCGGTGGTCACCGCCGCCCAGGCGAGCGCGGGGGTGGGGTGGGCGGCGAGCGGGTAGCGGGCTTCGACGGCCGCGGCCCGGTCGCCGAAGGAGTTCCGCAGGCGGGATCGGTAGTCGCGGGCATCGCGCAGGGGGTGCGCGGTGAGCGTGAAGGCGAGGAACATGCGCATCTCGTCGCGGGTGGTGCCCTGGATGACGGGCACCCGGTGGAAGCGGCCGGCGTCGAGGGCGCGGGCCGGTTCCGCGGGCAGGAGCCGGTTTCCGTACGCGGGCCTGTTGAAGAGGGTGGAGAGTTCGGGCGTGGCCAGTCGGTCGGCGTCGAGGCCGCGCAGGCAGTCCAGTACGCCGGTGCCGGTGCGGCAGCCGAGGCGGTGGGCGGCGGCCACGCCCGCCGCGTGCAGGGCGGGTTGGGCGATGAAGGGCCGGTAGCCGGGCTGGTCGGGGACGAGGGCTCCGTACGGGTACGCCGTGGTGCACGTGCCGCTCTGGGCGATCGCCCGGTGGAAGAGTCCGGCGGCGGCCGGCGCGACCAGTTGGGCGCAGGTGCTGATGCCGCCGGCCGAGGCGCCGAAGAGGGTCACGTTGCCCGGGTCGGCGCCGAAGCGCGCCGCGTTGTCCCGTACCCAGCGCAGGGCCGCCTGCTGGTCGGCCAGGCCGAACGGCACGGATTCCTCGGCGAGTTCGGGGTGCCCGAAGAAACCGAGCATGCCGAGGCGGTAGTTGACGGTGACGACCACGACACCGCCCCGCACCGCCAGGTGCTGCGCGGTGTGGGGGCCGCCGGAGCCGTAAGTGAAGCCGCCGCCGTGCAGCCACACCATGACGGGCCGGCCGCGGGCCGGCCGGGGCCCCGCCGGGACGGTGACGTTGAGGCTCAGGCAGTCCTCCGACCCGGTGGGGGCGCCGCCGAACAGCGGTGGCTGCGGGCATTGCGGTCCGGGCGCGCCGGCGTCGCGCACCCCGTGCCAGGGCCGGGCCGGCTGTGGTGGCCGCCAGCGCAGCCGGCCGGTGGGCGGGGCGGCGAAGGGGATGTTCTCGTAGGTGGTGTAGCCGTCGTGCGTCAGGCCCCGTACGGGACCGCCGCCGGTGACGACGACCGGGCGGTCCCCGGAGGTCGGCCGGTCGGCCGGTGCCGCCGCGGGGGCGAGCACGGCCGACGACAGGCCCAGGATCAGCGCGAGCAGCGCACCCCGGCGGCCGCGCGGGGGACGGACGGACGTCATGTGTGGGTCCTTTCGGCGGGCGGTGCGCTGCGGCCCGGGAAACGGGGTCCGGAAAGCCGGGGTTCGCACGGCCGGGGGTGCGGAGGGCCGGGGTGGGCTGTGGAGGGCCGGGCTGTGGAGGGCCGGGCTGTGGAGGGCCGGGTCAGAAGGTCCCGGTGTCGGCCATGTTCACCAGCGTGCGCCGGAGTGTGGCCTGCAGGGCGGCGGTGGTCTCCTGCGACCGGGGCGTGCCGGCGTAGATGGAGTTCATGTACAGGCCGGTCTCGGTGCGGTGGAGCCAGAAGGAGTAGCAGTTCGAGCGGGCCAGCCACACGTGCTTGCGGGCGTTGCGCGCCACGTGGTCCTCCGCTCCGGGCGAGCGCCGGAAGTCGAGGTAGGAGAAGAAGTTCACCGCGTACGGCCAGTACCGGAACTGGGTGTACTCGACCGGGGCGAGCAGCTCCCACGCCTTCACGAACGGCACGTCGAGGTGCTTCTGCATCTCGGTCGAGGCCTCCCGCACGTGGGCCATGACGGTGTGGAGGTCCTGCCCGTCGCCGACCCGGAAGGCGATGGGCATGGTGTTGATGAACCAGCCCATGGTGTGTGCGTAGGGGCCGCGCCCGCGGTCGCTGACCGGCATGATGCCGCGGTAGACGTCGGGGCCGCCCTCCTTGCGCAGGCAGACGCCGACGGCGGCGAGCAGCCCCATGAAGAGCCGGCCGTCGGCCGCCCGGCACGCCGCCTCCAGGCTCTCCGTCTCGTCGGCGCCGAGCAGCCGCGTGGTCTCGTTGACCGCCGGGTACATGCGGCCCGGCTCCAGGCCGAGGTCCAGCGGGAACCGCGGGAAGAAGCTGCCGGAACCGGCCATGAACTCCTTCCAGTAGTCCAGCCGGGGGTCGTCGGCGGTCAGGGAGGCGTTGCGGCGGCGCTGCTCGCGGCTGAAGGCGAGGTAGCTGCCGGTCGCGGCGAGGTCGGGCGTGCGGCCCTGCGAGAAGGCCCGGTAGGCCTCGGCGATGTCGTGCACGGCGATCGGCGTGGACAGGCCGTCGGTCACCAGGTGGTCGCAGGCGAACCACACGGTGGCGGAGTCGTCCCTGATCACCGCGCCCATGCGGATCAGGGGCCAGGACAGCGGATCGACCTCCTGGAAGACCTGGTGCAGGTGGTCGCGCACCTCTGCCGACGAGCCGGCGGGCCCCAGGTCGACCTCTTTCAGCTCGATGTCCTCCGGCCCCAGGACGTCGCAGGCCACCGTGGAGACGAGCTGCTGGAACGTGCTGCGCAGCACGTCGTGGCGGCGGACGAAGTACAGCAGGGCGGACCCGAGTGCCTCGCGGTCGACCGGGCCCGGCAGGTCGAACGTTCCGGCAATGTACGCGCAGACCGTGTCGTTGGCGGCATGGGCGTCCTGGGCGACGCTGAAGTGCTTCGCCTGGTTGAAGGTGGTGGCCCCGCCGGGCCGGTCGGAGCCGGCCGAGGCGACCATGGCCGAGGAGACCATCCTCCATTCGAAGATGTGTCCCGGGGCGATTTCCACATCTTCGACGGATACCTGGATCACTGGGCCTCTTCCTTGTCGCTCGCCGGGCGCGCGTGGGTGCCGCGACCCGGGGAGGGCCGGCGTGCGCGCACACTCGACCAACCCAACGAACATGCCGACCCGGGGCAACGGGAGGACACCTGCCGGGCCTTGTGCCGGGCCGGGGCCGGCGGCGGACATCTTGGTTCAGACCAATTTGCGCGAGGTTTCGGCCAAGTGGGCCGACACGGTGCGGTACGTGCCCGGTCCCGCCGGAAGCTCGTACCGGCGGAATGCGGGAGTCACACTGTCGGAGGCGGAGCCTCCACGGGAGGGGCCATGACCGTCGAACCGGAACAAGGGACGCGGCCCTGGGCGGAGTTCGGGCGGCGGCTGCGGTACTGGCGCCGGCAGGCCGGACTCACCCAGCGGCAGCTCGGCCAGCGCGTCGGCTACCACCACAGCATGATCAGCCGGCTGGAGGCGGGGGTGCGCGAGCCGCCCGCGGGGCTGGTGCGGCGGCTGGACGCGCTGCTGGAGACGGGCGGCGAGCTGGCCGCGCTCGTCGCCGCGCCCCGCGAGGTGCCGTACGGCCCTCAGCACGCCCCCCACCGGCCCGGGCTGTTCGCCGCCCCGCCCGGCGGCGGGGGCGGGGGCGGGGTCGTCGGGGCCGGAACCCGGGCCGGGGCGGGGCCAGGAGCCAGGGCGAAGGTCGGCACCGAGAGCGGAGCCGGGGCCTGCGGCGGCCGGGTCGCGCTGGATCCGCTCCTGTGGCCGGCGGCGCTTCCCGCCGAAGGGCTCGCCTGTCCGCTGCACGGGAACACCGGCTGCGTCGTACCGGAACAGGCCGCCGTGACGGCCCTGTTGGACGCACTCACCGCACCCGACCTCCGGCTCGCGGCGCTGGCCGCCGGGGAGGTGGAGCTGCTGCACGGGCTCACGGCCGCCCTGGCCGCTTTGATCCGGAGGGCGCTGCACCAGGACAGTGCCGACGGCGTGGTCACGGTGGAGCTGCTGCTGCGGGCCGTGCTGCGGTGGGCCGGGGAGGCCGACTCCACCGGCCGGTTCCCGTACGGGCAGTTGCGGATCGCCGCGCAGTACGCGCAGGTCGCCGGGCGGCTGCGGATGCAGCGCGGCCAGAGCAGCATCGGCATGGCCTGGTTGGGCCACGGGCTGGGCTGGGCGGACGCCGTCCACGACGCGTCGGCGCGCGCCACGCTGCTCAGCGACATGTGCACCCTGGTCCGGCTCGACGAGGACGCCGCCTCGGCGCTCGGCTACGCCGAGGCGATCGGAGCGGTGGACCCTCGGCGGCGCTGGGTGGCCACCCTGTCGCACCTGTACCAGGCCCGCGGCCACGCGCTGGGCCAGGACGCCGCCGAGTGCCGCCGGCACATCACGCTCGCGCGGCGCGGCTTCGCCCGCCTCGGCGACCGGGACCTGCTGGAGGCACCCTGGCTGGCCGGGGCCGAGGGCGAGATGCGGATGGAGTCGGCGATCGGCGGGGCCCTGCGCGACCTCGCCGCGGTCACCGGCGACCGGCAGACGGCCCGGCGCGCGATCGACGCCACCGCGCGCTCGCGCGCCCGGGTGTCGCCGCTGATGCGGGGCACGCATCTGCTGCTCACGCTCCGGCTGGCCGACAGCTGGGCCTGCGCGGGCGACCCCGGCGCGGCGGTCGCGCTGGCGGCCCCCGTGCTCGGCGAGGCGGTGCGGGCGCGTGAGCTGATGGTCAGCTCCGAGCTGCGCGGGCTGCACGGCAGGCTGTTCGCGGGCTGGCCGGACGTGCCCGAAGTCCGGGAGTACCACGCGATGTTGCTCGACTCGGGCCTGTGAGACCACCGGCCGGCGGGCGCCGCTCCCCGCACGGGTTTGCCGGATTTTGACAGGACGGGACGACCGGCCGGAATGCATTGCTCCGGGCGCGGGCCGCTGCCAGGGTTCCGCCAACCCGGCGGCATGGCGGGCGACTTGTGCGGGGGCGGCGGAGACACCGCCCGCACCCGCGCGCACCCCCGGTTGCCCGTCGTGCTCCCATCCGCCTTGCCGGGTGCTTCACGACCTCTCACAAGGAGCCACGATGCTCAGAAGAATGGTGGTGGCCGGGGTGTCCCTGGCCGTGACCGTCGCGGGGGTGGTGGTGCCCGCCTCCCTCGCCTCGGCCGCACAGACCGCCGCACCCGCCGCACCCGCCGTGGGCAAGCCGGAACCGACCCCCGCCGCGCGGGCCGTCGCGGCCGCCGACCAGGCCGCGCGCAGCGGCGCCGACGCCCTCGCCAAGGGCCCCGACGAACAGTACGACCGGCGCATGGTCACCCCCTGGGTGAAGGGCCTCTACTCGGTCGCGTACGAGCGCACCTACAAGGGCCTGCCCGTCGTCGGCGGCGACGCGGTCGTCCTCGCCGACGGCGCCGGCCGGGTCCGCGCGGCGCAGTCCGCCACCAGGACCAGGATCTCGGTTTCCACCCGGGCCGAGGTGACGGCGGCGCGGGCCGCGGGGACGAGCCGGGCCGTGCTGGCGAGGACCGGGACGGCCGAGAAGGCCGGCTCCGCGCGCCTGGTGGTCCGCGTCGAGGGCGCTCGCGCCACGCTCGCTTGGGAGACCGTGGTCACCGGCCGGACCTCGGCGGGCGCGCCCAGCAGGCTGCACGTCTTCGTCGACGCCCGCACGGGCGAGGTCGTGGACACGTACGACGACGTGCGCGCGGGTACCGGCCACAGCAAGTGGAACGGCCCCGACCCGCTGACCATCGACACCTCGCGCTCGGGCAGCTCGTACGTCCTGCGGGACACCACCCGCCCCGGGCTGCAGTGTTCGGACTACAACGGCGGCGTGTACAGCAAGGCCACCGACGACTGGGGCAACGGCGACCCCAAGAGCCGCGAGACCGGCTGCGTCGACGCGATGTTCGCGGCGCAGAAGGAATGGGACATGCTGCGGAACTGGCTCGGCCGCAACGGGCACAACGGCAACGGCGGGAGCTGGCCGGTGCGCGTGGGCCTGAACGAGCTCAACGCCTACTGGGACGGCTCCACCATCACCATCGGCCACAACAGCGCCAATGAGTGGATCGCCGGCATGGACGTGATCGGCCACGAGTTCGGCCACGGCCTGGACTCCTTCACCCCCGGCGGCGCCAACCACGAGAGCGGCCTGGGCGAGGCCACCGGCGACATCATGGGAGCCCTCACCGAGGCCTACACCAACGAGCCGTCGCCGTACGACACGCCCGACTACACCGTCGGCGAGATGGTCAACCTGCAGGGCCGCGGCCCCATCCGCAACATGTACAACCCCGGGGCGCTCGGCCACCCGGCCTGCTACTCCTCCTCGATCCCCGGCACCGAGGAGCACGCGGCGGCGGGCCCGCTCAACCACTGGTTCTACCTGCTGGCCGAGGGCTCGAACCCCGGCGGCGGCAAGCCCTCCAGCGCCACCTGCAACGGCTCGGCCGTCACCGGAGTCGGCATACAGAACGCCGGCAAGGTCTTCTACGGCGCCATGCTGCTGAAGACCAGCGGCATGACGTACAAGCGCTACCGCACGGCCACGCTGACCACGGCGAAGAACCTGGACGCGAGCTGCGGCCTGTTCCACACGACCAAGGCGGCCTGGGACGCGATCAGCGTGCCGGCCCAGCCCGGTGATCCGACCTGTACCGGGCAGCAGAACGACTTCTCGCTCGCGCTGAGCCCCGCCGCGGGCGACGTCGAGGCCGGCTCCTCGGTGCGCACCACCGTCAACACCACGACCGTCAGCGGCGGTTCGCAGCAGGTCACGCTGTCCGCGTCGGGCGCGCCCGCCGGCGTGAGCGTCTCCTTCGACCCGGCGACGGTCCCCTCCGGCAGCAGCTCCGCCATGACGGTCTCCACCTCCGCCGCCACGACCGCCGGAACCTACCCGATCACCGTGACGGGCACCGCGGGCACCACCAGCCACACGGCCCAGTACACGCTGCGGGTCGGCGGGGGCACCGGCAACCCGTCCACCCCGCCGGACGTCGACGTGGCCAAGGTGCAGGCGCACCTGTCCCAGCTCCAGACCATCGCCCAGCAGAACGGCGGCAACCGCCGTGCCACCGGCGCCGGGTACCGGGCGTCCGTGGCCTATGTGAAGGGCAGGCTCCAGGCCGCCGGCTACACGGTCACCGAGCAGGCCTGCACCTCGGGCTGCTCGGCGGGGGCGGGCAACAACCTGATCGCGGAGTGGCCGAAGGGCAACGCCGACAGCGTCCGCATGTTCGGCGCCCACCTCGACGGCGTGTCCGCGGGCCCCGGCATCAACGACAACGGCTCCGGGTCCGCCGCGCTCCTGGAGGCGGCCCTCGCCCTGGCACAGACCGACCCCGCCATGGAGAACCGGGTCCGCTTCGCCTGGTGGACCGACGAGGAGCAGGGTCTCAACGGCTCCGCCTTCTACACCCGGACCCTGCCGGCCGCCGAGCGCGCGAAGATCAAGGCGTACTACAACTTCGACATGGTCGCCTCGACCAACGCCGGGTACTTCGTCAACAACCTCAACTCTGCGGCCTCCGCGCCCATGAAGGCGTACTGGGACTCCCTGGGCCTGGCCCCGCAGGAGAACGTCGAGGGGCAGGGCCGCTCGGACGACTACTCCTTCCAGCAGGCCGGCATCCCCACCTCCGGCTACGCCACGGGCGCCTCGGCCGTGAAGTCCTCCTCCGAAGCCGCCAAGTGGGGCGGCACGGCGGGCCGCGCCTACGACTCCTGCTACCACTCCGCGTGTGACACCACCACCAACATCAACGCCACCGCGCTGAACCGCAGCGCGGACGGGATCGCGTACACGATCTGGAAGACGGCCGTCGGCAAGGAGCCCACGCCGGTGAACGACTTCTCGATCAGCGCCGCTCCCGCGGCCGGCACGGTCGACCCCGGATCCGCCGCCACGGTCACCGTGTCCACCGCCACCCTCAGCGGCGCCGCGCAGACCGTGCGGCTGTCGGCGTCCGGCGCGCCCGCCGGCGTGACGGTGGCCTTCAGCCCGTCCTCGGTCCTCTCCGGCCAGGCCTCGACCGCCACCGTCCAGGTCGCCGCGGGCACGCCCGGCGGCACCTACACCCTCACCGTCCTCGGTGCCGGCGAGGTCAGCCACACCACCACGTACACCCTCACCGTGACCGGGGGCGGCGGCGAGACCAGCTGGCGCCTCGGCGGCACGTACGCCGTCGGGGACGTCGTGACGTACGACGGCGTCCGCTACCGGTGCATCCAGGCGCACACCGCCTACCCGGGCTGGGAACCGCCGAACGTTCCGGCGCTCTGGGGCCGGATCTGACACACCCGCACCCCGCCGGCCCCGGCCGGCTCCCGCGAAGGGGGCCGGCCGGGGCCGGCGTGCTGTCCGGGCCCGGCGCGGCCGCCCGCGGCACCCCGGTGGCATGATCGGACTCTCGACGAGCGCCCTCACCGCCCGCCGCCATCACCTCATAGCCATCCCATAGCCACGCAATAGCCGCCCAATAACTAACAAATCGGTCAAACCATTGATACCTAAAGCATCTCGGGTGTTCTCGCGAACAAACGGCACGGTCCGCCTCGCCGCGTGGCGCCGGCCGCGCACGGTCCTGTGGGCCGCGGCCGGTGCGGTGGCCCTCGGGTTCTTCATCGCGCTGGAGATCGCCACGCGCCACTACGGCGACGTGCCGGGGCCGCTCACCGACCTGGCGGGAGAGCTCGTCCTCGCCCCCCAGCCGGGTCCGCTGTACTGCGGCCTGGCGGTGATGACGGTGGTGCTCACCTGGCGGGAACGGGCCGTCGCGATCGGCACCGCGATCGGCATCGACCTCGTCTTCATCCTGGCGCGGTGGGCGGTCGACGCCGAGACTCCCGCCGACCACTTCTTCGGCAACGGCGCCCTGTGGGTGATGCTGGGCTGCGCCTACATCGCCGTCACGCGCCGCACCGGCCGGGAGCGCGCCCTGCTGCTGAAGGGCGTCGCGCTGGGCCTGCTGCTGGTGGTCGGCCGCAAGACCAGCTACGCCTGGCTGCTCATCACGTCGAAGACCCGCCCGACGGTGCTCGACCAGTACGTGGCGACCGCCGATCACGCGCTGGGGAACCCGTCGTGGGTGGCGGGCCGCGTCCTCGACGCCTCCGGCCCGGTCGTCACCCATCTCCTCGACTTCGTGTACGCGCAGCTCGCGGCGGCCGCGATCGTCTTCGCGCTGTACCAGCTGCGCCACGTCGCGGCCGAGCGCCGCTTCCCCCGTCACCACCTGGTGCGCACGTTCCTGGTGATCGGCCTCCTCGGACCGGGCATCTACATGATCTTCCCGGTGGTCGGGCCGATCTTCGCGTACGGGCCGGGCACCTCCGGCACCGGCGGCGTGGAATTCGCGGCGGCCAACCTCTGGCCGCACACGCCGCCGCCGCTCGACGCCCCGCACCCGATGCCGTACGACGCGTTCACCCCGCGCAACTGCATGCCCAGCCTGCACACCGCGTGGGCCACCGCGATCTTCATCCACTCCCGCAAGGGCCCCCGCGTCCTGCGCTACGCGGGAACGTTCTGGCTGATCGCCACGCTCAGCGCGACGCTGGGCTTCGGCTACCACTACGGCGCGGATCTCGTCGCGGGCGTGGTGTTCACGCTCACGATCGAGGCGGCACTGCGCGCGTACGACCGCGGCTGGGACCGTTCGGCGACCCGGCTCGTCTCCTACGGCGCCGCGGTCTTCGTCGCGCTCGTGACCTCGTACCGCTACCTGCCGGTGCAGATGGCGGCGCACCCGTGGTTCTTCGGACCGCTCCTCGTCCTCGCGATGGCCTCGGTGATCTACGGCTACGTACGGACCACCGGGCGCTGGGACCGGAAATCCGACGGACCGCCTCCCGCTCACCTGCCGCAGCAGCGCCGCGAATCCCAGCCCGAACGCGTCTGAGGCACGGCGCCGGGCGGTGCGGCGCCACGGGTTTCACCGCCCCCTGCGGGCTGCCGGTCCCGTCGGGCAGGCTGTGGGTGTGGACAGCCGCATGGACGCAGAGACTCACCCGGCCCGGCTCCCCGGCGGGGCCGGGTCGGCCGACGAAGCCCTGGAGACGCTGAAGCGCCTGCTGCGGCGCCTTCGCGTGGAGCAGGGCCTCAGCATGGGCGGGCTCGCTCTGCGCGCCGGGCTCGGACGGACCACGACGAGCCAGGCGCTCAACGGGGCGACCGTACCGAGCGAATCCACGCTCGTCTCCTTGGCGAGAGCCCTGCGGACGCCGGCCGACCCCCTCCTCGACCTCCGCACCCTCGCCTGCCCGGGCGGCGGCGCACCGGCCGCGACGGACTCCGAGGGCATGACCGGGCCTCGGGAACAGGACACGGGCAGGACGCCGACGGGGCTTGCGGACCGGGAAACCCGGTTCACCTACGAGTACCTGGCCCGGCGGCCCACCAGCCTGCTCCGCGTCCTCCACGGCAAGCTGCGGGACGCCCCGCTCGTCGGGCTGCGGATCCGCATGGTGGACGTCTACCGCTCCGCCCGGTTCAACGCCCCCGATCTCCCCGCCCGGATGGTGCAGTACGCGGACGAATGCCTCGCGTTCGGGGAGCAGATCAGGAGCCGGCGCGACGGGGTGGAAGCGCTTTTCCTCCTGACGTACCTCACCGTCGTGAGCGAGGTGCGGTCCGCGTCCGACGCGGCGTACGCGAGCGTCTACCACGAAATCCTCGGCAGCGCCATGGTCTTCCTGGACCACGGCGACCTCGACTCGCTCGTGTTCCTCGAAATGCAGGGGCTCGTCGAGCGGTGGACGCGCGACGGCGGCCCGCCCTGGCCGCACTATCCGGCGTTCGACGGCGAGCTGGGTCCGGAGCCCTTCCCGCCGTACGAATGACCTCCAGCGCTCTCCGGGCGACGTCGCCGCGTTCACCCGTGTTCGCCGGTGTTCGTTCTCGACCGCCCGAACCCCGCCGAACACCGGTTCCGGGACCTTCGACGCATCAGCCCGAAGCCAAGCGTCTCAGGGAGTCGTCGTGTCCGGTCTCGCCACCGTCCTGCTCGCCGCCGCCGTGGTCCTCGTCCTGGCCGTGCTGGTCGCCGCCGGGGCGGGCAAGCTCGCCCGCCTGGACGGGGCCACCTATCCGGCGGCGCTCACGCGGGCCGCGGCCGCGTTCGCCGCGGCCCTCACCCTCGCCGCCACCGTGACCGCGGCCCTCGCCGCACTGGCCCGGTGACCGTCCGGGCCGGGCGCGAGGGCCTCGGCGGGGCTCCGCCTCAGATGCGCTGCCACAGGGCCGGGACGTTCGGCGGCTCCCAGCCGGTGATGGCGGTGTGGGCCTGGAGGCAGCGGTACGGGGAACCGCCGTGGGTGACGCCGTCACCGGCGCGGTAGGCCGTCCCGGCGGCCCAGGTGCCGGTGGGCGGGGTGGTGGGCGGCGGCGTGGTCGGCGGGGTCGTCGGCGTCTGGGGGACGTCGAGCACGAAGTCGTACGTGCCCTCGCGCGCGGGGCCGGCCTGGCGGACGTTCATCAGGAGACGGGCGTCGAAGATGCTGTCGGTGCTGTTGCGCGGCTCACCGGGGAAGTACAGCTGGGTGGTGACCACCCGGCGCCCGGGGGCCTGAAGCTTCACGTGGAGGTGCCGGGTGCGGCCCGGGTAGAGGCCGGGGACGACGGTGGTCAGGGTGAAGGCGCCCTGCGCGGTGCTGAACTGGTGCCCGCGGAAGCGGTATCCGGCGTTGTCGTAGGCCCCGTTGTGGTCGGCCTGCCAGAAGTCGAGGAGGACGCCGGGGATCGGCAGGCAGCCCCGGCCGAAGACGTATCCGGTGACGGTGAGCCGGGTGCCCGGGGTGCTGCTCGTGATCAGCGAGGTGCGCAGCGGGGAGTCGGGCTTGAAGTAGGGGCCCTCGGTCTGCTCCACGGTCGGCGCGTCACCGTCGTGGCAGTCGGGGGTGAGGTCCGGGGCCTCGCCCGCCGCGGCGCGGTCGCGGGCCAGGGCCACGCCGCCGCCGAGCAGCAGCGGGGCGGCGCCGAGCGCGGCGGCCGCGCGCAGCACGGTCTTGCGGCTGATCCGGCCGTCGTGGGCGGTGGCAGGCGCTCCGGTGGGGTCTTCTGTCGCGGGCATGCTCCGACTCCTTGCGCGTGGGGGGACGGGAATCGGTCCTTGCCATGGTGGGGGGGCATGCTGCGGGGGCACGGTGCGGCATGGCAAGGACCCGGCCCGGCCCTGCCCTGCTGATCCTGGGCCGGGCCGCCTGCGGCCAGCAGCCAAGCTACGGGCCGTCCGGGGCGGCCGCGATGGACCCGATCCGGGGATCGTGGTGTTTTCCGCCGGCGGCCTCGCGGAACGCCCCCGGGGTCATGCCGGTCTCCCTCCGGAAGAACCGGCAGAAGTACGCGGGGTCCGCGAAGCCGACCTCGGCGGCGACCTGGCGCACCGTCAGCCGGGTTCCGGAGAGCAGGCGTTTGGCCTCCAGGGTCTGCTGCTGGCGCCTGAGCCCGGCGGGGGTGCGGCCGGTGGCCTGCCGTACGAGCGTCTGCAAGTGGCCAGGGGAGACGCCGAGTTCGCGTGCGTACGAGGTGACCGGTCGCCGGCCGGCGCCGGGCATGCCGAGCAGCCGGGTGAAGGCGGCGGCGAGTTCGGCGGCCCGGTCGCGGGCCGGGACCGCGCCGCCCGGTGCGCAGGCCCGCAGCGCCCGGAGGATCAGGATGTGCAGGCTGGCGCGCAGCACGTCCCGGTACCCGGCCGGCAGGTCCCGGTATTCGCGCCCCATGTCGGCGAGGAGGGCGGCGATCGGTCCGGCTTCGTCGCCGGGGGTGTGGCCGGGGCGGGTGGCGAGCGTGCGCAGCGCGGCGGTGTCCTGCGGGTGGTCGGGCAGGAAGTCCTCGTTGAAGAGCACCACATGGCCGGTGAGCCCGTCCGCGTCCGCCCAGTGGTGCACCTGCCCGGGGGTGATGACGCACAACTGCGGTGGATCCAGGGGCTTGTGGACCAGGTCCAGGACGTGGGCGCCGCGGCCGCCGGTGACGTAGACGATCTCGTAGAAGGTGTGGCGGTGCGGGAAGGCGGCGCGGGAGAGCGCGCCGATGGTGTCGAAGGTTCCGATGGCGAAGGGCAGCAGGTGCGGGAGGGGGACCTGCAAGCGGTGCAGCGGGATGTCGGGGAGGCGGGGGTCGCGTGGCTCGTCCATCGCAGCAGTCTCCGACCACCCGCCCGCACAGGTCCAGACCAATTGCGGGCATGTCGAGACGGTCGGAGGTCATTCGGGCACAGGCCGTGAGCTATGTTGGGAGACGAGTGACATGAGAGGGAGGCCCGCCGTTGTCATCTGGGCAGCAGGCACGCGCTCAGGCGGCCGCGATCACGCCGAGCGGGCAGTCGCCGGACCATGAGCGCGCGCCCGGCGACCGGGTCCGCGCGCTGTTCGAGGGCCACCGCCTCTCCCCCGGACAGCGGCGCATCGCCCAGTACCTGATCGACCACCCCACCGAGGCCGCCTTCCACTCGATCACCGAGCTCGCGGAGCGGGTCGGCGTGAGTCAGCCGTCCGTGACCCGGTTCGCCGTTTCACTCGGCTTCAGCGGCTACCCCGCACTGCGGGACGCACTGCAGCCGATCGCCGTGAGCGGGGGCGCCACCGCCCCGGCAGGCCGCGAGCAGCGGCACAACGAGCTCCAGGCGGCCGTGGACGCCGAGATCGAGAACCTCCAGAACATCCGCCGGCTGTTCGCCGACACCGACCAGGTGCTCGACCTCGGCAGGGAGCTGGCCGGCTCGGTGCCGCTGACGGTGCTCGGCCTGCGGATCTCGGTGTCGCTCGCGGAGTACTTCGCGTACGCGGCCCGGCGCATCCATCCCGACGTGCGGCTGGTGACCCGCGGCGGCAGCGTCGCCTACGACGCGCTGCTCCAGTCCCGGGCGGCGGGCGGCACCTGGGTGCTGGCGTACGCGATGCCCCGGCACGCCAAGGAGACGCTGGGCGCGCTGCGGGCCGCCCGCAGCGCGGGACTGCGCACCGCGCTGATCACCGATGCCGCCCTGGGGCCGCTCGTGGAGGAGGTGGACGTGGCGCTGACAGCCAGTACCGGGTCCCGGCTCGTCTTCGACTCGTACGCGGCGCCGGGCATGCTGTCGGCGGCCCTGCTCCAGGCGATGGCCGACGCGGATCCCGAGCGGACGCAGGAGCGGCTCGAAGGCTACGAGCAGGCCGCCGACCAGCACGGTTTCTTCCTCTAGGGCCCTTCCGGCGCAGCCGTCACCCCGTGCTCGTGCCGGTCGTTTTCACGCCCCGACCGCGTATGTAATTTTTCATACTCTTGCTTACTCGACGGTATATATGTTTACTGAGCCAGCGCTCGGATCCACCAGACGCCACGGAGGACAACCCCGCCTCCCAGAGAACAGACACTCGGCGTGATGCCCCTCCTCACGTCGCGCCCGGTGTTCAGTCCCGGCTTTGGATCCACCGGAGCGCTCGGTGGCCTCGGCCGACCCCCTGGGCCGAGGCCGCCGCCACCACCCTCGATCAGACTTCGACACCCTCGGAAGCGACGAGAATGCGCACCACTGCCACGATCACGCTCAGCCCCGACTGGCCCTGCCAGGTCAAGGCACCCGGAACGCACGACTGGGAGCGCACGGCGATGCGCTGGCTGCGGGACCTGCTGCCCGCGCGCTACCACAGCTATCAGACGCTGACCCGGCATCCCACGCTCCTCGTCCGCCAGGCGAGGCTCCAGTTGCAGCACGAGACGCGTGCGGTACGGGTCGCCCTGGAGACCAGCCGGGCCGAGTTGCCCTCGCTCGGCGTGGCCGAGTCGGTCATCGAGAACTCGATCAGGATGTACGCCACCGAGCTCCACCAGCTGGGGCGCCTCGCGCGCGGAGTACAGCTGATCGGCGACGCGCTGCTCGTCTCCGGCGGCGGCTCCGTCGGCCGCCCCAGGCAGCCCCGGCCGTGACGGATCCTGCCGTGACCGATCCTGCCGTGACGGCCCGCCGCTGACGGCTCGCGGCCGTGCCCGCCCGGCGCCGGACAGTCCGGCGCCGGGCGGGCGTGCGCGTCAGAGCTCGGGCGTCAGAGCTCGGGCGTCAGAACTTGGGCGTCAGAACTTGCGGCACAGCAGCGCGTCGGGCCTCTTGCCCTTGGCCCACGCTCCGGTGAAGGCGACGCCCGCGGCGTACTCGTCGATCGCGCACTGCCCCTTGTAGTTGCCGTACGCGAACTCTCCGCCGGGGCCGCCGGCCGGCCGGTTGTCGCCGCGGTCGAACCAGAGGGTACGGCCGTTCGTGCCGAGCGTCCGGCCCGCCTGGGCGCACAGGACCGCGGAAACCGCCTGCCCCCGCAAGCTGTAGCCGATCATGAACTGGTTGAGCGCGCACTGGTACTTGGTGTAGCCGCCCGCCCAGTCGCCCTGCTGGACGTGGCGTTCGTCGGTCACCACGGCCGGTGCCGGACCGCTCGCCGCCAGGCCCGGGGCCCCGGCGTCGGTGCACAGCCCGCGCCCGTCACCGTGCGCCAGCCCGACCAGCCGCTGCCCGTCGGGGCACACGCCCTTGCGGGCCCCGGAGTCCCAGTCGCCCAGCGCGCGGACCCGGGCGGACTGGACGGCGTCGGCGTGGTCGAGGTTGAGCATGTCCCAGGTGTCGGAGGTCTCGACGCGGCCGGTCTTCTGCGGCGCGGTGACGAGCCGGTTCCAGTGGGAGGCCCGCCAGTCCGCTCCGTCCAGGATGCCCGAACGGTTCCCCGACGTGTCGAAGTTGAGGATCGACCAGGAGCCGTGACCGGCCCAGCCGACCAGCGGCCAGTACGCGAAGTCGGTGTCGTTGGCGACCAGGTAGTCCACGAAGTTGCCGAACCAGGCACGGGCCTTCGGGTTGCTCTCGTCGCTGCCGATGCCGAACTCGCTGATCCACAGCGGCGCGGTGAAGTGGCGGCCGCCGGGCTCCGAGGTCACGTAGAACGCCTGGCGCTGCAGGGTCGCGAACAGGTCCTCGCGGGAGAGGTCCTGGTAGCGCGGGTCGTGGGTCTCGCCCATGCCGGTCGCGCCGGTGTGGTTCGGCCCCGTGTAGCCGTAGAAGTGGGCCGCGTAGACGAGCTTGTCGGAGGCGACGAGGGTGTGCGAGAGGGCCCGCACCGGCTCGAGGGTGGGACGCGAGTGGGGCAGTCCGTCGGCCGGGATGCCCTGCCAGTTGATGCCTTCCACGACCACCAGCAGGTCGGGGCTGACCTCGGTGAGGAGCCGGTCGCCGAGGCGTTGGGAGGCGAGCCACCAGTCGTGGTCGTTGCCCCAGTTCCAGTTGGCGTCGTCCATGACGGTGCGGCGGACCTCGTTGTAGAGGTCGGCGCCGACGACGCGCTTGTTCTCCTTGTAGCGACGGGCGAGCGTGATCCAGTCGTTCTCCCACTGCGCGGTGGACTGGCTGGTGTTCCAGCGCTCGTTGCCGTCCAGGCCGCAGCAGAAGCGCGAGGTGTTGGTGTGGTTGTTGAGGACCACCGCGAAGCCCTCTGCGGTGGTGGCGGCGATGACCGCGTCGAGGACCTGGAGCGGGGTCTTGCCGCGCAGCTGCGGGTTGGCGGCGACCGAGGCGTCGGAGACGGGACGCCCGTCGTGCAGCATCTCGTTCGAGAACGGCAGCCGGATGCTGTTGATGCCGAGGTCGTGGAAGCCGGCGAGGATCCGCGGGATCGGGGCGCGGTCCAGGCCGAGCGGCATCTGGTCGGCCTTTTCGCCGTCGTGGTGGTTCGCCGGGTCGTTGATGTCTCCGGAGCCGTTCCAGGAGCCCTGGGCGCCCTGCCAGTTGGCGGACTTGAGCTTGAAGCGGTTGCCGTCGGCATCGACGATGTAGCGGCCCCGGGTGCTCAGCGGCGGGCGCCAGCTGTCGGCCAGGGCGGTCGTCGCGGAAGGCGTGGCCGCGGTGGTCGCGGTGGATCCGGTCGTCGCTCCGACCGTGGACGCGTCGGCCGTGGTGGCGCCGAGGCCTCCGAGGAGGAGTGCCGCGGCGAGTATCGCCGTGATCGGGGATCTTTTCACTGTGCCCTCCGAGGGGCTTGGGGTCGTGGGGCGTGCGGGTGGGACGTCCGGGGTGTTCAGGTGCCGGCGCTACCGAGGACGGCGACGCCGCGTGGGGCGAGGGTCACGTGCCGGACGGCGGGCCGTCGGACGTCGAGGAGGTCGAGGCGGCCCGCCGGGAGGGAGACCTCGTGCTTCTCCTCGGTGTGGTTGAGCAGGACGAGGACGTCGTGGTCCGCCCCGTGCCGGAGGGTCGCCTGGACGCCCGCGGGCAGCCCGGGCAGGACCGCGCCGACTCCGGCGTCGGCGAGTGCGCGGTCGACGAGCGCGCGCATCGTGCCGGGGTCCGGGCGGGTCGCGACGTAGCGGGCCGTGCCCGCGCCGTGGGTGTGGACCGTGGCCGCCGGGCGGTCGTCGTCCCAGTCGGGTCCGGCGAAGAAGAGTTCGGGGCGGGCGCCGGCGAGTTTCACGTCCTCGCGCCACAGCGAACCCGCGGCGGGGGCCGGGGAGTTCGCGTCCGCCGCGCGCAGCGCGACCGTCTCACCCTCCGCGGCCGGCCAGAACTCCTCGACCCGCAGGCCCAGTACGTCGCCGAGCGGGGCGGGATAGCCGCCCATGTGCACGCGGTCGTGCTCGTCGACGATCCCGGTGAAGAAGGAGGCGAGGAGACCGCCCCCGGCCGCCACGAACGCGGCGATCCGCGCGGCGTGCTCGGCCGACAGCAGGTAGTGGCTGGGCAGCACCAGCAGCTTGTACGGCGAGAGGTCCGCCGAGGGGTGTACGACGTCGATGCCGACGCCGGCTTCGAACAGCGGGGTGTAGTGGTCGAGGACCCGGTCGAGACACTGCACGCCGTTCGAGGGGTGCGAGTCGAGTTCCAGGGCCCACCAGTTGTCCCAGTCGAAGACGATCGCGACCTCGTTGCGGAGGCGCGTACCGGCCAGTTCGGGCGCCAGGGCCAGTTCACGGCCCAGCTCGCGCACTTCGGCGTGCACCCGGGTCTCGGCTCCGGCGTGCGGCACCATGCCCGAGTGGAACTTCTCCGCGCCCCCGCGGGACTGGCGCCACTGGAAGTACATGACGGCGTCCGCGCCCTGCGCGACGGCCTGCCAGCTCCACAGCCGCATCCGGCCCGGGCTCTTGCCCGCGTTGCGGTCGCGCCAGTTGACGGCGGAGGGCGCCTGCTCGGTCAGCAGCCACGGCCTTCCGTCGGCCGCGCCGCGCAGGACGTCGTACGAGAGCGCCGCGCCGATGTGCGCCGACTCCTCGTGCGGGTCGGGGTAGCTGTCGAGGGCGAGGAGGTCCATCTCCGGCGCCCAGCGCTGGACGTCGACCGACTTGTGTCCGGCGAGGAAGTTCGTGGTGACCGGGACGTCGGGGGTGATGCGGCGCAGGGCGTCGCGTTCGAGGGTGAAGCAGGTGCGCAGCGCGTCGCTGCTGAACCGTTTGAAGTCGAGTTGCTGGGAGGGGTTGGGGTAGGTGGGTGCGGCGCGCGGGGGCGCGATCTGGTCGAAGCCGGTGTAGCGCTGGGACCAGAAGTCGGTGGACCAGGCGTCGTTGAGGGCGTCGATGTCGCCGTAGCGGTCCGTCAGCCAGCGGCGGAAGTCGGCGGCGGAGGTGTCGCAGAAGCATTCGGCGACGTGGATGCCGTACTCGTTGCCGACGTGCCAGACGCCCAGCGCCGGGTGGTCGCGGTAGTGGGCGGCGACGGCTTCGGCCAGGCGCACGGCCCGGTCGCGGAAGACCGGGCTGGACGGGCAGAAGTGCTGGCGGCCGCCCGGTGACAGGACGCCTCCGGAGGCGGTGACGGGCAGGATCTCCGGGTGCTCGGCGGCGAGCCACGGGGGCGGCGAGGCGGTCATGGTGGCGAGGTTGGCGGTGATGCCGTGGGCGGCCAGGTCGTCCATGACGGTGTCGAAGAAGCCGAAGTCGTAGGCGTCGCGGGCCGGTTCGACGCGGGCCCAGGCGAAGACGGCGAGGTTGACGAGGTTGACCCCGGCCTCGTTCATGAGGTGCAGGTCCTCGGCGCGGGTGGCTGCGTCCCACTGCTCGGGGTTGTAGTCGCCGCCGAATCCGAGACCGCCCAGTCGGGCGCGGAGGTTTCGGGCACGGTCTGGTGCCGGGGAGTTCATCTGGCGTACTCCTTCGGGGAGTTTCAGGACTCGGGACGGGGCTCAGGCCCGCGGCGGGGCCGCGCTGGCACGCTCCACCAGCGTCGGCCCGACCGACACGACGGAGGCGTCCGTCGGCACGTGGCCGTCGATCTGCCCGAGGAGCCGCTCCACGCATGCCGCTCCGACCCGGGAGAGGTCCTGGTCGACGGTGGTCAGGGGCGGGAGGAAGTAGGCGGATTCCGTGATGTTGTCGAAGCCGACCACGCTCACGTCCCGCGGCACCGAGCGCCCCGCGTCGTGGAGGGCCCGGACCAGCCCGAGCGCCATCTGGTCGTTGGCGGCGAACACGGCGGTGACCTCCGGCCGGCCGGCGAGTTCGTGCCCGGCCCGGTAGCCGCTCTCGGCGCTCCAGTCGCCGTGGACGACCGGCGGGACCGGGGCACCCGCCGCCCGTAGCGTGCGCTGCCACGCTTCGGCGCGGCGGCGCGCGGGGTGGGAGTCCTGCGGGCCGGCCAGGTGCCACACCGTGGTGTGGCCGAGCCCCAGCAGGTGGTTGACGGCGATCTCCGCACCGGCCGCGTGGTCGGTGTGGACGCCGGGGTAGGAGTGGTCGTCGCCGCCGTCGACGACCACGACGGGGAGCCCCAGCGGGAGCATCAGCGAACCTGCCAGGATCTGCGCCTCGTTCACGATGACCCCGTCCACGGCGTGGCCGCTGAGCCTGCGGAAGGCGTCCAGCACCGCCTCGGGGGTCTGCGCCTGTGGGACGACGACGTTGACCGAGTACTCGGTGGACTGCACGGCCGAGACGATCGACTCCAGCGTGCGGGCGTTGCCGTGCGCCTTGAGGTCGAAGCTGATGACTCCGATCATCCGGAACCTGCCGGTGGCCAGCGCCCGGGCGGCGGTGTTGGGCCGGTATCCGAGCATGCGCACGGCCCGGACGACCCGGTCGCGGGTGGCGTCGTCGACGCGGGCGGTCGCGTTGAGCACGCGGGAGACGGTCTGCGCCGAAACCCCGGCCACGGCCGCGACGTCCGCCATCGACGGCGGCCGGGGGCGATCGGCGGCCGGGGAACGGGGCTTGCGCGGCCGCGGCCCGTCCGGCCGCTGCCCATCCTTCGCCATGGTGCAGTTCCTCTCGCAGGGTGATGCCGACGCCTGCCCGGGCCTTGCCCCGACCCCGGCCTGACGCCTCCTCATGTTTGCGCGAACATGAAGAGCCGGGCAACAGATTGTCGAGCGGACGCAAGGAAGTCAACACATTCCCCGCCGCACTCCCAATCGCCGACGAGCCATGGAAATCAAGGGAATTGACGATGCGACAGCACAACTGCCAAAACCCTTGACACCCGCGGAGCGCGGTCGACACACTTCCGAACCGCGCCGCCGTGTTGGCGCTAACATGCATCGGAGGTTCCGTCCGTGAGAGTCGATCAAGCCCCGGTGGGCGCTGCCGGCACCACCTGCCGCATACGCCGGCAACCGCGGTGAGGCGACGCGGCGCCGTCCAGCGCAACCTCACCGCCTACGCGTTCTTCCTGCCGTTCCTGGGCGCCTTCGGCATCGGAGTCGTCGCCCCGCTGGTGTACTCGGTCAACCTGAGCCTGTACCAGGAGCGCATGATCGGCGGGAAGGTCTTCTCCGGGCTGGACAACTACGCCAAGGCGTTCCAGGACGGCCTGTTCCACGCCGGACTCGGCCGCGTGGCGGTCTTCTTCGCGATCCAGGTCCCGCTCATGCTCGGCCTGGCCCTCCTGGCCGCCCTCGCGATCGACAGCGGACGGCTGCACGCGCCGGGACTGTTCCGCATCGGCATCTTCGTGCCCTACGCCGTTCCCGGCGTGGTCGCGGCCCTGATGTGGGGGTACCTGTACGGCGACCGCTTCGGCCTGGCCGGCGAGGTCGGCGACCTCCTGCACACCGAGCTGCCCGACCTGCTCTCCGGCAGCTGGATGCTCGCGTCGATCGGCAACATCGTCACGTGGTCGTACGTCGGCTACAACATGCTGATCTTCTACGCCGCGCTGCGCTCCATCCCCCGGGAGCTGTACGAGGCGGCCGAGGTCGACGGCGCCGGCGCCGTCCGCAAGGCGTTCAGCATCAAACTCCCGGCGCTGCGCCCGGCCCTGCTGCTGGCCACCACGTTCTCGGTGATCGGCAGCTTCCAGCTCTTCAACGAGCCGAGCGTCCTCCAGGCCCTGGCTCCCGCCGCCGTCACCACGAACTACACGCCCAACATGTACGCGTACAGCCTCGCCTTCGACGGGCGCCAGTTCAACTACTCGGCCGCCGTCGCCGTCCTGCTCGGCCTGGTCACCGTGATCGTCGCGTACGTGGTCCAGCTGGCCACCGCCCGAAGGGAGCGCCTCCTGTGACCGGCACCGCCACCGCCCGCCGGCGCCGGCGCCGCCACCGGCCGGGCAGGTCCGCCGCCCTGACCGTGGCGATGGGCCTGATGCTCGCGTACACCCTGGTCCCCCTGGTCTGGCTGGCCATCAGCGCCACCAAGTCCAACCAGACCCTGTTCGACTCGCACGGCCTGTGGTTCGGGGACGGTTTCCACCTCTTCGACAACATCCGCGACGTGTTCACGTACGACGACGGGATCTACCTGCGCTGGTTCGGCAACACGCTGCTCTACTCGGTGGTGGGCGCGGGCGGGGCCTCGGTCATCGCGACGATGGGCGGGTACGCCCTGGCCAAGTACGAGTTCGCCGGCCGCCGGGCGCTGTCGGCCCTGGTCATCGGCGCGATCTCGATCCCGGCGACGGCCCTGGCCGTCCCCACGTACCTGCTGTTCAGTGACATGGGCATCGTCAACACGCCGTGGGCGGTGCTGCTGCCCTCCCTCGCCAGCCCCTTCGGGCTCTACCTGATGCGGGTGTACGCGGCCGATGCCGTGCCGGACGCGATGCTGGAGGCCGCGCGCATCGACGGCGCCGGGGAGCTGCGGATCTTCGCCACCATCTCGCTGCGCCTGCTGGCTCCCGGCTTCGTCACCGTGCTGCTGTTCGCCCTCGTCTCCACCTGGAACAACTACTTCCTGCCGCTGATCGTCCTCAACGATCCGGAGCTGTTCCCCCTCACGGTGGGGCTGCGCCAGTGGGACTCGCTCGCCCAGGGCGGCAGCGGCGCCGGCGCCATCCCGATCCTCCCCCTGGTGATCACCGGCAGCCTGCTGGCCATCGTCCCGCTGGTCGTCGCGTTCCTCTTCCTCCAGCGGTACTGGCAGTCGGGGCTCGCCGCCGGCGGGGTCAAGCAGTAGCGCACGCCCCGGTGCCCCCTCCCTCCACGACGAAGGATTCGACATGAGCAGAACCCCCACCCGTACGCTCCCCCGCGCACTCACCACGGCCGCCGTCGCGGCCCTCTCCCTGGCCCTCGCCGCATGCGGTGGCGGCTCCGGGGCCTCGGACGGCGACGGCGGCGGCAAGGGCGACGCGGCGGCCGTGCGGGCCGCGTTGGGCAAGCCCGCCGAGATCACCTTCTGGACGTGGGTCCCGAACATCGAGAAGACGGTCGCGCTCTTCGAGAGGAAGTACCCGAAGGTCAAGATCAAGATCGTCAACGCGGGCCAGTCCAAGGACGAGTACACCAAGCTGACCACCGCCCTCAAGGCGGGCACGGGCGCCCCCGACGTCGCGCAGATCGAGTACTTCGCGCTCCCCCAGTTCGCGATCTCCAAGTCACTGGTCAACCTCGCCGACTACGGCGCGGCCGGCCTCCGGGACAAGTTCGCCGAGTCGGCGTGGTCGCAGGTCAGCGTCGCCGGCGGGATCTACGGGATACCGCAGGACACCGGCCCGATGGCGATGTTCTACCGCAAGGACATCCTCGACCGGTTCGGCGCGAAGCCGCCGAAGACCTGGGAGGAGTACGGCGCGCTGGCCCGGAAGATCCGCAAGGCCGGCCCGGACGTCCACATCACCTACGTCGACCCGGGCGACGCGGGCGCCTCCAACAGCCTCATCTGGGACTTCGGCGGCAAGCCGTACGCCGTCCGGGGCGCCACGGACGTCACCGTCGACCTCACGGAGGACACCGGCGCCAAGGCCTATGCCGACACCTGGGGCCCGCTGATCGACGACAAGCTGGTCGAATCCACCGCGAGCTGGAACGACGCGTGGTGGAAGTCGATGGCCTCCGGGAAGTACGCGACCTGGCTGGCCGGGGCCTGGGCGCCCGCCGTGCTGGAGCAGAACATCCCGCAGAGCAAGGGCCAGTGGTCGGTCGCCCCCATGCCCGGCGGTGCCAGCGCCGAGAACGGCGGCTCGTCGGTCGCGGTGACCACGCAGGCGAAGAACAAGGCGGCTTCGGTGGCCTTCGCCCAGTGGCTCAACTCCGACCCCGAGGCCGTCAGGTCCCTGAACTCCGAGGTCGGCCTGTTCCCCGCGACCCGGCTGCTGCTCGACGACCCCGGCTTCCGCGGCGCCGAGGTGCCGTTCTTCCCCGGCAGCAAGCCGAACGGGATCTTCGCCGACATGTCGAAGGCCGTCCGGCCCGGATGGCAGTACCTGCCGTTCCAGGTGTACGCGAACAGCGTCTTCAAGGACTCCGTCGGCCAGGCCCTCCAGCCCGGCGGCGACCTGCCCGGCGCGCTGGCCACCTGGCAGGAACGGCTGAAGGCCTTCGGCAGGGAACAGGGCTTCACCGTCAAGTAGTCCGCCCGGCGCACCCCGGCGCACCGGCGCCCGCACGAGGAGAAACCGTATGACGACGACGACACTCGTACTGCCCCTCCTCGCCGGCGAACGCTGGTGGGGCGGTGCGGTCGCCGAGGGGCGGCACATGCCGTACCCCGACGGCTACACCTTCGACCTGCGTGACGTGCTGGCGAACCAGGGCATGCCGCTGCTGCTGTCCGACCGGGGCCGCTGGGTCCACAGCGAGCACCCCTTCACCTTCACGATCGCCGACGGCCTGCTGACCGCGCGGGCCCACGACCCGGACGCGGTCATCGAGCACGGCGAGGGGCACGGCGAGCGGCACGACCAAGAGCACGGCGAAGAACCGGGCGGGGGAAGCGGCGAGGGGCGCGGCGATCTGCGGGCCGCGTACCGGCACGCGATGGCCCGCCACTACCCGCCGTCCGGCACGATGCCGGACCCGCTCCTCTTCGGCGCTCCGCAGTACAACCTGTGGATCGAGACGGTGTTCGAGCCGACCCAGGCGAAGGTCCTGGCGTACGCGGAGCGGCTGGTCGAGGAGGGTTTCCCGCCCGGCGTGCTCATGATCGACGACCGGTGGAGCAACGACTACGGCGACTGGTCCTTCCACCCCGGGCGCTTCCCCGATCCTGCGGGCATGGTCGCCCGTCTCCACGCGCTCGGCTTCAAGGTGATGCTGTGGCTGGTCCCCTACGTGACCCCGGACTCCCCCACGGCGCGGCAGCTGAACGACCGGGGACTGCTGGTCCGCGACACGGAAGCCGGATCCGACGCCGACTCCGGCACCGACTCCGGCTCCGGCACCGGCACCGGCACCGATTCCGACTCCGGTGCCGGCACCGGCACCGAGACGGGGCCGGGCGCCGGCGGGCGCGCGAAGGTCGCCTGGTGGTGGAACGGCTGGAGCGCCGGCCTCGACCTGCTCGACCCGCGGGCGCGGGCCTGGCTGACCGGCCGCCTGGAAGCCCTGCGCGACGACATCGGCATCGACGGCTTCAAGTTCGACGGCGGCGACGCGCCCTGGTGGCGTGCGCTGGGCTGCGCGGACCCGGAGGCGTACACCCGTGCCTGGAACCGGTTCGGTACGGACTGGCCGCTCAACGAGTTCCGCGACGCGTGGCGGGCCGCGGGCCTGCCGCTCGCACAACGCCAGCAGGACAAGTACCACCTGTGGGAGGGGCGGTTCGGCCTGGCCGGTCTGATCCCGATCGCCCTGGCCCAGGCGGTGACCGGCCATGCGTTCACCTGCCCCGACATGATCGGCGGCGGCGAGTTCCGCTTCGTCCCGGGCGAGGGCGGTGCGGGGTTCGACGAGGAACTGTTCGTGCGGTACGCCCAGATCGCCGCGCTGTTCCCGATGATGCAGTTCTCGATGGCCCCGTGGCGGGTGCTCTCTCCCGACGCCCTCGCGATCGTCCGCGACGCCGCCCGCCTGCACACCGAGTTCGCCCCGGAGATCCTCGCGCTCGCCGAACACGCCGCGGCCACCGGCGAGCCGGTCCAGCGCCCCCTGGAATGGGCCTTCCCGCACCGGGGCTACGCCACGGTCATCGACCAGTTCATGCTGGGCGACTCCCTGATGGTGGCGCCGGTGGTGACCAAGGGCTCGGCCGGGCGCGAGGTCCTCGTCCCGCCGGGCACCTGGCGGGCCGACGACGGCCGCTCGTACACGGGCCCGGCAACGGTCTGGGTGGACGCCCCTCTGAATAGGCTGCCGTACTTCCGCAGCGTCCCGGAGTCCGACCGTCCGTAACGCCTCCGGTAGGCGCCGGGGCGCCGCCTACCGGGGGCGGACACGGCCGCCCCCGGCCGCCGCCGCGCGCGGGGTGCGACACGCCGCGCATCGGGTCACTGCCGTGTCCGCCGACCGGCGGTGGCAGCGCGCGCCGCGCGCCGGCGGCGGGGGTGCGGCTGCTAGGCAGTCGGGTGCACCGGCCGGGGTCGCCGACCTCGGCCCGCCCACCGCACTTCGGGAGACACAGACGTGCTTAACCGCGCCCGCGGACGCCGCGTCCGCACCGGACTGTCCGCCGCCGTCCTCACCGCCGCCGCGTTCGGCGGGCTGCTCCAGCCCGCGCAGGCGACCGGCGGATCCGACCCGGCCGGCGCCGGACCTCGCCCGGACAAGCGGCTCCAGCAGCAGCTCGACCGGCTCGTCGCGCAGAAGGACGGGCCGCCCGGGGTGATCGCCGTCCTCACCGAGGGCAAGCGGTCCCAGGTGTACACGGCCGGCGTCGGGGACATCGCCACCGGCCGCCCGCCGCACCAGGACGACCACATGCGGATCGCCAGCATCTCCAAGGCCTACAGCGGCGCGGTCGCCCTGCGCCTCGTCGACGAGGGCGAGCTCTCCCTCGACGACACCATCGGGGAGCGGCTGCCCGACCTGCCCGAGGACTGGCACGAGGTGACGCTGCGCCAGCTGCTCCAGCACACCAGCGGCCTGCCCGACTACACGGCCGACGAGGACTTCCTGGAGATCCTCCTCGCCGACCCGCGCCACGTCTTCGACCCGCGGCGGCTGCTGGACTTCATCGAGGACGAGCCGCTGCTGTTCGAGCCGGGTGCGCTGTACCAGTACTCCAACTCCGACAACATCGCCGTCGCCCTCATGGCCGAAGCGGTCACCGGCCGGCGCTACGAGGACCTGCTCAAGGAGTTGGTGTTCCGGCCGCTGGGGCTGCGCCGCACCAGCCTGCCGCTGGGCTACCGCCTCCCGAAGCCGTTCCTGCACGGCTACGACGTCGACCCGCCCGCCGAGCCCGAGGACGTCAGCGAGGCACTCGGCGCGTCCGGGGTCTGGGCCTCCGGAGGCATCGTCTCCACGCCCAAGGAACTGGGTGCGTTCATCCGCTCCTACGCCGGGCCGTCCCTGCTGTCGCCCAAGACCCGCAAGGAGCAGCTCACCTTCCTGCCCGGCGGCTCCTCCGAGCCCGCGGGCCCCGGCACCAACGCGGCGGGCCTGGGCATCTTCGAGTACACGACCCGCTGCGGCGTGCTCTACGGCCACACCGGGAACTTCCCCGGGTACACCCAGCTCGCCGCCGCCACCCCCGACGGCAAGCGCTCGCTGACCTTCTCCATCAACACCCAGACCAGCAAGAGCAACAAGCCGGCCCTGCTGGCCCGGCTGCGCAGCGTGCAGGAGAACTTCGCCTGCGCCCTCCTCAAGAAGCGCTGACCGACACCCGCCCGGCGGCCGCCCGGCAGCAGTCCCGCCGGGCTGCTGCCGGGCGGCCGCGTCACGTCCGCGTTTTAGTAGCCATGGACATAGTAGCCATGTACGCTATTTCCCATGAGCAAGGGTTCACCGGGCCCCACACCCGGATTCCTCGTATGGCGGCTCGCCAACAAGTGGCGCGTCGCGGTCGACCGCGCGCTGGCGCCGCTGGGCCTCACCCACGCCCAGTACACGCTGGTCGCGTCGCTGTACGGCATGCAGCGCGGCGGTGAGCGGCCCAGCCAGCGCCGGCTCGCCGACCACACCGGCCTGGAGGCGCTGTACGTCTCGAAGCTGGCGCGCGCCCTGGAGTCGGCCGGGCTGGTCGAGCGCACCCGCGACCCGCGCGACCCGCGGGCCGTGCAGCTCGCGCTCACCGAGCCGGGGCGGGCGGTCACGCGGCAGGCCGTCACGGTGGTCCAGGGGCTGCTCCAGCAGCTGCTGGAGCCGCTCGGCGGCCTCGACACGCCACGGACGCGCGCGTTCACCGAGGAGCTCACGACCCTGCTCGACGCACCTCTCACTGCATCCGTGACGAACGACGAGAGCACTCAGGGGACCACACCATGACCAGCACCGCAGCCACCAGCACCGCAGCCACCAGCACCGGCACCGGCACCGGCACCGGCACCAGCGCCGCACCCGTCGCCGACGCGCGCGTTCTGGGACTGGCCCACTACGCCGCACGCGGCGTCCTGGAACACGTCCTGGCCCGGCACGGCATGACGTTCCCGCAGCAGGCCGCCCTGCGCGCCGCCGTCACCGCCGATGCCCCGCAGACCCCGGACGAGCTCGTCGCCCGGGTCCGGGGCTCCCTCAAGGCCGACGCGGCCGACATCCGCGCGACCGTCGACGAACTGCTGTCCCAGCGGCTGCTCGTCACGGACGGCCCGCACCTCCGCCCGACGAACGCGGGACGCGAGCTGATCGCCGCCGTCGGGGCGGAGACCGCCCCCGTCACCGCGCGCGTCTGGGGCGGCATACCCGCCGAGGACCTGGCCGCCGCCGGCCGCGTCCTCGCCCTGGTCACCGAGCGGGCCAACGCGGAGCTCGCGAAACTGACCGGCTGACCGGCTGACCGGCCGGGCGCCGCGCCGGCGGGCCGGCACCCGGCACCCGGCACCCGGCGGCGGCCTTCTCGGCGCGGTTCAGGCCCGGCGGCGCGGTATGTAGGCGAGGCCGTGCGCGCCGGGTTCGCCGCGCTTGGCGATGTCCAGCCGGGCCACGCGCCGGAGGGTGTCCAGGTCGACGATGTCGACGGTGGACGAGACGACGCAGGCCACGTACGCGTACCGGCCGTCGGGTGACGCGGTGACGGTCAGCGGGAAGTGCCCCACTTCGATCCGGCCCAGCTGCTTGCGGGTGCCGGCGGAGAACACCGTCAGGTGTCCCGGCGCGTGGCGCCCGAGCCGGGAGGCCGGGTCGGGATCCATGCGCATTTCGCCGGCCAGGAGCAGGCCCGTCGAGGTCAGGCACACCGGCAGGACGACGCCCTCGGTGGGCAGGGTGTCGACGACGGTCGCCGTACGGGTGTCGACGACCCGGATTCCGGCGGCCGGCCGCTCGCCTGCGGGGGCGGACGAGACGAAGCCGGCGTACGGCGCGGCGACGAAGGCGTGCCGGCCGTCGCCGGAGACGGCGATCCCCTCGCTGCCCGGCACCTCTATCTTCGCGGTGAGGCTTCCCCGTTCGAGATCGACGACCGACACGAACGGTGCCTCCTTGTTGGTGGCGTAACCGGTCCGTCCCGCCGGGTCGATGGCGAACCAGTGCGGTCCGGGCGCGTCGGTGTCGATGCGGCCCAGGGGCTTGCGGGTCTCCGTGTCGATCACCACGACACCGCCGGGCCGGTCGGCCGACCCTTCCACGCTGACGTAGAGACGACCGCGCGCCGGGTCCAACGCCAGGCCGTGCGGGCCGTGTTCGGGGGCGAGGTCGACGACGTCGACGATGCGGCGGGTGTCGGGGTCGATGACGGTCAGCTCGGTGCGCCGACCGCCGTTCGCGTGGTAGTAGCCGGAGTGGTACGTCGTCGTGCACCACAGCAGTCGCCGCGTCGGGTCGAAGCACAACTCGTGGGGTTCGGGGCGGACTTCCGTCGTGCCGAGGTGCCGGTGGGAGGCCGCGTCGAAGAACGAGACCGTCGGCCCGCTCTGACTGACGACGGCGAGGACATCGCCCTCCCGGCCGGCACGGAGGGACGTGAGGGGTGAGGTGCGGGGTGAGGTGCGGGGTGACTGCTGCGGCACAAGGGGCTCCTCGGAAAGGGCGGATGGGGCGGCGACGGCAGTGTGACGGCCCGTCACGGGTCGCTCGCGGATGCCTCCACTCTCGCCGGGCGGGCAGCGCGGCAGCAATGCAAAGATAGGCACCCGATAATTGCCTCAGACGCAATTTCGCAGGTCAGGAGCGGGAGTGAATCAGACTCGGCTGGATCTCAATCTGCTGCGCGCGCTGGACGCCCTGCTCCGGGAGAACAGCGTGACCCGCGCCGCGGAACGCCTCGGCACCTCGCCCGCGGCCATGAGCCGTACGCTGGCCCGGCTGCGCCGCGCAGTCGGCGACCCGCTGCTGGTCCGCGCCGGCCAGGGGATGGTCCCGACGCCGCGCGCCGCGGAGCTCCGGGAAGAGGTCGGCGCGTTGCTGCGCGGCTGCGACGACGTGCTGCGGCCCGGAGCCGGTTTCGATGCCGCGCACCTCCAGCGCACCTTCACCGTGCAGGCCGCCGATGTGCTGCTGGCCGGGGTGGCCGGGCCCCTGAGCGAGCGGGTCCGGGCGCAGGCCCCGCGGGTGGACGTGGTCTTCCTGTCGGAGGCACTGGAGGGCGGGCCCGCGCTGCGCCAGGGCTCGGTGGACGTCGAGCTGGGCGTCCTCGGCGACCTGGACCCGGAGATCCGGACCCGGCAGCTGACGCGGATGGCGCTGGTCGGCGTGGCCCGCAGCGGCCATCCCCTCTTCGCCGGGCGGATCGACGCCCGCCGGTTCGCCGCGGCCGACCACATCGGCATCTCCCGACTCGGCAAGCGCCTCGGGCCCATCGACGGCGCGCTCGCGGAGCTCGGACTGCGGCGTCGGGTCTCGGTCGTCGTGCCGAGCCACACCAGCGCGATGATACTGGCCCGCGACAGCGACCTCGTCACGCTCACCCTGGCCGACTGGCTCCCCGGCACCATCGCCGCCCTGGGGCTGCGCACCTTCCCGATCCCCCTCGACCTGGCGCCCCTCGACCTCGGGATGGCCTGGCATCCGCGCAACGCGGCCGACCCGGGCCACCGCTGGTTCCGCGACCACCTGGCGGCCGCGATGCGCGCCCCCCGCGATACGCCGAGGGCGGCGCCCCCGTCCGGGAGGCACCGCCCTTGACCGTCGACCTGCGGCTCACCGCACCGCGGCTCAGACCCGTTCGCGCTGCGTTTCGCGTCGCTGGGCCGGCAGGTGCGCCGGCGCCGCCGCGTCGGCCTTCCGGTCCCACTGCCGGGTGGTGCGGACGTAGCCGTAGACCACCGAGGCCGTCGCGAGGACGAGCAGCGGCCCGAAGAGCCACGGCCGTCCGGCCATCTCCACCGGCACGTACCGGTACGACGCCAGGAGCCCGACGAAGACCACGGTGCCGTAGCCGACCAGCCGGGTGGCCGAGTGGTCCCAGCCCCGGTCGAACGCGCGCAGCGCCGCCTCGATCGTGACCGTGAACACCACGCCGGCGATGATGTCCGCGCCGTAGTGGTAGCCGAATCCGAGGGTCGCGCCGAGCGTGGCGATCAGCCAGAACGTGCCGAGGAGCTGGAGGAGCCGCGGGCCCTTGAGGGAGTGGATGAAGATCGCGGTGGCCCAGGCGGTGTGCAGGCTGGGCATGCAGTTGCGCGGGGTGAACTCGTCGAACGGCATCGCGAGCGGGGTCCCCACCGCCGGCGGCGTGTTCGGCCACAGGTCGGCCAGCGCCCACTGCCCGCCGTCGGCGCCGTACGCGAAGATCGGCCCGACCACCGGGTAGATCATGTAGATACCGGGCCCGAGCAGGCCGATCACCAGGAAGGTGCGCACCAGGTGGTGGCCCGGGAAGCGGCGCTCGGCCGCCACGTTGCGCAGCTGGTACAGCGCGATGGCGACGGCGGCCACCGCGAGCTGGATGTAGACGAAGTCGAGCACGTGGGCGCCGACCGGGCCGGTGGCCTCGACGATGCGGCCCGCCACCCACGACGGGTTGCCCAGCGCGTGATCGGCTGTCGCCACGTACTGGTCGAGGACCATCGGTTGGGTCTTCGACGTGATCAGCAGCCAGGTGTAGCCGGTCTTGCGGCCCGCCACCAGCAGCAGGGCCAGTCCGACGCCCTTGAGCAGGAGGGCGCGTTCCCGGCCGGTGCGGTGCGTGACGGCGATCACGCCGCAGGCCAGAGTCACCAGCAGCGCGCCGTTGCCGTACATCATCTCGGCGCCGACGATCCACCGCACGAGCCAGAAGACGAGGTCGATGCCGATCGCGGCGCCGAGCGCGATGAAGCGCTGGCGCCAGGTGAGCACGACCATCATCAGGCCCATGCTGACGTACAGCACCGTGCCCGACTTGGGCGCGAAGATCACTTCGCGCGCCTGGTCGGCGATCGGCCCGCGCTGGCCGTACCCGCGCGCGGCGATCTCCAGGGCGATGAGGAAGCCGAGGGCCACCGCGCTCACGGCGACCCACAACATGACACGCGGTTGACGCCATGCGGCCAAGCTGATTCTGTCGTCCGTCCGCGAGAACAGCCGCGTTACCTTAGATATCAATTTTTCAGCCGATTTGTAATATTCCAACGCGATCGTCGTTAACTCGAACATGCTAACGGAGTAGGCCGGATTCCCCGATCCCGGTATGTCAATAGCTGCCGCCACCTCCCCTTTTCACAGGTCAGGGGATCAAGGCACCGCGCCGGCGGCGGATCCCGGCTCTTCCTCCTGCCGTGAGCGCCGCAGCCAGGCTCTGACCCTGAGTGACTGGCGGAGATCCTCCTCGTGGGCCTCCGGCATTTCCCGTGCCAGCGCCTGCCTGATGCCGATGGCCTCGTCGAGCGCCGCCGAGGCCTCTTCCTCCCGGCCCAGGACGCCCAGTCGGACGGCGATGTTGCTCAGGACCGAGGCCAGCTCCGGGCGGACCTCCTCGGGATCGCGCCGTGCCTGTTCCCGGTACAGGTGAACGGCCTCGGTGGCGGCCGCGAGCGCCTCGTCCGCCCGGCCGGCGGCGCCCAGTCGGTTGGCCAGGTTGTTCAAGCTCCGGGCAAGGCCCCATTGGAAGCGCGCGCGGTCCTCGTCGGCCAGCTGCCGGTACAGCGCCACCGCTTCGGTGGCGGTGGCCAGGCCGTCCGCGTGCCTGCCGAGGCCGCCCAGCCGATTGGCGAGGGTGTCCAGAGCGGTCGCCAAGCCGGAACGGTAGACGGCGGGATCACGTGCGGCCAGCTCCCGGTACAGGCTCACGCCTTCGAGAATCGCAGCGAGGCTCTCCTCGCTCCGGCCTGTGTCGCCCAGCCGGACGGAGAGATTGTTCAGGCACCTCGCAAGGCCGGAATAGTCCAAACGGGACTGCTGATCGGGCATCCGCTCGTACATCGAACCGGTCAGGACATCGGAGGTCTCCGAGAACGGCGGCGGTTCCTTGACCACCTGCCGGCACAACTGCACGGCCTCGGTGACGGCGGCGAGCGCCTCGTCACTCCGGCCCAGGTACCCCAGCTGGTTGGACAGCTCGTTCAGGCTCCCCGCGAAGTCGGAACGGTAGGATCCGGGCGGCTGCCCGACGAGCGCCCGATACCGCTCCACCCTGGCAACGAGTGAGGCAAGGGCTTCCTCCTGCCAATGGCGCGGTCCCGGACCTGCGAGCGTCGACGCGAACGCCTCGGCCAGTTCGGCGGCGGTCGGCCGTTCTGCGGGGTCCCGGCTCAGGCATCTCCACAGGAGATCGAGGAGCGACCCCTCGATCTCCGAATCCGCCAGGACGGCCCGTTGCATGGTGTCGGCCCGGGGATCGCGCCATCGGCCGGTGGCGAGGCCGAGGAGCAGCGCCCCCAAGGCGTGGACGTCGGCCTCCGTGGTCGGCCCGGCCGCGTCGTCATCCGCGTCGAGATAGGTCTCGCTCCGGGGGAACTCCGCACGGTGGGCGCTGTGCACTCCGTCGTACGTCGCCGTCATCCAGCCGACCAGCCGGCTGCCGCGGTCGGTCACCAGGACGGACCCCGGTGCGAGCGCGCCGTGCACCAGGCCGAGGCTGTGTGCGAGGCCGACCGCGACGGTGAGGTCCCGGGCGATGCGCAGGAACGGATCCCCCCAGACCGGGCCTCCGGCCTCGGCGAGTACGTCCCGCAGGTTCGGCGCGGGCCCCGACTCCGGGTCGTCCTCGCGGCGGGTGATGTAGGAGGCCGCCAGCCACGGCGGCTCCGCGGGGTCGTCGGTGTTCCAGTCCAGCAGCTCCGGGGTGTACGTCCCCAGCATGCGGCTCAGGCAGTGCGCCTCGGTACGGACGAGGTCCGCTGCGGGCTCGCGGGGCAGGCCGACCCGGGGCGCGGGCATGCGTACGGACACCGTCGACCCGTCCTCGTCCCGGGCCAGGTACATGGCCACGGTGTGCCAGCCCCGGCCGCTGCGGGCGTAGAGCCGGAACCGCCCCAGCCGGCGGGGGTCCTTCGGCAGCAGCGGCAGCCAGCCCGGCGGGAGGTCGGCGGGCACCGGGTCCGGCAGCTCGAAGGCCCGCGCGGCGGCATCGAGGGGCTCGGCCTCCGGCGCCTCGTCGATGCGCCGTCCGCCCCCGGACAGGGCCCGCGGGGCGGCGCCGAGCGGCGGGACCCCCAGCCGCCTCAGGAGCCGGTCCTTCAGCCAGCCGAAGGACCGGCCGGCGTCGCCGATCACGGCGGTCCCGTCGGGATGCCCGACCCAGGCGGGGAAGTGGGGGGAGCGGCCGACGGCGGATTCGAGGTGGTCCGCGACGGCCGCGGTGGTACGGAGCAGCTCCCTGGGGGCGAGGGCGCCGAGGAGGATGCGGCGGGCCTCGGCGGAGAAGTCGAAGAGCCGGTGGTGGGGCAGGCACGCCGGGCCGTCGGCGCCGATCTGGCGCATCAGCCCGCCGAGGAACACCTCGGTGAGGTGCCCGGCGTCGATGGGAGGCCCGAGTGCCGTCCGGACCAGGCGCATCACGGGTGGGGTGAGCGGTGCCACGGCCGCCAGGTGGGCGGCGAGCCGGTAGGCCTCCGGGGACGCGGCGGCCCGGAAGCGCAGCACCGCTTCGGCTCCGTCGCCCTGGCGGGTGTCGGCGTACGCGCGCTCGGAGAGGGCCGGGCCGATGTTCCACAGCGGGATCTGCGCGGTGGCGCCCGGTGCGGCGATCAGACGCGCCCAGTCGGCGATGGCCGCGGGGGTGGGTTCCAGTACGGGCACGGGCGCCGCGTCGAAGGCGGCCAGCTCCGGGGGCAGCACCGGATCGGTGACCTGCCAGCCGAGGGTCGGGCCGCCGCGGCGGCGGGTGCCGACCTGCCAGCGCTGCGCGCTGATGCCGGAACTCGGCCACAGCCGGGTCGGCAGGGCGTGGACGATCGCGGTGGGGCCCCGGCGGGCCCAGAGGTCCGTCGCGGCGCGCATCCGGCCGTCCCACCAGGCCTCGCCGACGCCGTCGCTGATGACGAGTACGAGGGTGCCGCCGGTGGGGTCGCCGACGCTCGCGGGCGACCGGCCGGGGCCGCTGCCGCGGTAGGGGCTGGTGCTGAGGAGCGGCGCGGCGGCGCTGCGCGTGTCGAGCCCGTACACGCGGATGTCGCGGAATGCTCCGGCGCGTTCCATCAGGGCGCGGACCTCGCCGGCCAGGCGCTGCCACAGCACCATCGAGATGCCGTCGTCGACGAGCAGGGCGAGGGACAGCCAGCGGCTCCTGACCCGGCGGGTGACGGTTTCGGGCAGTCCGGTGTCCGCCATGGCGGCCACCGTCCGGGCGATGTCGAGTTCGTGGCGCCGGTGGTCGGGGAAGCGCCGACGCAGCGGGCGGAGGGACTTGCCCAGCCGGAGTTCGCGGGCCCCGAGGTGGCGGCTGTCGGGAATCCGGACGGCGAGCGCCGGCGCCGGCTCCTCCTCCTCGGTGTCGTCGGCGCGGGCGGCGGCCGCCAGGGGGAGCCCCGGGGCGGGGGCCTGGGGCGGCTCGGGGGCCGGCGCGTCGGCCGGCGCGGCGGCGGGGTGGGCGGGGGCGGGCGGGGTTTCGGGGCGGGGGCCGGGCGGGGGCGGGTGCGCGGCGGGCAGCGCGGTCCGGGCGAGCGGCGCGGCGTCCGGGGGCAGGTGGCGGGCGAGCCACAGGGCGTCGAGGAGTTCCTCCTGTGACAGGTCCACTCCGCTCCTGGCCAGCACCTCCCTCAGCTCGCCGAGCCGCCCGAGCGTCATGTCACAGCGCTCCGCCGAGCTGGTGCAGCACGGCGTCGAGGAGGGAGCCGGCGTCGAGGTCGACGCCGGCCTTGCGCAGGAAGACGGCGTTGAGGAGTTGGTCGGTGGCGAGTTCGCCGGGGGCCCGGCGGCTGAGGAACTCCGCCATCAGGCCGTCGACGTCCGCGAGTGCCTCCGGGCCGAGGTGCGCGGCGACGATGTCCCGCAGCCGCTGTTCGTCGGGCTCGGAGAGGTAGAGGCGCAGGCAGCGCCGGAGGAAGGCGGCCGAGAACTCGCGTTCGCCGTTGCTGGTGATGATGACGACCGGGAACTCCCGGCAGCGGATGCGGCCGCCGGTGACGGGGGCGGGCGCGTCCCGGTCGTCGGTCTGCACGTGGACCGGGGGGTGGCCTTCGGGGAGGCGGGTGAGTTCCGGGATGGCGAACTCTCCGATCTCGAAGGCGTGGAGGAGGTCGTTGGACAGGTCGACGTCCCCCTTGTCGAGTTCGTCGATGAGCAGCACCCGGGGGCGCTCCCGGGGGACGAGGGCGTTGCCCAGGGGGCCGAGGCGGATGTACTGCCCGATGTCCGGTTCGGGCGCGTCAGGGTCGCGCCGGAGGTTGGCCTCGCGCAGCCTGCCGACGGCGTCGTACTGGTAGAGGGCGTCCATGAGCGTGGAGCGGCTGTTGACCGGCCACTCCAGGACCCGGCCGAGAGACAGTTCATGGGCGATGGCGTGCGCCAGGGAGGACTTGCCGGTGCCGGGGTGACCGGTGACCAGGAGGGGCCGGCGCAGGTGGAGGGCGGCGTTCACGACGGCGGCCTCCTCGGCGCCGATGAGGTACGGCCGCGGGGCGGCGGCCCGTCCTCCCGGCCGGTGTTCCTCCCGGCCGAACCGGCGCCAGGGCGGGGGCTCGGTGAAACCCACCTCGCGGGACACGCCGTCGCCGCGGAACAGCTGCCAGTCGGCGGCGGGGGTGCCGGGCTCCGGGGTGCCGGTCCCGGCGGGCTCGGGGGGTGTCATGAGGCGTGGGCTCCCTTCCTGGGGTCCTTGAACTGCAGTGACTCGGGAGCCGGGCACCGGCCGTCTTCCTCCCACACCAGGGAGGGGCTGGCCGAGGCGCTCCCGGGGAAGGCGAAGGCGTCACCGCGGAAGACCCGTACGCGCTCGGGGAGTTCGGTGAGCGGGCCGAGGGGGTCGAGGCGCCGGAGCCGGTCGGCGTCCTCGTAGCGGTCGGCCCCGCGGTCCCACAGGACCACGGGGACTCCGAGCGCGAGGCAGAGTTCGAGCAGGCCCGTCCGCTGGTCGCGGGGGCCGTGGAGGACCACCCGGGTGGTGTCGCGGTGGCTGGTCCGCAGCAGTTGCATCAGCTGCCTCGGGGCGCCGCACGTCGCGTCGGTGACCAGCGCCGCCGCGTGGCCGCTCTCCCAGCGGCGCCGCTGCTCGCTGTCGCGGTCCTTCACCTTCCCGCTCAGCTCCGGGCAGCTCAGGGTGACGCGGTACTCGGCGCCGATGGGCCGGTCGGGCACGATGTCGTTGGGCGCGCCCGGGTTCCACTCGTCGACGGCCAGGTGCAGTCCTTCGCGGTCCACCAGTACCGTCACCCAGGGGACATGGCGTCCCTGCCCCGGCTCCCCCACGGCGGTGGCGACCGCCTCGCGCAGGCAACGCGCCGCTTCCTCGGGCGACTTGGGCACGGTGTGCGACTCGTGGAGCACGGTGTGCGTGCCGTCCTCGCGGGCGAAGAGGATCCGGCACAGGTACCGCTCGTCGGCGGACTCCCGGTCGCGGGCCAGTTCCAGCATCACCCGCGCCACCGGCGGCACCTGCCGGGCCGCCCACCGGCGGGCGTCCTCCCGCCGCTCGTGCAGGGCGGTCGGGTGGACGCCGATGCGGGCGGCCACTCGGGTGGACCAGGTACGCAGTCCCTCCGCCGCCTCGCTGCCCACGGCCGTGGCCACGTACTCGGTCAGCCGCAGCAGGGCCGGCACCGGCGGTGTGCCGTCCGGCACGTCCTCGCTGTCGGACATCGCCTCCAGGTCGTCGGCCACCTGCTCGACGTCCTCGACGGGCAGGTACGTCCGGGTGAGCGGATCGGGGAGGAAGGCGTACCGCAGGGCCTCGCGCGCGGCGCGGGGAAGCAGCGCGGGGTGTTCCTTGCAGATGCCGTGCAGGAGGTCCAGCAGGCGCTCGTGCTCGTCCACGGACAGCAGGGACCCGAAGCCCAGGGTCCGGGCCCGGAGGAGGAGTTCGGTCAGGCGGTCGCGCGCGTCCTGGGTCGTGGCGGCCAGGGCGAGGGTGGTGCCGAGGGAGGCGAGGGCGCGCGGGTGTTCCAGCAGCAGGGCCGCGAGGTCGGGGATCGCCGGCGCGTAGCCGGCGGGGACCTTGTAGCCGAGCCGCAGTGCCAGGTCCCGGCCGTGCGCGGAACAGGCGTCCGGGTCGCCGAGCAGGGGCCACAGCATCAGCGCGAGGGTCTTCTCGGCCGGCGTCTGCCCGGCGGCGGGACGGGCCTGCGGCAGGGGCGCGCACAGCTCGGCGAGGCGGGGCGGGCCGCCCGCGTACCGTCGCAGCGCCTCGTCGAAGCCGCTGTCCTGGGTGAAGGCGCGGGCGGGGCAGGCGCGCAGCCGGCGGTTGCCGTACGCCCGGTCGTCGTGGATCACCACCGCGACGAGCCGGTCCTCGCAGAAGACCGCGGTCCCGGAGGCTCCGCCCCAGGGTTTGCGGCCGTCGGGGCGGGGGTCGGGCGCGGGGTCCTGGTCGAGGACGTACAGGTCGCGGGAGCCCGAGGACAGCAGGGGCAGCACGCCCCGCAGGTGTTCGGCCTCCCGGCCCTCGTCGTCGGCAGCGGCGGCCAGGGGGTAGCCGAGGCCTTCGTAGCGCAGCGGGGTCTTGCCGACGGGCCGGCCCCAGTGGACGGGTCCCGGCACGTCCACCTCGTCGTCGGTGAGGAGGAGGGCGACGTCGAGTCCCCGGGGGTGCGTCCACAGGACGCTCGCACCGGTGCGCACCCCTTCGCCCTCGCGCGGGTGTCCCACCCGTACCCGGATCTGCGGCCAGAACGGGCCGGTGGGACCGTCCGCCAGTACGTGGCGGGCGGTGAGCACCAGCCGCGGGGCGATGAGGTATCCGGAGCCGACGCTGTGGCGCTGCCGGGCGGTTCCGCCGTGGATCAGCGCCAGTCTGCGCGGATCCATGTCACTCCTCGCTCCAGGACCCGCTGTCCCGGTCGTTGATCTCGGGGCGTTCGCCGCCGGCGGCGCGGTCCCGGACCGACAGCTTCAGCGTCAGCTTGTGGGTGCGCACGGTGGTGAGTTCGCCGCCCGCGCCGACGGTGGCCACGCCGAAGCTGAGCCTGCCGTCGGCCTTGCCGCTGTCGCGGAGTTCGAGCAGGAGTTCCAGCTGGGCTTCCTCGACTCCGAACGCGAACTGCTGGCCCGCGCCTTGGGCCTGCGCCGCGTACAGCTCCTGCCGCAATTCCTCGATGGCCGCCGCCAGTCCGACAGTCGTCATGCCTGTTCCCCCGACCCGCGCTCCCGACGACCAGTGATCCGTCACGTTACCGCGTTCCACGGCCCCGCCACCGGCAATCGGGACAGGTCCAAAGGGGCGGCGGGGAGGGGTGGTTGGACCGTTACGTCTCCTTGGCGCGGACGGGGAGCGGCCAGGGAGGGGAAGTTGTGCGTCGGCCCCTCGCGGTCCCTTGTCGTCCGGGACAATCCGACCCAGCCGACGAAGGAGGCGTTCCCCCTCATGCGACCGCCGAGCGAGCGGAATCCCGTCGCCCCCGACCCGGCGGAGCGGCCCGTCCCGTCCTCCGCCTCCGAGCTCCGGGCCATCGCCTGGAGAGCCGCGGGCGCGCTGCGCGGCCCGGTCTGGGAGGCGAGGCACCAGGATCTCGTTCTGGGCCTGATGACTCTCAAGTACCTCTCCGACGTGTTCGAAGAGCGCCGCGCGGAACTGAAGGCGCGTCTCGTCGAGGAGGGCATCGACAGGAACCGCCTCGGCGAGGCCCTGGAGGACAAGGAGGCCTACAGGGCTGCCGGTGTCTGCTGGGTACCCGAGGCCGCCCGCTGGTCCGGCATCGCCGCCCGTGCGGCGACGCCACACCTCGGCAGGTACATCGACACGGCCATGTATTCGCTCAGGCGGGAGGACATCTCCCCGGCCGGCGAGCTGCCGGCGCTGTTCGCGCGAGTCGAACTCGGCCACAGTCGACTCGGCGGACTCGCCGAACTCGTCGGCATCGTCGGCGAAGCCCGGTTCGGCTCCGCCGGGGGCAGGCCGGCACGCAATGCGCTGGGCGAGGTCTACCTCCCGTCCGCCGACGACCCCACACAGGATCCGGCACGGGCGCAAGGCGGCGCGGGCCCGGATTTCCACTCACCGTATTCCGTCCTGCGGCTGATCGTGGAGATCCTGGAGCCGTACCGGGGCCGGATGTACGACCCCGCGTGCGGTGTGGGCACCTCGTTCGTCGAGGCGGCCCGGTTCCACGACGCCCACGGCGACCGCCGCCGGCCCGACATCGGCTTCTACGGCCAGGAGGCCGATGAACGGGCGTGGCACGCGGCCAACACGTGCTTCATGACCAGCCGCCATCGCTGCGACGTCGGCTCTCACTGGGGAGACGCCCTGGCCCACGACCGGCACCCGGGCCTGCGGGCCGACTTCGTGGTGACGAGCCCGCCGTTCCGGATGCCGTCCTGGGCGCGCGACGAGAGCGACCCCCGCTGGACCTACGGCGTCCCCCCGCCGAGCAGCGCCGACTACGCCTGGCTCCAGCACGTGCTCTCCAAACTGGGCGACCGCGGTACGGCCGGCGTCGTCCTGGCGGACGGCGCGTGTTCCTCGCTGTCCGACGCCGAGAGGAAGATCCGACAGGCGCTGGTCGAGGCAGACTTGGTGGCCGCCATGATGGCGTTGCCACCACGGCTGTTCCACGGCAGGGGGCCCTCCGCCTCCCTCTGGCTGCTGGCGAAGGACAAGACACCGCAGGGGTCCGCGCATCTGGAAGACCGCCGGGGCCGGATCCTCTTCGTCGACGCCCGTGCCACGGAGACGGTGGCCGAGCGCGGGCGGGACGAGCTGGGCGATGCCGGCATCGCCCGGATCGCCGCCACCTACCGCGCGTGGCGGGGCACCCAATCCGCCCGCGCGTCGGGCCTCACCTACACGGACGAGGCCGGCTTCAGCTACTCGGCCGACATCGCGACCGTGCGGCGGCACGGGTACGTGCTGACCCCTGGCCGCTACGTGAACTCGCCCACGACCGTGGCCGATCCGGCCACCGAAGAAGACGTCACCACACTGACGAAGGACCTGTACGGACTCTTCCCCTGAGCATCGGACGGCCGACCCCGCGGGTCTCCCGCGGGCCGCCGGAGGGAATCCGGTATTCCAAGAGCCGATATTGGCCACTCCATATGTGAAAGATCACCTCCACAACCGTGACCGAGCGGGCAGCGGACCTGCCCTTTCGGCCCGGTCACCGGAATGTCCGCTTTCTCCGCGCGCAGAATTCGCGTCACCTCCGCGGAACGATCTAGCCGCTGGAGAAACGCACGATTACTGTCTCCCTCGCATCCGGCAACACTCCGGATGCGACACCCATTCCAAGGGAGAGAAGTGAACACCAAGCTCAAGGTTGCCCTTGTAGCAATGTGCGCCCCGGCAATTCTCGCTCTCGCATCGGCACCCGCCCACGCACTGCCCGGCTGGGACCTTACCCACACCGACGCGGATATCGCGGGAACCTGGGCGCGCGGGGAGTTCTGGAAGGGGAGCAACGGGCGCTGGTACATCGACGGCAACGTCAAGGACACCATGAGCGACGGAAAGGGCGCGGCCCTCCGTCTCGTGGCCCTTTACAACGACGGTGGCAGCCGCCCGGAAAGCGTCAAGAACACGTCCGGATACGGTAAGGACGAACACTTCGCCTTCAACTTCGCCGGGAACATGACGAGTATCTACCTGCAGGAATGTCAGCTGGTAAAGGACCCCGTCGACAAGAGCATTGACTTCGGTGAATGCGCGAGTGTGCATTTCATCGCCCGGAATCTGTAACCGAGGATCCGGCAGGCCGGGCCGTGGTGGGGCGGACACCTCTCCGGTGGACTCCGCCCACCACGGCCCGGCCCCGGTCTGTCCCGTTCGGGCGCATGGTGCGAACCTGTTCGTGCCCTCGGCCGAGGGCGGGCGTGCGCGGGCCTCCCCCGATCCCGCGCGTGCCCATGTCGACTTGACGCAGAAGGAGTTCGCCCCATGCAGACCCGTTTGCCCGATGACCCGCGAAGGCGAGTGGCCTGGGGGATATCCCTCGTCCTGATCGCGGTCACCGCGTTCCTCGGCGCCGCGCCCGGAACGGCCACGGCAACACCCCCTGGCGCCCCGCCCGTTCCCGTCCTGTCCTGGGGACCGTGTGACGGCGCGGCGGACGGCTTCGAATGCGCGACCGCCCACGTGCCGCTGGACTACCGGGAGCCCGCCGGCCGTACGCTCCCGCTCGCCGTCACCCGGCGGGTCGCGTCCGACGCGGCCCACCGCACCGGTGTCCTGCTGATGCACCCCGGCGGACCGGGCAACTCGGGCGTGGACTTCGCCCGCAACAGCTACGCCGCGCTCCCCGCCGCCCTCCGCGCCTCCTTCGACGTCGTCGGGTACGACATGCGCGGCGTGAAGCGCAGCGGACAGGTGGAGTGCTGGGACGACAAGCAGTACTCCGCCGCAGTCGACGCGGCGCGCGGCGTGCCCGGCCCGGGAGCCGTGGACGTGGCCGTGCGGCAGGGCCTCGACTTCGCCGGCGCCTGCCTGCAACGCTCCCCCGACCTCGTGCCGTTCGTCGGCACCGGCTCGAACGCCAAGGACATCGACCTGCTCCGCCAGGCCCTCGGCGAGGAGACGCTCACCTTCTACGGGCGTTCCTTCGGCAGCTACGTCGGCACCGTCTACGCCGCGCAGTTCCCCCGGCGGGTCCGGGCCATGGTCCTGGACGGGGCCTACAACCCGCGGACCTACGCGGACGTGCCGTACGCCTACGACGCCGGGCAGTTCGTCGCCCTGGACGCGTCGGTCGGCCGGTTCCTGGACTGGTGCGCGCAGAACGCCGCCGCCTGCGGGTTCGGCGACGGCGCTCCGCGGCAGGCCTTCGACGCGCTCAAGCGGGCGCTGGACGCCGACCCCGTCATCACCCCGAGCGGACGCCCGGCCACCGGCTACACGCTGGCCTACCGCCTGATGTTCAACATCAACTCGGGCAAGGCGATCTGGCCCGCGCTGGGCCAGGCGCTGCGGGCGGCGCAGGCGCGCCAGACCTCGTTCCTGCTGTCCCCGCCCTCGCCCGCGTCCTTCGACTTCCTCAACGTCAACATGGCCGTCGAGTGCGCCGACCGCGTCTACCCGACCAGCCCCCTGCTGCTGCGCACGCTGGTCGGCGCCCAGTCGGCCGCCGCCCCGCTGATGGGGCCGCCCATCGGTCTCGGCCCGCCCACGTACGACCACAACCACGCGCCCACCTGCGCCCAGTGGCCGGCGGAGCGCCCGAGCCGTTACGAGGGCTCCTACCGGGCGGCGGGCTCCGCCCCGATCCTGGTCCTCGGCACGACCGGCGACCCCGACACCCCGTACCAGGACGCCGTGGCCCTCGCCGGGACGCTGGACAACGGGCGGCTGGTGACCTTCGCCGGTGAGGGACACACCGCGTACAACCGCAGCGCGTGCGTCAGCGCCCTGGTCAACGACTACCTCGCCACGCTCACGCTGCCCGCCCGGGGCACCGTCTGCGCGGACGAGACTCCGCCGGCGGCGCTCGGCCGCCTCTCCTCGGACACCGGCGCCCTGGGCGACGTCGCGGGCCTCGTGGTCGACGAGACGCGCGACGCGATCCCCGTCCTGCGCTGACCACCGGCCGCCGAGGGGCCGCAGCCGGCACCGGCTGCGGCCCCGACGCGTTCCGCGGGCCTCCTCATGGGGCGGCCGACGCGTCCGATGCGTTCTGCCCGGGCGGGTGGCCGTCGAGGTGGTAGACGGCGAAGGCCCGGTCGATGACGGGCATCGCGACGTTGCGGACCCTGGTGCCGCCCGCGGTCATGCCGTGTTCGGTGCCGAGGTGGGCGTGCCCGTGGACGGCGAGGTCGGCGCCCTCCACGTCCACCGCTTCCGCGAGCAGGTAGCTGCCGAGGAACGGGTAGATCTCGCGCGGCTCGCCCGCCAGGGTGTCGGGTACGGGCGCGAAGTGCGTCAGGGCGATGCGCCGTTCGGCGCCCGCCTCGCGGAGTTCGCGCAGCGCCCGGCCCAGGCCCTCCGCGCAGCTGCGGCTGTAGCGGATGAAGGCCTTCATCTCCGGTTCGCCGAACTCGCTTCCGCTGCGCCCGGCGAAGCCTCCGCAGAACCCCTTGGTCCCCGCGACGCCCACCGGGATGCCGTCGGCGCCGAGGTCGAGGAGCACGCCCTCGCCCTCCAGGACGTGCACGCCGGCGGCCCGGAGCTCCCGGGTGACGGCTTCCTCCTGGTCGCTCTGGTAGTCGTGGTTCCCGAGGACCGCGACGACGGGCACGGGCAGGTCGGCGACCTCGGCGGCCACCACCCTGGCCTCCTGCGGGGTGCCGTGCCGGGTGAGGTCACCGGCGAGCAGCAGTACGTCCGCGCAGTCGCCGAGGGTGTCGAAGGCGGGCCGCAGCAGTCCGCCGCTGTCCGGGCCGAGGTGGATGTCGCCGACGGCCGCCACGCGGATCACGACAGCTCCTCGGAATGGTCGGGGGCGCGGACGTGGCTCACCGTGAGGTCGTCGTACCAGTCCAGGCCCGCCAGCTCCTCGCCGGCGATCCGCAGGACGGCCGTCCGGCAGTCCTCGTCGGGGACGCGGCCCGAGACCACGGCACGTGTGCCGTGCGTTTCGACCCGTACGCCGAGCTCCGCGATGTCCTCCCGGGCGAGGCGGTCGCGCAGGTGTGCGATGCGGTACTCGATGTTCTCGGCGGAGGTCACGGCGCTTCCTCCCTGCCCTGCGGTCCGTCGGGGCGGCGGTCGATGACGTCGAGTCGTGCGAGCAGGTAGAAGAAGGCGTCGGGGAGCGGAGCCGCCCGGTGGTCCCGGTCGAGCCGCTCCCAGTCGATCTGTTCGCGCAGCATCCGGGCCATGGGCAGCAGGTCGCCGAAGTCGCAGTAGTGCTCACAGAGCGCGGTGAGGCGGCTGTCCATGAGGTCGGTGGGCGCGAGGACCGGCATCCACACCGAGTCCACCGCCTTGACGTGGGCCCGGCCCAGCAGTTCCGTGTCGACCGGGCGCCTGGCCAGCTCGAAGATCAGGTCGATCTCCTCGCCGCCCGAGCGGCCCTTGACGAGCCAGTCCTCGGGGGCGCGGCGCATGGCGATGCCGCCGTCCTCCAGGGCCTTGACGGCCTCGTCGGCGTCTTCGGGCCGTACGCAGAAGTCGGTGTCGTGCTGGAAGCGGGCGGGCAGCCCGTGCGCGAAGGCGGCCACGCTGCCGGCGAGGGCGAACGGCTTCCCGGTGCGCTTGAGCAGCGCCGCCACGTGTTTGGTGGTCTCCAGGATGGCCTGGGTGTGGTCCTTGGGCAACGGAGCGTCGCCGCCCGGTTCCGGGGGACTCAGGCTTGCGGGCGGGGGGATGCCCGCCGGGGTGGGCGGGGCGGTCTGAGGGGTCACGAGTACCGCCTAACCCGTCCCGCGCCCCTGAAACCCCCACATACCGATACAAAAGGTCGGCCGCCGGTCGCCGCGTACAAACGGTCGGCCACCGGTCGCCGCGCCAGAACGTGCCCGCCGGGTCGGGTCAGTGCCGTGGCGACCAGAGCGCCGTCAGGTGCCCGGCGCCGGGCGTGAGGTCGTCCCAGCCGTTCGGGAGGTCGATCACGACCAGTCCCGACGTCGGGAAGCCCTCCCGGATCTCGTCCAGGAGTTTGCCCGGGCCGGACCCGCACAGCGCCGTGGCCAGCTCGTGGATGCCGGGGTTGTGGCCGACCAGCACCACGCAGCCGAGGCCCGCCGCCCGCTCCGCCAATACGGTGACCAGGGCGTTCGGCGGCGCGTTGTAGAGCCGGTCGTCGTACACGGCGGACGGCGGGTTCGTCAGGGCCGGAGCCAGCAACTGCCAGGTCTGGCGGGTCCGGCGCGCCGGGGAGCACAGGGCCAGGTCGGGCCTGAGGCCGGACTCCGCCAGCCGGCGGCCCGTACGGGGTGCGTCGGCCCTGCCGCCGTCGCTCAGGGCCCGGTCGAAGTCCTCGGCCTCCGCGCCCTTCGGGACGGCCTTGGCGTGCCGGACCAGCAGCAGCCGGCAGCCGGCCGCGCCGTCGGGGGGCGAGGGCGTCGTGGGTGGCGTGGGACCCGAGGGCATGGCCGTCTCCTTCGCCGCAGGTACCGCTGCGCGTAGCACCTGCACGTACGGGCGCACGTACAGGTTCCGTGGACGTACACGGCCATAGTGCGTCGGGTACGGGAGGAACGCACCCGTGCGTGCGGGCGCGGGGCTACGCTCCGAAGGATGGAACGCGCAGAAGTGCTCAAGCGAGTGATCGGCATCCTCACGGAGGCCCAGGACATCCGCCGGGCCGCCGAGACCGGACGGGAGGACGACGCGGAGCACGGCGGGCACGACGGGCACGACGACGGGCCGGGCGGCACCGCCGGGGTGGTGACGACGCTCCTCAACGAGATGCTCCCGTCGATCAGCGTGCCGGCCGACGCCTCTCCCCAGCAGGTGGCGGCGCTGGTCGCGGAGGCCCTGGGGCCGGCCCTGCACACGATGGTCTCCGGCTTCAGCCTGGCCTTCACCAGCCTGGCGATCGCGCACGACAACGGGCGGACCGACGTCACCGCCATCGAGGTCCTCCAGGAGCTCGCCCTCGAAATCGAGGCCGGCGCCTACGACGAGGGCGCCGGGGACGACGAGGGCGCGTAGGCCCCGGCCCGCGGACCGGGGCGGGCCCGCCGGGTGGTCACACCCGGCGGGCGCGCTGCATCAGGGATCGGGCGATCAGGGCGCCGGTGAGCACGGCGATGGCCGCCAGCACCAGCATCCACGGCCAGGCCTCGCCGAAGCCGAACAGCGCCGCGTCGCGCAGGCAGCGGATGCCGTACGTGACGGGGTCCGCCCACGACAGCCAGCGCACCACGGGGGCCATGTCCTGCGACGGGTAGAACGACGGGGACGCGAAGAGGAGCACCGGGCCCAGGACGTTGATGGTGACGGTGAACCGCTGGAAGTCCTTGAACGCGGTCGCCAGCAGCAGGTACAGGCCGTTGAAGGCGACCGAGGCCAGCACGGTGGCCACCAGCAGGGCCGCCCAGTGGGAGGCCGGCCAGCGGAACGGGAAGATGACGCTCGCCACCGCGAGGGCCGCCAGCGTCTGCGCCAGCACCAGGACCGTGCCGGCCGTCAGCTTGGCCGCGATGTAGCTGCCGCGGCGCAGCGGATGCGACCACAGCTCCACGTCCATGTGCCCCATCCGCTCCTGGAACAGCGACGCGCCGGCCGTGGTGGCCGCGGCGAGCATCGAGGAGAGCAGCAGGGCGGGCACGGTGAACTCGGCGTAGCCGACGGTGCGCCCCTCGTACGTCACGTCGCCGATCAGCCGGGACAGCGACGTCGCGAACAGCAGCAGGTAGACCGCGCTCGGGGTGACGGAGAGCAGGAGGTTCGTGCGGTTGCGGGTGAGCAGGCAGTACTCCCGGTAGAGCACGGCGAGCGCGTCGTTGTGCCAGGCGGCCCGGCGGGCGGCCTGGCGTGGTGCGAGGGAGGTGCGCAGGACGCCGGAAGTGGCGGCGGTGTCAGCGGTCACGGGGGTTCTCCACGAGTTCGAGGAAGGCGTCCTCCAGCGACGGCGTACGGAACTCCACCGAGGCCGTCCGGGCCTCCGTGGAGCCGAGCCGGGTCAGGACGTCCGGCAGCAGTTCACGGACCCGGTGCCCGGTGATCCGCACGACGCCGTCGGCGGGGGCGGCCCGGAGCCCGGCCTCGCCGGCCAGTTTCGCGAGCCGGTCCGTGTTCTCGGGATCGGCCGGGCGGACCAGCGCGGTCTGGCGGCCGTAGCGTGCCGCGAGGTCGTCGGGGGTGCCCTGTTCCACGAGCCGGCCCCGGTCGACGATCAGGACCCGGCCGCAGTTCCGTTCCAGTTCCTCGACGTAGTGGCTGGTCCACAGCACGGTGGTGCCCTCCTGGGTGCGCAGCTCGTGCAGCAGTTCCCACATCCGGTGCCGGCCGCTCACGTCGAGCCCGGCGGAGGGTTCGTCGAGCAGCAGCAGCCTGGGCCTGCCGAGCAGCGCCCGGACGAGCTGGAGCCGGCGCTTCTCGCCGCCGGAGAGGGTGAAGACCAGCTGCGAGAGGGAGCCCTTGATGCCGAGGACGTCGAGCAGTTCGTAGCAGGCCGGCTTGGCGTCCCGCCAGCGCACGCCCTTGAACGCGGCGGCGATGCGGAGGTTGTCCAGGACGGTCAGCATCATGTCGAAGGGGGCGGACTGGTGGATGACCCCGATGTCGGCCTTGGGCCGTCCTCCGTGCTCGGAGGGGCCGGCGCCGAACACGGCGATCCGGCCGGCCGTGGGCACGGCGGCGCCGCAGATCAGCTTGGTGAGGGTGGTCTTGCCCGCGCCGTTCGGACCCAGGAGGCCGACGACCGCGCCCGGCTCGATGGTGAAGGAGAGGCCGTCGACGGCGTTGCGCTCCATGTCCTCGTACCGCTTGACGAGGTTCTCGGCGTGTACGGCGGCGGTCACCTGCGGCTCCCTGCTTCGGAGGCGGCCGGCGCGGTGGCGGCCGGCCGGGCGGGCGTCGGGGCGGCCCGTACGGAGGCCGCCGGCGGGGCGGTCATCGGCGGGGCCGGCGGCGGTGCGGGCCGCAGCCTGCGGACCCGGTCGGCGACGAAGCCGAGTGCGGCGGCCGGACCGGGCGGGGCGAGCGGGGTGCCGAACCGGATGTGGAGGTCGGCGAGGTCCGGCGGGAGCAGCTCCCCCGCACCGTCGGCCCCCGGTCCGCTCCCGTAGCCGAACGAGTACCCCACGAGGACGGTCACGTCGCGGCTTCCGGCGGCGCGCAGCACCGTGTCGAGCGCGCCGGGCGGCAGGGCCCCGTACGGGGAGATCCCGATCACGGGTCCCGGCAGCCGGCCGGGGTCCGCGCACCGCCGGACGTCCACGCCGTGCGCGCGGTGCGCGGCGGCCGGGCCGGGGACGAGGATCCGGACGCGACCGGGTCCGTTCCCCCCGGGGTGCGGGCCGAGCGCCGCCGGGTCGGGCCGCCGCCTCGGCAGTCGGGCGTGGTGTTCCGGTACGACGCCGAGGTAGGCGTGCGGTGCCACGGGCGGGTCGAGGAGCGGGAGGTTGTCGCCGAGGGTCAGCAGGCCCGCCGGGGAGGCGGCCACCACGCGGTGGACGATGATCCGCGCGTCGATGACGGCCGCGACCACGTCGCCGGGGACCACCTGCGCGAAGGGGCGCGCCGTCACGGTGAGGAGCGTGCCGGGCGCGATGGCCGGCAGCATGCTGGCGCCGCGGGTCCGCAGCCTCGCCCTGCCGCCCCGGGCGAGGGCCGCCCGCAGCATGGCCGCTTCGGGTGGGACGTCACGCACGTGCTGCACCGGACTCCTCCTCGAGGAGTCCCTGGGCGACCAGCCGCGTGACGAACTCCTCGATGTCGCGCGTGATCAGCGCCCGCTGCGCGGGGCTGTCGGCGCCGTAGCGGACGGCGAGTTCGGCGGCGGTGTCCTCGGCGGAGCCGTTCTCCGAGATGCCCAGCCAGATTTGGGCGGCGGTGCTGTTGAGGGTCTGGAATTCCCCGGTGCGGGCCGAGTAGAGACGGACCTCGTCCTGGGAGGGGGTCCACACGACCTCGGGGTCGATCCGGTAACGCATGGGTCGGTCCTCTCAGTTGGCGAGCGGGAGCAGGCGCCGCTCGGCTGTCTTCCAGTCCTCGTGCACGGGGTGGACGGAGTCGTCGCGTACCAGGCGGGGCAGCATCAGCTCCTCCTGTGCCTCCTTGAGCCGGGCGCCGGTGACGCCGGTGGCCTGCCAGAAGCCGGCGATCATGTTGCGGCGCAGGACCCGGCAGAGGTGGCGGCCGTTGCGGTGCACGTCGCCGGTCTCGGCCATGTGGTAGGCGCGGCAGCCGCCCCCGCAGGCGCCGCGGATGTAGCACTGCCGGCAGTCCTGGAGGTTGTCGCCGGCGTAGACGCTGTTGCGCCGCATGTCGGCGAGGGCGGGGTGCGCGAAGATCTCCGCGAGGGGCTGGCGTTTGACGTTGCCGGCGAGGTGCTGCTTCTCGGTGACGAGCTTGCACGGGTAGACGCTGCCGAGGGAGTTGACGTAGATCTCGTTGCCGCCCATGCCGCAGTTGCCCTTGATCGAGCAGGGCTTGCTGGCCTTGGGGCCGTCGGGCAGCAGGTTCTCGGCGAGCGGGTGGGTCCACATGAAGTCGAGGATCTTCTGGTAGTCCTGCCAGCCGAAGTCGTAGCCGTCGGTCTCCGCGCGTCCCAGGTCGGAGTGGTTCATCAGGCGCACCTGGCGGATGTCGAGGCCGCCGGCGAACTCCGCGAGCCGGTCGAGCAGATCGACGTTGTCCGGGGTGACGACGTGGTTGATGACCGGGACCACGCCTGCTTCGTTCAGCAGCTTGAGTCCCTGGGCGGTGCGGGCGAACGTGCCCTTGCCGCGGGTGCGTTCGTGCATTTCCGCCGTGCCGCCGTCCACGCTGACGGTGACCAGGTTGAACAGCTCGGCGATCTCCCGCGCGGTCTCGGGGCGGCGGATGACCGTGCCGTTGGTGATCATGTTGACGGCCAGTCCGCGCTCTCTGGCGTGGCGGACGATGTGGAAGAGGTCCTTGCGCAGCATCGGCTCGCCGCCGGTGAAGATCAGCTGCTGCACGCCCATGTCGGCGATCTGGTCGACCAGGTCGAGCGACTCGGCGGTGGTCAGCTCGCCCGGCAGGGCCTTTTCGGACGAGGCGTAACAGTAGGGGCAGCGCAGGTTGCAGCCGTCGGTGATCGCGTAATAGACGGTGGTGAGCTGCGGGTTGGGCTCACGGATCGCCGGGCGCCGGCCGGGGAGGTAGACCAGCCAGTTGAGGACCAGTCTGCCCAGGGTGCGCTCGGCGGCGGCGCTTTCCTCGGCGCCGGGGCCGGGCCGCGGTCCGCGCCGGGCCAGTGACTGGAGCAGCCGGTTCTCCTGCTCGGTGAGGACACACCAGGCTGCCGTTTCGGGGTTGGTGACCAGGCGGTCCCCGTCGTTCGTGAAGTACACCAGGTCTTCGGGGACGCTCAGGTCGTCCCACAGGTCCAGCAGCTTCATCGTTCACCTCGCCAGTGAGCTCGTCAGTGAGAGAGACGGGTGGTGCCCGGGGGAAGCCCCGGGCACCACCCGGTCCGGTTCGCCGACGACGTCCGCGGCGGACCTTCGGTGCTCAGGCTTCGGCCGGCCGCTACGGGCCGGCCTCTACTGGGCCTGGCCGGCGCCGGCGCCGGTGCCGCCGCTGCAGCCGCAGGCGCAGGACATCTCGGCGTCGAAGTCGACCGGGGCGATCTCGGGCTTGACCCACGTGTTCTCGCTCATGGCGTTTCCCTTCTCTCGGTTGGCGTACGGACGCAGCCGGGACGAGGACGACGGGCGCCCATTCATCTCAGCTGATGGATGAAATTCATAGCAGCCGATATGAATTTCCCACCAGGTTCGGCGTAGGTACGGTGAACGACTTGGGCAGGTGCGACCCGGTCCGGAACGGGCCCATTACCATGGGCCGCCCAGGGAGTTCGCGACCGAGGAGGCGCAGTGACGGCAGCCGGGACCGGGGCGCCCTCGCCCACCCTCGCCGACCGGATCGACAGGCTCTTCGACGTCGTACGCCGGCCCAGCCGCGAGCCGTACAGCAACGAAGAGGTCGCCCGCGCCTGCCGCGAGGCCACCGGGGAGAGCTTTTCGGCCACCTATCTGTGGCAGTTGCGCACCGGCCGACGGGACAATCCGACCAAACGCCACCTTGAGGCACTGGCCCGGTTCTTCGAGGTGCCGCCCGCGTACTTCTTCGACGACGAGCTCGGCGGGCGGATCTCGGAGGAGCTTGCGCTGCTCGGAGCACTCCGCGATGCCGGCGTACGGGAGGTCGCCCTGCGCGCCGTCGCCCTGTCGCCCCAAGGGCTCGGCACCATCAGCGACATGATCGACGCGATCGCGCGCAGAGAGTCCGGATCCCACCCCTCTGCCTGATTCCACCGGGCCGTGGCACCCCCGTACGATCGGTCGACCGATCGGTAGGGGACCCGGTCGGGCTGGAACCGGGGGGCGAGGGGGCGGCGTTCGTGGTGACTGGCCGGCAGCGCAGAAGACTCTGGCGTCGATGTCGACGGATCGCGGCGACCCTGCCCGTCCGGGAGAACTTCGACGCGGACGCCCTCGCGGCCGACCTGTCGGCCAGGCTCGGCCGCCCGGTGGAACTCCTGCCCCTGTCCTGGCCCTCGTCCGGGCCGTGCGGGCTCCTGATGAGCACCGACCGTGCGGACTACATCGGCTATCCCGTCGACACCACCCCCCTGCACCAACGGCACATCGTGCTCCACGAGGTCGGACACCTGCTGTGCGGGCACCGCGACGGCTCGGGCCGACTCGCCCCGGCGACCGCCGCCACCCTGCTGCCGAACCTCTCGGGCGAGCTGGTCCGCCGGGTCCTCGGCCGGACCGGATACACGGACACCGAGGAGCAGGAGGCCGAACTCTTCGCCTCCCTGGTGCTCCACCGGGCGGCCCGGGCCGGACGGCCGCCGGCCGCGGCCGCCGACCTCGGATCCGCCGACACCGCCGCCCGGCTCAGGTCCCTGTTCACCGCCACGCCGGCGGTCCTGCCCGCCCCGGCCCCCGGGCCCGGGCCCCTGTGACCGAACCGGCCGCCTGCACCGCCGCCGTGGCGCTCTCCGTACTCGGCGCCGGACTCGGGTACCGGCTGCTCCGGCGGTGCCGGGCCGGCGCAGGCACCGGCACCCGGTACGTGGCCGCCCTCGCCCTCTGCCTGACCCTGTCGCTGCTCCTCCTGTCGCGCGCGGCACCCGGCGCGGTCCCCCCGCGGCTGGCACACCTCGTTCCGCTGCTCGGCGGTGAACTGCGGCTCGCGGCCGAGTGCTTCCTCGCCCTGCTGGCCCACGCCGTACGCCCGACCGGCCGCCCGCGGCCGTGGGCGCGCCGCCAAGGCGCCTTCTCCCTGGCGGTGATGGCCGCCTGCGCGGTCGCGTACCTGGCCGCCGGGGTGGGCGTCGAGGGCGGAAAGCTCTTGGCGGCGGACGGCGGACGGGCCGAGCTGGCCGTCTACTCCGCCCTCTTCACCGGGCACAGCCTCCTGTGCACGGCCCTGTTCACGGTGCTCGTCCACCGGGCCGCCCGGCTGGTGGGGCCCGGCCCGCTCAGGACCGGGCTGCGTCTGGTCGCGGCCGGCGGCGCCGCGTCCGTCGTGTGGTCGGCGTTCGGCGTGTTCCCGCTGCTCGACGTGGTCGCCGACGGCAGGCGGGACATCGCCGACGCCCCCTGGGCGGTGCCGTTCGCGCTGCTCTCCGGCGCGCTCGGCATCGGCGGGGCGAGCCTGACGGCGTGGGCGGCCCGGCCACCGCGGCGGCGCGGCGCCCGGCGCAGCCACCGCAGGATCAGGCCGCTCTGGTTGGCCCTGTGCACCGCCCATCCGCGGATCGCGCTCGACGCCCGTCCGCCGGGCGGGCGCTTCTCCCTCCCGCTGAGGACCGGCGAGTTCGCGCTCTACCGCCGCGTCATCGAAGTGCACGACGGCCGCATGGCCCTGCGGGGACACGTCCACCCGCAGGCGCCCCTGTGGGCGGCCGAGGCCTGCGCCGGACTGCTGCCACCGGCCCGCCGGGCCGCGACGGAGGAGGCCGCCGTCATCGCGGCCGCCCTGGAGGCCGCTGCGGCCGGCCTGCGCTTCCCCGGCGCCGCCGACCCCGGGCCGCCCGCCGGGCACGACGACCTGGACGCGGAGATCGGCTGGCTGGTCGAGGTCGCGGAGGCCTTCGCCCACTCCGAAGCCGTCGCACGGGTCCGCCGCCGGATGCGCGCCGAGCTCGCCGCGGCCACCGCGGCCGCCGGGCTCGCCGCACCACCGGCACCGGTCACGGCCGTCGCGGCGGCCGCGCCCGGCACCGCGCCCGGCCCGGGGAGCACCGCGGAACCCGGCACGGCGGGCGGCGCGGCGGGGCGGCCTGCGGGCGGCGCCTCCGTACCGACCGCTACTCCAGGCCGATCTCGTCGCACGCCGCCTTGATCTTGGCGGTGCAGATCTCCTCGACGGAGTAGATGCCGTCGTGGACCACCGTGTCCTGGATGTTCTTCCTGGTCACGGAGATGCCGGGGACGAGCACCGACGGCACGCGCTTGGTGGTCGGGCTGTTGACCTCCTGGTTGATGAGTCCGCCGATCCGCTCGCCGCGGGCGAGGAGGACGGCGAGCTCCGCCGCGGCCTCGGCCTCGCGGACGTACGGCTTGTAGACGCTCATGTACTGCTCGCCCGTGACGATCCGCTGGACGCCCGCCAGCTCGGCGTCCTGGCCGGTCACCGGGGGGAGCGGGCTGACGCCGGCCGCCTTGAGGGCGTCGATGATGCCGCCGGCCATGCCGTCGTTGGCGGAGTAGACGCCGGCTATCCCGTTCTTGCCGAGTGCGGAAATCGCCGATTCCATATGGGCCTTGGCGTTCTCCGGCTTCCATTCGACGGTGTCGTACTCCTTGCCGATGACAACGTTGCCGTCGAGCACGGAGCGGGCCCCGGACCGGAAGAGGGCGGCGTTCGGGTCGGTGACCGCGCCGTTGATCATGACGATCCGGCCGCTGCCGGCCTTGCCGCCCAGCGCGTCGAGCAGGGCCTGGCCCTGGACCTTGCCGACGTCCTCGTTGTCGAAGGAGGTGTACGCGTCGATCGGGCCCTGCGCCAGGCGGTCGTACGCGACGACGGGGATGCCGGCGGCCTTGGCCTTCCGCACCGCGCCGGCGATGGCCTTGGCGTCCACCGCGTCGACGATCAGGACATCGACGTCGGCGTCGATCATCGCGGCTACCTGGGTGTTCTGCCGCGAGACGCTGCCCTGGGCGTTGGCGTAGAGGACCTTGCCCTTGCCGAGGGTGAGGCGGCCGACCTTCTTCTCGATCAGCGGCTTGTCGAACCGCTCGTAGCGCGCGGTCTCGTTCTCGGGCAGGAGCAGGCCGACCTTGACCGCCGCGCCCGGGCGGTCGTCCCCCGGCCCGTCGGCGTCGGTGGAGCCGCATCCCGAGAGGGCGACGGCACCCAGGGAAGCGACGCAGACAGCGGCGGCGGCACGGCGGCGATATGCGTTCACGTTCTGAACCTCTCAAATGGGCCATGTCCTTCTGGCCGAGGTTCACGCAGTCAACTCTCCCGATCACTCGCCGTCAAGGAATGGACCCTTAACGATCCCGCAACGCGCGCGCATCCCGCATATCGGCCTTCACGCCTGCTTTTCCGCATTTTCCGGCACGATTTCTCCGTGACGCATCTTCAACTTGTGAATGCAATGGGACGGAGTGCTCAGACCGGTGCTCAGGCCGGGAATTCGGAGGGGCATGGGAAGGCGTTCAGGCGACCCTCCGGCCGGGCTGCTCCTTTGGCATGATGGCGATCATGGATCGCTCTCCCCTGCCGACCACCCAGGCCGCCGTCACCGCCGTCCGCGCGATCGCGGACGAGTACGGCCTCGCCATGACCGTCGGCGACGACATCGGCGCCGACCAGGTCTCGCGCCGGACCTCGGCCGGACTGTTCACGGCCGTCGACCCCGACGGCTCGCTGCCGCACGAGGCGTTCGTCGAGCTCGCGGGCAGCCCCGCCGTGAGCGTGCACCTGTTCCCGGACGGCGACGCGAAGATCACCGTCGACGACGTCGAGTTCCACGACGTCCCCCGGGAGTCCGTGCCGGCCTTCCTCCGCTCCGTCTACACCGGAACGGCCTTCGTGAAGGCCCGCGTGTTCCCGCCCGGCCGGTGGCTGGTCGTCCCGATCCCCGGCGACGAGACGCACCGCGAACTGATCCCCGGCACCACCCTCACCCGGTGGCTGGCCCGCAGCATCCGCGACTGAGGGCGGGCGCGGGCCGCCCTTCAGCGCAGGTCGAGGCGCATCAGGACGCGGGGGTGGCCGGCGAGGACCGAGGTCGTGTCGGCGGCGTGGGTGAAGCCGGCCCGTTCGAAGTTCTTGCGCAGACCCGCGTACGCCATCGTCAGGTCGACCTTCGCGCCGGCGTTGTCGAGCGGGTACGCCTCGACGGCGGGCGCGCCGTGGGCGCGGGCGAACTCGACCGCGCCGGTGATCAGGGCGTGCGAGATCCCCTGCTTGCGGTGCCCCGGGCGTACCCGGACACACCACAGGGACCAGACCGGCAGGTCGTCGACGTGCGGGATCTTCCGGCTGTGCGCGAACGAGGTGTCGGCGCGCGGCGCCACGGCGGCCCAGCCGACCGGCTCGTCGCCGTCGTAGGCGAGGACTCCCGGAGGGACCTCCGCACCGCACAGCCCGGCGACGAATTCGCCGCGGGCCGGCCCGCGGAGTTCGTTGTTGAGCTTGGACGGGATCCGGTAGCTCAGGCACCAGCAGACGTTGGACGCGGGCGACTTCGGCCCGAGCACGGCGCGGACGTCCTCGAAGACGGAAGCCGCGCGAACTTCGATGGTCATGCCACCACAGTGCCACGCCGCCCTCCGCGACCCACCCCGCCCGCGCGCCCGCGCCGGGCCGCGGGCGGGCCCCTCCCCTCGCGGCGGGTTCCGGTGAGCGGGGCAGCCCTTCGGGGCATCCGGTGGCCGGACGCCGCGCGGCGCGGACGCGCCCGCCGGGATCCGGGATATCTGTGGGCGCAGTCGGCGGTCGGCGGTGACCGCCACGGTCCGCGAAGGCAGGAACCCGGTGCCCGTACAGCCCGTTCCCGAGGGATACCCGCGCGTCACGCCGTACCTGTGTGTCGACGGGGCCGCGGCCGCGATCGACTTCTACGTCGCCGTGCTCGGCGCGCGCGAGCGGATGAGGATGGCCGCGCCCGGAGGCAAGATCGGCCACGCCGAGCTGGAGCTCGGCAACTCGGTCGTCATGCTCGCCGACGAGTACCCGGACATCGATTTCCGCTCGCCCAAGTCGGTGGGCGGCACCCCCATGACCCTGCACGTGTACGTCGAGGACGTCGACGCGGTCTTCGCCGCGGCTCTCGCCCGGGGCGCCACCGAGCGCTCACCGGTCAAGGACCAGTTCTACGGTGACCGCACCGGGCAGTTCGAGGACCCGTTCGGGCACCGCTGGAACGTCGCCACGCACATCGAGGACGTCCCGCCCGAGGAGATGGAGAGGCGGTCCGAAGAGGCGCTGCGGTCGATGGAGTCCCCGGCGGACGGCGGGTGAACCGTCCCCCGAGCGAGGGCCGTTACGGCGAGCGGGTGTTCCGTCCCGGGGACCGGGGCGAGGACGAACGCATCGACCTGGGCGCCCTCGCCTACGACGAGACGACCATGGCCCGGCTGCGGCAGCTGGGCGTGGGGCCCGGCTGGACCTGCCTGGAGGTGGGCGCGGGCACCGGCACGGTGGCGCGGCGGCTGCTCGGCGAGGCCGGCGTGGAGCGGGTCCTGGCGGTGGACCGCGACGTACGGTTCCTCGCGGAGCACCCCGTACCGGGACTGACCACCTACCAGGCGGACGTCACCGCCGACGACTTCTCGCCCGGGCTGTTCCGGCTGGTCCACGCCCGGTTCGTGCTCATGCACCTGCCGTCCCCGCGGGAGACCGTGTCCCGGCTCGCCGGGCTGCTCGCCCCCGGCGGGGTCCTGGTGGTCAGCGACGCCGTCGACCTGACCACGGACTCGGCGCCGGTCACCCCGTTCACCCGCGCCGTGCGGGCCATGTGGCAGGGGCTGCGCGACACCATCGGGACCGACGTGTCCCAGGTTCCGCACCGCATCGAGCTGCTGCGGGCGGCGGGGCTGGAGGAGGTGGCGGCCGAGATCCACGTACCGCCGCTGACCCCGGGCAGTCCGATCAGCCGGTTCTGGGCGGACACGTGGGGCCGCGCCCGGCCCGCCATGATCGCGACGGGCCTGGTCGACGACGCCGGCCTCGACGAGGCGCTGCGCTACCTCGGCTCCCCCGAGTGCACCGGGCTGTCCCCGGGCATGCTCACGGCCTGGGGCCGCAAACCCGCCCCCGCCCCGTCCCCCTGACACGTCTCCCCGCGCCCGGGCACCTCGGCTACACCCCGTGTCTAAGGACCCCACCCCTTCGGTACGCCGGTGCGGCTGCCCGAGCCGTTCGGTCTGGAACTCGATACCGGCGGTCTCTGAAGTGCCGGGCCGCGCGGGCGCGCGGGCGGCGGCCCGCGGGGTCACAACATGACGTGTTTGGGGTGGGTGTAGTCCAGGAGGCCGGCCAGGGAGAGGTCGGTGCCGTGGCCGGAGTGTTTGACGCCGCCGTGGGGCATTTCGGAGACGGTGGTGCCGTGGGTGTTGACCCAGACGATGCCGGTGTGGAGGGCGCGGGTGGCGCGCATCGCGCGGTCGTGGTCCGTGGTCCACACGCTCGCGGCGAGGCCGTAGCGGACGTCGTCGGCCAGGTGGAGGGCCTCCGTTTCGTCGGTGAAGGGCTGGACGGTGACGACGGGGCCGAAGATCTCCTCCTGGACGATCTCGTCCTGCTGGCGGACGCCCGCGACGACGGTGGGTGCGTGGAAGAAGCCGGGGCGCGGGAGCACGGCGCCGCCCGTGACGATCTCGGCGTGGGCCGGCAGGCGGGTCAGGAGGCCCTGTACGGAGGCGAGCTGGGCGGCGTTGTTGAGGGGACCGAAGTCGGCGGCCGGATCGTCGGGGGCACCGGGGCGCCGGGTGGCCGCGGCGGCCGCGAAGGCCGTGAGGAAGGCGTCGTGGATGCGGTGGTGGACCAGGAGTCGAGTGGGTGCGGTGCAGTCCTGGCCCGCGTTGTAGTAGGCGACCGCGGCGAGGGCGGCGGCGGTCGCCTCGACGTCCACGTCGTCGTGGACGATGACCGGGGCGTTGCCGCCGAGCTCCAGGTGGACCCGTTTGAGGTCGGCGGCCGCGGCCGCCGCGATCTGGCGGCCGGCTCGGACGCTGCCGGTGACGGCGATGAGCGCGACGTCGCGATGGGCGGTGAGCGCGCGGCCGGTGTCGCGGTCGCCGCAGACCACGTTGAGCACGCCCGGCGGCAGGTGCGGGGCCGCGATGCGGGCCAGCAGGGCGGACGACGAGGGCGTGGTGTCGGCGGGCTTGAGGACGGTGGTGTTGCCGGCTGCGATCGCGGGGGCGATCTTCCAGACGGCCATCATCAGCGGGTAGTTCCAGGGGGTGATCTGGGCGCAGACTCCGACCGGTTCGCGGCGCAGCAGGGAGGTGCGGCCCTCGGTGTACTCGGCGGCGGCGGCGCCCGGCAGGTTCCGTGCGGCTCCGGCGAAGAAGCGGACGGTGTCGACGATCGCGGGGAGTTCGTCGGTCTCGAAGTGGTGGGCGGGCTTGCCGGTGTCGCGGGTTTCGGCGGCCGTGAGGGCCTGCGCGTGCTCCTCGATGGCGTCGGCGATCTTGAGGAGGGCGCGCTGGCGTACGGCCGCCGTGGTGGTGGACCAGTGCGCGAATGCCGCGGCCGCCGCCGCGCAGGCGGCGTCGGTGTCGTCCCGGCCGGAGCGGGGGGCACGGCCGTGCACCCTGCCGGTGGCGGGGTCGACGAGCTGTGTCGTCTGGCCGGAGGCGGCGGGCCGGTCCGTGCCGTCGATGTGGTTGTGCACGGTGTCAGCCACGGCGCAGTGCCTCCGCGGCCGCGTCGCGTCCGGTGCGTACGGCGCCTTCCATGTAGCCGGCCACCCACTGGTCGGATCCGCAGACGTAGAAGGGGGGTTCGTGGGTGCCGTGGCGGGGGCCGACGGCCGTGACGTCGCCGGGGGCCCACTGGGTGACGTACCCCTGGGTCCAGGGGTCGGTGCCCCACGTGCGGACGTACGTGGCGAGCGGCCGGTGGGCCTCTTCGCCGTAGAGCCGGGCGATTTCGCCGAGCAGTTCGCGGGTGCGCAGCGGGGCGGGCGTGCCGAGCAGGACGCCGAGCCGCTCGGGCGGTACGAGGGCGGAGAGGATGCCGTCGCTCTGCGGCCAGGTGCTCCCGAGGACTCCTTCGCACTCGGAGAGGCCGCTGCGGCCGCGGTCGCGCCAGAACGGCCGGTCGTACGCGGCGACGAACTTGGCGGCGAGCGCGTTCCGTTGGCGGTGCAGGGAGGCGAGCCGCTCCTGCGACACACCGGTGACGGCGACCGTGCGCAGCGGGCCGACGGGGAGGGCGCTGACGACGGCGCCGGCGGTGAGGGTCTCGCCTCCGGCCAGCCGTACGGAGCAGCGGCCCGGCCCCCGTACGGTGACGGCCTCCACGGGTGCGCCGGTGCGGATCCGTCCGGCGAGGGCGTCGGCCATGCGCAGGGCCACCGTCGCGGATCCCTCGGCGACCCGCAGTCCCTCCCAGGCCTCGTAGTCGTACTGGCCTGAGCCGGGAACGGCGGCGTGTTTGCGCAGGGCGGCGAGGAGGGAGGTGCGTTCCCAGGAGCCGTCGGCGAGGGCGAGCTGGCCGATCTCCCAGAGGCGTACGACGGCCGGGGTGGCGCCCTGGGAGCGCAGCCAGTCGCCGACGGAGAGGGCGTCGAGGGCGGTGGCGTCGGGGTGGGTCCAGGGGTCGTCCGGGTCGACGGTCCCGGCGAGTGCACAGAACGCGGCGGTGACTTTGGTGTGGCAGGCGTCGTCGCCGGGGCCGAACCAGTGCGGCGGGTCACCGGCGCTGATCCCTTCGGGGGTGGCGCGGGTGAGGGCGCCGGGCTCGGCGGTGTAGCCGGGGACGAGCGTGAGGCCGAGTTCCGCGGCGAGGGTGGTGTAGGCGGTGTGGGCGCGGCCGACGACTTCGCCGCCGAGCTGGACCAGCCGGCCGTCGGGGAGCAGGGTCTGCTCGACGCGTCCGCCGACCCGGTCGCGGGCCTCGACGACGAGGACGTCGGCTCCGCCGGCGGCGAGGTCGCGGGCCGCGGCGAGGCCGGAGAGGCCGGCGCCGAGCACGATGACGTCATGGTTCATGGGGGCTGTCCTTCGGTCGGGGGACCTTCGGTGGGGGCGTGTGGCGAGGGATTCGGCGGGGGGGCCTGCGGGCGGGGCCTTCGAGCGTGGTCTTCGGGCGGGCCGGTTCAGTCCAGGACCAGGCAGTGTTCGGGCTTCCAGCCGATCTCGACGCGTTCGCCGCCGCTCCAGCGGTCCTCCATGCGGGAGCGGTCGGTGTTCTGCTCCAGTACGGACAGCGTGATTCCGGGGGCGAGTTCGATGAGGTAGGTGGTGGTCGGGCCGCAGTAGACGGTCTCCCGGACGACTCCGTCGGCGCGGGCCATGTCCGGTTCCAGGTCGGACAGCCAGATCTTCTCGGGTCGGATCGACAGGTTGACGCGGCGGCCGTCGGGGATGCCGGGGCGGAGGCCGACGGGCAGTTCGGGGCCGCCGTCGAGGGCGACCCGGCCGGCCCGGTAGGTGCCGGGGGCGAGGTTGGAGGTGCCCATGAAGGAGGCCGTGAAGCTGCTCGTGGGGCGCTCGTACACGTCCTCCGGCGTTCCGCACTGTTCGACGCGGCCGTCGTTCATGACGGCGAGGCGGTCCGACATGGTCAGGGCCTCGTCCTGATCGTGGGTGACGAAGACGAAGGTGATGCCGACCTCGCGCTGGATCTGCTTGAGCTCGACCTGCATGTGCCGGCGGAGTTTGAGGTCGAGGGCGGCCAGCGGCTCGTCGAGCAGCAGCACCTGCGGCCGGTTGACCAGGGCGCGGGCGAGCGCGACGCGCTGTCGCTGGCCGCCGGAGAGCGTGGCCGGCTTGCGGCCCGCCAGGTGTCCGAGCTGGACGAGGTCGAGCATGCCGGCGACCCGCTCGCGGATCTCGGCGCGGCCGACGCCCTTGCGTTTGAGTCCGAAGGCGATGTTGTCGGCGAGCGAGAGGTGGTCGAAGAGGGCGTAGCTCTGGAAGACGGTGTTGACGTTGCGCTTGTCGGGCGGCAGCCCGGTGACGTCCTGGCCGTCGAGCAGCACGCTGCCGTCGGTGGGGTCGGTGAAGCCGCCGATCATCCGCAGCAGGGTGGTCTTGCCGCATCCGGAGGGGCCGAGGAGGGAGAAGAACTCGCCCTGTGCGATGTCGAGTACGACGTCGTGCACGGCGTACGTGTCGGCGGCGCGGTACTGCTTGGTGACGTGGTCGAGCCGGACGGCGGGGGTCGGGAGCACGGCGGTCGGGGGCCGGGGCGTCGGGTGCTGGGATGCCGGGTGCTGGGGTGTCGTGGACATGGGCTACTTCCCGGAGAGCAGGTCGAGGCCGCCGCGGCGGCCGAAGAGGCGCGGGATGGCGAGTGCGAGGGCGATGAGGCCGATGGATCCGGCGAGCATGAGGGTGCCGACGGCGTTGATGGTGGGCTGCACTCCGAAGCGGATGGCCGAGTAGATGCGGACGGACAGCGGCTGCGGGTCGACGCCGGTGGTGAAGTACGCGAGGACGAAGTCGTCGAAGACGAGGGCGAAGATCAGCACCGCCGAGGCGAGGATGCTCGGGAGCAGCGCGGGCAGGGTGACCAGGCGCAGGGCCTGCCGGCGGGTGGCGCCGAGGTCCATCGCGGCCTCTTCGACCTCCGGGTTGAGGGCGGCGATGCGGGAGCGGAGGATCACCGTCACGTAGGAGATGGAGAAGGTGATCTCGGCGAGCATCACGGTGGTCGTGGACAGGGTGATGCCGAGGCCCTTGAAGAGGAGCATCGCCGCGACGCCGGTGACGATCTCCGGGGTGATGAGCGGGACGAGCATGACCAGGCCGGCGAGGGAGCCGAGGCGGCTGCGGCTGCGTACGAGGCCCAGGGCGAGCGCGACGCCGAGGACGAGGGAGCCGGCCATGGCGACGAGGGAGACCCGCAGGCTCATGCCGAGCGAGTCGAGGAGGGCGCCGTCGTGGAGGAGCGCCGTGTACCAGCGGAAGCTGACGTCCTCGAAGACGGTGAGGGACTTCTGCGAGTTGAAGGAGAAGAGGACGACGACGCCGACGGGGAGGTAGAGGAGCGCGAAGAAGACGGCGGTGACCGCGATGGCGAAGCGGGGGCGGCGTTCCGCGCCGCGACGGCGACGGCGGCGGGGACGGGCCCGGAGGCGGGAGCTGCCGGACTCGCCGAGGGTCCTGGAGGCCCGGGAGGCCCGGGAGGCCCGGGAGGCGCCGGACCCGATGGACGTGCTCGAGGTACTGGGGGTGCTGGGAGTGCCGGAGGTGCTGGGGCTCATCGGGCGGCCTCCGCCTCGTCCTTGCGGGTGCGCCGGAGGTAGCCGAGCATTCCGAGGAACAGGACCGCCATCAGCAGCATGGTGAGGGCCGAGCCGAGCGGCCAGTTCTGGCCCTGGAAGAACTTGTCCTGGATCAGGTTGCCGATCATGATCTGGTCGGGTCCTCCCATGAGTTGGGCGCTGACGAAGTCGCCCATGGCGGGCAGGAAGACGAGGACGCATCCGGCGGCGGCGCCCTGCCGGGTGGCGGGGACGGTGACGAAGAGGAAGGTGCGCAGGGGGCCGCCGTAGAGGTCGCGGCCGGCCTCGATGAGTGAGGTGTCCATGCGTTCCATCGCCGCGTACAGCGGGATGATCATGAAGACGACGAAGCCGTAGACGAGTCCGGCGATGACGCCCGGGCCGGTCTGCAGGATCCTGGTGCCGCCGTCGGCGACACCGATCGCGCGCAGGGCCTTCAGGAGCGGTCCGTCGTCGGAGAGGACGACGGACCAGCCGTACATCCGCACCAGGTAGTTGGCGAAGAACGGTACGACGATCGCGGCGATCAGCAGGTTCTTGAAGCGACCTCCGCACAGCGCGATGGCGTAGGCGACCGGGTAGGCCACGGCCAGGCAGATCAGGCAGGTGACCAGCGCGTAGCCCAGCGAGCGCAGCAGCACGATGCGGTAGGCCGGGTCGGCCAGCGCGGTGATGTTGTCGAAGTTGAGGCCGAAGCGCGGGTTTCCGAGCGGGTCGGTGGTGCCGAGGGCGAGGGTGGCGACCAGGAGGAGGGAGGCGAGGAGGAAGCCGGTCATCCAGAGGGTGCCGGGGAGCAGCAGCCAGGTCCACAGCCGTGGCTGCGCGGTCCGGGGGCGGTTGTCGCGTGCCACGTCAGCCGGCCTTCACGTCGGTCCAGGCGGCGTCCCGGGCCTTTTCGCCGCGCGCGTCGCTGTTGCGGTAGAAGAGGTCGGCGCCGAGGTCTTCGGCCGTCACCAGGCACTGGGGGAACGGCTCGACGAGCGCGGCGTACGTGGCCTCGCTGCCGCGGACCGGCATCGGGTAGCCGATGTACTCGATGTTCTTCTTCACGTTCTCCGGTCGGAGCATGTAGTCGATGAAGAGCATCGCGGTGCCGGGGTGCCGCGCGTTGGCGGGGATGGCGTAGCAGTCGGAGTTGACCGGGGCGCCCTCCTTGGCGACCTCGAAGCCGAAGACCGCGGGGTCCTCGGCCTGGGCGAGCATCGCCGCCATGTCGCCGCTCCACGCCTGGGTCATGTCGGCGTTGCCGTTGAGCAGGTTGTTGTAGCTGTCGCTGGAGAAGCCGCGCAGGTGGGGGCGGAGCGAGCGGAGGGTGTCGGTGACGCGGTCGAGGTCGCCGCGGTCGCCGGTGGTGAGGTCGAGGCCGTGCTTGAGCGCGCCGATGGCGAGCACCTCGTCACGGTCGTCGAGGACGAAGACCTTCCCCTTCGCCTTCTCGTTCCACAGGTCGTCCCAGGAGCCGGTGAGGTCGCCGAGCCGGTCCCGGCGCCAGCCGATGCCGGTCTTGTACATGGTGAACGGAACGGTGTGCGCGGAGCGGCGGTCGTACCAGGGGTCGGCGAAGTAGTCGTACCCGCCGAAGACGGCGTCGGCGTTGCGCAGCCGGGCGTGGTCGATCCTGCGCAGCCTGCCGCCGGCGGCCAGGCGCTGGGCCCATTTCGCGGTGGGGAAGATGATGTCGTAGCGGTTCCCGGCGTTGAGCTTGGCCGCCATGCCCTCCATGGAGTCGTAGTTCGACTGGACGACCTTGACGCCGTACTCCTTCTCGAAGCCTTCGAAGACGGCGGGGTCGACGAAGTCGGCCCAGTTGAAGTAGACGAGGTCGCCGTCGACCTTGACCTCGACGGGCGTCTCCGCGGCCGCCTTGGCGTCGGCACCGCCGTCGGAGGCGAAGCCGCAGCCGGCGGCGGTGAGGGCGAGGGCGGCGGCGGTACCGGCGCGGAGGAACGAGCGTCTGGTCGGGGGGAGTTCCTCGGGGGACATGGGGGTCCTCTCCGTAGGGCCGCGGGGGGACGGCGGGAACGAGCGGGGGCGTGCGTACGGGCGGGTGCCACGGGCGGCGGGGGGCGCCTCCGGGTGGCCGGGGCTTACGCAGGGGCTGCGCGGGTGGGGGCCGCGCGGGCGCAGGGGTCGGCGTGGGCGGTACGGGGAACTCGCGGGCGGTACGGGCAGCGCGCGGGCGGTACGCACGGACGGCGGGGTGGCCGTCGGGAGGCGCGGCTGCGGGTGCGGGTGCGGCTACGGGTGCGGGTGCGGCTACGGCTACGGCTACGGGTGCGGGCCGTCGAGGTCGGCGCGGATGCGGTCGGCGAACCAGGCGACCGCGGACTCGCGTCGGGACAGCGGTCCGGGCTCGAACCCGGGGGTGGAGAGCCCTTTCTGCACGCGGGCGACCAGCTCGGCGTCCTCGTCGTTGGTGATCCAGCCGATGTGGATGTTCAGGCGCCGGGCGAGGCGGGTGCGCAGGCCGGTGCCGCGGCGGGTGTAGAACGCGCCGGGCACGGCCACCCGGTCCACGGCCGTGGGGATCGCGGTCCAGGCCAGCACGTGGTCGGGGTAGAAGTCGATGAGGGTGTTCGGGTAGATGACCGCGTACCGCCAGACCCGGCGGTCGGCTTCCGCGAGGCCGGGCATGGGTGCGGTGATGCGCTGGTAGAGGCGCTCGGCCCAGTTCGAGGACGGCTTGTCGCGCAGCGGCGAGGCGAACAGCGCGTAGGACTCGTCGATCTCGCAGGTGTAGCCCTGGTAGTCGAGCAGCCGCATCAGGCCAGGGTGGGCGACCGGTACGTGGTAGCCCTCCAGGTAGTTGTCGACCGCCACCTTCCAGTTGGCCTCTTGGACTTCGGCGGTGGCCACGTCGTGGATCCGGGCGCGGCCGACGGGCACCAGGTCGGCTCCGGCGTAGTGGCCGACGGCCTGCGCCAGGCCCGCGCAGCTCTTGGCCAGGGGTACGGCCTCGGGGTCGAGGTTGACGAAGACGAAGCCGAGGAACGACTCGACGCGGGCCGGGAACAGGCCGAGCGCCGGCTTGTCGAGGCAGGGGATCTGCCGTGCCTCGGGCGCGCCGACCAGGCTTCCGTCGAGGCGGTACGTCCAGCCGTGGTACGGGCAGCGGATCGCCTTGCCGCCCGGTTCGGGGGAGGTGACCAGGCGGGTGCCCCGGTGGCGGCAGACGTTGAGGTGGGCGGCGAGACCGCCGTCCTCGGTGCGGACCACGAGGACCTCCCGGTCCGCGACGGTCGCGGCGAGCCGGGCGCCCGGGTTCGGCAGGTCGGATTCGTGGCAGACGAGCTGCCAGGCCTTGGCGAAGACGTGCCGGGTCTCGGCGGCGGCGGTGTCGGGATCGGTGTAGTAGCGCGCCGGGAGCGCGGGGCCGGGAGCGGCGGGGGCAGGGGCGCCGGCGGGGACGTCAGCGGGGACGGCGGGAGCGCGGGCCTCCGCGCGGGCGTCGGCGGATCGTCCGGGGTGGCCGATCGGTGTTTCGGGAGCTCTGGACCGCATCGGTGACTCCTCCGTGCCGGCGGGCGGCGATCGGTGTCGGCGTTCGATGGCGAGGCGACCCAGCAGCGGACAGGCGGTCGGGGCGGGAAGCCGGGACCAGGCTGACCGATTGGACAGCCAGATTGCTGGCTCATTTCCGCCGGGTCAAGACTTGTTCACTGACCGATCGGTCAGCTAGCGTAATTCTTGCCTGACCGATCGGTCAGCAAACGCGTTTTCCTGTCGCCGCTCCGGCACCGCTCCGCATTTGCCCAGCTCACCGGCGCGGAAAGCGGCCGCGCGGCCCGCCCGCTCCGCTCGGGCCACCCCGGTCCACCCGATCTACCTGATCTACCCGATCTACCCGATCTACCTGATCTGCCTGATCTGCCTGATCCGCCCGGTCCACCCGGCCCGCCCGGGCTTTTGTCCCCGCGGTCCCGCATCCACTTGGTCCCCGTACCCCCCGCACCTCCCGCGATCCCGTCCCGCGATCCCTTCGGGCGGGAAGCGGCGGCGGGATCCCACCTCCACACCTCCCGGAGGCACGCATGAGCGGTCGTCGGCGTCTGGACTGGCTCGGGCTCACCCCCGAGCCGGAACGAGAACTCCCCACGGCGGTCGCCGCCCTGCGCGGCGCCGCGTCCCCCGATGCGACCGCAGGGCGGCGACCGGAGGACCCGGCGGTGGCCGAGCGGCGCCGCGTGGAGCGCCTGATCCTGCGCGGCAGCCGACGCAGCTGGCTCCGCTACCTCGCCGAGGTCACCGAGCTGGTGACCCGCGTGGCCGCCGGATCCCGGGCGGGCGACCCCGTCGCCGCCCTGCTCGCCGGCGAGGTCGTCCTCGACCACCACCGCATGCTCATCGGCCTCCCCGGCCCGGGATACGGCCGCACCGCGGCCGACCGCACCGCACTGGAGCACGCCGTCAGCACCCTGCGCACCCGCGCCGCCACCCCCTCCCCGGCCCACACCCCCGCCCCTATCCACACTCCCGTCCGGACAGGAGACACCCGATGACGACGATCCGGCTCCCGACGGCCGCTCCACCGCACGGCACCGTCCTCGGAACGGCGCCCGGCACGGCGGAGAGCGCCGAGGCCTACCGCGCCGCCGGCGGCTACGACACGGCCACCGGCCCGGACGAACTCCTCGGCCACCTCACCGCGTCCGGGCTGCGGGGCCGCGGCGGAGCCGGCTTCCCGGCCGCCGTCAAACTCCGCTCCGTGCGCGACCGCGGCGGCGCTCCGGTCGTCGTGGCCAACGGCGAGGAGGGCGAACCTGGTTCGGTCAAGGACCGCTGGCTGCTGCGGGCCCGGCCCCACCTGGTCCTCGACGGCCTGGCCCGCGCCGCCGCGATGACCGGCGCCGTGCGCGGCTTCGTCTACCTCGCGGACCCGGTCGCCGGCGACAGCGTGCGCAGGGCCCTCGCCGCACACCCGCCGCCGCTGCCCGTCGAGGTCGTCGAGACCGGCCACACGTACGTCGCCGGCGAGGAGACCGCGGTGGTCCGCAGGATCGACGGCGGCCCGGCGCTGCCCACCGCCAAGCCGCCCCGCCCGTACGAGAAGGGCGTCGGCGGTGCGCCGACCCTGGTCTCCAACGTCGAGACGCTCGCCCGGATCGCGCTCACCGCCACCCGGCCCGATCTGCGGCGCAGCATCGCCCGCGGCACCCTGGTGACCCTGTCGGGCGGCCCGGCCGGGCCGGTCCTCACCGAAGTCCCGTACGGCGTACCGCTGCGCGCCCTGGCCGCGCGGTACGGCGCCCCCGCCGCGGCCGGGGCGCTGATGGGCGGGCTGTTCGGCGGACTCGTCGACGCCCGCGCCCTGGACCTCCCCCTCGAACCCGGTGCGCTCGCCGCCGCGGGTACCGCGCTGGGCTGCGGAGCGATCCGCTTCCTCGCCCCCGGCGACTGCCCCGTGACCACGGCCGCCGACGCGGCCGCCCACCTCGCGGCCGAGAGCGCACGCCAGTGCGGGGTCTGCGTCTCCGGGACCCGCGCCGTCGGCGACGCCCTGTACGCGCTCGCCGCCGGGGCCGCCGGACCGGACACCGCGGACCGCCTGCACCGCTGGTCGCAGGGCCTGCCCGGGCGCGGGGCCTGCGGGCTGCTCGACGCCGCCGCCGGCATCGCGGGCAGCCTGCTCCGCTCCTTCCCCGACCTCGTCCGCTCCCATCTCGCCGCGCCGTGCCCGCCCTGCGCGGCCGCCGCACCCGCGGCCGGCCGCAACCGCCTCACCGTGGCCGTACCCCAGGTCCCCGAACCTCCCGCCCGACCTCGGCCCCGGCCACCCACGCCCGCGCCCGCGCCGGCATCGGCACCGGCCACCTCGCCCGCGACCACCGCACCCCCCACGTCGGCACCGGCTGCTTCGCCCGCCACCACCGCAGTCCCCTTGCCGACCCCCGCCGATGCCACCACCGCAGTCCCCGCCCTGACCCCCGCCGCCAAGCCCGGCACCACCGCACTCCCCGCGCCGGCACCCGCCGATTGCCCCACCGCCACCGCGCTCCCCGCACCGGCCGTCTCGCCCGTCTCCGCCACCACGCTCCCCTCCCGCGCTGCCGCTCCCCTGCCGCCGCCCGTGCTGAAAGGAACGCCATGAAACTCCTGCTGGACTCCACCCGGTGCCAGGGCTACGGCCTGTGCCAGGAGCACGCGCCCGACCTCGTCGCACTCGACGAATGGGGCTACGCGAAGGTCATCCCCGTCGTCGTCCCGGCCGGCGCCGAGCGGGCCGCCCGTGACTGCGCCGAGAGCTGCCCCAACTCCGCCCTCCGCGTGGAGGGATGACATGGGACGCGACCTGACCGCTCTGTTCGACCCCCGATCGGTCGCCGTCGTCGGCGCCAGCGACGACCCGGCGAAGTACGGGCACGCGGTGGCCTCGCAGGCGCTGCGCGCCCCCGACCGGCGGCCCGTACACCTGGTGAACCGGCGCGGCGGCACCGTACTCGGCCGGACCGCGGCCACTTCCCTCGCCGCGATCGGCGAACCCGTCGAGCTCGTCGTGATCTCCGTCCCCAGCACGGGATTCGAGGCCGCCGTCGACGACGCCCTGGCCTGCGGTGCGAAGGCGATCGTCGGCATCACCGCGGGCTTCGCCGAGTCCGGCCCGGCCGGCCTGGCCCGCCAGCGCGCGATCGCCGCACGCGTACGGGCCGCCGGTGCGGTCCTCGTCGGACCCAACTGCCTGGGCGTCGCCGACAACACCACCGAGCTGTACCTCGCCTCGGACCGCTTCGCGCCCGGCCGGATCGCCCTGCTCAGCCAGAGCGGCAACCTCGCCCTCGAACTCCAGCTCCGCGGCGCCCCGCACGGCCTCGGCTTCTCCCGCTTCGTCTCCCTCGGCAACCAGGCCGACGTCACCCTCGTCGACCTCATCGAGGACTGCGCCCGCCACGAGGCCACCTCCGCCATCGCCGTGTACGCCGAGGACTTCGGCGACGGCCGGGCCTTCGCGGCGTCGGCCGCCGCGGCGGGCAAGCCGGTGGTGCTGCTCACCGCCGGCCGGGGCACCGCCTCCGCCCGCAGCGCCCACTCGCACACCGGCGCCCTCACCACCTCCGCCGACGTGGTGGCCGCCGCCTGCCGTGACGCGGGCGTCGAACTCGTCCGCACCCCACGGGAGATGACCGTCCTGCTGGCGGCGCTCAGCACGGCGCCGCGGGCGCACGGCCCACGTGCGGACGACCGGCGCACGGGCGACCGGCATGCGGGCGACCGGCATGCGGGCGACCGGCATGCGGATGGCGCGCGTACGGGCGACCGGCATGCTGGCGACCGGCGTGCGGATGGCCCGCGTACGGGCGACCCACGTACGGGTAGCCCGGGTACGGCCGGCCGGCGTACCGCCGTGTTCACCGACGGCGGCGGCCACGGCGCGGTCGCCGCCGACGCGGCCGAGGACGCCGGACTCGACGTACCGGAGCTCGGCGCGACGACGCAGGACCGGCTGCGGGCCGTGCTGTGGGAGCAGTCCTCGGTCGGCAACCCCGTCGACCTGGCGGGGATGGGCGAACAGCGCCCCCTCTCGTACGCCGACGCCGTCGGGGGGCTGCTCGCCGCCGACGAGGTCGACGCCGTCCTGATGACCGGGTACTTCGGCGGCTACGCGGCCTCCGAGGGCGGCCTGGGCGGCGGCCCGGCCGGCGGTTCCGTCCTCGCGGAGGGCGAGACCCGGGCCGCCAAGGAGATCGTCGCGCACCTCGCCACCGCGCCGAAACCGCTGGTCGTGCAGTCGATGTATCCGCAGTCGCCGAGCTGCCGGGTACTGGCCGAGGCCGGGGTGCCGGTGTTCGCCGCCACCGAGGACGCCGCCCGCGCGCTGGCGGCGATGGCCGGCCGGCCGGACCCCGGCAGCGGCGGTGTGCCCCCGCTGCCGCCCGCCGCCGCACCGCTGCGGGACCCCGGCTACCACGGGGTACGGGCACTGCTGGGCGCCGCCGGCGTGCCGTTCCCGGCGGCCCGCGAGGTCGCCGACGAGGGCGGACTCCTGGCCGCGGCCGCGGAGTTCGACGGCCCGTACGTGCTCAAGGCCCTGCACGTCCTGCACAAGTCCGACGCGGGCGGTGTCGCCCTGCGCCTGGCGGACCGGGAGGCGCTCCTCGCCGCGTACCGGGACATGGACGGTCGGCTCGGCGCCCCTTCGTACTCGGTCGAGGCGATGGCCGACCTCGCGGACGGCGTCGAGCTGATCGTGGGGGTGAACCGCGACCCGAGGTTCGGGCCCGTCGCCATGGTCGGGCTCGGCGGGGTCCTCACCGAGACCCTCCGCGACGTCGCGTTCGCGCTGGCGCCCGTACCGGCCCGACGGGCCGAGGCCCTGCTGCGCGGACTGCGCGGCGCCGCGCTCCTGGACGGCGTACGCGGCCGGCCCGCGGTGGACGTGGCCGCCGCGGCCGCCGTCGTCGAGCGCATCACCACGGTCGCCGCCGCGCATCCGGAGATCGCCGAGTTCGAGGTCAATCCGCTGCTGGTGCGCCCGGACGGCGCGCTCGCCCTGGACGCGCGGGCAGTCCTGGGCTGACCGGCCCCGACCCCCACACACCCGGCCCGCACCCGTACGACCCGTACGACCCCGGCCCGCATCCGTACGACCCGTAGTACCAGCACGACGCGCGCCGTCCCCGTACGACCCGTAATACCCGCACTACCCGTGCCCCCACCCGTAGACCCGTACGACCCGCACCACCCCTGGCCATCCCCGTACGACCCGTACGGCCCCCGCCTCACGCACCCGTGCCTGCCATCCCTACCCCCGTACCCCCCGCCCCGGAGGACACCGTGGACTTCCGCTACACGCCCGAGCAGGCCGCTCTCAAGGCCCGCGCCGCCGACTACACCCGGCTCCTGATGCGGTACGAGGACCAGTCCGAGGAGGCCGGCGGCCCGCTGCCCGCCGGTACCGTCCGCGACCTGACCCGTGCCGCCGTCGAAGCGGGCGTCTACGCCATCAACATGCCCGCCGAGTGGGGCGGGGCCGGGCTGTCCCTGCTCGACCAGGTCATCGTGGAGGAGGAGTTCGGGAAGGTCACCAACTGCCTGTGGGACATTCCCTGGCGGCCCGCGAACGTCCTGGCGTACGGCACCGAGGCTCAGCGGGAGAAGTACCTGCTGCCGGTCATCCGGGGCGAGCGGTTCGACGCGTTCGCGGTGACCGAGCCCGGGGCGGGCTCCGATCCCGGCTCGGGCACGAGCACGGCGACCCGTACCACCGGCGGCTGGCTGCTCAACGGCGAGAAGTGGTTCGTGACCTGCGGCGACATCGCCGACTTCCTGTTGGTGCAGGCCGACGCGGGGCCCGAGCGGGCGCCGACGCTGTTCTTCGTGGACAAGCAGGCGGCCGGTGTCGCGATGACGCGCGTCCCGCGGTTCATGCACTCCGCGGTGAACGGGCACCCCGAGTTCACGTTCACGGACGTCTTCGTCCCCGACGAGGACGTGCTCGGCGGGGTCGGCAACGGCTACGAGCTCACCAAGGAGTGGTTCACCGACGAGCGGCTGATGATCGCCGCCCGGACCGTCGGCGCCGCCGAACGCGCCCTGGAACTCGCCCGGGACTGGGCCGTGGAACGCCGCCAGTTCGGCTCGCCCATCGCCGACTTCCAGCTGATCCAGGGCATGCTCGCCGACTGCGCCGTGGACATCGCCGTCAACCGCGCCTACACCCACCAGGTCGCCTGGGAGGCCGGCCGGCCGGAGACCGATGCCAAGACCCTGCACGCGAAGGCGTCGACGGCGAAGCTCGCGGCCAGCGAGGCCGCCGGGCGGGTCATCGACCGGTGCGTGCAGATCTTCGGCGGCCGCGGCTACGACCGTACGTACCCCGTCGAGCGCATGTACCGCGAGCTGCGCGTCGACCGGATCTGGGAGGGCACCTCCGAGATCCAGCGCCTGATCATCGCCAACGAGCTGATCAAGCGCGGCACGCGGGTCCTCGCGCTGCCCGCCTCCTGACGGCCGGTCCCGGACCGCTGCCCGACCGTCGCTCTCCCCCCTCTCCCCTTCCCCCGGCTCCCCCACCACGAACCAGAGGACAGACAGCCATGGACTTCCGTCTCACCGCCCGTCAGGAAGAGCTCCGGAGCGCGGCGCGCGCGCTGACCGACTTCATCATGAAGTACGAGCTCGACTGCGAGGAGAACAACGGTCTGCCCCCGCAGGCCCACACCGAGATCCGCGACGCCGTCCTCGACAGCGGGCTGCAGGCCGTCAACATGCCGACGGAGTGGGGCGGCGCGGGCCTCACCATCCTGGAGCAGGTCACGGTCCAGGCCGAGCTGGGGCGGCTCACCGGCGCGCTGTGGGACATGGTGTGGCGGCCGGCGAACGCCCTGTCGTTCTGCACGCCCGAGCAGCGCGAGCGCTACCTGGTCCCGGTGATCCGGGGACGCCGCCGGGACTGTTACGCGGTGAGCGAGCCGGAGGCCGGTTCCGACCCGCAGAGCATCCGGACCACGGCGACGCGGACGGCCGACGGCTGGGTGCTCAACGGCGAGAAGTGGTTCGTGACCGTCGGGGACCACGCCGACTTCATGATCGTGCTGGCGGCGGCCGGGGAGGAGCGGGCGCCGACCCTGTTTCTCGTCGACAAGGACACCCCGGGCATCGAGATGACCCGGGTGCCCCGCTGGATGCACACCTTCGTCTACGAGCACCCAGAGTTCACCTTCACCGAGGTCCGCGTGCCCGCCGACGCGGTGCTCGGGGAGGTCGGCCAGGGCTACGACATCACCCGTTCCTGGTTCACCGAGGAACGGCTGATGATCGCCGCCCGGACGATCGGCGCGGCGGAGCGGGCGCTGGAACTCGCCCGGGACTGGGCCGTGGAACGCCGCCAGTTCGGCTCGCCCATCGCCGACTTCCAGCTGATCCAGGGCATGCTCGCCGACTGCGCCGTGGACATCGCCGTCAACCGCGCCTACACCCACCAGGTCGCCTGGGAGGTCGACGAGGGCGTGGCCGAACGCAAGACGCTGCACGCCAAGGCGGCCATCGCGAAGCTGGCGGCGAGCGAGGCGTCCGGCCGGGTCGTCGACCGGTGCCTGCAGATCTTCGGAGGGCGCGGCTACGACCGTTCGTACCCGGTCGAGCGCCTCTACCGCGAGCTGCGCGTGGACCGGATCTGGGAGGGCACCTCCGAGATCCAGCGCCTGATCGTCGCGGGCGAACTCGTCAAGCGCGGCACGGGAGTCCTGCAGATGCCGGCCGCGCGGTGACCCGGCCGCGGTGGTCCGGGCGGCGCGCCCGGACCACCGCGGCCGCCCCCGTACATCAGCGGCTCGTACGCACCGGGAGCCCGTACACACCGGGGCCGCTGGCCAGGAGGCCCGTACGCGCACAGGTCCATACACGCACGAGGGAGGACGCAGTAATGACCGAGGTCGAGCGGGTCGGGATCGTGGGTTGCGGGCTGATGGGATCCGGCATCGCCGAGGTCTGCGCCCGCGCCGGACGGGACGTCGTGGTGGTGGAGACGACCGCCGCGGCGGCGGCCGCCGGCCGGGAGCGGATCGCCCGTTCCCTGGACCGCGCGGCGGCGTCCGGAAGGCTGACCGCCGCCGGACGCGATGCCGCCGCCGGCCGGATCGCGGTCACCACCGACATGGCCCGGATGGCGGACCGGGAGCTCGTCGTCGAGGCGGTGGCCGAGGAGGAGCGGGCGAAACTGGAGGTGTTCGCCCTGCTCGACCGGGTGGTGGAGGGGCAGGACGCCGTCCTCGCGACGAACACCTCCGCCCTCCCCGTGATCCGGCTGGCCGCCGCCACCTCGCGGCCGGACCGGGTCGTCGGCCTGCACTTCTTCAACCCCGTGCCGGTGCTGCCCCTGGTCGAGCTGGTGCCGTCGCTGCTCACCGGCGAGGACACCGTCCGCCGGGCACACTCCTTCGCCGCCGGGGTCCTGGGCAAGCACGTCGTGCGCGCGCAGGACCGGGCGGGGTTCGTCGTGAACGCCCTCCTCGTGCCGTACCTGCTGGCCGCGGTGCGCATGGCCGAGTGCGGCGCCGCGTCGCCCGAGGACATCGACCGCGGAATGACGCTGGGCTGTGCGCATCCGCTGGGACCGCTCGCCCTGGCCGATCTCATCGGCCTGGACACGGTACGGGCCATCGCGCTGTCGATGTACGCGGAGTACCGGGAGCCCCTGTACGCCCCGCCGCCACTGCTGTCCCGGATGGTCGACGCGGGTCTGCTGGGCCGCAAGACGGGCCGGGGCTTCCACCGTTACGCCGGTCCAGGGGGCGCGATGCGCGAGGATGGTGGGGTGACGGCCACGGCGAGCGGGCCCACCCGCCCGGTCCACGGCCACCGACGACACGGGCTCCGAGACGGGCACCGGGACGGGGAGCAGACGACGTGACCAAGGCCGATCGCGCACTGGAGACGCGGGAGCGCATCCTCACGGCCGCGTGCGAAGTCATCGCCGACATCGGTTTCGAGAACGTCAGCATGCGCAAGGTCGCCGAGCACGCCGGGGTCTCCAAGGCCCTGCTGCACTACCACTTCGACACGCGCGAGAAGCTCTTCGCCGAGGCGATGACGCACTCCTTCGCCCAGACCGGGAAGGACGGCGAAGGGGACGCGGACGCGGTTCCGGCGGCCGTCGCCCTGGCGCGCATTCTGCGGAGCATGCTGCCGTCGGACGCGGAACTGCGCCAGGACTGGAAGCTGTGGCAGGAGTTGTGGGTTCGCGCCCAACGCGACACGGCGGCCCGGCACTTGGCCGTCGACCTATACGACCAGCTGCACGAGTGGGTCGGCGGGGCCGTGGAACGGGGCATCAGGGCCGGGGAGTTCACCGACTGCGACGTCAGCGCGCTCAGCACGCTGGTGCTTGCGCTCTGCGACGGGCTGGGCATTCGCCTGATGCTCGACGACCCCCGGCTGGACCTCCCGGCGGCCCGGTCGACGATCTGGCGGACCATCGCCCCGACGCTCGGCATCGACCCGACGTTCCCGGAGCTCTGACCGACGCTCTGGCCGACGCTCTGGCTGGAGCACCGACCGGGGCTCCGGCTGGAGCACCGACCGGAGCTCCGGCTGGAGCACCGACCGGAGCTGCGACCGGGGTTGTGACCGGGCCCGGCCGCCGGGGCCTCATGCGCCGAAGCTGATGCGGACCGTGAGGCCGCCGCCTTCCGGGTTGGCGGTGGCCCGCGCCGTCGCGCCGTGGGCGCGGGCGATGGATTCGACGATCGACAGGCCCAGGCCGGTGCCTTCCCCCGGGGCGTGGGTGCGTTCGGTCAGGCGGCGGAAGGGTTCGAAGAGGAGGGGGACCACGTCGGGCGGGACCGCGGGGCCGGTGTTGACGACTTCGATGCCGTCCGGTCCCGTACGGACCCTGACCCGGCCGTCCGGGACGTTGTGGCGTACCGCGTTCGCGACGAGGTTGTGGAGCAGCCGGTCCAGGAGCACGGCGTCCCCCGCGACCGTGAGCGGGCGGGCGTCGAGGGTGATGACGACCCCGCGCTCCTCCGCCTCGGCCGCCAGCGCGTCCGCCGCCTTCGCGGCGATCTCGTGGACGGCCACCGGCCGCCGTTCCAGCAGCCCCTGGTCGCAGGCGGCGAGGAGCAGCAGCCCGTCGATGGTGCGTTCGCTGTCGTCGGCGACCTCGATGAGCTTCGTACGGATACGGGCGACCCGCTGCGGGTCGGGCTCGCCCGCGAGTCCGATCTCGGCGGCGGCGCGCTGCACGGAGAGGGAGGTCCGAAGCTCGTGGGCGGCGTTCGCGGCGAACCGCTGCTGCGCCGACACGAGCCGTTCCATGCGGCCGAGCATGTCGTCGAAGGTGTCCGCGAGGTGCTTGAGCTCCCCCGGTGGGCCTTCCAGGGCGATCCGCTCGTGGAGGTTCTCGCCCGACAGGCGACGGGCCGTGTCGGTGATCACGGCGACGGGCCGCAGCACCCGGCCGGCCATCCACCAGGCGAGGGCCACGGACACGACGGCGTACACGGCGAGGACGATCAGGGAGACCGTCAGCAGCCGCTCCAGGGCGGCGCTCTCGGCGGCGTCGCTCAGTGTCCGGGTGATCGCCATGCCGGGGGTGACGCCCGGTGGCAGGGTCGTGGGTGTGGCCGGCTCCCACAGGCGTGACGCGGTGGGGTCCGGGAGGTCTTCGAGGCGCTGCGCGGGCACGGCCGTGGTCATGGCCACGCTGATGGACGCGTAGAGGCCCTCCTTGACCAGGGCGTACACCACGCCGGTGAGGAGTGCGCCGGCGAGCAGGAGCAGGCCGCCGTACAGGGCCGTCAGGCGGGCCCGCTCACCGCCGGTGCGGCGGCGCACCGCCGCGGCGATCCGGCGTGCCGCGTTGCCCGCGGTCATGACGCGATCCGGTAGCCCGCGCCCGGGACCGTTTCCACGACCGGGGGCTCGCCCAGCTTCGCGCGGAGTTTGCTCAGGGTGACCCGTACGGCGTTCGTGCGGTAGCTGGTGTGCTCCTCCCAGACCTGTTCGATGAGGTCCTCGCCGCTGACCACGGCCCCGTCCGCGCGCAGCAGGGCTTCCAGTACGGCGAATTCCTTACGGGACAGCTGGAGGTGCCGGCCGTCGCGGCTCGCCTGGCGGCGGGCCGTATCGAGGACGATGCCGGCGCGTTCGAGGACGGGCGGCAGCGCGGGCCTGGCCCGGCGGCCGAGGGCGAGGACCCGGGCGAGCAGCTCGTCGTAGGCGAAGGGCTTGGTCAGGTAGTCGTCGGCGCCCAGGCCCAGGCCGTCGACGCGGTCCCGTACGGTGCCGGACGCGGTCAGCATCAGGATCCGGGTCATCAGGCGCCGCTCGACGACGTGCCGGCACACGTCGTCGCCGTGCATGCCCGGAAGGTCGCGGTCGAGGACGAGCACGTCGTATTCGGCGAACTCCATCTTCCGCAGGGCCTCCGGGCCGTCTGCGGCCACATCGACCGCGAGCGCGTCGCGGCGCAGCCCCTCGGCGATCATCTCGGCGAGAAACGCCTCGTCCTCCACCACCAGTACACGCATGCCCCTTGTGTAGCGGAAGTGACCTTTCGTCGCTGTTAACCGATCCGCTGAGAGAAACGAAACACCGGGTTCCCGCACGCTGCGGCCCATGACGACTCGACGTACCCGAGAGACCCTCCAGCTCACCGCCGCCGCCTCGCTGGCCGCCCTCTGCCTCCTCACCACCGCGTGCACCGCCGACAGCGGCAAGAGCGCGGGCGGCAAGGGCTCCGACAGCGTGAGCGAGGAGGGCAAGAAGGCCGACCAGGCCCTGGAGCACCGCAAGTGTCTGCGCGAGCACGGCCTGGACGTGCCCGAGCCCAAGCCCGGCGAGGAGGGTGTCGGGCTGACCATCGGCGGCGACGGCGTGTCCAAGGAGAAGATGGAGGCGGCGTTCAAGGCCTGCCGGGACAAGGGCGGGTCCGGCATGGGCAAGGAGCTGACCCAGGCCGACAAGGACAAAATGGTCAAGTACGCGCAGTGCATGCGCAAGAACGGCTACGACATGCCCGACCCGACGTTCGGCGAGGGCGGCAGCATGTCGGCGGCGCGGCCGATACCGCAGGGCGCGGAGATGCGGAAGTTCGAGAAGGCCAACAAGGCCTGCGAGAGCGTGTCGCGATGAGCCGGCGCAGGCTCGTGGCCGCCCTGGCCGCGGTCGCGGCGGTCGCGGGCGGCGGCGCGGCCGTCACCGCGCTGGGCTCCCCCGGCGAACAGCAGGCCGTCGCCGACCCGGGCCTGCCGCCCGCCACGGTCCCGCTGACCCGCGGCGACCTCAGCGACAGCTCCCGGCAGGACGGCACCCTCGGCCACCTCGGCGAACGGAAGATCAACGCGGGCCCGGCCGGCACCCTCACCTGGCTCCCCCCGGCCGGCTCCACGGTGGCACGGGACGGGCGGCTGTACGAGGTCGACGGCGCGCCGGTCCGTCTGATGTACGGGGCCGAGCCGATGTACCGGACCCTCAAGACCGGCGACAAGGGCAAGGACGTCCGGCAGCTGGAGGAGAACCTCGCCGCCCTCGGATACGTCGGCTTCACCGTCGACGAGGAGTACACGGCGAAGACCGCCGCCGCCGTGAAGCGCTGGCAGAAGTCCCACGACCTGAAGCGGACCGGGACCGTCGGCCCCGATGCGCTCGTCTTCGCCGGCAGCGCGGTACGCGTCAAGGCGGCGGCCGCCGCTCCCGGCGACCGAGTCGCGCCCGGCGGGCCGGTGCTCACCGTGACGGGCTCCGAGCGGGTCGTACGGTTTAAGGTGCCCGTGGCGGACGCCGGCCTCGCGAAGGCCGGCACCGCGGTCGTCGTACAGCTCCCGGACGGGTCGCGGGCGCCGGGGAAGGTGTCGTCGGTCGGCAAGACCGCGTCGGCGGGCGACGATCCGCAGGACCGGACGCCGAAGATCGATGTGACGGTCTCCTTCGATGCTCCGGAGAAGGTCACCGGGATCGACCAGTCCCCGGTGACGGTCGACCTCACCGGCGAGACGCGCAAGGGCGTGCTCTCGGTGCCCGTCAACGCGCTGCTCGCCCTGCCCGGCGGCGGTTTCGGCATCCAGGTCGTCGAGAACGGCACGGCGCGGGACGTCAAGGTGGAACTCGGCATGTTCGGCCAGGGCCGGGTCGAGATCACCGGCAGCGGTCTGCGCGAGGGCATGAAGGTCGGGGTGCCGTCCGCATGAGTACGGTCGTACGGCTCTGCGGGGTCACCAAGGAGTACCCGGGCGGTGTCCGCGCGCTCGACGGGGTCGACCTGACGGTCGGCGAGGGGGAGCTGCTGGGCATCGTCGGCCCGTCGGGATCCGGCAAGTCCACCCTGCTGCACATCGTCGGCACCCTGGACCGGCCCAGTGCCGGCACCGTCGAGATCGCCGGCCACGACGTGGCTTCGCTGACCGACCGGCGGCTGTCCGCGCTGCGGGCCCGCCACATCGGGTTCGTCTTCCAGGCGTTCCATCTGGTGCCGGGGGTCGGCGCGCTGGACAACGTCGCCGAGGGGCTGCTGTACAGCGGTCTCCCGCGGGCCCGGCGGCGGGCGCTGGCCGCCGACGCGCTCGCCCGCGTCGGGCTCGCCGACCGCATGAAGCACCGGCCGCACGAACTGTCGGGCGGGCAGAAGCAGCGCGTCGCCATCGCCCGCGCGGTCGTCGGGGAGCCGGACCTGCTGCTCGCGGACGAGCCGACCGGGGCGCTGGACTCGGCGTCCGGCGAGGCGGTGATGGAGCTCCTGCACGACCTCAACGCGCAGGGCGCCACGATCGCGGTCATCACGCACGACACGGAGATAGCGGGACGGCTGCCCCGCCAGGTCCGCATCCGCGACGGGCGGGTGACGGCGGATACGGGCGGGGCGGCCGCGGCGGCTCCGGGTAGTAGGGGTACTACAGGTGGCCTCAGTCCTGTGGGTACTACGGGTACTACGAGTACTACGGGTAGCCCTGGTACTACGGGTACTACGGGTCCGGTGTTCGGAAAGGCCGTCAGCTGATGGCCCGTACACGCAGGGCACTGAAGGCGGCCCGTCTCACGCCGCGCGATGTCCTCCACGTCGGTTCGGCCGGGCTGCGCAGCCGGCCCGTACGGGTCGTGCTGTCGGCGCTCGGGATCGCCATCGGGATCGCCACGATGATCGCCGTCGTCGGAATCTCCGCGTCCAGCCAGGCGCAGCTGATCCGGCAGCTCGACGCGCTCGGCACGAACATGCTGGTGGCGAAGCCGGGCGAGGGCATGTTCAGCGGGGAGGAGGTCAAACTGCCCAAGGACGCCGTGGGCATGGTGGGCCGGATCCACGGCGTCGAGGACGTCGGCGCCACCGGCGAGCTGAAGCACTCCGTCCGCCGCTCCGAGAAGATCCCCGAGGGCGAGACCGGCGGCATCGCGGTGAAGGCCGCGACAGAGGGACTGCTCGGCGTGCTGCGCGGCGGTGTGGGCACCGGCACGTGGCTGAACGCCGCCAACGGCCGCTACCCGTCCGTCGTCCTCGGCCATGTGGCCGCCGAGCGGCTCGGCATCACCGCGCCCGGCCGGCAGGTCTGGATCGACGACCGGTACTTCACCGTCGTCGGGATCCTCGACCCGCTGCCCCTCGCACCCGAGATCGAACGCTCGGCGCTGGTGGGCTGGGCGGCCGCACAGAAACTGCTGGGCTTCGACGGGCATCCGACGGCGGTGTACGAGCGGTCCACGGACGCGTCCGTGCGCACCGTCCAGAAGCTGCTCGCCCCGACGATCGACCCGCAGAACCCGCAGAACGTCCAGGTCGGCGACCCGTCCTCGGCGCTCCAGGCCAAGGCTGCGACGGAGGGGGCGTTCTCCTCGCTGCTCCTGGGCCTGGGCGGGATCGCCCTGCTGGTGGGCGGGGTCGGCGTCGCCAACACGATGATCATCTCGGTGCTGGAGCGTCGCCACGAGATCGGCCTGCGGCGCTCGCTCGGCGCCACCAGGGGGCAGATCAGGGTCCAGTTCGTCACGGAGTCCCTGATGCTGTCCGGCCTCGGCGGCCTCGCAGGAGTGGCCCTGGGCGGCGCGGCGACGGGCGTGTACGCGTACACGGGCGGTCTGCCGTGGGTCGTACCGCCGTGGGCGGTGGCGGGCGGCTTCGGCGCCACCCTGGTGATCGGCACGATCGCCGGCCTGTACCCGGCGGTCCGCGCCTCCCGCCTGTCCCCGACGCTGGCCCTGGGGGCGGCGTAAGGGTTCGGGGCAGGGTTTCTCCGGGGCGCCCTCACGGGGGCGCTCCGGAGCCGTGCGCCCCGGAGCTGCGCCCCTGAGCCGTACGCGCCGGGGCCTACGTGCCGGGGCTCCCCGGGCGTCGCACCCGGCGGCCGGCCATCAGGCGGGCCGCTCGCCGGCGGACCGGTCCGTAGGTCGCTTGTAGTAGCGCCAGGGGAAGGAGCCCGCGCCCACCTGCGTCCATCCTTCGGCCTTCATGCGGCGGCGCTGCCCGCCGAAGACCCGGCGGTGTTCCCAGATCCGGTCGGAGGCCTCCACCACGAGGAACAGCGGTCCGTAGTCGACGAGGTGCCAGCCGCCGCGCCCGGCGGCGTCGAGTTCGGCCATCTCGTTGAACGCGGTGACGGGTTTGATGACCCGGCGCCCCGGAGCACCGTCCGGAGCTTCGGCCCGGTCCGGGCCGCCCTCGACCGAACCGGCCTTCGCGGCGGGCGTCTTGACGGCGAACCGCTGCTGGGCCGCCTGCCGGCTCACCCCCAACACGCCACCCAGACTGTCCCAGCTGTGGCCCGCAGCCCTGGCCCCCTGGATGGCCTCGCGCAGGAGCCGGCTGGATTCCTCGGCACCGACACGAGCCGCGGCCACCAGCCGCAGGAAGCTCTCCGGGTCGCGCTCCAGGGACTCGGCGAGCCCCTCGGGTGCCCCGAGGACGGCGCCCGCGATCTCTTCCCGGATGGCGGCGATCTCCTGCGGACTGAGCAGCTCGTCCCCGCTCATCGCCCGTCGGTCCCGGCGCCCCGAGCGGGTCCCAACGGCTCCAGCGCGTCGAGCACTTCCTCGTCCCGCGTCTGCCGCTCCCCGCCGTCGACGGCTTGCGGCCGCAGCGTGGCGAACACGGCCCCCATCGCGGCGACCAGTACGAGGTCCGCCGCGATGAGCGCGGCGGTGGCCCCCGCCCCGAGGTCGTCGGCGAGCGTCATGACCATGGCGATCAGGCTGATCGCGAGAGTGAGCAGCCCCAGCACGTAGGAAAAGGCGGAATTGGCGGCTCCGGCGGGAGCGGCCTCGATCGGGGAATTCGAAGAAGCGTTCACAACGTCAAGGTTTCCTTGACGCGCCTCCTTTGTCAAGGAAATGTTGACAGTCGGCCGTGGCGCCGGAAGGGAGTCCCGCGCGGTGGGGCGGGTGGGAGGCGGGACGGGCGGGAAGGGTACCGCTGGTACGCGGGGAGCAGGGGGGACGGGATGGCCGGGATTCGGCGTGTAGGGCGGGTGTTGGGAAGTTCGGCGCTCACGGTCGCGGTGGGGGTGGCCGTCAATCAGATCCTCTCCGAAGGGGAGTTCAGCTGGACGTGGCTGTACGTCTCGCTCGCGGTGGCGGTGCTGGCGTTCCTCTACACGGAGACGCGGGTCCCGTCCACGCCCGGGGGCGATACCGCGCGCGGCGGCCGGCGGGTGTACCTGCGCCAATTGCGGGCGAGCGTGCGGGACATGGAGACGGTGGGCGTCGCGACGCACAGCGAGTTCGTGCTGCGCATGCACCAGGTGTACGTGGACGTCAGCCTCGCCCCGCGGACACTGCAGGCCGCGGCCGGGGAGCCGTACCTGGGTTCGGTGCCCGGCGCGGAGGCCGCGGCTCCTGGTCGGCGGCGCAACCTGGAGTCGGTGCTCCGCGACGCCGAACAGGGCGCGGCAGCAAGGGTGTTGGCGGTGCTCGGCGGGCCGGGGTCGGGCAAGACGATGCTCGCCCGCAACACCGCGCTGGCGATGTGCGAGCGCCGCTGGTGGCCGTGGGAACGGCGGCGGCTGCCGGTCCTGCTGTACCTGCGCGACCACGCCGCCGCGCTGCTGGCCGACGAGGCGCCCCGGCTCGGCACGGTCGCCGTGTCGGCGGGCTGGCTGGAGGGGAAGGTGTCCGCGGGCTGGCTGGAGCGCAGACTCGACGCCGGCGGGTGCGTGGTGCTGCTCGACGGACTGGACGAGGTCGCCGACGCGGCCGAGCGGGGCCGGGTGATCGCCTGGGTCGTGCGGCAGACCCAGCGGCACCCCCGCAACATCTACGTGGTGACCTCGCGTCCGCACGGCTACCAGTCGAACCCGCTGCCGGGCGCCGAGGTGCTCCAGGTAAGGCGGTTCACCGGGGAGCAGATTTCCCGGTTCCTGCACCGGTGGACGTACGCGACCGAGAGCCGGGCCCGCGCCTTCACCCGGCGCGAGGCCCAGGCTGGCGAGGACCGCCTGCCGGCCCGGCTGCGGGCCCGAGCCGACACCCGGCGCGAGGTGCGGTCCGCCGCGGACCGGATCGCCGAGGACCTCCTGGCGCGCCTCCAGGCCCAGCCGGCGCTGTACGACCTGGCTTCGAACCCCCTGCTGCTCACCATGATCGCGAACGTGCACCGCTACCGCGGCCAGCTACCCGGCAGTCGCGCCGAGTTGTACGCGGAGATGTGCGACGTACTGCTGCACCGCCGTTACGAGGCCCGCGGCCTGCGCGACGCCACGGGCCTCGGCGGCCCGCACAAACAGCACGTCGTCCAGCACCTGGCCCTGGCCATGATGCGCGCCCGGGTCCGGGACTGGCCGGTCCGCGACGCCGTCACGGCGATCCGCCATCCGCTGCGCCAGGTCCCCCGCAACGTCGCCCCCGAGCTGTTCCTCGACGAGGCCCGCAAGAGCGGCCTCCTGGTCGAGCGCGACCACGGCCTGTACGGGTTCGCACACCTGACCCTCCAGGAGTACCTCGCGGCCGCCCTCCTCGGCTCGCCGCACGCCGACACCGGCCTGCTGACCGGCAACGTCGGCGACCCGTGGTGGCGCGAGACCGTCCTGCTGTGGTCCGCGAGGAACGACGCCACCGACGTCATCACCGCCTGCCTGGACTCCGGCACCGTCCCGGCGCTGGCCCTGGCCTTCGAGTGCGCCGACCAGGCCAGGACGGTCGCCCCCGACACGCGCGCCCGCCTCCAGGATGTGCTGGACAATTCCCCGTCCGACCGGTCCGCCGACCCTGCCCGCGAGCGACTCCTCACCGGCATCCAGGCCACCCGTGCCCTGCGCGCGACCATCGCGCTCAACGAGACCACCGAGTTGTGCGTACATCCCGTGACCCGCGACCTGTACGACCTGTTCGTCCGGGACGAGCGGGCTGCCGGACTGCACCACCCCGAGAGCTTCGACACCGGCGGCGACAACGACGGTACGGCGGCGGCTGTCGGGATGCACGCCGGCGATGCCGAACGCTTCGTCGCCTGGCTCAACGCCGTCACCGACAGCCACGTCCACCGGCTGCCGAGGCCAGAGGAGGTGCCGGCTCCCGCGGAACTGCCCGCCTCCGCGTCCGCGTTGGCCGACCACCTCACCCGGCACACCGTCTGGGCCGACGACGGCACCCGAACCTTGCTGCACCAGCCGCCGGACGTCCCCTGGCCCTACACGCCCAGCGCCGAACGCGTCCGCTCCACTCCCGCCGCCGACCGCCGGGAGGCCACCCGCCTCCTCCGCCTGCTGATCGCCACGCCTCCGCAGCGCGCCCGGGTGGAGGGCTGGATCAGGGTGCTTGTCACCGCCATCGCGCAAGCTCCCGCGCTCCCCGGCAACCCGGCTCTCGCACCGCTGGAGTCGGCTCTGGCACGATCCGTCGCCTTCTCGGTCGCGCGCGCCCGCACACGGATCACCGCCTTCACCCCCGGCGAGCTCGCCCTCCAGTACATCCAGGACCTCGTCGGAGCGCTCGACCTCCACCGCACCGGAGACCCCGCCCGCGCACTCACCCACGCCCACGACCACGCCCGCGGCCTCCGGGACAGACTCGACCGTGCCATCCACGAGGCGCACGACATCACCCGCGTCAGTACTCTCAGCCGTATCCAACAGCCCGTCCGCGCCCTCACGGCCGACCTCGCCCGGGCCGACGCCTTCGCCCGGGCGCTCGGACCCGGTCTTGCCCGGGCCCTCGCACCGGCTCTCGAGGACACCCCGGCCGGCGAACTCGGCTACGCCCTGGCGTTCGCCCTCGACCACCCCGACGCCGCCGACCTGGTCGGCGATCTCGGCCCGGTCGGCGACCTCGACCTTGCACTGGAGCGGGTTCACGACTTCGCCCTGTCCCGCGAACTCGCTCACGAGTTCGAGCCCGCCCTCGACCTCAGCCTCGATCACGGCGAAATCCTCGACGAGGTCCTCGACCTTGCCCTCGTCTCACACACCCCGGCCGTGAGGATCGCCGTTTCGGCCTTCCTCACCTTCCCCGACGTCTCGGTGCCTCCCGGCCAGGAAAGCCCTTCGGCGCTCGTGAACCTCGACACCTACCTGACGGCCATCGGGCAGATCGCATCCCTGGGGCTCACGACGCGGGGTTCGGAGGATCCGGCGTCTTCCCTGCGCCGTGTTCAGGGCTTCCTCCGGAACCCTCCATCCGATACCAGAGCCCAGCCGTTGTTCCACCGGGCACGCACCCTGGTGAACGAGAGCCTGGAACTCATCACCACGGTCCGTGACCGGCACACGCCCCCCGACACCCGGGCGCTGGCGTGCGCCCGGCTCGGCCTGCTCGCCGCCACGAACGCTCTAGACATCGTAGGCCGACGCGGCGACGAGGCAACCGCGCTCGTGCACGCGGCACGGCATGGCCTGATCGCGCACCAACACCCCGCCGAAGCCGCGTACGCGCCCAACCAGAGCCTCGTCATCGTCCGCGGCGACCCGTTGGCAGAACTGCCTCGCGCTACACCCAGGTCAAGGTGAGCGGGAAGGCGGTGGTCGCCGTGGCGCCCGTCGCGTCCGTGGCGGTGGCGGTGATCTGGACGGTGCCCGTGGCCCACGGTTTGCCGCTGATCCGGCCGGTCGCGGCGTCCACGGTCAGGCCCCAGGGCAGGCCGGTCGCCGCGTAGCGCAGCGGCGGCTTGCCGCCGGTCGCCGTGAGCTGGATCGTGCAGGACTGGTTGAACTTGCACGCCTGCGGGCCGGGGTTGGCGATCTTCAGGTCTCCGGTGGGCGGCGGTGTGGTGCCGTCGCAGCCGGGGGCGGCCTCGGCGGGCAGGGGCACGCGCCAGAGCTGGGTGTCGTTCTCGGAGCCCACGAGCAGCGTGGCGCAGTCGGCGTACGTCACGGTCTCGCCCTGGGGCTGGGTCGGCAGGGCCACGTCGGCCAGCTTGGTTCCGGTGGTGGCGTCGTACACCGTGGCGGTGTTCGCCCCCAGGGGTCCGCCGCTGCGCAGGGTGTACGACTTTCCGTTGGGTGAGAAGGCGCCGTCGGTGGCGAAGACGGGGCCGGGGCGGACCGGCGTGAGGGTGTTCGGCTGTCCGGGCTGAAGGGGCAGCGGGGCCTGGTAGAGCTTGCCGGGGGCGCCGATGAGCTTGCTGGCGACGTACAGCCGGCCGGTCGCGGGGTCGGCGAGGAGCGATTCGGCGTCGTGGCGGCCGTCGGAGTAGGCGAGGCGGTGGGTGACGGGGGTGACGGTGGCGGGTCCGGCGAGGCTGTCGGGTTCGGGGAAGCCGTGCACGGTGAGTTCGGCGCGGCCGCTGAGGTTGTCGCCGATGTCGCCGACGAGGACCGTCGGACGGCCGGCCGGGTCCTTGCCGACTGCGAGCGCTTCCCAGTCCGTGTTGGAGGTGCCGGCGACGGTGAGGGTGGCCTTGAGCTGTCCGGTGGGTCCGGTGCAGTCGATCGCGAACACCTGGTTGGTGTTACCGCTGTCGTTGACGGCGTAGAAGACGCCGGGATGGCGGGTGCTCGCGGCGAGCCCGCTGATCTCCGCCAGTCCGGCGGGCAGGGTGCAGGCGCGCTGCGGGGCCGCGGACACGGATGCGGGGGCGGTCTCCGCGGCGGTGGGGGCGACTGCGGGGATGGCTGTGGAGGCGGCCGCGGTCTGGGGGGCCGGCCACAGCAGGGCGAGGCCTGCGGCGGCCGCCGCGGCCCGGGGGGATACGTGGAGTCGGGGCATGCGCACAATGTGGCCGCGGTGGCCGGAGTTCCCAAGCGGCAGGCACCCGCACGTTGGGCATCGAGCGATGCCCGGCGGGCATGGCGCACGCGTGACGACTCTCCCGGTGGTGGCGTGCCGCTTCAGCGACTGGGCTCGCGTACCGGCGAGTTGTGGCGGGCGTGTGCGAGGAACGCGCGGGCGGCACGGCTCAGGGGGCGTCTGGCGTGCACGATTCCCACCGGCCGCAGCAACGGCGGTGTGAAGGAACGGACTTCGGCGCGGCGGCCGAACGCCCTTAGTACGACGTCCCGGTACCAGATGAGCGAGCCCCGGCCGTCGATGACGCCGGTGACCCAGGCCAGGCGCTCGTTGACTTCCAGCGTGGGGACGGGCCGTACGCCCAGGCAGCTGAACATCGCCTCCAGTTCCGTACGGCGGCCCGTGCCCGGCGCCGGCAGCACCATGTCCAGGCCGTCGAGGGTCCGGAAGGGCAGCGGGTCCGGCAGCCTGGTGCCGAGCGGTGAGATCAGCACGACCTCCCGCTCCTGGATGTGGTGTACCGACAGCTCCTTGTCCACCGGCAGGTCGACGAGCCCCAACTCGGCGGTTCCGTCGACGAGTTCCTGTACGAGCGCTTCCCTGCTGTCGTGCTGGTGCAGCCGTACGTCGATCCCCGGGCTGCGCGCGGTGAAAGCGGGCACGAGGTCGACGGCCAGGTCGAGCGCCAGGGTCGGCGTGGCGACGAGGTGCAGGGTGGCGCGGGCTTTCGGGGCGTGCGAGGCGCCGACGTCGTCGATCGCCTCCACCGCGTCGAGGACCGTACGGGCCAGCCGGACCACCCGGGTGCCTTCGGGCGTGAGGTCCACGCCACGGCCGCGGCGGGCGAGAAGTTCCACTCCGAGGTCCCGCTCCATGGCCTGAACGGCACGGGAGAGGGCGGACTGTGCCACGAACACCGAAGCCGCCGCGCCGGTGATGGAGCGGCAGTCCGCGACGGCGACGAGGTATCGAAGCTGCGCGAGTGTGGGGGTCATGACCGGACGGTAACTCCAGGATCGTCCAGGTGTAAGGGGCAGCAGAGTGAACAACTGCCCGATTGCGGAGGCCTCCATACCGCGTGGGGGCCCGAGCCATACCGACACGGCATGACCGGCATCCGGGCCGGGCCCCACCACCGAGCGGAAAGGGCGGCCCGGACGCGTACAACACCGCAGGCGGCAGCGGTGGCAGCGATCCAAAGCCACGGATTCCGCAGCGTCCGCCGGGCGAGTAGACGCGAATGGACCGTGCCAACGAAGGCGTTGACAGTCAAAGGCGACCACCGCACGATGCAACGCGGCATGACGGCACCACCGGCGGCCACCCGGGACGAGTGCGCCTCCGGATCGGCGTGAGCGGACCCTCGCGACCCCCATTGACCTGCACGGTCCCTCGCCGCACGGCCCCACCCCCGCTCTCCGCACCTCCGCTGTGGGCGCCACCGCTCGGTGCCCGGTTCCGTCCTGCCTGCTCGCGCGCCGCCACACCCCGACCCACTGCCCCGACCTCCCGGTCCCCCCTGCCCGTTCGGCATGTCAGGAGCGCCTGTGACCCCCCAGCCGGTCCGTTCCGCCGTCCGTGACCTCGTGGTCGCGGTCAGCCCCTTCGAGGAGCCCCACCCGAGGATCGTCGTGGCGGCCGAGCGCGCCGGCGCGCTCGGCCTGCTCGATCTCGGCAGAGACGCCGGCCGGGCCCGGCGCGCCCTGGCCGACGTGGCGCGGACCCTGCGGCAGCCCTTCGGGGTACGCGTGCCCGCCGGCTGCCCCGTCTGGCCGGACGAGCTGCCCGCGGAGGTGGACACCGTACTGCTGGCCGATCCCGCCCAGCAGCCGCACCCGGCCGCCTGGGCGGCCGGCGGGGCCCGGCGGGTGTGGGCCGAGGTGACCAGCCCGCGGGAGGCGGCAGCGGCGGTGGCCGCCGGGGCGGACGCGGTCGTCGCGAAGGGGCACGAGGCGGGCGGGCGGGTCGGCGAACTGACCGCGTTCGTCCTGCTGCAACGACTGCTGGCCGACCCGGACATGACGGTCCCCGTCCTCGTCCAGGGCGGGATCGGCCCGCACACCGCGGCGGCCGCCGTGGCGGGCGGCGCCGCCGGGGTGGTGCTCGACTCCCAACTCGCCCTCACCACCGAGGGCGAGGCCGCGCTCCCGGGTGACGTGGCCGCCGCCGTGCGCGCCATGGACGGCAGCGAGACCGTGATCGTCGCGGGCCACCGGATCTACAGCCGCCCCGACCTCACCCCGCCGGACCCCGCCGAGATGGCGGCCCGGCTCGGCGCCCGGGGGCTGCACACCCACGCCGTGCCGCTCGGCCAGGACGCGGCCTTCGCCGCACGGCTCGCCGCCCGTCACCGCACCACGGGCGGCGTGGTGCAGGCCGTACGCGCCGCTCTCGCCACCCATCTGGACGCGGCGGTGGCGACCGCCCCGCTCCGGCCGCGGCCCTCGGCCGCGCATCTGCCCGTGGCCCAGGGCCCGATGACCCGCGTCAGCGACCGGGCGGCGTTCGCCGAGGCCGTCGCGGACGCGGGTGGCGTGCCGTACCTGGCGCTCGCCGTCATGCCCGGGGACGAGGTCCGCGCCCTGCTCTCGGAGACCGCCGGGCGGCTGGGAGGCCGGCCGTGGGGCGTGGGCCTGCTCGGCTTCGCGCCGCCGGAGCTGCGGGCCGAACAACTGGCCGCGGTGGCCGCGATCCGCCCCCCGTACGCGGTCATCGCGGGCGGGCAGCCGGCCCAGGCGGCCCCGCTGGAGGCCGCGGGCACGCGGACGTATCTGCACGTCCCCTCCCCGGGTCTGCTGGAGCGGTATCTCGCCGAGGGCGCACGGCGGTTCGTCTTCGAGGGCCTGGAGTGCGGCGGTCACATCGGCCCGCGGAGCTCCTTCGCGCTGTGGGAGGAGCAGATCGAACGGCTGCTGGCGTACGAGGACGTCCCGGCGCTGGACGTGCTGTTCGCGGGTGGCATCCACGACGAGCGGTCCGCCGCCATGGCCGCCGTCGCCGCCGCGCCGCTCGTCGAGCGCGGCGCCCGGATCGGCGTGCTGATGGGCACCGCCTACCTGTTCACCGCCGAGGCGGTCACCGCGGGCGCCGTACTGCCCGGCTTCCAGGCCGCCGCCCTCGACTGCGAGGAGACGGTCCTGCTGCGGACCGCGCCCGGGCACGCCACACGGTGCGCGGCGACGGAGTACGCCGGGACGTTCGAGACGGCCCGGCTGCGGCTGACGGAGGACGGCGCGAGCCCGCGCGAGGTGTGGGAGGAGCTGGAACGGCTCAATCTCGGACGGCTGCGCATCGCCAGCAAGGGTCTGCGACACGGGAGTTCGGGTCTTCTGCCGGTGAGCGGGGAGGAGCAGCGGCGGGACGGCCTGTTCATGCTCGGCCAGGCCGCGACCGCGCGCTCGGCCGCCACCACGGTGGCCGCCCTGCACGCGCAGGTGACGGAGGGGGCGAGTGCGTTCCTCGAGCGGCGGGCGCGGGAGCTCGCCCCGGCCGCGCCGCCCGCGCCGAAGCCCGCCGAACCGCTCGACATCGCGATCGTCGGGATGGCCTGCGCCTATCCGGGCGCGGCGGACCTGGCCGGCTTCTGGGCGAACATCGTCGCGGGCCGGGACGCCGTCACGGAGGTGCCGGCCGACCGGTGGGATCCGGCGCTCCACTTCGACCCCGATCCGGCACGGGCGGGCGAGCGCACCCCGTCGCGGTGGGGCGGCTTCCTGCCGCCGGTGCCGTTCGACGCGCTCGCGCACGGCATCCCGCCGGCCTCGCTGTCCGGGATCGAGCCGGTGCAGCTGCTCGCGCTGGAGATCGCCGCCCGCGCCCTCGCGGACGCCGGCTACGGCGGCGGACGCACCTACGACCGCTCGCGTACGTCGGTGGTGTTCGGCGCGGAGGCGGGTACGGATCTGGCGGGCGCCTACGGGTTCCGCGCGCTCTACTCCGGCTATCTCGGCGAACTGCCGCCGGAGTTGGACGGCCAGCTGCCGAAGCTCACCGAGGACTCCTTCCCGGGCGTACTGGCCAATGTGATCGCGGGCCGGATCGCCAACCGGCTCGACCTCGGCGGCGCTAACTGCACCGTCGACGCGGCCTGTGCGTCGTCGCTGGCCGCTCTGGACCTGGCGTGCCGTCAACTCCGTGCCGGTGACAGCGACATGGTGCTGTGCGGTGGCGCCGACGTGCACAACGGCATCAACGACTACTTGATGTTCGCGTCCGTGCGGGCCCTGTCCCCCACCGGCCGGTGCCGCCCGTTCGACGCCGCCGCCGACGGAATCGCGCTGGGCGAGGGCGTCGCGGCGGTCGTCCTCAAACGGCTGGAGGACGCGCAGCGGGACGGCGACCGGGTGTACGCGGTCGTCAAGGCCGTCGGCGCCGCCAGCGACGGGCGTTCCCTCGGGCTCACCGCGCCCCGGCCGGACGGCCAGCGGCGCGCCCTGGAACGCGCGTACGAGCGGGCGGGCGTCGGTCCGGCCGAGGTGGGACTGGTCGAGGCGCACGGTACCGGCACCGTGGTCGGCGACGGCACCGAACTCGCCGTACTGACCGCCCTGTTCGGTGAGTCCGCGCACAAGGGAGGAGCCGAGGCCGGGGCCGGGTGTGCGCTCGGGTCGGTCAAGTCCCAGATCGGCCACACCAAGTGCGCCGCCGGACTGGCCGGGCTGATCAAGGCCGCCCGTGCGGTCCACGCCGGCGTGCGCCCGCCGACACTGCACCTGGAGTCCCCGCACCCCGACTGGCGGGCGGGGACGGGCCCGTTCTTCTTCGACACCGAGGCCCGGCCGTGGGCGGTACCCGTGGAGCAGCGGATCGCGGGCGTGAGCGCCTTCGGCTTCGGCGGCACGAACTACCACGCCGTGCTGGCGGGTTGTGAGGAGGAGCCCGCGCACGGACTGGACGCCTGGCCGGCCGAGCTGTTCTGCTTCCGGGGCGCCGACCACGACGCGGCGGCGCGGGCGATGGACCGTCTGGCGGCCCGGCTGGCCGAGAACGACGGCGCGGGCCGGCCGTGGCCGCTGCGCGACCTGGCCGCCGAGACCGCCGCCACGGCAGCGGGCCCGGTCCAGGTCTCGGTGATCGCCGCGAGCCTGGACGACCTCGCCGCCAAGCTGGAGCTGGCCCGCGCCTTCACGGCGGGCGACGGGGTGCACGTACGGGCCGCGGGGGCGGACCCCGGAAAGGTGGCGTTCCTGTTCCCCGGGCAGGGCAGCCAGCGCCCCGGGATGCTGGGGGACCTGTACGTCGCCTTCCCGCGGCTGCGGGCCCTGCTGGCCCAGGCTCCGGCGCCGGTGGTGGCGGCGATGTTCCCGCCGGCCGCGTTCACGCCGCAGGAGCGGTCGGCGCAGCGGGACGCGGTCACGGACACCCGCGTCGCCCAGCCCGCGCTGGGCCTGGCGGGCACGGCCGTCCACCTGCTGCTCGGCTCGCTCGGCGTCCGGCCGGACTGCACCGCCGGTCACTCGTACGGAGAACTGACTGCGCTCTGGGCGGCCGGTTCCTTCGACACGGCGGCGCTGCTGCGCCTGAGCGGCCGCCGGGCGACGGCCATCCTCGAATCCGCCGGGGCGGACCCCGGCGCGATGGCCGCGGTGACGGCCGCCCCCGAGCAGGTACGGGAGATCGCCGAGCGGGCGGGGTGCGTGATCGCCAACCACAACGCACCGTCCCAGTGCGTGCTCTCCGGTCCCACGCCGGCCGTCGAGGCCGCGCTGGAGAGCCTGCGCGCCGCCGGGCTGCGGGGCGAACGCATCCCCGTGGCCTGCGCCTTCCACAGCGAGGTCGTGGCCGGCGCGGCGGACGCGCTCGCGACCGAACTGGCCGGAACACGCGTGGCGGGACCGTCCGTACCGGTGTGGTCGACGGCCACGGCCCGGCCGTATACCGCGGAACCCGCGGAGGTGCGGGAACTGCTTGCCCGTCAAGTGGCAGAACCCGTCCGCTTCGTGGACCAGATCGAGGCCATGTACGCCTCCGGAGTACGGACGTTCGTCGAGGCGGGGCCCGGCCGGGTGCTGACGGGCCTGGTCGGCAGGATCCTGGACGGCCGCCCGCACACGGTCGTCGCCTGCGACGTCCCCGGCGAGCCCGGGCTGCGACAACTGCTCTCCGCACTGGCCGAGTTGGCGGCGGCCGGAGTGCCGATCGACCCGGAGGCGCTGTTCAAGGGGCGTACGGCCCTGCTGCCCGACCGGGCGCCCCGGCGGCCCGGCTGGCTGGTCGACGGGCACTTGGTGCGCACGGCGGACGGCTCGCCGGTGGCGGGCGGCCTGCAACCGGCCCGGCGGGTCCGGCTGCCCGAAGGTGTGGGGGCGGCGGATCGTGACCCCGTACGCGCGCAGGGCAGTGAGGCCACGGACCGGCGGGAGGCGGCGGTACTGGAGTACCTGCGCTGCGCGCGGGAGCTGGTGGCGGCCCAACGCGACGTACTGCTGGGCTACTTGGGCATCGAACCGACTGCGGCACCGGTCCGTCCGGAGGCGCGGTACGCGGCCGGGGAGGCTGCCGAGGCGTGGCGCGGGGCGTGGGACGAGTCGGCGGTTGGAGCGGCGGGCGCCCGGGACACGGGCGCGGCGGGCGAGTCCGCCGCCGACCCGGCCGGTTCCGACACCTATGCGGCCGGTTCCGACACCGACGCGGCTCGTTCCGCCGCTGTCGCTCGGGGACCGCTCACCCCGGACGAGGTCATGGACGCGGTCCTGGAGATCGTCCACACCCGTACGGGCTACCCGCGGGACATGCTGGACCCCGATCTCGACCTGGAGGCGGACCTCTCGGTCGACTCCATCAAGCGCGTGGAGATCATCGGCGCGCTCGCCGACCGCATCGGCCTGCCCGACCGGATCGACGGCGGCGCCGCAGAGTCCGCAGTGGAGGAACTGTCCCGGATCAAGACGCTCCGCGGGATCGTGGACTGGATCACGGCTCACGAACCGGCGCCGGCCGCTCCGACGGTCACTCCCCAGCCCACTTCCCAGCCCGCTCAGTCGGCCGCTCCGTCGACCGCTTCCCCGGCCGCTTCCCCGACCGGCACCGAACGCCACGGCACCGAACGCCACGGCACCGGGCGGGCGGTCGCCGCTCCCGAGGGGAACGGGCGCGGCCCGGCCCTCGTACGCCGCCCCGTGCGGCTGCGCGTCGAGGCGGTTCCCGTCGGGCCCGCCGCCGCCGGTGATCCGGCGGACGTGCTGGCCGGGCGGACGTTCGCCGTGGTCGAGGACGGGCTGGGGGTGGCGCCCGCGCTCGCCGCGCTGCTGGAGTCGCACGGCGCCCGGGTGCGCACCGTGCCGGCGGAGGAGGCGGCCGGCGCCGAAGGGGTGGACGGCCTCGTCGATCTGAGCGCCCTGCGCGCCGCGCCGGATCCCGTACTGCCCGGGGCGTTCGAGCGGTTCCGGAACGCCCTGGTCGGCGGGGTGCGGTGGCTGGTGGTCGGCACGGCGGCGGGCGGGGCGTTCGGGCACGGTCCGGGCGCGCCGGATCCGGTTCCGGGGCTCGGGCTGCGCGGGTTCGCCCGTAGTGCCGCGCTCGAATGCCCGGGGGCCCTCGTACGGGCCGTGGACGTCGATCCCAAGGACCGCCCGGAGCGCATCGCCGCCCACCTGCTCGCCGAACTGTGCGCCCCGGACGAGCCGGTGGCGGTCGGCTACACCGACGGCACCCGGACCGTCCTGCGCACCGTGCCCGCTCCCCTCACGGACGCCGGGCCCCCGCGGCTCCGCCTGGACCGCGACGGCGTGGTGGTGATCACCGGCGGGGCCCGCGGCATCACCGCCCGCGCCGCCCTCGCCTTGGCCCGCGCCACGGGCTGCCACGTCGAGCTGATCGGCCGTACGCCCCCGCCCGAGGCTGCCGAGGACCCCGCCCTCGCCTCGGCACACGACCGGGTCGCCCTGCGCGCCGCGCTGATCTCCGGAGGGCTGCGCACGCCCGCGGAGATCGAGGCGGCCGCCTCCCGGGTCCTGGCCGCCCGGGAGGTACGGGACACCCTGGGCGCGCTCGCCGGCACGGCGGCGTCGGTGCGCTACCACTGCGCCGACGTCACCGACGAGGCCGCCGTGCGCGCCGTCGTGGCCGACGTCCGGGCCCGGCACGGCCGGCTGGACGGCATCGTGCACGGCGCGGGCCTGATCCGGGACGCCCTCCTGCGCGACAAGGACCCGGAGTCCTTCGCCGAGGTCTTCGCCACGAAGGTGGCCGGCGCCCGCAACCTCGCGGCCTCGGTCGCGGCCGCCGACGAGAGCGGGGGCGCGGGTACGGGTACGGGCACGGCGGGCGGGGGCGGCCCGGCCGGCCCCGCCTTCCTGGTCCTCTTCGGCAGCGTCGCCGGCGTGTACGGCAACCGCGGCCAGAGCGACTACGCGGCCGCCAACGACGCTCTGGACACCCTCGCCCACACCTGGTCCGCGGCCTCCCCGGGCCGTGTCCTCGCCGTCGACTGGGGTCCGTGGGCCTCGGACGCCGGCGGCATGGTCACCCCGGAGCTGGAGCGCGCGTACGCGCGGCGCGGCATCGCGCTCATCGAGCCGGACGCGGGCACGGAGGCCTTCCTGACGGAACTCCTCCACGGGACGGATCCGCAGGTCGTCCTCATGGCGGACGGCGCGGACGGGGCCGGCGGGCAGGGGGTCCACCATGGCTGAGCCCCGTCCTCGTCCCACCGATGCCGCGATCGTCGGCATGGGCGCCGTGTTCCCGGGCGCCGGTGACCTCGCCGCGTACCGGCACAACCTGTTCGCCGGTGTCGACGCCATCACCGAGGTGCCGCCCGGGCGTTGGGATCCGAAGGTGTACTACGCCCCCGACGGTCCGCCCGGCAGCGACCGCTTCTACTGCCGGCGCGGCGGCTTCGTCGACGACCTCGCCGCCTTCGACCCGACCCGCTTCGGCATCATGCCCGCCGCCGTGTCCGGCGCCGAGCCGGACCAGTTGCTGGCCCTGCACGCGACCGCCGAGGCCATCGCCGACGCGGGCGGCGAGGACCGGCTGCCCGCCGACCGGTCCCGGATCGGCGTGGTGCTGGGCCGGGGCGGATTCATGGGAGTGGCGACCGCGCGCCTCGACCAACGGGTGCGCACGGCACATCAGTTGAGTGCGACCTTGCGCGAGCTGGCACCCGATCTGGGTGATGCCCGGATCGCCGCGATCAGGGAGGCCTTCCAGGGCGCCCTGGGCCCGGAGCAGCCGGAGGCGTCCATCGGTCTGGTGCCGAGCTTCACCGCGGCCCGGACCGCCAACCGGCTCGATTTCCGCGGCCCCGCCTACACCCTGGACGCGGCGTGCGCGTCGTCGCTGCTGGCCGTGGACCAGGCGGTCGGCCTGCTGGCCGCCGACCGCTGCGACCTGGTCGTGGCGGGGGCCGTCCACCACTGCCACATCGCCACGCTGTGGAGCGTGTTCACCCAGTTGGGCGCGCTGAGCCCCAGCGAGCACATCCGCCCCTTCGACCGGCGGGCCGACGGCACGCTCCTGTCCGAGGGGACGGGTGTGGTGCTGCTCAAGCGGCTCGCGGACGCGCAGCGGGACGGCGACCGGGTGTACGCGGTGATACGCGGGGTCGGTGTCGCGGGCGACGGCCGCGCGGCGAGCCTGATGAGCCCGTTGGTGGACGGTCAGGTGCAGGCGCTGGAACGGGCCTGGGCGGCGGCGGGCCTCGACCCGCAGGCCGCCGGGTCGATCGGCCTCCTGGAGGCACACGGAACCGGGACGCCGGTCGGTGACGAGGCCGAACTCGCCACCCTGGAGCGGGTGTTCGGGCAACGGGGTGCCGCTGCCGGGGCCGTCGCGCTGGGCTCGGTCAAGTCGATGCTCGGGCACACCATGCAGGCCTCCGGCATGGCCGGACTGATCAAGGCAGCGCTCGCCGTCCACGAGGGGGTGCTGCCGCCGACCCTCCACCTCGACGATCCGCACGAGGGCCTGGCCCGGACCCGGATGCGCCCGGTCCACGCGGCCGAGCCCTGGGAGCCGGGCCGGGCACCGCGCCGGGCCGCGGTGAACGCCTTCGGGTTCGGGGGCATCAACGCCCACGTCATCCTGGAGGAGGCTCCCGGCGCCCGTGCGGCGACGCCGCTTCCGGCCCGCCGGTTCCTGCCCCTGCCGGTCTCGGGCTCCGCTCCGCGCGGCACCGCGCGCACCACGGTCCGCCCGCGCCGGCCCGCCGACGCCGCCCCGGCCTCCGCATCCGTACTCCTCCTCACGGCCGAGACCCCCGAGGCGCTGGCCCGGCTCCTGGCCGCAACGGACCCCGAGCCCGTGTTCGGGAACACGTCCGGCCACGGGTCCACCCCCGGTCACGGTCCCACCCCTGATCACGGACCCGCGCCCACGCCACACCACGGGTCCGCGCAGGACACCGTCGCCGCCTCCACCGCCACGTCCGCCGCCTCTATCGCCACGTCCGCCTCCGCGTCCACCGCGGCCGAGCACGGTGGTCCGTGCCGGCTGGCGATCGCCGATCCGACCGCGGAGCGACGGGCGCTCGCCGCGAAGGTCCTCGCCCGCGCCCGCCCCTGGCGGGGCCGGGGCGGGGTGTGGTTCACGCCCCGGCCGCTCCTCGGGCCGTACGCTGCCGAACCCGGCGGGAAGCTCGCGCTCCTCTTCCCGGGCCTGGAACCGGAGTTCGCGCCCGCCCTGACCGAGGTGGCCGCCCGCCTCGGCCTTGCCGCCCCCGCGCTCACCGGCGGCGGCGAGCTCGTCGAGCGGGCCCTCGACGCCCTCGCCACCGGCCGCTTCTTCGCCCGGGTCCTGACCGAACTCGGCGTCGAACCGGACCTGTTCGCGGGACACAGTCTCGGCGAGTGGGCCGCCATGGTGGCCGCCGGAATGTACCCGCAGGACGCCGTCGACACCTTCCTCGACTCGCTGCGGCGCCCCGGTTCGCTGGAGGTGCCGGACCTCGTGTACGCGGCACTCGGCTGCGGCGCGGAGCAGGCGGGCGCAGCCCTGCACGGACTGGAGGGCGTGGCCGTCAGTCATGACAACTGCCCGCACCAGTCGGTCGTTTGCGGCCCGCAGCGGCAGATCTCCTCGGTGCTGGGCCGGTTGGCCGCGGAGGGCGTTCCCGGCCAGGAGCTGCCCTTCCGGTCCGGCTTCCACACACCGATGTGGGCGCCGTACCTGGGTCAGGTGCGGGCCGCCTTCCGGCGCCTGCCGCTGCGGCCGGCCGCGCTCCCCGTCTGGTCGGCCACCACGGCCGCCCCGTATCCGTCCGAACCGGACGCGATACGGGAGCTGGTGGTCCGGCACCTGCTGGAGCCGGTCGACTTCCACGCCCTGACGCTGCGGCTGCACGCGGAAGGCGTACGGGCCTTCGTCTCTGCGGGGCCGGGCAGCCTGACCGGCTTCGTGGACGACACGCTGCGCGGTGCGGAACACCTTTCCGCCGCGGCCTCGTCCCCCCGCCTGTCGGGCATGGACGCCCTGCGCCACCTGGCGGCCGCCCTGTGGACGGAGGGCCTGCAGCCGCGCTGGGACCGGCTCACCGCCCGGCCCGCCCCGAAGCGCACCGGACACCCGGTCCGCCTCGACCTCGGCTCCCCCCTCGTCCACCTGAACGGCGCCGCGCAGGCCCTCCGGGACCAGTGGCCCCTGCCGAACGGCAGCTCCCACGCCGACCTTTCCCCCTTCACGCGCCTCGACCCCTTACCCGCCCGCGACACGCTCCCGGAGCACGGTCCGCTCGCCGCCCCGGCCGGCACGGCCGCCTCCGGCATCCCGGCCGCCTCCGGTCGCCCCGTCCTCCTGTCCGAGCTGGACGCCGTCCTCGACGAGACCCACGAAGCCGCCCGCGCCGTCGCGGCGGCCCTGACAGCCGCCCCTCGGCCCACCCCACCCATGGCCCGGACCGGCGCAGCCACCGCCGCGGGCCCGACCCCCGCCCTCGGGCACTGGGCAGGCGCATCGGGCCCGCCGCCCGCCCGCCCCCGCTCGTACACCCGCCGGCTCTCCCTCGACGTCCTTCCCTCCGTCCGTGACCACTGCGTCTACCTCCAGCCCGACGACTGGCCGGAGGACTCCGACCGCTTTCCCGTCGTCCCCATGACCACCATGCTGGAGCTGGCTGCCGAAGCCGCCCTCGCGACCCGGCCGCCGGGGCACCTCGTCACCGGTTTCGACGGCATGCGCGCCCTGCGCTGGCTTCCCGTCGCGCCCGCCGTCGACGTGGAGTTCACCACCCGCCCGGCCGCCGACGGCCGCGTACGGGTCGACATCGGCGATTGCGCGCAGGTGACGGTGCGCCTCGGCGCCGGCCACGACGCGCCTCCCGCCCCCGACACGGCCCCGCTCACCGCCGAACGCCCCGCACCGGTCTCCGCGGAGGCCCTGTACCGGGACCGCTGGATGTTCCACGGCCCCCGCTTCGCCGGTGTCCACGAGGTGACCGCCGTCGCCGAGGACGGGATACACGGCGTGCTCCGGGCCCTGCCCGCCCCGGGCGCCCTCCTCGACGCCGCCGGGCAGCTCCTCGGCCACTGGATGCAACTGCGCCTGGATTCCGACCGGTTGGTGTTCCCGGCCGTCCTCGAACGGATCCGCCTGTACGGTCCCCCGCCCGCGCCGGGCACCCTCCTGTCCGCGACGGCCCGTATCCGCGAGGTGCGCGCCACCTCGGTACGCGGCGACGTGGAGCTGTGCACGCCGGACGGCGCGGTGTGGGCCCGCCTGGAGGACTGGACGTACCGCCGGTTCGCCGCCGACGAGCGGGTGTGGCCGATGAAGTTCACCCCGGAGGTCTCCGGGATCGGCGAGCCTCAGCCCGGCGGCTGGTGCGCGGCCACCCGCCGCTGGGCCGACCCCGCCTCGCAGGAACTGGTCATGCGCCGCTACCTCGGCGCCGCCGAACGCGACGCGTACGAGCGGCTCGCGCCGCGCGCCCGCGCGCCCTGGCTGCTGGGCCGGATCGCCGCCAAGGACGCCGTGCGGCAGCTGCTGTGGGAGCGGGGCGCCGGCCCGGTCTTCCCGGCCGAGGTCACCGTCGGGCACGACGGGGCGGGCCGCCCCGTGCCCGGCGGCCGTGCCGCGGGACTGCACCTGTCCCTGGCGCACAAGGAGCGGATCGCGGTCGCCTTCGCGCACGGCGACGGGCCCGTGGGCATCGACGTCGAGCCGGTGGCCGAGGACCCCGGAGCCCTGATCCGCATCGCCCTCACCCCGGACGAGCACCGCCTCGCCGAACGGCTCGCGGCCCGCGACGGAACCGGCCTGGCCGCGGCCGTCACCACCCTGTGGTGCGCCAAGGAGGCCGCCGCGAAGGCCGAGGGCACGGGACTGGGCGGCCGGCTCGTGCGCTGGCAGGTGTCCGAGGACCCGGCCGGCGGCCTGCGGGTCCACTCCCCCGTCGGCCGCACGCACCACGTCCGCACGACGACGTACGAGGACCACCTGATCGCCTGGACCACACCTCTCACATCAGTCACACCGCTCATATCAGTCACACCGCTCACGGTCACCGACCCGCCCCGGGCCGCGGTCGCCGACCCGCCCGCACCCCCGCAGGCCGTCCCCGCAGGCCTCCCGACCCCGACGGAGAACAGCCATGGCATCTGACATCCTCGCCGAGATCACCGGCATGCTCGTCCGGATCGTCGGCGACGACTTCCTCCTCGCCGACGAGGTCACCATGAAGACCACGTTCAACGAGGACCTGGCGCTGGAGAGCATCGAATTCGTGGCACTCGCCGAGCAGTTGCACGAGCGCTACGGATCGCGGGTCGATCTCATGGGCTTCCTCGCGGAGAAGGACATGGAGGCGATCCTGGCCATGTCGGTCGGCGAACTGGTCGACCACATCGCGCGGATCACCCGGGCCTCCCTCACCGCCCGGCCCGTGCGCCGGGCGCCGGCGGCCTGAGCCCGCCATGGCCGAGATCCTCGCCAACGCGCTCAGGTTCCACGTACAGCGACTGCCCGCGGCCGATGCGCCCGCCACGGGCGTCGCCCTGCCCGACGGCCCGCCGGAGGGCCGCGACACCCCCGTCGTCTTCCTGCACGGCCTCGTCGTCGACAACCTCTCCAGTTTCTACTGCCCGTTGGGCGTGCCGCTGGCCCGGGCGGGACACGAGGTGGTCCTGTACGACCTGCGCGGTCACGGTCTCAGCGAGCGTCCGCCGGCCGGGTACGACAGCGGGAGCGCCGTCCGGGACCTGGTCGCCGTGCTGCGCGCCCTCGGGCTGGACGGCCGGCCCGTGCATCTGGTCGGCAACAGCTACGGCGGCACCCTCGCCCTGCACGCCGCGCTCGCCCGCCCCGATCTCGTGGCGGGCCTGACCCTGCTCGAACCGCCGCTCAGCGGCCCCTGGGTGGCGAACATGGTCGACACCCTCTCGGTCGCCGCGCTCAGCCTGGAGGACAGCCTGGTGCCCGCCGAACTGTCCTCCCTGCGCCTTCGCAAGGCGGCGAAGCTGACGGTCATCGCCGACGCGCTCCTCAACCACACCACCCTCATCGACGACATCGCGGCCGGCCGCACGTTCACGCCCGCCGACTACGCCGGGCTCGACTGCCCGGTCCTCGTCGTCTGCGGGGAGCACTCCGAACTGGTCCCGGGGGCCTTGGAGTTGGCCGGGCACGCGCCGCGCTGCACGCTGCGGATCCTGCCCGGCCTCGGCCACGACGTCCTCAAGGAGACGGACGGGGTGCTGCGCGAGGCCGTACTGGCGCACGCCGCGGCCGTCCGCCGGGCCGCGCGGACCCGGACGGGAGCGCTGACAGCATGAGGGTGCTCTTCGTCGTCCCCCCGCTGGCCGGGCACGTCAATCCGACGGTCGCCGTCGCCGCCGAGCTGGCCGCCCGCGGACACGACACGGCGTGGACCGGTCCCGCCGGCGTCCTGTCCGGGCTGCTGCCCGCGCACGCCCGGCTGTACTCCGCCGGCGACGACGCGGGCCCGGACGCCGGCGGGTACGCCGCGCTGCACGGGCGGTGGCGGGACCTGCGCGGTGTCGCCGCCCTCCGGTTCCTGTGGGCGGAGGCGCTCGTGCCGCTGGCCCGGGCGATGGTGCCCGGCGTGGAGCGGGCCGTCGCGGCCTTCGCCCCGGACGTGGTGGTCGCGGACCAGCAGGCCCTGGCCGGCGCCGTCGTCGCCCGCCGGTTCGGCATCCCCTGGGTGACGTCGGCGAGCACCTCGGCCGAGTTCACCCGCCCGTTCGCCGGGTTTCCCAAGGTCGGCGCGTGGGTGGCGGAGCAGCTGGCCGGGCTGCTCGCCGAATGCGGGGCGCCGCCCGGCTGGGACCCCCGGTTCTCCGACCGGCTGGTACTGGTCTTCTCCACGCCGGAACTCATCGGCGGCGGGCCGTTCCCCGCTCACCACGCCTTTGTGGGGCCCGCGTTCGGATCCCGTCCGCCGGGTGCGGACTTCCCGTGGCGGCAGCTCGATCCCGGGCGCCGCCGGGTGCTGGTCTCGCTCGGCACGCTCAACCAGGAGGCGGGCTCCCGGTTCTACGCCGCGGTCCTGGCCGCCGGCGAACAGCTCGCGGACCGGGTCCAGTTGATCGTGGCCGCGCCCCGGCACCTGGTGGGCCCGGTGCCGCCGTACGCCCTGGTCCGGGAGACGGTGCCGCAGCTGCGGCTGCTGCCGCACCTCGACGCGGTCGTCAGCCACGGCGGCCACAACACGGTGTGCGAGGCGCTCGCCCACGGCCTGCCGCTGGTCGTGGCACCGATCCGCGACGACCAGCCGATCGTCGCGCAGCAGGTCGCCGAGGCCGGCGCCGGGGTCCGTGTGCGGTTCGGCCGGGCCCGCCCCGGCGACCTGCACGACGCGCTCACGGCCGTGCTGGACGACTCCGGCCCGCACCGCCGTGCGGCCCGCCGCATCCAGGCGTCCTTCGCCGCCGCGGGCGGCGCCGCCACCGCAGCCGACAGGTTGGAGAAGCTCTCATGAGCGCATGGGTTTCCGCAGTGATCGCCGTGGCGCTCGGCGCGGGCACGGTACGCGCGCGCCGCCGGCTGCACGCGCTGGCGGTGCTGTCCCCCGCCGCGGAGCCGTCCGCGAGCGGGGGGCCCGGGCCGCGCCGACGGCTGCTCACCGCCCGGGGCGTCGTGGCGGACGGGTCGGTCCTCGCCGCCGCCCGCGCCCACGCCGACCGCGAGGGCCTGGACGTCCTGGAACTGCTGCCGGCGGACCTGGCGGCGGAGGAGGCCCTCGGGCTGCTGCGGCTGGTGGACCCGGCCGGGTACCGGCAGGACCGGCTGGCCGCCGGGCGCGGTGCGGGTTACGCGGTGCTCGTCGGCGAGGACGTCCTGGAGCGGGCCGGAGTGGATCCGGACCGCGCCCGGGACCGGGTGGACCTGCTGGCGCTCACCCGCCGCCTGAAGGAGTACGCGAGCGCCGCCACGGATCTGGCGGTCGCCCCCGGGCTCAGCGCCCGCGCCGTCTCCCCCGGTCCCGGCGGCCGGGCAGCCGAGTTGCGCGCGCAGGGCCTGCCGCCGGGCCTGCTGTCGGCCGCCGGGCTCGCCGGGCTCGCGCTGCTGGCGACGGCTGTCGTACAGGGCGGCCTGTGGGGTGTCGGAGCGGCCGGGCTGTACTGGCTCCAGCCCGCCCTCGTGCTGGGCGCGGGCGGCCCGCTGCGGCCGGCGGACCTGGCCGGCGCGTGCGCGGCCCGGCCGCTGCGGTCCGTGCGGACGGCGCTGCGGACGGCCGTGGAAGCCAGGTCGGCACGGGCGGCCGGGTCCGTGCAGGAGGCCGCGGAGGCGGGCCGCAGGGCCGCGTACGCAGCCGAACTCGCGGGCGGCGCCGACCGGTTCCTCGAACCGCGGCGCGCCACCTGCCCGTGGTGCGATGCGCCCCGGCTGGCGGTGCGGGTGCGGATGCCGGACCTGCTCCAGGGCAAGCCGGGCCGCTTCACCCTGGAGGAGTGCCAGGCGTGCGGGCACGTCTTCCAGAATCCCCGCCTGACCGTGGAGGGGCTGGACTTCTACTACCGCGACTTCTACGACGGCCGGGGCGGGGAGGGCGCCGGCACGGTATTCGCCCGGCTCGGCGCGTCCTACCGGGCGCGGGCCGCGATGATCGCCCCGTACGCCCGGCCCGCCTCCTGGCTCGACGTCGGCACCGGCCACGGGCACTTCTGCGACGTCGCGCGCGAGGTGTGGCCGGACACCCGGTTCGACGGGCTCGACATGGGCGACGGGATCCACGAGGCCGAACGGCGGGGCTGGGTCTCCACCGGCTACCAGGGCCAGTTCCCGGAGCTGGCCGAGAAGCTCGCCGGCCGGTACGACACGGTCAGCATGTACCACTACCTGGAGCACACCCGCGACCCGTTCGCGGAGCTCGACGCGGCCGCGCAGGTCCTGCTGGCCGGCGGGCACCTGCTCATCGAACTGCCCGATCCGCAGTCGCGCATGGCGCGGCTGCTGGGTCCGCACTGGCTGCCGTGGTTCCAGCCGCAGCACCAGCACCTGATCCCGGCGGCCAACCTCCGCGCGGCGCTCGTCGAGCGCGGTTTCACCGTCCTGGCCGAGGAGCACGGACCCGCCCACCAGCACAACGACTTCGTGGGCGCCGTCGCCCTCACCCTCAACCGGCTGGCCCCCGACCCGCACAGCCCGTGGGCCGACCCGGCCGCGGCCCGCCCGGTCCGCCGTGCGGTCCGTCAGGCGGTCCGGGTGGCGGCCGTGCCCTGCTTCCTGGCGGCCGGCGCCCTGGACACCGTACGCAGCGCCGTGGCCCGCCGTACGGACGGCGGAAACGCGTACCGCCTGCTGGCCCGCAAGGAATCGCAATGAGCGTCACCCGGCCCGCGGCGGCCACCGGCGGCCCGCAGCCCGGGCCGCCGGCCGCCCGTGCCCCGCAGCCCCGGCCCCGGGACCCCCGGACCGCCCGCCCCGCGCCGGCCCCGGCGGCCGGTGACCCGCAGCCGGCGGACCTCCCCGCCGGTCCCGGTTCGCTGGCCCGACGGGCCACCGCGGACCCGTTGTTCCGGCTGGTGGCACATGCGCTGGAGGTGGCGCACGGGCGGCCGCCGGCCGCGGTGTGGAGTGCCCCGCACGCCTTCCGCCTCGGTTCGCCGGGGCTGGTGGCCGCCGCCGGGTGGCCGGTCGCGGCGGCCGCGGCCCCGCGCGCGGACGGCCTGGCGCGGCTGAGTTCCCTCGGTCATCCCGCGCAGAGCTGTGACCTGCCGCTGACCGGCCCGTACCCGGACACTCCCGCCTGGGCGGCCCGCCCGTACGCCCTGCTGCGGGCCCTCGCCCGGGCCGGGTACGGCCGTTCCGGGACGGACCTGCACGTCCAGGGCACCCTCACCGAGACCGCCGGGCTGGACCTCGCGGAGCCGCTCGACTGCGCGGTCGCGCTCGCCGTGGCCGACGTACACACCGGAGCCGACGAGCCACTGCCCGCACGGGAGTTGCTCGCCGGGCTGATCCGGGAGGCGGCTCCCGGTGACGACGACGCGCTGCGCAGCGCCGTGTTGTTCGCCCGGCCGGGCACGGCTCTGCGCCTCGCCCCGGGCCGGGCTCCGCGGCACGTGCCCTTCGACCCGCCCGCCGACGGCACGCACCTGGTGCTCATGGTCGTTCGGGGGCCCGAGGAGGAGCGGGCGGCCGCTCTGGCGCGGGCCGTGGAGTGCGCCCGGCGGGCGGGAGCGCTCCGGGCGTGGCCGCCGGGCCGCCGGGCGGGCCGCAGCGTACTGGTGCTGCTGCCCGGTGACCGGCCGGCGGCGGTACGGGCGGCCGTCGCGGACGAGTTCCGCGGCCTGGGCCGGCCCGTGCCGCGCTTCGTGAACATCGCCGTGGCCGGAGCGGCCCGGCGGGAGGACTGACCGAGAACACAGGAGGCGACAGCCCATGCGAAAGCCCACCAGAACCAGGCACCCGGCCCCGGCCGCACCACCGGACGCCCGCGACACACCACCCGCCCCGGACAGCACGGCCACCCCTGGCACCCCTGACACGCCCGACACCCCGCGGCACGGCGGCAGGCGGCGGTCCGCCGTCACCGGCATCGCCTGCGCGCTCGGCCTGGTCGCGGCCGTCGCGGCCGTGCCGGCCGGCAGTTCCGCGGCCGCCGACGCCGTCCCGGCGCACCGGTCCGCCGCCGCGGCCGCGGCCCTTCCCGCCTACGACCACGTCGTGGTGGTCGTCTTCGAGAACAAGCAGTACGGCGAGATCATCGGCAGCGCCAACGCCCCGTACGTCAACCAGCTGGCCAACGCCGGCGCCAGCCTCACCGGCATGAAGGCGCTGACCCACCCCAGCCAGCCCAACTACTTCAACCTCTTCTCGGGCGGCACCCAGGGCATCACGGGCGACGGCTGCTACACCCCGCAGTCGATGACGGCCCCCAACCTCGGGCAGGAACTCATCGCGGCGGGGCGGACGTTCGCCACGTACAACGAGGACCTGCCGAGCCAGGGATCCACGGCCTGCACCAACGGCCAGTACGCGCAGAAGCACAATCCCTGGTTCGCCTTCAAGAACGTGCCGCTCGACACCGGCAAGACGTGGACGCAGTTCCCGCGCACCGACTTCACCGCGCTGCCGCACCTGTCGTTCATCGTCCCGAACCAGTGCAACGACATGCACTCGTGCCCGGTGAGCACCGGCGACACGTGGGTCAAGAACAACCTCGACGCGTACGCGCAGTGGGCCAAGGCCAACAACAGTCTCCTGGTGCTCACTTGGGACGAGGACAACTATCTGGGGTCGAACCAGATCGCCACCGTCTTCTCCGGCGCGCACGTCAAGCAGGGCCGCTACAGCGGCGCGTACAACCACTTCAACCTGCTGCGGACCTTCGAGGACCTGTTCGGGACGGGGCACGCGGGCAACGCGGCGAGCGCCCAGCCGATCACCGAGGTGTTCGGCACCGGCGGGGAGGAACCGCCGCCGGGCGGCGGGCCGGTCGTGGCCGACCCGGGCGCGCAGACCTGCAAGTTCAACCAGTCCTGCACGATCCAGCTGACCGCCACCGGCGGTACGGCTCCGCTGCGGTGGACCGCGACCGGGCTGCCGTGGGGTCTGGCCATGGACGCCGCGACCGGCCGGATCAGCGGGAAGCCGTGGGGTTCCGGGACGGTCCAGATCACGGCCACGGCCACCGACGCCGCGGGCAAGTCGGCCGCCGTCACCTTCCCGCTCACTCTCAACTGGTTCTGACGCCACCGGAATCCGACGGCGGGAAGGAGCGACGACACCGCTACACCTCAGCGGGCGGGCGCGGTCCCGCGGCCGGCCGGGCCGCGGGACCGCGCCCGCCCTATGTGACCTGCCGGTACGTCCTACACTCTGCCGCGTGAACAGCCAGGCAGAGGGTGATGAAAGCGGCGCGGGGCGCTACCGGCGGGAGGACGTGGCCCGGGCCGCCGGCGTCCGGGAACGGAACCTGCGGTACTACCAAGAGCGCGGGCTGCTGCCCCCGCCGCGCCGGGAGGGCCGGATCGCCTGGTACTCCGACGACCACCTGACCCGGCTGCGCCTGATCAACGACCTGCTGGGGCGCGGCTACACGGTCAACGGCATCGCGGAACTCCTGGCCGCCTGGGAGCAGGGCGGCGGGATCTCTCAACTTCTCGGCCTCGAACGGGAGATGACCCGCGAGTGGGGGGAGCGGGAAGAGCCGGTCACGATGACGCGGGCCGAGCTGCGCGAGCTGTTCGGCCCGACGGCCACCGCCGAGGACACCCGGCGGGCGGCGGAGCTGGGCTACGTACAGGTCGACGGAGACCTCGTCACCCATCGCAGCCGACGCCTGCTCGACGCCACGCTCACGCTGGTGCGGCAAGGGGTCCCGCTCGCGGAGATCCTGGACGCGGGCGCGTTCGCCCAGCAGCAGGCGGCCGCCCTCGCCGACCGGTTCGTCGGACTCTTCCGGCGGCACGTGATCGGCCCGGAGGGCCTGGAGCGGCTTTCGGCCACGCAGCTGCGGCACATCACCGAGGCGGTCACGGCCCTGCGCCCGGTGGCCGGCGAGGTCGTGACCGCCGAGTTCGCGCGGGCGATGGCCCGGCGGGTGGAGGCGGAAGTCGCCGAACTGCTGCGTACGGAGCAGTAGGAGTCGGCCTAAAAGGTGCGGCCGAGCAACCTTGCCAACCCTCATTGGCACTCTTACATTCAACTCGTCGGTAACAACGGTGCACGGCCGAAAACAGGGACGATCTCATGGCAGATTCCCCGCACTTATCCGACCCGCCCGGCGACGAGGGCAAGCAGAGCGGCGGCGACGCGACGGAAGTCGCGGCCGGCGGCGAGGGCCGCGTCCGATGGAGGCGCTTCGCCGTCCTGACCCTGCCCGCCGTGGCCGTGACCGCCGGCCTCGGGATCGCGCTCGCGCAGGGCGCGCTCGCCGCCTCCTTCGCGGTGTCGGGCCAGCAGTTCAAGGTGTCGGCGCGGAGCCTGGAGGGCGAGGGCTTCGCCCAGTACGGGAGCGTGGACGTCAACGCCCGCGAGGAACTCATCCCGGTCGCGGTCACGGCCATCAAGGAGGCGCGACTGCGCTCCCTTTGCCAGTCCGTGGTCACCAACCTCCCGATGATCGGGGCCATTTCCCTCAATCTGTCGGCGGGCGGCAAGAGTCCCGTCGAGGCGAGCAATCTGTTCGTCGACGCGACGCAGCTCTCCGGCGACGCGGAGTTCAGCAACATCGAGATCGGGCGCGACGCGTCGACCCTCGACAAGGGGCCGACCGAAGCGGTCGGCATGCAGGACTTGTTCGCGCAGCAGGCGGACCGGGTCACCATCACCAATCTCCGGCAGACCGCGTGGGCGACCAACGCCGGCACCTTCAAGCTCTCCGGTCTGAGCATGAAGATCAGCAAGGGCACCAAGGAATGCTTCTGAGCCGCCGCCGCACCGGGCCCGCGACGCGGTGGCGACCGTGGGCGCGGTGGCGTCGGTGGCGGCGCAGCAGACCCTTCTGGGGCGGCCTCCTCGCCATCCTCGCCGGGGCCTGGATCTGCGTCCTCCCGCTGGCACCCCTGACGATCATGCTCCGGCAGGGCGTGGCCGGCATCCCGTCCGTCCTCATGGGCATCGTCATGGTCGTCCTCGGTCTCACCGCGTGGTTCTCACCCCCACAGCGCGGCCTGGCCGGCGTCCTGACCACCCTCATCGCGACCGCCGCGCTGGTCCTGTCGAACCTGGGCGGCTTCCTGATCGGCACGGTGCTCGGCATCCTCGGCGGCGGCCTCATGTTCGCCTGGCAGCCGAACACCACTCCGCGCACGACCGTACCCACGCACCCGCGCACGACGGCGGGCACGCCCCCGAGCAACAGCGACAGCGACAGCGACACCGTCAGCACGGACCCGGGCACCACCCGGCCCGGACCCGCTCCTCCCCCCACCCCGCTCTCCGATCCCCAAGGAGCACAGCCATGAGCCGTACGCGCACCGCGCTCGTCCTCGCGACGGCAGTAGCCGGAGCCCTCTCCCTGACCTCGGTCACGGCCCTCACGACCGCCGCCGCGCCGTTACCGGCCGCCGGATCGACGACCGTCACCCCCGCCGGGCACGCCTTCAAGGCCACCCTCACCGGAAAGGCCACGCTCAAGGCCGGTTCGGTGACGGTGAGCTGCTCGGTCTCGGTGGCCACCGGTGCGGTACCCGCCGCCCCCGGCAACCACAACGCGGCGGGGCCGGTGTCCTCGCCGATCTCGGCACCCACGTACAGCTCCTGTACGTCCAGCATGCCGGGGGTGACCCCCACGGTCACCACGAGCGGCGCCTGGGCCGTGTCGATGCAGGACGGCGCCCCGGCCACCGCGACCATGACCGTCCCGCTCGGCGGTCTGGTGGTCAAGACGACCGGGCTGGCCACCTGTACGGTCACGGCCGCGCCCACCGCCCCGTCGAGCGCCGCCGGCTCCTGGGCCAACGGCGCACCGCCTCGCCTGACGTTCACGAACGCCACCGTGCCGGTCAAGGTCACCGGCGGCTTCGGCTGCCCGACGAGCGCGACGACGTCCACCTTCAACGCCGTCTACCTGGTGACCGACACGACCGACCCGGCCCAGCAGATCACCGTCGGCCCCTGACCCGCCCGACCCCCGGCCGGCCGTACCGGCCGGGGCCCGCCGACGCCGTCACGGCAACCAGGCCGTCCTAGGCGATGGTGTTGAACTTGCCGCCCTCGCCCGCGTACAGGCCGGTCGTCTGCTTGCTGAACGGGGCCGTCGTCGAGCCGGTCGAGCGGTACACGGACGTGCCGTTCGGACCGTAGGCGATCAGGTCGGGGCGGCCGTCCGCGGTGACGTCGCCGGCACCGACGAGGTGGGCGAAGCCGTTCCAGCCCGCGCCGATCCTGACGCGGGTCGCGAACCCGCCCGTCCCGTTGCCCTGGTAGAGCCACAGCACGCCGGCGGTGTCACGGGCGACGAGGTCTCCGGCGGCGCTGCCCGCTATGTTGCCGACGGCGGTGATCTGGTTGTAGATCTGCCAGCCGGCGCCGACCTTGGCACGGGTGGCGAAGGGGGCGGCCTTGGCGCCGGTGCCCTTGTAGAGCCACAGGACGCCTGCCGTGTCGGTGGCGAGCAGGTCGGGGCGGCCGTCGCCGTTGAGGTCGCTGCCGCCGGTGATCTTGTTGTAGATCTGCCAGCCGGCGCCGACCTTGACGCGGGACGCGAAGGTGCCGTCGCCCTTGCCCAGGTACATCCACAGGACGCCCGAGGTGTCGCGGGCGACGAGGTCGCCGACCGGGAGGCCTCCGAGGTTGCCCGCGGCCTCGACCTGGTCGTAGATCTGCCAGCCGGACGCGACCTTCGTCCGCTTGGCGGAGGTGGCCTGGCCGCCCGACGGCCAGTCGAACAGGTCGTCCCGCCACAGCCCGCCCGACGCGTCGCGGGCGAGGACATCCGTCGAGCCGTTGTCGTTGAAGTCGTGCGGGTTGGCGCTGCGCGAGACCGTGAGGCTCCCCGAGGCGGTCGCCGGGGCGCCGACGCCGTCGTCCGGGGTGGCGGTGAACTGCCAGGTGTAGGCGCCGTTCGGGGCGCTGATGCCGTCCAGGACGCCGTCCCAGGCGAAGGCGAAACGGCTGCCGGAGGCCGGTGCGGACAGTCGCTTGGCGAGCTTCTTGCCGGTGGCGGTGTGCGTGAGCGTGAGGTCCGCGGTGACGTTCGCGCGGGAGAGCGCCCACTCCATCGGGACGGTGGTGCCCGGCTTCTCCAGGCTCACCGTGGCCGGGACCTCGGACTCGGTCAGCTTCACGGCCAGGACCCGGCCGGTCTCCGCGACGGGCGTGACGCGGGGAATGCCGTCAGTCTCGTCGAAGATCCGGAACAGCCCGTCGGTGTCGGCCGTGGCGCCGCGTACCAGCAGGCCGCCGTCCGGCGCGTGGGCCACGCTGGAGAAGTGCTCCAAGAGCTTGTACGGCGCCGCGTCGGGGGTGGTGACGCTCCGCGCGTACAGCGGGCTCGGCTTCTCGTCGGCGGCCTTCCCCGGGACGCCGTAGAGCAGGGTGTTCCCCGCGATGCCGGCGATGACGGCGCCGCTCATGGAGCTGTCCATGTCGTAACGCCGCATCATGCTCTGCCCGCTCACGACGAGCCTGGTGACCCCGCCCGCGTACTCGCTCCACGCCCTGTAGTCGGCGGTGTAGGCGCCCGTGGAGGCCGGCCCCCACGCACCGGTGACCTCCCTGCTGCCGTTGGGCCCGGACAGGCCGAGGAGCTCGCTCCAGAACTCGGTCCGGAAGGTCGAAGAAGAAGGGAAGACCCGGTTGCTGGTCAGGATGAGCGCGTGGCTGGCCGTGGAGGCGACGACCTTGAAGTTCTGGCTGTACGGGCCGCTCGCGCGCCGGGTCTTCGCGGTTGCCCCGTCGACCCGGGTGAGCTGCCACAGCTCGTGGTAGTCCGCGGTGGTCGGCACGGTCACGAAGAGGTTCCGGCCGACCACGCCGACGAGCTTGGCCCCAGCCCCCAACTCGGACACGAGGTCGAAGGACGCGGACCAGTCCGCTCCGGGCGTCATGTCCCGCAGGGAGACCGCGCCGGCACCGTCGCTGGTCACGACGACGTCGGAGTTGCTGTCGTGGCCGACGGCTCCGGTACCGACCGGCACCACCGAGCCGTCGGCGTACGTGTGCCACTCCAGGACCGCCGTGCCGGCGTCGTCCTTCCTGGACGTGAGGTAGCCGGTGTCGCCGGTGCTGACGATCTCGGCATCGAGTGGCAGGTGCGCTTCGGCGGTGGCGGCGGACATTGCCCCGGCCACGGAGGCGGGAGCGGAAACGGCCACGGCCCCGGGTGAGGCCAGGACGCCGGTACCGACTGTCACGGCGAGAACGGTGGCGACACACCCGCCGAGACGGTGTCGGGTGGTACGTGCGGAAGCCAAGGGAGTCCCTCCTGATGCGCTGAGCGGTGCGCACACCAGTGCGCACCGCTCGATCAGACTCACGACGGAAGGAAGTGGTTGTACGGATTTCGCTTGCTCTTCGGGAGAAAGGTGAGCGTCCCGAGCAGTGGCCTACTTCCGGAGGGCGCGGACCGCCCGCTGCTCCAGGTCCAGGGACCGGTCCACGTGTTCCGCGCACGCGTCGAACAGCGCGCGGCGCCCGGCGGCGTCCGTGTCCGGGTCGGCGTCCCGGCCCAGCGCGGCCAGCGCGGACCAGTGCGCGGCCGATTCCCGGAACAGTCCGGCGGCCTCGGTGCGGCCGACGAGGTCGAGGAAGTCCGCGTACAGCGGCCGGGTCGCGCCCGGCGCCGTCCACTCCTCTTCCAGGCAGGTGTGCAGCCGCCCGGTGCCGGCGCGGAACGCCTCCGGCGAGCTGCCGAACCGGCGCTCCCAGCCCGTCTCGCTGGTGCTGTCGCGCAGTTGCGCGGCGAACTTCTCCATGCCGGTGAAACCGAAGTTCACGTCGAACTGGTTGCCGAGGACCGCCCCGGTGAGGTGCGTGACGGTGGAGGCGACGGCCCCGTCCACGTCGGGCTCCCCCTCGGCCGGCCCGACCGGCACGACCAGCTGGTGGCGGCCCTTGCGGTGCGCGGTCCAGGCGGCCCCGAACTCCTCGCGGTCGATCCGGTACGGGGTCGGGGCGCCGTCCTCGATCAGCAGGTCGTCGCCGTCGTACCCGGCGATGACGACGGTGTACGGGTCGGCGCCGGTCATCTCGGCGTCCGGGTCGGCCTCGTGCCAGGGCAGGGAGGAGCGGTCGACGACGCAGAAGGCGGGCTGACCGGCGTCGAGCGCGGCCCGGACCCTGCCCCAGCGGGGGTTCATCGCGCGCGTGGCCTCGTACGGGACGCCCAGGCGGCCGAGGGCGACCTGCACCCAGGGCTCGGGGTGCGCCTGGGCGACGATCGTGGCGATGGGCAGCCGGCCCGTGTACTCGAACACGAAGTACATGAAGCCGACGCCTCCGGCCAGGCCCGCGACCAGCGCCTCGTCGTGGGCGCTGCCCAGGGCGTGGCGGATCAGGGAGGCCTCGCGGTGGCGTCCGGTGCCGAAGTCTTCGTACGCGAGCACAGTCATGCGGTCAGCCTAACCGCGGAATCCGCCCCGACCGGCCAGCCACCGGGCCGGCCTCCCCGCCGGCTTCCCTGTCGACCTCGCCCCCACCTTCGCTCCGGCCTCGCCCTCGCCTTGGCTCCGGCCCCGGCTCCGGCCCCGGCTCGGCGTGCCTGCCGGAGCTGCCGGAGCTGCCGGAGCTGCCGGACGCCGCGGCGGCCCGCGCGTCCCGCTCAGGCGATGCCGTAGCGGGCCCCGATGCCCGCGATCAGGAGCTGCAGGCCTTCCTCGAAGCCGGTGTCGTAGTCCTGGAAGAGGTCGGCGCCCGAGGCAGCGGCGAGCGGGAAGTCGGCCATCCGCGCGGCGCGTTCGGCCACGTCGTACCCCTCGCGGCGTTCGCCGGGGGCCGGTTCGACGCCCTGCTCCTCCGTGACGAACCCGAGCGTGAAGAAGTAGGCCGTGGAAGTGGCCCGGACGGCCTGGCGGAGCTCGAAACCGGCCTCCACCAGGGCGCGGAGGGTGTCCTCCAGCTGCGCCGCGTGCTCGGTGCCGGTGAACCGGGAACCGCTGAAGACCTTCGCGCCGTCGCGGTAGCCCAGCAGGGCCGCACGCAGGCCGCGGTTGCCGGCCAGCAGCAGCTCCTGCCAGCCGGCGTCCGCGGCGGGCGGCCCTGCGGCGACCATCCGGCGGAACATCTCCGTGGCCATCTCGTCGAGCAGTTCCTGCTTGTTCTTGAAGTGCCAGTACAGGGCGGGGGCCTGGACGTCCAGCTCCCTGGCGATCGCGCGCAGGGTGAGCCCTTCGAGGCCGACGTCGTTCAGCAGCCTGAGCGCGGTGTCGACGGCCTGCGCCCGGTCCAGTTTCGGGGTTCTACGGTTAGCCACACTTGACAGCTTAACAGCGTTAAGTGCACGCTCTCGGGCATCGGAACTTAACAGCGTTAAGGAGATCGCCATGGACACTGACGTCCTCATCGTGGGAGCCGGCCCGACCGGGCTCGCGCTCGCCGTCGACCTCGCCCGGCGCGGGATCCGCGCCCTCGTCGTGGAGCGGGCCGAGGGCCTGTTCCCGGGCTCGCGCGGCAAGGGCCTCCAGCCCCGCACCCTGGAGGTGCTGGAGGACCTCGGCCTGCACCGGGCGATCCTGGCGGCGGGCGGCCCGTACCCGGTCGGAATGATCTGGAAGGACGGCGTCCGGCAGGGCGAGCACCGGATGTTCGACGAGACCGAGCCGAGCGAGGGCGCCCCGTACCACCAGCCGTGGATGGTGCCGCAGTGGCGTACCCAGGAACTCCTCCACGCCAGGCTCACCGAACTCGGCGGCACGGTCGCCTTCGGCCGCGAACTGGTCGGCATCACGCAGGACGGGGCCGACGGCGACGCCACGGCCGGGACGGGTGACGCGGCCGGGGCTGCCACGGCGGCCGGGACGGGTGACGCGGCCGGCGCCGGAACCGCGGCCGGGGTCACGGCGGTGTTCGCGTCCGGCGAGACGGTCCGCGCGCGGTACGCGGTGGCCGCCGACGGCGGCCGGTCCACGGTGCGGCGCACCCTCGGCATCGGCATGACCGGTGAGACCGTGGACCCGAACCCGATCCTGGTGGCCGACGTCCGCATCACCGGCCTCGACCGGGACCACTGGCACGTCTTCCCGCCGGCGGGCGGCGAGGGCTTCCTCGCCATCTGCCCGCTGGCGGGGACGGACCGCTTCCAGGTCACCGCCCAGTTCCTGAACGCGGCCGAAGGCGTCGGGGCGACCGCCCCGGACATCTCCCTCGACGGCATCCGAAAGGCCGTCGCCGCCCGCTCGCACCTGGCGCCCGACGCCGTCACCGAGGTGCACTGGGCGTCGGACTTCCGGCCCCGGGCCGCGATGGCGGACCGTTTCCGCGACGGCCGGATCCTCCTCGCCGGCGACGCGGCGCACGTCCACTCCCCCGCGGGCGGCCAGGGCCTCAACACCGGTGTGCAGGACGCGTACAACCTCGGCTGGAAGCTGGCCGCGGTGCTGGCGGGCCACGCCCCCGCGTCCCTCCTCGACTCGTACGAGGAGGAGCGGATGCCGGTCGCAGCGGACATCCTCGGCCTGTCCACGGCCGTGCACCGCGGCGAGATCCGGCGCGGCGAGGCCACCCAGCAGCTCGGCCTCGGCTACCGCGACGCGTCCCTGTCGGTGGAAACCCGTACGGGCCTCCCCGAGGACGCCCTGCGCGCGGGCGACCGCGCCCCGGACGGCATCCGCGCCGGCGTCCGGCTCTTCGACGCGTTCCAGGGCCCGCACTGGACCCTGCTGACCGTCGGCTCCGCGGAGTCGGACCCGGCCGCCGGCACCACGGCGCGCGGCGAGGGCGGCCTGCCGTCGGTGCGCACCGTACGCATCCCGTCGTACGGGGCCTACGGGGACGGCGTCTTCCTGATCCGCCCGGACGGCCACATCGGGTGGGCGGGCGACACCGCGGACGGAGCCGCCCGGTACGCGGCCCGGTTCGGCTTGGGCATCGGCAACGGCAACGGCAACGGCAACGGCTCGGGCATCGGCATCGGCATCGGGGACACCGCGCCCCTCGCCTGAGGCCGGGGCCGGGGCTACGGCTACGGCTGGCTACCGAGCGGGCGGGCGGGGACGGGCCGGGGGACGGGCGTCGTAGGGTGCGGGGGTGATCGACTTCCACGCAGACGCACCCGTCCCCGGCAGTCTCGACGTCGTCTGGCACGCCGGCTGGCCCTCACCGATGCACGACCCGGCTCCGGAGATCCAGGTACACGCCTACTCCGAACACACGCTGGTGCTGCGCCAGAACAAGTCGGCGCACTACGAAGCCCCCTTCCTCTTCCTGCTCTTCGGGAACGAGCGGGCGATCCTCATCGACACCGGCGCGAGCCCGGACCCGGCGCACCTCCCGCTGCGGGCCACCGTCGACGCCCTGATCGACGCCTGGCTGGCCCGCAACCCGCGCCCCCGCTACGGCCTCGTGGTCGCCCACACCCACGGGCACGGCGACCACATCGCCGGCGACGCCCAGTTCGCGGACCGCCCGGACACCCAGGTGGTGGGCGCCTCCCTGCCCGAGGTGATCGACTGGTTCGGCTTCGAGTCCTGGCCGCACCGCCCGGCCGAGCTCGACCTCGGCGGGCGCGTCCTCGACCTGATCCCCGGGCCCGGCCACCGGGAGGACGCCGTCGTCTTCCACGACCGGCACACGGGCCTGCTGCTCACCGGGGACTCCCTCTACCCCGGCCGTCTCTACGTCAGCGACGTCGACGCGTACTCCGCGACCGTCGACCGGCTGATCGCCTTCTGCGCCACCACGCCGATCACGCACGTCCTCGGCTGCCACATCGAGATGACCCGCACCCCGGACGAGGACTACCCGCGGGGTACGACGTACCAGCCCGACGAACCGCCGCTCCAGCTGACGACCGCGCACCTGCACCGACTGCGCAAGGCCCTGGACGAGCACGTCGGCCCGTGCGGTGACTTCATCGTGGTGTACCCCGGGTAGCTCCCACGCCCGAGCCGTCCGCAGGCGGCTGGCCGTACCCGAGGTACCCAGGTGACCGGGGTGACCGCGGTACCCGACAGGACCGGCGTACCCGAGGGGCGGGTTTTCGCCGATTCTCCCATTCTCGCCACGGCGCGACGCCGGATCACTAGCTTGAGCCGGGCAGGAGTCCGGCAGGGGCGGGAGCCCGCTGTGCCGGGCGTGACGCAGCACGGCAAGGGAGTGGACAAGTATGGCGAACGTGGAAGTCTCCATGAAAGAGGCGATGACCTCGATCGACGGCGCCCTCGGTGTAGCCCTCGTGGACTACACCAGCGGTATGGCGCTGGGGACCCTCGGCGGCGGGAAGGACCTCGATCTGACGGTGGCCGCGGCCGGCAACACCGACGTGATCAGGGCGAAGGTCCGCACGATGGAGATGCTGGGCCTGCAGGACGACATCGAGGACCTGCTCATCACGCTGGGGGGCCAGTACCACCTCCTCCGACTGCTCCAGGGCCGCAACGGCAGCGGCCTCTTCCTGTACCTGGTGCTCGACAAGAACCGCGCCAATCTGGCGATGGCCCGCCACCAGCTCAAGCGGATCGAGGCCACGCTGGAGTTCTGACCCGCGTTTCCGGCGGCCCACGCATGCCCACGAATTGAAGACTTCTTCAATTCGACAGATCCAAATCCGGTCAAATGCGGGTCTGGGCGGGTCGCCGGGACGCGACCATGACACGAGGACCGCCGAGCCGGCGCACCGGACGTGCACACGGCGGCCGCGGTCCGCGCGACATCACGCGACAGCTGGAGCACCCGTGGGAATGCAGGTACCGCTGTACCAGGCGAAGGCGGAGTTCTTCCGCATGCTCGGGCACCCGGTCCGGATCCGGGTGCTGGAGCTGCTGCAGGACGGGCCGATGCCCGTCCGCGATCTGCTCACGGAGATCGAGATCGAGGCGTCCAGCCTCTCCCAGCAGCTCGCCGTCCTGCGCCGCTCCGGCATCGTCATCTCCATCCGCGAGGGCTCGACGGTCAGTTACGCCCTTGCGGGCGGCGACGTGGCCGACCTGCTCCGTGCGGCCCGCCGCATCCTCACCGAGATGCTCGCCGGCCGCACCGAACTCCTCGCGGAACTCAGAGAGGCCGCCCCGGCGGCTTCCGGGGGCCGGACCGAGCGGTAGCGGACGGACACGGACGCAGCCCGGACCCGTTTCCTTCCTGCGCCGACGCAGCGGGGGGGGCAGGCATGCGGACGGGCCCGTCCTGTGATCAGGACGGGCCCGTCGGCACGGTGACGCGCCCGGTTCGGGGCGACTTCGGTTCGGTCAGCCCTTCGCGGGTGCCGCGGCGTCCCCCGCGACCTCGGACTCACCCGCGGACTCGGACCCGGCCTCGCCCTCGGATCCGGCCTCGGCCTCACCCTCGGACCCGGCCGCACCGGCCTCCGCGGCCTCCGTGGTCTCTGTCGGTGCCGGAATGGCGCCGGCGCCGGCGGCCTCGGCCGGACGGGGGATGCGGTGCAGGCCCCGGCGGTCGTAGAAGCGGGTGACGGCGAAGCCGAAGAGCAGCGCGGCGACCAAGGCGATGGCCATGGCGGTCCAGCCGCGGGTGAGGCCCGCGCCGGCCTGGGCGTCGAAGTAGAGGATCGAGCGCAGACCGTCGGTGATCTGCCGCAGCGGCTCGAACTCGGCGAGCGTACGGAAGAACCCGGGCAGCGCCTGGACCGGCACGGTGGCGCCGGACGAGGGAACGGCCGCCGCGATGAAGACGATGGTGGCGAGGAGCATGCCGGGGGTGCCGAAGGCGGCGAACAGCGCGAGACCGCCCACGCCGACGACGAAGACCGTGGCGACCGAGTAGAGCCACAGCAGCCCCAGGTGCGAGGCGTCCATGTCCAGGATGCCGACCGTGGCGACCTCGACCAGCGTGCCCATGAGCACGGACAGGCCGAGCATGAGGACCGAGCCGATCGCCAGCGTGCGGACCCGGTTCGTGTGCCGGAGCGGCATCCGCTGGCGGAACGGGCCGAAGTCGGCGTGCAGGTAGCCGAGGGCGGAGTCGACCTGCGAGTTCACGAGGTTGGCGCCGAGCATGCCGCAGACGACCAGCACCAGCGCGTAGTAGAAGGCGCTCAGCCCCATGGCACTGCGGGCGCCCAGCGGGTGGCCGTCGGCGACCGTCACGGTGACCGGGTCGGTGAGCATCAGCCGGGCGGCGGGCGGGAGCTGCGCCTTGCTGCCGCCGGCCTGCTGGAGGAGTTCCTTGCCGAGCTGGGCGGAGGCGGCGTGGGCCGCCTTCTGCGTGGCCTGGGAAGCCATGGAGGAGCCGATGCTGCCGGCCGCCTGGTTGGTGAGAACGGTCAGCGTCGGCGGCGCGAGCTGCCCGGCCTGCGGCGCCCCGGCCTGCTGCCCGGCCCCGGCCCCGGCTCCCGCCCCGGCCTTGGCCCCGGCCGGCGGCTGCGGCGGAGCGAGCAGGCCGGTCACGGTCGCCGTGAAGTCCTTGGGGATGACGAGGGCGCCGTAGAGCTTGCCCTGGCCCAGCCGCTCGTCGGCCTCGGCGCGGGTGAGCACCTGCCAGTCGATGCTGTCCTTGCCCCGGGCCGCCTTCTCGATGCCGGCGACCACCTGGTCGCCCGCGTTCATCTGGCGGCCGTTGACCTTGGCGCCGGTGTCCCCGTTGACCACGGCGACCGGGAGGTCGTGCAGGTTGCCTCTCGGGTTCACGTTGCCGCCCACGTACAGCAGGGCGAAAAGGATCGACACCACTGCGGCGATGAGGCCGGTTCCGATCCACAGCCGTGGGCTGCGGAGCACGGAAGGGGGTGTGGGCTGAGGCATCGTTTCTCCGGTGCGGTTACATCGGCGGTCACGTCAGGTAGTTGGATACTTGGAATATCCAGTAGTTGGATAGTGGCAGTATCTTGTTGGAGAGTCCAATTCACGGACGGATGCGGGAGCCGGGTGCCGGGCCGCGCACACCGCAGGGAGGCCGCATGAAGATCTCGGAACTGAGCCGGCGCACGGGCGTGCCGGTCGCGAGCATCAAGTACTTCCGCCGGGAGGGCCTGCTGCCCGCAGGCCGGGCGACGGCCGCGACGCTGGCGGAGTACGGGGAGGAGCACGCCGAGCGGCTGCGCCTGATCAAGGCGCTGACCACGCTCGGCGGGCTGACCATCGCGGCCACGCGCGACGTGCTGGGCGCGATCGACCAGGCCGACAGCACGGACGGCGCCCTCGGGGCGATCAGCTACGCCCTGCCGGTGCCCGTGGTGTCCCAGCCGTCGGCCGACACCGACGAGGAGGAGCGGGCCGATGCCGCCGCGCGGGCCGAGGTCGCGGACCTGATCGCCGCCATGGACTGGCAGACGCCCGACACCTCCCCGCACGTCCAGGGACTCGCGGCCGCGCTCAAGGAACTGCACCGGCTGGAGGCCGGCTACGCCCCCGGGGAGCTCGCCGCGTACGCGGACCTGGCCCGGTCCGTCGCCCGCCTGGACCTGGAGCGCGCCGCCACCCTCGACGATCCGGTGGCGCTCGCCGAGCGGGCGGTGATCGTCTTCGCGATCTGCGCGCCGGTCTTCGAGCTGCTGCGCCGCCTCGCCCAGGAGGACCAGGTCCGCCGCCGCAGCGCCCGCGACGCCACCGCCTGACCCGCGGGCCCCCGGTGCGCGGCCACGGGCCCAACCCCCGCCTCCGGCCGACCGGTTCGAGCAGCGGTCCAGGCCGGCGGGTACCGTACACCCGTTCGCCGATCCGCTCGAAAGGCCGCCTCATGACATGGACGGGACGCACGGTGGTGCGCGACGGAGTACGGCTCGCCTGCCGTGACTGGGGTGGCGAGGGCACGCCGGTGGTCCTGCTGCACGGGCTCGCCGGCCACGCCGGCGAATGGGACGCGACCGCCCGGGACCTGCGCGACCGCCACCGGGTGGTGGCCGTCGACCAGCGCGGCCACGGCGCCAGCGACCGCACCCCGCGGGACGTCTCGCGCGCCGCCTACGTCGCCGACGTCGTCGCCGTACTGGACGGGCTCGGGCTCGGTCCGGCCGTCCTGGTCGGCCAGTCGCTGGGCGGGCACACGGCCATGCTCGCCGCGGCGGCGCACCCCGAACTCGTCCGCGCGCTCGTCCTCGTGGAGGCCGGTCCCGGCGATCCGAACCCGGAGACCCCCGAGGAGATAGGCGGCTGGCTCGACTCCTGGCCGGTGCCCTTCCCCTCCCGGGAAGCCGCGGTCCGCTTCCTCGGCGGCGGCCCGGCCGGTGAGGGCTGGGCCGACGGGCTGGAGGAACGCGACGGGCGGTGGTGGCCCCGCTTCGAGCGGGACGTCATGGTCGCCTCGCTGGAGGAGCTCACCCGGCACTCCTTCCGGGCCGAGTGGGAGCGGATCACCTGCCCGACCCTGGTCGTCCTGGCCGAGTCCAGCTTCCTCCGGGCGCACGACGTGGACGGCATGCTCGCGCGCCGCCCCGGCGCCACGTCCGCGAGCGTCCCGGGCACCGGACACGACGTCCACCTGGAACGCCCCGACGCCCTCCACCTGCTCCGCGACTTCCTCGCCACGACCACGGCCGTGGCCACGCCGGACTGACGACGAGTTCTGCCGTTCTGCCGGACCACCGGACGGCGGGACCACCGGACGGCCGGACCACCGGACGGTCTGCCGGTTCCGGGCGGAGGCCGGACCGGCGACCGCGGCGGGGCAGCGGGAGCGGGAGCGGCGGGGGCCGCGCCTCACTCCTCCCCTTCGGGCACGATGCGGCCGTCTTCGTCGAGCGTGAGGTGCATGCGCGTCGGTTCCTGGCTGTTGAGGTCGGACGGGCGGGGCCCCTCGGGCCCGTCCGGGCCCCAGCGCAGCAGTCGGCGGGTCCGCGCGATCCGGTACACGGTGCCCTGGAACTCCAGCCGGTTGACGCGCGGCCCGGCGCGCAGCGTCCGCGACGCCTCGGCGAACCCGGCCAGATCCGCGGCCCGCGAGCCCCCGGCGGGGACCGCGGCGTCGGCCGTCCAGTTGTGGGCGTCGGTGTGCATGTCCGCGCCTTCGGGGATGTGGCCGTGCATCCGCGGCCACATCCACGTCAGCGCGAAGTCCAGGGACAGGCGGGCGGCGTGCGCGCTCGCGTGCGGGCCGCTGACCGGGGTCCACGACCGCGCGGCCTGCTCGACCACGGCGAACGTCGCCGGCAGCACCAGCACGTCCGGGTACGTGTCCAGCGCCCGCCGCGAATCGGCGCGCACGTGCTCGGGGAACCGCTCACCGGTGTAGCAGAGTTCGCGCAGTGCGAGCTGTTCGAGGGCCTGGGTCGGGGTGAGCGGCGCGTCCGGGTCCAGGACGAGGTCGTCATCGGTCTCGGGCGCCTTGGCGCTCCGGTCCCAGTCGGGCACGGGCGGCTCGGGATCGGTGGGCCGCGGCGCTTCGATGCCGTCCGCTCCGGAGCCGGCGTACTCCTCGGCGCGTACGACCCGGTAGCGGGTGCCCGCCACGTCGAGGTCGTCGACCCGTTCGGTCTCCAGCCGGGACACCGCCGCGAGCAGTGCGCGCCGCTCCGCCTTGTCGTGCGCGTGGTCCTTGGCCTGGAACCACAGCTTGGAGTTCAGTCCGTCGCGCGCCTGCTGCGGGCAGCCGGAGGTCACCGCGACCACCACCCGCCACCGCTGCCCGTCATCGGGGCCCTGCGCCGCCACCCCGAACAGCGGTCCGCGGACGATCACGTCGCCCGCACGCCGCACCGCGTCGACCGCATCGGCTTCCACTGCGGATTCCACCGGTTCCACCGGCAGCCGCACCACCATCGGCCGTGACCGGCCCGGCTCTACATCCCGACGATCCATCCCCCCATCCTGCCCACGCCCACCCCCGACCGCCCCGGATTCCCACATTCCCACCCCTCTGCGGTGACCCTCCCCCCACCACGGCTCGACGGGGGAACGCGGCCTGCACCAGCGGGTGTCAGAGACGGTGGGCCGGGCGGCGGTCGCCGCCCCCGCCAGGGCGTTCGGCCGCGCCCGCCGGGGCTGTGGCAGGAATGGTTCGGCGCGGTCCGACACGGCGGCTAGGGTCTCGCCGGCCGCTGTCCCGGCAGGCGGAAGCCGTTGAAGAGGTCGTCCATGCCGCGCAGGGACAGGCGGTCGGGGGTGGCTCGGACGGCGAGGTCGCGGGCCGCCGCCGCGAGCGGGTTGCGGAGCGCGCCGAGCCGGCCGACCCGGCGGGCGCGGAGGCGTACGGCGTCGGTACGGTCCCGGCGTGCGGCGGTGTACGCGGCGAGGGCGGCGGGAACGGCGTGCGGGCCGTCGTCCCCGTCTCCGGCGGGCAGCAGGTGGGCGAGGATCACCGCGTCCTCGATGGCCTGGCAGCCGCCCTGGCCGAGGTTGGGGGCCATGGCGTGGGCGGCGTCCCCGAGCCAGGCGGTCCGGCCGTGGTGCAGGCGCGGGAGCGGGGCGGCCAGGTCGTACAGGTCGTTCTGGAGCACGTCGTCGGCGTCCAGCCGGCCGACTCGGTCCAGCAGGGCCGGAATCGGGTCGTGCCACGCGCCGAAGCGCCGTCGGAGTTCGGCGCGGGGATCGGCGGACCGGGTGCCGGCCGGCACGACGGCGGTGGCGTACAGGTACAGCCGGCCGTCCGACAGCGGCGTGACACCGAACCGCTCGCCCCTCCCCCACGTCTCGCTCATGGCGGAGATCCGCAGCTCCGGGGCGTGGACCAGGGCCCGCCACGCGGTCTCGCCGGTGTAGTGGAGGCCGGGGTGCGCGGGGAAGTGTGCCCTGCGCAGCGGGCTGTGGATGCCGTCGGCGGCGACGACCAGGTCGGCGGCGAGGTCCGGACCGGCCGCCGTCCGCACGGTCACGCCGTCCGCGTCCTCGGCCTCGTCGACGCCGGTCACGGCCGTGCCGTGGCGCAGGGCTTCCGGTGGCAGCCCGGCGGCCAGCGCGGCGGTGAGTGCAGGGCGGGGAACCGCGATCGGGGCCATCCCGTACCGGGCCGCCATCGCGTCGGTGCCGACCCGCGTGAGCCACCGGCCGTCGGGCCGCCGTACGCCCATCGTGGCGGCCACCGCGCTCCCGGCGGCGTGCGCCGCGTCGACGCCGATGGCTTCGAGTGCCCGCAGGGCGTTGGGCGCGAGCCCTATTCCGGCGCCGGTGACGGGTGGTTCGGGAGCCCGTTCGCACACGGTGACGCGCCAGCCGCGCCGGTCCAGTGCGACGGCGGCCGTCAGCCCGCCGATCCCTGCTCCCACCACGACCGCATGCCGCTTCGCCACGGAACACCCCTCCACCCGACTCGGGGTCCCGGTTAGGCCCCAGGACCGCCACTCTACATCTGTAGAGTCACGGTCATGCCTGAGACCGAGATCGTGACCGCGAACCATCCCTACGACCTCCCGCAGTGGATCACCGTGCCGGTCACGGGCGGCTCCCCCGCTTACCCGGCCTGGGCGGCGGAGGAGTCCAGACCCCGCCGACGGGAGACGCCGTCGGCTCCGGGGAACCGTAGTTCCGCTACGGCTTGGACGTCACCGTGGCGGTGAAGCCGCAGCACTCGAACTTCTGGATCGCCGCGCCCGAGGTCTTCCCGATCCTCACGCGGTTCAGCCGCGCCGTGGTGTTCACCGCCGAGGCGACGACCGCGACCCCGCCCGTACCGCCCCGGATCGTGTCCTTGGTGGCGGTGAAAGAGCCGTCTTGGAGCGCCATCCCGAAGTACGTGTTGTCGACGAGGTGGTTGTGGCTGATCTCGGCCGTGTCGAACGCGTAGATGCCCAGCTGGTTGCCGGTGAGGCGGTTCTTGGTGATGACCGTCCCCGTGCCGCCCGCCAGGATGCCGGCGTGCTGGAACTCGTTGAAGAAGTCGGGCCCGCATTCCGGATCGGGCTCGCGGCACGCGTTGTCGCTGACGACGTTCTGTTCGATCCTGCCGATCGCGCCGACGAACTCGATCCCGTCGGTCGACAGCCTCTTCTGCCCCGTCACGACGTTGCGCACCAGCGTGGCGCGGGACCCCTCGTTGAGCACGACGATGCCCGAGCCCTGATAGTCGGTGATGCGGGAGTCGCGGATGTTCGCCGAGCCGGTGCCGACTGGCAGGTCACCGATGAGGACCGAGCTGGCGCTGCGGAAGCACGGGGCCATGGGTGTGTCCTGGATGTGCGTCACCCGCGCGTGGCTCAGGTCCAGGTGTGCGCCGCCCAGGACCCGGATGCCCGCGCCGAGCGCGCCCTCGTCACACGTGCCGGAACCCGGCCCGCTCACCGCGAGCCGGGACATGTGCACGGAGGCCGCGTTGTCGAGGGTGACGAGCGAGTTGCGACCGTCCGAGCCCGTCACGAGCTGTTCGGGGGCGCGGATCGTGGTCTTCTGGGCCCCCGCACCCGTGAGCGTGAGGTTCTTGCCGATCACGACCTGCTCGCGGTAGACGCCGGGTCGTACGGCGATGTGGTCCCCGGGGCGCGCGGCGTCGACCGCGGACTGAATGGTCGGGTAGGCCGCCGTCGGAACGACCAGGTCGCGCGGCTTCGTCACGGCGGACGCCGGCGCGAGAGCGCCGACCGCGACGAGCGGTACGACCGCCCCGAACAGCAAACCCACAATGCGTGCAGACCGCATGATGCTCCTTCAAGCGAGCGGACGGGCAGGCGGATCCGGCCGGGACGGGCGCACGACCGCGTCGGTTCGATTCCGCTCGCGCGGGCCCGGCAGACCCGCCGCCCATCATGGGCAGCGCCGCGACGACACGGCCCCGCACACCACCGGGAGGGGCTCATTGCAGTAACGGACTCACCGCAACGGCCCACCCAGGGCCCTCGTGCCGGGGGCGCAGCGTTCGGCGAGTTCGGTGCGGGCGGTGGCCGGGAGGCGCTGGGCGGCTCCCCGGCGGCCGGCGTCGAGGAAGGCGCGGCCGGCGTCGAGCCAGCGCGGGAGGGGTTCGACGCCGGCGAACTCGGCGAGGCGGGCGAGTTCCGTTTCCGGATCGTCGAGGAGGTCTTCGTAGGACAGGGTGGCGCGGCGGGAGCCGGGCACCCGTTCCAGGTGGGTGACGGCCTCGATGACCAGGTGCGACCACAGTTCGCCGAACCTGCCGACGGGCATCGCGCGGTCGCGTACGAGGGCGGGGTCGAAGCGTTCGCCGAGCAGGGGGCTCAGGTCGGGCGGCAGCGTTCGGACGTGTGCGGGGGTGAGGTCCGCGGGCCGGGCCACGCCGGTGCGCTCGAGGATCTCCCGGAGCAGCACGATGGTCCGGTAGCCGGGGTGGCGGCTCATGGACAGGGCGCAGTCGGGTCCGTTCCTGAACAGGTGGACGAACCGGGCCTCGGGGAAAGCGGCGTGCAGGCGTGGTACCCACTCGCCGGAGTACCCCGAGCGTTCGATGACGGCGGTGCGGCCGAACCGCTCGCACAGCGTCCCGAACAGGGCCCGGTAGTGGTCGGCCGCCGGCCGCACGGGCCGGTCCGCGATCTGCGGGGCGAGCGCGTCGAGCAGGGCGTCCGGATCGTCGCTGAGGTGGGGCAGGACCATCAGGAGCAGCGCGGGAATGCCGGTGGTTCCGGTCGCGCACCTGCCCGGCCGGCGGGTGTAGAGGAACTCCGGAAGCGGCAGGCCGCTGCGGATCATGGTTTCGAAGACGGGGTTCGGGTCGGCCAGCAGTCGCCAGAACTCCGCACCGGAGAGGACCCCGTCGGGCAGGCCGCCCGGACCGACCGAGGCGAGCAGCTCGTTGAGGCTCAGTACGTCGGGGTGCATGTTCACGATCCGGGACAGCGCGGTCGAACCACTGCGCCCCGTACCGACGATGAAAGTCAGACTTCGCACGGTCCCTCCAAGCGCCTGTACGGCGATGCGGGTGGGTGACCGGAGGGGGTCCGCAGCAGCCTCCCACGAACGGGGGGCGCACCGAAGCCGTTCCGCCGCCCCTGGTGCGGTGCGGTGCGTTCGGTCTTCGGTGCGCCCGGCCGCTCGGTCGGTCAGTGGCGGTCGCCGAGGTCCAGCCGGTCCAGGAGGCCGGCGTCGGTGAAGGCGGCGACCAGCGCGTCGCGGCCCTCGGTGAAGTGCGCCCAGCTGTCGTAGTGGACGGGAACCACCCGGCGGGCGCCGAGGATCCTGGCGGCGTCGGCGGCCTGCGCGCTGTCGAGGACGATCACGGCGTTGTCGAAGAGATCGGGGAAGCGCGGGGCGCCCGCGAAGAGGAAGGCGGTGTCCACCGGGCCGAACCGCTCGGCGATCTCCTCGACCAGGCCCAGCGAGGCGTTGTCGCCGCTGACGTAGACCGTGGGCAGGTCCTGCCCGGTGAGGACGAAGCCGACGACCTGTCCGGTGAACGGTTCGACCTCCTCGCGGGCGCCGGGCCCGTGGAGGGCGGGCACGCCCGTGACGGTGAGGGTGCCGCCGCCGGGGCGGTCCAGGTCTATGGACTCCCAGTCGGCCAGCCCCTTGGCTCCCGCGCCCAGGCGCTGTCCGCCTCCGGGCGTGGTCAGGGTCAGGGGAACGTCGGCGAGCAGCGCCCGGCCGGATTCGTCGAGGTTGTCGGGGTGTTCGTCGTGGGAGAGCAGGACGACGTCGATGCGGCCGAGGTCGGCCGGTTCGGCGGAGGCGGGCGCCGTCTTGGTCAGCACGGCGCCCGGCACCTGGTAGTCGCGGGGCGCGTCGAAGGTGGGGTCGGTGAGGAAGCGCAGACCGCCGTACTCGAAGAGGGCGGTCGGGCCGCCGAATACGCGGACGGGGATCTGCTGAGCGGGCGCGCTGGTGTCAGTCATCAGAACCTCACGGATGGCAGGTGGTTTATCCGTGATGATCATAGCCGGATACTCATGGATAAACGCAAGCCGTACCATGAGAACCATGAGCGCGACCCACACCGCCGACCCCGTCGAGCCCGCCGGATCCGTGGCACCCGTCGAAACCGCCGAGTCCCTGCCGCCGCCCGCGCCGGGCGCGGAGGACCACCTCGCCCTCGACTTCGTCAACAGCGCCCTCGTACTGCCCGGACGGCACTCCGTCGACCTCCTCGACACCCCCGGGCGCACGAACCGGTGGCTCACCGCGCACGGCCTCGCACCGGCCGACGCCGGAGTGCAGGAGGTGTGCGCGGCGCGGCTGCGCACGCTGCGCGAACACGTCAGAGCGCTGTTCGACGCCCACGTCCGCGGCACGCCCGCCCCGCCCGTGGCGCTGTCCGCCGTCAACGACGCGCTGACCGGCGCCCCCGCGGCCGCCCTGCTGTACTGGAACGAGGAGAGGGGGCCCTACCGCGCGGCGCTGTGCCCCACCGACGAGATCCTCGCCCGCGCACTGGCGACCCTCGCGGCCAACGCGGCGGACCTCCTCACCGGTCCCGACGCCGACCGCCTCACCAGCTGCGGTTCCACCCCCTGCACCCGCTACCTGCTGCGCCACGGTCGCCGCCACTGGTGCTCCACCCGCTGCGGCGACCGGGCCCGCGCCGCCCGCGCCTACGCCCGCCGCACCCAGTCGAACGCCGGCTGAACCGCGTCGGGGGATGCGGCCTTCCCGGTACGGCGGTGGCCGGGCATGATGGCCGACGCCGGAGTTCCCCCGGGATCACGGGGGTTTCCCCGGGCTCAACGGCGTCGTCCGGGCTCCGCGGAGTCGTCCGGTCTCGGCGAAGTCCGCCCGGGCCGCCGACCCGAGTTCACCCTCGCTCGACGAAGTCCCCGCGAATCCGGCCGAGTTCACCCGAGCGGGGCCGTCCGGTCCCCGCCACCGACCCCGACGCGGAGGTCCGTGTGCCGTCGCACGAGCAGGCCAGGCGTGACGAGCTGTACCTCGACCCGTACCCGCTGTACGCCCGCGCCCGCCGGGCCGGGGGGCTGACGTACGTACCCGAATGCGATGCGTGGCTGGTGGCCCGCGACCGGGACGTACGGGAAGTGCTGTTGCGCCCCGAGGACTTCTCCTCCGCCAACGCCCTGACGCCGGACGTCGTGCCCGCGCCGGCCGCGCTCGCCGTGCTCGCGAAGGGGTTCGGGCCCTGCCCGACCGTGGTGACCTCGGACGGCGCGGAGCACGCCCGGCACCGGGCCGTACTGAACCGCGCGCTGTCCGCGCGGCGCGTGGCGGCCCTGGTCCCGTACGCCCGGCAGTGCGCGCGGGAGTTGGCCGACGGGATCGCGGCGGACGGCGCCGCCGAGTTGATGGGCGCCTACGCCCGCCGGCTGCCCGGCCTCGTCATCGGCCGGCTGATCGGCCTGGACCCCGCGGACGTGCCCGCCGCGGTCCACGGCGGGTACCGGGCCGAGGAGTTGCTGTTCCGGCCCCTGCCGCCGCAGGAACAGGTGGCCGCAGCCTCGGACGTCGTCGCCCTCCAGCACCTGCTGGACCGGTACGTCCGCGACCGCCGGGCCTCGCCCCGCGACGACCTGTGCTCCACCATGGTGGCGGCCCTCGCACCCGGCGACTGCGAGCTGACGCTCGCCCAGCGGCAGGAACTCGTGGCGAGCCTGCAGAACCTGCTCATCGCCGGATTCCTGACCACCGCCGCGCTCATCGGCAGCACCCTGCTGCACCTGCTGCGCGACGACCGGGCCCCGTGGGAGAGGCTCTGCGCCGATCCGGCGCTGATACCCGCCGCGGTGGAGGAGGCCGCGCGTTACGACACGGCCGTACAGGCCTTCCGCCGGATCACCACCCGGCCGCTGACACTGGCCGGCACGGCCCTGCCGGCCGGGGCCGCCCTCCTGGTCGCCTTCGGATCGGCCAACCGGGACGCCGACCGGTACGAGCACGCCGACCGGTTCGACATCGACCGCCCGCTGGACCGCCGCCACCTCGCCTTCGGCCAGGGGCCGCACGGCTGCCCGGGCTCGCAGCTGGCCCGGCAGCAACTGCGGCTCACACTGGACCTGTTCACCCACCGGCTGCCCGACCTGCGCCTCGCCCCGGACGACACCGCCGCGGCCATGCGCCCCACCCTGATCCACCGCTCGCCGCACACGCTGCACGTCACCTGCTGAGCGTCACCTGCTGCACGATGGCGCCCGGTTCCCTACTCCGTGTCCGCGTTCCGGGTTGCGCGTGCCGGGCAGACGTACCGGGCAGACGTACCGGGCCGCGACCGCTCAGCGCAGTACGGCCGCCAGCAGGTCGGTGCCGAGCCCCGCCAGGTCGGGCAGGTTGAGGGTGTAACGGACGTACCGGCCGCGGCGCCGGGCCGTGAGCAGGCCCGCGCGGCGCAGGACGGCGAGGTGGCGGGAGACTTCCGGGGGCGAGAGTTCCCAGGCGTGGGCCAGTTCACGGGTCGTGTGCGGGCCCCGGGCCAGGGTGCGCAGCAGCCGCAGCCGTACCGGATGCGCCAGTGCCTCCAGCCGGAGGGTGACCGTCTCCAGCGGTACCGGCTCCGCCGGACCCGGCTCGGCCACCGGGTACTGCACCACCGGCTGCCACCCCCGCGCGTGGACCGCCGCCAGGTGGGGGCGGCCGAAGACGCTGGGGATGAAGGTGACCGCGGCGCCGCGGGCGGTGGTCGCCTTGTCCAACAGCTTGTCGAGGACGATCCAGTCGCCGTCGGGCGCCAGGGTGACCGCGCCGGAGACCGACGCGAGTGCGGCCTCGATCCCCTCGTGCTTCAGCAGGTCGTTCTTGAGCCGCAGGTCGGTGGCGAGCTCCACGGCCACGCCCGCCCAGGCGGCGTCGAAGAAGGCCTCCGCGCACTGTTCGAGGGTGTGGCGCACCCGCGCCCGCACCGCGGCCGGATCCGCGAGCAGCCGTTCCGCGAAGACCTCCTGCAACGGCCCGCGGGCCTGCGCCAGGTCCAGGGCCCGCTCGCGCGCGGTCGCGGCGGTGAGCGGCGACGACGCGCCGAAGGAGACCCGGCTGCTGCCGCACGTGGTGACGAGCGCCGCGGTGACGTACGTGTCGTCGTCGAGCCGGTCCACGTCGTCCAGCTCCTCGGCGAGGGTCGGCCGGGGCCGGGCGGGGATCAGGAAGTCGGCCTGGGAGGAACGCCAGAGGAACTCCGCCTCCCGCAACCGCTCGGCCAGTTCCGGCCGCAGCCCGGCCCGGACGTCCGCGGCCCAGCCGGCGTGCCGCGGATGATGTCCCGGCTCGGCCAGCACGTGGAGCATCGCCGTCAGTTCGGCCAGCGGAGAGGCGGCGAAGCGCAGTCGCTCGGACGGCGGGCCACTGATGTCGATCTTCAACGTCACCCTTCATCATCACCCACCGCACGGCGGACGGCGTCGCCGGTTGACGGACACCGTCAACCGGCGCACCCCGCCCGGCGGCCGCACCGCACCGTTGCCGCCATGGCCCTCACCACCGAGCTCCCGCCCGGCGCCCGCGTCGGCGTCCACGCCCGCTTCCGCGCCCGCGCCTCGGCACTCGTCCGCGCCTCCGGAGGCCCGCGCTACGCCGTCGCCCTGACCGTGGACGCGCTCGGCACCGGCCTGCTGCGGCCCTTCCTGCTGCTGTACGGGGTGGCGGTGCTGGCGCTGTCCGCGCCGGCCACGGGCGTGGCCATGACGGTCGGCGTGGTCGTGGGTCTGGTGTGCATGCCCGTGGTGGGCCGCTGGCTGGACCGGGGCGCCCGCAGCACGGTCGTGGCGGCGTCGATGCTGGTACGGGTGGTGGGCGTGGCACTGCTGCTGGCCACCCCGGCGGGGCACGTCGGGCTGTTCGCGGCGGCGGCGCTCTTCCTGGGCCTCGGCAACCAGGCCTGGCCGGCCGCCCACGCGGCGGTCGTGGCCACTGTCGCCCAGGGCCGGGAGCGGGACACCGCGCTCGCGGCGGGCCGCGCCCTGCGCAACGCCGGCCTGGGCGTGGGCGCGCTCGTCGCCACCGCGTGCCTGGCGGGCGGCACCACCGCGTTGCAGGCACTGGCGGCCGTCACCGGGCTCGCGTACCTCACCGCGGCGGCGCTGGCCTGGTCGGTCCGCCTGCACGCGCATCCGGCCGCGGGCCCGGCCGGGAACGGAGACGCAGCCGGGGGCGGAGGCTCGCCGGGGGCCGACACGCCCGTGCCCCGGATGCGCGCGCTGCTGGCCGCCAACGTGGTCTACGTCTTCTGCCTCAACGTCCCCGAGATCGCGCTCCCCCTGGTCCTGGTGACGCAGCTGCACGCGTCCCCGGTCTGGTCGGCGGCCGTCTTCGTGGCCAACACGGTCCTGGTGGTCACCCTTCAGGTGCCCGTCACCCTCCTGTTGTCCCGCTTCCGGCGGCGGACCGTACTGGCCGCCGCCGGCGTGGTGCTCGCCGCGTCCTACACGGGCTTCCTCGCGGCCACTTCGCTCGGGCACGGCTGGGGCGCACCGGCCGTCGCCGCGGTGTCCGTGGTCTGCACCCTCGGCGAGATCGTCTACGCCGGCACCGCCACCGCTCTCGTGACCGCCCTCGCCCCCGCCCGCGTCCTGGGCCGCACCCTCGCCCGCTTCGAACTCTCCACGGGCTTCGGCCTCGCCGTCTCCCCCGCGGTCATCACGGCTCTCGCACCCCACGGCCCGGCCGCCCTGTGGGGCAGCCTCGCGGCCGCGACGCTCGCCTCCGCCGGCGCCGTTGCCACCGAGAAGGATCACGGCGCCGACCCCGGCGGTGCCGACCGGCCGGCGCGCCGTATGTGAGGCTCCGCGCCGAAGGTGAGCCGCCGCGCGCCGACGGCACGACGCCGACCGCCCGTGGCAGCGCGGAGCCGCCCCGACGCCTGACGTCGGGGCGGCCGCACCGTGCGTGACGTCAACAGGCGTCGATCTTGTGAGGGTGTTCCGGGAGCCGCCGCGGTCCTCGGAGTACACACCGGACGTGGTGTGGCGGAGCTCGCCGCCATTGCCGTACATCCGGGCTCCGGTGCCGGACGACCGGTTGCCGGACCTGCGGGCTCGCTCAGCCGGCGTGGCGGACCCGGAAGCGGCCGGGTACCGCCGGGTCCCGGTCGGCGACTTGGACCGGCGCCCACGCCCACTGCCACACGCTGATGCCCGGTGTACGGGTGAACGCGATCTGCCCGCGGGTGCCTTCGACCGCGACACGCGGCCAGGACTCGGCGATGCGCGCCCGGTCCGCGCCGTGCGAACGCAGCAGCCCGGCGAGGACGGCGACCGTGTCGTACCCCTCGAAGGCGACGAACGAGGGCGCTTCTGCCAGCCGCTCGCACAGGGCCGCCCGGACGCGCGCGCCCAGGGGACCGAGGCGCTCGGGCAGGTAGCGCAGGAACGGGATCCCGCGGCCGTCGGCGCCCAGCAGGGCCTCCCATTCGGCGAACTCCGGCTGCCCGGCCGGAGCACCGATCAGGACCTCGGCGAGCCGCTCGTCGCGGCGCACCGCCCGGACGACCGGCACCGCCGGGTCCGGGTGACCGACCAGGAGGAGCAGGGCCGTCGCGCGCCGGGCGGCGAGTTCGTCGCACAGGGCCGTGGGGGCGAGCGCGCTCGCGTCGAGTTCGATGACGGTGCCGCCGTGCGGCGTGAGGCGGTCCCGCAGGATGCGGGTCCCCGAGGCCCAGTAGGCGCTCGGCTGCGCCGCCACGGCGATGCGCCGGTGGCCGGCGGCGAGGAGGAAGTCCGCGTAGATCCGCCAGCCGTGGGACTGCGCCGGGGCGAGGCGCGCGACCCGTCCGGTCGGCGTCTCGGTGAGCCCGTCGAGTACCGCCGACGAGCAGAGGAACGGCAGGCCGAGGGCGTCGGCCCGGGCGGCAGCGGCGCGGGCGACGACGCTGTGGTACTCCCCCGCCACGGCGGCCACGCCCAGGCGGGCCAGTTCGTCGACGGCCGCCGCGGCCCGCTGCGGATCGGCCGCGGTGTCCCGGACCACCAGTTCGAGCGGTCGACCGAGGATCCCGCCGGCGTCATTGACTTCGCGGACGGCCAGTTCGAGTCCGGCGAGGAGGTGCCGGCCGGCTTCGGCCCAGCCGGGTCGGGTCAGCGGGGCGAGAGCGCCGATCCGGAGGGTCGAGCCGGCGCGTGACCCGGCGGGTGTTCCTTCGCGCGATCCGTCGAACGATGCGGCGGTTCGCTCCGCACCGCCCGGCGACGGCGGCGTGTTCGTGCTCATGCGTGGACGTCTCCCCGGGGCGATGCGACTGCCGGCCATTGCAACCACCGCCCTCGCCCCAGGCAACCGATTATTCGCCCTCGAAGCGTTCGCATCCAATTGATTGCAACGATAGAGATCGACCGTGTTGCATTAGACGCGAGACCATTGCAACGATTTCTCCTGCCTGACCTGCGATATCAGCAATTCGACGCAACGAGCATGTTGCCTGATCTTTGAATGCAACGTAGCGTTTCCATCATCAGAAACCGGGCGGGCCGGCAGTGGCCGCGAACACCGAAGAAGGAGAGCACCATGTACAAGTTCGAGACCTCCGCACCCGTCTCCGCCGTCCTCGACATCCCCGCCGGACGGATCCGGTTCGTCGCCGCCGACCGGGACACCACCACCGTCGAGGTCCTGCCCGCGAACGCCTCGAAGAGCCGCGACGCGCAGGCCGCCGAGCAGATCACGGTCGCGTACGCCGACGGCGTCCTGCGGATCGGGGCCGCACCGGCGAAGAACCGGATCCTCGGCGACTGCGGATCCGTCGAGGTGACCGTCCGGCTGCCCGCCGGCTCCGGCGTCGAGGCGAAGACCGCCAGCGGCGAGTTCCGGGGCGTCGGACGCCTCGGCGACGTCGTCTTCGAGGGCGCGCAGGCCCAGGTCCACCTCGACGAGACGGCCGGCGCCCGCCTCTCCGTCCAGGCCGGCGGCATCGCGGTCGGCCGCGTGGACGGCGCCGCGGAGATCAGCGTCCAGCAGGGCGACATCACCATCGCCGAAGCCGTGCGCGGCACGGTCACCCTGCACACCGAGTCCGGCGCGATCTCGATCGGCGCCGCCCGCGGAGCCTCCGCCACCCTCTACGCGAGCACCTCCTACGGCCGCATCCAGAACGCGCTGAACAACACCGACGGCACCGCCGCCGACCTGAACATCCGCGCGACAACCTCGTACGGCGACATCACCGCCCGCAGCATCTAGTGCTGTGGGGGTGTCCGGTGCTGCGACCGGCGGGACCCCGGGTCCCCCCGGAGTCCCAGCGGTACGTTCCGACGCAGCCCGGCGGGCACGCGGCGCGCTGGGCCTCCCCGTACGCGGCGGCGCTCCTAGAAGAAGGGGCTGTACACGTTCATGTACGTGCTGGAGATCTTCGTACGGGCGGCGAAGGTGGCCGTGCCGCTGCGGCCCGTGGAGCTGTAGCGCCACATGTCGCCCGCGGAGTCCCTGGCGACGAGGTCGCTCTTGCCGTCCCCGTCGAGGTCGCCCGGTGCGACCACCAGGTTGTATCCGCTCCAGTTGTCACGGAGTTCGGCGACCTTGACCGGGCGCTCGAACGGGCGCGCGGCGGTCCCGGTGCCCTTGTAGAGGAAGAGCCCGTTGGTGCCGAGGGCCAGCAGGTCGGCCCGGCCGTCACCGCTGTAGTCACCGGCGCCGAAGAGGTTGCCGCGGAACGGGCTCCAGCCCGCGCCGACCTTGATGCGGGCGCCGAGCCGAGTCTGGTAGGCCCCGTCGCCGGGGTGCAGCCACAGGATCCCGTCCTCGCCCATGCCCAGCAGGTCGCCCTTGCCGTCCCCGGTCAGGTCGCCGGGGCCGACCGTGGTGCCGTATGTCCAGCTCGTGCTGGCGACCCGGCCGGCGATGCTGAGCTTGCTCCCGTACTGGGTGAGGAAGCTGGCGTGATTGCGGTTGTGCAGCGCGGTGGCGTAGGAGAAGCGGCCGCCGGCGGCGGGCTTGGTGCCCGGATCCCACGCGATCTCGAAGGGCTCGGCGTACTTCCCGTTCGCGGTGTTCTCGAACTTCCACCAGCTCTGGTCCGCCGACTTGATGCCGATGCTCTGGCTCTTGCCGTAGACCTGGGTGGTGCCCGCCCCGATGAGGAAGCAGGTGCCGTCCCACCCGTTGCCGCCCCGCCGGGGCGCCCCGAACTTGCCGCCGCCCGTGGCGGAGTACGTGTACACGTAGCCGTCCCGCTTGCGCGCGTACAGGTCCGCCCGCCCGTCGCCGTTCTGGTCGTCGGCGGCGATGATCTGGTTGTACGCGTTCCAGCCCGTGCCGATCTTCACGCGGGCGCGCAGCGGCGCGGTCGCGGATCCCGACCCCTTGTAGAACCACAGCGTGCCGTCCAGCGAACGGGCCAGGACGTCTCCGGTGCCGTCGCCGTCGACGTCGTTGGCGCCGATGACCTGGTCGTAGATGCCCCAGCCGTTGCCGACCTTGACGCGCGGGCTGAACGGGTCCGGCTTCAGCCGGCCGGTGCCCTTGTAGAGGTAGAGGTCCCCGGACGGCGTGCGGGCCAGCACGTCGGGCTTGCCGTCGCGGGTCACGTCGCCGGGCGCGATGATCCGGTTGTAGACCTGCCAGCCGCGCCCCACCCAGTACGGGGTCGTCGTACGGTCCGGGATCGCCGAGGAGAGGGAGAGCCGGCCGTCGGCCGACAGGGTGAGCAGCTCCGGATAGAGTTCCGCGCCCAGGTTGCCCACGGGGATGAAGTCGACGAACTGTTCGTTCGGATCAGTGGACTTGACGAGGAACGGCTTGGGCTCGGAGCCGGTCCTGGTGGGCCAGGCGTAGGTCGAGCCGTCGTTCTCCTGCGATATGAGGTCGCTGACGCCGTCGAGGTCGATGTCGTGCAGCGGCTTGGCCCTGGCAGCGGCCCGGACCCCGCCGGCCGCGGCCGGCCCGAAGGCGTCCTCCGCGAGGGTGCCCGCCGGTCGGTTCCGCTGCGCCCGTGCCCGGTTCGGCGCCTGCGTCTGATTCTGATCCTGCGTCGCGCTCGGACCGGCCGGAGGCCCGGCCGTCCCGCCGCCGGCGGCCGCGCTGGGCCCCGCTAACAGCAGCCCGGCGCAGAGCGCGAGGGCCGTACCGGTCGCGACCCGGCCCGAACCCATGAGACGTGTAGAGAACAAGATCTCCCCCTGCGAGAGTCTCGCGGGGGCGTGCCCGATCGATCCACCACCCCCGCCCGTGCCCCGCACCCTACCCCCGCCCCACCCGCCGAAGGCCCCGGGCGGCCGCCGTACCTCCGGGGCGGCCGCGCGGGGAGGGGGCGGCCGGTCAGCCGTTGGCCGCCGCCGCGGCGAGGAGGACGTCCACCAGACGGTCCGCGGCGTCCGGCCGCCCGTACGCACGGGCCTGCTGGGCCATGGCCGCCCGGCGCGTGGGGTCGGTGAGGAGCGGGCCCACCGCTTCCTGCAGGGTCTGCACCGTGACCTCGCCCAGGAGCGCGACGGCCGCGCCCGCGTCGGCCAGGTGCCGGGCGTTGTGGGCCTGCTCGTTGCCCGCCGACGTGGCGAGCGGCACGAACACGGCCGGCTTGCCCAGCGCCGTCAGCTCCGCCAGCGTTCCGGCCCCGCTGCGGGACACCACGACGTCGGCCAGCGCGAGTACGTCCGGCAGCTCGGGCCCGACGAACCCCGTCAGGTGGTACCGCCCGGCCAGGACCGGGTGGAGGCTCGCGGCGGCGCCCCGGAGTTCGTCGACGTTCGCCGGACCGCACTGGTGGATGACGTTCGCGTGGCTCAGCAGCCACGGGAGCGCGTCGCGGACGACGCCGTTGATCTGCTGGGCGCCCTGGGCGCCGCCGGTGACGTACACCGTCGGCAGCCGCCGGTCGAACCCGTGCAGCGCCAGCGCCTGGACGGCCTTGTCGGGGTGGCCGGTCAGCACCTCGGGCCGTACCGGGTTGCCCGTGACGACCGCCCGCCCCCGCACGTCGGCGGGGAGCAGCGGCAGCGAGGACTCCGAGGACACCGCGATGCGCGTGGCCGAACTCGCGAGCTTGCGGTTGGCCAGGCCCAGCCGGACCGTCTGCTCGTGCAGGACCAGCGGTCGCCGGCACATCCGCGCGGCCAGCCCCGCCGGGACGGCCACGTACCCGCCCGTCGCGAGGACGACGTCCGGCCGGAACTCGGACACGATCGACCGGGCCTGCGCCACGCCGAGCGGCACCTTGGCCATGTCCTTCATGTTCGCGGCGGACAGCATCTTGAGCGGGTTCGACGACCGGCGGATCTTGCCCGTGGCCACCGTCTTGAACGCGATCCCCTCCGCCGGGGCGACGCGCGCCTCAAGGCCGTCCGCGGTACCGATCCACAGCACGTCCAGCGTGCTGCCCGCGGCCGCGAGGCGTCCCTGCAGGGCACGGATCGCCGTCAGTGCCGGATACGTATGACCGCCGGTCCCTCCGCCTGTCACGAGCAGCCGGAAGGAACGCGGGAGCGAGGAGGTGTTCACCCTGGTCACCCTACTGTTCGAAAACGCGCGAGCACGACCGGGCGGGCACGGGCGGGCGCCACCGGGCGAGCACGGCGAGCACGGCCTGCGCCCCTCGGACCCCCGTGGACCGGGCCGTCGGCACACCGCGTGCGTCGCCGCGGACTCCGTCCCCTAACCTCGGGAACGGAGACGTCGGATGCGGTGGCTGTCCACGGTGAGGAGCGAGGGTGTTCGGCAAGGGCATGCGCCTGTTCGCGGGCGCCGTGATCGTGGCCGGGGCCGGCATGGTGCTCGTCGGCCCCAGTGCGCCGGGTGACGCCCGCGTCGCCAGGTCGCTGCCCGACAAGGACGTCAGGAACGTCGTGCCGAACCGGGTCATGACGTGGAACATCTGCAACCCGTGCTCGGCGAGCAACATCGACCGGGCCGCGGAGATCGCCGCCCGCGCGCCCCAGGTCATCGGCATGCAGGAAGCGTGCGTGCGGGACGTCGAGATGATCCGGGACCACCTGGAGAACACGTACGGGCTGGTGTACCACGTCGAGTACGGGTCGGTTCTCGGCAATTGGAGCCGCTGCGGGGGCCTGCCGTGGAGCGCGGGGGCCTTCGGCCAGGCGCTGCTCTCGGCGGCGCCGATGGCAGACCTCGTCACCGTGGAATACCCCCACGGCGGATCCGAGGACCGCGGGTACATGGCGGTGACCACCACGGTGGGCGGCCGGCCGGTCCGGGTCTTCAACACGCACCTTGCCCAACGGCGTCAGGAGGCGGTCCGTGCGGAGCAGACCGCCGTACTCGCCGCGGACGTCGCCCGGCACGACCGCGCGATCGTGCTCGGCGACTTCAACGCCGTGCCGGGCGCCTCCGAACTCGCCGGGATGTGGGCACTGGCCGCGGACACGGACCCCCGCTGCCGTCCCTCGTCCGCCGGCGACTGCGAGCCGACCACCGACTGGCAGCTCAAGTTCGACTACGTCTTCCTGCGGGGCATCGCCCCGCTCGGGCACCGCGTGGGTCCCAGCCCGTACTCGGACCACCACCTGCTCGACACCGACCTGAACGTGACGTGACCGGGCGCACGTGTGGTCAGGCGGTCGGCGGAAGGCCCCCCTTGAGTTCCTGGTACGCGTCCATGACGTCGCCCGCAAGGAGCGTGGTCACCTCCTCCAGCGAGGGGGTCCCGGAGCTGCCGTGCAGGTCGTGTACGCGCAGGTCCCGCACGGCGGCGGCCTTGCGGGCGAGTTCCCGGGCGAACCGGCCGTTGCCGAGCTGGTTGATCAGCCCGTCGGCGACCACGACTTCACAGCATGCCCGCAGGGCGACCTCGCCGTCCTCGGTGAGCGCATCGCCCTGACTCCCGAGGAACGACTCCACGATGGTCACGAGCTCGTCGGCCGAGTACGCCGGGAAGACCACCTGGGTGGAGAAGCGGGAGGCCAGCCCGGGGTTGGCGGACAGCAGCCGGTCCATCTCGTCCGGGTACCCGGCGAGCACGATCACCAGCCGGTGCCGGTCGTCCTCGGCACGCTTGAGCAACACCTGAACGGCCTCCGTGCCGAAGGCGTCGCCGCCCGAGTACCCCGAGTTGACCAGCGCGTAGGCCTCGTCGATGAAGAGGACACCGTCCACGGCCGAGTCGATGACGCCGGTGGTCTTCAGGGCCGTCGACCCGAGGTGCTGTCCCACGAGGTCGACCCGCGAGGCCTCGACGAGATGGCCGCGCTCCAGCAGGCCGAGCCCCGCGAAGACCTTGCCGACGATTCTCGCCACGCTCGTCTTGCCCGTGCCGGGCGGCCCCGCGAACACCAGGTGCTCCGGTTCCGGTGGCGCGCCGACGCCTTGGTCGCGGCGGATCGCGGCCATCCTCAGCCGCGCGCACAACTCGCGCACCTGCCGCTTCACCGGCTCCAGCCCCACCATCGCGTCGAGTTCGGCCATGGCCTCGTCGAGCATCGCCGTACGTTGTTCGGCGCTGGGCGCCGATCCGCTCTCCCGGGCCGGCGAGCCCGCCCGGTCACCTCCGGTCCCCGGGGTACGGAACGGCGCCGAGCCGGTGATCGACTCCACGTACACCCCGCCGGACACCGGACCGGCGGCGGACCCTCCCTCGATGCGACCGCGCAGGTCGGCGACTTCGCGAAGGAACTCCATCTGCGTGCCGAGCGCCTGCGGCAGTGGGTCGAGCACCCTGAGCGCCTGGCGGAGGAAACCCTGCTCCACCAGGCCGAAGGCGACGTAGAGCTGCGACTGGTCTCGCAGCAGGGGGTCGCGAATCGGCTCGGCGATGGCCGCGAGGCGGGCCCAGTCCCGCGTCAGGTGGGCGTACCGCGCACACAGGAACCGCGTTTCGTCGCAGTCGAGCACGGCCGAGGACAGCCGCTGCCGCGCCAGGTCCCACCAGCCTTCGTCCAGCTGTTTCGCCACGACGGCGAGCCAGAGGTCGCGGGGCCCGTCCAGGCGGGAGGTCACGTACCGGCTGATCGCGAACCGTGAGGCCAGCGGCTTCCCGAGTTTCCAGCGGAGAGCGCCGAAAGAGTGCGCGTGCCGGTCCATCGCCTCCAGCGCCTCGTCCCGCCGCACCCCCGAGGCGTGGAGCCCGAGCCAGGCGTCGGCCGCCTCAGGGTTGTGCGAGACGGCCACGCCGAACATCTCGGCTGCCACGGCCGTGTTCCCACGGTTCAGCTGCGAAACCCCTTCGAGCCACGCCTGCCTGCACTTCCACAACGCCCCCCAGGACGGTTGCGACACCGCGTTCCCCCTCGCCTGCCCGCGTCCCCCCGGCCGTCATGAAGTCTTTTCCGTGCGGATGCGGTGTTCACGCCAGAACGACGTGAGGTCGGTGGGTGTCGCCGCCTGGGCCGCCCGCTGGAAGGCGGTGGTGGTGGAGACCCCGTACCAGTGGTCGCGCGCGTAGCGCTTCAGCATGGCTGCCATCGCCGGGGCGCCCAACACCTTCTCCAGGTCGTGCAGCGCGCACCCGCCGTTGAAGTAGACGAAGCGGTGCCAGCCCCGGCCGTAGGCGGCCCAGTAGCCCATCGGGTTGGTGACCGCCTGGGTGTCGTCCTCCCAGCTGACGATGTCCGCGCAATAGGCGCCGTCGTCGCCGTTGAGCAGGTCGGCGGAGTAGGTGGCGAACGCCTCGTCCAGCCACGGCGACGCGTATTCGTCGTTGCCGACGATCCCGTACCACCACTGGTGGGCCAGCTCGTGGGCCGTACCGCTGCCGGTCTCGTCCGCCCACACCAGGACCAGGCCCGGGTACTCCATGCTGCCGATGGGCGCGAACCGGTCGCTGATGACCGCGTCGACCTCGCCGTAGGGGTAGCGGCCGAAGCGCTTGCCGAGGCCGTCGATGGCGCGGACCGCCTCGGCGCGGGAAGCCGCCACCCAGGCGTCGGGGGTGCCGGCCGTCCAGTAGGAACGCACCGTGACGCCGCCCGGCGAGGTCGCCACACCGCTGCGGAACGGGCCCGCCGCCCACGCGAAGTCCCGCACCCGGCGGGCCACGCTGGTGGTGACGGTATGCCCGGGGGCGCCCGGCCGGGTGGTCGTGACCCCGGTCGCGGGGACCTTCAGCGCGGCCGGGTGGTCGAGGGTGACCCGGAAGTCGGAGGCCAGCGTGTAGTAGCTCTCGCCGCTGTCGACGTGGGGGTCCAGGTGCCAGCCGCGGCCGTCCCGTACGGCGAGCACCGGCAGGGCGTTGCCGAGGTAGCGGTGGGCGCCGTCGCGGCCGAAGCGGTGCATCCGGTCGGGGACGGTGATCGAGACGTCGAAGCCGACCGTGGCCCGGCCGCCGGGCGGCAGCGGCGCGGGCAGCGCGATGCGCACCGCGGTACAGCCGACCGACAGCGCGCCCCGGGTACCGCCGGTGACGCGGCCGATCCGGACCGGGGAGGGCGCCTGCGCCGTACCGCAGCCGTCGGTGCCGTTGCCCCACAGCCGGACGTAGACCTCGCGCAGCGGCGTGGCGGACCGGTTGCCGAACGTGACCGTCTCGCGGCCGGTCCAACGGGTGCCGGTGTCGTCCGCGCGCAGGGCGACGCGGTACGCCGGCGCGGAGGGGGCCGCGCCGACAGCCGTGCCCGCAGCCGTGCCCTCGGCCGTGCCTGCGGGAGCGCGCCCGGCGGGGCCCTCGGCCACACGCTCGGTGCCGCTCCCGGCGTCCGCGGAGGCCGGGGCGCCGAGCCCGGCCACCCCCATCAGCGCCGCGAGCGCCATCGCCGCGATCGAATGCCCGGTCCGCCTCATGGTCCGCCCCCGCGGTCGTGGTGATGGAATTGCGCGCCGCCGACGCTACGGGAACCCGCGCACCCTTGCCCAGAACTTCACGCGACTCCAATGCACTCTGCACGTACGGGACTTGGGACACGGCGCGAAACGGCGCACCGCCGCGGGACCCGGTGATCGGCGGCCGGGACCTCGTGATCGGCCGGGCCCGCGCCCACCCCTCGCGGGCGCTCATCGAAAAAACCGAAAAAAACTTCTCCGACCGTGTCGAGAACGCGTGCCCGGCTCCGTCCCAGCCGTGAACGAGACCACACTGGGTCTCACTCGTACCGAGGAGAAGCACCATGGCGAAGTACCTGCTGCTCAAGCACTACCGCGGCGCCCCGGCTGCGGTGAACGACGTCCCGATGGACCAGTGGACTCCGGAGGAGGTCTCGGCCCACATCCGGTACATGAACGATTTCGCGGCCCGCCTCGAGAAGACCGGCGAGTTCGTCGACGGTCAGGCACTCGCCCCGGAGGGGACGTTCGTCCGGTACGACGGCGAGGGCCGCCCGCCGGTCACCGACGGGCCGTTCGCCGAGACCAAGGACCTCATCGCCGGCTGGATGGTGATCGACGTCGACGGTTACGAGCGCGCCGTCGAGCTGGCCGGGGAGCTGTCGGCCGCGCCCGGCGCCGGCGGGAAGCCGATCCACGAGTGGCTCGAGCTGCGCCCGTTCCTGGCCGCGCCGCCCACCATCACGGAATGACCTCCCACGTGACCTCCCACGTGACCTCCCACGTGATCTCCCCCGTGACCTCCGACGGGCCGACCCGGTGAACGAAGCACTGCTCCGGAGCCTCACGCCGGCCGTTCTCGGGATCCTCGTCCGCCGCGGAGCCGACTTCGCGGCGGCCGAGGACGCCGTGCAGGACGCACTGGTCGAGGCGGTCCGCACGTGGCCGGCCGACCCGCCCCGTGACCCCAAGGGCTGGCTGGTCACCGTGGCATGGCGCCGGTTCCTCGACGCGGCCCGGGCGGACGGTGCCCGCCGCCGACGCGAAGACCTCGTCGACGAGGAGCCGGCGCCCGGCCCCGCGCCCGCCGTGGACGACACGCTCCAGCTGTACTTCCTGTGCGCCCACCCGTCGCTGACCCCGTCGTCCGCGGTCGCGCTCACGTTGCGCGCCGTCGGCGGGCTGACCACCCGCCAGATCGCCCAGGCGTACCTCGTACCCGAGGCGACCATGGCGCAGCGGATCAGCCGGGCCAAACGCACCGTCTCCGGCGTACCTTTCGACCGGCCCGGCGACGTCGCGACCGTGCTGCGCGTCCTCTACCTGGTCTTCAACGAGGGCTACTCCGGAGACGTGGACCTCGCCGCGGAGGCCATCCGGCTGACCCGGCAGCTCGCCGCCGCGATCGACCACCCCGAGGTGTCGGGTCTGCTCGCCCTGATGCTGCTGCACCACGCCCGGCGCGCCGCCAGGACCGCGCCCGACGGCAGCCTGGTGCCGCTCGCCGAGCAGGACCGCGGCCACTGGGACACCGCGGCCATCGCCGAAGGCGTGCAGATCCTCCAGGCGGCACTGGCCCGCGACCGGCTGGGCGAGTTCCAGGCCCAGGCCGCCGTTGCGGCCCTCCACGCCGACGCGCCCAGCGCCGAGGAGACCGACTGGGTGCAGATCGTCGAGTGGTACGACGAACTCGCGCGCCTGACCGACAGCCCGGTCGTCCGGCTCAACCGCGCGGTGGCCGTCGGCGAGGCCGACGGCCCGCGCGCCGGCCTGGCGGCACTCGCCGCCCTGGACGCCTCACTGCCCCGCCACACCGCGGTGGCGGCCTACCTCCACGAGCGCGACGGCGACCTGACGACGGCGGCGCGGCTCTACGCCGAGGCCGCCCGAAAGGCACCCAACCTCGCCGAACGAGACCACCTGACACGCCAGGCCGCCCGCCTCAACACCCGCCGGAACCGTTGACGGGCCGACAGAAACCGCCCGCGCCGCTTCCTATAGGTTCGAGATCACATCCCGTGAAGCACGGGCCCGGACCTACGCGTGAGGAGCTCGCATGGCCGTCATCCACCGCACCACCATGAAGCCCACCAAGGGGGAACTGCTCAACCACTGGCTGCCGAAGCAGAGTTGGTACGAGGGTGACGCGGGCGGTCCGGAACCGGAACTGGTCAACGTCGGCGGGTTCCGCCTCGACGATCCGCAGGGCGAGGTCGGCATCGAGGTCATGGTCGTGGTGGACGCCGGCGCGCCGGATCCGGTGGCGTACCTGGTGCCGATGGGCTACCGCGGCGCAGCCCTGGAGGACGTCCCGGCCGAGGCGTTGATCGGCACGTCCGAGCACGGTGTGCTCGGCACCCGGTGGATCTACGACGGCGCCCACGACCCGGTGGTGACGGCGCAGTTGCGCGCGCTCCTGCGCGGCGAGGCCGTGGCGCAGCACCCTAACGCGAGCGACACCCCCGACCCGACCGTGACCGTCCACGGCAGCGACCCCGACGACGCCGGCCACGGCGGCCACGGGGGACGCGGGGGACACGGGCACGACGAGCCCGATGGGCGGGACAGGGACGAGGTTCGGATCCACCGGGTCCTGCGGCCGTCGGAGGCACCGCAGGGTTCGTCCGTACACCTGGTCGCCGGCTGGACCTGGCCGGACGGAACGTCCGCACGGGCCGTGTTCGCGACCCTCGCGCCCCGGTAGGAGCCAGCACCCGACCGGTCGCACCTGCGAGTGCATCGCACCTGGTCACGGGCGGTATGACGGTGATAGCCGCAATCGGATCCGCCTGCCATGGTGAGCCCCATGGCAGGCAACCACACCCACCCGCACGGCCATGACCACCCCGACCCCCGCCATCCCGACCACGGTCGCGATCACGGGCACCGACACGCCCGCGCCCACACTCACGCTCACGCTCACGACGACAGCCGGTGGCAGCGGCTACGCCACCGGCTCGCACACCTGATGACCCCGCACAGCCACGAAGCCATGGACAAGGTGGACACGGCGGCGAAGGCCTCGCGCGAGGGCATGCGCACCGTCTGGCTCTCCCTCGCCGTGCTGGGCGCCACCACCGCGGTCCAGGCGGTGATCGTCGCCCTGTCCGGGTCGGTGGCGCTGCTGGGCGACACGATCCACAACGCCGCCGACGCGCTGACCGCGGTGCCCCTCGGGGTCGCCTTCGTCCTCGGCCGCCGGGCGGCCAACCGCCGCTACACCTACGGCTACGGCCGCGCCGAGGACCTGGCCGGCATCGCCATCGTCCTGACCATCGCCGCGTCCTCCGCGCTGGCCGCGTACGAGGCCGTCGCCCGGCTGCTCCACCCCCGCGACGTCAGCCACCTGTGGGCCGTCGCCTTCGCCGCCGTGGTCGGCTTCGCCGGCAACGAATGGGTCGCCCGCTACCGCATCCGCACCGGCCGCCGCATCGGCTCGGCCGCCCTCGTCGCCGACGGCCTGCACGCCCGCACCGACGGCTTCACCTCGCTGGCCGTGCTCCTGGGCGCAGCCGGTACGGCGCTCGGCTGGCGGGCGGCCGACCCGGTCGTCGGCCTGCTGATCACCGCCGCCATCCTGATGGTCCTGCGCGACGCCGCCCGCGAGGTCTTCCGACGGCTGATGGACTCCGTCGACCCCGGGCTGGTCGACACCGCCGAGCAGGCCCTCCTCGACGTCGAAGGGGTCCGCGGGGTCGGGCAGGTACGCATGCGCTGGATCGGCCACGCCCTGCGCGCCGAAGCCGACATCGTCGTCGATCCCCACCTGACCGTCGTCCGGGCCCACGCCCTGGCCGTCGCGGCCGAACACGCCCTCATCCACGCCCTGCCCCGCCTGACCGCCGCCACCGTGCACACCGACCACCCGCCCGCCGACGGCGACCCGCACGCCGGCCTCGCCCACCACGCACCGGAGCCCGCACCGGAGCCCACCAGACCGCTCGCGGACCGCGCCTCCCACCCCTAGGGGGCGGCCCGGTTCGCCAGAGCAGGGCCTTCGGCTCGGCACCGCACTTTCTCGGACATGGCTCGATTGGACCAGTTAATTCGAACAGTCGTACGATACGAAGATGCAGTACGACTTCCCTCCCCGCCTACGCGCCCTCCAGCTCCAGCTCAACCGCGTCCGCTCCCGGTACCTCGCGCTGTGCGCGGAGCTGCCGTGGTCGGCCGAGCCCGTAGCCGGCTGGAAGGCCGACGAGTACCGCTACAGCCACCGCGGCGACGTCCCCGACTCCCCCGGCTACACCCCCGAACAGGCCGAGGCCCTGGCTCACCTCTACCGGCGGCTCCTGCGCCTGTCCCGCCTCGTCCTGACCGACCCCTACTGGCAGACCCTCGAAGGCGAGCAGCTCGTCGACGCCCGCATGGCCCTCAAGCGGGTCGAGGACTGCGGCACGTAATTCCGGAGGCAGGAGCGGGGCCAGAGGCAATACCCCGCAGGGGTGACCCGCCCCTGTTCGAGGGAGTTTCAACGCGACGTCCCCCGAACCGGCAAGTCCACCGGCGCACCCAGGAACATCCGTTCGCACATTGCTTCCCGGATGACCGTGACGACCCCCGCGGCGGCGCCGTTCTTAGAGCACCTGTACCAGACATGCGCCCATCCGGAGGATGCCGTGGATGCCTTGTCCGCTCGCCGAGCCGCCCCTTCCCCATTCGAACACCACCGCCCCGCCGGCCGTCCTCGGCCGCGGGCCGGGCGCCGAGTTGACGCTCCGGTCGGCGGCCGACGCGCCGCACGGCCGGGGACGGGGCGGCGGGCATGAGCGAGAAGGCGGGCCCCGGCCCCGGTACCGCGGGGGTGTCGGAGTCGGAGCGGCTCCTGTTCGGCGGCGAGCTCGCGTACGACATCGGGTGGGAGCGGCACGAGGGCGCCTGGTTGAAGCTGGGTCTGTGGGCGATGGCGCGGGGCCTGCCCCGGCTGGCCGGCACGGGAGTCCGCCTCGCGCACCTCGCGGACGCCCGGGCGCTGCGGGTGGTGCTGGGTGCCGAGCTCGGCCGCGGGATCGCCCAGGCCGTCGGGCTGGTCGCGGTCAACAGCGTGCTCGGGCACCTCCTCACCGAAGGCGCCACCAACGACCGGCTCGCGCGGGCGGTGCCCGCGCTCGTCGTGGTGGCGGTGACGGCGCTGCTGGGATCACTGCTGCGGTCCGCGTCCACGGCGGCGACCGGCACGCTGGAGCCGAAGGTGCAGCGGGTCGCGACCGAGCGCTACCTGGGCCTGGTACACCGGGTCGAGCTCGCCGCGGTCGAGGACGACGAGTTCCACCGGCTGCTGGACGCCGCCCGCTACGGCGCCGATTCCGCCCGCCGCATGATCCGCTACTGCACCAACACCCTGAACTCCGCCATCTCGTTGATCGCCGCCGCCGGCGTACTCACCGTCCTGCACCCCGTGTTGCTGCCGCTGCTGGTCCTGATGACCCTGCCGAGCGCGTGGAGCTCGCTGACCATCTCCAAGCAGCGTTACCTGTCCTTCCACACCTTCGTCCAGCACGCCCGCGCCGGGCACCTGCTGGGGCAGATGCTCACCCAGCAGGAGGCCGCGGCCGAGGTCCGCGTCCACGACGTCGGCCCGTTCCTCCTGGGGCACTTCCGGAACATGGCCGAGACCAGCGAACGCGAGCAGACCCGGCTGGCGCAGCGGGCCGCGCGGGTCGGGCTGATCGCGGACGCGGCCGGCGGACTCGCCACCCTGCTCACGTACGGCGCGCTCGGGCTGCTGCTGTGGGGCGGCGCCATGGAACTCGCGGTCGCGGGCACCGCCGTACTGGCGATCCGCACGGGCGGCGGCAGCCTGGACTCCCTGGTCCTCCAGGTGACCGACATGCACCAGGAGTCACTGTTCGTCGCCGACTACGAACGGCTGTGCCGGGAGGCCGAGGCCCGCGCCATCCCGGCGGGCGGGGAACCGCTGCCCGAACGGTTGCGGGAGGTCCGCTTCGAGAAGGTCACCTTCACCTACCCCGGGAGCAGCGGCGAACGGCCGGAACCGACCCTGCGGGAGGTCAGCCTCTCCTTCCCGATGGGGAAGATCATCGCACTGGTGGGCGAGAACGGCTCGGGAAAGTCCACCCTGGTCAAGCTCCTGGCCGGGCTCTACCTGCCGGACGGCGACGGGGGCGAGGGCGGCACCGGGGGCGGCGCGGGCGAGGGCGGCCGGATCGAGGGCGGCGGCGGGACGATCTGGTGGGACGACGTGGACGCCCGCGCGGCCGACCGCAGCCAGGTGTTCGCGCGGGTCGCGCTGATGTCGCAGAACTTCTTCCACTGGCCGTTCACGTTCCGCGTCAACGTCGGCATCGGCCGGCCCGTCCGGCCGATCGACGACCGGGCGGTGGAGGAGGCTTCCGCCTACTCCGGAGCCGACGAGGTCCTGGCCGGCCTGCCGCGCGGGCTGGGGACCCTGCTGGCGCGCGGCTACCGGGGCGGGCACCAGATCTCGGGCGGCCAGTGGCAGCGCGTGGGCATCGCGCGGGCGAAGTACCGGCGGGCCGAGATCCTGATCGTGGACGAGCCGACGAGCGCGCTGGACGCGGTCGCGGAGCAGCGCGTCTTCGACCAGATCCGGGCCCTGGCTGCGGACACCGGCCAGACGATCGTGCTCATCACCCACCGCCTGCACTCCGTACGCCACGCCGACCTGATCCACGTACTCAAGGACGGCCGGGTCGCGGAGTCGGGGACGTTCGAGGAGCTGATGGACGAGCGGACGGGCACCGGCGAGTTCCGCGACGCCTACCTCGTCCAGGCAGCCGCCTTCGCAGCCACGGTCCCGCCCCAGGCAGCCGGCACCCACGACGACCTGCCCGCGCGCGGATCGTCCCGCTCAGGCCCGACGTACCCGACGTGCCCGACGTGCACGACGTCCGCGTCGACCGAGGAGCCGTGACGAACCGTCCCCGGCCGGCCAACGCGACCGCTACGTCGCGGTCGCCCCCGGCCGCACCCGCCGCCGGCCCGTGCCGCCCCGCGCCCCTACCGCCGTCGGGGGGCGCGGGCTCAGGCCTCCGCGGCCGCCGTGGCCGGAGCCTCCTCCAGTTCCCAGGCGTGCCGCTTGAACTCCCGTACGAAGTCCGGGTGGTCCTCCCACTGCCGGGCGATGCCGCGCAGCACGTCCCAGTTGTGCTCCAGGGCTTGGTCGATGACGCGCCGCATCGCCGCATCGGCCTCCGCCCGGCGCTCGACGATGCCCTTGACCGCCGACGCGCCCAGCACCGTGTTCCGCAGGGACCGCAGCGCTCGGGACTTGTCGTCCATGCCCCAGCCGTGGTCGCTCCCCGACTCCGGGTCGAACAACGGCGTCAGCCGTGCCTCGATGAACGCGGTGATCCGCTCGAAGTGCCGTACGTCCATCGTGGCTTCCTCTCCCGTCCGGCCTCGACTCCGGCCGGACACCTCACATATGACTCATAGCCGTGTGGGAACGACTCTAGTCACCCCGGTCCGCTCGCCGTCCCGCACCCCCTGGACCGGCTACGGGCGCCTGACCTCGAACTGGAAGCAGCCGTACTCCAGGGCCCGTACGTGCACGAGTGCCACGTCCGGCTCGGCGAACGCCTCCCCGAAGACCTTCGTGAAACCCGCCTCGGCGTCGTCCGGGACCTCGAAGAACCGACCCCCGACGATGTGCCCGTCGGCGTTGTAGCGCCGGACGGTGCGCAGCGCCCCCGGTCGCGCCAACGGATGGCCCCCGTCTCCCCGCGGCCCTCCGCACTCGTCGGCGTGGATGAACACCGGGCCCGCCTCGTCGTAGGCCCCGGGCTCGGCCCCGGCCTCCGCCGCCCAGCGGCGCAGCGGCGCGTAGGAGACGAGAGCGATCCGCTCCCCGGGCTCGATGTCCCGCAGGCAACACCGCAGCAGGCTGCCCACACACGCGAGGGACCCGTCGGCCGCGGGGGCTTCGCCGTCCTCGCGCGCGGTGCACGGCCGCATCGGCCGCCCGCTGTCGTCGGTCTCCCGGAGGGCCCGGAGCGTGGCGGAAGGGATCGGAAGAGGTGTGTAGGTGGTCATGGGACCAGTGTCGGCGGCGGCCCCACGCCCTGGCTGGCGGAATTCCGACGCGGAGTTCGACGGGCTCGAAAAGTGGATTGCGGGCACCGGCGGCGCGTGGGTAGCGTCGCCGCCCGTGACCCCGACGCTGCGCACCGAACGGCTGCTCCTCGACCCGTACGTCCCCGAGGACGAAGACGCCTTCGTCTCCCTGTTCCAGGACACCAGGGTGTCGCGGTGGATGGGTGAGGGGCCCGCCACCGAAGCGGACGACCGGGCCCTGTTCGGCAGGATCTTCACCAACGTCTACGCCCAGGACCTGTTCGCCGTATGGGCCGTTCGCCGCGACGGGCTCCTGATCGGCCACGCCGAGATCAAGTGGACCGACACTGTCGGGGGCCACGAGCTCATCTACGCCCTGGCCCCGACGGCGTGGGGCTCCGGCCTCGGCACGGAGCTGGCCGAGGCGATCGTCGCGTTCGGCTTCGGCACCCTGGAACTCCCCACGGTCCACGCCACGGTGGCCGCGGAGAACAAGGCCTCCCTGGCCCTCCTGCACCGCATCGGCTTCACCCACGTGCGGGACATCGAGGAAGCAGACGGCACCACCACCGGCGTCCTGTCCCGCCACCGCGACCGGCCGCCGACGGCGCAGCCGCCGAAGTCGTACGAGTAGCCCCGGCAGCCGGGGCGCCGGGCCCCGCTCCGCGCCACGCCACGCCGGACGACCCGTTTGCCTGCCCCGAATGGCGTATGACGCTGTGTCGATGCCTAATGACAGGGCGTGCACCTCCTAGGTGCACAGCGACCGACGCACGCATGAGTAGACCCGTGCGTCGGCGAACGGAGCTTTCGATGAACCAATCCATCCCCTCCGCGGCCACGTCGGCAGACGGTCGCGAGCAACCCGAGGCCCACCCCGTCACGACGCCGCAGCCGACTCACCCGGCGGACGCGGCGAGCACGGTGAACGCGGACCCGCTGCGCACCCTGGTGGACACGGTGGCGACCTGCCGCCCGCTCGACCAGGTCACCGAACTCGTCTCCCTGCTCAAGCAGGGCGGCCGGCACCCCGACCTGGTCCGTGACGCGCTGTGCACGGCCGCCGTCGCCCGCCCGGTGCACGAAGTGGGCCGACTGATCGACCAGCTGTGCCAGTCCCCGCAGGAGAAGACCGAGGCCGAGATCACGCTGCGCGCGGCCGCGTCCGAGCGGCCCATCGAGGACGTCGCGACCCTGGTGGGCATCCTCGCGACCACCCCGCCCGAAGGACCGACGCCGTCGGGCGCCCCGCCCCTGGAGCCCGCCGACCAGGGCCTGCCGGGCCCGGCGGCCCGCCGCGGCGCACCCGCCGGAGCACCGCCCCCTGACGACCCGTACGACGAGCTCGACCCGTCCACCGGCTACGGCCTCGTGGACCGCTCCGGGCCGCCGCGCACGCCCGACGTCCGGCCCCGGCCGACGACGGCGCCCCTGCGCCGGACGCTGCGTTGGCCCGTGGGACTCGCGCTGCTGATCGTCGCCGCGCTGTACGGACCCGCGGACCCGGCGGCCCTGCTGTCCGGCACTGCGGGCCAGGCGGCTCCGGCCGTCGCCGCCGTCCTCTGCCTGAGCAGCGGCGTGGCAGTGGCCGTCCGGAACACGCCGGCCGCGTGGTGGGCCGCCGCCCTGTCGGCCGTGTCGGTGGTCGGCCTCGCCCTGGTGGGTCAGGTCGCCGGCTTCGACCCGCTCGCCCACGCGCTCGGCGCGGCGGTGCCCTGGGCGAACGCCGTCGCGATGCTGTGCGCCGCGGTCGCCGTCGCCCTCGCCGTGGTCGTCCTGCGACCGCCGGTACGGGAACGCGCGAGCTCCGACCAGGCCTGCTGACCTGAGCCGAGCCGACTGAACGTGCCGCCCCCGCGGCCGTCCGCCCCGCGCGGCGCGGCCCCGGGGGCGGCGCCGTCACGAGGTGGCGCCGTCAGCCCGGAACCGCCCCGCCACCCTCCCCGGCCGTGAATCAGCCGAACGAGTCGCCGTCCGTGCAGCGACGGGCCCGCCCTCGCTAGCGTGAGCAACCGCATCTGCGCGGAGGCACGTATGGACGGGACAGCCGACCGGTCACCGGACGAGACCCACAGGCCCCACACGCCCCAGGAATCTCAGGGACCCCACCACGCTCACCCACCTCGGCAAGCGGGCCGGGCCGCGGACTTCGGGCCCGCACTGCGCCGACTGAGAACCGAGCGCGGCCTGTCCCTGTCCGCCCTCGCGCGCCTCGTCCACTACAGCAAGGGCTACCTCAGCAAGATCGAGAACGGCGCCAAACCACCGACCGCCGACCTGGCCCGCTCCTGCGACGCCGCACTCCGGGCCGCGGGCGCCCTCGCCGGCCTGGTACCCGAAGTGCCGCACCCCAGGCCGCCGGAACCCGCGCGCGACTGCCCGTACCGGGGCCTCGCCCCGTTCGGCACCGAGGACGCCGACTGGTACTTCGGACGCGAACGCGCCGCCGCCGCGCTGATGGCCCGCCTCTCCGAACGCGCCGGCACCGGCCCCCTCGCAGTGGTCGCTCCCTCCGGCGCCGGCAAGTCGTCGCTGCTCCGGGCGGGTTTGGCCCCCGCCCTGGCACGCGTCGATCCAGGACCCCTGGGACCACCGGCGCCACGGAAGTCACACAAGCCACAGAAGCCACATGAACAGCAGGAGCAGCAGGAGCAGGAGCAGGAGCAGGAGCAGCAAACCCCACCGGGTCCGCCCCACCCACACGATCACCGGACCCGCCGACACGTCCTGATCTGCACCCCGACGGCCGACCCGCTCGCCGAACTCCTCGCCACGCTGGCCGAGGCGGTGGACCCCGACACGCTCCCGACCGCCGCCGAACTCGCCCGCCACCCCGCCCTCCTGGCACCCGCCCTGCGGGCCGCCACCACCCCGGGCCCCACCCGACTCGTCCTCGTCGTCGACCAGTTCGAGGAGATCTTCACCCTGTGCCGGGACGAAGCGGAGCGCCGCGCTTGCCTCGCCGCCCTGGCCGCCCTCGCCCGCGGCGGCGCGAACGCGGCAGCGCTCGTGGTCCTGGGCCTGCGGGCGGACTTCAGCGGCCGCTGCCTCGCCTACCCCGAACTGGCCGAGGTGTTCACGCACGGCCTCTTCGTGCTCTCCCCCATGGCCCCGGACGAATTGCGCGCGGCCGTCACCCGTCCGGCGGAACGCGCCGGGCTCGTCCTCGAACCGGGCCTGGTCGAGGTCCTCCTGCGCGACGCCGGCGCCGGGGACGGCGACCCGCCGGGCGCGGCCTGGGCGTTGCCCCTCCTGTCGCACGCGCTCCTCGTCACCTGGGGCGCACGGACGGGCCGTACGCTCACGGTCGCCGGTTACGAGGCGACCGGCGGGCTGCGCGGCGCTGTCGCCCGTACCGCGGAGGAGGTGTTCTCCGCGCTCGACGGCGACGGCCAGGAGGCCGCCCGCCGCGTACTCCTCCAGCTGGTGCACGTCGGCGACGGCGTCGCGGCCACCCGCCGCCGCACCGCACCGGACCGGCTCACGGAGGGCGTACGGGATCCCCGGGCGGCTTCGGCCGCGCTCGACTCCCTCGTACGGGCGAGGCTGGTGACGGCCGGCGAGTCCGCCGTGCAGATCAGCCACGAGGCCCTCCTCCAGGTCTGGCCGCGGCTGCGGGACTGGATCCACGCCGACCGCGCGGGCTTGCTGCTGCACCAGCAGCTCGCCGACGCCGCGGCCGCCTGGATCCGCGAGGGCCGGGACCCGGAGCTCCTGTACCGGGGCAACCGCCTCGCCGCCGCGGACGAGTGGGCGGAGCAGCGGGACGGCCGCGACCCTCCGGGGCCGGCGGAGTCGGAGTTCCTCACGGCCAGCCGGGCGGAGGAGGCCCGGCGACGGCAGCGCACGCTCCGGCAGGCGAGGACCCACCGGAGGCTGCTGGCCACGCTCGCGGCCCTGTTGGTCCTGGCCGTCGGCGCGGGCGCGCTGGCCTTCCACCAGCGGTCGCGGGCAGTGGCGGAGCGGCGCGTGGCGCAGTCGCAGGCGATGGCCGTCCGGTCCGGGGCGATGGCCGCCGGCAGGCCGGAGGCATCCATGCTGCTCGCGGCCCAGGCGTTCCGAACCGCTCCGACCACCGAGGCCCGAGGCGCGCTCCTCAGCACCCAGTCCCAGGCCTTCGCCGGCCGGCTGACCGGGCACACCGGCCCCGTGAACGGCGTGTCCTTCGCCCCGGACGGCCGCCTCCTGGCCACGGCCAGCACCGACGGAACCGTACGCCTGTGGGACGTGGGCCGGACGGGCAAGGCAGGCGCCGGACACCGCTCGGTGGTGGCCGTGCTCACCGGCCACGGCGGGCCGGTGCTGGGCGTGGCGTTCGGCGCGGACGGCAAACTGCTGGCATCGGCGAGCTCCGACGGCACCGTACGGCTGTGGCGCCTGCCCGAACGCCAGCCCGCGGGCGTCCTCTACGGCCACAGCGGCGGCGTCCGCTCGGTGGCCTTCTCCCCCGACGGCCGGAGCATCGTGACCGGCGGCATCGACGGGACGGTACGCCTGTGGGACGTTCGCTCCCGGCACTTGTCCGCGACCTTGCGCGCCCACGGGGACACCGTTCACGCCGTCGCGTTCTCCCCCGACGGCCGTACGGTCGTCTCGGGCTCCGCGGACCGCACCGTCCGGCTGTGGGAGCCGGCCGACCCGCACGACACGGCGGAGGACGCCGGCGCGGCAGCGGCGGAACGGCCGGGCGGGTACCGCGTGACGGTCCTCGACGGCCACACCGACGTGGTCCTGGGCGTGGCCTTCGCCCCGGACGGCCGCGGAGTCGCCTCCGGCAGCGCGGACCGGACCGTACGCATCTGGAGCACCGCGGGAATCCGTGCGGCCCCCCGAACGACGAGCACGGGCGGCGCCGGCCGGCCGACGCGGACGGCGGCGGCGGTGCTGCGCGGCCACAGCGACGACGTCAACGCCGTCGCTTACACCCGTGACGGCACGGGCGTCGTCAGCGGCAGCGGCGACGGCACGGCGAAGGTGTGGGACGCGGCGACCCGCCGTGTCACCCAGACGTACGGCGGACACACCGACTACGTGTTGGCCGTGGCGGTCGGGCCGGGGAACGTCCTGGCCACCGGCAGCTTCGACCGGTCCGCCGTGGTGTGGGACCCGGAACGAAACGCGCTGATCGCCCGCCCGTTCGCCGAACTCTGGCAGTCGGCGTTCGCACCCGACGGCAGGCTCCTCGCCTCCGCCGGCGCCGACGGCACGGTACGGCTGTGGCGCCCGGGGCGACGGGGACCGGCCGTGAAGCTCGCCGGCCACCACGGCACGGTGTTCACGGTGGCCTTCGCCCCGGACGGCCGGACGCTCGCGTCGGCGGGCGCGGACCGCACGGTCAGGCTGTGGGACACCGCCCGGCGGACCCTCCTGGCCACGCTCACCGGCCATGGCGGCGCGGTCTTCGCCGTGGCCTTCTCCCCCGACGGACGCACCCTCGCATCGGCGAGCGCGGACCGTACGGTGAAGCTGTGGGACACCGCCGGCCACCGGCAGCTCTCCACCCTCAGCGGACACCAGGACTTCGTCAACACGGTGGCGTTCAGCCCGGACGGCCGGCTGCTGGCCTCCGGCAGCGACGACCTGACCGTCCGCCTGTGGGACCTCTCCACCCGCTCGGAGCACGAGGTCCTGCGCGGCCACTCCGGCGCGGTACGCAGCCTGGCCTTCAGCCCCCACACCGGCCCTGACGGCGGCGAGGGGGACGATGCGGGCCTGCTCCTGGCGACCAGCGGCAACGACGGCACGGTACGCGTCTGGCACCCGGGAACGGGACGACCCCCGGACGTCCTGGCCGGGCATGTCGGCGCGGTCCGCGCGGTGGCGTTCGGCCCGGACGGGCGGAGCCTGGCTTCCGGCGGCGTCGACGGCACCGTCCGGCTCTGGGACCCCGACCGATTGCGCTTGACCGCCCGGCTGACCGGGCACGACGGCGCCGTGTGGGGCGTGGTGTTCGACCCGTCGGACGGCCGCCCGGCCAGCAGCGGGACCGACGGGACCGTACGCCTGTGGTCCCTCGCCCCGGCCGACCGCATCGACGAGGTCTGCGCCCTGATCGGCACGACGGGTCTCGCACGCCGGCGGACCCTGCTGCCCGAGCTCGCGCACGGGCACCACTGCTGACGCCCTCTTCCTTCACGCCCGCAAGGGGTGGCGGCACCCGGTGACGGGGCTTCACCTCCCTTGCGGGCTCGGCGCGTCCGGGAAACCTCGGGGTTTCCCCCGGGTTTCCCGTTTCCTGCCGTGGTGGGCGACGCGTGGCTCCTCGACAGGGGACGTCGTCACGCCGCAAGGTCGAAGAGCCGGCCGCTCAGCCGGTGGAACCGCACCACGGATGCGAAAGCGAAGAGCGCACCGCGGTTCCGATCTCGATACAGACCGACGGGGAAGCGGGGCACGGGGATGCACGGAGTGTCGGGGAGGCCGCTGCGAGCGGACCGGGCGGGGAGCCCGGGGGCGACGGCCACGAAAGGGGCGCGGCTTACGGCAGCGGCGAGGCGGTGGGGGCGCGCGACCGCCGCGGCGGGGGCCGCGGTCCTGGTCCTGGGCGGAGCGACCCTCACCGCGACGGCCGCCGAGCCGGCGGCATCCCGGTCCGCCGCCCCGAGCTGCGGCGTGCTCGCACCCGGCGCGTCCGCCACGGCGGAAAGCGCCGTACGGGCCGCCTGCGAGCAGGTCGGGGTCTGGTACACGTGGGGCGGCGGCCACGGCCCGCAGCCCGGGCCGACGTACGGTCAGGTCGACCCGAGCGACCCGGCCAGCGAGCACGACCCCGAACGGCTCGGCTTCGACTGCTCGGGGCTTGTCCGGTACGCGTACAGCCGTGCCGTCGGACGCGACCTGCTGCCCGGCAACTCCTCCCACCAGTTCAACACGCCGCACGCGGCGGCCCGATTCAGCGCCTCCCAGGGCACGGCTCCCCTGCTGCCGGGCGATCTGCTGGCCTGGGGTTCGGGCGGCTCCATCCACCACATCGCCGTCTACCTCGGCGCGGGCAAGATGGTGGAGGCCCGGCAGTCCGGCACCCGCATCATGGTGAGCGACGTCCGCCTGGGAGGCGACTACGCCGGCGCGGTCCGCGTCGACGCGCCCGCCCAGGGCACCCACCGCACCTGGGGCACGGACGTCTGGACGCACACGGAGCCGTCCACCGGGAGCGCCCGGGTGCACAAGTTCGCCGGCCCCACCACGGTGCGCATCCAGTGCCAGAAGCACGCCGAGACGGTGACGGCCGAGGGCTACACCAACGACGCCTGGTCCTACCTCCCCGAGTACGGCGCGTGGCTCACCAACATCTACATCCAGGGCCCGGCCTGGCTCGACGGCGTCCCGACCTGCCCCTGACCCGGCCGACCCCTCACAGACCACAGGTCACCAACCACCGATCACAGTTCAATCAGGAGGAACCATGTCCATGCTCCGGAAGACCGCTCTCGGCCTCGCCGCCGCTCTGACCGCCGGTCTGGCGATCGCCTCGGGACCGGCCGCCGCGGTACCGGTCGCCGGCAAGGCCCCCGCGGCCGAATGCGGGGTCCGCTCCGACGGCAGGCTCTGGTGCGGCAACCGCGCCGGCGCCAAGGGCTACGAGCACCGCTCCTACGGCTCCGCGGTGCGGGGTCCGCTGAACACGAGCTTCAGCTGGTTCCAGTGCTGGGGCCGCGGCGACAACCACCCGGGCGGCAACAACGTCTGGTACTGGACTCAGCTGGACAACGGCCAGTGGGGCAACGTGCCGGCGGTGGACGTCCACACGTCGGTCGACCCCGCCCCGGGCCTGCGGCAGTGCTGACCCACCCCACCGGCCCGAATAACTGGCCCGAATAACTGGCCGTAAACGCAGAAAAGCCCCGCACCATAAGGTGCGGGGCTTTCCCACAATGATTGTTCGGCGGCGTCCTACTCTCCCACAGGGTCCCCCCTGCAGTACCATCGGCGCTGAAAGGCTTAGCTTCCGGGTTCGGAATGTAACCGGGCGTTTCCCTAACGCTATGACCACCGAAACACTATGAAGTTGACCAACCGGACATGGACACGGTTCGTTACTTCAGAACTAACACAGTGGACGCGAGCAACTGAGGACAAGCCCTCGGCCTATTAGTACCAGTCAGCTCCACCCGTTACCGGGCTTCCACATCTGGCCTATCAACCCAGTCGTCTACTGGGAGCCTTACCCTCTCAAGGAGGTGGGAATACTCATCTTGAAGCAGGCTTCCCGCTTAGATGCTTTCAGCGGTTATCCCTCCCGAACGTAGCCAACCAGCCATGCCCTTGGCAGGACAACTGGCACACCAGAGGTTCGTCCGTCCCGGTCCTCTCGTACTAGGGACAGCCCTTCTCAATATTCCTACGCGCGCAGCGGATAGGGACCGAACTGTCTCACGACGTTCTAAACCCAGCTCGCGTACCGCTTTAATGGGCGAACAGCCCAACCCTTGGGACCGACTCCAGCCCCAGGATGCGACGAGCCGACATCGAGGTGCCAAACCATCCCGTCGATATGGACTCTTGGGGAAGATCAGCCTGTTATCCCCGGGGTACCTTTTATCCGTTGAGCGACGGCGCTTCCACAAGCCACCGCCGGATCACTAGTCCCGACTTTCGTCCCTGCTCGACCCGTCGGTCTCACAGTCAAGCTCCCTTGTGCACTTACACTCAACACCTGATTGCCAACCAGGCTGAGGGAACCTTTGGGCGCCTCCGTTACTCTTTGGGAGGCAACCGCCCCAGTTAAACTACCCATCAGACACTGTCCCTGATCCGGATCACGGACCGAGGTTAGACATCCAGCACGACCAGAGTGGTATTTCAACGGCGACTCCACAACCACTGGCGTGGCTGCTTCAAAGTCTCCCACCTATCCTACACAAGCCGAACCGAACACCAATATCAAACTGTAGTAAAGGTCCCGGGGTCTTTCCGTCCTGCTGCGCGAAACGAGCATCTTTACTCGTAGTGCAATTTCACCGGGCCTATGGTTGAGACAGTCGAGAAGTCGTTACGCCATTCGTGCAGGTCGGAACTTACCCGACAAGGAATTTCGCTACCTTAGGATGGTTATAGTTACCACCGCCGTTTACTGGCGCTTAAGTTCTCAGCTTCGCAACCCCGAAAGGTCACTAACCGGTCCCCTTAACGTTCCAGCACCGGGCAGGCGTCAGTCCGTATACATCGCCTTACGGCTTCGCACGGACCTGTGTTTTTAGTAAACAGTCGCTTCTCGCTGGTCTCTGCGGCCACCCCCAGCTCAGAGTGCAAGACTCATCACCGGTGATGGCCCCCCTTCTCCCGAAGTTACGGGGGCATTTTGCCGAGTTCCTTAACCATAGTTCACCCGAACGCCTCGGTATTCTCTACCTGACCACCTGAGTCGGTTTAGGGTACGGGCCGCCATGAAACTCGCTAGAGGCTTTTCTCGACAGCATAGGATCATCCACTTCACCACAATCGGCTCGGCATCAGGTCTCAGCCTTAATGAGGGACGGATTTGCCTACCCCTCGGCCTACACCCTTACCCCGGGACAACCACCGCCCGGGCTGGACTACCTTCCTGCGTCACCCCATCGCTTACCTACTACAAGTCTGGTTCGTCGGCTCCACCACTTTCCTTTCCCCGAAGGGTCCGGAACGGCTTCACGGACTTAGCATCGCCTGATTCGATATTGGGCGTTTCAAAGCGGGTACCGGAATATCAACCGGTTGTCCATCGACTACGCCTGTCGGCCTCGCCTTAGGTCCCGACTTACCCTGGGCAGATCAGCTTGACCCAGGAACCCTTAGTCAATCGGCGCACACGTTTCTCACGTGTGTATCGCTACTCATGCCTGCATTCTCACTCGTGAACCGTCCACAACTAGCTTCCGCTGCTGCTTCACCCGGCACACGACGCTCCCCTACCCATCACAGTCCCCGTTGGGGGTATGTACTGCAATGACACGACTTCGGCGGTACGCTTGAGCCCCGCTACATTGTCGGCGCGGAATCACTTGACCAGTGAGCTATTACGCACTCTTTCAAGGGTGGCTGCTTCTAAGCCAACCTCCTGGTTGTCTCTGCGACTCCACATCCTTTCCCACTTAGCGTACGCTTAGGGGCCTTAGTCGATGCTCTGGGCTGTTTCCCTCTCGACCATGGAGCTTATCCCCCACAGTCTCACTGCCGTGCTCTCACTTACCGGCATTCGGAGTTTGGCTAAGGTCAGTAACCCGGTAGGGCCCATCGCCTATCCAGTGCTCTACCTCCGGCAAGAAACACACGACGCTGCACCTAAATGCATTTCGGGGAGAACCAGCTATCACGGAGTTTGATTGGCCTTTCACCCCTAACCACAGGTCATCCCCCAGGTTTTCAACCCTGGTGGGTTCGGTCCTCCACGAAGTCTTACCTCCGCTTCAACCTGCCCATGGCTAGATCACTCCGCTTCGGGTCTAGAGCGTGCAACTCAATCGCCCTATTCGGACTCGCTTTCGCTACGGCTTCCCCACACGGGTTAACCTCGCTACACACCGCTAACTCGCAGGCTCATTCTTCAAAAGGCACGCAGTCACGACGCATTGAGTAAACTCAATGCGCGACGCTCCCACGGCTTGTAGGCACACGGTTTCAGGTACTATTTCACTCCGCTCCCGCGGTACTTTTCACCATTCCCTCACGGTACTATCCGCTATCGGTCACCAGGGAATATTTAGGCTTAGCGGGTGGTCCCGCCAGATTCACACGGGATTTCTCGGGCCCCGTGCTACTTGGGAGATTCTTAAGCAAGCCGCTGATGTTTCGTCTACGGGGGTCTTACCCTCTACGCCGGACCTTTCGCATGTCCTTCGACTACATCAACGGTTTCTGACTCGCCGACCGGCCGGCAGACCGATCAAAAGAATTCCCACAACCCCGCATGCGCAACCCCTGCCGGGTATCACACGCATACGGTTTGGCCTCATCCGGTTTCGCTCGCCACTACTCCCGGAATCACGGTTGTTTTCTCTTCCTGAGGGTACTGAGATGTTTCACTTCCCCTCGTTCCCTCCACACTGCCTATGTGTTCAGCAGTGGGTGACAGCCCATGACGACTGCCGGGTTTCCCCATTCGGACACCCCCGGATCAAAGCTCAGTTGGCAGCTCCCCGGGGCCTATCGCGGCCTCTCACGTCCTTCATCGGTTCCTGGTGCCAAGGCATCCACCGTGCGCCCTTAAAAACTTGGCCACAGATGCTCGCGTCCACTGTGTAGTTCTCAAGCAACGACCAGCCACCCATCACCCCACCAGACAAGCTAGTGAGTTCACTGGGGCCGGCATCGCGAAGGTTCGACCAATCGGCCGTACCCTCAGATACCCAACAACGTGCCAAGCACAGTCACTTCATCGAACCCGATTTCCACGCCGAAGCAGTACTCACGGTTTCTCAGACTCTGACTGTGCCAACTAATCAACGTTCCACCCATGAGCAACCGTGCGATTCATTCGATCGCAGTCGGCTATATGCTCCTTAGAAAGGAGGTGATCCAGCCGCACCTTCCGGTACGGCTACCTTGTTACGACTTCGTCCCAATCGCCAGTCCCACCTTCGACAGCTCCCTCCACAAGGGTTGGGCCACCGGCTTCGGGTGTTACCGACTTTCGTGACGTGACGGGCGGTGTGTACAAGGCCCGGGAACGTATTCACCGCAGCAATGCTGATCTGCGATTACTAGCGACTCCGACTTCATGGGGTCGAGTTGCAGACCCCAATCCGAACTGAGACCGGCTTTTTGAGATTCGCTCCACCTCACGGTATCGCAGCTCATTGTACCGGCCATTGTAGCACGTGTGCAGCCCAAGACATAAGGGGCATGATGACTTGACGTCGTCCCCACCTTCCTCCGAGTTGACCCCGGCGGTCTCCTGTGAGTCCCCATCACCCCGAAGGGCATGCTGGCAACACAGGACAAGGGTTGCGCTCGTTGCGGGACTTAACCCAACATCTCACGACACGAGCTGACGACAGCCATGCACCACCTGTATACCGACCACAAGGGGGGCACTATCTCTAATGCTTTCCGGTATATGTCAAGCCTTGGTAAGGTTCTTCGCGTTGCGTCGAATTAAGCCACATGCTCCGCCGCTTGTGCGGGCCCCCGTCAATTCCTTTGAGTTTTAGCCTTGCGGCCGTACTCCCCAGGCGGGGAACTTAATGCGTTAGCTGCGGCACCGACGACGTGGAATGTCGCCAACACCTAGTTCCCAACGTTTACGGCGTGGACTACCAGGGTATCTAATCCTGTTCGCTCCCCACGCTTTCGCTCCTCAGCGTCAGTAATGGCCCAGAGATCCGCCTTCGCCACCGGTGTTCCTCCTGATATCTGCGCATTTCACCGCTACACCAGGAATTCCGATCTCCCCTACCACACTCTAGCCTGCCCGTATCGAATGCAGACCCGGGGTTAAGCCCCGGGCTTTCACATCCGACGCGACAAGCCGCCTACGAGCTCTTTACGCCCAATAATTCCGGACAACGCTTGCGCCCTACGTATTACCGCGGCTGCTGGCACGTAGTTAGCCGGCGCTTCTTCTGCAGGTACCGTCACTTTCGCTTCTTCCCTGCTGAAAGAGGTTTACAACCCGAAGGCCGTCATCCCTCACGCGGCGTCGCTGCATCAGGCTTTCGCCCATTGTGCAATATTCCCCACTGCTGCCTCCCGTAGGAGTCTGGGCCGTGTCTCAGTCCCAGTGTGGCCGGTCGCCCTCTCAGGCCGGCTACCCGTCGTCGCCTTGGTAGGCCATTACCCCACCAACAAGCTGATAGGCCGCGGGCTCATCCTTCACCGCCGGAGCTTTTAACCCCCGCCCATGCAGGCAGGAGTGTTATCCGGTATTAGACCCCGTTTCCAGGGCTTGTCCCAGAGTGAAGGGCAGATTGCCCACGTGTTACTCACCCGTTCGCCACTAATCCACCCCGAAGGGCTTCATCGTTCGACTTGCATGTGTTAAGCACGCCGCCAGCGTTCGTCCTGAGCCAGGATCAAACTCTCCGTGAATGTTTACCCGTCTGCGCTTAATTAAAAGCTGCGGGTGCACACCACGCAAGAGCGGGACGATCACGCCGGAATAAGGCAGATCGTCCACAGCGTCCTCGCTGTAGTGTTGCCTGCCAGATCCGAAGACCTGCCAGGACTTTTTCAAAGGAACCTCAACTCACCGAAGTGAGTCGGGGTATCAACTTCTGGCGTTGATTTTTGGCACGCTGTTGAGTTCTCAAGGTGCGGACGCTTCCTTTGTACTGACCCTCTCGGGCTTTCCTCCGGGCGCTTCCTTCGTTCTTGCGTTTCCGACTCTATCAGACTCTTTCGGGCCCGACTTCCTCGGCGCTTTCCAGGTTCTTCGCTTTCGCGTTTTCCCTTTCCGGCGGTTCCAACCTTACCAGACTCTTTTCCATGTCGTTTCCGACTTGGAATTCGAATTCCGGTGGCCGTTGGGGGCCTTTGCCTTTCGGCGTGTTCACTACGCTATCCGATTTCCCGTGGCGCTCACAATTGAGGCTCCGGGCCGGATTCGGGCATGCCGAATACGCACCCGCCAGGGTGAGTCGTAGGTAGTGGGTTGGCCGCATCCGGGTCTGCGAGTACAGGTTCCGGATTCTGCGGCTCGGAGAACATTACGCTTCCGAGGGGTGCGAGTCAACCTGTGAGGCCGTGGGCGGCGTGGGTGCGGCAGCCGGGGTCAGCGGTTGCGGGTCAGGGCGGGCGGGGTGCCTGCCGACTGCGCTCCTTCCACTTCCAGCGTCAGCCTGTCGGTGTCCGCCATGGTGACCACGTAGATGTTGCCCTGCGGGCAGACGACGGACGCCGCGTCCCGGTCGGTGGGGTGGGCGGTGGCGGCGGCGAAGACGGCCCTGTTGCCTTGGACCTGCCTCAGTTCCAGGGCCTCGGTGCACCCGAGGTTGCGCCCGGTGGAGACCTCCTCCAGGTTGCTGACCTGGCGGCCCACGAGGTCGCCGACCTTCCCGCCGTAGAAGGTGACCGTCACCGCGAAGTCTTTCGTCCGGGCCTGCGTGATGCCGTCCGCGTCCGGCGTTCCCGGGCCGAGGCCGGACCAGTTTCCCGACCAGGAGGCGGCCAGCGCCTGCGCGGGCGGTGCCGAGCTGCGGGAGGAGGCGGGAGGGGGCGTCGTACTGCCGCCGGCGCCGTCGCTGCCGTCACCGTCGCCGCCCGGCCACCGGACCGCGAGGGTGACGGCCACCGCGAGGGCGGCCGCTCCGACCACCGCCGCGGCGATCACCACGGGCCGACGGAAGGCGGGACCGCCAGGGGGCCCGGCCGGTGCGGGAGCCGAGCCCTGTGTATCGGGTGTGGGGGTGGTCGGAGGAAACACGGAGGCGCCTGGAAGTGGAATCGGCGGAGAGGCCGGCGGCACCGTTCCCGACGGGGGTACGGCGCCGGGTGTGGGGGCGGGCTGGGGCCAGGACCCGTCGGTCGGGGGCGGGCCGAATCCCGCGACGGGGTCGGCGGGCCGGGGAGGGGGCGGGGCGGTGATGAGGAGGGTTTTGAGTTCATCCTCGCGGCGGCGGGTGTCCTCCAGCAGGTCCGCGGGTGCCAGCGCCGCCCAGTCCGCTTCGGCGGCGCCGAGTTGCGAGCGGACCTCGTCGGCGGTCGGCCGCCGGTCCGGCTCCTTGGCCAGGCATTCCTTCAGGAGGGGTACGAGTGCGGTCGGCACCCCGTCGAGCACCGGTTCGTCGTGGACGACGCGGTAGAGGAGGGCCGGGAGGCTCAGCTCCTCCGCGTGGGCGAGGAAGGGGCTGCGGCCGGTCGCGGCGTGGACGACGACCGCGGCGAGGGAGAACACGTCCGCCGCGGCTCCGGCCACCGCCCCCGTCGCCTGCTCCGGGGCGAGATAGCCGGGCGTGCCGATCACCGTGCCCGTACGGGTGCGTCGCGGGTCGCGGACAGCGCGGGCGATTCCGAAGTCGATCAGGAAGGGGCGTTCCGGTCCGAGGAGGACGTTGGCCGGTTTGATGTCGCGATGGACGACTCCGGCCGTACCGACGGCGACGAGTGCGGCCGACAGTTCGCGGGCCAGGCAGCGCACGGCGGGTTCCGGGAGCGGGCCGTGGCGGCGTACCCAGTCGGCGAGTGACGGGGCGGGGACGTACTCCGTCGCCAGCCACTGAGGTGTCGCGTCGGGGGGACTGAAGTCCACGACGGACACCGTCCACGGTGAGCGGACGCGGTCGCTGGTGCGTATTTCCTGGGCGAACCGTTCGGCGAAACCGGGCTCCAGGCTCAGGTCGCGGTGCACGGTCTTCAGTGCCAGTGCACGGCCCGAGGCCGTCCGCGCCAGGAACACCTCCCCCATGCCTCCCTCGCCGAGCCGTGCCAGTAGGCGATAGCCCCCGATGTCCGAAGGGTCGCCGAGCCGCAGAGAATCCACCAACTCCCCCTGTCCTGAAGGATGTCGCTTCGCCGAAGCGTCACCCTATGGGACGGCCGGTGGCGGCCGGCCGTCGGGAGGTGTGGTCGGCGGGTGCGGTCAGCCGCGCGTCGCGCGCCAGAGCGACAGGGTGCCGGCCAGGGGAAGGCCGAGGCACAGGGCCACCGCGACGAGCAGTTCGGCGGGGCTGACGCCGGAGGAGGCCAGGAGGAGTCCGGCGAGGCCGACCAGGACCGGTCCGGTGACGGAGGCCGCCGCGGCGACGGCCTTCTGCCGGGACGTCCACAGCGGGGATTTCGCCAGCAGGACCAGGCCCGCGATCAGTGCCACGGCCCCGACGAACGGGTTGGCCAGGCACAGCAGGCCGCCCACGGCGAGGAGGGCGAGGGTGAGGCGGGTCCGGCCGCGGCGCTCGGCCGGCGCGGCGGACTGCCGGCCGTCGGGCTCTTCGGCGAGGGCCGAGGCGGCCAGGGTGCGGGGCTCGCCGAGGCGCTCCAGTACGTCACGGATCCGGGCGTCGCCGTCGCCGGCGCCGAGGCTGACGGTGATGTGCTCGCGCAGGTCGGCGATGAGCTCGGCCCGGCGCTCCGGAGGCAGGGCGGCGCTCTCGCGCTCGACGGCGGTGAGGTAGGTGTGGACGAGCGGATGGTCGGTGGCGTTCACGAGGACTCCCCCTGGGTGTCGTGGAGAAAGTGGTCGACGGCGTCGCGGAAAAGCGGCCAGGCGCGGGTGAACTCGGCCAGGGCGGCCCGGCCGGTGTCGGTGAGCGTGTAGTAGCGGCGCGGCGGCCCGCTGGGGGACTCGCGCAGGTGCGTCTCGACGAGCTCTTCCCGGCGGAGCCGGGACAGCAGGGGGTAGATCGTGCCCTGGCTGGTGGTCATGACGCTGACCACGGAGAGCTCTTCGAGGATTTCCACGCCGTACCTGGGCCCGTTCCTGAGCAGGGCAAGGACGCAGTACTCCAGAACGCCCTTGCGGACCTGACTGGGTACCCTGCCCTCCCCTTCGTTCATTGCGTTACCAGGAACCATGTAATGCAAGATAGCGACCGAGATCGCGATGCACAAGCGGGGGCCGGGGCGGCGCGCGGAACCCGCGGGGCATTCGCCCGTCCGGCCTCCTGGTCCGGGCGAACCTGCGGACCGGCACGTGGCGGGCCCGCCCCGCGGTGGTACGTGGTTCGGCATGCAGCCCCATGTGTCCCCGTTCCTGCGCACGGCCGCGGCGTACGCCTGGCGCCTGTTGGTCGTCGGCGCCGGCGTGTACGCCGTGTTCGCCGTGCTGGGCCGGTTCCACGAGATCGGGGTGGCCCTCTTCCTGGGGCTGGTCATCACCGCGCTGCTCCGGCCGGTCGCCGATGTCGCGGCCCGCGGGCTGCCGCGGGGGCTCTCCGTCGCCGTCACGCTGATCGGCGGGATCGCGCTGGTGCTGGGCGGGCTGGCGCTGGTAGGGGAAGCGGTGGCGGGTGAGAGCACGACGCTCACGCGGGAGTTCCGGGAGGGCCTCGGCCATATCGAGGAGTGGCTGGAGAAGCCGCCGTTCCGGCTGAATCCGGAGGCGCTGTCGGACGTGCAGTCCCGGATCGGACAGTTCCTGTCCAGCCATCGCTCGACGCTGCTCAGTGAGGCGATCAGCGGCGCCGGGCGGCTCGTCCACGTGCTGACGGTCGTCGCGCTCGCGCTGTTCACCTCGGTGTTCTTCGTGCACTCGGGCGACCGGCAGTGGGCCTGGTTCTGCGCGCAGCTGCCCGAGCCGGTACGCGGCCGGTGGGACGTGGCGGGGCGGGCGGCCTGGCGTACGTTCACCGGCTACACGCACGGGATCGTGCTCGTCGCGGCGACCAACGCGGTCCTGGTCGGGGTGGCGCTCTACCTGTTGGGCGTGCCGCTGGCCGTGCCGCTGGCGCTGCTGGAGTTCTTCGCCGCGTTCATCCCGCTGATCGGCTCGCCGGTCGCGCTGGCGGTGGCTGCGGTGGTCGCGCTGGCTGCCGAGGGGCCGCTGACGGCGGCCATCGTGGTCGCGCTGATCGTGGTCATCGGGCAGATCGAGGGCCATCTGCTGCATCCGCTCGTGATGAGCTGGGCGGTACGGCTGCATCCGCTGGTGGTCGCGGTCTCGGTCATCGCGGGGGCGACGGCGGCGGGCGTGGTGGGGGCGGTGGTCGCCGTGCCGTTGGTTTCGGTGGTGTGGTCCGTCCATACGGCGTTGCGGGAGGCGCGGCGGGTGCGGGTGGTGGAGGGGGCGGGTCCCGCCTGAGGCGGGCCGGCCACAGCCTCGCCCGCGCCCTGGCGGCGGGTCTCGCCTGAGGCGGGCCGACCGCGGCCTCGCCCGTGCCCTGGCGGGCGACCCCGCCTCGCCAATGCCCTGGCGTGCGACCCCCGCCTTGCCGACGCCCTGGCGTGCGGCCCCCGCGCTTGCAGGTGCCTTGGGCGCAACTCCCGGGGCCTCGCCGGTGCCCTGGGGCAACCTCCATCTTGCCGATGCGCTCAGGCGCAACTCCCAGCCTCGCCGGCGTTTGAGGCGCGGGGTTTGGGGCGGAGCCCCAAGACAACCCGGCTGACGCCGGGCACCGGGCTCCGCCCGGACCCGCTCCTCAAACGCCGGAGAGGCTGAAGCGTGCGCGGGGTTAACCCGGGCCCTGCCCGGACCCGCTCCTCAAACGCCGGAGGGGCTGAGGGTGCGCGGGGTTGCCGGGCTCCGCCCGGACCCGCTCCTCAAACGCCGGAGAGGCTGAAGGGTGCGCGGGGTTAACCCGGGCCCTGCCCGGACCCGCTCCCCAAGCGCCGGAGAGGCTGAAGGTGCGCGGGGTTACCGGGGCTCTGCCCGGACCCGCTCCTCAAACGGCGGGTTAGGTGGGTTTGGTGGCGGAGAAGGGGGTGACGGTGACTTTGTTGTCGCATTCGGCGAAGACTCCGTCGTCCATCGGGATCTGGTGAGCGCCGGCGCCCGGGACGCCCAGGACGATCGTCGGGAAGGTGACCGGCGTGGAACCGGACACGCAGTAGCCGTCCGCCTCGCCCTGCACGTTGACGAACGTGAGCTTGGTCCACGCCTTGGCACCCGGTGCCAGCGGTACGGAGGACACGGTTCCGCTATTGGTGGTGGCGAGCGGGGTGTTGTGGTCGGGCGAGCCGTTGCCGGCGCCCGCGACGGTCGGGAAGCCGCGGAGCGTGCACAGGTGGGACGAGGTGTTGGTGACCGAGACGATGGCGGCCCCCGTTCCGGTGCCGGGCGGGCGGACGTCCGCCTGGTGGCCGTCCGAGACCTTGACGTCTTCGATCGTGCAGGGCTTCTTGGCGCCGGGTGGACCGGGTTCGGTGGAGGGGCCGCCCGACTTGCCGGGGTCGCCCGTACCGCCGGTGGATCCCGCCGTGGAGCCCTCACCGGATCCCGCACTGGATCCCGCACTGGATCCCCCGGTCGAGCCGCCGGTCGAGCCGCCGGTGGCCGAACCGCCGCCGGTGGCGCCCGCCGGTGCCGAGGCGGTCGGCGGGTTGGACGGGGCGGCCGCGCCTTCGTCGCCGGTCGGCGTACAGCCCGTCATCAAGGCGACGGCCGCGGCCGCCACCATCGCCGCCGCGGTACGGCGCGCACCGTGTGGATGCTGCATCGGACTCTCCCCGAGGTTCACGACCGGCCCTGCGCCGGCACTCGCGTCGGTAGACACAGTGTCCCGATCGGGCCGGTTCCCCGGTGCGGCGCCTGTTGCGCACTCGTGACGGGCCCGTCGCGATCCGGTCGAGCGGCGGCCGGTTCACCCGCTCGTACGCGGCGCCAGGACGTCGGCCGCGCGGCCCCGGTTCGCCTCCGCACCCGTTCTCGCAGGCGGGCGGGCCACACTGATTCCCCCGGTGGGTTCCTCGCGAGCGGGGAGCCGAGGAGGCTGCGCCCCGGCCGCCGCGGGCCCCAGTGCGGAAGGCCGGGTGGATCAACCATGATTGACCTACGGTCATCTGTAGTTGATTTCCGCTGGTGAGGCGGCTACCTTCACTGGAGACCAGGGGTTGCCGACCTGGTCGACGCCGGGTGGGGGTGCAGCACAGGGGAGTGCACCCCCAACCGGGCATGCGAACTTCCCGTCAGGCGTCGGCTTCGGCCCGGTGGCGGACAGCCGGTTCGGGGATGTGCCGCAGGGTACGGGAGATCCGTTCGACGAGGTCGCGGTGGACGGACTCGGCTTCGCGGAGAGCGAGGGCCGCGCGGGAGCTCGTACCGGCTTCGGACTTCTCGCCGCGCACCCGGGCGGCCGCGGCGGCCCGGAGCATGGTGGCGAAACCCGCGGCCGCGGCCGCCGCTTCGTCCGCCCCGCCCCCCTCGGCCTGCCGGGATGCGTCCGCGCGCACGTCGTCGTCAAAGTAGGGGCGCAACCGGAGCATGCAGTCCTGGATGCTCGTCACCCGGTGCACCAACCGTTGCTCGGGGCCCGCGTACCAGGGCAGTTCGAGGAACACCGGCTGATCCGCGGCGGGGCCGTGGTGTTCGACGACCTGCCGCAGCGGGGCGAGTGCCCGGTAGGTCCGCCACGGGCGCAGGACGCGGCCGATCAGGCGCGGTCCGAACACCGGGACCAGGAATCCCGCCGCCGCCACCAGCGCGGCGAGGGAGACGAACGGCGCCACGCCCTCGTTGAGCAGCTCCGAATGGGTGAGTACACCGGTGAGTTTGACGACGCCGAAGAGGAGGCTCATGCCGAACCCGACGACGAGGATCACCAGTCCCGCGCGCAGGCACGCGACCTCGGTGGAGGCCGTGTCCTTCCGGGCCTCCTGAGCGATGTCGAGGGCCCATTTCCAGGAGAAGACCGTGGTGGCGCAGGCCGCCACGATGTGCGCGAGGAGGTAGAGGACGATCATCTCGCGGATGTACGGGGTGGTGGAGTAGTACGTGTCGAAGTCGCGCAGCCGTTCGTCGGGCGCCTCGCCCAGCACGAAGCAGCCGATGATGGCCACGACGACGAGGCCGTACGCGAGCATCCAGCGGCGGACCCGGCGGCGGCTGCCCTCCTGGTGGCGCGAGTCCGCCCGCCAGTTCTCCATCATCACCAGGGCGCTGCAGGAGTACACGCACAGGATCGAATAGACCAGCGGGGCGGAGAAGTTGCTCACTCCGGTCAGGCGGTTGACCACGGTGATGGTGGGCGGCGCGGAGAAGGTCAGCCCGGCACACGCCATCAGCAGCAGGGCGTTGACGGTGCGCACCATGGGGACCCGCCAGCCCCTCAGCAGCGCGGGCAGCTTCACGACGAGTGCGACGGCGAGCGCGGACGCGGGTATGTAGTAGTTGACGCCTTGGTCCATGATCGAGTCAGCCTTCCAGCGATGCCCAGATGCGGCCCGCCACGCCGTCGGCAGCGATGCCGCTGGGGCTGCCTTCGAAGTACGGACGGAACTTGGCGGCGAGGAGCCGGCCGAACTGCTCGGCCCGCCGCTCCTCTTCCGCGCCGGCGTCCGTGCGGGCCGCCATGCTGGCCACCGCCTGGCTGAGGTTCCACCGTTCGCCGAGCATGCGCGCCGCGGCCTGGACGCCCGCGCCGCTGCCGTGGTGGCCGCAGCTGCCTTCCTTCCGGTGCCACAGTTCGTGGCCGAGGATCACGATCTGGTGGAGCGGCGAGGTGTTCGCCTCGACCGCGACCACGTCGAAGTCCCCCATGTTGATCCACAGTCCGCTGACCGTGTCCGGCGGGAACTCCTCCAGCATGAGGCGCACTTCGCGCCCGCTGCTCTCGGTCAGATACGCGCACAGCGCTCTGAACAGGGCGACGGGCTCATCGGGTATGGACGGACCAAGCCCCTTGAACAACTCGTCGCGGTGTTTTCTCATCTCGCGGGAAATCCCCACCGTGCCCCACTCGTCTTCCTCACCCGGGCACACCGGTCCCCCGGACGCGCCACGCTATGTAACTGGTCACCGCAGCTCCCCCGAACTACGGGTCCGTCCGGTCGTTCCACCGGTCTGTCGGACGCTCCCCCGGTCACCCGGGCGTCGCGCTACCCCCGGTTCCGGTCCCGCTCGCGCTCCTCACGGGCCCGCCGGGCGACGGACTCGATGAGGGCGATGAGGGGCTGCGCCGTGTCGTCGGGCACGTCCGCGAGGGCGCGCGCCGCGTAGTCGACGACGCCGAGGTCCGATGTGAGGCGGGCGCCGCGCTGCTGGTGGTCCCGCAGCCGCTGGAGGTCCTGGTCCTGGCTGGCGACGATACGTTCCAGCAGGTCTTTGCGGATGCCCTGGAGGACACGTTCCAGGGCCTCGGCGGGCGGGGCGACGAGGAATTCGATGCCCTCGCCGAAGAATCCCGCGATCCCGGCCGCGTGGTCCAGGTTCGGGGCCTTGCCCGTCTTGATCATCTTGTCGAGCCACTGGGCGCTGGTGCCGCCCCCGGCCGCGATCTCCGCCAGGGAGTAGGCCCGGCGCTGGCCGTCGGCCATCGCCTTGAGCCGGGTCTTGCGCAGGAAGAGGATGCGGTTGACGACCTGGCGGTGCCGCGTCTCCACGGGGTCCGGCCGGCCGGTGTCGTCGGCGTGGGCCGCCGGGCCGGCGGGGTCGCCGGCAGCGGCCGGTACGGCTTCGCCCCGGAGCAGGGCCTCCACGTCGGCTGCCGGCAGGCCCGAGGCGAACGACAGGCCGCCTTCGCCCTCGACGCGCAGCAGGTCGTCGAGCGCGACCCCGGCCCGCTCGGCGAGCTCGGCGATGCTCCGGGCGGTCGCGACCGGGTCCGGGGCGGACTTCTCACTCACACGCACTCCGGTGGACTCTCGGCTTCCAGGAAAGATCGTAAGGGCCCGACAGTAGCCACCTCTCGCGGGTGGAGGCAACAATCGAAGCTGATACGCCGTCAACCACGGCTGAGGCGCGGCGCGGCGCGGTGGTCCCCTTTCTCGGGAGCTGCCCGTCGAAGGGCGGGGGCGGGGCGGAGGCCGCGCCGGGGGCCGTGGGGGCGGCGCGCGTAGGCTCGTCCGCCGTACGGTCCCTCCTTCCGAGAAGAGTCGACTGATGCCGGACAAGGATCTGACGGACTACGAGCAGTGCGCGTTCTCGCACGACGGCACCACGCACCGGGTGTTGCGCAAGGGGACCGGACCGGCCGTGATCGTGATGGCGGAGATTCCGGGCATCACGCCGAAGGTGCTGGAATTCGCCGACCGGGTGGCGGCGCTCGGCTGCACCGCCGTACTGCCGGTGCTGTTCGGCACGCCGGGCCGTGATCCCCACCCCGATGCGCGCGGGCGGCTCGCGACCGGGCTGTACGGGGCGTCGACCGCGCTGAAGGTGTGCGTGAGCAGGGAGTTCACCGTGCTGGCCACGGGGAAGAGCTCGCCGGTGGTGCGGTGGCTGCGCGCGCTCGCCGCGTACGAGCACGAGCGGTGCGGCGGGCCGGGCGTGGGAGCCGTGGGCATGTGCCTGACCGGCGGTTTCGCGCTGGCGATGGCGACGGACGAACGTCTCCTCGCCCCGGTCCTGTCCCAGCCGTCGCTGCCGTTGGCCGTGACGGGGAGCCGCGCGCGGACCATCGACATCAGCCCGGAGGACCTGGCCGTCGTCCGCGGTCGTTGCGAGCGCGAGGGGCTGAAGGTCATGGGGCTGCGGTTCCGGGGTGACCGGCTGGTGCCCGGCGGCCGGTTCGAGCACCTGCGGCGCGAACTGGGTGACGGGTTCGTGGCGGTCGAGCTCGACGACGACACCGCCAACCCCGATGCCGTCCTCTCGCCGCACTCCGTGCTGACCGAGCACCTCGTCGACGAGCCGGGCGAGCCCACGCGCGCGGCGCTGGACCAGGTCCTCGAACTCTTCCGGTCGCGCCTGCTGGCCGATGAGCCGGTGATGTCCGCCGAGTGAGCCGCCCGACGGTGGCGGGACCGGGTCTCACGGTGGGCGGGGCGGCGGTGGAGGGTGCCGCTCATGAGGCCCGGCGGCGGGTACGGGGCACTCGGACGGCTCCGCGAGCACCCGCTCGCGCCGTTCCGGGCTCGGAGCGACGGTGCAGGAGTCGCATGCGGTCGCGGGGCAGCGGGTGCGGGCTGCGGCCCGATGCGGGAAGCTGGCGGTGGGCTGCGGTGTCGGTTCCGACGTCGGCGCGGTGTGGTGCGGGCGTCGGTATCGGCCGCGGTGGGACGTCAAGGCAAGGAGGGGCGTCGTGCGTGGACCGGGAGCCGGTGGGCCGGCCGGCGGTGGCCGGATCGGGAACCGTCGCGTAGAGAGCCGCCGGGCAGAGAGCCGCCAGGCAGGGAGCGGCCGGTCTGGGAGTGGCCGGGCAGGGAGCGGCCGGTCCTGGGGCGGCGGCCGGGCCGGGAGTGGGCGGACGTACAGCAGCGGGCTCGGGAGCGGCCGCATCTGGATGCGGGGCGCCGCTCTGGTGTGTCTGGCCGGGGCGCTAGCCGCTGGTGTTCCGGCTTCGACGGCAGCGGGGCGGACGGCGGCGCCGGCAGCGATCGTGGCGGGCGCCGGGACCGTGGGCGCGCCCCGGCCCGCCGTCGTGCCGGTGACCGTGGTCGTCGACTGCTCCGGGGAGGCGCGGGTGCGTCCCGCCGACTACCTGCTGGCCTGCGGCGACGGCAACAACCGGCTCGTCGGGCTCCGCTGGGACACCTGGGGAGCGGTGACGGCGACGGCCACCGGTACGGACATGGTCAACGACTGCGTTCCGTACTGCGCGGCCGGTCGTTTCCGCGGCTACCCGGTGAACGTCACCCTCAGCGGCCCCGAACCGTGGCCGGGACACCCGGGCACGAGCCGCTTCACGACCGTGCGCCTGGTCTTCCCCGGCCCGGCGCCGTCACCACTCCCCCACGACGTCACCTACCGCATCGTCTGGGCCGACGGCCGCCCCGCCCCCACGGCCTCCTGACCTCGCGCGTACGACTACGGCTACGGCCCGCCCCCGCCCGGCGGCTGCTCGGGCGGTTCCTGCCCCGGCGGAAGGGGAGGCGCGGGAGGTTCGGCGGGGGCCGCTGCGGGGGCCGGGCGGGCCGCGCTTCTTCGGGTGGGTCAGGGGGAGGTGGTGAGGTGGCGGTAGAGGGCTTGGTGGCCTTCGGGGGTGGGGTGGATGCCGTCGACGAGGAGGTCGGGGCGGTCGCGGAGGGGTTCCCACAGGTCGAGGAAGTCGACGTGGTGGGCGGTGCACCAGGTGCGCAGGGACTCGCGCAGGGCCGACGCGCGGGCGCGGGTGAAGCGGAGGCCTTCGTAGGAGGCGGTGCGGGATTCGTCGAGCCAGGCCGGTCCTGCGATGACCAGGCGCGCCCGGTGGGCCAGGGCCGTGGCGGCGAGGGAGTCCAAGTCGGCCGTGAGGCGGGCGAGTCCGTCGGCGTCCGGTAGGGGTGTCTGCGCGGCTGCCGGCAGGGCGGAGTCGTTGATGCCGGCGGCGACGAGGAGGGTGTCGGGCAGGCGGGGTGCGAGGAGCGCCGGGGTCTGCGCGCTGACGTCGGTGAGGGTGCTGCCGGGGACGGCGAGGTTGAAGACCCGGTGGCCGGTCTCGTTCGCGGCGATGTGGGAGGCGGCCAGGCGGGCCGCCCAGCCGCCCTGCGGGTCGCAGCGGCCGTAGGCGATGCTGTCGCCCACGATCACGATGCGCGCCGCCGCGCGGAGCGGGTTCGCGTCCAGGTAGGCCCAGGCGGGCTCACCGGAGGACAGGCACACCCGGCGGCGGATGTAGTCGTCCACCTCGTAGGCGTCGGCGGCCGCGAGTTCGTCGTCGGTGAGGTGCAGGACCGCGCCGGGGACCTCGGAGCCGAGCGCGCACTCCAGCGTCAGGTGTACGTCGAGGCCGCTGGCGGCGATGACGGCCGGGTCGGTGATCGGCAGCGGCCTGGTCGCGTACCCGGACAGCGCGGCGCCGGACGTGGGCACGGACCGGCCGAAGAGCGTCTTCTGGACTCGTTCGTCCATCAGCGTGCCGAAGGAGAACAGGGAGTGGGGACGGGGCTCGGTCACGTGGACGCCGGGGCCTTTCTCGAAGGAAACGATCAGGACGATCAAAACGATCAAGAAGACCCTAAGGGTCGGGTCCTGGCCGGGGACAGGGCGGGTTCGCACGGACCGCCCACCGCCCACCGTCCCTCGCGACACCGCCCACCGCCCACCGCCCACCGCGCTCCGGTCGCGCGGGCGTGGGTGTGGGCGCCGGCGTGGGTGTGGGCGGGCCGCCCGGGCCGGACCGGCTCCGTACACGGGTGTGGCGGGCGCCGGATGCGGGGCCGTGACCGTCCCGGGCCCCGTTCGGGGCGGTCACGGCCCGCGCTCGCCGACGCCCGCGCTCGCCGGTACGCCGCTCGCCGCTGCCGGCTCAGGCGGCCGACGGGCTCCCGGCGGCTTCCTCGTGCGGGAACAGGGCGAGCGGGGCGTCCTGTTGGAAGAACGTCTTGGCGCGGACCATGGCCCGCTCGTCGTCGCGGACCTGGCCCGGGCGGGAGCCGTTGCCGAGGAGCACTCCGCCGAACCTCATCCGCAGGTAGGCGGCCGTGTTGTTGAGGGTGGCGGCCAGTCCGTCGGCCACGACCTCCTCGTGGTCGGCCATCGCCGTCACGCCCCACAGGGTGCCGCCAGCCATCCGCCGCTTGAAGTCCAGGCCGGGCACTGCCAGCCAGCCCGACCAGTAGTCGAGGTAGCGCTTGGTCTGCGCGGACATCGTGTACCAGTACAGGGGCGAGGCGAGGACGATGTCGGTGGCCTCCATGGTGGCCTGCCGCAGCACTTCCTCGTGTTCCGAGAGCGCCCACCCGTCGCTCTCGTGCCGCCCGTCCTGGAAGTCGGGCAGCGCCAGCCCGTTCAGGTCCACCCACCGCTGCGGCACCCCGGCGGGCAGCTGTTCGGCGGCGGCCCGCGCGAGGATCTGCGTATTGCCGTCCACCCGGGCGCTGCCGAGCACGAAGAGGAAGGAACGGCCTTCGTAGGCCTCCGCGTCCGTCTCCGTACCCGCGACCGGGTCCGTACCGGTGCCCGTCGCTATGTCCGCGCCCATGTCACTGTCACTGTCGATTTCAATGGCCATGCCCGCTGCAACCTCCCTTCCTCCGGCAGAAATTCCTCATCAGCCCTGGAAGTCGGGCGTGCGGGCCGGGGAAGCCTGGGCGAGGGCGTCGGTGACTTCCTCGGCACCGGCGCGCAGGCCGTACACGGGGGTTGCGGGCTGCTGGCGCCAGGACTCGTCGAGGCCACCCGCGTCGACCGTGTCGAAGCCCAGCTCGTCGATGAGCGCCCGTACGACCCGCTTCGCGGCCTCGTCGTCGCCGGCGACCGGCAGGGCCAGGCGGTCGGGGCTGCCGGCCGGCCGCGGCCGGTCCAGGATGTCCTGGGCGTAGGTGCCGTTGAATGCCTTGATCACCGGGTGGCCCAGGTGCCGTTCGGTCCAGCGGCTTTCCGTGAGCCCGCCGTCTTCGATGTCCGCGATCCGGCCGTCGCGCTGCCGCGGGTAGTAGTTGCAGGTGTCGATGACGGCGAAGCCCTCCGCCGCGCCGTCGAACAGTCCGCCGGGCAGGTCGGGGACCGCCTTGAGGGGCACGGTGACGACGACGACCGAGGCGCCGCGCGCGGCCTCCGCGGCGGTGACGGCGGTGGCCCCGGTCTCCGCGACGAGCGCGTCCAGGGTCTGGGGGCCACGGGAGTTGGCGACCGACACGTCGTGCCCCAGCGCCGTGAGGCGGCGGGTCAGATTGCCGCCGATCGCACCCGCGCCGATGATTCCGATCTTCATGACGACCTCTCACATCTCTTACGGGCCAGGCGGGTCAGCACCCGCCGACCGGTTCCGATCATGTGGCGGTCATGGACAACCGGCGGCCGTCTCGCCCTATTCCTCGTCAACCAGCCGCCATGTGCGGGGTATTGCCCCGCGGGCAAGGGATTCCCTAGCATCTGCCTGCCCCTTCTCCTGGACGGGAGTGCCCGCATGAGCGCCCACGGCAATGTCGACCTCGGCCACACGGTGGCCGGATGGACCGGAACCGCACTCGGTACCCTCGCCGCGGCGATCGCGGGGGTCTCCCTCTGCTTCGCCTGGACCGCGGGGCTGTGGATCGGCGGGGCGCTGGCGCTCCTCGCCCTCCTGGCGACGTGGGGCCTGCACCTGGCGGGCTGGGGCAAGCCGGGCGGACCCCGCGCGTCCTCGGACTGGCCGTGGCGGGTCAAGGACTCGGGTGCGGGCGCCGGACACCCGCAGTGCATCGGCTGCCGGACCGCCGGACGGTCCGCAGGGGCCGCCGCCGTGGCCCTCGAACCCGCCGGGCGGCCGGACGACGACGGGGTGCGCGCGGTCGGCACCGGCTCCTGACCCTGACCGGTTCACCGCTCGCGGCTCCCGACCCCTGACTTCCGGCTTGCGGCTTCCGGCTCCCCGGCTCCCCGGCTTTTACAGCGGGGCGGTGTCGTCGGCCTTGAACGGGCCGCCGTGGCCGGGCACGATCAGGTCCGCCGCGGCCAGCACCCGCAGCCGGGAGGCCCTCAGGACGTCGTGGTCCGGAGCCACCGGGTCGTGCACCGGGCCGTTGGGGCGCCACCACAGGTCGCCGACGAACGCCACCACGCCCTCGGCGGTGCCCGCCAGCAGCGTGATGTCCTCCGGGCTGTGCCCCGCGGTGCGGATCAGGCGCAGGGACGGGCCGAGTTCGTAGCCTTCCGCGTCGCGGTCCGTCCACTGGTCGCGCTCGTAGATCGCCTTGTGGTCGTGGACCCGGGCCTCGCCGAACAGGCCGACGTTCATGGTGTTGTCCGGGTGGTGGTGGCTGAGCACCACATCGGTGATGTCGTCGGGGCCGAGGCCCAGTTCGGCGAGCGGGCCCAGGATCCGGTCGCGGCTCGCCACCATGCCGGGGTCGACGATCACGTGCCGGTCGCCGTCAGTGACGTACGAGACGGTGGCCGCGACTCCCGGGCCGGTGGAGAGGGTGTAGCCGGTGGTGAGGATCGTGTACGCGGCGCTGCGGCCGGTCGGTGCGTCTGTCATGACTCGAATCCTGCCGGTCGGGCACCGCGGCGACGAGTGGCCCTTCTGCCACTGATCGCAGGAAACGTGCCACGCGTGCCACACTCGGCCGATGTCGTCTTTCGTGACCATCGCCGCCTACGCCCCGCACGGCGTCGGCATGCTCGCCGTGGGCCTGGCCGCCGAGGTGTTCGCCGCGCGCGCCGGGCTGCCCCGCTTCGACTTCGCGCTGTGCACCGACCGGCCGGGGCAGGTGCGGACCGACGTCGGGGTGCCCGTCGCGGTCGAGCACGGGCTCGACCGGCTGGCCGACGCCGATCTCGTACTCGCCCTGCCCTGGGCGGACTTCCGAACCCCGCCGGCCCCGGCCGTACTGGAGGCGCTGTCGGCCGCGCACGCGCGCGGCGCCCTGGTCTCGGCGCACTGCGTGGGGGCGTTCGCGCTCGCCGCCGCGGGGCTGCTCGACGGCCGACGGGCCACCACCCACTGGCGGTTCGCGGATCTGCTGGCCGATCGGCACCCGGGCGTCGCCGTCGAGTCCGGCGCGCTGTACGTCGACGAGGGGCAGATCGTCACCGGCGCGGGCGCCGCCGCGGGCTTCGACCTCTGCCTACACCTGCTGCGCCGGGAGTACGGAGCGGCGACGGCCAACGCCATCGCCCGGGACCTGGTGCTGCCGTCGCACCGGGACGGCGGGCAGGCCCAGTACCTGGCCGCTCCGGTACCCGAGGACTGCCGGGACGAGCGGCTCGCCGAGGTGCTGGCCTGGGCCCGCGAGAACCTCCACGAGCCTTTGCCCGTCGACGAGTTGGCCCGGCGGGCCCTGATGAGCAGGCGGTCCTTCGCCCGCCGCTTCACCGCCGCGACGGGCACCACTCCGCACGCCTGGCTGCGGGGCCTGCGACTGAGCCGCGCCGAGGAACTCCTGGAGACGACGGACCTGCCCGTGGAGGAGATCGCCCGCCGGGTCGGCTACGGCAGTGCGGCGGTCCTGCGCGAACAGTTCGTACGCCGCAGGGGCGTGCCGCCCCGCTCGTACCGCCGCGCCTTCACCCGGACCCCGCAGCCGTGAGCGTCACCAGGGCAGGTTCAGCTGCCAGGAGACTCCGAAGCGGTCGTTCACCCAGCCGAACTTGGTGCTGAAGCCGTACGAGCCCAGCTGCATCAGCTCGGCGCCGCCTTCGGCGAGGGCCGCGTACAGGCGGTCGAGTTCGGGTTCGGTGTCGCACTGCACGAACAGCGAGACCGCCGGGGTGAAGCCGAAGTCGTGGTGGACGGGGCTGTCGGAGCACATGAACTGCTGCCCGGCGAGGGAGAACGTGGCGTGTACGACCGTGCCCTCCTTCCCCGGTCCTTCGGCGCCGTAGCGGCTGATGTCCAGGACCTCGGCGTCGGGGAACAGCGAACGGTAGAAGGTCATCGCCTCCTCCGCCCGGCCCTCGAACATCAGGAACGTGTTGATCTTCTGCGGTGCGTGGGCCATCCCGGTCAGCCGGTGGCGAGCGGGACGACTGCGGAGGGGGAACCGGTTCGCTGCACCGGATACCGCCTTTCGTGATCGGTTCGACGGACTGCGCCGACGAGCCCACCACGACCGGCGTCCCGTGCCGCCGCGCCGTGCCCCGCATGAGGCCGGACGGCGCAGCACGGCCACACCCGCGAGGCCGGTGCGGTGGGGCCGTTCGGGGGTCGGGGCGCGACGGTGGCGTGGCGTTGCCGGCGCCGTCCGGTGTGTGACGGTGGGTCCGCTTTGGCCCCCGGCGGGGCTGTTGGTGGGGTTGTCCCCACCTGGGGTCGGGGGGACAGCAGTCGTGAATGCGGGTCGCGGCGCCCCTAGCGTCAGAGGCATGACATACGGACTCGACAGCCCGAAGAAGCCCCCGACCGCCTTCACGCCGGCCCTGCGCCGCGCGTCCGCGGTGGGACTCGTCCTCGCCGCCTGCCTCACGGCCTCCCCCGCGCTCGCCACGGCCGCCGCCCCGCCCTCCCACGGAAGCGCGTCGGCCGGCCAGTCTCCCGGAGCCGGGCTGGGGCGCTACTACGGGCAGCACCTGGACTGGGGCAGCTGCGCCACCGGCCCCGACGACGCCACGGGCCGCGACCTCGACAAGGCCGGCGTGACGTGCACGAACGTGACCGTGCCGCTCGACTACGCCGATCCCCGCGGCCGCACCATCACCGTGGCCGTGTCCAGGCTGGAGGCCACCGACACCCGCCATCGCATCGGGTCCCTCCTCCTCAACAACGGCGGCCCCGGCGGCACCGCGTTCGAGTCCCCGCCGGAGGCGTTCAAGGCGATGAAGGAGGTCGGCCCGCGCTACGACGTCATCGGCTTCGATCCGCGTTTCGTCGGCCGCAGCACCCCTCTCGACTGCGGCTGGTCCGTGGGCAGTTCGTGGTTCTCGGCGGGTACGGGCCGGGCCGGCTTCGACCGCCAGGTGGCGTTACAGAAGGACCTGGCCGCCAAGTGCCGGGCCGCCGGCGCCTCCGTGCTCCCCCATATCAGCACCCGCAACACGGCCCGCGACATGGACGTCATCCGCGGCGCGCTCGGCGAGCGGAAGATCTCCTACCTCGGCTACTCGTACGGCACTTACCTCGGCACGGTCTACACGCAGATGTTCCCCGGCCGTTACGACCGCATGGTCCTCGACGGCGCCATCGCCCCCGACGACTACCGCGCCCGGCTCCTGAAGGGCTCCGAACCCGAGAACGAACGAGCCCTCTCCGACTGGGCCGCCTGGGCCGCGACCCGCCACGACACCTACCGGCTCGGCCGCACCCGCGCCGAAGTCCTCGCCACCGTCGACCGCGTCATCACCGCGTCCGCGCGCAAGCCCCTCACCGTCGGCACCGGCTCCGAGACGTTCCGGCTCGACGACACCCAGGTGCCGTTCCTGCTCTTCATGGGCGTCGCGGACGACACCGACACGGCGCGGGCGCTGCTGGGCGAGCAGGTGTCCGTACTCGCGAAGGCCGCGGCGGGCCAACCGTCTCGGCTGTCACCCGAGTTCGCCGCGATGCTGCGCTTCGCGCTGCGCGGTGAGACCCCGAGCGGCGCGCAGGCCGCGATCATCTGCGGGGACGTGGCCGCCCCGCGCGATCCCGAGCTCTACTGGCGGGACATCCAGCGCAACAGGGCCGCGCACCCGGTGTTCGGCCCGCTGGCCGACAACATCGGTCCGTGCGCGTTCTGGGACCGGCCGCGCGAGGAACCCACCCGTATAGACCGCGACGCGCGGGTGCTGATCGTGGCCGCCACCGGCGACCCGCGCACCACGTACAAGAGCAGCGGCAGGCTGCACGACCAGCTGCCCGGCTCCCGGCTGGTCACGCTCGAGGGCGCCAACCGGCACGCGGTCTACGGCCTTTACGACAACGCGTGCGTGGACGCCGAGGTCAACACCTACCTGGCCACCGGCGAACTCCCCGCCCGGGACCGGACCTGCGTGAAGCCGGCCGGCTGACCGGATCGCCGGGCGTGACCTCCGCACCGGCATCGCCTCCGGCTCCGGCACCGGCTCCGGCTCCGGCTCCGGCTCCGGGCACGCGTCGGTCTTCACGACGGGTCACGTGGTTTCCGTTTGGGTGGCCGGGCGGTCAGGGGTGGTCGTACCAGGAGAACGCGGCGATGCGCCAGCCCTCCGGGGTGCGGACGAACTGGATGGTCTTGGTGCCGTCGCCCTCGAAGGGCTTGCCGTCCAGGATGCCCGTCTTGCTGTACTCGCCGAAGCGGGAGGCGATGTCACCGACGATCTCGGTGTGTTCGGAGGTCTCCCACTCGGCGAACTCGGTCAGCCGGCCGTCGGTCAGCATCCGCTCGCGCGGCTCGATGAACTCCTCCACACCGTAAGCCGTGAAATCGGGCCCGGTCTTGACGATCACACCGCCCACCAGCATCAGCCGGCGGAGCCGGGCCAGGTCGGCGGTCTTGCCGTCGCGGTTGTCGAACGCACCGAAGAACTCGGCGGTCACCGCATCAATTTCGGACTTGGACATGGCGTGACGGTAACACCGCCAGGCGTGCACACGACATGCCTGCGGTGGCAGGCCGCGCACCGGCGAATCGGAGAAAACGCCGCCGCCGGGGCGTGGCCCGCCGATAGCATTCGGCCACCGCCCGCCCGTGCGCCCGATCCGGCCGCCGGGCCGGAACGGGTGGTCTCGGGGCAGGGGGCTGATGCTCATGCGTGCCAGGCGCTGGCTGGTGACGGCGGTCACCGCGATGTCGTTGTCCGCCGGGCTGAACGGGCCCGCCACACCGGCGGAGCAGCCCGGTCCGTGGCAGCGGACGACACCCGGGGTGAGCGGGGGGCCACTGGAGACCGATCTCCAGTCCGGTGTCTCCGTCCAGGGCTGCGACGGAAGCGCCTCGGCGGCCCCGGCGGTACGGCGCTTCAGCTCCGCGGGCGCGACGCTGCCGGGCGCACCGACGGGCGCCATGGCCGGGTGCCTGCGCACGGTCACGGGCAGCGGGCTGACGGTCGGTATCCGGCCACGCCCGCGCCCCGGCAACCAGGACCCGTCCACGGTGGTCGCGTACCGCGGCGCCGCCCTCCAGTGGTCCCGGACCATCACTTCCACCTGCGGCAGCGCGCCGCTGTCGGTCGGCCGGCTGGTCACCGGCGCGGACGGCAACGTCTACGGCGCCGCCACCGGGCACACCTCCTGCGGCGCCCAGGCGGCCGTGTTCGGGCTGTCGGCCGCCACCGGAGCGCTCCTCTTCCTCAACCGGGCCGCGGACTCCGGCGAGCTCGTCGGCGCCCACCGGCGCGGCCTGGTGGTCCTCAACCGGAACGGCGACGGCGTCCGCTTCCTGGACTACGGGGGCCGCGAGTACGGGCGGGTCCGCGTCACCTCTGCGGCGTCCGAGATGCCGCAGAGGCTGGCCGTCAACCCGGACGGCTACGTCTTCGCGTACGTCACCGACCGGAACGGGACCGGCTCCCGGCCTGACTGCGCCACCCACTACACCGCGAACCGGGTCGAGGTCTTCGGCGTCAACGGGCGTACGGGCCGCCACGTCCTGCCGTACTGCACGACGCTCGGGATCAACGCCTGGTCCGCGGCGGGCTGGGGCGCCCCGGCGCTGCTGAGCAGCCACCGCACGGACGTCCCGAACACGGACCGGCTGCTCGCCTTCGACACCAAGGCGAAGCAGTTGTTCTCGCGGGCCCTGCCCGCGCGCGTCACCGGCGCGGACGGCGACGTGCGCGCCTACGCGCCGGTCGCCGTGCACGCGGACAGCCGGGGCCGGGTGCTGTTGGTCCGCAACGTGAGTTACGGCGGCTTCTCGTCGACCAGCCTCCAGGTGGACGCGTACAGCCACACCTCCGGCGCGCCGCTCGACTCCTTCGACACCTCGTCGTTCGACGGCGGACGCAACGGGCACACGCAGGTGTACGGGTTCGCCGAGGGAAGGCTGTACTTCCAGCAGTCCGTGTGCGCCGACGCGGACTGCTCGGCGTGGACGCCGACGCTGTTCTCGCTGCCGCGCGGCGGACTCGGCATGGACGAGCCGCGCGCGACCCTGCTCAAGTCCGCGAAGGCGCTGCCCGCGCCGGTGCGCACGGTCGCGCTGGGCGACTCGTACTCCTCCGGGGAGGGAAATCCTCCGTTCGACTCCGCGTCCGGTGACTGCCACCGCGGGGCGCAGGCGTGGCCGCGGCTGCTCGCGGCCGACGACCCGGGCGTGCAACTGGTGGCGCACGTCGCCTGCTCGGGGGCGAAGGCGTCGGCCTTCACCCAGCCGTACCACGGTGAACCGGCCCAGGTGACCGGCCGGTTGAAGGCCGTCAAGCCGGCGCCCGGACTGGTCACCCTGACCATCGGCGGCAACGACGTGGGGTTCTCCGGCATCCTGCGGCGCTGCTTCCTCGTCGACTGCATCCAGGACCGCTCCCTCTCCCACGCCAACAGCTACGTGACCTCGACCCTGCCCGGCCTGCTGCGCAGCTCGTACGGGCTGGTGCGCTCGACCGTGCCGCGTACGTCCCGGGTGCTGGTCGTCGGCTACCCCAGGCTGTTCCCGCTACGGCAGTCGGACACGACGCGCTGCCTCTGGCTGTCGTCCGGGGAGCGCGCCGGGCTGAACAGCCTCGCGACCCGCCTGGACCAGGCGATCGCGACCGCCGCCCGTGAGGCGAAGGTGTCGTACGTGTCGGTGCGCGAGGTGCTCACCGGGCACGAACTGTGCACCGCTCAGCCCTGGGTGTACGACGTGGGCCTGCACGGGGGTGCCAACCGCGGCCACCCGCTGCCGGCCGGCCAGCGGGCCATCGAGGCGGCGGTCCGCCGGGCGGTCGCGGCGGGGTGAGCGCGGGCGCCGGCTGCCGGCCGGCCACCGGCCTGCTGCCCGCCGACTGCCGGCCGCCGGCCGGCCACAGGCTGAGCGCGGGCCGACGGCGAGCGCTGAGTAGCAGCGCCGGGTACGAACTGAGTACCGGTGCGGATGGTCCGCCGCTCCCCCGCCGTGGCAGAGTCGCCCGCATGTTGATCTCGACGTGTGCACGACACCGGCGCGCGGCCGCGGCGGTCCTGCTGCTGGGCGCGGCCCTGTCCCTGACCGGGTGCGGCACGCACCGGGCCGCGGACGCGCGGGCGGAGGCGGCGCCCGGCACGCCCCGGGGCTCCGCGAGCGCCTCTGCCGCGCCGGGGGCGTCCCCGTACGTGGAGCCGGGGGCCGGCGACGGCGCCCCGCACTACCGGGAGAACAACGCCTACCGCCGCTCCGGCGAGATGGCGCCGGCCGACGAGGAGGAGGCGCGCAGGCAGGCCGACCGCATCGAGCCCGTGCTCAAGCGGCTCTGGGGAGAGAAGAAGTGGGACCCCGCGAGCGTGCGCGCGGCGGTGCTCGCGCTCGGGTACGAGGAGCGCCGGGTCACTCCGAAGGGCGAGCTGCTCGGCGGCACGCTCGACGTGCGGGCGATGGACCTGCGCTGGGAGACCGACCACTACGTGACGCCCGAGGGTGCCCAGATCGGCCTCTACGTCGGTGACAGCGCCTGCGTCACGGCGTTCGTCCAGAAGACCAACTACGAGGTGAAGACCAACGGCCCGTTCCCGGAGACCGGCTGCCTGGAGCCTCCGTACGGCCACTGACGGCGCACGGCGAAGGCCCCGGGACGGAGGGGGTCCGTCCCGGGGCCGGTGTCGCGCACGCCGCGGGGACGCGGAATGAGTGCATCGAATGCGACACCTGAAAGAACGATTCGGCAGGGCTGGGGTCACGCTGCGGACCGACATTCGCGGCGGCGCCGCGCCGCCGCCCCGCCCGCCGCTCAGCCGTCGGCGGGGTTCCTGCCGGTGTAGACCGTGGTGGCGGCGAGGAGGAAGGCGTCGGGGCGGCGGAGGATGCCGTCCGGCGCCTCGGGGTCGACGAGCACGTCCAGGGTCTTCAGGTCCTCCTCGTCGAGGGCGCCGCCCATCCCCTCGCGCAGCCGGGTCAGGTGGGCGTGCAGGAAGCCGCGGGCCTGATCGTCCAGGGGCGCGGGCAGGTCGAGGAGGAAGGTGAAGCTGCCGGCGTCCGCGAGACCGGCACGGCCCAGCATCGCGGGCCAGTCCTCGACCACGGCGGTGCTGCCCGGCAGCTCGGCCCGCATGGTCTCGAACCACTCCTCCTGCAGGGCGTCGAGGCGGGCCTGGAGGCCCGGGCGGCCGATGCCGATGTCACGCGGGAGGAAGCGCATGGGCAGGGTGCCCTCCGCCACCGCGAGGATCCCGCCGGGCCTCAGCACGGCCGCCAGCGCGTCGAGCGCCTGCTGCTGGTCGCCGAGGTGGTGCACGGCCTTGCTGCTCCAGACCAGGTCCGCCGTGCCGATGCCGCTCCCGCCGTCCGCGTCCGCGCCGGCACCGGCACCGGTGAAGCCTTCGGGCAGTTCCGCGTGGCGGACCGCGACCCTGTCCCGGAGACCGAGCCGCTCGGCTCGGGCCAGGGCGTGGTCCAGCAGCCCGCGGGCGCCGTCCACGGCGACCGTCTCGGCGTGCTCGAAGGTTTCGGCGAACACGCAGGTCATCACGCCCGGGCCGCTGCCGACGTCGAGGACGCGGCGCACCCGGTGGCCGGGGCCGAGCAGTTCCTTGAGGCGGTCCGCGGTCCGGCGCAGGACCGGGAGCTGGACCTCGCCGTTGCTCTCCAGGTGGGTGGCCATGACCTCCCAGTCGATGTCGGTGTGGTGGCCGTGGCCCGCCCCGTGGTCCTGGCCGTGGCCGTGGCCCGCCCCGTGGTCCTGGCCGTGGCCGTGGCCCGGCCCGTGGCTCTCGTGGTCGCCGTGACCCTGCCGGTCGCCGACCCGGTGACCGTGGTCGTCGACGGGTGCCTGTCCGGAATCGCCGTGTGCGCTCATGCCGGGAAGCGTGCACCTGGCGGGAGCGGGGCGGCAATTCTTGTTGCCGTTTCCGGGACGGCGGAGGTGCAATGGCCGCATGGACGAACCAGCGCCTCCCTACCGGGCGGTCCTCGACGAGGTCGGCCCCCGGCTCAAGCGGCTGCGCACCCAGCGCAACCTCACGCTCGCCGCGCTCGCCGAGACGACCGGCATTTCCAAGAGCACGCTGTCCCGGCTGGAGTCCGGACAGCGCCGCCCCAGCCTGGAGCTGCTGCTTCCGCTCGCCGCCGCGTACCGCGTGCCGCTGGACGACCTCGTGGGCGCGCCCGAGGTCGGGGATCCCCGGGTCAGGCTGACCCCGCGCACGCTCCCCGACGGCGGCACGGTCGTACCGCTTTCCCGGGGCCCGGGCCCGTTGCAGGCGTACAAGATGGTGATCACGGACCGGGGCCCCGTACCGGACCTGCGCACGCACGAGGGCTACGAGTGGCTGTACGTGCTGGGCGGCCGGCTGCGGCTCGTCCTCGGCGACCGCGATCTGGTCCTCGGGGCGGGCGAGGCGGCCGAGTTCGACACGCGGCTGCCGCACTGGTTCAGCAGCGCGGACGGGCGGCCGGTCGAGGTCCTCAGCCTCTTCGGCAGGCAGGGCGAGCGCATGCACGTCCGCGCCAAGCCCCGCACCTGAGGAGCCGCGCGCCGGGGCGGCCACCTACGCCCCGGCGGGGCCGGGCCGCGTCCTCAGAACGCGTCGGGGGGCGCCGGCACCGGGCCGGCGGGGGCGTCGAGGAGGTGCGGGCCGTTGTTGCGGACGCTGTTGACGGCGGTGGTCACCGCCCGGACCTGCAGGTCGCCGTTGGCGGGGGTGTGGAGCAGGGCCCGCAGCGCGTGGGTGTCCTGGTGGCCCGGGTCGAGCCAGGCCTCGTAGTCGGCGGCCTCGAGGGCGAGCGGCATCCGGGGGTGGATCCGGCCCGCGTGGTCGGTGGCCTCGGTGGTGATGATGGTGGCCGTGGTCAGCCAGGCGGCGGGGTCGTCCTCGTCGGGCACGGACGGGTCGCGCCAGAACTCGTACAGGCCGGCCATCGCCATCACCGCGCCGTCCTCGGGCCGGATGAAGTACGGCTGCTTGTACGCCTTCGCACCGGCGGTGGCGGGGACGGGCTGCCATTCGTAGAAGCCGTCGGCGGGGAGCAGGCACCGCCGCTTGGCGAAGGCCCGCCGGTACGCAGGCTTCTCGTGGACCGTCTCGACCCGCGCGTTGATCATCCGGGAGCCGACCGCCGGGTCCTTCGCCCAGGACGGTACGAGGCCCCACCGGACGGCCCGCAGGCTGCGCTCGATGGCGCCGGTGTCCCGGTCGGGGCGTTCCATGACCGCCCACACGGGGTCGGTGGGGGCAACGTTCCAGCTCGCGGCGAGGGTCTCCCGCCCGTCCCAGCTCGCTTCGAACCGGCCGGCGAGGTCGGCGGGGGCACGGCTGGACGCATATCGACCACACATGCCGTCCACCCTGCCACTTCCGCCCCCGCCGTACACGGGGCACCGCGGGAAAACCCGGTCGGACGGCGGCCGCCGCGCCGCTCCCCGTCAGCGGGCGGCGGCGCGGCGCCCGGGATCAGTCGTCGAGGGTGTCGAGCACGGCACCCAGGTCCACGAACTTGAAGCCGGTGGCGGTGCGGGGGCCGTCCTCGGGGGCGTCGTGGCCGTCCTGGACGACGAGGAGGCCGCGCGGGTAGTCGGGACCGAGCGGCCGGGCGAGGGCGGCGGCGCCGTCGCACTCCTCGGATCCGTCGAGGTCGTCGGAGCGGGCGGCGATGCGCAGCCCGCCCTCGTACCCGAGCCGGCCGTTGCGGCCGCGGTCGTAGAGGGCGAACGTGTCGTCGCCCTGGCTGGAGGCCATCAGGTAGCCCTCGCCGTCCCGGCCGCCGATGACGGTGAGGCCCTCGACGTCGGCGGTCAGGTGGCGGCCGCCGTAGCCGGGGTCGGCGCCGGGCGTGCACTCCTCGGTCTCCTCGTCGTACCGGGCCGGTACGCCGTACTCGCGGACCCGGTCCACGAGGACGGGCCGCGAGGTGAGGTCGGCGCGGACGCTCCAGATGCCGACGTCCTCCTGGCCCGCGTAAAGGGTGCCGGTGGCGGGGTCGACGACCATGCCCTCGACCTGGGGGCGCTCGTCCGGTTCGCCGCAGGGCGTCCAGGAGGTGCCGTCGGGCAGCCGGAAGGAGGACGGGAGGTCCAGGCTGCGGACGGTGCGGTAGGTCACCGTGCCGCCGGGGGCGGCGGTGAGTTCGAGGAGCGCGACGGTCGTCTCGTGGCGGCGGCTGACCAGGGCGTACGTGCGGCCGGTGGCGCGGTCGGTCCAGGTGGCGAGGCCGTAGGCGGTGCGCTGGTCGTTGATCTCGTCCTGCGTGGTGGAGAAGACGGGGGGCGCGGTGGGCGCGGTGACGTCCTTGAGGGGGCCGCCGGGGCGGCCCGGGTCGATGCGGTAGACGCGGAGCCGGTCGTTGCCGCGGTCGGTGGTGACGGCGAGGTCGGCGCGGGCGCCGCCGGAGAGCCGCATCCGGTGGACCAGGTCGACGTTGTTGAAGCGGCCGGGGGCGTCGGCGGCGGTCGGGCCGGCGGGCGCGGTCAGGGCCTGGACCTGGCGGGCCTTCAGGTCGTAGACGCGCAGGCCGCCTTCCTTGGCGGTGGCGATGACGAGGCTGCGGGCCGGGTCGGCGTCGTTGCGCCAGATCGCCGGGTCGTCGGCGTTGGCGTTGCCGCCTTCCTCGTCGTCGAACAGCGTGGCCGTCTCTGCGGTGGCGGTGACGGACGGGAGCTCCGCTGCGGTGGCGGACGGCGGTCCGGCGGCGGGGCGGGCCTGCGCACCGGCGGGTACGGATGCGGTAAGGCCGGCGAGGACGGCGAGGGCCGCGGCGAGCGCGAGGGCGGTGGGCCGGGCGGGACGGTGAGGGGTCACGGAAGAAGACTCCAACTGTCAGGCACGCGTCAGTGGTGTGCGGGTGAAGACTGGACGCGTCGCGTGACGTACCGGGCCACGGCAGGAGTCCGGCAGGGGTGCCGGTGGTGAACTCCGGCGGTCAGGAACCGGTGTTGGCGGTGGTGAGGGCCGTGTAGCCGTGCCGGTGGAGGCGGTCCGCGGCGGACGGGGCGTAGGCGGGATCGCCGGCGATGCCGAGCCCTTCGACCATCCGGTTCATGAAGTTGAACAGGGCGCCGACCAGGACGGCGTCGTGGAGCGCGCGGTCGTCCCAGCCCGCGGCGCGGACGGCCTCGGCGTCCTGCGGGGTGAGGCGCGACGGGGTGCGGGTGAGGATCTCCAGGTAGCGCAGCACCGGCTTCAGCCGGGGGTCGACGGGCGCGGCGTCGAGGTCGGCGAGGGCTGCGGCGAGCAGGCCTTCGGGTACGCCGAAGGCCTCCGCGGTGGCAGTGTGGATGCCGTGGCAGTAGCCGCAGTCGTTGAGCCCGGAGACGTAGGCGGCCATGAGTTCCCGCTCGGCGACGGTGAACGGGGAGGGTTTGCGCAGGAGTTCCTCGTGGAGTTCGAGGAGCGGGCGCGCGGTGTCGGGGTAGGCGGTGAAGACGTGGAGCAGAGTGGCCTCGGGGGGCTGCGCGTTCAGGTACGACACCGGGCTCAGCTCCCCGTCGGTGCGGCGGCCGGGCGCTGGGCGCAGCGGTCGATCTCGTCGTGGCGGAGCCAGCAGGCGGCGAGGTGGGCGGTGGTGGCGGGGCCCGGCTCGCCGAGGTCGCAGTAGGCGAGGGTGGTGAGGGCCTGGTCCCAGGCCCGGCGCAGGGAGGCGGGGGCCGGCGGGTGCGGGCCCGCGAGGGCGAGTGCGGTGCGGGCGGCGCGCCAGCGGCGGGCGCCGGCCTCGACGAGGGTGTCGAAGCCGAGGGCGGCGGTGACGCCGTGGCGGACCCGGTCGACGGCGAGGGCGACCTGGGCGGGGTCGTCGGCGAGGGTGGCCATGCCGAGTCCGGCGAGGAGGCGTTCGGCGTCCAGGCCCATGAGCATGACGCCGGTCTCGGTGAGTGCGGGCTCGTCGACGGGGGTCAGGGCGAACCGCGGGTCGTAGGCGTCGAGTTCGGGCTCGGGGCCCGTGTCGGGGCCGTGACCGGCGGAGTGGTCGGTGGGGTGGTTGCGGTCAGACACCGGCGTTCACCCGGTCCTCGGTGCGGCGGCGCGGGCCGGAGGCCGCTTCCAGGTGGGCGGCGACGGCGGTGGCCACCCGGGCGGTCGCCACCCGGTGGCCGTCGATGTTGCGGGCGGCGGGGCCGAGCACCATGCCGGCGGCCGCGCCGACGGCGAACACGCGGGGGGCGTTGCGGTAGGAGAGGGTCCGCTCGTCCAGGTCGGGCCAGCCGTCGCGGTCGGCGGTGACTCCCGCGGGCAGCAGTGCGTCGCCGTTGGAGACGGTGGTGCCCAGCGCCAGGACGACGTGGTCGCCGATGACCTGTGCGCCGTCCGCGAGCCGGACGGCGGTGCGGCCGGCGCGCTCGGGCGTCACGGCGGTCACCTCGTGGCCGCGGTGGACGGTGAGCCGGCCGTCGGCTTCGGCGCGTTCCAGCAGGGGCCTGAACTCGAACATGACGGAGGCCCGGCGGTGTCCGCGCATCAGGGCCGTGCGGTCGTCCCAGCTGGTGCCGTCGAAGCGGGCCCGGCCCTCGGCGCGGAAGAACGACGCGTTGACGTCGGCGCACTGGTAGCGCTCCTCGGGGGCGCGCAGGATCCAGTGCACGTCCTTGCCGTCGTGCAGCGCGTTGGCGATGAGGTGGGCGGCGCTGAGTCCGGCGCCGACGACGACCAGCCGCCGGGCTTCGCCGGGCACGGGCTCGTCCCAGTAGCTGACGCCGCGCGGGGTGGTGTCGCCGTCCCACCAGTGGGCGGGCGCGGTACGGCGCTCCTCGCCGAGGCACAGGACGGTGTACGCGGCTTTGACGGCGAAGCCGTCGCCGCGGAGGGTGACGCCGTCGTCGGTGGGCCGGACCTCGCGGACGGTGGCCCGCCAGGTCTTCTCGTCCACGTGGTGCAGGCCGGCGACGTGCTTGCAGTAGGCCTCGAAGACGTCGACGGGCACGACGGAGCGGTGCCCGGACTGGGCCATCCGGATTTCGCGGCGCTCGACCGGGGTGAGGTACGACCAGTGGAGGCGGGCGTAGTCGAGCAGTTCGCAGTCGCGGTAGCCCTCGACACCGGGGTGGTGTTCGTAGGGCGAGCGCAGGACGCGCTGTCCGAGGACGTCGACGCGGTCGAAGAAGCGGCCGCAGGGCCGGCCGCCGCGGTCGAGGATCACCACGTCGTGGACGCCGAGGTGCCAGAGCGCGGAGGCGACGGCGAGTCCGGCCGGTCCGGCCCCGACGACGGCCACGTCCGCGGTGGCGGGCAGCGGGGCGGTGTCCGGGCTCCGGGTCCCGGCGGCGGGGGCGGGCGGCCACTCCCGGCCCCGGGGCGAGTCCAGCAGGTGGGGCTGGGGAACGAAGGTGATCACCCGATGACCGTCACCGGGACGATGACCTCGATGACCGGGCGCTGCGGGATGCCCTCGGCGATCATCTGGTCGAGGGTCTTGGCCGCGACCTCCGGGCTGTCGGTGGCGATCGGGCTGTACCGGGAGTACGCGTAGGTGGGCTTGCGGCCGGTGGTCTCCAGCGAATACATCTTCACCACGGCTTCACCCGGGCGCACTTCACCGCCGTAGAAGGTCAGTCGACGCTGGTCGGGCGTGATGAAGGACTTGGAGAACTGGCGGGACATCACGAGGGTGTCGGCGTCGTTGACGAAGACGGAGTCCTCGTCGGTGGCCGCCTGCATGGCGACCCAGGTGCGGTCCGTCAGGTTGGTCTCGGACTTGATGACCTGCCAGCGGCCGGGCTCGGGGAGGTTGACGCAGACGGAGACGTCGTGGTCGACGGTGTCGATGGCTCCTGAAATCATCAGGACGTGGCGGCGTATGTCAGCGACGCCGGCCATTTGAATGTCGCGGGCCCGGACCCGCGAGGAAACATCTATTCCGGACACTTCCAGTGGCGGCATTGGATCTCCCCGAATTCCTGACAGCGCAAGCCCAGGTGTCGCAAGTGCCACCGACATTTCCACAGGCCCCGCACCCTGTCAAGCACACTTGTGCGGCTCAACCACGTCCGTGCGGGCCGGTGTTGGGGAGGCCACACCGGCCCGCTCGACCGACCATTTCAAGCCGAGGTGTCATTTCAGGCCGCCCGGCCGGTTCCCCTGTCGATTCCGGGCACCTCGTCGATCGAGCCGACCTGTGCGATCTCGAAGGTGTCGAGGTCGCGAAAACGGATCTTGAGCACGAGACTCTCCTTTACCAGGACAAAGAAGTCGAGCGGCCGGGCGGCGTCCCCGTAGGTCTCGTACGACCGGAACACCGTGCGGTCGGCGATGGCGAAGAGGGCCTTGTGCACGGCGTTCTTCTCGATCTGTCCGGCCGTGTCGGCCCACTCCTCCAGCCTCTCCCAGCCCGCGTGCAGCCGGAGCGGCCCGCGGCCCGCCCGGTCGGCCCGCCCGGACCGGCCGCCGTGGCGCGCCTGCTGGACCCGGCCGCCGTCACGGCTGGCGTCACGGTCGCCGTGGCGTTCGCGGCCGGCGTCGAGGGGCCGTCCGAGCAGCGCGCAGGCGGTCCGCAGCTTGGCCCAGACCGCGGGTGTCGGGCGCTGCCGCAGGACGGCGCGCAGGACGCCTTCCGCGGTCCAGCCGTCGCCGGCGCGGAGATAGCCGACCGCCTGCTCGTACAGGAAGTCGGTCTCCTCGCCGCTGAGCCGGTCGGACGAGGCCGCCAGCCGCTCGATGCGGCGCTCGCGGGCGCTCAGGGCCGCGGACACCAGACCGGACGGACCGGACAGGTCGGCCGGACCGGACGCCGGGACGGACGGGTCGGCCGGGCAGTTGATCGTGACCGCGCCGTCGGACAGTTCGGCGAGCGTCGCGAAGAACAGCCTGCTGCCGTCGTCGAGGAGGTCGGCGTCGATGATGTCGACCCGGCAGGGGCCGATCTGGTCCAGCCACGCCCGCCCGACCTCGTACAGGCTGCGCAGCACCCGTTCCCCGTGCGGCAGCCGGCTCAGATCCCGGCCGGGGACCGGGCCGGCGCGGCTGCCCGCTTCCTCGCGCGTGGCGCACGCGGGGTCGTCGGGAGCGACCAGCCGCAGCCCGACGCGCGCGTCCCGGGGCCATACGGCCGTGACGCCCGTGTTGATCAGTGCCCGCACCGGCGCGAAGCCGACCACCCCGTGCTCGGCCCGCACAGCGAATTTACGCATCCCTACCCCAAGAAAGCATCGGCCGGTCGCGACCGGACGGCGGCAGCAATATCCGCCACCGCGCGGAAATGACCCGGCGAGTGGTTGTCAGATGGAAATCGATCACGGCCGTGGACGTCTCTTTCCGACGGCCCGCGCAACGTTGGACATTCACGTCTCGCACCGGAAAGGAATTCCGTTCGCTCGCTTCCGGCACTTAGCAAAGTAGCTACGTCACCAGGGGGCGACATCTTCCATATTGCTCTCGTACCTGGGACGTTCCGGGAATCCGCACCACCTCACCAAGTCCGCTCTTGCCAAAACACCAGCTGAGGTGCGTGGGGCCGGTCAGGTGTTCCCTCGGACGATCGGGAGGGGCGGTCGCCGCTGTTCAAGTGGACGTTCAACCTGCGGTTTCGCCCCGGGGGCGGCACGGCCGGACCGGCCGCGGCTCGGCAACGATGCGGTATCGCTTCAGTGCGCGTCCGGCGCCGGCGAGGCACCTATTCGTTGTCCAGGACATGGATGCGCACTGGACCGACTTCGCCCGCGCGCCGCTCGACGGCGCACTGTGGGACGAGGCCATGAATCACCCCGAGGACTGCCCGCGCTGCCGGCCGGTCGAAGAACGGCCGTCCTGCCGTGACTTCGTCCTCGTCGACGGCCGCGGCCGAATGGCCGCCGTCGCGTTCTCCGCCGGTACGGTGCTCGCCGCCGGGGCCGCCACCCTCATGCGCTGAGTCCGCGACACGCCCGGCAATGCGCGGGCCCGGGCGCGCCGGGTCCGGCCGTCCGATAGTGGGACGGTGAGCAACGGGTCGGACGGGCAGAGCCCACAGCGGAGCCCGGAACAGGGCGCGCGGCCGGAAAGTGCCGGCGACGGCGAGGCCATCACCTGGGCCGGGCAGGCCGGGGCGCAGGCGTTCGCGGCGGTGGAGGCGGCCACGGACTGGCTGCTGGGCTATCCGTTCGTCTTCCGGGCCGTGGCCGGCCTCATCGGCGGCAGCCGGGTGCTCGTGGACTACGGCTGCGGTCCGGGGCGGGTCGCCGACCGGGCCGCCCGCACGCTCGGCGTGCGGGTGCTGGGCGTGGACACCTCCCCGGAGATGCTGGCGCTGGCCCGCGGTGCGGGGACGGCGGTCGCGGAGTACCACCTCGTCGAGGACGGCCGGGCGGCCGACCTGGCGGACGGGTGCGCGGACGCGGTGATGTGCAACCACGTGCTGGCCTCGCTGCCGGACGAGGAGACGGTGCTCGCGGTGTTCTCGGAGATCCACCGGCTGCTGCGGCCCGGCGCGCCGCTCGTGCTGCTGACGACCGACCCCGCGTGCGCGGGCCGGGAGTACGCCTCGCTGCGGGTGGGCGTGGCGGGGGCCGCGTACCGGCCCGGTGAGGAGATGCCGCTGTGGCTGCGCCGTACCGACGGGACCTGGCAGCAGGTGCGCAACCACGCCTGGCCGGTGGACGTGCTGCCCGGGCTGCTGGAGCGGGCGGGGTTCCGGAACGTGGTCCAGGAGCGGCCGACGGTGGACGAGGCGGCGGCGATCGCCGAGCCGTCCCTGGTGGCCGGGTCCGCGTGGGCCGCCGAGCGCTCCCGGCCGCCGCTGGTGGTCACCACCGCGCTGGCGGTGTGAACAGCGGATTCTCCGTCGTCACAAGATCGGCCGTCGGATAGGTTTCCGGTACGTGACCACCAAGCAGCGGCCGGCCGGCCGCATATTCGACGCCCTGAAGTCCGCCGCCGTCCGGGACGCGGCGCAGCTCCGCGAGGTCTACGAGCAGCCCGGCGAGATGGCCCGGCTGAAATCCGTGGACCGGATCCACGAGCCCGCCCGCGCGTTCATCGCGCGCTCCTCGCTCGTGTTCATCGCCAGCGCGGACGCCGACGGCCACTGTGACGTGACGCCGCGCGGCGGTCCGGCCGGGTTCGTGGCGGTGCTGGACGAGTTCACGCTCGCCGTGCCCGACGCCACCGGCAACAAGCGGCTCGACACCGCGCACAACATCGTGGAGACGGGGCGGGCCGGGATGATCTTCCTGGTCCCCGGCCGTGCGACGACGCTGCGGGTGAACGGCCGGGCGTGCGTCTCCACCGATCCGCTGCTGCTGGAGCAGCTGACGGCGGTCGGCAAGCCGCCGTGCAGCGCCATCGTGGTGGAGGTCGAGGAGGCGTACCAGCACTGCCCGAAGGCGTTCCTGCGCGGCAACGCGTGGCAGCCCGAGCGGTGGGTCGGCGACGAGGAGCTGCCGAGCTCCGCGGAGATCACGCTGTCGCACCTGGGGTTGCCCGGGCTGACGCTGGAGCAGATCCGCGAGAGCGAGCGGGAGTCGCTCCTGCACCGCTACGAGTGAGGGGTGCGGCGCGGGTGGCGGCGGGGCCGGGGAGCCGGTCCCGCGGCCGGCCGGACGAGGCGTGCGGGAGCGCGCGTGCCGACGTGGGGCGGTACGCGTGCTCCCGCGGGCGGGTCAGCCGGTGAAGCCGGCGGTGAGGCGGGTGAACTGCCAGTCGCTCTGCGCGATGCCCGAGCAGGTCTCCTGGAGGCCGCCGCCGGGGCAGCCGCGGTCGCGGTTGACGGACCAGAAGGCGAGCCGGGCGATGTGGTGGGAGTTGGCCCAGTCGCGGATGTCGGTCCAGTTCTGGACGGTGGTGGTCTCCTGCGTGTCGCTGATGCCGTTCATGCCGGAGATGCCGATGTGGGCGTAGGCGGTGGCGTCGTCCCATCCGAAGGTGGACTTGAGCTTGGCCTTGAGGCCCTCGGTCGCGCTGACCGTGGCGGCGTACATGTCGGTCGAGGCGTTGCCGAAGTCGAACGGCATGATGGTGAAGACGTCGATGCCGGCGTTCTGCGCCTTGGCCTGCTCGATCAGGCGGTTGCCCCAGCTGGTCGGGCCGGTGGTGGCGGTGCCGAAGGTCAGGATGGTCTTCAGGCCCGGGTTGTTCTGCTTGACGATCTTGAGGGCGCCCAGGATGCGGTCCTGGACCGTGGCGTTCTCGAATTCGTCGGTGTTCTCGATGTCGACGTCTATCGCCTTGAGGCCGTAGGCGTCGATGACCTTCTGGTAGGCGCCGGCGAGCGCCTCGGCCGAGGAGCAGTTGGGGCCGAGCTTGTTGCCCTGCCAGCCGCCGATGGAGGGCACGATGTCGCCGCCGGCGGCGCGGATGGCGCTGATGGTGCTCTGGTCGATGCCGCCGGTGAGGGGGCGCTGGCCGTCCCAGGCCGGGTTGCAGCCGCCGGAGGACAGGATGAAGGCCATCGTGAACCACTTGACGCCGGTCGCGTTCATCACGGTGGTCGCGCTCGGCGGGTTGCCCCAGCCGAGGTAGAGGTAGGGCGCGGCCTGCTTGAAGCCGGTGGGTGTGGGGCCGCCGGGGTCGGTGGTGACGGAGACGCTGTTGGAGGCGGGCGAGGTGTTCCCGGCCGCGTCGCGGGCGCGCACGGTGAAGCTGTAGGCGGTGCTCGCGCTCAGCCCGGTCACGGTCGCGGAGTTGGTGGTGGGCGTGGCGACCTTGGTGGCGCCCTGGTAGACGTCGTAGCCGGTGACGCCGACGTTGTCGGTGGCGGCGCTCCAGGTCAGGGAGACGCTGGAGGAGGTCTTCCCGGTGCTCGTGAGGGCGCCCGGGGTGGTGGGCGCCTGGGTGTCGGCGCTGCCGCCGGGGCCGTCGAGGCTGATGTCGTCGGCGTGGTAAGTGCCTTGTCCGTACCAGCCGTTGACGTACACCTCGGCGCTGGTCTGGGAAGCGCCGGTGGTGAAGGAGACGGTGAGCTTGGAGTAGGCGCCGGCGGAGCTGGTCCAGGTGGAGGCGCCGCCGGTGACGCCCAGGTACACGTAGTTGCCGCGGACCCAACCGGTCAGCGAGTAGGTGGTGTTGGGCTGGACGGCGACGCTCTGGGTGCACTTGGCGTGGTCGGACGCGGTGGCCGCGCCGGCGAGCGCCTTCGTACCGCCGTGTACGGGCGAGCCGACGACGGATCCCAGTCCACCGCTACAGGTCCAGCCGGAGAGGGAGCCGGTCTCGAAGCCGCCGTTGGCGAGCAGGTCGGCGCCGTACGCCGAACCGGGGGCGGTGAGTACGGCTGCCGCGCCGAGCACGGCCGCGCCGAGGCCGGAGGCCAGGCGGAGCCGGGCGCCGGCGCGGGAAGGGGCACCGCCGCGGGTGCTGGTACGGGTTCGGGCACGGGTGCGCAAGGGAGTACCTCCGGGAGTGGGGGGCGCGGCGCTGGACGGTGGGGTGCCGGCGGCCGGCGTGCCGCAGGCGGGTGCTTCGCCGCTGTTCCGGACCTGGATGTGCCGTGGCGGGTGGGGTGGGTGGGCCGGGACGGCGTTGCGGTGAGTGCCGCGTGGCCGGGAATCTATTGCTCCGAATCGGCCCCGTCAACAGGTCTGGACCAATTCGACGACAATCGGAAGGTTTCTTAACTCTCCCGTTGACAGCGGGGTTTGGGATTCGGGAGGCTGTCGCGTGCGCCGAGCGGGCTTCAGGCATGGCGCCCACCGAACCGCGCCCCGGACGGACTGCCCGGTCAGGCGCTCACGCGGTCCACGGCGGGCAGGAACTGGTCGTAGAAGCTCACCTTGAGCGCGAGGGCCTGCTCCTCCAACTCCTTGAAACGGTCGGCCGATTCCTCGCCGGCCATGAGTTCGGCGACCCGCGTGGCCAGCCGGTCGGAGTGGGTGCCGGACAGCAGGGACACCGTCGCGAGGGAGTGGGTCTTGGCGTCGTGGACGTAGTGCGGGTGGTAGAAGCGCGAGCTGTTGCGGCCGTCGCGCACCAGGAGCGGCTCCATCCGCGGCCACAGCCGTCCGTACTCGACGGAGACCAGCACCTCGCCCCAGAACCGCAGGAGGGTCAGCAGCCGCAGGTCGGAGTCGTGGTGGCCGCCCGCGTCGGCGATCAGCCCGAGGGTGTCACCGATGGCCCGCCGGGTGGCGGCCGTCGGCCGCGAGGCCGCCATGGTCTCGCGGGAGATGCCGAGGAGCCGCATGTCGTGGATCATGTCCTCGCGGTGCGAGGGCGTGTGCCCCAGGCCGTCCGGGTATTCCTCGCGCAGGATGACCCGGGCGATCCGCAGCCCCTCCTCGTCGCCCAGCAGGTCGATCGCCAGGTCGTACGACGGGGTGAACGCCAGTGACACGAAACGGCGTTGGAGCAGCAGCTCGACGAAATCGGCTTCCGGCAGCTGCCCGATGTGCGCCAGGACCGGGTGCTGCTCGAACCGCTCGATCAGGCGGTCCTCGAACTCGTCCACACCTTGCATGACGTGCATGGTCGTACCTTTCCACGGATCACGGGGTGATGCTTCGGAGCGAAGCGCGCCAGTCGCGGAGGTCCACTTCCCTGCCGATGCTCCACAACGTGCTCAGCTCCCGCTGGACCTCCTGCCCCATCACGGTATCGCCACCGTCGATCTCGATCTGGGTGGAATCGATGGCGAGTTGGCCGTGCAGGAACGAACTCACCAGGATGTGCTCGTCGGCCTTGTACACGGCGATGGACGGCAGCGAGTTGTACACCCGCACCTGGAGCAGCGCCCGGTCCTCCGCCGGCCTGCCGCCCGCCCGGTCCAGCTCGGCGAGGCCCGCCAGGCAGCCTTCCACGCTCGCCCGTACGTCGGCCGCGAGCGCGGGGTCCCGTACGGTGCGCAGCGCCTCGTCGCGCAGGCCCGCCACCGGTGACGAGGGGTGCAGCAGCAGGACCCGGACCGGGACCCGCCGGTCGACGATCGCCTTCTCCAACGCCCGTTTGATGTGGGGGAGGTTGGGGATCCACGTCTGCAGGATCACCACCTCCTGCCGGGCGTTCTCCACGTAGCGGATGAACTCCTCTTCGGGAAACCGGCCGTGGACGCCGATCACGCCGGCGTAGCGCTCCTGCCGGAGCCGCTGCGCCACCGCGTCGATGTCCAGCTTGGACAGCTGCGCCTGCATGTTGGCGTCCAGGACGGCGAGCCGGTCGTCGACGTCGTCGAGCTTGCGCAGCCGGTCGATCTCCATGAGGAGGAACACGGTGACCGTGCTGAGGATGAGCAGGGTGACCTTCGGGAGCGCGCCGCCGGGCGCCAGCACGTCGAGCCAGCCGAACAGGTCGGCGAGCAGCACCAGCACGCCCGACGCGGCCATCACGGCCAGCGCGATGCGTTCCGCCCGGTAGCGAAAGTCCCCGTCCATCGCCCGCTCCGCCCCTTCGGCCCCCGCCGTCGGCGACGACCGTACACCTCGCCCTCACGGGGACGGAGGCGTTCGGAGCAAGAACACGGGTGAAGCGGATCACCGCGGGCCACGGTGATCCGCTTGGCGCGCGGACGGGTCAGCCGCGGGTGCTGCGCAGGACGAGGCTGACGAAGCCCCAGCTGTCGCGGTAGGTCCCCAGCCATTCGGTGCGGCGGGCGGCCGCGGTGGCGAGGGCCTCGGCACTGTCCGGGTGGTCGGGGTGGTCGAGCGCCCACGACGCGAGCGAGCCCCAGAGGGACCACTCGTAGTCGTCGAGCTCCTGGCGGCTGCTGACGTGGCCGTGGACGGGGATCCAGCCGTCGGCGGCCACCAGGTCCAGGGTGCCGGCCAGATCGGCGAACTCGCCGAGCATGTCGACCGCGTCCGGGGTCGGTTCGCTCTGCCAGAAGCCGTCGCCGACCAGGACGCGACCGCCGGGTGCCAGGTACTCGCGGGCGGCGGCGAGGGTGGGCAGCAGCCCGCCGAAGGCGTGCGTGGACCCGACGCAGAGCACCAGGTCGAAGCCGTGCGGGGCGGAGAACTCGGCGGCCGGCGTGTGGTGGAGTTCGAGCCGGTCGCCGACTCCGCGGGCATCCGCCTCCGCCCGGGCCTGCGCCAGCGAGTCCTTCGATATGTCGACACCCTCGGCACGCACCTCGGGGTGGGCGGCCAGGGCGCGCAGCAGCCACTCGCCGGTGCCGCAGCCCAGGTCCAGGACGCGTGCGCCGCCGCGCGCGACGCCGTGGCCGAGGAGGGTGCGTACGGAGTCGTCGTCGAGCGGGGACTTGATCGGGTGGGCGGTGTGGGCGATGCCGGAGATCTGTTCCTGATTCACCCGGGCAGTCTGACACCGAAGATGATCTTGCCGCACCCCGTTTTCGCCCCGCGCGGGGCCCGCTGCGGGGCTCGTGCGGGGTGTGCCCGGGCCGGGACGGGCGCGAATGGGTCAGGTGCCTCATGCGTTCGGGACGGGTGAGGGACCACTGTGGTCGAGGCCGTGCGCAACGCGCCGCGCGGCAGGAAACCGGTGGTGTCCACGAAGCCGGTGGTGTCCACGACGAGGGAGAACCGGACATGAGGAACAAGGTCATCGCATCGCTGTCGGTGTGCGCGGTGCTCGCGGCGGTAGTGCTCGCCAAGTCCCGGCCGGACGGCAAGCCGGTCCCGCGGGGACTGCGGGGCGGCACCCGGCGGGGGCCGGGGGCGACCCGCGAGTGCATCCCGTGCACGCGGATCCGGGAGTTCTTCACCGGACTCGTGACGCGGGCCCGCTGACCGGCGGGCCGCGGGCCCGGACCGTACGCGTCCGTGATCGGGCCGGGCCGGCAACCCGCCGGCTCACCGCCCCGTCCGCCCATCCACGAATCGATGAATCGACCGCCGCCACCCCACCGGGGCGGCGGCGGTCCCGTCATGGGGCGCCGTCCACCGTCTCGGGCACGGGGGGCCGTGGCAGGACGGCGCGGACCCGGGTGCCGCGCGGCAGCCGGGACACCGTGCAGCGGCCGCCGATCTCAGCGGCCCGGTCGGCCATCGACTGCAGGCCCACGCCCCGGTGCACCGGGCCCTCGGGGAGCCCGGTCCCGTCGTCGGACACCGAGAGCACGAGCGTGGCGTCGTCGACGCGGACCCGGATCTCGGCGCGCGCCGCCCCGGCGTGCCGCTGCACGTTGTTGAGGGCCTCGGCCGCGATCCGGTACGCGGCGACCTCCACGGCCGCCGGCAGGGGCGGCAGGGGGGAGGGCTGGAGTTCGGCGGTGACCGCCAGGCGGGTCCCGTCGAAGGCGCAGGCGAGCTGGCGCAGCGCGCCTCCGAGTCCGAGTTCGCCCAGCGGCGCGGGCCCGAGGCGGTCGGTGATCCGGCGCACCTCCTTGATCGCCATGCCCAGGTCGCCGCCGACGGCCGTCAGGGCGTCGCGCACCGGCTCGTCCGGGGGCAGCCGGGTCGCGGCGTTCTCGACGCGCAGCCGCAGGCCGGCGAGGGCCGGACCGAGTCCGTCGTGGATGTCCCGGCGCAGGCCGCGGCGTTCCTCCTCGCGGGCGGTGACGATCTGCTCCCTGCTGGTGCGCAGGTCCTCCTGGAGGCGCAGCGAGGCGACGGCGGGGGCGGCCTGGTCGGCGAGCGAGGACAGGATGCCGGTGTCGCGGGCGTCGAAGGCCGTCTCGCCCTCCCGCGGGCTCACCTCCAGGTGGCCGATGACGGCGCCCTGGTGCAGCAGGTCGAAGCGCCGCTGGTGGTCGCCCTCGCGGCCGGCCAGCGCCAGCACCCGCGGTCCCGCCCGGGTGTGGACGGCCAGCGCGGCGCTGGGCAGCCGCAGCATTTCGACGACGGTGCGGCACAGGGTGGCCGGGACGTCCTGCGGGCTGACCTCGCGGCTGATGCGCTGGGCGAGGGTGCGCAGCACGTGGTACGGGTGGGCGCGGTCGCCGTAGTAGACGCGGTCTACGAGGGCCACCGCCCAGGCGGAGGTGCGGCGCAGTCCGGCGCCCATCAGGAACGCGAGCGCCGCGAGCACGTCGTCGGAGTGGGCGGGGGCCGGGCCGGCGGCGAGGGCCGCGGCGCTCGCCACGTACACGAAGGTGAGGACGGTGGTCACGACCAGGCCGGCCAGGATCCGCTGCGCGGAGCGGCTGATGCGCCAGGCGCCGGTGCGCACGACCACGTAGCCGACGGAGACCCACCACAGGGCGGAGGCGCCGAGGAAGAAGGAGAAGGCCGGCCAGAAGTGGTCGGCCTCGAAGTAGTACGAGATCACCTGCGCGGCGGCCCACAGCAGGTACGTCGACATCAGGAGGAGGATCGGACGCCGGTGGCGGGGGCGGCTGCGGTGGACCTGCCACAGCATCACGGCGATGCCGACGCCCAGCAGGAGGAAGTGGCTGGCCTCCTGGACGGCCCCCAGCCGGTCGTCGAGCGCGGTGGCCGTCTCGCCCCACCAGCCGTCGGCCAACGGGTTGGGGGCGCCGTACTGACGGTCGGCGCCCGCGAAGGCGAAGACCATCGGCGCGCACCACAGGGCCACGCCCGCGAGGTAGAGCCACCACCAGCGGCCGGGCAGCCTGCCGTACGGGACCCACAGCGGCAGCGAGTACCAGAGGGTGACCTTGACCAGGGTGGCCAGCGCGTCGAAGACGATCACCGCGGTGCGCACGTGCGGGCCGGCGTCCTCGAACCAGAGGGGGGCCGACGCGACGGCCGGCAGGATCGCCGACGCGGCGTAGACCAGCAGCATCGTTCCGGCCGGGCGGGTGGGCCGGTGGGCGTGGATGAGTACGCCGGCGGCCGCGGCGGGCAGGCCGTAGACCAGTACGACGAGGTCCCGGGCGCCGGCGGCGGCGCCCGGCGAGCCGCGGTTGGCGACCAGGTACAGGATCCACAGGCCGCTGAGGACGAGCAGGACGGCGGCGCACAGGGCCGCGGCGGCCAGCCGGCCCTCGCCTTGCGCCGTGAGGGTCAGCCGCCGGGCCCGGGGCCGCGTGACGTTACCGAGAGTGGTCATTTCTCCCCTTATAGTGACAATCATGGCGGAAGTGAGCGCGACTGAGGTCGAGGCGGACCCGGTGACGGTCCTGCTGGTCGACGACCACCCGATGTTCCTGGAGGGGCTGCGGGGGACGCTGCTTCCACAGGAGGGCTTCCACGTGGTGGGCGAGGCCTCCACGGCGGAGGAGGCGGCCGCGCTCAGCGCGGGCACCCGGCCGCAGGTGGTGGTGCTGGACCTGGGCTTGCCCGACGCGTCGGGCATCGAACTCACCAGGCGCCTGCTGAGCGACCGGCCGGACGCCCGGGTGCTGGTGCTGAGCATGTCGGACGACGACGACAACGTCCTCGCGGCCATGCGCGCCGGGGCGGGCGGCTACCTCGTCAAGGGCGCCGACCGTGCGGAGATCCTCGCGGCGGTACGGACGGTCGCGGCGGGCGGGGCGGTCTTCGGCCCGCGGGTGGCCGCCCGGCTTCAGTCGTTCTTCGACTCGCTCGCGGCCGCGCCGGGGCGCCAGGCGTTCCCCGATCTGACGCCGCGCGAGCTGGAGATCCTCGACCTGCTGGCACGCGGCCTGGAGTACCGCCAGATCGCGCGGCGGCTGACCATCTCGGACAAGACGGTCCGCAACCACGTCACGAACATCTTCACCAAGCTCCAGGTCAACGACCGGGCGCAGGCGATCGTCCGCGCGCGGAACGCGGGTCTGGGGACGGACGGCGCCGCGACGGGGGCGTCGGGCGAGGGCTGAGGCCGAGCGGGGACGGCCGGGCCGGGGACCACCGGGCCGGGGAGGGCCTCGCTGCGGGGGCGGGCGGCGGCGCGGGGGCGTTTCGGTGCGCACGGGACCTCCTCGTCGCGGGGACGGGCGATGGACGAGCTGATCCGGCCAGTGTCGGGGGCCCGGCGCACCGGGCACATGAGGCACCCGACCCGTTCGGCACCCACGAACGCCCACGCGCACCAGCGGCCCGGCCGGGGCACGGCCACCGCGCGCCGCCCCGCGTCCGCCCGACCCGCGCCCGCCCGACCCATGTCCGCCCGACGCACGTCCGACCGACCGCGCGTACCCCGACCGCGCGCCTGGAGTCGTAGCGCGGGCCGGACAGCCGCAAGATGGGTTGAACCGCCACAAAACGGCAGAGCATCGATCGATCGGCACATCGATACGTCCGCATTTCGGCACTCTCTGATCGGAGCGCGCGCATGGCGACAGGATGGGACTCCCGTCCCGTGACGGACCCGGCGGGCGCCGAGTGGCTCCCGGCGCTCGACATCCCCGCGCCCGGGCGGCAGCGCCGGTGGACCGTACTGCTGCGCTGGCTGCTCCTGCTGCCGCAGTACATCGTGCTTTTCGTGCTGACCATCGCGGCGTTCTTCACCACGGTCGTCGGCTGGTTCGCGGCGCTGTTCCTGGGGCGGCTGCCGGCCGCGATCCACGACTTCCTCGCGTCGTTCCTCGCGTACCAGACGCGGGTGACGGCGAGTTCGCTGCTGCTGGTGGACCGCTACCCGCCGTTCTCCTTCGACGCGCCCGACCACCCGGTGCAGATCGAGGTGCGCGCCACGTCGCTGAACCGGCTCGCGGTGCTCTTCCGGCTGATCCTGATGATCCCGGCGGCCGTGATCGTGAACCTGCTCCAGGCCGGCTGGATGGCCCTCGCCTGGATCTTCTGGCTGATCACCCTCGTCCTCGGGCGCATGCCGGAGCCGCTGTTCGCGGCGACCGCGGCGGTGGCGCGGTACCGGATGCGGCTGAACGCGTACGTGATGATGCTGACGGCCGCCTACCCCAAGGCGCTGTTCGGCGACGAGCCGCTGCCGGCCGCCGCCGGGCCGGCCCCTTCGGCCACCCGGCCGCTGCTGCTCGACACGGCGTCCAAGGTCCTGGTCGTGGTCTTCCTCGTGCTAGGCCTCGCCGCGCACGTCCTGTCCCCCATCACGACCACCGACGGCGACGGCTCGGACGGCACCGACGACATCGGAATCTCCCGGCCCCGGCCCGCCACCCCCTGACGTCCGGCACGACTTTCGTCACCGGCCCCGCCGGGGCACGGAGCCGCGCCCGGACACACCGCAGTGCCCGGACACACCGCAGCGCCCGGGCGGGGCCGCGCTCAGGCGAGGGTGAGGGCCGCGGCGGTGATGAAGACCACCTGCAGGGCGGTTCGGGGTACGAGGCGGGTGGCGCCGGGGAGGTCGCGGCGCGCGGCCGAGACGTTCGCCGGGAACATCGCGAGCATCAGGAGGATGAATCCGGCCGCCGCCCAGGCCGCGGTGGCCGGGACCAGGATGAGTGCCGCGCCGGCGAATTCGAGCAGGCCCGTCACCGTGACGAGCAGCTCGCGCCGGGGCAGGGCGGGCGGGACCATGGCGACGAGCGTGGCGCGCAGCTTCGGGAAGAAGTGCGCGAAGCCGGTGAGCAGGAACATCGCCGCCAGTCCGACGCGCAGCGCCGGGTGCCAGCCGTCGAGCGCCTCGACCCCGGCCAGTCCGGCCAGGCGGGCGCCGAGGAATCCGACGACGAGAGCGATCAGGGGTTCCATCGGTACCTCCGGCGTGCGGTGTCCGGGCTAGGGGGTGTCTGGTGGCCCGCAGGGAATCTTGTCACCGTCAAGTTAAGGTCGCGCCTTCATCTTGTCAATGACAAGTTACGATGACGGCATGACCGACCGCCCCTATCACCACGGCAACCTCAAGAGCGCCCTGCTCGACGCCGCCGTCGACGCGATCGAGCAGAGCGGCCCGGCCGCGCTGAGCCTGCGCGACCTGGCACGGCGCGCCGGCGTCTCGCACGCGGCCCCCGCCCACCACTTCGGCGACAAGGCCGGCCTCCTGACGGAACTGGCCGCCCAGGGCTACGACCTGCTGGCCGACGCGGTGCGGGCGGCCGGGCCGGACCTGGTGGAGGCGGGCGTCGCGTACGTCCGTTTCGCCGTCGACCACCGGGCGCACTTCGAGGTGATGTTCCAGCCGGGGCTGCACCGCCCCGACGACCCGGAGCTGCTGGCCGCGAGCCGCCGCGCGGACCGGGCGCTGACCGAGGCGCTCACCGCGTCCGTGCCCGCGCGCGCGGCGGAGCCCGAGGCCCGGCTGGCGGCCTGGTCGATCGTGCACGGCTTCGCCGCCCTGTGGATCAGCGGCGCGCTGCCGCGCCAGGCCGGCGAGGACCCGTCGGCCACCGCACGCACCGTGGTCAGGAACCTCTTCAACGCCTGAGTCCGGCGGTGGCCGCGGGAGGGGCGGCGCGCGGTCAGCGCAGGGCGGAGGCGGCGGAGGGCTTGACGCCCTTGGCCGTGGCCGCCTCGGGCACGGCACCCGTGGCCGTGCCGGCCGCCGCGGCCCGTTCGAGGACGGCGCGGATCTCGTCCGCGATGGCCGTCTCGTTGCGCTCGAAGTCGGGGCCGGTCAGCTGCTGCGGGTCGGCCGGCAGCCCGGTGAGGACCGGGGTGTGGAGGTGTCCGCCGGGAAGCGCCGGGGCGAGTTCGAGGCGCAGCCGGTTGGAGCGGTACGCCACCTCGTTCGACAGGTATCCGCCTCCGCCGCCCGCGACGGCCCGGGAGCCGGGGGTGGGCCCGTCCTCGCGGTCCACGGGTTCGCTGCCGCCCGCGGGGATCTCGGTCACGGCGGCGTTGAGGAGTACGGGGTAGGGGCTCTGCACGGCCGCGGTGATCGCGTCGGCGGGCAGCGTCGTACGGATGAACTCGGCCCCGGGACCCATGCCGGGGGCCGTGACCGGCCGCTCGTACGTGCCTCCCGACAGAGTGCCGGTGTTGTCGGGGTAGGGGTCGGCCGAACGCGAACGGCCCGCCCATTCCTCCAGGGTGAAGATGCCGGGGTAGCCCTGGCTGACGGTGGTGACGAGGTCGGCGGCGCGCGGGCCGGCGGTCATGCGCGGCGCGAAGGCCCGCTCGACGATCCCCCGGTCGAAGTCGGCGTAGCGCACCGGCAGCAGCACGGCCCTGATCTCGGCGCGGGTTCCGTCGGCGAGGGTCACCCGGCGGCCGTTGAGGCGCAGGGCGGCGGAGCCGGACGGGTTGGCGCGGCGGATCTCGGCGTCGAGGCCGAACGGGTCGAAGCCGCTGATGAACACCCGGCGGACGCCCGGCGATCCGGTGAAGCCGTTGTCGGCGAGGCCCCGGGAGGCGTCCTCGAAGCGGACCCGCAGTGCGGCCCGGTCCACGGTGAACCCGGGTTCCCAGCGGGCGAGTTGGACGGTCATCGCCAGCCGGACCCAGTAGAGCGGCCGGTCGTCGCCGGGCGCGAGGGTGCCGGCCGTCCGGCGGCCCTGGGCCCGGTGCACGGCGGACCACCACAGCGCCTCGCCCCAGGCGTCGACGAGGTCCGCCGCCTCGCCGGCGGTGCGCGCGGTGCACAGGGCGGCGGGGAAGCGCCGGACGAAGTCGCCCAGGCCCGAGCGTTCGGTGAGGGCCGTGGTGCGGGGGTCCGCCAGGCGCGCCTGCTCGGCGTCGAGCGGGGCGGTGGCCGTGGTGCGGCAGGCCGGGTCCGTGGTGGCGGCGAGGGCGGGGGTTCCGGCGGCGGGCCCGGGAAGCGCGTGCGCGGGGGCGTTCGCGGTGAGGGGGAGGACGGAAGCAAGAAGAGCGGCGGCGGGCGCCATGAACCGTAAGAACGTCATGAGATGTGACATTACACAGCAAGGACCGCGCGCGGCACCGAGTCCTCACATCCGCAGAACACCCGAGAGATGGGCGGCCAGTTCACGGGCCGAAGACGGGCCGAGGCGGGCGCCGAGGTAGCCGTCCGGTCGCACCACGAACACGGTCGGGCCGTCCGTCCCGTAGGCCCGCGCGAACTCGCCCCGGCCGTCGCGGTACACGGGCAGCGGCGACCACGCGGCAGGCGGCTCGCCCGCGGTCGACGCCGCGCCCGGGGTCGGCGCGTTGCCCGAGGTCGACACCTTGCCCGAGGTCGACACCTTGCCCGAGGTCGACCCCGCGGCCGCCACGACGAAGGCCTCCACCCGGCTGCCCCGGATCAACTCCAGCGCCATCAGGGTGAGTTCGTCAACCGGCTCGCCCGGGGCCGCGCCTTCCGGTCCGTCCCGGTACAGCAGCAGGACGTGCCCGGTGCGGTCCCGCAGCAGGTCGTACAGTCGCAGCGGGTAAGCGGCGACGGCATCGGTGAGGCCGCCGCAGTCGGGGGCCCGGTCGCCCGGCCGCGGGCCGGCGGGGCCGCGCCCGGCCGCCCTCCCGAGACCGTCGGCCGACCCCGCCTCCTGCGGCCGCGGTTCCGCCGCCCCCGCCTCGCCCGCCCCCGACGCCGGCCCGTCCACGATCGGGCTGCCGCGGTAGCCGACGAGGAGTTGGGCCTCGCGCAGCAGCAGGGTCCGCTTGTCCAGCGGGTCCGCGTCCATGCCGTCGACCGCGTGCCGCACCGTCCGGCCGACGACCTCTTCGCCGACCGGCAGGCGTTCGGCGCCGTAGCTCGGCAGCAGCTGCGGATGGGCCGCGCCCTCGACCGCGAGGGCGAGCTTCCAGGCCAGGTTGTAGGCGTCCTGGATGCCGGTGTTCATGCCCTGCGCGCCCGTCGGCGGATGGATGTGCGCGGCATCCCCGGCGACGAAGACCCGCCCGTCGCCGTACCGGTTCACCAGCCGGTGGCTGATCCGGAACACCGAGGACCAGCGCATGGCGGACGCGGTGACGGGTTGCGGGGCGAGCCGGTCCAGGACCGCCTGGATGTCGGCGAGCGCCGGCTCCGGCCCGCCCCCCAGCCCGTGGGCGACACCGTCCCCGGCCCCGCCCGGACCCGTGCCTCCGCCCGGACCCGCGACCCCGCCGGCATCCGCGACCCCGCCCCGACGGGCGGCGGCCCCGCCCGGCCCCGCCTCCCCCTTCCCCGCCTCCCCCTTCCCCGCCTCCCCCTTCCCCGCCTCCCCCTTCCCCGCCGCCGACAGCCCGGGCGGTACCAGCATCGACATGCGGTACCGGCCTCGGCCCGGCAGCGGGATGCACACCAGCAGGTCGTCGACCGCTCCGTCGGCGCCGTGGTGCGTGGCCCGCACCCCGTATCCGTACGGCAGGTCCCAGCCCACCTCCACGTCGGCGAGCATGTACTCCTCCGGGAACGCGCCGCCCTCGAAGCTGAGCCCGAGTCCCTTGCGGACCGCGCTGTGCGCGCCGTCGCAGCCCACCAGGTAGCGGGTGCGGACCTCTTCCTCCGCGCCGGAAGCCGTGACCAGCCGGCCGGTCACTCCGTCGGCGTCCTGCGCGAACGACACGAGTGCGGTGCCGCGTTCGATGCGGGTGCCGTAGCGGGCGAGGTGCTCTTCGAGGATCCGCTCGGTCTCGTACTGCGGGAGCGCGGCGAAGCCGTACGGCACCTCGGGCGGCAGGACGAGGTCGATGCGGGGCTGCTCCACGCCGTTGACGTACGACAGCTGGCCGCGCATCGGGACGGCCGCGTCGAGTGCGGCCCGCACCAGGCCCATCCGGTCCCATATCTCCAGCGTGCGCGGCTGGATGCCGACGGCCTTGGCGTACGGCAGCCTGGCCGGGAGGCGGTCCACGAGGCGGCAGGCGACACCGCGGCGCCGCAGCTCCACCGCCGCGGTCAGGCCGACCGGGCCGGCGCCCACGACGAGTACGTCCGTTGCGTCGCTGTGCGTCACTGCCGTCTCCCGGGTGTGGACCCCCGAACGAGCCGAACCTCCCCCATCGTCGCCCGTGCGGGGCGTCCCGGCCACCGCGCGCGGCGGGCGCGGCCGACCCGCTGATCAGCCGGGCGGCCGGACGGTAATCCGTTTGCCCGGCACGGCCGGCTCCGGCAAGGTCGCGCCCATGACTGTCTTCACTTCGTACGACGGGACCAAGCTTGGCTACAGCGTGTTCGGAGACGGCTCTCCGGTGATCTGCCTGCCCGGCGGGCCCATGCAGGACTCCCGGTACCTCGGACAGCTCGGGGGGCTGACCGCGCACCGGCAGTTGATCATGCTGGATCCCCGGGGTACCGGACGCTCGGAGGTGCCCGCGGACACCGCCTCGTACCGCTGCGACCGGCTCGTGGACGACGTGGAGGCGCTGCGGACGCATCTCGGTCTCGACCGGATCGACGTGCTGGCGCACTCCGCGGGCACCAACCTGGCGGTGCTGTACGCGGCCCGCCATCCGGAGCGCGTCGGCCGGCTCGCGCTGATCACGCCGAGCGCGGCGGCCGCGGGCATCGCGGTCACCGGCGAGGGCCGGCAGGCGACGGCGCGGCTGCGGCGGGACGAGCCGTGGTTCCCGGCGGCGTACGCGGCGCTGGAGGAGCTCGTGGCCGGGCGGGGCGGCGCGGACAGTGCGGCGGCGATCGCGCCGTTCTTCCACGGCCGGTGGGACGAGGCGGCGCAGCGGTTCCAGGCTGCCAACGACGAGCGGCGCAACAACGAGGCCGCGGCCGCCTGCGGCGCCGAGGGTGCCTACGACCCGGCCGCCACGCGTGCGGCGCTCGGACGTTTCGCGTCGCCGGTACTGGTGGTGGGTGGGGAGTTCGACGTGAATTCGCCGCCGTCCTCGACGGCCGAGTTCGCCGGGCTGTTCCCGCACGCCGAGCACGTCGTGCTGCAAGGCGCCGGGCACTTCCCGTGGCGGGACGACGCGGAGGGGTTCGTGGCGGCCACCGCGGCGTTCCTGGCCTGAGCCGCCCGGCCGGGGCCGTCCGGCCGGGGCCCCGTCCGGGCGGTCGCGCTCTCCCCGCGGCCGGGGCTCACGCCGTGGCGGTCCTGGGGTGCCGGCGTGCCAGGACCAGTGCCACGATCCACCCGATGAACGAGGCGCCGAAGACCAGGTTGATGAAGAGGACCCACCAGCGGTAGGGCGTCTGCCGGTTGAAGGCGATCAGCGTCGGCAGCAGGAAGAGCAGGACGCCGAGCACCCAGACCACCGCTGTGATGACGCCGGCCAAGAGCGTTCCCAGCATGAAGTCCCCCGTTGTGATGATCCGAATGGCGGCCAGCATAGCCGCCGCCGGTGGGGCGCCCGGACGCGCGGGTTCCGGCGGCGCGACGCCGGAACCCGCGCGCACGACCGGGATGTGAGAAGCGCGGTTGACTCGCGCCCGGACGGCGGGACACCGTACGGGCATGGCCCGACGTGACCGGGGGCGCACCCCGCTGCTGCTCTTCCTCGTGTGCGCGGCGCTCGGCGGTCTCCTGGCATCCGCCCTGCTCGGAGCCGCCCGTTCGGCAACGCCGGATCCGGCGGACGCCGCCGCCGGGGAGCTCGTCGACGTCCGGAGCCTGCCGGACGAGCCGCCCGGGCCGGACCGTACCGGACCGGACGCCTCCACCGGGACCGTCGACCTCGACTGCGGCCGCAACGAGGAAGGCCACTACAACCAGGACAACCTCGTCGTCTCCCCCGGCCTGCGGCACGGCGCCCACCACACGCACGCGTACGTCGGGAACCTGTCCACGGACGCCGGCTCGACGGACGCGAGCCTGGCCGCCGCGGACACCACCTGCGTCGGCGGCGACCGCTCGACCTACTACTGGCCGGTCCTGCGCCGCCCCGACCGGCCCGCCCGCGCGGCCTTCGAGCGGGCCGCCGGACACGGCAACTCCGGGGAGGTCCTGCGGCCGGCCGCCGTCTCGCTCCGCTTCGACGGCAACCCGGTCGGCAAGGTCGTCGCGATGCCCCGGTTCCTGCGGGCCATGACGGGCAACGCGGTCGCCCACACCCAGGGCGACGACACGGATGTTCGGGCCCGCTGGGGCTGCGCGGGCTTCCCCGGCCGGGCGACGACCGGCTATCCGCGCTGCCCGGCGGGCGACCGGCTCACCCGCACCCTCGTCTTCCCCAGCTGTTGGAACGGGCTGGACACGCAGAGCCCCGGGCACCGCGCGCACCTGTCGTTCCCCGACGCGGCCGGCGTCTGCCCGGGCGGCTTCTTCGCCGTGCCCCGGCTGACGCTGCGCCTCGCGTACGACGTACCGTACGGGGCGCCGGTCGCGCTGGACTCGTTCCCGGAGCAGCGGCACAGCCCGCGCACCGACCACGCCATGTTCGTCAACGTGATGACGGACGGGCAGATGGCGCGCGTCGTGGACTGCCTCAATCGCGGACGTGCCTGCTGATCTTCGGAACCGCTCGCCGATCCGTTGAACCGGCCGGCCGCGGCGCTCGTGTGGGACACGGAGCCAATCAACGGACGGAGAGGGCGAGATGGCAGGACTGTGGTCCCGCGCCCGGCGGAACACGGGCGACGAGGTACTGATCAGGTCCCTGTACGAGGAACACGGCCATGCGCTGCTGGCCTACGCGACCAAGCTGACCGGGGACCGGGCCGCCGCGGAGGACGTCGTACAGGAAACCCTGATCCGGGCCTGGAAGCACCCGGAGGTGATGGTCAACGGGAAGGGTTCGGTGCGCGGCTGGCTGCTGACGGTGACCCGCAACATCGTCACCGACCGGTACCGGGCGAAGGCCGCGCGGCCCGCGGAGGTCGCCGGATCCCCGTCGTCGCCGCCCACCGAACCCGACCACGCGGACGGCGTCGTGGACAGCATGGCCGTGCTGGGCGCGCTCGACCGGCTGTCGCCGGACCACCGGGACGTGCTGGTGCAGCTCTACTTCCACCAGCGCAGCGTCGCCGAGGCGGCCGACGCCCTCGGCGTCCCGGCGGGGACGGTCAAGTCCCGCTCCCATTACGCCCTCAAGGCATTGCGCGAGGCGTTCACGAACGACGACGGCCCCGGTACGGGAAACAGGCCCGCCGGACTCCAGGAGGTGGCGGCATGACCCGGCAGCAGCACGAAGACGAACTCCTCGGCCCGTACGTCCTCGGCGTACTCGACGAACCCGACATCCGGCGGCTGGAACAGCACCTCGCGGACTGCGACCGGTGCGGCCGGGAACTGGCGGAGCTGCGGGAGATGGAGGCGGCGCTCGGGGAGGTCCCGGAGGAGGCGTTCCTGGAGGGCCCGCCGCCGGGCGGCGACCTGCTGCTCCAGCGCACGCTGCGGCAGGCCCGCGCCGAACGCGAGGCCGGTCGGCGGCGGTCATGGGCGGTCGCCGGACTGGCTGCGGCCGCGTCGCTGGCGGCGGTGTTCTGGCTGGGCACCCAGGCGGGCGGCGGTACCACGACGGTGGCGGTCCGGCCGCCGGCGCCGACGGTCACCGCGCCCGCCCCGACTCCCCCGCCGGGCACGAGGGTGGCGTCGGCGACGGACCGGGGCAGCGGGGTGCGGATGACGGTCCGCGTGACGCCCGCCGCCCGGTGGGTACGGGTGCACGCCGCGGTCACCGGAGTGCCGGCCGGCGAGCGGTGCCGGCTGGTGGTCGTGTCGCGGGACGGTACGCGCACCACGGCCGGCGGCTGGGTGGTCGGCGGCGCCGCGCACGGCGAGGGCAAGGGGGCGTCCCTGGACGGCTCCGCCGCGGTCGCGCCGGACGACGTCAAGGAGGTCGTCGTCGAGAACGAGTCCGGCCGCACCTTCGTGTCGGTGCCGGTCTGAGCCGCTCCCGGGGCGGTTGCGGGGCGGTCGGTGGCGGTCGGTGGCAGTTCGATTCGCCCTGAACCGCCCCGAACCGGCCGCCCCGGTGGTCCGCGGAAAAAAGTTTCGCGATCCGTTGAACTCCCTCCCGGGGGGCGCCGTGTCTCCAGTGTCAGACAGACAGAGCACGACGAACCGCAGGATTACGGGAGTTGACATGACGAACTGGCGCAAGATCTCTGTTGCCGGCGCAACCGCCGCCCTCGTGCTGGGTGCTGCCGCGTGCGGTACGCAGGAGAGCGGGAGCGCGAAGACCGCCGCCGGAGCGCAGGCCCCCGCCGCGGCCCAGAAGGACGCGGGCGACGGCTACGGATCGGGTGACGGCTACGGATCGGACTCCGGCTCCGGTTCCGGGGACGCGGCCGCCGCCGCGAAGGGCGGGCCGGTGGCCGTCCGCCAGGACGCGAAGCTGGGCGCCGTGGTGAACGACTCCGCCGGTTTCACCCTCTACCGCTTCGACAAGGACACGGCGTCCCCGTCCACGTCGGCGTGCGCGGGCGACTGCGCGAAGGCCTGGCCGCCGGTTCCGGCGGGCGCCGGGGCAGGAACCGGCATCGACGCCGCCCGGCTCGGTTCGCTGAAGCGGGCCGACGGCACGGAGCAGCTGACGGTCGCGGGCTGGCCGGTGTACCGCTTCGCGAAGGACACCGCGCCGGGCCAGACCAATGGCCAGGGCGTGGGCGGGACCTGGTTCGCCGTCACACCGGAGGGCAAGAAGGCCGGACAGGCGGCCGCCGAGCCTGCCGAGCAGCTGCCCGCGCTGTCGGTGGTGCGCGACGACAAGCTCGGCGAGATCGTCCGCGACGCCAAGGGCCGCACGCTGTACCGGTTCACGAAGGACACCGCGTGGCCGATGAAGTCGAACTGCACGGGCGCCTGCCTGGACACGTGGAAGCCCGCCAAGATGGTCGACGTGCGGAACGTCGAGGGCATCGACCCGAAGAAGGTCATTCCGTTCAAGCGCCCCGACGGCACGGTCCAGGTGACGATCGACTGCTGGCCGCTGTACTGGTTCACCGGTGACAAGACGCCCGGCGACACCAGCGGTCAGGGCGTCGGCGGCACGTGGTTCGCGGTCACGGCCCAGGGCAAGCTCGCGAAGTAGGCGGCGCACCGCATCCCCTCGGGGCGGGCCTGCGGGCCCGCCCGGCGGGGACGGCCGGCGCGGCGGCGACGAGCGTTTACCCGGTGGCCGGAAAAAGTTTACTACCGACCAGTAGACATGGCATGCGATCTGGCCAATTCTGAGCGCGTACATGCCAAACACTCCCCGTCGCGAGGAGCGCCCCCACATGCGCAGCAGCACCCGTCTCCGCACCCTCGGCACCGCCACCGGCACGGCCGCGGCCGCCGCCGTCCTGATGCTGGCCCCCGCGGCCCCCGCCCAGGCCGCCCCCGCACTCGCCCCGGCCGCCGTCACCGCCTCGGCGCCCGGCGGCAACGCCGCCCTCCTCGGCATCGACTACGCCGCCTGGAAGCGCGACGTCGCCCAGGTGATGGCCCCGGCCCTGCCGTACGTCCAGCAGCGGATCGCGCAGGCGCCCGCCGGCGAGAAGCAGGCGATCGTCCTCGACATCGACAACTCCTCGCTGGAGACCGACTTCCACTGGTTCTGGACGTCCCCGACGCCGGCGATCTCCGAGGTCCGCGACCTCACCCGGTACGCCAACCAGCACGGCGTGGCCATCTTCTTCGTGACCGCCCGGCCGGGGATCATCTACTCCCTCACCGAGCGCAACCTCAAGTCCGTCGGCTACCCGGTGTCCGGGCTGTACGTACGCAACCTGCCCGACCTGTTCACCGAGGTCAGCACGTACAAGACGGCCAAGCGCGCCGAGATCGAGGCCGCCGGCTACAAGATCATCGCCAATATCGGCAACAACGACACCGACCTGGTCGGCGGGCACGCCGAGCGCACCTTCAAGCTCCCGGACTACGACGGCAAGCTGTCCTGACCGGGCACCCGGACCGGACACCTCGGGGCAAAAGCGGGTGGTTCTCCCCATGCGGCCGAGCAGCCCGGACCGGCATGGTGGATCGCAGAGCCGTTCCGGCGGCGCAGGGCGTGCGGCCGGCGAGTGAGCATCCGAGGTGAGAACAGTGGCAAGTCCGACTCCGGCCCAGTTCAGGGCCAGCCATGGAGACATGGGTCGCTGGCAGTCCGTCGACTTCGAGGTGTACGAGCACCTCCTCGAGAAGCAGCAGGCCACCGGGCCGAAGGGCGGCCCGCCGGCCGCCGTCCGGGCCGGGGAGCGGCGCGGAGACCGCGCCGACGGGACGGACGGAACGTGAGGACCGCAGCCCGCCTGCCGTGACGTGACACGGCAGGCGGGCCGGTCTGTGTGCGGACCCGGGGGTACGGGCGGGGTGCGGGTACGGGCGGGGCCGCGGGGTGGAGCGCGGGCGGGGAAAGGGGCGGGGCGACGGCGTCGAGGGCTTGCTTCTTACGGGCCCCCGGCGCCGAGCCGTGTCGGCGGACGGCCGCGGTGGGCTCGCCCGGTGGGGCGTGCGCTTCGCCCGGTCGGCCCAACAGCGGGCCGGGAATCCGGCCGGGGCCGGGTTGGGCCGGCCGCCCCATGTGCCCGGGACACGGGAGTTCCTACGTTTGTGGTCACGAGCCCCGCACCGGGGCCCGGTCCACAGGAAGACGAGGAACACCTCATGCGTGCACTCATCACCCGAATCGTTCCGGTTGCCACTCTGGTCACCGCCGGCCTGCTGATCGCCGTTCCGGCCGGCGCCGCGTCCGCGGCTCCGCAGCAGAGCACCTCCGCCGTCTCGGCGGAGCAGCTGGCGCCCACCGGCAAGCACGGACCGTACCCCAGCAAGCAGTCCTGCCAGAGCGCCGGCAAGAAGGGGCAGTCCCAGGGGCACTGGCACCACTACTCCTGCAAGCAGGAGAACCACAAGTGGTACCTGTACACGTCCTGACCTCCTGACCGCAGCGGTCGTCCGCCCCGCTCCGTAGTGGCCCTCCACCCCACCGCGTAGCGGCCGGACACCCCTCGGCGGCCGTGTGCCCGAACCATCGCCGGGCCCGGGAGTCCAACTCCCGGGCCCGGCTGCACGCCGTCACCCTGCGGGCCGCGACGCCGCTACGGCTTCCTCGGCCGAGTCCCTCGCGCGGAGCGCCCACGTGTGCTCTCCGGCGTGGCCGCGGAAACCGCTGCACACGTCTTCGCCCTCCCAGACCGAACAGTCTTCGAGCGCCAGAAGGGCCGTCGGTCGCACACCGTCGCGCCACGATGTCCACAGGCCTGCCTCACGGTGCTCAAGCCACCTCACCAGGCCGAAGTGATGTCCGCCGTGCCCCTCGACGAGGGGGCACTCCGGCCACCGCTCGATCTCCTCCAGGAGGCCCTGCATCTCGCCCGGCGGATCCAGCGCCTGGAGCGCCAGCGCGCCAACGTCGGTGCGGGCGGCGCATTCGTACCGCATGTCAGCTCCTTGCCGTGACGGAGGGGAGCGGGCAGAGCCGCACGTAGCCGACCTCAAGGCGCGCGCGGCCCTGCCGCCCCCCGGGCACGCCGATGATCAGTCGACGGCCGGTCTGGTGGGGTCGTACGGACGTACGTCGGCGAACACGAGGGAGATGTAGGCCGCTATCCCGGCCGCGTGCTCGGGCCAGCGGCCTTCGTCGCCGTCGAAGTCCTGACGGTGCCCGGAAGCACAGCAGTTGTGCAGCTCGATTCCCGCCTGGAGCGCCTTGTCCCAGTCGAATTCCGGGGACTGACGGTCCGAAAGCCGCTCCCAGTCACGCTTCAGCACGCAACAGACGTCACAGGCCGGTATCTGCGGACGGGCGTTGAGGGCTGCCGTCGCGTCCGCCCGGCCGTGCACTTCATTCGACATGGATCACCCCTGTCTGCAACGGCGCGGTTACGCGCCGTGCTCGTAAACTCAGCCTGGCAGTGCGGGATATGGTTTGCAACCTGCCGGGCGGAGTTTTGAAAACTTGCATATTTCTCCTGCCTGGTAGCGGCATGTGGCACGATGCGTCGACGGGCAGTCACATACCGTCAAGCGGAGAGGGGGAGGCAATGGCACCTTCCGTTCGTCAGCGTCGTCTCGGTGCAGAGTTGCGTCGGCTACGGGAGGCCAAGGGCCTGACGCAGGATGAGGCTGCGGAATTGCTGTCAGCAGAGCTGGACCGACAGCATCCGGAACGGAGGGCGGCTGGTGGGTACTCCGGGCACGGATGGGACGGGTCGAGGCTGTCCCGCGTAGAGCGGGCACAACTCAAGATCAAGCCGGACGCTGTCGGGACCCTTATCGACGTCTATGGCGTCGGCGACTCAGAGCGCCGGGACGTCTTCGTGGCCCTTGCCAGAGACGGTGCACGCCGCGGTTGGTGGCAGACGTACCAAGACATCATCTCGCCGGCCTACGCGGAGCTGATCAGCCTGGAGGCTGACGCAGAGAGTCTGCGCTCCTATCAGACTCTCCTCATCCCCGGGCTGCTGCAGACAGCCACCTACGCCCGGGCAGTGGTGTCGGGCATCAATCCGACGTCCACCGCCGAAGAGGTTGACGCCCTCGTCCAGGTTCGGATTGCCCGTCAGTCGGTGCTCACTCGCCCAAAGCCTCTGAAGCTGTGGGCGATCATCCACGAGACCGCACTACGCGCCAAGGTTGACCCCCGCGTCATGCGGGTGCAGCTTCAGCATTTGCTGGATCAGGCAGAGACGCCCCACGTCTCGATACAGATCATCCCGATCGCCGAGTCTCCACACCCGGGCCTGTCAGGGCCGTTCACCGTACTCGGATTCCCGGAGAGCGCGGACCTGGACGTAGTCCTCGTCGAACACCTGGCGAGCGCGCTGTACGTTGAGAGTGCCGCAGACGTGTCGGTGTACGGCGCGGCCTTTGAGCACTTGAGGGCCGCGGCTCTGCCACTGGACAAGTCTGCCGACCTCATCGCAGACATCATGGAGACACTCAAATGAGCAAGATCTCGAACGCTGCCGCATCCGGTCTCGCGTGGACGAAGAGCAGCTACAGCGGCGCTACCAACGACTGCGTCGAGGTGGCGGCCGGCCAGATCCCCGGCGCGGTCCCGGTGCGCGACTCGAAGGCCCCGACGGGACCGGCGCTGGTTTTGAGTGAGCCCGAGTGGGGCATCTTCCTCGACGCCGTCAAGGGCGGCCAGCTCTAAGCCTCAGCAATTCCGGGCGCCCGCTTCCGTGATCTCTGAAGGAACTCAGATGAAGATTTCCAACGCGGACCGAGCCGGGCTCACCTGGGGCAAAAGCAGCTACAGCGACGGTGGCAACAACTGCGTCGAGGTGGCTGCCGGCCAGCTGTTCGGCGTGACGCCCGTCCGCGACTCGAAGGTTCCCACCGGACCTGCCGTTTCCTTCACCGACGCCTCGTGGGGCGTGTTCGTTGACGCCCTCAAGGGTGGCCGGTTCTAAGCCCCCAGCCAGGGCAGGGCGCCCGCTTCCGTGATCGGGAGGCGGGCGCTTTCATGTGCTGTGCTCCGGGTAGCCCGGACCAGTGCGCGCGTGGTGGTGGAAGGCGTCGAGTGCCTCGTCCAGCGTGGTGGCGGCCATGATCAGGGAGAGGTGGGTGAACGCCTGCGGGAAGTTGCCGAGTTGTTCGCCGCTGGGGCCGATCTCCTCGGCGAACAGGCCGACGTGGTTGGCGTAGGTGAGCATCTTCTCGAAGGAGAAACGGGCCTGGCGCACGCGGCCGGCCCGGGCCAGCGCGTCCACGTGCAGGAAGGTGCACAGGCTGAAGGTGCCCTCCGCGCCGCGCAGCCCGTCCGGCGAGGCCTTCGGGTCGTAGCGGAACACCAGGCTGTCCTCGACGAGGTCGCGGTCGATGGCGTCGAGGGTGCTCAGCCAGGCGGGGTCGGTGGGGTTGAGGAGCCCCACCCGCGGGATCAGCAGCAGCGAGGCGTCGAGCACGTCGCTGCCGTAGTGCTGGACGAGCGCGCCGCGCCGCTCGCTCCAGCCGCGCCGCATGACCTGCTCGAAGATCGCGTCACGGGCTTCGAGCCAGGTCTCGCGGGCGGCCGGGCGCCCGAACTCCGCGGCCAACCGCAGCCCGCGGTCGAACGCCACCCACGACATCACCCGGCTGAAGGTGAATTCCTGCGGGCCGCCCCGGGTCTCCCAGATGCCCGCGTCGCGGTTGTCCCACGACTGCGCGAGCCAGTCCAGCATCGAGGCGATCGCCTGCCAGCCGCGGTAGGTGGGCTGGGTGTCCTGGCCCTGCCCCTGGGCGAGGGCGTACAGCGCCTCGCCGTAGATGTCGAGCTGGACCTGGTCCACCGCCGCGTTCCCGACCCGTACGGGATACGAGCCCCGGTAGCCCTCGAAGTGCTCCAGGACCTCCTCCGGCAGCCACGGGTCGCCGTCGACCCGGTACATGATCTGGAGGGGCTGGGTGCCGCCGGCGGGGCCGGAAGCCCGCTCGGTGACGCGGTCGGTGAGCCAGCTGGTGAAGGCGGAGGCCTCGGCCACGAACCCGAGGTCCAGCAGGGCCCGTACGGACAGCGAGCCGTCGCGGATCCAGGTGTAGCGGTAGTCCCAGTTGCGTTCGCCGCCGGGCAGTTCGGGCAGTCCGAGGGTGGCGGCGGCGATCGGCGCGCCGGAAGGCAGGTACGTCAGCAGCTTCAGGGTGATGGCGGAGCGGTGCACCATGTCGGGCCAGCGGCCGCGGTAGCGGGTGGTGCCCATCCAGTCCTGCCAGAAGTTGACGGTGGCCCACAGGTCGCGCTCGACGCCCCCGGCGTCGGGCAGCGGCGGGGCCGGTTCGTCGGGTCCGGCCACCGTGAACGAGGCACCGGCCCGCTCGCCCCGGGTGAGGGTGACCGCGCCCTGGACGTCGGCCTCGCCCTCCCGCTCCAGCGGGATGTTCGACTGGAGGAAGCCGGAGATGCCGGATGCCCGGAACTCGGCGGTCCGCCCGTCGATCCGGAGCGTGTGCCGGGACCGTCCGAAGTCGAAGCGCGGCCGGCAGTCGAGGGTGAAGCGGACCGTGCCGCGGGTACAGCGCACCACCCGCATGATCGTGTGCCGGTCGGTGGGCCGTCCGATGCGGTCGGGCGGCATCCAGTCCATCAGCTCGCCCACCCCGTCGGGGGACATGAACCGGGTCACCAGCACGGCGGTGTCCGGATAGTAGAGCTGTTTGACGGTGACGTCGTCACCGGCCATGGACAGCCGGAAGAAGCCGCCCCGGTCGTGGTCGAGCAGGCCCGAGAAGATACCGGGAGAGTCGAAGCGCGGCGCGGCGAACCAGTCGACCACGCCCTCGTCCGAGACCAGAGCCGCCGTCTGCAGGTCACCGACGAGGCCGTGATCGGCGATGAGCGGGTAGCGCTCCATGGATCCACTATCCGGCAGGCCCCGCCACCCGGCGATCCGGCAGCCGCCGTACCGGCCCGAGGTGCCGCCCGGGCCGCGACGGCATTCAATGGGTGACGGGGACGCACAGGGGGGTAAACCCGGGAGACGACCACCCCATGGACACTGCGAGGCTGGGCAAGGCAACGGCGCCCGCGGCGGGCAGAGGCTCGCTCTACCGGCTCGGGCACTGGTGCGCCAGGCACTTCGTCGTCGTCATCGCGCTGTGGCTGGCGGCCCTGGTCGGGCTGCAGATCGCCAACCGCGCGGTGGGCGGCGAGTACTCGGACGACTTCGCCCTCCCCGGCGTGCAGTCGCAGGAGGGCCTGGACGTCCTGAAGGCACACGATCCGGCCGCCGGCGGCTACGGCACCCAGATCGTCCTCAACAACCCCTCGGCGCCGCTGACTCAGGACGCCGCCGCGGTCTCCGCCGCGGTGGCCTCCCTGCAGAAGCTGCCCGACGTGCTCAGCGCGCAGGACCCGCTGCCGCCGACCGGCACCGCCCCCACCCCGCCGCCGCCCGGCACCCCGAACACCGGCCCGCTGTCCACCGACGGCAAGACCGCCTACATCACCGTCCGGTTCTCGGTACCGCCCAGCACCCTCGGCGACGACTACCTGCCGGGTGTCGACGCGGCCGTCCAGCCGCTGCGGGACGCCGGCATCGACGTCGAGTACGGCGGCCCGCTCGGCGAACTGGCCAGGCCCGAGGCCGACGACCGGACCAGCGAGGCCATCGGTTTCGCGGTGGCGATCCTGGTGCTCCTGATCGGCTTCGGCAGCATCATCGCCGCCGTCCTGCCGCTGGTCACCGCCCTGATCGGGGCGATCTGCGGGCTGGCCCTGCTGGGTCTGCTGGCCTCCGCGTTCACCTTCGCCACGGTCTCCCCGACCCTCGCCACGATGATCGGCCTCGGTGTCGGCATCGACTACGCGCTGTTCCTGATCACCCGGCACCGGCAGAACCTCATGGACGGCCACGATCCGGCCGAGGCCGCCGCGCTGGCCACCACCACCAGCGGCCGCGCCGTCCTCGTGTCCGGCTGCACCGTCATCATCGCGCTGTCCGGCCTGTGGGTGTCCGGGGTCAGCTTCATCGGGAAACTGGGCCTCGCGGCCGCGATCACCGTGGTCACGGCCGTCCTCGCGGCCCTCACCCTGGTGCCCGCCATGCTGGGCCTGGTCGGCAGCCGCATCGACCGGTACACCGTACGCAAACCGGTCGCGGAAACGGACGCCGAGCCCGGCGCGCAGGCCCACGGCACCTGGCACCGCTACGCCCAGCGGGTCGAGAAGCGCCCGTGGTGGTTCCTGGTCGGCGGCGTCGTCACCCTGGTGATCCTGGCGTTGCCGGTGTTCTTCATCCAGCTCGGCCACATCGGCGACGGCGCCGACCCCAAGTCCTTCACGGACCGGCGGGCCTACGACCTGATCTCGACGGCGTTCGGACCGGGCGCCAACGGACCGCTGACCCTGGTCGTCGACCAGAGCGCGGTGCCCGCCGCCGACCGGGCGGCCCTCGCCACCCAGCTCCAGAAGGCGCTGGCGAACGTGCCGGACGCCGCGTCCATCACCCCGCTGCGCACCACCCCGGACGGCGACGTCCTGCTCGGGACCGCGTACTCGGTGGCCTCCCCGCAGGACGAGCGGACCACGCAGCTCACCGACCGCCTCGTGGACGACGTACTCCCGCAGGCGGTGGCCGGGACCCAGGCCGAGACCTACGTGACGGGCACCACCGCCGCGCAGGTCGACTTCCTGGACATCGTCTCCAGCCGGCTGCCGCTGATCATCGCGGTGGTCGTGGCGCTGGCGTTCCTCGTCATCCTGGTGGTGTTCCGCGGCCTGCTGGTGGCGGTGAAGGCGGCCCTGCTGAACGTGCTGTCGATCGCCGCCTCGTACGGCGTGGTCGTCGCCGTCTTCCAGTGGGGCTGGGGCGGACCCGCGCTCGGCGTCTCCGGCAAGGTCCCCATCGAGAGCTACGTCCCGATGATGATGTTCGCGATCGTCTTCGGGCTGAGCATGGACTACGAGATCTTCCTGCTGTCGCGGGTCCACGAGGCGTGGCTGCGCACCGGCGACGCGCAGGCCAGCGTGGCGCACGCACTGGAGATCACCGCCCGCGTCATCACGTGCGCGGCCCTCATCATGGTGAGCGTGTTCGCCGCGTTCATCGTCAGCGACAACATCGTGGTCAAGATGCTGGGGCTGGGACTGGCCGCCAGCGTGCTCATCGACGCCACGGTGGTACGGCTGCTGCTGGTGCCGGCGGTGATGACCCTGCTCGGCAAGTCGGCCTGGTGGACGCCGCGTTGGCTGGACAGGATACTGCCCCACCTCGACACGGAGGGCGAAGGCGTACTGGCCGAGGAACGCGCCCGGACGGCGCGGCCCGGCGGCCCCCCGACCGCCTGAGCCCGGACCGGTGAGATCCCGGGCGCCGGTCAGGCGTGCTTGCGCAGGTGGGCGGTGACCTGAGCGCCGGTCTCCGGGGAGAGCGGCCCCTCGGGTACGTCGAAGCCGAGCTCCCGCGCCAGGGTCGCGGCCCTCAAGTCGAAGGCGGCTTCGGTGAGATGGGCCAGGGTGTCCACGGCGGTCCGGGTCCGGCGCCGGCCGCGCGCGAAGAAGCCCGCCCCGAGCAGCAGGAACGGCCAGCACCACAGGGCGGGCAGTGCGCACAGCACGCCCCACCCGGCCAGGGTGACGGCCGCGTCGAGTTCGGTGCGGGCCGCGCGGACCGTGTTCTGTTCGGGTTCCTCCAGGATCAGCCACAGCCGCGGCCACGCGAACCCGATGTCGAGCCGGTACCAGGCCCAGATCCGGGCGTCGACGGCGGCCAGCCGGTCACCCGCCCAGGTGGGGTGGGCCGGCGGGCCCAGCGCGATGGCGTTGCGCCCGGCCGCGAGCGCGTCGATCCGGGCGCGGGCCGCGGCCGTCGGACGGCCGCTGCCCGCCGCCGCCCCGGCCTCCGCCTCGGCCCGCGCCTCACGGTAGCGGGTGTCGGCCGCCTCCCAGCGGGCGGCGCGGTCGGCGGTGCGCCGGGCCGCGGGCCGCCGCAGCACGGACGGCCAGGGCTCGAACCACAGCCCGGCCAGCACCCCGGCAGCGCCCCGGGCCGCCAGTCCGGCGGCGGCCGACAGGACGGGCAGCGCCGCGACCAGCAGCAGCCACGGGGAGGTGCGACGGCCGTTGACGGGCCCGTCCGCATCCAGCAGGGCGGTCAGCCGGCCCAGGCCCGACCAGGGCGCGTGCCCCAGCTGCCAGGCCGCCAGGCAGCCGGCGACGAACAGCATCCCCGGGAGGAGCATGCCGGACACCCAGCGCTCCATCGAGCGCCGGCCCACTTCTGCCAGCATCGTGTTCATCGTGCGCCCCTCCCCTCCCCCGGTTCCGGTCGATCCGGTCAGCGGAACCGCAGGGCCCGGCCGTGCAGCGAGCAGACCGGCAGGTCCTCGCCCGGCGCCGGCTGCTCGGCTCGGCGGCAGCTGCCGGCCGGGCAGCGGTAGCGGCCGAGTGCCACGTGCCCGGCGCGGTCGCCGCCCGGCAGCGCGACGAGGCCGGGCTGCTCCCCGGCCGCCGGCACGGCGCGGGCCGTCCAGGACTCCAGCAGGCGCAGCAACCCGAGGGCGCGCAGCCGGTCGTCGACCGGCTCACCGCGGCGGGCCGCCGCCAGGGCCTCTTCCAGGTCGTTTCCGTCGCCGGTCTCCTCGGCGACCGCGCGGAGCCTGGGCAGTTCCCGGCACAGCGCGCTCAGCAGTTCGGCACTGTCCACAATCCGACTCCTTCACACCGGAATTGATGGATCATCATGCCATGTGAGCGGTCGGGGGCGGACGGGCGGGACCGGCAGGAGAGGCGAGGCGGGGATGCAGGACGGGGACGGCAGCGGCTGGGAGGCGGACCGACTGTTCGCACGCCTCGAGGAGCGCCTCGAGGCCTTCTGGGAGAAGGGGAACCGGGACGCGGTGATGGCACCGGAGGCCGTGTCGGAGGCCGACGCGCTGCGCGTGCTCGTCCTGCGGTCCCCGACGCCGCCGGAAGGCTGGGACGCGTGGGACGGAGGGGAACGGCCGCAGTTCCCGGACTGGTGGGAGCGCCTCCAAGCACGCGACGGGCCCGACACCGGGACGTACATCGTGGATCTGGCCGCCGTGCACGTGGTCGCCGCCCTGCACTTCACCCGCTGCCTGGTCCTGGGCCCCGAGACCCCGGCCGCACAGCAGGACCTCAAGATGACGATGGGGCTGTTCGCCCTGGTCAAGCAGTTCGCGCCGGAGCAGGTGCCCGAACAGATCCGGGAGACCGTGGCCGGGATCGACCTGCCGGCCGCGCACGCCGTGGCCGCCCTGGTCGCCACCGGACTGGAACTGACCGCGCGCTGGCAGGCCGACGGCGACGGGGACGCCCTGGAGGACGCGATCCGGCTGTGGACCCGGGTCCTGAGCGTGCTCCCGGAGGGCCATCCCTCGGGCCCGATGATGCTGTCGAACCTCGGCTACGCGCTGCGCTCCCGCCATCTCCTGGCCGGCGCGGACGCCGATCTGGAGGACGCCGCCGAGATCGGCCGACTGGCCGTGGGGACGGCCGCCGACGACGATCCGGAGCGGTCGATGTACCTGGCCAACCTGGCCGGCACGCTCGGCGCCCTCTTCGGCCTGCGCAGGGCGCGGGCCGACCTCGACGACGCCGTCTCCGCCGGCCTGGAAGCCGTACGGGTGGCGCCGGAGCCCCGGGCGCTGTACCACGCCAACACCGGTGTGGCCCTGCTGCTCCGGTACGAGCAGGATGCCGCCCGCGGGGATCTGGACGACGGGGTCGAGGCACTGCGGCTCGCCGTCTCGCTGGCGGCGCCGGACGATCCGCAGCGGGCCATCTACCTGTCACAGCTGGGGCTGGCCCTCGACCAGCGGTTCGCGCTGCTCGGCGATCCGGCGGACCTCGACGCCGCCGTGGAGGCGGCGACGCAGGCCGTGGCGGTCTCCGTGCCCGGGCACCCGGCCCGCCGCGGCTACCAGTCCACCCTCGGCAACGTGCTCCGCACGCGGGCCGGCCGGTCCGGGTCGGCGGCCGACCATGCGGACGCGGTGGCGGCCGCCCGCAAGGCCCTGGCGGCCGCCGGCCCGCATCCGCTCCGGAGGGCCGTCCTCCTCGCGGGCCTGGGCAAGGCCCTGCGGAACAGGTTCCGGCGCCTGGGCGACCCCGCCGACATCGAGGAGGCCGTGGAGCTGCTCCGGCAGTCCGTACGGGAGAGCGCCGGCAGCAGCAACCTGAGCGCCACGTCCGCGTACGACCTCGGCCACGTGCTGCTGACCCGCTTCCGGCACACCGCCGACACCGCCGACGCGCAAGCCGCCGTCGATGCGGCCCGGCTGAGCCTTCGTCACACGGCGGCCGACGCCACCGACCGCGGGATCCCGCTCTCGCTGCTCGGCGAGGCACTGGACGCCCGGGCGCAGCGGACGGGCTCGGCGGACGACAACGAGGAGGCCGTCGCGGCCCTCCGGGAAGCCCGCACCCTCCTGGCCCGCCACCACCCGGCTGCCCTCACCGCGTGCCTGTCGGAGCTGGGGACGGCGCTCTCCCACCGGTTCGGCCGGACCGGCGCGCTGTCCGATCTCGACGCGGCGGTGGATGCGTGGATGGAGGGCATCCGGCTGGCGCCGCGGGCGGAGGACCGGGCCGTCGACGAGTCGCACATCGGCGGCACGCTGATGATCAGGTTTTCCCGTACGCACGATCCGGAAGATCTCGCGGAGGCGCTGGACTGGCACCGGCGCGCGGTCCGGTCGCTGCGCGGCGACGGCGACCCCCACGCCGGCCAGGTGCTGTTCAACCTGGGCCGGGCCCTCCAGGCCGCCTACCAGGAGTCCGGTGACCTGGCGCTGCTGGACGAGGCCCTCCAGCGGATGGAAGCGGGCCTGGAGGCGGGGCGTACGGGCGGCGTCGGGGACGCGCTGGAGCTGTCCAACCTGGGGGCGCTGCTCCGCATCCGTGCGGAACGGCTCGGATCGGCGGGCGACCTGGACCGCGCGGTCGACCTGAGCCGGAACGCGGTCGCCGCGCTGCCCGCCGACCACCCGGAACGGACCGTCTACCTGACCAATCTGAGCACCACTCTCCTGTCCCGCTACCTCCGCACGGGGAGCCGGCCCGACCTCGACGACGCGGTGCACGCGGCCCGGCGGGCGGTGGCCGAGGCCTCCCCCGCCGAACCCGGCATGCTCGTCGTCGCGCTGGCCAACCTGAGCGCGGCCATGCGCCGGCGCCACGAGTGGTCAGGGGCACTCGCCGACCTGGACGAGGCGGTGGAGACGAGCCGCGCCGCGGTCCGGCAGTTGCCCGCCGGGCATGCGGACACCTCTCTCCACCAGACCAATCTGTGCATGGCCCTCATCGACCGGTACCGGCGATCGGGCGGGTCCGACTACCTCGACGAGGCCATCGAGGCCGCCCGCACGGCCGTCGGGGGCGTCTCCCCGGAGCACCCGTTCCGCCCCTCCCATCTGTCGAACCTGGCCCTGGCCCTGCTCCACCGGTACCGGAGCACCCGGCAGCCGGCCGACTGCGACGAGGCGGTCGCGCTCCTGCGGGAGGCCGTGCGCCTCCTCCCGCACGACCACCCGGTGCGGGCCTTCGCGCTGGCCAACCTCTCCCGGGCGCTCTTCGACCGGTTCTACGGCGTCCAGGATCCCGAGGCGACCGGTGCGGCCGGTGCGGGAGCGGCGGGCGGCGACGGGGGCGGGCGGTTCTTCCGCCGCCGTGCGCGGCGGGAGCCGTCCGCCGACATCGAAGAGGCCGTCGAGACGGCCCGGGAGGCGCTGCGGTACACGCCCGACGGCGATCTGCAGTACGCGGCGCACGCGGCGCACCTCGCCTCCATGCTCCTCATGCGCTTCTCGCAGACCGTCAAGAGGTCGAACCTCAAAGAGGCGTTCGGCCTGTACCGCCGTGCCGCGGGCACCGCGACCGCGCCGGCCCAGGTGCGGTTCCGGGCCGCGCGGGCCTGGGCGACCGCCGCCGGGGCGGTCGGGGACTGGGCCGAGGCACTGGACGCCTGGCGGTCCGCCATCGCCGAGCTGCCGCTGCTGGCCTGGCACGGACTGGACCGGGCGGACCGGCTCGACGCGCTCGGCCGTACCGCGGGCGTGGCCGGTGACGCCGCGGCCGTGGCGCTCAACGCGGGCCGCCCCGAGGAGGCGCTCCAACTGCTGGAGCAGAGCCGCGGGGTGCTGCTGGCGCAGGCGCTGGAGGTCCGGGACGACATGGCGGAGCTGCGCGAGCGGGCGCCCCTGCTCGCCGACCGGATCCGGGAGGTGCGGGTCCTGCTGGACACCGGCGGCGAGCAGACGGCCGGCGTCGGCGTCCCCGTCGACACCGGCGGCGGCTTCGAGGCGGGCGGCGGTGGCGGCTTCGGGGCCGGTGGCGGGGCCGGTGCGCCGGGGCCCGCGTACCGCCCCGCCGACGCCGTACAGGAGCAGCGGGCCGCTGCCGAGCGGCGCCGGGAGCTGGCCCGTGAGATGGACGATCTGGTGGCCCGGGCCCGGGAGTTGCCCGGGCTTCAGGACTTCCTTCGGCTGCCCTCCGTGGCCCGGCTGCGGGAGGCCGCCGCACGCGGCCCGGTGGTGGTCGTCAACACCAGCGAGCTCCGGTGTGACGCGCTCGTCGTGACCCGCCGAGGCCTGCGCACCGTACCGCTGCCGGACCTGCGGCTGGAGGGGGACGGGGGGCTGGAGAAGCGGGCCGGGGCGCTGCTCGACGCGCTGGCCGTGGTCGGCCGGTCCCCGGCGGACGCGTGGCGGGCCCATCGGATCCTGGTCCGTACGCTCGGCTGGCTGTGGGACGCGGTGGCCGCCCCGGTGCTCGCCGTGCTCGATCCGGCGGACGGCGTCCCGGTCGCGGCGGGCGGGCCGTCCCGGCTGTGGTGGTGCCCCACCGGCCTGCTGTCCCTGCTGCCGCTGCACGCGGCCGGGCACTACGGGGCGGGGGCAGCGGACCCGGACGGCCCGCCGAAGGCCCTGCCGGACCGGTACGCGTGCTCGTACACGACGACGCTGCGCGCCCTCGCCGTACAGACCGGGCCGGACGGCCCGGGCGGAGCGGATCCCGGGGCCGGGCGGCTGCTCGCCGTGGACGCGTCCGAGGCGCCGGGGCTGCCGGCGCTGCCGCACGCGCGGGCCGAGGCACGGCTGCTGACGGACCGGGTGGCGGGCACCACGCTGCTGGCCGGCGACCGCGCGTCGCGCCGGGCGCTGCTGGACGCGCTGCCGGCCCACGCGTTCCTGCACTTCGCGGGCCACGGGAGCCAGGACCCGGGCGATTCGGCGGGCGGCGCCCTGTACTGCCACGACCACGGGCGGGCCGGTCCGCTGACGGCCGCGGACATCGCGCGGCTGCGCCTGGACCGCGCGGAGCTGGCGTTCCTGTCGGCGTGCGAGACCGCACGGGGTGCGGCCGGTCTGCCCGACGAGGCGGTGCACCTGGCCGGGGCCCTGCAACTGGCCGGGTTCACGCACGTGGTGGCCGCCCAGTGGGCCGTCGACGACGCGAGCGCGCTGCGCGCGGTGGACCACTTCTACGCCGGGCTGGCGGCGCCCGGGGCGGCGGCTGCGGGCACACCGGGTACGGGCGCAGCCGGCCCGCGGGGCGGGTCGGTGGGCGGTCTCGACGCGGGCCGCGCCGCGACCGCCCTGCACGGCGCGGTGCAGCGGTTGCGGGAGCAGGACGACGACCCGCTGTGGTGGGCCGCCTACGTCCACACCGGGCCGTGACCGCGGGCCGGAGCCGACGGCGGGTCACGGCCGGGCGGGACGCCCGCGGTCAGTCCAGGTCGAGGTGGTAGACGCCGGCCGCGGCGTCGGCGAACAGGGTGAACTGGACCCGCGGGGCCGGTACTCCGCCGCCCCCGCCTCCTGCGTCGCCGTCACCGTCGTCGCCGTCGATGTCCACCTCCACCGGTTCGGCGTCCACGAGGACGTATTCCGCGTAGCCCTCGAAGTCGCCGGGGGTGTCGGAGACTCCGACGTGGAGCGGGGTGTCGTCGGGCAGCCCGGCGAGCACCTCGCGCAGCCTGCCGGCGGTCCATACCTGCGGTTCGTGTTCGAACGTGTCTGACATGCGCCGACAGTAAAGGCGGGAGAAGCGCCGCCGACCGCGCCGCGCCGAGTGACGGACGCGAGGATTCCGCCAACGGGGACACCCCCGCCGGGCCTCCTCGGCGGCTCTGGCAGAATAGCGCGCTCCGTTTCTTGGCATGTCAAGAAAAGCGACAAAGGCGACAAGGGGTCTCGGGGTTGAGCGTCACCATCGAAGGACAGATCGACATAGCCGGGCCGGTGGGCAAGCTGCTCCACCGCCGTCCGCTGAAGAACTCCACCGTGATGCAGTCGTTCGGCATCGACCCGGTGACCGGCGAGGTCTTCGTGGCGCAGGTCGTGCAGGGCGGCCTCACCCTCGCGGGCGAGTCCGGCCCGGTCAGCGGCACCGTCCGGGCGACCAACGGGGACCTGTGCGTGACCCGGCTCGACCAGGCGGGCACCGTCACGGGCTTCATGTACCTGCGCGGTTTCGGCCACGGCGTGTCGATGGCCGTCGAGAACCGGGCCGGGGCGTCGTACCTGTGGACGGAGACCGCCTCGCAGCCGAACAAGGACAACGACGGCTACGGCACGGCGATCACCCACTTCGCCTTCCGCACCGGCACCGTCCTGGACTACGGCTCGGCCCAGCACGCGGCGCCGTACACGCCCGTCACCGGCGCCACCAACGTCACCTGCACCATCGACCCGACCCTGAACAGGCTCGTCGTGCGCTTCTCCTCCGGCGGCATGAAGTACGAGTCGTACGACCTGGCCAAGGCCGCGGCGGGCGTGTGGGAGCCGCTCGCGCGCATCGCCCAGCCCAGCCCGAACGGCGTGTTCCAGGGGTACGCGTCCCTCGGCGGCGTCCTCTACATGCTGGCCGGCGAGGCCATCGCCGCGGACAATCCCGACAACCCGCCGCCGGGCAACACGTACCTGACGGCCGTGGAGTGGGCCACCGGCGCGGTGCTGGACCAGCAGCGGGTGACCGCGGCGCCCGGCCTGGAGTACCGCGAGCCCGAGGGCATGGCCGTGTCCGTGCGCGCCGGCGTCCCGCACCTGCACTTCGGCTTCGCCTGCGAGGACCCGGGCCCGCGCACCGCCACCATCCTGTCGCTGTCCGCGGCGCCCGAGATCGACGGCGTCAAGGTCCTCACCGACTGGCAGCCGATCGCGCTCGCCGCCGGCGTCACCGCCGACCAGAGCGCCCCGAAGGGCCGGCTGATCAGCATCGCCGGGACCACGACGCTCCAGCTCAGCGGCGGGGTCAAGGGCACCTTCGACTCAGACGCGGTGATCGGCACCCTGCCCGACGCGCTGACGCCGAGTCTGCCGGTCCGCGCGAACGTGCCGCGCAACAACAGCGCCGGCTACTGCGCGGCCCGTGTCGAGGCCGACACCAGCCGCGAGCTGCGGCTGTACGGCGGACGGTCCACGAACGCCATCACCTGGGCGCAGCTGGACAGTTTCAGCGCCGTCTGGCGCTGACACCCGCCCGGCCCGGACTCGCACCGCCCGGCGTCGCCTCGCCCGGCCCCGCATCGTCTTGGGCCTTCTCTTCCCCTTCCCTCCCTCCGGCTTCGTCAAGGAGACGTCCGAACATGTCGCACAACCGCCGCAGCATCCTCGGTGCCGCCCTCGCCCTGCCCGCAGCCCTGACCGTGGGCGCCGTGTCCGCCGCCACCCCGGCCGCCGCCGCGACCGGGGGCGTCGAGGCCGGCGACTGGGCCGACCTCGTCCTCGAACCCGGCATCACCGCCCAGGCCGGCGCCACCCCGCAGGTCCGCATCGTCACCATCGCCGGCACGGCGTTCCTCCAGGCACGGGGCGCGGTGACGTGCAGCCTGACCGCCGACCTCAAGATCGCCACGCTGCCGGCCGGCCTCAAGCCCGTCTCGGTGGTACGCGCCACCGCGCCGCGCAACAACAGCCAGGGCATCAACGCCTGCCGCTTCGAGGTCAACACCGCCGGCTCCCTGAGCATCTACGGCGCGAACACCGGCAACCCGATCACCTGGGTGCAGTTCGACTCGGTCCAGACGATCTGGCACTGACGCCCACCGGCCCGCCCCGGACCCGCGGACGGGTTCGGGGCGGGCCGGAGCGGTCCGCGCGCCGTCAGGAGGTGCGGCGGGTCCGGCGTTCGAGGTCGGCGAACGCCGCGACGAAGGAGCCGAGCATGGGCCGCAGGGTCTGCGGGGCGACCGGGACCAAGCCGTCGGTGTGGGTGCCGCCGGGGACGCGTACGTAGCGGTGCAGGCGGCCGCATCCGGCGTCGGTCACCATGCGGGCGTACACGTCGCCGAAGGCAGCCGGCGGGGTCAGGACGTCGAGGGTGCCCTGGATGCTGATGAGCGGGCGGCGGATCCGGCCGGTGAGCGCGATCCGTTCCACCGCCCGGTGCACGGCGCGGGGGCGGGCCGCGAAGTCGTAGTCGGTGTCGCAGCCGGCGCCGGTGCCCTCGGCGCAGAACGGGGTGCCCGCCTCGGCGGCGCCGTCGTAGCCGGGGTCGAGTTCCTCGCGGAGCACCCGTTGCAGGAAGTCCCACTGGTTCTTGTGGTGGTGGGCCCACAACGCCTCGGAGCCCGCGGGGTAGCCGGCCGCGAGCAGCTCGGCGCGGGCGCCCGGATCTCCGGCGGCGTGGCGCGGATATGCGCGCAGCGCGGGCGGCAGGCTGGTGAGGAGGCTGCCCTGGCGGGTGAAGGTCAGCGCGTTCCAGTCGATGCCGCCGGTGTAAAGGCCGGGGCGGTGCTCCAGCTGCCAGCGTACGAGGTACCCGCCGGCGGACAGGCCCGCGGCGTACGTGGTGCGCGGGGCGCGGCCGTAGTGGCTGACGGCGGCCCGCTTGGCGGCGATGGTGAGCTGGGTGAACCGGTGGTGCCATTCGGCGATCGCGTCGCCGGGCCGGTCGCCGTCGGTGTAGAGGCGGGGGCCGGTGTTGCCCTTGTCGGTGGCGGCGTACGCGTACCCCTTGGCGAGGACCTGGTCGCTGATGATCCGGTCGTTGGCGTACTGCTCGCGGACACCGGGCGGGCCGGCGACGACGAGGCCGCCGTTCCACCGCTCGGGCAGCCGGATGACGAACTGGCTGTCGTGGTGCCAGCCGTGGTTGGTGTTGGTGGTGGAGGTGTCGGGGAAGTAGCCGTCGACCTGCACGCCGGGAACGCCGGACGGCGTGACGGTGCCCGGGGCCTCCAGGCCCGCCCAGTCGGCGGGATCGGTGTGCCCGCCCGGCACGGTCCCGGTGGTCGTCAGGTCGGCCAGGCAGGCGGAGACGGCGTGTTCGGCGCCGGGGACGCGGACGTCGGTGCACTCCGGGCGGGCGGCGGCGCCCGCGGGGACGGCGAGGACGGTGGCGAGCAGGAGCGGTGCGATGGCGAGGTGGCGGAGCAAGACGCCCTCTTCTCGGTGGGTGGCGTGACACCTCGAAATCTAGGAACGGCGGGCGGTGAGGGGTAAGTGCTCTCCGGCCAGAGGTCGTCGGCCGGAGGGCACATGACCTTCGGCAGGCCGTTCCGCCCCGCCGGGTGGGGCGGGACGGGCCGGGCCGGGCCGTGTGGTCACGGGGGCGGAGGCGGATTCGGTGGCGCGGATCTTGCTGCGGATCGGGCTGCGGATCGGGGGCAGTGGCGGCGGGCGGGCCGGGGGCTCACACCAGGTGCGTGCGGCGGCGCAGGACCACGGCCGTCAGGACGACGAGGGCGAGCGCGAGCACCAGGTAGACGGTGGTGTCGATCAGCTGGAAGGTCCAGAAGTCGGGGCCGGGTAGACCTCACGCGAACGGCCGTGCGGGCCGCCGACCTGGGAAAGGTCGACGGCCCGCACGGCCGGGCGGTCTGCCCGAGAGGCTGCTGGGCCTTCGGGCCGCCGGTCCGTCAGATGTGTACGGGGACGGGCGGGGTGGCGGCGGAAGAGGTCGCGGGGGTGGTGGGGCCGGCAGAGGCGGGCGGGATGGAAGGGGTGGAAGTGGCGGAAGACTCAGCCGGGGCGGACGGCTCGGCGTGGACGGAAGGGGTGCCGCCTCGCAGGGCCAGGACCGTGACGATCAGCGCGGCGACGAGGAGGCCGGTGCCGGTGCCGAAGGCCAGGCGGAAACCGGCGGTGAGGGCGACGGACTGCTCCGAGCCCGCGGCCAGGAGGGTTTCGGTGCGAGAGCCGGCGAGCATGGTGAGGACCGCGACGCCGAGGGCGGCGCCGACCTGCTGGGTGGTGTTGAACAGGCCGGACGCCAGGCCGGCGTCGTCGGGGCGGGCCCCGGACATTCCGAGCGAAGTGAGCGCGGTGATGGCCAGGCCGAAGCCTCCGGCGGAGATCATGGTGGGCAACAGGTCCACGGCGTAGTGCGCGCCGCCCGCCGGCAGCCGGGTGAGCAGGCCGAGGCCGACGGTGAGGAAGGCCAGTCCGGCGATCAGTACGGCGCGCTCGCCGAAGCGGGCCATGCCCCGGGCGGAGACGAACAGCGAGACGGCCCCGATGGTCAGCGCCGCGGGCAGCATCGCCAGGCCGGTACGGGCGGCGCTGTAGTGCAGGACGTTCTGCATGTACAGCGCGATGAGCACCTGGAAGCCGAACAGGGCGGCGAGCAGCAGCATTTGGACGAGGTTGGCGGCGGACACGGTGCGCGAGGCGAACATCCGCAGCGGCAGCAGGGGCTTGGCGGTACGGGCCTGACGGAGGACGAAGCCGGCGAGGAGGGCGACCGAGAGCGCGCCGTAGCCGACGGTGTACGGCGAGGCCCAGCCGTGCGGTCCGGCTTCGATGATGGTGTAGACGCCGATCATCAGACCGGCGGTGACCAGCAGCGCGCCGAGCGCGTCGGCTCCGGCGGCGAGTCCGAGCCCCCGGTCGGCGGGCAGCAGCCGCACTCCGGCGGCGAGGGCCGCCACCCCGATCGGCAGGTTGACGAAGAAGATCCAGTGCCAGCTCAGCCCTTGCGTGAGCACCCCGCCCAGGGCCTGCCCCAGGGAGGCGCCGGCGGCGCCGACGAACCCGAACGCACCGAAGGCCTTGGCCCGTTCGGCAGGTTCCGGAAAGAGGGTCACGATCATCCCGAGGCCGACGGCGGAGGCCATCGCCCCACCGACGCCCTGGAGGAAACGGGCCGCGAGGAGCATCGGCGCGTCGGCGGCCAGGCCGCACAGCACCGAGGCGGCGGTGAAGACGGCGAGCCCCGCGAGGAACATCCGCTTGCGGCCGATCAGGTCGCCGAGCCGTCCCGCCAGCAGGAGCAGCCCGCCGAACGCGATCACGTAGGCATTGACGACCCAGGTGAGCCCGGCGGAGGAGAGGCCCAGGTCGCGCTGGATGGGCGGGAGGGCCACCGTGACGATCGACCCGTCCAGGATGACCATCAGCATCCCGGCACAGATGACGGCCAGGGCCCACCAGCGCGAACGGGGGTTGTGGGGCGCAGAACGGTACGTATCGGACATTGCAAGTCTCTCCTGGGACCGGGGGCGCGGTGCGACAAGAGAGACTCTAGCGGATAGTTTTGTAGTAGACGGTTTTCTTCAGGAGTAATTATGTGGACCGCCCGCCTCCGCTGTTACACGCGGGGGCGGCGGGGGCGGCGCACCGGCTTGTCGCCTGCGGCGGCTTCCGGGACGGGCGCGTGTTCGAGCCGGGTCAGCGCGTCGATGAACACCTGACGCTCCCCCGCGGACATCCCGTCCAGCGCCTCCGCGTGCACGCGGTCGACGATCTCCACGCCCTTGCGGACCATTTCGGCGCCCGCGGGGGTGACGACGATGATCCGGGCGCGGCGGTCCGTACGCGACGGATGGCGCTCGGCCAGCCCCTCCCGCTCCAGCTCATCGGTGGTCACCACCATGGTCGTCTTGTCGAGGCCGGCGATCTCGGCGAGCTGCGACTGGGTCCGCTCCGCCTCCATGGCATGCAGCAGCACACAGTGCGCACGCGGCGAACTCTCGATCTCCGCGAGGGCCACCGCCAGCCGGGTGTTCATCGCATGAGCGGCCTGGACCAGCAGCCCGGTGAGGTCCCGAACCGCTCGCTGCGGCATGGGCGCAGCCATTCCGGATGTCGTCATACCCCCAGACTACGTCAGCGACCGGATAGTCCCGATCCAAACGATTTGCCATCCGGCGGGCGGTGGGGGCGGGTCTACTCCAGCGCCTCCGGCGCTCGAGGCGAACCTTCAGCCCCGCCGGTGCTGGAGGCGAACCCTCAGCCACGCCGGCACTGGAGGCGAACCCTCAGCCTCGCCGGCACTGGAGGCGAACCCTCAGCCTCGCCGGCGTTTGAGGCGCGGGGTCTGGGGCGGAGCCCCAGAACTGCAACCCGGCTCCGCCGGGTCCCGGGCTCCGCCCGGACCCGCGCCTCAAACGCCGGCGAGGCTGGATGTTGCACCTCAGGGCACCGGCACAGCTGGTGCGTCACGGTCAGCCGGCCGGGCTGGACGTTGCACCTCAGGGCATCGACACAGCGGGCGCGTCACGGTCAGCCGGCCGGGCCGCCCGCGAGCAGCCCCCGCACGACCCGCTCCAACCGCCCCCGCCGCACCTCCGGCTTGACCGCCTGGAGCAACGGCAGCATCACCTGGTAGCGCCCGCTCCGGTCAAGCGCCTCGAAGGCCGCCGCCGCCTCCGGTCGCTCCCGCAGCGCCGCCGCCAGGTCCGCCGGCACCTCGGCCGTCTTCTGTGACGCGTACGCGGCGGCCCACCGGCCGTCCTCCTGCGCCTTGCGCACCTCCGCCAGCCCCGGCTCGCGCATCCGGCCGGCAGCCGTCAGTTCGGCGATTTTGTCGACATTGACCTGCGACCACAGGCTGCGCGGCCGACGCGGTACGTACTTCTGGAGGTAGTGCCGGTCGTCGAGGGACCGCCGCTGGCCCGAGATCCAGCCGTAGCACAGGCCGATGTCGACGAGTTCGCCGTCGGTGACGCTCGGGATGCCGGACTTCTTCTTCGCCACCTTGATCCACACCCCTTCCCCCCGCGCGTGGTGCTCCTCAAGCCAACCTTCGAACGCCGCGCCGTCCTCGAAGGCGACGATCTCCACTCCGTCCAGCTGCTCCATGCGCCTCAGGCTAACGTCCGCCACCGACACCGCCCCGACGCGCACGCACCGCGCCCGCCCACTGACCGGCCGGACGGAAATCCGGCCGGCCGACAGCCTTGTGGGGACTGCGAACGCCTCATACAGTCCCGACTTACACGTGTCACCGGGGAAGGTGCACGAGGAACACAGGAACAAGAGGAACAAGAGGAACAAGAGGAACAACAGGAACACTCGATGGGCCCCCCGAGCGGGCCCCGCCGCACGGAAGGACCCGCAATGACGCAATCCCCTCCGGCCGGGACGGACACCGGCTGGCCGCCCCCGGCGTACCGGGCCCCGGTGCCCCCCGTACCCACCGAGGACGGCGGGCGCCGCTACGAGGGCATCACCTACGCGACGACCCCGGGCTTCCGCCCCCGGCTGCTCGACGTCCACGTGCCCGCCGGCGAGGGGCCGTTCCCCGCCGTCGTCTGGATCCACGGCGGCGGCTGGCTGGACGGCGACCGGCGCTACCCGCCGCCGACCGTGCCCGAAGGCCTCCTGCACCGGAGCGTTCTGGCGGCCGGGCTCGCGCTGGTGGCGATCGACTACCGGCACAGCCTGGAGGCCCCGTTCCCGGCCCAGCTGCACGACGTGAAGGCCGCGATCCGCTACATCCGCGCCCACGCCGGCGCCCTCGGCGTCGACCCGGACCGGATCGCCGTCTGGGGCGAATCCGCGGGCGGTCACCTGGCGGCACTCGCGGGGCTCACCGGGGCGGAGTGGGACGGGTCCGAGGGGGTCGGCTCCGGGGACACCGGCGTCCGGGCCGTCGTGGACTGGTACGGGGTGTCGGACCTCGTCCCCCTGCTCTCGCACCCCCTGCCGCCGATGCCGCCCGGCTTCGACTTCCCCGACCCATACGAGGCGTTGCTCGGCGGTACCGAGGAGCAGCGGGTGGAGCGGGCGCGGGCCGCGAGCCCCGTCACGTACGCCGCGGGCGCGCAGCCGCCGCCCTTCCTGCTGATGCACGGCACCGAAGACGGCCTCGTCCCGTACAGCCAGAGCCAGACCCTCGCCGAAGCGCTCGCAGCAGCCGGCGGCACGGTAGTCCTCCGCCCCGTCGAGGGCGCCGACCACATCTTCCTCGGCTCCCCCGACATGGAACTGCTCATCGCCGAGAGCGTGACCTTCCTGGCCGACCGCCTGAAGCCCTGAGGAGCCGGGGGACGCGGGGATCCGAGCCCGGAGGTAAGGGGGGTACGGGGGACCCCGGAGGTGGGCGCAGCAGGGGGTGCGGGCCCATCGAGCCGGTCCGCAGCGGCCGGGCGGCGCCGCGCGCTTCCCCCTAGGGGTTACACGCGCTACCCGTTGGCGCGTTCTCGCTGCGCGTGCAGGCGGCGGGCCGGGCCGACGGGGTCGGGGGTGGTGGCCGTACGGGTGTCGAAGCGCATGGTGGTGCGCGCGGGCGTGTCGTAGCGCTGCCACAGCGGCAGGTCCGGGTGGTTGGGGTCGCCGGTGCGGACGAACGCGATCCAGGCCCGGTGCATCGCACGGGTCAGGCGGTCGCGGGCGGCCGGGTCGATCCCGGTGAGGAAGGGCACGTGCGCCCACCGGTCGAAGTTGTCGAAGACGAAGGGTAGTTCGAGGCAGTGCGCGGCCCCGAGCCGGCCGCCGAGCGCGGGGGTGCGGAGGCCGAACTCGTACGCCCACACCGGATGCCCGAGGGCGGCCCGCGCCTCGGCGAGCCCGTCGCCGGGGACCCGGAAGACCTCGTCGGTGATCAGGTCCATGACCACATCGGCGGGCCGGGCGCCGGGGCGGTGGCGTTCGTACACGGCGTACACGGCGGGGGCCGCCGCCGCGCCGAAGGTCTCCGCGATCCGGTCGGTGACCTGCTCGCGCGTCGCGTCGGCGTGCGCCTGGTCCAGCGCGAAGCGGAAGTTCGCCTCCTCGCGGGTCCAGCCGATCATGACGTCGACGTTGGCCGCGGCCTGGCCGTGCAGCAGCGCCTCGGCGGGGTGACGGGGGAGGGTCTCGGGGTCGAGCACCGGCAGGACCGGCATCGGCCAGTGGCCCCACCGCCCGGTCCGCTCGAACAGTCCGCCGAGCGCTTCGATCAGCAACTGCCAAGGCAGCGCGCGTAGTTCCTCGACGGTTTTGACGCCGGCGAGTTCGAGGTAGGTGTCGGTCCGCTCCCGGTAGGCCGCGGTGCCGGGCAGGTCCAGCCCGAGGGGAGGGCTCTGCAGGATCACCCGCTTCAGCAGCCCGCGGGCGTCGGGGTGGGCGGCGAGCGCGGCCGCCGAGAGGGCGCCACCGGAGTGCCCGGCGACGGTGACGGTGTCCGGATCCCCGCCGAAGTACGCGATGTTGTCGTGCACCCAGCGCAGGGCGGCGAGTTGGTCCCCGAGCCAGAAGTTGGCCTCCACGCCGTCCGCGCCATCCGCGCCGTCGGGACCGCTGGGACCGCTGGGACCGCTGGGACCGCCCGGCCCGTCGGAGCCGCCCGTAGCGCCAGAACCGCCAGACCCGCCAGAGCCCCCGGGGCCCACGTACAAGTAACCCAGCGGGCCCGTCCTGTAGTTGACGGTGACGACCACGACGCCACCGCTCCGGGCGAAGGCCTCGCCGGAGTAGTGGGGCAGGGAGCCGGACCCGGTCACGAAGCCACCGCCGTGGATCCACACGAGGACCGGGCGGCGGGCCGTATCGGCGGCCGGTGTCCAGATGTTGACGGTCAGGCAGTCGTCGTCGAACGGCGGTGCGCCGTGCCCGCCGAGCACGGCGTCGCCGCCCTCCACCCAGGGTTGGGGCGAGCTGGGGCCGTCCACCGTGGCGTCCCGGATGCCCGGCCAGCCGGCGTGCGGCCGGGTCGGCCGCCAGCGCAGGGGGCCGGTCGGCGGCACCGCGTACGGGACGCCCCGGAACACGGCGACACCGTTTTCGAGGCCGCCGCGCAGGCGCCCCGCCGGGAGTTCCACCACGAGCGGATCGCCGCCTCGGGAGTGAGCCATGGGACCGAACAGTAGCGACGCCGCCGCCGGCGGGCGCACACAGATCCGGCCAGCATGAACGCCCGGAACAGGCCCGCAGTGCTGCAATCGGCCAACGCGCCTTGCCCTCTTGCCAGTTGCCCCTCGGGTCCCAACAATGCACATGACAATCGGAGGATCTTCGGTTGTGTCGGCATTCAGAGGGGAACCCCCACATGAACAAGCCTCTCGCCAGCGCCCTCTTCTCCCTGCTCCTCGTCGGAGCGGCAGCGGGACCGGCCCTGGCATCAGCACCCCGCGACAGCGCGTCCGCGGTGGCGGTGACGTACGCGGGCACGGTCGCGCTCAGCAACTGTTCCGGCTCGGTCGTGCGCGCCCCCGGCTCCCAGCCGAGCGACCCCGCGCTCGTCCTGTCCAACGGCCACTGCCTGGAGACCGGCTTCCCCGCGGCCGGCGAGGTGATCAAGGACCAGGCTTCGAACCGCTCGTTCTCGCTCCTCAACGCGTCCGGCTCCAGGGTCGCGACCCTGCGCGCCAGCAAGATCTCGTACGCGACGATGACCGACACCGACGTCTCGATCTACCAGCTGACCAAGACGTACGCGCAGATCCAGAGCCAGTACGGCATCAGCGCGCTCACCCTGAACGACGCCCACCCCGTGCAGGGCACGGCCATCAAGGTCGTATCCGGCTACTGGAAGCGCACGTACAGCTGCAACATCGACGGGTTCGCCTACCGGCTGCTCGAAGGCGAGTGGACCTGGAAGGACTCGGTCCGCTACACCTCGTCCTGCAACACCATCGGAGGCACCTCCGGTTCGCCCGTCATCGACACGGCCACCGGCAAGGTCGTCGCCGTGAACAACACGGGCAACGAGGACGGCGGGCGCTGCACGGACAACAACCCGTGCGAGGTCGACCAGAACGGCGCCGTGACGGTCCGCCCGGGCATCAACTACGGGCAGGAGACCTACACGATCGTCCCCTGCATCGCCCCGGGCAACAAGATCGACCTCAACCGCCCCGGCTGCAACCTTCCCAAGCCGTAGCCGTAGCCGACCTGTAACCGTAGCCGTGGCCGTGGCGATCAGCGTCCGCGGTCGCGGTCGCGGCTCGGTTCGGTTCGGTTCGGTTCGGCGTCTGCGGTCAAGGTTTGCCGGGGCGCCGGGGCGCCGGGCCGCGGTAGGCGAACCACGGCAGGAAGTACTGCGTGACCGGTCCGACCGCGAGCGCGTACAGCACCGTGCCGGCTCCCACGCCGCCGCCGAGGAGCCAGCCCGCGGCGAGCACCGTCATCTCTATGAGGGTACGGACGGACCTCATCGAGCGCCCGGTGCTCGCCGCCGCCCCGGTCATCAGCCCGTCGCGCGGGCCGGGGCCGAAGCGCGCTCCGACGTAGACGGCGATGGACAGGCCGTTGAGGAGCACCCCGGCGACGAGCAGGGCGGTACGGGCTGCCGGGCCGAGGCCCTCGGGGATGAGGAGGAGCCCCAGATCGGCCGAGACCGCGAGGACGGCGATGTTGGCGAAGGTGCCGAACCGGGGCCGCTGCCGCAGCGGGATCCACAGGAGCAGCACGAGGACGCCGACGACCGCGCTGATCGTGCCGAAGCTCAACGGAACGTGGCGCGCGAGGCCTTCGTAGAGCACGCTCCACGGGTTCACCCCGAGGGATGCGCGGACCATGACCGAGAGGCTGAACCCGTACAGCCCGAGGCCGATGAACAGCTGGGGCAGCCGCCGCAGGGGCCGCTCCCGCAGCGGAAGCCACCCGAGATCGGGCACCGGCACCCGCGACCGCCGGGACGGGAGCACGGCCGGACTCTGCCCCGGGGCCGGTGTCAGGGTCGGGGTCGACGTCGGGGCCGGGCTTGGGGCCGGGCTTGGGGTCGGGTTCTGCCAGGGAGCCGAGGCCGGGACCGGAGCCGGAGCCGGGGTACGGGTCATCTGATACTCCAGAGGTAGGGGTGTGACGGTGATGGGCCGGCCCTTGCGGGACCCTGCGGCCCGGCTCGACGCTAGGGGGGCGGACCGCGCCGCGTCCTAGTCCACTTGCGGCAGACTGGACCGATGCGGATCTCCGAAGAGCACCTCGTCAGGGCGCTGGGTGACTGGCAGCGGCCCGGCGTGCCGCTCGTCGGGTCGCTGGACGGCGCCCTGCGGGAAGCGGTGCTGGACGGCCGGCTGCGGGTGGGCGGCGCGCTGCCCGCCGAGCGCCGGATCGCCGCCGGACTCGGCATCAGCCGGGGCACGGTGGTCGCGGCGCTGGCCCGGCTGCGGGACGCGGGCTGGGTGCACACCCGACACGGCAGCGCGAGCACCGTACGACTGCCGCCGCAGGAGGCCGAGCCGATCGCGCCGCTGTCGGCCAGCGGCCACGCCGGCTCCATCGACCTGCGCAAGGCCGTACCCGCGGCCCCGCGGGCCGGCTATCTCGACGCGGTGGCACGCGCGGTGGCACTGGCCGGTCCCGCGCTCGCGCAGGACGGCTACCCGGGCGCCGGCCTGCCGGACCTGCGGGCGGCCGTCGCCGACCGGTACACCCGGCAGGGCCTCGCCACCCGGCCCGAGCAGATCCTCGTCACCTCCGGCGCCCGGGCCGCACTCGCCCTGCTGGCGGCGCACCTGCGGCCCCGGGTCGCCGCCGTCGAGAACCCCACCTACCCTCGGGCCATCGCCGTGCTCCGCGAGGCCGGAGCCCGCCTGGCAGGGATCCGCGTCGAGACGGCCGGCTGGGACCCCGAGCAGCTGGTCGCCGCGTTCGCCGCGGCACGCGGTGGACTGGCCTACCTGGTGCCGGACTTCCAGAACCCGACGGGTGCGCTGATGGACGCCCGCACCCGGCAGGCCGTCGCCGTGGCCGCCGCCGAGCACCGTGTGACCGTAGTGGCGGACGAGACCATGCGCGACCTGCACCTGGCCCCCGAGCCCAGCTGGCCGCGGCGGATCCGGCGGGCCGTGCTGATCGGCTCGGCCGGCAAATCGGTCTGGGGCGGACTGCGGGTCGGATGGATCCGCAGTCCGGAGACGGCCCTGATCGACGCCCTCCGGCTGCACCCGCTGTACGAGCCGCTGTCCGCGCCGCCGCTGGAACAGCTCGTGGCCGTCGAACTCCTCGCGGACCTGGAGCCGCTCCTCCAGCGCCGGCGCACCGAACTACGCGTCCAGCGCGACCACTTGGCCGGCCTGCTGGCCGCAGCAAACGGACCTCGCGGCGCGCACGGACCTCGCGCGGGGAGCCGGGCCGCGGGGCCCGAAAGCGACGGGGGTCTCTGGCGGTTCACGGCGCCGGACGGCGGCCTCGTCCTGTGGCTGCGCCTGACCGGAACCCGCGCCGACGTCGCCGTCGCCCGGGCCCGCGCCGCCGGGATCGAGCTCGCGCCGGGCCCCCGCTACGCCGTCGACGGCACCCTCGCCCACTACCTCCGCGTCCCCTTCACCCCGCCCCCGGCCGCGCTCGACCGCATCGCCGCCACCCTCGCCACCGCCTGCCGCCCGTGAAACGGACACGCGGAGGCGCACGGAACGGCGGGCCCGGCACCGCATTCCGGTAGTACCGGACACCGGTGCCGCGTCACCGGATACAGGTCACTCCGAGGCCTGGTCAAAGGGGGTGGACGTGCGCGAGGATCGCGGCCGCATCACGCCATTCACCGCTCCTTACGAGAGGGACGTCTATGACTCGCCGCTCATCCCGCGGCCTGATCGCCTCGGCCACCGCCACCGTGGCGCTGCTCGCCCTGGCCGGTCCGGTGTCGGCCCTCCCCGCGGGTTCCGGCGCTCCGGCGGCCGGGGCCGCGGCCGGGCTCCCGCAGGCCCGCCTGTTCATGGTCAACCCCGTCCAGTCCACGGGTGACCAGAGCCTCGTCGACGGCAAGGACGCGGCCGGCGCCGTGCCGGCGTCCGCGTACGCCACGGCCGCGCTGCGCAACCTCGACGGCAGCGGCACGCTGTCGGGCCGGTGGGCGTACGTCCGCTCGGACACCGGCGCGTCCGCGAGGCTCGCGGACGTCGGCTCGTACGACCGGGCCGACGACCAGTTCGAGCAGGTCATGGCCTACTTCTGGGTCAACGAGTCGCAGGAGTACCTGCAGGGCCTCGGCTTCGGGACCGAGCTGCCGGGCGCCAACGACCGGCCGCAGCCCGTCCGGATCAACCAGTGGGGTTCCGACAACTCCTTCTTCACCGACAAGAAGCGCGAGATCCGCTTCGGCAAGGGCGGGGTGGACGACGCCGAGGACGCCGAGGTGATCGTCCACGAGTACGGGCACGCGGTGCACGACGCACAGGTCCCCGGCTTCGGCACATCGCCGGAGGCGGGTGCGATCGGCGAGGCGTTCGGCGACTACCTGGCCGTCGCGGTGGGCACCCACGCGGCCGCCTCGTACGGGTGGCCGGCCGCCGCGGACCCGGCCTGCGTAGCCGACTGGGACTCGGTGCCGTACAGCCCGGCGCCGCACTGCCTGCGCCGCATCGACGGGACCAAGGTGTACGCCGACCGCACCGGCGAGGTCCACGCGGACGGCGAGATCTGGTCCCGCGCCCTCTTCGACATCCGCGGAGCGCTGGGCGCCAGGACGGCCGACCGGATCATCGTCAACGCCCAGTTCGGCTTCCGCGCGGACACGAGCTTCCAGGACGCGGCCCTGACGACGGTGGAGACGGCCCGGCGGATGTACGGGGCGAGCGCGGCGGCCGCCGTCCGCGCGGCCTTCGCGGCCCGGCAGATACCGGGGCTCGGGTAACTCCTGCGCCGGTTACGGCCGTACGCCCGCGGCTCGTACGCCCGCACGCCCGCGGGCGGCCGGCGGGCGGCGGGCGTCACCGCGCCGAGCCGCACCTCGCGGCGGGGCGCACCTCGCGGCAGGCCGCGCCGTCGGCGCTGCCGTCGCGAGGTGCCGGTGTCGCCGCGACCGCGCGGAGTACGTCCGTACCGGCGGTGCCCCGATGCGGCCGCGGCGACTCGCCGGGGGCCCTCTGGATGGCCGAGCGCACGCCGGGGCAGACTGGCGGTCCGGTGTCCCCGCCGCGGAGGAGTGACCTTGCCCGTTCCGATCATCATCGACTGCGACCCGGGGCACGACGACGCCCTCGCCATCATGCTGGCGGCGGGCGACCCCGCCGTCGACCTGCTGGCCATCACCACCGTGGCGGGCAACCAGACGCTGGAGAAGACGACCCTCAACGCCCGCCGGGTGTGCACGGTCGCGGGGATCACCGATGTGCCGATCGCGGCCGGATGCGACCGCCCGCTGGTCCGACCGCTGGCGGTCGCGGACGACGTGCACGGTGAATCCGGCCTGGACGGGCCGCAGTTCCCCGAGCCCACCGTGCCGGTGTCGCCAGAGCACGCGGTCGACCTCATCCACCGGATCCTGGCCGAGCACCCCGAGCCGGTCACGCTCGTCCCCACCGCGCCGCTCACCAACATCGCCCTGCTGCTCACCCGTCACCCCGGTGACGCCGCACGGATCCGCGAGATCGTGCTGATGGGCGGCTCGACGGAGCGCGGGAACCGGACCCCGGCGGCCGAGTTCAACATCCACGCGGACCCGGAGGCGGCGGACATCGTCTTCCGCAGCGGTGTCCCGCTCACCATGTGCGGGCTGAACGTCACCCACCAGGCGCTCGCCACCCCGGAGGTGCTGGCCCGGTTCGAGGCGCTCGGCAGCGGCCTGGGGCAGGTCTGCGCCGAGCTGATGACGTACTTCGCGGGCACCTACCGCCGGCTGTGGGGTTTCGAGAACCCGCCCGTGCACGATCCGGTAGCGGTCGCCAGGGTCCTCGACCCGAAGATCGTGCGGTGTGTGGAGGCGAGTGTGGCGGTGGAACTCCGCGGCGAGTACACGCGCGGGGCGACCGTCGTGGACCTGCACGGCTATCTGGACCGTCCGGTGAACGCGCAGGTCGCGGTGGGCCTGGACCAGGAACTGTTCTGGTCGCGGGTGGTGGACGCGGTCGCGGCGCTCGGCGGCCGGGTGGCAGGCGGGTGAGCGTGCCGTCCCCCGGACGGGGTGTCGCACGGAGTGTTGCCGCTCGACGGCCGGCGTGACGTACGAATCACCCCATAGTGCCCGTATGACTCGCACCCGGACCGCACTCCTGTGCGCCGCCGCCCTGATCGCCACCACCCTCCAGACCACCGCGGGCGTCGCCACCGCGTCCGCCGGGGCCGCCCCGGGCACCGACGACGCGCACGCCCGGCACTGCGTCGCCTCCCCCCGACCCACCCGCGGCCAGGCCAAGAAGACGCTCGACATCGCCCGCAAGGCGCAGAAGGAGATGGACCTCAACGCGGTCCTGGTGCGGGTCGACCGCCACGGCCGGGAGGTCGTGACCGGGGCGCTCGGCGAGTCCATGACGGGCGTCCCGGCCACCGCGGACATGCACTTCCGGTCGGGTTCGGTGGGGATCGCCTACATGGGTCAGGTCCTGCTCCAGCTGGTCGACGAGGGCAAGGTCGGCCTCGACGACACGATCGACCGCTGGCTGCCCGACGTACCGCACAGCGACGAGATCACCCTGCGCATGCTGGGCTCCTCCACGTCCGGCCTGCACGACTACGTCACGGACCCGGACTTCCTGGAGATCCTCGCCGCGGAGCCGTTCAAGCAGTGGACGGCGCAGGAAGTCGTCGGGTTCTCCACCGCACACCCCCTCTGGTACGAGACGGGCACCAACTGGAGTTACTCGCACGCGAACTTCGTGCTCCTCGGCGCGGCCCTGGAGAAGATCACCGGGGTGCGTCTGGACAAGCTGCTCCAGCGCCGCGTCATGGGGCCGCTCGACCTCCGCAACACCCGGAACAGCTTCACGCCGGACATCCCCACGCCCGTCCTGCACGCCTTCACCAGCGACCGGGGCACGTACGAGGAGTCCACCTTCTGGAACCCGTCCTGGACCACCGCGCCGGGCGCGGTCCTCACCAGCCACATCTGCGACCTGGCCCGCTCTGCGGAGGCCATCGGCACGGGTGAGCTGCTTACGAAGCGCAGCTACAAGGTGATGCTCGACCCCGGCACCGTGGGCCTCGGCACGCCCGGGCCCGACTGCCCCGACACCGTGTGCCTGCCGCAGACGCCGGAAGCGCACTTCGGTCTGGGGGTCATCATCAAGAACGGCTGGATCCTGACGAACCCGTCGTTCTCCGGCTACGCGGCCCTGCAGGCCTACCACCCGGCCGAGGGCCTTTCCATCGCGGTCTCCACGACGCTCGGCCCGGACTCCCCCGACGGCAACACGGCGCAGACCATCGCCGAGCGCATCGCGGCGGCCCTGGCGCCCGACCACCCGTTGGCGTAGTCGCTCAGACGGGCGCGCGGCTCCTGCGGCGAAGCAGTGGGAGCCGGGCGCCCGTACGGCCCGAAGGGCTCACAGCGGGTCGCCGAGCGGCCCGTACTCCGCCTCCAGGCTGTCCGCCCAGTGCGCGGCGAAGTCCGGCTGCGTGCCGTCCGCATCGGTGAACCCGTACTCCTTGTACAGGTCCCATGTGGCCAGCGCGCGGCCGGACTTCGCCATGACGGCCGGGTCGGCGGCGAGCGCGGCGACGGCCCGGCCCAGGTACGCGGGCGTTTCGGAGTGGGCGAAGTGCGGGTCCTTCGCCGCGCCGTCCCGCCAGTTGGCCTCGGTGACGCCGAAGTGCTCCAACAGGGCCTCGGAGCGCAGGAAGCCGGGGGTGAGCGCCACGGCCGCGACGCCGTGCGGCTTCAACTCGGCGGCCTGTGCGACGGCGAGGCGGATCACGGACGACTTCGCAAGGTCGTAGAAGAACGAGCCCCGGTAGCGGGCCGTGTTGCCGTCGGTGACCTCCACGACCAGTCCGGACCGGCGCGCGACCAGGAGCGGCAGGACGAAGCGGCTGGTGATCACGTGCGTTTCCACGGCCTGCCGCAGCAGTCGCAGACCGGTGTCGAGGTCCTGCTCCCACAGCGGGTGGTCCCAGTCGGTCAACGGGTCACCGCCCCATACGGAGTTGACCAGTACGTCGAGCCGGCCGTCCTGCTCGGCGGCGATCCGGTCCGCGAGGGCCCGGACCTCGGCCGGGTTGCCGTGGTCGGTACGGACCGGGATCCCGAGGCCGCCCGCCGCGGTGACCTGCGCGGCGGTCTCCTCGATGGTTTCCGGTCGGTCCAGGTCGGAGCGCCCGGCGGCGCTGCTGCGGCCCGTGACGTAGACGGTCGCGCCGGCGGCGCCCAGTTCGACGGCGATGCCCCGCCCGCCGCCCCGGGTGCCGCCGGCGACCAGCGCCACCCGGCCGGCCAGCGGCCGTACGTCCGCATCCGCGGTGGTGTCCGGGTGCGGACCGGCGGGAGCGTGCGGGTCGCGGGGTGCGTGTGCGGTCATCGGCAGGTCCCCTCGTCGTGCGGGTGGCGGTGGTCCGGTGCGGGGGGGAGGTGCGGGGAGAGTACGCGCGACAGCTCGCGCCGGATGCGGTCGGCGAGTGTGCCCTGCCGGTCGAGGGCCCAGTTCAGGCCCGCGCCCGCGGTGGCCGCCTGGACGGACTCGGTGAGGGCGACGGGATCGGCGCCCGCGCGGAGCGCGCCCGTCGCGACCGCCTCCGCCAGGAGCGCCTCGATCGCCCGCCCCTGCGCGCGGTGCACGGTGAGGGCGTGCTCGCGCAGCTCCGGGTCGGCCAGGTCCGCACAGAGGAAGGCCAGATGGTTGGCGAAGTTCTCCGGCGTGGCCATCGGCGCGGCGGACCGCACCAGCAGGGCGTCGAGCGCGTCGAGTGGCGACGCGCCGCCTTCCCGCGCCCGCCCGGGCAGCCCGTCCGCCTCCCTGGCCGACTGCTCGGCGACCGCGAGCACCAGGCCCTTCTTGGACCCGAACCGCTGCACGAGCGTGCCCGGCACCAGCCCCACTTCGCGTGCCACCGCGGCCAGCGTCAGCCCGGTGGGCCCGACCCGGCCCATGACCTCGACGGCGGCCCGCAGGATCACCGCGTCCTCGACCCCTCGGGGACGTGCCACGACCGCTCCTCCACGCCTCGTCGAATTAATGAATGCCTGTTCATTCATTAAAGCATCCGGGCGGGAGCGCCGCCATCCGGGGCTCCGGCGGGGGCGGAACGGGCCGGGCGGGCCGAGGCTGGAGGGCGGTCGGGGGCGGGGGCGCGGTCGGGGGCGGGGTCGGGGTCGGGTCAGAACGGCTTGGTCGGCAGGTACTTGCCGTCCAGGGTGATGACCGCGCGCTCGCCGCCGTCGGGGTCGGCGACCTTCTTCACGTCGAGGCGGAAGTTGATGGCGCTGATGATGCCGTCGCCGAACTCCTCGTGCACCAGGGCCTTCAGTGTCGTGCCGTAGACCTGGAGCATCTCGTGGAAGCGGTAGATCGTCGGGTCGGTCGGGATGCCGCCCGGGATCGAACCGCGGGTCGGGATGGCCTGGAGCAGCAGCGCGGCGTCCTCGTCCAGCCCGAGGAGGGCGGTGACGGCCTGCGCGGCGTCGGCCGGCAGGGCGTGCTGGCCGAGCACGGCCGCGGTGACGTACGCGACCGAGAAGCCGGCGGCGTCGGCGATCTGCTGCCACGACAGGTCCTTGCGGGTCTTCGCCTCGACGGCGGCCGCGGCGAGCGTCTGGCGGGCGGTGGGGTCGAACTGGGCGTGCAGCATGAGGACTTCCTTCGTACGGAGAGGTGGAACGGGAAAGGGGAGGGAGGTGCGTCGGCGGGTCAGCCCACCAGGGCGGTGCCGCGGCCGCTGACGGGGTCGAGCCGTTCGACGGCGCCGGAACCGATGTCGTAGACCCAGCCGTGCAGGGCGACCGCGTCGGCGGCGACGGCGCGGGCGACCGAAGGGTGCGTGGCGAGGTTGACGAGCTGTGCGAGGACGTTCTGGCGGACCAGCGCGTCGACCCGGCCGGCACCGTGCGCCGGGTCGGTGCCGGAGCCTGTCCCGGCGCCTGCGCCCGCTCCGGCGGTGCGGGCTCGGGAGGCGTCGGCGTGCCGGAGCCAGTCGGCGACCGCGGGCGCGCCGCTCAGGTCGGTGCCCTCGGCGAGGGCGGTCATCGCTCCGCAGGCGGAGTGCCCGCAGACCACGATGTCGCGGACGCCCAGCACGGCGACGGCGTACTCGATGCTCGCCGCGATCCCGTCGGCGACGGGCGTGTAGGCCGGTACGAGGTTGCCCGCGGTGCGGATCACGAACAGCTCTCCGGGTTCGCTGTCGCAGATCAGCTCGGGCACGACGCGGGCGTCGGAGCATCCGATGAGCAGGGTCGTCGGCCGGTGGTGGCCGGCCAGGTGGGCGAAGAGTTCCGCCTTGGCGGGGAACACGTCCCGGGTGAACCGCCGGACGCCTTCGGCGAGGTTGTGCACGGTCACTCCCTTCGGAGAAGTGGGGATGTCGGCCGCTGTCGCCCCGAGGAGGGCTGCTGCCGAGATCCACCATGCACGACCTGCATCTATAGAGTCCAAGACGCAATATCCATGACTCTTATCGATGACATCTATAGTGGGTCCCGTGGCCCCGGAACTCCGACACCTGCGCTATCTCCTCGCCGTCGCCGAGCACGGCAGCTTCACCCGCGCCGCCGAAGCCCTGCGCATCTCCCAGCCCACGCTGTCGCAGCAGATCCGGCAGCTGGAGCGCGGCGTGGGGGTGCAGCTGCTGGACCGCACGGGCCGGGCCGTACGGGTCACCGACGCCGGTGAGGCGTACGTGCACTACGCCCGTCGGGCGCTGCGCGAACTGGCCGCCGCCGAGCGCGCGGTGGCCGATGTCCAGGACCTGTCGCGGGGCGTCCTGCGGCTGGCGGTGACACCGACGTTCACGGCGTACCTCGTCGGCCCGCTGGTCGCCGCCCTGCACCTCCGGCACCCCGGCATCGCCCTGGACGTCAGGGAGATGGCACAGGACCGCATCGAGTCGGGGCTGCTGGCCGACGACCTGGACCTCGGCATCGCCTTCGACGGCGCCCACCTGCCCGGAATCACCGCGACGGCGCTGTTCACGGAATCCCTCGGCCTCGTGACCGGCACCGGCACCGGCGCTGACACCGACACCCCCACCGGCACCCTCGGAGACGGCGAAGGGGGCGGCGCCGGAGGTGGCGGCGGGACCGGGATCGCTCCGGTACCGGTACCGGTCAGCACTCTGGCGGAGCGTCAGCTCGCCCTGCTGAGCGGCGATTTCGCGACGCGCGGGCACATCGACGCCTATTTCGCCCGGGAGGGCGTCAGTCCCCGGGTCGCGGTCGAGGCCAACTCGATCCAGGCGCTCACGGAGATCGTCCGGCGGACGCCACTGGCCACCGTGCTGCCCGATGCCGTCACCCACGACCACCCGGGGCTGCGGCCCGTACCGCTCGAACCGCCGCTTCCGCAAAGGACCGTGACCCTGCTGCGGCGCGAGAGCGCGTACCGGAGCGCCGCCTCCCGCGCCTTCACCCGTGTCGTCCGCGGGCTGGTCCGGGCCCGCGGCTATCCCCCGGCGTCAGACGCCCTTCAGGAGGCTGGTGCCGAGCCCGTCGACGTCGTGGTCGGTGTTGGAGAGGACGGCGACCGCGCGGCCGGTGCGCCGGTCCAGGCCGACGAAGGAGCGTGAGCCTCCGGCGGCGCCGTTGTGCCAGGTGAACTCGTGCCCGTCGCCGGCCGTCGTGAACCAGCCGAGCCCGACCCGGCCCGCCCCCGCCGCCTCGAACTCGGGCCGGGACGCGGCCGATCCGGGGGCGGTGCCCGCCGCCACGGCGCGCAGCAGCAGTGCGAGGTCGTGGGCAGTGGACCAGACGCCGACGCCGGCCGGCGCGTAGCCGGGCGCGAGCCAGGGCCGGACGGGCCGGCCGGCGCGGGTGTGCGGCCACGCCGGCCGCCGGGGCAGACCGCGCTCCTCGGCGCACGCCATGGTCCCGCTCATGCCCAGCGGGGTGAGGAGCCGCTCTTCCAGCAGGCCCCGGTAGCCGCCCGGGGTGCCCGTACGGGCGGCGAGTGCGTGGCCGAGGAGGGCCATGCCGAGGTTGGAGTAGCCGAACGTGCCGCGCTCCGCCGTGAGGGGGGTGGCCGTCGCGCGCCGCAGGAACTCCTCGGTCTCCATGCCCCGGTAGGGGTTGCCGCCGCGGCGGACGGTGCGGTTGGCCCACAGCGTCCGCAGCACGGAGCGCGGGTGGAGCCGCGGCAGTCCGGCGCGGTGGGAGGCGAGTTCGGCGAGGGTGACGCGGGCGGCCGCGCCGTCGGCGAAGGCATGGCCGGGCAGCAGCTCGGCCACCGGCTGGTCCAGGGCGACGGCGCCCTCCTCGGCGAGGACGGCGAGCAGCATGCCGGTGAGCGGCTTGGTGACGGAGCCGATCTCGAACGCGGTCTGCTCGGTGACCGGTTCGGGCTCTTCGCCCGGCGGCGCGTCGAAGCGGCGGGGGAAGCCGGCGGGGGCGGGGCTCAGCCCGGCGAAGCGTACGGAGTCCGAGCCCAGCAGGGCCACGGACAGGCTGTGGTGGTTGTCGGGGGCCTCCGCGGCCCGCTTGATCTCGTCGGCCAGGCCGGTGTCGCCGGTGATCCGGAACCGGGACCACGTCAAGTGCTCTCGCACGGACCGTGTCATGGGGTGATGCGTCCGTTCCATGGTGTTCTCGCGCGCGTGGCCTTCATCGCGCGCGTCGCGTTCAGCGCCTTCGGGTGGAGCGTCGCGCGCGCGTGCGGTGCGTACGTCCTGTCCGCTGCTCCGGGCGCCGGTAGGGCGCGCGCCGGCCCGCGGCGGCGTTGCGGACTGGTCCGTTGGCTACGCGGGGCAGACTACGGTGAACAACGCGCCGTCGGGGTCCTTGAGTTCCACCGACCGGCCGGCGGCCGTGGTCTGCACGGGCGAGGCGGCCCGGCCACCGAGCCGGGTCGCGGTCTCGATGGCCGCGTCCAGGTCCGGCACCTGGAAGTGGACGTGCCAGCGCGGCCGGACCTCGGGGTCGGGGGCTTCCTCGGGGACGCCGCCGCTGATCCGCGCGACGGTGTCAGCGCCGCGCCGCACCACGACGTGGTCCTGTTCGAAGGCGACGTCGCAGCAGCCCGGGCGCTCGCAGGCCCAGTCGAGGACCTCGCCGTAGAAGACGGCCGCGGCGAACGCGTCGCGGGTGCGCAGTTCGAGCCAGGCGGGGGCGGTGCCGCGGCCGACGCTCCAGTCGGGGATCACCTCGCCCTGCCAGAACCCGAAGACCGCTCCGTCCGGGTCCGCGGCCAGCGCGGCCCGTCCGGTGCCGAAGGACAGCGGACCGACGGCCATGGTGGCGCCGCGCTCCCGGATCCGGGCGGCGGTGCCGTCCGCGTCGTCGACGGCGAAGTACGGCGTCCAGGCGACGGGCACGCCCAGCCGGGCGGCGAGCGCGCCCATGCCGGCCACCGCGGCGCCGTCCCGGAAAGCGACGGAGAAGCCTTCGCCGAGGCGGGTGCGGCGGAAGACCCAGCCCAGCACGGCGCCGTAGAACTGCTGGGACTCGCCCAGGTCACGGGCCATCAGGCTGACCCAGCACGGCGCCCCGAACACCTCGTGGCTTGACGTCGACACAGCCCGACCTCCTTGCCGGCGCCCCGCGGAGGAGCGCGCCGGTCCGTACCGACGGCGGACGTCCGGGTACCGTGCCGCCCGGGTCCCGGCCCCGCCGTCGCGGTGGGCCGGCACCACGCCCCGGTCCGCTCGGTTACATCGGGCCCGGGTCCCGCTCGGTGAGCTTGCGCTCCTGTTCGCTCTGCCGGAGCAGCCGGTCGGCCTTGTCGCGCAGCCGGCGGCGCTCCTGCGGTTCGGCGGCGCGCTCGGCCGCATCCTTGAGTTCCTGGGCCTTGGCCCGCAGCTGTTCGGGCCGGCTGCCGGGTTCTCCGGTCCCCGCCATGGTCGCTCCTCGGTCCGCCGGGCGGTGCTGACGCTTACAGCCAACCACCATCACCGCGGGCGCGCACGCGGTGACGGTCACCCGCCGTGACCGGCTTGTTTGACGGCGTAGTCGGCGAGCGAGCCGGCCAGCAGGCCGAACACCCGGTGGGCCGATGCCGTGACGGCCTCCGCGATCCGGGTGTCGTCGTGGCCGGCGAGGGTCAGGTCGAGGATCTGCTGGAACAGCACCCGGTGGGCGGCGGCCAGCTGGGCGGCCACGGCCGCCGGAGTGATGTCGTCGGGGGCGGCGCCTGTTTCCGCGGCCAGCACCCGGGCGAGCGCGGCCTCCCTCAGATCGTGCAGATCGCGCAGGCGGGCCAACAGGGTGGGGCTGTCCGCGATCATGCGGGCGAACACCTCCCCGGAGAATCCGGCCACCGGGTCGCGGCGCTCCACCGCGCCGAGGAAGTCCCGGCGCAGTGCCGCGAGCGCCGACTGCCCCGGCGCCCGGCCGGCGACGGTGTCCGCGAGGCCCGCCACGAACTCCTCCTGCCGGTCGAAGGCCAGATCCTCCTTGCGGGCGAAGTAGTTGGTGACCGTCTTCTTCGCCACCCGGGCGGACGCGGCGATCTCGGCGATGGTCGTCGCCTCGAAGCCGTGCGCGATGAACAGCCTGGTCGCGTGGTCGGAGATGAGCTTCCTGGTCTCCTGCTTCTTGGACTCGCGCAGTCCCACCGGTCCGGCCGGCTCGATACCCATGGGCAAATCTTACACTCGACGTACTTTTACCCTTGACCTCCCAGCAGCCCCGACGTACATTTACGTTCATCGTAAGTTTTCCCGCTCCAGCAAAGGCACCGATGCCCACCTCCGCAACGCTCCGGGAAGCCACCGCCACCATGACCGGATCCGACACCTCCGCCGAGTTCGACCGCCAGGTCCAGACCCTCGTCGACCTGGGATACCCGGCCCTCGCCGGCCTGACGGAGGACGCCTTCCGCGACCTCTTCGGCCCGCTGCGCGCCCCCGTGACCGCCCGGGCGGCCGGCGTACGGCTGCCGCCCGCCGAAGGCCGGGCCCCCTTCCTCCTGGTGGTCACGCGGGCTCTGGTCCCCCTGGAGCAGTCGGTGCCGCTGACCACGCTCGCCGGGAAGAAGAGCCCCGGCGTGATCGAGCGCTTCTACGCACCCGGCGAGCTCGAACGCTTCGTGTCCCTACCGGAACTGGCGCTCCCCGACGGCGCGGTCTACGTCGTCTTCGACGTCGACCGCGGCGAGGAGTTCTGCGGCGCCGTTCCCTCCGACGCGCTGAGCACGGTCGCCGCGCGAGGCCGTACGCCGCTGACCATCGAGGAGGGCGTCGCCTTCGTGGCGCAGTACCCGCAGGCGCTGGCCAAGAACAAGTGCTTCTCGCTCGGCGGCAGCCGCCTCGGCGACCGGCGCGTGCCGGCCCTGTGGATCAGCAAGGGCGCCCCCAAGCTCGGGTGGTGCTGGGAAGGCAACCCGCACACGTGGCTCGGCCTCGCCTCGGCGGGCGGCCGCGCCGGCTGACCCGACACCGCCCGGCTCCGCCCAGCCGCGCCCCTACCCCCGCGCCGGCACCCAGCCTCGTGGGGGGTGGGGGGACCCCAGCCCCGCGCCGGCAACGTCCAGCCCCGTGGTGGCACCCCCAAGCCCCGTGCCGCCAACCTCCTTAGCCTCGCGGTGGCACCCCAAGCCCCGTGCCGCCAGCCTCGCCGGCGTTGGAGGCGCGGGTCCGGGCAGGGCCAACTCCAGCCTCGCCGGCGTTGGAGGCGCGGGTCCGGGCGGAGCCCGGTGCCCGGCGGAGCCGGGTTGTCCTTGGGGCTCCGCCCCAAACCCCGCGCCTCAAACGCCGGCGAGGCTGGATATTGCCCGCCCGCAGCACCGGCAAGGCCGGGGATTGTGCCCCAGGGCACTGGCGAGGCCCGGGGCTGCGCCCCAGGGCGTCGACACGGCCGGAGTTGCCCGCCAGGGCACCGGCAGGGCTGGAGGTTGCCCGCCAGGGCACCGGCAAGGCGGGGGGTTGCGCCCCAGGGCACCGGCAAGGCGGGGGGTTGCGCCCCAGGGCGTTGGCGAGGCCGGGGTGGGTGTCCCCGGGCCCGGCGGGCCGTCAGGGCGCGTCCCCCTGCCAGTCGAAGCGGCCCGGGTCGTGCGGGCGCGGCCCGTACACGGCCCGCCCACCCGGCCCGTACCGCCCGATCTCCGTCATCAGCAAGGCCCCCTCCGCACGCTCCCCGGCGCTCCAGCCGGTGACGTCCAACAGCAGCCCGTCCAGCGGGCCCCCGACCAGCTCGACGTAGGCACGCCCGGGGCGGGGGCCCGGATCGGGGTCGTCGTGGTCGGCGCCGTAGACACGGCCGCGCATGATCTGCTCGTCCATACCGCCACCATGCCAGCGCCCACTGACAACGGGCCCCGGGCCGGGCGGCCGTCAGGCGTCCGGGCCCTCCGTGATCCGCGCCAGCACGGCGCGGGCCCCCGCCACCGCCGCAACGGCCGCCGCCGGTCCGGCCGCCGCGCCGGACCGGCGGGTCCCGTCCAGGGCGAGGCGTACGGGATGCCCGGGCGGCAGCGCCAGCAGCGCGAGCCGCACCCCCTGCACGGCCCTGCGTACGTCCCTGGGCTCGCCCGGTCCGGCGGCCAGCGCCTCCAGCCGGGTCCGTACGAGCGCGAACTGCCCCTCGTCGAGGACCGCGCGTACGTCGTCCAGGTGGTCGCCGACCAGGCGCAGCAGCGGGTCCTCGGGGGCCCGGGCGGACTGCCCGGACGGGCCGGACCCGCCGGGTCGCGGCTGCCGGGCTGCGGCGGGGCCCGGGTTTCCCTGGTGGATGAAGGCCGCCCAGACCGGCAGCCGGTCGAGCCCCGGCCGGTCCATCTCGCGCTGCAACTCGGCGTCCAGCGTGCCGGGGTCGCGCCGGTCGGGGTCCAGCATCCACAGCTGCGCGGCGCGCAGGGCGTCCGCGGGGCTGCGCCCCTCGGCCACGAGGTGGTGGTGGAAGACGGACATCATCAGCGCGGACGCGCCGTCCTGAGTGGTCCAGCGCGAACCCACCACGTCCCGGGCGCCACCCGCGACGAAGGCCGTCGCCAGGGTGAGCGCCTCGTCGTGGTCACCGCGGCTGAGGTCCGTCTCGCATGCACTGAGCACCACCAACGGCCCGTCCCCGCCCGGCCGCCCGTCCCCGTCCGGTCGCCCGTATCCATCGGCATCGGGGGACCCGCTCCCGTCGCCAGGGGCGGGAACGGCGCCGCTCGCGCGGTCGAGGAGCCTCGAGACGGTCAGCATGCCCAGGTCGGGGCGCGCGCCGGGGCCGCCCTCCCCGGCGGGCAGGTCCTCCGCGCCGTCCGGGAAGGCCAGGTGGAGTGCGGATACCGTCGGACTGAGGCCCGCCGAGCCGTGGCAGGCGAGGTGCAGTACCGACACCGGCTGCGCGAGGACGCCCAGCAGTTCGTCGGGGGTGCCGGGTGCCTCCGGCGTGACGGACGGTTCGAAGTACTCGCCGAGCATCCGGGCCTGCGGGTAGAAGGCCGCGCCGAGTGCGGCGGTCTCCCGTTCCGCGTGGGTCAGGTCCACCCGCGGGTCCGCGAGCAGCACGGGCGCTCCGGTCGGCGGCCGGCGGTCGCGGACGGCGGCGCGGGCGAACTGTCCGCCGGAGGCGGCGTAACTGACGGCCACGAGCCGGCAGGCGTACTCCGCGGGCTCCGTGCCGGGCAGCCGGGCGGCGTGCCACGGCACCACCCCCAGGTTCCCGCACGGGACGAGGACCAGCCGCGGCACCCGCGACGCGGGCCGTACGTCCGGACGGGCGGCCGCTGCGTTCGGTGCGGCCAGCGCGTCCAGCACGGGTCCCATCGCCGCCGGGTACGCCCAGTCGCACAGACCCGACAGCGCCTGCTCCCAGGCGCGTTCCACGGCCGCCCCGTCCACCGGACCGGACTCTTCCGCGAGCGGTCCGCCTTCGGACAGCCCTTCGAGGTGACGGGAACGGGCCGCCGCGGCGGTCAGGTAGCGGACGAGCGGGCCGCTGCGGTCCTCGCACAGCAGCGGCAGCCCGACGGCGCGCGTACCGCCGTCCGGTCCGACCACGACGGCCACGCCGGGGTCGCTGCCCCGCCCCGACATCAGGTAGACGAGCGCGTCCGCGTCGCAGGCCTCGACCGCGGCGGACAGCTCCCGGACGCCGGGCACCTCACCGAGCGCCCACCCCCGGCCCTCGTCCCGGCCCTGGTCGGGGCCCTGGTCCCGCAGCATGCCCTGGTCCCGCCGCCTGCCCTGGTCCGGGTCCAGGTGCCGGTCGTGTCCCTGACTCCCGGCACCTCCCCCGCGCCGGTACCCCAGCGCCTCCAGGGCCTGGCGGCGCAGGGCGCTGGGCAGTTCGTCGGCGAAGGAGGACGCAGCGTCGGAGGCCGGGGCGGGGGCCGCGGCGGAGGCGACGGAGGCCGGGGCCGCGGGCCCGCCGCCGCTGCGCCGCAGCTGTTCGCGCCAGGCCGCGGCCAGGCCGGGATGCCCGGCCGCCTCCAGGAGTTCGGGCACGCCGGCCGAGACCGAGGCCGCCCGGAGCACCAGCGCGCGGCCCAGTTCCAGCGCGGTCACCGCCTCGTCGACCTGTCCGTGGGTGGCGGCCCACAGGGCGGCCTCGACGGCCCGACTGGCGCCGGAACGAGCCGCGAGCAGGCCCTGTTCCGCGCCGAGTTGCAGGACCACGTCCGCGGCGAGGGCGCGCAGCGACTCCAGGGCGGTCTCCGTCGCCGCCGCCATGTCCCGGATGCCGCGGGTGGCGTCCCAGCGGGTGCGGTGGTATCCGGAGAGGTCCCACAGCCCGCCGGCGGCGAGGGACTGGGCCCGGCCTTCGGCGAAGATCCGCCGGGCCCGGGTGCCCAGCTCGATGGCCTGGTCCAGGTCGAGCGGGTCCCGCGTCAGCAGGTGGCGGATGTGCAGGGCCTGCGCGGACCGGCACAGTTCGCCGGGCGCGGCGTCCGGCCCGGCCGTCGGCAGGTCCGCCATCGGGGCCGGGTCCCGGGTGAGCACGGCCCGGACCGTACGGGCCTGCTCCTCGCGGGCGCGCAGGGTGGCGCGCACCGGGGAGGGCGCGTGCTCGCCGGCCGCGACGACGAGGTCGACATGGCCGACGCCTCGGAGCATGGCTTCCCTGTCCTCGTGCAGGCGGCCGTCGTCGATGTGCCCGTCGGCCAGCGCCAGATGCACGAGGAAGTAGGGCGGATCGTGCGGCGTCAGCCCCTCCACCAGGCCCTCCAGCTCGGCGATGGCCCGGTGGGCGGCCTCCCGGTCGCCGTCCCGCTGCGCCTTGGAGAGGGCGTGTTTCAGGTCGAACACGCGCAGCGGCAGCCGAACGCTGTCGTTGCCCGCCGTCAACGTCTCCACGAGCGTACGGAAGGATTCCGGCAGGTCTCGGCGGGCGGTGTCGAGGTCGGCGAGATTGCCGTCGGTGCCCTCCCCGAGGTGCCGGAGGGCGTCCACCGTGTCCGCGACCCTGCCGGCCATCGGATGGTCCGGAGACATCTGGGCGTGCGCCTTGCGCAGCGCGACGCCGGCCGCACGCAGCTGGTCGGCGTCGTGCCGGGTCACGCCATCGGTCATCAGCATCAGCGCCGGCACGAGGCCCTGCATGGCCAAGGCGTCCGGGGACTGCACGTCCAGCGTGGGAGCCTGCCGTACGAATTCGGTGCGGGTGGCCTGCGGTACGTCCTGGAGCATGCCGACCATCTGCCGCAGCTGCGCCGCGAACGGGTGGCCTTCGGGGATCACGTCCAGCAGGCCGTCCGGCTCGCCGGTGGCGCGGAACGCGTCGATCCCCGCGATCACCCTGCGTATCTGCGCCCCCTCCGGCGAGCCGTCGGCCCGCGTGCTGGCGGCGAACTCCCGCATGGCCGCCTCGACGGCCTCGGCCGCGCCGGGTTCCACGCTCATCAGCGACGCGTCCGTGAAGCTCAGTTCGCCGCGCATCATGGCGCCGAGCTGCGGCAGCGGAAGCCAGCTGAGGAAGAGGGACGCCATTTCGATGTCCTCGGCCGGTATGTCGACACCCGGCTTCGGCGTGCGGCCCTCGCGCAGCAGTTGTTCGGCGCGCTGCCGGTCCTCCGGGCGGTTGCCGGCGGCGTAGCGCAGGACGAACAGCGCGCCCAGCCGGATCCCCACCGTGTTGCGCAGCGCCGGGTCGTGCTCCAGCAGGGCTTCCAGCCTGCCCAGTTCGTCAATGGCGTCGTCGTAGTCGGCGGCGTCCCGCAGGACCCGGCCCGTCTGCGGCAAAAGCTGTGCCGTCCGCCGGCTCGCGTCCTCGGCCCACGCGCGTAACCCCCGCAGCCCGCCGGTCTCCTCTTCGCCCACCGCTCTCCCCCTCAGCCGCCCGTACCGTGCCCGCGTCCCGTACGTACCGCTCCGCGCGGTGTCCCGCGCGGGCCCGCAGCCCATGGTGGGCCGCGGCGGGACCGCGCGCACCGTCGCGGCCCGGGGGCGACCGTACTTCGCCCCGGACTCGCCCGGAATCCCCCCGACGCTTCCCCCGTGGGGTGGCCGGTGGGGGGCGTGGCGGGCGGTACGGCGGGCCGGTGCTCGGGCGTGGGACTCAAACCGGCCATACCCGCCCACGCGCCGCAGCCCGCGCCTTCCGAACGGCCGGACGGCCTGCCACGATGCGTCACCGTCGGCCCGCTCACCGCGGGCCGGCGTCCCGGTGACCCCCACCACCGTCAAGGAGCACACATGATCCACGAGCAGCCGTTGGTCCTCGATCCGCACGGCGGCGACCGCGACGCGGAGCACGCCGAGTTGCGCCGGCGCGGCCCCCTCACCCGCGTCGACGTGCTCGGCGTGACCGCCTGGTCGGTCAGCGAACCCGCCCTGCTCAAGCGGCTCCTGACGGATCCCCGGCTGTCCAAGGACGCCCGCCGGCACTGGCCGCTCTTCCCCGACCGGATCGTGGGCACGTGGCCGCTGGCGCACTGGGTCGGGGTCTCCAACATGTTCACCGCCCACGGAGCCGACCACCGGCGGCTGCGGCGGCTGGTCGCGCCCGCCTTCTCCGTACGCCGCATCGAGGCGCTGGCGCCGCACATCGAGGCCATCACGGACGACCTCCTCTCCGACCTCGCCACCGCTGCCGCCGGAGCCGATACCGATACCGGTACCGGTGCGGAATCCCCACCCGGCACGGGAGCCGCAGCCGGCACGGGAGCCGCAGCCGGCTCGGGCCCCGGACGCGAACCGGTCGATCTGCGCGAGCTGTTCGCCTTCCCGCTGCCCATCCGGGTGATCAGCCTCCTGATGGGGCTGCCCGACCACCTCCGGGACGCGTTCCGCTCATCGGTCGACGGCGTCTTCGACACGACGCTCGACGCGGACCGCGCCGCCGCCAACATGCGCGACCTGTACGGGGTGCTCGGCAGCCTGATCGAGATCAAGCGGGCCGAGCCCGCGGACGACCTCACGTCGGCGCTCATCGCCACCCGGGACACCGAGGGCGACGGCGGCCGCCTGGCCGAGCAGGAACTCCTCGACACCCTGCTGCTCGTCGTCAGCGCCGGCTACGAGACCACCGTCAACCTGCTCGACCAGGCCGTCACCGCGCTTCTCGGCCATCCCGGTCAGCTCGGGCTGCTGCGCACCGGACGGGTTTCCTGGGACCAGGCTGTGGAAGAGGTCCTCCGCTTCCAGTCGCCCATCGCCCACGTCCCGCTGTACTACGCCGTCGAGGACATCCCGGCCGGCGAGGGCGGGGCTACGATCCGCGCCGGCGAGGCCGTCCTGCCGTCCTACGGGGCGGCGAGCCGCCACCCCGGCGTGCACGGCGACACCGCCGACGCCTTCGACATCACCCGCGACCACAAGGACCACCTCGCCTTCGGCCACGGCGCGCACTACTGCATCGGCGCGCCGCTGGCCCGGCTGGAAGCGGGCATCGCCCTCCCCCGGCTGTTCGCCCGCTTCCCCGAGCTCGCGCTCGCCACCCCCGCCCGCTCCCTGCCGCCCCTCCCGTCCCTCATCGCCAACGGCCACCAGCGGCTGCCGGTCCTGCTCCACGGCAGGCCCGGTCCGGCGACGACCGACTGACCACACCCGCCCGCCGGCCGGCGGACAGCCGGGCCAACGCCGCCGGCCCGCGACCGCCGGACCGAGGCCGGCGGCCGGACCGTCCGCCGCATGCCGTCCGCTACGCCCCGTCGGCCTGCTCCCGCGCCGCTTCCAGGAGCAGGCCGGCGAGGCCCTGAGGCGCGGAGAACATCGGCCAGTGGCCGGTGTCCAGGGTGGCGAGCCGCCAGTGCCCGCCCGCCACCAGCGCGGCCACGTCGTCGCCCGGCTTCTCGCCGTCCAGCGTGCACTTGATGTAGGTGGCGGGCAGTTCGGCGAGCGGCCGGGCCAGCACCGCCGGGTCGGTCAGCGTGGCGCCGGGATGCGGGGTCGAGCGGGCCGTGATCTCGGCTATGTGCCCGGCGCTCAGGCCCTGCCCCAGGCCCTCGTAGTCCGCTGCGGTCAGCGGCGGCCAGAAGCCGTCGTTCTCGGCGATCGCGCCCTCGACCATGGCCCGGCCGTCGGGCCAGCCCTCGACGAACGACTCGCCGTCGGTGGGGACGTTGGAGTCGACGAAGACCACGCGCGCCAGCCGGTCGCCGAGCCGTCCGGCGGCCTGGCCGACCGGTATGCCGGCGTAGCTGTGTCCGACGAGCACCACCTCGTGCAGGTCGTGGCGGGTCACCTCGTCCACGATGTCCTGTACGTGGGTCTCCAGCCGGACGGGCGCGCCGCCCTGCTTCTCCGCGAGGCCGGACAGGGTGAGCGGGTGGACTCCGTGGCCGGCCGCGCGGAGCGCCGGGACCACCTCGTCCCACGCCCACGATCCGAGCCACGCGCCTGGCACCAACACATAGTTCGTCATGCGGAAAACGTAGCGGAGGGGTCTGACAACGGCCCCCGAGCACCGTGCCGGCCCGCACGCGGAGCGGCACCCGGCCCACGCACGGCGCGCACTCTCGGCACGCCCCGGCCCGGTCGTCGGGAGCGTCTCAGCGCAGGCGGCGGGCGGTACCCCGTGGTGTCATACAGAGGACAGGCAGCGGTACGGACCCGGGCGGACCCATGGGCACTCCTCAGTCGGGCGCGGACGCGGGCGGGGGCGCGGACGCGGGCGGGGGCACGGCGGCGGGCGGGGGCGCCGGGACGGACGCCGGCACCGAAGCACGGCACGCCGGCTGGCTCGAACTCTTCTTCGACCTGGTGTTCGTCGCGCTCGCCGCCCAGCTCTCGCACGAGCTGCACGGCGATCCCGGCCTGCGCGACTTCGCCGTGTTCTTCGCGCTGTACTTCCCGCCGTGGTGGCTGTGGATCAACCTCACCGTGTCGGCGAACTACTTCGTCGACGACAGCCCCCGCCGCCGCCTCCTGATGCTGTCGGCCATGCTCTGCCTGGCGGTCATGGCCGCCTCCGTGCCCGGCGCGGACGACGACCGCGCCGCCGTCTACGCCCTCGGCTACGCGGGAACCCGCCTGGTGTTGCTCGGACTGTGGTGGCCGGCCACCCGGTTCCCGGGCGCGCGGCGCGTCCCGCGCTGGCGCCCGCTGGCCTACTGCCTGGCGTCCGGCCTGCTCTGGGCCGTCTCCGCCGCCGTGCCCTCGCCCTGGCGGTACGCCATGTGGGCCGTCCTGCTCCTCGCCGAGATGGTGCTGCTGCTCACCGCGCGCGGCAGCGGAGCGCCCGGCCGGCTGGACACCGGGCACCTGGTGGAGCGCGTCGGCCTGTTCGTCATCATCGTGCTCGGCGAGTCCGTGATCGCGCTCGTGACCTCCGCCGACCACGCGTGGACCCTGCGGGCCGGGGCCGTCGGCGTCCTGGGCTTCGTCCTGCTCGCCGCGCTGTGGTGGTCGTACTTCGACTTCGGTTCGACCTCGGCGGAGCTGATGTTCGGGGCCGCCGGGGACCGGGACGCGTACCTGCTCGCCCGTGACGTCGCCGGCTTCCTGCACTACTTCGTCACCGCGGCCGTGCTGTGCATGGCCGGCGGGCTGGCCACCGCCGTCGAGGAGGCCGGCCACGACCACCTGCCGCGCGGCGCCGTCTGGGCCCTCGCGGGCGGCCTCGCCCTCTACCACGCGGCGCACGCCTGCATCGCGCTGCGCTTCCGACGCCCGGTGCGCTCGGTCGCGGTGTGGGCGGTGCCCGGTATCGCCGTGCCACTCCTCGTCGTGTGGGGATCGGACCGTCTCGCGCCGTGGCTCGTCGTACTGCTCCTGGCCGCCGAGGCGATCGTGCACCTCCTCTACGCGCGCAAGGTCCTGCGGCGCCGCCTGGCCGCCGCCTCCGCCGCGCCCTGACCAGGACACAGGCAGGCAGACAGACGGGCAGTGGGCTCGCGCCGCCCGAGCCGCGGCCGAAACCCGCGGGCGAAACCCGCGCCGAAAAACCCACGGGCGAAGTGATCACGGTTCAGGGCAGACTGAGGGCGTGGACATGTATCGCCCGGTGGACCGCGAGCCCGCCCCCGACCGTTACGGACGCCTGCGCGTCGAGACCGCCGACCTCGAGCCGGCCCAGTGGCTCACCCGACGCAGCCCGGGGCACGGGGACTTCGGCACGGTGGCGGGCGTCTGCGCGCCCGGCTTCCCCGCGTACGCCCGCATCCTGCATCCCGCGCAGCTCGACGAACGGCCCGTTCGCTGGGCGGCCGTGGGCGCCGCGTACGGCCGCCCGGTCGAAGGGGCGACCCGCTGGCACGAGCTGATCGGCGCCGACCGGGACTACCACAACCTCGACGGGCTGGAACGGCCCGGCGTGTGGGACGAGCATCCCGCCGAGGGGCCGACCCCGCCGGACGTCGCCCTCGCGCTGATCCCCGTCCTGGCCCGCCACACGGGCACCGCCGACCGGTGCTGGTTCGGGCTGTGGCACGGCTACGGCCGCTGGGACTGGGACGCCGTACCGTGTTTCACCACGCCGGAACGGGAAGAGGTGCTGCTGTCCGGGCCCCTGGCCGACGCCGCCTCGCCCACCGCGCTCGACCCCTTCGCGGAACTCCCGGACCTGTGGTGGCCCGAGGACCGCGCCTGGTGCGTGGGCGGCGATGTCGACACGGTGAGCACGTACGTCGGCGGCTCCGAGGCCCTCATCGCCGACCTGCTCACGGCACCCGCCCTGGAGGCCCACCGGGTGTCGGCCGGCGACAGCCTCGACTGACCGGCCCTCGGCCCGTCGCGTCGGCCGGTACGGCGAAGCCGCTTGCCCGGGGGTCGCGGCGGCTGAGAACCTGCCCGGGTACGGCGGCGGTACGCGCCGCGCTGCAACGGGCCGGACGGCTCCGGCCCTTCACCTCAGGGGGATCCCATGAACACCGTTCGGCGCACGACAGCGGCCGCCCTGGCCGCGGCGGCCCTCGCGGCCGTCGTCCTCGGCGCGGCCGGCACCGCGCAGGCGGCGCAGGGCGAGAAGAAGGTCGAGGTCATCAAGGTGGTCGAGGACCCGCAGGGCTGACGCATCCGGCCTTGCCCGGCCCCGGCCGGGCCCCGTCGTGACGTCACGTCACGTGGAACCGCCCGGCGGCGCGGTCGGACCGCGCCGCCGGGCGGCGGCTGGTGCGGGGCCTGCGCCCCGGGGGGCTACCCCCGGACGGGTCCCGGGGCCGGAGCGGCGGGGTGCCCGGAGGCCGTCAGGTGCGCCGGGGCGGCCTGAACGGTCGCGGCAGGTACGACCGCCTGCTCGGGAGCGGCAGGAGCGACAGGGGTGGCGGGAGTCGCCGGAGCCGCGGCATGCGCCGGGGGCTGCGCCGGAGCAGCGGACATCGAGGCTGGGGGCACCGGTGCTGTGGGTGCCTGGGCTGTGGGTGCCTGGACGCTCATGGGCGGTTGGGCGTCCGCCGCGCGCAGCGGCGGGGTCGGCAGGGGGGCGCCGTCCCGGGCGAGCAGGGAGAGCAGGACCAGCGCGTCGGTCCAGCCCAGCGGGACGACAGCCGAGGGAAGGCCTTCGGCGGTGACCGTCTCCGGGAGTTCGCCCAGGTGGTTCCGGGTCGAGAGGACGTAGTCCAGGACGCGGGTCCCCTTGCCCCGCTCGCCGCTGTGCAGCCAGGCCAGCGCGAAGAAGGTCGTACTGGCCGTCCAGGCGGACTTGCCCCACGGGTGTTCGGGGTCGCTGCCGGGCAACAGGCCGCCGTTGGGCAGCAGCAGCGCGCGGTACGTGTCGTCGAGCGCCTCGGCGAGGTCCGGCGGCGCGGTGTTGAACGGCGGTGCCATGAACGCGGCGGCGCTGTCGCGGCCGTGCAGGCCGTCGGTGGTGCGCGGGTAGCCGATCGGCGCGAAGTGCTCGGCGATGCCCGCCGCCAGCTGCCGGGCCGCGTCGGCCCAGCGCGCGGCGTCCGCGTCCCGGCCCAGCACGGCGGCGAGGTCGGCGGCCGCGTTGAGCCCGGAGAGCAGCGGCGCCGCCGTGCCGATGGTGACGGTGGACGCCGACAGCTCCCAGTAGTCGGGGGACTCGGGCGGCAGTCCGCTCGCGTCGAGGGAGCCGGCCGCGTGGTCGGCGGCCTTCCCGATCATCGGGTAGAGGGTGGTCAGCCGGTCCCTGCGGGTGTCCGCGGGGGCGGCCTGGTACCACTGCCACGTGGCCCACGGCAGCCAGCCGTTCGCGTCGAGCTGCCACCGGCGGCCGTCGGGCGGCCCGGATCCGTCGAGTTTCGTACGGGCCTCCCAGGTGCCGTCGGGGCGCTGGGTCGCGGCGTTGTAGCGCAGGACGCGGTAGGCCTCCTCGTCGTGGCCGGTGTGCGCGAAGGCGACGGCGGCGAAGCTGGAGTCCCGCGGCCAGGAGTACTCCCAGGGCGGGGACCAGCCGGCGGCGAAGGAGCCGTTGGACTGGAGGAGCGCGCGCAGCGCCAGCAGGGCGCGTACGGCGGTCGCGCGGTCCGCGCCGCCGGGGATCGTGCCCGCGGCGAGCCAGGCCCGGGCGGCGTCTATCTGCTGCCAGGCGGCGGGGTCGCCCGCGGGCACCACCGTGGAGGCGGTGGCGCCGTCGGGCAGGTAGCGCCAGCGACCGGAAGGCAGTTGCAGCACGTTGCTGTTCTCGACGTAGCGGGCGCCGACCGCGAACTGCGGGAGGACGCCCTCGGTCGTGGCGCCGTTGCTGAGCACACCCGCCGTGCGGGCCTTGCGCGCGGCGGACGGAACGTAGCATTCCGTGGTTTCGCCGCAGCGGGCCGCGCCGACCGGGTTGATGTGGAAGGCGAGCCTCGACTCGGAGGCCTTCCAGCCGCCCCAGTACGCCTTGTCGTAGTTCCAGGCGGCCAGCGAGCCGGGATCCGCCGTGCGGGTGCCGTACCAGAGCACCCGTCCGCTGCCGGGGGTGGTGGCCTGCGCGTACAGGTAGTAGGTGGTGCCGGGGGCGATCGCGGCGTTCAGGGGGAGTTCGAGCCAGCCGGCGCCGGCGCCGCCGAGTTCCGTCAGGTCGGCGGTGGCGGTGGCGATCGCGGTGTCCGCGCGGGCCCGCCGGGAACGGACCTGCACGGTCACCGTGCCGGTGGCGGCCGTGCTGCTCAGGTACACGCCGACGCGGGAGATCCTCGGGTCGAGCGCCGTGAACTCCTGGGCCGCGGCGTTGTTCGCGGCGGTGATGTTGAAGAGGGCCGTCTCGTGGCGTGCCTGGCGGTCATACGCGACGCCGGCGGCGGCCCGGGCGGGGTCGTGCGCGGGCGCGGCGCCCGGGCGCTGCCCGTTCCCCTCCGGGTGGAGCCCGTGCCCTTGCGCGGGCGCGGCGCTCGGTTGGTGCCCGTGCCCTTGCGCGGACCCAGCGCCCGGGTGATGCCCGTGCCCGTGGGCGGGCGCGTGCGCGTGGGCCGTGCCGGGGTGCAGCCACAGGCCGCCTCCCAGCAGCGACGCCGCCAGCACGGCGGAGAGTGTCGCGTACGCCGCGTACGTGGCGGTGTGGAACGCGGGTACAGAGCGTGATGTCCCTGAATGTGGCCGCATGCCAGCACTATGCGCCGAGTGGCGGGGGGCGCGCGGCGGTCCGCTTCGCGCCGGGGGTGCCCGCCCCGCTCCCACACCGGGCCCCCGCCCTCGCTACCGGCCCCCACCCGTTGCGCCGAACGGGTCACCCACGCCCCGCTCCCGGGGGCGGGCGCCCCCCACCCCCGATCGCCGAGGGTAACGCCCACCCCGAACCCCCCGTGGGCCCCCACCGGCTCACCCCACGCCGCCCTAAGCCTCACCGTGCTGCGGCCCCTCCGGCTTCGCCGACGCGCTGGGGGCAACACCCAGCCTCGCCGGCGTTTGAGGAGCGGGTCCGGGCAGAGCCCGGCAAACCCCGCGCACCCTCCAGCCCCTCCGGCGCTCGAGGAGCGGGCCCGGGCAGAGCCCGCCAACCCCACGCACCCTCCAGCCCCTCCGGCGCTTGAGGAGCGGACCCGGGCAGAGCCCGGTACCCGGCGGAGCCGGGTTGTCTTCGGGCTCCGCCCCAAACCCCGCGCCTCAAACGCCGGCGAGGCTGGATGCTGTCGCACGCAGCGCCGACAAGAGCCGGGTGTTGCCGCACGCAGTGCCGACAAGCCCGGGAGTTGCGCCCTGCGCCCCACCCGGGCGATCCGGCACGGCGGGAATGTATTCCGGTGCGCCGCACCAGAGAGCCCGATTAGCCTGCCCGACATGCCCATTGAGATGAACGACACCGTACGCAGCCTGCTTGACGTACCGCACCCGGCCGTCTTGTCCACCCTCAACCCTGATGGCAGCCCGCAGAGTTCGGTGGTCTGGGTGAGCCGTGACGGCGGCGAGCTGCTGATCTCCACCGAACAGGGCCGGCGCAAGGAACGGAACATACTCCGCGACCCACGCGTCGGCCTGACCGTCTTCGACCTCGCCAACCCCTACCTGTACGTCGAGATCCGCGGCACGGCCACCGTTACCGAGGACGCCGACCGCGCGGTGGCCGTCCGCATCGCCGAGGAATACCTCGGCCCGGGCGGCGGCAAGGAGTACCTGGAGGCCCCGCCGGAAGAGGTTCGAGTGGTCGTCCGCATCACCCCGACCAAGATCCTCGGCAACGCCACCAAGACCGCCTAGATTCCGTCCGGCGAGTCATGGGCGGGGCCACCGACGGCCCGGGAGTTCTCGAGCCGGTTGATCGTGCGCTCGAGCTCGTTGCGGCGTTTGTGGATCTCGCTGTCGAAGCCGGTGGGCCGGCCGCCCTTGCTGCCGCGCCGTTTGCGGTCGGCCCGCTGGTCCTTCGGTCCGGGGACGGTGTGCTTGCCCGTTCGGACCCGGAACAGGGTCCCGCCGGCCGGGGGGGTTCAGGAGCCGGTGGGCCAGGGGATTTGGGGGGAGTGGTAGTAGGCGATGCCCAGGGCCTTCCAGCGGGGACCCTGGGAGGCCAGGCGGCGGTCGAAGGCCTGCACGTCATGCGTGCTCCACGGCGACCAGCCGAGTTCGGCGATGGCGGGCAGCCGGGGGAAGGCCATGTAGTCGAGGTGGGCGGACGTCACGAGCGTCTCGGACCACAGCGGGGCCTCGACCCCGGCGACGGCGGACTCGCCGACCCCGGTGAGCTGCCCGGCGGGGTTCCAGTCGTAGGCCTTGTTGACCTCGATGTAGCCGGCCCAGGACAGCCCCAGCGGAGTGTTCCGGTTGTACTTCATGTCGAGGTACGCGAGGTTCGCCGGCGACATGATGACCTTCGTGCCGCGGGCCGCGGCCGCCGCGAGGGCGGTGTGGGTCCGGGTCGTGCCCCAGTACTGGGCGACGGTCGACGGCAGCGGCGTCGCGTTCGCGATGTCGTGCCAGCCGACCACGGTCTTGCCGTACGCGGCGACGATCTTCTGGGCGCGGTCGATGAACGTCCGGTAGTCGGCCGCGGGCGTCGAGGCCGCCTCGTCGCCGCCGATGTGGATCCACGGGCCGGGCGTCAGCGCCGCCAGCTCGCCGATCACCTGGTCGATGAACGTGTACGTGACCTCCAGCGGCACGCACAGCGAGCTGAAGCCGACGTTCGTCCCCGTGTACAACGGCGGTGCGACGCCGTCGCAGTTGAGCTCCGCGTACGAGGAGAGGGCCGCGTTGGTGTGGCCCGGCATGTCGATCTCGGGGACGACGGTGATGTAGCGGGAGGCGGCGTACGCGACGATCGCCGAGTAGTCGGCCTGGGTGTAGTGGCCGCCGGGCCCGCCGCCGACCTGGGTGCTCCCGCCGTGCACGGCCAGGTTCGGCCGGCTCCTGATCGCGATGCGCCAGCCCTGGTCGTCGGACAGGTGCAGGTGCAGGGCGTTGACCTTGTACAGGGCGAGCTGGTCGATGTAGCGCTTGACCTGGGCGACGGTGAAGAAGTGCCGGGCCACGTCGAGCATCGCGCCGCGGTAGCCGAAGCGCGGCTTGTCGGTGACGGTGCCGCCGGGCACGCTCCACGGGCCGGGCTGGGCCGAGCGGCTCATCACCTTGGCGGGGAGCAGCTGGAGCAGGGTCTGGACGCCGTGGAAGAGGCCGGCGGGGTGGGTGGCGCGGATGACCACGCCGGTGGCGGTGGTGGTGAGCGTGTACCCCTCGGGGCCGACCGATGCGGGCGCGCCGGACAGGGCGAGCGCGATGCCGCCGGCGGTGGGCCCGCCGGTGGTCACGGGCAGGGGGTAGCCGGTGGAGGTGCGCAGGATCCCGGCGAGGTGGTCGGCGACCGGCCGGGCGCTCGCGCCGTCGGCGGTGATGCCGGCGCCGGAGGTGAGGGCGAAGGCGGGGCCGCTCGCCACGGCGCTCGCCGGGGCGGGCACGACCGTGTTGGGGAGGGCCCCGGAGACGGCGGGGCCGGGTCCGGCGGCCGAGGGTTCCGCCGGCGCGGGCCGCGCCTGCACGGCGCCGCCGGACAGCAGCAGCCCCAGCGCGGCCGTGGCACTGACCAGAGCGTGTCGAAGTCGCATGGTGCTCTTCCTCCTTGGCGCTGCGGTTTCCGTTCGGGAATGCGGGGATGCGGGGGTGCGAGGGCCCGGCGCGCGCGGTCGGCACGCGATCGGTGCGCGCGGTCAGTGTGCCGGTAGCGGCGTGCGCGCAACAGGGCGCGTTCGGCGGGCCGTCGTACTCAGGGCGGACTGAGTACGGACGCCCTGCCGGGCGCCGGGCCCGGGCGGCGAAGGTGGGGGCATGGGACACACCGCCTCCGAACTGGCCGCCGCGACACCGGACTCCCGCGACCGGTACGTCGATCTGCTGCGGATCGCCTCGCTGGGGACCGTCGTGCTCGGGCACTGGCTGATGGCTGCCGTGACGGACGACGGGATGGGGAACCTGCTGGCCGTCGTGCCCCGGTTGCAGGTCCTGACCTGGGTGCTCCAGGTGATGCCGGTGTTCTTCTTCGTCGGCGGCTTCTCGCACGCGCTCTCCTACCGTTCCCTCGCCCGCAGGCAGCCGGCCGCCGGCGCCGGCGCGCCGGACGAGGCCGCCTCCGCCGGGCTGTACCCCGCCTTCCTCCGGGCCCGGCTGCGGCGGCTGTTGCGGCCGACGCTGGTGTTCGTGCTGGTGTGGAGTGCGGCGGCGCTGGTCGTGCAGCTCGCGGGCGGCGGCGGGCAGGGCCTTGCGGCCGCCGCGCTGCGGCTGGTCACCCAGCCGCTGTGGTTCATAGGCATCTACCTCGCGATGGTGGCCTTCACCCCGCCCCTGCTGCGGCTCCACGACCGGTACGGCTGGGGCGTGTTCGCCGCGCTGGCGACGGCTGCCGCGCTGGTCGACGCGGCGCGGTTCGCCGCCGGCGTGCCCTACCTGGAGTTCCTCAACTTCGCCTTCGTGTGGCTGGCCGTGCACCAGCTGGGCTTCCTGCGTGCGGACGGCCGGATCCGCCGCCCCGCGCTCCTGGCCGGGGCCGGACTCGTCGCGGCCGTACTGCTCGTGCGGTTCGGGCCGTACCCGCTGTCGATGGTGGGCATGCCCGGCGAGAAGGTCTCCAACATGGCGCCGCCCACCCTGGCGCTGCTCGCCCACGGCCTGTGGCTGGTCGGGGCGGTCGAGCTGCTGCGCCGGCCCGCCGCCCGACTGTTGACCCGGCCCGCGGTGTGGCGTCCGGTCGTCGCCGCCAACGGGCTGGCCATGACCGCCTTCCTCTGGCACCTGACCGCGATGCTCGGCGTGTACGGGGCGCAGCTCGCGCTGGGCATCGCCCTGCCCGAGCCGGCCTCCGCCGCCTGGTGGGGCCAGGTCCCCGTACGGATCGTGGCCGCCGCCGCACTGACCGCCGTACTCGTCGCCCTGTTCCGGCGGTTCGAGGCTCCCGCGGGCCGGGCCCACCGGCCGGGCGGTCCCCTGCGGCCGGCCGCGACGGCGGTGTTGGCGTCCGGCTCGGGCGGGCTCGCCGCCGCCGGTGTCACCCTGTGCCTGCTCGGGGTCCTGGGCCTGTCCCTGACGGGGCTCGGCGGGCTGTTGGAAGGCCGTACGGCCACGCTGATCGCGTTCCCCGTGACCGCGCCGGCCGCGGTGGCGATGGTGCTGGCGGGGTGGGCGGCGGTCGAGCGCTCCGGCTCCCCCGGCCGGACGGCCCGGCGGGCTCGCGCGAACCGCCCTTCCTAGCCCGCGCGCCTACGAATACGCAGGTCAGAGCCCGGCGGCTGGTCGGCGCCGACCGGTTTCCGGTCGCAAGGGGTGGCGGCCGGGGCTACGTTGGTCGGGGGCGGCTGCGGTGCCGGGGGGTCTCGCGTAGGAGGCCTGGATGACGACACGATGGCGCGGTACGGCGGCCACGGCGCTGGCGATGGGACTGGTGCTGACACCCCTGAGCGCGTCGGCGGGGTACGCCTGGGACCGAGCGGCGCCGGCTTCGGCGGCCGTGGCGGCCCCCACCCCCACCCCGACCCCGGCGTCCGGCGATTTCCCGGTGCTCACGCCCGCGGTGGCCCAGCAGCTCGACGACGCCGTCCGCAAGGTGATGCGCCAGGCCTCGGTTCCCGGGGTGAGCGTGCACCTGTCGGCTCCCGGCAAGGGCACGTACGAGAAGTCCTTCGGCGTGGCCGACAAGCAGACCGGCCGGCCGATGACCCCCGACCTGTACGTGCGCATCGGCAGCGAGACCAAGACGTTCACCGTGACGGCCGTGCTGGAGCTGGTCGACGAGGGCAAGATCGGACTCGACGACCCCATCGGCAAGTACATCGACGGCGTCCCGAACGGCGACCGGATCACGTTGCGCGAACTGGCCGGGATGCGCAGCGGCCTCTTCAACTACTCCGCGGACCCCGGCTTCTACAAGGCGCTGACGACCGATCCCGACCGACCGTTCACGCCGCAGGAGTTGCTCGACTACAGCTTCAAACACCCGGTGCTGTTCGAGCCGGACGCCAAGTTCTACTACTGCAACACCAACCTGATCCTGCTCGGCCTGGTGGTCGAGAAGATCACGGGCGAGCCGCTGCACGAGTACATCGCACGCGAGGTCATCGAGCCCGCCGGGCTGCACCACACGGTCTTCCCTACCGACGCGGCCTTCCCGTCACCGCACGCCCAGGGCTACACGAACCAGACCGCGTCCGGAAAGGTCGAGGACGCCGCCGACTGGAACCCGTCCTGGGGTTGGGCGGCCGGAGCGATCATCTCCCGGCTCGACGACCTGAAGACGTGGGCGAAGGTGGTGGCCACCGGCACGCTGCTGACGCCGGCCACCCAGGCCCAGCGGCTGAAGGTCAAGGAGGCCCTGCCGGGCGCCGGTTACGGCCTGGGCATCTTCAACGTGCAGGGCTGGATCGGGCACAACGGCTCGCTTCCCGGCTACGAGACGCTGACCGTGTACCTGCCGGAGTCGCAGGCCACCATGGTGGTCGTGCTGAACACGGACATCCTCTACCAGGGCAGCATCGAGCCCAGCACGCTCTTCGGTCAGGCCATCACCGAGATCGTGACTCCGGAACACGTCTACAACCTGCCGAAGCCGGTGACCGGGACTCCCTCAGCCACCCCGTAGTCCTGCGGTACCCCGACTGCCTGGTCCTGCCGTAGCCCCGGCGCCCGCCGGGGCTACGGCGCGTGCAGCTCCTCGGCCGCCACCGCCGCGATCACCGCGGCGACCGTGGACAGGGCGGGCGAGTCGAGTTTCCACTGCTGCCAGTACAGCGGTACGTCCAGTGGCGGCGCGGAGTCCAGCCGGACGAGGGCGCCCGAGCGCAGCAGTGGCGCCGCCTGCGGTTCGGGTACCAGGCCCCAGCCCAGCCCGGCCGCCACCGCCTCGCAGAAGCCCTGCGAGGCGGGGATGTGGTGGCGGACCGGGCTCGCGCCGGAGCCCTCGCCGGTGAGGGTGCGCACGAAGGCGTCCTGGAGGTCGTCGCGGCGGTCGAAGACGATCACGGGGGCGGTGCGCAGGCGTGACGGGAGCGGCCCGGCCAGGTGGCGGGCGGCGAAGCCGGGGGCGGCGACGGGAAGGTAGCGGGCCAGGCCGAGGCGGCGCACGGTGCAGCCGGCGACCGGGTCGGGCGAGGAGGTGACGGCGGCCATCACCTGGCCCTCGCGCAGCAGCGCGGTGGTGTGCGACTCGTCCTCGCGGTGCAGTTCGAAGCAGATCGGCGGGTCCTGGGGCACCCGGCTCAGCGCGGGCAGGAACCAGGTGGCCAGCGAGTCGGCGTTGACGGCGATCGGCAGCCGGGCCGGGCCGTGCTCGTCGGCGAGGCCGAGGGCGGAGCGCGCGTCGCGTTCGAGCCGGGCCAGCTGGCGGGCGAAGCGCACCACGACCTCCCCGGATTCGGTGGGGCGGACGGGTTTGGTGCGCATGAGCAGGACGCGTCCGGTGCGCTGCTCCAGGGCCTTGACCCGCTGGCTGACGGCGGAGGGGGTCACGTGGAGCACGGCGGCGGCCGCGTCGAAGGTGCCTTCGTCGACCACGGCGAGCAGGGTGCGGACCTGGTCCAGGGGAAGCTCTTCCATCACGAGAGCTAAGGATACGTAAGAATCTTTAGCTGTACTGATGGCCGGGCGGTCCATACGGTCGTCGGTATGACTAGTGGCATCACCGCGGCGGCAATCGCCGGATTCGGCACCGGACTCTCCCTGATCGTCGCCATCGGCGCGCAGAACGCCTTCGTGCTGCGGCAGGGGGTGCGCCGGCACGCCGTTCTCGCGGTGGTCGCGATCTGCGCGGTCTCGGACGCGCTGCTGATCACGCTCGGGGTGGCGGGGGTGGGCGCCGCCGTCACCGCCTGGCCCGCGGCGCTGACCGTGGTCGGTCTGGCCGGCGGCGCGTTCCTGCTCACGTACGGGGTACTGGCCGCCCGCCGGGCGCTGCGGCCCGCCGCGGAGGGCGGGCTGACGGCGCAGGGCCCGGCGGCCGGGTCGGCCCGCGGCGCCGTGCTGACCTGCCTGGCGATGACCTGGCTCAATCCGCACGTCTATCTGGACACGGTGCTGCTGGTCGGCTCGCTCGCCTCCGACCGCGGCGATCAGCGGTGGGCCTTCGGGGTGGGCGCGGTGCTGGCCAGCCTGATCTGGTTCACCACGCTCGGGTACGGGGCCCGGCTGCTCAGCGGGCTGCTGTCCCGGCCGGCCGCGTGGCGGGTACTGGACGGCCTGGTCGCGGCGACGATGCTCACGATGGGCGGCCTGCTGGTGGCGGGGGCGTAGGCCGCCCGACGCGCACGAGGCCCTCGCACCCCCTCTCGGACTTCCCGCCCGACCGGCCCGCCCGCCCGACCGGCCCGCCCGCCCGACCGCCCGCCCGACCCGCCCGTCCGGCCCCGGCCACCCCTGACGGTCCATCACAATTGCTCCGCATGGGGTAAATGCCATATAAATCGCATCAGACATCGACCGCGACAACCGGAACATATGATCCCTTAATGCCATCGTCGCAAGGGCAAGAGCGGGCCGGCAGGCGGCCCGCCGCTGTGACGACGATGGGGGAACCATGCCGTTCCGCAGGAATTCCGCGAACTCCAGGAGCCGGTTGAGCAGAATCTCGGTCATGCTCGGAGCCGGAATGCTCGCCGTGCCGGCCTCGGTGGCGAGCGCCGACGAGACCCCGGCGGCCCAGGCCGTCCCGTACGGGGACGTACAGGTGACGGTGCCGCCGGACTGGCGCGTCGTCAGTTTCGAGGAGACACCGCACGCGTGTCTGCGGCTCGACAAACCCGCCCTCTACCTCGGCCATACCGGCGACCAGGCCGAGTGCACGGCCTCCGCCGTCGCGCGCGACCGGGGCGACACGCTGCACCTGGAGCCGGCCGACGGCGCGCCGGAGCGGGCGGACATCCCCACGGTGACCGTCCAGCCCGGGCAGCGGCTCCCGGACGGGCTGCCGGAGTCGCCCAGTGGGGAACTCCGGTTCGTTCTCGAACAGCAGGGTCTGGTCGCGACCGTCGGCTACGGCACCTCCCCCGACCGCGTCGTCGAGATCGTCCGCGGCGTGCTCGCGCAGGCCGAGGACGGCGCCGGCGAGTGGCGGACCAGACGCCCCACCCGGCCGCCCGCCAAGGAACCCGTCGTCCCGGGGGCGTTCAAGGGCCGGGCCTTCGACGCGTGCACCGCGCCCAGCCCCTCCCAGATGCGCGCCTGGCGGGCCTCCTCCCCGTACGCCGGGGTCGGCATCTACATCGGCGGCCCGGCGCGGGCCTGCGCGCAGAACGCGCTCACCCCGGGCTGGGTGAGCGACCAGGCCGCGGCCGGCTGGCACCTGATGCCCATCTGGGTCGGCCCGCAGCCGTGGACCGGCAACTCCAACTCGCTGTCCACATCGCTCTCCGGGGCCGCGACGCAGGGCCGCACCGCCGCCGAGGGCGCCGTCACCGCGGCCCGCGCCCTCGGTCTGGGCGAGGGCACGGTCCTCTACAACGACCTGGAGAACTACAGCGACCGCGCCCGCTGGGACAAGCCGGTGCTGTCCTACCTCGACGCGTGGACCCGCCGGGTGCAGGAGCACGGCTACCGCTCCGGCGTGTACGTGGCGAAGTCCTCGGGCGTACAGGCGCTGAGCGCGCAGTACACGAAGGGCGCGTACACGATGCCGGACGTGCTGTGGACGGCGAACTGGAACGGCTCCGCCGACGTCGGGGACTCCTCCATGGGCCTGCCCGCAGGGCGCGGCCAGTGGCCGGGGAGCCGCCGGGCGCACCAGTACAAGGGCAACGTCTCAGAGTCGTACGGCGGCGTGCGGATCTCCGTCGACCGCAACCAGCTCGACGTGGGCGATGCCGCCGACGCCCCGGACCCGGTCTTCTCCGTGAACACCACGAACATCATGGCCGCCGCCGACTTCACGGGCGACGGGCGCGCCGACATGGCCGCCGTGCACCGGGACGGCTCGCTGCACGCCTACCACGCGGACCAGAACGGCAAGCTGACCTACGGCGGCCGACTGTGGCCGGACCGCACCTGGGGAGCCGTCCGGCAGCTGGTGGGCGGCGACTTCACGGGCAGCGGCGCGGCGCAGCTGGCCGCCGTCTGGGGCGACGGCTCGCTGCACCGGTACGAGGCGGACGAGGACGGCACCCTGCGGCACGCGGGCCGGATGTGGCAGGACACCACCTGGCGGAGCGTCCGGAAGCTGTCCGTCTGGAAGGCCGCCGACGGCGGCCGGGACGGCCTGGTGGCCGTCTGGAACGACGGCAGCCTGCGCCGCTACCAGGCCCGGGCCGACGGCACCCTCGAAGCCGGTTCGGCCCGCATCTGGAAGGACAAGACCTGGCGGAGCGTCCGGCACCTCACCAGCGGCCGGTTCACGGAGTCCGGCGGCACCGACCTGGTCGCGGTGTGGGCGGACGGCTCCCTGCGGCGCTACCCCGGGGACGACGCGGGCACGGTCGGCGCCTCGCGGCCGATGTGGCGCGACCGGACCTGGGGCACGATGCGGGCGGTGGTCGCCGCGGACTTCACCGGTGGCGGCGACACCGACCTGATGGGCTACTGGAACAGCCGCCGGCTCCACCTGTACGCGGGCCCCGGTGACGGCACGCTCAAGCCGGGCGTGGCCGCCGCCCGCTGATCCCCCGCCGACCCACCCGCCGGCCCACCCTCCGACCCGAGCTGTCGGGCCCGGCACGCCGGGCCCGCAAACCATCACAGAACCCTGGAAAACAGACGAGATCTGCCAGAATCTGGGGGCACTGACCAGGATCCGGGCCCTCTTGTTCACCACTTCAGAAGGATCGCCGATGACCGCACCCACCTCCGGCACCCGGCGCCGCCGCCTGCGCGGCGCCGCCGCGGCCGTCCTGCTGCTCGCCCTCACCACCACCGCCTGCTCGGCCGGCCGGACGGCGGTGGGACCCGTCAGGTACGCGGGAGAAGTCGGCAAGCCGACCGCGCACGACGAGGAAGGCGGCGGCGTGCACCTGGCCATCCAGGTGTCCAGCCCGTCCGTGAGCGGCTGCCACCGCATGGGCAAGGCCGCGACCGTCGTGGAGAACCTGACGCTCATCGACATGCGCCTGTACGAACTGCCCGACTGCCGCGGCAAGTTCACCTACCTCGCGACCACGTTCAGCGACCGGCGCGCGCCCACGGCCAGGCCCTGGCGCAGCTACTCCTTCGTGCACTGACCGCAAGCCGGACCCACCGGACCCACCGGACCGGCCGGGGTCCGGTGGGTGGAGCGGCGGGTGGAGCGGCGGTCAGCCCGACTTGGCGTAGTCGCCGAAGCCGGTCCAGTCCACTGCCACGCAGGGCTCGTCGCCCACCACCCAGGCATCGTGGCCGGGCGACACCTGCATGAAGTCCCCCGGTCCGTAGTCGGCGGTCTCGCCGTCGTCCATGACGACGTGCATCGCGCCGCTCACCACGTAACCGGTGTGCGCCGACTGGCAGCTGTCCGTGCCCGCCAGCGGCTTGATGTGCTGCGACCAGCGCCAGCCCGGTTCGAACACGGCCCGGCCGACGGGCCCGCCGTCGGTGTTGAGCAGGTCCAAGCGGCCCTTGCCCTCGGCGAACGGCCGTGTCTCGTCCGCCGTGTCGAAGCTCCTGCGTACCAGTCCGGTCATGCCCGATCACCCTCGCCCCGCGGGAAAGCCGACCCCGAGTCCACGCCCCATTTTACGCGTCCGGGCGGCGCGGGGCAGCGCGGGCGGGCGCCCCTCGACCGGGGTCCGATCTGCTCTTCTCACTGCCTCAGCGTGGTGGTCACCCCTAGGCTTGTGCGTCATCGTCCTGACGACACGCAGAGAGCCGCCCGTGCCTGAACCGAGCAATCCTCTCGCCCACCGCACCACGCTGACCTTTCCTCAAGGGCAGGACATCCTGCGGCACGTACGCAGGATCACGGCAGTCTGGTTGAACCGGAAGTTCGGCCGCGAGGTGCCGATAGCCTCCGGATTCCACCACCTCGACGACATACGGGTGCTCGTCTCTCAGGTCGCCTACCGCGCGGACGGCGCGGAGACGGCCATGCGCCTGCAACTGCGCGAGGACAACCCGGAGGCGACCTGGCGGACCACCGTGACCGCCGTGGACCCGGGCGAGGGCGCCCCGGCCGCGGTGGCCGTGGCGCTGGAGTGCTTCGTCCATCCCGGCTACGCCCCGGATCCCGCACGGCCACGCCTGGTGGAGCAGCTGGTGCAGGCCCTGCCCTGCACCGACGGCGGCACCGCCCTGACCCTCGAACCCGTACGCATCACCGCCGGCGCGGTGCCGGCGCTCATCGACGTCCTGTGCGACCCGGACCGCCGGCTGCCCGCGGTCGTCGCCGCCCGCCCGTTACGGGAGGAACCGATCTGGACGGCCCGGATGGGCAAGGCGATGACGAAGTGCTCGGGCGCGGCTTCCCTCTATTTACTGGAGACGGTCGCGGCGATCGACGCCTTCCGCACCGCGGCCGAGCACCACCGGGTCGCCCCGGGTGCCGTACGGACCTTCCTGCCGGACGTGGATCCCGCGTGGGCGGCCGACGCTCCGCGGCACCGCTACTCGACGGTTGCCCGGCTGTCGGACCGGCACAGCACCGCATCCTGGGACACCATCGTCCGGGTCGTCCAGCAGATGTCCACGGAGGCCGCACTGCCCGAGGTGCTGCGGACGATCGGCTTTCCCGACGACGAGCAGCGGCGGCGCGAGGAGCGGCGGGCCGCCTTGCACACCGCGCACAGCGGCGAGGAGACCCGCACCCTGCGCGAGCAGGTCAAGGAGCTGACGGCGCTGCTGGAGGTGGCCGACGAGGAGATCGAACAGCACCGCAGCTCGGAGGAGTTCGCGCTGCGGACGAACGCCTCCCTGGAGAAGGCGCTGCGGGCCGGCCGGACCCAGTGGGACCACGACATGGAAGAGCACCTGCAGACGCTGGAGGAGGTCGAACGGGCCCGGGCCGAGACCGATGTGCTGCGCAGCCGGCTGGCCCGGGCGGGCCGGGTGGAGGAGACCGTGATCGTCGATCCGTTACCGGCGCGGCCGACGAGCTTCGAGGAACTGTGGGACCACCTGGGCGTGTTCGCGCACGTGGTCGTCACCGCCGGGCAGGCGCCGGCGCTCGCCCTCGACGAGACGGACCGCAGCCGCGTGTGGGCGGCGAAGGTCTGGCAGGCGCTGCGGGCCCTGGACCGGTACGGCCGGGACGCCCGCGACGGCTTCCACGGCGGGTTCTACGAGCACTGCCAGTCCGACCGGTCGCAGTGGCCCATCAAGAAGGTGGCGATGGCGGAGACGGAGGCGACGATGGCCAAGTACGGGGACGAGCGCATCCTGCCCGTCCCGGTCGCCTTCGCGGCCTGCGGGGTCGCCGAGATGCAGCCGCACCTGAAGATCGACAGCAAGGGCGAGTCGCCCCGCATCCACTTCCTCGACGACACGAAGGGCGTCACCGGCAAGGTGATCGTGGGGTACATCGGCAAACACCTGACGAACACCAAGACCAACTAGGGCGAAGCGTCGGGCCGTTGCCGGCGCCCCGTTTAGGATCTTGGCGGTCCCGGCACAACGGCCGGGGCCGCCGGTCCGGCCGCACCCGTCGTACGCGCCCCGGCCCGGCCGCACCGCACCACCGCGAACCGGGAGCACCCGCATGGCCCGTCAGGCCCGCCAGGTCCGTCAGGAACGACCCGCCGCGACACCCGGGGCCCGCCGGCCGATACCCGGGGCGGTCCGGTGGGGCATCGCCGGCGGCCTGCTCGCCGCCGTCCTGGGCGCGGGCCTGCCGGGCGCGGGGGCCCTCCTCCCGGCGGCCGCGGCCACGGAAACGGCCGTGGGAGCGGTCACGGAAGCGGGCACGGCAGCGGAGCCGGCTGCGGGGACGGTCTCCTCGGCAGCCGCCCGGCGGGTGACGCTGCCGCCGGGCAACGCCCCCTTCGACTATCAGATCGGCGGCGCCTACCGGCCCGCCCGGGACGTCGAGGTCCTCGCGCGCGACCGGTCGGACAAGCCCGCGGCGGGCCGCTACACCCTCTGCTACGTGAACGCCTTCCAGGCCCAGCCGGAGGAACTGTCCTGGTGGCAGGCCCGCCACCCGGACCTCCTCCTCAAGGACCGGCACGGCCGGCACATCGTGGACGGCGCCTGGAACGAGGTACTGCTGGACACGTCGTCCGCCGCCAAACGCACCAGGCTCGCGGCGATCGTCGGCAAGTGGATCGACGGCTGCGCCAAGAGCCGCTTCCAGGCGGTGGAGCCCGACAACCTCGACTCGTTCTCCCGGTCCAAGGGGTACGTGTCGCGCGCGGACAACACGGCTTTCGCCGCGCTCCTGGCGAAGCGGGCGCACGCCGCCGGGCTGGCCATCGGGCAGAAGAACACCACGACGATGCTGGCCGTCGGCAAGCGCGTCGGCTTCGACTTCGCGGTGGCCGAGGAGTGCGGCCGCTACGACGAGTGCGGTGCCTACCGGGCGGTGTACGGCGGCCGGGTGTTCGTCATCGAGTACCGGCACCAGGACTTCACCAAGGCCTGCCGGGCCTGGGGGCGCACGCTGTCGATCGTCGAACGCAACCGGGACGTCCGCACCCCGCGGGCGAGCGGCTACGTGCGCAAGGCCTGCTGAGCCGCCGGCGTCGCAGGCCTGCTCGGGGCGCTCATCCCCGGGCCGTCCCGCCGCCGGCCGGGCCCGCGAGTCCCGTCTCGTACGCGGCGATCACCGCCTGGACCCGGTCGCGGACGCCGAGCTTCCCGAACACGCTGGTGATGTGGTTCTTCACCGTCGACACGCTGATCGCCATCGCGTCCGCGATCTCCGCGTTGTCGAGGCCGGCGGCCATCAGGCGCCACACCTCCAGCTCGCGCGGCGTGAGCTCGCCCGCGGCGGCCGCGGCGGCGGCCTCGGGCGGCTCCGGCAGCCGGTGCGGGGCCCGTACGTACGTGGAGATCAGCCGGGTCAGCAGCCGCGGGGCGACCGCGGCCTCACCGGTGTGCACCACCCGGACCGCCGCGACGAGTTCTTCCGGGGAGATGTCCTTGGGCAGGAACCCGTAGGCCCCGGCGCGCAGCGCGGCCACCACGTACTCGTCCATGTCGAAGGTGCTGAGGGCCAGCACCCGGCAGTCGGGCAGTTCGTCCGCGAGCTGCCCGGTCGCCGCGACCCCGTCCAGCACCGGCATGCGGATGTCCATGATCACGACGTCGGGCCGCAGCCGGTGGGCGAGCGCCACGGCCTGCGCGCCGTCCGCCGCCTCCCCCACCACGTCGAAGTCCGGGTCAGGGGCCAGGATCAGCGCCAGGCCGCGCCGCACCAGCGGCTGGTCGTCCGCGATCAGCACCCTGATCGGCCGTCCGCCCACCGTGTCCCCCGCTGCTCCGCCCGCCATGTCCCGCACCGTTCCGCCCGCCGCTCCGCCCGCCATGTCCCGCACCGTTCCGTCCACCGTTCCGCCCGCCATGTCCCGCACCGTTCCGTCCACCGTTCCGCCCGCCATGTCCCGCACCGTTCCGCCCGCCGTTCCGCCCGCCGCCGCATCCGCCGTCCCGTTCATCGCAGGGCCCCCTCCTCGGCCGTGAGCGGGAGCCGGGCCGCCACCCGGAAGCCGCCGCCGTCCCCGGGGCCGGCCTCCAGCGTGCCGCCGTGCAGGACGACGCGTTCCCGCATCCCGATCAGGCCGTAGCCCGAACCGGAGCCGGAATACGGTCCGCCGCCGGGACCGTTGACCGAACCCGCCCCGTCGTCCGACACCTCCACCGCCACGTGCTCCGGCCCGTACGTCAGCCGTACCGACGCGCTGGCCCCGCCCGCGTGCTTGCGCGCGTTCGTCAGCGCCTCCTGCACGATCCGGAACACGGTCAGACCGAGGCTCGGCGGCAGCGGGCGCTCCTCGCCGCGCACGTCGAGCGCGGTCGGCAGGCCGGCCCTGCGGGACTCGTCGACGATCTCCGCCAGATCGCCGATGCCGGGCTGGGGCGCGGTCGGCGCCTCCTCCGCCTCGTCGCCGGCGCGGAGCACGTCCAGCAGCTGCCGCATCTCGCGCAGCGCCATCCTGCCGGATCCCTCCAGGGTCACCAGCGCCTCCCTGACCACCTCCTGGTCGCCGGAGAGGTTGGCGCGGGCGCCGCCCGCCATCAGCTGCATGGTGGTGATGTGGTGCGCGACGATGTCGTGCAACTCCCGTGCGATGCGGCGGCGCTCGGCGGCCACGGCGCGGTCGGCCTGCAGGCGCCGGTTGTTCTCGATGTCCCGGTGCCAGTGGTTCATGACCTTCGCCGCGGCGAACACGATCGCCCCCGTGGAGGCCATGGCCAGCACGTCGACCAGGCTCGGCCGGGGCCATGTCGACTGCCCTGCCAGCAGTGTCAGGACGGCCGCGGCGGACGCGGACGCCGCGACGGCCGAGGACCGCATCCGTACGACCGTGTAGAGCGCGACCACCACCGTCGCGTTGAAGCGCGGCGCCACCGGCATGCTCAGGTCCAGCAGCAGACCGCACAGCAGCACGGCCGTGAGCACCACGACCGGGGCCCGGCGCCGGGCCAGCAGCGGCAGCGCGGCCACCATCACCAGCACGCAGCCGGCCGCCGGTACGTATCCGAAGTCGCGGTGGCTGCTGAACGTGAAGCCGATCAGGTCCGCGGCCGCCGCGCCCACCGCGACCAGCGCGTCGTTGCGCGTCCACGGCGGTGCGTCACCGCCCGCCGCCCGCCCGCTGCCCTTCGCCATCGCGTTCTCCCCCCCAGGCCGCCCGTGCCGGCCGGCGCCGCTGTGCCACGGTCCACGCGCGGCGCACCAGTGCACCGGACGAATGTCGTCCGGTCATCCATTCTGACAGTCGTTCCGGCCGCGTTCCGGACCTACCGGGTGATCCCGGACCCAGGACCACGGTCCTGGTCGGCCGGCCGGCCCGGCCCCGGCTCCCACCCGGCATCTCGTCCGCTGCTCGGACGATCCGGGCCGCGGACGCTGATGAGCTGGACTCCGGCCGGGAAAACCCGGTGTCCCACGACCACGGAGTACGACGTGATCCGCGCCTTGACCGGGTTCTCGACCCGCAACCCATGGAAGGTGATCGCCGCATGGGCGGTGATCGGCATCTTCCTCTCGATCCTCGGCCAGGCCCTGGTCTACCGCGTCACCGAGACCCAGAGCGGCGGCTTCCTGCCCGCCACGTATGACTCGGCGGCGGCGCTGAAGATCTCCGAGGAGCGGTTCGGCGTGAAGCCCGACGCCAACGCGGTCACCGTGCTCGTCGCCCGCAAGGACGGCAAGCGGATGACCGCGGCCGACCACGACCGCGTCACCGCCGTCGCCGGAGCACTGGGCCGCCGGCCCGTCGAGATGCCGCCCGTGAAGGAGGGCGAACCCGACCTGTTCGCGCAGGACCACTCCCAGACCCCCAAGGTGAGCCCCGCACTGGTCGCTCCCGACCGCAGCTTCGAACTTCTCACCGTGCAGCTCACCGGCAATTCCACGGACCCGGGCCTGCACCGTCTCTTCCGCGCCCTCCGCGACCACGTCGAAGCCGAGTACGCCGAGTCGGGGATGCGGACCGGATTCACCGGCGGGCTGGCGGACCTCGTCGACACGACCGACGCCGAGGAGAGCACGCAGAAGATCGTCGGCGGTCTCATGGTCGGCCTGATCGTGTTGATCAACATCCTGGTGTTCCGCAGCGCACTGGCCGCGATCGTGCCGCTGCTGGCCGTCGTCATCATCGGCGGCGCGGCGTCCGGCACGGTGGTCGGCGGCGCGCTGCTCACCGGCATCAAGCTCGACACCTCGACTCCGAGCATGATCGGCGTCGTGCTGATCGGCATCGGGGTCGACTACTTCCTCTTCCTCCTCTTCCGCTTCCGCGAACAGTTGCGGGCCCGGCCCGATCTGCCCGTGCGCGCCGTGTCGGCGGACGTCAGCGCCCGGGTCGGCACCGCGATCACCTCGGCCGCGCTGACGATCGTGGCCGCCTTCGCGACCCTCGGCATCGCGACGTTCGGGCAGTTCCGGGTGCTCGGCCCCGCGATCGCCGTCTCCGTACTCGTGATGCTGTTCGCCAGCCTCACCCTGATGCCGGCGCTGCTGGCGGTCACCGGGCGCAAGATGTTCTGGCCGTCCCGCGCCCTCCGGCACGAGCCCCGCGCCGGCACCGCCGCGCGCCTCGGCGATCTGGTCGCCCGCCGCCCGGTCGCCCTCGTCCTCGCCTCGGTGGCCCTCCTCGGCGCGCTGGCCGCTGGACTGGTCGGCATCAAGATGGACTTCGGCCAGGCCGCCTCCACGCACAAGACCGAAGCGGTCGCCACCGCCGCCGAGATATCCCGCGCGCTGCCCGCCGGTGTGTCCGATCCGGCCAGCGTGTACGTCACCGCCGAGGACGGCAGTCCCCTCACGGTGGAGCGGGTCGCCGCGCTGCCCGAGGCGCTGGCCAGCGTCAAGGGCGTCGGGCAGGTGGGCAAGACCGTCCTCGCCCCCGACCGCTCCGCCGCCCGCATCGACCTCTACCTCACCGCCGGCTCCCAGACCCAGCAGGCCCGCGACCTCGTCTCGGGACCGGTCCGCGACACCGTGGCCGCCCGTACGCCCGCCGGTCTGGAAGCCCATGTCGGTGGCACGGCCGCGATCTTCGCGGACATCTCCACCGCCGTGGACCACGACCTGAAGATCGTCTTCCCGGTCGCCGCGGTGCTGATCTCCCTCATCCTGCTCGTCCTGCTGCGCAGCGTGCTCGCCCCGGCCATCCTCATGATCGCCGTCGGGCTGGGGTTCGCCGCCACCCTGGGCGCCTCCACCCTCTTCTTCCAGCACTTCCTCGACAAGCCGGGCGTCAACTTCGTCCTGCCGCTGGTGCTGTTCCTGTTCGTCGTCGCCCTGGGCACCGACTACAACATCCTGATCAGCGACCGGATCCGGGAGGAGATGGAACGACCCGGTCCGGCCCGGGCGGCGGTCGCCCGCGCCGTGCGCCACACCGCGCCCGCCATCGCGACGGCCGGCATCGTCCTCGCCGCGTCATTCGGCAGCCTGGCCGTGACCACGAACCCCTCCACCCAGCAGATCGGCTTCGCGACGGCGCTCGGCATCATGCTGTCCGCCTTCGTGCTGTCGATCGTGCTGGTCCCGGCACTCGCCGCGATCCTCGGCCGGGGCATCTGGTGGCCGGTGCGCCCCGGCCGCGGCCGGCGCCGCCACGACAGCGGGCAGCCGGCCCCGGAGCGGACCGCCGCCGCACGGCCGACCCTCGTACAGCCGGACGGACACCCGTACGGCGACCACCGCGCGGACGCCCACGACGCGTCGCGCCACTGAAGCGGGGGTGCCCCACAGCACCTCTGAGGCGGGAGCGCAGACACCCCACCCCTGACGCGCCACCGCCCGGTCCGGCCGCTCCCTCCCCCGGGGAGCGGCCGTTCGGCGTCAGGAGCGGGCGGCGATCACCGGTGGGCTGTCAGCGGGGGGCGATCATCGGGGGGTTGAGGCGGGCGAAGGCCTCCTGGCGCTCGTACGGGAAGTACGGGTAGGGGGCGGGCCGGTGGCTGGCCGCGTCCAGGCGGGACACCTGGTCGGGGGTCAGGTTCCAGCCCACGGCGCCGATGTTCTGGCGGAGCTGCTCCTCGTTGCGCGCGCCGATGATCACGGAGGCGACCGTGGGGCGCTGGAGCAGCCAGTTGAGCGCGATCTGGGGGACGGTCCGGCCGGTCTCCGCGGCGATCCCGTCGAGCGCGTCGACCACGTCGTAGAGCTGCTCGTCGTCGACCGGCGGTCCGTAGTCGGCGGTCGCGTGCAGGCGGCTGCCGGCGGGCAGCGGGCTGCCCCGGCGGATCCGGCCGGTCAGGCGGCCCCAGCCCAGCGGGCTCCAGACCAGGGCGCCGACGCCCTGGTCACGGGCGAGCGGCATCAGCTCCCACTCGTAGTCCCGTCCGACGAGGGAGTAGTAGACCTGGTGGGCGACGTAGCGCGGGTAACCGTGCCGGTCGGCGGCGGAGAGGGATTTCATCAGCTGCCAGCCGGCGAAGTTGGAGACGCCTACGTGGCGGACCTTGCCGGCGGCGACGAGCCGGTCGAGGGCGGCGAGCACCTCCTCGACGGGTGCGGCGGCGTCGAAGGCGTGCAGCTGGAAGAGGTCGATGTAGTCGGTGCCGAGCCGGCGCAGCGCGTCCTCGACGGCCTTGACCAGGCGGGGGCCGGACGTGCCCGCCTCGCCGGGCCCGTCGCCGAGCGGCAGGCCGGCCTTGGTGGAGAGCAGGATCCGGTCCCGCCGTCCCTTGACGGCCTCGCCGAGGACGGTCTCCGAGGCCCCTTCCGAGTAGACGTCCGCGGTGTCGAAGAGGGTGATGCCGGCGTCGACGGCGATGTCCACCAGGCGGCGCGCCTCGCGGGCATCGGTCGTCCCCCAGGCGCCGAAGAGCGGGCCGCTGCCGCCGAAGGTGCCGGCGCCGAAGCTGAGCGCCGGGACGGCGAGGTCGGACGTGCCGAGTTTCCTGTACTCCATGATGTGCCCCCAGACAGATCAAACGGTACTGCGATCCCGTTAAGATGACGCCACTGTAGCAACGGCGAGCGATTAATGGAACTGGGGTCCCGTTATGACGATGATGGGTGGCACGGACGACGCGTCGGCGGGCCCGGGGCCGGGGGCGGCGGCGGCTCCGTCGGCGGCGCAGGCCCGGGAGGCCCGGGACGCGGCGCAGGCTCCGGAAGCTCCGGAAGCCTCGGAGGGCAGCAACGGGCCGGGGGCCAGGCGGCCGGGCGGGCGGACGGCTCGGGTCCGTGCGGCCGTCCTGCGGACCGCCGGCGACCTGCTCACGGAGTCGGGGCTCGACGGGCTGGACCTCGCGGAGGTCGCCCGGCGTGCGGAGGTCGGCAAGACGACCGTCTACCGGCGCTGGGGCACTCCGGCCGGCCTGGTCGCCGACCTGCTGACGCAGATGGCCGAGGAGTCCCTTCCCCGCGCCGACACCGGCTCACTCGACGCGGACCTGCGGGCCAACGCGGACCTGGTGTGCCGCACGCTGGCCGACCCGCGCCAGGGCTCGCTCTTCAAGGCCGTGATCGCGGCCGCCGCCACCGACCCGCGGACCGCCGACGCCCTGCACGGCTTCTACCGGACGCGGGTCGAGGAGTGGGCGCCCTGCGTACGGGAAGCCGTCGCGCGCGGCGAGCTGCCCGAGGGCACCGACGCACAGGAGGTGATCCGCGCCGTCTCCGCCCCCCTCTACTACCGGCTGCTGACCACGGCCGCCCCCCTCGACGACGCCGCGGCCGCCCGCGCGGCGGCGGCGGCCGCGGCGGCCGCGCGGGCGGGCGCGTACATCGCCGCGGCGGGCTCCTGAGGCCAATGGGGGATGCTGTGGCGCGCCGGGCGTGCCTACTGCGGTGAAAAATCGTTTGGCCACACATGATCATCTGTGTGCGCACCAGAACCTCACCACAGGAAACGGACCCGTCGACGCGTTGCCCCGTCGGGGGGTGGCGGGCATGAAAGGACCTCAGCTGCTGTGCCAGGGGTGCTCGTGCCGCCTGTTCACCGTACGCACCAGCCATGACGCGGAGCCGGTCGGCGAGTGGGAGGTCGACCACGAGCACGCGGGGCGCTGCCCCCTGAACGCGCTCCTGCCGTTGACCGGGCGCGCGGTCCACATCGGCGACCTCGCCTACGCCGGTACCGTCCTCGGCGACAGCGGCGCCTGACGCGCGCGCCGGCCGTGTTGCCGCCGGCGGGGCCGGGGCCGCCGGCGTCAGCCCTCGCCGGCTGCCCGACAGACAACCTCCAGCCTCGCCGGCTGCCCGCGGGACAACCTCCAGCCTCGCCGGCGTTTGAGGCGCGGGTCCGGGCGGAGCCCGGTGCCCGGCGGAGCCGGGTTGCCTTGGGGCTCCGCCCCAAACCCCGCGCCTCAAACGCCGGCGAGGCTGGAAGTTGCGCCCCAGGGCACCGGCAAGGCTGGAAGTTGCGCCCCGGGCACCGGCGAGGCGGGGGGCGCCCCAAGGTGAATGGCCCGCTCAGGCCGCGCGGAGGGGCTGGATACGGCCCGCTCAGGCCGCGGTTCGCCTCAAGCGCCGGCGAGGCGAGGGGTGAGGGGGTGGCCCGTTGTGGCGTCGACGTGGGCGGGGACGGCGTCGTGGCGGTCGCCCACCGTCGGCGTTCCACCCGGCTCCACCATCAGGATCGCCGCGCCGGACGGAGCGTACGGCCGGTGCTCCGTGCCACGGGGGACGGTGAAGACGGCCCCCTTGGGGAGGACGACCGTACGCTCCCCCGCGGGTCCGCGCAGCGCGATGCGCAGTTCGCCGTCGAGCACGAGGAAGAACTCGTCGGTGTCGTCGTGGGCGTGCCAGACGTGCTCGCCCCGGACCTTGGCGATGCGGACGTCGTAGTCGTTGACCCGCGTGACGATACGGGGGCTCCACAGGACGTCGAAGGAGGCCAGGGCCTCGTCGAGGGCGATGGGTTCGTTGCTCATGACCTCATCCTTCGCCGTGGTGCGGGGCCGGCGTGAGTGCTATGAATCGCACATGTCGCAAGAATCCTCGCGTGCCGGCGGTACCGCCGATGCCGGACCGCACCGGGTCGTCGTCATCGTCGACGAGAACTCCAACCCGTTCGAACTCGGCTGCGCGACCGAGATCTTCGGCCTGCGCCGACCCGAGATCGGCCGCACCCTCTACGACTTCCGGCTGTGCTCGCCGGAGCCGCGCACCCTGATGCGGGACGGTTTCTTCACCCTCACCGGCGTCGCGGACCTGGCGGCGGCCGAGGCGGCGGACACGCTGATCGTCCCGAACCGGCCCGACACCGAAGTGCCGCGCCGCCCGGCCGTGCTCGACGCCGTCCGGCGGGCGCACGCGCGCGGTGCGCGGCTCCTCGGGTTCTGCAGCGGTGCCTTCACGTTGGCCGAGGCCGGGGTCCTCGACGGGCGCCGGGCCACCGCGCACTGGCAGTGGGCGGAGTCGTTCCGGACCCGGTTCCCCGCCGTCCGCCTCGAATCGGACGTGCTGTTCGTGGACGACGGCGACATCCTGACCGCCGCGGGGAGTGCGGCCGCGCTCGATCTCGGACTGCACGTGGTCCGCCGCGACTTCGGCGCGGAGGTCGCCAACGCGGTGAGCCGGCGGCTGGTCTTCGCGGCGCACCGGGACGGCGGACAGCGGCAGTTCGTGGAACGGCCGCTGCCGGACCTGCCGGACGAGTCCCTCGCACCGCTGCTGGCCTGGGTCCAGGAGCGGCTGGACGCGCCGCTGTCGGTGTCCGACCTCGCGGCGCGTGCGGCGGTCAGCCCGGCCACGCTGCACCGCCGCTTCCGGGCCCAGCTGGGCACCACGCCGCTGGCCTGGCTCACCGGCGAACGGGTCTCCCTGGCCTGCCGGTTGATCGAGCGCGGCGAGTCCCGCCTGGAGGTGGTCGCGCGCCGCAGCGGGCTCGGCACCACCGCCAACCTCCGTGCCCTGATGCGCCGCGAGACCGGCCTCAGCCCCCGGCAGTACCGAAGCCGGTTCGCGTGACGCCCTCCCGGACCGGGCAGGAGGCGGCGGTTCAGGAGACGGCGGTCAGGAGACGGCGCTGATGAGGTGTGCCGTGGTGGGGGCGATCAGGCCGAACAGGTCGCCGATGGTGGTGAGGGCCGCCGCCTGGAGCGCGGCCGCGGGGAGTACGGAACCGTCGGGCGCGGCCAGCGGGCGGGTGGCGGTGGCCTCGGCGACGACGGTGGGCCGGTAGCCCCGGAGGAAGGCGCCTTCGGCGGTGAACGTGACGCACATGTGGGTCATGAAGCCGGCGAGGACGAGTTCGCTGCCGGCCCCGAGAGCGCGCAGGGTCTTCTCCAGTCCGGTCTCGTGGAACGCGTTCGGGACCTGCTTGACGACGACGGGCTCCCCGTCGCGCGGCGCGACCTCGGGGCTGATGGAACCGATCTCGGCGCGAATGTCGTACGGGGTGCTCTCGCCGCCGTCGTTGACGACGTGGACCACCGGGGTGCCGGCGGCGCGGGCGGCGGCCAGCAGGCGGGCGCCGGCCGCGACGGCCTCCTCGGCGCCTTCGAGGGCCATGACGCCGGTGCGGTAGGTGTTCTGGAAGTCGATCATGATGAGGGTGGCGTCGGCGAGCCGGGGCAGCCGGTCGTCGAAACCGGACACGTCACGCAGGGTCGGGGACGCCGCGGCGGTCGTGGCCGTGGGAGCGGTCGGGGCCGTGGGAGCGGTCGGGGCCGTCGCGGCGGTCGGAGCAGTGGCGGAAGCGGTCATCAGAGTGTCCTTTTCGAAGAGATGACGGGATGGCGGAATGGCGGGGTGACGGAATGGCGGGGTGACGGGATGACGGGACGAGGGCACGGCGAAGCCGCGCCGGGGCGCTCGGGCGCCCGGTGCTCGTCGGAAGGGCCGGCCGGGAGTCAGCCGGTGGTGCGGAAGCGACGGCGGTAGGCCGCCGGGGAGGTGCCGATCTGCTTGCGCAGCGCCCGGTGCAGGGTTTCGACGGAGCCGAACCCGCACGCGGCCGCGACCCCGTCGAGGGGTTGGTCGGTGCCCTCCAGGAGACGCCGGGCCGCCTCCACCCGGACCGCCTCCACGTACGAGGCGGGGCTGGTGCCGGTCTCCTGGCGGAACACCCGGGCGAAGTGACGTTCGCTCAGGTGCATCCGTACCGCCAGGGCCGCCGCGGACAGGTCGCCGTCAAGGTGTTCGGCGATGAACATCCGCAGGTCGTCGATGTCCCTGCGGGAGGCCGGGGGCCGGCTCAGCGGGACCGAGAACTGGCTCTGCCCGCCCTGGCGCTTGAGGTACATCACCAGCTGCCGGGCGACCGCGAGAGCGACCTCCTCGCCCAGGTCCTCGGCCACCAGCGCCAGCGCGAGATCCATGCAGGCGCTGATCCCGGCCCCGGTCCAGACGTTCCCGGAGCGCAGGAAGATCGGGTCCGGGTCCACCGTCACCTCGGGGTGGTCGGCCGCCAGCTGCGCGGCGGTCGACCAGTGCGTGGTCGCCGTCCTCCCGTCGAGCAGCCCGGCGGCGGCCAGCAGGTGCGCGCCCACGCACACCGACGCCACCCGGCGGGCCTCGGGCGCGATCGCCCGCACCCAGTCCACGACCTCCCGGTCGATCCGGGCCACCGGACCGCCGGGTCCCGGGTCGACGGCGCCGGGCACGAGCAGCGTGTCCAGTACTCCACCGACCTCGGCGAAGGACAGGTCGGCGATCAGCCGCACCCCCGCCGAGGTGGTGACCGGCCCGCGGGCCGGTCCCGCCAGCTGCACCTCGTAGCCCGCGCGGCCGGCGGTCTCGCGGTTGGCCAGCGCGAACACCTCGGCGGGGCCGGTGACATCGAGGAGGTCGACATCGGCGAAGACCGCGATGACGACACGGCGGGGAGCAGGCATGCGTCCATGGTCATCCGCGCCGCCGATGACCGCAATGACGGCTTTCTGTCAGATCCGGCCACGGGCGGGCGCTCTTGCGCCGCCCGTGGCCGGGTTTCAAGGTGGGGGCAGGAATCCGGACAGGGTCCGGGCAGGGGTGCGGCCGGGGCGAGGGGGCGGGTCTTCGTGGCGTTCGACGGAGCAGCATGGCGGTTCACCGACGACAGGGGCGTGACGGCGGCAGCGGGCAGCCGTCCGTTGCGTATCGCGGCGTACGTACGGGCCGGGGCCGCGCTGTGGGATCTGGGGGTACGGCCGGTCGCGGTCTACGGGTCGGGGCACGACGGGGCGGAGCTGGACCCGGCCAAGGCGGGCGGTCTCGCCGCCGTCCCCGTCCGCTACGCGGGGGCGGGCGACGTCCTCGACGAGGCCGCCCTGCGGGACGCCCGGCCGGATCTGGTCGTGGACGTCACGTACGACGGCGAGCGGCCGTACGCGCTCCCGGAGGCCGTCGCGGGGCGGCTGGGGGTGCCGCTGGTGGCTCTGGCGGTGGACGGCGCTCAGCCGCTCGGTTCGGTCCTCGCGCGGTTCGCGGAGCTGGCCGGTTCGCTCGGCGCGCAGGTGCCCGTACCGGGCGCGGATCTCGCGACCGCCGAGTCGGCGGTGCGGGCGGCGGCCGGGACGGGCCCCGGACGGCTGCGGGTGCTGGCGCTGTCCGCGGCCGGTCCGGACACGGTGCACCTGGCGCGTCCGGGCACCTGGCCCGACCTGCACCGGCTGGCGCGGCTCGGGGTGGACCTGATCGAGCCGCCGGCGGGCGGCGGCGTCAACTGGCTGACGGCCGACGCGGAGCGGGCCGCCTCACTGGGGGCGGACCTCGTGCTGGCCGACTGTCGGGGCAGCGCCGTCCAGCCGCACGATCTGGCGCGGGTGTCGGCCTGGCGCACGCTCACGGACCGCGCGGCCGTCGAGCCGTGGAACCCCGAGATCCCGTGCAGCGAGGCGGCGTGCACGGCCTTCTTCGGCCGGGTCGCCGAGGCCCTGGAACTCCTCGGCTCCAAGCGGCCCGCCCCCGGGAGCACCGAGCCCGCGGATCCCCCGGAGTGACCCGTACGTCGGATTGACCGGCCGTACGGGTTGTAGGCGTGCTGCGGGTCGTACGGGTGCTACGGGTCGCACGCGAGGGTCGGGCCGTACGGGTTGTACGGCTCGCACGCAAGGGTCGGCCCGTACGGGTTGTACGGGTTGTACGGGTCGTACGGGTCGGCCCGACCGGCCCGTACGGTCGTCCCCGTACGACCGGCGGCGGCCCGTACGCCCGGTCAGTCCGGGGAGCGGCCTCGGGGCAGGCGGGCGACGAGTTCGGCCAGCTCCTCGCAGGCCCGTTCGATCTTCCGGCGGACGTTGTTCTGCTCGGTGACCAGGGCTGACAGCAGCAGCGCGGTCAGCGCGGCGGAGCCGTTGAGCGCCTGGAGGTTGACCATCACTTCGGCGAGCGTGTGGCGGGCGAACGGGCCGGCGTGGTCGATGGCCGCCGAGATCGACAGCACGGACACGATCAGTACGCACGGCGCGGCGCCCGCGAGCTGGAAGCGCACGGCGGCCCAGATCAGCAGCGGGAAGACCAGGAAGAGCACGGACAGCGGGCTGCGGGTGGCGAGCAGCGTGACCAGGACGACGCTGGCCACGAGTGCGGCCGCCTCCACCGCCCGGTAGGGGTCGCGGACCGGACCGATCCTGCGCAGGACGAGCAGCAGGGGCGTGCCGACCAGGACTCCCATCGCGTCGCCGGCCCACCAGGCCCACCACACCGGCCAGCTCCGGGCGGCGGGCAGGTTGTCGGTGAGGACGAGCACCCAGGTGCCGACGGTCGCGCTGACCAGCATCGGCAGCAGGCCGCCCAGGAAGACAAGCGCCAGTCCGTCCCGCAGCCGGTCCAGTTCGTTGCGGAAACCCGCCCGGCGCAGCAGCGCGTACGCGGCGATCGGCGCGAGGGTGTTGCCCGCGACGATGGCGAAGTCGACGGCTTCGAACGCGCTGAGCGTGTGGATGACGAAGCCCGCGCCCAGTGCGATCCCCGGCCAGATCCGCAGCCCCAGCGTGAGCAGCGCGGCGAGCGCGATCCCGGTGGGCAGCCACAGCGGGGTGACGGCGGCGCCCGCGACCTCGACCCGTTGGAGCAGGCCCAGGAGCCCGGTCGCACCGTAGGCGAACGCGACGGCGAGGATCCACAGCAGGGATGTGGCGGGGCCTCGCCATCGCTCGGTGCGCACCACCGTATGAGACACCGGCGGCGGCCGCGGATCCCGGCGTGACACGCGCTACGGCGCGGGCGCCGCCGCGTCGTGGCGCAGGACGAGGACCGCGGCGTCGTCCGCGTGGCCGGTGGCGTCGGCGACCTTCATCACCTCGGCGGCCAGCTCCTCGGGCTCGGCGCCGGCGCCCTCGCGGACCACGCGGGCCACCTGGGCCAGCCCCACCTCTATCGGGAACGCGGGCCCCTCGACCACGCCGTCCGTGAGGAGGACCCAGGCGCCCGCCTCGCGGAGGGTGCGGCGGGTCACCGGGTAGCCGCCGCCGGGCAGCATGCCGAGGGGGAGCCCGCCGTCGTCCTCCACGATGCCGTACCGGCCGTCGACGGTCGCCCAGACGGCGGGCACGTGGCCGGCGCGGGCGCTTTCGAGCTCCCAGGTCTCCGGGTCGAAACGGAGGAAGGTGCAGGTCGCGAAGAGGTTCCAGTCGATGGACAGGAGGAGGTCGTTGGCCCGGCTGAGGACCTCTCCCGGGTCGTCCGCGGCCGCGGCCACCGCCCGCAGCCCGATCCGGATCTGCCCCATGAAGGCCGCGGCCTCGACGTCGTGGCCCTGGACGTCGCCGATGGAGAAACCGAGCGCGCCCTCGGGCAGCAGGAAGCCGTCGAACCAGTCGCCGCCGATGTCGAGGCCCTCCCGGGCCGGCATGTAGCGGGCGGCGGTGCGCAGGCCCGGTACCTCGGGCAGGGTGGCCGGCAGCATCTCGCGCTGGAGCGCCTCGGCCAGCTCCACGCGCGCCCGCTGGAGTTCCGCGCCCTCCCGTGCCTGGGCGGTGAGCCGGCCGAGCGTGGCCAGCAGGTCGTCGGCGCTCGCCGAGCGCGGGGGACGACGCGAGGTCATGAGCCGCTCCGATGTGCGTCCGGCTCCCCCGCCGTCCCCATGGTATTTCCGTCCGCCGGCCACCGCCCTGCGGCGCCGCCCGGGCACGCGCCCGATCACCCTGCGTTACCGCCGCGCCACGGCTGCAACGCCCCGCGCCGCGACCTCCAACGCCGCCGGCGCCGAGGCACAACGCCCTGCCGGGCAGCCCCCAGCCTCGCCGGTCCCCCGATGGCAACCGCGTGCCTCGCCGACGCCCTGGGGCACAACATCCAGCCTCGCTCGTGCCCTGGGGCACAACCCCCAGCCTCGCTCGTGCCCTGGGGCACAACATCCAGCCTCGCCGGCGTTTGAGGCGCGGGGTTTGGGGCGGAGCCCCAAGACAACCCGGCTGGCGCCGGGCACCGGGCTCCGCCCGGACCCGCGCCTCAAACGCCGGCGAGGCTGACTTTGCCCCTCGGGCAGCCGGGGAGGCTGGAGGTTGCTGCCAACGATGAAAGGCGCTCCCGCCGGGCGGATGGGCGGCGCGCCGTTGGAGACCTGGTGGGGAAGGGGGGTGGGCGTCGCAGACTGGGGGGATGGACATAGGTATAGCGCTGCCGCAGTACGGAACTCACGCCCGCCCGGAGCGGATCGCCGCGTTCGCGCGCGAAGCGGAAGAGGCCGGCTTCGACTCCCTCTGGGCCGGGGACCGTTCCCTGACGCCGGTCGCCCCCAGCGACATCTATCCCGGGTACACCGCCGAGAACCCGTACCCGCCGGAGTACCGCACCTTCCTCGACCCGCTCACGGTCCTGACGGTCGCCGCCGGCGCGACCCGCCGGGTGCGGCTGGGCACGAGCACCCTCAACGCCCCCTGGTATCCGCCCCTGTTGCTCGCCCGTACGCTCACCTCCCTCGACCAGGTCAGCGGTGGCCGGCTCGTCGCGGGGCTCGGGATCGGGTGGCTGCGGGACGAATACACCGCGGTGAACGCCGACTTCGGCCGCCGCGGGGCGCTGCTGGAGGAGATCCTCGACATCCTGCACGGCTTCTGGACCGACGAGGTGTTCGGCCACGAGGGCCCGCAGTGGACGATCCCGCGGTCGTACGTCGGCCTGCGCCCGGTCCGCCCGTCCGGGCCGCCGGTGCTGCTGGGTGGTTTCAGCCCGGCGGCGATGGCCCGGATCGGGCGGCGCGCGGACGGCTGGGCCGGTGTGGTGATGCCGCCGGAGGCGCAGGCGGGGCTGTGGGACATCGCGCGCCGGGCCGCCGACGGGGCCGGGCGCGACCCGGGCCTGCTGCGCCGCGACATCCGCCACAACCCGCGGCCCGGCGCGTCGGCCGACGACATCGCGGCGGTGCTGGCCGGGGTCCGGGAGAGCGGGGCGGAGTGCTGCTTCGTCGACTTCCAGCAGTGCGTGGGCGAACCCGACGAGGCGCTGGCCCTGGGGATGAAGGTGCTGGAGCGGGTGCAGGCGGGCTGACCCTGCCCCCCGCCCGCACCCGCCCCGCCCGCCCCGCCGGTTACGCGGAGCCGCTGCCGTACGGCCGGGTGAATATCTCCAGGATGTGGCCGTCGGGGTCCCGGAAGTAGACCCCGCGGCCGCCGTCGTTGTGGTTGATCTCGCCCGGCCGGGTCCCGTACGGATCGGCCCAGATGGGCAGGCCGGCCGCCTGGATGCGGCCGAAGATCTCGTCGAAGTCCGCCTCGCTGACGAGGAAGGCGTAGTGCTGGACGGTGATCTGCGCGCCGTCGGGCGCGTTGGCGTAGTCGAGGGTGGCACCGTTGGCGAGGGTCAGCGGGACGAAGGGCCCGAATTCCGGGCTGGGTTCGATCCCGAGGAGTCTGCCGACGAACTCCGCGGAGCGGTGCTTGTCGCGGGCGGACACGATGGTGTGGTTCAGCTCGACGGCCACGCCGGTCACCTCTTCCTGCTCTTCCTGGCTGTTCCCAGTCGGTGGTCCTGCCCTGTGATCCTCCCTCCGCCGTGCGGGTGTTCCGGCATGCTGTGCCCCGTATCAGGCCGGATTCGGTCGGGACGCGACCGAAAGCGGCTGTCACGGCTTGGGTCCATTGGTCCGATGCCCCGTCGGGCCGTCGAGCCGCTGACGCGTCGGGCCGTCAGGACGGGTCGGCGGCGTGCCACACCGTCGTGATGTTGCAGAACTCGCGGATGCCGTGCCCCGACAGCTCCCGGCCGTAGCCCGAGCGCTTCACTCCGCCGAACGGGAACGCGGGGTGCGAGGCGGTCATGCCGTTGAAGAAGACCCCGCCCGCCTGGAGGTCGCGGACGCACCGGGCGATGTCCTGCTCGTCGCGCGTCCAGACGTTGGAACTCAGCCCGAACGGCGTGTGGTTGGCGCGTTCGACGGCTTCGTCGAGACTGCCGACCCGGTACAGCGAGGCGACCGGTCCGAAGGTCTCCTCCAGGTCGATCCGCATGGCGGGGGTGATGCCCGCGAGCACGGTGGGCTCGTAGAACCAGCCCTGCTCCAGACCCGGCGGCCGCCGGCCCCCGCACAGCACGTCGGCGCCGTGCCGTACGGCGTCGTCGACCAGGTCCGCCACGTCGGTCCGGCCCTGTTCGGTGGCGAGCGGTCCCACGTCGGTGCCGTCCGCCATCGGGTCGCCGACCGTGAGCGCCGCCATCGCGGCCGTGAACAGCTCGGCGAACTCGTCGTACACGTCGGTGTGCACGATGAAGCGCTTGGCGGCGATGCAGGACTGCCCGTTGTTCTGCACGCGAGCCGTGACGGCGGTCTTCGCGGCGCGGGCGACATCGGCCGAGGGCAGCACGAGGAAGGGGTCGCTGCCGCCCAGTTCCAGCACGGTCTTCTTGACCTCGTCGCCCGCCACGGACGCGACCGCGCGGCCCGCGGGCTCGCTGCCGGTCAGGGTCGCCGCCGCCACCCTGGGGTCGCGCAGCACCCCCTCGACGGCGCCGGAGCCGATGAGCAGCGTCTGGAAGCAGCCGCGCGGGAAGCCGGCCCGGTGGAAGAGGTCACCGAGGTAGAGGGCCGTCTGGGGGACGTTCGAGGCGTGCTTGAGGAGGCCCGTGTTGCCCGCCATGAGGGCCGGCGCGGCGAAGCGCACGACCTGCCAGAGGGGGAAGTTCCACGGCATCACGGCGAGGACCACGCCGAGCGGCCGGTAGTACGTCCGCACCGACGCGGCACCCGAGTCGGCCGCGTCGGCGTCGGACGGGCGCTCCTCGGCGAGCAGGGACTCGGCGTGCGCGGCGTACCAGCGCATCGCCTTCACGCACTTCGCCGCCTCCGCGCGGGCCGCCGCCAGCGGCTTGCCCATCTCGGTGGTCATGGTGCGGGCGATGTCCTCCGTCTCGTCCTCCAGGAGGTCGGCGGCCCGCTCCAGGAGCCGGGCCCGCTCGGCGAAGCCGGTGGTGCGGTACGTCCCGAAGGCCGTGTGGGCCTCGGCGAGGCACTGCTCGATGCCGGCGGGGCCCAGCTCGTCGAAGGTGCGCAGTGTCTCGCCGGTCGTCGGGTTCACCGTCGCGATGGCCATGGACGCCTCCTGCTCGGGGTCGGTCGCATCGACCCTCGCCCGGGGAGCGCGGCGGCGCAACGCGACCGCGCATCCGGAGGCACCTCAGCCAGTTATCGGCGGAATGTCTGGTTCTCCGCGGAATGCAAGTGTCCGCCACCGTCGTGTGCTGAAGTGTCCCCGTCATGCGCACGGTCCCTGATCCACCGTCGGAAGGACATCCCCTCCCGTGGCACTTCCCCTGTCCCGCCGCCGCTTCCTCGGTGCCGCCGCGGCCGTCGGCGCCGGCACGCTCCTCGGCCCGCTGGGCACGCTCACCGGCACGGCGCACGCCGCCGGCGCCCGGCCCACCGAGATCGCCACCCCGCCCGGCTTCCAGCCCGAAGGGATAGCCATCGGCCGCGACGGCCTCGCGTACACCGGCTCGATCATCGACGGGTCTATCTACTGCTTCGACCCGGCCACCGGCCGCGGAGAGGTGATCACCCGGGGCACCGGGCCGATCTCGGTGGGCCTGAAGACCGACCCGTACGGCCGGCTGCTGGTCGCCGGCGGCGGCAGCGGCCAGCTCCGCGTGGTCGACCCCCGGACCGGCCGGGTGCTCGCCACCCACCAGGCGGTGACCGGCACGGCCTTCGTCAACGACGTGGTGGTCGGCTGCGGCGCCGCCTGGTTCACCGACTCCTTCAACGACGTCCTCTACCGGCTGTCCCTGCGGCACGGCCGCGAGGCGCAGTCCGCCGAGGTCACCGCCCTGCCCCTGTCGGGCGCGTGGGCGCCCACCCCGCCGGGCGGCGAGTTCTGGGGGGCGAACGGGATCGCGCGGACGCCGGACGGCCGCGCCCTGCTGGTCGTGTCCGACCATGCGGAGGCGCTGTTCAGGGTGGACCCGCGCACCGGCGCGGCCACCCGTACCGTGCTGGACGGCGGAGCGGTCGGGTTCGGTGACGGCTTGGTCGTGCACGGCCGCACCCTGTACGTCGTGCGCAACTGGAAGTACGTCGTCGAGGTGTTCCGGATCAGCCCGGACGGCAGCCGGGCGGAATTCGTCCGGCAGATCGCCGACACCCGCTTCGACGAGCCCACCACGGCGGCCGTCCACGGCGGACGGCTCTACGTGGTGAACGCCCGCTTCGACGCCGACTGGAGCGACCCGAAGACCTCGTCCACGGTGGTGAGCGTCCCGCTCCGGACGGCGTAACACCGAAGTCCTACGGGCAGCGCGGTCCGGCGCCTCGCCACCGGACCGCGCTGCCGTACGGTCAGGGCCGCGCTGCCGTACGGTCAGGGCCGCGCTGCCGTACGGTCAGGGCCGCGCTGCCTACGGTCAGGACCGTACCGCCGTACCTTCCGGACCCGTTTCGGTTAGAATCGCGGTCCGCTGTGACTTGGGGGAGCACATCATGGTCGAAGTCGGGATCCTTCTCGCCCTCATGGGCACTGCCGCCGTGTGGATGGCGGTGACCCTGCTGAGGCGCCGCCGGAGCCGGCCCGACGGCGTGGACGGCCACCTGATCGAGCAGGAGCACACCATGCGGGCCGCCCGCTCCCGCGCCGAGTACTCCTCGCTCGCCGTCCACAACACCCCGCTCAACGGCGGGAACAGCTACCGCCCCTGATCGGGGCCCGCGCCCGCGGCCGTGCGGTGCGTCCAGGCGAGCAGCCGGTCCGCGGGCCAGGTGTTGACGACACGGTCTGCCGTGACCCCGCACTCCTCGGCCCGGGCGCAGCCATTGATCTGCCAGGCCAGCTGGCCCGGCGCGTGGGCGTCGGTGTCGATCGCGAAGAGCACGCCCGCGGCCACCGCCTCGCGCAACAGGCGGCGGGGCGGGTCAAGGCGCTCCGGACGGCTGTTGATCTCCACGGCGGTGCCGGACTCGGCGCACGCTTCGAAGACCTCCGCGGCGTCGAATTCCGACTCCGGGCGGGTCTTGCCGGTGACCAGGCGGCCGGTGCAGTGGCCCAGGACGTCGGCGTGCGGATCGCGCACGGCGGCGACCATCCGCCGGGTCATCGCCCGCCGCTCCATCCGCAGTTTGGAGTGCACGGACACCACGACCACGTCGAGGCGCTCCAGCAGTGCCGGGTCCTGGTCCAGCGAGCCGTCGTCCAGGATGTCGCACTCGATGCCGGTCAGCAGCCGGAACGGCGCCCACTGCGTGTTGAGTTCGGCGACCACGTCCAGTTGCTCGCGCAGCCGCTCGGGCGACAGGCCGCGGGCGACGGTGAGCCTCGGCGAGTGGTCCGTCAGCGCGGCCCACTCGTGGCCCAGTCCGGCCGCCGCCCGCCCCATGTCCTCGATGGTGGCGCCGCCGTCGGACCACTCGGAGTGCAGGTGGCAGTCGCCCCGCAGGGCCGCCCGCAGTGCCGCGCCCAGCGCGCCGGCTTCCAGCGGGACGTCGGCCTCCTCCTCAAGCTTCTGGAGGTAGTCGGGGATCTGCCCGTCCAGCGCCTGCGCGATCACGCCCGCGGTCTTCGGCCCGATGCCGCGGACCGACTCCAGCGTCCCGTCCGCGGCCCTCCGGGCCGGTTCGCCCGGCGGCATCGCGGCGACCTGTTCGGCGGCCGCGCGGAAGGCCCGTACCCGGTACGTGGGGGCCTGGGCGCGTTCCAGGAGGAACGCGATCCGGCTGAGCGCTGCGACCGGGTCCATGGCTCCAGCATGGCCCGCGGCCCCGCTCCCCGCACCCGAGGCCGCCACGGGTCCCGGGCCCTGTCGTCACAGTGGAGCCGATCAGGCGTCCGGCGCACCCGAGGCCGGAAGGTGCCGGGCTTCGCGGGCCGGTCTCCTTTGACGACAGGGCCTGGCGCCGCGGCCGGCCTACGCGCCGGGCGGCGGCAGGATGCGGCGGACAGCGGTGCGCCACGGGTGGCGGGCGGCGGGGCGGCCGTCGAGGACGGCCAGGAACCTGCCGTAGGTGCGGACCGCCCGCAGCACGGCGACGTCGTCGCGGCCGGGTGGCGGGGGCATCGGCTGCTGGTGCTGCGAGGCCCGGTACGTGTCGATGAGGTACTGCTCGATCGCGCTCATGCATCCACTGTGGACCCGGTCCGCGGGCGTCGCGCGACGATTGACGCCGAGCGTCAATCGTCCAGGTCAGGGGCGTGCGGACGGGGCTCGGGAGGCCGGGCGGGCGGCGCGCGGACCACGGCCCCGGGCGACCCGGCCGGCCGGCTGTCGTGGAGGATGGCGGCATGAGCGTGACCATCGACATCGCCGGGCTGCCGCACGAGCGGATCACCTTCGCCCCCTCCCCGCTCGCCGAGCTGTGCATGGCCCTGCACGCGCTGTCGCAGCCCTCGCACCACCCCGGTCTGGCCTCCTGGACGGCCGCGACGTCCGCCGCCCTCGATCCGTGTCTGGCGGACCGGCTGCTGGAGGCCGACTTCATGTGGAGCGGCACGTTCTCGGACGTCTTCATGGCGTTCGCCGGGGTGCCCGGCGGGAGCGGCGTACCCGGCGCGACCCTCGCCGAGGAGCTCGACGTACTGGACCGGATGGACGACGAGCGCTTCGCCGCTTCCGCCCTGGACCACTGCCGGCTGGGTTTCTACGACGAGGGCTCCCCGTCGCCGCTGGTGGACGCGGGGGCCCGGGCCCTCGCGCTGGAGACGGCCGCCGCCCGCGGGCCGCGCCAACTCGCCTTCGCCACCCGGCTCCTCGAGGAACCGGCCGCCGTACGGCGCTGGCTGCGCCGGCTGGCCGAGGACTGCGACGAGGCGTTCTTCGCCGAGACCTGGCGGCGGGTCGAGCCGCAGCAGACCGCCGACGCCCGCCACAAGACGCAACTGCTGCGCCACAAGGGGCTTCCCGCGACCCTCAAGGAGGTGTCGGCGGCGCTCGGCGTGGACGAGGCCCAGACGGTGATCGCCGTCGACAAGATGGTCAGCGGGTCGGCCACGGCCACCGATCCGGCCGTCGGCACCGGACTGGTCTTCGTACCCACCCACTTCGGCTGGCCGCACCTGCTGGTGCTGCACGCGCCCGGCTGGCGGCCGGTGGTGCACTACCCGCTCTCCTCCCCCGAACTCGCCCGCGAGCCCGGCTCGGTGGAACTGTTGCAGCGCCGGATGGAGGCGCTCGCCCACCCGATGCGCATGCAGCTGTGCCGGTCGCTCGCCCGCTCCGCGTTCACGACGACCGAGCTGGCCTCCGTGTACGGGATCACCGCGCCGGAGGTGTCCCGGCACCTGACGGTGCTGCGCAAGGCGGGCCTGCTGAGCACCCGGCGCCAGGGGCGGTACGTACACCACCGGTTGGACCTGACCCGGGTGGCGCGCATCGGGTCCGATTTCATCGAGGGCATCCTGCGCTGACCGCCCGGCGGTGGTCCCGGCGTTTTGGATTGGCGGACGATCGTCAATACGATCCGGCGATGATCACAAGAAAATGGGTGGCGGCCGGGGCGTGCGGCCTGCTCGCCGCTTTGACCGTCGGGCTGTTCCCGGCCCAGGCCTCCGCCGGGGAGCCCGTGGCCAAGGAACCCCCGAAGGTCGAGCTGGTGCTGGACGTCAGCGGCTCGATGCGCGCGACCGACATCGACGGCAAGTCCCGGATGTCGGCGGCGAAGCAGGCGTTCAACGAGGTGCTCGACGCCGTACCGGAGGAGGTCCGGCTCGGCATCCGGACCCTCGGCGCCGACTACCCCGGCAACGACCGCAAGCGCGGCTGCAAGGACACCCGGCAGCTCTACCCCGTCGGGCCGCTCGACCGGCTGGAGGCGAAGACCGCCGTCGCGACCCTCGCCCCCACCGGCTGGACGCCCATCGGGCCGGCCCTGCTGGGCGCCGCCGAGGACCTCAAGGGCGGTGACGCCACCCGCCGGATCGTGCTCATCACGGACGGCGAGGACACCTGCGCCCCGCTCGACCCGTGCGAAGTGGCCCGCGACATCGCGGCGCAGGGCATCCACCTGGTCATCGACACGCTGGGTCTGGTCCCCGACGCCAAGACCCGCGACCAGTTGATCTGCATCGCCGAGGCCACCGGCGGCACCTACAGCTCCGTCCGGCACACCGACGAGCTGTCCGGAAGGGTGCGCCAGTTGGTGGACCGCGCGGCCACGCCGGTGGTCACGCCGGTGGACACCAAGGGCGCCGCGGAGTGCCGGGAGGCACCCAAGCTCGGGGCCGGCCTGTACAGCGACCGGGAGACGTTCGGCGAGCACCGCTGGTACCGGGTCGACGTCAAGCCCGGCCAGGAACTGCGCGCTTCGGTCAGCATCGGCGCGGACCGCGCCGTCCACAACGACTACGGCGTACTGCTGCGCGCGACGACGCTGAGCGGGCGGGAGATCGTACGCGGCTCCGAGGCGGGCTTCGGACGCACCGACCTGATCTCGTCCGGGCTGCGCTACCCGAAGGCCGAACTCGACGACGCCGAAGGGGATGCCGAGACGGCGCCGGAGACGGTCTGCCTCCAGGTCGCCAACTCCTTCTCCGCGCCCGCGTCGGTCAAGACCACCCCCGGCATGCCGGTGGAGCTGACCATCGACGTGGTGGAAGGCCCGGACGGGGCGTCCGACGTGGCCTCCTTCGGCCTGGGCCGCGGCTGGTGGCTGCTCGGCCTCCTGGTCCTGACCGGCCTGGTGGCCGGCCTGCTCTGGGGCTGGATCTCCCGCTGGCGTATCTCGGTCTGGAGGACCAACTGATGCGTACCGTACGCACGCTGACCACCGCCCTGCTGGCCGGCGCGGGCCTGCTCGGGCTCGCGGGCGCCGCGGCGGCCGCGTCCCCGACGCCGAGCCAGAGCGCCGACGGACCCACCGAGGCGGGCACGTCCTTCCGTACGGCCGCCCGGGTCGCGGTGGGCCAGGAGGCCACCGCGGAGGCGTCCACCGGCGACTACCTCTACTGGGCGGTGCCCCTGGACACCGGGCAGCGGGCCACCGTCCGGGCGACGGTCACGCTGCCGCCCGCGGCCTCCCGGCACCGCGCCTCGACCTGGCAGGTCGACGTGTACGACGGGCTGCGCCGCCGCCAGGCGTGCACCTACGGCACCCAGACCGCCTCCGCGGCCGCGGACGCCGCCTCGGTCACCCTGTCCTGCACGCTGCGCGCGGTCCGGGCCGGGGCCGAGGCCTGGTCGAACGACCCGCTGCCGGGCACGTACTACATCCGCCTGACGGTCGTCGACCTCGCCCAGGAGGACCTCGGACAGCCGGTGCGGGCGCAGGTGCGCACCGACGTGTCGGAGCACGGCGGCGCCTACGCGGTGGACGGCGCGCTCGGGGCTCCGCTCGTCCCGGGCGCCACCACCGCGCAGGCGGGCGGCGGTTCGGCGGCGCTGGAGCCGGACGGCGGCTGGTCAGGCGGACGGTGGTCGGACCGCTGGCTCTGGACCGCGGCGGGCGGGGTGCTCGGCGCACTGGCGGGCATCGGGGGCTACTGCCTCACGCGCGGCACGGGCCGCCCGGCGCGCCCCACGGGCGTCTGACGGGGCGGCCGGAACGCGGTTGCGCCCCGGCGCTCCCCCACCGACCCGATGGCCGGCACCCCCTGGTGCCGGCCATCGGCGTTCCGGAGCTTCCGGAGGTTTGCCGGGCGTCTGCCGGCGGTTCGCCCGAGGTCTTCCGGAGGCCTTGCGGGGTGTTACAGGTACGGGTCGAAGGGGATGCCCGCCGGCTTGGCCTCCGCGAGGTGGGAGGCGAACGCGCCGTCCTTCAGGCCGAAGTGGGCGCTGCCGAAGTCGGCCTGGCTGAGCTTGTCCCGCAGGCCCGCGGGGTAGCCCGACCATCCGACGAGGGTGGGGAACTGCCAGGTGTGGCGGTGGTTCTCCGCCGGCTCGTCGTTGCTGTTCGCCGCGCGGAAGCAGTGCGTGCTCGCACCGTCCTTGTGGTAGACGACCTTGGCGTGGGTGCCGTCCCAGCGGATCCGGTCGCGCGTGTGGATGTTGAAGTCGCCGTGCGCGGAGGTCGCCACGTACTTGGCCTCGTTGTTCTGGATCCACACGACCACGTGTTCCCAGTCGTGGCGGTGGCCGCCCAGCGATATCCCGGCGAGGGCCTGGTCCTTCTCGAAGTACAGCCCGTAGATCACGGCGCACCAGCCGTTGTTGCACTTGGCGCGGGAGTAGCTGTTGGTGTTGTCGAGGTCGGAGGCGTCCCGGCAGTTGCCGTTGAGGGCGCCGGTGGGCTTGAGGCCGCCGTTCAGCTCGCCGCCCGGGCCGATGGCGGGTACCGGGTAGCAGCCGTCGGTGTCGTAGTCGAAGGCCGGCTGGAAGGTCAGCTCGATGGCCTCGGCCTGGCCGGGCAGGGCGGGCGGCGGCGCAGCGAAGGCCGTCTGGGACACGCCGAGCACCACCGCGAGGGTGGTGGCGACGACGACGGCCGATCTCCGGATGTGACGGTTCGTCCGCAAAGGGGGCTCCCGGGCGGTCGGTTCGAGGGGTGGCGGGCGAATCGCGACCGCTGAAGACCGACGCGCCCGGAGCATCATTCGCGAACCGGCGCGGCACGGCAAGGGGTCCGGACGCGCTCTTCCTCACGGCGAGCGCGCCGAACAGCCCCTGGTGGAACGGGAGTCGAACGGGGACCGGCCGGCAGTCGACCGGCACGGGTCCCGGCGGGGTCAGGCCACCCAGGCGCCGGTCATGCCGAGCACCGCCGAGCCGTCCTGGTCGGCGAGCTTGGTCCCGGTGAACCCGCGGGCCCAGTCCGAGGTCTGGAGGCGGAACGCGGGGCGGTCGGCGGTCAGCGCCTCCATGACGGCCTCGGCCGCGCCGGCCGGGGTCTGGGCGCCGTTGAGGAACTGGCCGACGGTGCGGTCGAGGTAGTTGCGCAGCGCATCCGCGTACGGGCCGGCCCCGGCTATCCGGCCTTCGATGTCGAGCCCGATGTTGTTGACGAACTCCGTGGCGACGGCGCCCGGTTCGATGACGGACACGCTCACGCCGACGGCGCCCGCGACGGGGGCCAGGCTCTCCATGTAGCCCTCGACGGCGAACTTCGCGGCGCAGTAGGCCTCGTTGAAGGGCTGGCCGATGACACCGCCGACGCTGGTGACGGTGATCAGGCGGCCGCCGGTGGCGCGCAGGTGCGGGAGCGCGGCCTTGGAGACGTTGAGGACGCCGAAGAAGTTGACCTCCATGACCTCGCGGACGTCGGCGACGGTTTCGAGTTCGAGGGTGCCGACGTGCCCGGCGCCGGCGTTGTTCACGACGGCGTCCAGTCGGCCGTAGTCGGCGATGACGCCGGCCACGGCGGCGGCGACGGAGCTCTCGTCGACGACGTCGAGCTGCCGGAGGTCGAGCTCGACGCCCGCCTCTGCGGCGGCCTTGCGCAGGGCGTCTGCCCGGCCGGTGTCACGCAGGGTGGCGACCGTGCGCCAGCCGGCCCGGGCCGCGGCGATGGCGGCCGCCAGGCCGATGCCGGAGGAGGTGCCGGTGATCAGGACGGTACGGGTGGTGGAGTCGGAGGTGGCGGGGGTGCCGGACAGGACGGACATGGCGGGCGCCTTTCAGGGGGCTGTTCGCAGAGCCGTTCACGGAACCGCTCGCGGATCTGTGAACGGGCTGCTCACGGGGCTTTTCACGGAGCGTGATTTATGTGCGTGCACACACACTATAAATTTATGTGTGCGTGCACGCAACCCCTAGACTGGCGCCATGCCGAAGAAGCTCACCGAATCCGAGATGCCGGCGGCCGACCACGCCTTCTACGGGCTGGTCTGGGCCGGCACCGTGCTCACCGACCGGGTCGACAGGGCACTGGTGAAGGCCCACGACCTTCCCGTCTCCTGGTTCGAGGTCATGCTGTGGCTGGCATCCAGCCCCGAGCCGGTGCCCGCTTCCGTACTCGGCAACAGCACCCTGCTCAGCCGCAGCCAGGTCTCCCGCGTCGTGGACGCCCTCCAGGCCCGCGGCCTGGTGGCCCGTACGCCCTCGGCCCGCGACGCCCGGTCGGTGGAGGTCGCCCTCACGGAGCAGGGGCGCACGGTCTTCGCCGAGGCGGACGCCACCCGGCGCGCGGCCCTCGCTCCGGTCTTCACCGACCTCCTCGACGAACGGGACCTGGAGGTCCTCGGCGCGGTGTGGCGCAAGCTCAAGGCCGCCAAGGGCGCCCTGGACGAAACGGGCGCGTAGGGCGCCGAAGGCGGACCGACCCGCCAGGTGCCCGGCCGCGGCCCGGCGGATAGAGTCGTGCCAACCGCACGAGGGGGAACAGGCATGATCCAAGAGGGTTCGGACCCGCCCGAGAGCAAGGCCGCGTCCGGCGAGGACGAGCCCTCCCCGGAGGCAGAACTGCTCGGCCGGCGGATCGAGTACCTCTTCACGTACGTGCAGCCGCTGGGCCGTCGCTTCACGCTCCAGGAAGTGGTCGACGGCATCAAGGAGGCCGCGGGCCCCAACGACGCGAAGCTGTCCGTCGGCCGGCTGTGGGCCCTGGCCAAGGGCAAAGCACCCAACCCGACGGTGGGAACGCTGCGCGTACTGGGCGACTTCTTCGGCGTCCCGCTCGCCTACTTCATCGACGACGAGGTCGAGGCCCGGGTGTCGGCACAGCTCGCGCTGATCGCCGCGATGCGCGCCAACGACGTGCGTTCGGTGGCGCTGCGGGCGGCCGCGGTGGCGACGATGTCCACGCAGGGCATCGAGGCGGTGCGCTCCGTCATCGAGCGGGCCCGGACCGCTTCTGCCCCGCCACCGACCGTCTGACCTGTGCCTTCCCTGTGTAAAGTCTGGCGCTGGAGATCGTGGGCGGCCGTGCGGGGCCCCGCGGTCGGATGACCGTCGAGAGGGAACTCGGGGCGCATGGACCGCCGTGACTGGCGTGGGCTGAGGACGCAGTACGAATCCCTGATCGGGCGTTTCACCCTCTCCCACCCCTTCGAGGTCGAAGAGCTCTGCTCGGCGATCGCCGCGGAGCGCGGCCGGCCGCTGCACCTGCTCCCGATGCCCGCCGCCATGCCCGCCGGCGCCGGAGTGTGCGGAATGTGGGTGTCGTTCGGCACCTCCGACCACGTCTACTACAACGTGGTGACGAGCCGTCCGCACCAGACGCACATCGTCCTGCACGAACTGGCGCACATCCTGCTCGACCACCGTGAACCCACCGCCCCCGAGCCGGAGATGCTCGCGCAGCTCTTCCCCGACCTGGACCCGGCCATGGCCGCCCGGCTGCTGGGACGCACCCGGACGAAGGCCACGACGCGGCAGGAGCAGGAGGCCGAGCTGCTCGCCTCCGTGATGTGGCAGCACTTCAACGTCGCGCCCGCCGCCGCGGCCTCGGCTCCCCCCGAAACGGCCGACACCCTGCACCGGGTGATCGGCGCCTTGTCCCGACGCACCACCCTGAGGCCCCGTTGAGGATTTTCGATCTCGTCGTCGTCCCACCCCTGTGGCTGTTCGTGTGCTGGAAGGCGCCGGGGCTGCGTTCGGCGCCGCGGCAGGACCGCCTCATGTGGCTGATGTGGGCGATCTGGGCCGTCGCGTTCACCATCGGCGTGCCCGCGGTCCGCCGGGTCGTCGACGCGGCCGTGGCGGTCCCGAGCTTCACGAACCTGCCGGTCCACATGCTGTCGCTGTGCGCGATGGGCGCGCTCTTCGAGTTCATCCGCGAGGCGACCGGGGCGCGGGGCCACCGGCTCTCCCGGCTGCGCTGGATCCTGCTGGGGCTGGCGGAGGCCGGGCTGATCGCCACCTTCGCCGCGAGCCCGCTCCCGGACGGGGAGACCGACTTGGTGACCGTGACCCGGTCACCGATGATCACCGCGTACTGGATGATCTTCCTCGGCTACATCCTGTACGGGGTGCTCAGCGCGATCCGCCTGTGCCGGCGGTACGGGCGGCACGCCGCGCCCGGCCCGACCCGGACCGCTATGCAACTGCTGGGACTGGCAAGCTCCTTCGGGCTGCTGTACGTCGTCCACCGGCTCGCCCACCTGGTGGCGGCGCTCGCGGGGCGGAGCCTGACCGGTGCACCCGGGGTGGTCGTCACCACGCAGGTCCTCCTCGCGTGCACCCTGCTGCTGCTCGTGGCCAGTGCGAGCTGGCCGTTCCTCGCGGGATGCGCGACGCGGGCCCGGCTGCGCAGGCAGGTGAAGGCCGTCCGTCCGCTGTGGCGGCTCCTCACGGAGTCGACGCCAGAGGTGGTCCTTCCGCTGCCCGCGGGCTTGCACAAGGACGTCGAGATGGTCCGCTACCGCTGTGTGATCGAGATCCGCGACAGCGCCCTCGCGCTGTCCGGCCATGTCTCGCAGGAGCACCTCGACGCCGTACGGTGCGCCCTCGCGGACTCGGGGCTCGGCGGTCTCGAACGGGACGCAACGGCCGAGGCGGCCGTCCTGCTGTACGCGGCGCGGGCCGAACGCGCCGGGGAGCGGCCCCGGTTCCCCGAACGGGCCATGGTGCGCGAAGGCGGCGACCTGGACACCGACGCCGAGTGGCTGCGGAAGGTCGCGGCAGCCGTCCGGTCGGCCGCGGCGGAGGCAGCCGTCGCCGTCCTGCGCGAGCGCGCGGACACCGTCGTCGTCGCGGCCGGATGACGACGGCGCCGGTCTCCGGGACCGAAGTCCTGGAGACCGGCGCCGTGTTCATGGTGCGTCGGGGTCAAGCCTTTGTGTTGCGGGTGTCGGTCAGCCGTTCCAGGTGCCGGTGATGGCGAGGGCACCGGGGGCGGCGGGCAGGCCCTGGAGCGTGACGTTGCCGGTGGTGGCCCAGGTGCCGTCGGCGTGCCGGACGGTGTGGAGGAGCTTGCCGTCGGCGGTGGTGACGGCCACCACGACCTCGCCCTCGACGTTGGCGGTGGCGACGGACTTGGCGGTCACCGTGCCGAGGATGCCCTTCAGCTCGGTCATTCGGGTCCAGATGCCGTTGAAGTTGCGTACGGCGTGGTACTGGCGGGTGCCGTTGTCGGTGGCGACGACCACGTGGGTGTCGTCCCCGGAGCCGACCGTGCTGATCGAGGTGATCGGGCCGGTCGGACCGGCGGCGCCGGCGACGTCGCCCCAGGCGAGCCAGTTGCCGTTGCCCTGGCGGATGGTGTGGTAGGCCTTGCCGCCGCTGACGGTGGTGACCTGCAGCTCGCCGCGGACGACGGCGGTGGCCGCGGCCGTCACGTTGGCGACCTTGCCGGACGTGATGTCCTTGAAGGGCGTCCAGTGGGTGGCGGTGCGGATGGTGTGGAACGCCTTGCCGTCGGCGACCGCGACGACGTGCAGGTCGTAGCCGATGTTCGAGGCGGTGACGCTGGTGAGGTTGCCGAGCGCGTTGGCCGCGCCGAAGACGTCACCGAAGCCGGCCCAGGTGCCGTCCTGCTTGCGGATGGTGTGGAAGAGACCGCCGGCGTTGGTGACGGCGAGGACGTGGCTGTCGCCGTTCATGCCGACGACCGCCGAGCTGCGGATGGCGCCGATGGTGCCGGCCTGGCCCGCGACCTGGACGTCGTTGAATCCGGTCCAGGAACCGTCGGCCAGGCGGATGCCCTGGTAGAGGCTGCTGCCCGACTGGATCAGGGCCTGGGTGCGCCAGCCCGGGGACAGGGCGCGGACGCGCTGGACCCAGTCGCGCTGGTCGTCGACGCGGGTGCTGTACGCGCCGGTGCGCAGCTCGGACGCGGAGGTTCCGAGGCAGCCGCCCTGCCAGGCGCGGCTGACCAGACCGACGAGCGCCCGCTTGCCGTTCACCGTGCGCAGCGTCGACGCGCCCGCGTCGCCCCGGCAGACGGTGGCGTCGGCGGGGGTCTTGGCGGCGAGGTCGAAGCCGGTGGCGGCGGTGGTGCCCACGCTGAAAGCGGCGCCGTGGCGGCCGACCGGGCCCCAGCCGGTCCGGGTGCGGCCGTACCCGACGACGTCGAGTTCCTCACCGGTGGTGGGGGCGGCCGAGGACACGTCGACGGGCGCGATGCCGGTGGCCGGGTTCGCGAGGCGGACCATGACCAGGTCGCGGTCCGGGTGCGGGACCAGTTCGGTGGCGTCGCTGGTGAAGCCGGTGCCCGACATCATCCAGGCCTTGCCGACCGAGACCTTGGTCTTGTCCTTCGGAACGCCGGCCGCGACGGTGTTGCTCTGGGCGGGGTCGTCGGCGAAGCAGCTCTTGGCGGTGATCACCCAGTACGGGTCCACGAGCGCGCCGGAGCAGGAGCGCTTGCCCTCGCCGATCTCCAGCTTCGCGTTGAACTTGAGGTCCGCGTCGTTGATGGGCTGGCCGGCCATGCGGGGACCGGAGGAGCCGGTGATCCGCATCTCCAGCAGGACGGCCTGCTTGGGGTCCGTGGCCGTGCCCTCGCCGATCGCCTTGACGGTGTCCTCGGGGACGTCCACGGTCTGCGTGGTGCTGTTGATCGAGATGGCTGCCCGGACGTCCCGGTCGAAGGTCTCGATGCGGTAGGCGCGCGGGATGTTGACGGCCAGGTAGCCGGTGTTGTCGGCCTTGAAGCAGATCGTGGAGTCGTTCGTCTTCAGGTTCCGCGCCCACACCATGATCTGGTACGGGCCGTCGCAGCTGGTGAACTCGATGCCGCCGTCACCCGCGATCAGGTCGGCGCCGGTGGCGCTCAGGATGCCGTCCCTGTTGGGGTAGGCCCCGTCCTCGAAGGCGAAGGGGGAGGCGGCGTTCACCGGCACTTCCTCGGCCGCCGACGCGGTCTGCGTCGGAACCCCCAGTACGACGGCGGTGGTTGCGGTGGCAGCAGCCAACCATCTACGAGTATGCAAGGCGATGACTTCACTTTCCTGAAACCAGTCTCGGCTACGTGTCCGTGCAGGCGAGAGGAACCCGGCGCTTCCGGGTGACGACAAGTTGCAGTCCGCTCCGTTGCGGACTGGCAGAAACCGGCCTGGGGAGCCGCGCCGCAGCATAGCCAGGATTTTCAGTGAAGTGAATCTCAAGCCGACTCAGGCCAATTGGAAGATTTAATTCCGCATGCTCGCGGTCCCGGGGCGGAGCCGAGGGCGACAACGCTCCGGCGGTGTGCGACCCTTGGGCCTCGCTCGGTGCTGCTGGTGCATCACCGGGCGCCGGGGAGCCGGAGTATCCGGATCCTTGCCTGCCGCCGCTCCGCTTGGGGAGCGTCATCGAGCGGCCCGCAGGCCTCCGTGGTGCCACGCACGGGCACCGACGTCACCTGTCAGCCGCCGCGCGCGGCTCCGGGCCGTCCGTGTGCCCGCGTGGCCCACGACGTTCACAGACTTGAGGGGAAGATTTCGTGCGCCACAAAACAGAGCGCCCGGCGAGGAGTTGGGGGAGGATGGCGTTGGCCGGCCCGAGCGTGCTCGGCCGCGGCCTGCTGCCCATCGCCCTGGTCGCCGGCCTCGTCTCCGCGGCCCCCGCCGCCGCCGAGGGCCCGGCCCTGCCGACCCTGACCGAGCGCGAGCAGGTCCTCCAGCACTGGAAGGCGGGCGGCGCGGCCGTCAAGTCCTCCGCCGGGGCCGCCTTGGCCGGCAGCGACGCGCAGGTCCGCGCGTACCTCGAGAGCGGCCAGAAGGTCGCCGAGGACCTCGACCTGCGCGAGGCCGCGCTCAAGCTCGTCACCGACGCGGGCCCCGGTCTGAGCGAGGCCGCGGCGAAGGCCCTGGCCGGCACGTCGCAGGACGTGGCCGCGTTCATGAAGGACGGCTGGAAGCAGCCGCTCGCCGACGACCAGCGCGTCCTGGCGACCCAGGCCATCGACGCCGGCGGCCCCGGCGTCCACGAGGCCGGCAACGTCGCGATGCGCGGCTCGATCGACGACATCCGGGCCTTCCTCCAGGAGGGCCAGTACAAGCAGCGCGACGACGACGCCCGCGTCCGCGTCACGCAGATCGAGTCCGCCGGCGGTCCCGCCACCAAGCGCGCCGCGGCCAACGCCCTGAAGTCCGGCATCGAGGAGGTGCGCGACTTCCTCACCTTCGGCCAGCACATCGCGCGCGCCCAGGACCAGGAACACGCGACGATCGCCGACCTGGCCAAGCAGACCGGGGACGCCGGCGCCGCGGCCGAGAAGGCCAAGCAGAGCGCCGTGGCGGAGGCCGAGAAGGCCAAGAACGCCGCTCACCTGGCCAAGCTGGAGACCGCGAAGGCCGCGCAGGAGACCGAACTCGCCAAGGGCGACGCCATCAAGGCCGCGGACGCCGCCCGGCGGGCCGCCGCGTCCGCCCGGCGCGCCGCCGCCGCGGCCCAGACGGCCATCGCCGCGGCCCGCGCCGCGAACGCCGCCGCCCAGGCCGCCGCGATCGCCGCCCACAACGCCTCCAACGCGGCCCTGTTCGCCTCCCGGGCCGCGACCGCGGCATGGGACGTGGCCGCGCACGGCAAGGCCAACGCGAAGGTCGCGAGGGACGCCGACGACGCCGCCGCGAAGGCGGAGCAGATCGCCGACCTCGCCGATGCGACGGCCAGGACCCTGGAGCAGGCCGACGAGGCCATGCTGGCCGCGAAGAAGGCCACCGAGGACATGTTCGCCAGCGCCGATCACGCGGTGGACTCCGGGGAGTGGGCCAAGGAGTCCGGCCTGAGCGACGAAGAGGCCCAGGCCGCCGCCGCGTCCGCCCGCCGTCACGCCGCGGAGGCCAAGCGTGCTTCCGCCGCCGCCCAGGGGCACGCCGCCGACGCGGTGCTCGCCGCCCGTCAGGCGCGCGACGCCGCCCGCTCCGCCGCCCGGCACGCCCGCAACGCGGCCGAGGCCGCCCGCCGGGCAGCCGAGCACGCCGGCGACGCCCAGGCCGCCGCCAACGCGGCCAAGGTCAACGCCGAGCAGGCCCTCGCCTCCGCCGACCTCGCCGCGGACCTGCTCAAGAAGGCCGAGTCCGTCCACGACGCGGCGCGCAAGACCGAGGCCGAGGAAGTCGCCGCGCGGACCATCTCCGCCGTCAACCAGGCCCGGGACGCGAAGGAGGCCGCCGGCCTCCTCAAGACCGAGGTGCTCCGGCTGGAGAAGGAGGCGGTCAAGCTCGACGCCGACTTCACCGCGCTCGCCCAGCAGGCCGCCCAGCCGGGCGCCGACGCGAAGCAGATCGCGGTGACCGGCCGCAAGATGGCCCTGACCGCCCTGCAGTCCCGTGGCTCGTGGGGCCTCACGGCGGCCGAGGCCGCTCTCACCGGCGACGACAGCATCGTCGTGGAGTACGCCCGGACCGGTTGGAAGAAGGCCCGGGAGCAGGACGAGCGCGAGGACGTCAACCGGCTCTCCCTGGAATCGCCCTACGAAGACGTCCGCGCCGCGGCGGCGACCGCCCTCAAGGGCACCGCCGGTCAGGTCCACGACTTCCTCACCCTCGGCCAGTACAAGGCCGCCGCCCCCGACCAGCGCATCGAGGTCACCCGCATCGGCGACGCGGCCGTCGGCGGGCCCGCCGACGGCGACGGCATCAGGGAAGCCGTCAAGGCGGCGCTCGCCGATCCCGACCCCCGGGCCCTCAGCGACTTCCTGACCACCAAGCAGCACCAGGCGCGCATCGAGGACTACCGCGTCGAGGCGACCCGCCTGTCCGACGGCGGCGGCCCCGAGGTGAAGGCGGCTGCCGAAGCCGCGCTGGCCAGCCCCGACACGCACCTGACGACCTTCATCGAGTCCGGCCAGTACCGCGCCAAGCGCCGGGACCAGCTGACCGCCACGCACGTGGCCGAAGTCAAGGCGGTCCTCGCCAAGTCCAGCGGCATCGTCGCGCAGGCCTACCAGGACGCCTACGAGGCCGCCGAGGCCGCGGCCGACGCCCAGGGCTACGCCGACCAGGCCGACGCCCACGCCCTGACCGCGGCCGGCTACGCCAACCAGGCCGCCGGGTACGCGGCCCAGGCCAGGCAGTCGGCCGACAACGCCGACAAATCCGCCAACGCGGCCGTCGCATCCGCCGCCACCGCACGCAAGGCCGAGAACGAGGCCGCCTACAGCGCGCGCAAGGCCGACGACTCCGCCGCATCCGCCCACGCGAGCTACATCGCCGCCATCGGATACGCGGAAAGCGCCTACAAGGCGGCCGAAGTCGCCAAGACCGCGGCTCTCGACGCCGGCATGAGCGCCGAAGCCGCCGTGGGCAAGTACCGCACCACCCTCGACCGCTACCGGGTCGACGAGTTCCTCCAGTCCGTCCAGGAAGCGCTCCGCTTCAGCGCGAACGACACCGTCGACGACCCGTTCGACCGCCTCCCCTCGTGGCTGAGGACCATCTACGCCATCCAGGGCATCCGGTCGGTCGAAGACATGTGGTTCTACATCGACTCCCGGCACGCCGCGATCGACGTCATCGGAACGATCCCCGGTTTCGAACTCGCGGACGGGGCCAACTGCGCCATGTACGCGCTCGAAGGAGCCATCGACCACTTCTGGGACACGGGCCGCGACGGGTTCTTCGAGGACGCCGCGCTCTCCTGCGCCTCGATGATCCCGTTCGCCGGCTGGGGCGCGACCCCGGCGAAGTGGGCGAAGTACGCGGACAAGTTCGGCCCCAAGGCCAAGGAAGCGTACGAAGAGCTCGGCAAGGTGTGGAAGAAGGTCGGCTGCAAGGTCGGCGGGAACAGCTTCCCGGCCGGCACGCGCGTGCTGATGGGTGACGGGTCGGCCAAGCCCATCGAGCAGGTCCGCGTCGGCGACATGGTCCACGCGGCCGACCCCGTCACCGACATCGCCGGACCGCACCGGGTCGACGCCACCATCTACACGCCGGACGACCGGGACTTCACCACCATCACCCTCGACGGCGCGGACGGCGGCGGCACCGTCACCGCCACCGGCAACCACCCCTTCTGGTCGGAGACGACCCGTACGTGGACCGATGCCGCCGCGCTCAAGGCCGGCGAGCAGCTCCGCATTTCGGATGACACCACGGCCCGCATCGCCGGAGTGCGCCACTGGAAGACCCTCCAGGGGGCCTACAACCTCACGGTCAATTCCCTCCACACGTACAATGTCCTGGCCGGATCCGTCCCGGTGCTGGTGCACAACGCCAGCAAGCCCCGCGACATGCCGAACTATGTCAAGAAGGCGGCCCGGGAGGTGTTGGCGGGCATCCGCCCCCAGCGCTTGAAGAAGGATGGCACCCTCGATTTCTACAACGGAAATGAGCTCAACGGGGACGCGAAGAAATTCTGGGGGACGACTTCCGAGGAAGACCGGAAGAAGCTTCCTCAGAGTGAGTGGGTGACCACGAGGATCTACGACGTCAGGCCAGGTGACGACGGGTACCGCCTCATCGTCCGCTCCAAGCCCGGCCAACCGGACAAGTGGGCGTGGGTCCCGCCTGACAAGTACGGACTCCACAACTACGGGAGCCTCCAGAAGTTCGAACCCGGATGCCTCTGAGAATCAAGGAACCCATGGACGCGCATGCCTTGTCGGCCGCCCTCGCATCCTCTGGCATTTCCCTCGTGGGAATCGAGGAAACGGTGAGGACCTGCCCTCCGGAAGTCGCCGGCCTGGCGACCTCGTGCGGGCCGGAGGACGGCCGGGTGGATGAAGTCGTCCACTACGACGGTCCCGCCCAGTTCCGGGAAGTCAACGATGCATGGATGCGCCTGGCAACGCGGTTCGGATTGTTCGGGAAGGACAGGGAATTCCTTCTCTGCGTGCGGGCCGACGACGCATCGGACTCGGTCTGGGCCCGGGTCCGGCTCGGCGATGACTGGAACATCGCCGGACGCGTCCCGAACGCCATCCGGGGTCCCTGGACCGGCGGGCTGCTCACCATGTCCCTGTCGGGCAGTGTCGTCATCCTCGGCACGACCTACGAGGAGTACATGTCGGTGCTGGCCCTGCCCGCCCCGCACCGGGCCCCGGTCGTCCGCCGGTACGCCCGGTACGTGATCGAGCAGGGCGACTTGTCCGAGCCGGAGCGCGAGAACCTCACGGCCTGGCTCGACCGGGACTGACGGCAGCGCTTCCCGCGCGGTCGCGAACTGAACAGCACCACGCGCGCATGCCCGCCGAAGACGTCTTCGGCGGGCATGCGCGCGTGCGCGGTGCGGGCGGCCTTACGGGGTTCGACCTACGTCCTGAGCAGCCGGTTGAAGAACGACCGGTAGTGCTGGAGGGCCAGCCGCAGGTCCTCGGTCGCCACCTGCTCGCCCCGGTCCCACTGGCCTTCCAGCCCCTGCTTGTGCTCGGAGAACGTGCCTGCCAGGGTCTGCATGACCTCGGCCACCAGCGTGTCCGCCGACCGGACCGCTTCCTGCGGGTCGTCGACGAACCGGCCCTGGATCTCGGTCCACGCCCTGCGGTACTCCTCCGCCTCGCGGGCGCCGAGAAGCGTCTCGTCCTCGTCCTCACCTGCGGGCGCCACGGCCGCCTGATCCGTCCCCGTGCGTTCGTACTCCGTGCCCTCGGTCCCCGTGCCCGCGTACTCCGTGCCCGCGGCCTGCGTGCCCTCGGTCTCCTCGTCCGCGTCGCGGGTCTCCGCGTCCCGTTCCGCACGGGTCCCGTCGTCCGGGCCGGCGGGCGCATCGGGACCGGAGGTCGCCTCACCCGGATAGGCCGGTGCCCGGCCCGATGACCCGGGTTCGTCCGCGGCACCCGAATGTGCGAGGTCCTCCGTCGTCAGACGGCCGTCGGGCCCGGTGGCCCGCGCCTCGTCGTCACCGTGGATCTGCATGGTCACCCGCTCCTCTCGTCGGTGAGGAGTTCCTCGAACAGGGCCCGGTAGTGAACCATCGCCCCGCGGAGCTCTTCCGTCGTCGCCTGCCCGTTTCCGCTGCGTTCCTTCACGTCGTGGGCCGCCCGGTAGTGCTGGAGCGTGCGCCCGTGCTCCACCGAGAGGTCACGCACCGCGCCGTCGTACTCCCCGGTGGGATATCCGCGCTCCTCCATCAACCGCGACACCAGCGAGTCGGCCTCGGACACAGAGTGTTCGGGCCGGTCCACGAACCGCTCCTGGACCCCGCTCCACTCCTCCGTGTACTGCCGTCGGCGCTCGGGCGGGAGTTCCCTGAGGTCTAGCTCGTCGTGGCGCTGCTCGCGGGCCCGCAGGTCGCGCTCGGCGGCCATCCTGCCGCCCTCTTCCTCGACCGCGCGCTCGTACTCCGGTCCGAACCGGTCGCGCAGGTGTCGTCGTCGCGCCAGCATGCCCAGCACCACGGTGAGCGCGATCACCACGATGACGGCAACGACGATGACGGCGATCAGCGTGCTCGTTGACATGTGCGGCCTCCGTCCTGGGGCCTCTGCGTACGTTTCGTGTGTCTTCAGGCGGCTGCCCACCCTGCCGTTCGTCAAACCGGGTGGGTTCGCGGCGGTGGATTCCCGGACCCGGGAGTCCTACGGTGGTGGGCAACAGCCGGAGAAGCCATGCGCGACACCCCGCTCCAACTCCTGCGGTCCCCCTTCCTGCGGCTACGCAGTGCGATCCGGCGTGCGCGGGCCGGAAGCCGGTGGGCGTCCGTGCGGGACCTGGAGCTGTGGCCGCGCTCCCTGGGGTTCGCCGCGCTCGGCTTCCTGACCCTCGTACCGCTGCTGATCGTCGTGTCCGCGGCGGACACCCGCAGCGGGCAGGGGTTCGCGCAGTGGCTGGGCGACGGGCTCGGCGTGTCGGCGGCCGCCCGGGCGGAGATCGCACAGCTCTTCGCCCTGCCCGGCCAGGCGTGGCGGACCACGACGGCCTTCGGTCTCGCCCTGCTCGCCGTCTTCGGGCTGTCCTTCGGCACCGTGGTGCAGAGCGGCTACGAGAAGGTCTGGGACCTGCCTCCGGCCCGGTGGTGGGCCCGATGGCGTCACGTGCTGTGGCTGGGCGTGCTGGTCGGTGCCCTCTACCTCTCGGCGATCACCCCGCCGTGGCGCGCGTCCCCGGCCCGCGGCTTCGTCACGTTGGTGATCGGAACCCTCTTCTTCTGGTGGTCCCAGCGGCTGCTGCTCGGCGGCCGGGTCTCCTGGAGCGCCCTCCTCCCGGGGGCGGTGGCCACCATGACCGGGCTGTTCGGGCTGCGGGTCTTCTCCCGGCTCGTCTTCTCGCCCCTGATCGCGTCCAATGCCGTCACCTACGGCCCGTTCGGAACCGTCCTCGTCGTCCAGACCTGGCTCGTCGCCGTCGGCGTCGTCGTGTTCGGGGGCGCGCTGGTGGGCCGGCTGCTCCACGACGCCCTGCGGCGCGGCCGGATCTTCCACCCCCCGGACCGGTGAGCGCTCCGATATCGGGTAGGCGCAGCACATGATCGCTTCAGAGAACCTCGCCATCACCGGTACCTCATCGCTGTTCCTGATCATCGTCGGCGTGCTCGTGGCCGCACTGCTGATCGGGTCGTTCTGGTACGGATCCCGACGCCTCGCGCGGCGCGCCGACCCCGGGGTGCGGCCTGCCGAACAGCCCCCTCGGGCCCGGGCCCGCGAGGAGTCCTGGCAGTCCCCCGAGGACGACCCCGACCGGCGGCGCCCCGGGTCGTGACCCGAGACGAGGAGCCTGATCATGGCTGACCTGGACGCGTTCACCGACGTGCTCGACTATCCGGTGTACGTCGTGACGGCGATGGCCGGGGGCGAGCGGGCGGGCTGCCTGGTGGGCTTCGCCTCCCAGTGCTCCATCGAGCCGCCGCGCTTCATGGTGTGGCTCTCCAAGGCCAACCGCACGTACCGCGTCGCCCTGCGCGCCTCTGACCTGGCCGTGCACGCGCTGCGGGCCGACCAGAAGCAGACGGCGGCCCTCTTCGGCAGCCGGACCGGCGACGACACCGACAAGTTCGCGGACATCGCCTGGCGGCCGCCGGTGCACGGGACCGCACCGGTCCTGGAGGACGCGTACGCGTGGTTCCTGGGCCGGATCGAAGCCCGCGTCGACGGCGGGGACCACGTCGGCTTCCTGCTCTCCCCCACCGACCAGAGCCCGCCGGGAGCCGCCGGGCCCGCTCTGCTCCTGTTCAGCCAGGTCCAGGACCTCTCGCCGGGCCACCCGGCCTGATCCGGCCTGATCGGCGATGCACCCGGCTTGAACCGGCCCGTGCCCCCGGGCCGCACGCGCCGGGGGCACACCGTCGTGTGGGCGGCCGGGACCTACCTCGCGGCGGCCGGCATGACGTGGCCGAGCAGGCCCTCCTTCACGTAAGGACCTTCGCAGCCGGGGTCGTTGGAGACGAAGTGGTCGAACGGTGAGGGGATGTGGCACCGGTGGAGGGGCACCGAGCCCGGTACCGCCCTGGTGTACACGTATCCGACCGCGCCGAGGGGCTGTTGGCCCTCGCACCCCGGGTCGGTGGTCAGCAGCGAGTGGTTCGCCACCTTGCACTCGTAGAGCCGGACCGTGCCGGGCGCGGGGTCCCGCAACACCTTCCAGACCCCCTCGTGGGTGAAACCGGCGGGCAGGGAACGCGAGGAGGCCAGGTGCCCGGCGTGCGGGCGGTAGCCGCGGACCAGCGGCGTGTACGGGGTGGTGTGGCCGTGGGCCCGCTCCCAGGTGCGCAGGTAGCCGTCGGCGCCCTGCATGAGCTCGTCCACCACGTCCTGGCCGCCGGTGACGCGGATGTCCTCGATCCAGTCGGGCAGGAGGCCGTAGTGGGTGCCGCCGCCGTCGGTGTTGACGTCCCACACGCGCGAGCCGGTGACCTGCCGGTCGAGGAGCGAGCCGCCGTCGGGGCTGCGGAAGGGGTAGCGGACGGGGTTTCCGGCCGCGGCCCGGGGGCCGGGGAGCCAGGCGAAGCCGTTCATGTCGGTGCCGATCCCGTACCCGGCGCCGTACTTGGCGCGCAGGGCGGCGTGCCTGCGCGCCTCGGCGGCGAACGCGGGGGCCTCGTACATGTGGCCGGTGATGAAGCCGCCCAGGCGGTAGACGCGTTCGGTCCAGTTGTCGTCCATCCAGCCGTGGGTGGACAGCACGCCGGAGTACCGCTCGGCTTCAAACACGCGCAGCGCCTGGCTGGCCGCCTTGACGCTCATGTGGTCGATCTCCAGCATCATGCTGCGCTTCATCATGCCGAGCACCGCGTACTCGCCCAGGGCGGTCAGGCCGCGGCGGTTGCACTGCGCCGCCTGCAAGGAGGCGTCGTACCGCGGCAGTTCGACGCCGTCCGGCAGCGCGCCCCGGATCCGGGCCACCGCCTCCGCCTCCGCCTCGTCTGACGCCTCTGACGCCGGCGCCGCGCCTGACGCTTCCACCGCCTCCGCCCCGCCCCCGGCCGGTCCGGCGGCGAGGCCGAAGCCGATCGGGTTGTCGTGCTCGGGGCCGGGGCACGGCTCCGTGCTCCAGAAGGTGCCCGTCGACAGGAACTGGCCGACGTTGATGGCCATGCCCTGGGTGCCGGAGTCGAAGCGGACGCCGCACAGGGCGTTGTCGAACTTGTGGCACAGGAACATGCTCCGTACGCCCAGCCGGTGCAGTTCGTCCAGGCCGCGGTCGATGTCGGCCATCGTGCAACGGGCGCCGTCGAGCACCTGCTTGCAGCCGAACGGTTCGGAGGTCTCCACCCCGAGGACGACGGCGAGCTTGCCCTCCTGGATCACCTTGCGCGCCTGGGCGGGTTCGGTGACGACCCGGAACCAGCCCTTGCCGGCGCCGCCGTACATGGCGTCGACGTAGTCCTGGAGTTCGTACGTCTTCTGGATCTGGAGCCGGATCGCGGTCATCTCGTCGCAGCCGCGGTCCTTGAAGAAGTACAGCGAGCAGATGACGCCGTTGGTGACCATGTCGTTCACCAGGATCCGCTGGCCGCCCCGCCAGGCCCGCTCCACCCAGGCGTAGTACGTCTGCTGGTGGGTGGCGGAGTCGTGGGCCGGCCAGTCGCGGAACGTCGGCCAGCCGGTCGGGTCGTGCCGGCCGTCACCGCCCTTGGTGATCATGTCGAAGAGGGCGAGGACACCGTTCGGGTAGTGCTCGGGGCAGTCCTTGAGTGCGTCTGCCGCACCTGCGGGCGAGAAGACCTTCCCGCAGACCAGCCGCCCCCCGAAGCCCTGGTCGGACATCAAGTGGACGTGCCCGTCGACGTATCCGCGGACGCGCCCTTGGGCATCGGTCCCGGTGAACGGCTCCCCGGTGACGTTGACCTGCGAGTCCGGCGCAGGACGCGCCGCGGGCTCCCACCACTGCGGTCCCGCCGACGCGCCGGCGGCCGCGGGGCCGAGCACCAGGGCGGCCATCGCGAGGACCAGGCCGATCAAGAGGTGCCGGCTTCGTCCCAAGGCTCTTCGTCGGTTCATCCCCATCCCTTTCACGAAGCGTTCACGGCGATTCGCAGAGCGTTCCCTCATGGGCGCCGGGCGTCGCACTGGGGCGTCCGAAGGCCGACCTTACGAGCGGCCCGCGACGCCGTCATTCACTCCGGCGGCCATTGCGTTGACTCTCCGGACCCGCCCCGGAGCGGGCCATCAACACCCGTCCGGCGGCGCGGTGTTGACGGCGCTGACGCGTCCGCATTGACTGGCCGCCGTGTCCACCATCGAGCCGCCCTCCGTGACCACGTGCCACGCCCTCGCCGTCCTGAACGCCACGGTGGAGGGCACCGACGGGCTCCTCGCGGGCGACCGCGTCCAGCCCTCCGGCCTGCACATCCTGGGCCACCTCGTCCTCACCTGCGCCAGCCTCGCGGACGCCGCGCGAGCCGCCGAGCGCTACCACCCGCTGATGAGCCGTACGGGCACGGTGAGCCTGGACCGCCGCACCGGCGTCAGCCGGATCTCCTACCGGCCGACCGTCGATCCGGCGGCGACCCACCCCCGGCAGGCGGAGGTGATCGTCAGCACCATGGTGCGGGCGGGCCGCTGGATCGCGGGGGACGAATGGGCGCCCCTGGCCGTGTCGTTCGCCCACTCCCGTGCGGGCTCGGCGGAACCGTACGCCCGCATCCTCGGCTGTCCCGTCACCTTCGACGCCCCGGAGAACGCGATCCTGGTCTCCAACGAGGACCTCGACAGGCGACGCGCCCTGTACGACCCGGAGCTGGGCGCCCTGCACCGGGCCTACGCCGACCGGCTCATGCACCGGCTGTCCGACACCGCGACCGTCGCCGAGCGGGTACGGCAGTGGCTGGAGCACACCGCGCTGGAGGAGGCGGGCGCCGAGGGCCCCGCCAGGGAACTCAACCTCAGCGTGCGCACCCTGCGCAGAGCGCTGCACGCCGAGGGCACGTCGTGGCGGGCACTCCTCGACACCGCCCGCCACAGCCGGGCGAGGCGACTGCTGGAGACCACGCCCCTGCCGCTGGACCGGATCGCCCCCCTCGTCGGCCTGAGCGGCGCGACGGCCCTGGTCCGCGCCTTCACCCGCTGGGAGGGCATGCCGCCGGGGGCGTACCGCACGATCTCCCGCGCAGGCCCATAGAAGGGTCAAATCGCCTTTGCAGGGACATGGATGGGATACCGGACAGCGATCTGGACGTTGCGCCGGGCGGCTTGGAATGATCTCGGAATTCCCCCTTCCGCCTGAGCAAAGGTCAGAGCATGACGCCGCCGTCCCCCCGTCCCTCCGTCCGGCACGCCGGCTGGGTCGCCGCCCTCGCCGCGGCCGTCCTGGCCCTGCCGGTACTCGCCGCTCCCGCACGGGCGGCGACCCCCGGCGACCCCGCCACCGCCTCCGCCTTCGACCTCAAGTCGGGCCCGGACCTGAGCGCCCAGGTCGCCGGCCTGAAGGCCGCGCTGCCCACGCAGGGCGTCCAGGAGCTGCTCGACCAGGGCAACCGGACGGCCAAGACCGGCGCCTCGTGCACCGCGGACCCGTTCGGTACCGGCGACAACGGGGCCGTGCTCCGCCCGGCGCGGAAGCTCTGCTGGGACGCGGGCGACGCCGACACCCAGGAATGGATACCCCAGGGGCTCACCGGTGTCTCGGACGCCCAGGCCGACGAGCTCTGGGGCACCCGCAAGCCCCTGGTCGCGGCCTGGTACGACAAGGCGAGCAGCGCGCTGTGCGCCACGGATCCCGACACCTGCCTCGACAAGGGCGTACGGCTGTCGTTCCTGGACCCCGAGACCGAGATGCCGGGCAACCCCGAAGGGCGCCGTTACCGGCACGTCCTGCTGGTCGAGCCGTACTACAACTCGTACGGCAACGCCTCGTACAAGGCGGTCGACATCCACGCCGGCGGCCTGGCCTGGTACAAGTACTACCTTTACGTCGCGGACACGATGAACGGCCTGCGGGTCTTCGACATGCGCTCGATCCTGGACCTCAACAAGGACCAGGACGCCTCGGTGGACGACACCACCCTCGACGGCCTGAAGAGCAACGTCCGGGACGCGACCAAGATCGGCCGGCAGAGCGGCGTCTACTACAGCCACACCTACCGGTACGTCATGCCCCAGGTCGCCTCGTACAAGTTCGTCGCCGCCCAGGGCAACTCCCCGACCGCGGTGACCTGCGTGGCCACCGGCGCGCCCAAGGCGTCCTACATCTCGGTCGACCGCAGCGACACCGCGGCCCCCGCACTGGTCATGGGCGAGTACTGCAACTCCGACGACGCCCACCTGGAGAAGGGCCGGGTCGGCGCCCTTCCCATCGACGACGCCACCGGGCTGCTCAAGGCCGTGAACGGTACGGTCCGCGCCACCGACGCGTACTACCTGCCGCGCGACCTCACCCAGGGCGCGGCGCGCTACAACGGCGTCTACTACTTCAACCGCAGCTGGGAGGAGAACAGCGGCAGCCTCCGGCGGGCCACCGTCACCGGCGGCCGCCTGGTGGACCAGGGGGCCAACATCACCAACGCCGTCGGCCCCGAGGACCTGTACCTCGAACACGGCCAGGGCGTCCAGGGCGGGGGCACCCAGTACCTCTGGTCCCTGACCGAGCACCGCATGGACACCACGAAGGCGGCCTGCACCGACGCCGGCTCCCCGTGCGGCCGGGTCGTCTACGCCCACCGCCTCGCCGACGTCCTGGCCCGCCCTTAGGCCGTGTCCCGCGGCGTCACCGGGCCGGCGGGAGGCGGCGGGCCGGGGCGGTGTTCGATCAGGCGCAGGCGCGCGGCGCCGGTCTTGAAGAGCGGCTGTTTGGAGGCCGGGTCCCAGTCGGTGGGCGTGAGTTCGTTGGCCGCCCGCCGGTGGCCGTCCGCGGTGCCGGTGTCCCAGTAGCCGTAGTGGAAGGGGAGGAACAGCACTCCTTCCCGGATGCCGGTGATGCGCGCGCGGGCCCGGACGGCGCCCCGCCGGGTGGAGACCTCGGCGAGGTCGCCCTCCCGGACACCGGCGGCGGAGGCGTCGGCCTCCGACACTTCGATCCACATGTCGGGGGCCGCCGCCTGCAGTTCGGGCACGCGCCCGGTACGGGTGCGGGTGTGGAAGTGGAAGAGGGTGCGGCCGGTGGTCAGCCACAGCGGGTAGTCGGCGTCGGGCTGTTCCGGCGGCGGGACGTACGGGGCGGTGCGCAGGACGGCCTTGCCGTCGGGGTTCAGCGCCCGGTACGCGGCCTCGTCCAGCGGGGTGCCGGTGAGCAGGTCGCGGCCGTAGCTCTCGCAGTCGGAGGGCCTGCTGCGGAAGTCGCCGCGGGTGTAGAGGCGTTCGGTGCCCCGGGGGTGTTCCACGGTGCACGGCCATTGGATCCCGCCGTGCTCGCGCAGGAGGGCGTAGGTCAGCCCGCTGTAGTCGCACGGACGTCCCCGGCTGCACTCCTTCCACGCTTCGAAGACCTCTTCGGGTTCGCGCCAGGGGACGAGTGGTCGGCCCGCGGTGTCGCGCAGGTCCATCCGGCGTGCGAAGTCCAGGAAGACGTCGAGGTCGGGCCGGGCCTCGCCGGGTGGGTCGACCGCTTTGAGGGAGAGGTGGACGGTGCGGTCGGCGTTGGTGAAGGTGCCGGTCTTCTCCCCCCAGCCGGCGGCGGGCAGGACGACGTCGGCGAGGGCGGTCGTCTCGGTGGGGAAGAGGTCCTGGACCACGAGGAAGAGCCGGTCCTGTCCGAGCACGGCGCGGATGCGTTCCAGTTCGGGCAGCGAGACGGCGGGGTTGGTGCCGGAGACCCACAGCATGCGCAGGGAGCCCTCTTCGGCGAGGCGGATCATCTCCATGAGGTGGGTGGGCGGGCCGTCGTGCGGGATGCGGTCGGGCGTGACGCGCCAGATCTTCGCGAGTTCCTCGATGTGACGGGCGTTGGCCCAGTTGCGGAAGCCCGGGAGGTCGCCGTCGGCCCCGCACTCGCGGGTGTTCTGCGCGGTGGGCTGTCCGTTCATCTGCAGGACGCCGCAGCCGGGCTTCCCGAGCATGCCGCGGATCAGGTGCAGGTTGTTGACCTGGACGGCGGCGGCGGTGGCCTGGTGGGACTGGTAGAAGCCCTGGAGGACCGTGGACAGCAGCCGGCCGGCCTGGCCCAGCAGCCGGGCCGCGGAACGGATCTGCTCGGCCGGTATCCCGGTGGCCTCGGCGGCGGCCTCGGCGGGGAACGCGGCGACCTGTCGTTCGAGCCGGTCGAAGCCGGTGACATGGGCCTCGATGTAGTCGGGGTCGGTCCAGCCCTGCGCGATCACCTCGTGCAGGAGGCCGTTCATCAGGGCGAGGTTGGTGCCCGGCCTGGGCTGGAGGTGGATCGTGGCGGCCTCGGACACCGGGCCCGGCCGCGGGTCCACGCACAGCAGGACGGGCGGGTCGGGCCCGGCGACGCGGTCCAGGACCCGGCTCCACAGCACGCCCTGGGTCTCCGCCATGTTGTGCCCGAAGAGGGCGATGGTGTCGGCGTGGTCGATGTCGCTGTACGAGCCGGGCTGGCCGTCGCAGCCGAAGGACTCCTTCAGGGCCTCGGCGGCCGTGGCCGTGCACAGCCGGGTGTTCCCGTCGAGGTGCTTGGTGCCCAGGCCGGCGCGGGCGATGAGCGCCAGGGCGTAGTACTCCTCCAGGAAGAGCTGGCCGCTGGTGTAGAAGCCGATCGAGGCGGGGCCGGGACCGTCGAGGAGCGCGCGGGCACGGTCGGTGATCCGTGCCATCGCGGTGTCCCAGCCCGCCTCCCGCAGGACGCCGTCCTCGCGGAGCAGCGGCCGGGTCAGGCGGTCCGGCGAGGCGATGGCCTGCCAGCCGTAGAGGTCCTTGACGTCGAGGCGGCCGCGGTTGACCCGGTCCTCGGCCACCCCGCGGACTCCGACGAGGCGCCCGTCCCGGACGGCCAGCTCCATCGCATCGCCGTTCGAGTGGAGGTTCGAGGCCGTGGGGAACCACTGGTCGACCTCCGCGGCGGCCAGCCCGCCGGCCAGGAACGAGTCGACCCGCTCCGGCCACTGCTCCCCCGCCCCGTACGGTGTACGTCTCCCCCAGGGCTCGGCGATCCGCCCCGGAGGGCGGGACGGCCGGCCGCGAGGATGCGTCCGACCAAGGGACCAAGTTCGATCACTGGAACGATCCGACATACCCGGCGCCTGCCCCGCCCGCGCCCGGCCACTCCCCGGGCGGCGGCCCTTCCGCTCCGCGGTCAGTGCGCCGACGGGCCGAGCGGCGCCGTCTGAAGGGCCGCTCCGCGCTTCCCGCGGCCGGTGGTGCCGCCCGCGGCGAGGGGTGCCGTGTCCATTCCCTCCGCTGCCCGCAGTCCGGACAGGAACTCCTCGAAGGCCGCCACGGACGTGCGACGGGCTTCCCACCCGAGTTCCTCCCGCGCCCGGGTGCAGTCCATCAGCGGCAGGCGCAGGACCGCGTCGAAGAGGTCGGGAGAGGCGGGCACGAGGCGCAGCCGCCACGCCGCGGCGAGGGCCGCGCGCAGAGGACCGGCGGGCATCGGCAGGCGCCGCGCGTCGAAGATCCCGGCCAGGACGGCGGCGTCCATCACCGGGTCGGCCGCCAGGTTGAAGGGGCCGCGCACCGGGCGGATGACGGCCGCCCGGTAGGCGGCTGCCGCGTCGTCGGTGTGCAGCGCCTGGAAGCGCAGTCCCGGCAGGTCGGGCACGGCGGGGACGAGCCCCGGCCGTACGAGGCGCCCGGGCAGCAGCCGTCCGGCGAAGATCCGGCGCTGCTCGGAGGCGGACTCCCGTTTGAAGAGGAAGGCGGGGCGCATCCGGACCACGCGGATGCCGGGGTGAACCTGTTCGTAGGCGTCGAGAACCCGTTCGAGATAGGCCTTCTCGCGGGTGTACGCGGCCTGCGGCCAACCGTGGGTCGGCCAGGACTCGTCGACCGTACGGTCCTTGGGGCCGGGCGAGTAGGCGCCGACCGAGGAGGCGTGGACGAGGGCGGGTACGCGTGCGGCTGCCACGGCGTCGAAGACGCGGATGCTGCCGAGGACGTTGGTGCGCCAGGTCTCGGCCGGACGGTGGGTGGGCTGGAACTTCCAGGCGAGGTGGACCACGGCATCCGCACCGGCGAAGAGCGGTACGAGGTCCGCGCCGCCCGGCTCTATGTCGACCGCCTGCCACTCGGTCTTCGGCGGCCGCCAGCCGGGCACCCGCCGGGCCAGGCCGACCACGGAGGCCACGGCCGGATCGTCGGCCAGGGCCTGCACCACACTGGTGCCGACGTTGCCGGTCGCGCCGACGACCACGACGCGTACGGCGCGGGGTGCCCGCTCGGTCGCTGGATGCCGTGTCATCTCGCGTCTCCTTTTCCCCTCAGTGCCGGTGCGGCTCCCCTCAGTGCCGGTGCGGCGGTGGCCGAGGTTGCTCCGGCCACATCTGGCGGATCCCCGCGATCGTGGCCTTCATGCACGGCGTCCCTGCGCCGGGCCGGGCCGGAGGGGGCGAAACCGCACGGAATCGAGGTCTCCGGGCTCGGGCGGCCGGGTTCACGCGGCCGGGTCAGCCGGCCGGGATCTCGGAGAACGGGCTGTCTCCCAGGCGGGCCAGAAGGTCTGCCGGATCCCGGTAGACGGCGGCGGCTCCCGCGTCCTCCAGGTCGCCGCGGGGAATGCCCCCGCACAGCAGGCCGACCCCGACCACGTCGGCCCGTACCGCGGCCTTCATGTCCCACACGGTGTCCCCGACGAACACGGCACGCTCGGGTGGCGCCTGGGCCATGCCGAGGGCGTGGTGCAGCGGGTCGGGAGCGGGCTTGCCCCGCTCGACGTCGTCGGACGTGGCGGTGTCGGTGATGGCGTCGTCGGCGTCGACGGCCCGGCGCAGCGCGTCCAGCTCCCTGTCCTGGGCGGACGTGACGAGCAGGACCTTCCACCCGGCCCGCGCCAGCGTACGCAGCAGGTCGGCGGCCGCGTCCAGGGCCGGGAGCCGGTCGAAGTAGGTCGCGTACAGGGTGTCGTGGGCGGCGCTCATCCGGTCGTCGCCGCCGCGGTCGCGGTCGTCTCCGAGGAGGTGGTCGAGGAGGTCTTCGCCCGGCAGGCCGACCGCCCGGTGGATGGCGTGCATGGGCACCGCGTGGCCGCCCTGGCGCAGCGCCTCCCACCAGGCGGTGACGTGGAGGTGATTGGTGTCGGTCAGGGTGCCGTCGACGTCGAAGAGAGCAGCGCGGTTCATGACGGTGACTTCCTCACGGGTTCCGGGACGCGGAAGCGGTGTGGCCTCGGGCCGGCGGCGCAGCGGCCCGCCACCTGCGCGGCGCCTGCCCGTCCCACCGCGTTTCAATCCCCGACCCGGTGGGCGGGGCGGGGCACGTGGCCGCGCCCCGGTCCTACGGCAGCGGTCTGCGCAAAGCACTGCTTCCCCGGCCCCACGCGCGGCGGATGTGGTCGGCGAGCCGGTCTTCCAGCAGAACCGTCGAGGCGCAGCCGAAGGCGATGTCGGCCTCCAGGGCGGGCTCCTCGGAGAGGAGTCCGCCGATGACCTCGTGGCGCACCACCTGTTCGTGGACCGCGTCGGCCTCCACGTGCTCGGCGTAGAAGTGCTCGGCGGCGCGTCCCGCCCCACAGCGTCGCATGGCGTTGGCCAGGCGCCTGGACCCGGGCGACGAGGTGACCTCGACGCATGCGAAGTGGCCGACGAGCGCGCCGCGCAGAGCGCGGTGGAGCCCGAGGAGGGACATCAGGTTCACGGTCGCGAGCAGGGGCGCGGGCGCGTGGTCCAGGTATCGGCCGTAAGAGGGGTCGAGGCCGAGGTCGGCCATGAGGTCGGCGAAGAGCTGCGCGTGGATCCGGTCGGCGCGGCCGGCGCCGAACTCGTCGTACTCGATGGCGACCATGGCGGCTTTGGCCCGTCCGGTGAGCCGCGGGATGACCCAGGCGTGCGGGTCGGCCTCCTTGAGGTGGTAGAGGGAGCGCAGGGCCGCGTACTCCCGCAACTGCCAGAGTTCCCCCTCCGTTTCGAGGTGGTGGCTCAGGCTGCCGGAGAGGTCGACGGGTTCGACGAGGAGCGGGGCGAAGGCGTCCTCGACCGTCCGCGGCGCATCGGACAGCTCTGTGCGCAGGGCGTCCAGGAAGCGGGCTTCCATCGCCTGGCGCAGCCGCAGCAGGTCCGGGTCCCACTCGCGCGCGTCGTCCACGTCGCCGAAACCGCGGTAGTGCAGCTCGTAGAGGAGGTAGAGGGCGAGCTGGAGGTCTTCACCCCATACGTCGGCCTCCAGCACGGCCCCGGGAGCGCACCGCGGCAGGCCGCCGGACCGCAAGGCGTCCGTCACGGCGCGGGACAACTCGCCCCGCCCCTCGGCCAGGTGGGGGCTCCGGCCTGCAACGGCGGTCGGTGCAACGGCGGCCGGGTCCGGGCTGGGAGGACGCATCACCGGTTCCTGTCTTCAGACGGCGGGGAGGTTCGAGCCCGGGGGCGGTGGCTGGTGTCGCACCAGGGGTACGTACGACTGCGACGGCAGGTACAGACGGCGACCACGAAGCGGTCGGAGCGGGCGATCGTCCCGTCGCCCAGGACGATTTCGACCGGGCCCTCGATGAGGACGGGCCCCTGCGGGTCCACGGACACCCGGCGGGCGGGCGTCACCCCGGATGCCGGGCACGGTGTGTCGTCAAAGGTTCTGGGCACGGATGACCACCAGCTCTTCCCACTCCTCGGCCTCGCTCACCAGGCCTTGCCGCTCCAGCCAGATCCGTCGCGAGCGCAGGACCGGGCCCCAGGGAACGGACGCCTTCGCTGTGACCTGCGCGGACAGCCCTTCCCCGGCCAGCCGGTCCACGGTCTCCTCGGTCCCGCACAGGCCGGAGTGCACCATCAGCAGAGCGCCGCCGGGACGCAGCAGAGCGGAAGCGGCTGCGCAGATCCGGTCGATCACCAGGCGTCCGTCCGGGCCGGCGTCCCAAGCGCGCTGCGGCCCCCGCGAGGGCGGTTTCACGCCCGGAGCGGGTACGTACGGCGGGTTCGCCACGATCAGGTCGAAGCGCCGGCCGACGGTACGGGCCCTGAAGTCGCCGTGCAGGACGCGCAGGGGAAGCCGGTGGAGCAGGGCGTTCACGCGCGCTGATGCGACGGCCGGCCAGGAGACGTCGACCGCCGTGACCGCGGCACCTCTGTGAGCGGCGTGCAGAGCCAGCGCGCCGGTCCCGGTGCCGATTTCCAGAACGCTGGTGCGGGGGCCCAGCTCCTCGCGGGCAAGCGCCTCGGCGAGCAGGTGGGTGTCCGCCTGCGGGCGGTAGACGGTCGGCAGGGCGACCAGGCCGCCGGGGAGAGTACCCAAGGTCAGGGCCGTACTGGACATCGCGCACCTCCGGGATCGCGGCGCCCGTACAGGCCGCTTCGTGGACGTCACACGGCGGCTGCCCCGAGTCGGCGACCTCATTCAGGATTCCGGCGATCTTCGGAGCATCGAACATGATCCGAGGGTCCGAGAGGGTCCGAGAGGGTCCGAGAGGGCCGAGATGGGAACGCTCGCTTCCGGCGATCCTCTGCGTGCCCGAATCGGCACAGCGGGTGACCGGAGGGAGCGGCAGCGCATCAGGTGGGGTCTCCTGGGCAGCCGCCGGATATGAACCGACTTTCGAACATCGACCGCTCCTACACCGGCCGCTCCTACTGGATGCGGACGGCCTCGTTGCCGTCCTTCGCCCCGCTCTCACGGGCCGCGGAGGCGGATGCGGCGGTGATCGGCGGCGGCATCGTCGGTCTCAGCACAGCGTGGGAACTGGCCCGTGCGGGCCTCCGGGTCATCGTGCTGGAAGCGGACCGGCTCGCGGGAGGCGTCACGGGCCATACGACGGGAAAGCTGACCGCCCTGCACACCGCCGTGTACGACACGCTCCGGTCCGAGCACGGAGAGGACGCCGCCCGCCGGTACGCGACGTCCCAGAGCGCCGCGCTGCGGCACGTCATCGAGGTGGTCGGGGAACTCGGCCTCGACTGCGAGGTGGAGAGGCGCCCGGCCCTCACCTACTGCCAGGAGCCCGAGGGCGTCGAGGCGTTGCGCGCGGAGGCCGAAGCTGCCCGCGCGGCCGGCCTCGACGCTTCGTTCGTCACCGAGACGGGCCTGCCCTTCCCCGTCGCCGGCGCCGTCAGGGTCGAGGACCAGGCTCAGTTCCACCCGCTCAAGTACCTGCGCGGTCTGGCCGACGACATCGTGGCGCTCGGCGGCCTCATCCACGAGGGCACGCGTGTGACCGAACTCGACGGCGGGGAGCCGTGTCGGCTCACCACCGACTCCGGGGTCACCGTCTCCGCCCGGCACGTCGTCGTGGCCACCCATCACCCCGTCTTCGACCGCTCCGTGCTCGCCACGCGGCTCACCCAGCACCGCGACCTGGTGATCGCGGGCTCCCTGCCCGCCCACCGGGACCCGGAGGGCATGTTCATCACCGAGGAGGGGGGCAAGCGATCCGTCCGCACGTCACCACTGGGAGACGGCAGTCGACTCCTGATCGTCACCGGTGAGGCGTTCACCCCCGGCGAGGGAGAGGACACCGAGGCGGGGTACGCCCGCCTCCAGGGCTGGACCGAGCAGCACTTTCCCGACGTCGCGATCACCCACCGGTGGGCGGCACAGGACAACAGCGCCACGGACACGCTGCCCCTGATCGGCGCAATGCCCGGCGGGGGCGGGAGCGTCTACGTCGCCGCCGGCTTCGCCGGCTGGGGCATGACGGGCGGGGTCCTGGCCGGGACGATCATCGCGTCCCTCGTCAAAGGCGGAGACGAGCCGTGGGGCGGTCTGTACAGCCCCGGCCGCTTCGGCTCCGCCCTCCGCTCCGCCCCGGCGCTCCTCAAGGCGCAATGGGACGTCGGGAAGCACTTCGTCAAGGACCGCCTGGACACCCTCGGCGACGGCACCGACGGCCCGGTCCGAAGCCTGCGACCGGGCGAGGGAACCGTGGTCCGGGTGGGCGGCAAACCGTGCGCCGTACACCGCGACGACCGGGGTGGGCTGCACGCCGTGTCCGCCGTCTGCACCCATCTCGGGTGCCTCGTCGCCTTCAACAACGCCGAGCGGACGTGGGAGTGCCCCTGTCACGGCTCCCGCTTCGCCATCGACGGCGAGATCCTCCAGGGACCGGCCCTCCACGCACTGGAACGGCAGGACCCCGAAGAGCTGTGGCCGGCTCCGGCGGGCGCTGAAGAGGACGGACCTGCCGGGACTGAATAGGGACGGACCTGCGGCCGGGGGCGCCGACCTCAGGCTCCATGATGGTGCTCCCGGTCACGATGGTGCTCCCGGCCAGGCGTCGGCTCAGGTGATCGCGCCGGCCACTGCCGTCTGAGCGGGCCGTCCACCCCGCCGGCCGGGCGGGCGGCGCCGTACCGGCCCGAGGGCCGGTACGGCGCGGACGGCCTATCCCGCCGTACCGCTCAAGGCCCGACCGTCCCGTGCCGCCGCCTCCGCGTCATCCGCCTCACCGAGCCATGCGGTACGCAGCCGGTCCCGCGCCGCGGCCAGCGCTGCGTCGATGTCATGCGTCCCGGTCGACACGCACAGCGTGTAGACCACGTCCTCCATCTGTTGCCGCACCGGTCCGTCGGGACCTGCGGCCCGCAGCTCCGACTCCCTCTCGTACTCCTCCACCAGACGCGCCAGCACCGCGGGGTGAGTCATCATCACGATCTCGCTCCTTCACACACGCCGGAGTCACAGGCGGCCTGCTGCCCCCGACGCGTCGCCTGCCCCGGCACGGGCGTCCCATGCACCGCAGGCGACGACGCCGGACCAATCCCCCGCCCCCGCACGGTGTGACCCCGCTCACCACATGGGGGTTACAGCGAAGACAGGGCGAGACCGGCGGGCTTGCAGGCGACCCTGGAGTCCCTCATCGGCGACGTCCGCGGCTGCGACGGACGAGCACGAACCCAATGATCACAGCGCCGGCGAGCAGGAGCGGAGTGCGGTTGCCGCGTGCGGCCGTGGCGGCCCGACCGGCGTTCTCCAGCAGCGGGTCGGGGGTCTTGTCCGCCGCGTACCGGCCGGCGCGGGTCGCGCCGTCCCACACCTGCGCGGCGGCCTGCGCGGTCTTGTCCAGGACCGGGTCCGGAGTCCTGTCCCGTACCAGCTGGGCGGCTCGTCCCGCCTTGTCGCGGATCTGGTCGGCGATCAGAGAGGCCTTCTCGGCTGTTTGTTGCTTCATCACGGCGATCTTCTCCTTGGTTTGGGCGTTGGCCTTGATGTCGGCCTTCGCGGCCAGAACCTCGACCGTCCGGCCGAGTTCGTCACGAGTACGTCCGACGTTCTCGCACAGCTCTGCGGGGCAGGCGTCTCGGAAGCGGGGTGCAGGCGGCGGATCGGGACCGGTCGCTCCTGGGCGGGCCGGTGCCGAAGTGCACTGCGAACCGCACTGCGAGCCGCCATAGCGGAGCCTCCTCGATGAAATGTGCATGCCGTCGTCAATGCGCGCTTACCCCGCCATCGCCTCAACACCCGCCCCACGGGCAGGAGCTCTGCTCGCGCGCCGTCAGAGAATGCAGGCAGGAACTCCTGCCCGGCCATCAGGACAAGAAACAAACAAGAATCGAATGCATGTCCTGGGTGCGGTCGGGCACACGGCGTTTCGGAGGTTGATAATCATGGTTCCCCTGCTTCTCGTTCTTCTGCTGGTCCTTCTCCTCTTCGGCGCGGGTTTCGCGGTGAAGATTCTTTGGTGGGTGGCCATCGCGGTCCTGATCCTGTGGCTGATCGGTTTCGTCGCACGACCCAAGGGCGGTAGCGGCCGCTGGTATCGCTGGTAGCCGTAAGGCGAAGCGCGGTTCCACCGCCTGGCGGTGGCCGGTCATCCCTTCCTGGGGCGACCGGCCACCGCCATTTCATCGTCGGCAGGCACTCGCGAACCCGGAACGGATAAAGGAACACATCGGGGGCATCCGGAGGACAGCCGGGACGGTCGCCGTGACGCAGCAGGGAACCTGCTCACCTCCAATGATCGACGGCCGCCCCGGTCCATGCGCCGATCCGGGTGCGTGAAGTCGTAAAGGCGGGGAAGGCGAAGTTCAGGCGGAACGCAGCAACCGCCGAACACGACGTACGGAACAGGGTGGATCGGTGGACAGTTCGTTCTTCCGCCGTCCCCCGTTGACCGGAGGAGTTGTTTTTCGCGTGACTGAGCATGTGTGGAGTTACCAGCCGACCTCGGGCCACCTGGCCGGTACCGATCTGACCGGTTACAAGGTCGAGGCGACCGACGGCAGCATCGGCAAGGTCGACAAGCACTCCGACGAGGTCGGTGACGCCTACCTGGTCGTCGACACCGGCGTATGGATCTTCGGCAAGGAGGTCCTGCTGCCTGCCGGCACCATCGTCAGGATCGACTCGGAAGAGCAGAAGGTGTTCGTCAACCGCACCAAGGAACAGATCAAGAACGCCCCCGAGTTCCACCGGGACAAGCACCTCGGCGACGCCGGGTACCGGGAGGAGCTGGGCACGTACTACGGCACCGGCGGCCCCTTCGGCGGCCGACCCGCCTGATCCCCTTCCCGCACGACGACGCCGGTCCCCACACCCTCCTGGGTGTGGGGACCGGCGTCGTCGTGGGGTCAACACCCTTCCCCTACAGGCTGCGCGCCGCCTCGACGCTGTCGGCGACCTGGAACAGGCCCCGCGCCTCCGTGAGGTCCAGGAGCCGACCCAGCTGAGGGGGAACCGGTCCCGCCAGCACGAGGCGGCCCGTGCGCAGCAGGAGCAGCATCTGGTTGAGCATGGAGGAGTCGGCGAAGCCGACCTGGCTGACGTCCAGGACGATCCTGCGTACCTCCGGGTCGGCGGCGGCCTGCTCGCTGGACTCCTTGAGCGGCTGCAGGGTGTCCTGGTCGAACTCCCCCACGCAGACGATGACGCGGATCCCGTCCTCTGCCGGCTGTACTCGTACCTGCTGGTCCACCTGTACTCCCTCACATCGTTTCAGCGCAGCCCGTCCCCAGCCCGCTGCCCGCCGCAACAACCGAAGGCTACGCGCCCCCGGGCCGGTCAGTGCACCCGGACACCGATCAGGCAGGTGTCGTCGTCGGTGTCGGAGGTGCTGTAGGTCAGCAGGTTGTCGAGGCGCTTCTCCAGGGAGTCCGCAGGGCGTGACGCCACGGTGAGCAGTTGTGCCAGGGAGTCGGTGACGGAGGCGTCCCGGCGTTCCACGAGGCCGTCGGTGTACATGAGCAGGATGTCCTCGCGTTCCAGTTGCACTTCTTCCTCCGTGTACGCGATGTCGGGCAGGGCTCCGAGGAGCGTGCCCGACGCGAGGGGGAAGGCCCGGGCCTCCGTCCCCCTGACCAGGACCGGGGGCAGATGGCCCGCGCGCGCCCAGCGCAGGGTCCGGGTCTCCGGGTCGTAGATCCCGCAGACGGCGGTGGCCGTCAAATGGCTGGTGAGGTGGTAGGTGACGGTGTTCAGCCAGGACAGCAGCTGCGCGGGGCCGGCGCCGGTGACTGCCAGGCCGCGCAGCGCGTTGCGCAGGACGACCATGCCGGTGGCCGCCTGGATGCCGTGGCCGGCCACGTCCCCGACGCTGATGAGGATCTTGTTGTCGGGCAGCACGACCGCGTCGTACCAGTCGCCGCCGACGAGGGATTCCGACTCCGCCGGCCGGTAGCGGACGGCGATGCGGATGCCCGGGACCTCCAGGGCGGCCGGGGCGGGCGGCATGATGGCCTGCTGGAGTTGCAGGGTGAGCCTGGTCCGGTCCGCGGATTCGGCCTCGCTGCTGGCGAGTTGGTCCCGGGTGGCCGCGAGGGCCACTTCCGTCCAGTGCTGCGCCGAGACGTCCTGGCAGGCGCCGCGTACGGAATACAGGCGTCCCTGCTCGTCCAGGACGGGTTCGGCAACGATCCGGATGTGGCGGGTGATGCCGTCGGGGCGGCGCAGCCGGAAGTCCACCGACGACTCGCGCAGCCTGTGCAGGAGTGTGCGCAGGAACCGGCCGATGGAGTTGACGTCGTGGGGGTGGGCGTGGTCGGCGAGCTCCGCCAGGGGTACGGGGGCGGCGGTCGTGGGCAGCCCGAACAGGCTGAACAGCTGGCCGTTCCAGGTGATGGCGCCGGTGCGGACGTTCTCCTCGAAACCGCCGACCCTGCCGAGGCGTTGCGCGTGCTGCAGGAGGCTGGCCAGCCGTGCGCTCTCGTCCTCGACCTTCCAGATGAGGAGGAGGGCGGCACCGTGCCGGCTGATGCTGACGTCGGCGACCGAGGTGAGGGGCACCTCGTCCACGAAGGCCGTGAGCGTCGTACGCGGCGCCCGGCAGGGTTCGCCGGTCGCGTAGACCCGCTCCAGCTTGGAGAAGAGGCCGTTGCCCTCCGCGGCGGCCGGATAGGCCTCGAGGAAGTGCGCGCCGGTCACGAGCGAGCGGGGCCGGCCGGCGGGGTCGACGAAGCGGTTGTTGGTGTGGTGGATTCGGAAGTCGGAGAGCCGGCCGGCGGGATCGAGCTGGGGTGTGAGGATGAGTACGGGGTCGTGGAGGTGGTCGGCGAGGTCGGTCAGTTCCGCGACGCCTGCCAGGTCCGCACCCGGCGTGGTGCGGGGCGCCTCGTCGGCGGACTGCTCCCCGAGGGTGTGGGCGCACAGTTCGGCCATGGCTTCCAGCTGCCGCACGATCTGCGGAGGCTGCGGAGGCAGTCGGTCCGGCCAGCCGACCTCGAGCACTCCGTGGATGCGGCCGCCGGTTCCGGCCGGGACCACGATCCGTCCGCCCTCGGGGTGCCGGCGCCGGCCGATGGTGGGGATCCCCGCGTCGGAGAGCGCGGCCACGACCGTGAGTTCCCGGCCGTGCAGGGCCAGCCGGGCGCAGGTGGCCACCTCCGGCGGGACGTAGCGCCAACGTCCGGCCTCCTCCTCCGTGAACCCCGCCTGGCCGACCAGGGTGAGCGAGGAGTCCGCGCCCACCAGCCAGATCGCGACGCCGCAGGCGCCCAGCGGTGCGAGCGCGTTCTCCAGCAGCGCGCTGGCCACGGCCTGGGAGTCGGTCGCCGCCAGCGCGCGGCTCTCGGCCGCTCGCAGCCGGACGGCGGGGGCGGGTCCGTCCGGGTCGGAGGGCTCTCCGGCGGCGGTTCTGAGGAACTGCTCCGCGATCTCGCTGACGTGGTCGCGCGCAGCCTGGTTGATGACGTCGACCGCCAGGGCCAGGACGGTGACGCCCGACTGCTCCGCCAGCTTGGTCAGCTGCCGGGAGGCCTCGGCGGGCCCGCACCCCAGCCGTCCCACGAAGATGCCCTTGGCCATCTCGATCAGCGCACGCCCGTCGGCGGCCCACTGGGCGTCCAGGGCTTCCTGGCGCAGCCGCTCCACGGTGGCGGCGAGCCGTCCCACGTCGTCCCCCTCCGCGGTGCCGGGCGCGCCCTGCTCCACCGTGCGACGGGCGGGCGGGACCCCCGGTCCGCCCGTGCCGGTGCGCGAGCGGACCCGCGGCCGGGGCGCTCCGGTCTCGTCGTGCGTGTCGCTCACCGGGATTGGGCGTCTTCCGTGCGGGCGGCTGCGGGACGGAGCCACTGGCGGATGCGGGCGATCAGGTCGTTCGCGTCGACGGGCTTGGTGACGTAGTCGCTCGATCCGGAGGCGATGCTCTTCTCGCGGTCGCCGGGCATGGCCTTGGCGGTGACCGAGATGATGGGCAGGTCGGCGTACTGGGGCATGCTTCTGATCTCCGCGGTTGCGGCATACCCGTCCATTTCGGGCATCATGACGTCCATCAGGATCAGGTCGATGCCCGGGGTGCTCGTCAGGGTGTCGATGCCCTTGCGGCCGTTCTCGGCGTGCAGGACCCGGATGCCGTGGAGTTCGAGGATGCCGCTGATCGCGTACAGGTTGCGCGGATCGTCGTCGACGACCAGGACGGACCTGTCCGCGAGGTCGGCGTCGATGTGGGCGTGTTCAGCCGGGGCGAGGTCGGCCTCCGGCCGTACGGGGGGCATGACGTCCCCGAGGCGGTCGACCGACAGGTGCAGGGTGATCCGTTCGCGGAGTTCGTCCAGACTGGAGAGCACTTCGAGGCGTCGGCCGGTGGCGTACCGGGCGATCTGGTCCTGCTGCTCTCCGGTCATGCGCCGGTTGTCGTGGGCGAGCACCGGCAGGGCGGCCAGGGCCGTGTCTCCCCCAAGGGCCTCGAGGAAGCTCAGGGCTTCTCCGTTGGAGCCCAGTTCGAGGACCACGCAGTGGAACGGCGCCTGCGCGAGGACGGCGGCCGCGTCCGCGGCGGTCACGGCGCCGACGACCTCGACCTGGTCGGACGGGCTCGCGGCCGAGCGTCCCGCGACCAGATCGGTGGCGGCGCTCTCGGCGACGAGGCTGAGGAGACCGTTGCTGCGCTCCTCGATCACCAGGAGCCGCCGGGGGTGGCGCTCCTGCGGAGCGTCGGCACTGCCGTCGCCCGGGCGGTCGCCGGAGTGGGCGGCTTCCTGCACGGCGGGGGCCTGCGCGTCCCGGTCGGCGGCATCGGCGCGCGAGACCGGCAGGTACAGCGTGAAGGTCGATCCTTCGCCGGGCGTGCTGGTGGCCGTGACCACGCCGCCCAGGAGCCGGGCGATCTCCCGCGTGATGGACAGGCCGAGGCCGGTTCCGCCGTACTTACGACTGGTGGTGCCGTCGGCCTGCTGGAACGCGGCGAAGATCACCTCCAGCTGTTCCTCGGCGATGCCGATGCCGGTGTCGACGACCTTGAAGGCGACCACCGAGCCGGCCCGCGTCAGCTCCGGGGGGAGCTCGGCGGCGCGCGCCGGTTCGATCCGCACCTGGACCCGGCCGCGTTCGGTGAACTTCACCGCGTTGGACAGCAGGTTGCGCAGGATCTGATGGAGCCGGGCGTCGTCGGTGAACAGGTCGACGGGCACCCCGGCCGAGGTCGTGATGTCGAACTCGAGGCCCTTCTGGGTCGTCAGGGGCCGGAAGGAGGCTTCCACGTAGTCCAGGAGCCGCTTGAGCGACACCCGCTCCAGGTTGACGTCCATCTTGCCCGCCTCGACCTTCGAGAGGTCGAGGATGTCGTTGATGAGCTGGAGGAGGTCGGAGCCGGCCGAGTGGATGATTCCCGCGTACTCGACCTGCTTGGGGGTGAGGTTGCGGGACGGGTTCTGGGCGAGCAACTGGGCAAGGATGAGGAGGCTGTTGAGCGGGGTACGCAGCTCGTGGCTCATGTTGGCCAGGAACTCCGACTTGTACTTCGAGGCGAGGGAGAGCTGTCGGGCCCGTTCCTCGAGCTCCTGGCGGGCCTGCTCGATCTCCAGGTTCTTCGTCTCGATGTCGCGGTTCTGCGTGGCGAGGAGGGCGGCCTTCTCCTCCAGTTCGGCATTGGACCGCTGGAGTTCGTCCTGCTGGACCTGCAACTGCTCGGAGCGGGCCTGGAGTTCACCGGTGAGCCGCTGTGATTCGCCGAGGAGTTCGTCCGTACGGGCGTTGGCGACGATGGTGCTGACGTTGACGCCGACCGTCTCCATCAGGCGCCCGAGGAAGTCGCGGTGGACGGGGGTGAAGGGGTTGAAGGAGGCGAGTTCGATGACCCCGAGGACCTGGTCCTCGACCAGGATGGGCAGCACGATGAGGTTGGCCGGAGCGGCGCCGCCCAGGCCGGAGGAGATGAGGTAGCCGGACGGCACGTTGTCGGTGGTGAGGATGCGGCGGCTGCGGGCCGCCTGCCCCACCAGGGTCTCGCCCTCGCGTACGCGCAGGGCGGCGGTGGGGCTTTCGGCGGGCCGCCCGAACGATCCGATCAGCGTAAGCCAGGTCGTGCCGTCGGTCTCCTCGGCGAGGTAGAAGGCTCCGTAGCCCGCATCGACCAGGGGGGTCAGTTCGTCCATGACGCGTTCCGCGACGGCGGCGAGGTCGCGGTGGCCCTGCATGAGGGCGGAGATCCGGGCAAGGTTGGACTTGAGCCAGTCCTGTTCCTGGTTGGCCCGTGTCGTCTCGCGCAGCGAGCCGACCATGGAGTTGATGTTGTCCTTGAGTTCGGCGACCTCGCCGGAGGCGTCCACGGTGATCGACCGCGTGAGGTCGCCCTCGGCGACCGCGCTGGCGACCTCGGCGATGGCACGCACCTGGCGCGTCAGGTTGCCGGCGAGCTCGTTGACGTTCTCCGTCAGGCGCTTCCAGGTGCCGGAGACGCCCTCCACCTCTGCCTGGCCGCCGAGCCGGCCCTCACTGCCCACCTCGCGCGCCACCCGGGTCACCTCGGCGGCGAAGGAGGACAGCTGGTCGACCATCGTGTTGATGGTCGTCTTGAGTTCGAGGATCTCGCCGCGGGCGTCGACGTCGATCTTCTTGGAGAGGTCGCCGTTGGCGACCGCCGTGGTGACCAGGGCGATGTTGCGGACCTGTCCGGTCAGGTTGTTCGCCATGGAGTTGACGTTCTCGGTCAGGTCCTTCCAGGTGCCGGCGACATGGGGCACCCTGGCCTGGCCGCCGAGCCGGCCTTCGGTGCCGACCTCGCGGGCCACGCGGGTCACCTCGTCCGCGAACGCGGACAGGGTGTCCACCATCGCGTTGATGCCCCCCGCCAGCGCCGCGACCTCGCCCTTCGCCTCCACGGTGATCTTCTGCGAGAGGTCTCCGCGGGCCACGGCGGTCGCCACCTGGGCGATGGAGCGCACCTGGCCGGTCAGGTTCGAGGCCATCACGTTGACGTTGTCCGTCAGGTCCTTCCAGGTGCCCGACACGCCCCGGACGGTGGCCTGGCCTCCCAGGTTGCCCTCGGTGCCCACGTCCCGGGCCACGCGAGTGACTTCGTCGGCGAACGCGGACAGCTGGTCGACCATCGTGTTGATGGTCTCCTTCAGCTCCAGGATCTCGCCCCGGGCATCGACCCGGATCTTCTGCGAGAGGTCGCCCTGCGCCACCGCGGTGGTGACCTCGGCGATGGAACGGACCTGGGCGGTGAGGTTGTCGGCCATGAAGTTCACCGAGTCGGTCAGGTCGCGCCAGGTTCCGGACACCCCCTTCACGTCCGCCTGCCCGCCGAGCCGGCCGTCGGTACCGACCTCGCGGGCCACGCGCGTGACCTCGTCGGCGAACGCGGACAGCTGGTCGACCATCGTGTTGATGGTCTCCTTCAGCTCCAGGATCTCGCCCCGGGCATCGACCCGGATCTTCTGCGAGAGGTCCCCCCGCGCCACCGCGGTGGCGACCTCGGCGATGGAACGGACCTGAGCCGTGAGGTTGCCGGCCATGGAGTTCACCGAGTCGGTCAGGTCGCGCCAGGTTCCGGACACCCCCTTCACGTCCGCCTGCCCGCCGAGCCGGCCGTCGGTGCCCACCTCGCGGGCCATGCGCGTGACCTCGTCGGCGAACGCGGACAGCTGGTCGACCATCGTGTTGATGGTGTTCTTCAGCTCCAGGATCTCGCCCCGGGCGTCGACGGCGATCTTCTGCGACAGGTCGCCCTTGGCGACGGCCGTCGTCACCTGGGCGATGTTGCGGACCTGGTCGGTGAGGTTGCCGGCCATGGCGTTCACGGAGTCCGTCAGGTCCGCCCAGGTTCCGGCGACCCCCGGGACCACGGCCTGACCGCCCAGGGCGCCCTCGGTGCCCACCTCGCGGGCGACGCGGGTCACCTCCGAGGTGAACAGGGAGAGCTGATCGACCATCCCGTTGAAGACGGTGGCGATCTCCCCCAGCAGCCCGTCGGCCTCGTCCGGCAGACGGGTGCCGAAGTCACCGTCCCGTACGGCCGTCAGCCCGGCCAGGAGCCGACGGAGCTCAGGCTCCCCCACCGCCCCCGGATTGTTCGTACTCGCCGCTGCAACCGCCGGCTTGACCATCCCTGCCCCATCTCCCTGTGACCAGGCCGTGCCCGAGGCCTCGAACGTCCCCCGACAGGCTAATCCCCCGGCGGCCGCCTTCGCCCCCGAGACCGTCCACGGCCCGAACCGGCCTTCCCGCCCCTTGCTCGGGAAAACCGCGGCTGTCGGCACGGCTTCGGGGTAGACGCGGGGGTGACGCACGGTACAACGGCAGAGACGGGGTGAGGAATGTCGGTCAAGGCGGTGGGCTGGGCACGTTCGTTTCCGATTGCGGAGGGCGTGCGCGCAGCGAGGCAGTGGACTGCGGGGCATCTGGCGTCGCTCCCGTGGAACCGTTCGGCGCCGGACACCGTGGACTCCGTGCTGCTCTGCGTCTCCGAACTCGTCACCAACGCGCACCGGCACGCGCTCGGCACCGCCCATCTGGTGCTGACGTGGGACGGCCGCTGCCTCCACGTGAGCGTCGCCGATGCCGATCCGCACCTGCCCGGCCCGCGCCCGTGCAACGCCGACGCGAACGCCACGTCCGGGCGCGGACTGGGGATCGTCGACGCCCTGGCCGATTCGCTCGACGTCCACGCCTGCCACGGGGGCAAGGCGATCACCGCGTGCTTCCGGCCGGCCGGCGGGGCGGACCCGCACGGGGAGGACGGGCTGAACTCAAGTGCGTAGAACCGCGAAGCCGGGGCATAAGGGCCCGGACAGCCGTCAGTCAACTGGGAGGGAGCGGCCGCCATGTCTCGCTCGGCCACTGTTGAAGGCCCCGTTCAGGGAACGGACGCACACGTCACGGGCACCCCGGGAGCGCCGCCGCAGGATCTGGAACCGCTGCGGGTGGAGGTTCCCCGTGAGATGGCGCCCGCCGACGCACGCGAACTGTCGCGGCTCTTCTTCCGGAGGCTGCGGAGCCTGGAGGAGGGGACGCGCGAGTACCAATACGCGCGCAACACCTTGATCGAGATGAACCTCTCGCTGGTGCAGTTCGCCGCGCGCCGGTTCCGCTCCCGCGCACCGGGCGGCAGTCTCGACATGGACGACATCATCCAGGTGGGGACGATCGGCCTCATCAAGGCCATCGACCGCTACGACCTCGAGCGCGAGGTCGAGTTCTCCACCCTCGCCCTCCCTTACATCACGGGGGAGATCAAGCGCTACTTCCGCGACACCACCTGGGCGGTCCACGTCCCCCGCCGCCTGCAGGAACTGCGTACGGAGCTGGCGAAGGCCCAGGAGGCCCTGACCGACGTCCTGGGGCGGGCGCCGACGGTCAAGGAGGTCGCGGAGCACCTGGAACTGTCCGAGGATGAGGTCATCGACGGTCTGGTGGCTGCGAACGGCTACACGAGCGGCTCCCTCGACACCTCCGGTGCGGACGGCGACACGGAGTCCACGACGAGCCGGACGCCCCGGCCGCTCGCGGAGCGCGTCGGCGACGTCGATCCCGCGATCGAGCTCTTCGAGGACTTCCGCACGCTCGCTCCGCTGCTGGAGCAACTGACCGAGCGTGACCGGCGCATCCTGCAGATGCGCTTCGGCGAGGAGAAGACCCAGGCGGAGATCGGCGCCGAGCTGGGCATCTCCCAGATGCAGGTCTCCCGCCTCCTGTCGCGGATCCTGGCCCGGCTGCGCACCGGCATGCTCGCGGTGTAGGCGCCGGCCGTGACGTCCCCGCCGGGGAGGTTGCGGGTTCGGCCGTACAGTGTGTGGGGACAGGAACGGGAAGGAGAACGGACATGACGACGACGCTGACCGCCCTGCCGTTGCCGGACCGGCCCGGTGCGCGCCTGAGCGGAAGCGGAGACCTCGACACCCGGCAGGCCCTGACCGCCGCCCTCTGCGCCGTGACCGCGGCCCCCGGCCCCGTCGTCCATCTCGATCTCTCCGCCGTGGTCTTCCTGGACACGGCTGCCGTCGCCGCCCTGGTCCAGGCGTCGGTCACCCTGAACCGGCAGGGGCGTCGCCTGCTGCTCCACGACCCGCCGTACTCGCTGCGCAAGGTAGCGGAGATGTTCCCGGACGAATGCGCCGCGCTGGAGGTCGCAGCATGATCACTGTTCCTGCGACCACCGGGCCCGGGGCCTTCGTTCACCCCGCCCTCTTCTACGCGGGCACCGCCGAGTACGTGACCGGCGTGGGCGGTTTCGTACGTGCCGCCCTGTCGGCCGGCGAGCCCGTCCTCGTCGCGGTGCCCGGCCCGCATCTGGACGCGCTGCGCGAGAGCCTCGGCACGAGCAGGTCAGAGGTCGTCTGGACGGACATGACGGAGCTGGGTCGCAATCCCGGCCGGATCCTGGCCGCCCTGCAGGACTTCGCCGACCGGCACGACGGCCGGGCCGCCCGGATCGTCGGCGAGCCGATCTGGCCCGGCCGCTCCCCCGCCGAGGTACTGGAGGCCACCCGCCACGAGGCCCTCATCAACACGGCCTTCGCCGGCCGGGCGGCCACGATCCTGTGCCCGTACGACGTACAGGGGCTGGAGTCCGCGGTGGTGGCCGACGCCCGGCGCACGCACCCGACGCTCATCGAGAGCGGCCGGGACCTGCCGAGCGCGGAGTACACCGATGCCTCGGCGGTCTCCGCGGACTGCGATCGCCCCCTGCCCGAACCCGACGGTGAGGTGCTCCGGCTCGAGTACTCCCACGGGGAGCTGGCCGATGTGCGTGCGCAGGCCGAGAGTTGGGCACGCGGGACGGCCCTGACCGCGGCGCGGCGCGGCGACCTCGTCCTGGCCGTCAGCGAAGCTGCTGCCAACTCCCTGGCGCACGGGGGCGGGAAGGGCACCCTGCGCCTGTGGACGACCGCCGGCCCCGGGTCGGACGTCGTCGCGGAGATCCACGACGGTGGCCGCCTCGCCGATCCGCTGGCCGGGCGCCGGCGCCCTTCCCTGGCCTCGGCCCGGGGCGGCCGCGGCCTGTGGATGATCCACCAGCTCTGCGACCTGGTCGAGATCCGCGCCACGGCCAGCGGCTTCACGCTGCGGCTTCACGTGGCAACCGCCTGAGAGGGAGGGTCCCCTACACTGTCACGACCATGCTCGGGCTCCCCGGATCGCCGACGGGCGTACGGGCCGGCCGGGAACACCGCCGGCGGCCATGCGGGGGCCGGGGACCGGGTACCGGGAGAAGAGACCAGGGCGAACACGGGGGTGGGACCGCAGTGGAGACCAAGGAACCGGAGGCGGGCGATCCAGTGAGTGCCGGCCCTCCCGCCGCGGGGCAGCGCCGTCGGCTCGCCCTGACGGGCGTCCGCGGCCCCGTGGCCAAGGGCCGCGACTTCACGCGCCACGCCCTCCAGGACTGGGGGTGGGACGGGACCGAGACCTCCGAGGACGCCCTGCTCGTGGTGTCCGAACTCCTGACCAACGCGTCCCTGCACGGGGGCGGCTGCGACCAACTCGTCCTCACTGCCGACGAGTCGGCCCTGCGCATCGAGGTGTGCGACGGCACGACGACGCTTCCCGCCCGCCACCCGGCCCCGCAGCGCGGCATCCCGGGCGGCCGCGGGCTGTCCATAGTGGAGCGGCTGTCCGATCGCTGGGGCGCCCAGGCGCACGGAACCGGGAAGGCCGTGTGGGCCGAGATAGAAGCCTCGCGGCTGGTGTCCGGCAAGGCCGGGGAGCTGGGGCTCTGACGGCTTCTGCTCGTCGCCACCCGCGGCGCGGCGAATCGGACCGGAGCGGCGGCTCATGATCCGGCCCTTACGGGGAACACGGCCGTCACCGACCGAAAGGGGCATGGACATGCTCGGCATCACCGCCGCAGTGCTGTTCTTCATCGCGTTCCTGATCAACGCCGCTCACATCACCACCGACGACGTGCTGAGTTCGACCAACTTCATGCTGATCGGCCTCGCCGCGCTCGCGCTGCACGTCGCCGGCATCGGCAACGGGTGGGCGGCCCGCGGGCGGGGCCGCAGGCGCTGACCGCATGGAGCCGAGGGAAAGCAAAAGAGGAGTCCGGCCCCACGGCGCACCGCTCGGGCGCGACGTGGTGCTCGCCGTGGGACTCGCCGGGACCGCCGTGGGCGGGACGGCCGTCTTCATCAAGGCCACCGCGGCTGCCGGGACCGGGATACCGGTCCTGCCCGTGGTCGCGGCGGTGCTGCTGCTGCTGGGCGTGGCGTTCGCCGGGTGGAGCGTGTCGCCCGTCCGGCGGCGCACGCATCCCGAGCCGGGCGCACGGCCCGCGACGGACCTGCCGGACGTGGGCGCCGCGGCGCTGGACCACGCCGCGGTCGATGCCGACGGCTTCGAGCACACCATCGCCGCACTCTGCGCACGGGACGGCTGCACCCCGGTGGAAGTGGTGGGAGGCGCGGGCGACCTGGGCGCCGATGTGATCGCCACGACCCCGGACGGGCTGCGCGTCGTAGTGCAGTGCAAGCACTACGCCGAGGACAACCGGGTCGGCTCGCAGGACGTGCAGCGCTTCGGCGGAACGTGCTTCGCCGTCCACGACGCCGATGTGGCCATCGTCGTGACCACCAGTTCCTTCACCGCGCCGGCTCTCGAGTACGCAGCCGCGTGCGGCATCGTCTGCGTGGACGCCGAGGCCCTGGCGGCCTGGACCCGGCCGGGCGCACGGCCGCCCTGGGAATCGCCCGCCGCCCGCTCCGACGGTTCCACCGCCGTTGTCCGGGCCCGCCGTTGAGCGGACCGGGGTACAGCCGGTCAGGCGCCTTCGCCGAGGACGGTGCGGATCAGTGCCCGCCGGCCGTCGGAGAGGTACGGGTCTTGGACGTCGAGCACGTCGTCGTCAAGGGTGATCCGGTAGTGGTAGCCGTCGGCCACAGGGGCGACGGCGCGCACGGCGCCTGCCCCGCATGTCCGGTCTCACACGGGCGCCGCGGACGGCTGCTTCGTTTTCCGGCGGGTGTGCGCGGATCCCTTCGCGCAGCGGCTTTCGCCCCGGGCTCGGGCAGGCTGAAGTGGGCACATGTCACCTCCGCAGGCCGAACCGATCACCGAACCCTCCGAGGAAGGGGGCGACGACGACTGTGCGCGGGTCCGGCGCGTCCTGTCCCGGGCAGGGTTCGACACGTCGCCGCGGGAGGGGGACGGACTCCGCGTGTTTCCGGTCCCCGAGGGGGTCATGGTGGGCTGGGTCGCCCGTGAGGTGCTGCGGCCGACCGTCCAGGTCCACGGACACGAGAAGGACCTGTCGCGGTTCACGTCTCTGGCGGGCCTGCACAAGGCGCTCCAGACGGCCCTCGCCGTGATCCTGCGCGAAGCGGGCTTCGATGTGGCCAACCGCGACGAGCACCTCCTCGTTCTCCGGCGCGGCACGAGACCGGCGGACGGAGGGGACGAGCCCGACGCCGACTCCTCAGCTCCCGGCGAGCGTGCGCCGGGGAACCGTCCCGTAGGCCTTTCGGTAGGCGGCGGAGAAGCGCCCCTGGTGGTGAAAGCCCCAGCGGTTCGCGATGTCCGTGACGGTGTCCCGCGCGGGATCCGCCGCGACCAGGTCGGCATGGGCCAAGGCCAGGCGCACGCGGCGCAGGTAGGCCGTCGGTGTGGTGCCGAGGTGGCTCCGGAACGCGTACTGGAGGGCCCGGGGGGTGACACCGGCGGCAGCGGCCATGTCGGCCAGGCCGATTTCGGCGGCCGGTTGCGACTCGATGAAGGCGACGGCCCGGCGGAGGGTCTCCGGCGTCGCGTCGCGGGTGTCCGCGAGCAAGGGATCGGGGTGGGCATCGGTGGGGAACGCGGCCAGCAGGGTTGCGGCGAGCATCCTGGCGGCGGCGTCGACCACGAGCGGTGCGCTGCCCGCCGGCAGGGCCAGGACGCTCTCCTCGACGTAGGCGACGGTCCTCTTCCACTGGTCGGCCATGGCCTTGGAGACGGGAGTGAAGCGGCTGAAGCGCAGCGGGCGGGCGGTCTGCCCGAACGAGCGGCCCGCGAGTTCCTCCACGAGCGCGATCGGTACCGTCACGGCACGCAGCTCGGCCGAGTACACCCGGCCCGCGTAGGGGAGGTGGGGCTGTGAGATCGCGAGGACGTCGCCCGGCCCGGCTTCGGTGACGTCGTCCGCGCACTCCCGGGCCATGCGGCCGCGGACCACGTGCGTGACCGCCACGGCCCCGAGGGGATCGGTGGCGTAGGCGTACTCCGTGGGCAGCGAGAGCGTGCTGAGCGACACCGGACCGGCGTTGGTGCGGGTGTAGCGGAAGGACCTGCGGGGGGCGGGCGTCTTCATGCGCAGGCGCGTCCCGTAGGCCGCCTTCAACCAGTCGCGTGCGACGTCCACTTCGTTGGTCCGGAAGCTGTGCCCGCCCGACGAGCCGGCGTGCGGCTGCTGATGCATGGCGATGGGCCTCCTCTTCCGCGTCGGGGCGCGGCACGGAAAAGCAGCGCGGCCCCCAAGGGTACGTCGGCAAACGGAGGCGGAGGGCGCCGTTCGAGGCGTACGAGGGGGCGGCCACCGCAGCGGCGACGACGCGGGTGTCGATCCTTTCTGTTCCTCCCGGTACAGCCAGCCCCTTTCCCGTGGTCGAGGTACGCGTCAGCTGGCCCGAAGGCCGACCGCCATCGTCAGCTCGAGGACCCGGTGTGGCGATGCGAGATCCGGAAACAGCTCCCGCAGCTGCGACATCCGGTACCGGACGGTCTGGGGATGGACGAACAACGCCGCCGCCACCTCGTCCCGCCTGCCGTGGTGAAGCAGCCACGCCCTCAACGTCTCCTCCAGCCGCCGTGCGGTCGCGACAGGCAAGGTCCGCAACGGTGCGAGGGCTCGGGCCCGCAGGTCTGCGAACGCGTCCACGTCGGCGCTCAGCACCAGCTCGGGCAGGTGGTCCTCGGTGTCGCGGATGTCGGAGGAGAGGGAGCGCGCGCGTGCGGCTCGTGCGTACGAGGCGGACGCACGGGTCCATGGCCGGGCCGGGCCGACCACGGCGGTGCGGTCGGTCAGCTGCCGCAAGAGATGTGGCCGGTCGGCATCGGGGACGAGCAGCACACCGAAGGCGTCCGGCAGATCGTCGAGGACGAGGGTGCTCGGGTCGAGCGCGCGGTAGGCAGGACGGGCCTGGGCGGCGGGCAGCAGGACGGCGGTCAGCGAAACCGGAGGCTGCCAACCGGCCCGTTGCACAGAGGCCAGCAGCACGTCCGGGCTCGCGCCGGCGAGGAGGTCGCGGGCCAGGTGTTCCAGGTGGCGCTCGTGCTCCCGGCCCCGGGCAGCCAGTTCGTCGGCGTGGCCCGCGGCGCTCGCGGCGGAGAGCTCGTCGATGTAGGCAAAGGTCAGCTCGGCGAACTTGGCGACCTCGGCAGCGGGCAGACCTGCCGGTACGGCACCCGCTGCCAGGCATCGCCAGGCCACGCGGGCGCCGACGCGGTAGGCGCTGAGCAGGGCGTCCATCGAACGCCCGTCGCGCACCTCGCCGCGGCCCAGCTCGTAGGCCGCGTCACCGGCGTCGCCGCCCGTGGCGGTCCCGCTCGCGAGGTCCAGATAGTGCCCCAGGGCGGTGCGGACCGCTCGGCGGATGGTGACGCCCATGCGGCCCGAAAGGGCGTTGGCGTAGGGAGGCACCTCGTCGATGATCGCCTGGACGACCTCGTCGGCGGTGGTCTTCAGCCCGGCCCGGATGGCGGTGACCGCCGCCTGATCCAGGGCCAGGTCGGTGACCCTCCGGATGGGGTAGCTCATGGTTTATTCCCTGCGAACAATTCAGCCGACCAGATTTACGTCTTGCGGTCAGGACTTTACGCCTTGCAGCGCATCAAGCTGGTGTCATGACGAGTGCAGCCCTCCGCAGTAGGGCGTGGAAACTGCTGGAGATGGTCACGACGCCGCTGCTGCCGTCCGACTACCTCGACCTGGTCAGCCCGCTGCGTGCGGGCGCCGACCTGCGTGGGCGCATCGAGGCCGTGCACCCCGAGACGGGTGACGCCGCGACCATCGTGATCAGGCCGGGCAGGGGCTGGCGCGGTCACACGGCCGGTCAGTACGTGCGGATCGGGGTCGACGTCGACGGGGTGCGCCTGTGGCGTGCCTACTCCATCACCTCGCCGACAAACCGCCAGGACGGCCGCGTCACGATCACCGTGAAGGCGATCCCGGACGGCAAGGTCAGCAACCACCTGGTCCGCAGGGCGAAAGCCGGCACGCTGATCCAGCTCGACCAGCCGACCGGCGACTTCGTGCTTCCGCAGGCCAAGCCCGCCAAGGTGCTCTACCTGACGGCCGGCAGCGGCATCACGCCCGTGATGGGCATGCTGCGCGACGGCGGGTTCGACGACGTCGTCATGGTCCACTGCGCGCCACAGCCGCAGGACGTGATCTTCCGCAGCGAACTGCACGACCTGGTCGCGGAGGGGAAGCTGCGGCTCACCGAGGTGCACACCGACACGGACGGCATGCTCGACATCGCCCGCCTCGACGAACTGGTGCCCGACTGGGCCGAGCGCGAGACATGGGCGTGCGGGCCCGCGGGCCTGCTCGACGCCGCCGAAGAGCACTGGACCGAGCACGGCGTCCACGAGCGCCTGCACACCGAACGCTTCCGCCCCGGCATCGTCGTCGCCGGCGACGGCGGCGAGGTCACGTTCAGCGCCACCGGCAAGACCGTCGACGCGGACGGCGCCACGCCGCTGCTGGACGTCGGCGAGGAGGCCGGCGTGCTGATGCCGTCCGGGTGCCGCATGGGCATCTGCTTCGGCTGCGTCACGCCGCTCAAGGCGGGCGCCGTCCGCGACCTGCGCACCGGCGAGATCACCGAGGCCGAGCCGGGCGTCCTCATCCAGACCTGCGTGTCCGCCGCGGCGGGCCCCTGCGACATCGAACGGTAGGAGCACCTTGACCGCCATCGACCCCACCGCCCACCTGACCGCGGAGCAGATCGAGGAGCTCGGCCGCGAGCTGGACGCGATCCGCGACGAGGTGATCGCCAGCCGCGGCGAAAAGGACGCCGCCTACATCCGCAAGGTCATCTCGGCGCAGCGCAAGCTCGAGCTGGTCAGCAGGGGCGTGCTGCTGTTCTCGATCTTCCCGCCCGCGTGGCTGCTCGGCACCGCCGGTCTGTCCGTGGCGAAGATCATGGACAACATGGAGATCGGTCACAACGTCCTGCACGGCCAGTGGGACTGGATGCGAGACCCGAAGATCCACTCCACCACCTGGGAGTGGGACCACGTCTCGCCCTCCGAGCAGTGGAAGCATTCGCACAACGAGCTGCACCACACGTACACCAACGTGATGGGCAAGGACAACGATCTCGGCTACGGCATCATGCGCGTCGACGAGGACCAGCGGTGGCACCCGATCCACCTCGGCCAGCCGCTGTGGAACTTCATCAACGCCTGCTTCTTCGAGTACGGCATCGCAGCGTACGACCTGGAGCTCGGCAGGAACCTGCACAAGAGCCGCCGCAAGCACCCGGAGTTCCGCGCGCGGGCCAGGGCCGTCGGCCGCAAGATCCGCAAGCAGGTGCTCAAGGACTACGTGATCCACCCGCTGCTGTCGGGCCCGTCGTTCCTCACCACGCTCGCCGCCACGTTCACCGCGAACCTGGTCCGCAACATCTGGTCCCACTCGGTGATCATGTGCGGGCACTTCCCCGAGGGAGTGCAGGTCTTCGAGCGCCGGTCGATCGAGGGCGAGACGCGCGGCCAGTGGTACCTGCGCCAGATGATGGGCTCGGCGAACATCAGCGGCAGCAAGGCCATGCATTTCATGACCGGCAACCTGTCGCACCAGATCGAGCACCACCTGTTCCCGGACCTGCCGAGCAACCGGTATGCCGAGGTCGCGGTGAAGGTGCGCGCGCTGTTCGAGAAGTACGAGCTGGAGTACGTCACCGGCCCGCTGCCCAAGCAGGTGTTCTCCGCCTGGCACAAGGTCTTCCGGCTCTCGCTGCCGAACAAGAAGCCCAAGGTCGAAACGCCGGACCTCGAGCAGGAGCTCGTCGCGGCCTGATTCCCGGTATCGGTTCAGATCTTCCGGCCCTACCGGCGGCACCGCCGGGTTCGGTGAGACGGCCGTTCTCGCTCCGCACGCCGACCCGCCCACCGGTCGCCGACCGGGGATTCTTCCTACGGTCGGCTTCCGTTGCCGCTTTGACCTCTGTCTCGGCGCACTCCTCGGGCGCGTGAAGCTCAGGGCAGACGTACCCGACCGAGCACCTCGCGAGTCGCCCGGTGCCGAAAGGCAGCCCTACCTCGCCGTGGCAGTCGCGGACGTGCCTGACTGGTCGGCGTCTCGGGCAAGTCGTGAGAGACCGGTCGTCTCTCGCACGGGGCCGGCCTCAGGTGCCCAGCGGAGGCCGGCGCGGTCACCTCGGCGTTGGCCCCGACGGCAAGTCCACGAGGACGGACAGCTACTTCGCAGCCTCAGCCCGAAGAGTGCCGGCGCTGATGGCGCCCCGGAGGACGTGGGCGATCCCCTCGGGCTTGAGGTCGATGCCGTCGAGGCCCTCGACGGTCAACGCGATCTCCTCCAGCGCGTACTCGCCGCGTCCCTCGGCGCTGAACTCGGGGCCGGTGCGGTCCTCGAAGGACCGCGTCGCGATGCGGGCGAGGTAGAAGAGCTGGCGTTCGCCGTCGGACTCCATCGTGTGGAGGTGCCGGACTATGTCGGCCTTCCCCGCGATCTCCTCGTGGATCTCCCGGTGGAGAGCGGCCTCCCGTGACACGTCGCTGGGCTCGACGCCGCCACCGGGCAATACCCAGTACACGGGGATGCCGGGCTTAGTTCGGCGGATGACCAGCATCGTGTCGTCAGCTGTGACGAGGACGCCGCGAACTCGTTCGATCATGCCGGTCTGTCTCCTTGCTTGTTGACGGTCTCAGTGCAGCAGCCGGCCACCGTCCACGTGGACGGATCAGCCAGTGATGAACGAGGGGGAAGCAGCGTGAAGCGAGCAGACGTGCTGAGGGATCTTGCGCAGCCGTGGAACGCGGCCGTTCACTCGACATCGGATCCGGCGGGCAGCTTTGCGAAAGCCGCGACCGCGGACGACAAGGCCAAGCGGGAGAAGGGCCAGGCTCCTCTCCGCCGCAAACCAGAACTCCGGCCCCTACTCATCAAACCACTCGGCATATCGCTCCAGCTCACCCCCTGGGACGTCCTGCACTCCCTGGGACGGGCCAACGTCCTCGCCCGCCAAGGAGCCGGGCGAGGACTCGCCAAGCACTGGGCCAGCCTGAAGTACTGCCAGGCCCTCGCCGGCAACGACGGCCGCTACATGGCGCTGTCCACCGCTCCCTTCGGTGGACTCCCGACCTCCTTGCCGCCAAGGAGCGCCACGTCGCAATGATCGACTGCAAGAGCAGCATGACCAGTCGGGCGACACATCGCCACGCGATCGAGAGCGCCGCCGTCCGCGCACACCTCCAGCTCGTCGCATGGACCGTGCTGCCCTTCTACTACGTGTTCGACAGCCTCGACTTCCCCACCCCGTACGACGCCCTCGCCGCCGGGCAGACCGGCCTCCACTCGATCGCAGGGTCAGGGGCGCCGTACCTGCTCGTGCCTACGACACGCTGTCGCACCTTCGACTCGACGTTCGGCTCGCGGAGGCGGCCGCCCGTCGCGAGGGCCGCGGCCTGAGCCCAACGCCCGTCAGTCCCGCTGCTCGGTACAACACGTTGCACCCCCGCCCTGTGGGCGGTCAGGAGCGGGTGGCGTCGGCAGGATGCTCGAGTCGGCAGTGGACGTCGACGACACCCTCGACAGAGTGGGCGAGGCGTTGGGCCAGGGGAATCAGGTTGCCGTCGCGGACCGCGCCGGCCAGGGTGGCAATTCCTTGGGCCACGGTGACCTTGACGGTTTCGTGGGAGAGGGGGAAGAGGCGTTCGACGACGGTGCGGCGGATCTCGGTGGCGAGTTCTTCGTCGGTCGGCGCGGCTGACGATGCCCTTGAGGGTGCCGTAGGCGTCGACGACCGGGAGGCGCTTGATGTGCCGGTCGGCCATGAGGCGGGCTGCCTGAGGCAGGGTGGCGTCGGGACGGATCGTGACAGCCGGGGTGGTCATCATGTTCTCGGCGCGGGTAGAGCCGGCCTTGGCGGTGTCACCGAGGCGGCGCATCTGTTCGATCAGGCCCGGGCGGTGCTCGTGGAACTCCTCCTTGGGTAGGAGATCGGCCTCGGAGACCACGCCGACGACACGGCCCTCGCCCTCGATGACGGGTAGGGCGGTCACCTTCCACCGTTCCATCGCGGTGGCGATGTCCTTGAAGCCGGTCGAGGGGGTGACGGCGATGACCTTGGTGGTCATGACGTCGGCGACGGTGTACGGGGTGGAAGTCATGGCGGGGTCCTCAGCGTGCGTAGGCGAGCGGGGTGCCGCGGCCGTGAGGGGCGAACAGGTCGAGGAGGCGGGTCCGGACGGAGTCGAGCCGGTCGGCTATGACGGCGGCCACCGCGGTGGAGACGGACCGGCCGACGGCCGAGTCCTCGTTGCACAGCTCCCGTACGGCCGCGGCGTCGAACTCCAGGGCGCGCACCTCGTGGGAGGCGGTGGCGCCGAGGTGCCAGCTGTAGGGCGGGAACATCCAGGACCAGCCGAGGAGCTCGCCGTAGCCGAGGGTGTCGACGACCACGTTCTTGTGGCCGGGGACGTGGGTGTCGAGGTCCACGGTGCCGCACTGAATGATCCAGAACTTCTCGGCCCGTCGACGTTCGTTGAAGATGCGGGTGCCGGCCGGGAATGTCACCTGGTGGGAGTGGGCGAGCAGGGCTTCGCGGGCTTCCGGTGCCATCGCTTCGAGGACGGTGTGCATGGTGCTCATGGAGTGCCTCCAACCCTTCGCATCCACCCTGCTCGGTGAGCCACCGTCTCCGGGAGGGCCGCACGGTGCACACCGCGGGGACCGTCCGGCCCCGGTCAGCGGACCAGGACGGCCTCCCCGGACTTGGGTACGACGGCCGTCCATCCCAGCTCGTCGTCGATGCGGTCCCGAAGGGTTTCGGCGGCGGTCTCCTCGCCGTGGACGAGGTAGGTGGTGTGCGGGGCGGGGGCGGTGCGCAGCCAGTCGATGATCTGGTCGGCGTCGGCGTGCGCGGAGAAGTGCGGGACGTCGGCGACCTCGGCGCGGACGGGGACGTATTCGCCGAACATCTTGAGCGTGCGGGCGCCGTCAACGAGGTCGCGGGAGCGGGTGCCGGCGGCGGCGAAGCCGACGATGACCACGGCGTTGCGCGGATCCGGCAGGAGCCGGTGGAGGTGGTGCAGCACGCGGCCGCCGGTGGCCATCCCGGCGGACGAGACGATGATCGCCGGTCCGGTGGTGTTGTTGATGTCGATCGACTCCTGGACGGTGCGGGCGGCCAGGAAGGGCTCCGGGCTGATCGCCGCCTCGCCGCGGGCGAGGATCTCGGGGCGCAGCTCGGGCGAGTGGGCTCGTACGGCGTCGCGGTAGACGTCCAGTGCCGCCAGGGCCATGGGGCTGTCGACGTAGACGGGTACGTGGAGGGGCAGGGTGCCATCGCTGCGCAGGGTGGCCAGCTCGTGCAGGACGACCTCGGTGCGGTCGATCGCGAAGGCCGGGATGACGACCGTCCCGCCACGGGACAGTGCGCGCGTGATCACCGAGGCGAATTCGCGCTTCGCGCTCTCCTGGTCGTGGTGACGGTTGCCGTACGTCGACTCCATCAGCAGGACGTCGGCGCCGGAGAACGGTTCGGGTGGCAGCAGGAGCGGGTGGCCGGGGCGGCCGAGGTCGCCGCTGAGGGCGAGGGTGTGGCCGTCCTCCAGCGTCAGGTGGGCCCAGGCGGAGCCGAGGATGTGGCCCCCGTGGTGCAGCATCAGCTTTGTGCCAGCCATGATCTCGATCTCGCTGCCCACCGGTACCGGGTCGAAGAACTTCACCGTTTGGTCGACGTCGTCATCGTCGTAGAGCGGTTTGGCAGGCCGATGCTTGGACCAACCGTGCTGGTTGGCGTGCTCGGCGGCCTCCATCTGGAGGCGGGCGCTGTCACGGAGCACGATCTCGGCGAGACGGGCCGTGGTGGCGCTGGTGAGGATCGGGCCGCGGAATCCGTGCCGGACCAGCCGCGGTAGGTAGCCGCAGTGGTCCAGGTGGGCGTGGGTCACGACGACGGCGTGGATGTCGGAGGCGTCGCAGGGCAGCTTGTCCCAGTTGCGGCGTCGTAGGTCCGCGACACCCTGGAAGAGTCCGCAGTCGACGAGGATCCGGGCGTGGTCGCTCTCGACAAGGAACTTGCTGCCGGTGACCGTCCGCACTCCGCCGAGGAACCTCAGTAGGGCCGGGCGGGCGGAAGCAGGAGACGGGGCTGACTGGGACATGGCAACAGCCCTCCTTTCTGTCTCCACCGTCGCACCGGAACGCCCTCTCCGCTGGGGACCTACGGGTCCCGGGTAGGGGCCGACCGGCCCAAGCGGGACAGAGGGGCACAGGCACAGCCTGACGGTGACCCCCTCCCGCACAGCACACAGAGAGAAGGCCGCGCCATGAAGGCACTCGTCTTCCACGGGCCCGGACAGACCTCCTGGCAGGATGTCCCGGACCCCTCCATCAAGGACGCTGCCGACGCGATCGTCCGGGTCGACGCCGTCACCATCTGCGGCACCGACCTGCACATCATCAAGGGCGACGTCCCCGAGGTGACACCCGGACGGATCCTGGGTCACGAGGCCGTGGGGACCGTCGTCGAAACCGGCGGCGATGTCCGCAGCGTCCGCCCCGGTGACCGCGTCCTGATCTCCTGCATCTCCGCGTGCGGCCGCTGCCGCTTCTGCCGTGAAGGACACTACGGCCAGTGCCGCGGAGGAGGCGGCTGGGTCCTGGGCCACACCATCGACGGCACCCAGGCCGAGTACGTCCGCGTTCCCTTCGCCGACCTCTCCGTCCATCCCCTTCCCAGCGCTCTGGCGAGCCACGAAGCGGTACTGCTCGCGGACATCTTCCCGACCTCGTACGAGGTGGGTGTCCTCAACGGCAACGTGCGCCCGGGCGACGCGGTCGTCGTGGTCGGCGCCGGACCCATCGGCCTGGCCGCCATCGCCACGGCACAGCTATACAGCCCGTCCCGGATCGTCGCCGTCGACCTCGCGGCTCCCCGCCTGGCAGCTGCGCGGGACCTCGGGGCCGATGCGACCGTCAGCGCGCAGGAGGAGCCGGAGCAGCTGGTGGGGGACCTCACGGACGGGCTCGGCGCGGATGTCGTCATCGAGGCCGTCGGCGTGCCCGAAGCCTTCGAGATGTGCACCCGCATGGTCCGCCCGGGCGGCCGGGTCGCCAACATCGGCGTGCACGGCAAGCCCGCCGTCCTCCACCTCGAAGACCTGTGGATCAAGGATGTCACCATCACCACCGGCCTCGTCGACACCCACTCGACTCCCATGCTGCTGCGCATGATGGCCGCCGGCCGCCTGCCCGGCGCCGCGATGGTCACGCACCGGTTCGAGCTGGACCAGATGGAAGAGGCGTACGACGTCTTCTCCCGCGCCGGCGAGACCGGCGCCCTCAAGGTCGTACTCGGCGGACCGCAGCACGACACCGTCGCCGTACCGCCCCAGGAGCAGTGAGTGCCGTGAAGAGCACACCGAGCACCCACCCGCAGCAGTCCGACGAGATGGCCGGACGCACCGACCTGGGCCGCCGCCTGGCGGCCCGCCGCGAAGCCCTCGGACTGAGCCGCGACGAACTGGGCCGGCGGTGCGGCGCTGACGGGACGTACATCGCCTACCTGGAGGAGCACGCCGCCAGTCCTGCCATCGGCACCCTCGTACGGGTGGCCGACGCCCTCGGCCTCACCGTCGACGACCTGACCGGCGCCAGCGCCCATCGCGTCGCCGGCCGATCCACCGCCCGGCGCGACAGTACCCTCGTGCCGCTGGACGAGCCCGAATGCCGGCGCCTGCTGAACACGCACGGCGTGGGCCGCATCGCCATCTTCACCCCCGACGGCCCCGCCGTCCTCCCCGTCAACTACCTGATCACAGGACCCGACATCGCCTTCCGCACCTCCGCGGAAGCCGTCACGGCCAGGGCCGCCGGAACCGAGGTCGCCTTCGAGATCGACAACATCGACGACGTGACCGCCACTGGTTGGAGCGTGCTGGCGGTGGGCGAACTGGCAGCCGTCACGGACCAGCACGAAATTCAACACCTCAACACCACGGCCCGCTCCCAGCCCTGGGCCGGCGGCCCGCGCACCCACTGGATGAAGCTCACCCCCGCCCGCATCACCGGCCGTCGCGTGGTGCACGACTCATGAACGACCTACGCGCGGTCGTCTTCGACACCGACGGAGTGCTCCTCGCTACGGCGGACCGCCACGCGGCTGCCTGGAAGGAGACCTTCGACGGCTGCCTCCCCGAGTGGCAGCCATCGCGCGCCGGTGCACGACCGCGCCCGTTCGACGCAGTCCGCGAGTACCGGGACCTGGTCGACGGCCGCTCCCGCCTCGATGGCGTACGCGCATTCCTGACTGCCCGGCACATCGACCTTCCGCCCGGAAGCTCGGAGGATCCGCCCGGGTGCGCCACTGTCCACGCGGTCGCCGCCCGCAAGGAGGAAGCCTTCTCCAGGATGCTGCGGACCGAAGGCGTCCGTGTCTTCGACGACGTGCGGCCCGCGCTCCGGGAACTGCGGGAGAAGGCGATCCTGTGCGCAGCCGTCTCGGCCTCCCGGCACGCCCGCTCGCTCCTGGAATCCGCAGATCTCCTCGCATACTTCGACGCCTTGGCGGACGGCCAGGACGCGGCCGCACTCGCCCTGCCGGGCAAACCCGACCCTGCCCTCTTCCTCGAAGCTGCCGGCCGCCTCGGCGTGACTCCCGCACACACCGCCGTGGTGGAGGATGCACTCGCCGGCGTCGAAGCCGGACACCGAGGCCGTTTCCGCCTCGTGGTGGGACTCAACCGCGAAGACGACCCGCACATGAGGGACGCCCTGCGCGCACATGGTGCTCACCTCGTCCTCCCGGACCTCGGCGGGCTGCCCGCCGCACTCGAAGGCGAACGCGCGTGACCACCGTCTGGCGCTGGGAGTACCCCCGCTACGACCCCAAAACCGAGCGGCTGGTCGAGTCCCTGTGCACCCTGGGCAACGGCCGCTTCGCCACCCGCGGTTCAGCCCCCGAAAGCGTCGCCGACGACGTCCACTACCCGGGCACCTACCTCGCCGGCTGTTACAACCGGCTCGCCTCCACCGTCGGCGGACGAACGGTCTCCAACGAGGACATGGTCCGGCTGCCGGACTGGACCGCCCTGAGATACCGCTGCCTGCCCGAGGGTGCGCCGCCCGGCGACTGGCTCACACCCGACCACCCGACCCTGCGCCACAGTCACGTGTCGCTGGACCTGCACGCCGGCACGCTCACCCGCCGCATGCTCTTCCACGACGCCGAAGGCCGCCGCTTGGGCGTCACCCACACCCGCCTCGTCCACATGGGCGACCCGAACCTGGCCGCGCAGAACACGGTGCTCAGAGCGTACGGCTGGAGCGGCAGGATCGAGATCGAGTCCGTGCTCGACGGAGACGTCACCAACGCGGGAGTCGAGCGCTACCGCGCCCTGGCCGGGCGGCATCTCGTCGAGCACCGGGCCGGAGTGGAGGCGGAGGGCACCGCCTGGTTGTCCTGCACCACAACCACCTCCCGAGTACGGATCGGGCTCGCAGTCCGGACATCAGCACGTCCCGTGGCACCGGTGGGCCGGGCATGCACGGCCACCACCGCCACGCAGACATTCGTCTTGCCGATCAAGCGGGCCGCCCCGGTCGTCGTCGCAAAGACCGCCGCCCTGTGCACGTCGCTCGACCGCCCTTCGGCCGATCCGCTGCTGCGGAGCATCGACTGCGCCACGCACGCCCCGGACTTCCCCTCCCTGCTGGCGTCCCACCGGGCCTCCTGGCAACGCCTGTGGAGCGAAGGAGAGTTGAAGGTACCCGGAGAGACGGGCAAGGTTCTGCGGCTGCACGCCTTCCACGTCCTGCAGACCCTCTCGCCGCACACCGCGGAGCTCGACGCCGGCGTCCCCGCCCGCGGCCTCCACGGCGAGGCGTACCGCGGCCACGTCTTCTGGGACGAGCTGTTCGTCCTGCCCTACCTCGCCCTCCACCTCCCCGAGACCGCGCGCGCCCTGTTGATGTACCGGCACCGCCGGCTCCCTGCGGCTCGGGAGGCTGCCCGCCGTGCTGGGGCGAAAGGGGCGATGTTTCCCTGGCAGAGCGGAAGTTCCGGCGCCGAGGAGACGCAGCGACTGCACCTCAATCCGCGCTCCGGCCGCTGGCTTCCGGACCACTCGCACCTCCAGCACCACGTGGGGTCGGCCATCGCCTGGAACGTGTGGCAGTACGGGCAGGCCACCGGTGACGCCGGTTTCATGCACGGCCCGGGCGCCGAACTCCTCCTGCACACAGCCCGCTTCTGGGCGGACGCGGCGGCGTGGGATACCCGCCTCGGCCGCTACCGGATCCGCGGCGTCGTCGGCCCGGACGAGTATCACGACGCCTACCCGGACGCCGCTGTTCCCGGCATCGACGACAACGCCTACACCAACGTCACCGCCGCGTGGGTACTGGCCCGCGCCCTCGACCTGTACGGGGAACTCCCGGCGGCCCGGAGGGCAGAGCTCCTCACGCATCTCGGCATCGGCCCCGACGACCTCACCGTCTGGGAGGACGTGTCCCGCCGCCTGTACGTGCCCTTCCATCGCGACGTGATCAGCCAGTTCCACGGCTACGGGGACCTCGCCGAGCTCGACTGGGACGGCTACCGCGCCCGCTACCACGACATCCGCCGCCTGGACCGCATCCTGGAAGCCGAAGGCGACACGCCAAACCGCTACCAGGCTTCCAAGCAGGCCGACACCCTCATGCTCGGCTACCTCTTCCGCCCCACAGAACTCGAACAGCTGTTGATTCGGCTCGGATACCGCCTTGACGACGACCTCTGGCGCAGAACGGTGACCTACTACCTGCGGCGCACCTGCCACGGCTCCACGCTCAGCAGCCTCGTCCACGGCTGGGTCCTCGCCCGGGAGCAGGGCCCGGACGCGTGGCGCTACTGCCAGGAAGCCCTGCTCAGTGACATCACCGACGTTCAGGGCGGCACCACTGGTGAGGGGATCCACCTCGGTGCCATGGGTGGCACCCTCGACCTCGTCGAGCGCGGCATCGTCGGACTCGAGCCCCACGACGACGGCCTGCACATCGACCCGGTGCCCTTCTCCGAAGTGCCTGGGTCCTCGTTCTCGATCTCCTACCTGGGGCACCGGGACATCCGTATCCGGTTCCGGCCCGGCCGGCTCGGCATCAGCGTCCCCTGGTCCCTGCTGGGCCCGGTGCCCTTGGTGCTGCCCGGAGACCGGAAGGAATGCATTGCCGCAGGCCAGGAGCGGTGGTTCCGGTTGCCGAAGGGCTGACAGGGCAACCACCGCATGCTCGCGTGGCGGTGCGTTCCCGATGCGCACACTGTGGATGTATCAGCCGTTGGAAGGGTGAACGGGATGGACAGGCAGCATGAGGCTCCGCGGATCGTGGCGGGCGTCGACGGATCGCCCTCGTCCCAGGCCGCGCTGCGCTGGGCAGTCCGATATGCAGGGCTGGTGGGCGGGCGAGTAGAGGCGGTCGCGGCGTGGGACGTGCCCGGTGCCGCGTCGTGGTCCGCCCCGGCGGTCGACGCCACGTTCGACGAGGAGGAGGCCGAACGGCGTCTGGTCGAGGAGGTTCGCACGGTTCTCGGTGAGGACGGCGCCGCCTCCGTGCACCAGCGCCTGGTGCGCGGCAATCCGGTCGACGTCCTGGTGGATGCGGCAGAGGGTGCGGCCATGCTGGTCGTGGGCAGCCGCGGCCGCGGCGGCTTCAGCCGAGCGCTGCTCGGTTCGGTGAGCCAGCAGGCGGCGCTCCACGCGCCGTGCCCGATCACCATCGTCCGGGCGGACACCCCCGCCGAGTGATCCCGCCTGGGTACGCCTGGGTACGCCTGGCGTACGGGTAGTGGGCCACGGCCTTCTGAGCCGCGGCGCAGCGGCCGCCCCGCTACCTCGCCGACGACATCGACGGCCGGGCCCCCTTCGACGCCGCCACCGCCCGCCCCCGAGCCCTCGACGCCGGGCCGCACCGACACCGGCGGGGTCGCCTCCCTCGGCGACATCGTCGCCGTACCCCCCCCCGTCCGCGCCACCCGCGACGCCGGACTCCTGCGCGCGACACCGATGTTGATACCCCTTAGCGGGTCGAACAGAGTCATGCCAGGTCCGGGCCCCTGCTCAGCGCCAGGCCCTGGGCCGATCGGCCCCGTACCGCAGCGGCCCACTCGGCCCCCTGTGAATGGCCCTCTCAGCACTGCGGCTCCGGTGGCCTGCCGCGTGAACGTGGAACCCGGACGCCAATCAGGCGCCGCCTTCCGAAGAGGGTGACCACGATGCAGCGCATTGGGATCCAGACCCGGCCCAAGCAGCCTCACAAGCCCGCCCCGCTGGATCTGCGCACGCCGTCCGGCCGCCCCCTGCCGTACTGATCCCTGCCGACACGCAGCCCCCGGAGGACGTCATGGGACACATGCGACGCGTCGTACCGTTCACCGAGCTCGGCCGGGGCGACGTCGGCCGGGTCGGCGGCAAGAACGCCTCCCTGGGGGAGCTGACCAGAGGGCTGACCGCTGCCGGCCTGCGTGTGCCGCCCGGCTTCGCCACGACCGCCGACGCTTACGAGGAACTGCTCGACGGACACGGCCTGCGCACCCGCATCCAAGAGCAGCTCGACCGCTTCCACGACGGTGCCGCCTTCCGCTGGTGGCGGCTGCCCGCGGACGGGGTGGGCCTGGCCCGCCTGGAATTCATCGTCGCGCACCAGGTCAAGGTCCACCCCATGGCCCTGCTGCATCCGGAGCGCCTGGGTGCCGCCGACCGCTGCGCCGTCGACCAGCTCAGGGCTACCTCGACCGGGGCCGGTACCTCACCGACCGGCTCGCGTACGGGATCGCCCGGATCGCCGCCTCCCGCTGGCCCGACCCCGTCATCGTCCGTACCAGCGACTTCAAGACCAACGAGTACGCCAAGCTCCTCGGGGGCCGCCCCTTCGAACCGGTGGAGGCCAATCCGATGATCGGATGGCGGGGTGCCAGCCGCTACTACAGCGACGGCTACCGGGAAGGCTTCGCCCTCGAATGCCAGGCTCTGCGCCGGGTACGCGAGGAGATGGGCCTGACCAACGTCATCGTCATGATCCCCTTCTGCCGCACCCTGCTGGAAGCCGACAAGGTCCTGGAGGTAATGGCGGCGGAAGGACTGCGGCGCGGCGAGAACGGTCTCAAGGTCTACGTGATGGCCGAGATCCCCTCCAACATCCTTCTCGCCCAGGACTTCGCCGAGCGCTTCGACGGCTTCTCCATCGGCAGCAACGACCTCACCCAGCTCACCCTCGGAGTCGACCGCGACTCCGAAGCCCTCGCCGACGTGTTCGACGAGAACGACCCTGCCGTCACCGACCTCATCCGGATCCTCCTCCCACGGGTCCAGACCCTGGGACGTCCGGTGGACCTGTGCGGCCAGCGGCCCAGCGACGACCCGGCCTACGCCGCCTTCCTCGTCCGGGCCGGGATCGACTCGATCTCCGTGGCCCCGGACAGCTTCGCCGCCGTCAAGCAGCACGTCGCCGTCGCCGAGGAGAGCCGCTACGGGGAGGACCGAATGGTCCCCGCAGGGATCCGTCCGGCCCAAGCGGAGCAGCCGTCGGCCGCGTGACAGTGGCAGCAGCCACGCACCATGGAACCAAGGAGTACCCGCCATGAGCACCAAGCGAGTCCTGGTCGCCTACGGCACCAAGCACGGCGCCACCGCCGGCATTGCCGAACAGATCGGCAAGACCCTCCGCGAGGACGGTCTCGACGCCGTCGTCCTCGGCGGCTCCCTATACGCCGGCCACTGGAGCAGCAAGGCCAAGCACTGCGCAGAACGCAACGCCGAATCCCTCCGGCACCGCCCGGTGTGGATGTTCAGCAGCGGCCCGCTCGACCGCTCCGCCGAAGAAGACGACATCCCCCCGGTCTCCGCCGTCGCCCGGGAGATGCAGCTGATCGGAGCACGCGAGCACATGACCTTCGGCGGCAGCATCACGGCCCACACCCCGGGATTCCTCGCCAAGGCGCTGCTCCACGAAGGCAAGGGCGGAGACTTCCGCAACCCCGAACGGATCCAGAACTGGGCCCACCACATCAGCGCCGAGCTCGTCGCCGCCTGAAGGGACGGCACCGCTCGGCACGCACCAGCACGGAGGCGTGCCATGCACCACCGGACGAAAGGGACGGGCGCCAACCCGCTCAGGCGTGACGCCGACCGCACCCGGACCCACATGCATGCCGCCTTCGCGCTGACCTGCCTCCTGGCCGTCATCGCCGGTTTCGCCCTCGGGCGCGCTGCCTGGACGGACGGCCACCGCACCGCCGAGAAGCTCTCGAGCCACCGGTACACCGTGACGGCCACCACGGTCGGCGAGACCACCTACCGGGCGGGAGACCAGCCGAGCAGCCGGCCGGTCACCGTGGCAGCCGCCACGTGGCACTACCCCTCGCAGCCCCCGCACCGCTGCTCCCTGATCTGACCGGAGGCACACCATGTCGCACACGAGCGAATGGAAGACCCACCTCTACCTCTTCGAGGAAGAGCACACGACCAAGGTCCGCGTCGAACTCGACACCGGCACCACGCGTCTCACGGGCCAAGGCACCGCACGCTGCAACCCGACGGACAAGGACGTGCCCGAGATCGGCGACGAACTCGCGGCCGCCCGAGCACTGGAAAACCTTGCGGAACAGCTCAAGCGCACCGCCTACGGCGACATGGCAGCAGCCGGGGCCGCACCGCAGCACGCCCCCCTCACGGCCTACGACATTGGATGAGCGGGCGGGTCTCCGGCAGCGGGCCCAGACTGGATCCATGAGCGACGGGCCGGCGATCGAGCTGACCGGACTGACCAAGAGGTACGGGCCGGTGACGGGAATCGACCGCCTGAACCTCACCGTGCGACCAGGCGAGGTGTTCGGCTTCCTCGGACCGAACGGTGCGGGGAAGACGACCACTCTGCGATGTCTCACCGGGCTGCTTCGTCCCACCGAAGGACGTGTTCGAGTGCTCGGGCGGGACCCGATCACCGATCACAGCAAGGTGGCCCCGCACCTGGGGTACCTGCCGGGCGAACTGCGCCTGTACCCGGAACTCTCCGGAGCGGAAACGCTCGATCTGCTGTCCGCGCTCCAGGGAGCACCCGTGCCCCGCCGCGGCGAGCTGTGCGACCGGCTGGGGCTGACGCCCGAGATCCTCGCCCGCCCCGTCGGAGGCTACTCGCGGGGCATGAAGCAGAAGCTCGGGCTGGTGCAGGCGATGCAGCACGACCCGCACCTGGTGGTGCTCGACGAACCGACCGAGGGGCTGGACCCCTTGGTGCAGGAGACGTTCTTCGCACTGCTGGGCGAGGCGGCCGCCGCCGGACGCACCGTCCTGCTCTCCAGCCACATCCTGCCGGAGGTGCAACGCACGTGCGGCCGGGTGGCGATCATCCGGGACGGACGACTGGTCACGGTCCAGAGCGTGGCCGGCCTGCGCGAGGCCCGTGCCCGCCGGATCAGGCTGTCCTTCGCGGACGACCGGGGGGCACGGCCCCTGGGCGATGCAGACCGCTGGGCCCCTCGCTGGCAGGGGGACCGGGTGGAGCTGCTCGTACCACCGAGCGAAGTGGTGGGCGCCCTGCGCACACTGCTCGGCCTGCCGGTAGCCGACATCACGGTGGAAGAAGCCGGGCTGGACGAGGCCTTCATGGACCTGTACCGCAACGGCGCCGTGCGGGAGGAGCCGTGAGACGGCAATCGCCGCTGTTGTGGCTCGCCCTGTACCGGCGGCGCCGGACGCTGGCCGCCCTGATCGTCGGGATGGTCGTCTTCGAGGCGCTCATCGTGATGGTCGCCAACGCGATTCCTCCCGGGCAGCTCTTCTCCGCGGGCGGGAAGGGACCGCCCTCCGCCTACCGGGCCTTCAGCGGATCCAGCGGCGACGTGTCGATCGCCAGCTACCCCGGGCTGCTGGGCGCCGGCCTCACCCACCCCTTCTGGATCGCCATGCAGCTCACCGCGATCGGCTCGCTCGCCGCGGCCGCCGTGGCCGCGGACGTGGAATCCGGAACGGTGGAACTCGTCATGGTGCGTCCCGTCAGCCGTACCCGGCTGCTGACCGAGCGGAGCGCCGCACTGGTGCTCGCGGCGCTGGCCCTGAACCTGGCAGCGACCCTCACTGTCGCGGTGGGGGTGGCGCTGTCACCGGACATCCACCGTGAGGTGCCGGTCGGCGGGGTGCTCGCCGCCGGGGTCATGGGTCTGGGCTTCGCCCTGTGCCTGATCGGTCCGGCGATGGCCGTATCGGCGGCGGGACGGCGGCGGGCCCAGGTGATCGGCGCGACCATCGCGATCGGAGCCGTGGGATTCGCCGTCAACTTCATCGCGCTGGCCTGGTCGCCGGCAGCATCGCTGAGGTTCCTCAGCCCGTTCCATTACTACGCCCCGGGCGACGCCCTGGCAGAAGGCGACGTGCTCTGGCCCCAGCTCGGGATCCTTGTCGGAACTGGAGTGGTGGGCGTCCTGCTGGCGCATGTGCTGCTCCAACGCCGAGACCTGGCGCCCTGAGCGGGTTCGCCATTCGAGCGTCTACGCGTCTTCCACCGCTTTCAACTCCCGGACTTCCAGGACCTCGGTCAACGGGCGACGGGGCGTGTCGGGGCCTGCGGGGCCGTAGCCGAGGCGGAAGACCATCTGCACGTGCCCCATGGCCGCGACCGGGTCTCGCACCGTCCACCGCAGCTCCGGCCATTCCAGGGGATGGGACGTCATCGACGTGGCAAGTCCGTCAGCGGTGGCCTGCAGAAGGACGCGCTCCATTGCCTGGCCGGCCCGCATCCAGTCAGCTTTCGTGTCCCCCTCGGTGCTCAGCAGAGCCAGCTGCGGCCGCTTCTCGAACACGGCCCAGCCGCGATCCGGTATCGGGTTGGCCCAACCGAAGTCGCGTACGGGGGTGGGACCGCCGGAGCCCTTGGGTCCGAATGCGGAGGCGGGAATGCCGTCCCGACGTGTGTCTGCAGCACTCTGGGTGTGGGAGGTCCAGGCCGCGGTTTCCGCCTGCGCGAGCGGATCGATCTCCTCGCGGTGTTCGGCGTCCCGGACCAGCCCGAGCACGGTGTCGACGTGCCACGTATCAGGGACGGTCAGCCGGCAGCCCTCCAAGTGGGCCGCAGCCCACAGCCCGTCCAGCAGTGCCGTCGGCACCGGCTCCTCGCTGAAGGGGTACCGGCTGGTGTGCCGACGCCGGATGGCGTCGTGCAGGGAGGCCAGCTCGCGGTCCACGCCCGTCGTTCCGTCGATGGTCACCATGGCGAGCAGCCATGGTTCGGCGTCGTCGGGCAAGAGCTGCACGCGAACCGGCAGACCGATCCAGGCCGCGGACACGCGCAGGTTGAACAGTGCTGCGGCGCAACCCAGGTGGAGGCCACGGTGGTTCGAGTCGGTTCGGGTCATGGCGCGTTCCGGGTCGCCGTAGAGAGCGAGGGCGCCGCTGCCGACATGGAACACGAACTTCCACGGCTGGGCGTTGTGCATGGACGGGGCAGTGACGGCGTCGCCGACGAGCCGGATGACGGTGTCGGGGTCGAGGTGTGTTGCGGTCATGGGACTGGTCCTGTCTATGTGGCCTCAGTCGTGCGCCACGACGGCGACCGGTGGGGCCCGATAGTCGGCTGCTTTCAGGCTCTGCCTCCTGCGAGGCCCTTGGAAAGGACCGAGCGGCCCAACCTGGGACCGACCGGCCCTCCTTGCCCGGTCAGCCCTGTTCGGCCTCCGTGCAGGTGAGTCTGTTGTCGACGTCGACGACCCCGTCGACGCTCTGGCAGAGGCGGATCACCACGGGCAGCAGTCCGGGCCGCGGCACGGTGCCGCTGAGGGTCACCAGGCCGTCGTCGACTTCGACGGTGATGGCCGAGGGAGGGAGGTGGAGTGTCCGGGTCAGGACGTCTTCGAGGATCTCTTCCTGTATCGCGTGGTCGCGGCGGAGGAAGAGCTGGATCAGATCGCTGCGGCTGAGTACGCCGACCACCCGGCCTTCCGCGTCGACGACCGGCAGCCGTTTGACCCGGTGCCGCTGCATGACGCGGGCCGCGCGGACCACGCTCCACTCGGGTCGGGCCGTGACGGCCGGGCTGGTCATCAACTCCTCGGCTGTTGCGGCGCCACCGGCGGGCCGCCGACGGAGAAGGTCGGCTTCGGAGACGACGCCGACCGGGTGCCCGGATTCGTCGATCACGGGCATGGCGGTGATGTCGAACTCCTTCAGGAGCCGGGCGATCTCCTTGAACGCGGTCGTACGCCGGACGGTGACGGCGGTGTGCGTCATCAGGTCCGAGACGCTGCGGTGTCGCATGACGATCGTGCCCTCATGCGGATACGGGGACGGTGAAATCCGCCTTGACGTCGACGACGCCCGGTACGGTGCCGGCGGCACGTACGACGACGTCTTCCATCGCGGGGTCCGCCAGCGACCCGTTGAGGTAGGCGATGCCGTTGGCGACGTGGACGTGAACCTCGGCGGAAGCGTGCGGGATCAGCTGGTAGGTGATCATCTCGCGGATCTCGGCGCCGATGTCCTCGTCGGGGCGCAGGAAGACCTTGAGCAGGTCGCCGCGGCTGACGACGCCGACGAGGCGGCCGTCGCCGTCGACCACGGGAAGGCGCTTGAGGTGCCCGCGGGCCATCAAACGCGCCGCGGTGGGGATGGTGGCGTCCTTCGTGACGGTCACGGCCGGGCGGGTCATCAGCTGCTCGGCGGTGGAGTCGTGGGGCGTGTCGGCGCCTTGGGCCTTGAGCAGCAGATCGGCTTCGGAGACGACGCCGACCACCTGTCCGTCCTGGGTCAGAACTGGGAGCGCGCTTACGTTCCACATCCGCAGCGCTTCCACGATGTCCTTGAACGCGGTTCCTCGGTCGATGGAGATCACGGCGTGTGTCATGACGTCATCGATGGTGCGCAGGTGCTTCATGGTCTTCCTCCTCGACGGGACGGCCGGTACCGGTAGCGCTCCTTCCGTCGTGGGCGATGACGGCCACGGGGGCTGCTGCGTGGTGAAGGACCGCGTGGGCGACCGAGCCCAGGTGCGCACCGAGGGCGGAGCGGCGCACATGGCGTCCTACGACGACGAGTTGCGCGCCCTGCGCGGCCCGGACGAGATGATCACCCGCGGATCCCATGAACACGCTGTGGCTGACGTTCACGTGGGGGAACTTGTGCCGCCAAGGCAACAGCATGTCGTCCACCATGTGTGTGACGCTCCTGCCGATGTCCCGTTCGTTGTCCGGGTCGAAGAAGGGGACGTAACTGTAGGCGGGCGGCATCTTCCAGCCGTGTACGGCCCGCAGTGGGCAGTCGCGCCGAGCCGCCTCTTCGAAGGCGAAGGTGAGTACCCGGTCGCACGCTTCGTGGATGTCAACGCCGACGACGACCTCGCCGCTGGAGCCGGTGCCCGGGCCGGCCGGGTCGTCGGCGACGCGAAGGAGGACAACCGGGGTGTCGGTCGCGACCACGGTGGACAACGCCACCGAGCCGACGATGAAACCGACCAGACCGCCCAGGCCGCGCGATCCCAGGACCAGCAGCCCGGCGTCGGCGGCCTCGGCCGCGAGGGCGGCGGCGGGCCGTGCTGTCAGGCAGCGGGTCGTGATCTCCAAGTTCGGGTGGCGCCCGTGCAGCTCTTGCGCGGCTTCGGTCAGGGCCTGGTCGGCCCAGCGGTCCACGTCCTGGCGGCCCAGTCCGGGGAACACCGGGTCCAGGGGCCAGTCGACGGCGTGCACGAGGCGCAGCGGCACCTGCCGCAGGACGGCCTCCTGTGCGGCCCAGCGTGCTGCTGCCCGGCTTTCCGGGGAGCCGTCGACTCCGACGGTCACGTGCTTCTGCATGGCTGCGATTCCCTTCGTGCGGTCCGGCGCTCATCACCACGGCATGGCGTGCCGGGCGTGGTCCGCGTGGGTTGCCGTGTCGTCGGTGCGGGCGGTGACGCGTGATGCCACGGCGACGACCCCGTCGAGCTGTTCGACGAGGCTGAGAAGTGCGGGGAGCTGACTGCGGCGCTCGACATGGCCGTCCAGGGTGACGATGCCGTCCACCACGTGGACGTCGATGTCACCGGGTGGCACACCGAGTACCTCGGTGAGGACCTCGTCGGTGACGCGTCGGCGTATCTCGGAGTCCGGGCGCAGGAACATGCGGAGCAGGTCCCGGCGGGTGACGATGCCGACGAGCCGGTCCTCCACGTCCACGACGGGGAGGCGTTCGATACCGCGTCTGGTCATCAGCCGGGCGGCGTCAGCCACTGTCTCTTCGGCATGGACGGCGACCGCGGGCGTGGACATGACGTCGCCCGCGGACGGCGGCCCAGCCACTGTGCTGCTCTGCTCGGCGGGATGGGAGCCGGACACTGTGTGGGCCAGCAGGTCGGTCTGCGAGACGACGCCCACCACGCGGTCCTCGTCGTCCAAGACGGGGACTCCGGAGATGTCGTACTGGGCGAGGAGCTTCGCGACGTCCTTGAAGGCGGTGCCCGGGACAACGGAGACGACCTCGTCAGTCATGAGGTCCGCCACCTTGAGGTGCTTCATGAGGCCCTCCTGTTCCGCCGTATCACGTGAGGCTGATGTTCGGAGTGGGTGTCCCTCCAACCATCCGCCGGTGACCGCTGGTGAGCGAGGGCCGAACGGTCCCGTCCAGGGGCCGTGGGGATCCGGGGTGCCGGGCCGTGACGGTGGGGACCTTTGGTCCCGCCTGGGGTCCCGGGCGGCCCTCTTCGCAGGGCGTCGACGGTGCCAGCGTGAGTGGTGTCCCTCATCGGCTTCTCGGTTGGGAGGAATCGTGGAAAGCATCTTCCACACCCCGGACACCAGCTCGGTCACGGTCGGCGTGGACGGCTCGGAGTCGGCACGCGTCGCCGCCCTATGGGCGGGCAAGGAGGCCGTGCGCCGTGACCGTCCCCTGCACATCGTTTACGGCGCCGACACCGACGGCAGGGCCTTGTACCTGTCGGCGGAGACCATCGAACGGGTCCGCGTCAACGGCCGGGCGCTCCTGGACCACACGGCGAAGGCTGTGTCGGCCGAGTACCCCGGGCTGACCGTGACCACTGAATTCAGCCGCGCCGGCGCCGTCGACACCCTGCACCGGGCCGGCGGGCTCCACGGCACGGTCGTGGTGGGCAATCGCGGCCTGGGCGGGTTCAACTCCCTCATGCTCGGCTCGGTCGGGCTGGGGACCGCGGCCATCGCCATGACGCCCGTCATCGTCGTCCGAGGCATCGACGGGGCCGAGGAGAGCGGCACGGTCCTCGCAGCGATCCGCGATGAGCACGACCTCCTGATCGCCCGGTACGCCGCCCGGGAAGCCGAGCTGCACAAGGCTTCCCTGCGGCTACTGCACGTGTGGAACGTGCTCCAGTCGGTCGGTGAAGTGGTCAGCATGCTCGACGGCGTGGACGAGATCGCCGGCGGGCACGCGGACACCCTTCGGGCCGTCACGGACGTGATCCGCGGCGAGTTCCCCGACCTGGAGGTGCAGGCCGATGCGGAGAAGAGCATCTCCGTGGCCGGCGTCCTGGTCGAGGCGTCCCGACACGCCGACCTCCTCGTCATGGGCGGCCGCCGGGTGCCCGGGCCCCTCGGACTCGCCCCCAGCCTGGGCAAGGCCACGCACAGCCTGCTGCACCACGCCCACTGCCCCGTCCTCCTCATCCCCCGGACCGGCAGCGACTTCGGGAGTCAGTCATGACCAGCCACCCGTCAGCAAGCCGCGACATCGTCGTGGGCATCGACCCGGACAGGGACTGGCACCTCGCCCTGGCCTGGGCCGCCGACGAGGCGCAACGGCGCCGGCTCCCGCTGCGCCTGGTGCTCGCCGTACCGCCCCAGCACGACACCCAACACGTCGACGACACGCCCCGCCAGACGGCCCTGAGGCAGGCCGGATCCGACCGGCTCGAACAAGCGTGCAACTGGGTACGTGACCGCCACCCCGAGGTGGCTGTCAACGGTGACCTGCTGAGCGGCTTCCCCGCCCCCGTACTGGGCGGCACGGCGCGAGAAGCCCGCATGATCGTCCTCGGCTCCCGGCACCTGAGCCGAACCGCCGAGTTCTTCAGCGCCGGCTCCCTCGTGGTCCCCGTCACCGCCCACGCCCGTTGCCCGGTCGTCGTCGTGGGCGACGCCGAGCACATCAGCCAGCAGCCGCCCTATGTCGTCGCCGGGATCGACGGCAGCGCGTCCGCCACGGCCGCGCTGACCTTCGCCTTCGACGAGGCCGACCTTCGAGGGGCGGCGCTGCGGGTCGTCTGCGTGTGGCAGCTGCCGCTCATCATGCTGGACGACGAGGAGGTGGCGCTGCACGCCCAGCGCACCCTGCTCTCCGAGGCCACCGCCGGCCTGGCCGAGAAGTACCCGGACGTGCACGTCACCCACGAGGTCCTCACCGGCCACCCCGTCGAGGAACTGGCCCGGGCCGCCGAGCACGCCCTGGCCGTCGTCGTGGGCCGCCGCGGCCGCGGCGGATACAGCGGCATGCGGATCGGATCCGTCGTCCACGGGCTCCTGCACCGCGCGCACTGCCCGGTGATCACCATCCCCACCGGATGAACCCGCCATGACCAGCCGCGCGATCGAAATGCCGTCCGCCGGCTCCTCCACTCCGGCGGGGCTGACGCAGGCCGAAGCCGAACGCCGACTGGCCCGGTACGGCCGCAACGAGGTGGCACCCCCGCGGCCTACGCCCCTCCACCGCCGGGTACTGGCCCAGCTGCGCGATCCGCTGATCATGGTGCTGCTCGGTGCCGCACTCCTGACCATCGCGATCGGCGACCACCCGGACGCCGTCGTCATCGGACTGGTGGTCGTCTTCAACACGACGGTGGGAGTAGCCCAGGAGGTCCGGGCGGACCGCGCGGTCGCCGCGCTCTCCGCTCTCTCGGTCCCCCACGCCCGGGTACGGCGTGACGGCGCGGCCTACGAGGTGTCGGCAGCGCTCGTGGTGCCGGGTGACAGCCTGCTGCTCGGGGAGGGAGACATCGTCGCCGCAGATGCCGATCTCGCCGAGGCGTCCGCCCTCCTGATGGACGAGTCCATGCTCACCGGCGAATCGGAACCCGTCGCCAAGGCCACGGGTGACACGGTCAGCGCCGGCACCGTCGTGGTGCGGGGGCGGGGTGTCGCGACCGCCACCGCCACAGGATCCGCCAGCGCCCTCGGCCGGATCGCAGTCCTCCTCGACGGGGGCCACGAGCCGACACCGCTCCAGCGCCGCCTCGCCTCCCTCGGCCGCGTTCTGGCCGCCGTCACCCTCGCCTTGTGCGTGCTGTTCTTCGCCCTGGGCCTCGTCCGCGGCCTCGGCGTGAGCACGATGGCGGTCACCGCCATCAGCCTGGCCGTCGCCGCGGTGCCCGAGTCCCTGCCCGCCGTGGTCACCCTCGCCCTCGCCCTCGGAGCCCGCCGCATGGCGGCCCGGGGCGCCCTGGTCCGACGCCTGCCGGCGGTAGAGACGCTCGGATCGGTGAGCGTGCTCGCCACCGACAAAACCGGAACCCTCACCGAGGGCCGCATGGTCGTCCAGCACGTGTGGACGCCGTCGGGAACCGCGGACGTATCCGGCAGCGGATACGAACCCCACGGAAACCTGACCCGCGCCGAACGCTCCCTGACACCCGAGCGGCTCCGCCCGCTCCAGGAATTGCTCACCACGGCAGCCCTGTGCAACGACGCGAGCCTGAAACCGCCCCAGAGCGGTTCCGGCGCGTGGACTGCCGTGGGCGATCCCATGGAGGCCGCACTGCTTGCAGCGGCTGCCAAGGCCGACTGCCCCGACCCCGCCGATCTGCACCAGGCCTGCCCTCGGATCGGAGAAGCCCCCTTCGACAGCCTGCGCAAACGGATGACCACCCTGCACCACCTGCCCGACGGCAACGTCCTGGTCTGCCTCAAGGGAGCGCCGGAGACCGTCCTGGCGCCCGCGGTGCTCGCCGAGCCGCCCGAGGTCTTGGACCAGGCCCGCCGACAGGCCGCCGAGCTGGCCGCGCACGGATTCAGGGTCCTGGCGGTGGCAGGCGCCGAACGGCTCCAGTGGAGCCTGCCCGCCGCCGAGGCGGAACACGGCCTGAGCCTTCTCGGCCTGATCGCCATCAGCGATCCGCCGAAAGAGGCAGCCGCGGCCACCTTGGCAGCCTGCCGCGCCGCCGGCATCACCCCGGTCATGATCACCGGCGACCACCCCGCGACGGCCCACGCCATAGCCGTACGCATCGGCCTCGTCGAGGACGGTCCAGCCGATGCGGTCGTCACCGGACCCGAGCTGGCCGCAGCACCGGACACCGACCTCACCGAGGTACGCGTCTTCGCCCGGACCGATCCACAGCAGAAGCTGGACATCGTCCACGCCTGGCGCGCCCGCGGCGCCGTGACCGCCATGACCGGGGACGGCGTCAACGACGGTCCCGCCCTCCGCCAGGCCGACATCGGCGTCGCCATGGGCGCGCGCGGTACCGAGGTGGCCCGCCAGGCCGCCGACCTCGTCCTCACGGACGACGAGCTCTCCACCGTGGTCACGGCCGTCGAGGAAGGCCGCCGCGTCTACGACAACATCCGGCGCTTCCTCGTCTACGCCATGGCCGGCGGAACCGCCGAGATCCTCGTGATGCTGGCCGGTCCCCTGCTCGGCCTCGCCCTCCCTCTTCGGGCGGGGCAGATCCTGTGGATCAACCTCCTCACCCACGGCCTGACCGGCGTGGCCATGGGCGCCGAACCGGCCGCGCCGGAGGTCATGCGGCGCCCGCCCAGGCCGCCCGGACAGCACATCCTGGCCGCAGGCGTGTGGCAACGCCTTCTCGTCCTCGCCATCGCCGTGACAGCGTTCAGCCTGATCGCCGGTATCGGCGCGCGCGCCATGGGCCTGCCCTGGCAGAGCGTGCTCTTCCTGTCTCTGCTCGGGGCTCAGCTGGGCGTGGCCCTGGGTCTGAGGGCCAGGCTGCTCACCACCCAGAACCTCTTCCTCCCCGCCTCCGTGGCGGCCTCCGCCCTCCTTGCGATGGCTGCCCTGCACGTTCCCGCTCTGCAGTCGCTGCTGGACACCCAGCCGGTGGGCTGGGCCGGCACCGGGCTCGCCGCCGCGGCAGCCCTCGCGGCATTCGTCGCTGCCCGGCTCCTGAGAGGCGCATTCCACAGAAAGGCATGAACATGAACGCGAATCCGCTGTCCCACGGACACGGGATCCACGCCGAGGTGGGCGACCAGATCGTCGTGGGCGGCCCCACCGTCGGAACGCCGGGCCGGGACGGAGAAGTCATCGCCCTGCACCACGAGGACGGCACCCCGCCGTACGACGTGCGCTGGTCGGACACAGGTCGTACCAGCGTGTTCTTCCCCGGCCCGGACGCCCACGTCCGGCATCTGCACGACGAAACCGGTACGCCCGGGCACGAGGAGAGCCCGAATGGTGCAATGACCTCCCCCTGAGTGGGAAGGCCGAGCCATCCGGCCGGAGATACCGTGGAAGCGATGGCCGTCTCGCCATCACTTCCGGCCGGAGGTGGGCATGAGCGCAGGGGAACAGCCCACCCGGAGCGGTGTTCCTCGACTGCGGCTCGACGAACTGCTGGATGAGCTGCAGGTACGGATCGACGAGGTCAGAGGCACGCGAGATCGGCTGAACGGTCTGCTTGAGGCCGTCATGTCCGTGGGCCGGGAGCTTGACCTGCCGCAGGTGCTGCGCGGGATCGTCGAGGCTGCCGTGGTGCTCGTGGACGCCGAATATGGGGCTCTCGGCGTCATCGGGAACGACAAAAAGCTGGCCGAGTTCCTTCCCGTCGGCATCAGCGACGACCTCCGCGCACAGATCGGAGACTTGCCCTCCGGCCACGGCATCCTCGGCGAGCTGATCCGCCATCCCGAGCCGCTGCGGCTGTCGGAGCTGTCCAAGCACCCGGCTTCGTACGGGTTCCCGGACCACCACCCGCCGATGCACTCCTTCCTCGGTGTCCCGATCCGGGTCCGCGAGGAGGTCTTCGGCAACCTCTATCTGACCGAGAAGCGCGGCGGAGCAGAGTTCGACGCCGAGGACGAGGCGGTCCTGTCCACCCTTGCCGTCGCGGCCGGCATCGCCATCGAGAACGCCCGGCTCTTCGAGGAGGTCCGGTTGCGTGAGCGCTGGCTGGAGGCGAGTTCCGACGTCACCAGCGCCCTGCTCTCCGGAGCGCCCGAGGAGGAGGTCCTCGAAGGCATGCTGGAGCGGGCCAAGGACATCGCCAGCGCCGATATGGGCGTCTTCTACCTGCTCGGGTCCTCCGGTGAACTGCGAGGCTCCCTCGCCTTCGGGGAGGGAGCAGAGGCACACTGCGGGATCGTCCTGCCCAGTACCCAGGGCACTCTCGCGGAGGCCGCCCTGGCCCGCGACGGCCTCATCACGGTCCCCGACGTGGCGACCGACGAGCGCGTCACCGTGCAACCGGAGAGGTGGACGGGCTTCGGCCCGGCGGCCGCCGTCACCGTCGGCACCAAGGAAAAACTGAGCGGCGTCCTGATTTTGGCTCGCAAGCACGGCCGCCCCGTGTTCGCCACCGCCGAAGTCGCCGCGCTTCCGGGGTTCGCAGGCCAGGCCGCCCTCGCGTTGGAGCTCGCCGACCGGCGCCACGACGCCGAGCAGATGAACCTGCTGGAGGACCACGACCGCATCGCCCGCGACCTGCACGACCTGGCCATCCAGCGCCTTTTCGCCACCGGCATGACCCTCCAGAGCGCGCAGCGCTTCGTCGACCACCCCCAGGCGTCCGAACGCCTCGCGCGGGCCGTTGACGACCTGGACGTCACCATCAAGATCATCCGATCGACCATCTTCGGCCTGCGCGAGCACGAGGCCCCGGGTGAGGCGAACAAGATGCGCTCCCGTCTGGTCAAGGCCCTGGATGAGGCCTCGGCGGCCCTTGGCTTCGCCCCGGCTCTGCGGGTGGAGGGGCTGATCGACACGGACGTACCGTCGACCGTCGCGGACGAGGCCCTCGCTGTGGTGGGGGAAGCTCTCAGCAACGTCGCCCGCCATGCCGAGGCGACGCGGGCGGAGGTCTCGATCGTTGCGGCCGACGGGAACCTGACGGTCACCGTGACCGATAACGGCGTCGGCCTGCCCGCAGGCGGTCGCCGCAGCGGACTTCGGAACCTGGCCGAGCGTGCCGAACGGCTCAGCGGCCAGATGGAGGCCGCGGCGCGGCGCGATGGGGAGCGGGGCACTCGCCTGGAGTGGCAGGTACCTCTGGTCCCGCCACCGCGCTGACCGTCGCCGGGTTCCTGCCTACTTCGCCGTCCCGGCATCGTGCTCGCGCACTTGGGCGGCGATCACGGCCGCCTGGACCCGCCGCTCCACTCCGAGCTTGCCCAGGAGCCGTGAGATGTGGTTCTTGACCGTCTTCTCGGACAGGTAGAGCTGCTTGGCGATCTGCCGATTCGTGAGGCCCTCGCCGATGAGCTCCAGGACGGCACGCTCCCGTTCGGACAGAGCGGCCAGGCGGGCGTCCTCCGGTGCCTTCGCCGTTAGCGGGTCGCGCAGGGAGTGCATCAGGCGGGCGGTGGTTGCAGGGTCCAGCATGGACTGTCCGGTGGCGACCGTGCGTACGGCCGAGACCAGATCGGAGCCCTTGATCTGCTTCAGGACGTAGCCGGAAGCCCCTGCCATGATCGCGTCCAAGAGGGCGTCCTCGTCGTCGAACGAGGTCAGCATCAAACAGGCCAGGCCCGGCATGCGTGAGCGCAGCTCGCGGCAGACGGTGATGCCGTCACTGTCGGGTAGCCGCACGTCGAGTACGGCGACGTCCGGACGGAGCGCCGGCCCGCGGGCGAGCGCCTGCTCGGCCGTTCCGGCTTCGCCTACGACCGTGATGTCCGGCTCTGCGTCCAGGAGGTCCCGCAGCCCGCGACGGACCACCTCGTGGTCATCGAGGAGGAACACCTTGATAGGCGCCCCCGCGGACGTGTTCGGATCCTCGGACATGATCGCCCCTGGCTCGGTCCGTGCTGTGCGTTTCCCTCCGAATTATCTCAGGAAGACGCACAATGCACCCGTGACCGACGAGCAGGCTCGCTAGGCAGTGATGGTGCTTTCCAGCTCCATCCGGACGTCCACGACGCCCTCGACCGCGCGGATCGCCCGTGCGAGCAGGGGGACCAAGGCCCGATCCCGCAGCGGGCCGCGAAGAGTGACGACGCCGTCTTGTACGACGAATTCCAAGGTCACACCGGGTGCCAGTTCGGTGAGCACGGTCTGGCGGATCTCCTCCTCGAGCTCCTCGTCGGGCCGCAGGAACACCTTCAAGAGGTCGCTGCGGCTGACCACACCCTCCAGCATCCCGAGCGCGTTCACCACGGGCAGGCGCTTGACGTGCTTGCGCGCCATGATCCTTGCAGCTTCGGCGACGGGCGCGTCGGGGTGCACGGTGATCGCCGGGCTCGACATGAGCTCCTCGGCCAGAACCGCTCCGGCCTTCGACGCTTCCTCCAGCTGCTCGGGCAGCGCGGGGTCCGTACGCCGGAACTCCTCCTTCGGCAGCAGGTCGGCCTCGGAGACGACTCCGACGACGCGGCCCTCGCCTTCCAGGACGGGAACCGCGCTGACCTTCCACTGGTTCATCAGCTCGACGATCTCCTTGTAGGACGCCTCGCGGCCGATGGCGACGGCCGTGTGCGTCATGACGTCACTGACGGTGTAGCGGGATGCGGGCATGGCCGGCTCCTTTGCGGTACGGACGATCAAAGGAAGCTGCCGCTGCCGTAGGGCGCGTACAGGTCGAGAAGGCGCACGCGGGCGGCCTGCAGCCGGTTGGCGAGGACCTGCCCGACCCAGTGGCCCAGGGCAGAGCCGAAGGCGGCGTCGGCGTCCATCAGCGTCCGTACGCGCTCCGCGTCGAACTCGTACGCACGGACGGGCGTCATCGCCTCGGCGCCCAGGCGCCAGGAGTAGGGCTTGAAGAGCCACGAGCAGCCGACCAGCTGGCCGGCGCCGAGGCTCTCGATGACGGCGGCGCGCCGCCCGGGCACGTGGACGTCCAAGGTCACGGTGCCGGACCTGACGATCCAGAACCGATCGGCGTGGCCACCCTCGCGAAAGAGTCGGGTCCCCTCGTCGAAGTTGACCTCCCGGGCCAGTTCCATCAGACGGGAACGGCAGTCGGCGGGCAAGGCCTCGGAGATACGGGTGGGTGAAGGGGTACTCATGAACGGCCTCCTGTTCGAGTCCGTCTTCAGTCTTGGTGTTCCCGCCGGCTCGGGCATGGGCCCTCCGGTCCCGTCTATGGGCCGACCGGCCCATGCCGGGGACGGCGCAGCCAGAGATCCTTGCATCAGATGGCCGGCTCGCGGCCGTCGACCCGTCCACCTGGCAGGTGCGCGATGTACTGGAACGGCCATGGCATGGGGGCTTGGGGCTGGTTCGCCATGTCCCTCACCACGCTGATCGTCTGGACTCTGATCGTCGCAGCAACCGTCCTCGTGGTCCGCGCTCTCAGGCGAGATGGTGCGGACGGGCGCACAACAGCCGCGCCGTACGCAGCCTCCGACAGGGGGGCCGAGAGGCTTCTCGCGGAACGATTCGCCAGAGGCGAGATCGACGACGAGGAGTACAGCCGGCGGCTTGCGGTGCTGCGAAGCCACGCCCCTGGGCCCGCGCCCCTTTGAGAAGCCGACAGCGGGCAAGGGCACCGGCGTCCCGCCCGCTTGACCGAGGATGCCCACGATGAAGAGCGACCCGGCCGGTACGATCACCAGCTCGCCTTCCGTCAGCATGCCGAGACGGCAGATGGAAGAGCTCAGCGCTGACGAGGCGCTGCGGCTGCTGGGCACGGTCGAATTGGGCCGGATCGTGTTCACCCGTCACGCGCTGCCCGCGGTGCGCCCCGTCAACCACCTTCTCGACGCAGGCGACATCATCGTCCGGGTCCAGGACGGCTCGACGCTGGGGGCCTTGCTCGCAGCTCAGGCAGATGCGGGTGTAGTCGTCGCGTACGAAGCCGACGTCTTCGATCAAGGCGCGCACTTGGGGTGGAGCGTGGTAGCCACCGGCTACGCCACCGCCGTCACCGCCTCCAGCGAGATCGAGCGCTACGCGCACCTCCTGCAGCCTTGGGTCGAGGGCACCGCATCGGGCGCCATCCGTATCAGGCCCGACCTGATCACCGGCTTCCGGCTGCGTGAGGGCAGCCCGTAGAGGTCGGCCCACTCGCGCGCTTCACCTCCTTGCAGCCCCCCGCCCGGCACCATGGTGAGGCACAGGCCCGCATGGAGTTCCGGAGGTGCCATGCCGAAGCACGAACGGATCGCTGCGATCCCGCCCGCCTTCCGTGGCTACCGGAGTAACTGGATACGCGGCGACGTCCTGGCCGGGATCACGGTCGCCGCCTACCTGGTCCCCCAGGTCATGGCCTACGCGGGCGTGGCAGGTCTTCCCCCGGTCGTCGGCCTGTGGGCCGTCCTGCCGGCCATGGTCCTGTATGCCGTGAGCGGCACCTCGCGCCTGCTGTCCGTCGGACCGGAGTCGACCACCGCCCTCATGACCGCCGTGGCCGTCGGGCCGCTCGCAGCCGGCGACCCCACGCGCTACGCGGCGCTCGCCGCAGCCCTGGCCCTCGCCGTCGGCCTGCTCTGTCTGGTCGCGTGGGCCGTCCGGCTCGGCTTCCTGGCCGACCTTCTCTCCAGGCCCGTGCTAGTCGGCTACCTGGCTGGAGTCGCCTTCATCATGATCGTGGATCAGCTGCCCCGCCTCACCGGGACCAGCGGCGGCGGATCGGGGTTCTTCCCCCAGCTCTTCTCGTTCCTCCGGCACATCGGCGACCTGCACTGGCCCACGACCGTCATGGCCGCGGGCTGCCTGCTCCTTCTGTTCACCCTGCCTCTGCTGTGGCGTGCTCTGCCGGGACCACTCGTTGTCCTCGTTCTCGCCACAGCGGTGGTGACGGTCTTCGCACTGGACGAGGACCAGGGGATCGACGTCATCGACGCGATCCCGACCGGCTTGCCGGGGTTCGCCCTGCCCCGGCTGGCTGACCTCACCGACCTGGTGCTCCCGGCTCTCGGCGTTCTGCTCGTCGGCTACACCGACGTGGTCCTGACCGCACGCGCCTTCGCCCGGCACGACGACCCACACCCCCTGGACGCCAACCGCGAGCTGCTGGCCCTCGGCACGGCGAACCTCGGCGCCGGAGTCCTGCACGGCTTCCCGGTCAGCAGCAGCGCCAGCCGCACCGCCCTCGCGGACTCCTCGGGAGCCCGTACCCAGGTGTACTCCCTCGTCGGCGCCGCCTGCGTGGCCGGCGTCCTCCTCTTCCTCGGCCCGGTGCTCGCCCACACCCCCTCCGCCGCCCTCGGCGCCATCGTCGTCTATGCCGCCCTGCGCCTCGTCGAGGTGAGCGAATTCCGCAGGCTGGCAGCCTTCCGACGCCGGGAGTTCCTGCTCGCCCTCGGCTGCGGACTCGGCGTCCTCGCCCTCGGCATCCTGTACGGCGTGCTCCTCGCCGTGGCGCTGTCCGTCGCCGAACTCCTCACGCGGGTCGCCCGACCCCACGACGCCGTCGAGGGAATCGTCCCGGGCCTGGCCGGCATGCACGACGTCGACGACTATCCGAGCGCGCGCACCATCCCCGGCCTCCTCATCTACCGCTACGACTCACCGTTGTTCTTCGCGAACGCCGAGGACTTCCGCCGCCGGGCGCTGGCCTCGGTGGCGGTCCAGGACGAACCTGTGCACTGGTTCGTCCTGAACACCGAGGCCAACGTCGAGGTCGACATCACCGCCCTCGACGCCGTCGAGGCCCTGCGCTCCGAACTCACCCACCGGGACATCGTCTTCGCCCTCGCCCGCGTCAAGCAGGACCTGCGCCGCCCCCTCGACGCCTACGGCATGACAGCGAAGATCGGCCCGGAGCGCATCTTCCCCACGCTCCCCACAGCCGTTGCCGCCTACCGGAGCTGGCAACGCGCCGCGGGCAGCAGCCATCCAGCCGAACCAGGAACCTGAGCGCAACTGTCGCGCCACGACCACCGTCAACCCACTGCGGTGCCGACACGTGGACGATGCTTCTGACGCTCGCCGGTCAGTGGTAGCTCCACACCGTTCCCTCCAAGCAGCCCGAGAAGCAGTACGGGCATGGACCAAGATCCGGGCCGTTCACGGGCTGGCGCGGTCTCCGGACCGCCCCAGCTACCAGCAGACCCTGGCCGTTGCGCCACCCCGACGGCACCTTGCCCGGACTCGCCCGTTGCCGCCCCGCCGTGCGGGCCGGGGCAGGGCTCATCGGCAAGCTCCCCCGCGTCCAGCGGCATCCTCCAGAAGTTGCGGCGATGCGCCGCCGCCTGCGAGCGCACGTCCAATTCTGGTGCGGCTGCGCATCGAGGAACATGCCCGCTGCTGCACAAGCCGCCTGCCGTTGAAGATCCGACATGCGGAACGCCGGGTCGCGATCCTGCGCGATGAAGGCGCGCCAGACAGCACGGAAGGTCGCGACGACGACAGGGCCATCGGCTCCCAATGAACCGGTGCACGCTCCATAAACGGGGCGAGCGGCGCAGCCTCCAGGGGTGAGGATTCGGGGGACGGGCGACGAACCACGAGCCTCTCCGACCCGCGGCTCCCGTTGCCCGGCGGCTCGATCCGGACATCTTTGGCCTTCACCTGTCGGGCGGTCGACATCGACGTTGTCGCCGTTGAGGCTCAAGACCGGCCTGTGGATTCCCCACGAGCCACCGAGCCAATCGTTTAGCTGCTCGCCCACCCACCGAGCACACCCAGCGCCGCTGCCCTCGGGTCAGCGCCGAACAACAGAGACCCTACGATCGACGACACGCCAGAGCGCCGACCAGGTGTCACGAGCTGGGGGATCACACTCTTGACGCTCAATCAGAAAAGTCAGCAAAGGGTCAGCATTCAAAGACAAACGGCCTCCCGCGGGCGCCCACAGACGGGACGGGCGCCCGCACCCCTCAAGGCCCGGCGGGAGTCGCGATCGACGCTCAGGCGACACCAACAAACGGAACGCTTAACCGCGATCACGACACCTCTGCACGGTTCAATATTTCCGCAGCTCAGCGTGCCCGACCACGCGGTTTCAGGTGTGTCGGAGGCAGCTCGGGGGCCGGAATCGGAGCGCCGTCGTAGCCCTTCACCTCACCGAACCTCGTCCCGTTCATCCAGTCTTCGCGGGCCTGCGCGATATCCTCGTGTGACCGCCCGATCCAGTTCCAGAACGTAACACGAGATATCCGTCTTCGTGCAGGTCAGGAACGTGGTGGACCCTCCGGCGTCAGCAAAAGGTCAGCATTGGCGCCCGAGGAGTCCCGCACCGCATGGCAACGAAGTCGCTCCCCCTCGGCATGGGCACCTTCTACAAGGACTGCTAGCACCCGCGGCCCCGCTGGTCGAAGTGCCCGCACGAGTACAAGATCCGCTACCGCAGCTCGGCCGGTAAGCAGACGGAGGAAGCCGGCTTCCCCACCCAGGACAAGGCGATCGCCCGCCTCACCAAGATCTACCAGGAGAAGCGGGCCGCAAAAGACGCCGAACGACAACAGGCAGCTCAGGTGGTCGAGCCCGTCCACGACCGGACCTGGTCGAGCGCATGCTCCAGGAAGCCGGGCACGTTCCTCCCTCCGAGGAGGAGCTGCCGGTCCAGCAGACGGTTTCCCGTCTCGCAGGACGTCTCGCTGACAAGGGCGCACCCGTGACAGGCCGACAGGTTGAGCTGCGAAGAGCCCTGCCGATCGCTCTCGATGCAGACCGGATCGTTGGAGCAGACGTCGCCGTCACTCAACGCGGCCAGCATCAGCGGCAGGACCTTGTCCGGCGCACCCAACCGGACGAGACCGCCGAGGGTCCCCTGCGCATCCCCCGCCGCCGTGTAGATGAGGATGCCGGCCGTACGGTCCGGCCTCCCCGAATTGGCGTAGATACGCTCCTGGAGAGCTGCCGACGAGTACCCGCTCGCGAAGGCGAGCCTGCGGATCAGCAGGTGGGAGAGCGTGTGGAGCGCGACGAAACGCGGCTCCGGGACGTCCAGGCGCTGCGCCCACGGAGTGGCGTCACGACGCCCTGCCAGGATCGCGGCTCGCTTGCGGACCTCGGGCAGGACTTCCCACTCGGAGATGCGTTCCTCGTCGAACCGGAAGAAGATCCCCTCGCCGTACAGCTCGACGGCCGGATAGACGGGTTTGCGCTTCTTGTCACGGCCGAGGTCGGCCCTCACTAGGTCCGCGTCGGCGTCGTGACGCCGGAAACCGAGAAGTGCCCTAACCTCGCGGACACGACGCACCTGCCCCACGGAAACGAGGCGGCTCGTGAGGGCCGAAGGCCGACCCTGTGCCTCGGACACCCGCCAGCCGTCGACGACGAAGTCACCGACACCAGGGTCCCTGCCACTGTCGAGTTTCGTGAGGAACGCTGCCCATTCCCCGTCCTTGAGGTCGAGGAACACAGCCTCCTCGTCAGGCTTGTCGCCACGGGCCGCAAGAGCCAGGACGTCGTCCGCCGAGACCCCTTCGATCTCGTCCGCGATCCATCCGGCGACCATCTCCGCCTGCGGACCACCGTTGTCGGCCACGACCTTCTCGAAATAGACATGGCCGCGGATCAGGTCCGTCGTCCGATCGGCCCTTGGGCGCTCCTCCGGAATGTCGAGGGCCGACTTGTGATCGGCCATGTAGTTGCCGGTCGCGCCTCGCTGCACGGCGACCAGGCGGTGCTCGCAGATCTGCCCTGGCTTCGGCTCCTCCCATGGCTGCGTGCCGTCGCACCGGATGCCATCCCGGTGCAGCGAGTCCTTCCCGACCAGCTCGGAGAGCGGGCGGGAGCGGTTGCATCCGGTGCAGTGGACGCTGAGCGCCCCCAGTCCCTCTCCGCGACGGGACGAGCGCTCGAAGTGCAGTTCCTTGTAGGCGCGGCAGAACCGCACGGCCTCGGTGACGCCCGCGTCGTTGCCGCGGTGGGCCCATTTGAACCAGGGGACGTCCTGGATGTGGCTGCCCTTCTGGCACACGGCAACGTAGCGCATGGGTACGAGGGCCCCGCCGCACCCACAGCTGTTCTTCCAACGCCCCTTGTCTCTGCCGGTCAGCTGCGAGAGCTTCGTGCACCGCTCGCAGAACCGCCAGGCGGGGAAGCGCCAGTACAGCAGGTGCGGGGTCTCCTTGGCGGCGTGCCCCGAATGAGCCGGCGCCTGTCGCAGGACGCCTGGGCCGAGCCGCGACAAGAGTCGCTCACAACTGATCTCGCGGGAGTACTTGTGGTCCCACCACGAGGTGTCGGGTGCGATCAGAGACTCCCCGAGCACGTCGACGATCGCCCCAACACCGAAGGGTGACAGGGTCTCCGACAGCCGCAGATCATGCAGAATCCGCTCCACGGTTGCCTCCTTCCATCGGCTCACGCACCTGTACGGCGACATTCGGCTCGACGGATCGCATCGAGTCGCCGACGAGCCATCCCTCCCCGGGCTGACCGAACCGCTTCAGCAGCGCCGCGTCGTCCGACTTCCTGCGGTCGTAGGACAGGACGGCCCCGGCCTCGCGTGCGAGACGGGCACGGCGGTCCCAGTCGTGCAGGAGCCGCCACACCTCCGTCTCGGTCTCCTCGGCCTCCACTTCCTCGGAGCGGGCCACCCGGCCGACGAAGCCGACGACCAGGCCGTCGAGTGCCCCGCGCAGCAAATCGTCGGACAGGTCCAGACGCGACGCGCTGTCGTTGTCCGCGAGGGAGGAGAAGGAGTGCCTTACCAGCGCCACCAGGGCGCCAGCCAACGATCGCTCCCGGGAAGCCACCGACCAGGGGGTGACGCTCGTCGGTTCGACGTTGCGGTAGAGCGTCTGGTGGTAGCCGCGGAAGGTCTCGAAGTGCGACCGGTCGCGGGCCCGGTTCGAACGGAACAGGGTCGTGACGATGCCGTTGTTCTTCCCGCGGCCGACGCGGCTTGTGGCCTGGATGTACTCGGAGGTCGTCTTCGGTTGCCCGACCATGAGCATCACCGCCAGTCGCGGCACGTCGATGCCGACGGACAGCATGTTGGAGGACAGGACGACATCGACGGCACGATCTCCGTCGTCCACGCTGCGGCCCAGCTCCCGCAGGTCGTTGGGGAGTTCCTCGGGGCCCCGGCGACTGGTCAGCTCCAGCACGCGGTCGGCCCTCACCCGACGCAGCGGAAGGCCCAAGCGCTCCGACCGGGGCTCCAGGCGCCCGTTCACGTCGTCGACCACGAGGGTTCCTGAGCGACCGAGCTCCCGCAGGCTGTTGTGGTACATCACGACCGTCCAGTACGGGTCGCGCTTCGCCTCCGTCCCGGGCTCGGGCTCGGCTTCGGCGACAAGCACCTCGGGGACCTCGACGAGGGGGGCGACCGCGGCAATCACCGCGGAGACCTGCGAGACGGACTGCGGCATCAGGCCGACGTACAGGCGGCCCTCGCCGCTATCCACGGCACGGGAGAAGAACGTACGGTCCCCTTCGAGCCCGGTCGGCGGGTACAGGGCGACGTCGCGCCCGTAGAGCCCTCGTACCTGCTCGTCCGACGCACGGATGGTGGCCGTCGAGGCGACGATCTTGGGTTGCGAACCGTGCTTGCCCAGCAGCATCTTGATCACGGCGTCGAACACGGCGACCGTGGTCCCGAGCGGTCCCGACAACAAGTGCAGCTCGTCCTGGATGATCAACGAGGGCTGCCGGAACATGGTGTCGAGGCCGAGCAGGCTTCCCGCCTCGGGCTTGAACTGCAGACGGGCGAACTTGTCCACCGTGGCCAGCAGGATGGTCGGGGGTTCCTCGTAGAGCACCTCGTCGACCACGCCCACGGGGAGTTCGTCGGCGAACGGGCACTCCGTGTTCGTGCAGTGGATGACTACGTCACGGCCGACGAGTCGGAAGCCATACCGGGCCCGGTCGTGGTCCTTGGTCTGGGGCAGGATCGGGGTGTCGCACCAGGGACAGCTCTCGACCTGGAACTCGTTCGCCTCCTTGGGCCGGGAGGCCTTGCACAGGCGGTCGAGTGCGTTCTTGGCGTCTCTCCTGGTCGCCGGGGTGACCTCGTTGCCGACCCACAGGCCGATGGAGAACCTGGCCATCCCCACAGCCCTGGGATCGCTGCGCCGCAGGACCTCCATCGCGCACACGAGCGAGGCGGCGCGTTGGAACTGCTGGGACGTCAGGAGGCGGAGCGTGTACCGGGTGATCACGGCGGTGCCGGCGCCCGCCGTGCCGTGCACGATCCGCCGGTGGAAGATCTCGATCGCCGCCAGCCCCAGATAGGCCTCCGTCTTACCGCCGCCGGTCGGGAACCAGATCAGGTCGACGAGCTCCCGGTCCTCGTGCGCGTCGTCGACGGTCGAGGCGAGTGCCACTAGCAGGAAGCCGAGCTGGAAGGGGCGCCAGCTCGGCTCCGTCACCCCGGCCGGGTCCTGACCGTGCTTCATCCCGGTCCGGCGCATCTGCAGCCGCATCGCGGCCATGGCGAGCGCGAAGGCCTTCCGCAAGGAGTCCTGCTCCGGTTCGCGCAGGAGGGCGACGCCCGCCTCCATGCGCCGCACGGCGGCACGCGCCCGGCCGGTGATCGCCCTGGCGATCGGGGTGTCGTCGCCGTGGCCCTCGGCCTGTGCCTCCTGTTCGGTGACCCAGTCCGCGAAGGCCGCCACGAACACGTCCAACGTGGCCAGGACCTCGTCCGGTTCCCGGTCGATCCGCTCGAGGAGGTCGAGGCGAAGTGCCTTGGCCGCCGCGGACCCGGGTGGGAAGCCGGTGGTCTCGACCGCGGGTACGACGAACGCCGGGACAGGGTCGAGGAAGACACGCGTGCACACGCCGTCCGACACATCCCACTCCGCCGCCATGCCGTGACCGACCGCGTACACCTTCTTGTCGCGGTAGCGCAGGCGCAGCTCGGCGGACTCCGGATCCGCGTCGAACGACCGCGTCACGTCGTACTCGCGGATCGTCCCCCCGGGCGCGGGCCTCACGCCGAGCGCTGTCTGGAAGAGCATCAGGGCGATGTCGGAGCGGTCGTCGCCGGTGGAGGGGGACTGGACGCGTACGTGCACCGTCACGAGGTGGGCGTTGCCGTAGGGCCGCCACCTCGATCCGAGCTCCAACGACACCTCACCCGCGCGGAACTCCCGCGGCGGTCGATCCGCCGACAGCTCGACCCCGGCGCACGCGAAGGGCACTCGTTGCCAACGCGGAGGCCCGTCCTCGGTGACCCGCCGATAGGTGCCGGCCGAGAAGTCGCACAGGACGGTTTCCCGGTCCGTGACGAACGAGATCGCGACCGAGGAGGGCCGCCAGTCCTCCGCGAGCGGCACCCCCGCGCCGGCTTCCTCGACCTCTCCCTCGGCCACGTCCGACGACACCTCCTCGTCACCAGGTGCCTCCCTCGTGGAAGGCAGCAATGACCCGGCGGGAAACAGCATCCCGACGCAGTACTGGCGGTCCGGCAGGTTGGTGACGACCTCGTCCTCGCCTCCCTCCGGCCCGAGGTAGGCCGCACGGAGGTGCTTCAACGCGAGATCCTGCGCCCTGGTCCTGTTCACGCGGTCACCGACCGCTGGGGCAGGAGCTGCTGCAGGCGCCGCCGGTCCTCTCTGGAGGCGACGATGTGCAGGGAGACGCGGGCGCGCGTCACCGCCACGTAGAACGCCGCGGTGCCGACGTTGTCGAAGGAACGGGGAAGGTCGCAGACGACGACGTGTTCCGCCTCCAGTCCCTTGGCATACCTGGGACTCGTCACCACGTACCCGCCCGGCAATTCGCGGGGTGCCTCGTCCGACGCCGTACTGATGATCCATATGTCCTGGCCACGGACTCCGTCGGCCACCAACCGTCGCGCCACCGCGTCAGCTGCGGCGAGGTCGGCGGTCCTGGCCGGCGTGTGCCACTGGACCCGCTCCCCGTGGACGATGCCCGGATCTCCGACGTCCGCTGCGAGGTACTCCTGCACCATGTGCACGATCGCCCGAGTGTTGCGGACGTTGAGGTCCAGGTCGACCGTCAGGGCCTCAGGGGTGATCAGTTCGAGGACGTCCTCGTCGAAGCCCCCGTCGACGTGTGCTTGGTTGTTCGTGTCGAGGAACATCCGCCAGCGGCCTCCGGCCCGCCCACCCGCGACGACCTCGTCGAGGGTGTCCATGGCCTCGGCCGTCATCAGGTCCTGGGCCTCGTCGAGGAACACCACGTCGTAGGCCCGGGTCGGCTCCAGCTTTCCGAAGGGCACCACGTCGATGTTCTCGCGACCGGCCAGGTGAGGGGTGAAGAACCGGACGAGTTCCGGCGAGCCGAAGGTGACCAGGACCGACCTGCCCCGAGCGGCCTCCTGCTTGGCCGCCTCGACCAGGACGAGAGACTTGCCCGTGCCCGCGCCGCCGAACACCATCACCCGCGGGTTGCGTGCCAGCGAGGCAAGGACCCTGGCCTGGCCGGCCGTCGCACGGTTCTGCTCCTCGATGACCGCACCACGCTGGGCGTCGATCACGGGCATCCGGGTGAACTCGCCGAACAGGCGCGCCCGCACGTCCTCCATCCGGGCCAGCCTCTGGCCGTGGGGAGCAGTCCGCGAGGCTGCCGCGATCGCGTCGAGCGCACCGGCCAAACCCTCCACGCTCATCGAGTCCTTGGCCAGCCAGTGAGTCGGCTTCCACTCGACCGAGTGCGGGAGCGGGTCGATGTCGGGCGTGACGACGACAGCCTCGTGGGCGAACCAGCCGATGCCCTCTTCCTTCAGGATGTCCCGCAGGGCGTACATGGCCGTGCGGGCCTGCTCCATGGGCGAGCGGGTCAGCTTGTGCCAGTCGTTGCGACGGTCGACGCTGTACCAGGCTCCGTCGTACTTCCGGACACCGCCGCCCTTCACCTCGACGACGATGACGACCTTATTCCACAGGATGACGAAGTCCGCCTCCGCCTGCTGCTTGTACTCGTGGGAGCGCAGCTTCACCGAGTGGAAGGCGACCGCGTCGGGGTCGCCCTCGATCCCTCGAAGCAGACGGGCGACCCGGCGCTCGGCGTCACTGGTCGCGGACTTCTCGATGTCCGCGAGATCGGGAACCAGGATCACGCGTGCTGTTCCTTCCAGAGGTCTTCGTACTCGCGGTAGCCGAGCAACTCGTTGACATCGCCGAAGTTGTCGGCCATGTCCACGATGAGGCACTCCGCCTTTCCGCCGTTGGCCGGACCGCGCAGCCCACGCCCAGCCATCTGGATGTAGGCGTTGGGGCTGAAGGTCGGTCGGGCGATGTAGAGGGCGCGGACGCCCGGGGCGTCGAACCCTTGGATCAGCAGGTCGCAGTTGGCGAGGACACGGATCTCGTTGTCCTTGAATTTCTTGATGATGTCGCGGCGTTCCTGCCTGCCGCTCTGTCCGCTCACCGATGCCGCCTCGACCCCGCGGTAGCGCAGTGTGGCGGCGAGCACTTGGGCCGAGAGCACGTTCGGGGTGAACACGAGCACGGGCCAGTCCTCGTCCAGCCCCATGATGTGGTCGACGAGCTTCGCCATGCGTGCCTGATCCCTACCGATGCGCTCCAGGACGGTGGGGCTGATCCTGCGCTGCCTGGTGACCTCGGCGATCTCCTGCGGCCCCAACTCGACCTCGATGCCGTCCAGCACCTGGTGCTCGACCCGTGCGAGCACACCGAGCTCCGCAAGCTTCCTGTACGCGTCGACGTCGGCGTCGAAGGCGTCCAGCTTACGGTTTCCGAACCGGTTGACCAGGGCCCTGGTCGCCTCTTCGGAGGTGCCCTTGAAAGGCGTCGCGGACAGCCCGACCAGAGGACGGTCCCACCCACGCCCGGCCACACCGAGCCATTCCAGAATGCGTGTGTACCGCTCGGAACCGCCGGCTCGGTGCCCCTCGTCGACGATGACCGCAGATGCCTCGGCGAGCCACTCGTATTCCGCACTGCCGAGGACGGCGTCGAGCTTGGCGTCCGTGGCGACGACGAGACTGAACTCCGTGTCCGGTTCGTGGACCGTGTTGCCTTCCCAGAGCCGCCCCACGGTCAGCGGGCGCTCGTCCCCGAGCCCCCTCCAGACGGTGGTCCAGGTCTGGACAGCCTGCTCGCACAGCTCGAGGGACTGCGCGATCCACAGGACCGGCCCTCGCAGCTCATCCTCGGTGAAGAGCCGCAGGACGGTCTCCGCAGCGACACGCGTCTTGCCCGCTCCCGTCGGCAGCTCCACCATCGCCTTGAGATGTCGGCCCCTGGCATCCCGCAGCACGAGGACGTCCTTGAGTTGACGACTGACCCGCTGCTGGAACGGGTGCAGGGGGTTGAGCTTCACTGCGCCGGGGACGACGAACTCCTGCTCCTGGTGCTCCCTGCGGCGGCCCGCGTACTGGGATCCGAAGCCCATCTTCCGCAACCAGGAGATAGTGGTGGCGCTGCCTGCCCACTGGGTCGGCACGTCGTTGAAGCCCACCTGCCGGAACTGCTCCGCGAGGGTGCTGATCGCGTCCGAGCCGTACACGGTGAGGAAGAGATCCGCGACGGACGACCGGTTGTCGATCAGTCCCTGCGCCTCCAGCGCCTGCCACAAGCCCTTGGGCAGAGCATCACGCAGGTCGTCCGGCCCGAAGTAGACGTCGAGCCGATCGGCGTCGTTGGCGGCGGCCTTGGCCTCCTGTCGAAGTTCCTGGAGATGGTGGTCGAGACCGGTCTTGAGTACGCCGTCGAGGTCGGCGTTGTTCAGACGCAGCTCAAAGGCCTCGTTGACGAAGCCGAGCAGCCGACGTTCGTCGGCGTCGCTACCCGCCACGACCAGAGCCGTCCCCTCGAGGTGCCACGGCAGCGGCTTGTCCTCGACCCCGTCCTCCGTGGTCGTCCGCTTGACCACCTGGATCGCCCGGGCGAGGGTGGCGTTGGCCAGCCTGCTGGCGGCGTGCGTGTTGCGCAGACCGGTGAAGAGGTCGACGATCCGCTCTCCCTGCTGATCGCCGTCGATCACCATCGAGAACGCGAAGCTGTCCTCGAACCGGCGGCACCCCACCGTCGCGACGAGGTCGGCCGCCTGGGCCTCCGTCACGCGCAGGTACGGCCGCTCCCGCGAGGAGAGGAACTGCTGCTGCTCGTCCGAGGTGGCGAGATACACAGAGACGGGTGCACGCGATTCGACGGCCCGCTTCACCCGGGCCGGGATGCTCGGCGGACGGCCGGCCGGGTAGGCGATCCGGCACGTCACGGTGATGAACTCGACCAACAGGGCGTCGTCGAGGCTCGACGGGAACAGTTCAGCCGCGAGTGCCTCCTCGAGAATCTGGGCCGGCACCGCTTCGATCTCGTCCGGAAGCTCCAGCGCCTCCGCCACCCGACGCGAGCCCTTCAACAGCGGCAGCAACTTCTCGTACCTGACGAGCGAGGGGGCGACCACCTCGGACGGTCGACGGTACCCCCGCGTCGTCTGGAGCAGACCCGCGCGGTCCACCGCCCAGCGGACGGGAGACGGCACCACGTGCGTGCGACCCGTGTCGAGGTCCTCACACGTCCACTCGCTGTCGCCTGCCTCGAGCAGGCCGACGGTCCAGGTCTCGCGCAACTTCTGCGACGCACCCGCTTCCAGCAGGATGGGCAGCACTGAGAACGGGCCCGGCCCCTCACCGGGGTAGAAATCGATGTTCCCTATCGGTCTCTCGCCCGGACCCTGCGCGGCGTTGAGCGTGGTGAGGATCCATTCCCGGTACTCCTCGATCGCCGGCTCGTCCTCCGCGGAATAGCGGCTCATTGGCACTCGTACCACGCCGAGCGCATGTGCCACCTCGGGCATGCAGCGTCCGCGGTCCAGGGTCCTCGGCGCGTGCTCCTCACCCAGCGGTTCGGGGAGGTCGAACACCGTGCGGGGCCAGGCCCACTCACCGTCACCGGTCGGGACCTTGATGGTGGTCGAGTGGGCGGCCAGGGCCTTGGCGGCCTCACCGGTGGACAGCCCTTCGACGGCGTCCCACAGCTTGGTGAGCTCGTCCTCGCCCGCAGTGGCCGAGAGGGCCGCGAGCCGTGCGTTGAGGATGGCCCGCGGGTCCAGATCCCGGAACCCCGCCTTGCGGAGCTCTTGCTCGACACCCGGCTGACTCAGGAAGGCCGGGGAGACGAAGATCGCGCCCTCGATCTCGACGCCTTCCTCCTGGTGCAGGAAGACGATGTTCCTGTCGGCCAGTGCCCGCATGTCGTCGAGAGTGGGGATGACCTTGGCCAGGTCGCTGCCAGGCAGGGACGACTTCTTGCCGACCACGAACCTGAAGGCGTTGGCGGCGGACACCGGATCCGGCCCCTCGGCCCACTCGCGCAGCCAGGAGAGGAGCCCTCGCTTGGGGATCCCTTCGAGGGCGCGCTTCATGTCCCTGTCGGTGGCATCGATGCCGCCGTGCGGACTCGAGGTGATGAACAGCTGCCGCAGGCGGGTGATGCGCTGCGGCGAGGTGTAACACCGCCAGTGCGGTACGTCGGTGGCGGTGTGCGGGGAGATGCCCCACGCCTGGTGGATGTCCGGGGCGACCTCGACGGCGAAGTCCAGGGGGCGCAGATCGGCGGCGCTCACGAGGGTCCCCGTGGTGTCGGGGACCAGCTCGCGACCGCCCGCGATCGCCGGAACGTGGGCGCAGAGCAGCTTGTCGCCGAACGACAGCGGCTCCCGTCCTCGCGCGGGCATGTAGTCGAGGTGTGCGGCCGGGTCGTCCGGCTGGGTCACCCGCGGCAGCAGGCCGACGAACATGCCCGAGAGCGTCTTGAGGATCTCCCGGTTGTAGTCGTTCTCGAGCAGCGTGGTCCGGTCGTCGTTCACGCTCCACGGAGCGTTGAACAGCGCGGACGCGGACGTCTGGTCCTGGAGCGGGAAGTAGGACCAGAACCGTCCGACGCGCTGCTGGGCCCGCCGCCTCGGGACGGCGACGGTGACCTTGACCTCGTTGCGGGAAACGGCCTCCCCGACCTCCTTGCGGGCCACTGCGGACGGCATGTGCATGCGGTCCTCGACGATCCACTCCTCCCCGGACCCGTCCGGGGTCTCGATCTTGAAGACACCCCCGCCGAAGTCACGGGACGTGTGGCTCGTCTCGAACGCGGCCGCCCCGAGCACCCGCAGTCTGACCTGCCGGACGGCGCCGACGAAGAGAAGGAACTCCGACGGGAACGACTCGATCTCCTGGCGCAGACGGCCGAGGTTCGCCGCGTGCGGGAGCTTCACCACGGTGGAGGCCCAGCCGGCGAGCTCGTCGAGGATCGGATCCGAAGCGAACGCAGCGAACGGATCGACGACGGTGGGGGTGCGCAGCACCGGATGCCGCCTCGCGGAGGGCGCGATTCGACCGATCTCCTCTCGAGCCGTACGCGAGTTGAACTCGAACGACACCGAACGGCTGAAGACCTGCGGAGCCGGCGAGACGGCCAGGACGGACTTGAAACCCAGGCCGAAGCGCCCGATCTCGTCGCCCCGCTTGCCGCTGAGATGCGCGTGCGTGATCGTGGTCAGTCCGTCCTTGGAGAACGGACGTCCTGCGTTGGCGCAGTACAGCGTCTCGTTCTCCGTGTCGAGGACGATCTCGACACGGCCACCGAGCTCCCCGGCGTTCTCGCCACTTCCCGACATCGCGTCGGCGGCGTTCTGGACCAGCTCCAGGAGAGTCCGATGTGCATATCCGCCGACCCTGATGGACTCCTCGTGATTGGCGTGCTCGGTGACGAGGTGGGCGTTGGCACGGTACGAGTCGAGGGCTTTGTCGAACTGCTGCCGGACTTGCCGCACGAGATCTGCGTCCGGGGTCCAGGCCTGCATGATGGTCACGCGCGACCGCCCTCGAGGTAGCCGCCCCAGCGACCAACGGACGTCCGCACACTCGTGGCGGCCCGGAGTCCACTCAGGCCGATTACGGCCGGGCGAGGTGTCACCTCACGTGCGACTCGGGCCACCCCACCCTCCGGGCGGACGCACGGACGAGTGTCGATCCGCTCGGCAGCGCCACGGGCCTCGCGCGCCCCGGCCCCATCCCCATGTCGCAACATTGACCCCTACGTTGTGATCGTTCGAAGGTCGGACGTACGCAACCAGCCATATCCCGACTGCACACGAATCTAGACGATGTGATCGACAACAGACCCATGAATCCGGATGCAGAGACAAGTTGCATCCCTGGAAGCGCGTGTGGGGTCCCAACCTTCCCAGTGGCATGTCCACCAACGGGTGGGTACCGGCACCGGAGGCGGCAACGGCGGCTCGGTACCACTCGCTTGGCACCGTCGTGCTGGCTTACGCCTCGAGCACATGGGGTCGGCAGCTCATCAGCCCTGTCGGGCTTGCATTGCCCCGCTGGGACGGATGGTCGCAGCGGGCGACCGGCCAGCACCGTCCGCGTGTGGGCAGAGGTTGGGCAGGTTGACAGACATCCGACAGAACCCCGCCGTTCAGTGCACTCCTCGACCCGGACCAGGGGTCCTTGCAAGGCGTCGACTGCAGTGACCACGGTCCCGAGAGATGCCGACCGGGCGCCCTGGGTGCGCGATCCCGTGGTGGAGGTGCTGCTCAGCCGTTTGGGATGGGGAGCGATGCGTGTCATCGGCCTGCCCAGGCGTGATGGCGAATGCCGTCGGCCGCGAGATGGAATTTGGTCGTCAGCCCGCCGCAGGAGCATCGGAAGGCATGCTCCTGCGGCGGGCCGGTCACAGCCGCTTCGGCGTCCGGCCCGGCAGCAACGGCTCGATCCGCCCCCGCTGAGCACCAGTCGACGAAACACATCGACCGACGATCCGATGCCCCTCGGGAAACGGCCTCGATGCCTGGCCCGGATCCGCACATAAGGGCAGTTCAGCGGACCCTTCCCCTGGGCTTCAGGTGGGTCGGGGGGAGTTCGGGGGCCGGGATCGGGGGGCCGTCGTAGCCCTTGACCTCGCCGAAGCGGGTGCCTGTCATCCAGTCTTCGCGAGCCTGCGCGATATCATCGTGTGACCGGCCGATCCAGTTCCAGAACATGACGATCTCCTCCTCGAAGGGTTCGCCGCCCAGGAGCATCAGGCCTGCGTCGGAGAGGGCGTGCAGGGGGAGTTCGGTGCGGCCGCAGCCGAGGTAGAGCATGGAGCCGGGTGTCACCGGGACGCCGTCGACGCGGGCTTCGCCGGACATGGTGAGGACGGCGTACTCGAAGTCCGGGTCGAGCGGGAGGTTCGCCTCCGCGCCCGCGGCGAGCGTGAGGTCGGCGCCGACCAGTGGGGTGTACGTGGTTCCCGGGGAGGTGGCGCCGTCCAGGGTGCCCATGAGCACGGTCGCGGTCAGGCCCGGCGCCGTGACCTGCGGCAGGTCGGCGTGGTGCTGGAAGTGCGGCTCCACGTTGCGGTGGGCGTCCGGGAGGGCGACCCACAGCTGCGCGCCGTGCAGCATGCGGGCGTGCTGCTTCGGGCTCTCCTCGGAGTGGCTGATGGCCCGGCCGGAGGTCATCAGGCCCAGTTCGCGGGGCCGGATGGTTTCGAGGCTGCCCGTGCTGTCGCGGTGCAGCACCTCGCCCTCGTGCAGCCAGCTGACCGTCTGGAGGCCCATGTGCGGGTGCGGCGGGACCTGCATGCCGGGCTCGTCGGCGATGTCGTCGGGACCGTAGTGGTCGACGAAGCACCAGGCGCCCACCATCCGGCGGCCGAGGTTCGGCAGGAGCCGGCGGACCTCGGTGGACTCGCCCAGTTGGACACGGCGCGGGGTGAGGAGTTCCCGTACGGGTTCGGCGACGACGAAGCCGCGGCCGCCGCACACCGAAAGGGCGGCCTGGCGATCGAGATTGCTCATGGACGACAACCTAGTCCCGCGGGCGGCGCGGCGGACGGTGTGCACGCCAGCGGAGTTTGTGGAATTTTCAACCTACCGGTGTGGTTTACCGACCGAACGGCGCGCGAGAGGCGGGCCGGCCACCGGAAAGGGCGTCATGAGCGACCGTACGACGTACTACGAGCACGGGACGGCAGCCGAGCGCTGGGAGCGGGCCCAGCTCTTCTTCGAAGCGAAGGAGTACGCGACGGCCGCACAGGTGCTCGACGGACTGGCCGCACAGGCCCCGGAGCAGCTGGCGCCCCGCCTGCTGCTGGCCCGCGCCTACTACCACTCGGCGCAGCTGCGGCGGGCGGAGACGGAGCTGCGGGGCATCCTGGAGCGCTGGCCGGTCGAGGACTACGCACAGCTGATGCTGGGGCGGACCCTGGAGCGGCAGGGCCGGGCGGCCGAGGCCGCCCCGCACCTGAGGATCGCCGCGGCGATGGCCGGCGAGTTCCCCGCCGAGTGACGGCGCGGCAGGAGTCCGCCGCACAACAGCACGGCACGAGCGTCCGCCCGGACCGGTCCCCGCCCTCCCGCGGGGGCCGGCCGCGGTGCGGTGGGCGGCGGGGCGCGCGGGCTCGGCTAGCCTGGGCAGCACGATGACTGGCACCACTGAGAACCGTTTCACGACGTCATGGGGCGAATTCGACCTCACCCGATTCCCCGAGGACCCGCGCGAGCAGCTGCGCGCCTGGGACGCCGCCGACGAGTACCTGCTCCGGTACCTCGCCGGCGAGGTGGGTGACGACGGCCCGGTGGCACTGGACGGCCGTCACCTCACCGTCTTCGGCGACCGCTGGGGCACGCTCACCACGGCCCTCGCCGCCCGCGGCGAGGCCGCCACCCTCACCCAGATCTCCGACTCCTACCTCGCCCAGCAGGCCACCCGGGCCAATCTGGAGCGGGCCGGGGTGCCGCCGGAGGCGGTCCGGCTGCTCAGCACCCAGGACGCGCCGCCGGAGCGCGTCGACGTCCTGGTGATCCGGGTACCGAAGAGCCTCGCGCTGCTGGAGGACCTGCTGTACCGGGTCGCGCCGCACGTGCACGCGGACACGGTGGTGGTCGGCACCGGCATGGTCAAGGAGATCCACACCTCGACCCTGAAGCTCTTCGAGAAGATCCTGGGCCACACCCGGACCTCGCTCGCCGTGAAGAAGGCCCGGCTGATCTTCTGCACGCCGAAGCCCGCCGAGAAGCCGCCGGCCGGCCCGTGGCCGATCTCGTACGTCCTCGACGAGGACGAGGGCGCCGCGGCCGGACTGGCCGTCACCAGTCACGCGGGCGTGTTCTGCGCGGACCGCCTCGACATCGGGACCCGGTTCTTCCTGGCCCACCTGCCCCGTGACCGCGGAGCCGACCGGATCGCGGACCTCGGCTGCGGCAACGGCGTGCTCGGCACGGCGGCCGCCCGCGCCAACCCGGCGGCCTCGCTCGTCTTCACGGACGAGTCGTACCAGGCGGTGGCCTCGGCCCGGGCCACCTTCCAGGCGAACCTGCCGGTCGGAGCCGCGGAGTTCCTGGTCGGCGACGGGCTCGCGGGGCTGCCCGAGGGCTCGCTGGACCTGGTGCTGAACAACCCGCCGTTCCACTCCCACCAGGCCACCACCGACACCACCGCCTGGCGGATGTTCACGCAGGCCCGCCGGGCGCTGCGCCCCGGTGGCGAGCTGTGGGTGGTCGGCAACCGGCACCTCGCCTACCACCTCAAGCTCCGGCGCCTGTTCGGGAACTGCGAAACCGTCGCGGGCGACCCGAAGTTCGTGGTCCTGCGGGCGGTCAAGAACCGCTGAGACCGGCCCCCGCCCCGACCGCCAAGGAACCTCCCGCAGCCGCGGGAGGTTTTTTGCGACCCCTTTTTAGGTCGATCAACCTATATTTTTGGGTCAGGCGACCTATAGTGGAGTCATGACCTCCTCCGCCACGCCTTCCCCGCACCACCGCGGCCCGCACGACACCCTGCGCCACGACCCCTCGGGCCCGGTGCTGGTCACCGGCGGCTACGGCACGGTCGGCGCCGAGATCGCCCGGCTCGCCGCCGCCGACGGCCTGCCCGTCCTGCTCACCGGGCGCACCCCCGCGCGCGGCGCCGCACTGGCCGGGGAGCTGGGCGGCGAGGTGCGCCGCTGGGACCTCGGCGACCCCGCCCCCTTCCACGCGGCCGTACGGGCCGTCGTCGGCTCGGTCAACGACCCCGAGGACCGGGTACTGCGCGCGGCCGTCGCCGCCGGCGTCCCGTACGTCGACATCACGCGCTGGACGGCCCGGCTGCAGCGCGCCGCCGCGCTCGCGGCGACGCTGCGCCCGACCGCGCCCGTCCTGCTGTCGTCCGCCTGGATGGGCGGCGTGAGCAGCCTGGTCGCCGCCGCGCTGGCGGCCCGGCTGGGCGGTGCGGACACCGTCGAGACGGCGATCCGCTGGGACACCGCCGACCGCGCGGGCACCGACTCGGTCGAGTTCATGGACCGCCTCGGCATCCCGTTCGAGGTGGTGGACGCCGGTCGGCGGCGCCTCGCGGTCCCGCTGAGCGACACCCGTACGGTGCTCGTCGGCGCCGACCGGACCCGGGTCGCCCGGATCGACACCCCGGAGCAGTTCACCCTGCCGCTCACGCTCGGCACGGCCACGGCCGCCACCCGGATCGGGTTCAGTTCCGCGGCCGCCACCTCCGCGCTGCTGGCGGCCCGGCGTGCAGGCTTCTTCCGCTGGGGCGGCGGGGAACGGTGGGCGCCGGCCCGCCGCTCGCTGCTCCACTCCCCCGGCGAAGGCGGTGTCGCCCGGCTCCGGATCGACGTCGCGCACGCCGGCCGCACGCTGACCGCGACCGTCGCCGACCCGCGGGGGCAGAGCCATCTGACGGCCGTGGGGGCGATGCTGGGGCTGCGGCGGGTGCTCGGCACGGACGGCGCGCCCGCGCAGGACGGCGTCGGCTTCCCCGAACTCACGCCGCTGCCCGAGGCGGTGCCGGGGGCGCTGGCCGCGCTGGGGGTGGACCTGTCCGTGGCGGCGGCCGCCGAGGGCGTGGCCGCGTGACGCCGCCCGCGTCGCCCGCGCCCACCCCCAAGGGACACCGCCGCCGGACCGCGCTGCTCGACGCGGCGGAACGCATCCTGGCGACGGGCGGCGGCGCCGAACTGACCATGCGGGCCGTCGCGGCCGAGGCGGGGGTACGGCTGGGCCACCTCCAGTACTACTTCCCCTCGCGCGCCGACCTGCTGGCCGCCCTGCTCGACGGGGTCCTCGCCACCGCCCTGGAACGGGTCGCCGCCCTGTCCGCGGACGGGCCGGACGCCGGGCCGTGCCCCGACGCCGCGGCGGTGCTGGACACGGTGCTGCTCGCCGACCACGACGACCCGCACCTGGTACGGCTGTTCACCGAGATCTGGGCGCTGGCGGCCCGCGACGAGACGGCCGCGGCCGCCGTACGCGCCTTCTACGCCGGGTACGCGGGCCACGTCGCCGGGTTCGTCGCACGGCGCGATCCGGGGCGGCCGGCGGCGGACTGCCGGGCGCGGGCCGAGACGTTCGTGATGCTGATGGAGGGCGCGGCCCTGTTCCGCACCGGGATCGCCGCACACCGGTCGGCGGCGACGGACGCCGAGCTGCGCCGGGTGGCGCTGGGACTCCTCGGCCCCGACGCGTAGCGCGTGCCCGCGAGGCGTAGCCCGTGCCCCCAGCGCGGGCGCGTCAGCGGCGCGGGCCCCCACCGCCTGGCAGCGCAGCGGCCCCCGGCAGCGGAAATTCCGTTGCCGGGGGCCGTTCGGCGGGAGAGGCTTCCCGCATGTCAGAGACCGTTTCCCCGCAGTCCCGAGGCGTCGCCGACCTGTTCCGGCAGGGTCGCCTCCAGTCGATCCCCCGCCGTCCGGCCCGCCGCGAGCAGTTGCTCGCCCATCTGGCGGACACCCTCTTCGAGCCGGAACGCGTCTACTCCGAGCCTGAGGTGAACGAGGCGCTGCGCACGGTCCACGAGGACTGCTCGGCGCTGCGCCGCTATCTGGTCATCGGCGGTCACCTGGCCCGGACGCGGGACGGCAGCGCGTACCGGCGCGCCGGCCGGGCGGCCGGCTGAACCGGCCGCCCGGCGGAGGGCGTTCCTCTCCCTGTTTCCCCTTGCTCCCGGCGCTCCCGGTGGTCCCGGGCCCGCCGGTCCTACGGAGCGCTGCCCGGTATTACGGGGCGCTCAGACCCAGGGTGTAGGTGCCGGAGCCGCTGTAGGCGTCCACCACGTAGCGGTAGTAGCCGGCGGTGCCGTTGTAGCGGATGTCCTCGTTCTCGCCCGCGCTGCCGGAGACGGCCACGTCCACCCAGCCCGAGCCGTTCCACTTCTGCAGGTAGAGGTCGAAGTCGGTGCCGGCCGGGCCGCGCAGGCAGCCCACGTGGGCGCCGGAGGTCGCCGAGTAGTAGTACGAGCCGTTCGGCTGGACCGCGGCCTGGCCGGAGCTCAGGGTGCCCTGGTAGGTGTTCTCGGGGTTGTCACAGCCGGTCGGCGGGGTGGTCGTGCCCACCGTCAGGTTGTAGGTGACCGAGTGGGTGGCGGTGCCGGTGCCCTTGACGGTGATCGGGTACGTGCCGTTCGCCGTGCCCGCGGCCACCGAGACCGTCATGGTGGAGGAGCCGCCGGAGGTCACCGAGGACGGGCTGAAGCCGACCGTGACGCCACCGGGCTGTCCGGTCGCGGAGAGCTGGACGGTCTGCGCGCTGCCGCCGGTGGTGCTCGTGTTGACGGTGGAGGTCACCGAGCCGCCGGCCTGGACCGAGCCGGCGGCCGGGTTCAGGGCGAGCGAGAAGTCCGGGGTGGTGGTGCCGCCGCAGTCGGTCTCGCCGGACTGGGCGGGGACCCGGATGGCGTCCCAGGCGGTCTTGACCGCGAGGCACTCGGCGCTTCCGTACGTGTTCTTGGCGCTCGCCAGGGTGGCCCTGCGGGCGGCCGCGTGGTTCCAGGACGAGGTCTTGGCGAGCAGGGCGCCCATGAAGATCTTGCCGGCCTTCTGGATGCCGATGCCCGTCACGGACGAGGGACCGCCGCTGCATATGGGGCTGTTCGGCTTGCCGCCGCCCGGGCTGGAGCCCTCGGCCAGCAGGTAGAACCAGTGGTTCTGCGGTCCGGCCGCGGCGTGCACCTCGGTGCCGGAGGTCAACTGGTTGTAACAGTTGGGGTCGTTGTTGGCGAGCGACGGGTTGTACATGTACCGGATGGGCTTGTTGTCGCCGAGGAAGTTCAGCTTCTCGCCGACGGTGTAGTCCGGGGTGTCGTTCGGGTTGTTCGCGTAGTGCTCGGTCAGCGCGCCGAAGATGTCACCGGTGGATTCGTTCATCCCACCGTTCTCGTTGCTCGAACCCGAGCTGCCCGGCGTCTTGTCGAAGATCTCGTGGCCGTACTCGTGTGCCACGACGTCGATGCCGGTGAGCTGGTTGGTCTGGTTCTGGTTGCGGCCGTACGTGGTCTTGGTGCCGTCGTAGTAGGCGTTGACCTCGCTGAGGCCGGCGCGGGCGGGGACCATGCCGCCCTGGCCGTTGATCCCGTTGTACCCGAACCAGTTCTTGAGCATGTCGGACTCGCGCTGGGCCGCGTACATGATGTCGACGCAGGCGGTCACGAGGTCGTTGGCGCCGCCGTTGCCCCAGGGCGAGGATCCGGTGTACGCGCTGCCGTTCTGGCCGCCGCACTTGAAGCCGCCGCGGCTGGTGTCGGTCATCGAGGACGCGGCGGTGTCGATGGTGACGTTGCCGTTGTGGTAGCCGCGGCCGTCCGCGTGCAGGATCTTGTCGGTGGACCGGGTGACGGCGCCGGTGCGGGCGTCCACGAAGGTGTCGAGGACGCTCGGCGCGTTCTTGGCGGTGCGGCCGCTGACCGTGGTGCGCCAGGCGAGTACGGCCTTGCCGCCCTTGATGAGGACCGTCAGCCGGGGCGCGCTCGCGCTCTCGACCTTGGCGAGCTGCTTGCGGGCGGTGGCGAGGGCGGCGGCCTTGGTGACCTTGGCCGTGGTGCCGACGCGGATGGCGGGCGCGGCGGCCGCGGCGATGTCGCGGACCTTGCCCCGGCTGTCGGTGAGGACGACAGCGTCGCCGCCCACCACGGGCAGGCCGCGGTAGGTGCGCTCGTAGGCGGCGTAGTAGAGGCCGTTCGCCCAGGGGGTCACCGCGGTGCGGACGAGGTCCTCGTCGGCGCCGTGCCGCAGGCCGTCGAGGCCGCTCGCGGCGGCCCGGTCGGCGGCGGCGAGCGCCAGGGACTTGCCCTGCTGGGGAGGCACGGGCTGCTGGCGGGGGGCGGCCGAGGCGGTGCCGGCGATCGCGCCGGCGAGGCTCGCGGTCAACGCCAGGGCCGCCACGGTGGCGGTCAGTCTGGTGGACTGCACGTCTGCTCCGTTCGTGGGGGGAGACGGGGTGGGGACGCGCCGAGTATGGGTGTGAACGGCACATGTCAGGGACATCTCATCGGGCATAAGACGCGGGTTATGGTGCCGTCGCCGCGCGGACCGTACGCTGCTGAAATGCAGCTGGAGTTGAGGCATCTGGAAGCGGTCTGCCGGATAGCGGAAGCGGGAAGTCTGGGACGCGCGGCCCACCGCCTCGGGGTGTCGCAGCCTGCCCTGTCCGCCCAGCTCCGCCGCATCGAACGGGTCGCGGGCGGCGAGCTCTTCGTCCGCGGCCGCAACGGCGTCGAGCCCACCCCGCTGGGCGAGTTCGTGCTCTCCAAGGCCCGCCGGGTGCTCGGCGAGATGGACGAACTGGTCGCCGGAGCCCGGGCCGTCGCCACCGACACACCGCTGCGGCTCGGCTGCATCCTGCTGGTACTGCTCGACGAACTGCTGGTCCAGATCGATGACGTGATGGAGGGTCAGGACATCGCGGTGAGCCTGGAGGACTCGGCGACCGCGCTGACCCGGATGCTGGGCGCCGGCCAGTACGACGTCATCGCGTACGGCGAGGTCAACGACCACGAAGTGCCGCTGCCGGCGGGCACGGCGGCCCGTACGCTCATCCAGAAGGAGCCGTTCTGCGTGCGCATGTCGGCGGCGCACCCGCTGGCCGGCCGCGGCCGGGTGGAACTGGCCGACCTGGCGGGCGAGTCGTGGATGACGATGGTCGAGGACGACGACGGCGGCCCCGAGGCGCTCGCCGACGCCTGCGCGAAGGCCGGGTTCACCCCGTCACTGCGCTACCGCATCACCGACCGCAAGATGCACTACGACCTGATCGCCGCGGGCCGCGCGGTCTCCCTCAGCCAGCCGACGGCCGCGCCCGCCGAGGGCACGGTCATGGTGCCGATCGCCGGCGACCCGGTCACCGGGCGCATCCGGCTGGCCTGGAACCGCTCGGCGGTCTCCGCCCGCCAGGCCGACCTGCTCTACCGCGCGGCCGGCCGGGCCTACCTCGCGAACGTCCCCAACAACCCCTTCCACCAGGCCTGGTGGGAGGCCCGCCCGGAGCTGCACCCGGTGCTGGACTGACCGGCCGCACACCTCTCGCCCGCCGCGTCCCAGCGGGCAAGCGGAACCGGAGCGGAGCCGCCCGGCCCGCACAGCGGCCCAACACGCGGCCCGGCACGCGGCTCGGCACTGCTGCCCGGCACTGCTGCCCGGCACGGCGGGCCGGCCCGCGAAGGCCCCGGCCCGCCGGCCGACCGATCCCTAGAAGTTGCCGTAGTTGACCTGCCAGGTGGGCAGGCCCATCCGGCGCCACACCGCGACCACCCGGTCCCGGTCGTCCAGCGACACCCGGACCGCGAACCGGTGCCGGACGTGCCGGTCGAACAGTTCCGCCTTCACGATGTCGTCGCTGCGCCCGTCGCTCTCCGCGCGCATCCACAGCTCGTCGTACGGCACGTCGTACCGCCGCAGCCAGGCCTCCGTCTGCGTCCGGTACTCCTCGCTGCGCCCCGAGAGCAGCACGATCGTGTCGCCGTCGGCCCGCCGGAACGCGGCCAGCGCCCGGCGGACCGGCACGTTCAGCAGGTCGAGTTCGCAGCGCGTGAAGTCGTACGGGCCGCGGTCCCCGCGCAGCGCGAGGGTGCCGTCGATGTCGCACAGCACCGCCGCGGGCAGCGCCGGGTCGGCCACGTACGGCTCGACGCCCGGCCGCTGGTTGAGCCAGTCCGCGGTGAGCCGCCAGCCGCCCCGGGTGGCCTTCGTGTGCTTGTCGGCGAGGATCCTGATGATCTCCTCGCCGACGCCGCGCTCCCGGGCGGCGTCGCGCCGCACGCACTCCTCGACGGGCACGTCCGTGAAGTCGTGCACGACGAAGGTGGCGGCCAGGCCCGTGACGGCGGCCTTCAGGCGCTTGGGGATGTGCGGGGTCAGGTGCGTGTTGTCGACGACCACGTCGAAGCCGTCCTCGACGGCCGCGCGCACCGCGGCGTCCTGCACCGCCAGCACGGTCTGCTCGTGCCCGTGCGAGCGGCCCCGGTCCTCGGCGGGCACGTCGAGCATGGCCCGCAGGTCGTCGAGGTTGACCCGGCGCATCCGGCCCCCGGCCTCCTCCTGGAGCCGGCGGGCGGCCGTCGTCTTCCCCGAGGCGGGCAGCCCCGTCATGACGTGTACGAAGGGCACGGGTCAGTTCTCCTCATCGGTCGTGAACGGGTCGGCGGCCTCCGGCCGTACGGAGCGCCATCCGACCAGGTCGGTGCGGCGCCCGTCGAGGCGCAGGAAGACGGCGGCCCGGATGCCGCGGTCCGGCAGTGCCTTGGCGGCGCGTGCGAAGGCGGCCCGGTCGGCGGCGAACGGCGACAGCGCGTCGAACGCCTCGTCGACGGCCGCCTCGCGGCGCGCGGCCGCGGTCTCCATGCCCTCGATCCGCTCGCGCACCCAGGCGTCGAACTCGTCGGGCACCTGCTCCAGCAGCGCGTCGAGGGGCTTGTCGCCGGAGGCCTCGACGTCCGCGACGGAGCAGCCGAGGGCCTGCGCGACCTGCCCGGCGGGCAGTCCGGCGAACCGCTGGATGCCGTGGCTGCGCCAGATGTCCCGCTCGGTCACCCCGGTCAGCACCTTGTGCAGGCGCACGTACTCGGAGAACTTGGCCTTGGCCCGTACCCCGGAGGCGAAGCGGAGCACGAAGCCCTCGGCGTCGGTCCCGGTGGCCCCGGCGCCGTCGGGCCGCGTGTTCGAGGTCGTCAGCGCGATCAGCTCGGGCAGCGGCATCGCCGGCCAGACCGTGACGACGGAGCCGATGCCCGCCCAGGCGGGTGCGGCGTCGGCCAGCGGGACTTCCGCGCCGGCCGCGTCGAAGGCGGCGAGGAGCACCAGGTCGCGGCGGTCGCCGTAGTCGACGACGATGCGGTTCTGCGGGTAGAGGATCTCGGCGAGGTAGGTCACGCCCGGGGTCAGCGCGGTGGTGTCCGCGGTGTCCAGGCGGCGCTGGGCCCAGGTCGCCTGTTCGCTGGTGAAGGATCCCCGGGAGGCGACCTGCCAGCGGTCCGCGTAGTGGAAGACCACGGCGAGGCTGCCGTCGACCTTGTCGTACACCTCGAACGGCTCGTCGGGCAGGGCGGGCGCGTACGGCCGGCCTGCCTCGTGCTCGCCGACGTTGAAGAACTTCGGCAGCGGCAGTGCCACGACCGTGCCGGTGACGTCGTCGGCGACGAGTCCGCGGCAGCGGGTGGTGGCGGTGTTCCAGACCTGCTCGTACTGGCACGCGCGCGTGTACGTGTAGAGCGACAGCGGCAGTCGGGGGTGCCGCTTGCGGATGACGTGCCCGGCGTCGAGGGCCTGCGCCAGTTCCTGCGGCGGCAGCAGGTCGTGCAGAGTCAGGTGGACCTGGCTCATGGGGTTCCTCCCGTTGGTGATGCGTCATTCTCACGCGTGGGAGGTGCCGGCCGGTAATCATTTAGGTTCCCGGCCGGCCGGGAGCGTCGCAGGTCACCGCGGGTGCGGGCCGCGGGCCGGGCGGCGTCGGCGGCGCCCGGCGGGGCAGCGGCTCAGGCCGGCCCGTCGCGGTAGGCCTCCAGGAGCCGCAGCCAGACCTCGCTGACGGTCGGGAAGGCGGGGACGGCGTGCCACAGCCGGGCGAGTGGGACCTCGCCCGCGACGGCGATCGTGGCGGAGTGCAGGAGTTCGCTCACGCCCGGGCCGACGAAGGTGGCGCCGAGCACGACCTCGCGGTCCAGGTCGACGACCATCCGGGCGCGGCCGCGGTAGCCGTGTGCGTAGAGCCCGGCGCCCGTGACGGCGCCGAGGTCGTGGTCGACGGCGCGGACCCGGTGCCCGGCCCGCTCGGCTTCGGCGAGGCTCAGTCCGACGGCGGCGGCCTCCGGGTCGGTGAAGACCACCTGGGGGAGGGCCGCGGTGTCGGCGGTCGCCGCGTGGGCGCCCCAGGGGGCGGTGTCCAGCGGGGGTGTGCCGGCGGCCCGTGCGGCGATGGCCGCGCCCGCGACGCGGGCCTGGTACTTGCCCTGATGGGTCATCAGGGCGCGGTGGTTGACGTCCCCGACGGCGTACAGCCAGTCGCTGCCGTGCACCCGGCAGCTGTCGTCGACGGAGAGCCAGCCGCCGGCTTCGAGGCCGACGGTGTCGAGCCCGATGTCCTCGGTGCGCGGGGAGCGTCCGGTCGCGAAGAGCACCTCGTCGGCCTCGACGGTCTCGCCGCCGGCCAGGACGACGGTGACGGGTCCGGTGGTGCCGTCGCGGACCAATGCCTCCACCGTGACGCCGGTACGGACGTCCGCGCCGGCCTCGCGCAGGCTCTCGGCGACCAGTTCGCCCGCGAAGGGCTCCATCCGAGGCAGCAGGCCGGCGCCGCGGACCAGCACGGTCACGCGGGAGCCGAGGGCCTGGTACGCGGTGGCCATCTCCACGGCGACGACGGAGCCGCCGACGACGGCGAGGCGGTCCGGCACGTGCTGGGAGCCGGTGGCCTCACGGCTGGTCCAGGGCCGGGCTCCGGCGACGCCGGGCAGATCGGGGACGACGGCGCGGGTGCCGGTGGCGAGGACCACGGCGTGCCGGGCGACCAGGATGTGGTGGTCGCCCTCGGGGCTGGTGACGGCGACCTTCCTCTCCCCGTAGAGCCGGCCGTGGCCGCGGTAGAGGTGCGCGCCGATGGAGCCGAGCCAGTCCACCTGGCCGTCGTCCTTCCAGTGCCCGGTCCACCAGTCGCGGTGGGCGAGCACGGCGGGCGCGTCCAGCGGCCCCCGCACGGCGGCGGCGAGGCCCGGTACCCGGCGCGCGTCGGCGCGGGCGAGAGCCGGGCGCAGCAGGGCCTTGCTGGGCACGCAGGCCCAGTACGAGCATTCGCCGCCGACCAGCTCGGATTCCACCACGGCGGTGGTGAGTCCCGCGGCGCGGGTCCGGTCCACGACGTTCTCGCCGGCCGGTCCCCCGCCGAGGACCACGACGTCGTACTCCACGGCTTCCGTCATGGGGACAGTCTCGGGGAACCGGCGCGGACGCGCACGCGGTTCAGGCGTCCGCCGCGCCGTTTCCCGCCGCTTCCGCGATCTTCGCCCGCACCTCGTCCATGTCGAGGGCGCGGGCCTGGCCGATGACGTCCTCCAGGAGGTTCTCGGGCAGGGCGCCGGGCTGGGCGAACACCGCGACCTGGTCCCGGATGATCATCAGGGTGGGGATGGAGCGGATCTCGAAGGCGGCGGCGAGCTCCTGCTGGGCCTCGGTGTCGACCTTGGCGAAGACGAGGTCGGGGTGGGCCTCGGAGGCCTTCTCGAAGACCGGGGCGAACTGCCGGCACGGACCGCACCAGGACGCCCAGAAGTCGATGAGCACGAATCCGTTCGTGCTGACCGTCTCGTCGAAGTTGTCCTTGGTGAGTTCTACGGTGGCCATTGCGTCGTCCCTCTTTCCTCGTGTGCGGGCGCAGCCGTCGGGGACAACCGCGGCCCGGTCCCGGCTATTCCGGGTGCCTCGGAGCGGGTGCCCGGCGGGGTGTCTCAGAACGGGTGCCCGGCGGGCTCGCGGCGGACCGTGGTCCAGCGCAGTTCGGTGAAGGCGTCGAGGTTGGCCTCGCCGCCGAACCGGGCGCCGGTGCCGGAGGCCCCGACTCCGCCGAAGGGGGCGACGGCCTCGTCGTTGACGGTCTGGTCGTTGATGTGGGCGATGCCGGTGGGGATGCGGTCGGCGAGGTCGAGGCCGCGGGCGGTGTCGCGGGTGACGATGCCCAGGGAGAGCCCGTAGGGGCCGGCCGCGGCGAGCTCGGCGGCCTCCTCCAGGGTGCGGAAGGAACGGACGGGGGCGACCGGGCCGAAGACCTCCTGCGCGTAGGCCGGGGTGTCGTCGTCGGCGCCCGCGAGGACGGTGGGCCGGTAGTAGAGGTCCGTGTGGGTGCCGCCGGCGACGAGCTTGGCGCCCGCGGCGGTGCTGGCCTCGACGAGGGCGTGCACCCGGTCGCGCTGGCCCGCGTCGATGAGCGGGCCGAGGTGCACCTGCGCGCGGTACGGGTCGCCGACGGCGAGGGCCTCGGCGCGGGTCGCGAGCAGCTCCACGTAGGCGTCGTACAGGGAGGCGTGCACGAGGTGGCGGCCCGCGGTCATGCAGATCTGGCCCTGGTGGAAGAAGGAGCCCCAGGTGGCCTGGCCGACGGCGGCCTCGACGTCGGCGTCTTCGAGCACGATCAGCGCCGAGTTGCCGCCGAGCTCCAGGTGGGCGCGCTTGAGGGCGCGTCCGGCGGCTTCGCCGACGGCCCGGCCGGTGGCGGTGGAGCCGGTGAACGACAGGACCCGCACCCGGGGTTCGTCGACGAGGGCGCGGCCGGTGGCGGCCCCGCCGGGCAGCACGTGCAGCAGCCCGTCGGGCAGTCCGGCGGCCTCGAACACCGCGGCCAGGGCCAGCCCGCCGCACACGGCGGTGCGTACGTCCGGCTTGAGCAGGGCCGCGTTGCCGAGCGCGAGGGCGGGGGCCACCGAGCGGATCGACAGGATCAGCGGGGCGTTGAACGGCGCGATGACGCCGACCACGCCGGCCGGCACCCGGCGGGTGTACGAGAGCCTGGGAGCCTCGCTCGGCAGGACCTGGCCGGCGGGGCGGGAGGCCAGGGCGGCGGCCTCGTAGCACTCCTGGGCGGCGACGTGCAGCTCGAAGGCGGCCTTGCCGGGGATCGAGCCGGATTCGCGGACCAGCCAGGTGGTGAGTTCCCCGGCGTGCTCGGTGAACAGGTCGCCGGCCCGGCGCAGGACGGCGGCCCGTTCGGTGTGCGGGGTGCGGGCCCAGTCGCGCTGGGCGCTCTCGGCGCGGGCGGCCGCGGCGGCCACGTCGGCGGGGGCGGCGAGCCGGACGGTGGCGAGGGTGTCGCCGGTGGCCGGTTCGGTGACCGGGGCGGTGCCGCCGGTGCGGTCGTGGCCGTCCTGCCAGGTCGTCGGGTCGAGCAGCGGCATGGTGCGGGCCTCCGGTCGTCGCGGGCCCGGCGGGGGTTCGGGCACGCGCGCCATGGTAGCCAGCGGGCGTTGCCAAAACCGTTCACTTATAAGGCAGTTGGTGACCTGAAATGATCCACGGCGGCCGGCGGCCGCGACCGGGGCGGGCGGGTCGCCCCGGTCGCGGACGGGCGGGGCCGGGCCGCGGTCAGCGCTCCAGGACGAGGGCGATGCCCTGGCCGACGCCGATGCACAGCGCGGCCAGGCCGGTGCCCGATCCGGCGGCGGCGAGCTGGTGGGCCACGGAACCGGCGAGCCGGGCGCCCGAGGCGCCGAGCGGGTGCCCGAGCGCGATGGCGCCGCCGCGCTGGTTGACCACGGCCGGGTCCAGGTCGGGCCACTCGGCGAGGCAGCCCAGCGCCTGGGCCGCGAAGGCCTCGTTCAGTTCGAAGACGGTGAGGTCGGAGAAGCCGCGGCCGGCCTTGGTCAAGGCCCGCTGGACGGCGTCGACCGGGCCGAGGCCGAAGAGCTGCGGCTCGATGCCGGTGACGGCGGAGGTGCGGATCCGGGCGAGCGGCTCCCGGCCGGTGGCGCGCAGCCCCTCCTCGTCGGTGAGCAGCAGGGCCGCGGCGCCGTCGTTGAGCGGGGAGGCGTTCCCCGCGGTGACCGTGCCGTCGGGCCGGAAGGCCGGCTTCAGCCTGGCCAGCGCCTCCGGGGTGGAGGATTCCCGGATGCATTCGTCGCGCAGCAGGTCCACGCCCGGGTAGGGGGCGACCTCGCCGTCGTAGAGCCCGGCGGCCCAGGCGGCGGCCGCCTTGCGGTGGCTGTCGAGGGCGAAGGCGTCCTGCGCCTCGCGGCCGATGCCGTGCTTGTCGGCGACGAGTTCGGCGCCCTCGCCGAGGGAGACGGTCCACTCCTCGGGCATCCGCGGGTTCGTCATGCGCCAGCCCAGCGTGGTGGACCACATCTGCTGGTGTCCGGCGGGGAAGGCGCGTTCGGGCTTCGGCACCACGAAGGGCGCGCGGGTCATGGACTCGACGCCGCCCGCGATGGCGACGGACGCGTCACCGAGGGCGATGGCGCGGGCGGCCTGGATCACGGCCTCCAGGCCGGAGCCGCACAGCCGGTTGACGGTCACGCCGGGGACGCTGACGGGCAGTCCGGCGAGCAGCACGGCCATGCGGGCCACGTCGCGGTTGTCCTCGCCCGCGCCGTTCGCGTCGCCGAAGACGACGTCGTCGATCCGGGACGGGTCGAGCTCGGGCGTGCGGTCCACCAGCGCGCGCACGACGTGCGCGGCCAGGTCGTCGGGCCGGACCCCGGCGTACGCGCCGCCGAACTTGCCGATCGGGGTGCGTACGGCGTCGACGATGTACACGTCGCGGATGCTCATCGGGGTCTCCTGGGCGGATCCGTGCGGGTCGGGCGCGTCCTGGTCGACGCGCCCGCAGTCTCCGTCCGGCCGGCGTGCCGTGTCAACGCCCGACCGGACATTCGGTCGCCTCGCGGCGGGCCCGGCGCCGCGCGGCGCAACCCCCAGCCTCGCCGGCGCCTCGGGTGCGACTTCCCGCCTCGCCGGCGCCCTGCTGCGCAACCCCCGGCCTCGCCGATGCCCTGGGGCGCAACTTCCAGCCTCGCCGGCGTTTGAGGCCCGGGGCCTGGGCAGCGCCCACCCAGCCTCTCCGGCGTTTGAGGCGCGGGCCTGGGCAGCGCCCAATCCAGCCTCGCCGGCGTTTGAGGCGCGGGCCTGGGCAGCGCCCAATCCAGCCTCGCCGGCGTTTGAGGCGCGGGGTTTGGGGCGGAGCCCCAACGGACAACCCGGCTGACGCCGGGCACCGGGCTCCGCCCGGACCCGCTCCTCAAGCGCCGGAGGGGCTGAAGGGTGCGCGGGGTCAGCCGGGCTCCGCCCGGACACGCGCCTCAAACGCCGGCGACGCTGGGATTTGCCCCACGGGTGCCGGCGAAGCCGGAGGGCGCCACGGGCAGCCGGCGAGGCTGGAGGTGCCCCTCAGGGTCTCGGCGAAGCCGGGGGTGCGCCACGGTCGGCCGGCAGGGCCGAGGGTTGCGTCCTCGGGCACGGGCGGCGGCCCCGCGTCAGGTGGACTCGCGGGCCACCGCGTGGGCGGCCATCAGGTCGTGCCGCTCGGTGGCCCCGGCGGATTCCCGCACCAGCCGGTCGACGAGGCCGGCGAGCCGGTCCCCGCCGGGCAGGTCGATCCGTACGGTGCTCAGGCGCGGGCGCAGCAGGCGGCCGAGGAGCAGGTCGTCGGCGCCCATGACGGCCACCTCGTCGGGGATGGCGGTGCCGGCGTCCTGGAGGGCCCGCATCAGCAGCATCGCGTACTCGTCGTTGTACGCGAACACGGCGTCCAGGCCCAGCTCCGCGCGGCGCGCGGCGAGGCGGGCCGCGGACTCCTCGGTGTAGGCCATGGGCAGCGCCGTGACCTCGGCGCCGGCCTCCGCGGCGGCCGCGCGTACGCCTTCGAGGCGGGGGGCGGAGAACATGTCGAAGCCCTCCTCCTCGGGGACGACCACGCCGATGCGGCGGCGGCCGCGCTCCAGGAGGTGGGCGGCGGCGCGGGCGCCGACCTCGCGCTGGTCGATGACGAGCGCGTGCGCCCCGGCCACCCGCTCGGGTCCGAGGGTGATCACGGCCCGGGCGCCGGCCCGCTTGAGGGTGTCGACGTTGCGGGGCGAGAGGGCGATCTCGCCGAGGGAGATCACCGCGACCGGGCGCAGTTCCGCCCAGGCGCGGGCGGCCTGGTCGCCGGTCAGGCCGAGGCTGCCGTACTGGACGACGGTGTAGTCGAGGCGGCGCAGCGCCCACTGGAGTTCGCTGAGGAAGCGGCTGTAGAGCGGGCCGACGGGCACGTGGGCGGTGGGCAGCAGCACGATCCGGGTGTGCCCTGCGCGCAGGCTGCGGGCCGCGGCGTGCGGGACGTAGCCGAGCTCTTCGGCGGCCTCGCGGACCTTGCGGCGAGTGGGCTCGCTGATCCGGACGGCCTCGGCGTTGTTGAGCACGTACGAGACGGTCGCGCGCGAGACGCCGGCCAGCCGGGCCACGTCGGCGCTGGTCGGCGCGGACGCGGCGGACGCGGCGGACGCGGATCCGGCGGGCGCGCTCCCCACGGTCCGGGACGGGGCGGGCGGGGCGGCGGAGGTTGCCGGTGCGGCCGGTGCGGCTGCCTGCGGTTTCGGTTGCTGTGACATTGCCGTCGCATCTTTCCAGACCGGCCGGTGCCGAGGTCTGGCGGATGGCCAGAAACGAATGCTACACAGTGGTTACACGATTCATTGACACGTGTAATCACGTCGGTCACCGCCGTCACCACCATCCCTGCCCTGACGGCTCCGCGAGCGCGGCCACCCCGCACCGCGCGCTTCCCCTCGTATCCGAACCCCCTGCCCTGGAGGGCATCGTGGCCCTTTCCTCCCCCGGCACCGGCACCGCCCCGGCCGCCTCCCCACCCCCGGACGCCAAGCCCGCGCGCGGCCTCCTGCCCCTGCTGCTCCTCGGCAACACCGCGATGTACGCGCTCTACATCGGCGTCGCGGGCGTCCTGCTGGCCCTCCAGGTCGAGGAGATCGACCCGGCGCACAAGGTCGCGAACTTCGGCCTGATCGCGGGGGTCTCCGCTATCTTCGCGACCGTGTTCAACCCGGTGGCGGGCGCCCTCTCCGACCGCACCGGACGGCGCAATCCGTGGATCCTGGGCGCCGGCCTGCTCGCCGTGCCCGCGATGCTGCTGCTCGGCCTCGCCGACACCATCCTGCTGATCACCATCGCCTGGTGCCTCGGCCAGGCCGTCATGAACACCTACCAGGCCGCGATCACCTCCGTGGTCCCCGACCGGGTGCCGGTGGCCGCGCGCGGCAGGGCCTCGGCGGCGGTGGGCCTCGGACTGCCCTTCGGCTCCACGGTCGGCGCGCTGCTCGGCGCGGCGTTCTCGGACCACTACCGCACCGGCTACCTGCTGTTCGGCGCGATCGTGGCGGTCTCCGCGGTGCTGTTCACCACCTGCACCGCGGAGCGGCGGATGCCCGCCCGGGCGCCGCTGCCGGTCCGGGCGCAGCTCGCCGCCTTCACGGACGCGCTGCGCGAGCACGACTTCCGCTGGGCGTTCATCGGACGGGCCCTGCTGGTGCTCGGCTACTTCTCGGTCAGCGCGTACCAGCTGTACGTCCTCCAGGACCACACCCGGCTGCCGCAGGGCATGGAGCCCGAGCGGGCGGTGGCCGTGATGATGCCGCTGACCAGCGTCGCCATGGTGGTCTCGACGGTGCTCGGCGGCTGGCTCTCGGACCGATACGACCGGCGCAAGCTGTTGGTCGGGGCCTCGGCGCTGCTCTCGGCGCTGGGTCTGCTGATCCCCGCGCTCTCCGCCGGCTGGACCGCGATGCTCGCGTTCGCTGTGGTCAACGGTCTGGGCTTCGGTTGCTACATGGCCGTGGACACGGCCCTGGTGACGATGGTCCTGCCGCGGGCCGAGGACGCCGCCCGCGACATGGGAGTGCTCAACATCGCCAATGCCGGGCCGCAGATCGTCGCGCCGTTCATCGCGTCCTTGATCGTCTCCGTGAGCGGCGGCTACACCGCGCTGTTCGTGGTGGCCGCCGTGCTGTCCGTGGCGGGCGCGCTCGCCGTCAAGCCGATCCGCTCGGTGCGCTGAGGGGGCGGGGGCGGGCCGCGCTCCTCAACGACCGCGGATTCGAGGTCCGTTCGGTCTTGGGCGCCGGGCGCACCCTTCACCGGGACGACCGCGAAGGGTTCACGACCTCGTTGGACGGATGGGCCTGACGCCCGGCGCGCTCCCCCGTTACTGTCGGCCCTACCGATCGGTAACGGGGGAGGTCCGATGGCGGATTCGAGTGCCGCGGCTCACGCGGCAGGCCTGCTGGAGACGGTACGGGCGCTGGACCGGGGAGAGGTGTCCGCCACCGAGCTGACCCGGCAGGCGCTGGCGCGGATCGACGCCGCGCAGCCCGTGCTGAACGCGTTCCGGATCGTGCGCCGGGAGGCCGCGCTCGCCGAGGCCGCCGAGCGGGACCGGCAGCGCGCGGCCGGGGAGCGGCTGCCGCTGCTCGGGGTGCCGCTCGCCGTGAAGGACGACATGGACGTGGCCGGGGAGCCGACCGCCTTCGGCTGCCCCGGCGCGTTCCCGCCCAAGGCCGCCGACAGCGAGGCGGTACGGCGGCTGCGCGCGGCCGGGGCCGTGATCGTGGGGAAGACCAACACCCCGGAGCTGGGCCAGTGGCCGGTGACGGAGGGCCCGGCCTTCGGTGACACCCGCAACCCGTGGCATCCAGGGCACACCCCCGGCGGCTCCTCGGGGGGTTCCGCGGCGGCGGTGGCGGCCGGTCTGGTGCCGGCGGCGCTGGGCTCCGACGGCGCGGGCTCGGTACGGATCCCCGCGGCGTGGACGCATCTGGTGGGGATCAAACCGCAGCGCGGGCGGATCTCGACCTGGCCGGAGCCGGAGGCCTTCCAGGGCATCACGGTCAACGGGGTGCTGGCGCGCACGGTCGCGGACGCGGCGCTGCTGCTGGACGCTGCGAGCGGGCAGCACCCCGGCGAGCTGCACCGGCCGCCGCCGGTGGAGGCCCTCGCCGCGGCCCGCCGGGAGCCGCGGCGGCTGCGGATCGCGCTGTCCTTCCGGATGCCGTTCACGGCGACGCCCAAGGCGCTGGATCCGGTGGTGCGCGCGGCGGTGGAGCGGCTGGCCGGGCGGCTGGAGGCGCTGGGGCACGAGGTGGTGCCCGCCGACCCGAGGTACGGGCAGATCGGGCTGACCTTCGTGCCGCGGGCCACGGGCGGGGTGCGGGAGTGGGCGGAGCGGGTGCCGGATCCCGCGCTGCTGGATCCGCGGACCCGGGAGGCCGCCCGTACGGGCCGGCTGCTGGGCGGGGCGCCGCTGCGGCTGGCGCGGCGCTCGGAGGCGCTGCTGCACCGGCGGATCGGGGAGATCTTCGGACGCTTCGACGTGGTCCTCACCCCGACGACGGCCACCGCCGCGCCCCGGATCGGCTCGCTGTCGGGGCTGAGCGCGCTGGAGACGGACCGGGCGATGATCGCGGCCTGCCCGTACGCGTGGACGTGGAACGTGCTGGGCTGGCCCGCGGTGAACGTGCCGGCCGGCTTCTCCCCCGACGGCCTGCCGCTCGGCGCGCAGTTGCTGGGGCCCGCGCACGGTGAGCCGCTGCTGATCTCGCTCGCCGCCCAACTGGAGGCGGACCTGCGATGGTTCGCCCACCGGCCGCCGGACCTCGCGGCGATCGCGGCCGTCGGCGGGGCCGACACGGGCCGCGCGGCCACTCCTGCGGGACGCCTGGAGCCACTAACCTCGCCCGAATGACGGCACTTTCACACCACGGCAACGGTTCCATCGAGCAGCCCGGCCGGGACGGGCCGACCGCGACCGCCGAGGCGGACCCGCGCGCCATCGGCCCGGTGCGGATGTCGTACGCGCCCGTCCGCGACGGCGACCCCGACCCGGGCGAGATCGTGTGGACGTTCGTCCCGTACGAGGAGAACGACGGGCGGGGCAAGGACCGCCCGGTGCTGGTGGTGGCGCGGGAGGCGGCGGGCACGCTGCTGGCGGTGCAGCTGTCCAGCAAGCGCCACGACCGGGACCGGGAGTGGGTCCCGATCGGCACCGGCCCGTGGGACGGCGCGGGCCGGGAGTCGTGGGTGGACCTGGACCGGGTGCTGCGCGTGCACGAGGACGGCATGCGCCGGGAGGCGTGCGCGCTGGACCGGGGGCGGTTCGACCTCGTGGCGGACCGGCTGCGGGAGCGCTACGGCTGGAGCTGACCGCCCCGCACGGCCCCGGGCGCCCCGGCCGTCACCCGTACGGCCCCGTCTGGCCCCGTACGCACCGGGGCCCGCACGGGCGCGCCGCGTGACATCGGCCGGGGTGCGCGCGGACGCCGGTCCGGGTCCGGTATCCGGGCCGGCACCGGCCCGGCCGCCTCCCGTCCGGAGGCGGGTTCGCCCCCGCCGGGCGTATTCAGCGGAAAATGTTTCACGTGGAACGACCGAGTTGTCCCCATATAGTCTATTTCTGTCGTGGCACCCGCCCCGACAGAAGCCTCCGGCACGCCCCCGTGCCGGCACCCGGATCCGGTCGCCCACCTGCAGACTCCCCCACCCCGTCCCGCCCCCTCCTCCCGCTATTCCCGGGTGACCGGCCCCGTATCGACAACTGACGCAGCCCCCGGGCGCGTTGGCGCAAAGGGATCTTGCCGTGGATCCCTTGCACCGGATTGGGTAGGTCGGTCACGGCATCGACAGGAGGATCCGGCCATGCCACAGGAGTTGCCCGGCGGCCGCGACCGAGCGGTCACCGAGCCCGAGGTCGAGGCGCTGGTCCACGGCATCTGTTTCAAAACAGGACCACCCCGATGTACCGGCGCCGAGCTCGAATGGCTCGTGCTCGACAGCGCCCACCCCGACCACCCCGTATCCCCCGAACGCCTGGAAGCCGCACACGCCGCGGTGGGGGCCCTGCCCCTGCAGTCCAGGCTCACCGTCGAACCCGGCGGCCAGCTGGAGCTCAGCTCGCTTCCCGCCGCCTCGCTCATGGAGTGCATCGACGGTCTCGACTCCGACCTCACCGCCGTCCGCGCCGCACTCGGCGCGCTCGGACTGACCCTGCACGGCCTCGGCCACGACACCCGGCAGCCGGTCGGGCCCCGCATCCTGCGGCATCCGCGGTACGAGGCCATGGAGACCTTCTTCGACCGCACCGGCCCCGCCGGCCGGCAGATGATGCGCGCGACCGCCTCCGTCCAGGTCTGCCTGGACGCCGGGTACGAGGAGCCGGGCCCGCTCGGCCACGGTCGGCGCTGGCGCCTGTCCCACCTGCTGGGCGCCGTGTTCGTCTCGGCGTTCGCCAACTCGCCCGCCCCGGCCGGCCCGTACGCCGGCTGGCGGTCCGCCCGGCAGGGGGTCTGGACCGACCTCGACGGCCGCCGGACCCTCGCCCCGCCGCTGGACGGGGACCCCAGGACCGTATGGACCCGGCACGCCCTGGACACGGACGTGATGTGCGTCCGGGCCCGCGACGGGCAGCCCTGGGACGTGCCCGAGGGGCTGACCTTCCGGGAGTGGGTCCGCGCCGGCGGCCCGCGGCCGCCCACCGCGGCGGACCTGGACTACCACCTGACCACGCTGTTCCCGCCGGTGCGCCCGCGCGGCCATCTGGAGTTGCGGATGATCGACGCGCAGCCCGGCGAGGACGGCTGGATGGTGCCGGTGGCGGTGGCCGCGGCGCTCTTCGACGACCTGGAGGCCTCGGAGACCGCGTACCGCGCGGTCAAGGGCCTCGGCGACCGCGCCGGTCCCCGGCCGGCGCCGCGCAACCCGCTGTGGCTGGCGGCGGCGCGGCACGGGCCGGCCGATCCCGACCTGCGGGCCGTCGCCGTGACCTGCTTCCGGGCCGCGGTCCAGGCGCTGCCGCGGATGGGCGCCTCCGGGCGGGTCCGGGACGCGGTCGCCGCCTTCGAGGACCGTTACGTGTCCCGCGGCCGCTGCCCCGCCGACGAGCTGTACGACCGATACCAGCACGGAGAGGGACCGAGAACGTGAACGACGCACCCGAGGCCCTGCGCGAGCGCGCGCTGGCGGCCCTGTCTGCGGCCCGTGCCCGTACCGCCGCCCTGACCGACTGCGTCGGCGAGCGGGACCTGACCGCCCAGCACTCGCCCCTGATGTCCCCGCTGGTCTGGGACCTGGCGCACATCGGGAACATGGAAGAGCTCTGGCTGCTGCGGAACGTCGCCGGCCGCGAGCCCATGCACCCGGAGATCGACCCGCTGTACGACGCCTTCGAGCACCCGCGGGCCGAGCGGCCCAAGCTGCCGCTGCTGTCTCCCGCGGAGGCCCGCCGGTACGCCGCCGAGGTCCGCGGCCGGGTCTTCGACGTACTGGAGACAACCCCGTTCGAGGGCAGTGCGCTCCTCGACGGCGGCTACGCCTTCGGCATGATCGCCCAGCACGAACAGCAGCACGACGAAACCATGCTGATCACCCATCAGCTGCGGCAGGGGGCGCCCGTACTGGCGGCGCCGGACCCGGATCCGCCGCGCGGCCCGGCGGTGACGGCGCACGAAGTCCTGGTGCCCGGCGGTCCGTTCACCATGGGCACCTCCACCGAGCCGTGGTCGCTGGACAACGAACGGCCCGCGCACGTCCGGGAAGTGGCACCGTTCTGGATCGACACGGTGCCGGTGACCAACGCCGACTTCCAGGTGTTCATCGACGAGGACGGCTACCGTGACCGGCGGCTGTGGGACCCGGCCGGCTGGGAGCAGATCCAGCGCCACGGCATCGGGGCGCCCCTGTTCTGGCGGCGGGAGCCGGGCGGCGGCGGCTGGGTGCGCCGGCGGTTCGGCGCCACCGAGGCGGTACCGCCGGACGAGCCCGTCGTGCACGTCAGCTGGTACGAGGCGGACGCCTTCGCCCGCTGGGACGGCCGACGGCTGCCCACCGAGGCGGAATGGGAGAAGGCGGCCCGGTACGACCCGGCGTCCGGCCGCTCCACCCGCTACCCGTGGGGCGACGAGGACCCCACTCCCGCGCACGCCAACCTCGGTCAGCGCCACCTGCGCCCGGCCCGGGCCGGCAGCTACCCGCAGGGGCAGTCGGCGCTGGGCGTGCGGCAGTTGATCGGTGACGTGTGGGAGTGGACGGCGAGCGACTTCGAGCCGTACCCGGGCTTCACCGCCTTCCCGTACAAGGAGTACTCGCAGGTGTTCTTCGGTCCGGAGCACAAGGTGCTGCGCGGCGGCTCGTTCGCCGTGGACGCGGTGGCCTGCCGGGGCACCTTCCGCAACTGGGACCTTCCGGTGCGCCGGCAGATCTTCGCCGGCTTCCGCACCGCGAGGGACGCCTGATGTGCCGTCACCTTGCCTATCTGGGCCCGCCGGTGGCGCTGGCGCGGCTGCTGACCGAGCCGGTGCACGGCCTGATGCGGCAGTCCTGGGCGCCCCGGATGCAGAAGTACGGCACGGTCAACGCCGACGGCTTCGGCGTCGGCTGGTACGCGCCGGGCGATCCGGTGCCCGGCCGCTACCGGCGGGCCGCCCCGGTCTGGGGCGACCTGTCCTTCGGCGACCTGGCCCGGGTGGTGCGCAGCGAGGCGGTGCTGGCCGCCGTCCGGGACGCGACGGTGCCGGGCGCGGACGGGGAGGCCGCGGCCGCCCCGTTCGCGGACGGCACCTGGCTGTTCAGCCACAACGGTTCGGTGCGGGGCTGGCCCGAGTCCGCGGCCCCGCTCGCCGCGGGTCTGCCGGCGGCCGAGCTGCTGCGGCTGGCCGCCCGTACCGACTCCGCCTTCGTGTGGGCCCTGGTCTCACGAAGGCTGCGGGCAGGCGAGGACCCGGGGACCGCGCTCGCCGAGCCGGTGCGGGAGCTGGCCGAGGCGGCACCCGGATCCCGGCTGAACCTGCTGCTCACCGACGGCCACACGATCGCCGCGACCGCCTGGGGCGACTCGCTCTGGTACCTGGCCGACCCGCAGGCCCGCCGCACGGTGGTCGCCTCCGAGCCCTACGACGACGACGCCCGCTGGTCCGAGGTGCCGGACCGGACCCTGCTCACCGCTTCCCGTACCTCCGTCCAGCTGACCCCGCTCAAGGAGCCCACACCGTGAGCCGTTTCCTGATGACCCGGACCCTCGACGAGCACTCCGCCGACGCCGCGCTGCGCGCCGACGTGCTGCACGGCCTGACGACGCACCCGAAGGTGCTGCCGCCGAAATGGTTCTACGACAGCCGCGGCAGCGAGCTCTTCGAGGACATCACCCGGCTGCCCGAGTACTACCCGACCCGCGCCGAGCGGGAGATCCTGCTGGCGCGGGCGTCCGAGATCGCCGCGGTGAGCGGCGCCCGGACCCTGGTCGAGCTGGGGTCGGGGTCCTCGGAGAAGACCCGGCACCTGATCGAGGCGATGCCGGGCCTGGAGCTGTACGTGCCGGTGGACGTCAGCGAGAGCGCGCTGGAGGGCGCCGCGAAGACGCTCCTGGACGAGCACCCGGCGCTGCGGGTGCACGCCCTGATGGCCGACTTCACCCGGCCGCTGACCCTGCCCCCGTCGTCGGGGCCGCGGCTGGTGCTGTTCCTCGGCGGGACCATCGGCAATCTGCTGCCGGCCGAGCGCGCCGCCTTCCTGAGGGCGGTACGGGCGATGCTGTCGCCCGGCGACGCCCTGCTGCTGGGCACCGACCTGGTGAAGGACGAGGCCACGCTGGTGGCCGCGTACGACGACGCGCAGGGGGTGACGGCCGAGTTCAACAAGAACGTGCTCGCCGTCATCGACCGGGAGCTCGGCGCGGACTTCCACGCCGCCGACTTCGAGCACGTGGCGGTGTGGAACCGGGAGCGGGAGTGGATCGAGATGCGGCTGCGGGCCCGCCAGGAGGTCAGCGTGAAGGTGCGCGCGCTGGACCTGGTGGTGCCGTTCGCGGCCGGTGAGGAGATCCGGACCGAGGTGTCCGCGAAGTTCCGTCAGGAGGGCGTACGGGCGGAGCTGGCGGCGGCCGGCATGGAGCTGACGCAGTGGTGGACCGATGCGGCGGGGCGGTTCGCGCTGTCGCTGGCGACGGCCGCCTGAGCGGCCCTGGCGAGGGAGCGCCGGTCGGGGTGACGGCCCGCCGGGATCCGGGGCAGCAGCCGGATCTCGGCGGTCACCCCGCGGGCGCGGGCGATCCGCCACAGCGAGGAAGTGAGCCGGTCGTCCCCGACGAACGCGGGCGCGGTGGCGGTGGACCCGTCGGGCAGCCGGTAGCCCAGGCTCACCGGCTGTACGGGCACCCCGGCGTCCAGGGCGGCCTGGAAGGCGGCGTGCCGGAACGGGCCCCGGCCGCGCCCGCACCAGGTGCTGCCCTCCGGGTAGACCGTCACGCGTGACCCGGCGCGCAGGATGTCGGCGAGGGTGGCGACCGTGCCGGGCAGGGCCCTGATCCGGTCCCGGTCGATGAACAGGGTTCCCGCCGACGCGGCCAGCGGACCGACCACCGGCCAGCGGCCGACCTCGGCCTTGGCCAGCATCCGGCTCGGCAGCGCGGCGGCGACCAGCGGGACGTCGAGCCACGAGATGTGGTTGGCGACGACCAGCCGGCCGCCGGCCGGTCCGGGCCCGCCTGAGATCCGGATCCGGACGCCGAGGGCCCGGACCAGCAGCCGGCACCAGGTGCGGACCGCCCGCTCCCGGTGGCCGGGGGCGAGCAGCCGCACCGGCGGCGCGGCCACCACCCCCAGCAGCAGGAGCAGCGTCGCGGCGGCGAGCCGCAGGACGGCGTGCGGTACGGAAGCGGCGCGCCCCGCGTGGCGGGCGCAGGCGCCCGGGGTGCAGGGCGCGACGGGCAGCCAGACGCTCATGCCGACGGGACGAGCGAGAGGAAGTGCCGCAGGTAGCGGGGGTTGGTGCGGCGCAGCGAGAGCAGGACGTACAGGTCGGCGACGCCGAACTCCCCGTCGTGGGCGGGCTCGCCGCAGACCCAGGCGCCCAGGCGCAGGTAGCCGCGCAGCAGCGGGGGCAGCTCGGCGCGGTCGGGGCGGGGCACGCCGTCGGACCGCCAGGGCCGGCGGGGCGTGACCCGGTGCTCCGCGGGGGCGAGGTTGCGGGACAGGACGGTGTCCCGGGTGGCGGCCGCGAGGCCGCCGCCGTCGGCGAGCGGTATCGAGCAGCAGCCGGCCAGCCAGTTGTGGCCGCTCTGCTCCATGTACCGGGCGAGGCCGGCCCAGATCAGCGCGATGACGGCGCCGTTGCGGTGGTCGGGGTGGACGCAGGAGCGGCCGACCTCGACGAGGTCGGGGCGGATCGGGTCGAGGTTGCGGAGGTCGAACTCTCCGTCGGAGTAGAGCCGGCCGGCGACGGCGGCGCGCTCGGGGGGCAGCAGCCGGTAGGTGCCGACGACCTCGCCGCTGTCCTCCTCGACGACGAGCAGGTGGTCGCAGTACGCGTCGAAGGCGTCGGAGTCGATGCCGGGCTCGGGGCCCTCCAGGCGGGCGCCCAGCTCGCCGGCGAACACCCGGTGGCGCAGCCGCTGGGCGGCGCGCACCTCGCTCTCGTCGCGGGCCAGGCGGACGGCGTAGCGGCCGGCGGGGACCGGCTCGGCGTGGGCCGCGGACGGGCCCGGCACGGTGGGGACGGGAGTGACGAGGGGGGCCGCGGGGGAAACGAGGGGGGCCGCGGGGGTGGGGGTGGCGAGGGGTGCGGGCGTGACGGGCGCGATGCTCATGACGGCTCCAGGTCCGGGCTGAGGGGCCAGGTCCGCTGGTGTGCGGCCTGGCTCCCTCACTTCTTCCGTGACCGGCTGGATTCGACATGACGGCTCAGGGGCCCGTACATGTGCGGATGCTGAATGCCGGGTACGCGCCGTCCGGGGGCGGTGCCGGTGGGGTCAGCGGTCGGAGCTGAGCACCTTGGTGATGACCGCGGAGGCCTGCTTGGCGGCCTGCTTGGGGTCCGCGCCGAGCAGGACGGAGGTCATGTACGGCTTGATCGGGTTCTTGGCCTCGATCTCGGCCCAGCGGGCGGACTTGGGGGTGGCCCGGCCCTGGGTGGCGCCGATCGCCATGGTGGCGGCGCCCTCGTCGCCCTCGACCACGTGCGCGAGGGTGGTCTTGTTGGGTACGTAGCTCATCTCGCGGGCCAGCTCGGTCTGCCACTTCTCGCTGAGCAGGGCGGTGATCACCTCGATGGCGGCGCGCCGGTCGCCGGTGGACTCGGGGATGATCAGGTCCGAGCCGCCGGTGAACACCGCGCCGGGCTTGTCGGCGGTCTTGCCCGGGACGGGGAAGAAGCCGAGCTTGCCGCGCAGTCCGGGGTTGGCCTGCTCGATCTGGGCGACCTGGCCGGGCGTGCCGATGATCTGGGCGACCTTGCCCTGTGCGAAGACCTCGGCCTGCGGGGGCGTCTCCTCGTCGGCGTCCTTGGGGCCGTCGCCGAGGGCCTGGAGCTCCTTGTAGAACGCCATGCCCTTGAGGGCCTGCGGGGTGTCGAGGGTGCCGTTCCACTGGCCGGCGCCCTCGACGGCCAGTTCGCCGCCCTCGTCCCAGATGAAGCCGGCCAGCACGTACCAGTTCTGTCCGGCCAGGTAGATGCCCTGGCGGCCGTCCTCGTCCAGCTTCTCCGTGGTGTCGAGCCATTCCCGGCGGGTCTTGGGGGTGTCCTTGACGCCCGCGGCGCGGAAGAGGTCCTTGTTGTAGATGACCACGCGGTTGGCGGCGTACCAGGGCGCGCCGTACTGGGCGCCGTTGATGCTGCCGGGCTCGGCGAGGCCGGTGAGCCAGTCCTTGCCGCCCCAGTCGCGCAGGCCTTCGAGGGTGAGCTCGCTCAGGCCGTTGGACTCGGCGTACTGCGCCACCTGGGTGTTGCCGACCTCGATGACGTCGGCGGATTCCTTGCCGTCGAGCACGCCGTTCACCTTGTCGACGATGCCGGTCCACTCCTGGATCCTTATGTCCAGGTCGACGTCGTGCTCCTGCTCGAAGCTCTCGGTGAACCGCTCGAGGAAGCCGTCGGAGGCGCTGCCCTTCATCAGCCAGACGGTGACCGTCTTGGTCCCGCCGCCCGATCCGGGGAGCAGGCCGCAGGCCGTCAGGACCGTGGCCGCCACGATGGCTGTGGGCACGGCAAGGTAGCGCATCTTCACGAATGTCACCTTCGGGGTTGATCGCAGATGGCTTGAAATTGGCATGGACCAATGCCTCGGTCAAGGGGGTTCGCGGCACTTTCCTTCACAGAAACCCCACGTGGCACCCACATAAAAGGGAGCAAGGGGGAACGTTCCGCCCGCCGGACGCTCCATGGCCGAAGGTGATTTCTGTCGCGCGACAGGAAGGCGCGCGGCGGCCGGGTGTGCGGGAGCGAGCACTCGCCCGTCCGGCGGACACCGGCGCCGCCACGCGCGGGACGCCGCGCGGAGCCGGGCCCGGTGGGGCACCGTGGAAGGGCAGACGGCAGCCCACCGACCGGGGAGTTCACATGTCCGACCACACGTACCGCGTGACCGAGATCGTCGGCACGTCCCACGAGAGCACCGACCAGGCGATCCGCAACGGGATCGAGCGGGCCGCGCAGACGCTGCGCAACCTGGACTGGTTCGAGGTCACGCAGGTGCGCGGCCACATCGAGAACGGGCAGATCGCGCACTTCCAGGTCGGCCTGAAGGTGGGCTTCCGCCTCGACGACGAGGGCTGACCGCCGCCGCGACGGGGACCGGCCGCAGCCACGGAGCGGCCGGCCTCGGGTCGCGCCCCCGGTAACTCAGGCCCACGGCCGCGGCTCGGTCGCGGCCCGACGTCCCGCGTGCGGCCCGACGTCCCGGGTGCGGCTCGATGCCTGAGGTGCCCGCGTCAGGTCCGGCCCCGGCGTGTGCCCGAGGTGCGCGCCTCAGGTCCGGCCCCGGCGTGTGCCCGAGGTACGCGCCTCAGGTCCGGCCCTGGCGTTCCTGGGCGTCCTTCAGTGCGGCCGAGGCGGCCGCCCAGTCGGCGCGCACCACCCGGAACCCGGCCGCGCGGGCGGCCTCGCAGACCAGTTCGTCGTCGTCCACCAGCATCCGTACCTCGCGCCCGCGCGCGATCCGCCGGAGCACCTCCAGCTTCGTGAGCCGGGCCGGCCGACGGTCCTGGTTGCCGCGCATCCACACCCGGCCCTCCGGCAGGCCCTGCGCCGCCAGCCAGTCCAGGGTGTCCCGGCGGCAGCGCTCGGGCCGCCCCGTCAGGTACACGACCTCGCAGTCCGCGGCGCTCGCCACGGCCAGCTCGACGCCGCGGGCCAGCGGCGGATCGGCCGGCGCGGCGCCGAAGAACCCGTCCCAGTCCCGCGGCCGGCCCTCCAGGAAGTGCTGCCGGTGCGCGGTGTCCGCGAGGGTCCCGTCGAGATCGAACACGGCCAGCGGCCGCCTGCTGTCATCACTCATGGCGGCCAGCGTAGGCGGCGGGTCCGACACCCGGCCCGCGCCCGGGTCGGCGCGTGGCGCGCGGTCGGCGGCTGGCGCCGGGTCAGTGCGTGGCGGGAGTCAGCGCGTGGCGCGGGTCAGGCCCTGGGCGGCCGCGCCGCGGGAGAGCACCGCCTCGGTCACCTGCCGCTCCACGGCCGCGTATTCCTCGCCGCGCCTCGCCGGCGCCGGGGCGCAGGAGACGCACACCACGCGGAACGGCGGCCCCATGTCCGAGTACTGGACGAAGTATTCGGCCTTGGCCACCTGCCAGCGGCCGGGGTGCCCGGCCAGTGGGGCGAAGGTGAAGCGCGGCACCGAGGACATGTTGCCGCGCTTCTTGTCCGCGGGCACGAAGCTGGCCACCTGGTCGCCCATCCCGTAGACCACCCACACCCCGTTGACCTTCTCGTAGGGCTGCGGCACGTGGTTGTGGGTGCCGATGACCAGGTCGATGTCGGGGAGGCCGCCGGTGCGGGAGGCGGTGAGCGCCTGCGCGAGTTCGCGCTGCTGCTCGTCGGGCGCGGTCTGCCACTCGGTGCCCCAGTGGACGCTGACCAGCACCACCTCGGCGCCCGCCCGGCGGGCCGCGCGGGCGTCCGCGGTGATCTTCTTCGGGTCGATCAGGTTCACGGCCCACGGCTTGCCCTCGGGCAGCGGGATGCCGTTCGTGCCGTACGTGTAAGAGAGTTGGGCGACCTTGGCGCCGCCCGCCGTGTACCAGGCCGGGGTGCGGGCCTCCTCGGGGGTGCGGGCGGATCCCACGTGCCGCAGGCCCGCCGCGTCCAGCCCGTCGAGGGTGCGGGTCAGGCCTTCCCAGCCGGCGTCGAGGGTGTGGTTGGAGGCGGTGGAACAGCCTTCGTAGCCGGTGTCCTTGAGGGAGCGGGCCAGCTGGTGCGGCGCCTGGAAGGTCGGGTAGCCGGTGTACGGGCCGCCCGGCCGCCCGTACGGTATCTCGTGGTGGCACAGGGCCAGGTCGGCGGCGGCGACGAGCGGCTTGACGCCCGCGAGGATCCGGCGGAAGTCGTGGCTCTCGCCGCCCCCGCCGGCGTCGTCGGCGGCCCGCGCGATGATCGACGGGTACGGGATGATGTCGCCGGTCGCGACCAGGGTGAACGGCCGCCGGTCCACGGCGGGTGCGGCCGGCTCCTTCGCGGCCGCGCCGCCGCCCGCGCGCATCTGCTGCCTGCCGTCCGCGGCTCCCGTGCCGCTCTCCGACCAGTCGGGCACCAGCCACACCGCGGCGGCCACGGCGACGAGTCCCGCCACCGCGGCCACCCGCAGCCTCTTGGCTCCCCGGCCGGACGCCGCCTGCTGCGGCCCGTCCCCCCTGCTGTCCTGCACCATGCGCGCTTCCTCCCGATTTCCCCCCGCCCACCGCACCCGGCGCGCGACAGCGGCGCCGCGCACAGGAGCACGTCCACGCAGTCAGATGGAATTACTTTCGCATGGGTTGCCTGACGGGGTCCCGCGCCTGCCGACCGGACGGACCGGGCCGGACGGCCGGGCAGAGGGGGGCCGGCCGGGAGCGGGCCGGCCCCCTCGGGTCAGGGCCGGTGGGCCACGTTGAGTTCGGCCACCGACGTCCACGGGTTGCCGCCGACCTCGCTCGTGGCGCGCAGCCGCAGGTAGCGGGCCTGCCGCGGGGTGAACGCGGCCTCCTGCTGGGCGGTCGTGCCGGCGAAGGTGCCGGTGGCCGCGGGCGTCGACCAGGTGACCCCGTCGGTCGAGGTGGACACCTCGTAGCCGGCGATCCGGCCGTTGCTCTGGCTCTGCCGGGGCAGGTAGAGCAGCTTAGAGACGTTGTACGAGGCGCCGAGGTCGAGGGTGATCTGGTGCGGCATCGGCGCGGTGGCCGCGGACCACTGGGTGTGCCAGATGGTGGCGCTGTCCCCGTCGAGCACGTTCACGGCCCGGCCGTCCTCGGCCGCGGTCTCCTGGCTGTCGACCGACGCGACGCTCATCTGCGCCTGCGGGACCAGGCTCTCGCCGGTGCCGCCGTCGCCGAGGTCGTCCACGGCCAGGTCGTCGAGGATCAGGTCGGCCTCGTTGTGCGAGCCCTCGGCGGTCGCCTTGCGGATCCCGATCCAGGCGTCCGCGCCGGCCGTGAACGTCTTGGTGAAGACCGTGGGCGTGCGGGCCTGGCCCAGGTCGGTGACGCTCTCCGCGCTGCCGGAGCCCACCACGAAGCGGTAGTCGTCGCCGAAGGCCGCCTCGTACGTGAACTGCACCCGGTAGGTGCGCCCCTGAGTGAACCTCAGGGTCTGCGGCAGGGTGCGGTAGACGAGGCCCTGGCGCTCCTCGTGGGACTTCAGCGAGTTGTTGCCGCCGATGACGTCGTCGACGAGCTTGCCGTTCCAACCCGCCTGCGTGTACGGGGCGTTGCGTTGCGCGACGTGGGTGCGCGGGTCGGTGGCCGAGCCGCCGGCGCCGCCGAACGCGAAGGGGCCCCACCCGGCGTCGAGGTTCTCGAAGTCCTCGGCGTACCAGTGGCCGCCGGCCGGGGTGCGGGCCGAGCGCGCCACCCGTACGTCGTCGAGGTACACGGTGCCGGCACCGGTCGCGGCGGACAGTTCCAGGGTGGCGGTCGAGGAGCCGGCGGGGACGTCGAAGAGGACCTTCATCCGCTGCATCCTGGTGCCGTTCTTCTCGCTGCCGCCGAGACTGTTCGTCAGCGTCGAGGAGTCGGCGTGCACGGACACCGGGGCGCCGCCGGCCGGGGTGACGGCGAGGGTGGCCTTGCGGCCGGCCGGGGTGGTGACCCACACGGAGGCCGCGTAGGTGCCGGGGGCCAGACCGGTCATGGTCTGGGCGGCCTTCGGTGCGGAGCCCGCGGCGAAGGTGAGTTCGCTCTGGCCCTGTGCGTTGCGGGCGACGGCGGCGCCGCTGCCGGTGACCGTCCAGGCGTCGAGGTTGCCGGCGTAGAAGCCGGGGTCGCGCAGCGGGGTGCCCTCGCCCCAGGCCGGGTCGGGGGTGGCGGGCGCGGCGCCGTCGTAGAGCACGTACGCGGTCTCGGCTGTGGCGTTGACGGTGACCCGGCCGCCGGTGACGGTGAGGTCGGAGACGAACCGGCGGCCGGTGTCGGTCAGCCGGTACAGCTTGGGGGCGGTCCAGCCGGCCGGCAGCGTCCAGGTGGTGGCCCCGCCCGCGGTGTTCCAGTGGTAGAGCTTGCCGGCCCGGGGCAGCAGGAACGCGCCGCCGTCGAGCACGGTACGGCCGCCGCTGGTGATCCGGCGGGAGTTGCCGGACTTGGTGACGGTGGTGCCGTTCGCGAGGGTGACCGTGTCGGCGGTCCACTTCACGATCGGCGATTCCTGGAGGAACTTGGTCGGCAGGTTGGTGGCGAAGGTGGTCTTGAGGAAGGCCGTGAAGTCCTTCTTGCCCTGCCAGCCCTCGTACGCGGTGACCTCGGCGCCGCCGAGCAGCGGGTGGCGGGCTATCCAGTCGTCCTTGGTGTGGTTGCCGATGAACCGGGCGATGGTGGAGTTGATGCCCTTGTAGTCGCTGCCGCCGTAGTCGACGTCGGCCGACCAGTGGTGCCACAGCGACTGGTCGGTGAGGGAGTCCGGGAATTCGGTGGCGACCTGGAGGCCCGTGCCGGTGATCTCGCGGGCCAGCTTCCGCGAGACGTAGCCGTCCCCGTACCAGACGTCCACGTAGAGGAAGTCGAGGTCGGGGGCGGCCGTCTTGAGGTCCTGCAGGCGCCGCAGCCGGTCGCCGGACTGGCCGTCCTTGCGGGTGTCCACGTAGTACGACTGGTCCAGCCAGTCCCAGCCGAGCCCGCCGGTCTGCTTCGACGGGTCGAAGGTGGCCGACACCGGGTACTCCTCGGTGGCGTTGACGTGCACGCCGAAGTCGGCGTTGTAGGCGTGCCCGGCGGAGGTCAGGGTGCGCAGGCCCGCGGCGCCGCCCAGCTTGGCGCCGATGTTCTTGTAGTCCATGTGCGCCGAGTCGTGGCCCTCGGACGCGTAGCCCTTGAGGAGGACGAACTGGCCGAGCCCGTCGGTGGCCAGGCCGACCCGCTTGGTCTCGTCGAGGGTCTGGGCGAAGGGATGGGTGGCCTGCGAGGCGAAGTTGAAGGGGATGCGCTGCACCACCCGGTCGGCGGTCTGCTGCCAGCCGGTGGGCGCGGACCAGATGTCGCGGTGGGCGACGGCGGCGTCCTGCCAGTCCACGACGGCGTCGCCGTTGCGGTCGCCGGTGATCGCGACCCGGGCGTACGGCAGCGGCTCGGTGTCGGTGTCGGCGGCGCCCTCCGCCCGGTAGACCCAGCCGCCGCTCCACAGGCCGGCGCGGCGGTAGGTCCCCTTGTCCACGACCTGCTTGGCGATCCGGCCGTTCTCGCGGACGGTGCCGCCGGAGGGCTTGTCGTAGTACGAGTTGGAGTCGACGGCGGCGGCCAGCCGTCCGGTGTTGAGCAGCCCGTACATGACCGTGCCGGCGGTGGCGTCGACGGGCGTGGATCCGGTGACGGACGTGAAGGTGTCCCCGGTGCCGGTGGTCGCCGTGTGCATCTTCGCGGTGGCGAGGGCCGCGCCGCTCTGGGTGCTGCGCACGCTGACCAGGTTGTGGTCGGGGACGGACAGGGTGCGCACCCGCAGGGCCGCGGTGTCCTCGATGGCGGTCACCCGGAATTCGAGGACGGATCCGGTGACCGCGAGCCGGGCCCGGACGGTGACCCCGGAGAAGGCCAGCGTGTAGTCGACCCGGTCGGCGGCGGCGGCGGAGCTGACCGAAGGGGTGTAGGCGGTGCCGTTCACGACGATCGTGCCGAGCGTGTCCTCGTTGCCTTCGAGTACGTCGCCGGTGGCGCGCCGGGTGTAGCCGATCACCCGGGGGAAGCCGGGGTCCACGCGGACGGACAGCTCGGGCGAGGTGATGGTGACGGGGGCCGCCGCCGGGGACGCGGCGGCGGGCACGGCGGCGAGCAGCGGAGCCGTCAGGCCGGCCGCCGCTGCCGCCGCGACCCACTGGGGGATGCGCATGGGGGGTTCTCCCTCGGTTCGTCTCGGTTCGACTCGGTTCTTCGTCGGTTCTTCGTCGGTTCTTTGGCCGTTCGCCGGCCGTTGGCGCGGCCGGTCGTCGACGGGTCAGCTTGGCGCGCGGCGGGAACGGCAGCCCATGGACAAACCGGCGGGCGGTCATGGACTTCTCTCCTCCGCTCGCGCGGGGTGTCCCTCTGCCGGGGTACCGCGGACGCGGTACGGCGGCCGCCGGCCGTACGCCGCAGGGAGGGGAGGCAACTACCTCTGGAGGCCACCACCCCCACGGCGGGGGCCGTTTAGTGTTCGAGCATGCAGATCAGACTGCCCGGGCGCCGCGGGCGCCTCTTCGCCGGTGCGGCGGCCCTCCTGCTGGCGGCGGGCGCCGGCACCTGGAGCGCCACCGCGTCCGGCGGGCCACCGGACGTGCACCGCACGGACCGGATGCTGCGGATGCCGGGCGCCGCGATCGACACCTCGTACTTCACGGCGGGCGGGGCGGGCCGGCGGCCCGCGGTCCTGCTCGGCCACGGCTTCGGCGGCAGCAAGGACGACGTGCGCGCGCAGGCCGAACGGCTGGCGCGCGACGGGTACGCCGTCCTGACCTGGTCGGCGCGCGGCTTCGGCGGCTCCGGCGGCCGGATCGGGCTCAACGACCCGGACCACGAGGTCAAGGACGTGTCCCGACTGGTCGACTGGCTGGCGGCGCGGCCCGAGGTACGGCTCGACGCGGCCGGGGACCCCCGCGTGGGCGTCGCGGGTGCCTCGTACGGGGGCGCCGTCGCGCTGCTCGCCGCCGGGCACGACCGGCGGGTGGACGCGATCGCCCCGCAGATCACCTACTGGAACCTGGCCGATTCCCTGTTCCCCCAGGGCGTGTTCAAGAAGCTGTGGGCGGGCGTGTTCTTCGGCACCGGCTCGGCGACCCCGGTGTTCGGCCCGGCCCGGGAAGCCCCGGCGCCCGCACAGCCGGACCAGCAGCCGCAGGGACAGGCGCGGGGGCGAGAACAGGAGCAGGCTGGGGGCGCGGCGCGGCCGGGGCCCGGCGAGCCGACCCGGCCGGCCGGCCCGGTGGGTCCGGTGGGCTGCGGACGGTTCCAGCCGGAACTGTGCGCGATGTACGAGCGGGTGGCCGTGGCCGGCCGGCCGGACGCGGCCGCCCGCGCGCTGCTCGAAGCACGCAGCCCGTCCGCGGTCGCCTCCCGGATCCGGGTCCCGGCCCTGATCGTGCAGGGCCAGGCGGACTCCCTCTTCCCACTCGACCAGGCCGACGCGATGGCCCGGGCGATCACCGCGAACGGCGCGCCGGTCGCGGTCGACTGGGCGGCCGGCGGCCACGACGGCGGGCTCCGCGAAGCGGACCGCGTCGAGGCCCGGGTGGCGGCCTGGTTCGACCGCCACCTCAAGGACGACCGGGGCGCGGACACCGGCCCCGCCTTCCGGGTCTCGCGGACCGGCGGCATCGACAGCACCGACGGCGAGGTGCGGCTGCGCGGCGCGAGCGGCGCCCGCTACCCCGGGCTCGGAGGCAGCCGCCGGGACACCGTCGCGGTCACCGGCCGCGAGCAGAGCTTCGCCAACCCGGCGGGCGGCGCGCCGCCCGCCCTGTCCTCGCTGCCCGGCATCGGCGGGCAGCTCGCCGCCTTCGGCACCGGTCTGGCACTCGACTTCCCCGGCCAGCACGCCCGGTTCGACTCGGCGCCGCTCGGCTCCGGGCTGCGGATCACCGGCTCCCCCACCGTCGCCGTGCACGTGCGCTCGACGGCCGCGGACGGCTCGGCGGTGCTGTTCGGGAAGGTCTACGACGTGGCTCCGGACGGGCGCCGGCAGGTGCTGCCCGGCCAGCTCGTCGCCCCGGTCCGGGTGACGGGCGCCGCCGCCGGCCGTACCGTCACCCTGACCCTGCCGCCCGTGGACCACGCCGTGCAGGCCGGGCACCGGCTGCGGCTCGTCCTCGCGGCCACCGACCTCGGCTACGCCACCCCCGCCGCGCCCGCCACGTACACGGTGGCCGTCCGCGGCCCCCTGTCCGTGCCGGTCGCCCCCGAGGTCGCCACGGGCTCCGCGGGGCTGCCGTGGTGGACGTGGGGGCTGCCGCTCGGCGCCGCCGCCCTCGCCGCGCTGCTCCTGGCCGGTGTCCGGCGGCGCGGCACGGTGCCCGCTCCGGACCCGGAGCTCGCCGGGGTGCCGCTGCGGATCACGGGGCTGACCAAGCGGTACGCGAAGGCCGCCGACCGGTACGCGGTCCGTGACCTGTCGTTCGAGGTCGGGCAGGGTCAGGTGCTGGGCCTGCTCGGGCCCAACGGCGCCGGCAAGACGACCACGCTGCGGATGCTGATGGGGCTGATCCGGCCGGACGACGGCGAGATCCGGGTGTTCGGGCACGCGATCCGGCCGGGCGCGCCGGTGCTGTCGCGGGTGGGCGCGTTCGTCGAGGGCGCGGGCTTCCTCCCGCACCTGTCCGGGCGGGCCAACCTGGACCTGTACTGGCGCTCCACCGGGCGGCCCGCCGAGGACGCGCACCTGGCGGAGGCCCTGGAGATCGCCGGGCTCGGCGACGCCCTGGAGCGGGCCGTACGGACGTACTCGCAGGGCATGCGGCAGCGCCTGGCCCTCGCGCAGGCGATGCTGGGGCTGCCGGACCTGCTGATCCTCGACGAGCCGACGAACGGTCTGGACCCGCCGCAGATCCGCGAGATGCGCGAGGTGATGATCCGGTACGCGGCCGCGGGCCGGACGGTCATCGTCTCCAGCCACCTGCTCTCGGAGGTCGAGCAGTCCTGCACGCACCTGGTGGTCATGGACCGCGGCCGGCTGGTGCAGGCGGGCCCGGTCGCCGAGATCACCGGCGGCGGCGACACCCTGCTGGTGACCCTGGAGGACCCGGCGGGCGAGACCGTCGTCGGAAAGGTGGCCGCGCTGGAGGGGGTGGGGTCGGTGACCCGCTCCGAGGACGGGCTGCTCGTCCGCCTGGACGGCGCGACCCCGGCCGAGCTGATCGGCGAACTCGTACGGATGGACCTGCCGGTGACCGGTGTCGGTCCGCACCGGCGCCTGGAGGACGCGTTCCTCACCCTGATCGGAGGACCGTCATGAGCGTGCGGAGCGAGCCTGCGGCACAGAGCGCGCCCGGCTACCGGGCGCGGCACACGCTGCCGCTGCGGGTGGAGGCGCTGCGCCAGTGGCGGCGGCGCCGGACCCTGGTCATGGGCGGGGTGCTGGCGGCGCTGCCGTTCGTGCTGATCGCGGCGTTCGCGGTGGGGGGCGGTCCCTCCGGCGGCGGGGACGGCGGGGAGCGGATCACGCTCATCGACCGGGCCACGGTGTCGGGCGTGAACTTCACCGTGACCTGCCTGTTCGTGTCGGCGGGCTTCCTGCTGGTGGTGCCGGTGGCGCTGTTCTGCGGGGACACGGTGGCGTCCGAGGCGAGCTGGTCCTCGCTGCGCTACCTGCTGGCGGCTCCCGTCCCGCGGGTGCGGCTGCTGTGGAGCAAGATGGTCGTCGCGCTCGGCTTCAGTCTGGCGGCGATGGTGCTGCTGCCGGTGGTGGCGCTGGCCGCGGGTACGGTCGCGTACGGCTGGGGGCCGCTGCAACTGCCCACCGGCGGTGCGTTGCCGGCGGGCCAGGCGGTGCCTCGGCTGGCCCTCGTGGTCGGCTTCGTCTTCGTGTCCCAACTGGTCACGGCGGGACTGGCGTTCTGGCTGTCGACCCGTACCGACGCGCCGCTGGGCGCGGTCGGCGGGGCCGTCGGGCTGACCATCGTTGGCAACGTCCTGGACGCGGTGACCGCGCTCGGGTCGTGGCGTGAATTCCTGCCCGCGCACTGGCAGTTCGCGTGGGCGGACGCGCTCCAGCCGCATCTGGAGTGGGGCGGGATGGTGAAGGGCGCGGCGGTGTCGACGGCGTACGCGCTGGTCCTGTTCGCCCTCGCGTTCCGGGGGTTCGCCCGCAAGGACATCACCTCGTAGGCCGTCCGCCCCCGCCTTGTGCCTGCGCCTTTCACGGTGCGAGGCGGACGGCGGGGGCGGCCGGGGCCTGTTCGAGTTCGAGCACCCGGACGTCGTTGCCGCCGGTACGGAGCACCGGGCCGGGGACGTACAGCTCGTGCTGGGGGCCGGCGGACCAGTAGCGGCCCAGGTTGAAGCCGTTCACCCAGACGAATCCGCGGGTCCAGCCGGGCAGGGTGAGGCGGGCGTCGCCGGGGCCGGCGACCTCGACGGTGCCGCGGTACAGGCCGGGGGCGCCGGCGGGCGGCGGGTCCGCGGGCAGGGCGCGCAGCCGGGCCTCGTCTTCGAAGGCGTCCAGGCGCAGCCCGCGGGCCCGCACCCCGTGCAGGTACTGGCGTTCGTGCCGGATGCCGCCGGTGATGCCCTTGGGTTCGCCGAGCCGGGGGCCGTAGTTGACCCGGCCCAGGGACTCCACCCACAGGTCGATCCGGGCGGGGCCCGGCACGGGTTCGGGCAGGGTGTGGTCCTCCTCGGTGAGGATGCCGGCGCGGACCCCGTCGACGAGGACCACGGCGCGGTCGCGCAGGCCCGGCACGCTCAGCGGGTAGGGCTGCCGGGGGCCGGGCACGGTGGTGCGGTAGCGCACCAGCCCGCGGTCCACGCCGAGTTCCTCGAAGGTGGGCGGCGCGCCGAAGGTCCGCTCGGGTCCGCCGAGGGCGGCGATGACCTCGTCCAGAGAGGTCCAGGCGGTGAGTTCGGCGGTGGCGGGCCCGTCGAGGACCGGCGGGGCGGGCGGCAGGGCCGGCAGCGGGCCGTCGGCGTAGTCCCGCAGTACTTCGCGGAACGCCTCGAACTTCGCGGTGGGCCGGCCGCGTTCGTCCACGGGCGCGTCGTAGTCGTAGGACGTGACGTCCGCCCGGAGCGGCCCGTCGTGGAGTTCACCGGCCCGGTTGGCGCCGGCCCAGCCGCCGAAGCTGGTGCCGCCGTGCGCCATGTACAGGTTGACGGAGGCGCCCTGTTCGAGGATCTCGCGCAGGGTGGCGGCGGCGTCGGCGGCGGCGCGCCCGATGTGCCCGGCGCCCCAGTGGTTGAACCAGCCGCACCAGAACTCCATGCACATCAGGGGGCCCTTGGGCTGGTGGCGGCGCAGGGTGTCGAAGGCGGCGGCGGCCTGGGAGCCGAAGTTGGCGGTGGCGAGGATCCCGGGCAGGGAGCCGCCGGTGAGCATGTGGTCCTCGGGCCCGTCGGACGTGAACAGCGGTACGGTCACCCCGCCGGCCCGCAGCGTGTCGGCGAGGTGGCGCAGGTAGCGGCGGTCCGAGCCGTAGGAGCCGTATTCGTTCTCGACCTGCACCATCAGCACGGGGCCGCCGCCGGGTGCGGTGATCTGGTGCGGCACGATCAGCGGCAGCAGTTCCGCGAACCAGGCGTCCACGCAGGCCAGGTACTCGGCGTCGCGGGTGCGCACGCGCGGCCCGAACGGCCCGGTGACCCAGTGCGGCAGGCCGCCGTTCTCCCATTCCGCGCAGATGTACGGGCCGGGCCGCACGATCGCCCACAGGCCTGCCTCGCGCACCGCGGTCAGGAAGCGGCTGACCGCGGCCACGTCCCGGTACTCGCCGGGGACGGGCTCGTGGAGGTTCCACGGCACGTACGTCTCGACGCAGTTGAGGCCCATCGCGCGCAGCATGGCGAGCCGGTGCCGCCACTGCCCTTCGTGCACCCGGAAGTAGTGCAGCGCGCCGGAGAGCAGCCGCACCGGCCTGCCGTCCAGCTCGAAGTGTTCCTCGCCCACTCGGAAATCGCTCACGGCCCCACCCTCGCCCTCTGGCGGGCGGCCCGTCCATGGACAAAGATCGGCAGTTCATGGACGAAGGAACGGACGCACGGCATCCGGACCGGTGTACGAGGAGCGCCGTCGGCGCGCGGCCGGTCCGGTGGGTGCGGCAGCGGGAGGGGCGGGCCGGTGTATCACACGTGGATGCGGTACTTCACGCCCGGACCGGTGCACCACCGGCTCGGGCTGGTCTGCCTCGGGGTGGGCCTCCAGTACGGGACGCTGCCGCCGGTCGGCCCGCGCACCCTCGACCACCACGTGGCCGTCGTGGTGTCGGCGGGCGGCGGCTGGTTCCGGGCGCCGGACGGCAGCCGGGTCCGGGTCGTCGCACCCGCGCTGATCTGGCTGGTCCCGGGCCGGGAGCACGCGTACGGGGCCGATCCGGTGACCGGCTGGGACGAGTGCTTCGTCGACTTCACGGGCACGGCGACGGCCACGTACACCGAGCTCGGGTACATCGAACCGGACCGGCCCGTGGTGCCGTTGGGGGACGCGGCGGGCGCCCGGGCGGTGGTGGGGCGGATCGCCCGGGCCGCGCACCGGGGCAACCCGCTGCTGGAGGTGGAGTCGTCGGCCGCCGTGCACGAACTCCTGGTGGCGCTGCGGCGGGCCCGCGCGGACACCGCGCCGGACGGCCATCCGGTGCTGCGGGCGCTGGCCCGGGACGCGTTCCTGCCGCTGTCGGTGGCCGAGCACGCGGCCCGGCACGGGATGAGCCCGGCCGAGCTGCGCACGGCGGTCCGCCGGGGCTCGGGGTGCAGCCCGAAGGACTTCCTGCTCGGCATCCGGCTGGGCCGAGCGAAGGAACTGCTGGCCGCGACGGACCTGCCGGTGGCGGCGGTGGCCCGCCGGGTGGGCTACCACGACCCGGGCTACTTCTCCCGGCTGTTCACGCGCCGGGTGGGGGTGGCCCCCGTACGGTTCCGCGAGCAGCAGGGCCGCACGGTGCCGGGCGGCTGGTCCCGGCAGGTCCCGGACCCGGCCCGGCCGCCGACCCTGTACCCGGCCGGCGCCGGCGACCCGGCGGCGTGAGAAGCACCGTGACGGCCGCCGGCGCGCCCGCTGTTGCCGCGTCCCCTGTTCTCGTGGCCGCTGTTGCCGTGTCCCCTGTTGTCGTGCCCGCTGTTGCCGTGACGGCCGTACGGGCGGCCGTGGCCACGGCCGGCGCGTCAGTGCGTGCCGGCAGCCCACGCCAGGATCGCGGGGGCGGCCTCGTGGAGCGTGCCGAAGCTCCGGTGCGCCCCGGGGGCTCGGTCGGGCTCCGCCCTGCCGCCCGAGCCGCCGTCCGGACCGGCCTGCGGCACCGGCGTGTTGACCGACCAGACGGTCATGCCCGCGCGCAGCCCCGCCTCGATGCCGGACGGGGCGTCCTCGACGACCAGGCAGTCCGCGGGGTCGGCGCCCAGCAGCTCGGCCGCCCGCAGGTACGGGACCGGCGACGGCTTGCCCTCGGCGACCGCCGCCGCGTCGACGACCAGACCGGGCGCGGGCAGTCCGGTGCGCGCGAACCGGCCGCGCACCCGGTGCTCGTAGTTCGACGTCACCAGCGCCCAGGTGCCGGCCGGCAGCCCGCCGAGCAGCTCGGCCGCCCCGGGGAACGCCCCGTAGCGGCCCGTACGGACGTCCTCGTCCTCCAGCGCGTGGAACTCGGCGAGGCAGGCGGCCGGGTCGGCGTCCGGAGCGACGAGGGCGAAGGTGTCCGCCGGCCGGGTGCGCTGCGCCACCGCGTGCACCTCGGCGGGGTCGAGGCCGTGCCCCCGGGCCCAGCTGTGCCAGATCCGGCGCTGGTTCGCCACGGCGTCGATCAGGGTCCCGTCGACATCGAACAACACACGTCTCCCGTTCATCCGATGATCATGCCAGGGGGCCTCTGACCTGCCCGCAGCGGAGTCCGGAACCGTCACCCTCACGGTTTCGCGCGGCCGGTGCACCAGAATGGGACCGGGAGGCGTCCACGGCGAAGGCAGAGCAGAGATGGCACGGATGGACTTGCGGCCGCATCAGCGGGAGGCAGTCGACGCCGTGCTGCGCGCGCTGGAGCTGCCCCCGGGCCCCCGCCCGGCCGGCCGCGGCCTGCGCGCCCAGGTGATCATGGCGACCGGTTCCGGCAAGACCCTGGTCGCGGCCCGCGCCTCCGAGGAACTGCGGGCGTCGCGCGTCCTGGTGCTCGTGCCGTCGCTCGACCTCCTCACCCAGTCGGTCGCCGCCTGGCGGCAGGCGGGCCGGCACGGACCCGTGGTCGGGGTGTCCTCGCTGCGCGAGAACGAGGTCGGATTCCGCAACACCACGGATGCCGGGCAACTGGCCGCGTGGTGCCGGGGGCCGGAGCGGGTCACCGTGTTCGCCACGTACGCCTCGCTGGGCCTGGGCATCGTCGAGCGGGCGCACCGGGCCGGGCTGGCGGCCTGGGACCTGGTCGTGGTCGACGAGGCGCACCGCACGTCGGGGCGGATCGGCAAGGCGTGGGCCGTGGTGCACGACAACGCGCGGGTCCCGGCGGCCCGGCGCCTCTACATGACGGCGACCCCGCGGCTGTGGCAGGCGGGCGAGGAGGAGGCCGGGGCGCGGACCGGCGGAGCGGGCGGGCAGGGGCGACAGGGTGAGCTGGTCGCGTCCATGGAGGACGACCCGGACGGCCCGTTCGGGAGCGTCTGCCACCAGCTGACCCTGTCGGAGGCGATCGACCGGGGGATCGTCGCGCCGTACCAGGTGGTGTGCGTGGACGTGACCGACCCCGGTTTCCAGGCGGCCGTGCTGCTCGGCGCGGACGCCCGGTCCGACGCGGTCCGCGGAGCCCGGCTGGCGGCGCTGCAGACGGCCGCGGTGAAGGCCGCCGCGGAGGAGGGCCTCCAGCGGACCCTCGTCTTCCACCAGCTGACCAAGGAGGCGGAGGCGTTCGCCGCGGGCCTGCCGGAGGTCGCCAAGCGGCTGCACCGTGCGGACCGGCTGCGGTTCCCCCGCGAGGTGTGGGCGGACTGGCTGTGCGGCGAGCACCGGCCGGCCCACCGGCGGCAGGTGCTGGAGCAGTTCGCGGCCGCCCGGCACGGCTTCCTGAGTTCGGTGCGCGTCCTGGGCGAGGGCGTGGACACGCGGGCGTGCGACTCGGTCCTGTGGGCGGACGTGCGCGGCTCGATGCCGGATCTGGTCCAGGCGGTGGGCCGGGCGCTGCGGGTCCGGCCCGGCGAGGGCAAGGTGGCCTCGCTGGTGGTGCCCGTGCTCCTCGGCCCCGGCGAGACCCCGGACGCCATGCTGACCTCGCGGGCGTACGGGGACCTGGCCCGGCTGCTGGAGGCGCTGCGGGCCCATGACGCGCGCGTGGTGGAGGCGCTCGCGCAGCCGCAGGCCCCGGGCTCCTACCAGCCGACCGGCCGCGGGCGGGGCGAGGCGGCGGGCCGCGGGCTGAGCGGCCCGGCGCGCGAGCTGCTGAAGTTCTCGGTGCCGCGGGACCCGGCGGTCTTGGCCGCCTTCATCAGCATGCGCATCCTCAGCCCCGAGAGCACGCACTGGAACCGCGGGCTGGCGGCGGCCGCCGCGTACGCGCGCCGGAACGGCGACCTGCGGGTGCCGTTCGGCTTCCGCGCGCCGGAGGCGGGCGTGGCAGCGGAGGCGGCAGGGGAGGTGCCCGCCGGTACGGCCCCGGAGTCGGGCACGGTGGCGGAGGCGGGCGTGGCAGCGGAGGCGGGTGCGGCCCTGGAGGCGGGTACGGAGGAAACGGCGGGTACGCAGGAGGCGACGGCGGGCTGGCCGGCGCCGCTGGCCGGGTTCCCGCTGGGCCAGTGGATCGCCGACGCCCGCCGCGCGCACAAGCAGGGCCGGCTGTCGAAGGAGCGGATCGCCCGGCTCGACGCGCTGGGGATGGTCTGGTCGCACTTCGACGTGGCGTTCGAAGAGGGACTCGCCGCCGCGCGGGGCTGGGCGGCGGAGCACGGGCACCTGCTGGCCCCGCTGGACGCCACCTGGCACGGCTACCCGCTGGGCGTGTGGCTGAAGAACAACCGGGCGGCGGCCCGCCGGGACCCGCAGGCCACGGGCGCCCTGTCCGAGGACCGGCGCCGGGCCCTGGAGGAGATCGACGCGGCCTGGTGCCCGGACTGGCCGATCTCCTGGCAGCGCTGCTTCCGGCTGGTACGGGCGCACGCGCAGGCGGGCGAGCCGGTACCGCACGCCCCCGGCGAGCGCGTGGTGCAGGGCGAGGACCTCGGGGCATGGGTGCAGGCGCAGCGGCTCGGCTGGGACGGGCTGGCGATGGCCCAGCAGTGGATGCTCCGGCACGTGCTGGACATCGGCCCCGCGAGCGCCGAGGAGCGGCCGCGCCGGCGGGTCCCGCACCCGGACAAGTGGGCGGCGAACCTGACCGCCGCGCGCCGCTTCCACGCGCGCGAGGGGCACCTGCGGGTGCCGCGTACGCACGTGGAGACGGTCGACGGGGTCGCGTACGGGCTCGGCGCCTGGATCGCCAACGCCCGCAGCCGGGCCGACCGGCTCACCCCGGAGCGGGTGGCGGAGCTGGACGCGCTCGGCATGCGCTGGGCGGAGCCGGTCCCGGCCCGGGGCCGGCGGCGCGGCACGCAGCGCACCGGCCGGGCGGGCCGGGTGGGACACCCGTCGGCCTGATCTCCGGGCCGGCGGGACCGGGCGCGTGTGGGTGGTCGGCGGCCTTGACGGGGGCGCCGGGGGCGATCAGATCGGCGACCGGGACCCCACCCCTCCCTCTGGGGCCCCACCCTCGATTCCGGGCGGGGTCCTCGGGGCGGGCGGCGGCCGCTCCGTACGGCTCTCGGACTCGACTTAGGACTCGGCTTCGGCTTCGGACTCGGCTTCAGACCCGGCTTCGGACTCGGCTCAGGAGGCGAGCGGTAGCCCCTCGGCGAGGACGAACGCGCCGTCCTCGCGCCGGACGTATCCCTCGTGGCTGAGGGTGCGCAACAGGTGGTAGGTGGTGGGCAGCGGGATCCCGGTGAGCCGGGACAGCCGCTTGGCGGTGGTGGCGCCTTCGGCGTGCAGTGCCTCCACGAGGCGCAGGGCGCGCTGCACGGAACCGATGAGGGTGGGAGCGGGGTCCTTCGCGTTGCGGTCGGTGTCCATCTGTACTCCCCCTGATCTCGAACGAGTCAGATCTGCCGGACCGGGAACGACCCGACGTCACATGCCATCAAAGTCCTTCTCCCGCGGGCAGACCAGCGGACTCGCGTGCACCCGACGTTAAGATCATCTAATGCTCGACGCCCGGAAGCTGAAGTTCCGCGTCCGCATGCTGTGTCGGAGAACCGTCCCGCGGGCCGAGCGACCGCACGTAGCGGGTGCCCGGCAGCCCTCCCAGGTCGACCGGACCGACCGGCCGGAAGCCGGTGCGCCGCAGGACGGCATCGGAGGCGCGGTTGTCGGTGGTGGTGACCGCCGTCAGCTCGGACAGCCCGTACGCGGTGCGGGCGAGGCGGCTGACGGCCTCCACGGCGGCGGTCGCCAGGCCGCGGCCGGTGGCGCGTTCGGCGATGCGGTAACCGAGTTCGGCACTGCCGGCCTCGGCGTCCACGAGGTTCACCCGGCCCAGCACCGCGCCGTCGCGGGCGAGCAGCAGGTGGAAGTGGCAGAGCCCGGCGGCCTGTTCGGCGAGGAGCGCCCGGTGGCGGTCCGTGAACTCCGTGAAGTAGGCGTCGCCGCGGTCCGGTACGGACGCGGCGAAGTAGGTCCGGTTCTCCCGCTCGAAGGCGAGCAGGGCCTCGGCGTGCCCGGCGGTCAGCCGTACCAGCACCGCGCCCGTGCCGCCCACGCGCACCCCGTCCTCCGCGGCCACGCCCCCGGCGTCGCCCGCCGAAGCGTCCGCGCCGCCGCGCCCGTCCTGTACCGCCGCCATGCCCGTACCCCCGTACCGCCGCTCGGCCGGGTCCGTGCGTACGCGAAGGCCGCCGCGGCCCCGGCGCCGCGCCACGGCCCGGGCCAGCCTAGCCGGGCCGGTCGGCGGCAGCGTCCCGGGCCACCCCCCGGGCCGGAACGGACGACCTAACCCTCGGCCGGCTCCGGCGCGCCCGCTCCCGCTCCTGCCGCCGGTGCGGCCGGTACGAGCAGCCGGGCCACCAGCGCGTCGATCACCTCGTCCGACGGGTACGGCTCCAGGATCCCGGGCGCCGTCAGGTCGTCGACGATCAGGCCCAGCATCGCGAGGTAGAGCAGCACCACGCCGGTACGGTCGCCGGGCAGCCCGCTGTCGAGGTGGAAGCGGATGTTCGCCTCCAGCTCCAGGCCGAGGAAGCGGGTGAGTTCCGCGTGGAGTTCGGGCCGGCGGGTGGCCTCCAGACGCAGTTCGAGCATGGCGATGTGCACGCTGCGTTCGCGCCGCATCCGCTGGAGGAGCGCCCGCAGCAGCGTCGCGGCGTCGAGCGGGCCGGCAAGCTCCGCCGGGTCGGGCACCAGGCGCTCACGGGTGCGGTGCAGCACCTGGGCGAGCATCTGGGCGCGGTTGGCGAAGTAGTTCGAGGCCGTGCCGGTGGGTACGCCGGCCTCGGCGTCCACCGCGCGCAGGGTGAGGCCCCGGGAGCCCTCGCGGGCGAGGACCTCGATGGCCGCGTCGAGGAGGGCGGCGCGGCGGGCCGGGTTGTGGCGCATGGGCGGCCTCTCGTGGTGAGGGAGGGAGCAAGCCACTGCAAGTGCAGTGGCAGCATGCACGGTAGCCCATCCCGCCCTTCGGGCGTCCGCGCCGGTCCGTCCGGGCAGGTGGTTGACTGGCCTCATGAGTGAGCTGTTCGTCAAGATCTGCGGTCTGCGGACCGAGCGGGACGTGGACACGGCCGTCGAGGCAGGTGCCGACGCCGTCGGCTTCGTGTTCGCCGCCAGCCCCCGACTGGTCGACGCCGAGACCGCGCGGCGGCTCGCGGAACGGGTGCCGGAGCACGTCCTGACCGTCGGGGTGTTCCGCGGGCAGCCCCTGGACGAGGTCCGCGCCCTCACCGAGGCGAGCGGAGTACGGGGCGTACAGCTGCACGGGGACGAGGGGCCCGAGTACTACACCGCCCTGCGGCAGCCAGGCCGGACCCTGCTGCGGGCCACGGCCACCACCGGACTTCCGCTGCGCTGCGGGGAGTTCGGCGAGGACCTGCTGCTCCTCGACGCGCCGGACCCGGGCTCGGGCAAGCCGTGGAACTGGGCGTCGCCCGATTTCACGGCCCCGGCGGGGCGCTGGCTGCTGGCGGGTGGGCTCCACGCCGGGAACGTCGGGGAGGCGGTGCGGGTGGTCGCGCCGTGGGGTGTCGACGTCTCCAGCGGCGTCGAAAGCGCCCGCGGCGTGAAGGACCCGGCCCTCATCAAGTCCTTCCTCACCGCCGCCCACACCGCCTGACACTGCCGCACCCCAACCCCGCCCGGCCTCGCCGACGCCCTGGGGCGCAATTCCCGGCCCCGCCGGTGCCCTGGGGCGCAACTCCCGGGCTTGTCGGCGCTGCGTGCGGCAAATCCAGCCTCGCCGACGTTTGAGGCGCGGCCCAGGGCAGAGCCCACCCCAGCCTCGCCGGCGTTTGAGGCGCAACCCCCAGCCTCGCCGGCGTTTGAGGCGCGGGGTTTGGGGCGGAGCCCCAAGACAACCCGGCTGACGCCGGGCACCAGGCTCCGCCCGGACCCGCTCCTCAAACGCCGGAGGGGCTGAAAGGTGCGCGGGGTCACCGGGCTCCGCCCGGACCCACGCCTCAAACGCCGGCAAGGCTCAAGGGCTGAGCCCGTTCCGGCGGAGCGCAGCGTTACCGGCGGGCCGAGGGCAGGCGGTAGGGGACGTCGATGACGGCGACGCCCGGCATGAAGAGGAGCCGCGCCTTCAACCGCAACGCGTTCTGGTTGTGCAGCGGCTGCTCCCACCAGTGCCCGACGATGTACTCGGGGATGACCACGGACACCACCCCGTCCGGATCCCGCCCGGCGAGTTCCTGGACGTACCCGAGGACCGGCCCGACCACCTCCCGGTACGGCGAGTGCAGGATCGTCAGCGGTACGTCGATCCCGCGAGCGGCCCAGTCGGCCCGCAACCGCTCCGCATCGTCGTCGGCCGCCACCGTCAGGGCCGTCAGGGTCGCCGGCCGCAGCAGCTGCGCGAAGCCGAGCGCCTTGAGCGTGGGCGCGTGGACGGCCGCGACCAGCACGACGACATGGTGCCGGGCCGGCCTCTTCGGCACGGCGTCCGGCACCAGCGCCACCTGCCGCGCCACCTGGTCGTAGTGCCGGCGCACCCCCTTCATCCCGAGGAAGAGCACCGGCATCGCGATGACGACGAGCCACGCGCCGTGCGTGAACTTGGTGATCAGGACGATGACCAGCACCAGCGCGGTCAGCACGGCGCCGACGGCGTTGATGGCCAGCGACCGGTGGATCCGGTGCCGGGCGGCCTTCGCGGCTCCCGGCCCGACGGTTCCCACGGAACCGGCCGGCCCGACGGCCCGCCCGGAACCGCCCGGCACGGCGCCCGGCCCGCCCCCCGGCGCGGCCAGCTCCTTCCGCCAGTGCCGCACCATCCCGGCCTGGGAGAGCGTGAAGGAGACGAAGACGCCGATGATGTAGAGCTGGATCAGCCGGGTCAGCTCGGCGTCGAAGGCGACGATCAGACCGACGGCGGCCAGTGCCAGCAACACCACGCCGTTGGAGTACACGAGCCGGTCGCCGCGGTTGTAGAGCTGGCGGGGCGCGTACTTGTCGCGGGCCAGGATCGAGGCGAGCATCGGGAACCCGTTGAAGGCGGTGTTCGCGGCGAGGATCAGCACGCCCGCGGTGACGGCCTGGAGCAGGTAGAAGAGGAAGTGCCAGCTGCCGAACGTGGCGCGGCCGATCTGGGCGAGCGCGGTGGAAGTGGCCGCGTCGGGCGCGAGGCCCAGCTCGGTGGGGCTCTCGGCGACGTGCACCTCGTAGACCATGGCGAGGACCGTGATCCCGACGAACATGGTGACCGAGAGCAGCCCCATCACCGCGAGGGTGTTCGCCGCGTTGCGGCTCTTGGGCTTCCGGAAGGCGGGTACGCCGTTGCTGATCGCCTCGACGCCGGTGAGGGCGGTACAGCCGGAGGCGAAGGCCCGCATGGCGAGCAGGACCAGGGCCACGCCGGTGTAATCGCTCACCGCGTGGAGGGGCAGGTCGGCGGACTCGGCGCGGATCGTGTCGCCGGTGGCCATCCGCACGGCCGCCCACGCGAACATCAGGTAGACCACGAGGACGAACCCGTAGGTGGGGATGGCGAAGACCCGCCCGGACTCGCGTACGCCCCGCAGGTTCATGACGGTGAGCAGCACCACGAAACCGACGGACAGGGCGACTTGGTGGTCGTGCAGGGAGGGGACGGCCGAGGTGATGGCCGACACCCCGGACACCACGGAGACGGCGACGGTCAGCACGTAGTCGACGAGGAGGGCGCTGGCCGCGGTGAGCGCGGCGGTGGGCCCTAGGTTCTCGGAGCTGACGACGTACGCGCCGCCGCCGCCCGGGTAGGCGTGGCAGGTCTGCCGGTAGGAGGCGATCACCACGACCAGCAGGAAGACGATCGCGGCCGCGGCGTACCAGGTCAGGTGCAGCAGCGCGACCCCGCCGAGGGCCAGGATGAGCAGGATCTCCTCGGTCGCGTAGGCGACGGAGGAGAGCGGGTCGCTGCAGAAGATCGGCAGCGCGAGCCGTTTGGGGAGCAGGGTCTCGCCCAGGCGTGCGGTGTCGAGCGGCTCACCGACCAGGACGCGTTTCAGATTGATACGCCTCATTCGGGCATGATCCGCGTCTTGCACCGGTTTGTTCCGCCGTGACACTCGAAACGGCCACGGGCAGCGCCCTCGGCTCGGCGGGCGGGCCCCGCTCGGGCCGGGCGCCCGCCTGCGCGGCGGCGTCGGTCTGCGGGCGCAGGCGGCGGCCCGTCCGGGTCAGCGCATCTTCGCGGCCGCGCTGCGGATCGCCTCGCGGATCCGGAAGTAGGTGCCGCAGCGGCAAATGTTGGCGATGGCGTCGAGGTCGGCGTCCGTCGGCTCGCTGGTGCGCTTCAGCAGGGCGACGGCGGCCATGATCTGGCCGGGCTGGCAGAAGCCGCACTGCGCGACGTCCTGTTCGAGCCAGGCCTCCTGCACCGGGTGCAGGGTGTCGCCGTCCGCGAGGCCCTCGATGGTGGTGACCTCACGGCCCGCGGCCTGCGCGACCGGCACCACGCAGGGCCGGATGTCCGCACCGTCGAGGTGGCTGGTGCAGGCCTTGCAGACGTCGACGCCGCAGCCGTACTTGGGGCCGCGGATCCCCAGCAGGTCGCGCAGCACCCACAGCAGGGGCAGGTCGTCGGGAGCGTCCACGGTGACACTGCGCCCGTTGACGGTGAAGGTGTGCGAGGGCACGGCGGAACTCCTGGCTCAGCGGGGATAGGGGGTGAAGTCGACGTCGAAGTCGAGGGGGAAGCTGCGCGGCCGGGTGCCGGTCGCGCGGGCGTAGGCGTTGGCGATGGCCCCGACGGCGGCGGGCACGCCGAGTTCGCCGGCCCCGCCCGGCTCACCCGTCGCCGGCATCACGAAGATCCGCACGTCGGTCGGGGTGTCGCGCTGGCGGGCGTAGTGGAACTGGCTGTAACTGCCTTCCAGTGGCAGCCCCTTGTCGATGTGCAGCCCGGCCCGCAGGGTGGTGGAGATCGCGTCGGTGAGACCGCCGAGCAGCTGGGCCTCCAGGCCCCGCGGGTTGACGGGCCGGCCGACGTCCGCGGCGATGACGGCCTTGGTGACCCGTACGTGGTCCGGGTCGCGGGTGTCGATCTCGACGAGGCAGGCGGTGCGGGACTCGTACTCCTCGTGGAAGCCGACGCCCTGGGCGCAGCCGGCGGGCAGCTCGCGGCCCCAGTCGCCCTCGGCGGCCACCTTGTCGAGGACCGCGCGCTGGGCCGCGGTCTTGAGGAACTCGCGCCGGAAGGCGACCGGGTCCTTGCCCATCCGCTGGGCGAGTTCGTCGACGACGATCTCCTCGGCGCCCCGGGTGTTGGCGGAGTACACCGACCGCCAGGAGCCGGTGGGGATGCCGGTCGGGACCTCGGTGAGGGTCTGGGTGGTGAGGCCGAAGTGGTAGGGCGACTTCACCGTGGTGAGGAACAGGGTCTGGGCGAACGTCGCGTTGCCGATGCCCGCGGGCAGGCTGGCGGCGGTGGCGGTCAGGATCTCGCCGAGGCCGTGCCGGAAGTCGGTCTCCGCGGCGGCCACCCGGTGTTCGAAGGTGAGCACCTGCCCCAGCGCGTAGGTCGCGCGGATGCGGTGGTGGCTGGCGGGGCGCATCCGGCCGTGCCGGGTGTCGTCCACGCGGGTCCACATCAGGCGGACCGGACGGCCGCAGGCCTTGGAGACCAGGGCGGCCTCCAGCGCGGCGTCGAAGAACAGCCGCCGGCCGAACGAGCCGCCCGCCTGCACCACGTGCACGGTGACCTTGTCGACGGGCAGGCCGAGGGCCGCGGCGATGGTCTGCTGGGCGACGATCGGCGACTTGAGCCCGGACCAGATCTCGGCCCGGTCCGCCCGCACGTCGGCCACCGCGGAGTTGGTCTCCATCGGGGCGTGGCTGACGAACGCGAAGTCGAAGTCGGCGTCGATGTACGGGGTCAGCAGCGGCGGGACCAGCGGGGGCGGTGCGGCGGACCGCAGCCTGGTGCGGATGTTCGCGTCGGAGAGCGCGTCGGCGGGGCCGGGTCCCCAGGTCACGTCCAGGGCGGCGCGGGCGTCGATGGCCTGGCCGAACGTCTCGGCGACGACGGCCACCCCGGTGGGGACGGTCACCACGTGCAGGACGCCGGGCATGGCGCGGACGGCGGCCGCGTTGGCGACGGAGCGCACGGTGCCGCCGAGCGTCGGCGGGCGGCGCAGTACGCACGGCTTGGCGCCGGGCACGTCCAGGTCGAGGGTGTACTCCTGGCGCCCGGTGACCATGGCGCGGGCGTCGATGCGGTTCACCGGCCGGCCGACGAGGGTGTGCCGGGAGGCGGGCTTGGGGGCGGCCGGCGCGATGAGGAGCCCCGGGTCCGCGGCGGCTTCGGCGAGGCTGCCGTAGCTCGCGCTGCGCCCGTCGGGGGCGTGGACGGCGCCGTCCCGCGTGGTGAGGGAGCCGGCCGGCAGCGACCAGCGGCGGGCGGCGGCCGCGACCAGCCGGGCCCTGGCCGTGGCGGCGGTCTGGCGGACCGGGCCGTAGAGCGAACGGATGGAGTTGGAGCTGCCGGTGAGCTGGTTGAAGAGGAGCTCGGGCCGGGCGTTCTCCAGCGCGATGTGCACGTCCGCGAGGGGGGCGTCGAGCTCCTCGGCGACGAGCATCGCCACGGCCGTGGTCAGGCCCTGGCCGACTTCGGTGCGGGGCAGCCGGAAGTGGATGCCGCCGTCCGTCTCGACCCGCAGCACCAGCAGGTGGGCGGTGGGCGCGCCGGCCAGGATGAACACGTCGCCCAGGTCGACGAGGTCCGCGATGGCTGGCAGCGACGGTATGACGGCGTGCGCGGTCTGGGGCGCGAGCGCGTCGGCGCCGAACCGGGTGGCGAGGGCCAGCGTGGGCGCGGCGATCAGCCCGGTGAGGAAGCGCCGGCGACCGGTGCCGCGGTCCGCGGGAAGGCCGGTGTCCGGGCCCTGTGCTGCCATGGTCTGTGCCCCACCCCGCCTGACGTACCGGGGCCCTCCCCGGTCGGTTACCGGCACGTAGAGTAGCGAGCGTCGCCGTGTGGCGGAAGTCGTCGGTCCGAGACGGTCCGGAACGCGCCGTCCGGCCGTCGCGCCGGCCCCGGCCGAGCGGGGGCCGCGTATTCGGACAGACGGGGGTCGTTCGACCGGATGACCGGGCGCCACCCCCGGCGCCCGGGGGCGGTTTCCGGCCGCTCGTGCGCGCCCCCGGGCGCACGATGCGCCCCCACGGGCGCATGATGGGGAGAGAGCGAGCACGTGAGGAGGTGTGCGGGCCATGACCACCTACATGGACGTCCACACCGGCATGAAGGGCATCACCGCGGAGCAGCTCGCCGCGGCCCACCGGGCGGACCTCGCCATCGAGAAGGACGAGGGAGTGCACTTCCAACGAGCCTGGGCGGACCCGGCGTCCGGCACGGTGTACTGCCTGTCCGAGGCCCCCTCGGCGGAGGCGGTCCAGCGCATCCACGAGCGGACGGGCCACCCCGCGGCGGAGATCCACCCGGTGCCCCTGAGCGTGTCCTGAGCAGGGCTCTCACGCCGTGATCTGAACATGCCGTTCCGCCCGTGACCGGAAACGTTCGCACAGCGTACGAGGACAGGGAGGCCTTTGGCATATGCCAGAAGCACCACCGTAACGGATGTTGCCAAACACCTTACGGGGCATGGCGCCCTGTGCCACAGTCGTACCCGGCCTTCCATCAGACCTGGCCGTGCCGCGCCTGTATCGGAGTTCCCCATGCCGTCCCCCCTGTTCGCGGACCGCCCCGCGCAGCCGCCCGAGCCCGGGTCGGTGGACGCGCTCATCACGCAGACCCGCCGGCTCCGCGGCGAGGTGGACGCGGTCCGCCGGGACACGGTCGTGGACGACGACGATCCGCACGGCCGCTGGCAGCGCGCCCTGTGCGACCTGGCCGTGCACCATCTCGACGACCTGGGCGAGCACTTGGGGCAGCTGAAGGACGGTCTGCCGTTCGTGCCCGAGCAGCCGGCACCCGCCGAGCCGCCCGCCCCGGAGACCGAGGCCCAGCAGGGCCGGGTCGGCAGCGCCGACTGGAACCTGCTCACCGACGAGGTGACCTGGTCGGACGAGCTGTACCAGATCTTCGGGCGCGCACCGGAGAACGGCCCGCTCACCCTCGACGAGTTCTGGTCCACCCTGTTCGCGGAGGACCAGCCGCAGCTGACCGCCATGGTGACGGACTGCCTGGTCGACGGGAAGCCCATCGACGGCGAATTCCGCATCGTCCGCACCGACGGCTGCGTCCGCACGCTGCACATGCGCGGCGAACCCGCCCTCGACGCCGACGGCTGCACGGCCTCCATGTGGGCCGTGGTGCGCGATGTGAGCGAACTCCGGCGCAGCGAACGGGCGGTGCGCGAAACCCGCGACTCGCTCCAGCGGCAGCGGCAGATCGCACAGACCGAGCACCGGCTCGCGGTCGAACTCCAGGAAGCGGTCCTGCCCTCCTGGCGGGGCACCCTGCGCTTCCCGTACGGCAGCACCGGCGCGCTCGACCTCGCCGCGCACTACATGCCCGCCGCCACCAGCTCACTCATCGGCGGCAACTGGTACGACGCGCTCGAACTCCCGGACGGCACCTCGATGCTGACGGTCGGTGACCTCACCGGCCACGGCGTGACCGCCACCTCCGGCATGGCCATGATGCTCGGCGCGCTGCGCGGCATGGCGATGGCCGGCATCGAGCCCGGCCCGCTGATGGGCTGGCTCAACCAGCTCCTGGAAACCTCCGTACAGCCCGCACTGGGCAGCGCGGTGTGCTGCCGCTTCGACCCGGCCACCCGGACCCTGTCGTGGGCCCAGGCGGGCCACCCCGCACCGCTGCTGTTCCGCGGGGGCGCGGGGCGGGCCCTGGTACCGCCGGAGGGCGTCCTGCTCGGCGCCACCACGGGTGCCGTGTACGGGCAGGCCGAGGAACGCCTCGAAGTCGGCGACGTACTGGTGCTGCACACGGACGGACTGACCGCGAGCGGCGTGGAGTTCGGACGCGCCGACGGAACGGCGCGCCTGCTGGCCCTCGCGCCCCGGTTCGCCGGGGCGCGGTCGGCTCAGGACAGTGTGAGGATCATGGTCGAGGAATTCGGCGGGACCGGGCGCGAGGACGACGCCTGCGTACTGGTCGCCCGGGTCGGCGGCTGAACCGGCAACACCGGCTCCCGCAGCACCGGTTGAACCACCGGCCGGTTGAACCGCCGGCCGCCCCCGGCACCCGCGTTTCCCGTGGCCGTCACGTGTGGCCGCCTACGTGTGGGGCTGTCCACGTGCGGCTGTCACGTGTGCCCGTTCGGTCTGCTGTCTGCTTCTTTCTTGTGCCCGTCAGGTCTCCTCGGCCGCGCCCCGGGCGCGGCCGTCCCCTCCGGTCGGACCTGTGCTGCCGGATCCTCTCCGGCCCGTTCTCCTCCGGTCAGATCTCCGAGTCCCGCGACCTGCGCGACGGCCCCTTCGGCAGCGTCAGCTTGATCTCTTCACGGAGATCGTCGATCTTCGCGTAGCCGGCGTACTGGCCGGTCAGCCGGTACATCTCGCGCAGCCGGTCCCAGGTGCGGTGCGAGGAGGTCTCCCCCATCGACATCAGGGCCAGGCGCGCGTACCGGTCCGCCTGCTCGGGGTCGTCGGCGATGAAGCAGGCCGAGGCCATCGAGATGTAGTCGAAGATCTGCGAGCGCTGGTGCCCGGCGGCCCGCAGCCGCAGCGCCTCGCGGGCGTGCCGCTGCGCGATCGGGGCGGCGGAGGGGTCGTGGTCCGCCAGGGTGCGGAACGCCAGGGCCTGCATGCCGTGCATGTCGGCCTCGTCGAAGTTCTGCATCCAACTGGGCGGCGGAACATCGGACTTGTCGGACACGAACAGGTCCTCGGCCTCCCCGAGGGTGCGCCGCATCGCCTGCCCCTTGCCCATCGCCGCCTGCGCCCAGGCCTCGATGGTGTGCAGCATGGCGCGGGTGCGCGGCAGGGTCTCGTCCCCGGACCCGGACTGGGCGAGCTGCATCAGGTCCAGGGCCTCGTGCGGCTTGCCCAGGTGCACCATCTGGCGGGCCGCCCGGGACAGCGCCTCGCCGGCCCGCGGGCGGTCGCCGCCCTCCCGGGCCGCGTGCGCGGCGATCACGAAGTACTTCTGCGCGGTCGGTTCGAGGCCGACGTCGTGGGACATCCAGCCAGCGAGGACGGCGAGGTTGGCGGCCACGCCCCACAACCGCCGGTGCAGGTGGTCGGGGTGGCGGTAGGCGAGCATGCCGCCCACCTCGTTGAGCTGGCCCACGACCGCCTTGCGCTGGAGTCCGCCGCCCCGGGAGGCGTCCCAGGCGCGGAAGACCTCCACGGACCGTTCCAGTGCCTCGATCTCCTGGGAGCCGATGGGCGCCGCTTCGTAGCGGTCGTAGCTCGCGGGGTCGGCGTGCAGGGGGTTGTCGTAGCGAGAGGTGTCCATCGAGCGAGCCGGATCGGTGTGCAGCCAGTCGTGCATCGCACTGCTGAGCGCCGATCCGGCGGTGAGCGCGGCGCCCGCGCCCATCAGTCCGCGTCGGTTGAGCATGAGGTCCATTCCCGTGAATTCGGTGAGGACCGCTGCCGTGCGTTCAGGCGCCCAGGGCAGGCCGTCGGGGTTCTCCTTCACCCCCGCCGACTGCTTTCTGGTGGCGCGCCGTTGCCGTACGAACCCGAGGTCCTCAATGGTCACGACACGGCCGAGCCGCTCGGTGAACAGGGCGGCCAGTACCGTCGGCACCGGCTCGCGCGGGGTCTCCCCCAGGTCGATCCAGCGCCGCACTCGCGAGGTGTCGGTGGCCAGCTGGTGGTGGCCCATGGCCGCCGCCTGCCGGTTCACCAGCCGCGCGAGTTCGCCCTTCGACCAGCCGGCCAGGCCGAACAGGTCGTTGAGGCGGGTGTTGGGTCCTCTGCTCACGTCAAGCCCCCAGGTTCTCGGCTGTGTTGACAGTAACCCGGCGTCAGATGCCGAGCGACTATTCGCCAGGCTTCGCCAGGGGGTGCCATGTGGTCCGCCACCCGTGCGCGGGTGTCAGGTAGGAATGCGCCTCCCCGACCCGGTGGCCGACCGGCCGGAGTGGTCCGGTTGAACGGCAGCCGCGTGGCACTCCCCAGGGTGTCGGCGGTCCGGGACGGGAAGGCGTACGCAACTCGTCGGCGCACGAAGGGATCCGAACCGTCATGTACGCAGCATCGTCCTCCGTGTCCGCCCCCGTACGGCCCTACCGCACCTTCCAGGCGGGTGGCGGCCCCTACCTGGAGCCCACCCGCGGTCCGGTACCGGCGCAAGGCGCCGCCCGGATCCGGCGGGCCGCGGGGACCGGGACCCAGCCGCTCAGCGGAAGACTCGACCTGTCCGGCCCGCAGGGAGCGCAGCTGCGGACGGCACTCGCCTCGGTGCACCGGATCTGTCCGGAGTTCGCACCCGTCCAGGTACTGCGACGCAGCGGGCGATCGGTTCTACTGGTGGGCACCACCGGGCGGACGACCGCGGTAGCCAAGGTTTTACTGGACGTCTCGCCCGCCTGGGCCGAGCGGTACCGGCACGAAATAGCGGCATACCGGGCGTTCGTCCGGCACCGGCCTCCGGTCCGGGTTCCGCGGCTCATCGCCGCCGACCCCGAGAACTGCACGCTGGTGGTCGAGCGGATGCCCGGACGGGTGGCGGCGCTCCAGCGGCATCCGGTGGAGGCGCCGCCACGGGCGGACGTACGGGCCGCCCTGGGGGCGATCTGCCGGGTGAACGAGTGGCGCCCGCCGGCCGAGCTGTTCGGCCGGCCCCTCGACTACGCCTCCCGCATCTCCCGGTACCACGAGCTCGGCCTGCTCACCGACCGGGACCTGGGCGACCTGCAGAAGCTGCTGCACGGTGTGGCCATGGCGGGAAGCAGGCAGCCGGGCAGTCAATGGCAGTTCAACCACGGCGACGCGCTGCTGTCGAACCTGCTGCTCTCCCCCACCGGACCGGTGCTGCTCGACTGGGAGCACACCGGGTGGTACCTGCCCGGGTACGACCTCGCCACCCTGTGGACGGTGCTCGGTGACGCGCCGGCCGCGCGGCGCCAGATCAGCCAGCTCGCCCAGAGCAAGGGCCCGGTGGCCCGGGACGCGTTCCTGCTCAACCTGATGCTGGTGCTCACCCGGGAGATCCGGACGTACGAGCTGGCGGTGCAGCGCTCGATCAACGCGGCGGCCCCGGTCCTCCCGGGGGCGCCCGGCGCGGGCGGGCCGGTGCACTCGGGCGAGGAGCAGCGGCTGCTGCTGCGCAGGCTGCACGACGACTGCGGAATGGCGCGGCGGGCGGTCCGGGCGGCGGTGGGCACGCGCTGACCCCAGCCCCGGAGCGGACCGCTCCGCCGGACAACTGAAGACGGGCACGGTGACCGGAATCCCGTGGTGCGCGCACACGTTGCCCGCGCCACGGGATTTCGCATGGTCAGGGCAGGGGTCGCGGCCACCGCACGTGCCTTGACATCACATGATCCCCCGAACACCTTGCTGACACCGCATCAGCCGTGTTCGGGTACCGCCGCCGTTTCCTCCCCACCCCGCTGGAGCCTGCCCATGTCCCCTCTCCCCCTGCCCGCTCCCCTCCCCACGCCCGCGCCGCCGTCCGGGCCCGCGCCCGCGCGCCCGCCGCTGCCCTCCCGCCGGACGGTCCTCGCCGGGGCCGGGGCGGGGGCGCTCGCCGCCGGGCTGCCGGCCGTCGCCGCGCGGGCCGCCGAGGGCCCGGTGCTCGGCGAGTACGACGTCGTCGTGGTCGGCTCCGGCGCGGCCGGGATGACGGCCGCGCTGACCGCCGCACGGCGCGGGCTGAGCTGCGTGGTGGTCGAGAAGGCGCCGACGTTCGGCGGCTCCGCCGCCCGGTCGGGCGCCGGCATCTGGCTGCCCAACAACAGCGTGATCCTGGCCGCGGGCGTGCCGGACACCCCGGCGAAGGCCGCGCAGTACCTGGCGGCGGTGGTCGGGCCGGAGGTGCCGGCGGCCCGCCGGGAGGCGTTCCTCGCCCAGGGGCCCCGGATGCTGGACTTCGTGATGGCGAACAGCCCGCTGCGGTTCCGGTTCATGGACGGGTACAGCGACTACTACCCGAACCTGCCGGGCGGGCTGCCCGGCGGCCGTTCCATCGAGCCGGACCAGCTCGACGGCAACGTCCTGGGCGCCGAACTGGCCCGCCTCAACCCGGCGTACATGCCGGTCCCGGCCGGGATGGTGGTGTTCAGCCAGGACTACAAGTGGCTGACCCTGGCGGCCGTGAGCGCCAAGGGGCTGGCGGTGTCGACGGAATGCCTGGCGCGCGGCACGAAGGCGGCGCTGTGCGGGCAGAAGCCCCTGACGATGGGACAGGCCCTGGCCGCGGGGCTGCGGGCCGGGCTGTTGCAGGCGGGGGTGCCGGTCTGGCTGAACACCCCGCTGGTGGACCTGGTGCAGGAGGGCGGGACGGTCACCGGCGTGGTGGTGGAGCAGTCCGGCGTGCGGGGCGTCGTACGGGCCCGCAAGGGTGTCGTGGTCGGCTCGGGCGGCTTCGAGCACAACGCGCAGATGCGGGCCGAGTACCAGCAGCAGCCCGTCGGCACGCAGTGGACGGTCGGCGCGAAGGAGAACACCGGGGACGGCATCCGGGCCGGCCGGCGGGTCGGGGCGGCGCTCGCTCTGATGGAGGACGCCTGGTGGGGCCCGTCGATCCCGCTGCCCGGCGAGCCGTACTTCTGCCTGGCCGAACGCACCCTGCCGGGCGGGCTGGTGGTGAACGCGGCGGGCGCGCGGTTCGTCAACGAGGCCGCCCCGTACAGCGATGTGGTGCACGTGATGTACGAGAAGGACCGGGGCGCGCCGGGCTCGCACATCCCGGCCTGGCTGATCGTGGACCAGAACTACCGCAACAAGTACCTGTTCAAGGACGTGCTGCCGACGATCGTCTTCCCGGACGCCTGGTACCAGTCGGGGGCGGTGCGCAAGGCGTGGACGTGGGACGCGCTGGCGGGGCAGATCGGGGTGCCGGCGGGCGCGCTGCGCGCCACCCTCAACCGGTTCAACGCGCAGGCCTGGAACGGGAGTGACCCGGACTTCCACCGCGGGGACACCGCGTACGACCACTACTACACGGACCCGGGGGTGTCCCCGAACTCGTGTCTGGCACCCGTCTGGGCGCCGCCGTTCTACGCGTTCAAGATCGTGCCGGGCGATCTGGGCACCAAGGGCGGTATCGTCACCGACGCCCGGGCCCGGGCGCTGCGCGAGGACGGCTCGGTGATCCCGGGCCTGTACGCGGCCGGGAACGCGAGCGCGGCCGTGATGGGCCACAGCTATGCGGGCGCGGGGTCCACCATCGGGCCCGCGATGACGTTCGGCTACATCGCGGCGAACGACATCGCGAACGGCTGACCGGCCTGGGCGGCGGCTTGCGTCGGCGGGGTGGCCTGCGCGGGCGGCTCGGGCTGCACCGGGGGCCTGCGCGTGCGGCTCGGCCTGCGCGGGCGGCTCGGCCTGCACCCGGGGCCTGCGCGGGCCGCGGGGTGGCCCGTGCCGGGCCGACCCGGTCAGCCCTGCTGGAAGAGCTCGGCGGGGAGCGGCTTGAGCAGCGCGTACAGGTCGTCGCTGATCGGCCGGTCCCAGCTGGCGATGGTGACGAGCACGTTGTCGCTGCGGTCGAACTGGACGCAGGAGATGCGGGTCTCCGACAGTTTGACCTTGCGGACGATGAGGAGGTTGTCGCCCTGCATGACGGGGCAGTCCTCGACGCCGGTGACCTCGACCTCTTCGTCGTTCTCCAGCGCGGCGAGCAGCTGGGCGACCTCGAAGGGCACCTGCTTGTCGACGAGGTCCCGGGCCGGGGAGCCCTCGGGGAGATTGCCGATGATCATCGCGGGGCCGCGGCCGCCGAAGAGGTCGTAGCGGAGGAAGACGCCCTGGCAGCTGCCGTCGGGGGCGGGGAGCAGGCCGGCCCCGAGATTCCCAGGCCAGTCACCCGGGTCCATGGCCAGGACGTCGAAGTCCGGGCCGGCGGGTGTGGCGGCGCTGCGGCGGCGGAGGAAGGACATGCGGCCATGGTACGTGTCCGCCCCCCAATCCCGACCCCCGGGGCCGTCCGCGCCGTCCCCCTGGGGGCACGCCCCAGCCCCGCCGACTGCCCGAGGAGCAACCCCCACCCTCGCCGGCTGCCCGAGGAGCAACCCCAGCCCTCGCCGGCTGCCTGAGGGGCATTCCCAGCCTCGCCGGCGTTTGAGGCGCGGGTCCGGGCGGAGCCCGGTGCCCGGCGGAGCCGGGTTGCAGTCTTGGGGCTCCGCCCCAAACCCCGCGCCTCAAACGCCGGCGAGGCTGGATGTTGCCGCCCAGGCAGCCCACACCCCGGGAGCGGGGCGGGGGCGCGGCCCCCGGGAAAGAGGCCACGGTGCGGCCCCGGGAGGGAGGCCGGGGTGCGGCCCCGGGAGGGGGCGGGGTGCGGCCCCCGGGTGGGGGGCCGCGGGTCGGGTGTTAGGGCTGGATTTCCGGGAGGGCGTCCTTCAGGCCACCCACGTCGGTGCCGAGCTTGCGGCAAACGGCGGACAGCAGCCGCGCCACCTCCCCCTCGTCGGTGGCGAGCGCGGCAGCCACCTTGACCGCCGGTTCGCCACCCGCGATGAGCCGCGCGGCCTGCTCCTCGCGGGCGGTGAGCACGCCCTCGCCGGTCAGCGGCGGGCGCGGCCGGGCTCCTGCCGCGGTGAGGGCCTCACGGGCCGTGACGGCCAGCGAGTCGGCGCCGCAGGCCACGGCCGTCTCCAGGGCCTCGTGGAGCAGGTCGGTGCGGCGCTGCTCGGTTCCCAGGGCCACCTGGGCGCAGGCGAGCTCGTACCCGGCCGGTGAGGCGGACAGCCACTCGACGGCCTCCTCCAGCCCGGTGCCGGTGACGGGCGCGGCCAGCCGCAGGGCCTGGCCGATGGCGGAGGGCGCGCCGAAGGCCCGGGCCCGGCGGACCGCCTCCTCGGCGAGCGCGCGGGCCTTCTCGGGGTTGTCGGGGGCCTCGGCGCGGGCGAGGTGCAGCTGCCAGGGACACCACGACGGGTTGGTGATGCCGCGCGGGGTGAGTCTGCGGCCGACTTCTTCCAGCTCGGCGATGGCGCCCTTGCGGTCGCCGCGGGCCAGGAGCAGCTCCGCGTACACCGTCTGGGAGTCCGGGAAGACCACGGCCTCGGGGTAGGTCTGGCCGAGGTCGTGCCGGCCGGCCAGGGTCCAGGCCTCCTCGACGCGGCCACGGGCGAGCAGCACCTCGATGAGGATGGTCACGGCGTACCAGTGCACGGGCGTGCGGCGCCCGACGCGTTCGGCCAGGCGGAGTCCGGCGCGGGCGTAGTCCTCGGCCTCGCTCAGCCGGCCGCGCCGGTAGCGGATGTAGCCGAGCAGGCTGTACGCGAACGACAGGTGGGCGCCGCGCCAGCCCTGGCGCTCCAGTTCGGCGGTGCCCTGGGCGAAGAGTTCCTCGGCGCGGCCGGGCCGGTCGGCGTACATGTAGGTGAGGGCGACGACGACCGGGAGTTCGAAGCCGCGGTCCTCGTACGTCCAGCTGAGTTCCTCGCCGAGGGCGCGGCGGGTGTGGTGCAGGACGGTGTCGACGTGTTCGCCGCGCATGGTGGCGTCCCAGGCCCGCATGCCGATGATGTAGCGCTCGGTGAGGTCGCGGCCGGTGAGCCGGTCGGCGAGTTTCGTGAGGCGCCGGGACCGGGCGGGCGAGTCGGGTTCGTCGGCGCGGAAGGCGTCCCACATGAACTGGTCGGCCTGCAGGCGCAGTCGGGTCCGGGCGTCCGGTGCCACCGCGATCTCGGCGGCGAGGACCGCGGAGGCGTCGCCGTGCCGGTTGCTGTGGGCGAGCACCTGCGCGAGGCGGACCACGATGCGCTGGCGCAGTTGCGAGTCCTCGGCCTCGTCGAGGGCGTCGCGCAGGTGGTTGACGGTGTTGGCGGGTTCGGTGAGCAGCGAGGCGCAGCCCAGCTCGTAGAGGACGTCGGCCCGCTCCTCGAAGGCGGGCGGCTCCTGCAGGGCCCGGGCGAGTTGGCGGCGGGCGGCGTCCGGGGCGCCGGAGCGCAGGTGCTGCGCGGCGGACTCGCGGAGCAGTTTCACCACCCAGTCGTCGCCTTCGGGGTGGGTTTCCAGCAGGTGGCGGGCGGCAGCGGAGGCGCCGAAGCCGCCGTCGACGAGGGCCGCCGCGGCCGCTCCGTGCATGCCGCGACGCGCATCGCGTCGGGAATGGCCCGGTAGACGGCGGTGGCGATGAGCGGGTGCTCGAATTCGAGGGTGCCGTCGGGCGTGACGTTGCCGGAGAGGATGCGGGCTTCCCGGAGCCGGTCGGTGGCGTCGACGGCCTCCTCGGCGCCGAGGGCGGCGACCCGGGCGGCCAGTGCCTGCGGCACGGCGATGCCGAGGACCGCGCAGGCCCAGGCGAACCGGACGGTGGAGGGGCCGAGGCGTTCGAGGCGGGAGAGGAAGCCGCTGCCGCGCTGGGCGGCGGCGAGGTCGCGCAGCAGGTGTGCGCCGGACTCGTCGGGGGTGAGGGCGCGGTCGCGCACCTTGGCGGCGAGTTCGACGGCCTGGAAGGGGTTGCCCGCGGTGACGGCCCAGTACTCGCGGCAGAACGCGTCGTCGGCCTGGTCGCCGAGGGCCTCCCGGACCAGGCGTCCGACGGCGTCGGGCGTGAGCGGGTCGAGGGCGATGGGCCGCTGTCCCGCCCGGCCGGGCAGCACCCGGAACGACTCGGCGTACTGAGGGAGTTCGTCGGGCCGGTAGGCCACGACGAGGAGCAGCGGGAGCTGTTCGGTGCGCGGGGCGAAGGAGGCGAGCCAGCTGAGGGACTCGGGGTCGGCCCAGTGGGCGTCGTCGAGGATCAGGACCATCGGGGCGCGCTGCACCGCGAGGTCGGTGAGCAGCCAGTCGAGGCCGTCGCGCAGACCCTGCGGGTCGGGCGGCGGGCCGTCGCCGGCGGCGCACAGGCCGAGGGCGGGGCCGATGATGGAGTACCAGCTGCCGAGGGCGGCGTTGAGTTCGGCCGTGGAGGCACCGGCCAGCTGGGGCTGTATGAGCTGCCGGGCCACGTGGAAGGCGACGCCTTGTTCCTGCTCGCCGCCACGCGCGCTGAGCACGGTGCAGCCGAGGCCGTACGCGCGGCGCCGCACTTCGGCGAGGAGCGTGGTCTTGCCGAGGCCGGCCGGGCCGGCGAAGGCGAGCAGACCGCCGCCGGGACCTGACCCGGCTTCGGTGAGTTCACCCAGGGCTTCGTCCACGGCCGCGAGTTCGGCCTCGCGTTCGAACAGCGTGCGCCGCTTCCGGAGCTGGCGTTCCGTCATGGCTGGTACCCCCCAGGGCGGTTCGGGGGCATCAGCGTACGCCCGCGTACGCGCGGGTGTGGCCGAGTGTCACGGACTGATCGGATCTTTTCGGGTGGCCGAAAGCCCCTGCCTGCACGGCATGCGGCCGGGCGCCGGCCACGGTGTGAGACGTTCGGGTGTGCGGTCCGCGAGAGCCGCGGATTCACCCCTTCGGGTGTACGTGCGTGTCGGAGCGGCGTTCCGGCCCCGGGACGTGCCTGTCCGGACGGCCGGGCACGGCGGGGGTGCGGCGGGGGTGCCACCGGGCAGCGGCTCTGCCCGGTGGCCGGCCGTCGGGACGGCTCCCCCGGCGGGGTCCGCCGTCGGGTACGGCCCGCTCGTCAGGCCGGGTCGAAACGGCCGACGCGGGCGCCCCGGACGAAGGCGCGCCACTCGCGGGGGGCGAGGACCAGCGGCGGGCGGCCCGGCCGCACGCTGGTGCGCAGCGCGATGAACCCTTCCACGAAGGCGATCTGGACCTCGCCCGCGCCCCGGCCGCCGGGCTGCCACTGCGCGGTGCTGAGGTCGAGCTGCCGCTTGCCCCGCCCTGTGGATCTCTGTCCTGTGGAGCTCCGCCCTGTGAAGGTCTGCCGTGTGAAGCCCTGCCCTGTGGGGCTCTGCCCTGCGAAGGTCTGCGCGATCGTGCTCTCGGCCATGTACGTGCTCCTCCCGGGTCCGTCGTCCGGGGGCCAGGGTAGCGACGGACCCGGGTGCCGGACAGGCCGCGTCCGCGCCACCGCCGCGCCCGTGTCCGGCCGGCGCGGCACCCGGCCGGGCCGTCCGCGGGGCGGTGGTGCGTACGGGTCGCGCCGGTGACACGTACGGGGCGGGCCGGTGGCGCGTACGGGTCAGCTCGTCGGCGGGCGGTCTCCGACGAGCCACATGGCGAAGAACTGGGCGCCGCCGCCGTACGCGTGTCCCAGGGCCCGGCGGGCTCCGGGGACCTGGTGCTCGCCGGCCTGGCCGCGTACCTGGAGGGCGGCCTCGGCGAAGCGGATCATGCCGGAGGCGCCGATGGGGTTGGTGGACAGGACCCCGCCGGAGGGGTTGACGGGCAGGTCCCCGTCGAGTTCGGTGACCCCGGCCTCGGTGAGCTTCCAGCCCTCGCCCTCCGCCGCGAAGCCGAGGTTCTCCAGCCACATCGGCTCGTACCAGGAGAACGGCACGTACATCTCCACGGCGTCGATCTCCCGGCGCGGGTCGGTGATCCCGGCCTGCCGGTAGACGTCGGCGGCGCAGTCCTTGCCGGCCTGCGGGGAGACGAAGTCCTTGCCGGCGAAGAGGGTGGGTTCGCTGCGCATCGCGCCGCCGTGCACCCAGGCCGGCGGCCGGGGCGAACGGGCCGCGCCCGCCCGGTCGGTGAGGACCATCGCGCAGGCCCCGTCCGAGGACGGACAGGTCTCCGAGTACCGGATCGGGTCCCAGAGCATCGGCGCGGCCTGGACCTTCTCCAGGGTGATGTCGTGCTCGTGCAGGTGGGCGTACGGGTTCTTGAGCGCGTTGCGGCGGTCCTTGTACGCGACGAGGGAGCCGACGGTGTCGGGGGCGCCGGTGCGGCGCATGTAGGCGCGGACGTGCGGGGCGAAGAAGCCGCCGGCGCCGGCGAGCAGCGGCTGCTGGAAGGGGACCGGCAGGGACAGGCCCCACATGGCGTTGGATTCGGACTGCTTCTCGAAGGCGAGGGTGAGGACGGTCCGGTGGACGCGGGCGGCCACCAGGTTGGCGGCGACCAGCGCGGTGGACCCGCCGACCGAGCCGGCGGTGTGCACCCGCAGCATGGGCTTGCCGACCGCGCCGAGGGCGTCCGCCAGGTACAGCTCCGGCATCATCACGCCCTCGAAGAAGTCGGGGGCCTTGCCGATGACCACGGCGTCGATGTCGGCCCAGTCCAGGCCGGCGTCGTCGAGGGCCCGGCGGGCGGCCTCGCGGACCAGTCCGGCGAGGGAGACGTCGTGGCGGGCGGCGACGTGTTTGGTCTGGCCGATCCCGACGACGGCCACGGGCTCCTTGCCCGGCGTGCCGGTGGTGGTCATGCTCGGTCCCCTTCCAGGACGGCGACCAGGTTCTGCTGGAGGCAGGGGCCGGAGGTGGCGTGGGCGACGGCGCGGTCGGATGCGCCGCGGTGGATGCGGGCGGCGGCCTCGCCGATCCGGATCAGGCCCGCGGCCATCATCGGGTTGGCGGCGAGCGCGCCGCCGGACGGGTTGACGGCGACCTGGTCGCCGAGCCGCAGGGCCTTGCGGAGCACGACCTCCTGGGAGGTGAAGGGGGCGTGGAGTTCGGCCGTGTCCACGGGCCGGTCGAAGAGTCCGGCGCGTTCGGCGGCGAGCCGGGTGGAGGGCGAGTCGGTGAGGTCGCGCAGGCCCAGGCCGTGGGCTTCGATGCGGTGGTCGATGCCGGTGATCCAGGCGGGCCGGGCGCACAGTCTGCGGGCGGTGTCGCCGGCGGCGAGGATGACGGCGGCGGCGCCGTCGCCGACGGGCGGGCAGTCGCCGGTGCGCAGCGGGGCGACCTGGTGGTCGCCGTGCGGGACGGCGCCGCTCAGTTGGGCGTGCGGGTTGGTTTCGGCGGCGGCCCGGCTGCGGCGGGCGATCCCGGCGAGCGCCTCCTCGTCGGTGTCTCCGGCGTCGATGAGCGCCCGGGCCTGGAGGGCGGCGAGCGCCACCGAGTCGGGCCACAGGGGGGCGAGGTAGTACGGGTCGAGCTGGCGGGTGAGGACGTCGCGCACCGAGCCGGGCGAGGACTTGCCGTAGGAGTAGACGAGGGCGGTGTCGGCCTCGCCGGTCTGGATCTTGACCCAGGCTTCGTAGAGCGCCCAGGCGCCGTCCATTTCGACGTGCGATTCGGAGATGGGCGGCCAGGCGCCGACGCCGTCGAGGGTCATGGTGAAGGAGAAGGCGCGGCCGGCCAGGTAGTCGCTGGAGCCGGAGCAGGTGAAGCCGATCTCGCCGGCTTTGAGGCCGGTCCGGGCGAGCACCTCGTGGAGGACCGGCATGACCATCTCGACTTCGCTGAGCTCGTCGGTGCGCCGCAGGTGGTCGCTCTGGGCGAAGGCGACGACCGCGACCTCGCGTGCGGGGCCGCGCCCGGGTGCTGTTCCGGCTCCGGCTCCGGGTGCGGTTCCGGGTGCGGTCATCAGATGAGCTCCTTGTACGCGTCGTAGTCCGCGTCCGGCTCGCCGGTCGGGCGGTAGTGGTCGGGGTAGCGGCCGCCGTCGGTCCACACGGGTTCCACCCGCAGGCCCATCCGGACCTGGTCGTACGGGATGCCGCCGATCCGCCCGTGCAAGGCGAGGTCGGCGCCGTCGAGGGCGATGTGGGCGTAGACGTAGGGGACTTCGATGTCGAGGTTGCGGGCCTTGATGTTGACGATGCAGAAGGTGGTGACGGTGCCGGCGGGGCCGACCTCGACCCGGTCGGTTGTGGCGATCCCGCAGGTGGGGCAGGCGCCGCGGGGCGGCACGTACACCTTGTGGCAGGACGGGCAGCGCTCGCCGACGGTGCGGCGCTCGGCGAGGGCGTCCAGGTAGCCGGTCTGGGCGCGGCCGGGGCTGTAGGTGTAGTCGAGGCGGGCCTCGGCGACGATGCCGGTGACGGGGTGTTCGAAGATCCCGTCGTGCGGGCGGGTCCCGGCGGTGGCGTCCTGCTCCTCGTACGGCTCGAAGCAGGCGATGTCGGTGATGGCGCCGGTGCGCTGCGCGGCCCAGCGGACGCGGACCCGCATGCCGGTGGTGACGGCGTCCGGCCCGGGTGCGTCGAGGGCGTGCAGCAGGGCGGTGTCGGCGCCGTCGAGCCGTACGAGGACCCAGGCGAAAGGGGTGTCGAGCGGCTGGTGGGGGCGGGGGTGCCCGTTCCAGGCCCAGGTGGTGACGGTGCCGGTGGCGGCGACCTCGACCAGGTCGCGGAGCTCCTCGGCGGTCACCGGGTCGTATTCGGCGGGGGGTACCTGCACGGTGCCGGCGGAGGTGCGCACGCCGAGGACGACGCGTTCGCGCAGTCCGGTGAGGAAGGCGCTCTGCACGGGCCCGAGGGAGCGGGTGAAGGGGAATTCGACGACGAGGGGAGCACGGAGGACTTCGGACACTGCGCTCGCTCCTTCTCAGGCTCGGCGGTAGACGGGCGGGCGCTTCTCGGCGAAGGCGCGGGCGCCTTCCTTCGCGTCGGCGGTGTCGAAGACGGGCCAGCCGCGGGTGAGTTCGGCGGCGAGCGCCTCGGTCTCGGTGAGGTCGGCGCCCTCGTAGACGGAGGCCTTGACGGCCTCGACGGCGAGCGGCCCGCAGGCGTTGATCTGCTCGGCGATCTCCAGGGCCTTGTCGAGGGCGGTGCCGTCGGGGACGACGTGGCCGACGAGCCCGATGCCGGCGGCTTCCGCGGCGGAGTAGGGGCGGCCGGTGAGGAGCATCTCCAGGGCGTGGGTGCGCGGGATCTGGCGCGGGAGGCGGACGGTGGAGCCGCCGATGGGGAAGAGGCCGCGCTTGACCTCGAAGAGGCCGAAGACGGCTCCTTCGGCGGCGACGCGGATGTCGGTGCCCTGGAGGATCTCGGTGCCGCCGGCGACACAGTAGCCCTCGACGGCCGCGATGACGGGCTTGCGCGGGCGGTGGTGGCGGAGCATCGCCTTCCAGTGCAGGTCGGGGTCGGCTTTGAGGCGGTCCCGGTAGTGGTCGCCGGCCATCCCCTTGCCGGCGAGGGCCTTCAGGTCCATGCCCGCGCAGAAGTCGCCGCCGGCGCCGGTGAGCACCACCGAGCGGACCGTGTCGTCCGCGTCGGCTTCGAGCCAGCCGTCGTAGAGCCCGACCAGCAGCGGCAGCGAGAGCGCGTTCTTCGCCTCGGGCCTGTTCATGGTGAGCACCAGGGTGGCGCCATGACGCGCCACGGTGAGGTGTTCGGTCCCACCCATTGCCGTCCTCCCGTCTCAAGACCTAGAACAGGTTGCAGGAGGGGCCGTTCCAGTTCAATAGCTTTCTGACAGTCAGTCAGATTTCTTGGGCGGCGCCCTTCCGCATTGGGGTGCCTGGCGCTCTAATGACCGCGAATCGGAACCCGGGGTCAGGAGGAACGGTGGAGTACAACCTTGCCGACCTGTTCGAGTCGGTCGTCGACGTGGTCCCGGACCGCGAGGCCCTCGTCTACGTGGACCACCCGGGCAGCGGCGCCGAGCGGAGGCTGACGTACGCGCAGCTGGACGCGGCGGCGAACCGGCTCGCGCACCACCTGCTGGACAGCGGGCTCACGGCCGGCGAGCACCTGGGACTGCACCTGTACAACGGCACCGAGTACCTGCAGACGGTGCTGGCCTGCCTGAAGGCCCGGCTGGTGCCGGTGAACGTCAACTACCGGTACGTGGAGGAGGAGCTGGTCTACCTCTACCGGGACGCGGACCTCGCGGCGCTGGTCTTCGACGGGGAGTTCACGCCGCGGGTGGCGGCCGCCCTGCCGAAGACCGGGAAGCTCCGGCACCTGGTGCGGGTGGGGGCGGCCCCGGCGGGCGCCCCGGAGCTCCCGGGTGCGGTGGCCTTCGAGGACGCGGAGGCGTCCGGTTCGCCCGAGCGGGGCTTCGCGCCGCGCTCGGCCGACGACCTCTTCATCATCTACACCGGCGGCACCACGGGCATGCCCAAGGGGGTGATGTGGCGGCAGGAGGACCTCTTCTTCGCCGGGCTGTTCGGCGGCGCGCCGTCGGGCGAGCCGGTCAAGCGCCCCGAGGAGCTGGCCGAGCGGGTCGCCGCGGGCGGCTCCGGGCTCACTTTCTTCCCCACTCCCCCGCTGATGCACGGCACCTCGACGCTGACGTCGTTCGTGGCCTTCAACTACGGGCAGCGGATCGTCATCCACCGCAAGTTCGCGCCCGAGGAGGTGCTCCGCACGATCGAGAAGGAGCGGGTCTCCAGCGTGTCGCTGGTCGGCGACGCGATGCTGCGGCCGCTCGTCGACGCGCTGCGCGGTCCGCTGCGGGGCACCGACATGTCCTCGCTGTTCAGCCTCTCCTCGTCGGGCGCGATCATGTCGGACACGGTGCGCGCGCAGTTCCAGGAACTCGCGCCGCACGTGCTGCTCCTCAACAACTTCGGTTCCTCCGAGTCCGGTTCGAACGGCAAGGCCACCGCCGACTCGGGCCCGGAGAAGGGGTTCCGGCTGGAGGTCAACGAGCGGACGCAGGTCATCGACCCCGTCACCCACGAGCCGGTGCCGGTGGGCGTGCCCGGGCGGCTCGCACAGCGCGGCCACGTACCGCTGGGCTACTACAACGACCCGGCGAAGACCGCCGAGACGTTCTTCCAGCGGGGCGAAGAGCGGTGGGTGCTGCTCGGGGACATGGCCACGGTGGACGAGGACGGGATCGTCACCGTCCTGGGACGCGGCTCCCAGTGCATCAACACCGGTGGCGAGAAGGTCTATCCGGAGGAGGTCGAGCAGGCGCTCAAATCCCATCCGGACGTGTACGACGCACTGGTCGCGGGGGTCCCGGACGCGAAGTGGGGCAGCCATGTGGCGGCGGTGGTGCAGGTGCGCGCAGGCGCCGCCGCACCCACCCTCGACGAGATCCAGACCCACTGCCGCACCCGCCTCGCCGGCTACAAGATCCCCCGCCAGCTGGTCATCACCCCGGGCATCCAGCGCTCCCCCAGCGGCAAGGCGGACTACCGCTGGGCGAAGGCGGTGGCCACCGAGGCCGATGCGGGCTGAGCACGCGTCGGGCGGTGCGCCGCGCCGGCGGGGAGCCGGCGCGTGCACACCGCCTGCGCGGTCAGTTCGCCTCCTCCTGGAACCAGCGGTTGTTGGTCGTGTCGACGCAGTCCCACTGGATGATCCGGGCGAGGTTGTCCTGACTCGCTCCCTCGACGTTCAGGCACCTGCCACTATGCCTGGCCTGCAGCATGTAGCTGCCGTCCTCGGCCCTGTTGATGATCTTCCAGCTCTGGTTGGTGCTCTTCTTGCAGTCCCACTGGATCACGGGGGCCCCATTGCCCCACACCGCGCCCTCGACGTCCAGGCACTTGCCGCTGTGCTGCGCGCGGATCTGGTACCAACCGGACGGCAGCTTCTCGAAGCTCCAGTTGTTGTTCGGGGTGTCCCCACAGTCCCACTGGATCACCTGCGCACCGTTGTCCCAGGAGGCCCCCGTGACGTTGAGGCACTTGCCACTGCTGACGGATTCCAGCCTCAAGTAGGTGGCCTTCGCCTCGACAGCCGCCCCGGCAGGGCCCGAGGCCCACAGGAGATTCCCCAGCACCGCACCCGAGATCGCCGCGGCCAGACCCACGCGGCGCATGAACACGCCCGTCATCTTCAACCTCCTTCATGAGAGCCCCACCCGTCCCCGCCCCTCACCTCCTGTGTACGCCGTCCGGGGGATCGCCGCATCCGGAGCCCTGGCGCGCCGCCGGGCCTCCGTCTTCTTGACGCCGCCGCCCCCGCTTTGATTGCCTGTCCGAAAATCGGCCGGCCGACCGACCGGTCGATCGGGTGGAGAGGGGCGACGGTGGCGGATCTCCTGGACGCGGCGGAACGGCTCGATCGGGCCGGACTGCAAGCCTTGCAACTGGAGCGCTTGCGCGCCACGCTCCACTACGTGTACGAGCGGGTTCCCTTCCACCGGGCCGCCTTCGACAAGGCCGGCGTGCGCCCAGAGGACTGCCGCGGCCTCGCCGACCTCGCCCGCTTCCCGTTCACCACCAAGGCCGACCTGCGGGACACGTACCCGTTCGGCATGTTCGCCGTACCCCGGGACCAGGTGCGCCGCATCCACGCCTCCAGCGGCACCACCGGACGGCCCACCGTGGTCGGCTACACCGAGGGCGACCTGGAGATGTGGGCCGAGGTCGTCGCCCGCTCGCTGCGCGCGGCCGGCGCCCGCCCCGGCCACAAGGTCCACGTCGCGTACGGGTACGGGCTGTTCACCGGCGGCCTCGGCGCCCACTACGGGGCCGAACGCCTCGGCTGTACGGTCATCCCCGCGTCCGGCGGCATGACGGAGCGCCAGGTGCGCCTGATCCTGGACTTCGAACCCGAGGTCATCATGGTGACGCCCTCCTACATGCTGACGCTGCTCGACGAGATGGAGCGCCAGGGCGTCGACCCGCGCTCCACCTCGCTGCGCACCGGCGTCTTCGGCGCCGAGCCGTGGACCGAGGAGATGCGGCGGGAGATCGAGCAGCGGCTCGGCATCGACGCCGTCGACATCTACGGCCTGTCGGAGGTGATCGGACCCGGCGTGGCGCAGGAGTTCGTCGAGGTCAAGGACGGGCTCCATATCTGGGAGGACCACTTCCTGCCGGAGGTGGTGGACCCGGTGACCGGTGAGGTGCTGCCCGACGGGGAACACGGCGAACTCGTGTTCACCTCGCTCACCAAGGAGGCGATGCCGGTGGTCCGGTACCGCACCCGGGACCTGACGCGGCTGCTGCCCGGCACCGCGCGCCCCGCGTTCCGCCGGATGGAGAAGGTGACGGGCCGCTCCGACGACATGATCATCCTGCGCGGGGTGAACCTCTTCCCGGCCCAGGTCGAGGAGATCCTGCTGCGCACCCCCGGCGTGGCCCCGCACTTCCAGCTGCGGCTGACCCGGGAAGGCCGGCTCGACGCGCTGACCGTACGGGCGGAGGCCCGGCGGGACGCGTCGCCGGCCGACCGGGAGGCGGCGGCCGCGGCGGTGGCGCGGGCGGTCAAGGAAGGCATCGGGGTGAGCGCGGCCGTGGAGATCGTGGACCCGGAGACGCTGGAGCGCTCGGTGGGCAAGATCCGGCGGATCGTGGACCTCCGCGAGGACCGGGTGCGGGGGTAGAGGGCGGGGCGGCACCGGGGCGGGGACGGTAGCGCAGGAGCGAAACCACCCGTTCGGGCCCATAATGACCGGGTCTGGGGCAGTTCGGGGTAGTCGACCTGTGTGACGCACCCGCAGGATCAGCACCGGCTCCGGCACGTGCACGACCGCATCCAGGCCTCCTCCGCGGGGCTGGCCTGGAGCCGCGGCCGTGAGATGGAGCTGATGCACCGGGCCATGGGCTTCGCGGCGCTCGGGTTCCTGACCCTGGTGCCGCTGCTGATCGTGGTCGCGGCCGCCGCGCCCGCCAGCGGCGAGGGCTTCGGGCGCTGGCTGGGTCAGGCGCTCGGGGTCTCGGCGGGCTCCCGCCGGCAGGTGGAGATCCTGTTCGGCATGCCCGGGGAAGCCCTGGAGCGGACAACCGCCTTCGGCCTCGCCGCCCTCTGCGTCTTCGGCCTGACGTTCGGGTCCGTCGTACAGACCGGGTACGAGAAGGTCTGGGACCTGCCGGCGGCCCGCTGGCACACCATGTGGCGGCACGTGGTGTGGCTGGCCCTGCTGATCTTCTACCTGGGGGTGCTGGTCGCCGTGTCGGCGCCCGGCGACAGCGTCCTGAGCACACTGCTGGGCGGTGCCGCCGACCTGATCAGCACCGGCCTGTTCTTCTGGGTCTCGCAGCGGCTGCTGCTGGGCGGCCGGGTGCGCTGGCGGGCCCTGCTGCCGGGAGCGGTGGCCACCAGCCTCGGCCTGCTCGGACTGCGGCTCTTCTCCCAGCTGGTGTTCTCCCCGCTGATCGCCTCGAACGCCGTGACGTACGGGCCGTTCGGGACGCTGCTGGTCGCCCAGTCGTGGCTGGTCGGAGTGGGCTTCGTGGTCTACGGCGGGGCCCTGGTCGGGCGCCTGGTCCACGAGCACCTGACCCTGCGCCGCCTCCGCACGTCCGGACTGCTGCCCCCCACACCACACGAACCCTGAGCCGCACGGGCCCTGAGTCGTGCGAGCCCTGAGCCGCGCGGGACACCCTCGCGCGTACGGGCCCCCAGCCGCCGCATGGCCGTCGGCCCGTGATCTTGACAGCGGGTCAACCCTTCTGATGGGTTCGGCGTCATCTACCGATGAGTCAATCGGCAGGTTTTTGACGCCACTTGGGGGAAAATTGCACCTCCGTAACCACATCCGGCGGCTCGCGCTGCTCAGTGCCGCCGTGCTCGCCGCGGGCGCCGCGGTCGCGCCGGCGGCCGCAGCGCCACCCGGCTCCGGCGCCGGGGCCGCGGCCGCGGTTTCCGGACGCGGGCTGTCCGCGGTCATCCGCTACACCGAGTACGGCATCCCGCACATCCTCGCGAAGGACTACGCGGACCTGGGCTTCGGCACCGGGTGGGCACAGGCCGCCGACCAGGTCTGTGTGCTGGCCGACGGGTTCGTGACGCTCAGGGGTGAGCGTTCGCGCTGGTTCGGGCCCGACGCGGCGCCCGACAGTTCCCTGTCGTCCGCCCGCCGCAACCTCTCCAGCGACCTGTACTTCCGCGGCGTACGCGACTCGGGCACCATCGAGCGGCTGCTGGCCCAGCCCGCTCCGGCCGGCCCCAGCGGGCAGCTCAAGGAGCTGATGCGGGGCTGGGCCGCCGGCTACAACGCCTGGCTGGCACAGCACCGGGACCGGATAACCGACCCGGCCTGCAAGGACGCCGCCTGGGTGGGCCCGGTGACCACCGCCGACGTGGCGGCGCGCGGGTACGCGGTGGCGGTGCTCGGCGGCCAGGGCCGCGGGATCGACGGCATCACCGCCGCGGAACCGCCCGCCGTGGGCGCGGCGGCGCGGCGTCCTTCGGCCGCGGGTACCGGCAGCCGTGGCCCGACCGCTCCGGCCGTGGACCCCGCGGAGGCCGCCCGTGAACTGTTCGACAACGGGCGGGCCGACATGGGCTCCAATGCGGTCGCGTTCGGCGGCGGAGTGACGGCGAACGGCCGCGGCCTGCTGCTCGGCAATCCGCACTACCCCTGGCAGGGCGGCCGGCGGTTCTGGCAGTCGCAGCAGACCATCCCCGGCGAGCTCGACGTCTCCGGCGCCTCGCTGCTCGGCACTCCCGTCGTCAACATCGGCTTCAACGCCAAGGTGGCGTGGAGCCACACCGTGGCCACCGGCGTGCCGGTCAACCTGCACCAGCTGGCGCTGGACCCCGCCGACCCCACGGCGTACCTCGTGGACGGCCGGGCCGAGCCGATGGTCCGTCGGACGGTGACCGTGCCCGTGCAGGGCGGCGGCGAGGTGACGCGCACCCAGTGGTGGACCCGGTACGGGCCGGTGCTGAACTCCCTCGGCGGATCGCTGCCGCTGCCCTGGACCCGTACGACGGCGTACGCGATGGGCGACCCGAACGCGGTCAACCTGCGCGGCTCCGACACCGCCCTGGCGCTCGGCAAGGCCCGCTCGGTGGCGGGCGCCGAGGCCGCGCTGCGGCGCACGCAGGGGCTGCCGTGGGTGAACACGGTCGCGGCCGACTCGGCCGGCGGCACCCTCTTCACGCAGGCACAGGTACTGCCCCGGATCACCGACGAGCTGGCCGCACGCTGCTCGACCCCGCTCGGGCGGGCCACGTACCCGTCCTCCGGGCTGGCCGTGCTCGACGGCTCCCGCACGGACTGCGCGCCGGGCTCGGACCCGGACTCGGTCCAGCCGGGGATCTTCGGGCCCTCCCGGGCGCCCGTGCTGCGCGGTGCGCCGTACGCGGAGAACTCCAACGACAGCGCCTGGCTCGCCCACGCGGACCGGCCGCTGACCGGGTACGAGCGGATCTGGGGCACCGTCGGCACGCCACGCTCGCTGCGCACCCGCGGGGCACTGGAGGACGTGTCGGCCATGGCGGCGCGGGGCCGGCTGACCGTCGGCGACCTCCAGCGGCAGCAGTACGCGAACCGGGCGCCGGCCGGCGACCTGGCCGCGGCCGACGCGGCGAAGGCGTGCGCGGCGCTGCCGGGCGGCACGGCCACGGCCGGCGACGGCACCGTGGTGGACGTGTCCGCTGCCTGCGGGGTGCTGGAGCGGTGGGACCGGACGACCGACAGCGGGAGCCGGGGAGCGCTGCTCTTCGACCGGTTCTGGCGGCGGCTCACGGCCTCGACGGGCCCGGCGGACCTGTGGGTGGTGCCGTTCTCGGCCGCCGACCCGGTACGGACCCCCCACACGCTGAACCGGTCGGCGCCGGGGCTGCCCCGCGCGCTGGCGGAGACCGTACGGGAGCTGCGGGCGGCGGGCATCGCGCTGGACGCGCCGCTGGGCGAGCGCCAGTTCGTGGTGCGCGGCGGGCAGCGGCTCCCGGTGGGCGGCGGCACGGAGGCGCTGGGCGTCTGGAACAAGATCGAGGCGCCGTGGGACCCGGCCGCCGGGGCCTACCCGGACGTGGTCCACGGGTCCAGCCACATCCAGGCGGTGGGCTGGGACGGCAGCCGCTGCCCGGTGGCCCGGACCCTGCTGACGTACGGCCAGTCCTCCGACCCGGGCTCGCCGTCGTCCGCCGACCAGACCCGACTGTTCTCGTCGGAACGGTGGGTACGGGCCCGGTTCTGCGAACGCGACATCCTCGCGTCGCCGGCCCTACGCGTACTGCGGGTGCGCGAACCCCGCTGAGTACCGGGCGGGTCCCCTCGCCCTGAGCACGGGCGGGTCCCCCTCCCCCTGACTGCGGGAGGGGGACCCGTCCCCGCCTGCGACGGGGCCCACCTGACGGACGACCTCCAACGGCGCCGACGCCCTGGGGCGCTACCCCCAAGCCTCGCCGACACCCTGCGGGCGCGAATTCCAGCCTCGCCGGCGTTTGAGGCGCGGGGTTTGGGGCGGAGCCCCAAGCAACCCGGCTCCGCCGGGCACCGGGCTCCGCCCGGACCCGCGCCTCAAACGCCGGCGAGACTGGGGATCGCCCATCGGCGCGGCAGAAGGTTGCGCCGGGTCCAGCCGCGGGGCCGGCCGGGTAGCGGGTGGTCAGGGGCTGATTGCCAGGAAGAGGTACGCGGCGAGCACGACCAGATGGACCCCGCCCTGCAGGAGCGTCGCCCGCCCCGGCACGACCGTCAGCGCTCCGACGACCACCGTGAGCGCCAGCAGCACCATGTGCGTCGGCCCAAGCCCCAGAAGCAGCGGCCCCGACAGCCATACCGTGGCAAGGGCGATGACCGGGATGGTCAGGCCGATGCTCGCGATGGCCGAGCCGTACGCCAGGTTGAGGCTGGTCTGTACCCGGTCGCGCCGCGCCGCGCGAACCGCTGCGAGCGTCTCGGGCAGCAGCACCAGCAGCGCGATGATCACGCCGACCACCGCGTGCGGCAGACCGGCGTCGGCGACGGCCGACTCGATGGTGGGCGAGACGGCCTTGGCGTTGCCGACGACCGCGACGAGGGCCACCATCAGCAGCCCGAGGCTGATCAGCGCTGCCCGGGCGGTGGGCGGCTCGGCATGGTCCTCACCGGATGCCGGGTCCGCCTCGGCCACGGCGGCGACGGCGGGCGCGGCGGGTACGGAAGGCCCGGCCGGGCGCGGGGCCGACGGATCGCCTCTGCCGGTGCCACCGCCCGTGCCTCCGCCCGAGCGGCCGTCCGTGCCTCCGCCGGCGCCGGTGCCACCGCCCGAGCGGCCGTCCGTTCCGGAGCCCGCGTGGCCGGTCACCGGGAGGAAGTAGTCACGGTGGCGGACCGTCTGTACGGCGACGAACAGCCCGTACAGCGCGAGCGAGGCGACCGCGGCGAAGGCGAGTTGGGCGGTGGAGAACTCGGGGCCCGGTTTGGTCGTGGTGAAGGTCGGCAGCACGAGGCTGAGCGTGGCCAGGGTGGCGACGGTGGCCAGCGCGGCGCCGGAGCCCTCGGCGTTGAAGACGGCGACCCGGTTGCGCAGGGCGCCCACCAGCAGGGAGAGTCCGACGATGCCGTTGCAGGTGATCATCACGGCGGCGAAGACGGTGTCCCGGGCCAGCGAGGAGGTCTTGTCGCCGCCATCGGCCATGAGGGTGACGATCAGGGCCACCTCGATGACGGTGACCGCGACGGCGAGGACCAGCGAACCGAACGGCTCGCCCACCCGGTGGGCGACCACCTCGGCGTGGTGGACGGCCGCGAGGACGGCGCCCGCCAGGCACAGGGCGACCAGGGCCACGGCGTATCCGGGCAGGTCCCGCCCCCAGCTGAAGACGAGTGCGACGAGCGCCACGGTGGGGACCAGGACGGTCCAGTCGGTGAGGGGTGAGGTCCGTGTCGCCGTCATGGCGTCCACGCTGCCAGAAGACCCCCGACCCCGCGCCACGGCCTCCCGCCCCCGCCCTTCCCCCAACCTGTCCCGTGCCCTGGGGCACGACGCCCAGCCTGCCCGGTGCCCTGGGGGCACAACGCCCAGCCTGCCCAGTGCCCTGGGGCGCAACACCAACCTGTCCGGTGTCCTGGGGTGAACCACCAACCTGTCCCGTGCTCAGGGGCGCGACACCCGACCTCGCCGACGCCTTGGAGCGCAACCCCCCAGCTTCGAGGGTGCCCTGCGGCGCAACCTCCAGCCTCGCCGGCGTTTGAGGCGCGGGGTTTGGGGCGGAGCCCCAAGACAACCCGGCTGACGCCGGGCACCGGGCCCTGCCCGGACCCGCTCCTCAAACGCCGGAGGGGCTGGATACCGCGCCCCGGACACCGGCGAAGCTGGAGGTTGCGCGCCGGACACCGGTGGGGTCGGGGGGCGTGGCCGGAGGGCGTCAGGTGTAGTCGGACGTGTTGCGGACCGCGCCGAAGCGCGGAAAGACGCGCTGCACCGCGAACGCGTGCTCGTCCGCCGCGAACCCGGACATCGCGTCTTCGACGAACTCCACCTCGTACCCGTGGTCGGAGGCCACCCGCGCGGTGGACTCGACGCCCATATTGGTGACCAGGCCCGCCATGACCACCGTGTCCACGCCCCGGCTGCGCAGCGCCTCGTCCAGGCCGGTGGCCTGGAAGGCGCCGATGGTCCGCTTGACGATCACGACGTCACCCGGCCGGGCGAGCCCGTCCGCGAGGTCGCTGCCGGGCGGCTGCTCGGCCACGTTCGGCCGTTCGACCCGGACCAGGACGACGGGCAGGCCCTTGGCCCGGAAGGCGTCCGCCAGCCTGCGGCAGCGCTCCTCGACCTCGGTCCCCGAGTGCGGCGCGAGCGGCATGGCGATGATGCGGGGCATCAGGTCGATGAGGATCAGCGCAGGGGTCATGCGGCGATCCTAGGACCGGGCCGCCGGAACTCCCCGCTCCGTCACATCGCGCGTTCACGGCCCTCCCAGTAGGGGTCGCGCAGCCGCCGCTTGTACAGCTTGCCGTTGGGGTCGCGGGGCATCGCGGTGATGAAGTCGACCGTCTTGGGGCGCTTGAATCCGGCGAGTTGGCGCTCGCAGTGGACAAGGATGTCGGCGGCCAGCTCGTCCCCCGCAGTGTGGCCCTCGGCCGGCTCGACGACGGCCTTGACCTCCTCGCCCCAGTCGGCGTTCGGGATGCCGAAGGCGGCCGCGTCGGCGACGGCGGGGTGGGTGAGGAGCGCGGACTCGATCTCGGCCGGGTAGATGTTGACCCCGCCCGAGATGATCATGTCGATCTTGCGGTCGCGGAGGAAGAGGTACCCCTCCTCGTCGAGCAGGCCGAGGTCCCCGACGGTGAAGAAGTCGCCGATGCGGTTCTTGCGGGTTTTGCCCTCGTCCTTGTGGTAGCTGAAGCCGCCGGTGCTCATCTTCATGTAGACGGTGCCGAGTTCGCCGGCCGGGAGCCGGTTGCCGTCGTCGTCGAAGACGGCGAGCTCGCTGATCGGCCAGGCCCTGCCGACGGTGCCGGGCTTCTTCAGCCAGTCCTCGGCGGTGGCGAACGCGCCGCCGCCCTCGCTGGCCGCGTAGTACTCCTCCACGCAGCTGCCCCACCAGTCGATCATGGCGCGCTTGACGTGGTCGGGGCAGGGCGCGGCGCCGTGGATGGCGTGCCGCATCGAGGACACGTCGTACGCGTTCCGGGTCGCTTCGGGCAGCGCGAGGAGGCGGTGGAACTGGGTGGGGACCATGTGGGTGTGCGTGCACCGGTGGGTGTCGATGAGGCGGAGCATGTCCTCGGGCGTCCACTTGTCCATGAGGACCAGCGGGTGCCCGATGTGCAGGGAGGCGCCGGCGAACTGGAGCACGGCCGTGTGGTAGAGCGGCGAGCAGACCAGGTGGACGTTGCCGTCGAAGGGGCGGATCCCGAAGATGCCGAGGAAACCGCCGAGATGGGCCTCCTCCGGGGCCTTGCCCTGGAGCGGGCGGCGGATGCCGCGGGGGCGGCCGGTGGTGCCGGAGGTGTAGTTCATCACCCAGCCGAGGGTGCGGTCGACGGGCGCGGTCGCGGGCTGCCCGTCGAGCAGCTCGGCGTACGGACGGAAACCCGCGAGGGGACCGGCGGTACGGCCGTCCGCTCCCGGGGCGACCGCGCCCCGGGCGACCGCGTCCGGGACGACCGCGTCCGGGACGACCGCGTCCGGGACGACCGTTTCCGTGGCCGTAGCGTCGTCCCCGCCGGTCCCGGCGGCCGCGACGCCGAAGCGGTGGGTTGTCGGGAGGCCCGCCTCGTCGGCGGCGGCCGTCGCGGTGGCGGCGAAGCGCTCGTGGGCGATGAGCACCTTGGCGCCGGAGTCGGCGACGATCCAGGCGATCTCCGGTCCCACCAGGTGGTGGTTGACGGGGACCAGGTAGAAGCCCGCCTGGGAGGCGGCGAGGTAGGCGGTGAAGAACTCGACGCCGTTGGGCAGGACCACCGCGAAGGCGTCACCGCGCTCCAGGCCCGCGGCGCGCAGTCCGTGGACCATGCGGTTGACGTCGGCGAGCAGGCGGCCCGCCGTCCACGGCTCGCCGTCCGGGGCGGTGAGCACGATCCGGTCGGGGTCGGCGGCCGCCTGGGCCCAGAAGCCGTTGGGGGGCTGCGGGTCGGTCACGCTCATGCGGGGCTCCTCGGGCTCTCAGGCTCGGCCGGCGATGCGGCTGATCCGGTCGACGGCCTTCTCGAAGTCCCGGGTCAGGTCGTCGAAGATGGCCTGGACGCTGCGTTCGGAGTTCATGCGGCCGACGATCTGGCCGACGGGGGTGCCCAGCAGCGGCTGGACCTCGTACTTCTGGATCCGGGACACGGCCTCGGCGACGAGCAGCCCCTGGAGGGGCATGGGGAGCGGGCCGGGGCCCGCCGGGTCCTCCCACGCGTCGGTCCACTCGGTACGCAGCTGGCGGGCGGGCTTGCCGGTGAGGGCGCGGGAGCGCACGGTGTCGCCGGAGCCGGCCGCGAGGAGTTTCTCCGTCAGGGCGCGTGAGTGCAGGTCGGCTTCGGTGGCGGTGAGCCACAGCGAGCCGAGCCAGGCGCCCTGTGCGCCGAGGGCGAGGCCTGCGGCGATCTGGGCCCCGCTGCCGATGCCGCCGGCGGCGAGCACGGGCAGCGGGGCCACCGCCTCGACGACCTCGGGGACCAGGACCATGGAGGCGATCTCGCCGGTGTGGCCGCCCGCCTCGTACCCCTGGGCCACGACGATGTCGATGCCGGCCTCGGCGTGGCGGCGGGCGTGCTTGGCGCTGCCGGCGAGCGCGGCGACGAGGACCCCGTGGTCGTGGGCGCGCTCGATCACGTCGGCGGGCGGCGAACCGAGGGCGTTGGCGAGGAGTTTTATGGGGTAGTCGAAGGCGACGTCGAGCTGGTTGCGGGCGACCTGCTCCATCCAGCCGGTGATCCGCCAGCCGGAGGCCTCGCCCTCGGCGAGCTCGGGAACGCCGTGCTTGGCGAGGGTTTCGCGGACGAACTCCCGGTGCCCTTCCGGGATCATCGCCTCGACGTCCGCCTCGGTGACCCCCTCGACCTTCTTGGCGGGCATCACGACGTCGAGGCCGTACGGCTTGCCGTCGGTGTGCTCCTGCATCCAGTCGAGGTCGCGCGCGAGGTCGTCGGGGGCGGTGTAGCGGACCGCTCCGAGCACGCCGAAGCCGCCGGCCCGGGTGATGGCGGCGGCCACCGCCGGGAAGGGCGTGAAGCCGAAGATGGCGTGCTCGACTCCCAGTTTCTTGCTCAGCTCCGTCTCCATGGGCGGCAGGATGCCGCAGCGCGGCGACCGAGGGAAGAGATTTTCTGATGCTGTGTCAGATTCTTTGCGGGCCGGTCGGAGCGGCGAGTGCCGGACGGGCGGGCAGACATTCGTTAGCGTGCGCGGGTCGGAAGAGGAGGGCCGGTCATGGACGAGCTCACGGGAACACCACAGCCGCCGCGAACGGACGGCACACCACCCCCAGGCACCCTGCCGGTCCTACGTGTCCCTCCCGTCTCACCCGCCCCATCCGTCGCACCTGCACCATCTGTCTCTCCTTCACCACCCGTTTCACCTGCCCTGTCCGTCATGACTGCGCTGCCCGTCAGGACTGCCCCACCTGTCCCGCCCGGCGCGCCCGTCCCGCCCTGCGGCCGGTTGAGCCGGCGGCGGCTGGGGGCGCGGCTGCTCGCGCTCGGCGGGGTGCTGGCACTCCAGGCGCTGCCCGGGGCGGCGGGGGCGGCCGGGCAGAACCCGGTGGAGCGCCGCGCCCTGCAAGGGCTCCGGCTGCGGTACGGGTCCGCCCGTCAGGCGGGTCTGCTGGACCGGCACCTCGAGGGGGTGGTGTCGGAGGTCCGGCGGTTCCTCGGGCCGTCCCCCGAATACCCTTACTTCGCCGGTGCGGTGGTGCTCGCCGGACGGGGCAGGACGGTCGCGCTGCACCGGGCCCTCGGGGACGCCGTCCGGTACGCGGACTACGACGGGCGGACCGACCGCGCCGTGGAGCTCCCGGCGGCCGAGCGGATCGCGATGACCGAGGACACGGTCTTCGACCTGGCCTCGCTCACCAAGCTGTTCACGTCACTGCTCGCGGTGCAGCAGATCGAGCGGAACCGGCTCACGCTGGAAGCCCCGGTCGCCCGCTACCTGCCGGAGTTCACCGGCGGCGGCAAGGAGCTCATCACGGTCCGCCAGCTGCTCACCCACACGTCGGGGCTGCGCTCGTGGGCGCCCTTCTACCAGGAGGCGACCCGCGAGGGGCAGTTGCGGCTGCTGTGGTCGGTGCGTCCGCAGGACACTCCCGGCAGCGTGTACCGCTACTCCGACCTCAACCTCATCGCGCTCCAGCTGCTCTTGGAACGGATCACCGGTCACACACTGGATGTCCTGCTCCACGACGAGATCACTGCTCCACTCGGCATGCACCGCACTCGTTTCAATCCCCCGCTCTCGTGGCGCCGGACGATCGCGGCCACCGAGGTGCAGCGCCCGCCCTGGTCCGGCCTGGACCGCGGCCTGGTCTGGGGCGAGGTGCACGACGAGAACGCGTACGCGCTCGGCGGGGTCGCGGGGCACGCCGGGGTCTTCGGCACCGCCTGGGACCTCGCGGTGCTCGCCCGCGCCCTCCTCGACGGCGGGGTCTACGCCGGCAAGCGCATCCTGCGCCCCGCCTCCGTCGAACTCCTCTTCACCGACTTCAACACCGCCTTCCCCGGCGACGACCACGGGCTCGGCTTCGAGCTCTACCAGCACTGGTACATGGGCGCCATGGCCACCCCCGGCGCGGCCGGCCACACCGGCTTCACCGGCACCTCCATGGTCCTGGACCCGGTCGGCGACTCGTACCTCATCCTGCTCGGCAACTCCGTGCACCCGGTGCGGACCTGGCGGGCCGGCAGCGCGCCTCGGGTCGCGGCCGGCAACCGATTCGCCCGCGCCGTGCCCGTCCGCACCCGGCACGGCGGGCCCGCCTGGTTCTCCGGCATGGACACCGGCGGCTCGGGCACCCTCACCCTGCCGCCGCTCACCCCGACCGGGGCCGCGGCCAAGCTGCGCTGCGCGGTGTGGTGGGACACGGTGCCGGGGGCGGGCGCGTTCTACCTGGAGGCCTCGACGGACCCGGACGGCGCCGTGTGGGCGCCGGTCCCCTTCATCACCGTCCGTACCACCGGCGGCAGTCCGGAGCACTGGCCCGCGGGCACGGCGGGCGGCTGGTCGCAGCGGATCTGGCACCGGTTGGAGGCCGGGCTCGGCGACTGGGCCGGACGGGCGGTGCGGCTGCGGTTCCGGTACGAGGCGGGTGGGCGGTACGTGGGCCGTGGCGTGTACGTGGACGTCCTGCGGGTCGCCGAGCCGGGCGGTCTCCTCTTCGCCGAGGACCGCCCCGCCGACGCCGCCCGCATCCACCCCGTCGGCTGGACCCGCTCCCCCGACTGACCCCCGCCAGAACGCCCCCTTCCCGCCTCGCCGGAACCCGCGCGGCACACCACCCCCTGGACGACAACGGGCAACTTCCAGCCTCGCCGGCGTTTGAGGCGCGGGTCCGGGCGGGGCCCGGTGCCCGGCGGAGCCGGGTTGTTCGTTGGGGCTCCGCCCCAAACCCCGCGCCTCAAACGCCGGCGAGGCTGGAATTGCCCGCAGGACACCGGCGAGGCTGAGGTGTTGCGCCCCAGGGCATTGGCGAGGCTGGGAATTGCCCGCCAGGACACCGGCGAGGCTGAGGTGTTGCGCCCCAGGGCACCGCAAGGCAGGGGCTTGTGCCCGGGCACGTCGGCACGCCCGGGGCTACCGGCCAGGCGGGGCGGGGGTGGGCGGGGGTTATTGGTTGAGGGCTGACATGGCCGCGTTGTGGCCGGGGATGCCGCTGACGCCGCCGCCGCGCACCGCACCGGCCCCGCACAGCAGCACGTTCGCGTACCGGGTCCCGACCCCCCAGCGTCCCGCGCCCCCGGCGGCCTCCGCGTACGGGAACGCGAGGTCGCGGTGGAAGATGTGCCCGCCGGGCAGCCGCAACTCGCGTTCCAGGTCCAGCGGGGTCTTCGCCTCGATGCAGGGGCGACCGTCCGCGTCCACGGCGAGGCAGTCGGCGAGCGGCTCCGCGAGGTGCGCGTCGAGCTGCGCCAGCGTCGCGGCGAGCAGCCGCTCCCGCGCCCCGTCGTTGTCCTTCTCGAACAGCCGGGCGGGCGCGTGCAGTCCGAAGAGCGTGAGCGTCTGGTAGCCGCGGGCGGCGAGTTCGGGGCCGAGGATGCTCGGGTCCGTCAGCGAGTGGCAGTAGATCTCCGACGGCGGCGCGGCGGGCAGTTCGCCGGCCGCCGCCTGCGCGTGGGCGCGCGCCAGTTCCCCGTACCCCTCGGCGATGTGGAAGGTGCCGGCGAAGGCTTCGCGCGGGTCCACGGCGGTGTCGCGCAGCCGGGGCAGCCTGGTCAGCAGCATGTTGACCTTGAGCTGGGCGCCCTCCGCCGGGGCCGGCGGTTCGTCGCCGAGGAGCGCGGCCAGCGCCTGCGGGGACGCGTTCACCAGCACCTGCCGGGCGGCGACCCGGCCCTCCCCGTGGGCGGTGCGGAAGGTGACGGCCGCGTCCGCGGCGCCGTCCGTCTCGATGCGCAGCACCTCGTGGCCCGTACGGATCTCCGCGCCGGCCGACCGGGCGGCGCGGGCGAGCGCCGCGGTGAGCGCTCCCATGCCGCCGACCGGCACGTCCCAGTCGCCGGTGCCGCCGCCGATGACGTGGTAGAGGAAGCAGCGGTTCTGCACGAGGGACGGGTCGTGGGCGTCCGCGAAGGTGCCGATCAGGGCGTCCGTCAGCACCACGCCGCGTACCAGGTCGTCGGTGAAGTGCGCCTCCACGGCCCGGCCGATGGGCTCCTCGAAGAGCATCCGCCAGGCCGCCTCGTCGTCGATCCGGCCGCGCAGCTCCGACCGGGTGGGCAGCGGCTCGGTGAGCGTGGGGAAGACCCGTTCGGCGACGCGCGCGGTGGTGGCGTAGAAGGCGCGCCAGCGCTCGTACTCGCGGGCCCCGGGGTCGCCGGTGAGACGGGCGAAGGAGGCACGGGTGCGGTCCTCGCCACCGCCCACCAGCAGGCCGGTGGCCCGTCCGTCGCGGACCGCGGGCGTGTACGAGGACACGGTCCGCTTGCGCACCGCGAACTCCAGCCCCAGATCGGTGACGATCTTCCGGGGCAGCAGCGATACCAGGTACGAGTAGCGGGACAGGCGGGCGTCGACGCCAGCGAAGGGGCGGGTGGAGACGGCTGCGCCGCCGGTGCGGTCGAGCCGCTCCAGGACGAGTACGGTGCGTCCGGCCCGGGCCAGGTAGGCGGCGGCGACCAGGCCGTTGTGGCCGCCGCCGACGATGACGGCGTCGTACGCGTCCGCGGTCGGTGCGCCGGCCTGCGGCCCGTCGGCCGTCACGGGCTCGGGGACGGCCTCGCGTACGGCCTCTCGTACGGCCTGGGTGGCGTCGTTCGGGAACGTTGCTCGGCTCATGGCCCTTCGTAACACGCACCGCCCCACCACGACCAGAGGGCCCCACCCCGGCCCCGTCCCCACCCGCGCGAGGTGTGCGCCGGTGGAACCTCCGGCCTCGCCGACGCCCTGAGCCGGATCCCAGCCGCGCCGACGCCTTGCGGTGCGACGCCCAGCCTTGTCGGTGGGCTGGGCATCACCAGCCTCGCCGGCGTTTGAGGCGCGGGGTTTGGGGCGGAGCCCCAAGAGCAACCGGGCTCCGCCGGGTACCGGGCTCCGCCCGGACCCGCTCCTCAAACGCCGGAGAGGCTGGAGGCGGCGCGGGGTCGGCCGGCCTCCGCCCGGACCCGCGCCTCAAACGCCGGCGAGGCTGGAGGCGGCGCGGGGTCGGCCGGTGTCGCGGGTCAGGCGACGACCGGGGGGAGGGGGCTGCCGAAGGCCGGGCGCTGGCCGCGCAGGGCCGCCACCCTCCGGTGCAGTTCCTCGGCCTCCGCCGCCCGCCCCAACCGCTCCAGGCAGTGCGCCTCGTCGCTCCGCGCAGCCAACGTGTCCGGATGCCCGGCACCCAGCGCCTGCTCACGGCCCTGGGCCACCTCGCCGTACACCGACAGCGCTTCCGCCCAGCGGCCCAGCCAGCCCAGCCCGACGGCCACCTCGCGGCGGCTGACCAGGGTGTCCGGGTGGTGCGCGCCGAGCACCCGCGCGCGGAGTTCGCCGACCTCGCGGGCCTCGGCCAGCGCCTCGTTCCAGCGGGCCAGCCGTCCGAGGTTCACACCGAGTCCGTGCCGGGCCCGCAGCGTCTCCGGGTCGGCCGCCCCGTACGCGCGGGTGCGGTCGCGGACCAGGCTGCGGTACAGGTCGAGCGCCTCGGCGCTGCGCCCGAGCCGGCCGAGGCCGATGCCGATCTCGTACCGGGCGGCCAGGGTGTCGGGGTGGTCGCGGCCCAGCGTCCGGGCGCGGGCGTCCGCGACCTCGCGGTAGACCTCCAGCGCCTCGGCCCAGCGGCCCAGCTGGCCGAGCGCGTACGCGACCTCGTACCGGCTGAGGAGCGTGTCCGCGTGCTCCGCACCCAGGATCCGGGCGCGGGCCTCGGCCACTTCGGCGGCCGTCCGGTGCGAGTCGTCGAGGCGGCCGAGGCGGCTGAGGTTGAAGGCGAGGTTGTGGCGGCAGCGCAGGGTGTCCGGGTGGTCGGGTCCGGCCGTGCGTTCGCGGGCGGCGAGGACCTCCTCGTACACGTCGTGGGCCTCCTGGTGACGGCCGAGCTCCCCCAGCACGTACGCGGTCTCCTGGCGGGTCGCGAGGGTGTCGGTGTGGTCGGGCCCCAGGACGCGAGCGCGCGCGGTCGCCACCCGGCCGTATTCGAGCAGCGCGTCACCGGCCCGGCCGGTGCGGCTGAGCGTGAAGGCGACCTCGTAACGGCTGGCCAGGGTGTCGGGGTGGCCTGCGCCGAGCACCTCGGCGCGGGCCGCGGCGACCTCGCGGTGCAGCCGCCCGGCCTCCTCCCAGCGGCCGAGCCGGCCCAGGCCGAGGGCGGCGCCGTGCCGGGCCGCCAGGTCGTCGGCCGGGCACGGCTCCGGCCCGGGCCGCAGCGGCGGGATCCGCGGGTCGTCCTCACGGCGGCCGCCGCGCGTCCCGTCGACGCGCGTCCCGTGCAGGTGCGTCCCGTCCGCGCGCGTCGCGTGCACGTGCGTCCCGTGCATCCCGTCGGTACGCGTCCCATCGGTACGCGTCCCATCGGCGCGCGTCCCGCCAGTGCCGGTCCCGTCGCCGGGGGCCACGGCGGCGTGCGCCTTGGTCGTGCGCGTCCCTCCAGCGCGCGTCCCATCGGCGTGGGTCCCGCCGACGCCCGTCCCGTCTGCGTGCGCCCCCTCCGCGTGGGTCCCGCCGGCGTGGGTCCCGCCGAGGCCAGTCCCGTCGGGGCCAGTCCCGTCGGGGCGCGTCCCGCCGGCGTGCTCCTCGGACCGGGCGCCGTTCGCGGAATGCCCGGGCCGAGCAGGGTCCACGAGGGCGGCCGGCGCGGCGGTGGCTCGTACGGCGATGGCTGACCCGGCGGGCCCGTCCGGGTGCACGGGGGCACGACGTACGGCCTTGGGGCGCGCGGAAGCCGGATCCACCGACCCGGGGCCCACGTGCGCAGAATCTACGGACTCAGGGCCGACGAACTCGGGATGTACGGGCTCCGGGCGAACGGGCCCGGGGCGAGAGGGCCCGGGATGTACGGACCCCGGATGGAGGGGCCCGGGCCCCGGGGTGGACGTCGTCGGGGCAGAAGTCGGGGCCGACCCCGGGGCGGGTGTAGGCGTCGGGGTGGCGTTCCGTACGGCGGTCCATACACCGGTGAGGGCCTGCGCCCAGGCCCCGCTGTCGGTGGCGCGGGCCACGGCCGGCCGCGGACCGCCCGTGATCCCCCGGGCCCAACCGGGCAGCGGCGCCTGTACCTCGCCGACGACCGCGGACCCGGAGGCGAAGGACCCGGAGCCCGGAGCCACGGGCCCGGTGGGCATGGACCCAGCAGGCATCGGCCCGGTGGCCATGGGCTCGGACACGGCGGGCTCGGACGACGGAACACGCGGTGCTCCCCCCACCCGAGCAGCCCCAGCAGCCCCAGCAGCCCCAGCGGTCCCGGGTACTACGGGTACCCCAGTCCCCCCAGGCACCCCGGGTACTACGGGTAGCACCCCAGGCGCCACAGGTACTACGGGTACTACGGGCGCCCCCGGCACCGGCAGCCCCGGCACGGCCCCGGTGCCGGCCGGGCCCGGTGTCCGGGTGCGGTCGGCGGAGCGGGCGGTGACGAGTCTGCGGTAGAGGGCGGCGGCGTCGGCGGGGCGTTCCTCCGGGCACTTGGCGAGCAGGTCGAGCACCGCCTCCTCGAAGAAGGCGGGCAGTTCGCCGCGGTGGGTGCGCAGCGGTTCCGGGGCGGTGTCGCGGTGGCCGACCAGCACCGACCACGAATCCCCGAGGTCGAACGGCGGGACGCCGGTGGCGATCTCGTAGAGCACACACCCCAGCGAGTAGAGGTCGCTGCGGTGGTCGACCTCGGTGCCCGCGATCTGTTCGGGGGACATGTAGTGCGGGGTGCCCATGGCCATGCCGCCGCCGGTGAGCTTGGCGGTGAACCCGATGTCGTGGGCGAGGCGGGCGATGCCGAAGTCGCAGATCTTCACCGTGCCGTCGGTGAGCCGCATGATGTTGGCGGGCTTGAGGTCGCGGTGGACGATGCCCTGCTCGTGCGTGTACGCGAGCGCCGCGGCGACCTGTTCCGCGATGTCGAGGACCTCGTCGACGGGGAGGGGGCGCTGATCGTTCTCGTCGAGGAGCTGGCTGAGGTTGCGGCCGTGGAGCAGTTCCATGACGAGGAAGAGCATGCCGCCGGCGGCGCTGTCGTCGCCGAAGTCGTGGACCACGGTGACCCCGCGGTGCTGGAGGGAGGCCGCGACGCGGGCCTCGCGGCGGAAGCGCTCGCGCAGTACCTGGGTGAATTGGGGGTCGTGGCCGGGGCCGAGCGGCTTCAGGCATTTGACCGCGACGTGGCGGCCGAGCGACTCGTCGCGGGCACGCCAGACCTCGCCCATACCGCCGCGCCCGATGAGATCGAGCGGCCGGTACCGTCCCTGGATCAGTCTGGTTTCCGCCAACTCCGCCATGTCGTGCTGCCGCCCCCGTTGTCGTGCTGTGCCCTCCCCGGCCCGACCAGTATGGCCGTCCCTCGTCGCACTGTGTACGGCGAGGGACGGCTGCCGGGCCCCATCCGGGCCATTGCTCTCAAGATGTGACCTGGGGGCAGTTGCCAGCGCAGCCTGGCGGGGATCAGGCGCAGGACGAGTCCGGTGAGGCGCAGGCGACGGGTGACGCTGCGCGGGGCGGGCGCGGGACGGCCGTACAGGTGGTGCGCCTCAGCGGGCAGCGAGCCGTAGGCGAGGGCGGCGACCGGCCGCCACATCAGGGCGCGGACAGGCCGCAGCGGCCAGGGGACGGGCGGGCGGCGCAGGAAGGCGTCGACGACGCGCGTGTCGGCCCCGGCGGCCAGTTGCGGGCGAACCGTTTCGAAGTACGCGGCGAGCTCGGCGGTGCTGCCCGGCACGGTGGCCGGATCCAGTCCGACCAGGCGGGCGCTGGTGCGGTTTTCGGCCACGTAACGGTCGGCCTGTTCGTCGGAGAGGGGGACGCCCGAGCGGCGCAGGACGTGGAGGAACGAGTCGATCTGCCCGCAGTGGACCCACAGCAGGAGCTCGGGGTCGTCGATCCGAAACGTTTCGCCGGTGGCGGGGTCGGCGGCGGTGAGGCTCCGGTGGATGCGCCGCACCCGGGCGCCGGCCCGCTCGGCGGCCTCGGCGGTGCCGTAGGTGACGGTGCCGACGAAGTCGGCGGTGCGCAGCAGCCGCCCCCAGGCGTCCTGCCGGAAGTCGCTGTTGGCCATCACGCCGCGGACCGCGCGCGGGTGAAGGGCCTGGAGGTAGAGCGCTCGGACGCCGGCGATCCACATCATCGGGTCGCCGTGGCAGTTCCAGGTGACCGAGTCGGGCCCGTAGAGCCCGGGGTCGGATCCGCTCATCGGCACAGGATAGTGGGGGCGGCCACCGGAGTGAAGGCGAGCGGCGGCTGCCCGGCGGTCTCGAAGACGACCACCTTCTCGGACTCCAGCACGATGTAGCCGGGGGTGTAGCCGTCGCTCCACTCGATGCGGGGACCGGCGACCTCGGCCTCCAGGTCGGTGCGCATCTGCCGCAGCCCCCAGTACTTGCCGGCGAAGGTGAGGGTGCCGATCCCGCAGTGGGTGTACAGGTCGTACGGGTACCAGGTGCCGGGCTTCGGAGCGGCGGGACCGGTGCGCGGGGCGTCGAGGTCCGCCGGGGCGGGGGCGGGCCGGTCGCCCGTGGTGGCGGTGACGGCCGCGGTCGGGGCCTTCGCCGTCGTGGCAGTGGTCGCGTCGGCGGCGGTGTCGGCGGCGCCCGCGGACGTGGCGCATCCGGTGAGGGCGAGGAGGAGTGCGGCGAGCGGGGCGAGGGGGGCGAGCTGACGCGGCCTGTACATGGCGGCACCTTTCCTTCCGGTTTCCGTTCGCCGCTGTGACGTGCGAGCGTCCGGGCCGGTTCCCCCGCCTCCCCCTGCTCCCCCTGATCCCCTTGCGTCTCCCGCCTCCCTGCCTCCCCGCCCCCGCGGCGTCGTGGTTCAGGCGGTGGGCGTTCCCGTGCAGCGGTCGCCCGCCGGTGCCAGGGGTCCGGCGAGGTCGCGCAGGATGTCGGGGGCGTGGTTGCTGACCACGCGCCCGCTCCAGGTGTCGCAGAGTGCGGGGACGGTCAGGGCTCCCCCGTAGTGGTGGCCGGTCGCCTCGTACGCACGGCGAAGCGCCCCGTAGCCCCCGTACCCCCCGAGGCCCTCTGATGCGGCGCGCGGGCCGTCGTCCGCACCGAGCACGGTGACGGGGACGGCCTCGCCGAGGCCGAGCCGGGTGTGCAGGTCGAGGAGGTCGCGGGAGGCGGGGCAGTCGGCCGCGAGGTAGAGGCGGTAGCGGCGCGGGGCGGGCGAGAAGCCGGCTCCGATGCGGCCGCGGACGGCGACGGGAGGGCAGGCGGCGGGCAGCACGATCGTGGACATGGCTCTCCTGGAGACCGGCGGATCTGCGGATCGGCGGATGCGTGGGTGCTGTGACGCGGTGGGGCCGGGTCAGCAGAAGCGGCCGAACGCGCTGCACACGCGCAGGAGATCGATGTGGAGCCGGCGGGTCAGGCACCAGCGGCGGGGGGTCCCCGCCACTTCACGCACCGCCTCGGCTCTGTCCACGGGCCGAGTCTCGCCGCGCCGGCCGGACCCGTCAAGACGGCCCGCGCCACCCCGTTCAGAAGCCTCCCCCTCGCACGGAGCCACCAAGGGGCCACCTCGGCGGCCGAGTTGTGCTTGTGACCCACCCCCTACAGTACGGAGGGTGTACTCCTCTCGCCCCGCTCCGTGGACGGCGCCGGTCCTGTACGGCGCGGTGCTGACCGCCGGCTGGTACGCCGCCGCCTCGGGCCTCGGTGACGGCGAACTGCCGCTGTTCACGGTCGGTTTGGCACTGCTCGTCGGGATCGACGCGGCCGAGTGCCGCCGCTATCCGGCGCGCACCCCTTTGCGTCCCGCCCTCGCCCTGCTGTGCGTGCGCGCCGCGCTGTTCACGCTGGTCGCCGCGACCGACGGCTCGGGACTGTCCCGCGCGCTGTTCGTCCTGCTGCCGTTCACGGCGTACTTCGCGTTCGGCCGGGCGGCGGCCTGTGCGATCGCCGTCGGCTGCCTGGGCCTGGCCGTCCTGACGACGCCCCGCTGGTACGCGGACCCGGAGCGGGTGTCCGACCTGCTGATGTTCGCCGTCGGGCTGGTGTTGACCGTGACCATGGCCGGCGTGGCGGTCGACGAACGGCGCCTGCGGGCACGGCTGGAGGAGTCGCGGGAGGAGGTGGCGCTGCTGTCGGCGGCGGCCGAGCGCAATCGGGTGGCCCGGGACATCCACGACGGTCTCGGCCACCATCTCACCGCCGTCGTCGTGCAGTTGGAGAAGGCCTCCGCCTTCCGGGAGCTGGACCCCGCGGCGGCCGACCGGGCGGTCGGCGATGCCCGGCGGTCGGCGCGGCAGGCGCTGGCCGACGTACGGACTTCCGTGGGAGCGCTGCGCGCCGAGCCGTTCCGCCTGCGGCCGGCCCTGGACGAGCTGATCGCCGGCCACGAGGACGTCACCCTGCGGGTGGCCGGCGAGGAGGGCGGGTACGGCACGTCCGCGCTCACCGCCCTCTACAGGGCGGCCCAGGAGGGCATCACCAACGCCCGCCGGCACGCCGCCGCCACCCGTATCGAGGTGACCGTGGTGCTCGACCGGGCGCAGGCCAGGCTCACCGTGTCCGACGACGGCCGCGGATTCGCCCACCGCGCCGAGGGGTTCGGGCTGCGCGGGATGCGGGAGCGGGTGGAGGCTGCGGGCGGCCGCCTCGACATCGACTCCGGCCGGGGCGACGGCACCCGGCTGACCGTGACGCTCCCCCAGCGGGCCGCGGCATGACGGATACGACGCCCGCGCCCGTGCGGGTCCTCGTCGTCGACGACCAGCAGCTGATCCGGGAGGGCATCGCCTCGCTGCTGGGCATCCAGCCGGGGATCGAAGTGGTCGGCACGGCCTCGGACGGTCACGAGGCGGTGGCCCGGGCCCGGGAACTCGCCCCCGACGTGGTGCTGATGGACGTACGGATGCCCGGCATGGACGGCGTCCAGGCGGTCGCCGCCCTGCGCCACATCGCCCACGCCGGCACCGCCCCCGGTGACACCGCCACCGCCGCCGCCACGACCACGGACGGCCCCACCACGCCCGCCGCCGCCACGACCACGGACGGCCCCACCACGCCCGCCGCCGCCACGACCGCGGACGGCGCCACCACGCCCGCCCCCGCCATCAGCACCCACACCGCCACCACCCCCGGCGCGGCCGCCGCCTGCCGGGTCGTGATGCTCACGACCTTCGACGACGAGGAGTACGTCGTCCAGGCGCTGCGCGCGGGCGCGGACGGCTACCTCCTCAAGGACCTGCCACCGGCCGAACTCGCCGCCGCCGTACGCCTCGTGCACCGCGGCGTCACCCAGCTCGCCCCGGCCGCGGCCGCCCGCCTGGTAGCGGCGATCGGCCCGGGCGCCCCGCGGCCCGCCGACGTACTCACCGCCCGGGAGGCGGACGTGCTGCGGCTGATCGCGGACGGGGCCACCAACCGCGAGATCGCCGCCGGCCTCTTCCTCAGCGAGGGCACCGTGAAGAACCACATCTCACGGATCCTGCACCGCCTGGGCCTGCGCGACCGGACCCAGGCCGCCCTCTACGCCCGCGACCACGGCCTGCTCTGACACGCCGGGCGGGCGGCAACCATGCTTCGAGCGCGCCCCGTTGCCGCATCCTGGCTCCTGCCAGGGAGATCGAACCGGGGGTGCGGAATGTGGGCAACGGTTTCGTCGGACGAGCTGCCGGCCGGGGACCGCTTCGACTGGTTCTCCGACATGGTCGCGCGCGAGGTGGTGCCCACCGCCATCAGCAGTGAGCGGCCCGCCGAATTCCGGGCCGAGGCCGCGGTGCTGGACCTGGGCGAACTCCGCGTGTCCAGGCTCGCCTACGCGCCCCTGCGGTCACGGCGCACCCCCGCGCTGATCCGGCGCGGCGACCCGGAGCAGTACCAGCTGGCGATGGTGAGCAAGGGCTCCATGGTGATGTCCCAGCACGGCAACGAGTGCCACGCGCATGCCGGGGACCTGGTGTTCTGGGACACCTCGCGGCCCTCCGACGCCCGCGCCCCCGCCCCGGACGCCCCCGACCACCAGCTGGTGATCCTGCAACTCCCGCGCAACGCCCTGCCGTTACAGGCGCACCGACTCGACCGGCTCCTGGCCCGCCGCATTCCGGGAGGCAGCGGCACGGCGGCGATGCTGGCCTCGTTCATGAGCAACCTGGTCGACCACGGCGACCAGTGCGCGCCGGCGGAACTGGGCCGTCTCGGCGCTGTCGCCGCCGACCTCGCCGCCACCTGCCTGGCCCAGCACCTCGGTGCCGGGGAACTCCTGCCCGCCGAGGTCCGCGCACGGGCGCAGTTGCGGCGGATCCACGCCTTCATCGAACACCACCTCGGCGACCCGGACCTCAGCCCTTCCGTCATCGCGGCCCGCCACAGCATGTCGGTGCGCAGCCTCCACCAGCTCTTCCGGAACCACGGCCACAGCCAGGACCGGCCGGAGAAGGAGAAGCCGAACGAGAGGGAGACGGAGAAGGAGAGGGAAAGGGAGAGGGAGAGCGTCCACGCCCTGATCCGTCGCCGTCGCCTGGAGCGGTGCCGCGCCGACCTCGCCCGTACCGGCCCGCGGGCGCATCCGGTGGGCGTGATCGCCGCCCGCTGGGGCTTCAGCGGGCCGGCGGTCTTCAGCCGTTCCTTCCGCGAGGCGTACGGGCTGAGTCCCAGCGAGTTCCGTGCGCTGAGCGTCAAGGAAGCCCGCGCCGAGCGCACAACGAGACGAACGCCCCCTTCCTAGGCTCGGTCACCGAACAGCACCGCATCGCGTTCGAGGGGAAAGCTCATGACTCGTCTTCTTGGAAAGACCGCCGCAGTGGCCGGCGGGCTCGCGCTCCTGACCGGCGTGGGCCTCGCCGGCGCTCCGGCCGCGGGCGCGGCCCCGGCACGGGCCTCGGCCACCAACCAGATCCTCAACTGGAACTCCGACCTGTGCCTGGGCATCAACGGTGGCGGCGGCGAGTGGGGCCGTACCGCCATCCAGTGGGACTGCAACGGAAACGCCGACCAGCAGTGGAACTTCTGGGGCTCGGCCGGTTCGTACAGCACGGTGAAGAACGAGAACGGGCTGTGCCTCGGTATCCGGGGAGCCTCGACGGACCTCGGCGCCGAGGCCATCCAGTGGCAGTGCAACGGGAACGACGACCAGAAGTGGAGCATCACTCCGGCTTCCGGCGGCGGCTACCGCTTCGTGAACAAGCACTCCGGGTTCTGCCTCGGCATCTGGGGCGCGAATCCGAACCGGGGCGAGCGCGCCGTCCAGTGGTCGTGCAACGGGAACGACGACCAGAAGTGGTACTTCGGCTAGACACTCCGCCGATGGGCTCCCTGCCGGATTCCGGCAGGGAGCGCGTCGTGGTCGTCGGCCGGGGTACGCGGCCGCTGTACGGGGGTCAGCGGCGGACCCTGGGCATGCCGAGGCCTATCCAGGAGATGATTTCGCGCTGGATCTCGTTGTTGCCGCCGCCGAAGGTGAAGATGACGGCGCTGCGGTAGCCGCGTTCCAGTTCGCCGTGGAGGACCGCGCCCGCGGAGCCGTCCTTGAGGGGGCCGGCGGCGGCGGCGATCTCCATCAGCCAGGCGTAGGCGTCGCGGCGGGCCTCGGAGCCGTAGACCTTGACGGCGGAGGCGTCCTGCGGGGTGAGGGTGCCGGCCTGGACGGCGTTCACCATCTGCCAGTTGAGGAGCTTCATCGCGTCGAGGCGGGCGTGGGTGCGGGCGAGGCGGCCGCGGACCCAGCCGAGGTCGATGACGCGGCGGCCGTCGGCGAGTTTGGTGGCGGCGGCCCAGCGCTGTACGTCGTGCAGGGCGCGGATGGCCATGGTGCCGTGGGCGGCGAGGGTGACGCGCTCGTGGTTGAGCTGGTTGGTGATCAGGCGCCAGCCCTTGTTCTCCTGGCCGACCCGGCGGGAGGCCGGGACGCGGATGTCCTCGTAGTAGCTGGCGGTGGTGTCGTGCGAGGCCAGGGTGTTGATGAGGGTGCAGCTGTAGCCGGGGTCGGTGGTGGGGACCAGGAGCATGGTGATGCCCTTGTGGGCGGGCGCGTCCGGGTCGGTGCGGACCGCGAGCCAGACCCAGTCGGCGGTGTCGCCGTTGGTGGTCCAGATCTTCTGGCCGTTGACGACGTACGTGCCGGTCTCCTCGTCGCCCTCGCGCACGGCCTTGCACTTGAGGGCGGCGAGGTCGGTGCCGGCGTCGGGCTCGCTGTAGCCGATCGCGAAGTCGATCTCGCCGGCGAGGATCTTCGGGAGGAAGTACGCCTTCTGCTCCTCGGTGCCGAACTGCATGATCGTGGGCCCGACGGTGTTGAGCGCCATCAGCGGCAGCGGGACCACGGCCTGTGCGGCCTCGTCGAAGAAGATGAACTGGTCCATGGGCGACATGCCGCGGCCACCGTACTCCGTGGGCCAGCCGACCCCGAGCCAGCCGTCCGCGCCCAGTCGGCGGATGGTCTCGCGGTAGTAGCGCTTCTGCGCGGCCGAGTCCTCGTAGCGGGCGTACACGTCCTCCGGGACCAGCTCCGCGAAGTAGGCGCGCAGCTCCGCGCGCAACTGCTGCTGTTCAGGCGTGTATTCGAGGTGCACGGCCCCTCCAGGAGTCTGGCTGCTGCTCTGTGCTCGGCATCGTCCCTGCTCGACGGCGCACAGAGTAGAACCTGTTCCAGGAATCCGGAAGGGGCGTGACGGCCGTACCCGTACGACCCGTGGCACGGGGGTGCGGGTCGTACGGGTACCCGTACGGCCTGAGACGTACGGGTGGTCAGGCGTACGGGTGCGGACCCTTCCGGGCCCCGCCGCACCCCCGCCGGGTCAGACCCGTACGGATTCCGTCAGGGGCAGTCCCGCGCCGAGGGCCGTGATCAGCTCGGAGGTCGTACGGGCCATGGCCGCGCGGCCCACCGACAGGTAGGTACGGGTGTCGGCGGCGCTGGGGTGGGCGTCGAGGTAGGCGCGGATCGCGTCGGTCATGGCCACGTTGAGCGCCGTGCCGATGTTGACCTTGGTGATGCCGCCGGCGACGGCCGCGGCGAGTTCCCCGTCCGGCAGCCCGGAGGAGCCGTGCAGCACCAGCGGTACGTCCACGGCCGCGGCGAGCCGGGCCAGCAGGCCGTGGTCGAGGACGCCGGTACGGGTGGTCATGGCGTGCGTGGAGCCGATGGCGACGGCGAGCGCGTCGACCCCGGACGCGGCGACGAACTCCCGGGCCTCCTCGGGGTCGGTACGGGCGCCGGGCGCGTGCGCGTCGAGCGGCGCCGCGCCGCCCTTGCCGCCGACCTCGCCGAGTTCGGCCTCGATCCACAGGCCGTTGGCGTGGGCCCATTCCGCGGCGCTGCGGGTGGCCGCCAGGTTCTGCGCGTACGTCAGGTGGGCGGCGTCGAACATGACCGAGGTGAAACCCGCCGAGGCGGCCTGGCGCAGCAGTTCGGCGCTCTTGACGTGGTCGAGGTGGAGGGCGACGGGCACCTCGGCGGCCTCGGCCGCGGCGGCGGCCGCGCGGGCCAGCGGAAGCACCTGGCCCTGCCGGTACTTGACGGCGTTCTCGCTGACCTGGAGGACCACCGGGGCGCGGACGGCCTCGGCGCCGGCGATCACGGCCTCGGCGTGTTCGAGGGTGATGATGTTGAAGGCGGCGACGGCGCGGCGCCCGGCGGCGGCTTCGGCCACGAGGGTGCCGGTGGCGGCGAGGGTCATCGGACCTCCCCGGCCAGGATCACGGAGCGGGTCAGGTGGCGGGGGCTGTCCGGGTCGAGGTCGCGGCGCGCGGCGACGGCCAGCGCGAGGCTCTGCGCCCGGACCAGTTCGGCGAGCGGATCCAGGACGCCCTGGATCCAGCGGCCCTCGGTGGCGGCCACCTGTTGGGGAAGGCCCACGGGGGCCTCGCCGAACATCCAGGTGGCGCTGTCCTCACCGGTGACGCTGATCGGCCCGTGGCGGTACTCCATCGCCGGGTACGCCTCGGCCCAGGACAGGGACGCCTCGCGCATCTTGAGGGCGGCCTCCTCGGCAAGGCCCACCGTCCAGCCGCGGCCGAGGAAGGTGAACTGGCGGCACTCGGCGAGCCCCTCGGGCAGCGGCTGGGCGAGCGCGGTGCGGGCGTCGGCGACGGCCTCGGCCCGGTGCTCCCCGAAGTGGGCGCGCAGCAGGGTGAAGGCGGTGGTGGCGAAGCGGGTCTGGACCACGGACCGCTCGTCGGCGAAGGCGAGCACGGCGAGGTCGTCGGCGAGGGCGGCGACCGGCGTGTCGGGGTCGCCGATGACGGCGGTGGTACGGGTGCGGCCGCGCAGGCCGGCCAGCAGGTCGAGCACCTCCGTGGTGGTGCCGGAGCGGGTGAGGGCGATCACCCGGTCGTAGCGGCGGCCGGTGGGGAACTCCGAGGCGGGGAAGGCGTCGGTCTCGCCGAGCCCGGCGGCTTCGCGCAGCGCGGCCGCGGCCCGGGCCATGAAGTATGAGGTGCCGCAGCCGGTGATGGCGACGCGCTCGCCCGGGGCGGGGAGCATGTCCCGGTGGGCGGGGGCTAGTTCGGCGGCGCGCTGCCAGCAGTCGGGCTGCGTGCTCAGTTCGTCGGCGGCATGACTCATGGCGGGTGACTCCCTCTCGGGCTGCAATGCTTGTTCTTGCAAGTTAGCGCTTGGTTTCGAGCAACTTCAAGCATCTCAGGGAGGAATTGCCTGAGCTAGGGTCGGCAGGTACGACGCGCCGGCGATCACAGACGAGGAACACGGAGGTCCGGATGTCCCGCGACGCCCGCTGGAAGACCCTGATGGACCTGCTCGTGGAGCGCGGGCGCCTCGACGTGGACGCCACCGCCACTGAGCTCGGCGTGTCCGCCGCCACGGTCCGTCGCGACTTCGACCAGCTGGCCGAGCAGCAGCTCCTGGTGCGTACCCGGGGCGGCGCCGTCGTACACGGCGTGTCGTACGAACTCCCGCTGCGCTACCGCAGCTCGCGGCGCGCGGCCGAGAAGCAGCGCATCAGCGCCGCGGTGGCGGAACTGATCGCACCCGGCGAGGTGGTGGGCCTGACCGGCGGCACCACCACCACCGAGGTGGCGCGGGCGCTGGCGGCCCGCCCGGACCTGGCGGGCGGGGCGGCCGGCACCGTCACCCTCACGGTGGTGACCAACGCCCTGAACATCGCCGCCGAGCTGGCCATCCGGCCGCAGTTCAAGGTGGTGGTGACGGGTGGCGTGGCGCGGCCCCAGACGTACGAGCTGACCGGGCCGCTCGCCGACGGGGTGCTGGGGCAGATCACCCTGGACACCGCGGTGCTGGGCGTCGACGCCTTCGACCCGCGGGACGGGGCGTACGCGCACGACCAGGACGAAGCGGCGATCAACCGGCTGCTGTGCGAGCGGGCCCGGCGGGTGGTGGTGGCCACGGACTCCAGCAAGCTGGGGCGCCGCGCCTTCGCCCGGATCTGCCCGGCGGCCCGGGTCGACGTACTGGTCACGGACGCGTCGGTGGCGCCGGCGACGGTGGACGGGTTCCGCGACGCGGGCGTCGAGGTGCAGGTCGTCTGAACCCCCGTTCCCGACGACCCGCCCGGTCCCCCGTACGCCCGCGCCACGCGTCGGGGCGCCGCGGGTGCGAGAGGACAGCACGCGCGGCGGGGGCGGAGCGGCACAAAGCCGTGGGTAACCCATCGGTCAGGACAGCGTCGGCGCTCCGCGTACAGCCTCCCTCAAGCCGCTCACCAGGAACAACGCCGAAAGCTGCAACAATCGATCACTCTGGATTACCGATGCGGCGCCTGATGGGAGTGCGTGATGCTTGAGCGGCACGAACTGGACGGGTTCCTGGTCCTCGCCGAGGAGCTGCACTTCGGACGCGCCGCCGAGCGGCTGACGGTCTCCCGCGCGCACATCAGCCAGACCATCAAGAAGCTGGAGCGCCGGATCGGCGCTCCGCTGTTCATCCGCACGAGCCGCCAGGTGGCGCTGACCCCGCTCGGCGAGCAGCTGCGCGACGACCTCGCCCCGCACCACCACGCCATCGCGGAGGCGTTCCGGCGGGCCGTGGCGACCGCGCACGGCACCACCGGGACGCTGCGGGTCGGATTCGTCGGCGCGCTCTGGGGCCAGCTCTTCGTCCTCGCAGCGGACGCCTTCCGCGCGACGCACCCGGAATGCGAGATCCAGCTGCGCGAGTACGCCTTCGGGGTGGCGCAGCAGCCGGTGCGGGCGGGCGAGCTGGATCTGATGAACGCGAGCTTCCCGGTCCTGGAGGAGGACCTGACGGCGGGCCCGCCGGTGGTGCGCGAGCCCCGGGTGCTGGCGATCTCCTCCGGTCACCCGCTGGCCGCGCGCAGCACGCTGACCCTCGCCGACCTGGCCGGCCTCACCATGATCCAGACCCCGACCATGCCGGAGTACTGGTCCCGGTCGCGGTCGCTGCGGGAGGGCGCCGCGCCGGAGCCACCCCGCAAGGGCCCGCAGGCCAGCTCGCTCCAGGAGGGGCTCGCCCTGATCGCCGCCGGCAAGGGCGCGTACCCGGTGGGCGCCCAGGTGATGCGCTTCTACCTGCGGCCGGACCTCTCGTACATCCCGATCACGGACGCGCCGCCGCTGGACTGGGGGCTGGTCTGGAAGCGCGGCAACGAGACGCCGTTGCTGTGCGCCTTCGCCGAGGCGGTCCACGACGTCGCCCGCACCTCGGGGCATCCGGGCACCTCGCCCGAGGAGGTCGCGGGCCGCGGCCCGCAGGACTGACCGCCGCGCCGACCGGACCGTCGGGCGGCCGTGCCGCAACCGCCGCGCCGCAACCGCCCTGCCACAACCGCCCTGCCGCGACCGCCGTGCCGCCGCACGGCCGGTTCGCGCGTACCGGGGTCGCGTCCGTCCGGTCCGCCGGGGTCAGCCCGTCGACAGGCTCGCGGCCTCGTGCCGCAGCGCGTCGAGGACCGGGCGCAGGAGCGGGTGGCTCTGGGCGCCGCGGCGGACGGCGGCGAAGACCCGCCGGGTGGCCGCCTGCCCGGTGACGGGCCGCACGACGGTCTCCTTGAGTTCCATGCCGCGCAGTGCCGAGCGCGGGACGAGGGCGACGCCGGCGCCCGCGCCCGCCAGGGCCACGACGGCCCGGAAGTCGTCGGAGGAGTGCACCAGCCGGGGCTGGAAGCCGGCCAGTTCGCAGGCGAGTACGACCACGTCGTGGCAGGGGTTGCCGGGGCTCTGGCCGATCCAGTCGCTGTCGGCGAGCTCGGCCAGCGAGACGGCGGGGTGCATGGCCAGGGGGTGCGAGCCGGGCAGGACGACGTCGAAGGGTTCGGCGTACAGGGGGACGAGGGAGAGCCGGCCGTCGTCGGCGCCGGGGCCGCCGCGGTATTCGACGGCGAGCGCGAGGTCGGCCTCGCCGTCGAGCAGCAGGGGCAGGCTCTGGTCGCCCTCGGCGTCGCGGACCCGGACCCGGATGCCGGGGTGCTCGTGCCCGAGCCGGGCGAGTACGGGTGCCAGGACCTCGGCGATGCCGGTGGCGAAGGCCGCCACGGTCACCTCGCCCGCGGCGCCGCCCGCGTACGCGGCGAGCTCGGCCTCGGCCCGTTCCAGTTGGGCCAGCACCTCGTGGGTGTGGCCGAGCAGGATCTCGCCGGCGGCGGTCAGGCGGACCCCGCGGCCGCTGCGGGAGAAGAGGGCGTGCCCGGTCTCCTGCTCCAGCGCGGCGAGCTGCTGGGAGACGGCCGAGGGGGTCAGGTACAGCGCGGCGGCCGCGGCGGTCACCGTACGGTGGTCCGCCACGGCCCGCAGGATGCGCAGCCGGCGGGGGTCGATCACCCTGCCATTGTGTCAGGCCTCCAGGGCGGCCTTCGCGTCGACGAACGCGGCGACGGCCCGCTCGACGTCCTGGGTGGAGTGCGCGGCCGAGAGCTGGACCCGGATGCGGGCCTGGCCCATCGGGACCACCGGGTAGGAGAAGCCGATCACGTAGACGCCGCGCTCCAGGAGCAGCTCGGCCATCCGGGCGGCCACGGCGGCGTCGCCGATCATGACGGGGGCGATGGCGTGGTCGCCGGGCAGGATCTCGAACCCGGCCTCGGTCATCCTGGTGCGGAACAGCTTGGTGTTCTCGGCGAGCCGGTCGCGCAGGTCGCCCGCGGACTCCAGCAGGTCGAGGACCTTGAGGGAGGCGGCGGCGATCACCGGGGCGAGGGAGTTGGAGAACAGGTACGGGCGCGAGCGCTGGCGCAGCAGGGCGACGATCTCGGCGCGGGCGGCGACGTAGCCGCCGGAGGCGCCGCCGAGGGCCTTGCCGAGGGTGCCGGTGATGATGTCGACGCGGTCCATGACGCCGTGCAGCTCGGGGGTGCCGCGGCCGCCGGGGCCGACGAAGCCGACGGCGTGCGAGTCGTCGACCATGACCATGGCGTCGTAGCGGTCCGCGAGGTCGCAGATCTCCCGGAGGGGGGCCACGTAGCCGTCCATGGAGAACACGCCGTCGGTGACGATCAGCTTGCGGCGGGCGCCGCCCTCGGTGGCGTCCTTGAGCTGCTGCTCCAGGTCGGCGAGGTCGCGGTTGGCGTAGCGGAAGCGGCGGGCCTTGCTCAGCCGGATGCCGTCGATGATGCTCGCGTGGTTGAGGGCGTCGGAGATGACCGCGTCCTCGGCGCCGAGCAGGGTCTCGAAGACGCCGCCGTTGGCGTCGAAGCAGGAGGAGTAGAGGATCGTGTCCTCCTGGCCGAGGAAGGCCGACAGGCGTGCCTCGAGCTCCTTGTGGACCTCCTGGGTGCCGCAGATGAAGCGGACGGAGGCCATGCCGTAGCCCCAGCGGTCGAGGGCGTCCTTCGCGGCGGCGACGACCTCGGGGTGGTCGGCGAGGCCGAGGTAGTTGTTGGCGCAGAAGTTGAGGACCTCGCCGGGGGCGCCGCCGGCGGTGACGGCGACGGCGGCGTTCTGCGGGGTGCCGATGACGCGCTCGGGCTTGTGCAGGCCGGCGGCGCGGATCTCGTCGAGGGTGGCGCGGAGGTCGTCGCGTACGGACTCGAACATGTGCTGCTCCTTGTGCGGCGGGGCGACGGAAGAGACGTCAGGAGACGGGGAGGCGAGATGGGGGGCCGGGCCCCGCGGAGGGGGGGAGGGTTGCGGGGCCCGGCCGGGGAAGGGGGCGTGTCGGCCCCGTGGCAGGGTCAGGCGGTCCAGTCGAGGATGATCTTGCCGCTGCGGGCGGTGGCAGCCTCGTCGAACGCGGCCTCGAAGTCCCGGAAGCCGTACTTGCCGGTGATGACGGGGCTGAGGTCGAGCCCGCCCTCCAGCAGCACGGTCATCGCGTACCAGGTCTCGAACATCTCGCGGCCGTAGATCCCCTTGATCGTGATCATGGACGTGACGATCTTCGCCCAGTCCACGGGGAACTCCTGCGCCGGCAGGCCCAGCATGGCGATCTTGCCGCCGTGCGTCATGTTGTCGATCATGTCGCGCATCGCCTCGGCGCGGCCGGACATCTCCAGGCCGACGTCGAAGCCCTCGCGCAGGCCCAGCGTGCGCTGGGCGTCGGCGATGGAGGACTCGGCGACGTTGACGGCGAGCGTCGCGCCGGCCTTGCGGGCCAGCTCCAGGCGCTCCGGGCTGACGTCGGTGATCACGACGTTGCGGGCGCCGGCGTGCCGTGCCACGGCCGCGGCCATGATGCCGATCGGGCCCGCGCCGGTGATCAGGACGTCCTCGCCGACGAGCGGGAAGGACAGCGCGGTGTGCACGGCGTTGCCGAACGGGTCGAAGATCGCGGCGACGTCGAGGTCCACCTGCGTGCGGTGCACCCAGACGTTGGCGGCGGGCAGGACCACGTACTCGGCGAACGCGCCGTCGCGGCCGACGCCGAGGCCGACCGTGCTCCGGCACAGGTGGCGGCGGCCGGCCTGGCAGTTGCGGCACTTGCCGCAGACCAGGTGGCCCTCGCCGCTGACCAGGTCGCCCACGGCGATGTCCAGGACGCCCGCGCCGGTCGCGGCGACCTCGCCGACGAACTCGTGGCCGAGGATCAGCGGGGTCTTCACCGCGCCCTGCGCCCAGCCGTCCCACGACCGGATGTGCAGGTCGGTCCCGCAGATGCCGGTCCGCAGCACCTTGATCAGCACCTCGCCGGGGCCGTACTCGGGCTCCGGCACGTCCATGAGCCAGAGTCCGGGCTCGGCCGTGTGCTTGACGAGTGCCTTCATGGTGCGGCTCCAGGCAGGGGGTAGGCATGCGTGATTCCCGGGAGCCACACAGGCCCCGGGTTCCTCTCGGATGCGCACCAATGTGCCGAGAAGACCGGCCATCAGTCCATCGAGGATTTCTTAAGCGGGTCGACAGCTGAACTTCACGCCTATGCTCCTCACGTGCCGCGAACGAGCACGCTGCGGGACGGGCACCGCAGGGATGGGGGTGTGGGGTGACGGTCGTACCGAGTCTGCGCAGTCGAGCGCTGTCCGCCGCATGGGCCGTGTCGGGCCGCCGGCGGCGCTGGGCCAGCGCCGAGGCCGTACGGGCACGGGTGGCGGAGACCACCCGGCGGCCCTCGTCGCACCTTCCGCCGCGCAGCCTGGGGCGGGTCGCGGAGGTGTCCCGCACCATCGTCGGCGCCTGGCCGGTGTACGAGGTGTCGCCGCGGGACCGCGAGCCGACCGCCCGGGTGCTTTACCTGCACGGCGGCGGCTTCATCAACGAGCTGGTCCGCCCGCACTGGGCGCTGATCCGGACGCTGGTCACCGAGGCGGGGGCGCAGTGCGTGGTGCCGGCGTACACGCTGGCGCCCCGCGGGACCGCGGACCGGACGGTTCCGGTGGCGGCGGACCTGCTCAGCGGGCTGATCGCGAGCGGCGGACCCGGCCCGACGGTGCTGATGGGCGACTCGGCGGGAGCCGGCCTGGCGCTGGCCGCCGCACAGCGGCTGCGCGACCGCAGCGGGGCGCAGCCGTCCCGCATCGTGCTGCTCTCCCCCTGGCTGGACCTGTCGATGAGCCACCCGGAGCAGCCCGCGATCGAGGCGCACGACCCGGTGCTGGCGCGGGCCGGACTGCGCGAGGCCGGACGGCTGTACGCGGGCACCCTGGCGGCCGACGATCCGCGGGTCAGCCCCCTGTTCGGGTCGACGGCGGGGCTCGCGCCGCTGACGGTGTTCAGCGGCACCCGGGACGTGCTGGCGCCCGACAGCCGCGAGCTGCTGACGCGGGCCCGGCTGGCGGGCACCCCGGCGGAGCTGGTCGAGGCGGACGGGCAGCAGCACTGCTATCCGCTGCTGCCGGTGCCGGAGGGGCGGGCCGCCCGGGCGCGGATCGTCGCGCTGGTGTCGGGCGGGTAGTCCGCCGTTCCCGGGCCGGCCGACGGCCCTCGCCCCGGGCCCGCCGGCGGACGGTCGGCCGGGGGCTCGCGGAGGCTCGCGCACGCCCTGTTCAGGAGCCGGGTACCGGCCCATGATGGGCGGTGGCGTGGTGACCCGGGGGACATCGAGGAGGCCCACCGTGGGAAGGCGTGCGGACGAGGGGGCCGGGGCGGGCAGCGGCCAGCGGCGGGTCGGCCGGAACATGGTGCTCTTCACGATCCCGCTGATCCTGCTCACGTTGCTGTCGGCGCTGCTGGTCTGGGAGGTCGTACGGCTCAACCTGTCGGCGTCGGACCGGCGGGACTGGCCGTGGCGGCTGTCGCTGCTGGATCTGCAGTCGGTGTCCAACATGCTGGCGCTGACGGCGGGCGTGGCCTTCGCCCGCGCCCAGTACGCGCGTTCGGCGCGGCCGCAGATCGGCTGGTCGGGGGCCCCGGACGACAACACGTACGGGATGGCGGGCAGCAAGGTGTGGGTGGTGCAGGCGCTCAACGGCGGCACGCACAGCGCCACGGTGGAGAGCGTCGCCTACCGGATCGAGTGGATGACCACCGACTCCACCGGGCGGCGGCTGCAGACCGACTGGATCACCGGCGAGGCGGCGATCTCCGAGCTGATGCGCGGACACCCCTCGGACCCGGCCGGGGAGCAACTGGCCAACGGCCGGGACTTCTACCTCAACACCATCGGGTACGGCGGCCAGTTGGGCACGATCGACGTGGGCCGGTTCTCGATGCGGCTGGTGGACCGGCTGCACGACATCGAGCTGCGGCTGCGGGTGGCCGACGCCGCCGGCGACCGGCACGAGCGGGTGCTGTGCTGCCTCAAGGGCGCGAAGGGCGAGATGCGCAGCGCGCTGGTGGCGGAGGCGGCGGCCGGACGGGGCGCGGGCCTGGAGGCGGTGGGCGGGGGCGCGGCCGGGGGCGCGGCCGGGGGCGGGGGCGCAACCGCGGGGGCGGGCCCGGCGGAAGGGACGGCCGAAGGGGCAGCGGAGGGGGCGGCCTGATGACGGGCGCGACCCCGGCGCCGGGGGCTCCGGCCGGCCGGCCCCCTCGCCCGTTCGGGTGGCCCGGGGCGAGTGCCGCTCCCGCGTGCGGCGGGCGCCCTACGATGGGCGGCGCTCCTCCGCATCACAGGAATGAGACGGGTTTGAACACCCAGCACACCACCGCGCAGAGCGCCTTGCGCAGCGCCGTGCACACCGAGGGCCAACTGGCGGGACAGCTTTCCGCGTTGGGCGTGGAAGCGGGCGGCGTCCTGATGGTGCACGCCTCGATGCGGTCGGTCGGTCCGGCCGGTCCGGAACCCGGCCGCGGCTCGGAATCGGTGCTGCGGGCCCTGCGCACCGCGCTCGGTCCGGCCGGGACGCTGGTCGTCCCCACCTTCACGCCGGAGAACTCCGACACCTCGCCGTACTACCGGGACGCGATCCGGGGGCTCGGGCCGGAGGCGGTGGCCGCGCTCCGCGACCGGATGCCCCCCTTCGACCCGGCGCTCACGCCCGCCCCGACGATGGGGATCCTTGCCGAAACGACACGGCGGGCGCCGGGCGCGCTGCGGAGCGGGCATCCGCAGACCTCGTTCGCCGCGCTCGGCCCGGAGGCGGGCAAGGTCGTCGCCGGTCACCGCCCGGACTGCCACCTCGGCGAGGACTCCCCGCTGGCGCGGCTGTACGACATGCGGGCCCAGGTGCTGCTGCTGGGGGTCGGCTTCGACCGCTGCACCGCCTTCCACCTGGCCGAATACCGGGTCCCCGGGCCGCCGCGCCGCGACTACCGCTGTGTGGTCGCCCACGACGGGGTGCGCCGGTGGTGGCGGTACGAGGACGTGGACCTCGACGACGGCGACTTCGCGGCGCTCGGCGCCGATTTCGCGGACTCCGGGGCGCCCGGCCCGGTCCGTTCGGGCCCGGTCGGGTCGGCCACGGCCCGCCTCTTCCGCTTCCGCGACGCGGTCGACTTCGCACGGAACTGGCTGCCGGCACACCGCTCTTGACCCCGGCCCGGGCGGGGCGGCGCCGGGGCCGAGCCGGTCGCACCTCCCGCACCGGCCGGTCCACCGCCCGGCCCGCGGGTCCCGCCGGGCCGCCCGCGGCAGCGCTGGGCAGGACAGCGCGAGCCGCCGGGCGTTGAATGGGCTGTATGCATGCCATACGGAGCGTGCGGCCCCGCCGGCGCGGGCGCCGACTGCTCGCCGCGAGCGCGATGGCCGTACTGCTGGCCGCGGGCACGCTGCCGGGCGCCGCGGTGGCCGCGGATCCCACGCCGCCGCCGGAACCGGGGCCGCTGCTCAACGAGGAGAAGGTGCAGGAGGCGCTCCGGCGCCTGGACGGTTTCGTCGCCGGCACGATGCGCGACACCGGGGTGCCGGGGGCCGCGGTGGCGGTGGTGTACCGGGACCAGGTGGTGTACCTGAAGGGCTTCGGGGTGCGCCGGGCCGGCGAGAGCGCGCGGGTCGGGCCGGACACCGTGTTCCAGCTGGCCTCGCTGTCCAAGCCGCTCGCCTCGACGGTGGTCGCGTCGGCGGTCGGGGGCGGCGGGGTGCGCTGGGAGGACCCGGTGTCGAAACTGCTGCCGGGCTTCGCGCTCAAGGATCCGTGGGTGAGCGGGCACGCCGACGTCGCGGACCTGTTCGCGCACCGCAGCGGGCTGCCGGACCACGCCGGCGACCTGCTGGAGGACCTCGGCTTCGACCAGTCGTACATCGTGCGGCACCTGAAGTACGAGCCGCTGGCGCCGTTCCGGGCGAGTTACGCCTACACCAACTTCGGCCTGACGGCGGCGGCCGAGGGGGTGGCCCGGGCCAAGGGCGTCAGCTGGCAGAAGCTGAGCAGCGACCTGCTCTTCAACCCGGCCGGGATGACCGCCACCAGCACCCTGTTCGCGGACTACACGAAGGCCGCGAACCGGGCCTCGGGCCACCAGAAGAGCGCGGACGGCGACTGGCTGCCGCAGCACGTCCGGGACGCCGACGCACAGGCCCCGGCGGGCGGCGCCAGCTCCACCGCACGCGACATGGCGCGCTGGCTGCGCCTCCAGCTCTCCGCGGGCACCCTGGACGGCGAGCGGATCGTCGACGCCGACCAGCTCCTGCGCACCCACCAGCCGCAGAGCGTCCTGCACCCCTCCACCACGCCCGCCGGCCGCACCGGCTTCTACGGCCTCGGCTGGAACGTGTCGTACGACGAACTCGGCCGGCTGCGGCTCAGCCACTCCGGCGCGTTCGCGCTGGGCGCCAACACCAGCGTGACCATGCTGCCGGTGGAGAAGCTCGGCATCGTCGTCCTCACCAACGCGGCGCCCACGGGCCTGCCGGACGCGGTGGCACTCGACTTCTTCGACACCGCGCAGTACGGCAAGCCGCGGGCCGACTGGATGGCCCTCAGCGCCGCGGTCTACGCGCAGCAGCTGGATGGCGGCCGCTCCCCCACCGACTACGCCCGCCCACCGGCCGATGCCGCGCCGGCCCGCGAGGACGCCGCGTACACGGGCGCGTACGAGAACCCGTACTACGGCCGGCTGACCGTCACCCGGAGCCCGGACGGGCTGGTGCTGCTGCTGGGGCCGAAGCCGATGCGCTTCCCGCTCACGCACTACGACGGCGACACCTTCAGCTTCGTGACGACGGGCGAGAACGCGGTGGGGCGGACCGGGGTCACGTTCAAGGACGACACCGTACGGGTCGAATACCTCGACGCGAACGAGCTCGGCACCTTCACACGGGTCGCCGGGCCGTCGACGCCCAGGTAACGGGGATGTTGCAACTTCCTCCCATAGGTGCCGTTTTCGACGGAAGGGACGCTTCCTCTATCCCCCGGTGCCAGGTGGCGCATAATTGGTTGAAATGCGGCCGGAATGACGCTTCCGGTCGTGCCGTGACACGCATGCAACGGGGGCATCGTGCCGATCGACGACAGGGGAATTCCGGGAGCGTTGCGCGATGACGCCGCCCGGACCGGCGGACCACCGACCACGACGACGACCACCGCGACGACCACGAGAACGAGAACGAGAACGACGGCACCGGCGGGAGCCACGGCGCTCGCGACGGTGCCGGACAGCGCGGACGAGCTGTCCCGGCTGATGACCGCGGTACGTCGCGGGCGGGTCCTGACCGTGACGGGCAGGCGCCGGGAGCCCGCCGGGCGGCTGGTGCGCGAGCTCGCGCACCGGCTGGCCTCCAACTTCTTCGACGGCACGGCCGTCGTGAGCATGGACCGCAGCTTCGGCCCCGCCGACCTGGCGGCCTCACTCGGCTGCCTGGAGGGCATGCCGTTCCTGCCCTGCGGCACGATGGACGCGACGTCGTGGCTGGCCGAGCGGGACATGCTACTCGTCCTGGAAGGCACCGAGCAGCTCGACGCCGAGGCCCTGGGCTGGCTGCGCAGGCTGCTCGCGTCGGCGCCCGGGGTCCGGATCCTCGCCGCGGGACCGGCGCCGCTCGGCCTGGAACGGGAGCTGGTGTACCGGCTGTAGACCGGCCGCGCGCCCCGTCCCGGCGAGCGGCGCCGGGCAGGCTGCGGCCACCACTCGCGACCGCCGAGGTGTGGTGGCCGCAGCCATGGGCAGGGCGGGCGCGGGTGCCTAACGTTCCCGCCATGACGAGTGAAAGTCTCCCGGCCCTCAGCGGCCGTACCGCCCTGGTCACCGGGGGCGGCAGCGGGATCGGGCTGGCCTGCGCCCGGGCCCTGGCCGAGGCCGGGGCCGCCGTGCACATCGTGGACGTCAACGCCGAGTCGGCGAAGGCGGCCGCGGCGGCCGTCGGCGGCGAGGCGCACGTGGCGGACCTGGCCGACGCCGCGGCCGTCGAGGGCCTGCCGGCCGCCGTGGACATCCTGGTCAACAGCGCCGGGCTGCAGCACGTCGCCCCGGTCGAGGAGTTCCCGCCGGACCGCTTCGAGCTCATCCAGCGGGTCATGGTGACGGCGCCGTTCCTGCTCGTGCGGCGCTGCCTGCCGCACATGTACGCCGGCGGCTGGGGCCGGATCGTGAACATCTCCAGCGTGCACGGGCTGCGGGCCAGCCCCTTCAAGGCGGCGTACGTGGCCGCCAAGCACGGGCTCGAAGGCCTCAGCAAGGTCGTCGCACTGGAAGGCGCCTCGCACGGCGTCACCAGCAACTGCGTCAACCCCGGCTACGTACGGACTCCGCTGGTGGAGGGTCAGATCGCGGCGCAGGCCGCCCTGCACGGCATCCCGCCGGAGCAGGTGGCCGCCGACGTGCTGCTCCATCGGGCCGCCATCAAACGGCTGATCGAGCCGGAGGAGGTCGCCGCGGTCGCCGTCTGGCTCTGCGGCCCGCTCACCGGGTACATCTCGGGCACCTCCGTCCCCGTGGACGGCGGCTGGGGCGCCCACTGAGGGGCGACACGAGGTGTCCCCTTCCCCGCCGTCGCGCCGGTCTGCCTCTTTAATCACTGGTGTCACCGCCATCACTGGTGTCACCCGCGACGTCACGAGGAACGGACCCACATGACGATCCCGACGGCACCCTCCGGGCCCGGCCGCCGCACCGTCCTGGCCGGCGCGCTGTCCCTGGGAACCGCCCTGGGCGCGCTCGGGAGCACCGGACAGGCCCTGGCCGCGGCCCGGACCCCGGGCGGCGCGCCGGTCCCCGGCGTCATCCACGACTGCGAGGAGTGGGGCGCCCGGCCGCCCAGGAGGCCGGTCAGCGTGCTCGACGCCCGGGCGCAGAAGATCATCGTCCACCACACCGCGACGGCCAACGTGACCGACCTCAGCAGCGCCCGCGCGATCACGCTGGCCCGCGCCATGCAGCGGTACCAGATGGACACGGGGGGCTGGATCGACACCGGCCAGCACTTCACCATCAGCCGGGGCGCGTACGTCATGGAGGGCCGGCACGAGAGCCTGGCCGCACTGCGCAGCGGCACGGAGATCGTCGAGGGCGCGCACTGCGCCGGCCAGAACACGGTCGCCATCGGCATCGAGAACGAGGGCACCTACGTCACCGTGGAGCCGCCCGCCGAGCAGTTCGCGGCGCTGACCGACCTGTGTGCCGAGGTGTGCCGGCAGTACGGGATCCAGCCTTACCGGATCTACGGGCACCGTGACTTCAACAACACGCAGTGCCCCGGCGACCGCCTCTACGCCCTCCTGCCGCAGCTGCGCGCGGACGTGGCCACCCGGCTCGGCGAGGACCCGGTCCTGGCCTGGGCGGGGAGCGTCCTGCCGGAGTGACACCGCGGGACACGCCGGCGCGGCGGCCGTCCGGGCGCCCGCCGGCTCAGTGGCCACGGGGTGCGTACATGATCACGGCCATGCCGGCCAGGCAGACCAGGGCGCCGATGACGTCGTAGCGGTCCGGCCGGTAGCCGTCGGCGACCATGCCCCAGGCGATGGACCCGGCGACGAAGACGCCGCCGTACGCCGCGAGGATGCGACCGAAGTCCTCGTCGTGCTGGAAGGTGGCGACGACCCCGTACAAGCCGAGGGCGACGACGCCGGCTCCGATCCAGATCCAGCCCTTGTGCTCGCGGATGCCCTGCCAGACCAGCCAGGCGCCCCCGATCTCGAAGAGGGCGGCCACGGCGAACAGGGCGACGGAACGGGCTACGGTCACGGCTCCGACTGTATGCGCAGGTCACAGCCACCGGCCCCCGCCACCCGTCGCAGCCGCCGATCACATCCGCCGGTCCCGTCCGCGGATCACGTCGGCCGATGAGCAGGTGCGGGCGCGGGCGTCGGCGCGGGTCCGCGTCCGCGTATCGAAGGCGTCAAGACTTCCGGGGCGCCCGTATGGAGCCCGTCAAAGAGTCTTAGCACCCCGCTGACCTTGCGCTTTGCTCGTCTCAGGCCGCTTTGGCCTCATCCACTCCATCTCTTCATCCAGGAGCTCACGATGGCCGATCTGGCCTTCGTCGTCACCACGCTCGCGGTGTTCGCGCTGGTGGCCCTCGTCGCCCGGGGGGTGACCAAGCTGTGAACGCCGAAAGCGTCGTCGGCCTGCTGGTCGCCGTGTCCCTGCTCGGATACCTCGTCCTCGCCCTCGTGTACCCGGAGAGGTTCTGAGCACTGCCATGAGTCCCGCATTCGCTGGTGCGCTCCAGCTGCTCGCGCTGATCGCCGCGCTCGCGCTGGCATACCGACCCCTGGGCGACTACATGGCCCGCGTCTACTCCTCCGAGCGCCACTACGCGCCGGAGAAGTGGATGTACAAGGCCATCGGCGCGAACCCGAACGCCGAGATGCGCTGGCCCGCCTACCTGCGCGCCGTCCTCGCGTTCTCGGCCGCGAGCGTCCTGTTCCTGTACGTGCTCCAGCGCGCCCAGGGGGTCCTGCCCGGCTCGCTCGGCTTCGTGTCGATCGACCCGGACCAGGCCTTCAACACCGCCGCCTCGTTCGTCGCGAACACCAACTGGCAGTCGTACGCGGGCGAGCAGGCCATGGGCCACGTCGTGCAGACGGGCGGTCTGGCCGTCCAGAACTTCGTGTCCGCCGCGGTCGGCATGGCCGTCGCGGTGGCCCTCGTACGCGGCTTCGCCCGCTCGCGGACCGGTGAGCTGGGCAACTTCTGGGCCGACCTGGTGCGCGGCACCGTCCGGATCCTGCTGCCGCTGTCCGTGGTCGGCGCCCTGGTGCTGGTCGCGTGCGGTGTGATCCAGAACTTCGCCGGGATCCACGAGGTCGGGCAGTTCCTGGGCGGCACCCAGCAGTGGAACGGCGGGGCGGTCGCCTCGCAGGAGGTGATCAAGGAGCTGGGCACCAACGGCGGCGGTTACTTCAACGCCAACTCCGCCCACCCCTTCGAGAACCCCACCCCGTTCTCGAACCTGTTCGAGATCTTCCTGATCCTGCTGATCCCGTTCGCGCTGACCCGCACGTTCGGCCGGATGGTCGGCAACCTGCGCCAGGGCTACGCGATCCTCGCGACGATGGCGACGATCTGGATCGGCTTCACCGCTCTGATGATGTGGACCGAGTTCGCCCACCACGGCCCGGCCCTCGACGTCGCCGGCGGTGCGATGGAGGGCAAGGAGACCCGCTTCGGCATCGGCGCGTCCGCTATCTTCTCCGTCGCCACGACGCTGACCTCCACCGGTGCGGTCAACTCGTTCCACTCCTCCTACACCGGCCTCGGCGGAGGGATCCAGCTGCTGGGCATGCAGCTCGGTGAGATCGCGCCCGGCGGTGTCGGCTCCGGCCTCTACGGCATGCTGATCATGGCGGTCATCGCGGTGTTCATCGCCGGTCTGATGGTCGGCCGCACCCCCGAGTACCTGGGCAAGAAGATCGGCACCCGCGAGATCAAGTTCGCGGCCTGCTACATCCTCGTCACCCCCGCCCTGGTCCTGTGCTTCACCGCGGCGGCCATGGCCCTGGACACCCCCGCGCACTCGATGACCAACACGGGCGCGCACGGCTTCTCCGAGATCCTGTACGCCTACACCTCCGGGGCCAACAACAACGGCTCCGCGTTCGCCGGCCTCAACGCCGACACCCAGTGGTTCAACAGCACCATCGGCATCGCCATGCTGCTGGGCCGCTTCCTGCCCATGGTGTTCGTCCTCGCGCTGGCCGGCTCGCTCGCAGAGCAGAAGCCGGTCCCCGAGACCGCGGGCACCCTGCGCACCGACAAGCCGCTCTACTCGGGCCTCCTCGTCGGCACCATCCTCATCGTCACCGGTCTGACCTACTTCCCCGCGCTCGCGCTGGGACCGCTCGCCGAAGGGCTCGCATCATGAGCACCATCACCCCGACCCGTGCTCCCCACGAGGACCTTCCCACCGGCCACGAGCCGGGCGCCGGACGCGTCGGCGGCGGCCTGTTCGACCCGAAGGCACTGCTGAAGTCCTTCCCGGACGCGGTGCGGAAGCTCGACCCGCGCGTGATGGTCACGTCGCCGGTCATGTTCGTGGTGCTGATCGGTTCGGTCGTCACCACCGTGCTGGCGCTGAAGGACCCGTCGGACTGGTTCGGCTGGGCGATCACCGCGTGGCTGTGGCTGACCACGATCTTCGCCAACCTCGCGGAGGCCGTCGCCGAAGGCCGCGGCAAGGCGCAGGCCGACACCCTGCGCAAGGCCAAGACCGACACCGTCGCCCGCCGCCTGCCCACGGACGGCGGCGGCGAGGAGCAGGTCCCCGGCACCGAGCTGAAGGTCGGCGACCTGGTCGTCTGCGAGGCCGGCGACATCATCCCCGGTGACGGCGACGTCGTCGAGGGCGTCGCCTCGGTAGACGAGTCCGCCATCACCGGCGAGTCCGCGCCCGTCATACGCGAGTCCGGCGGCGACCGCTCGGCCGTCACCGGCGGGACCAAGGTGCTCTCCGACCGCATCGTCGTCAAGATCACGACGAAGCCCGGAGAGACCTTCATCGACCGGATGATCGCGCTGGTCGAGGGCGCGTCCCGGCAGAAGACGCCCAACGAGATCGCGCTGAACATCCTGCTCGCCTCGCTGACGATCGTCTTCCTGCTGGCCGTGGTCACGCTCCAGCCCTTCGCGATCTACGCCGGCGCCGAGCAGTCGCTGATCGTGCTGACCGCTCTGCTGGTCTGCCTGATCCCGACCACCATCGGCGCACTGCTGTCCGCGATCGGCATCGCGGGCATGGACCGCCTGGTGCAGCGCAATGTCCTCGCCATGTCCGGCCGTGCGGTCGAGGCCGCCGGCGACGTCTCCACCCTGCTGCTCGACAAGACCGGCACCATCACCCTCGGCAACCGCCAGGCCTGCGAGTTCGTACCCGTCAAGGGAACGACGGAAGCCGAGCTGGCGAACGCCGCCCAGCTGTCGTCCCTCGCGGACGAGACCCCCGAGGGCCGCTCCGTCGTGGTCCTCGCGAAGGAGAGGTACGGTCTGCGCGAGCGCCGGCAGGGCGAGCTCGCGCACGCCGAGTGGATCGCGTTCACCGCCCAGACCCGCATGTCGGGTGTGGACGTGGACGGCATGCAGACCCGCAAGGGTGCGGCCGGCTCGGTCGCCGCCTGGGTCGAGGAGCAGGGCGGCCGGGTCGCCGAGGACGCGCAGGCGCTCACGGACCGGATCTCCCAGGCCGGCGGCACCCCGCTGCTCGTCGCGGTCAACGGCGGCGAGGGCGCCCGCGTGCTCGGTGTCATCCACCTCAAGGACGTGGTCAAGGAGGGCATGCGGGAGCGGTTCGACGAGCTGCGGCGCATGGGCATCAAGACCGTCATGATCACCGGGGACAACCCGCTGACCGCGAAGGCCATCGCCGAGGAGGCGGGTGTCGACGACTTCCTCGCCGAGGCCACCCCCGAGGACAAGATGGCCCTCATCAAGCGGGAGCAGGCCGGCGGCAAGCTCGTCGCGATGACCGGTGACGGTACGAACGACGCCCCGGCGCTGGCGCAGGCCGATGTCGGCGTGGCCATGAACACCGGCACCTCGGCCGCCAAGGAGGCCGGGAACATGGTCGACCTGGACTCCAACCCCACCAAGCTCATCGAGATCGTGGAGATCGGCAAGCAACTCCTGATCACCCGCGGAGCCCTGACGACGTTCTCCATCGCCAACGACGTCGCAAAGTACTTCGCGATCATCCCGGCCATGTTCGCGGTGGTCTACCCCGGCCTCGACAAGCTGAACATCATGGGCCTGGCCTCCCCCGAGTCCGCGATCCTCTCCGCCGTCGTCTTCAACGCGCTGATCATCATCGCGCTCGTGCCGCTCGCCCTCAAGGGCGTCCGGTACCGGCCCACCAGCGCCGACAGGATGCTCCGCCGCAACATCGGGATCTACGGACTCGGCGGCCTCGTCGCCCCGTTCCTCGGCATCAAGCTCATCGACATGCTCATCACCCTCATCCCCGGAATCGGCTGAGACGACCATGAACAACTCTGTAGGCAACACCGCGCGCCTGATCGGTGCGGGCCTCCGAGCCCTCCTCGTCCTGACCGTGATCTGCGGGGTCCTCTACCCGCTCGCCGTCACCGGGATCGCCCAGGCCCTCTTCAACGACAAGGCCGACGGCTCCGAGATCAAGGACCACAGCGGCCGGGTCGTCGGCTCCGCCCTCATCGGCCAGAGCTACAACCTGCCGAAGCACGACCCGAACGACGCGGAGGAGGCGGCCGAGCCGGACCTCAAGTGGTTCCAGCCGCGCCCCTCCAACGGCCTCGGCAGCAACAGCGTCAACACCCGGTACTCGCTGATCCTGTCCGGCGCCACCAACCGGTCCGCCGACAACGGCGCGATCGACGGCACGTGCACGAAGGACGCGGCAGAAGGCACCCTCTGCGCCCAGGTCCTCGCCGCCAAGGAAGCCGTCATCGCGGACAACTCCACGGCCTCGTACCAGGTCAAGGCGGAGGACGTGCCGGCCGACGCCGTCACCTCCTCCGGCTCCGGCCTCGACCCGGACATCTCCCCCGCGTACGCCGAGCTCCAGGTCCACCGGGTCGCCGAGCGCAACAAACTCGACGTCAAGCAGGTCGAAAGGCTCGTCTCCGACCACACCACCGGCCGCACCCTCGGCTTCATGGGCGAGCCCCGCGTCAACGTCCTCGAACTCAACACCGCCCTCAAAGCCCTGACCACGAGCTGACCGCCCCGTACCCAGGGACCGGGAACCGGTGGGACGCGGAGGTCGCGCGCTCACCGGTTCCCCCGACCGCCCGCGACGAAGGAAAGGCTGTACCCCCATGACCCGGGTGCTGGTGGTGGAGGACGATCCGCAGCTGGTGCGCGCCCTGAAGATCAACCTTCAGGCGCGGAAGTTCGAGGTCGACGAGGCCGACGGCGGCGCGGCGGCGCTCCGGCTCGCCGCCGACCGGAAGCCGGACGTCATCCTGCTGGACCTCGGCCTGCCGGACATGGACGGCGTCGACGTGATCAGGGGTGTGCGCGGGTGGAGCAGGGTGCCGATCCTGGTGCTGTCCGCCCGGCACACCTCCGAGGAGAAGATCCGGGCGCTGGACGCCGGCGCCGACGACTACGTGACGAAGCCGTTCAGCATGGACGAGCTGCTGGCCCGCCTGCGCGCGGCCACCCGGCGGCACGGGGAACCGGCCTCCGCCGCCGGGACCTCCCGGGTGACCACCGGCGACTTCACCGTCGACGTGGCCGCCCGGAAGGTGGTGCGGGGCGACCGCGCCGTCCGCCTGACACCCACCGAGTGGCACCTGCTGGAGCTGCTCATCGCCCGCCCCGGCCACCTCGTCTCCCAGCGCAAGCTGCTGCTGGAGGTGTGGGGTCCCACCTCCGCGGAGCACACCAACTACCTCCGGGTGTACATGGCGCAGCTGCGGCGCAAGCTCGAAGCGGACCCTTCGCACCCGCGGTACCTGATCACCGAGCCGGGCATGGGCTACCGCTTCGAACCCTGACCGTCGGGCCACCCCCGGCGGCGGACTGGGCACGGTCCTCACCCTCCCCACCGCCGGCGCGCCCCGCCCGTGCCTCCGGAACTCCCGGCCTCGGCCGTGACCTGAGCCCGCCCGGGCGGCGGGCCGCCGAACGTCCGGCATGACGGAGCCCGCCCACCCGCCCCGGGACGGGGACGGATGGGCGGGCGCGGCGAGCGGCTCGGGATCAGAGCGTGCCGGCGAGGGCGATGCTGCCGAGCGGGGTGGCCGCGATGCCCTGGATCGTGGGCACGGTGACCGGGGTGGTGAAGATGCGTCCGGCGGTGTTCCGGGAGGTCTCCACGACGCGGTTGTCGCTGGTGGTGAAGGCGAAGTGCGGGTCGTGCTCCTTGGTGGACGCGCCCACCGACTTGGTGGTGATGTTGCCGAGGTGCGCGGTCAGCTCCGTGAGCGGGGTCCAGACGCCCGTGTCCTGGCGGGCGACGTGGTACTGGCGGGTGCCGTTGTCGGTGGCGAAGACGACGTGGGCGACGGTGCCCTGGCCGGCCATGGCCACGGACGTGATCGGGCCGGTGGCGCCGATGGCACCGGCGACGTCGCCCCAGACGGTCCAGTGACCGGCGGTGGTGCGCAGCGTGTGGAAGGCCTTGCCGCCGGTGACGGCGATGACCTGGAGCTTGCCGCCGGTGTTGGCGGTGGCGATGGAGGTCACGCCGCTCATGGGGCTGCTCACGGCGGCGACGTCACCGAAGGGGGCCCAGTTGCCGGCCGCCGTGCGGACGGTGTGGAAGACCTTGCCGTTGGCGACCGCGACCAGCTGCATCTCGCTGCCGGTGGAGACGGCCGACAGCTGGGTGACGTTGGTGAGCACGCCGGCCTCGCCGAAGACGTCACCGAAGGCGCCCCAGGTGCCGTCCAGCTTGCGGATGGTGTGGTAGATGCGGCCGTTGGTGCCGAGCGCCACCACGTGGGTGTCGCCGTTGATCCCGGCGACGGTGGCCGTGCGGATGCCGCCGATGTTCCCGGCCTTGGACTGGACGTCGGTGAAGCCGGTCCAGGAATTGTCGGCCAGGCGGATGCCCTGGTAGAGGGAGTTGCCCGCCTGGACGACGGCCTCGGTCTTCCAGCCGAGGGTCGTCGAGCGCACCTCGGCGGCCCACACCCGCAGGTTGTCGGCGCGCGCGGAGATGGCGCCGGTGCGGGTCTCCGTGGCGGGGGCGGCGAAGCAACCACCCTGCCAGGAGCGGCTGTTGATGCCGACGAGCTGACCGGCCGCGTTGAAGAGCGGGCCGCCGGTGTCGCCCTTGCAGATGGCGTCGGCGCCCTTGCCGGTGATGGTGAGGGTGCTGGTGTCGGACGCGTTGAGCGTGAAGGTGCCGGTGTGGAGCTTGCCCGGCACCCACTCGGTCTTCGTACGTCCGAACCCGGCCGCGGTGAGGTCGAGGCCGGTCGCGGGAGCGTCCTGGGCGATCCGGGCCCACGGCAGACCGACGGCCGGGCTGGCCAGGCGGCCCAGGACGAGGTCGCGGTCGGTGCGGGGCACGAGGTCGACGACCTCGACGGCCTTGCCGTCGGCCAGCGTGGCGACGGACTTCAGCGCCGGCTTGCCGGCCGGGACCGAGGTGCCGGGGGTGGCGGCGAAGCAACTGGCGGCCGTGATGATCCAGTTGTCGTCGAGCAGGGCGGCCGTGCAGCCGCGGGAGTTGGTCTCGTCGCCCACGGTCAGCTGCACGACGGCCTTGTTCGTGAACAGGTCCGGGGCTTCGGGGCCGGTGAGGGCGAAGGCGGGGGCGGCGGAGATCAGGCCGGCGGCGACCGCGGTGGCGGAGAGCAGGACGGTCATCCGCGCCGGGCGCAGACGGGGTGCGAGCATGGTTCTTCCTTCGGTGAACGGGTGCGCGGGGAAGTGAACGGGTGCCGTACGGCGGCCGCTTGGGCGCCGTGCGGGTGCTACTTGGAGGTGCGGATCTCCATGAGCATGAACTCGCGGCCCTGCTCGTCGGCGCTCTCGCCGACCGCGGTCCAGGAGTTCTTGTTGACGTCCCACGTCTTCTCTTCCGCGCCGACCTTCATGTCGACCTGGGCGGCGTAGTCGTTGCCCTTGACGGCGAAGACCGAGGGGATCTCCAGGGTCAGGTAGCCGGTGGTGCCGGTGACCTTGAAGCAGATCTTCTCCTTGGCGCGGGACCAGACCTCCAGGAGGTTCGTCGCGCTCGCGCAGTCGGCGAGGAGGATGTGGCCGTCACCGCGCTTGAGGGTGATGTTCTGCTCGGCGAGGATCTTGTCCGCGTTCGGGTAGCCGAAGTCCTCGATCGCGTACCCGGGACCCTCCTCGGCGATGCCCTTCATCGCGGTGACGTCCGCAGCGCCGCCCCCGGTGGCGCCACCCGCCCCGGCGATCGCCAGCCACGCCAGCGCGCCGGCGGCCGTGGCCGCGGCCACCGTACGGACGACATTCTTCCGTGCCTTCATCCCTACCCCAGTCTTCAGTTCCGGTTCACTGACCGGAAAGCTCCATACGGATGCGAAGGCTCAAGCCCAACCAAGCGAGAGACACGTCAAAGGACGGGTGTTCTCTCCTTGGAAGCCCCCAACTTCCTCCGGGATCTTAGACCCACACCCGGAGCGGAAATCAAGTCGGAAAAATGAAAGCGAGAGGCCCTCGGTCAGCTTTTTCGCATTGACGGCAAGCGCCGGAACAGGCCGTCCACCAGGTGTCCCACGGCCCCGATCCACAACGAACGGTTCGGCCGGGCACCAGGGTTGAGTGATCTGACTCACATCACCACTCGGCGCCTGACCAGGGAATATGCGTCACTCAGGGAGCTTGTGCCCGATTTGGGGGGCCGCCCGCCGCCTTCATGAGGCCCCGTCAGCCCGCGTCTCATAAACGACCGTTGATTCGCCATCATCTACCGTCTAGCCAAAGTGGCGTGTTCCGCGTAGGGTCATGCTGCGCGCCTCTCGGACCTCGCAATGCGTTCCATGGTCCGGCGATTGAAACGCGACTCACACCTTGCCGCCCTGGCCTCGCCACATCTATTTGTGGCGCGCCATGCGCCGATAGCGAAGGACCGTTTTGGACACCATTTATTGGAGTAGGCGGCGCATTCTCGGCGCCCTCGCGGCCACCACGGCCGTCGTCACCACCTCCAGCCTCGTTCTCAACCCGACGGCAGCATGGGCGGACACTCCGCCGGTCGGCGACGACGGTGACCCGTTCCGCCTGCCGGACACCGACCGGGCGAAGGTCGTCAGGGAGTGGATCCTGGGCGGCAAGGCCGTTCGTGCCGCCGCCGCGATCGCGCTGACCGGTTCCGACGCCGACGTCCAGAACTTCCTGAACGTCCGGCTCGCCGCCGAAACGGCGGAGGACAACCGCGCCGCGCTCCTGAGCAGCCTCTCGGAGGCCGGCAAGGGAACCCGCCGCGAGGCCACCGCCGCGATCAACGGTGGAGACTCGGCCATCGCCGCGTACCTCGCGGGCGGCTTCAAGCCCGCCATCGTGGAAGACCTCCGCGTGGCCACCGCCACGGTGATCGCCACCGGCGGCAAGTCGGTGATCCGCGCCGGCAACACCGCCCTGACCGACGGCACCCAGCCCGCGCTGGAGAAGTTCCTCCTCGAAGGCCAGCACACCGCCCGGCTCGAGGACATGCGCTTCGAGGCCTCCAAGCTGACGATGCTGGCGGGCCCGGAGGTGCAGAAGTACGCCAACCGAGCCCTGTCCGGCACGGAATCCGACGTCACGTGGTTCCTCGACACGGGCCAGCACATCGCCCGCGCCCGCGATCAGGAGCGCGCGAAGATCGAGGAACTCGTCGCCGTCGTCGAGCGCGAGGGCAAGAAGGCCGACGCGAAGACGAAGCAGGCCGAAGAGGCCTCCGCCCGCGCCGTGGAAGCAGCTTCCAAGGCCAAGGAGGCCGCGGAGAAGGCCGCCGCCGAGGCCCAGCAGGCACAGAACGACGTGGCGAAGGCCGGCAGGGCCGCCCGCAAGGCCGGAGAGGCCGCGAAGGGAGCGGCCGACGCGGCGCGGGTGGCCACCAACGCATCGCATGCCGCCATTCAGGCGTCCCGCCGCGCCGCGTACGCCGCCGCGGGGGCGAGCCAGGCTGCGGCCATGGCCGGCAACGCCGCCGCAGCGGCGTACGGCGCTGCCATCGCGGCTTCCAAGGACGCCAACCAGGCGGAGTTCGCCAAGAACGCCGCCGTGGCCGCCCGTAACGCCGCGTCCAAGGCTCGTACCTCGGCATTGGCCGCCGACGCCGCCGCCGTGGCGTCGGTGAAGGCTGCCGGCGCCGGAAGCGCCGCCGCCTCCGCGGCGCGCAACGCCGCCGCGGCCGCGGGCTACTCGGCAGACGCTGCCGCTGCGTCCGGTGTGGCCCAGGCGGAGGCCGCGGAAGCCAAGCGCCAGGCCCAGATCGCCAGTGCGAACGCACAGATCGCAACCAACGCCGCCGGGACGGCGCAGGCTCTGGCGAACGCGTCCGCGGTGGCCGCACGCACCGCACGGGACGCCGCGAACAGCGCGGCCAACCACGCGGACAAGGCCGCGGCCGCGGCCGAGTGGGCCGTCAAGTACGCGGGACAGGCGGTGGAATACGCCAACAAGTCCACGGAGTTCGCCAACGAGGCCACCGCGGCTGCGAACGCGGCCGTCGAAGCGGTCGTCCAGGCGGTCGCGGTCGAGAAGAGCGCGCGCGAGGCCGAATGGCAGCGCCTGGACCAGGACACGCAGCGTGCGGTGGAAGAGATGCGTCTGATCGCGCAGCTCGAGACCAAGGAACGCGCGGCGACCGAACGCAAGCGCACCCAGGACGATCAGACCTCCCAGGCCACGAAGGACCTGATCTCCCAGGCCGAGTCGGCGCTCCGGGCGGGGGACAGCGCGAAGGCCACCGCCTTCGGGCGCAAGGCGGCGCTCGCCCTGATGGAGTCCAAGGGATCCTGGTCCCAGGAGGCCGCGCGGTACGCCTTGGCCGGCAAGGACTCGGACATCCATGCCTGGATCGACACCGACCGGCAGATCGCGCAGCGTCAGGACGACCGGGAAACCGTCCTGTACATCGCGCGGATCACCTCACCGGACGTCGCCTTCGCAGCGGCCGCGGCGTTGAAGAGCACCGATCCGGACGCCCCCTCGAAGTTCCTCACCACCGGCGCGGTCCAGGCCGCCCAGATGGACAACCGCGTCGCGGTCGCCCGCGTCCTGGCCGAGAACCCCGGCAATGCGGTGAAGAAGGCGGCGAACGACGCACTGAACGTCGGTACCGCCCAGGCGCTGTACGAGTTCCTCACCGTCACGTTCGAGAACGCACTGCGGGAGGACGACGCGGTGGCCACCGCGGCCCTTCTCGCCAGCGGAGGCCCGTACACGAAGGCCCACGCCCAGGCCGCGCTCGAGGGCCCGTCGTGGATGCGCCGCAACTTCGTCGCCTCGGTCCAGCACAAGGCAGCGCAGCTCGACCACGACTCCGCGACCCACATCGCCGCCATGCAGGGTGCGATCGCCGCGGCCACGAAGATCGCGCACAAGGCGCAGGAGGACGCCGCACGCGCCCAGGAAGCGGCGGCCAAGGCCCGCAATGCCGCTGCCGAAGCGCTGGTGTGGGCGGACAAGGCGAACGCGTCGGCCGCCAAGGCCGCCACCTCGGCACAGCAGGCGAACACCCTGGCGAACAACGCCGAGCAGTCTGCCGCGAACGCTCAGGCCTCGGCGGACAAGGCGAAGAAGGCCGCCGAGAACGCTCGCTTCGCCGAGAAGTCGGCGCAGTACTCCGCTTCCCAGGCCATCGCGTCCGCACGCGAAGCGGTTGCCTCCGCCAACGCGGCCCAGGGGTATGCCGCTGACGCCCGCGCCGCCGAGCTCCGGGCGGGCAAGAGCGCGGAAGAGGCGGACATCGCCCAGCGCGACGCTCACCGGATCGCCGAGGCGATGCACACGGCCGAGGTCACGGCCGCGGCCACGAAGGCCGCTCAGGACGCGCAGACCGCCAAGCAGGCCGGACTCAACCCGTGCCTGGTGGCCGACTATCCCGTCGAGGAGCCCCCTGCTCCGGGCAGCGCGAAGTGGCTGGCCGACTACTTCCACACGACCGGCATGATCGCCGGGTTCGCGGGTGCCGGAGTCGGCCTCGTGGGCATCGGCGTCGGCATCTGGTTCCCGCCTGCCGGTGCGGTCATCATGGCCGTGGGCTTCGGGATGGGCGTCGGTGCCGCTGTCCTCGACGTGACCAGCGCGGTCTTCTACGGATTCGGCTACGGATGGACGAGCAAGGAGTTCAAGAAGCAGGCCGGAATCGCGGCCCTGAGCGTGGTGACCCTCGGGCAGTCGAAGGCCATCAGCGCCGCCGGCAAGGAGATCGCGAAGCGGGCGCCGCACGTCATCAAGGAGGTCTCCGAGGTGGTCCACGAGACCATCTCGCCGATCGTGAGCTGGCTGAGCTCGGGGCACTGAGCCGGTAGCCGACTGAAACACCTTCGGGGGCCGGCGGCAGCGATGCCGCCGGCCCTTCAGGGCGTCGGAGCCGTCGGAACCGGGGTGCTCTCGTCGGTGCCGCGTGCGCGTCCGCGCCGGTACGGCCCGCGCCGACGCCCGCCGTCAGGACCGGATGTCGCCGCCAGGGCGCGGGAGATGGTCACCAGCAGGTCCCGGTCCGCCGCCTCCGCCGCGCGCAGGGCGGCCACCGCGAGCTCGCTCTGCCCGGTGTCGGGCGGCGCGTTGCGCGCGCGGGCCTCGGCCGCCGCCTCGAACATGGCGGCGAGGCCGGCGGCCACGGCCTCGCGCTCCGGGGCGCCGCTCGCCCTCGCCCTCCGGTAGGCCGGTTCCCGCACCTCGTCCGTGCAGTAGGGGCACAGTTCGCGCATCCAGTCGTGGATGGCGGTCATCCGGAACAGCAGGACCTGCTCGGCCCCGGCGTACCAGGGCGGCGGAAGGAACACCGCGGTCGTGGGGGTGGGCTCGGTCCGGCCGACCAGCCGCCACAGGGGCCGCAGGGCGGTGATGCCGAGCACCGGGTTCCACACCCGGTCGATCAGACCGGGGCCGTACGCCGGTACCAGGAGCCCGACGCCGATCATCATCCCGCTGAGCGACATGAAGGGCGCCAGGCTGTCGTTCAGCACGTCCCAGTCCCGGCCCGCCCAGCGGGCGGCGATCGCGGTCAGTTTGAACGAGCCGAAGATGGTGTTGACCAGGGCCGCGGTCACCAGGACGAGGAGACCGACCCGCAGGGACCGGTCGACGGCCGTCTTCGGCCCGGGCGCCGTCCTGCGGTCGATGTCGAGCAGCCAGTTCCAGCACACGACGGTCGTCGCCACGCCCGCGGCGACGTACGCGAGCAGGTAGAGCACGAGCATCTCGCAGATGAACGGGGTGGCGGCGTAGTACGTGTCGAAGTCCCGCGGACGCTCCACCGGGACGTCGCCGAGGGCGAAGAGCCCCGCCAGTGCCACGATCACGGCGCAGCAGCCGATCTTCCACACCCGCACGCGCCGGCCCGTACGGGCGTCCTCCCCCGATCCGCCCCTCCAGTAGTCCAGCAGCACCAGTGACGCGCACGAATAGGCGGTCATGATGCAGTGGACGAGGAGGGCCGAGAGGTTGCTGATGCCGGTGAGCCGGTTGACGGCGGTGACGGTCGGCGCCGAGGAGAAGACGAAGGCCACGCAGGGCAGGAACAGCAGCAGGTTCACGGTCCGGACCGTCGGGCTGCGCCAACCCCGTACGAGCCCGGGCAGCTTCGCCAGCAGAGCGGTGCCCAGTACCGCGGCGGGAAGGTAGTAGTCGGCGCCCTCGTGCATCATCAGCCGCCCAGCGATGCCCAGATGCGGCCGGTCAGATCGTCGGGGGGTTCGGTGCCGCGCTCGCCGAGCAGGACGGGACGGAACTTCGCGGCGAGGAGCCGGCCGAACCGCTCGGCGCGCCGTTCCTCGGCCAGCCCGTAGTCGGTGCGCGCCGCGGCGTGGGTGACCGGGTCACCACCCGTCCACCGGTTCCCGAGCCCGTCGAAGGCGTCGGCCGCGCCGTCGGCCCGACCGGTCCGGCGCTCCTGGCGGTGCCACAGTTCGTGACCCAGTATCACCAGCTGGTGCATGGGAAGGGTGTTCTTCTCCACCACGACCACTTCGTAGTCGCCCATGTCCAGCCAGAGCCCGCTGAACGTGCGGGCGGGGAACGTCTCCATCATGAACCGGATCTCGCGGCCGCTGCTCTCCGTCAGATAGGCGCATATCGCCCGGAACAGGTCGTGCGGATCCTGCCCGGCCGGGCGGGGCACCCTCGCGAACAGTTCGTCCCGATGGCGTTTCATTGCGCGCGAAACACCCACCGTGTCCCACATGTCTTCCCCACCCGGACGCGTCCCTTGCCGGACACCGTTCTTGAAGCATGCGAACGCTGCGCGGCACTCGATCAGTTCATACCACGGCGGTGCCGGCGTACCGGGACCCAGGCTCCGGAGCGGCCCGGTCACGGGCACACGCTCCCGCGGACCGAGGCCCGTACGTCCACTCCCGCGTCGGTGACAGTAGCCATTGCGCAGGATGCAGGCAAACCCGTCCCGACCCGTATCACCGCTGGCCAGAGGCACTTTCATCGGACATATGGGTGGGCTGTCGGGCTGTCGGTGCCGCGTCGTCGGGCCGTCGCGGGTCCCGGTCCGGGGCGCTGCGGACGGCGGGCGGCGGGCCCGGCGGGCTAGCCGTCCGCGCTCGTTCGCAGCTCGCGGTCGCGTTCCTCGCGCGCGCGCCTGGCGACCGATTCGATGAGGGCGATGAGGGGCTGCGCGGTGTCGTCCGGCACGTCGGCGAGCGCTCGTGCGGCGTAGTCGACGACGCCGAGCGGGGAGCCGGGGCGGCCGAAGCCGGCGGAATCGGCCTTCTTCAGGCGCTGGATGTCCTGTTCCTGGCGGGCGACGATCCGCTCCAGGAGGTCCTTGCGGATCAGCTGGAGCACCCGGTCCAGCGCCTGGGCCGGCGCGGCGACGAGGAATTCGATGCTCTCCCCGAAGAAGCCGGCGATCCCGGCCGCGTGATCGAGGTTCGGGGCCTTGCCCGTCCTGATCATCCGGTCGAGCCACTGGGTGCTCGTGCCCGCGCCCGCCGCGACTTCCGCCAGCGAGTACGTACGCCGCAGGCCGTCGGGGGACGTGTGCAGCCGGGTCGAGCGCAGGAAGACGATCCGGGCGACCACCCTGCGGTGACGTTCCTCCACCGGATCCACCGGGTCGCCGTCGCCCTGCGGAAGGGGCTCGCCGCTCAGCAGCGCGCGCACGTCTTCCACGGGCAGTCCCGAGGCGTACGAGAGGCCCCCCTCGCCCTCCACGCGGAGCACGTCCGCGCGTTCGAGCCCGGCACGCTCCAGCAGGGAGGCGATGTCCCGGGCCGTCCGGGCGGGATCCGCGCCGTACCCCTCGCTCATGTCCGTTCCCCAGGTTTGTGCCTGCCGGCAGCCGATCACCCAATTGAATTGCGAACAGTAGCGATTTCAACTGGGCAGGAGCAACCGAACGCTACCAGCGCCGGCGCGCGGTGACGGCCGGGCTCGAGCGGGATTCGAGCGGCCCCGCGCGGGCCCGGGGTGCGCGGCACCGCGCACCGCCGCCATGGCGGCGGGTCACACAGAGGGGCGGCTGATTGTGGGTGTCGGGCACATAGGCCGTCGACCCGGCGACTCCTACGTTGTGGCGACACCAACCCGTCCCCGCACCCATCCGGAAGTGGTACCCATGGCCGCCCCCGCAACCGCTCCGCCCGCCGCAGCCAACCTCAAGCGCGTCGTCGCCGCCAGCCTGATCGGCACCACCGTGGAGTGGTACGACTTCTTCCTGTACGGCTCGGCGGCCGCACTCGTCTTCAACAAGCTGTTCTTTCCGGCCAGCGACCCGCTCACCGGCACGCTCCTGAGCTTCCTCACCTACGCCGTCGGGTTCGCCGCCCGCCCCCTGGGCGGGGTGGTGTTCGGGCACTTCGGCGACCGGATCGGCCGCAAGAAGCTGCTGGTCCTCAGCCTGCTGCTGATGGGCGGGGCGACCTTCGCCATGGGGCTGCTGCCCACCCACGCGACCGTCGGGGCGGCCGCTCCCGTGCTGCTGACGGTGCTGCGGCTGGTGCAGGGCTTCGCGCTCGGCGGCGAGTGGGGCGGGGCCGTACTGCTGGTCTCCGAGCACGGCGACGACCGCAGGCGGGGCTTCTGGGCCTCGTGGCCGCAGGCCGGGGCGCCCGGCGGGAACCTCCTCGCGACCGGTGTGCTGGCGATCCTGGCCGCCGTCCAGTCCGACGCGACCTTCCTGGCCTGGGGCTGGCGGATCCCGTTCCTGCTCTCCGGTGTCCTCGTCGTGATCGGCCTGTGGATACGGATCTCCGTCTCCGAATCGCCGGTGTTCCTCGCCGCGCAGGAGAAGGCCGCGGAGCGCGCCGCCACGGGTGCCGAGGCCAAGCCGCCGGTGGTCGAGGTCTTCCGCACCAGCTGGCGCCAGGTGCTGACGGCCATCGGAACCCGGCTCGGCGAGAACATCTCGTACTACATCCTCACGGCGTTCCTCCTCGTGTACGTGACGGCCCACCTGCACCTGCCCAAGAGCGACGCGCTGAACGCGGTGCTCATCGGCTCGGCGGTGCACTTCGTCACCATCCCGATGTGGGGCGCCCTCTCCGACCGCGTCGGCCGCAGACCCGTCACCCTGATCGGCGCGGTGGGCATGGCCGGCTGGGCCTTCGCCTTCTTCGCCCTGCTGGACACCCGCTCCTTCCCGGTGATCGCCCTGGCCGTCACGGTGGGCCTGTTCCTGCACGGCGCGATGTACGGGCCGCAGGCCGCCTTCATCTCGGAGATGTTCGACACCGAGGTCCGCTACTCGGGGGCGTCGATGGGCTCCCAGCTCGCGTCGATCGTCGGCGGCGCGCTCGCCCCGATCGTCGCCGTGGAACTCCTGAAGGAGTACGACTCGTCGCTGCCCGTCTCCGTCTACCTGTGCGCGGCCGCGCTGGTCACCGTCGTCACGGTGGCCGTGGCCAAGGAGACCCGCGGGCGCAGCCTGGCCGCGAAGACCCCGGCCGCCGGCACGGACGGCGGTGCACGCCGGCCGCAGGACCAGATCAGCGCCTGACCACCCCCGGACCGCCCGGCCCGCACCCCGGGCGGCCCGCGACCCACCCGGGGCGGGCCGCAGCGCACTGCGGGCGGGCCGCGGCGCACTGCGGCCGCCGTACGAGTCGGCCCGCGCCGAACTCCGGCCCGCCGTACGGCCGCTCCGGCGCCGTACGCGCGGGCTGCGCCCACCGACCCAGGGAGACGGGAACGTATGCTCCCCACCGTGACAGCCTCCGCCGACACGCAGCCCGATGAGCACGCCGGTACGGACGCCGGTACGCGTGCCGGTGCGGCCGACGGCACGACCGGCCACGCGACGGGCCGTACGGCCGTCCGCACGACGGGGGACGCGACGGGCGCGACCGTGGGCGCGCCGGGTGACGCGACGGGCCGTACGACGGGGGACGCGGTCGGCCGAACGGCGGGGGACCTGGACCTGGTCGGTGACGCGCACGGGGCCGCGGCCGGGCTGCGCCGGCTGCTGGACCTGCTGGCCGAGGGCGCGCCCGCCGAGGACTTCGCGCGCCCGGCCGCCGAGGCGCGGACGGCGGGCCTGCCCGCCGATGCGCTCGCCGCGCTGGCGGACGCCACCGAGGTGGCCCTGCGGATCAGGCGGACCATCGGCCAGCACCGGCGCCGGGAGGCCGAGCTGACCGCGCTGTTCGACACGGCCAGCGACCTGGCCGGGCTGCGGGACCTGGACGCGGTGCTGCGGGCCATCGTGCACCGGGCGAAGCTGCTGCTCGGCACGGACGTCACGTACCTCTCGCTCAACGACGAGGCGGCCGGGGACACGTACATGCGGGTCACCGACGGTTCGGTGGCGGCCGCCTTCCAACAGGTGCGGCTCGGGCTCGGCGAGGGGCTCGGCGGGCTGGTCGCGCAGACCGCGCGGCCGTACGTCACCGGCGACTACCAGGCGGACACCCGCTTCCGGCACACCGACGCCATCGACGGCGCGGTCGCCGAGGAGGGGCTGCGGGCCATCCTCGGCGTGCCGCTGCGGGTGGGCGCGCGGATCATCGGGGTGCTGTACGCGGCGGACCGGGCGCCGCGCGGGTTCACCGCCGACGAGGTGGCGCTGCTGTCCTCGCTCGCGGACCACGCGGCCATCGCGATCGACGGCGCCCGGCTGCTGGAGGAGACCCGGGCGGCCCTGGACGAACTCAACGCTGCCTCAGGGACGATCAGGGCGCACAGCGAGGCGATGAGCCGGGCCGAGCGGGCCCACGACCAGCTCACCGATCTGGTGCTGCGGCGCGGCGACGTCACCGATGTGGCGGTGGCCCTCGCGGGGCTGCTCGACGGCGGGATCGTCGTCCACGACAGCGACGGCACGGAGTTGGCCCGGGCCGGGGTGGGGCCCGCGGCCCCGCCCGCGACCGCCGTGGCCGCGTCCCGGGCGAGCGGGCGGGCGGTGCGGGCCGGCGGCAGCTGGCTGTGCGCCGTGATGGCCGGCCCGGAGCCGCTGGGCAGCATCGCGCTCACCCGGCGGGCCGCGCTCGGCGACGCGGACCGGCTGCTGTTCGAGCGGGCGAGCGTGGTGACCGCGCTGCTGCTGGTGCTCGGGCGGTCGGTCGCGGAGGCCGAGGACCGGATCCGCGGGGAGCTGCTGAACGATCTGCTGTCCGGCACCGCCGACCCGGCCGGGCTGTCCCGGCGGGCCCGCCGGCTGGGCGTCAACCTGGCCCGCGGGCACGCGGTGTTCACGGTGTCGGCGCAGGGGGTGCCCGGGCCGCGGCTGCTGACCGCGGCGGCCCGGATCGCGCAGGCCCGGCGGGGGCTGGCGGGCCTGTACCGCGAGGAGGTGGCGTTCCTGGCGCCGGCCGAGGAGCCGGGCCCGCTGGCGCGGGCGCTCGCGGAGGAGCTGGGCGGGCTGCTGGACGCGGTGGTGACGGTCGGTTCGGCGGGCCCGGCGGCCGGGCCCGCCGAACTGCCGGCCGCGTACGCCGAGGCCCGGCGCTGCCTGTCGGCGCTGCACGCGCTCGGGCGGACCGGGCAGGGCGCGGCCCTGGCCGACCTCGGGTTCGTCGGCCTGCTGATCGGCGAACGGTCGGACCTGTCGGCGTACGTGCGGGGCGAGCTCGGGCCGGTGCTCGACTACGACGCGGAGCGCGGTACGGACCTGGTGCACACGCTGGGCACGTACTTCGCCGAGGGGAGCAGTCTGACGCGGACGAAGGCGGTGCTGCACGTGCACGTGAACACGGTCGTGCAGCGGCTGGAGCGGGTCCGTAGCCTGCTCGGCCCGGACTGGAACACGCCGGCCCGCACCCTGGAACTCCAACTCGCCCTACGCCTCCACCAGTTGACCACCCCCAACACCCCCTGACCCGCCCTCGCCAGCGCCCTGGGGCCCAAACCCCGCGCCTCAAACGCCGGCGAGGCTGGATTTCACGCCCCAGGGCGTTGGCGGGGCTCGGGGTTGCACCCCTAGGCGTCGGCGAGGCTGGAGTTGAGCCGGCCGTCACGATGGGTACGCGCACCCGCTCACTCCGTCAGGTCGTGCCGTACGTGCGCGAGGACCTGGCGGAGCAGTTCGGCGACGTGCTCGTCGCGCAGCGCGTAGACGACGGTGCGTCCGGAGCGGTGGCCGGCGGCGAGGCCGAGGTGGCGCAGCAGCCGCAGGTGGTTGGAGACGGTGGGCTGGCCCAGCCCCAGGTCGTCGGCGAGTTCGCCGACGGAGCAGGGGGTGCGCAGCAGCCGGTCGAGGATGCGGATGCGGGCGGGTGCGGCGAGTCCCTGCATGACTTCGGCGACCGCCGCCGCGGCGGACTCGGAGATGAGCGGGCCGGTGCCGGGTGTCAGTTCCACGGTCGCACTCTACGCCGTGGGATCACCATATACACACCTTCAGATCTTCACATATTTAAATGTGCTGATACATTGATTCCATGAGTACCGACACGCACCGCCACGGCTTCCTCGGCGAGCGGGCGGAACCGGCCGCCGCCCTCCTCGCCCTCGCGACCTGGACCGGCGGCCTCTTCGCACCCACCGCGGCGACGTCCACCGCGCTGTACGCCGCCGCCTACGCCTTCGGCGGCTTCTTCACCCTCCGCGAGGCACTGGGCAGCATCCGCCGGGGCCGGTTCCAGGTCGACTTCCTGATGCTGGTCGCAGCGGCCGGCGCCGCCGCCATCGGGCGCTGGGAGGAGGGCGCGGTCCTGCTCGTGCTGTTCAGCCTGGGCCACGCCCTGGAGGGGTACGCGATGGGCCGGGCCCGGCGCTCCATCGAGGCCCTGGGCGCGCTCGCGCCGCGCACCGCGCTGCGGCTGCGGTCCGGCGCCGCCACCGAGGTCCCCGTGACCGAGCTGGCGGTCGGCGACCGGGTCGCGGTCCGGCCGCACACCCGCATCCCCGCGGACGGGTTCGTCGCCGCCGGCACCGGCAGCGTGGACCAGTCCCCCATCACCGGCGAGAGCGTCCCCGCCGACAAGGAGCCGGTGGCCGACCCGGCCGCCGCGCTCGCACTGCCCGGGGCCGTCGCCGCCGAGAGCCGGGTGTTCGCCGGCACCGTCAACGGCGCGGGCTCGCTGGAGCTGGTCGTCACCCGGCTCGCCGCGGACACCACGCTCAGCCGGGTGGTCCGTATGGTCCAGGAGGCGGAGGAGCGCAAGTCGCCCACCCAGCGCTTCACCGACCGCTTCCAGAAGATCTTCGTACCGTCCGTGCTCGCCCTCGTGGCGGCCCTGCTGCTGTACGGGCAGCTGACCGGCGAGCCGTTCACCGACACCTTCTACCGGGCCATGGCCGTCCTCGTGGCCGCCAGCCCCTGCGTGCTGGCCATCGCGACCCCCGCCGCCGTGCTCAGCGCGGTCGGCCGGGCCGCCCGCGGCGGCGTGCTCGTCAAGGGCGGCGCCCCGCTGGAGGAGTTCGGCCGGCTGCACACCGTCGCCTTCGACAAGACCGGCACCCTCACCGAGGGCCGCCCCAAGCTGACCGACATCCTGCCCGCGGAGGGCGCCTGCCGCGACGAACTGCTGCGCACCGCCGTGGCCGTGCAGCGGCTCAGCGACCACCCGCTGGCCCAGGCCGTGGTCCGCGACGCCCCGCAGCACCTGGACGGCGACGGGCCGCACGGGCCGCTGCCCGAGGCCCGGGACGTACGGGCCCTCGTCGGCCGCGGGGTCGCCGGGCGGATCGGAGGCACGGAGGTGCACATCGGCAGCCTCGCCGGTTTCGACGCGGCGGGCACCCCGGTCCCGCCGGCGATGCGGGCACGCGCCGAGGAGCTCGCCGCGGCCGGGCGCACCACGATGGCCGTCCGGTACGGGGAGCGGCACCTGGGCCTGCTCGGCCTGATGGACACCCCGCGCCCCGGCGCCGCCGCGGCCGTCGCCCGGCTGCGGGCCCTCGGGGTGACCCGTACGGTGATGCTCTCCGGCGACGACCAGCGGGTGGCGGACTCGGTGGCCGCCCAGGTCGGCATCGACGAGGCCCGCGGCGGCCTGCTGCCCGAGGACAAGGCGGGGGCCGTCGCCCGGCTGCGCGCCTCCGGCCGTACGGCGATGATCGGCGACGGGGTCAACGACGCCCCGGCGATGGCCGGCGCCACCGTGGGCGTGGCGATGGGCGCGGCGGGCTCGGCGGTCGCCCTGGAGACGGCGGACATCGCGCTGATGTCGGACGACCTGGACCGGCTGCCCTTCATCACCGGCCTCAGCCGCCGCGCCTCCCGGGTCATCCGGCAGAACCTGTGGCTGAGCCTGGGCATCGTCGCCGTCCTGGTCCCGGCCACCGTGCTGGGCCTGGGCATCGGCCCCGCCGTACTGGTCCACGAGGGCTCCACGCTGCTCGTGGTCGGCAACGCGCTGCGGCTCCTGCGCCACCCCGACCCGCGCTGACCTGAGGCCGGCCCGGGCCCGGGCCGGTCTCCGCGGCCGCCGACCGTGGCCCGGCCGGCCCGCGCCCACCGCGCCCACCGCGGCCGCCGCGGCCGCCGCCGGCCCGGCCGTGGGGCCGATGAGATGCGCCCCGGCACCGCCGGGGCGCATCCTGGCAGTGTGACCTGGTACGGCGTGGCCGGGCATCCGGCAGCGGAGGGGGATGCGCACGGGGAGCGGGCGCCGGCCGGCGGTCCCGATGCGCTGACCCTCGCGCTCGCCCAGGCCACCGTCAGCACGACCGAGGCCGTCGGCGGGTACGCCGGCGGCGTCTACCTGCGGGCCGGCGCCGGCGGCCTGCTCCGGCTCGCGGTCCTCGCGGGCCTGCCCGGGACGCTGTTCAGCCCGTGGTGGCGGATGCACGTGAACCGCCCGTTCCCGGTGGCGCAGGCCCACCGGTCCGGGCAACCGGTGTACCTCGCCGACGCCGAGGAGGCCATGCGGCGCTTCCCCCAGCTGATGGCCGGGCTGCCGTTCCCCTTCGGATCGCTGTACGAGCCGGTGACCGCCGGGGCGGAACGGTACGGGGTGCTGATGGTGCTGCGGCCGGCCACGGCCGGGGCGCCCGTCGGCGAGGCCGACCGGCAGGCCATGCGGGAGGGCGCGGCCCGGCTCGGCGAGGCACTCGACGCCCTCCGGGCCGCCGACGTCACCGTGGCGTGGGAGACGGAGCCGGTGTGCTTGCAGCTGCCCGGGCCCGCCGCGCCGCCGGTGCGCACCGGGCACTTCGAGTGGGACATCGACGCCGGCACCATGGCCGCCGACCCGGAGCTGTGCGCGATGGCCGGGGTGGACCCGGCGGAGTTCCGCGGGACGGTGGCGGAGCTGATCGCGCACTGGGCGCCCGAGGACCGGCACGGAGTGTGGGCCGCCGCCCACGCGCTGACCGGGCCGGACGGTCCCACGACCCGCCGGATGCCGGTGCGGGGCGCGGACGGACGGATCCTGCTGCTGGAGATGACCGCCCTGCCGGGCCGCCGGCTGACCGGCTTCGTCCTCGACCCCGGCGAGGGCACGGTGCCCGACGAGGCCGCCGACCGACTCCCGCAGGCCATCGTGTCGATCGACCGGCTCGGCCGGATCACGTACGCCAACGGCGCCACCGGCACGCTGCTCGGCCTCGAGCAGGGCGAGCTGACCGGCAGGGTGCTGTGGGAGGCGCTGCCGTGGCTCGGCCACCCCGCCCACGCCGACTACTTCCGTTCGGTGCTGCTCTCCGGCGACCGCGTCAGCTTCGCGGCCCGCCGCTCCCCCCGCCGCTGGCTGACCGTGTGCCTGTACCCGGGCCGCAACGCGGTCACCGTCACCTTCGGCTCCACCGAGCACCCGGCGTACGCGCCCGGCTCGGTGGCCCGGCCGGGTGCCGAGCCGGGCTCCCCCGCCGACCGGGCCGCCGCCCTCTACCGGCCGGTAGCGCTCGCCATCGCGCTGACCGAGGCGGTCACCGCCCGCCAGGTGTCCGCGGTGGTCACCGAGGAGCTGCTGCCCGCCTTCGGGGGCCGCCAGCTGGCCATCTACCTGCTCAACGAGCGGCACCTGTACCTCGCCTGGGAGACCGGCTTCCCGCAGGGCTTCCTGGACCGCTTCGACGGGGTCTCCCTGGACGAGGCGCTGCCCGGCGTCGAGACCCTCACCACCGGCCGCCCCATCTTCTTCGAGTCGATGCAGCACCTGGCCGCCGCCTACCCCGGGGTGCCCCTGGACGCGAGCGTCGGCGCCCGCGCCTTCCTGCCGCTGATCGCCTCCGGCCGCCCGGTCGGCTCGTGCATCCTCGGCTTCGACGCGCCGCGCGGCTTCAGCCCCGAGGACCGTACGGTGCTCACCGCGCTCGCCGGGCTGATCGCGCAGGCCCTGGAGCGCGCCCAGCGCTACGACACCGAGGCCGCGCTCGCCCGCGGCCTCCAGGACGCCCTGCTCCCGCACCGGCTGCCGCTCAACGACCACGTGGAGACGGTCGGCCGGTACCTGGCCGGCACCCAGGGCATGGACGTGGGCGGCGACTGGTACGACGTCATCGAGACCGGTGGCGGGCTGCTGGCCCTGGTCATCGGGGACGTCCAGGGGCACGGCGTGGCCGCGGCCGCGACCATGGGCCAACTGCGCAGCGCGGTACGGGCTTTTGCGCTGAGCGGCAACACGCCCCAGGACGTCCTCGGCGGCACCAATCGGCTGCTGATCGACCTGGACCCCGGCCAGTTCGCGAGCTGCTGCTACATCCTGCTCGACCCCGCGCGGGGCGCCGCGCAGGCGGTGCGGGCCGGGCATCCGCAGCCGCTGCTGCGCCGGCCCGGCGGCCGCACCGAGGTGCTCGACCTGCCCGGCGGGGTGGTGCTGGGCGTGGACGCCGACGCCGTGTACCCGGTGGCCGACCTGCGGCTGGACCAGGGCGCGGTGCTCGCCATGTACACGGACGGGCTGGTGGAGATACCGGGCTCGGACATCGACCTCGGTGTGGAGCGGCTGCGCAGCGCGCTGGCCACGGCCGGCCGGGCACCCCTCGGAGTGATGGCCGACCGGCTGATCGACGAGGCCCTCCAAGCCGACCACCGCCCGGACGACATCGCACTGCTGCTGGCCGCGCGCGGGCCGGGCGCCCGCACTAGAAGAGCAGCCGGTACTTCTGCCAGCCGCTCCCCAGCAGCACCCGGGGCGTGAAGGTGGCGGCGCCGCCCCGGCCGGTGGCCGCGTACCGGTACAGCCGGCCGGGGGCGTCGCGGGCCACCAGGTCGGCTTTCCCGTCGCCGTCGAGGTCGCCGGGCGCCACCAGCCGGTCGTACGCGTTCCAGCCCGCGCCGATCAGGACCCGCGGCCGGAAGGGAGCGGTGGCGCTGCCCGTGCCGGCGTACAGGTGGAGGCGGCCGGCGGTGTCGCGCGCGAGCAGGTCGGCGCGGCCGTCGTTGGTGTAATCACCGCCGCCGGCAAGGGCGTTGTAGACCTTCCAGCCCGCGCCGACCTTCACCCGGGCGCCGAGCGAGGATTGGAAGGCGCCGTCGCCTGGGTGCAGCCACAGCGTGCCGCCGGCGTCCCGGGAGAGCAGGTCGCCCCGGCCGTCGCCGGTGAGGTCGCCGGGCCCCACGGTCATGTCGTACGTCCAACCGCTCGCTGCCTGGCGTCCGTTGAGGTACAGCTTGGCGCGGTCCAGCTGGACGAAGGTGGCGTGGTTGCGCGTGTGCATCGCCGCCGCGTAGTCGAACTTCATCGTGGCCGGCACGCCGGGACCGGCGGGGTCGGTGATGTCGTACGGCGCGTCGTACGCGCCGTCGGCCAGCGCGTCGTACTTCCACCACGTGCCGGCGGCGGTGACGCCGACGCTCTGCGCCTTGCCGTACAGGGCGGTGGTGCCGCCGCCGGCCAGCATCCTCGTGTACTCCCAGCCGGCCCCGTGCCGGGTGGCGTCGCCGAACTTCCCGCCGCCGGTGGCGATATGGCGGTAGAGGGTGCCGGAGCGGCTGCGGCCGAGCAGGTCTCCGAGGCCGTCGCCGTCGAGGTCGTCGGCGCCGGTGACCGTGTTGTAGCGGTTCCAGCCGGTGCCGGTCTTCACGCGGGGGCGCAGCGGGGCGGCGGCGCTGCCCGAGCCCCGGTAGAACCAGAGGTCGCCGGTGAGCGAGCGCGCGAAGAGGTCGCCGACGCCGTCGCCGTCGACGTCGTTGGCGCCGATCAGCTGGTCGTAGCCGCCCCACCCGCCGCCGATCCGCACCCGGGCGGTGAACGGGCTGCCGGTGACCCGCCCGGTCCCCCGGTACAGGTACAGGCCGCCGTCCTTGTCGCGGGCCAGCAGGTCGGGCCGCCCGTCGCGGGTCAGGTCCCCGGCGGCCACCACCCGGTCGTAGACCTGCCAGCCGCGGCCCGTCCAGGTCGGCGGCCGGGTGCCGTCGGGAGTGGTCTCGTACAGGGTCAGCCGGCCGTCGGCCGACAGCGTCAACAACTCCGGTCGCGCGTCGCCGTTCAGGTCCCCGACCGGCACGAAGTCCTTGAACACCTCGCCCGGATCCGGCGCGTCCACCGTGAACGGCGTATACGCCTCACCGCCGTTGCCGGTGAGGAAGGTGTACGCACTGGTGTCGTACTCCTGCCCGATCAGATCACTGAGCCCGTCCCCGTCGAGGTCGTGACGGGGCCGTGCGGGGGCCGTCCGGGGGACGGCGGTCCGGGAGGCGGCGGCCCGCGGGGGCGGGGTCACGGTGGGGCGGGGCGGGTCGGCCGTGGTGCGGGTGCCGGTGCCGGTGCCGGTCCCGGCTGGGGTGCGAGGGGCGGTGGCCTCCGCCGCCGTGATGCGGGTGCCGGTGCCGGCCGCGGGGCCCGTTGCGTTGGCGGCCGTGACCGAGGCCGTGGCCGTCGACCGGTGGGCTGCCGGGGCGGGCGTCGCGGCCGCGCCCGGGGCGCCCGCCGGGAGCCCAGCGGCCAGCCCGAGCGCGGCTGCCGCCGCGACGAGACCGAGCCGGTTACGCGGGCGGGTGCGTGTGTGCGTACGTGTGGTGCGCGTGCTGCGCGTCAAGGACACGGTCCCCCCTGAGGACGGCAGTCCGGGGGCGGAACCCTGCGGGCACCCCCGAGTGGCCCGTGCAGCGTACCTGCGCGCCCCGGCGGGGGACGTACGTTCCCGGCCAACCCGCTGCGCGGTGAAGCGGGTTGGACCAACGCCCTCGGGGCTCCGCCCCGAACCCGGCGCCTCAAACGCCGGCGGGGCTGGAATTCCAGCCCCGCCGGCGTTTGAGGGGCGGGGTCTGGGGCGGAGTCCCGGCGGGCGGTGGCGGGTGTCAGACCTGGTAGCGGGTCGGGGCGAAGAGGTGGAGGTTGGCGGCGATCCAGTCGGACGTGCGGCGCAGCCCCTCCGGCAAGGACACCACCGGCTCCCACCCCGCCCACGAACGGGCCCGCGTGTTGTCCGACAGCAGCCGCTCGACCTCACTGCCCGCCGGCCGCAGCCGGCCCGGGTCGACGACCACCCGCGCGTCCCGCCCCGACGCCGCGACGAGCGCCTCGGCGAGGTCTCCGATGGAGATCTCCCGCCCGGTGCCGAGGTTCACCACCTCGCCGAGCGCCCGGTCGCACTCGGCGACCGCGAGGAACCCCTCGGCGGTGTCGGTGACGTACGTGAAGTCCCGCGTCGGGGTGAGCGAGCCGAGCCGTATCTCCGTTGCGCCGGCGTGCAGTTGGGCGAGGATCGTGGGGATCACGGCACGGGCCGACTGCCGCGGACCGTACGTGTTGAAGGGCCGCACCACCGTGACGGGCAGCTCGAAGGCGTGGTGGAAGGAGAGCGCCATCATGTCCGCGCCGATCTTCGAGGCGGAGTACGGGGACTGCGGCTGCAGCGGGTGGCTCTCGGAGATCGGCGCCGTCAGGGCGGTCCCGTACACCTCGCTGGTGGAGGTGTGGACGAGGCGGCGCACCGCGTGCCGGCGGCAGGCCTCGGCGATGTTCTCGGTGCCGGTCACGTTGGTCTGCACGTACGCGCCGGGCGACTCGTAGCTGTACGGGATGCCGATCAGCGCGGCGAGATGGAAGACGGTGTCGCAGCCCTGCACCGCGTCCGAGACCCGACCGGCGTCGCGGATGTCGCCCGCGAGCATCTCGACGGGGCTGTCGGGGCTGTCGGGGCTGTCGGGGCCGAGGTAGCGCGCCAGGTGCCCCTTCTCGGCGTACGGCTTGTAGTGCACGAAGGCACGCACGTTCGCGCCGCGCGCCACCAGCAGGTCCACCAGCGTGGATCCGATGAACCCCTCGGCCCCGGTGACGAGGACGGTCCGCCCCCGCCAGGACCCCCCGGCGGCGGGCCCGGCGTCGGTCACGTTGGCGGGCGTGGCCGCGGTCGCGGTGGCGGGCCCGGCGTCGGTCGCGGTGGCGGGCGTGGTGTGGCGGATCTCGGTCTCGGGGTTCATGCTCGCTCCAGTGCGTCGGGGGTACGGGGGGACGGGGTGCCGGCGGACGGGCCGCTGGCGCCGGACGGTCCGGCGGGGTACGGGTACGGGTACGGGCCGGTGCCGGCGGACGGTCCGGCGGGGTACGGGTACGGGTACGGGCCGGTGCCGGCGGACGGGCGGGTGTCCGCAGTCGCGCCGCCATCCGCGTACGGGCCGGCGGCGGCGGTGGCGGCCGGGTGGGCGGCCAGGCGGAGGACTTCCGCGGCGAGCAGTTCGGCGGCGTGCGCGTGCGGGCCGGGGTCCGCGGCGCCGCTCATGGCGGCGAGCCGGGCCGGGTCGGCCAGCAGCGGTCCGATCAGGGCGGCCAGCCGCTCCGCGGTGGCCTCGCCGTCCGGCAGCAGCAGCCCGGCTCCCGCGTCGACGAGCACCCGGGCGTTGTGGGTCTGGTGGTCGCCCGGGGCGTAGGGGTAGGGGACGAGTACGGCCGGCACGCCGGTGCTGGCGAGTTCGGCGACGGTCGCCGAACCGGCCCGGCACACGATCAGGTCGGCCGCCGCGTACACGAGGTCCATCCGGTCCAGGTACGGGACGGCCCGCGCGACCCGGTCGCCGCCGCTGCCGGCGAGCGCCCGCACGGCACCGTCCAGCGCCGCCGGACCGGTCTTGACCAGCAGGTGCACGTCGTCGCGGTGCTGCCACTCGCGGGCCAGCCCGGTGGCCGCCTCGGTGAGCCGGGCTGCGCCCAGGCTGCCGCCGTTGAACACCACCAGCCGGGCGCCGGGCCGCACGCCCAGCGCCCGCCGGGCCTCGTCGCGCAGCCCGGCGCGGTCCAGCCCGGCCAGGGCCGACGCGATCGGCATCCCGGTGGTCAGCGCCCGCTCGCCGCCGGTGAGGTGGGCACGGCTGCGGTCGAAGGCGACGGCCAGGTGCGGGGTGAGGCGGGCCGCGAACTGGTTGGCCCGGCCCGGCACCGCGTTGGACTCGTGGATCATGGCCGGCAGCCCGGCGAACCGGGCCCCGAGCACCGCCGGCGCGCTCGGGTAGCCGCCCATGCCGACCACCACCTGGGCGCGCTGTCTGCGCAACACGGCGCGCGCCTGCCCGGCCGAGCGCAGCAGGGCCGCGGGCAGCAGGTAGCGCTTCGCGCCGAGCGCGGGATCGAAGGGGATCATGTCGACGGTGTGCAGCCGGTAGCCGGCGGCGGGGATCAGCTCGGTCTCCAGGCCCCGCTCGGTCCCGATGAACGAGATCACGGCTCCGGGCACGGCCCGGCGCAGCGCCTCGGCGAGCGCCAGACCGGGATAGATGTGACCGCCGGTGCCGCCGGCACCGATCACGACGGAGAGTGGTGTGCTCATGCCGGCACACTCCCGGAGCGCTCTAAGAACGTTCTAAGAGGAAGGTTTGGCAGTCTTTGTCCATGCGCAATCGAATCCTGGTGGTCGACGACGAGCCTGAGGTGCGGGCGGCTGTCGAGGACGGGCTCGCGGTGGAAGGGTATGAGGTGCGGGGCGTCGGGGACGGGCTGGCCGCCCTGTCCGAGGTGGCGGTGTGGCAGCCTGACGCGCTGGTGCTGGACGTGATGATGCCGGTGCTCGACGGGCTCGGCGTGTGTCGGCAGCTGCGGGCGATGGGCGACCGGACGCCGGTGCTGGTGCTGACCGCGCTGGACTCCGTGAGCGAGCGGGTGGACGGGCTGGAGGCGGGCGCGGACGACTACCTCGTCAAGCCGTTCGCCCTGGACGAGCTGGTGGCGCGGGTCCGGGCGCTGCTGCGGCGGGCCGCGCCCGGGCCCGCGGACGCGGCCGCCCCGCCGGCCTTCGGCGACCTGGTGCTGGACCCGGATACGCGGACCGGGTGGCGCGGCGGGCGGCACCTGGAGTTCAGCCGGACCGAGGCGGCCCTGCTGGAGCTGCTGCTGCGGCACCCGGGGCAGGTGCTGCCGCGGGAACTGATCCTGGAGCTGGTCTGGGGCCGTGACTTCGGCCCGGACTCGAACTCGCTCGCCGTGTACGTGGGTTATCTGCGGCGCAAACTCGAAGCGGGCGGCGAGCCCCGGCTGGTCCACACCGTCCACGGCGTCGGCTACCGACTGGACAGCGCGTGACCGGCGGGGCGGCCGGACGGGGAGACGGGACGGGGTCCGGGTCCAGCTCTGGGTCCGGGTCCAGCTCCAGCTCCAGCTCTGGGTCGGGCTCCAGCTCCGGGTCAGGCCCCGGGTCCGGCCCCGGGTCCGGCCCCGGGTCCGGCTCTGGGTCGGGGTCGGGGTCCGGCTCCAGCTCCGGGTCAGGCTCCGGGTCCGGCCCCGGGTCCGGGTCCGGCCGGAACGACCGGCCCGGCCGGCGGCGGCTCGGTGGGGTGTGGCGGCGGAGGCGGCCGCTGCGGACCCGGCTGGCGCTGGCCGCCGCCGCCGCGGTGGCCTTCGTCGTGGTGTGCGTGTGCACGGCCGCGTTCTTCATCGTCCGCTACGAGCTGTACCGGCAGCTCGATCTGAACCTCACGCAGTCGGCGCGGCTCGTCGCGCAGCAGAACCGCGACGCGCATCCGGGCGTGATCGCGGGCGAGTGCCGCTTCCTGGCCGCGCCGGCCTGCGCGCAGGTGGTGCCGGCCGACCCGGCCGACGACCCCGCCGGCGCCGGCGACCCTCCTGCCGACCCCGCCGCTCCCGGCGAGCGGTACACGCTCCCGGTGTCCGACGCGGTCCGGCGGGTGGCCGCGGGTGGCAGCGACGGGTTCTCCGCCGACTTCAGGCTCGCCGGCCACCCCGCCCGGATGCTCGCCACCCCGTACGGCAAGGGCCTGGCGCTCCAGGTCGCGCTGCGTGCCGACACCGTGGAGGAGGGCGTCCGGCAGGCCGCCTGGCTGCTGTCCGCGGTGGGGGCGGCGGGGGTGCTGCTGGCGGCCGGGCTCGGCTACGCGGTGGCCCGTACCGGGCTGGCGCCGGTGGCCCGGCTCACGGCCACCGCCGAGTGGATCGCGGCCACCCGGGACCCGCGCCACCGGATCGAACTCCCGCCGCCCGGGCGGGAGGACGAGGTGACCCGGCTCGCGGGCAGCTTCAACACGATGCTGGGCGAGCTGGAGCAGTCCGTCACCGCGCAGCGCCGGCTGGTCGCGGATGCCTCGCACGAGCTGCGCACCCCACTGACGGCGCTCCGTACCAATGCCGAACTCCTGGGCCGCGCCGAGCAGTTGACGCCCCATCAGCGGGAGCGTGCTGCGTCCGCGCTGGGCCGGCAGCTGCGCGAGGTGACCGGGCTGGTCAACGACCTGATCGAGCTCGCCCGGGACGAGGAGCCGCAGCCGCTGGTCGAACAGGTGCGGCTGGCGGGGCTGGTGGAGCACGCCGCGGCGACGGCCCGTACGCACTGGCCGGCCGTCCCCTTCACGGTGCAGGCGGCGGACCCGGAAGGGGCAGTGGTGGCGGGGGTGCCTGCGCGCCTGAGCCGACTGCTGTCCAACCTGCTGGACAACGCGGCCAAGTTCAGCCCGCCGGGGCTGCCGGTGGAGGTGGAGCTGGGCGGGCCGTACGGGGCTCCCGAGCTGACCGTACGCGACCACGGCCCGGGGATCGCGGCCGAGGACCTGCCGTACGTCTTCGACCGCTTCTACCGGGCCGACGCGGCCCGGGCGCTGCCCGGTTCGGGTCTGGGCCTGGCGATGGCCCGGCAGATCGCGCACGCGCACGGGGCGACCCTGACCGCCGAGGCCGCGCCCGGCGGCGGCGCGCTCTTCCGGCTCCGCTTCACGCCGGGACAGCAGCCGCCCTGACCGTACGGCGCCCCTGACCGTACGGTGCCCTGACCTCATCGCGCCCTGACTGCATCACGCCCTGACCGCATCGCGCGCGGCCCGTACGACGAGCAGGCCGTACGACGAGCAGGCCACGACGTACGACGCCCGACCCGTACGACGCCATCGCCGCAGGACGCCCGACCCGTACGACGCCCCGCCCGGAACGCGGCCGCCCCGGCCGGGCGGGTGCCGGGCCGGGGCGGAAGCGGTGCTGCGAAGGTGCTGAGGACGGTCAGGCCAGGGTGGCCAGCGCCCGGTTCAGCGTCGCCGACGGGCGCATGACGGCCGAGGCCTTCGCCACGTCGGGCTGGTAGTAGCCGCCGATGTCGACCGGCGAGCCCTGCACGGCGATCAGCTCGTCGACGATGACCTGCTCCTGGTCGGAGAGGGTCTTCGCGAGGCTGCCGAAGGCCTCGGCGAGCTGCGCGTCGTCGGTCTGCTGCGCCAGCTCCTGGGCCCAGTACAGGGCCAGGTAGAAGTGGCTGCCGCGGTTGTCGATGCCGCCGAGGCGACGGCTCGGCGACTTGTCCTCGTTGAGGAAGGTGCCGGTCGCGCGGTCGAGGGTGTCGGCCAGGACCTGGGCGCGGGCGTTGCCCGTGGTGGTCGCGAGGTGCTCGAAGCTGACCGCGAGGGCCAGGAACTCGCCCAGGCTGTCCCAGCGGAGGTAGTTCTCCTTGACCAGCTGCTGGACGTGCTTCGGGGCGGAGCCGCCGGCGCCGGTCTCGAACAGGCCGCCGCCGTTCATCAGCGGGACGACCGAGAGCATCTTGGCGCTGGTGCCGAGCTCCAGGATCGGGAACAGGTCGGTCAGGTAGTCGCGCAGCACGTTGCCGGTGACGGAGATGGTGTCCTCGCCGCGGCGGATGCGCTCCAGGGAGAACGCGGTCGCCTTGACCGGGGAGAGGATCTCGATCTGCAGGCCCTCGGTGTCGTGGTCGGCGAGGTACTGCTTGACCTTGCCGATGAGCACGGCGTCGTGGGCGCGGTCCTCGTCCAGCCAGAACACGGCCGGGACGCCGGTGGCGCGGGCGCGGGTGACGGCGAGCTTGACCCAGTCCTGGATCGGCAGGTCCTTGGTCTGGCAGGCGCGGAAGATGTCGCCCTCGGCGACCTCCTGCTCCAGGACCACGTTGCCCGCGGCGTCGACGAGGCGGACGGTGCCCGCAGCGGCGATCTCGAAGGTCTTGTCGTGGCTGCCGTACTCCTCGGCCTTCTGCGCCATCAGGCCGACGTTCGGGACGGAGCCCATGGTCGACGGGTCGAAGGCGCCGTGCGCGCGGCAGTCGTCGATGACGACCTGGTACACGCCGGAGTAACTGCTGTCCGGGAGGACGGCGAGGGTGTCGGCCTCCTGGCCGTCCGGGCCCCACATGTGGCCGGAGGTGCGGATCATGGCCGGCATCGAGGCGTCGACGATGACGTCGGACGGCACGTGCAGGTTGGTGATGCCCTTGTCGGAGTCGACCATCGCGAGGGCCGGGCCCTCGGCGATCTCGGCCTCGAAGGACGCCTTGATCTCGTCGCCGTTCGCCAGGCCGCCGAGGCCGTTCAGGATGGTGCCGAGGCCGTCGTTCGGGGACAGGCCGGCGGCGACCAGGGCCTCGCCGTACTTCGCGAAGGTGTTCGGGAAGAAGGCGCGGACCACGTGGCCGAAGACGATCGGGTCGGAGACCTTCATCATCGTGGCCTTGAGGTGCACGGAGAACAGCACGCCCTCGGCCTTGGCGCGGGCGACCTGCTCGGAGAGGAAGGTGCGCAGGGCGGCGGCGCGCATGACGGACGCGTCGACGACCTCGCCGGCCAGTACCGGTACGGACTCGCGCAGCACGGTGGTGGCGCCGTCGGCGGCCACGTGCTCGATGCGCAGCGTGCCGGCCTCGGCGATGACCGCGGACTTCTCGGTGGAACGGAAGTCGTCGGCGCCCATGGTGGCGACGGCGGTCTTGGAGTCGGAGCTCCAGGCGCCCATGCGGTGGGGGTGCGCCTTGGCGTAGTTCTTCACCGAGGCGGGGGCGCGGCGGTCCGAGTTGCCCTCGCGGAGCACCGGGTTGACGGCGCTGCCCTTGATCTTGTCGTAGCGGGCGCGGACGTCCTTGTCCTCGTCGGACTGCGGGTCGTCCGGGTAGTCCGGAAGCGCGTAGCCCTGCGACTGCAGCTCGGCGATCGCGGCCTTCAGCTGCGGGATCGAGGCCGAGATGTTCGGCAGCTTGATGATGTTGGCGCCGGGCGTCTTGGCGAGCTCGCCGAGCTCGGCGAGGGCGTCCGCGATCCGCTGGCTCTCCTGGAGACGCTCCGGGAAGCTGGCGATGATCCGGCCGGCCAGGGAGATGTCACGGGTCTCCACCCGCACCCCGGCCGTCGAGGCGTACGCCTGGACGACGGGCAGGAAGGAATGGGTCGCCAGGGCCGGGGCCTCGTCAGTGTGGGTATAGATGATGGTCGAGTCAGTCACCGGGTGCTCCGCTCCACGTCACGTCTGCAACATTGCTCGACATCAAGATATCTCGTGATCGCGGTGTTCCGGACAGGGGTACGGGTGCGGTCGCGTCCGCGGCGCCCCGGAGCCCCCCGCAACGGCCCGGAACAGGCCGGAACGGGCCCCGGTCGGCCGGATCACGCCGGTCGCCGCGATCTACGCTGGCGATCATGGACGATGAGCAGCAGCACAGGATCACGGTGGTCACCGGCGCGAGTCGCGGCATCGGCGCGGCGGTCTGCCGGCGGCTGGCGGCCGACGGGCACGACCTGGTGATCGGGTACCGGTCGGACGCCGCGGCGGCGGAGTCGGTGGCCTCGCAGGTACGGGAGGCCGGCCGGCGCGCACTGACGGTGGCGGTGGACACGGCGGACGAAGCGCAGGTCGACGCCCTCTTCGACCGTGCGGCCGACGGGCTCGGGCCGGTCACCGGCCTGGTGAACAACGCGGGGGTCAGCGGCCCGAACGGCCGGCTCGCCGATGCCGACCCGGCGGGCATGCGGGCCGCCCTGGAGGTCAACCTGCTGGGCTACCTGCTGTGCGCGCGGCGCGCGGTCCGCGACATGGCGGGCACCGGCGGCGGGGCTGTCGTGAACATCTCCTCGGCCGCCGCCACGCTCGGCAGTCCCGGCCAGTACGTCCACTACGCGGCGGCGAAGGCGGGCATCGACGCCCTGACGGTGGGCCTCGCCAAGGAGGTCGCGGCCGACGGGATCCGGGTGAACTGCGTCGCGCCGGGCGTGATCTGGACCGAGTTCCACGAGGACCCGCAGCGCCCGGCGTGGATCACGCCGAACATCCCGATGGGCCGGTCCGGGCAGCCCGAGGAGATCGCCGGGGCGGTGTCCTGGCTGTTGTCCGGCGACGCCTCGTACGCGACGGGCGCGATCCTGCGCGTGTCCGGCGGAATGTGACGAAGGGGGGCGGTGGCTTGCGTGAAGGCGGGCGGGGCTGGCGTAAAGGCGGGCGGGGGCTCACCCAAGGACGGGCGAGGACTTGCCCGAGAACGGGCGGGGCTTGCGTAAATCCGACGGGCCATCAGGTCAAGCGTCCCGGACTCTTGACTCTGTTACCGGCGGTAGCCATTCTCGTGTGGCCGTTTGTGTCAGACATGACAATCGCGCCACGCCGGGTGCGGGTCATGACGCCGGACGGTCCGGTTTGCCCCGACCCGCGCCATCCCGCCTCCCGAAGACGTGAGTGATGACCATGACCTCATCCCCGCACCCACCCCCGCGCCGGCGCAGCAGGCGCAGGCCCTTCGCGCTGCTCACCCTGCTCCTCGCCCTGGTGGCCATGGCGCTCGGCCCGGTGCCGGGCGCCGCGGCCGACCCGGGCTGGTGGACGCCCACCGCGCGGCCCGCACCCGACTCCGAGGTCAACGTCACCGGCGAGCCGTTCAAGGGGACCGACGCCCAGGGCCGCGTCCGGGGCTTCGTCGACGCCCACGACCACATCATGTCCAACGAGGGCTTCGGCGGGCGCCTGATCTGCGGCAAGGCCTTCTCCGACCAGGGCATCGCCGACGCCCTCAAGGACTGTCCCGAGCACTACCCGGACGGCTCGCTCGCCGTGTTCGACTTCATCACCAAGGGCGGCGACGGCAAGCACGACCCCGACGGCTGGCCGACGTTCAAGGACTGGCCCGCCCACGACTCGCTGACCCACCAGCAGAACTACTACGCCTGGATCGAGCGGGCCTGGCGCGGCGGCCAGCGGGTCCTCGTCAACGACCTCGTCACCAACGGCGTGATCTGCTCGGTGTACTTCTTCAAGGACCGCAGCTGCGACGAGATGACCGCGATCCGGCTGGAGGCGCAGAAGACGTACGACATGCAGGCGTTCGTCGACAAGATGTACGGCGGCCCCGGCAAGGGCTGGTTCCGCATCGTCACCGACTCCGACCAGGCCCGTGAGGTCATCAAGCAGGGCAAGCTGGCCGTGGTGCTGGGGGTCGAGACCTCCGAACCGTTCGGCTGCAAGATGATCCTGGACGTCTCGCAGTGCAGCCGCGCCGACATCGACCGCGGCCTCGACGAGCTGCACCGGCTCGGCGTGCGCAGCATGTTCCTGTGCCACAAGTTCGACAACGCGCTGTGCGGGGTGCGCTTCGACTCCGGCGCGCTCGGCACGGCGATCAACGTGGGCCAGTTCCTGTCGACCGGCACCTTCTGGAAGACCGAGAAGTGCGCGGGCCCGCAGCACGACAACCCGATCGGCCTGGCGGCGGCGCCGTCGGCGGAGAAGGAACTCCCGGAGGGGGTGGACGTCCCCTCGTACGCGGCGGACGCCCAGTGCAACACCCGTGGCCTCACCGAGCTCGGCGAGTACGCGGTGCGCGGCATGATGAAACGCAAGATGATGCTCGAGATCGACCACATGAGCGTCAAGGCGGCCGGCCGGGCCTTCGACATCCTGGAGTCCGAGTCGTACCCGGGCGTGATCTCCTCGCACAGCTGGATGGACCTGGGCTGGACCGAGCGGCTCTACAAGCTCGGCGGCTTCGCCGCCCAGTACATGAGCGGTTCGGAGGCGTTCAGCTCGGAGGCCAAGCGCACGGACGCGCTGCGCGACAAGTACAACGTGGGCTACGGCTACGGCACCGACATGAACGGCGTCGGCGGCTGGCCCGGCCCGCGCGGGGCGAACACCCCGAACCCGGTGACGTACCCGTTCCGCAGTGCCGACGGCGGCTCCGTCATCGACAAGCAGACCACCGGGTTGCGCACCTGGGACCTCAACACCGACGGCGCCTCGCACTACGGTCTGGTGCCCGACTGGATCGAGGACATCCGGCTGGTCGGCGGCCAGGGCGTGGTCGACGACCTGATGCGCGGCGCCGAGTCGTACCTCGGCACGTGGGCGGGGTCCGAGCGGCACAAGTCCGGGGTGAACCTCGCCTCCGGCTCGTCCGCCTCGGCCTCGACGTCGGAGTGGTGGAACCCGTTCGTGAGCTACTCGCCCGGCCGGGCCGTCGACGGCGACACCGGGACCCGCTGGGCGAGCGAGTGGAACGACAACCAGTGGCTCCAGATCGACCTGGGGTCCGCGAGCCTGGTCAAGCGCGTCACCCTCGACTGGGAGGCGGCGTACGCCCGCGGCTACCGCATCGAGGTGTCCGCCAACGGCACGGACTGGCAGACGGCGTGGTCCACGGCCTCCGGTGACGGCGGTCTCGACACGGCCCGCTTCTCCGGCGTCTCGGCGCGCTACGTCCGAATCCAGGGGCTCCAGCGCGGCACCCAGTGGGGCTACTCCCTGCACGAGGTCGGCGTCTACAGCAGCTGACCGCGGCGGGCGTCCAGGGCCGGGGCCGGCCGGATCGCACCACGGATCCGGCCGGTCCCGGCCGCTGCGCCACGGGAACGAAAGGAACGCGCATGGCACGGATGCCCTCGGCGGACCGGCGCCGCCAGCTGACGGAGGCCGCGATCCGGGCGATGACCCGCGACGGCGTCGCCGCGACCACCACCCGGTCCATCGCCGCCGAGGCAGGCCTGTCCCTGAGCGTCTTCCACTACTGCTTCGACTCCAAGGAAGCGCTCCTCGAATCGGTGATCACCACGATCACCGACCACTACGTCGGCGTGGTGAAAGAAGCCATCCGGCCGCGCGCCACCCTGCGCGAGACCGTGCGGGCCGGCTTCCAGGCGTACTGGGACCACGTGGCCGCACACCCCGGCGAGCACATGCTGACGTACGAACTCACGCAGTACGCCCTGCGCCGGCCGGGGCTGGAACACCTCGCGCGACGGCAGTACGAGATGTACACCGACACGTACACCGCGCTCATCGAACAGCTCGGCGACAGCGAGGACTTCGATCTGAGCGTGCCCGTGCCCGTACTGGCCCGCTACCTCGCCGCCATGACGGACGGCCTGACGCTGAACCTCCTCGTCCTCGGGAACGACGCCGCCGCGGCGGCCGTCCTCGACATGATCAACGACCACGTCGCCGGGCTGGTCCGCGACGGGACGCCGCACTCCCCCGCGGCCGCGCACGCCCGCTGAGCGGCTACGGCCGGCTCTTCCTGCCACCGCCCTTCCGGAAACTCCGCCCTCCCGGGCCTCCGCCCGTCCGGACCTCCTGCCGGCCGCGCTACCCGACGGCCGGCCGGTGCGGGGCGTGGTGGTGGGCTTCGACGGTCTCGACGGAGCCTCCGAGCGTGGTGCGCAAGGCGTCCAGGGCGGCCGGCCGCTGGGCGATCACCACCCAGCGGTCCCCCACCAGGTAGCGGCCGCCGTAGGCCTGCGCCTCCGTGAGCCAGGCCCGCTCGCCGGCCGCGGTGGCGAAGGTGAGCAGCCGGTACGCGCCCTGCCCGGTACGGCAGGCCCCCTCGCTCAACTCCGCTGCCCGGGTGACGATTTCGGCCCGGCAGCCGGCCGACCGGGCGAGGGTCTCCAGAGACGGCGGGCCCGGCTCCCGCTCGGCGGCGGGGCGCTGGACGCACGCGGTGAGGAGGACGGCGGCCGTCGCGGCCGCGGCCAGCGCCACCACGGCAGTCGCAGCCGTCGCCGCCCTCGCGGCGGGGGCGCGCACGACGGGCGCCGCGGCCGCCGCCTCCGCCGCCGCTACTTGCCCGCCTTCTTCCCGGTCTCCTTCACCGCCCACCACACACCGCCCTTGCCCTGCCCGTTGACGTCACCGGGCTTGGTGTCGCCGGTGTACGTGTAGAGGATCCAGCAGTCGACGGCGAGCTGTCGCGAACCGTCGGGCCGGGTGAAGGTGTTGACCAGCCGGGGGTCGACGCCTCGGACCCGGGTCCGGTCGACCGGCTTGGCGGGCTTCCACATGTCCAGGCAGGCGCCGGTGCACCGGGTCTTCATGGGCCAGGCGCTGTCCTTGTCGAAGCGGTAGAGCGTACGGCCCGCCCCGTCGACGAGGACCGTACCGAGCGCGGGGTCCTGACGGGCTGCCAACTGATCGTTGGACACGGGAGGTTGGGAACTTCCGGCGGTGGCACTGCCCGCTCCTGCCCCCGGGGTGGCGTCCGGAGCCGGGGCGGGTTTCGCGGCGGCCGCCGCGGGCTTGCCGTCGGGTCCGAGCGCGTGCCAGGTGCCGCCCACGCCCTCACCGTTCGCCTGCCCCGGCCGGACGTCCATGCGGTAGCGGTAGACGGGCCACCCGGCGAGCGTCAGCTGCCTGGTGCCGTCCCCGCGCACCACCTCGCCGAGCAGCTGCGGATCGATGAGCGCACCGGCCGTGGCGTCGTCGGCGGGGACCGGCGGCCAGGTCGTGGCACACGCCCCCTCACAGGTGGCGGCCGACGGAACGGCCGTGTCCTTGTCGAAGCGGTAGAGGGTGAAACCCCGGCTGTCGGTGACCGCCGGGCCGACCCCGGCCACATCGCGAACTCCCAGCTGCTGCGCCGGAGTTCGCCGTGCTGCGGCATCCTGCGAGTCGGCGGAATCCGCGGCGCCCGACCCGTATCCGGAGCCGGAGCCGGACCCGGGCCCGGACCCGTAGCCGTCGGATCCCGGATCGCCGGAGCCGTACTCCCCGCCCGCTTCCCCGTCACCCGCCGCGGCGCTGCCGCCGGCGGGCTGCACCAGGGTCTTGCCCCCGTCGCTGCCCGTGCCGCACCCGGCTGCCGCCAGCAGAGCGACCGATACCGCGGCCGTGCACAGGGCGAGCCGACGTCGGTGTTCCATGACCACCACTCCTTGGTTCCATCAGACTTGGTTCGATCGGGAGTCGGACTTGCCGCTCCTGGGCGTGGACGCTCGGTCGTCGCGGCCGGTGCCGCCGTCAGCCCTGCATGCGCAGGGCGAGTGCGGGGCAGCGCCGCACGGCGCGTACGGCCTGTCCGCGCAGGCGGCGCGGGACCGGCATCGCGGCCTGCGCCGGGTAGCCGTCGGCGCCCAGCTCGACCACCTCGGGGACTATGTCGGCGCACAGCCCGTGCCCCTGGCACAGCGTCCAGTCGACGGTCAGGGCCTCCGTGCGCGGGCCGGGCGGGCCGTCCGGGCCACTGTCCGCCGCGAGCGGCGGGGCCGCCACTGGTCCGCGGCCCGCGGGCACCGGCAGCGCCCCGAGGACCGGGAGCCCGCAGCCGGCGCCGACGGCATGGGCGGCGAACTCGTCGGGGAACGCGGCCGCCGCCGAGGCCGCGAACCGGGCGGTGCCGTCGGGGTGGCTGCACGCGCCCCTGCCGCGTACGGAGCCCAGGGCGGTGTGCAGCGCGTCCAGCGCCGCCGGTCCGGCTCCGCGCTCGACGGCCGCGAGGACGTCCGCGAGTGCGGGCAGCCCCAGGACGCACGGGCCGCACTGGCCCGCCGACTCGGCCGCCAGCCAGCGCACCACCCGGAGGGTCTCGCCGACCGGGCAGGTGTCGTGGGGCAGCGGCAGTACCGCGCCCGCGCCGAGCACCGCGCCGAACCCGGCGAGGGACTCCCGGGAGACGACGGCCCGCGCGGCGTCCCGCGGGCCGAGCCAGCCGCCGTGGTATCCGCCGACCAGGACGCCCCGGCCGGGTTCCAGTCCGCACACCCGCAGCACGTACGGCAGCGGCACGCCGGTCGGCGCCTCCACCACCCAGGTGCCGGCGACGGTCAGCAGGACCGTGCCGGGCTCGGCGGGGTCGCCGGTCTCCCGGTACGGCAGCGCGCCGAGGCGGGCGGCGACGGCGAGCTGGGCGAAGGTCTCGGTGTTCGACAGCAGGGTCGGCAGCCCGCCGAGGCCGCTCTCGCTGGTGCGGACCCGGCGCCCCGACGGCAGTGCGGCGCCGCCGCCCAGGCCGGCCACGAGCGCCGACGACTCGCCCGCGACGAACCGGTCCGGCAGCCGCTCGACACGGACCCGGCGCGCGTCGGGGCCGCGTTCGGCGACGGCGCCGCGCACCGAGCGCTCGACGTCCGCGCGGTGCACCCCGACGGCCACCTCCCCGGCGCCGAGGGCCGCCGCGGCGAGCAGCGCCCCGTCGAGCACCAGGTGCGGTGCGTACAGGAGCAGCGCCGTGTCCTTGAGGCAACCGGGCTCGCCCTCGCTGCCGTTGACGACGACCGCGGTACGGGGCGCCCGGCCGCCGGCGGCCGCCAGCACGGCGCGCAGCTTGCGGGCGAACGGGAAGCCCGCACCGCCCCGGCCGCGCAGTCCGGTGTCCTCCGCCAGCGCCACCAGCTCCTCGGGCCGCAGCCGCGGCAGCGAGCCGTGGACGGCGAGGTGGGCGACCCGGTCCAGGCGGCCGGCCCGGTCGAGCCCCGCGAGGAGCCGGGGCGGCCCGACGGCGGTCAGGGCCGGCAGGGTCGCACTCACCGGCCCCCTCCACGGACCGCCCCGAGCGGTTCGCCGTACAACTCGCCGTGCGGGTGGGGCCGTTCATGCGGCTGCGGGTACGCACGCCCGTGCGGCCGCGGATCTGCGGCCGGGTACGGATCCGGGTCTCCGGCGGGATGCGGATCCGGGTCTCCGGCCGGGTACGGCTCCGGGTCTGCGGCCGGGTACGACTCCGGGTGCGGGTGTGCCGGCTGTGCGTACGGATGCGGGTCGGACCGCGGGTCCGACCCGGCGTGCGCGTGTGTGGGCGGGTCGGGCTGTGGGGCGGGCCGCCCGGGCGCGTGGCGCCGCGGGGCGGGGATCGTGATGCGGGCGGTGGCTGCGGGCGGCGCGGCGCGTCCGGGCAGCAGCCGCAGAGCGAGGGCCACGGCGACGCCCACGAGGGCCAGTGCGTACGCGGCGGTCACCCAACCGGCTGCCGGGCGGCCGGACTTGAGGCCGTGCACGAGGGCCGAGCCCCACGCCGGGTACGCGGCCATGTGCAGGGCCCGCCAGTACCGGGACCGCCAGCGCGAGCGGCGCGAGGTGCCGCCGCCCGAGGCGAACCTGCTGCGGACCGCGCCGGTCACCGCCACCACGAGGAAGAGGTATCCGGCGAGGGTGCCGAGCCCCAGGAGTACCGGCCGGACCGGATCGGTGAACGGGACGGCGGCCGCGGCCGCGGTCGTGCGGCCCTCGGCGACCTGCACCGCGACGTGCAGGACGAGGAAGCCGAGGCCCGCGACCGCGAGACCGCGGTGCACGCCTTGGGCGACGAGCCGGTGGTCGGAGCGGAGCAGCCGCCGGTCGGTCGCGGCGAGGCCCCACAGCACGGTCGCCGTCAGGGAGACCAGGGCCAGCACGCCGGCGCCGTAGTCGAGGAAGGCCCGGATCCGGCCGTACGCGCCGGCGTCGGCCGCCACCAGGAGGAAGAGGAGCAGCGAGGCCGCGAGGGCCTTCAGCCGCAGGTGCCCGGGTCTGCGCGGGCGGGGCCGGGATCGGGCCGCGGTGGTGCGGTGTCCTTGTCCTTCGGTCGGGGCCGGTCCGGCGTGACGCCCCTTGCGGCGTGATCCCCTTAAGCGGGGCACCTGCGGAGGGGTGATGGGCATCGGATGCCTCCAGTTCACGCGAACGCGCGGGTGTCGGGCCGCCGCGTCGAGTCGCGTCAGGTCGCTCTGGACTCAGCAGCCTCGCGGAACTTCACCCGACCCCCCGGTGATTTATCGAAACATGACAAGTTCTCGCGAGGTCGGGTCGAACGGGGTTCGAGCCCCGGCATGATCCCCTGCAAACATCCCGGAGGCAAAGAGACCACAAAGCTCCGGTGGGCGGGGGCAACCTCGACCAGGCTGCGGAGACCGGGGGAAGGTCTCGACCCAGCAAGAACTAGGTGAGATGTACGAACTGGTGAACCGCATCAGGTCACGCCAGCAAGGCGAGGCGGCACGCGTTCCGCGGCACGTCCTCGACTCCCTGGCGGAGACGATCATGGCGGAACTCGAGCGTGACATTCCCGGATTTGCAAACCTTATGGAGGTTTCCGACCGCAATAAGGCTATGCAGTGCATCGAACGGTCACTGAGGGACGCACTCGGTCACACAGAGGCCCGATCCGAGCCGACCAACGGGGCCGAAACCGCCACGAAGTCGACCTGGAAGAACACTTCGAAGAACGCCGCGAAGGCCGCCGCCAAGAACGCCGCCAAAGCCGCTGCGAAGAACTCCGCGGCACCGGCCGGGGCCGAGATCCCTGCGCGCACCCCCGCGCGGACGCCGGCCGACACCTCGACCGACACCCCGGTCGGCACCCCGGTCGGCACCCCGGCCGAGGAGGCCGCCGTCACCCCGGCGGAGGCTGCGGCGGCAGCCGCGGCGGCGACGGCCGGGCGGGCCCGGCGGGAGCTGTTCGACGCGCTGGCCACCGGCGCCGAGGGGTCCGGCACTCCCCTCGCGGAGCTGTCCCGGCTGGCCGGCTGGCCGCTGCCGGAGACCGTGCAGGCCGTGGCGCTGGTGACCCCCGGCGAGGCCCCGGCGCTCGCCGCCCTCGGCGACACGCTGATCGGCGCGGTGGGCGAGGAACTGTGCCTGCTGGTCCCCGACCCCGACCGGCTGGCCCCGGCGGACCGGGAGCCGGACTCCTGCGACGAGACGGAGAGCCGGGCCGTGCTCAGCGCCGCGCTGCGCGGCCGCACCGCGGCCGTCGGCCACGCCGTGCCGCTGCACGACGCCGCCTCGTCCGTGCACTGGGCCCGGCGGCTGCTCTCGATGACCCCCGCCCGCGGCGGCCCCGACAGCCGCCCGGTGTTCGTCGACGACCACCTGTCGGGCCTGCTGCTCATGCAGGACGAGTCGCTGACCCGGGCGTTGGCCGCCCGCCGGCTGCGGCCACTCGCCGACCTCACCCCGCGCCAGAGCGAGCGGCTGGAGATGACACTGCTCGCCTGGCTCGAAGGCGGCGGCGCCCCGGAAGCCGCCAAGGCCCTCAAAGTGCACCCGCAGACCGTGCGTTACCGGTTGCGGCAGATCGAGCGGCTCTTCGGCCCCGGGCTGCGCGATCCGGGCATCCGCTTCGAACTGGAGATGGCGCTGCGCAGCCGTCGGCTGGCGGCGCAGGTGGAGCGGGCCCGGCGGCAGTACTCCAGGATGCTCCGCGGGCCGCGCGGCCTGCGGGCCGGACTGCGCCCGCCGGGCATCGTCCGCGAGGCCCGCGTCAACGGCCTGTGAGCCCGATCCCGTGAGCCCCCGCCCGTGCACCCCGTGGCCGTGGGGTCCACGGGCGGCGGGCGGGTCCGGAGCCGCCCGCGCGGCAGCCGCCGGACGCCTTCCCGCCCGGCGGCTGCCGCGTACGCTCCCCTTCCCGCTCTCCTCGGCGCTCTGCGTCCCGCTCGCCGTCAGCGGCAGGCGCGGCCGCTGTTGATGCAGGTCACGGCCCGGTTCATCAGCCCGTCGCGCATCACGTTGATGAAGTCGCCGTGGTCGGTGACGGGTTTGTGGAGCTGCTCGGGGAAGCTGTCCACGGCGAACAGCGCGGACCGGCCGCCGCCGGGGACGGCGTACACGATCCGCTGGACGAGTTGCGGGATCGCCCGGAAGCCGCGCGGGCAGCGTCCGTCCGCCTGGGCGAAGGCCACGTGCGTACGGTGGTTGGCGCTGTCGGTGTCGCGGCCGTTCCAGCAGCTCTGGAACGAGAAGGTGCGCACCACGTCGCTGCCGCGCGGGCACAGCGGGTACCGGTCCCGCAGCTGCCGGTTCTCGAATCCGGTGCAGCTCCACGAGGCGTTCGCGTTGGCGGTGCCGTTGGTGAAGGCCTTGGCGTCACCGGTGATGATCCGCAGGAAGCGCGGCATCGCCGTCACCTTGCCCACCGGGCTGCCGCCGAAGGTGATGGAGACCTCCTTCGGGGTGAGGATGGTGCCCGCGTTGCCTTCGGTGCCGCCGCCCGGCGCGCCCGCGTCCCGCTCCTGCCGACCGTCCTGGAGCCGCAGCACCGGCCAGTAGTAGGTGGACTGGTCGCCGTTGGTGCAGGTGGTGCCGGCGGCGGCGAGGCTGTCGTTGGTGGCGAAGGCGTCGTTGGCGCGGTTGCCGACGTAGTCGTGCATGTGGTGGGCGCCGTTGGAGACGCCGGGGGCGACGATCACGTTGTCGGAGTTGAACCGGCCCTCGCGGTTCGTGCCGCAGCGCGAACGGAAGCTGCCGTTGGAGGAGTTGCGCTGGCGGGCGGGCTTGTTCACGTTCGGACGCACCCTGGTGATGTCGACGAAGTCCGCGCGGGCGGGGCCGTTCCCGGACGGCCGGCTCCGGCCGTCCGCAGTGACGGGCGACTGCGGCTGCGGGCCCGGGGTGATCCGGCAGCCGCTGAGCGCGTCGAGGCCCTCGGGGCGTTCGGCACCCGTACGGCCGATCGCGTCCGCGACGCCGTCCACGGCCTCGGCGCGCTGTCCCTCCAGCCCGTCGAGCACGACCCGTCCGTCCGCCCGACGCTGCGCCAACTGCTGGTAGGCGTCGGCGACTTGGGCGTCCATCCGGGCGAGTAGCCGGTCGACTTCGGCGCGCGCCGGGGCGGGGACCTCCCGCAGCCGGTCGCCGACGTCCGGGCAGTCGACCGTGCCCGTCCACGCCGCCGCGGCGGCCGAGCCCCGGGCCCCCGACCCGGACTGCTCCGGATCGGAGCGGTCCGATCCGGAGGGTTCGCCTGCGGACCGTTCGGCGCCGGGCGCGAGGGACGCGCCCGAGGCGTTCGCGGCGACGATCGCCGTGCCCGCGCAGCCGAGGACCAGTACGGCGGCCAGGGCGAGGGTCTTGTTCGTGAGGCGGCCGCGTTTGTGGCGCTGTGGCTGTGGCCTCATGGGATCACCTGCCTTCGTTGAGGGCGTCGAAATCGACCAGCCCGGTGTCCTCCAGGACCGTGATGTGGTCGAGCACGACGGAGTTGGTGACGGTGGCCAGCGATCTGACCATCGCGTTGCGGCTGTTCGCCCGGATCTGGGCGACGAGGGCGAACACCTTGCCGTGCGCGGCGCGCAGCAGGTTCGCGAACAGCTGCTCGTACCGCTCGCCCCGGGCCACGCGCAGCTGGTCGAGCCAGCCCTGCTGCTCGGCGCTGGGCCGGTCCGGGAGGGGGATGCCCAGCGCCTCGCCGGTCTTGAGGGCCCGCCGGTCCAGCTCGGTGTGGCCCATCACCAGGTGCTCGCCGGCGGTCCGTACGGATTCCCGCCCGCCGCGCCGCTGGGCGTCGCGCCCGGCGGGCAGCTCCCACAGCCCGGCCAGCCGCACCCGCCGGACGAAGTCCCGGTCCTGCGGGGTGAGCGGGCCGTACGGAGTGCTGACCGTGCCGCGGCCGTCGTCGGTGAAAGGGGAGCCGGAGGCGGCCGCGGCACGGTCCTCCCCGAAGGAGCGGACCGGGATCAGCAGGGCGGCGAGGGTCACGGCAAGGGCGCCGACGACCAGTGCCGTGCCGATCAGGCGGCTCGACGCGAGCGTGCTGCGGACGGATGAGCGCACCGGGTCCTCCTGGCTTCGGGGGTGACACCGGACGCTAGTGCCGGGTTCCCCGGCTGCGGCCCTCCTCATCACCACCCGACAAACACCGGCTCGCCGTCCCCGCCGGCTGCTACTCTGCGCGGTTCGCCGTCAGCGGCCGCGCAGCTGCTGGAGGTCGCGGCGTTCGCGCTTGGTGGGGCGGCCGGCGCCGCGGTCGCGGAGCCCGGCGGCCGCGGCCTCCACCTTGGTGGGCGGCGGCGGGCTGTTGTCGGTCAGGCACTCGGCCGCGACGGGTGCGCCGACCCGCTTGGAGACGGCCTTGCGGACGATCACGATCCGCTCCCGGTTCTCGTGGAAGAGGCGCACCTCGTCGCCCTCCTTCACGCTCTGCGCGGGCTTGGCGCGGTCGCCGTTGACCCGGACGTGTCCCGCGCGGCAAGCCGCGGCGGCGAGCGCCCGGGTCTTGGTGAGCCGGACCGACCAGATCCAGACGTCGACGCGCGCGGAGGTTCCCTCGTCAGCCATACGACGCACTGTAGCGAAGCGGGCGGGAGCGAGGTTCGTCGGATACGACAAGGCGACTGGCAGCTGCCAGGTAGATGACCCTAAGCGGATTGCAAATGCCGCAACAGTGCCCCTACCGTGTCGCATATGCAGTCGACATGCAGGCCACAGCCCGCGTGAAGTCCGCCGGCGTGTCCATCGACCGCGTCCGAGGCGACCCCCGCGTACCCGCGGCCCGTCCGGCGCAGCGCACCGCACCCGGCCCCGCTCGAAGCCACCACCCGTTCGCCGTCCGAGTCCGCTCCGCCCGTCACCGGCGCCGCCCGTCCACCGCGCGGTCCGCACCAGCGGCCCGCCACACCGAGGAGACCTCGCCTCATGTCCTCTGCCCTGAACCACCGCCGCGCCGCTGCCGCCGTCCTCACCGCCGCCCTGCTCGTCCCTCTGTCCGCCTGCGGCAGCAGCGACAGCGACGGCAGGAAGGACGCCACCGCCGGCTCGTCGTCCGCGCCGTCCGCCGACGCGCCCGAGGACGCCAAGCTGACCGTGCTCGCCGCCTCTTCGCTCACCGACGTCTTCAAGACGGCGGGCGCCGCGTACGAGAAGGCCCACCCGGGCACCGAGGTCACGTTCTCCTTCGCCGGCTCCCAGGAGCTGGCCGCCCAGGTCAAGCAGGGCGCCCCGGCCGACGCGCTGGTCACCGCCGACACCAAGACCATGGACGGTCTGACCTCCGAGGTCGCCGGCACGCCCGCCGTCATCGCGAAGAACCGCCTGGTCATCGCCACGACCAAGGGCAACCCGCACAAGATCGGCGCGCTCAAGGACCTCGCGGACACCAAGCTGAAGGTCGTCCTCGCCGCCCCCGAGGTGCCGGTGGGCCGCTACAGCAAGAAGATCCTCGACGCCCAGAAGGTCGTCGTGAAGCCGGTCTCGCTGGAGCCGAACGTCCGTGCGGTGCTCTCCAAGGTCGAACTGGGCGAGGCCGACGCCGGCCTGGTCTACAAGACCGACGCGGCCAAGGCCGCCGACAAGGTCGAGGCCGTCGTCATCCCCGACGCGCAGAACGCCGTCGCCTCCTACCCGGCGGCGGCCCTCAAGACGTCCGAGAACGCCGGGGCCGCTGCCGCGTTCGTGGCGTGGCTGAGCACCCCTGAGGCGCAGCGGATCCTCAGGGACGCGGGCTTCCAGCAGCCGTAGGGCCGCGCACCCTTCAACAACCCCGCGCACCCTTCAGCCCCTCCGGCGCTTGAGGAGCGAGTCCGGGCGGAGCCCGGTGCCCGGCGCCAGCCGGGTTGCACTCCTGGGGCTCCGCCCCAAACCCCGCGCCTCAAACGCCGGCGAGGCTGGGAACTGCCCGCCAGGCGGGATGTGCCGCCAGGGCACCGGCGAGGCTGGGGGTCGCACCCCGCCAGGGCGTCGCGCAAGGGCGCGGGCCCGCGCCGGGCCGGTCCGCAGGGTGCGGGCCCGCGCCGGGTCGGTCCGTATTCTCGGGTTCGGCCGCCGCCCCGCACCCCGTACGCAGAACGCAGGAACCGCATGAGCCGACCCCGCCCCACCCGCACGCCGTTCGCGCTGGCCCTGCCGGCCCTGTTGGGCGTCGCGTTCCTGCTGCTGCCGCTGATCGGCATCCTGGTCCGCACCTCCTGGGAGGACCTCGGCACGCACCTCACCACGCCCGGGGTGATCGAGGCGCTCAAGCTGTCCCTCCTCGTCTCGTTCTGGGCCCTCGGCCTGTCCCTGGTGCTGGGCGTGCCGCTGGCCTGGCTGCTGGCGCGGGTCGAGTTCCCCGGCAAGGCGGTGGTGCGCTCGCTGGTGCTGCTGCCGATGGTGCTGCCGCCCACGGTCGGCGGCGTCGCGCTGCTGCTCGGCTTCGGGCGGCGCGGCCTGCTCGGGCCGTGGCTCGAGGACTCGTTCGGCATCACCCTGCCCTTCCACACCTCGGGCGCCGTGATCGCGGCGACCTTCGTGGCGATGCCGTTCCTCGTCATCAGCCTGGAGGGCGCGCTCGGCGGCCTCAAGACCAGTTACGAGGAGACGGCCGCCTCGCTGGGCGCGGCTCCCGTACGGGTGTTCTTCACCGTCACCCTGCCCATGGTGGCGCCCGGCCTGATCGCCGGGGCCGCGCTCACCTGGGCCCGGGCACTCGGCGAGTTCGGCGCCACCATCACCTTCGCCGGGAACCTGCCCGGCACCACCCAGACCCTGCCCCTCCAGGTGTACCTGCTGCTCCAGGACCAGCCCGAGGCCGCCACCTCGCTCTCCCTGCTGCTGCTCGCCATCGCCATGGCCGTGCTGATCGCGCTGCGCGGCCGCTGGACCGGCACACCCGTCGACCGCCGTACCAAGGGCCCGGCCGCCGGGCCCGCCGAGGAGTCCGCGGCCGGCACCGGTCCGACCGGGGACCGTCCCGCGGACGCGGCCACCGGACCGGGCACCGGACCGGGCACGGGAGCGGGCACGGGAGCGGGCACGGGGCCGGAATCGGGGCCGGGATCGGGACCGGACGCGCGCGCGGTCGCCGGGCCGGGCGGCCGGGGTACGGCTGCCCCGGCCCACACACCCCCCAACGCCAACGCCCACGCCGACGCCCACTCCCACGCCCCCGAGTCCTGGCCCCTGCACGCCGAGGTGACCGGTTTCAACGAGCTCACCCTCGACGCCGCACCCGGCACCACCATCGCCGTCGTCGGCGAGAACGGCGCCGGCAAGACCACCCTGCTGCGCGCCCTGCTCGGCCTGACCCCGCGGGCGCACGCCCGGCTGCGCCTCGGTGACACCGACGCGACCGGCCTGCCCCCGCACAAGCGGCAGGTGGCGTGGGTGCCGCAGGACGGCGCCCTGTTCCCGCACCTCACCGCGCTCGCGAACACCGCGTACGGGCTGCGCGCCCGCGGGGTGCCGCGCGCGCAGGCCCGCCGCGAGGCGCAGGAGTGGCTGGACCGGCTCGGCGTCGGCCCGCTCGGCCGCCGCAAGCCCGGCCAGCTCTCAGGCGGCCAGGCCCAGCGGGTCGCGCTGGCCCGGGCGCTCGCCGCCCGCCCCCGGCTGCTGCTCCTCGACGAGCCGCTGGCCGCACTCGACCAGACCACCCGGGCGCGGGTACGGCACACCCTGCGCGCGCACCTGGCCGGGTTCGGCGGGGTCTGCCTGATCGTCACGCACGACCCGGTGGAGGCCGTGTCGCTGGCCGACCGGGTGCTCGTACTCGAAGGCGGCCGCACCCTGCAGGACGCGCCGCCCGCCGAGGTCACCCGGCATCCGCGGTCGCCGTGGGTGGCGCGGATGCTCGGCCGCAACGCGTGGCCCGGCACGGTCACCGCGGGCGGCCTCGTCACCGCGGGCGGCGGCCGGCTGGTCCTCGCCGACGCGGCCCCCGAGGGCACGTCCGCGCTGGCGATCATCGCGCCGGAGGCGGTCGCGGTGCACCGCGACCGGCCGGGCGGCAGCCCGCGCAACGTCTGGCCGGGCACGGTCCGGGAGATCACCTCGGTCGGCAGCAGGCTGCGCGTCCTCATCACCTCGCCGGAGGCGCCCGACCTGGTCGCGGAGATCACCCCCGAGGCCGCCGCCGAACTGCGGCTGGCCGAGGGTGCCGCGGTGTGGACCAGCGTGAAGGCCACCGAGGTCACCCTCGTCTCCCTCTGACCGGCGCAGGTTCGCCGAGAACCGTCGGGGCCGCCCGCCCACGGGGTGAGCCACCGCCCCGCGGACAGCAGGAGGGCCCCGCGGCCGAAGCCGCGGGGCCCTCCTTTCATGTGCTGCTCGTGTCCGTCGGCGTTACGGCGAGACCGGGAGGTCGGCCGTGGTCACCGTCGGGATGCTCCAGCGCTGGGCCGCGGTGCCGTTGCAGCCGAAGAGCTGGAGCTGGGTGCCCCAGTTGCGGTTGCCCCAGGGAAGGTCCAGGCACATGCCCGACTGGGGGTTGTAGATGCTGCCGTCGGCGCGCGGCAGCCACTGCTGGCCGCCCTCGTTGAGGCAGCCCCAGAAGATGATGGCGGTGCCCGACGTCGTCTGGTTGCCGCTGGCGGCGGTGCACTGGCCGTTGTGGGTCAGCGTGCCGTTGGCGTTGACGTCGAACTGCTGGGCCGGCGTGCCGTTGCACCCGTACATCTGGTGGTGCATGCCGTTGCCGGAGTTGTTGCCCGGCGCGTCCACGCAGGTGTCCGGGGACGGGGCGTAGCGGACCGGGACCTTGGAGGCCGTGACCGACGGGACGTGGTTCTGGTAGACGGACAGGCTCGCGACGCCGCCCTTCATCCAGCCGGTCGGCTTGGCCTCGTTCTTGTACCGGCCCAGGACCAGCGAGCCGTTCGGCACCGGGCTGCTGCCCGCCGCGTGGTGGCCGCTGGCCGACAGGGTGCCGTTGACGTAGAGGCTCATCGCCCCGGTCGTGGCGTTGTAGGTGGCCGTGAGCTGGGTCCACACGCCCGGCTTGAAGAGGTTCGCCGGGTTGACGGTGTTGGTGTAGTCGTACGGCCAGCCGGTGCTGTCGCCGCGCGCGAGCGCGAAGCGCCAGTTGCCGGTCTCGCCGTAGATCAGGAAGGAGCTCGTCTGCGCGCCGTCCTGGCTGACGACGACGCCGCCGGACTTGTCGACCTTCGCCCAGGTGCTGATGGTGAAGGACTGCCGGGTGTCGACCACCTTGGACGGGCCGGTGACGACCGACGTCAGCGCGTCGTCGAAGACGCCGACCTGGCGGGCGTGGCCGCCCACGGTCTCGACGGGGTAGGAGACGGCCGTCGCGGAGCTGGTGTTGTCGGCGCCGGCCGCGTTCTTCGCCGGGATGGCCTTGGCGTTGCCCTCCAGGCGGAGTTCCACCGTGGGGGTGAGGCCGTTGGCCCGGACGTGGTAGCCCTCGTAGCCGACCACCGTGCGGATGCCCGCGACGGGGGCGGACGGCGTGCCGGCCCAGGCGTGCAGCACGCCGCTGGTGTCCTGCGCCCAGAAGTCCGGGACGTCGTCGCCGGTGACGTCACCGTCGGAGCCGACCCGCGGGTAGCCGGCGCCGGTGATGCCGTAGCCGATCCGGGTGGACGGCTGCGCGGTCAGGCCCGTCACCACGACGAACCCGTCGGCGGCACGGACCGTGGTGGTCAGCTCGTACTGGAAGATGTCGCCGTTGGTCCGGTTGCGCACCCACAGGGCGGGGGCGGTGTCGGTGGTGGCGCCGATGTGCAGGGTGTTGCCGGGGACCATCAGGTCCTTGTCGTCCCAGCTGCCGCTGCCGTCCACCAGGGTGGGCTGGGCGAGCATCTGGTTGGTGCGGACCGGGTAGAACCACAGGTTGCCGGACTCGACGGCGAGCAGTCCGGTCGCGTCACTGACGGCGCGGCCGGGCGTACGGGTCGTCTTGGCGGGGCCGGTCGCGGTGATCTGGCTGGAGTACTGCCAGGCGGTGCCGTTGTGGTAGCCGGCGCACGAGGAGCTGTACTCGGTGTCGCAGTCCGGCTTCTCGACGGAGGTCTTCGTGCCGAGGCCGAACCAGCCCGGGTTCGACAGGGTGTTGTCGTACACGAAGAGGTCCGAGCCGCCCTGGCCGCCGATCGCGGTGGGCTCGCGGTGGACGAAGAGGTCGTCCACGTTGCGGCCCGGGTCGAGGGATCCGCGGTGCGAGACCCGGTAGTCCTTCCACGTGCGGGTGGACGTCGGCTCCGGCACCTGGAGGGCGCTGGCGGCCGTGCCGCTGGGGATCATGCTGGCGGCGGTGCCGTCGCTGGCGCGGCCGTGCGCGATCAGGTTGCCCGCGCTGTCCGGGAGCAGGATGTCGGGGCGGGCGTCGCCGCTGGTGTCACCGAAGGCGACGGGGCCCGGCTTCCACGGCACGTAGAAGGAGTACGAGAGGGTCTGCGAGGCGTTGCCGGCCTCGTCGAGGACCCGCGCGTACACGATGTTGGTGCCCCAGTGGGTGGGCTTGACGCTGATGCCGGTGAGGCTGAGCGGGCTGCCGCACTGCTGGGTGGCTCCGACGAGCTGCGGGTCGAAGCCGAACTGGATGCAGGCCAGGCCGGAGTTGCGCAGGTTCGCGCCGGGGCTCGGGTCGGAGGCCGTGACCGGGATGGTGCCGGTGTCACCGAGGCCGAGCTTGGTGATCTGGCCGGCGCCGGACGGCGGGAACTGGGTCGCCGGGTCGGTGACCGCGCCGAACTGCATGACCGGCGGGGTCAGGTCCACCGCGAAGTGGCAGGTGGTGCTGGAGGGTCCGCGCAGCAGGCCGTCGTCGCCGTGGGTGGCCCAGGCGTAGTTGTGTCCGTCGGCGAGCGTGCCGATGGGCAGGTCGTAGCGGGCCTCGGTGCCGGTGCCGACGAAGCCGGACCAGTTCTGGTGCGTGGTGGAGGAGGAGGTCTCGTCCCAGATGTTCACCCACTCGGTGAGCTGGCCCTGGTTGGGGCTGCTGACCGTGGAGGCGAAGCTGGCGTTGCTGTTGGTGAGCCAGCCGTACTGGGCGGCGGCGACGGTGCCGCAGGCCTGGGTGTCACCGGCGACGACCCGGCGCGGGGCCGGGATGGTGTGCGGGTTCGTGGGGACACGCGGCGGGAAGTCGTACTCCGTGCTCAGCGTCGCGTTGTACGAGAACCGCTTGAAGCCCATCTTGTTGCCGGTGCCCTCCTGACCGCGGACGGCGAAGGCGAGGGGCTTGCTGGTGTCGAGGATCGCGTCGCGCATCGCACCGGTGACGTTGAAGTCGATGGGGATGTCGTTGTAGCAGGCGGAGTTGGTGCCGTTGCCGGGCACGTCCTTGCCGTCCAGCCACTCGCGGACCACGTGGTTGCCCCAGTTGATGGAGCCGTCGAACGCGTTGGCGCGGTAGACGTTCACGGGGTACTTCGTGGTGCACGACCAGTCGGAGGAGATGTACTGGCTGATGCGCAGGTTGGCGTAGTTGATGTGCGCGCCGTAGTACCCGTTGGTGTCGAACTCGAACATCGCGCGCTCGATGCCGGTCGCGGTCTCCCAGCCCTGGTAGCCGGAGCCCGGGCGGTCGCGGTCGGCGGAGCCGGTGCGGTCGTAGTTGCCGGTGGTGGTGTGCGCCGACATGACCCAGGCGTGGTGCTGCTTGCCGCGGGCGTCCGGCGACCACGAGGGGTCCACGTAGACGGGGTAGCTGGTGTCCTTGCCGTCGAGCAGGTCCAGGCTCGGCGCGAGCGCGATGGCGCCGGTGGCGCGGGCCGCGGTGCCGTCGACCTTGGCGCGGGTGACCGGGATCTTCGCGACGGTGGCCGAGGAGCCGGGGCCGTCGACGCTGCTCAGGCCGGCGCGGGTGCCGCTGCCCTTGACGGTCTCGACGCCCGTGTCGAGGTCGGCGTACTTGGAGCCGCGGGCGGCGGGCCTGCGGGCTTCCTTCGCGGACCACATGAGCGGGGCGGGAGCCCGGAACACGGTCTCCTTGCCGTTGGCCGCGGTGAGGCCGCCGTCCTTGCCCTGGGCGAGCTTCAGCCCCTTGGTGACGGTGGGGAAGACGAGGTTGCGCACGGCCGGGTTGGCGGCGGCGACCGGGCTGCGCAGCACCACGACGGTGGTGTAGCCGCCCCACTTGGTGGCGGTCACCTGGAGGTCGGTGTCCGGGGCCACGTCCTGGAAGAGCGCGCCGTTGCCGTCGAGCACGGGCTTGGGCAGGGCGCCCGGGAAGGGCGAGGAGACGGCGAGCTGCTTGCCGTCCGCGGTGGTCATGGTGGCCAGCGGGCCGGTGCCGCCGCCGGAGATGACCAGGCCCGAGCTGGACGCCTTGGGCGCGACGGTGCCGTCCGCGCGGGCGGTCAGCGTGTCGTCCAGGGCCACCCACTTGCCCTGCTTGCCCTTGGTCCGCGCGGCCATCAGGGTGCGCTCGGTGCGGAGCTTGCCCTTGGGCGTCACCACGGTGGTGCTGTACTCGGTGGTGAGCTCGGGCACCGGCACGTCCCGGCCGGTCTTCGCGGCTTCCGTGCGCGCCTTCTCGGCGGGAGTACGGGACTCCGGCGCGGCGGGCTTGGCGGCCTCGTGCCCGGCGCCGGGCGCGGCTGCCGGTGCGCTGGGCGGCGCGGTCGCCGCCTGTGCGGCGTACGGCGCGGCCAGCAGCAGCGCCGTGGCGAGCGCGAGTGCCGTGGTGGCCGAAACCCGCCGGTGGGACGTCCCAGGGATCAGGTCCGTGTTGCTCCGGTCCGCCCGGTTACGCGGTCCTGGTCTTGGTGCATTGGTCACGCTTGTGCACTCCCCCATGCCTGTGCGTCTCCGCGCCATCGCGCGCAGAGATCCGGGGCACTCTGACAGGAACACGATCATCGAGCAACGCCCGACCCGCGGCTTGTGTCCTCGTTGTCGGGAGTAACAACCAAATATGTACGCAGTGACCTTGGACACGTTTCTCGCCAACACGGATCAATTGGCCGGAACTTGTCTGTCCGTGTTCTCCCGCGCGGCACCCGCGCGACGCACATGGGCCGGACACCGCGGGCTCGGCGGACGCCGTGGACTAGGAGTTCCCGGCCAGCTCGGCGGGCTCGGCGGGCTCGGCGGCCGGTGCGGCGAACTCGCACCAGACGCACTTGCCGCCGCCCCGGGGCTCCACTCCCCACGCGTCCGCGAGCCCGTCGATCAGCTGCAGGCCGCGGCCCGACACCGCCCAGTCGCCCGCCTCCCGGCGGCGCGGCAGCGCGCTGGAGCCGTCCTCGACCTCGACGCGGATCCGGCCCTCGGCCGTGCGCCGCAGTGTCACCTCGCCGCCGCCGTCGGTGTGTACGAGCGCGTTCGTCATCAGCTCGTCGGCGGCCAGCTCGATCTCGTCGGACCGGTCCCGCGCGCCCCAGGCCGCCGCGGCGGCGCGGACCAGGTGGCGGACCGTGGCCGGGCCCGACGGGTCGCCCGGCCTGAGGTGGTGGCGCAACGGGCCGCCGCCGCGCGGTACGGGGGAACCGTGACGGCGCAACAGGAGCAGGGCCATGTCGTCGCCGCCGCCCGCGTCGCCCACCAGGTCACACAGCACGTCGGCGAGCTGCTCCAGATCGGTCGGGCCACGCCGTACGGCGGCCATGAACTCCCGCATGCCGAGGTCGGGATCGGCGCCGGGCCGCTCGATCAGGCCGTCGGTGCACAGCAACAACGTCTCGCCGGGGTGCAGTTCGAGCGCGGTGACGGGATAGCCGGTACCCAGGCCCGCGACCGCACCGCCCCCCGCGGGTACCTCCGCCGCCTCCCGGGCCGCCGTCTCCCCGGCCGCGCGGGCGGCCTTCTCCGCCGGAGGCGTGGCGGGCAGGCCGAGCGGGAGGCCGCCCGCGACCGCGACCCGGTGGCAGCTGCCGTCGCCGCGGCGCACCACCGGGTCCAGGTGCCCGGCCCGCACCAGTTGCAGCAGGCCGGTGTTCAGGTCGGCCTCGACGTACGTACAGGTGGCGAAGCGGTCGGTCTCCAGGTCGCGGAGGAAGGCGCCGGCCCGGGCCATCGCCGCGCCGGGGGTGTGCCCCTCGGTGACGTAGGCGCGCAGCACGATCCGCAGTTGGCCCATGACGGCGGCGGCGTCGGTGTCGTGGCCCTCGACGTCGCCGATCATCACGCCGATCCGGCCGTCGCCCAGCGGGACCACGTCGTACCAGTCCCCGCCGATGTCCCGGCCCATCCGGGCGGCGCGGTAGCGCACGGCGATCTGCGCACCCGGCACCTCCGGGATCCGACGCGGCAGCATCGCCCGCTGGAGGCCTTCGGCGAGGTCGTGTTCCTGCTCGTACAGCATCGCCCGCTGGAGGCTCTGCGCGATGCCGCTGCCGAGTGCGACCAGCAGGTTGCGCTCCTCGGCGGAGAACCCGCCGTCCCGCGCGTACAGCAGGCCGATGGCGCCGATCGGGCGCCCCTGGGCGATCAGCGGCAGGTACGCGCCACTGCGCACGGAGAGCGGTTCGATGTACGGCCACAGCAGCGGGAAGCGCTCCTGGAACTCCTCCCGCGACGTGAGGAACACGGGCTGGAGGGTGCGGACCGCCTCGCTCATCGGGAACGCCGCGTCGATCCGGGTGTACTCGATCTCGGGGACGTACGAGCCGAGCTGCCCCTCGGCGACGAGGTGTACGCGCCCGCCGTCGACCACCCCGAGCATCACGCTGACCGCGCCGAGGTGCCCGAGGGACTCGGGGTCCTTGAGGATGTCGGTGACGTCGTTGACGGTGCGGGCGTGCGCGAGGATCGCGGTGGTGCGGTCCACCACCCCGGTCATCCGGCGCCGGGCCGCGTCCCGGCCGGCCTCGTCCCGGCCGTCCGGGGCGGCGGGCGCGCCGGGGTCGTCGGGGTCCGGGGACGCGTCCCGGACGATCCCGATGATCCGGTACGGGCGGCCCGTGTCGTCACGCAGGATGTGGCCCTGGGTGTGGGTCCAGCGGGGGGTGCCGTCGCGGAGCCGGATCCGGAAGTAGGCCCCGTACTCGGTGCGACCGTTCTTCAGGGCCTGGGAGACCCGGGCGTCGAGGCGGGCCTCCTCGCCGGGCGGGATGCGCACGCGCAGCGAGGCGGCCGTACCGGCGTATTCGTCCGGCCACAGCTCGAAGACCTCGAGAGCGGTCGCGTCGAGGTGCATCTGCCCGCTGTCGAGGTTCCAGTCGAAGGTACCCATCCGGTTGAGCGCGAGGCTCAGGTCCGGCCGGGCCGGCCATGCGTCGGGGTGCGGCACGGCGGCCCGGGGTACTCCCCTGTGGCCCATGGTCCCACTGTCTCACCGATCCGGCCGTCCCACCGGCCGGGGTGCGAGGCCCCGGTGGGAGGGGATGCGCGGACGGGCCGCACCCGTGGCGGCAGCGGCCCGGCCGGCGGTGGCCGGGGCTGCGCGCGGGTGCGGCCCGTGGGGCACGCGGGGGGCTACCAGATCTGGTTGACCCACTCCGGGTGGTCGATGAACGGGTTGCGGTTGTGCTGGTAGGTGTCGTAGATCACCTGGTTGCGGCGCTGTTCGAAGGCGTCCGGCGGGTCCTGCTGGTTCCACTGCTTCAGCAGGCTGATCCGGCCGAAGAGGGGCGCGGAGCCGTTGAGCACTCTGTCGTTCATCTCGAGGTCGGCGAAGCCGTCGCCGCCGTCGTAGCGCACGGCCATGTAGAGCAGCATGCGCGCGACGTCGCCCTTGACCGCGTTGCGCGGCTCGAAGGAATCGGCGTCGGTGTAGCTGCCGGGGGCCTCGGAGACGGGGCTGCCGCCGAGGTCGAAGTCCTTGTTGCCGCGGGTGCTGTTGACCGTGACGTCCTCCGGGCGGAGGTGGTGCAGGTCGGTGCCCGGGCCGGTGACCTCGCCGAAGTCTCCGTGGCTCTTGGCCCAGACGTGCTCGCGGTTCCAGTCGTTGACGCCGCCGCCGTTGGTCGCCTTGGACTGCGAACGGCCGGAGTAGACGAGGATGACGTTGTTGGGGTTGGCCGGGTCCTGGTCGGTGACCTTGAGGGCGTTCCAGACAGCCGAGTAGCTGATCTTCGATTGGGTCTTGATGATGTCGTGCAGAGCGGTCTTGAGAGCCGCTCCGGTCTTGCCCGCGGCCGGGGCGTAGTACTCGTCGGGCGTCACGGTGGCGGCGACCGGGGCGATCGCGACCTGCGACGGACCGGCGGACGCCGGGGCCGGTATCAGGAACAGGGCTGCTGCGGCCGTCGCCGCGAGCCCGGCGGCCCAGGGGGTCAGACGGGAGATCCTCTTCACGTGGGGGATACCTCTTCAACACGCACCGCTCCCGCCGGTCGGGTTGGCGGGATGTCAGGTGGCAGAGCGAGGCTCACATTGTCATGTGCCGAACAGATGAAGAAAACATGTCCGTCGCGCGGATCTTTCCCGGTGGACGCGCGTAGCGGGACGTAAGTGACGTCCGTTGCAGTACGGGCGAGCGCCCCATTTCAACGCGCGTAGCTACCGGGCCGGCCGCCGACCCGGGACCCGACGCCTGGTCAGCACGCCACCGCGCACCGGTACCTGGGGTACCGGTGCGCGGTGGCGCTGCGGGGCGGGCGGGCGGGCGGTCAGTCGCCGTAGCCCGGGAGCGGGGAGGAAGGCGGCGGGGAGGAGGGCGGCGGGGCCGCCGGAGAGGACGTGGTCAGGGAGGTGAGGGGCTGCGGGGCCGGCTCTTCCTGGGAGGTGGCCGGTGCGGCCTGGCTCTCCGGCGAGACGTCGGCGGGCGACGGGGGCGTGGCCGGTTCGGAGGCGGGCGAGGCGGCGGACGGCGGGCCGCTGGGCGGGTAGACGACGGGCGGGCACGGAGTCGGCGGGCTGACACCGGGCGCGGGCGGCGGGGTCACGATGACCGTCCCGGACAGCACCGGGCAGGGGGTTCCCAGGGGCGCCACGGAGCCGGCGATCCGCGCGGGCGACGACGAGCTGCCGGAGTCGGACGGGGTCACCTCGTCCGATGCCGGTGACGATGACGACGCGGAGTCGGAAGAGGAACCGGAATCCGAGGGGGTCCCGGTGTCGGAGGAGTACGACTCCTCGTCCGAAGGCGTACCCGAGTCGGACGGCGTGCCCGAGTCCGAAGGCGTACCCGAGTCGGACGGCGTGATCTCGGACGGTGTCACCGGCGGACTCACCGGCGGGGTCACCGGTACCCAGGGGGACGGGTCCGGCGGCGGCGGTACGGGCTTGTCGGGGCGGTCGTGGTGGCCGCGGGGCCGCTCGTACCAGCGGCGGTCCTCGTGGTCGTAGATCACGAACTTGTTGATGACCGTCACCGACGGCGCGATCACCACCACGTTCGCCTGCCGGTACGTGGGCCAGGCCCGGCCGTGCCGCACCGGGTCGGCCGGGAGCGCCACCGGCGGTCCGAGGGGGTTCCCGCAGGCGCACCGCACCCGCGGCACGCCGTGGCTGTCGACGAGCACGGCCGTGCCGGCCTGGAGCACCGCCTGGTAGCTGGTCGGACGGCCGTCCCGGTAGCCGTGGTTGGTGACCCGGGTGTCCGACCGCAGCTGCACGGCGGTGAGGGAGCGCAGGTAGCCGGGGACGGTGGACGGCTGGATGCCGAGGGCGGAGGCGAAGGCGCCGTTCTTCGCGGGCTGCGCGGTCAGCACCTTGACCTGCTTCTCCACGTCACAGCTCGCGACGTTCTTGGTGCCCCCGTAGAGGCCGGGGGCCGAGCCGGGCACGCTGTGCGTCACGGTCTGCCCGCCGGGCGGCGGCGGGGTCGCGGGCGGTGGCGGGGACTGCGGCTGCCGCGTCGCGGGGGCCGGGGTGGTCGCGGTGGACTCCGTGTACGGGTCCGGCCCCTCCGCCGACGCGGCCTGCAGGAACACCTCGCCACCACTCTTGGGGGCATTGCCTGGCCGGGTCAGGACGACCGTCAGCACCACCGCCGCGACGAGCGCGAGCGCGGCCGTGGCGATCCTCGGAACGGACCGCCACCACGGCTTGCCGCCGCCTCCCGCGCCTCCGTCCTGACCACCGCCAGCCCCTGCGGAACCGCCGCCGGAACCACCTCCGGGCGGCTCCGGCGGCACACCGGGCGGCGGCGCCGACGGGCCCTGTTCCTGCCCGGACGAGCCGGACAGCGGGCCCGACGGGGGGCCCGTGGGGCGGCCGGACGGGGGACCTGTGGGGCGGCCGTTCGGCGGCCGGCCGGAGGGCTGTGTGGTCACGGGCGGCTTCTTCCCAGGCGGAGGACTCCGGCCCCCAGCGGGAGGAACCGGACTTGCGACACTCCTGCCGACCATTGTGTGCGCCATCCGGGTGGCGCCCGCAACCCGGCGGCCGCCCGCCCCCGGCCGTCCGCCGCGCGGGCCGTGCGCGGCCTGCTTACGGTGTCAGGGTGAGCCCAACGGCAGGAAAGGCAGCAGCGGCCCGGACCCCCTCGGCGGCGGCGGGCTGGCGGGACGCGCTGATCGCGGCGCTCGCCGGATTCGCGGCGATGACGGCCGTGGCCGCGGCAGGACTGGGCGCCGCGGGCGCCGGATCGCTGCCCGGCGGCGCGTTCCCCCACGTACTGGCGGCCGTGGTCGTGATGGCCGCGGGCGGCTCCGTCGAGGTGTCCGGCGGCGCCGGGTTCCTCGCCGGGGCCGACGCCGGGATCTCGGTGCTCCCGCTGTCGGTCAGCCTGGCCGGCGCGCTCACCGCCGGCTACTGCTGGCTGCGCCCGATGCGCCACCGGGCCGTCATCGGCGAGGGCGAACTCCTCGCCCGGGCCGGACAGTTGGTCCTGTTGTGGCTGGCCCTGCTGACCTGCTTCGCACTCTTCGCCCGGCACACCTTCGGGATCAGCGTGGGCGACAACCCGCTCGGCGAACTCGGCGAGCTGCTGGACGCCTCGCCCACCGTGGGCTTCCGGGCGGAGCTGCCCGCGACGCTCGGTTTCGGCCTGCTCTGGATCCTGGGCCTGGTCGTGCTCGCCCTGCTCGTGTCCCGGCGGACCCCGCTCCCCGCCCGCCTGGTCCGCTTCCACGCCGCCGTCCGACCCGCCGCGTCCGCGACCGTGCTGCTGCTCCTCGCGTACGTCGTGCTCGGCGTCGGCGTCGGCGTCGTGGTCGCCGCCACCCGCGGCCACCCGTCGGAGACCTTCGCCGTGGTGCTGCTGGGCCTGCCCAACCTGGTGTGGCCCGCCCTCACGCTGGGGCTCGGCGGATCGTGGGAGGGCAAGGTCGAGGGGCCGTTCGGGCTTCCGATGCCCCAGCTCCTGGACGAGGTCCTGCGGACCCCCGACCTGTCCCGCATCGACGTCGGATCGCTCGCCGAGCACGACGGCCGCGCCTGGTGGCTGGTCGTGGTGGCCGCCGTGCTGGTGCTCGGCGCCGGCTTCGTCGCCGCCATGCGCTCCCCCGGCGCGATGAAGCCCTGGCAGCACGCCCTGCACCTGGCGGTCGCGCTCGCCCTGGCCGTCCTGGCGATCTGTCTCCTCGGCGACGTACAGGCCCGGTACGGGCTGTCCCTGCTGGGCATCGGCGAGGTCGACGGGCTCGGCGGGCAGGTGGAGCTGCGGCCGGTGCTGTGGCGGACGGTGGGCCTCGGCCTGCTCTGGGGCGCGGTCGCCGGATTCCTCGGTGGACTGCTCGCCGGCCGCGTCCGGCGCGGCGCGGCAGCCGACCGGGCCCGCTGACCACGGCCCTCACGGCTTCACCGGGAAGCGGAACCGGGACCGGGACCCGTGAAGGCACCGCCGGCGGCGGCTCAGCGACGGCGGCCGGCCCGGAAGACGGGCAGCGCCCAGCCGGGCGGTGGGGGCGGCGGCCCCGCGGGGACCGGCACCGGCTCCGTGCGGGGCCGTCCGGGTTCCGGGTCCGGGGGCGGCAGCGGCTTTACGGGTGCCCCGCGCGCGGCCCGACGCAGCGCGCCGGTGAACTGGAGGCAGGTGTCGTAGCGGTCGCCGGGCGCCTTGGCCAGGGCTTTGGCCAGGACGTCGTCCAAGGCGAGCGGCAGCCCGGGGCGCAGCGAGGACAGCGGTGGCGGCGGGTCGTTCTTCTGGGCGAGCAGCACGGACACGTCGTTGGTGCGGCGGAAGGGCGGCGCCCCGGTGAGGGCGGCGTGCACGACGCAGGCGAGGCTGTAGAGGTCGCACCGGCCGTCGACGGCGATGCCCTCGACCTGCTCGGGGGCCATGTAGTCGACGGTGCCGACGATGTCGCCGAAGCTGGTGACCCCGCTCAGCGACAGGGACTTCTTCGTCAGGCCGAAGTCGGCGAGGTACACGTGCTCCGGGTGGTCCTCGTCGACGCCGGCCGCCACCAGGATGTTGGCGGGTTTCACGTCCCGGTGGACGAGGTCGTGGTCGTGGGCCGCGTCGAGCGCCGAGGCCACCTGAGTGGCGATCCGCACGGCCGCCTCGGCGTCCAGCGGCCCGCCGCGGTCCAGGACGGTCTGGAGGTCGTGTCCGTTCACGTAGCGCATGGCGATGAAGAGCAGCCCGTCGGCCTCGTCGGCCTCGAACACGGGCACGATGTGCGGGTGGTCGATCGCGGCGGCGGCCCGGGACTCGTGCATGAACCGCTGCCGGAAGGAGTCGTTGCGTGCCAGTTCGGGCGCCAGCACCTTCAGCGCGACCCGGCGGCCCAGCCGCACGTCGCGGGCGAGGTAGACCACGGCCATGCCGCCACGGCCGAGCTCGCTCTCCACGCGGTAGCCGGCGACCTGCCGCCCGGTCAGGTCGTAGGGCAGACCGCTGTCGCCGTACCGGGTCCCGGCCATCACCGCTCACCGGAGCCGGAGCCGGAGCCGGAGCCGGAACCGGAACCGGAACCGGAACTTGATCCCGGGCCCGGGCCCGACCCGGTGTCCGGCGGGGCGACCACCCGGGTCGGCGCGTGGCCGCCCGTACCGGCGCCGGGCTCGTACGGCGGCGGTTCGGGCCGCCCGGGGAGCCGAGGCGGCTCGGGCGGTACGTCGAACTGCACGGCGACCGGGTCCGTCCCGTCGGCCACCCCTCCGGCAGCCACCCCGTCCGCGGCGTCCGCCCCGTCCGCCGCGTTCCCCGGGGCCGTCCCCACCGTGTGCTGCGCCCCGGGCGGGGCGGCGGAGCCGCGGGCGCCCGGGCCGGACACCGCCGCGTACGTGGTGAGCCGGGTGCCGTCCCCGTACATCCAGCGGCCGGCCTCCTCGTCGTAGAGCCAGACCGACTCCCCGTCGACGACGATCCCGGCGCGCAGTCCGGCGGTGGCGCCGCGGAAGCCCGCGGCGTCGGTGCGGCCCCGGGCCAGGTCCTCTGCGGCGCCCCGGTAGCGTTCCAGGATCTCGGCGGAGCGGGCGAGGAGGGGGGCCGGGTCCTCGGTGCGGGTGAGCGGGCGGCCGGTCGTCGGGGGCGGGCCGGGCACGGACACCAGCAGCCGCCCGTCCACCCACGCCGACCAGCCGTTCGCGCACAGGACCTCGCCCCAGGCGCCGCGCCGTTCCAGCAGTTGCACGGGCAGGAACGGGTCGAGGGGCTCGGTGGGCCGGGACACGTCGGGGGCCTCCCAGGCGGGCATGCCCTCCTGGGGCACCACGTGGGTGGGGCGGAACTCCGGGCCGGGGGCGCTGGTCACGGGGCCTACTTCCGCATGATGGCGGGTTCGTGGCGGCGCAGCAGCCGCGCCACGGCCAGGGCGAACACCAGGGAGAGGACGACGAGCATGCCCATGTCGAGCAGCCAGACGGCGGCGCTGTGTTCGAACAGCGGGTCCGATGTGATCTTGCCGGGGACGATGTCGGCGAGGCCGATGGTGGCGGCCATGGCGCCGAGCGCCCAGCGGGAGGGGACCAGCCAGGACAGCTGCCCGATCACCGCGACGCCGTCCAGCTGGAGCAGGGCGCCGCAGAAGACCACCTGCACGATGGCCAGCAGCACCAGCAGCGGCATGGTGACCTCTTCCTTGCGGACGAGTGCGGACACCAGCAGGCCGAGCATCATCGCGGTGAAGGAGAGCAGGGCCACGGCGAGGGTGATCTCGACGAGCGGCGGCAGCAGGACTCCCTCCCCGCCGGGGGCGCCCAGGTCCACCCCGGCGAGGCCGACGAGGGTGAGGACGACGGCCTGGACCACGGTGACGGCGCCCAGCACGACCACCTTCGACATCAGGTAGGCCGAGCGGGACAGGCCGACGGCTCTCTCGCGCTGGTAGATGACCCGTTCCTTGACGAGTTCGCGCACCGCGTTGGCGGCGCCGGTGAGCACACCGCCGACGCACAGGATGAGCAGGGCGTTCATGGCGGTCTCGGCGGTGAGCCGGCTGCCGGCGAGGGCCCGGGCCATGGCGCCCATGACGAACGGCAGGGCGATCATGATGGCGAGGAAGGTGCGGTCGGCGGACAGCGCGGCGGCGTACCGCCGGACCAGGGTGCGCAGCTGGGCTCCCCAGCTCTGCGGTTTGGGCGGCGGGGCGACGGCCCGGGCCGGCAGGTCGCCGTCGCCGGTCCAGGGCCGGGAGGTGGCGTCGGCGACGTACCGGCGGTGGAAGGACGAGGTGCGGTACTCCCCCGCCCAGTCGCGGCCCTTCGCCGTCTCGAACGCCTCGAAGGCCTCCGGCCACTGCTCGAACCCGAAGAAGTCCAGGGTGTCGCCGGGCGGCCCGTAGTAGGCGATCCGGCCGCCGGGGGCCAGCACCAGGAGCCGGTCGCAGACGTCGAGGGAGAGCACGCTGTGCGTGACGACGATGACGGTGCGGCCGTCGTCGGCGAGGCGGCGCAGCATGTGCATGACGGAGCGGTCCATGCCGGGGTCGAGGCCCGAGGTCGGCTCGTCGAGGAAGAGCAGTGACGGCTTGGTGAGGAGTTCGAGGGCGACGGAGACGCGCTTGCGCTGGCCGCCGGAGAGGCTGTGGATGGGCTGGCCGGCCCGCTCCTGGAGGCCGAGTTCGCGGATCACCTCGTCGACGCGCGCTTCGCGTTCGGCCTTGGCGGTGTCCTGCGGGAAGCGGAGTTCGGCCGCGTACGCGAGGGCCCGGCGGACGGTGAGCTGCGCGTGCAGGATGTCGTCCTGCGGTACGAGGCCGATGCGGCTGCGGAGTTCGGCGTAGTCGCGGTAGAGGTCGCGGCCGTCGTACAGGACGGTGCCGCCGTCGGCGGGGCGCAATCCGGTGAGGGCGCCGAGCAGGGTGGACTTCCCGGCCCCGCTGGGGCCCACGACGCCGAGCAGGCACTTCTCGCCGACGGGGAAGGACACGTGGTCGAGGAGGACCTTGCGGCCGCGGTCGACGGCGACGGCGAGGTCCCGCACGTCGAGGGAGACGGTGCCGGTGTCGACGTACTCCTGGAGGTGGTCGCCGACGAGGCAGAACGCGCTGTGGCCGATGCCGACGATGTCGCCCTCGTGGACGCGGGCCCGGCCGACGGGGGCGCCGTTGAGGAAGGTGCCGTTGTGGCTGCCGAGGTCGACGATCTCGTATGTGCCGTCGGGGTGGGCGCGGAGTTCGGCGTGCCGGCGGGAGACCACCAGGTCGTCGACGACGAGGTCGTTGTCGGGGGCGCGGCCGATCCGGAAGGGGGCCTGGGCGGGCAGCGCGCGGACCGACGTCGGCTGCCGGAAGGTGCCGGTGAGGGCGGGGCTGTGGACGCCGGAGGGGCGTGAGGTGCGGAAACCCGGGGCGGCGGGGGCGGGGGCGGGCGGGTCGCGGCCGAGGAGGACGGCGCGTGGTCCGTCGGCGACGCTGCCGAAGCGGATCTCGGTGCCGGGGCCGACACCCCACTCGTGGATGCGGCGGCCGTCGGCGTAGGTGCCGTTGGTGCTGTCCTCGTCGGCGAGGGTCCAGTGGTCGCCGTCGGGGCGCAGCACGGCGTGGTGCCACGAGACCCGGGCGTCGTCGAGGAAGACCTCGCTCATCGGGTCCCGTCCGACGTGGTAGACCCGGCCCGGGCTGATCACCGTGGTGGTGCCCGCATCGGTCTCGAGGACGAGCTCGGGCGCGGCTCGCGCGCCGGTCGACTGGGCCATGAGCAGATTTTCCCACGATCCTTCCGGCCGGGCATAACCGCAGGTCAGAGCGGCCTTAATCGTAATGACAACGGTCACCGGTGCAGCCTTTGCCGATCCCGCCGGGGTGCGCTTCACTTCACGCGTCGGACGGATCGCATCGAACGCACATCGGGGGACCTCATGGGCGCACACGGGCACGCACACGGCGACGACGGGCATCCGCACGGCCCGGACAGGGCCGGCGGCTCCGCCCACGACGCGCACTCCGCCGCCGGACACGCGCACGAACACGGGCACGGGCACGGGCACGGCGGCCATTCGCACGGTGTCGCCGAGGACGCGGACCGCCGCTGGCTGGGCATGGCGCTGGGCCTGATCGCCGCCTTCATGGCCGTCGAGGTCGTGATCGGCATCGCCGCCCAGTCGCTGGCCCTGCTGTCGGACGCGGCGCACATGCTGACCGACGCGGCCTCGATCGTGCTGGCGCTCATCGCGATGCGGCTGTCGGCGCGGCCCGCGAAGGGCGGTTTCACGTACGGGCTCAAGCGCGCGGAGATACTTTCCGCGCAGGCCAACGGGTTGACGCTGCTGCTGCTCGCGGTGTGGCTGGCGTACGAGGCGGTGCGGCGGCTGCTCGATCCGCCGCAGGTCGAGGGCGGCCTGGTGCTGGTGACGGCGCTGGCCGGCATCGTCGTGAACCTGGTGGCCGCCTGGTGCATCTCGAAGGCCAACCGGACCTCGCTGAACGTCGAGGGCGCCTACCAGCACATCCTCAACGACCTGTTCGCCTTCATCGGGACCGCGGTCGCCGGTCTGATCGTGCTCACCACCGGCTTCGTGCAGGCCGACGCGATCGCCACGCTCGTGGTGGTCGTGCTGATGGTCAAGGCGGGCTACGGGCTGGTCCGCGAGTCGGGCCGGATCTTCCTGGAGGCGGCGCCCGCGCACCTGGACCCGGACGCGGTCGGGGACCGGCTGGTCGGCCACAAGCCGGTGGCGGAGGTCCACGACCTGCACATATGGACGATCACCTCGGGTGAGGCCGCGCTCTCCGCCCACGTGCTGGTGGATCCGGCGGGCGACTGCCACGCGGTGCGCCGCGATCTGGAGCAGCTGCTGCGCGAGACGTACGGGATCGGCCACACCACCTTGCAGGTCGACCACGTGCAGGAGGAGCTGCTGAGCGTCGGCCGGTCCGCGGCGGACCTGTCGGACCCGCACTGCGCGGCCCCGCACGGCCCGGTCCACCGCGAGGGCCCGCACGACCACTAGGGCCCGCACGCCCGCACGACCACCGGGGCCCGCCCGATCGCGTGCGGCGGCGCGACCGTCGGCGGCGCGACCGCGGACGGTGGGGCGGCTGCCGGGCGGGGCATGTATCGGGACATGACACAAAAACGCAGCGCCGGGCTCCTGTTGTACCGCATCGGCCCGGACGGCGGCCCCGAGGTGCTGCTCGGGCACATGGGCGGCCCGTTCTGGGAACACCGCGACGCGGGCGCCTGGTCGATCCCCAAGGGCGAGTACGGGCCGGACGAGGCTCCGCAGGACGCGGCGCGGCGGGAGTTCGAGGAGGAGCTCGGCCTGCCGGCGCCGGGCGGCCCGTACCTGCCGCTGGGCGAGGTACGGCAGACCAACGGGAAGCTGGTGACCGCCTGGGCGGTGGCCGCGGACCTGGACCCGGCCCGCATGCGGCCCGGCACCTTCACGATGGAGTGGCCGCCCGGCTCGGGCCTGACCGGGGAGTTCCCGGAGCTGGACCGGGCCGCCTGGTTCACCCCGGAAGCCGCGCGCGGCGTACTGGTGAAGGCGCAGACGGTGTTCCTGGACCGGCTCGCGGAGCACCTGGCCGGCTGACGGGAGCGCCGGGCCGCCCGGCCGGCCGTCCCCCGTCCGCGGGAACCGGCCGGAGGGTGGGAACCGGCCGTGGCGGGAATCGTGTCTCGTGAGGTGTCGAAGGCACAGCAGGAGCACCGCGGCGGCCGGCCCGCCCAGGGGGGCGAAATGAACGCGTGGACGGTCCCCGGCTACCGGGAGACCAGGGAACTCGGATCCGGCGGCAGCGGACGCGTGGTCCTCGCCGTGCACGAGGCGACGGACACCCCGGTCGCCGTCAAGTACCTGTCCGAACGCCTGCGCCGGGACCCGGACTTCGTCCGCGAGTTCCGCAAGGAGGCGCGGCTGCTCGGCGGTCTCCACTCGCCGTACGTGGTGGGGCTGTACGAGTACGTGGAGGCGCCCGGCGGCGCGGCGATCGTGATGGAACTCGTGGACGGGATCGCCCTGCGCGCCCTGCTCGCCCAGGAGGGCCGCACGGACCCGGAGCCCGCGCTGGTGGTCCTCAAGGGGTCGCTCCTGGGGCTGGCCGCGGCGCACCGGGCCGGTGTCGTGCACCGGGACTACAAACCGGAGAACGTGCTGGTCGCGGCGGACGGTTCGTCGAAGCTGGTCGACTTCGGGATCGCGGCGGGCCGCGGCAGCACCCCGGGCGTGGCCGGCACCCCGGCGTACATGGCCCCCGAGCAGTGGCAGGGCCGGCCCGCGTCCCCCGCGGCGGACGTGTACGCGGCGACGGCCACCTTCTTCGAGTGCCTGACCGGCCGCAAGCCGTACGCCGGGGAGAACTTCGCGGAGCTGGCCCTCCAGCACGTCGAGGCGCCGGTGCCCGAGGACGCGGCGCCCGAGCCGGTCCGCCCGCTGATCCGGCGGGGCCTGGCGAAGAGCCCGCGGGACCGGCCGCAGGACGCCGAAGCCTTCGTGGCCGAGCTGGAGGGGCTGGCCGCGGCCGCGTACGGGCCGGACTGGGAGGAGCGCGGGCAGCGCAAACTCGCCGCGCTGGCCGCGCTGTTGCCGCTGCTGTTCCCGTCCGCGGGCGGTGCGGCCGCCGGCACGACGGCGCTGGCGAGCACCTCGATCGGCGGCGGTGGCGGGCCGGGCGGCTGGTGGCCCGGGCGGGGCGGCTGGCTGGCGGCGGCGATCGCGGCGGTGACCGGCGCGGTGCTGGTCCTCGCGACGCAGGCGGCCGGCGGGGAGCCGGGCGGGCGCTCCGCGGTGAGCGCCTTCGCGACGACCGAGGCCGGCCCGGGAGCCGCCACGAGCGCCCCGCCGACGACGGGCACGCCGTCGGACCCTCCGTCCGCGGCGCCGTCCTGGTCGGCGACGCCCTCCCCCGGCGACAGCGCCGGCACGTCAGGTCCGACGCCGTACCCGACGCTCACGCCCACCCCGACCTCGCACCCGACGACCACGCCGACCTGGTCGTACGAGCCGACGCCGACCGTCACGCCGACGACCTCCGCTCCGACGACCACGCCGCCGGTGACGACCGCCCCGCCGACGCCTTCCGCCCGGGTGCGTTCGGTGGACGTCGGCTCGTTCCGGCAGACCGGCGCGAGCACCGGCGAGGCCACCGTGTCGGTGGCCGCCGAGGGGTCGGGTCCGGTGACGGTGACCCTCGAATGGTTCACCTCCGATACGCCGGAGCAGCTCGGCGCGTCCGACGGCACGGACGAATTCCCTTCCAGAGGCGGGCAGTTCACCGCCTTCCACACGTTCACCGGGACCGGCTGCCACTGGGGCGTGCGGGCCACCACCCGGCCGGCCGCGGGCAACGGCTCCTCCGTCCGGCAGGTCTTCATCAGGCGGTGCACCCTGACATGAGCGACCCACGCATCCCCTTCGCCCAGGACCCGCCACCCGGTCCCGACCGGCGGGCGCACGGCGATCCGTACGCCGCCGACGACGGCGGCGCCGACTACAGCGCGACCGTGCTCGGCAGCCACTGGTTCGACCGGCCGCAGGGCGCGCCCGCGGAGCCCGACACCGTACGGGTGGTGCAGCCGCGGCCCGCCCCGGATGCGGTGCCGGACCGGGTCGAGGGTTCGGTGCTGCGGTTCGGGCCCGGGGTGACGGCGTCGGCGCGCCGCCCGCCGGGCATCGACACCACGGCCGTCTGGCACGGGGCGGGCCCGCCGGCCCCGGCCCCGCCCCGCCCCTCGCGCCGGTCGGGCCTGCGCCGGTACGCGCTGGCCGCCGTGGTCCTGCTCGCGGTGGTCTGCTACCTGGGCTGGCAGCGGTACGGGCCGGCGCTGGAGGTGCGCGGGCTGCGGGTGGAGGCCCCGGCCGGCGGCCCGGCCTGCGACTCGGCGGCCGACATCGTGGCCGTCGTACGGACCAACGGTCGTGCGGGCACGCTCGGTTACCGGTGGGTGCGCAGCGACGGGACCCGGTCCGAGCCGTTGACGGAGCGGATGGCGCAGGGCCGGCGGGAGGCGCGGCTGCACCTGCTGTGGACGTTCCGCGGCCGGGGCGAGTACCGGGCGCGGGCCCGGGTGGAGCTGCTCTCGCCCGCGCACCGGTCGGCGGCGGTCGAGTTCACGTACCGCTGCGGACCTACGGGCACCAGTCGTACGGGGCCGACCTGACAGCGCCCGATCCAGCCTCGGATGCCGTCCGTCGCCCGGCCCCCGCTCAGGCCCGGGCGTGCGCGGTGATGTCCGCCTCGAACTCCCCCAGCATCGCGGGCGTCACCGTCGGCCGGCTGCGGGCGACGGCCGCGAGGTAGTCCTCGGTGCCTGCGCCGAGCGGGGTCTGGGCGGCGGTGCGGACCCCGACCGCCTCCAGGTCGCGTTCGAAGGACACCTGCGCCGCGATCCGGGCCGCGTGCTCGATGTCGGCGGGCGAGAACATCTCGCTCGCCTCGACCAGCGCGGCCACGTCGACGTCGGCGCGGCCCGCCGTGTACCGGGACCAGATCGCCGCCCGCGCTCCGGCGTCCGGGGTCCCGATGGGGATCAGGTAGTCGAAGCGTCCGGGCCGCAGGAACGCCGGGTCGAGCGAGCGGATCGAGTTGGTGGCGCAGACCAGCAGCCGCTCGCCGCCCTCCCGGAAGCCGGGGATCAGCTTGAGCAGCTCGTTGGTCACGCCGTGGATCCCGCCCGGCTGGGCCGGCTCGGTGCGCACCGGGGCGATCTCCTCGACCTCGTCGATGAAGACGAGCACCCGTTCCAGTTCGGCGATCCGGGCGAAGGCGCTGCGCAGCGCGGCGGCGAGGTTGCCCTCGTCGGCCAGCCGGGACGGCAGCAGTTCGACGAACGGCCAGCCGAGCCGGGAGGCGATGGCCCGGGCGAAGGTCGTCTTGCCGGTACCGGGCGGGCCGAACAGGGTGATGGCGCGCGGCGGCCGCACCCCGTGCTGCGCGGCCCGCTCGGGCTCGGCGAGCGGCAGGACCACGCGGCGCTCGATGAGGTCCTTCTCGTGCTCCATGCCGGCCACCTTGGCCCACAGGTCGTTGGGGAGGAAGCGGCCGCCGAGGTCGTCGAGGAGTCCGGCCGCCGGGCCGTGCAGCGGCTCGGTCTTCTCGAAGTAGGCGACGGCGGGCTGGCGGGTGTACCCGGCGTTGAGCAGGCCCTCGCCCAGGAGGTCCTCCTCGGGGAGCACGTACGCGATCTTGCCGACGCGGGCGGCGATGAGGCGCCGTTCCAGTTCGACGAGCAGGGCGCTGGCGAGGCCGCGGCCGCGCCAGCCGGAGTTGATGGCGATCCGCATCACCCAGGCGCGCTCCCCGGCGACGCAGGCGAGGGCCGCGCCGATGGGTACGCCCTGGTGGACGGCGACCACGGCGGGCTGCCGGTCGGTGAGCGCGCTGATGCACTCGCCGAGCGAGAACACCGATTCCTGGCCGAGCTCGGCCGTCGTGTCGATCAGGTGGACCACTGCGGCGAGATCGCTCTCGCGGTAGTCGTGGATCAGCCAGTTCACCGGTGCCGCCCCTCGTTCGTGCTCGCTCCTGGGGCCGAGGCTAGGGGCGCGCGGGGGTGCCGCCGCAGCTCCGTCGTGCACAATGCGCAACCCTTTGGCCATACGTTCCGTCTATAGACGGGGGCGGCCCGGCGGCGGCCCCGACCGGAGGCGGCCCGCCGTTTCCCCTCCCGCTTCCCCGCCGGCCGTGGTCCGTCGGCGTCGCACACCACCCGAAGTCCCGAAAGTCTCCATGCCACCGCTTTCCGCCCCGCCCGCTCCGCCCGCCCCGCCGCGCACGCCGGCCCCCGGCCGGGTCCGGACGCCGAGACGGTCCCGGAGCCGGGCCCGGCTCGCGGCGCTCGCCGTCCCGCTGGTGCCCGCCCTGTTCGCGCTGGTCCTGGGAGTGTGGGGGCTGTCGCGCGGGCACAGCGTGTGGCGGGACGAGGCGGCGACCTGGCAGACGTCGCTGCGGACGGTGCCGCAGATCTGGCACATGCTCGGACAGGTGGACGCCGTGCACGGCCTCTACTACCTGCTGATGCACGGGCTCTTCACGGTGTTCGGCGACGGCACGACCACCCTGCGGCTGCCGTCGGTGCTCGCGGTCGCCGCGGCCGCGGCGTTCGTCGCGCTCACCGGCGCCCGGCTGGGCCGCACCGGGCCGGGGATCCTGCGGTCGTCGGGCCGGTGGGCCGGGATCGGGGCCGGGCTCACCCTGGCGCTGCTGCCGGCCGTGCAGTTCCACGCGCAGGAGGGCCGCCCGTACGCGCTGGTCACCGCCGGCGCCGCGGTGGCGACCTGGCTGCTGGTCCGGGCGCTGGACGGCGCCGGGCCCGGGCGCCGCGGGCTGTGGGTGGCGTACGGCCTGGCCCTGCTGGCCTGCGCCCTGCTCAACTGGTTCTCGCTGCTGGTCCCGGCCGCCCACGCGGTGACCCTGGCCTGGGTGCGCGCCGACCGGGCGCTGCTGCGGCGCTGGGCGGCCGCCACCGCGGCGGCGGTGGCCGGGGCGCTGCCGCTGGTGCTGTTCAGCCGGTCCCAGGCCGGTCAGGTGTCCTGGATACCGGCAACCACCTGGCACACCCTGATCGGGCCCGGTGCGCTGCTGCTGGCGGGCGGCGCGTGCGCGCTGGTGCGCCCGCCGCGGGCCGTGCGGCTGACGGCGGCGTCGGTGGGGCTGCCGTTGCTGGCCGTGCCGCAGTTGGCGCTGATCCTGGCCTCCCTGGTCAAGCCGCTGTACCTGGACCGGTACGTGCTGTTCAGCATGCTCGGGGTGGCGCTGCCGGCCGGGCACGCGATGGCCGCGCTCGTACGGGCCGCCGCCGCGCGGGGCCTGCGGTCGGCCGGCCTGATCGTCCCGGTGACGGCGGGCGTGGCGCTGGTGGCGATGCTGCCGCTGGAGCGGGCCTACCGCGAGCCGGGCAGCCGGGTCGACGACGTGCTGTCGGCGGCCGGCGAGGTGGCGCGGCTGAAGCGTCCCGGCGACGGGGTGGTGTTCGTGCCGGCGGCCCGCCGCGACACGGCCCTGGTCTCACCGCACGCGTTCGCGGGCCTGACGGACCTGGCGCTGGCCGTGGGGCCCGCGGAGTCCGGCACGCTCAAGGGGGTGGAGGCGGATCCGGCCACGATCTGCGCGGCGATGAGGCACCACCTCCGCATCCTGCTCGTGACGGACGCCGGCGCACGGCCGAAGCCGCTCGCGAACGAGCGGGACCGGACCAAGGCCGAGGTGCTGAGGCAGTGGTTCCACCCCGTGGCGGACACGCAGGTACGCGGCCGGCGGGTGACCGTGTACGAGGTGGCCGGCCCGGACCGACGGGATCGGGGCGACCACCGGGCGATTTCCGGCGAACCGTCTCCGGCGCCGAGGATTCATTGCTGATTCACAGGTAATTCCGGGCCCGGGCCATAGCCTCGGACCGCACCCTCGGGGCATGATCCACCGCATGCTGCTCTTCCGACCGGCAGCGCGCGTCCGGACCTCGGCGCGCGTGCTCGTCGCCTCGACCGCCCTGGCCGCGCTCGTCACCTCCACGGGCGAGCCCGCGCTCTCGGCGCCCCTGCCGTTCGGCGTCACCGCCGAGGCGCGGGCGAGCCGGATCACCGACCGGGTGGGGGCCCTGTTCGCGGGCGACCTGGACGGCGGGCACTTCTGCACCGCCTCGGTGGTCCGCAGCGACGACCACAACCTCATCGCCACCGCCGCGCACTGCCTCGACGACGTGACCAACACCGTCTTCGTGCCCGGCTACCGCGACGGCCGGGCCCCGCACGGCGTCTGGCGGCTGACCGGCTCGTACGTGGATCCCGCCTGGCAGAGCGCCGAGGACCCCGACGCGGACATCGCCTTCGCCACGGTCGCCCCGCTCGACGGCCGTGAGGTCCAGGACGCGCTCGGCGGATTCCCACTGCGGGCCGCTCAGCCGGACGACGTGGCCGTGACGGTGGTCGGCTATCCGTCGGCCCGCGAAACCCCGCTGATCTGCGCGAACAGCACGACGAAGTGGAGCAGTACACAGCGCCAGATCGGCTGCCCGGAGCTCAGCGGCGGCACCAGTGGCAGCCCGTGGCTCACCGCGGACGGCGGCCTCGCGGGGGTGCTCGGCGGCTACGAGGGCGGCGGCACCGTCCCGGAGGTCTCGTACAGCGCGGTCCTCGGCGATACGGCCCGGGCGCTGTACCGGCAGGCGGCGGTCTCCGGCGGCTGAGCCGCCGCGGACGGGCGTGCGGGCCCGCGGCACGAGGTCCGCGGATCCTCTTGCCGGCGCGGGCCCGCGGCCATCGCGGTCACGGCATCAGGAGCCCGCCGTCGGCCGGTCGCCCGCGGGCTCGAACCAGGTCGGCTCGTCCTTGAGGGCCCGGTGGATCCGGTCGAGGGCGAACGGTTCCAGGTCCGGCAGCGCGTCCAGCGGGAACCAGGCCACGTCGAGGGACTCGTCGTCGTTCACCCGGGCCCGGCCGCCGACCGCGCGGCACCGGAAGGTGATGTCCATGTACTGGCACTCGTCGCCGTTGGGGTAGACGACGGGCTGCAGCGCCTGCACCAGCACCACCCGCTCGGCGACGCAGCGCACCGCGGTCTCCTCGTACACCTCGCGCACCGCGGTCACCGCCGGCTGCTCCCCCGGCTCGGCGATGCCGCCGATGACGGACCAGCCGCCGGTGTCCGCGCGGCGGCCCAGGAGGACCCGCCCGGCGTCGTCGAAGACCACGGCGGTCACGCCGGGCAGGTGCAGCAGCTGGTGTCCGGCGGTGGCGCGGATGCGGCGGATGAAGTCGGGGGTGGCCATGACCCCGACCCTACGGCTTCGGGGTCGCGGCCCGCGGCCGGCGCCGGCCGCGGGCCGCCCCGTACAGGGCCCAACCGAGCGGGGCGGCGGCCAGGACGAACAGGGCGTACTCCGGGAGGGGCCCGAGCCGGGTGGCCGGGGTCAGCGAGGACCGCAGCGGGATCCGCGCGACCAGCGCGGCGGGCGTGAACATCTCGGTCTGCTTTACGACCTTCCCGTCCGGCCGGATGACGGCGCTGACGCCGCTGGTCACGGGGACCAGGACGGCACGGCCGTGCTCGACCGCGCGGACCCGGTCCATGGCGAGCTGCTGGTAGGTCATCTCGGTCCGGCCGAAGGTGGCGTTGTTGCTGGGCACGGAGATGACCTGGGCGCCGGCCCGCACGGTGTCGCGGACCCGGCCGTCGAAGGCCGCTTCGTAGCAGGTGACCAGACCGACCCCGGTGCCCGCCATGTCGAAGACGCCCGGCTCGTCGCCGGGGCCGAAGTCGCGGCGCACCCGGTCCACGTCGGAGCTGAAGACCCGGGCGATCGAGCGCATCGGGATGTACTCGCCGAAGGGCTGGATCTGCCGCTTGTCGTAGGTGTCGACCGGGCCCTTGGCCGGGTCCCACAGGATCTGGGTGTTGCGCAGCGGGCCGGTCTCCGGGGCGAGGACCGCGCCGATGGACACGGGCACGCCGATGGCCTTCACGGCCCGGTCGATGACCTGGTACGCGTCGGGGTTGGTGTACGGGTCGAGGTCGGAGGAGTTCTCCGGCCAGACCACGAAGTCGGGGCGGGCGGCGCGGCCCGCCTTGACGTCCTCGGCCAGTTGGACGGTCCGGCGGGCGTGGTTGTCGAGGACCGCGCGGCGCTGGGCGTTGAAGTCGAAGCCGGCGCGGGGCACGTTGCCCTGGATGACGGCGGCGGTCGCGGTGCCGTCCTCGGCGCCGGCGTCCACCAGCGGCCGTGCCGCGAGCGCGGCGGCGACGGGGAGCAGCACGGCGAGCCCGGCGACGACGGCCGGCAGCCGCGCGGGCCGGCCGACCGACGGGCCGGTACGGGGCGCGGCGGCGGGGACGGCCGGGGGGACGGCGGGGTCGTCCGCCGGGGTGACGGCGGGGTCGTCGGTCGCGGCCGGACGGCGGCGGTCGGCGGCCGTGCGCAGGCCCGCGTAGAGGCCGAAGCCGCAGAGCGCGACGGCGAACCCGACCAGCGGGGTGCCGCCCAGCGCGACGAGCGGAATGAACACGCCGTCCGCCTGCCCGAAGGCGATCTTGCCCCAGGAGAACCCGCCGAACGGCACCCGGGCCCGCAGCCCCTCGGCGCCGACCCAGACCGCGGCGGCCCACACCGGCCACAGCGGCAGCCGGGCCACCAGCGCGATGCCGAGGCAGCCGGCGGCGACGAAGAGGGCCTCGATCAGGGTGAGCGCGAGCCAGGGAACGGGCCCCACCTCCTCGCCGGTCCACACCAGCAGGGGCAGCAGGAAACCGAGCCCGGCGATCAGCCCGAGCCCGAACGCGGCGCGCGGCCGACGCCCGAACAGGCAGTGCGCGAGCAGCGCGAAGGCGGGCACGGCCAGCCACCACAGCGGGCGCGGCGGGAAGCTCAGATACAGCAGCACCCCGGCAACCGCGGCAAGACCGCAGTCGACCAACACCGCCACCCCACGCCGCCGCCTGCGCGGTACGACAACGGCAGGCGGATCCTCGGCGGCGGTCACGGCAACGCTGCTACTCATTGCCGGAGTGTACGACGCCCCCCTGTGCGGACCACCAGCAGAGCCCACCCGCCGAGGTCCCGCGCGAGCACTGTTCCAGCCCCGCCTGGGGGTCCCCCGGACGGAGTCCGGGGGAGTTCGGGGCGCGGGGTCCGGGGCGGAGCCCCGTGGCGGGTCAGGCCTGACCGGCGGCGGCCAGCGCGAGCAACCGGTCACGGATCACCCGCACAGCGGTCTCCGCATCGTCAACGGTCACCGTGAACAACCGCCCGTCCCCCAACCGCAGCACCAGCCCCTCCCCCCGCCGGACGACCACCGCCGTGCCCTTCTCGGGCCGCCACCGATAGCCCCAGCCGCCCCACTGCCGCGGTGTGACACGTGGTTCGAAGTCGGCGGCGGCCACCTCCGCGAGCGGGATCCGCCGTCGGGGCAGGCCGATGTGCCCGCACCGCACCTCCATCGCGACGTCGTCGACGGTGACGGCGACGTGCACGAAGGCGAGGGTGCCGTACAGCACGAAGAGGCCGGCGGCGAGGCAGCCGACCACGGACATGACCAGGGCGACGAGCCCGGAGGTCCAGGTGGATTCCACGGCGAGTTCGACGCCGAGCGCCATGCACGCGGCGCCGGCGGCGGCGAGCAGCCACTGGGCGCGGTTGGTGGCACGCCCGGTCCAGAGCGCGGGGGAGGTGCCGGGGGGATGGTCCCTCATGGGAGGCAGCGTACTCACGTTCCCCCGGCCCGGCACCGTGCGTGAGCCGCCCGGAGGAACCCGTCCGCAAGCCGTCCCGAAGCGTCGCGAAGGGCCCTCGGACCGCGCACGTGGCAGTCCGGGGCGGGCAGGGTACGGCCGGCGTCGTGCGGCCGGCGAAGGACGAGTGCGGCCGTGGGGGCGGTCAGCCGCGGGCCGGCCGGCGTACGGTCATCAGCCGCGGACGGGTGCCGCCGCGCCGAGCAGCCGGCCCTCGGCGTATCCCAGGGCCTCGGCCGGCAGCTCCGAGGTACGGCCGCTGAGCAGCACCGTCAGCCCGCCGGTGGGCGCGGCGTCCGGCGCGGCGGCGAGACCCAGCCGGCGCAGGGCCTGGGCGGCGACGGCGTCCGCGGAGCCGTGGAAGACCGGCAGGGCGCCGCCGGTACGGGTGCGCAGCGCGGCCCGGATCGGCTCCTCGACCAGCTCGTAGTGCGTGCAGCCGAGGACCAGGTCGGTGACGTCGGGCGGGGTGAGGGCGGCGGCGGCCGCGACGGTGCGGCGTACGGCGTCCTCGTCCGCCCACTGCACGGCGTCGGCGAGCCCGGGGCAGGGCACCTCGGTGACCTCGACGCCCGTGGCGAACTCGCGGATCAGACCGCGCTGGTACGGGCTCCCGGTGGTGGCCGGGGTGGCCCAGATCGCGACCTTGCCGCGCGCGGCGGCGGCCGGCTTGATCGCGGGGACGGTGCCGATGACCGGGATGCCCGGCTCCAGTTCGGCGCGCAGGGTGGGCAGGCTGTGCACGGAGGCGGTGTTGCAGGCGACGATCAGCGCGTCCGGGGCCAGGGCGGCGGCGGCGCGCGCGACGTCGAGGGCGCGCAGGGTCAGGTCCTCCGGGGTGCGGGGGCCCCAGGGCATCCCTTCGGGGTCGGAGGAGAGGACGATGTCGGCGTCCGGCCGCAGCCGGCGCACCGCGGCGGCTGCCGCCAGCAGGCCGATTCCCGAGTCCATGAGCGCGATCATCACCCGGTCACTTTAATCGACCCACCCCCCGACCCCCCTTTCCCGACGCCACCCACCCCCACCGACCCCCTGGCTCACAACCCCAGCCTCCCCGGCGCCAGGCCGCCTACCCCGCCAGGCCGGCAACCTCCAGCCTCGCCGGCGTTTGAGGCGAACCCCAGCGGGCCCACCCCAGCCTCACCGACGCCCTGGGATGCAACCCCCAGCCCCGCAGGGTCGGCGAGGCTGCATGCTGCCGCCGAGGCAGGGCGTTGCCCCACCGCGGGGCCGAGCTGAAGGATGCGCCACGGCCACCCGCGGAGCGGACATCGCGCCACGGGTCAGCCGGCGAGGCTGAACGGGTGGGGCGCAGGCAGCCGGCAGACTGCGGTCGTGAGCCTCGTCACCGCGACCGCCGCCCTGTCCCTGACCACCTGGCTGTGGCTGCTCCTCGCACACGGCCTCTTCTGGCGCACGGACATCCGGCTGCCCCCGCGCACCGCCCCCACCCACTGGCCCTCGGTCGCCATCGTGGTGCCCGCCCGGGACGAGGCGGAGGTGCTGCCCGCGAGCCTGCCGTCGCTGCTGGCCCAGGACTATCCGGGCGAGGCGTACGTCGTCCTCGTCGACGACGGCAGCACCGACGGCACCGCGGACACCGCGCAGGACCTCGCAGGGCGCCTCGGCGGGCTGCCGCTGACGGTGACCTCGCCGGGGGATCCGGCACCCGGCTGGACCGGCAAGCTGTGGGCGCTGCGGCACGGCATCGCGCTGGCCCGCACCGCGGGCCCGGCGGAGCCGGAGTTCCTGCTCCTCACCGACGCGGACATCGCGCACGAACCGGACAGTCTGCGCGAGCTGGTCGCCGCGGCCTGCTCGGCCGATCTCGACCTGGTGTCACAGATGGCCCGGTTGCGGGTGACCACCGGTTGGGAGCGCCTCCTGGTGCCCGCATTCGTCTACTTCTTCGCCCAGTTGTACCCGTTCCGCTGGATCAACCGGCCCGGCGCCCGCACCGCCGCGGCCGCCGGCGGCTGCGTACTGCTGCGCACCCGGGCGGCCGTCCGCGCCGGGGTGCCCGACTCGATCCGGCAGGCGGTGATCGACGACGTCTCGCTCGCCGGCGCGGTGCAGCGCTCCGGCGGCCGGATCTGGCTGGGGCTGGCCGACCGGGTCGACAGTGTGCGCCCGTACCCGGGGCTCGGGGAGCTGTGGCGGATGGTCTCGCGCAGCGCGTACACGCAACTGCGGCACAGCCTCCCGCTGCTGGCGGGCACGGTGGCCGGGCTGACCCTGGTGTACCTGGTGCCGCCGCTCGCGCTCGTCGTCGGGGCGGCCGGCGGGCGTCCGGCGGCCGCCTGGGCGGGCGGCCTCGCCTGGCTGGTGATGGCGGGGACGTACGTGCCGATGCTGCGCTACTACCGGCAGCCGGTGTGGCTGGCGCCGCTGCTGCCGCTGACCGCGTTCCTGTACCTGCTGATGACGGTGGACTCGGCGATGCAGCACCACCGCGGGCGGGGCGCCGCGTGGAAGGGCCGCACGTACGCCCGGACCCGTGCCACACCGGGCACTTCGAGCCAATCCGGCGAACCGGACGGAGTGTGACCCACGGCGATACTGATTTGACAAAGGGTCAGGATCATGCGCCTTACCGCCGGTACGAGTAGCCGCATAAACGGGCACAAGTGACGAACCGTTCGCGTGTGCGCCGAGTGAAAGCCGTGGCCCTGACCTGGGAAGAAGCAGGTCAGCGCGGGGTTGACGGAACCTCGCTATAGACCCGGTGGACCCGTGGGCTTAACTTATGTCACATGACCTCCCCCCGCGCCTCTTACGGCGGCGGTTACTACTCCGCGCCGTCCTTCACGGACACTCCCATCTACGACTCCCTCGTCGCCGAGCGTGGCACCCCGCAGATCGCCCCGATCCGGGTTCCCGCCGCCTACGAGCCCGCGGTGAGCAACAGCTACCTGCCCGCTCTTCCCGCCGCCCTGCCGGCCCTCCCGGCCGCTCCGGTCCCGGCGTACCAGCACCAACAGCAGCACACCCCGGCGTACGGGTACCCGTACCAGCAGCAGGCCGCCCAGCCGGTCCCGCTGCAGCACGCGCCGGCCCCGTACATCCCGCCGCAGCCCGTGGCGGCCCGCGGGTACGCCCAGCAGCAGCCGCGGCCGGTGGCGACCACCGGGTACGAGGCGATGCGCCCGGCCGCCCCGCGTCCGATGCAGGCGCCGGTCCCCGCGCAGTCTCCGTACGAGGACCCCTACAGCCGCCAGTACCAGGGGCGCGGCTACTGACCGTCCGCGGGTCGCAGGTCACAGGTGGGGGTGCCGGGCCGAGAGGTCCGGCCTGGCACGATGCCCCCATGGCGAACATGTATGTCCAGGCGCTCCACGTCCATCCCGTCAAGTCGCTCGGGGGCACCGCCCCCGAAGAGGCGGCCGTGGAGCCCTGGGGTCTGTCCGGGGACCGCCGGTGGGCGCTCGTCGCGCCCGACGGCGCGGTCCTCACCCAACGCGAACAGCCGCGGCTGGCGTTGGCTTCTGCTCTGCCGCTGGGGGGCGGCGGAGTGGCACTGTCCGCACCGGGACTCGCGCCGCTGACCGTGGCCGTGCCCGGTGCGGGCGAAACGATCACGGTGACGCTCTTCGGCAAGCAGGTCGAGGCGGTGCTCGCGGACGACTCCGCGCACCGCTGGCTCAGCGCCTACCTCGGCACCGGGGCGCGGCTGGTCCACCTCGACGCGCCGGAGCACCGGCGGCCCGTCGACCCCGCGTACGCGCTGCCGGGCGAGACCGTCAGCCTGGCCGACGGCTATCCCCTGATGGTCGCGACGACCGCCTCGCTCGATGCGCTCAACGCGCTGATCGCGCAGGGCCCGCACGCCGCTGAGGGGCCGCTCCCGATGGACCGGTTCCGGCCGAACGTGGTGGTGGCCGGGGCCCAGCCGTGGGGCGAGGACCGCTGGCGGCGGATCGCGGTCGGCGAGGTGGAGTTCCGGGTCGCGAGGGCGTGCGGGCGCTGCATCATCACGACCACCGACCAGCGGACCGCGGAACGCGGCAAGGAGCCGCTGCGCACGCTGGGGGTGCACCGGCGCTTCGGCAAGCAGCTGGTCTTCGGCCAACTCCTGGTGCCGGTGACCCTCGGCACGGTGCGCGTCGGCGACGAGGTGCGGATCCTGGAGTCGGTGCCGGACGGGCGGCAAGAAGCACCGCAGCAGGAGCAGTTGCACGAAGGGTTGCAGGAGCAGTCGGGCTGACGGCTCCGCCGCCGGCTCGCCCGACAGCCGGCCCGACGCCGCGGCAGGGGGAACCCGCGCGCCCTGTGGGGACGTTGTGTCGGTGATGCACGTCTCCGCGGGTCGTGGTGCGCGGGTGCCGGGCATGGGGGAGGCTGGGGCGGAGGCAAAGGGGGTGCCGGACTCGTGCGGACGGCTGTGGGTGTGTGGCGTTGGCGGCGCAATCCGCTGCGCCGGAGGACGGATTTGGTGGAGGCGTGGGTGGCGTTGGCCGCCGTGGTCTGCCTGTTCGTGGCTGCGCCGGCCGTCGGCTGGGTGACCGGGTCCCGGGTCGGCGACACCCTCCAGCAGGCCTCCCGCCGGCAGCACGAGGAGCGCCGGATGGTGGCCGCGGTCGTGGTCCGTCCCGCGAAGGAACCGCCCGCGGCCCCGGGTGCCGAGCCCGCCGCCCGGCAGGAGTCCGGGCCGTATCCGCAGGTGTTCGCGGAGTGGACCGCACCGGACGGCAGCGCGCACACCGGTGCGGTGGCCGCCGTGCAGGAGACTCCCCGGCCCGGGGACCGGCTGCGGATCTGGACCGACGCCCACGGCCGCCTGGTGCCCCGCCCGCTGGACTCGGCCACGGCCGCCTCGTACGCCGCACTGGCCGGGCTGGCCGCTGCCGTGGCGCTGGCGACGCTGGTGGACACGGTCCGGCGACTGGTCGTACGAAGGCTCATGCACCGGCGGTACGCGCGACTGGACCGGGCCTGGGCCGCGGCCGGGCCCGACTGGGGCCGTGCGGACGCGGGCAGCTGAGCGGTCAACTCCCCCGCTCCGCGCGCGCTACGGTGGAGCGACCAGTTCGGTCGGCACAGGCGGGGGCACCTCAGCACCATGGCACAGGGAACGGTCCAGGTCACGCACGGCAGCGCCTCGCGATGGCGGCGCCGTACCGGTGAATACCCCACCCTGACCGCCGCCCTCGCGGCGGCGGGCGACGGCGATGTCCTGTCCATCGCCCCCGGCACCTACCGGGAGAACCTGGTGCTCCGCCACGCCGTCACCCTGCGCGGCCCCGAGGGGTCGGTCGGGTCGGTGCGGATCGCGCCCGCGGACGGGGTGGCGCTCACCGTGCACGCCTCCGCCGTGGTGCAGGACCTGCACCTGGAGGGCCAGGACGCGGCCGCGCCCGCCGTGCTGATCGAGGACGGCGCGCCCGAACTCACCGACCTGCGCGTGGTGACGCGTTCCTCGGCGGGCATCGAGGTGCGCGGCGGCGGGCGGCCGGTGGTCCGCCGCTGCACCGTCGACAATCCGGCCGGTGTCGGCATCTCCGTGACCGACGGCGCCGGCGGGGTGTTCGAGGACTGCGAGGTGGTCGCCGCCGGCCAGTCCGGGATCGCCGTGCGCGGCGGCGGGCACCCGAGGCTGGAGCGCTGCCGGGTCCACCACACGGCGGGCGCCGGGCTGATGGTGACCGGCGAGGGCTCCGGCCTGGAGGCGCTCGGCTGCGAGATCTACGAGATCAAGGGCACCGGGGTGCAGATCGCGGCCCGCGGGGCGGCCCGGCTCACCGACTGCACGGTGCACCGCACGTCCGCGGACGGGGTCACCCTCGACACGGACGCGGTCCTGGCACTGTCCGGCTGCGACATCCACGACATCCCGGAGAACGCGCTGGACCTGCGGGCGCGTTCGGTGCTGACGCTGCACCGCACCACCGTGCGCCGGTTCGGGCGCAACGGCCTGTCGGTGTGGGACCCGGGGACCCGGGCCACCGCCGAGTCCTGCGAGATCCACGACAGCACCGGCGACTACCCGGCGGTGTGGATCAGCGACGGCGCCTCGGTGTCCCTGGTCTCCTGCCGGGTGCACGACGTGCCGGACGCGGTGTTCGTCCTGGACCGCGGCTCGCGCGCGGAGGTCGTGGACAGCGATCTCAGCCAGATCCGCAACACGGCCGTGTCGGTGAGCGACGGGGCGGTGGCCGAACTCGACGACTGCCGGATCCGGGAGGCCGGCACCGGTGCCTGGTTCCGCGACCACGGCAGCGGCGGCACCCTGGCCGGATGCACCGTGGACGGCGTGCAGACCGGGGTGATCGTCACCAAGGGCGCCGACCCGCAGGTGGAGCGCTGCACCGTCAGCTCCTCCGCGGAGGCGGGGTTCTACGTGTCCGCCGAGGGCCGCGGCACCTTCCGGGACTGCCGGGTCACCGGCAGCGACGGGTTCGGCTTCCACGTCCTGGACGGCTGCCGTACGACGCTGACCGGCTGCCGCACCGAGCGCTGCGCGCGCGGGGGCTACGAGTTCCCGGAGGAGGGGCCCGTCGCGCACGACTGCACGAGCGACGACAGCGGTCCGCGCCGCGCCGAGGGCGTGACCCGCACACCGCTGCTCCAGACCACGGGGCTGCCGGCCGCCCCCGGCCCGGTCGCCCACGCGCCGGGCACGGTGGCGGGCGCCGCGGTGGCGCCCCACACCGGGACGGCGTCGGCCTCCGCGGCCGGGTCCGTACCGGCGCGGGTGCCCGCGGCGCGCGGTTCGGTCGAAGTGCTGGGCGCCCTCGACGCGTTGGTGGGGCTGGACAGCGTCAAGCGCGAGGTCCGCGCGCTCACCGACATGATCGAGGTGGGGCGGCGCCGGCAGCAGGCCGGGCTGAAGGCCGCCTCGGTGCGCCGGCACCTCGTCTTCACGGGCTCCCCCGGCACCGGCAAGACCACCGTGGCCCGGCTGTACGGGGAGATCCTCGCCTCCCTCGGGGTGCTGGAGAGGGGCCACCTGGTCGAGGTGTCCCGGGTGGACCTGGTCGGCGAGCACATCGGGTCGACCGCGATCCGCACCCAGGAGGCCTTCGAACGGGCCCGGGGCGGCGTGCTGTTCATCGACGAGGCGTACGCGCTGGCACCCGAGGACTCGGGCCGGGACTTCGGCCGGGAGGCCATCGACACCCTGGTCAAACTGATGGAGGACCACCGGGACGCGGTGGTGGTGATCGTCGCCGGGTACACGGCCGAGATGGAACGCTTCCTGACCGTCAACCCGGGCGTGGCGTCACGTTTCTCACGGACCATCACCTTCGGCGACTACGGCCCCGACGAGCTGCTGCGGATCGTGGAGCAGCAGGCCGACGAGCACGAGTACCGGCTCGGCCTGGGCACCTCCGACGCGCTGCTCGGCTACTTCGCCGAGCTGCCCAGGGGTCCGGCCTTCGGCAACGGCCGCACGGCCCGGCAGACCTTCGAGTCGATGGTCGAACGGCACGCGGGGCGGGTGGCACAGCTGCCGGAGCCGGACACCGACCAGCTCACCCTGCTGTTCCCGGAGGATCTGCCGCAGCCCTCCTGACGGCGGCCCGGGGTCCGGGCAGCGCGGCCGGGTCCGCCGCCAGCCGGGCCAGCAGCGCGTCGCGCTCCGCGGCGAACACCGGGTCCTCCTGGTACAGGTTGTGCCCCAGGATCGGTGCGGGCAGCGGGTGTTCGCAGGTGCGCCCGTACGCGAGGGGGTCGGCGAGCGGGCCGCGGTCCACGCCGTCGGCGGGTCCGAGGACCGGCCCGCCGATGGGGTCCGTGGACCGCCACAGGTTCCGCCAGCAGTCCACGTCCCGGTGCAGCGCGGCGAGCGGCCCGGGCCCGAAGTACGCGGGGAACCAGCGCCCGTACAGCCGGCGCAGCGGCGATCCGTACGTCAACAGCGCGACGCGGGACCGGACTTCGGGCGGCAGCTGGCGGACGGCGGCGGCCGCGAGCACGCTGCCCTGCGAATGCCCGGAGATCACCAGCCGGCCGCCGGTGCGCGCCGTCCACGTGGTCATCCGCCACGTCAGGTCGGGGACCGCGCGCTCGGCGTAGCAGGGCGGGGCGAAGGGGTGGGCGGCCCGCGGCCAGAAGGTGCCCACGTCCCACAGGATGCCGATGGTGCGGCGGGCGGAGGCGTCGCGGTAGGCGCGGCGGCCCCAGGTCACGAAGAGCAGGAAGCCGAAACCGGTCAGCCAGGAGCCGAGCCCCTGCGCGCCCTGCGCGGCGCGCTCCAGGAGGGGGTGCGCGCCGCGCGCGGCCTCGCCGGGCACCCGGCCGGTGGCCCAGGCACCGGCGACGGCGGCGGCCCCGAGCAGCAGGGTCAGCCCGGCAACGGCCGCCACGAACCAGGGAGTCGAGTCGGTGAGCGCGGCCGCGGCCCGGGCGCCGGCCACCGCCCGGCTGCGCGCCGGGTCCTCGCCCTGCCCCGGGTACTCGGCGGCGACGCCGGCGGCCAGGCGGCGCCGGTGGCGGGCGCCGCGGACGGCGAACCAGAGGGCCAGGAGCAGCAGGACGACGAGCAACGGCGGCAGCACCGAGGCCTGCCAGGACAGCAGGACGGGCGGGCCGGGCAGCGGGGCGCCCGCCATGCCGGGCGTGGCTCCCCCGTCGAGCCAGTCGGCGACCCGCTGCGCGACCCCTCCGGACATCACCCCGCCCAGCGCGCAGGCCAGCATGGCGACGGCCGGTCCGCCGAGCCCGCGCAGTGCCGCGTCCGGGTCGGGGGCCCGGCGGTGCAGCCGGGCGGCGGTCCCCGCGAGCGCGAGGACCAGCAGCCCCTGGACGAGCACGAGGGCGCCGAAGGCCGGATCGCCGGGCAGCCGGCCGGCGGCCGTCCAGCCGGGCCGGGACCAGGCCGCGTACCCGAGGCAGAGGAGCAGCAGGGCGAGCGCCCCCGCGGGCAGCAGGACGACGACCCGGTCCGCCGTTTCGTCGGTGCGGTGCTCGGCGCGCCCGCGGCGGCACACCACCCAGACGACGGCGGCGAACCCGGCCGCCAGCAGCGCCTCGACGGTCCAGCCGGCGGCCGCGAGCGCGGCCGGGCCGCCGGGTGCGCGGTCGTGGCGGGCGGCGGCGGTCGCCACCGCGGCGCCGACGGTGAGCAGGCCGGCGGCGGTGTGGGCGGCGCGCAGCCGGGCGACCAGGCGCCGCCCGAACCAGAAGCCGGGCCGGCCCAGCGGGTCGGTGTCCGCGCCCACACCCCCGGCCGGCGCTGTCGCGGGGTGCGCTCCCACGGGCCGGGTCTCCCCCGGCGGCGCTGCCGCGGGCGGCGGGGGCTGGGACTCGTAGGCGCCCCACGTGTGGTGGGAGAGGTACCAGAGCAGTCCGGTCAGCGCGGCGGGCACCAGGGCGGCGACGGCCAGCCGGCGCCCGGGCTGGGCCCACCAGCCGCCGCTGCCGGGCGGGTTGCCCGGGGCGAAGGCGGCGAGCCAGGAACGGGAGGCGGCGCAGTGCGCGGAGCCGGCGCACTGCCAGGCGACCAGGTCGAGGGCCACCTCGCAGGCGGCGGCGACGAGGAGCACGGTGAGGCTGAGCGCGAGCAGGCGCACCAAAACCCCGTACGTGCGGACGGTGCGCGGGGCGCCGGCCGCGGCGGGCCGGTTCCAGTGGGCGAGGTTGGCCACCATGAAGGGCAGGAGCAGCAGCCACAGCGCGCGGGCGCCGTTGCCGGAGGTGAGCCGCGACCAGCAGTACGCCTCGGGCACCGGCCGGCCCGCGTAGCGCTCCGGGTGGGCCTCGGCGTCGGCGTCGTCGGCGCGGCGGAAGACGGCGGCGGTGGCGTCGCCGGTGACGCGTACGGTGCGGGGGTCGCCGAGCAGGTCGTCGGGGCCGGACCCGGCCACGCCGTGCACGAGGAGTTCGAGGGAGAGCGGGGATTCGGGCACGGCGGCACCTCTCACTGCGGTCCTGCGCGCGGCCCCTGCTCCCGGGCCCGCGGTCGTGACCGGTACAGCATCCCGTGTCGCGGCCCGTCCGCCCAGCGGCCATATGGGCCAAGACTTCTGACGGCCCGCCAGTTAGGGTGGCGGCGCGCACCGCCGGGCCCCGCGGTCCGGTCACCGTCACCGTCGCAGCATCCAGGGGGTACCGCCATGGCACGCCGACTCCGCTCCGTCGGGCTCGACTTCGTCGAGTCCGCGCCCGTGCGCCTGGTCTTCGCGGCGGTGACGCACGCCCCGCCGGAAGCCGTCTACCGGGCCCTGGCCGAGGAGGTCACCGGCTGGCCTTCCTGGTTCCGCGCGGTGACGCTGGCCCGGCCGACGCACGGCGGCGCCGGCCGCGAGATAGGCCTGCTGGGCGGCATCCGCTTCCAGGAGACGATCATGTCCGCCGATCCGGAGCAGCGGTACGCGTACCGGGTCGACAGCACCAACGCCCCCGGCATGCAGGCCCTGCTGGAGGAGTGGCGGCTGTATCCGTCGGGCGGGGGCACCCGGGTGCAGTGGACCTTCGCGGCGGCGGGCCCGCGGCCCTTCCGGCTCGCCCTGCGTGCCGCCCGGCCGGGGCTGGCCCGCGCCTTCCGCGACGCGGTCCACACCCTGGACCGCCGCCTGACGGGTACCCGGGCCGACACGGTCTGACCGGGGGCCCGCCGAGGGCGGCGGGGCGGGCTACCCCCACACCACTTCATAAGTTAGGTTAGGCATGCCTAAGTAGCCCGAACGGCTGCTTGGGTTCCCGTTGCCGACCCTGGAGTTCCGGATGCGCCCGTTCAGCACCCCCGCCCCGCAGCGGCCGACCCGCGCCGAGCGCGTCCGGTCGGTCCTCCTCGCCGCCCACTCGATGTCGGTCGTCACCGACGGGCGCCGCGAGGAGGTCCGGCGCCTCGAACCCGTCGGCGTCATGGGGCACATGCGCCTGCACGCCCCCGGCGACGAGGCGCAGGCCACCGCGGGCGAACGGGTGCCGGTCCGGATGGAGTTCACCGACATCGCCCCGACCGCGGTACGGGACCGGGTGCGCGCCCGCGTCACCGTCACCGGCCTGCTCACCGGCCCGTACCGCCCCGACGCCACGGAGATCACCCACGTGGAATTCGGGCAGGCGGTCATCGAGGACGCGGCGGGGCGCGCGTACGTCACGCTCGACGAGCTGGAGGCCGCCAGCGCCGATCCGCTGGCCACCGCCGAGGCGTCGATGCTCACCCACCTGGTGGACGACCACGCCGAACTGGTCCCGCTGCTGCTGCGGCTCGTCCCGGACCTCCGCACCACCGGCCTGCTCCGCGCCCTGCCGGTGGCGATGGACCGCTACGGGATCACCCTGCGCCTGGAGTACGCGCTCGGGCACGACGACGTCCCGCTCCCGTTCGCGAGCCCGCTGACGGACATCGACCAGGCGGGCCCGCGCATCCACGGCCTGTTCGCCGCCGCCCGCCGCCTCTCGCACGGCAACCGGCTGCCCGCCTGACCCGCCGGACGCCATCGGGCCGCCGGCTCCCGTCAGGCCGCCGGTTCCCGCCAGGCGCCGGTCGTCAGCAGCGTCTCGATGGTCTGCGCGTACGGCGCGAGGTCCAGGCCCTGCGCGGCCACCCACGCGTCGGAGTAGTACTTGTCGAGGTAGCGGTCGCCCGGGTCGCACAGGAGGGTCACGACACTGCCCTTGCGGCCCTCGGCGACCATCTCCGCGACGATCTTCAGGGCGCTCCACAGGCCGGTGCCGGTCGAGCCGCCCGCCTTGCGGCCGATCGCCCGCTCCAGCGCGCGGCACGCGGCGACGCTCGCCGCGTCCGGGACCTTCATCATGCGGTCTATGGCCCCCGGCACGAAGCTCGGCTCCATGCGCGGCCGTCCGATGCCCTCGATGCGCGAGCCGCAGTCGCTGCTGGCAAGCGGGTCGCCCTGCATCCAGCCGTCGAAGAAGCAGGAGTTCTCCGGGTCGGGGACGCAGATCCGGGTGTCGTGCTGCATGTAGTGCACGTAGCGGGCGATGGTCGCGGAGGTGCCGCCGGTGCCCGCGGTGGCGACGATCCACGCCGGCTCCGGGTAGCGCTCCAACTTCAGCTGCTGGTACATCGACTCGGCGATGTTGTTGTTCCCGCGCCAGTCGGTGGCCCGCTCGGCGTACGTGAACTGGTCCATGTAGTGGCCGCCGGTCTCGGCCGCGAGCGAGGCGGACTCGTCGTACATCTTCATCGGGTCGTCCACGAAGTGGCACTCGCCGCCGTGGAATTCGATGAGCCGGCACTTCTCCGGGCTCGTCGTGCGCGGCATGACCGCGATGAACGGGACCCCGATCAGCTTCGCGAAGTACGCCTCGGAGACGGCGGTGGAGCCGCTGGACGCCTCGATGACCGGGCGGCCGGGGCGGATCCAGCCGTTGCAGAGCGCGTACAGGAAGAGCGAGCGGGCCAGCCGGTGCTTGAGGGAGCCGGTCGGGTGCGTGGACTCGTCCTTCAGGTACAGGTCGATGCCCCACGCCTCGGGCAGCGGGAAGCGCAGCAGATGCGTGTCCGCGGAGCGGTTCGCGTCGGCCTGCACCTTGCGGACCGCCTCCTTGAGCCAGGCCCGGTAGCCGGCGTCGCTGCGGTCGACGTCGACGGTGGCCGACGGGCCGACTGCGCCCGGCTGTGCGGTCGTACTCATGTGCCTTGCTCCTTGCTTCGTGCGGTCCCCCTGAATCGCAATGTACCTCTCTCACCTGCACAAACGCTTACTTTGGGGGTCTCTCGGATTTGCTTTGGGAACAGATGTGCGAGGGTGCACACCCCCTGGTGCGGGCGGCTCCGCCGGGGCACACTGGGCCGGGTCGAAGGGGGCTGTCGACCATGAGCGATCCCGAGTTCACCGCGACGGGCGTACGCATCGACCGCTGGCCGCGGGCGCTGACCAGGGCCGGCAAGGTGCTGATCCGCGACGGCAGGCTGCACCTGCTGACCAGCAGCGACCGCGAGATCGACAGCGCCCCGCTGGGCGCCGTCAGCGCGGCCAGGTCCTGGCTGCCGGGGCGCGCCGCCACGGTGGCGCGGATGAACGGGACCCGCTATCGGCTGCGGATCCCGGCCGGCCGGTTCCTGGAGGCGGTACGGCGGGCCCGCACCGCCGTGGACTGAGGGGCCCCGGGAGCGTTCCGCCGCGAGTTGCGTGCTGGGCGGCGGCAGGTGACGCTGAAGGGGCGTCACTCAGGGTGCACCCTTCCGGACGTACAGTCAGCGCGCGCTGGATCGGATCGTCGTCTTCTTCCGGACCTCATTTCGGGGAGTCGCAGCCGTGATCAGTCATCGAAGCAGGCACTGCGCGGTGGAGCTGGACGCTCTGCCGGTTCGCATGGGACAGATTCGCAGAATCGTTTCTGCACAACTCCGCTACTGGCAGCTGGACCCGCTCATAGAGCAGGCCGCGCTCGGAGTGACCGAACTGCTGAGCAACGTCCACCGGCACGCGCAGCCCGACAAGCTGTGCACGGTGGAGATGCGGCTGCTGCGCGGCCGGCTCACCGTCTCGGTCCACGACCACGACCCCCGGCTGCCCGTGGTGCGCACGGCCGACCCGCTGGAGACGTGCGGGCGCGGGCTCGCGCTGGTGGCGGCGATGAGCGAGAGCTGGGGCGCGCGGCCCCGGGAGGGTGCGGGCGGCGTCGGCAAGGTGGTGTGGTTCACCCTCGAAGCCGCGGTCGCGGCCCCGCCCCCGCCGCACCCCACGGCGGTACGGATCCGCCCGGCCCCGATCCGCGTGGCCGCGCTGCCGCCGGCGGTCGTGGCGGCGGGCTGAGCGCGTCGCCGGGGCTGTTGCCGGGTTCCGTCACCTCGACCGGGGCCGCGGCCCGGCCGGGAGCCACTCAGACTCCGTCTGGGGGTTTGAGGCGCGGGGTTCGGGGCGGATCCCCGAGGACACCCCGGCCCCGCAGGGCAGGGCAGGGCAGGGCGTTACGCTGCCGAGCCCAGCGTGCCGAGGGGGTCGTCGAGGACCGGCTGCCAGGCCAGTTCGGCGGCTCCCACCAGGCTGTTGTGGTCGAGCGTGCACGGCAGGATCGGCACTCCCCCGCTGCGCCCCCACAGGCTGCGGTCCGCCACGACGGCGCGCAGCCGTTCGGGGTCCGCGTCCAGCAGTTCGCGATGCAGCCCGCCGAGGATGATCCGGTCGGGGTTGAGGATGTTCACGAGGCCGGCCAGGCCCAGGCCCAGCCGGTCGATGAGTTCCTCCGCCGCGTGCCGGACGGCCGGGTCGGCGGGTCGGGCGTACTCGCTGCGCAGCAGGTCGCGGGCCTGCTGGAGCAGCGAGACCTCCGGGCCGGGGGTGCGGCCCGCGGCGGTGAGGAAGGCCAGCGGGTCCGCCTCGACGTCCAGGCAGCCGCGCCCGCCGCAGTGGCAGGCCCGCCCCTCCGGGTTCACCGTCAGGTGGCCGACCTCCAGGGCCAGGCCGGAACTGCCGCTGTGCAGACGGCCGTCGAGGACGAGCGCGCCGCCGACCCCGCGATGGCCGGTGGCCACGCACAGCAGGTGCTGGGCGCTGCGCCCGGCGCCGTGCCGGTGCTCTGCGAGGGCCGCGAGGTTGACGTCGTTGCCGGTGAGCGCGGGCCCGTCGATGCCCGCGGCCCGGACCCGCTCGGCGAAGATCGCGCGGACCGGTGAGCCGGGCGGCCAGGCCAGGTGCAGCGGGTTGAGGGCGGTGCCCTCGGGTTCGGCGACGGCCGAGGGGACGGCGAGTCCCGCGCCGATGCAGCGCCGGCCGCTGTCCTTGAGCAGGGCCGCGCCCGCGTCGACGACCTCGCCGAGCACCTGCGCGGGGTCCGCGGAGACGGTGACCTTGCCGGGGGCGGTGGCCACGATGCGGCCGCCGAGCCCGACGAGCGCCGCCCGGAAGCCGTCCGGGTGCACCTGGGCCGCGAGGGCGACCGGGCCGTTCTCTTCGATGGACAGCCGGTGCGAGGGGCGGCCCTGCGTGCCGCCCACGCCCCCGGGCCGGGAGTCGACGCGGATCAGGCCCAGCGCCTCCAGCTCGGCGGCGACGGCGCCGGCGGTGGCGCGGGTGACGCCGAGCTCGGCGGTCAGCACCGCGCGCGTCGGCGCCCGGCCGGTGTGGACGAGTTCGAGAGCCGGTCCGAGCGCACCGCGGCCTCGCTCCAGCCGGGTCCGCGTGGACACATCCCCCACCCGCCGCGGGGCCGCGTTGCCGTTCATGGAGCCGATCCTCGCACGATCTCGATCCGGCTCCGCATCCGCGCCCACCGCGGGGCTGGCCGGGGCGCCACAAAGTCGATCAGGCCGATGCCGTAGGGGTCGTACGGGGTGTACTGGTCCGGGGCGCGGCCGCCCCGACGTCCGTCAGGGTCACCCGCGACGCAACCACACCTCCAGCCTTGACGGCACTGCGGGGTGCGACTTCCAACCTCGCCGGCGCCCAGGCGGGCAAATCCCAGCCTCGCCAGTGCCCGGCGGCGAACCCCGCCCGGCCGGCAACATCCAGCCTCGCGGGCGTTTGAGGCGCGGGGTTGGGGCGGAGCCCGCTCCGGATTCGCCGGTGCCCTGGGGGCAAGTCCCAGCCTCGCTCGCGCCCGGCGGCGAACCCCGCCCGGCCGGCAACATCCAGCCTCGCCGGCGTTTGAGGCGCGGGCCCGGGCAGGGCCCACCCCAGCCTCGCCGGTGCCCAGGCGGGCAGATCCCAGCCTCGCCGGCGTTTGAGGCGCGGGGTTTGGGGCGGAGCCCCAAGCAACCCGGCTGGCGCCGGGCACCGGGCTCCGCCCGGACCCGCTCCTCAAGCGCCGGAGGGGCTGAAGATGCGCAGGGTTGCCGGGCTCCGCCCGGACCCGCTCCCCGTCGCCCGGCCAGGCGGCAGCCGCCCAGGCACCCTGCGGGCGCACCGCCCGCCCCTGGCAGACTCCCGGATCATGGAGATCACCGAATTCATCGAAGTCCTCGCGCGGGAGAGCGCACTCCTGGCCGACACGGCCGATCAGGCCGGGACGGACGCGCCCGTCCCGGTCTGTCCCGGCTGGCGGGTCGCGGAACTGCTGCGCCACACCGGGGCGGTGCACCGCTGGGCGGCACGCTTCGTCGCGGACGGCCTCCCGGACGCGGTGCCGCTGCTGGACGGGCCGGAACTGGACGGTGCCGAGCTGGTCGCCTGGTACCGGGAGCAGAGCGGCGCACTGACGGAGCTGCTCTCCACCACTCCGGCCGACCGGCAGTGCTGGACGTTCCTGCCCACCGCTCCCCCGTCGCCGCTGGCGTTCTGGGCCAGGCGGCAGGCTCACGAGACGACCATCCACCGGATGGACGCGGAGGCCGCGCTGGGCCGGGAGTTCACGGCGGTCGAGCCCCGGTTCGCGGAGGACGGCGTGGACGAGCTGCTGACCGGTTTCCACGCGCGCCCGCGCAGCCGGGTGCGGACGGCGGGGGAGCCGAAGGTACTACGGGTACGGGCCGCCGACACCGGCGCGGTGTGGTCGGTGCACCTGTCGGCGGAACCGGCCCGAACGGTACTCGACGACGCGGGCCCGGCGGACTGCGAGATCACGGGGACGGCCGACTGGCTGTACCCCGCCCTCTGGAACCGCCTTCCCCTGACGGGCCCCCAGGTCACCGGCGACCTGTCACTGGCCCGCCTGTGGCGCGACACCTCGGGCATCTGACCCCACCCGCCGGACGGGCCCGGAACCGGCCCGCCCCGGTCCAGCCCGCTCTCGTCCGACCCGCTCCGGTCCGACCCGCTCCGGTCCAGCCCGCCCTGGTCCAGCCCGCCCTGGTCCGGCCCGCCCTGGTCCGGCCCGCCCTGGTCCGGCCCGCCCTGGTCCGGCCCGCTCCGGTCCAGCCCGCTCCGACCCGGCCTCGCCCGACCCGGCCTCGCCCTGCCTCGTCCGGCCCGGCCGGTCGGCGCGCCGGTCACCCGTCCGGCCGAGGCAGGGCAAGGCAAGGCAAGGCAAGGCGGGGAGGCGGGGAGGCGATCCGGTTCCCGTCGGGCCGGGTCGGGCACCCGCACGGTAGGCAGGCGGTCCGGATTCGGTCGGGCCCTGGTCGAAGGTGGCTCGCGGCGGTGAGGCGCGTTCGGCGACCCGGCGCGCGCTGCCCTGCGCTGCCGGCCCCCGTACGCTCCGGCGCGCCCGCTGCGCCCCTCGCGCCCCCTTGCCCGCCCCACGGGCACATGGTGGGGTGCGCGCATGGGGAGACGTACGCAGGCCGAGCGGGACGCGATCACGGTGGAGATCGGATACGCGTTGTTCAGCGCGGTGTTCGCCGCCGCGCTGGTGTTCGGCGCGGTGGCCGGACCCGCGCTGTTCTTCTCGCTGGGGTCCCGGGTGGAGTCGCTTCTCGCCGGTGTCGGCGGGGTGCTGGCCATGGCCGTGTTCCTGCTGCGGGTCACGTACGTGCTGTGGCGGTTTCCCCACCGGCAGGAGCGCACGGGCGACTGACCGGTCCCGTGGCCGCCGGGCGAACCCCGTAAGGCCCGTGTGGCCGCCTGTCGGCCGACCGTCCGAGCGCGCCCGACGGCCGATGGCCGACCCGCCGGCTACGGGCCGAAGGGGCGTCAGCCGAGCGTGGCCGCGTAGCCCGTCATCGGGCCGAAGCCCCAAACGGGCGTGGTGTCCCACGGGTTGGGCATGCCGGCCGAGGCGGCGTACGCGTATCCGGCGCCGCGGCCGAAGGCCGTCCGCAGGGTGGCGCGCATGGCGGCCTGGTCGGGGACGCCGTGGACGAGGTGCCAGAAGGCGGTGCCGCTCGGGTCGAGCGCGGCACCCGAGTGGTAGCCCTCGGTGGCGTTGAAGACGTTGCCGCCGGACCAGCCGCCGCCCGTGTAGGCGGCGTACGTGTCCTCGTACGTGACGAAGACGTCGGCTGTGCGGCGGCCCGGCGCCAGGTAGCAGTCGGCGATGGCGGTGCCCGGGTTGTCGACGACCAGGTCCGGGACGGCCGGGTCCACGTCGTGCATGACGTCCTGGACGTGGCGGCGGAGCGCGAGGTAGTGGTCGCGGGTCCGGTCCCCCGGACCGCAGTCCCGGCTGACCACGTCGAAGAAGATGCCGTCGACGTGCAGCCGGCCGTCGGCGGTCCGCAGGTAGTTGTCGATGGACGCCTCGACGGCGGCCCGGTCGCGCTGGCCGTGGTCGGTGTGGACGTAGCCGAGGACCTTGGTGTGTTCGCCGGTGGCGGTGACACCGCGACGCAGCGCGTCGGCGCGGGCCTGCCAGCCGGCGTCGAACGGGGCGTCCCCGTTGCCCGGGTTGAGGACCACCACGGAAGCCGCGGGGCCCGTTCCCGTGAGCGCGGCCAGCATGGGGTCGTCCGCGTGCCCGTACGCGGGTACGGCTATCTCCAGTCCGCGGACCGAGGCGTGCGACGGGGTCGGGGCCGGGCTCGGGGCCGCGGTGCGGGCGGGCGAGGGTGCCGGTTCGGCGGTCGCCACCGAGGGCGCCGGGGCGGCCAGCAGTGCGGTGAGCGCGACGGCGGCAAGGCACTTCGCTGCGCGGCCCATGGGCGTCTCCTCGGGAAGGCGCGGACCGGCCCGGCGGCGCAGGCACCGCCGACCCGTCGGACAGGCAGGCAGCGTAGAACGCGCCCACCCCTCCGAGAGGCAGAAGCCGCCAACTTCGGTACGACGAACAGATCAGCGAACAGTCACCTTGTCGGGAGAATCAAGCCGGCCCCCGCTCCCCCACAGCCAACGCCCCACGAGCGCAGGCACCCGACACGGCGCGCGTGCGCTGGGTACGGCCAGGGGCGTGGGCACGGGGTTGCGTGGGCACGGGGTACGGCCAGGGGTGCGGGCACGGGGTACGGCCGCGGGGTGCGGGCACGGGGTACGGCCGCGGGGTACGCGCGTGCGGCGGCGCCGGCCCGTCGCACGGATACCGGCCGGTGGCCGGGAGCCGACAGACGGGAGCAGGTGGCCGGAGCCGGCGGCCGGGCGCCGGTGGCCGGTGGCCGCTTCAGTCGGCTTGGAGGCCCACGTGGAGGGCGAGTTGGGTGGCGGCGTGGGCGAAGAACGTGTCGCGGTCCTCGACCACCCGGTTGAACTGGCCGAACAGTTCGAAGGAGAGCAGCCCGATCAGCTGGGCCCAGGCGGCGACCAGTGCGGCGGTCACCGCCGGCGGCAGCCCCGGCGCGAAGTCCGCGGTCATCCGGTCCGCCTCGGGGCGCAGGTCGGCAGGCAGCGGGGGCAGGGCCAGTCCGCGGCCGGCGTGGGCCTCGCGGACGACGGCGATGAGGGTGTTGCCGACCCGGGAGGCGGGGGCGATCGTGTCCTGCGGGGCGGTGTATCCGGGCACGGGCGAGCCGTAGATCAGCGCGTACTCGTGCGGGCGGGCCAGCGCCCAGGCGCGTACGGCCCGGCACACGGCCAGCCAGCGCTCGCGCGGCGGTGCGTCCGCGCTTCCCGCGTGGGCGGCCTCGGCGGCCGCGCCGACGCTGTCGTACGCGTCGATGATCAAGGCGGTGAGCAGGTCGTCCCGGCTGGGGAAGTAGCGGTAGAGGGCGGAGGACACCATGCCCAGTTCGCGCGCCACGGCCCGCAGGGACAGCTTCGCGGCGCCCTCGGCGGCGAGCTGCCGGCGCGCCTCGTCCTTGATCGCGGCGGTGATTTCGATGCGGGCGCGCTCGCGGGCCCCTCGGACCGTAGTCATGAGCCCCAGTCTGCCACGCAATCGGAGCACTGACCAAAATCGAGAGCACTGCTCTTGATTCGGTGCGGTGATCCGTGCACACTGATCTCAAGCGAGAGCACCGCTCTCCATTTGGGTCACGGAGGCCACGATGAGCAGCAACACCCCCACCCCGTACTACGCCCGCGCCGGCCGTTCCGCGACCCTGTTCAACTCGCTCTTCGGGAAGCTGGCCCGCATCGGCATCAGCATCGCCGGCTCGGCCGAACTCTCCGTCCGCGGCCGCACGTCCGGCCGAATGCAGCGGATCCCCGTCAACCCGTACGTCCACGACGGCGTCCAGTACCTGGTCTCCGCCCGCGGCCACTCGCACTGGGTCCGCAACATGCGCGTCGCCGGCGGCGGCGAACTCCGGGTCGGCCGCAAGGTGCGCACCTTCACGGCCACGGAGCTCGTCGACGCCGACAAGCCGGAGATCCTGCGCGGCTACCTCCAGAAGTGGGGCTGGGAGGTCAACGCCTTCTTCCAGGGCGTGACCGCGAAGTCCTCCCCGGAGGAGCTCCTCGCGGCCGCGCAGGACCACCCCGTCTTCCGCATCACGGTGTCGGAGTGACCGGCCCCTGCCTGCGGTCCACCGCGTTCAGCGCCCGGCGCGCCAGCGGATACGTCCGCACCATCTCGCCCAGCGAAGTGGATCCGCGGGTGATCCGGGCGAAGGCCCGCCAGGCAGGCCGGAAACCGGTGATGGCCGCGTGCAGCAGCCCCGGCTTGCTCTCGAACAGGGCGAGCATCCGGCTGCCGACCGCCATCTCCACCCCGAGGCCCGCCTTGATGGCGAACGCGTAGTTCAGGGCCTGCCGGCGGGTGTCCACCGCGTCCTGGGACTCCGCGATGCGCACCGCCCACTCGCCCGCCAGCCGCCCGGAGCGCAGCGCGAAGGAGATGCCCTCCCGGGTCCACGGCTCCAGCAGCCCGGCCGCGTCGCCCGCCACCAGCACGCGGCCGCGCGACAGCGGCGAGTCGTCGGCGCGGCAGCGCGTCAGGTGACCGGAGGAGAGTTCCGGCTCGAAGCCGGCGAGCCCCAGCCGCCCGATGAAGTCCTCCAGGTACCGCTTGGTCGCCGCGCCTTCGCCGCGCGCCGAGATCACGCCGACGGTGAGGGTGTCGCCCTTGGGGAACACCCAGCCGTAACTGCCCGGCATCGGGCCCCAGTCGATGAGCACCCGGCCCCGCCAGTCCTCGGCCACCGTCGCCGGCACCGGGATCTCCGCTTCCAGGCCCAGGTCCACCTGCCGCATCTTCACCCCCACGTGGGCGCCGATCCGGCCGGCACTGCCGTCCGCGCCGACCACGGCGCGGGCCAGCACCGTCTCGCCGTCGGCGAGCACCACGGCCACGGTCCGCCGGTCCGGCACCGCCGCGCCGTGCTGCTCGACCCGGGCCACGGAGACCCCGGTGCGCACCTCGGCCCCAGCCTTCTCCGCCGCGGCCACCAGACCGGCGTCGAACTCCGCCCGGTTGACGAGCCCGAAGAGCATCTGGCGGGAGCGCCGGGTCCGGGTCAGCCGGCCGTTCAGCGAGAAGGTGACGGCGTGGATGCGGTCCTGGAACGGCAGCACGAAGCCCGGCGGCAGGGCGTCGCGCGACGGGCCGATGATGCCGCCGCCACAGGTCTTGTACCGCGGCAGCTCGGCCTTCTCCAGCAGCAGGACCCGGCGGCCGGCGGCCGCGGCGGCGTGTGCCGCGGAGGCTCCCGCGGGCCCGGCGCCGACCACGACCACGTCCCAGATCTCGTCCGCGCCCGCCGGCCCGCCGTCCTCGGCGGCCACCGCACGCTCCGCGACCACGCCGGGCCCGGCCTCCGCCGCGGGGGCAGCCGTCCCACCGGCCTCGGCCGCGGGCTCCGCGTCCCCGGCCGGATCCCCGGCCCCGGCCCCAGTCGCAGTCGCGGCCTCGGGCCCGGTCCCAGCAGCCTCCGGAGTTCCGGCCGTTCTGCCCGTGCCGGCCGTCTCCGCGGCCCGGGCCGCCTCGTCCGTCGCCACGCCGTCGCCGGTGTCCGCGGTCCCGGCCACCCCGGCCGTCCCGCCCGCCGCCACGCTGTCGGCGCCCTCGACGCTGCCCGCCGTCTTCGTACCCTCGGCGCCCTCGGCGCCCTCGGCTCGGCCGTTGTCCCCGTGCTCGCTCACGATGTCCTGCTGCTCCTGATCCCCTGGTGCTCCGGTGCCGAGCGCATCCTACGGGCGGAGCCGCTCCGGCCCCGCTATGGGAAGATCGGCCCTGTCCCCGCCGTACCTCCGGTACGCACACGATGCGTACGGTGCCCGGCGTACACATCCAACAACGTCGCACCCACAAGGAGCGTGCCCATGCCGTCCCACCCGATCGCCGAGACCGTCGCCGCCCTCATGCCGAGGGCCAAGTCGGAGCTGGCAGAACTGGTGGCCTTCCGGTCGGTGGCGGACTGGGCGCAGTTCCCCAAGAGCGAGAGCGAGGGCGCCGCGAACTGGGTGGCCGCCGCGCTGCGCGCCGAGGGTTTCGTCGACGTGGCCCTCCTGGACACCCCGGACGACACGCAGTCGGTGTACGGGTACCTGCCCGGCCCCGAAGGCGCTCCGACCGTACTCCTGTACGCGCACTACGACGTGCAGCCGCCGCTGGACGAGGCGGCGTGGATCTCCCCGCCGTTCGAGCTGACCGAGCGCGACGGCCGCTGGTACGGGCGCGGCGCGGCGGACTGCAAGGGCGGGTTCATCATGCACCTGCTCGCGCTGCGGGCGCTGAAGGCCAACGGCGGTGTCCCGGTCGGCATCAAGGTGATCGTCGAGGGTTCGGAGGAGATGGGCACCGGCGGTCTCCAGCAGTACGCGGAGGCGCACCCGGAGCTGCTGACCGCCGACAGCATCGTCATCGGCGACGCCGGCAACTTCCGCCTCGGCCTGCCCACCGTCACCGCGACCCTGCGCGGCATGACCCTGGTCCGCGTGCAGGTCGACACCCTGGAGGGCAACCTGCACTCCGGCATGTTCGGCGGCGCCGCCCCGGACGCCCTGGCCGCGCTGATCCGCGTACTCGACTCGCTGCGCTCCGAGGACGGTTCGACGACCGTCGACGGGCTCGCGGCCGGCGCGGAGTGGGACGGCCTGCAGTACCCGGAGGAGCAGTTCCGCACGGACGCCCGGGTGCTGGACGGCGTGGACCTGATCGGCGACGGCTCGGTCTCCGACCGCCTGTGGTCGCGGCCCGCCGTGACCGTGCTCGGCATCGACTGCCCGCCGGTGGTCGGCGCCACCCCGTCCGTCCACGCGAGCGCCCGCGCCCTGGTCAGCCTGCGGGTGCCGCCGGGCATGGACACCGTCGAGGCCAACAAGCTGCTCGTCGCGCACCTGGAGTCGAACACCCCCTGGAACGCGCGGGTGACGGCTGAGCAGGTCGGCCAGGGCCAGCCGTTCCTGGCCGACACCGCGAGCCCCGCGTACGCGTCGATGTCCGCCGCGATGAAGGTCGCGTACCCGGGTGAGGAGATGCAGGCCGCCGGCATGGGCGGCTCGATCCCGCTGTGCAACACCCTCCAGGGGCTGTACCCGGAGGCCGAGATCCTGCTGATCGGCCTGAGCGAGCCGGAGGCGCAGATCCACGCGGTGAACGAGAGCGTGTCCCCGCAGGAGTTGGAGCGGCTGTCGGTCGCCGAGGCCCTGTTCCTCGTCAACTACGCGGCGTCCAAGCAGGTCTGACGCACCGTCTGCTGGTTACCTGGTCCCCCGTACGGACGTTCCCGACTCCCGTAGGCGGGTTCCCGGATCCGCCGTGGGCGTACTGCGCCGAGCGCGTAGTACGCCCACGGCTTGCCCGCTCCCACGGGCGGGGCCGGCGTCGTACGTTCGAGGCATGGATCTTGTCGAAGTCACTCCGCGCCTGCACATGTTCCGCTTCCCCATCGGCCAGGCCTACCTCTGGCGTGACGACACCGCGTCCGGCACCGAGCTGACGCTCGTGGACGCCGGGAACGTCACCTCCGGCCCGGAGATCGAGGCGGCGATACGCTCCCTCGGGCTGCGTCCCGAGGACATCCGCCGCATCGTGCTCACCCACTGCCACCGCGACCACGTCGGCGCGGCCGGGGAACTCGCCGGGCGGTACGGGGCCGAGGTGGTGGCCCACCGACTGGAGGCGCCCGTCATCCGAGGCGAACGGCCCGTCCCGGAGCCGGTGTTGCTGGACTGGGAGCGCCCGCTGCACGCGCACGGGCTGACGGTGCCCGAGGCGCCGCCGACCCGGGTGGACCGGGAGGTGGAGGACGGCGACGACCTCGGCTTCGGGGACGGCGCGTACGCGGTGCACTCCCCCGGCCACACCGACGGCAGCATCGCCGTCCATCTGCCGCGCCACGGCGTGCTGTTCACGGGTGACTGCGTGGCCGGCGTGCAGCTGGTGATGGTCGGCGTGTTCAACACCGACCGGGAGCGGGCGCTGGCCTCCTTCCGCCGGCTCGCGGCCCTGGATCCGGCGACCGCCTGCTTCGGCCACGGCGATCCGCTGACGCGGGACACGGCGAAGGTGCTCGCGGAGGCCGCTGCCCGCGACTCGTCGGCCGGCTGACGGCTGACGGCTGACGGCTGACGGCTGACGGCTGACGGCTGACGGCTGACGGCTGACGGCTGACGGCTGACGGCTGACGGCTGACGGCTGACGGTACCCCCCCCCGGCCGATGCGGCCGGCCCGGTCCGGCCGCCCCGGCAGACCCGTGCGCCCCGTCCCCGACCCCCCGGCCAGGCCAGGTCAGGTCAGGTCAGGTCAGCCGACGGGGATGCCCGCCTCCAGGTTCAGGACGGTGGCGCGTTCGCGTGCCCGCAGGGCCCAGCGCAGGCGCTCGAAGCGGACCTGCGGCAGCAGGCCCGCCGCCTCGGCCTCGGAGACGAACCGCCACGCGCGCAGCTCGGGCCCCGGCAGTCGCAGCCGCCCGGTCTGTTCCGGCCCGAGCCGGCCGCCGTCGAACAGCAGCCGCAGCCCGCCGTACGAGGGGCCGCGCGGCGGTTCCCAGTCGACGACGAGCAGCTTCGGCACCTCGTCGAGGGTGAGGCCGAGCTCCTCGGCGACCTCGCGCATCCCGGCCTCGGCGGGCGCCTCGCCGGATTCGACCACGCCGCCCGGGAACTCCCAGCCCGGCTTGTACGTGGGGTCCACGAGCAGGACCCGGTCCTGTTCGTCGAAGAGCAGCACCCCCGAGGCGAGGGTCTCCCCGGTCGGCTCGGGCGTCTGCACGATCTCGCAGGCGCCGGCCCGACCGCCGCGCACCGCCTCGGCGATGAGTTCGGCGGTCGCACGGGGCGTGAGCGTGCTGTTGTCGACGGCGAAGGCGTCGGCGGTCAGCCAGCCGAGGGCGTCGAGGTAGGCCGGGATGTGGTCGTAGGCCCACTGCCGGACGCGCTCGTCCCGTTCCGCCTCCGGGACGTCGGTGTCCTCGCGGGTCGCGATCCGCTCCCGCAGGATCGTTTCCTCCGGGGTGAGCAGCACGTGGCACACCGGGATCCGGCGCGACGCGAGACCGCCGAAGATCTCGTCCCGGTACTCCTGGCGCAGCAGGGTCATCGGCACGACGAGCACTCCGCCCAGCTCGGCGAGCATCGCCGCGGCGCCGTCGACGACCAGCCGGCGCCAGATGGGCAGGTCCTGGTAGTCCGTCACCTCGTCCAGGCGCTTCTGCGGCAGCAGATGGCGCAGGGCACCGCCGATCACCTCGGGGTCGTACAGGGTGCTGTTCGGTATCAGGCCGGTCAGCTCGCGTGCCGTGCTGGTCTTGCCGGCGCTGAAGGTGCCGTTGATCCAGACAATCACGTATCCCCCTCTTCCGAAGCCCCCAGTGGCTTGCCCGCAACACCCTGTCACGGAAACGCGGTTACCGGCCATCTCGGCCCTGACAACGTTGTCCTAGGCCCTACCCTGGAATCCGGGGCGGCTTTCGGCCCGCCCCGCGCCCGCCCGCACCGCCCGCAGCCGCCCGCGACAGTCCGGAGGACCCCGCCCGTGTCCATGCCGCCCCGCCCGTCCGAGCCCCGCTACGGCAGCCGTCCGACCATGAAGGACGTCGCCGCGCACGCCGGGGTCGGCCTCAAGACGGTCTCGCGGGTCGTCAACGCCGAGGCGGGCGTCACCCCGGAAACCGAGCGGAGGGTGCAGGCCTCGATCGACACGCTCGGCTTCCGGCGCAACGACAGCGCACGGGTGCTCCGCAAGGGGCGCACGGCGAGCATCGGCCTGGTGCTGGAGGACCTGGCCGACCCCTTCTACGGTCCGCTGAACCGCGCGGTGGAAGAGGTCGCGCGGGCGCACGGCGCGCTGCTGATCAACGGTTCCAGCGCGGAGGACCCGGACCGGGAGCGGGAACTGGCGCTGGCGCTGTGCGCGCGCCGGGTGGAAGGGCTGGTGGTCATCCCGGCCGGGGACGACCACCGCTATCTGGAGCCGGAGATCCGGGCGGGCATGGCCACGGTGTTCGTGGACCGCCCGGCCGGCCTGATCGACGCGGACGTGGTCCTCTCCGACAGCTTCGGCGGGGCCCGCGACGGGGTCGCGCACCTGATCGCGCACGGGCACAGCAGGATCGGTTTCATCGGCGACCACCCCCGCATCCACACCGCGACGGAGCGCCTGCGCGGCTACCGGGAGGCGATGGCTCGGGCCGGGCTGCCGGTGCACGACGCGTGGGTCGCACCGGGTTCGACGGCGCCCGGCCGGGTGGCCGGGGCGGCCGAGGCGATGCTGGCCGGCAGCGAACCGGTGACCGCGCTGTTCGCCGGGAACAACCGGGTGACGGTGACGCTGGTACGGGTGCTGGCCGACCGCGTCCCGCCGGTGGCGCTGGTCGGATTCGACGACTTCGAGCTGGCCGATCTGCTGCGGCCCGCGGTCACGGTGGTCGCGCAGGACGCGGCGGCACTGGGGCGGGTGGCCACCGAGCGGCTCTTCGACCGGCTGGCGGGGGCGCGTCCCGCGCCGGAGCGGATCGTGCTCCCGACCCGGCTCATCGCCCGGGGCTCGGGCGAGCTGCCGCCGCATCCGTAGCGGACCCGGACCGGCGATCCGCGCCGGTGCGCTCAGAACGCCGCGCGGGCTGGATCTTCCGGCCCGCGCGGCGTGCGAGACGACGATCAGGCGGTTGCCGTCAGGGTCGCCGAGCGCCGCGGGATGGCGAAGGCGTCCAGTTCGGCGCGGGTCAGGCCGGTCAGGGCGGTGACCTCCTCGGCGCCGACGGCGCCGCAGTCGAGGCCGCGTACGAGGTAGCCGGCCAGCGCCTTGGCGGTGGCGGGCTCGTCCATGACGTCGCCCTCGATCTTGGCGACGTACGCCTTCAGCCGGGCCGCGGCGGCGTCGAGGCCCTCGCGGTAGAAGGTGAAGACGGCCGCGTAACGGGTGGGCAGGTGCGCCGGGTGCATGTCCCAGCCCTGGTAGTAGGCGCGGGCCAGGGCCCGGCGGGTCAGGCCGTAGTGCAGCTTCCAGGCCTCGTGGACGTGCTCCGTCGAGCCGATCGGCAGGACGTTGGTGGAGCCGTCCGAGACGCGTACGCCGGTGCCCGCGGCCGCGACCTGCATGATCGCCTTGGCGTGGTCGGCGGCCGGGTGGTCGCTGGACTGGTAGGCGGCGGAGACGCCGACGCAGGCGCTGTAGTCGAAGGTGCCGTAGTGCAGCCCGGTGGCGCGGCCCTTCGCGGCGTCGATCATGCGGGCGACGGTGGCGGTGCCGTCGGAGGCCACGATGGACTGGCTGGTCTCGATCTGGATCTCGAAGCCGATCCGGCCGGGGCGCAGGCCGCGGGAGGACTCGAAGGCCTCCAGGAGCTCGACGAAGGCGGAGACCTGCTCGGCGTAGGTGACCTTGGGCAGGGTCAGCACGAGGCCGTCGGGGAGGCCGCCGTGCTCGAGCAGGCCGGACAGGAACACGTCGGTGGTCCGGATGCCGCGGTCGCGGACGTTGGACTCCATGCACTTCATGCGGATGCCCATGTAGGGGGCGTTGGTGCCGTTGGAGAAGGCCTCGGAGACGAGCCGGGCGGCGCGGGCGGCCGCCTGGTCCTCCTCCTCGTCGGAGCGGACGCCGAAGCCGTCCTCGAAGTCGACGCGCAGGTCCTCGATGGGCTCGCGCTCCAGCTTGGCGCGTACGCGGTCGTAGACCGGGCCGGCCAGCTCGTCGGAGATGCCGAGGACCTTGGCGAAGGTGTCCGCGTCCGGGGCGTGCTCGTCGAGGGCCGCGAGGGCCTGGTCGCCCCAGGAGCGGATGGTGTCGGCGGCGAACACGTCACCGGGGACGTAGACGGTGTGGATGGGCTGGCGGGTGCCGGGGTCGCCCGGGTAGCGGCGCGCGAGTTCCGCGTCCACCGGCGCGAGGGAAGCGCTGATGCCCTCGCTGACCGCGCCGGCGAGGCTCGTTGCCACCTTCTCCTGCTGACCCATCCTGCACACTCCTCTTTTCCGCTTCACGGAAGCATTGATCCGCATAGCAGAATTTAGCCAGGGCATTCCGCTCCGTCAATGGTCTCCCGTCCGACTCGTGGGAACGACTCGGGGCCGTGCGGTGACAATCACCACACGGCCCCGGAGACGGAGTATGCCCAGGTCAGGACTAGCCCTTGCGCGCCTGGATCTCCTCGGTCAGCTGCGGGACGACCTGGAACAGGTCGCCGACCACGCCGTAGTCGACCAGGTCGAAGATCGGGGCCTCGGAGTCCTTGTTGATGGCCACGATGGTCTTCGAGGTCTGCATGCCGGCCCGGTGCTGGATCGCGCCGGAGATGCCCGAGGCGATGTACAGCTGCGGGGAGACCGACTTGCCGGTCTGGCCGACCTGGTTGGAGTGCGGGTACCAGCCGGCGTCGACGGCGGCGCGGGAGGCGCCGACGGCGGCACCGAGCGAGTCGGCCAGCCCCTCGATGATCGCGAAGTTCTCGGCACCGTTGACGCCGCGGCCGCCGGAGACCACGATCGCGGCCTCGGTCAGCTCGGGGCGGCCGGTGGACTCGCGCGGGGTGCGGGCGACGACCTTGGTGCCGGTGGCCAGCGCACCGAAGGTGACGGCCAGCGCCTCGACGGCGCCCGCGGCCGGGGCGGCCTCGACCGGAGCCGAGTTCGGCTTGACGGTGACGACCGGAGTGCCCTTGGAGACACGGGACTTGGTGGTGAAGGAGGCGGCGAACGCGGACTGCGTCGCGACCGGGCCCTCGTCACCGGCCTCCAGGTCGATGGCGTCGGTGATGATGCCGGAGCCGATGCGGACCGCGAGGCGGGCCGCGATCTCCTTGCCCTCGGCGGAGGACGGGACCAGCACGGCGGCCGGCGAAACGGCGTCGTAGGCGGCCTGCAGCGCGTCCACCTTCGGCACGACGAGGTAGTCGGCGAACTCCGGGGCGTCGGCGGTGAGTACCTTGACCGCGCCGTGCTCGGCGAGGGTGGCGGCGGTGGCCTCGGCGCCGGCGCCGAGGGCGACCGCGACCGGCTCGCCGATGCGGCGGGCCAGGGTCAGCAGCTCAAGGGTGGGCTTGCGGACGGCGCCGTCCACGTGGTCGACGTAGACGAGAACTTCAGCCATGGGACTGCTCTCCTGCTGTTACGGGATGTCGGGGGGCGGTTGAGGAAGCGGCCGGAGCTCGGATGGGCTTCCGGCCGGGCAGGCAGCTCTAGATGAACTTCTGCTCCGCAAGGAAGGCGGCCAGCTGCTTGCCGCCCTCGCCCTCGTCCGTCACGATCTTGCCCGCGGTGCGGGCCGGGCGCTGCGCCGCGGAGTCGACCGCGGTCCACGCGCCCTCAAGGCCGACCTCGTCCGCCTCGATGTCCAGCTCCTCCAGGTCCCAGGCCTGAACCGGCTTCTTCTTGGCGGCCATGATGCCCTTGAAGGAGGGGTAGCGGGCCTCGCCGGACTGGTCGGTCACGGAGACGACGGCCGGCAGGGAGGCCTCGAGCTGCTCGCTGGCGCTGTCGCCGTCGCGGCGGCCGGTGACGGTGCCGTCCTCGACCTTGACCTCGGAGAGCAGGGTGACCTGCGGGACGCCCAGGCGCTCGGCCAGGATCGCCGGCAGCACGCCCATGGTGCCGTCGGTGGAGGCCATGCCGGTGACGACCAGGTCATAGCCGGCCTTCTCGATCGCCTTGGCGAGCACCAGCGAGGTGCCCATGACGTCGGTGCCGTGCAGGTCGTCGTCCTCGACGTGGATGGCCTTGTCGGCACCCATCGACAGCGCCTTGCGCAGCGCGTCCTTGGCGTCCTCGGGGCCGACCGTCAGGACGGTCACCTCGGCGTCGTCCGCCTCGTCGGCGATCTGCAGCGCCTGCTCGACGGCGTACTCGTCGAGCTCCGACAGCAGGCCGTCGACGTCGTCGCGGTCGACGGTCAGGTCATCGGCGAAGTGCCGGTCGCCGGTGGCGTCGGGCACGTACTTCACACAGACAACGATCCTCAAGCTCACGCCGGCTCTCCTACTGCATCGTCTTTTCTGGCTGCTGCCCTGTGAGGGCAGCATAGGCGCCTTACTGGGCGGATCCCGGTCGGGGCGACCCGCGCTCCGAACGAAATGTTACTCGTCAGTACACCGTGCGTCCCGCCAGGAATCAAGCTCGGGGAACTGTGACCTTGCCAACGCCCGGCGCGGCCGAAAAGTGCCCGCCAACAGGCACGACTCAGTCGCGCAGCGCGTTGAAGCGGCCCTGGTGGTAGAGCAGCGGCCGGGCCCGCTCCGCGACCTGCGCCGCGGGCTCGCCCGCGACCACCTCGGCGAGCACCAGCCGGTGCGTGCCGGCCGGCACGCGGGCGACCACCCGGCACACCAGCCAGGCCGGTACGCCGTCCAGCACCGGCACGCCCTCGGGCCCGGTGTGCCAGTCGGTGCCCGGCCCGAACCGGTCGGCGCCGCTGCGGGCGAACAGCCCGGCCAGCTCGGCCTGGTGCTCGCCGAGTATGTGGACGCCGATGTGTTCCGTCTCGGCGATCACGGGCCAGCTGGAGGAGCCGGTGCCCATGGAGAACGACAGCAGCGGCGGCTCGGCGGCGACCGAGCTGAGCGAGGTGGCGGTGAAGCCCACCGGCCGGTCGCCCCGGGCAGCGGTGATCACCGCGACGCCGGCGGCGTGCTGCCGGAAGACGGAGCGCAGGAGTTCGGGCGAGCCCTGGAGGGGGGTGGCGGGGAATGCGGTCTGAGCCGTCATGCGAATGTCCTTCGGAGTCGTCTGCTGCGGGTGAGGGCTGTTCACGAACCCTGACAGCGCGCGCTCGCGTGGCGGACGAGATCGACGTGGATCCGTCCGTAAAGAAGGAGTTCAGACCGCATGCGGTCAGCCTGTCGACGGTGAGCGGGTGCAGTCAAGCCACTACGGCGAGATGCGAGCGGGGTCACGGCCCGGACGGAAGCACGGACCGGGGCCCGAACGCACGGACGAGGGGCCCGGGATGCCCGAGGAGGAGGTCCGCCGACCGGCCGGCGATCGGCGGACGTGATCGCCGCACTCGGCGCGCGACGGCCGACGCCCGGCGGCCGACCGGTCAGATCGCCGCGCCGAGTGCGGCGATCACGTCCGCCTTGCGCGGCATGCCCGCCGCGCGCCGCACGATCGCCCCGGCCGCGTCGAGGACGAGGACGGTCGGGGTCTTCTCGATGCCCAGCTCCCGGACCAGGCCGAGGTGCTCCTCCGCGTCGATCTCGATGTGCGCGACCCCCGGGACCAGCGCGGCGACCTCCGCGAGGATCCGCCGGGTGGCGCGGCACGGCTGGCAGAAGGCGCTGGAGAACTGGACCAGCGTCGCCCGCTCCCCCGGCTCCGCGCCCAGTTCCGCGGCCCCCAGCCGCCTGCCCTCGTCCTGCCCGCGCACCCGCACTCCCCTGCACCCGCTCGTTCCGGCCCGTACGCAGTTCCGAGCGCCCCCGTGACCCGCCGCATTCCCGGCGTGACGAGAATCTCTCCGGGCACATGCCTCTCAACTGGCCAGCAGGGCCGCCATGGGGCACGATCCCCTTGCCACGTACCTACGATGGCGTAACTTCCACGGGAGAACCTCCCAGGCAGAAAGAAGGGGTCTCCCCGCATGGCAGAGCTCGTCTACCCCCCGGTCGTCGGTGCCGCGCACTCCCTGTTCCGTGCGCTGGACATCCGCATCGACATGAAGGGCACCGAGAACATCCCGCGCCAGGGCGGGGCCGTGCTGGTCTCCAACCACATCGGCTACCTCGACTTCATCTTCACCGGCCTGACCGCCCGGCCCTCGAAGCGGCTGGTGCGCTTCATGGCGAAGGAGTCGGTGTTCCGGCACAAGGTGTCGGGTCCCCTGATGCGCGCGATGAAGCACATCCCGGTGGACCGGACCCAGGGTGAGGCGGCCTACCAGGAGGCGCTGCGCGCGCTGCGGTCGGGCGAGATCATCGGCGTCTTCCCGGAGGCGACGATCTCCCAGTCGTTCACGCTGAAGAGCTTCAAGTCGGGTGCCGCGCGCATGGCCCAGGAGGCCGGCGTCCCGCTGATCCCGATGGCGCTGTGGGGTACCCAGCGGCTGTGGACCAAGGGCCGCCCGAAGGACCTGCGCCGCAGCCACATCCCCGTGACCATGCGGGTCGGCGAGCCCATGGAGGCGCCCGCCGACCAGTACGCGGGCGCGATCACCCGCCGGCTGCGCGAGCGGGTCCAGGAGCTGCTGGACGCTGCGCAGCGCGCCTACCCGGCCAAGCCCAAGGGCACCGAGGACTCCTGGTGGCTGCCGGCCCACCTCGGCGGCACCGCGCCGACTCCGGCCGAGGTCCGCGACGCGGGCTGAGCCGCCCGGCCCGGCGGTCCGGGCGGCCCGGGGCGGCTGCCGTTCCGCCGCCGGCCCGTCAGTTCGGGCCGTGGGCGCCCGTCAGTCCGGTTGTCGGCGTGCGTCAGTTCGGGTTGTCGGCGTGCGTGAGGGTCTCCCACGCCTCGAAGTGGTTGTCGGTGCCGGCCGGGCGGCGGCCCTCGGTGAGGGTGCGGGTCTTCTCCATGGTGACGCCGAGCCGCGTGTGCAGGGCGTTGTACCCGACCTCGGTGGCCGGGCCGAGGCCCTTGGTCACGCTCCCGCGGCACAGCCAGGACGGCACGGCCTCGCCGAGTTCGTAGCGGGCGTGGAAGCCGAGCGCGTGCCGGAAGCGGTCCTTGAACTGCGGGTAGAGGTCGCGTCCTTGGATGCGTGAGGTCTCGGCGACGTGCATGGCCGCCGCGATGCCCATGCCGGTGTGCCCGAAGTCCCGGCAGGTCTCCTGGGCGAGGCCGTCGACGAAGGTGCTCTGGCCGTGCCAGTAGTCGACGAGCTCGGCGGGCGTGTCGATGTGCGAGCGCGGCGGGTACGCGGGCTGCGCGCCGTCGGTCTTCAGGTAGAAGTACGCGGGGACCCGGCCGAGGTAGATCGCCATGGCCTTGTCGTAGGCGGCCTTGTCGTCGAGGTGGACGGCGATGCCGATCGCGGCGTCCGTCATGATGAGTTCCCAGTTGCCGTTGCTGCTCGGCCGGCCGTCCACCACCTCGGGCAGGTAGACGTTCCGCAGCATGGTGGCGAAGCGCCCCTGGTTCGGCCAGCCGCCGGTGTACGTGTGCTTGACGAGTTCCGCGGCGCGTGCCCAGCTCGAACCCGACCAGCCGCTCTGGAGCGGCGCGTTGCTGTTGGTGTGGTCCTTGATCGTGGCGGACCAGGCGTCCATCAGTTCGATCGCCTTCCGCGCGTGGCGCGCGTCCCGGGTGACGTACCAGGCGAGCCCGTGGCTGTACGCGGCGATGGCGTCCTCGCGCTCCTCCGTACAGCCGTTGTTCGGGTTGGAGTAGGAGCCGCACTCCACGATCGCGCGCGGCCTGGGCGTGCGCGCGAGCGAGCCGTACTTGCTGCCGAGCATCTGGTCGAACGCCGACTTCCACGGCTGCCGGCCCGCCTGCACCTGGGTCCGTACGAAGTCCAGCTGCGCCCGGCTGTTCAGCACGCCGGGGTGGGCGAAGGCGGCGGGGGCGGCCGCCGCGGCGGGCCCGGCCGCTCCCGTCGGTCCGGCGTGCGCGGCGGGGGTGAGGGTCAGGGCTGCGGCCAGGCCGAGGGCGAGGGCCGCGACCCCGGCGGGGAGTCCGTAACGCATGGAGCGCCTTCCTGTCGGAGGGAGGGATTCCTGCGGCCGAACATACTCATGCCCATGTCAACGTGACAACGTTATCGACAGGAAACTTTCCTATCGCCTGCCCCGCGGCACGCAGGGGTCCCCTGCCGACCGGTCGGTGGGCCTACGCGAGCGCGGTCGGAAGGGCTTTCCAGAGGGCGGGGCGGTCGGGCGATTGCCGGAGCGCCGCGAGCGGCGCCGGGTGCGGGGCGGCATGGAGCACGGGATAGTCGACCTCCCCCAGCTCCGGGCGGACCGGGAAGGCCAGTTGCTCCCGGTCGAGCGCGAACCGGGCGTCGACGCCGGGCCTGTTGCCGCGCGGGTCCTGCCGCGCCCAGGCTCCCCGGCCGGGCAGCAGGACAGCGACCAGGCCGTGGACGACCGGGTTCGTCCCGTCGTCGTCCGCCAGGCGCTGGTAGCAGAGGGCGGTCGGGATGCCCTCGGCCCGCAACAGGGCGGCGAGGGCGTGGGACTTGGCGTAGCAGATGCCCGTCCGCAGGGCGAGCACGTCGGAGGCGCGCCAGGTGACGCGCGGGTCCCCCGCGTCGGCCGAGTGCGGGATCGTGTCGCGGACGAAGTCGAAGGCCGCCTCGGCGTAGACGCGGGCGCACGCGGACCCGCCGCCGTCGGCACCGCCGGCCGGATCGGGGGTGACGGCGGCACGCAGGGCGGCCGCCGTCCGGCGGACCAGCGGATGGCCGTGGTCGATCGCGTCATCAGCCGCCAGATAGGCGGAAACGTCAGGCTGCTCCTGGATCAATTCCATGATCCAGGAGCATACCTATACGCCAGTCCGCATGACTATCGAATCAGCGGGCCATTTCTTCCTTGAGGGCCTGGAGGAAGGCGTCCACGTCCTCCGGCTGCGTGTCGAATCCGCACATCCAGCGGACGTCACCCGCGGCCTCGTCCCAGAAGTAGAAGCGGAAACGCTTCTGCAGGCGACGGGTCACCTCGTGCGGCAGCCGCGCGAAGACCGCGTTGGCCTGCACCGGGTAGAGGATCTCCACCCCGTCGACCTGGCGGACGCCGGCGGCGAGCCGCTGGGCCATCTCGTTGCCCTGGCGGGCGTTGCGCAGCCACAGGTCCTTGGCCAGCAGGGCCTCCAGCTGCACCGAGACGAAACGCATCTTCGACGCCAGCTGCATGGACATCTTGCGGATGTGCTTCATCTGGCGGACCGCGTCGGGGTTCAGCACCACGATGGCCTCGCCGAACATCATGCCGTTCTTCGTGCCGCCGTAGGACAGCACGTCGACGCCCACGGCGTTGGTGAACGCCCGCATCGGGACGTCCAGCGAGGCCGCGGCGTTGGCTATCCGCGCCCCGTCGAGGTGGACCTTCATGCCGAGCCCGTGCGCGTGCTCGCAGATGGCCCGGATCTCGTCCGGGGTGTAGACCGTGCCCAGCTCGGTGTTCTGGGTGATCGACACGACCTGCGGCATCGCCCGGTGCTCGTCCTCGAAGCCCCAGGCCTCCTGGTCGATCAGCTCGGGGGTGAGCTTGCCGTCCGGGGTGGGGACGGCGAGCAGCTTGATGCCCGCCATCCGCTCCGGCGCGCCGCCCTCGTCCACGTTGATGTGGGCGGTCTTGGCGCAGATCACCGCACCCCAGCGGTCGGTCATCGCCTGCAGCGCGGTGACGTTCGCACCCGTGCCGTTGAAGACCGGGAAGGCCTCCGCGTACGGGCCGAAGTGGCTGCGGATGATCTTCTGCAGGTGTTCGGTGTACTCGTCCTCGCCGTAGGAGACCTGGTGGCCGCCGTTGGCGAGGGCTATCGCCTCGAGGATCTCCGGGTGGACGCCGGCGTAGTTGTCGCTGGCGAACCCGCGCACCGCCGGGTCATGGTGGCGGCGGGCGTCGGTCCTCAGGGTTGCGGGGTGAGCCACAGACGCTGTCCGTTCACTTCCGAGGCGGGCCGGTCCCAGACGGCGGCGATGGCCTCGGCCAGCTCCTTGACGTCGGTAAAGCCCGCGAACTTCGCATTGGGGCGCTCGGCGCGCATCGCGTCGTGCACCAGTGCCTTGATGACCAGGATCGCAGCCGCGGCCTGCGGGCCGTCCTCGCCCCCGGCCTTGCGGAAGGAGTCGGCGAGCGCGAGGGTCCAGGCCTCGGCGGCCGCCTTGCCCGCGTTGTAGGCGGCGTTGTTCGCGACCGGCTTGTGCGCGCCGGACTGGCTGATCAGCACGTACCGGCCGAGGTCGCTGCGCAGCAGGCCGTCGTGGAAGGCCAGCGAGGTGTGCTGGACCGTGCGGATGAGGAGCTTCTCCAGGAAGTCCCAGTCCGCGAGGTCGACGTCGGTGAAGGTCTTGCTGCCGCGCCAGCCGCCGACGAGGTGGACCAGGCCGTCGACGCGGCCGAATTCCTTCTCGGTCCGCGCCGCCCACTCCTTGGTGGCGTCGAGGTCGAGCAGGTCGACGGTGTCGCCGATGACGGTGGCGCCGCCGTGCGCGTAGCGCGCCGCGTCCACGGACTCGGCGAGCCGTGTCGCGTCGGCGTCGGACGCCACCACGATCGCGCCCGCCTCGGCGAGGCGGAGCACGGCCGCCTTGCCGGCGGGGCCGCCGGCCCCGGCCACCGCGACGACCGCGCCGCTCAGCTTGCCGTTGCCGTTCCCGGAGCCGTTCATGACTGCTGCCTCCTGTGCGCGGTCGTTCACGCGGCGACCTGCTCGGCGTTCGCCGCGGTGATGCCCTCGGTGGAGGCGATCACGGACTTGAGCTTCTTGGCGAGCGCCTCATAGAACATGCTGAGCGGAAACTCGTCCGCGAGCACGTCGTCCACGAGCTTGCGCGGCGGCTGCGTCAGGTCGAGGGCGTCGGGACCCTTGGCCCACTTGGAGCCCGGGTGCGGGGCCAGGTAGGTGGAGACGAGCTCGTACGCCTTGAACCAGTGGACGAGCTTGGGGCGGTCGATGCCGGCCCGGTACAGGTCCTCGATCTCGGCGCACAGCTGGTTGGTGACCTGCGGGGCGCGCATCCAGTCGATCTTCAGCTTGTTGTCGGTCCAGCGCACCACGTCGTGCTTGTGCAGGTACGCGAAGAGCAGCTGGCCGCCGAGACCGTCGTAGTTGCGGTTGCGGTCACCGGAGACCGGGAAGCGGAACATCCGGTCGAACAGGACGGCGTACTGCACGTCACGGCCGTGCTCGTTGCCCTCGGACTCCAGCTTCACGGCCTCCTTGAAGGCGGTGAGGTCGCAGCGCAGCTCCTCCAGGCCGTACATCCAGAACGGCTGGCGCTGCTTGATCATGAAGGGGTCGAACGGCAGGTCGCCGTGGCTGTGGGTGCGGTCGTGGACCATGTCCCACAGGACGAACGCCTTCTCGCAGCGGCCCTGGTCCTGGACCATCGCGGCGATGTCCTCGGGCAGCTCGATGCCCAGGACGTCGACGGCGGCCGCGGTGACCTTGCGGTAGCGGGCGGCCTCGCGGTCGCAGAAGATGCCGCCCCAGGTGAAGCGCTCGGGGGCCTCGCGCACGGCGATGGTCTCCGGGAACAGCACCGCGGAGTGGGTGTCGTAACCCGGGGTGAAGTCCTCGAAGGTGATGCCGAGGAAGAGCGGGTTGTCGTACCGGGTGCGCTCGAGCTCGGCGAGCCACTCGGGCCACACCATCTTCAGGACGACGGCCTCGAAGTTGCGGTCGAGGTTGCCGTTCTGGGTGTACATCGGGAAGACGACCAGGTGCTGGAGCCCGTCGGCGCGCTCGGCGGCCGGGTGGAAGGCCAGCAGGGAGTCCAGGAAGTCCGGCACCTTGAAGCCGTCCGCGACCCACTTGCGCAGGTCGGCCACGACGGCCCGGTGGTAGGCGGTGGCGTGCGGCAGCAGCGGGGAGAGCTCCTCGACGGACGCGACGACGCGCTCCACCGCGGCCTCGACGGCGGCGGGGGCGGGGGCGCCCTCGGCCTCGAAGTCGATCGAACCGTCCTTGGACTGCCAAGGGCGGATCTCTTCCACGGCGGCCTTGAGCACGGGCCATGCCGGGTGGTCCACCACCCGGGCACCGGCGGTTATGGCGCCACCGGTGGCACCCTGCACAAGAGTTTCCGTCATGTCACTTCCTCCACAGGAGAACCTCACGTAAAGACAGCGTAGGCATGTGAGGCTCTCCCGCTCAAGAGGGGATCCAGGAAATTATCCTGCGGCCACCCCTGATCCACCGGAATTCTTCCCGCGATCCAGGGTGGCGGCGACGACTTCGCCCAGAATTGCCAGAGCCCGGCCGGCTTGCGGGAGTTGAGCGGACAGCGCGAGGAATCCGTGGAACATCCCGGGGTACAGGTCCACCGTCACGGGGGCACCGCGCGAGCGCCGCAGCCGGGCGTACACGTGTCCGTCATCACACAGCGGATCGCGACCCGCGAGCACCAGATGGGCCGGCGGCAGGGCCGCGAGGGCCTCGGCGCCGGCCTCAAGCGGGGCGGCCAGGGGGTCCCGGCGGTCGCCGCCGGGACCGAGGTACTGCTCCCAGAACCAGCGCAGGTGCACGGTGGTGAGGTAGGGCCCGTGCGCGTGGCGCCGGTACGCGTCCAGGTCCATGGCGGCCGAGAGCATGGGGTACGCCAGCACCTGGAGCGCCACCGGCGGACCGCCCCGCCGGGCCGCGAGCAGCAGCGAGGCGGTGGCGAGGTTGCCGCCGGCGCTGTCGCCGGCCACGACGAGGGCGCCGGGGTCCCCGCCGAGCTCCGCCACCCGCTCCCCGGCCCAGCACAGGGCGGCGTACGCGTCGAGCAGCGCGGCCGGGTACGGGTGCTCGGGGGCCCGCCGGTAGTCGACGGACACGACGACGGCGCCCGCCGCCCGGCACAGGTTGCGGACGGTGCGGTCGTGGGTGTCGAGGTCGCAGAGCACGAAGCCGCCGCCGTGGCAGAAGACCACGGTCGGCCGCGGGCCGGGCCACCGCGCCGGGTCGGGCCGGTAGACCCGTACGGGCACGGGCGGCGCCCCGGCCGGGCCGGGGACGGTCCGGTCGTTCACGGCGCCGACCGCCGGGGGCGGGCCGGCCGGGCGGGACGCGGCGGCCAGCAGCCGGCGGGCCTCGGCGGCGTCGGTGACGGCGCCGCCGAGGTCGGGGAAGACGGCGGCGAGGGCTTCGGCGTACGGGCGCGCCTCGGGGTCGAGCCCGCGGGCGGGGCCGGGGCGGCCCGGGCGGGCGGTGCGGTCGGGGGTGTCGGCGGGGGGCACGGGGTCGGGCGGGGCCGAGGGAGCGGAGGTGCGCACGGGGTCGGGGCGCTCGGGGTCGGGGCGGCCGGTCATGGTCGGTGTCCGCTCAGGCCGCGCGGAAGTGCGGGATGACCTTCTCGCCCCACTGCCGCAGGGTCTCCATGCAGGCCTCCTGCGGGACGGTGCCCATCTGGATCAGGCACATGACCTCGTCGGCCCCGGCCGCCCCGAGACGTTCGACGTACGCGATGGCGTCGTCGGCCGTGCCGTAGGCGTGGTCGGCGTTGAAGGTGGCGGTGGAGGTGGGGCGGACCGGGATGTCCTGCTCGTGCAGCCGGGCCACCACCTGCTCGGCGGCGCGGCGCAGCTCGGCCGCCTCGTCGGCGCCCTCGGTGACCGCCTCGTCGGGGATGCCGGCGCCGCCGTACCAGTGCCCGATGGACTGCGCGAAGAAGCGCTGGCCGCGGATCCCGATGCGCTGCGCCTCCGCGCGGTCGTCGAGGACGATGGTGGGGCAGAGCACCGAGAAGTGGTCGTTGACCGCGGTCGACACGAACCGGCCGCCGTCCCGGGCCGCGATCGCCGCGTCGTACGCCTCCCGCATCGCGGCGATGGGCCCGGGTCCGGCGAAGCCCATCACCAGGGCGCCGATGCCCAGCTCGGCGGCCTGGACGAGGGTCTCGGCGCGTGAGCAGGCCAGGAAGAGCGGCGGGTGCGGGTGCTGGCGGGGGCGCGGCAGGATCGGGTGCGGGTCGATGTCGATCAGCTCGCCGTGGTACTCCAGCTCGTCCTCCTGCCAGGCCTTCCCGATGATCCGCAGGGCCTCCTCGACCTCCTGGGTGGTGCGGTCGGGGTCGACTCCGCACAGGGAGGTCTCCTGCCGGGTGCCGCCGCGGCCGGCGCCGAGGTCGAGCCGGCCGCCGGAGAGCAGGTCGAGCATGGCGGCGCGTTCGGCGACGCGGACGGGGTGGTTGAAGTTGAAGGGCATGCACACCACGCCGTGGCCGATGCGGATGGTCTTGGTCCGGGCCGCCACGAAGGTCAGGAAGATCTCCGGAGCGCTCATGTGCGCGTACCAGCGCAGGGAGTGGTGCTCCACCGCCCAGATCCGGTCGAAGCCCATCTCCTCGGCGAACACCGCCTGTTCGACGCAGTCGCGGATGACCTGGTGCTCGCGTTCCACGGTGGGGTCGGCGAGCTGTGCCTCGAAGATCACGGAGAATTTCACGGTGCCTCCAGGGTTGCGTTCCGTGCCGGGCCTTACTTCAATTCGGAATATGACTAATAGTCAGACCTCGAAGAAGCAAGAGCGACGGCCGGACGATCTGCCGGCCACCGCGTGGGCGGTGCTGGGGCTGCTCTCGTTCCCCGGCGAGCGGACCGGGTACGAGCTGAAGAAGTGGGCCGACTCCTCACTCCGCTTCTTCTACTGGTCGCCGGCGATCAGCCAGATCTACGCCGAGCTGCGCCGCCTCGAGGAGCTCGGGTACGCCGGCTCGCGGCGCTCGGGCCCCGAGGAGGCGCGCGCGAAACGGCGCTACGCCATCACCCCGCGGGGCAGGGCGGCGCTGGCCCGCTGGGCCGCCGACACCGGCGAGTCCGGGCCGCCGGTGCTCAAGCACAGCCTGCTGCTGCGCGTCTGGCTGGGCCACCTCGCCGACCCGGACCGGCTGCGGGAGCTGGTCGCGGAGCACGCGGAGCGCACCCTCGGCGAACTGGCGCAGGTGCGGGCGGCGCAGGAGCAGAGCCGGGACGTGCCGCAGTGGGCGTTTCCGGAGCTGGTCCTCAAATGGAGCGAGCGGCAGCACCTGGCGGAGCTGGAGCTCGCCCGGGCGCTGCTCGCCGACCTAGGGGGTGTCTGACGGATCTCCGCGGCGTCGCGACGCGGCCCGCGGGCGCCCGTCAAGGCGCGCAGGACTCGCCCACGCCCGGGTGACGCGCGCGGGGCGGCCGGTCCGTACGGGGACAGGCCGGATACGGTCGGCGTGCCCCGTACGGCCCCTGCACGCACGGTTCCATTCCACGGGCGGAGCACTAGGCTCCCTCTTTGCCGCGTGGCCGGTCAGGGCCGGCGCGCGGGAGCCGCCGTCGACGGAAGCGAGAGAACCTTGACTTTCCTCACCATCGGTCACCGCGGGGTCATGGGCGTGGAGCCCGAGAACACGCTGCGGTCCTTCGTCCGTGCGGAGCGATCCGGCATGGACGTCGTCGAACTCGACCTCCAGCTGAGCAAGGACGGCGCCCTCGTCGTGATGCACGACGCGGAGGTCGACCGGACCACGGACGGCTCGGGCGCCGTCGCCGATCTGACCCTCGCGGAACTCCGGGAGCTCGATGCCGGGCAGGGCGAGCACGTCCCGGTCTTCGAGGAGGTGCTCGACGCCGTCCGGGCGCCACTGCTGGCCGACGTCAAGGACGTGGCCGTGGCCCGGGCGCTGGCCGAGGTGATGCGGCGCCGGGACCTCACCGGCCGGGTGGAGGTCTCCTCGTTCCACGACGCCGCGGTCTCCGAGGCCGCCCGGCTGGTACCGGGCGTACGGACCACCCTGATCGCGGGCCGCTACGGCGAGGACGTGGTGGACCGCGCCCTGGCCGCGGGTGCGCAGACGCTGTCGCTGAACATCCGGCGGCTGACCGTGGAGACGGTGGAGTCGGCGCACGCCGCCGGACTGCGGGTGATCGGCTGGGTGGTCAACACCCAGGAACACCTGCGGCTGGTGCGCGCGCTGGAACTGGACGGGGCGACCACCGACCTCCCGGAGATCCGGCGGACGGGCCGCTTCACGGCCTGACCCACCCCGGACCTTCCACGGCGCGACCGCGGCAGTGCCGGCGCCTGACGGCGGCTAGCCGAGGTCCTTGACCAGCAGGACGAATTCCAGGTCGTCGCGGAGCGGCACCCCGAAACGCTGGTCGCCGTACGGGAACGGGCTGGTGTCGCCGGTGAGCCGGTAGCCGCGCCGCTCGTACCAGGCGATCAGCTCGGCGCGCAGGTTGACCACGGTCATCCGCATCTGCGTCGCGTCCCACGCTGCGCGTACCCGGCGCTCGGCCTCGGCGATGATCACCTTGCCGAGGCCTTCGCCCTGCAGCTCCGGGCGGACGGCGAACATGCCGAAGTACGCGTGGTCGCCCCGGTGCTGGAGGTGGCAGCAGGCGACGATCTCGTCCTCGCGCTCGACCACCAGCAGGGTGCTGTCCGGGCTCTCGACGATCCCGCGGACGCCCCGCTCGTCGGTGCGCTGGCCCTCCAGGTAGTCGGCCTCGGTGGTCCAGCCCGCCCGGCTGGCGTCGCCCCTGTACGCCGACTCCACGAGTGCGACGAGGACGGGGATGTCGGCCTCGACGGCGGCACGGAACGTCAGTCCGTCCTGCGTGCGGGTCTCCATGGGTCAGCAGTCTCCGATCCGGTCCGTGGTGCGGTGGCGCACCCAGAGCCTAACCCGGTCGCCGTGCGGGCATCTCTCCCCTGGAACATCCCGGGTCCCGGACCCCCGGACCCCCGGACCCCCGGAACCCCGCGGAAGGGGAGGCCCCCGTGCACGGACCCGCGACCCCCGCCTGGCTGCTCGTGGCGCTCTGCACGGTGAGCGGCATAGCGTGCCTGATGCGGCTGCGGCTGCGGGCGGGACCGGCTCAGGACCGGGCGGCCGCGGCCGGCGAGGCGCTGATGAGTTTCGGGATGGCGGCCATGGCGGCGCCGGTGGCGGCGGGCGGCGGCGCCGGGCGGGCGTGGCTGCTGGGCACCGTGTTCGGCGGGGCGGCGCTGCACGCGCTGTGGCACACGGGCCGGGCCGTGTGGTCCGCGGCGCCGGGTTCCGGCCATCTCGCCCACCATCTGGTGGGCTCCCTCGCGATGCTCTACATGGCGCTGGTGATGGCGGGCGGCCACGGCACGCCCGGCATCCCGCTGCTCACCGGGGCGCTGCTCCTCTACTACGCGGCGTACGCGCTGCTCGCCGGAGTACGCCTGGCGCCCGTACCGGTACCGGTACGGGCCGCGACGGTGGCGGGAGTGCCGGTGGGCGTGGGTGTGACGGCCGGGGTGGGTGGGGCGGCCGAGGTGAGTGGGGCGGCCGGGTGCGGCGTCGGCGACGGAGCAGCCGCCGACGGCGGACCCGGGCGGGGCACCGGGGGAGCCTTCGGCGCCACCGGCGCACCCGGGGGCGGCGGCCACCTGCCCGGGGGCACCGGCGGACCGGCGGCCGATCTGGCGCGGGCCTGCCGACTGGCCACGGGGCTGGGCATGTTCGCCATGCTGCTGACGATGTGAGCGGCCCCGGCGGCCCGGGCGCCGCGGCGGCCCGGCGCCGACGTGTCCTCGGTCACTTGGCGTCCGCGGCCGTACCCGCGGGCGGGCGCCCGCTCATAGGCTGGCGTACATGATGGTCCCCGCCGCACTGCTGCTGCTCGGCGTCCTGACCGCTCTCGCGGCCCCCCGTCTGCTCGCCCGGGCCGACTGGCCGGACCGCGAACCGGTGGTGGCGCTGTGGGTGTGGCAGTGCGTGGTGGGCGCGGTGCTGCTGTGCTTCGCGCTGTCGATGCTGCTGAGCGCGGCCGCGGCCTGGCAGGCGGTGCGCGGCCGGCTGTTCGCCCCCGCGCCGCACGGCGTGGTCGAGGCGTACGGGCTCGGCCCGGGCGGTCCTTGGGCAGCGGGCACCGCGCTGGTGCTGGCCGGGGGTGCGGTGTGGACCGGGGCGATGCTGACCGGCGAGGTGCTGCGGGCCCGTGCCCGGCACCGCCAGCGGCACGCGGAACTCCTCGTACGGGCTCCGCTGCTGCCCGGGGAGGAGCCCGGCGGCGACGGGCTGGTGGTGCTGGAGGCGCCGCGGCCCGGCGCGTGGTGGCTGTCGGGTCCGGCGCCACGGCTGGTGGTGACCACGGCCGCGCTGCGCCGCCTGAAGGGGCACCAGTTGGATGCCGTGCTGGCGCACGAGCAGGGGCACGCGGTGGCCCGGCACGACTGGCTGCTGCACTGTTCGCGGGCGCTGGCCGGCGGGTTTCCGCAGGTGCCGGTGTTCGAGGCGTTCCGCAGCGAGGTGCACCGGCTGGTGGAGCTCGCGGCCGACGACGCCGCGTCCCGGCGGTACGGGCGGCTCACGATCGCGCTCGCACTGGTCGAACTCAACGAGGACCGCGGGGCGTTCGGGCCCGGCGCGCATCCGCAGGACCATGTGCACCAGCGGGTGCGGCGGCTGCTGTCCGCGCCCGGCCGACTGACCGCGACCCGCCGGCTGCGGCTGACGGCGGCGGCCGCCCTGATCCCCGCGGTGCCGCTGCTGGTCGCCTTCGTGCCGGGGCTGAGCGCGCTGGCCTGACCCCGGCGCCGACCCGGTCCGCGCGCCGGCCCGACCACCGGGCTGACCCGGTCCGCGCGCCGGATGTGCCAGGATCCCCGGCATGCGACCTGCGACGACGGTGCTCTGGCGGACGGCTTCCGGGTGCGCCGCGGCGGCGCTCGTGCTGACCGTCCTGCTCGTGGCGCAGTGGCCACCGCTGCTGCGGTTCGACCGGTGGCTGGCGGCCGCCCTGCACCGCCACGCGGTCGCCCATCCGGCGGTGACGCGGCTCAACCGGGTGCTGAGCGACTGGGTCTGGGACCCGTGGACGATGCGGACGCTGGCGGCGCTGGCCGCCGGGTGGCTGCTGTGGCGCGGGAACCGGCGGCGCGCGCTGTGCGTGGCGGTCGCGACCGTGGTGGCCTCGGCGGTGCAGCACGGGCTGAAGGTACTGCTGGGCCGGGAGCGGCCGACGTGGCCGGATCCGGTGGATTCGGCATGGTTCGCGGCGTTCCCGTCGGGTCACGCCATGACCGCGGCCGTGGTGTGCGGGCTGCTGCTGTGGGTGGTGGGGCGGCCCGGCCGGACGGGCTGGGCGGTGGCGGCCGTCTCGGTGCTGGGGGTCGGCTGGACCCGCCTGTACCTGGGGGTGCACTGGTTCTCGGACGTGCTGGGCGGCTGGCTGCTGGGGGTGGCGCTGGCGGCCGGAACCATCGCGTGGTGCACGCGGACCCGCCCGGAACCGCCGCGCTCTCCGGGCACGACACACCGGGGATCCTGATCGCGGCGGGGCGCGGGCGGCGCGCGTCCCCCACCGCTGCCGACGTCCCTTCCGATGCCGCGGCCGATGCCGTGCGCGGTGCTGGTCGCACCATGTGCCGGTGGGGCCGGTGGTGGGTGATCCCCCGCGTCACCCACCACTGGCGACCGGCCGCTGCGGGGCACTCGCGAGCATCCCTGCGGAGTGCGTTGAGTATATTGGCTGGGAGCCAGTCAACGCAGGAGTAAGCATGTCCCCGCGCAGCGCATCGGTCAATGAAGAATTGCGGAGACGCTCCCGGGAGCGACTTCTCCAGGCCACGGTCGAACTGGTGGCCGAGCGTGGGTACGAGGCGACGACGCTCGCGGACATCGCGGACCGTGCGGGCGCGGCCCGCGGACTCGTCTCGTACTACTTCCCCGGCAAGCGCCAGCTGCTGCAGTCCGCCGTTCACCGGCTGATGCACCGCACGCTGCACGAGGCGCTGGAGCGGGAGCCGCGTACGGCCGACGGGCGGGAGCGGCTGGCGCGGGCCGTCGACGCGGTGCTCGGGCTCGCCGTGGACCATCCGCTGCTGATGCGCACGCACATGGCGGGGATCCTGGCGGCGGAGGGTTTCGTGCAGTGCCCCGAGCAGCAGCGGCTGGCGGAGCTGCTGCGGGACACCGTGGAGCGGTACGGCTCGGCGGACGTGGACACCGACTACCCGCTGCTGCGGGCCCTGTTGATGGGGGCGGTGTTCGCGGTGCTGCTGCCGGGGGCCGCGATGCCGGCGGTGAAGCTGCGGGCCGAGCTGTTCCAGCGGTACGGGCTGGACTGGGAGCTGGGTGACCCGCCGGGCGGCGAACCGCCCGGCGGGCCGGTGGTGCGGGCCGCGCCGGGCCGGGGTCAGCGGTAGTCGGGCTGCGTCTGCGCGTTGAGGCGGTCGAGCCACACGTGCCGGGCGCTGTCGGTGCGCCGGTCGTCGATCTTCAGGACGTCGAAGCCCTTGGCGATGTCGTTCGAGTAGATGTAGCCGTTGTAGTAGTACGCGGACCAGGAGCCGCCGAGGGACATGGTGTCGGTGCTGATCGGGCCGCGCTCGAAGTAGCCGATCTCCTTGGGCCTGGCCGAGTCGGTGAAGTCCCAGACGGAGACGCCGCCCTGGTACCAGGCCTGGACCATGATGTCGCGGCCGCCGCCGACGGGTATCAGCGAGCCGTTGTGGGCGACGCAGTTCTCGGTGTCCGCCTGGTGGCGGTCGATCTTGAAGTAGCTGCGGAAGACGAGCTTGCGGGCGTCACCGCGGCCCGTGATGTCGTAGATGCCGTCCGCGCCGCGGTTCGGCCCGGTCGCCTCGTTGCAGGTGGCGCCGACGCCGCCGCCGAGCTCGTCGGTGAAGACGACCTTGCGGCCGTCCTCGCTGAAGGTCGCGGAGTGCCAGAACGCGAAGTTGACGTTGTCCTGGACCCGGTCGATCACCCGCGGCCGCTCGGGCCGGCTGATGTCGAAGATGATGCCGTCACCCATGCAGGCTCCGGCCGCGAGCCGCTTCGACGGGAACACGGTGATGTCGTGGCAGCCGGTGGTCTTGCTGACACCCGGGTTGGTGGGCCCGCCCGGGTTGCCGCCGTCCGGGAAGAGCACGGGGAAGCCGACCAGGGCCGCCTTCTCGGGCGCGTGCCGCGGGACCTTGACGACCGAGATGCCGTCGTGCGGCGGCTGGCAGTCGGGGAAGGCGGCGTTGGGCCCGTACGAGGAGACGTACAGGTAGACGTCACGGCCGCCCGGCACCAGGGTGTGGGTGTGGGAACCGCAGTTGGTCTCGACGGCGGCGACGTACTTCGGGTTCTTCTTGTCGCTGATGTCGAAGACCTTGATGCCCTCCCACGAGGACTTCTCGGTGGCGGGCTGCGAGACGCTGGCGCAGGAGTTGTCGCTGCGCGAGGAGTCGGTCGACAGGAACAGCAGGTCGCCGGAGACCGAGATGTCGTTCTGGCCGCCCGGGCACAGGACCTCGCTGACGATCTTCGGGGTCCTGGGGCGGCTGATGTCGTAGATGGTGAAGCCGTCGTAGTTGCCCGCGTACGCGTACCGGCCCTGGAAGGCGAGGTCGGTGTTGATGCCCGTCAGTGCGCCCTTGGGCATGGCGGCGACATGCTCGATGTTGGCGCTGTGCACGATCTCGTCCTGGCCCGGGATGTCTCCGGCGGCGACCGCGGCCCGCGCCGCGGCGGCCGCCTCACGGCTCACCGCGCTGCGGGTGGGGGCGTCGCCGGGATCCGGGGTGGCCGCGGCGGGGGCGGCGACGAGGAACGTGGCGAGGAGTCCGGCCGCGACCGCGGCCACCCCCAGGCGCCTGCGCCGCACCGGGGTGTTGTGCAACGAAGTCACTGTGCCCTCCCTTGAATCCGTTCGTGGTGGGAACGGAACGCGAAGCATGACCAAGGGAGTATCGTCCCGGTCATGCTCATGGCAACAGAGGTCTGACCGCGCCGGCCGCCGGACGACGGAACGCCGACTCCTTGAGGAGGACACCTTGCTGACTTTTCGTCACCTTGCGCGCACCCTGTCGGCGGCGGCCCTGCTGGCCCTCGCCCTCACCGGCTGCGACGACGGCGGACAGCGGGCGGACGGGCGGGCCGCGGCCGGCGGAGCCAAGGTGATCGCCCCGGGCAAGCCCGGCGAGACGGCCCGGACCCTCACCCCGCAGGAGGCAGCCGCGGAACTGCCGGACGACTCCCCCAACGCCGCCGACCACGCCTACGTGCGCCGCATGATCGAGCACCACCGGCAGGCCCTGACGATGAGCGCACTGGCACCGGACCGGGCCGCGTCCGCGCAGGTCAAACGGCTCGCCGAACGGATCTCCGCGGCCCAGAAGCCGGAGATCGGAGCCATGGAGGGATGGCTGGCGGCCCACCCGGGCGTGCCGGGCCCGGGCGCCGGCCACGACCACGCGGCGATGCCGGGCATGGCCACCGGGCAGCAGCTCGACCGGCTGCGGGCCGCCCGCGGCAAGGAGTTCGACCGGCAGTTCCTGGCGTTGATGATCAGCCATCACACGGGGGCGCTCACCATGGCCGGCGAGGCCCTCTCCGGCGGGAACAACGTGGCGGTCGAGGAGATGGCGACCGATGTGCTCGCCCAGCAGACCGCCGAGATCAGCCGGATGCGCGCCATGGGCTGACGCGCCCGGCCCCCGGTGGCATGCTGAAGTCACCCTGCGGAAGGAGCACCGCCGTGCTTCGTGTGGCCGTCGTCGGTTCGGGCCCGAGCGGGGTCTACACCGCCCAGACGCTCGTCCAGCAGCGTGAGGTGCCGGACGTGCGGGTCGACGTGCTCGACCGGCTGCCGTGCCCGTACGGGCTCGTGCGGTACGGGGTGGCCCCCGATCACGAGAGGATCAAGTCCTTGCAGGGCAACCTGCGCACGGTGCTGGAGGACGAGCGGATCCGCTTCCTCGGCAACGTCGAGGTGGGCGGCCCGCGGCTGGGCACCGGCAGGCTGCTGGAGCTCTACCACGCGGTGGTGTACTGCGTCGGCGCGGCCCGCGACCGCCGGCTGGGCATCCCCGGCGAGGACCTGGCGGGCGTGCGCTCCGCCACCGCTTTCGTGTCCTGGTACAGCGCCCATCCGGACGCGGCCGGCGACGCCTTCGGGCTCGGCGCGGTCACGTCCGCGGTGGTGATCGGGGCCGGGAACGTCGCGGTGGACGTGACGCGCATCCTGGCCCGCGGCGCCGCCGAGCTGAGCCCCACCGACATGCCGCACCCGGCCCTCGACGCGCTCGCCGCGAGCGGTGTGCGGGCGGTGCACATGGTGGCCCGGCGCGGCCCCTCGCACGGCAAGTTCACCACGAAGGAGCTGCGCGAACTGGGCGGGCTGCCCGGCGTGGACGTGGTCGTGGACCCGGCCGAGCTGGCCCTGGACCCGGCGTACGCGGACCCCGGCGCGGCGCTGCCCGCCGTGAACCGGCGCAATGTGGAGGTGCTCCGCGGCTGGGCGACGGCGCCCCCGGCCCCGGCCGTGCCCGAGGCGCCCGGCGGCCGCCGGATCGGCCTGCGGTTCTTCCTGCGCCCGGTGGAGGTGCTGGGCGACGGCACCGGCCGGGTGGCGGGCGTCCGCTTCGAACGCACGGAGCCAGACGGCCTCGGCGGCGTGACCGGCACCGGGCGGTACGAGGAGATCCCCGCCCAGCTCGTGCTGCGCTCGGTCGGCTACCAGGGGGTGCCGCTCGACGGGCTGCCCTTCGACGAGCACACCTGTACGGTCCCGCACGCGGCGGGGCGGGTCCTGCGCAACGGCACGCCCTCCGAGGGCGAGTACGTGGCCGGGTGGATCAAGCGGGGCCCCACGGGGGTCATCGGCACGAACCGGCCCTGCGCGAAGGAGACGGCGGGCTCGCTGCTCGCGGACGCCGGGGTGCTGGCCCGGCGCGTGCTGGCCGGGGACCCGGCCGACGGGTTGCGGGCGGCCGGGCTCGCGCCGGTGGAATGGACGGGGTGGCTCGGGATCGAGGCCGCGGAGGCCGCGCTGGGCCGCGCCCTCGGCCGCCGCTCGGTGAAGATCCCCGACTGGCCCGGCCTCCTGACCGCCGCCGCCAACCCCCCACCCCAGCCGTGACGCCCTCCCCCCGGGGCACCACCGGCCCGGCCGGCGCTTGAGCGAACCTCAGCGCCGCCGGCGCCCGGGCGGCGCCTCCCGCCGGGCCGGCGCTTGAGGCGGACCTCGAGCAATTGCAGCCTCGCCGGCGTTTGAGGCGCGGGGTTTGGGGCGGAGCCCCAAGACCAACCCGGCTGGCGCCGAGCACCGGGCTCCGCCCGAACCCGCTCCTCAAACGCCGGAGGGGCTGAAAGGTCCGCCGAGGCAGGGGGAATGCCCCCGGGGGCGTCGACTGGGGGGCTGAGGGGCGTCGCAGGCGGGCGGGGAGGTCCGGGGCGTCAGCCCCGTCTGGCTTCCTCGGCCGCCGCGGCGTGCAGCACCCGGTCGAGCAACCCGGGAAAGAGCCGCTCCAGTTCATCCGCACGCAGTGCGTTCAGCTTCGCCGTGCCCCGGTACGTCTGACGCACCACGCCACTCTCCCGCAGCACCCGGAAGTGATGGGTCGTCGTCGACTTGGTGACCGGCAGGTCGAAGGCCGAGCAGGCCAACGCGTCCGGCGCGGCCGCCAGCCGGCGCACGATCGCCAGCCGCACCGGGTCGGACAGGGCGTGCAGCACGCCCTCCAGCAGGATCTCGTCCGGCCCGGGATGGGCGAGCCTGCGAGGGGTGGCCTGTTCCGTCATGCGCGCGCTCCGCTCGCTCGTACCCGGTCCTCCGGAACCCCATCGTACGAGAACTCTCGTACTTCGATGAACGTCGTAGTACGATGACCCTCGAACTTAGCCGCCGCCCCGGCGCGTCCAGCGCCGGGCGAGAACGGAGTCCGACGGATGAGCACCCTCTTCGAGCCCTACACCCTGCGCTCGGTCACCGCGCCCAACCGCGTGTGGATGGCGCCCATGTGCCAGTACTCCGCGGCCCCCGACGGCCCCGGCGCCGGCGTGGCCGGCGACTGGCACTTCGCCCACTACGCGGCCCGCGCCGCCGGCGGCACCGGCCTGATACTCCAGGAGGCCACCGCGGTCTCCCCCGAGGGCCGCATCTCCCCGTACGACCTCGGCATCTGGAACGACACCCAGGTCCAGGCGCTCCGCCGGATCACCGGCTTCCTGCGGGAGCAGGGCACCGTCCCCGGCATCCAGCTCGCACATGCGGGGCGCAAGGCGTCCACCGACCGCATGTGGAAGGGCTCCCGCCCGGTCGGACCCGCGGAGCACGGCTGGCGGCCGGTCGGCCCGAGCCCGGTGGCCTTCGACGAGGGCCACCAGGTGCCGCACGAGCTGACGACCGGTGAGATCCGCGACATCGTCGGCCAGTTCGCGGCGGCGGCCCGGCGCGCCCTCGCCGCCGGGTTCCAGGTGGCCGAGGTGCACGGCGCGCACGGCTACCTGATCGGCGAGTTCCTCTCCCCGCACAGCAACCGGCGTACCGACGCGTACGGCGGCTCCTTCGAGAACCGCACGCGCTTCGCCCTCGAAGTGGTGGACGCCGTGCGGGCGGTGTGGCCCGAGGAGCTCCCCCTCCTGTTCCGGGTGTCCGCCACCGACTGGCTGGCGGACGGCGGCTGGGACGCCGGAGACACGGTGCGCCTCGCCGCGCTGCTCCGGGCGCACGGGGTGGACCTGCTGGACGTCTCGACGGGCGGCAACGTCCCGCGCGCGGCGATCCCGGTCGGCCCCGGCTACCAGGTGCCCTTCGCCGCGCGGGTCAAGCGGGAGACCGCCCTGCCGGTGGGCGCCGTGGGCCTGATCACCGATCCCCAGCAGGCCGAGAAGATCCTCGACAACGGCGAGGCGGACGTGGTCCTGCTCGGCCGCGAGCTGCTGCGCGACCCGTACTGGGCCCGCCGCGCCGCCCGCGAACTCGGCGCGGAGATCCGTACCCCGGCCCCGTACAGCCGCAGCTGACCGCACCGGCATCCGACCGCACCGGCGCGGACCCGACCCGGCCGCCCGGGGCCGGCTACCGCGCCGGCTCCGTGGCCGCGGCCAGCAGGGCGTCGAGTTCCGCGTGCAGGGCGGACGCCAGGTCGGCGAGGTCCGGGACCGAGGCGGCGTCGGCGACCAGGCCGAAGTGCACGGCGTCCCGGTAGGTGGAGACGGCGACCGCGAGGGACTGGCCGCAGGCCAGCGGCGCCAGCGGGTACACCTCGCGCAGCGCGCTGCCCGCCAGGGTGAAGGCGAGCCCGGGCAGCGGCACGCTCGTGACCAGGATGTCGAAGAGCAGTTGGGCCGCCCGGGCCACGAGCGGGCCGCCGAGCCGGTGGCCGAGCGGGTGGACGTGGTCGGCGAGCAGCGCGACGGCCCCGGCGCCCCGGTTCGGCCCGGCCTCCTTGTTGCGGTCCATCTCGGCGCGTACGGCGTCCAGCCGGGCCAGCGGGTCGGGCTCCGCGAGCGGCAGGCTCACGAGGTAGCCGGAGAGCCGGTTGCCGTCGGCGGCGCGGCCGGCCCGGCGCCGGCGCGAGACGGGGACCAGGGCCCGGGTGCCGGATCCGTCCAGCCGCTCGCCGCGCGCCTCCAGCCAGCGCCGCAGTCCGCCCGCGACCAGCGTGATCAGGACGTCGTTGACGGTGCCGCCGGCCGCCCGGCGGATCCGGTTGACCTGCTCCAGGCCGAGCGTGGCCCCGGCGACCGCCCGGCGGCCCGGGTCGGCGCCGGTGCTGGTCAGGCCGTCCGGGACGCCGAAGGGCAGCCCCGCCCGGGCCACCGCGGCGCCGATCTCCAGGGCCTGGCCGAGGTCCTGGACCCGGGCGGCCAGCACGCCCGGCAGCCGGGTGAGCAGCGGACGGTCGCGTTCCGCGGCGGCGCTCGCGGACCTGCGCCGGGTACGCGGCACCGCCCCGCCCGGCCCGCCGGCGCCCGGCCCGCCGTCCGCGGGCCCGTCGAAGAGCGCGGCGGCCAGCGCCAGCGCCCCGAGCCCGTCGGCCAGGGCGTGGTGGAACTTGAACAGCACCGCGAAGGAACCGTCGTCCGGCCCGCCGGGCCCCGGGAGCACGTGCGCCGCCCACGGCGGCCGCTCCCGGTCCAGCGGCCGGGCCATCAGCGCCCCGGCGGCCTCGTGCGGGCCGGGGCCGTTGCCCGGTGCGAGGAACACGTGCCGGGACGGGTCGAAATCCGGGTCGGGCACCCAGGCGGCGGCGCCGACCGGCAGGAGTACGTCCTGGATGCGGTGGCGCAGCCGGGGAACGCCGGCACAGCGGGCGGTGAGCTGCGCCGCGGCGCGGGCGGCGGCGCCGGGGCGGTCGGCGGTGAACACCGCGAGTGCACCGAGGTGCATCGGATGCCCTGAGGACTCGATCCGCCAGAAGGCGAGGTCGAGCGGGGAGAGGTGTTCGGTGGCCACGCTCCGAAGTCAATCGGCTGCGCCGCTTACGATCAAGTAACCCCATGTGAATGGTCATCATCGATCAATTGCGGACTGGCGGCCCGGCCACCGCCCCGCCCGCCGGGCCGCTGTCGGTGCCCGGGTGCAGAGTGGACGCTGAAGCCGCGGGAGCGCGGGTTCAGACCGGTTTCGGGACAACGACGTCCGGAGGTGTCGGCGATGTCCGACGTGCTGCTCACCGTGGGTACCCGCAAGGGGCTCTTCCTCGGCCGCAGGAGCGGCGGCCGCTGGGAGTTCGACGGCCCGCACTTCAACGCCCAGGCCGTGTACGCGGTCGCCATCGACCGGCGCGGGCCCGCCCCCCGCCTGCTGGCCGCGGGGGACAGCACGCACTGGGGCCCGTCGGTGTTCCACTCGGACGACATGGGCGCGACGTGGACCGAACCGGCCCGGCCCGCGGTGAAGTTCCCGGCCGACACCGGCGCCTCCCTGGAGCGGGTCTGGCAGCTGCACCCGGCCGGCCCGGCGGCCCCGGGCGTGGTCTACGCGGGCACCGAACCGGCGGCGCTGTTCCGGTCCGAGGACGGCGGCGAGTCCTTCGAGCTGGTCAGGCCGCTGTGGGAGCACCCGACCCGGGACCGGTGGATGCCGGGTGGCGGCGGTGAGGCCGTGCACACGGTGATCACGGACCCGGCCGACCCCGACCTGGTCACGGTGGCCGTGTCGACCGCGGGCGTCTTCCGCAGCCGCGACGGCGGGGCGAGCTGGTCCCCGTCGAACGAAGGGGTGTCCGCGGTGTTCCTCCCCGACCCGAACCCGGAGTTCGGCCAGTGCGTGCACAAGATCGCCCAGGACGCGGCGGACTCGGACCGGCTGTACCTGCAGAACCACTGGGGCGTGTACCGCAGCGACGACGCCGGCGGGAAGTGGACCGACATCGGCGGCGGGCTCCCCTCGGACTTCGGGTTCGCGGTGGCCGCGCACCCGCACCGGCCGGACACGGCGTACGTCTTCCCGCTCAACGCGGACTCCGACCGGGTCCCGGCCGGGCGCCGCTGCCACGTCTACCGCACCCCGGACGCCGGCCGCAGCTGGCAGCAGCTGTCCGCCGGCCTGCCGGACGGCGACCACTACGGCACGGTGCTCCGCGACGCCCTGTGCACCGACGACGCCGACCCCGCGGGCGTCTACTTCGGCAACCGCAACGGCGAGCTGTACGCGAGCGCGGACGACGGCGACACCTGGCAGCTCCTCGCCTCCCACCTGCCGGACGTCCTCTGTGTACGGGCGGCGGTGATCGACCAGTAGAGTGATGCGGCGTGGCACGACCTTTGAGCGAAATCGTCGAAGCAGGCTGGGCGCAGGCGCTGGAACCGGTGGCGGGGCAGATCGCCGCGATGGGTGACTTCCTGCGCGCCGAGATCGCGGCGGGGCGCACGTACCTGCCCGCGGGGGCGAACGTGCTGCGCGCGTTCCAGCAGCCCTTCGACGAGGTCAGAGTGCTGATCGTCGGGCAGGACCCGTACCCGACCCCCGGGCACGCGGTCGGCCTGTCCTTCTCGGTCGCGCCCGAGGTGCAGCCGGTGCCGGGCAGCCTCGACAACATCTTCCGCGAGCTGCACACCGACCTCGGGATGCCCCGGCCGGCCAACGGGGACCTGACCCCGTGGACCCGGCAGGGCGTGCTGTTGCTCAACCGCGCCCTGACCACGGCCCCGCGCAAGCCCGCCGCGCACCGCGGCAAGGGCTGGGAGGCCGTGACGGAGCAGGCCATCCGGGCCCTGGCCGGCCGCGGCAAGCCGCTGGTCTCGGTGCTGTGGGGGCGCGACGCCCGCAATCTGCGGCCGCTGCTCGGCGACCTGCCCGCGGTCGAGTCCTCGCACCCCTCGCCCATGTCTGCGGACCGGGGCTTCTTCGGCTCGCGCCCCTTCAGCCGGACCAACGACCTGCTGGCGCGCCAGGGCGCACAGCCCGTGGACTGGCGCTTGCCGTCAGTTAGTTGAAGCGTATCTGACATTCAGCGGATAAATACGGACAGATGCCGCTCGACTCCCCCCTGCCCGAACAGGCGGCCCGGGAAAGCCAGTAGCATGCGGCGCCATGAGCTCCCCCACTGGGCCCGCTGGCCTGCCCGTACGAATGCCGCGACCCCGCCAGACCGGACGGCACCGCCGCCCCGAGCCTGCGGTGGCTCCCGAGGGTGCGCCCGCGCTGGTGCTGGCCGTGCCGGGTGCCCCCACGGCCGCGTCTCGCTCGCTGGCGGAGGAGACCCTGAGCATCGCCCGTTCCGAGCTGCCGGGCCTCGACGCCCGGATCGGCTTCCTCGACGGTGATTCCGACGTCGCGGACGTGTCCGCGCAGTTCCCGACCCTGCAGGCGGTGCTCGGCGCCGTCGTCGCCGAGCGCACCGCCCGGATCGAGTTCGCGCGTGCGGCCGGCCAGGAGGTCGCCGCGCCGCAGGGCCCGGACGCGGTCGTGGTCCCGCTGCTCGCCGGACCCGACAACGGCCTGCTGCGCCGGATCCGCCAGGCGCTGATGGACAGCCCGGCCGCCGCCGAGCTGACCGAGGTGCTCGGCCCGCACCCGCTGCTCGCCGAGGCCCTGCACGTCCGCCTGTCCGAGGCGGGCCTGGCCCGTGCGGACCGCGCCCGCCTGTTCACCGTGGCGACCGCCGCGGACGGCATCATCCTGGGCACGGTCGGCGGCGAGGAGGCCGTGCAGACCGCCGGGATCACCGGCATGCTGCTCGCCGCGCGGCTCGCGGTGCCGGTGATGGCGGCCGCCCTCGACCAGGAGGGGTCGGTGGCCGCGATCGCCGAGCAGCTGCGCGGCTCGGGCTCGGTGCAGTTGGCTCTGGCGCCGTACGTGGTCGGGCCGGAGGCGGCCGAGGGGCTGCTGGACACGGCGTGCAAGGAGGCGGACTGTGCTGCCGCGGAGGCGCTCGGCGCGTACCCCGCGATCGGGAAGCTCGCCGTCGAGAAGTACGCGGCCGCCCTCGGCCTCCCCCACCCCACCCCGGCCCGCTGACCCACACCCCGCCGCCGCTCGCCCTCCGGGCCCAGCCCGGAACCCCTTGAGCAGCAACCTCCGGCCTGGCCGGGGCGGGGCCTTGCCAACCTGGCCGGGGCCGTCCCGGCCTCGCCCGACGCCCGGGCTCCAGCAGCCTGGCCCGGGGCAACTTCCAGCCCCTCCGGCGTTTGAGGAGCGGGTCCGGGCGGAGCCCGGCAACCCCGCGCACTTTCCAGCCCCTCCGGCGCTTGAGGCGCAGGTCCGGGCGGAGCCCGGCAACCCCGCGCACTTTCCAGCCCCTCCGGCGCTTGAGGAGCGGGTCTGGGCGGAGCCCGGTGCCCGGCGTCAGCCGGGTTGCCTTGGGGCTCCGCCCCAAACCCCGCGCCTCAAACGCCGGCGAGGCTGGAGGTTGCCCCACAGGGCGCCGGAGGGGCTGGAGGTTGCAGCCCAGGCGGGATGCGCCGCCTGGGCACCGCAAGCCCGGGGGTTGCGCCCCAGGGAACCAGCGAGGCCGGATCGGCCCGCTCAGGTTGAGGTCCGGCCGGCCCGGGCGGGTCAGGGGCGGGTGAAGACGATGCAGGACGGGGCCGGGAGGGCGACGGTGCCGGTGGGGGTGGGGATACCCGTCGACGGGTCGACGTCGAACCACGTGACGTCACCGGAGCGCTCATTGGCCGCGTAGAGCCACCGCCCCGACGGGTCGAGCGCCAGATCGCGGGGCCACTCCCCGCCACAGCCGACCGTCCCGACCACCCGCACCCCCTCACCGCCCCGGTCGAGCGCGAGCACCGCGATCGTGTCGTGCCCGCGGACGGCCGCCCACAGGTGACGCCCGTCGGGTGAGGCCACGATCGCCGAGGGATAGCCCCGTACGGCCCCTGAAGGCCCCTCCAGCGCCACCGGAACCTCTTCGACCGCTTCCACTGCCCCCGACTCCCCGTCCCACCGGCAGACGGTCACCGTGGGCGTCAGCTCGTTCAGGACGTAGAGCACCCGGCCGCCGGGGTGGAAGGCCAGGTGCCGGGGGCCGGAGCCGGCGCGCAGCGCGGTCTCGGCGTGCAGCCGCGGCGCCCCCGCGTCGGGGTCCACCGTGCAGATCCGCAGCGAGTCGGTGCCGAGGTCGACGCTGAGCACCCAGCGACCGCCGGGCGCGGCGACGACCTGGTGGGCGTGCGGCCCGCGCTGCCGCCCGGCGTCGGGGCCGGAACCCTCGTGCACCAGCACCCCGGCCGGCCCGGCCGGGGCGCCGTCCGCCCCGATGGCCAGCGCGCTGACGCTGCCGGAGCCGTAGTTGGCGGTGAGCAGCCAAGGCCCTGCCACGCAGAGGTGGGTGGGGCCGTCGCCGTCGACCGGGACGGCCGCGCCGAGCGGGCGCGGCCCGTCGGCGGTGAGCGCGAACGCGCCGACCGCCCCCGCCGTCACCTCGCTGACCGCGTAGAGCACCTCGCGCCGCGGGTCCAGCACGAGGTAGGAGGGGTCTGCGACGGCATCGGTGGCGCCGAGCAGCGTCAGCGCGCCCGTCTTCGGGTCGACGGCCGCGGTGGTGATGCCGCGGCCGCCCGCCGAGGTGAACGAGCCGATGTACGCCCTGTGGTCGTGGTCCTGCACGGGGTTTTCCCCTCTCCCGCCGGCCGTTCTGCCGGCCCCGGGCCGACCGTAGCAGGTCTAGACCACCAGCAGAGTGGTTATCTCGCTTCCGCCACGCGCACGCCCTCCCCCGACGTCTCCTTCGACGTCTCCCCCGGTTCCGCCCCCGGTCGCGGGTGCGACCCCGGTCCCGGTCCCGGTGGGCCCGGCTGCGCCGGTACCGCCCCCGTGACCGGGCAGCGCCCGCCCGCCGGCGGCTCGGGCGGGCCGGCCGCCGGGTCCGCGGCCGCCGGTTCGCCGAGCCCGACCCCCCGGGCCCGCGCCTCGGCCCCCGGGTGGTGGACGTACGCCGGGGTCCGCTCCGTCGTGTCGTACGTGCGGTGGAACACCGGTGTCGCCGCGCCGGACATGGGCGGCACGATCCACGACCAGTCCGCGCCGACCTCGCGGCCCTTGCGCTCCTCGCGCTCCAGGTGCGACAGGAAGCGCCGGGACTCGGTGTGGTGGTCGGCGATGGTGACGCCGGCCCGGTCGAAGGAGTCGAGGACCGCCCGGTTCAGTTCGACCAGGGCCCGGTCCTTCCAGAGCGAGCGGTCGCTGGAGGTGTCGAGCCCGAGTCTGCGGGCGACCGCGGGGAGGAGGTCGTAGCGGTCGTGGTCGGCGAGGTTGCGGGCGCCGATCTCGGTGCCCATGTACCAGCCGTTGAAGGGGGCCGCCGGGTAGCGCACGCCGCCGATCTCCAGCGTCATGTTCGAGATGGCCGGCACCGCGTGCCAGCGGAGCCCCCAGTCCGCCCACCGGTCGCCCTCGGGGTGCTCGATGGGCACCTCCAGCACGGCGTCCTCGGGGAGTTCGAACCAGCGCGGCTTGTCGTCGCAGCCCTGGACGACCAGCGGGAGGATGTCGAACGGGGTGCCGGGGCCGCCCGGCCAGCCCAGCCGCTGCACCCCCTCGGTGAAGGCCTCGTTCCGCGGGTCCCCGACCGGCTTCCCCGGCTGCCCCCAGGCCGACGCGCCGTCCCGGCCGCCGGCGCCCCCGCCGCTTCCGTAGCCCGCGTACCGGATCAGCTGCTCGTTCCAGATGACCGGGCCGGGGCGGCCGGGGATGTCCGGGGCGAAGACGGTGATGGTCGGGCGGATCCGGCCGCCGTGGGTCGCCTCGCGCAGGTGGTCGACGCAGGCCGCGGCTATCTCGTCCGCGCCCGTGAGGCCCCGCAGGTCCCGGACCCGCAGCGACTGCCAGTAGAGCCTGCCGATACAGCGGTTGCTGTTGCGCCAGGCGACCCTGGCGCCGTGGGCGAGCTCCTCCGGCGTGTGCCGGTAGGTCCCCAGCACGTGTATCTCGTCCCGGACGTCGCCGAGCCGCGCCGCCACGTCCCCGGCTTCCGGATTCTCACGGTGGTGGAGTCTGATGAACTCCTCGGCCGCTGCCCACACCTGCTCGGTCGTCGACCGCTGTTGCAGTGTTTCCATTCCGGTCGGTTACCCCCTGTCCGGCCAGATCCACCCTGCACGTGCCGGGTGAATGTGCTGAGAACAAGGACCCGTCGCACATGTCCGGGGTCAGGCGGCCACGAGGGGCGCACCCGGATTCGTGTGCAGCGGTGTCGCGAGTTCGGCTAGCGCCCGTTCCAGATCGGCGAGATGGACCAGGGCGGTGTCGCTCTGCGCGAGGTCCTCGCGCGGCGCCGGCTCGGGCCGCCAGTGGATCACCTCGCGCTCCATCGGGACCGCGCGCCGGGCCACGAGCGCCTCCACCGCGTCCTCCACCCGCGCGCACGCCAGGGCGAGGCGGTCGTCGTGCGACGCGTCCGGGTCGGCGGCGACCGCGACCAGTCCGCGGACCTGACGGGCGCACGCGTCGAGGAGTCCGAGCACCTGGCGGGCGCGCGCCTTGCGGGCGCGCAGCGGGCTGAGCGGGTGCACGAGCGGCGCGAGCGCCATCCGGACACGGGCCAGCAGGAGTTCGAGCTCCGCCGCGTGCGGGGCGGGGTCGGCCTCGGGATCGCCGGCGAGCCGGCGGGCGCTGGCGGCCGTGCAGTTGCGCACGCAGTGCAGTGCGCGCTGGATCCAGGCGTCGTTCGCCGCGTGGGTGGTCACGGGGAGCACGAGGGCGACGGCGAGGGCCGCGCCGATCGCACCCACCGCAGTCTCCTCGAAGCGCAGCAGGAGCAGCCCGGGGTGGAGCACCCCGAGCAGCCCGTACAGAAGTCCGGCCATGACGGTCACGAAGAACATCATCCAGCTGTACGAGGGGGCGGCCGTGTAGAAAATGCCGAACACGCACACGGCGACGAGAAATGCGGTAGGGGCGGGTGCGCCGTGCAGCGGGACGGCGATGAGCAGTCCGGCGGCGATGCCCACGAGCGTGCCGAGCACCCGGCGGAAGCCGCGGACCAGGGTCTCGCCGCGGGAGGCGGTGTTCACGAAGATCCACCAGGCGGTGCCGACGGCCCAGTACCAGCGGTCCTCGGACAGGGCCTGGCCGACCGCGAGGGCGAAGGCGCAGGCGGCGGTGGCCTGGACGGCCTGCCGGGTGGTGGGCCGGGCCAGGCCGCGGCCGGGCAGCGGGGGCGGCGCGGCGGCGGGCGGGTTGCGGCGCTCGATCGGCCACAGCAGGAAGCGGACGGCGCCGGCGGCGGCCAGCGCGATGCCGACCGCGGAGTACAGCTCGGGCAGCTGCCCGGGCACCGCGTGCAGGAACTGGGTGACGAAGAACATCATGAACGCGAAGACGCCGAGCGCGTGCCCGCGCGCCCCCCAGCGGCGGGCGTAGACGCCGCAGCAGACCACGGCGAGGAAGGCTGCGTCGCGGGCGACCGGGACGCCGTGCAGCGTGGTGGCCAGGGCCAGCACGGGGAAACCCGCCGCGGGCAGCAGGGCGGTGGTGAGGCGCTGCGCGGGGACACTCGCGTCGAGCACGGTGAACAGGGCGAGCAGCGCGGCCAGCCCGCCGGTGATGGACGCGGTGAGGGAGAGCCCGCAGAGCTCCGCCACGATGACGGCCAGCCCCACGCCGACGACGGCGCGAAGCGAGTTTCTGAGCCTGAAATGCCCCGGATCCGGAGCCACGAACATCCTCTTCACGGCGCTCGGCCGCCCCCTTGTGGTGCTTGGGTCACCGCGCCGTGCCGCCCGGGGTGGGGGCGGTCCGGGCACGACGAAGGCACCGCGGTCCGGAACGGCCTCGTCGCCGTCCGGCGCTGCGCGGCGCCGATTGTGCATGGATACTGCACAGATAAACATCCGGAGGCCGGTTGGCTCAACCGGCCGCAGGATGACTGGGCCATTGGTACAGCAATCGACCGTGATCTTCGTCCAGGAGGAGGCCAACGGACCATGGCGGTGGACGAGCTCGACACGCGGATCCTGCGGCTGCTCATCGAGCAGCCGCGCACGAGCGTGCGCGAGTACGCGCGGCTGCTCGGCATCGCTCGCGGCACGCTGCAGGCGCGCCTGGACCGGCTGGAGCGCACCGGGGTGATCACCGGTACGGGTCCGGCGCTGTCCCCGGCGGCCCTCGGCCACCCGGTGCTGGCCTTCGTGCACATCGAAGTCACGCAGGGGTACCTGGACGAGGTCGGCGACGCGCTGGCGGCGGTGCCCGAGATCATCGAGGCCTTCTCGATCACCGGGGGCGGCGACCTGCTGACCCGGGTGGCGGCCCGGGACAACGCGCACCTGGAGGACGTCATCCAGCACCTCATCCGGCTGCCGGGCGTGGTGCGCACGCGGACCGAGGTCGCTCTGCGCGAGCGGGTGCCGCACCGGCTGCTGCCGCTGGTGGAGGCCGTGGGCCGGGCCGCCCGCACACCCTGAGATCCTGGAGCGGGGAAGCGCATGTCCGAAGCGGCATCACAGAACCGGCAGGACGGGCGAACCGAATGATTTCCGTCATATTCGATCTCGATGGCACTCTCGTGGACAGCGAGCCGAACTACTACGAGTCCGGGCGCCGGACCCTGGAGCGCCACGGGGTCGCCGACTTCGGGTGGGAGGATCACGCCGCCTTCATCGGGATCGGCACCCGGGAGACGCTGGAGATCCTGCGCGAGCGGTACGGCATCGCCGCCCCGGTGGGGCAGCTGCTGGACGAGCAGAACGCGGTCTACCTGGAGCTGGCGGGTGCCGCCACCGAGGTCTTCCCGCAGATGCGCGCCTTCGTGGCGCGGCTGCACGCGGACGGCGTGCCGATGGCCGTGGCGTCCGGCTCCTCGCGCGCGGCCATCGACGCGGTGCTGGCGGGGACCGGCCTGGACGCGCTGCTGACCACGGCGGTCTCCGCGGAGGAGGTGCCGCACGGAAAGCCGGCGCCGGACGTGTTCCTGGAGGCGGCGCGGCGGCTGGGCACGCAGCCGGCGGACTGCGTGGTCCTGGAGGACGCGGCGCCGGGCGTGCGGGCCGCGCACGCGGCGGGGATGGGCTGCGTGGCGGTCCCGTACGTGGCGCTGGGCGCCGACGACCCGGCCTTCGCCACCGCGGACCTGGTGTTCCCCGCCGGGCAGTCGCAATTCGACGCGGCCACGGCGTACGCCTGGCTGCAGACCCGCGCGTCGGCCACGGCAACCCGCCGCACGGCATCCGCCGGCTGACTCCGACGCCCCTTCCGACCCCGCCGAGGCCACGAGGCCACGATTCAGCCTGGCGGTAACCCAGCCTCGCCGGCGTTTGAGGCGCGGCCGGAATCGGCCGCCAGGGCACCGGCAAGGCTGGGGGCGGTCAGGTCGGGGGGAGGTAGAGGAGGGTGGGGCCGCCTGTGACGGGGTGGACGCCGATCATGGCGCGCACCCCGTAGACCTCCGCGAGCAGCCCCTCGGTGAGCACCTCTGCCGGCGGCCCGCCGGCCACGACCCTGCCGCGGTCCAGGACGTACAGCCGGTCGCAGTGCGCCGCCGCCAGGTTGAGGTCGTGCAGCACGAGCAGACCGGTGGCGGGCAGCCGCCGCACCAGCGCGAGGACCTCCAGCTGGTGCCGGATGTCGAGGTGGTTGGTCGGCTCGTCGAGGGCGAGCAGCCCCGGGTCCTGGACCAGCGCGCGGGCCACCAGCGCGCGCTGGCGCTCGCCGCCGGAGAGTTCGTCGAAGGGCCGTCCGGCGAGGTCCGTCACGCCGACCCGGTTCAGCGCCGCCGTGACCCGGGTGCGGTCCCCCGCGCCGTCCTGCTCCCAGAACCGCTTGTGGGGGCTGCGGCCCATCGCGACGACCTCGCGGACGGTCAGCCCGAGCGTGCCGGTCGCGTCCTGTGGGACGACCGCGACCCGGCGGGCGCGTTCCTTGACGCCGAGGGCGGCCGTGTCCGTGCCGTCGAGGAGGATCCGGCCGGCGGTCGGCCGCAGGGTGCCGTACACACAGCGCAGCAGCGTGGTCTTGCCGCTGCCGTTGGGCCCGACCACGCCGACGGTCTCCCCGGGGCCGGCCCGCAGGTCCACCCCGTCGAGGAGGGTGCGGCCGCCGGTCTCGTAGCGCAGGCCCTCGACGGCCAGGGCCACCGGGACGGGCCCGGCCGCCCCGGCCGCCCCGGCCGTGTTGTCGGCCCCGTCGAGCCCGTGGCGTCCGTCGAGCCCGTCGAGTCCCTGTCGTCCGCCGAGCCCGCCGAGTCCGTCCGGCGCGTTCATCCCGTCAGCCCCTCGGCGCGCTGGGACCGCCGCAGCAGCCACAGGAAGAACGGGCCGCCGGCCAGCGCGGTGACGACGCCGACGGGGATTTCCTCGGGGGCGGCGACGGTGCGTGCGGCCAGGTCGGCCAGGGTCAGGAAGAGCGCGCCGCCGAGCGCGGCGACCGGGAGCAGCCTGCGGTGGGCGGACCCGACGGCCATCCGGGCTGCGTGCGGGACCATCAGGCCGACGAAGCCGATGGCTCCGCTGGCCGCCACGAGGATGCCGACGACCAGGGAGGTCAGGACGAAGACGGCGGCCCGGAAGCGGCCGGTGTCCAGGCCCAGGGTGTGGGCGCCCTCCTCGCCCGCGAGGAGCAGGTCGAGGGGGCGGGCCAGGGCGAGCAGCAGGCCGGTGCCGAGCGCCAGGGCGGCGGCGGGCAGGCCGAGTTCGCTCCAGCGCGCGCCGCCGAGGCCGCCCAGCGTCCAGAACATGATCGACCGCAGGTGTTCGGCCTGCGCGGCCATGACGAGGACCAGGCTGGTGAGCGCCGACAGGATGTACTGCACGCACACCCCGGCGAGGATCAGCCGGCCGGTGGTCATCGTGCCGCCGCGCCGGGCCAGCGCGTAGACCGCCACCAGGGCGAAAGTGGAGCCGGCGAACGCCGCCGCGGGCAGGGCGACGCTGGTGGCGATGCCCGCGCCGGCGCCGAGCACGATCACCGCGACGGCGCCCGCCGAGGCGCCGGAGGAGGCGCCCAGCAGGAAGGGGTCGGCGAGCTGGTTGCGCACCAGGGCCTGCAGGACGGTGCCCGCGACCGCGAGCCCGGCCCCGACCACCGCGCCGAGCAGCACCCGGGGCATCCGTACGTCCCACACGATCGCGGCGTAGGCGCCGGTCCGTTCGCCGTCCACGACGATCCGCAGGACCTCTCCGGGGGCCATCCGCACCGGGCCCAGCGCCAGGCCCGCGACGGCGGACCCGGCGAGGGCGGCGGCGAGCAGGAGCAGGACGGCGGGCAGCGGGAGGGTGGCGGGGAGGCGGGGCCTCACCGGGGTGCGGGGGTGTCGCCGGACTTCGATCCGGGGTGGAGCTGTGCGGCGAGGCTCTCGACGGCGTCGGCGACGCGGACGCCGAGCACCGCCGAGGAGAGCGGGAGCACGACGAACCGCCGGTTGCGCACGGCCGGCACCTGCGCGAGCGCCGGGTCGTTCAGCAGGCGCGCCTTCTTGGCGGCGACGCCGGTGCCGCCGTAGTCGTAGATGAGCACGACCTCGGGCTTGCGGGCGATGACCTGCTCCCAGGACACGTCCGCGAAGGTCTTGGGCAGGTCGGCGAAGGCGTTGGTGCCGCCGGCCAGGGAGATGATCTCGTTGCCGATGCCGTTGCCGCCGGAGGTGAAGGCGGAGCCCTCGCCGGAGTCGTAGACGAAGACCGAGGGGCGTTTCGCCGCCCGCACCCGGTCGCGGACGGCGGCGATCCGGCGCTCCTCGTCGCGGATCAGCCGTTCCCCGCGGTCGGGGACGCCGAAGGTGCGGGCCACCTCTGTGATCTCCGCCCTGAGCCGGCCGACGCCGACCGGGCCCTCGGTGCAGTACTCGGTGCTGAGGCGAGTGTTGACGCCGATGTCCTGGAGGCCGGCGCGGTCGCGGCCCGCGCCCTTGTCGAAGGCCGAGGAGTAACCGCCGTACACGAAGTCGGGGTTGGCGCCGAGGAGCACCTCCTTGGAGGGGTACTCCTCGGCCAGCACCTTGATCCCGTCGTAGGCGGCCCGGAAGCGGGGCTGCACGGAGTCGTCGAGGTAGGCGGTGCCGACGATCCGGTCCTGGAGGCCGAGGGCCAGCAGCAGCTCGGTGGCGTGCTGGTTCATGGTGACCGCACGGGCCGGGGCGGCCTTGAACGTGGTCTTCACACCGCAGTTGTCGACGGTGTACGGGAAGCCCGCGGCGGCGGCGCCGGAGCGCCCGCTTCCGCCGGGAGCGGGGGTGCCTGATGAGCCTTCTGAGCCGCCGCAGGCGGCGAGCGGGGTCAGCAGGGCGGCGCACAGGAGCGTGCGCAGGGCAGCGCGAATTCGCGGCATGGCGGCCTCTCCGGGGGATCCTCGTCCCCTGGTCGGTACGGAAAGGCGGCGCGTCAGTGTCTGACTCCCGGCCCCCGCACGGCGGGTACCGGTCACAGTGGCGGGACCGCACCGGGTTCTCACCGGTTTCCTGGCCTGCGCCGCCTGGGCAATGGGTGCCAGTCTGCCAGACCCCGCTCGGACGGGTCCCGCGCCGCCGGGCCCCCGTTCGCCGCGCACAACGAAACTGCAGCCGCCTGCCGTCTTTTGACGATGCGTCAGCCGGGCAAGTTCGCGCACGACGACCTCACGACTCCTACAGGAGGCGTTCCACGAAACAGAGCCTGAAGCGGGGACCGGGGCCGCGGCCGAGGCGGAGGCCCGGGGCCGGGGTCGGTGGCGGATGGATCGGCCGAGGCGGCCGGGCGGCGGGAAGAAGCGGCACCGCCCGCCGGTTAGTAGAACCGTGAACAATTCTTTGGGGCAGGGCGCCGGGCAGGACGTGGACGTGGCCGTGATCGGCGCCGGGCAGGCGGGCCTGTCCGGCGCCTTCCATCTGCGGCGGGCCGGGCTCGCCCCGGGCCGGGACTTCGTCGTCCTGGACCACGCGCCCCGCCCCGGCGGGGCGTGGCAGTTCCGCTGGCCGTCGCTCACGTACGGCAAGGTGCACGGCATGCACGCGCTGCCGGGCATGGAGCTGACGGGCGCAGACCCGCAGCGCCCTTCGGCCGAGGTGATCGGCGAGTACTTCACCGCGTACGAGGATGTGTTCGGGCTGGGTGTGCTGCGGCCGGTGGACGTGCGCGCCGTACGGGAGGGCGACGGCGGGCGGCTGCGGGTCGAGTCTTCGGCCGGGATCTGGAACGCCCGGGCGGTGATCAGTGCCACCGGCACGTGGGACCGGCCGTTCTGGCCGCGCTATCCGGGCCAGGAGGCGTTCCGGGGCCGGCAGCTGCACACGGCCGGCTACCCGGGTCCGCAGGCTTTCGCCGGGGCCCGGGTGGTCGTGGTCGGAGGCGGCACGTCGGCCGTGCAGCACCTGCTGGAGATCGCGCAGGTTGCCGAGCGGACCACGTGGGTGACCCGTCGGCCGCCGGTGTTCCGCGAGGGGCCGTTCGGGGAGGCCGAGGGTCGGGCTGCCGTCGCCATGGTCGACGAGCGGGTCCGGCGGGGCCTGCCGCCGCAGAGCGTGGTGTCGGTGACCGGCCTGCCGCTGAACGAGGCGGTACGGGAGGGGCTGGCGAGCGGGGTGCTGGACCGGCTGCCCGTCTTCGACCGGATCACGGAGACCGGGGTGGCCTGGGACGACGGGCGGACGGTCGAGGCGGACGTCATCCTGTGGGCGACGGGTTTCCGGGCGGCGATCGACCATCTGGCACCGCTGCGGCTGCGCGAGCCGGGCGGCGGGATCCGGGTCGAGGGCACCAGGGCGGTCCGCGACGAGCGGGTCCACCTGGTCGGCTACGGCCCTTCGGCGAGCACCATCGGCGCGAACCGCGCGGGCGCCGCCGCGGTACGGGAGATCAGACGACTGCTGGCCCGGGACCCGGGGGGCGCGGCCGTGAGTGCCGGAACGGGCACGGAAGCAGGCGCGCGCACCGACGCCGGAACGGGCACGGAAGCAGGTGCGCGCACCGATGGCGGCACCGGCTTCGGGAGGCAGCCCGCCGGCGTCGCCGCGGCCGCCGTCACCATCGGCTGACGTTCCGGTCAGGCGGACTTGGCGGCTGCCGCGCGCAGCCGGTTGAACTCGGCGACGTGCCGCTTGTGCTCCTCGTACGTGGCGGAGAAGCGGGTGTCGCCGCGCTTGACCGTGACGAAGAACAGCCAGTTCCCGGGGGTCGGGGCCACCGCCGCGCGCAGGGCGTCGGCTCCCGGGCTGTCGATGGGCGTGGGCGGCAGGCCCTGTCGCACGTACGTGTTGAACGGGCTGTCGACCCGGGTCTCGGCCAGGCTGGTGTCCACCGTCCGCCGGTCGAGGGCGTAGTGGAGCGTGGAGTCCATCTGGAGCGGCATCGAGCGGGCCAGCCGGTTGTACACCACCCGGGCCACCTTCCCCATGTCCGCGGGGGTCTCCGCCTCGGCCTGGACGATGCTGGCGAGGGTGGCGGTCTGGTAGGGGGTCATGCCGTGCTGCCGGGCGCCGTCGGCGATGCTCCCGGCCCGCAGCTTCCGGTTCGCGGTGTCCACCATGTACGCGAGCAGTCCTCCGGCCGTGCTCTTGGAGGTGACCGGGTAGGTCGCCGGGAAGAGGTAGCCCTCGGGATTGCCCTTGGCTTCGGCGGGCAGGGCGAGACCGGCGCTCGCGGAGGCGGCCTTCGCGGAGCCCGGCGGGAGCTTCAGCTCGCGGTCGAGTGCGGCGTAGACCTGTGCGGCCCGCCAGCCTTCCGGGATGAGCAGGTGCCGCGGCTGCTCCGGCTTCTCTTCGGGCAGCAGCGTCGGCAGCAGGACCACGGCGGCGGCGAGGGCGAGCAGCGCGCCGAGGAACAGGGCGAGCCGTCCTCGGCGGGTGAGTGTGGTGCGGCCGCTCCGGGGGCGGTACTCATCGCGCATGCGGGCACGCTAGCCCGACATCAGGGACATTCTGGCGCATCCCGACGGCGTGCCGATCATACGATCACACGTTTACGGGGCAGTGAGGGCGTGCTCTCCGAGGTCGTGGGGACGAGTTCGCCGTCCCGTCGGACCAGGGCCGCATACCTGCCGTCGGCCTCCAGCAGTTCCTCGTGGGTGCCGCGCTCGGCGATCCTGCCGGCGTGCAGGACCACGATCTGGTCGGCGTCCCGGACGGTGGAGAGCCGGTGGGCGATGGTGATGGTGGTGCGCCCCTCCGAGAGGGCGTCGATGGCCTGCTGCACGGCCTGCTCGGTACGGGTGTCCAGGGCGCTGGTGGCCTCGTCGAGGATCAGCACGGGCGGGTCGCGCAGGATGGTCCGGGCGATGGCAAGCCGCTGCTTCTCGCCGCCGGAGAAGCGGTAGCCGCGCTCGCCGACGAGGGTGTCGTACCCGTCGGGAAGCGAGGAGATGTGGTCGTGGATCTGAGCGGCCCGGGCCGCCTGGGCTATCTCCTCGTCGGTGGCGTCCGGCTTGGCGAAGCGCAGGTTGTCCGCGACGGAGGCGTGGAAGAGGTACGTCTCCTGGGAGACCACGCCCACGGATCGCGCGAGCGAGTCGAAGTCCAGGTCGCGCACGTCGGTCCCGTCGAGGGTGACGCGGCCGCCCGTCACGTCGTACAGCCGCGGCACGAGGTAGCTCAGGGTGCTCTTGCCCGACCCGGTGGCGCCGACCACGGCGAGGGAGCCGCCGGCCGGGACGCTGAGGTCGATCCCGGACAGGGTCTGCCGCTCGGCGCCGTCAGCCGGCTCGTACGCGAAGTCCACCGACTCGAAGCGCACCTCGCCCTTGGCCTGGTCGAGCCGTACCGGGTCGGGGCGCTCGGTGATGTCGACCGGCAGGTCGAGGTACTCGAAGATGCGGGCGAACAGGGCGAGCGAGGTCTGTATCTGCACGCCGGTGGACAGCAAGCTCACGGCGGGCCGGAACAGGCCCTGCTGGAGGCTGACGAAGGCGACGAGGGTGCCCACGGAGAGGGCGGGCGCGCCGGACTGCAGGGCGAGGCCCGCGGCCCAGTAGATCAGGGCGGGCATGGCGGCCATGACGATGCCGATGGTCGACATCCGCCAGCGCCCGGCCATGCTGGAGCGGACCTCCAGGTCCACCAGCTTCTCGGACTCCTCGGCGAAGGAGCTGGTCAGGGAGTCGGCCCGGCCCATCGTCCGGCCGAGCAGGATGCCGCTCACGGACAGCGACTCGGTGACCGTGGCGGCCATCGCCGCCATCTGCTTCTGCCGCTGCGTGGTGATCTTCTTGCGCTCGCGGCCGACCCGACGGCTGATCCACACGAACACGGGGAGCAGGAACAGCGAGACGAGGGTCAGCCGCCAGTCGAGGGCCAGCATGGCGACGACGGACGCGACCACCGCGGTGAGGTTGGAGACCAGGGAGGTGGCGGTGGAGGTGACGGTGGCCTGCATGCCACCGATGTCGTTGGCTATTCGGGACTGCACCTCACCGGTGCGGGTCCGCGTGAAGAAGGCCAGCGGCATCCGCTGGAGCTGGGCGTAGACCGCGGTCCTCAGGTCGTGCATGACCCGCTGGCCCACGGTCGTGGAGATCAGCGTCTGCAGAACGCCGAAGACGCTGGTGACGACCGCGGTGAGGATCATGCCCAGCGCGAGCAGGCTGAGCAGGCCGGTGCGCCCCTCGGGGATCGCGGTGTCGAGGATTTCCTTGAGCAGGAACGGCGAGGCGACGCCCACCAGCGAGGAGGCGGCGACGAGCACGCCCACCACGGCGAGCCGGCCGCGGTAGGGCCGGAAGAGCCGCACGATCCGGCGCAGCTCGCGCGGCTGCTCCGCGGGTGCGGGCCGGGCGGGGTCGAGCGGTTTGGACGACGGGGTCCAGTCTGGTCCTTCGGGACGCATGCGCCTCCTCCGAGGTGTGACGGCAAGGCTGACACGGAAGCCAAGAGTGAGCTTAGCTCATTGTTACCTACCTTCACAATGAACGGCATCCTGATATCGTTCCCGGTATGACCACCGCCTCCAGCCCGGCCTCCTCCGTGCCGCCCCCGGCACCCTCACCGGCCGCTCCGGCCGAGCCGACGGCTCCGGCCGACCCGGGCGCTCCGGCCGGCCCGGCCGCTCCCGCCGGGGGAAGGGCCGCCGACGCCGACGGGCTGCTGGCCGAGCAGTTGCTGCGGCTGACCCGCCGGCTCCACCGCATACACAAGCGCCAGCTGGAGCCGATCGGCATCACCCCCGCCCAGTCCCGCCTGCTGCGGACCGTGGCGCACTACGAGCAGCCGCCGCGGATGGCCGACCTCGCGGCCCGCCTGGAGGTCGTCCCGCGCGCGGTCACCAGCCTGGTCGACGGCCTGGAGGCGGCCGGCTGTGTGCGCCGCGCCCCCGATCCGGCCAGCCGGCGGGTGGTCCGCATCGAACTCACCGACACCGGCCGCGCCACGCTGCGGCAGTTGCGCAGCGCGCGCCGGGAGGCGGCAGAGGAGATCCTGGCTCCGTTGACCGCCGCCCAGCGCGAGGTGCTCGGCGGTCTGCTGACCGCTCTGGCCGAGGGGCCCGAGGTCCGCTGCTGAGAAGGTGAGGGGCCCGCCATGCCGCTGCTGGAGCCGAAGCCCGGCGCTCTGCGCCCGCATTCCGTGGCCGGCCCCTCGCCCGACCGGGTGCCCGAACACCGCGCCCAGGGCACCCCGGAGGCGCTGCGCGCCGACCTCGCCGAGCTGCTCGGTCCGGAGAAGGTGCTCGGGAAGGTCTCCGACCTGGTGCGCTACGCCACCGACGCCTCCCCGTACCGGTTCGTCCCGCAGGTGGTCGTGGTCGCCGAGGACCTCGACGACGTCTCCGCGGTCCTGTCGTACGCGCACGGACGGCAGCGGGAGGTCGTCTTCCGGGCCGCCGGCACCTCGCTCAACGGACAGGCCCAGGGCGAGGACATCCTCGTGGACGTCCGCCGCCACTGGGCCGGCGTCGAGGTCGAGGAGGACGGGCTGCGGGCCCGGATCCGGCCCGGCACGACGGTCCTGCGGGCGAACGCCGCGCTCGCCCGGTACGGCAGGGCGCTCGGCCCGGACCCGGCCAGCGCGATCGCCTGCACCATCGGCGGGGTCGTCGCCAACAACGCGTCGGGCATGACGGCGGGCACCACGAGGAACGCGTACCGCACCGTGTCCTCCCTCACCTTCGTGCTGCCGGGCGGCACCGTGGTCGACACCGCCGACCCCCTCGCCGACGAGGAACTGGCCCGCGCCGAACCCGCCCTGTGCGCCGGGCTGCTCGCCGTGAAGCGGGAGATCGAGGCGGACCCCGCGCTCACCGCCCGGATCCGGGCGAAGTACGAGATCAAGAACACCAACGGCTACCGGCTCGACGCCTACCTCGACGGGGTCACGCCGGTCGAGATCCTGCGCGGCCTGATGGTCGGCTCCGAGGGCACCCTCGGCTTCATCTCCGAGGTCGTCTTCGACACCCTGCCGCTGGACCGGCTGGTCACCAGCGGCCTGCTCTTCTTCCCCTCGCTGCCCGCGGCGGCCGCCGCGGTGCCGCTGTTCACCGAGGCGGGCGCGCTCGCCGTGGAACTGATGGACGGCAACACCCTGCGCGCCTCCGTCAGCGTCGCGGGCGTCCCCGCGGACTGGGCCGCGCTGCCCAAGGACACCACCGCCCTGCTGGTCGAGTTCCGGGCGCCGGACGAAGCCGCGCGGGCGGCGTACGAGGAGCGGGCCGCCGCGCTCACGGCCGGCCTGGAGCTGGTCGCCCCCGTGCCGTCGGTGACCAACACCTTCACCCGGGATCCGCACACCGTCGCCGGATACTGGAAGGCCCGCAAGGCGTTCGTGACGGCCGTCGGCGGCGCCCGCGCCTCGGGGACGACCCTGATCACCGAGGACTTCGCCGTGCCGCCCGCCCGGCTCGCCGAGGCCTGCGGGGCGCTGCTGGAACTCCAGGCCGAGCACGGCTTCGACGCCGCCGTGGCCGGCCACGCGGCCCACGGCAACCTGCACTTCCTCCTCGCCTTCGACGCCGCGAAACCCTCCGACGTGGCGCGCTACGCCGCGTTCATGGACGCCTTCTGCCGGCTGACGGTGGAGCGGTTCGACGGCTCGCTGAAGGCCGAACACGCCACCGGCCGCAATATCGCGCCGTTCCTGGAGCTGGAGTGGGGGCCGCGGGCCACCGAACTCATGTGGCGCACCAAGCAGATCATCGACCCGGACGGGGTGCTGGCCCCGCGGATCGTGCTGGACCGCGACCCGCAGGCCCACCTGCGCGGCCTGAAGACCATCCCGCGGATCGAGGCGGTCGGCGACCCCTGCATCGAGTGCGGATTCTGCGAACCGACCTGCCCGAGCGGCGATCTGACCACCACGCCGCGCCAGCGCATCGCGCTGCGCCGCGAGATGATGCGCCAGCAGCCCGGCTCGGCGGTCCTCGACGGCCTCCTGGAGGCGTACGGGTACGACGCCGTCGACACCTGCGCCGCCGACTCCACCTGCAAGCTGGCCTGCCCCGTCGGCATCGACACGGGCGCGCTGATGAAGGACTTCCGTCACCTCCGGCACGGCCCCCGCGAGGAACGGGCCGCCGCCCTGGCCGCGCGGAACTTCAAGGCCGTCGAGCTCTCGGCGCGCCTCGCGGTCGCCGCCGCGGACGAGATCACCGGACGGATCGGCGACGCCCCGCTGCGCGCCGCCACGGCCGCCGCCCGCAAGGCGGTGCGCCCGGACCTGCTGCCCCAGTGGCTCCCCGAGATCCCCGCGGCGGCGGCCCGTGCGCTCCCGGCCACCGAGCGGGTGGGCGCGGCCGCCGTCTACTACCCGGCCTGCGTCAACCGCGTCTTCGGCGGCTCGCGCGACGCTGACGGACCCTCCCTGCCCGAGGCGGTCGTGGCGGTATCCCGGCGCGCCGGGCGACCGGTGTGGATCCCGTCGGACGTGACCGGAACCTGCTGCGCGACCATCTGGCACTCCAAGGGGTACGAGGTCGGGAACCGGGTGATGGCCAACCGGATCGTCGAGGCCGCCTGGGGCTGGACCGCGGGCGGGCGGCTGCCGCTGGTGGTGGACGCCTCCTCGTGCACCCTCGGCATCGCGCGCGAGGTGGTGCCGTACCTCACCGACGGCAACCGGGGCCTGCACGCCGAACTCCGCGTCGTGGACTCGGTGGTGTGGGCGGCGCAGGAGCTGCTCCCGCGGCTGGAGGTGCTGCGCACGGTCGGCTCGGCCGTCCTGCACCCCACCTGTTCGATGCACCACCTCGGCACCGAGGGGCAGTTGCATGCGGTCGCCCGGGCGTGCGCGGACGAGGTGGTGGTGCCGGACGACGCCGGCTGCTGCGCCTTCGCCGGCGACCGCGGCATGCTGCACCCGGAGCTGACGGCATCGGCGACGGCGCGGGAGGCCGCGGAGGTGACGTCCCGTCCGTACGACGTGCACCTGTCGGCCAACCGGATGTGCGAGGTGGGCATGGACCGGGCGACCGGGCGCAGCTACCACTCGGTCCTGCTCGAACTGGAGCTGGCCACCCGGCCCTGAGCCCCGGCGGCCGGTACGGCGGGCCCTTGCGGGTGGTGCGGCCGGATGCGGCGAGGGGCGGCGGGCAGTGGCCGGAAAGCGCCTGTCCCCGCGGAAAATCGATTGCACCGGATCGATCCGGAAGGCGAACCTTGCACGGTTTGAACCATTCACCGAGCCATGGGGCGTCATGCAGATCAGCGATCTTCCGTATCCGGATCCAGGGGTACCGGACGCCCGCTCCGGCCCCCGGTTCCTGTGGTGGCTGGGCCGCAACCAGCTCGGTGGGCAGTGCCGGAGTCTGGCCTGGGGGCTGCTGCACCACTTCGGCGTCGCCGGGCTGCCGTTCGCGGTCGGGCTCGGCGTCGAGGCGGTCGTCGACCGCGACGGCGGCCGGCTGGTCTTCGTCGGCGGGCTCATCGTGCTGCTGGGCATCGCGATCTCGCTCGGTGACACCATGCTGCACCGCACCGCGGTCACCAACTGGATCACCGCGGCCGCCCGGGTCCAGCAATTGCTGTCCCGCAGGACGGCCGAGCTGGGCGCTGCGCTGACCCGACGGGTCGCCGCCGGCGAGGTGGTCGCCGTCTCGACGGGCGACGTCGAGAAGATCGGCTGGTTCGTCGAGTCCGTCTCGCGCTTCCTGGCGGCGGCCCTGGCCGTCGTCGCGGTCTGCATCGGGCTGCTCGTGTACGCGCCCGCCCTGGGCTGGGTCGTGGCGGTCGGCGTGCCGGTGCTCGCGCTGGCGGTGCTGCCGCTGCTGCCGGTCGCCACCAAACGGGCGGACGTCCAGCGCGAGAAGGCGGGCAAGGCCACCGAGCTGGCCTCGGACACGGTGGCGGGCCTGCGGGTGCTGCGCGGCATCGGCGGCGAGGAACTGTTCCTGGGCCGCTACCGGGAGGCCTCGCAGGAGGTGCGCCGGGCGGCCGTGCGCAGTGCGCGGATGTGGGCCGTGATCTCGGCGGTGCAGGTGTTGCTGCCGGGTCTGCTGATGCTCGTGGTGGTCGCCCACGGGGCCTCGCTGGCCCTGGACGGGCGGATCACCGTGGGTGAACTGGTCGCCGTGTTCAGCGCCGTGGCGATGATGATGTACCCGCTGCGGCACTTCGAGGAGATCGCGATGGCGTACTCCTTCTCCCGTCCGTCGGCCAAGCGGGCCGCACGGGTGCTGTCGCTGACCCGTTCGCTGCCGGACGCGTCCGCGCAGGCGGACCCGGAGGTGACGGGCGCGGCGGTGGAGGCCGTGGCGCCGGTGGCCGCGCCGGAGCCGGGCGGGGACCTGTACGACCCGGAGACCGGGCTGCTCGCGCCCGCGGGCCGGTTCACCGCGGTGGTCTGCGGGGACCCTGACCTGGCCGGGCGGCTCGCCGAGCGGCTGGGCGGCCATCCCGCCGAGGCCTCGGACGCTCCGTCCGTGCTGCTGGGCGGGGTGGCTCTGGACGAGATGGCGCTGGACACGGCGCGTACGTGCGTCCTGGTGCAGGACAAGGACCCGGTGCTGCTGTCGGGGACCCTGCGCGAGCTGCTGGACGTACCGGCCTCGGGGCTGGTGGCTGCCGAGCGGGCGCTGGCGGCGGCGCAGTGCGCCGACGTGCTCGACGCGCTGCTGCAGTCCGCCCCGGACGGGGTGACCGACGCGATGGATGCGCGGATCACCGAGCGCGGCCGGTCGCTGTCCGGCGGGCAGCGCCAGCGCCTCGCGCTGGCCAGGTCCCTGGTCACCGATCCGGAGGTGCTGGTGCTGGACGAGCCGACCTCGGCGGTCGACTCGCACACCGAGGCGCGGATCGCGGCGGGGATCGCGGAGCTGCGCAAGGGCCGCACCACGGTGGTGCTGGCCTCGTCGCCGCTGCTGCTGGACCGGGCCGAGCGGGTGGTGCTCGTGGACGGGGGCCGCGCCGCGGCCGTGGGCAGGCACCGGGAGCTGCTGGCGACCGAGCCGCGCTACCGGGCCGTGGTGACCCGCGAGACCGACGAGGAGCAGCGGGCGGCGGCACTGGACGGGACGCCCGGCCCGGACGCGGTGGTCGGGGTGAACGTCGTGGACGGACGGGATGGAAGCAACGGCCTGGCCGCCGTAAACGGCTTGGACGGCTTGGACGAAGTGAAGGCACTTTCCGAAATCGAGGAGTCGGCATGATCGGCGTGGCGCCACCGGAGTACGACCCGGCGGCCCCGGAGACGGCCGCGACGCTGCCGGTGGGCACACCGGCGACGGTACGGGCGTACGTGAGCGGGCTGTTGCGGCGGCACCGCCGGGCCTTCGTGCTGCTCGTCGCGTGCAACGCGGTCGCGGTGGTCGCCTCGATGGCGGGCCCGTACCTGCTGGGCCGGGTCGTCGACGACCTCGCCTCGGGCGCCCGCGACCTGCATCTGGGGCAGGTCGCCCTCGTGTTCGGGATCGCGCTCGCCGTGCAGGCCGTCTTCGTGCGGATGATGCGGCTGCGCGGGGCGATGCTCGGCGAGGAGATGCTCGCCGACCTCCGCGAGGACTTCCTGGTGCGGTCGGTCGGGCTGCCGCCGGGGGTGCTGGAGCGGGCCGGTACGGGTGACCTGCTGTCGCGGATCACCACGGACATCGACCGGTTGGCGAACGCGATGCGGGAGGCCGTGCCGCAGCTGGCCATCGGCGTGGTGTGGGCGGGACTGCTCTTCGGTGCGCTCGCGGTCACCGCGCCGCCGCTGGCGCTGGCCGCACTGGTGGCACTGCCGGTACTGGTGTTCGGTTGTCGCTGGTATTTCCGGCGGGCTCCTGCCGCGTACCGGTCGGAGGCGGCCGGGTACGCGGCGGTCTCGGCGGTGCTGACGGAGACGGTGGACGCGGGCCGCACGGTCGAGGCGCACCGGCTGGGCGACCGCCGGATCCGGCTGTCGGAGCAGCGGATCCGGGAGTGGACCCAGTGGGAGCGCTACACGCTCTTCCTCCGGTCGGTGCTGTTCCCGGTCATCAACATCACCTACGTGACGATCCTGGGCTCCGTCCTGATGATCGGCGGCTTCTGTGTGATGCAGGGCTGGATGACGGTCGGCCGGCTGACCACGGGCGCGCTGCTGGCGCAGATGATGGTCGACCCGATCGGGCTGATCCTGCGCTGGTACGACGAGTTGCAGGTCGCCCAGGTGTCGATCGCGCGGCTGGTGGGGGTCCGGGAGATCGAACCGGACGCCGGTGACGCGCAGGTCGCGCCGGACGGCCGGGACGTACGGGCCGACGAGGTGCGCTTCGGCTACCGGGAGGGCGTGGACGTCCTGCACCAGGTGTCGCTGGGGGTGCCGCCGGGCACCCGGATGGCGCTCGTCGGCCCTTCGGGCGCCGGCAAGTCCACGCTGGGGCGGCTGCTCGCGGGCATTTACGCGCCCCGGTCCGGCGAGGTCACGCTCGGCGGCGCGGAGCTGTCGCGGATGCCGGCCGAGCGGGTGCGTACGCACGTGGCGCTGGTGAACCAGGAGCACCACGTGTTCGTCGGCTCGTTGCGGGACAACCTGCGGCTGGCTCGCGAGGGCGCCGCGGACGCGGAGCTGTGGGCGGCGCTGTGCGCGGTCGACGCGGACGGCTGGGCGCGGGCGCTGGCGGACGGACTCGACACGGAAGTCGGTTCCGGCGGCGCGTCGCTGACTCCGGCTCAGGCCCAGCAGATCGCGCTGGCGCGGCTGGTGCTGGCGGACCCGCACACGCTGGTGCTGGACGAGGCGACCTCGCTGCTCGACCCGAGGGCGGCCCGCCATCTGGAACGGTCGCTGGCGCGGGTGCTGGACGGCCGTACGGTCATCGCGATCGCGCACCGGCTGCACACGGCGCACGACGCGGATGTGATCGCGGTGGTCGAGGGAGGCCGGATCAGCGAACTGGGCAGCCACGACGAACTGGTGGCGGCGGACGGCGCGTACGCGGCGCTCTGGCGCTCGTGGCACGGCTGATCGCCGTGTGAGCGTCCCCGCTGCGGCCCGGGGCCCGGCCTTGTGAGGAAAGGCCGGGCCCCCGGGTGCGCGCGAAGGCTGCCCGCCCGGGCGGGCAGCCATGCCGAGCCGCGCCGGAACCCGGGACCGCAGAAGTGCGGAGCTGCGGCGCGCTGCGGTGCTGCGGTGCTGCGGTGCTGCGGAAACTACGGTGCGGGCGGTACGTCGGGCAGGTAGGCCTGCCGCGAGGCACAGGTCCAGATGACGGGGCGTTCGATGCCGGACGCGTCCAGGGCGACGCCGCCGACCTGGTCCCGGGCGGTCACCGTGAAGGCCGCCGAGAACCCGCCGGGGGCGAGCCGGGGCAGCGCGAGCACGGGACCGCTGCCGGGCCAGTACTGGGCCTGGACCGGCGGCATGGGATCCGGCGGCCAGTCGTACGGCGAGTCGAAGGCCGTGCCCACCGTCACGTTGCCGGTCGGGCTGATGTCCTCGAAGCTGCCGCTGGTCCGGCCGGCCAGTGGCGCCGGGCCGGACCAGGTGTCGTACGGGGCGTCCCACGTCGCCAGGGTGTCGCGCAGGTCGCGGCTGCCCGTGATCACCCCGACGAGGCGGCCCGACTCGTCGATGGCCTGCGGCTGCGAGATCTCGTACGCGTTGCCGGCCGGCTCGGTCAGTCCGGGCGGCGCAGCCGGGTCGGCGCTCCACACGACCCCGGGTGCGGTCCCCCACGTGTCGTCCGGGTCCGCCGAGGTGCCCCAGCCGTAGCCGACGATCTGCCCGGCGTTGTTGATGCCGGTGACGTCCCGCAGGTCGAACCCGGCGGGCTCGGCCAGCTCGCGCCGGACGGCGGCGCCCGACCATTCGACGCCGACGGTGTCGGCGCCCTCGAAGCGGTAGCCGACGATCCGGCCGCGGTCGTTGACGGCGGTCGCGTACTGGCCGCCCGGCAGCAGGGTCACCGCACGCGCCCACGGCCGGTAGCTGAAGGCGCGCGGCCCGGCGGGCGAGAACAGCGTGCCGACCATCAGCCCGAACCGGTTGACGGCCGCGACGCGACCGGAGGTGAATCCGGCGGGCAGCGGCACCGCGTGCACGCCGGTGCCGAGCCAGTAGGCGGGCCGGCCGTGGGACACGCCGACCGCGAGGCCCACCGGGCCGATGCCGTTGACCTGGGTGTCCTCGATCCAGGGGCTCGGTTCGGCGGGTTCGGCGCCCGGCAGCGCGTGCAGGACCCTGATGGCCGGCCGGCAGCGCGCCGAGCCCGCCGCCTGCGGCCCCGCGGCTTCTGCCGGGGCCGCGACCGCCGGCAGTGCCAGCGCGAGCGAGGCGAGCACCGTACCGGCCGCCACCGCCCCGGCCCTGCTCCCGCTCTTCGCTCTGCTCTTCCCGGCGCTTCTGCCCGTGCGCCTGCCCACACCGTTCCCCATGCCCATGCCCATGCCCCCAGTCATGTGCGAGCCGACGGACCTGACGGCTCGTCGGCTCACATCATGAACGGACGTGGGCCCCCTGGCCACCCCTGCTTCGGGAACGGCGGGTGCCTGAGCCGGTCCGCCTGTCGAAGGGCGACGCGCGGGTATCTTCCGGGCTTGCTCGGGGTGACGGGGTGGGCGGCGGGGCGGCTAGGAGAGGAATCCGAGGGCCGAGGCGCCGCCCACGCCGCCGAGCAGCATGAAGACCGGCATGAGCACCTTCAGCTCGACCCAGCTGCCGGCGCGGAACCGCATGCCCTTGGGCGGCCCGAGCGGGTACCAGCGCTTGCCGGCGATGGGGATGGGCCACAGCACCGGGCAGCCGGACACGGTCAGCGCGTCCCCGATGTCGTGGACGAGCGCGCCCAGCACGATGGGCAGGCCCAGCCACAGGTACTCCTGGCCCGGTCCGGTGAACAGCCAGTCGGATCCGTTGTGCGGCTGGTCGAGCACGCCGGCGAGGATCCAGGCGCTGGTGGCGCCCAGCAGCCAGACCAGCACGTCGCTCGACATCCGCGCGGCCCGCCACAGCAGGCCTTCGACGGCCAGCACCAGGTGGACGAAGAGGAGGGCGAGCACGCCCCAGCGGCCGGTGGTGACGGCGATGGCGGAGGCTCCGGCCCCGATCAGGACGGCCCAGACCCAGGTGTGGGTGAGGGTCCGGTGGCCGCCGGATCGACGCGGGTCGCGGGTGGTGCGGGTCGCCTTGTATACGGCGTACGAGATCTTGTCGACCACTTCGCACAGGCCACGGGAGAGGGGACCGAATGCGCGCGAGATGGTCGCCGACTTGTGGTCGAGGTCGGGCGCGAGGGCGGCGCCGGCACAGATCAGGGCGCCGACGACGAGGACCGGCCAGGGCATCGGATGCCCGGCGGCCGCGACCGCCGCCCCCACCCCCAGCCAGGCCGCCGCGCCGGACAGGGAGTGTGCCGGTCCCATCATGGTCGTACCCGCCCCAGGTCTGTGGTGTTCGGGCCCTGTTGACGGTGTCGGTCGGGCCCGGTCGACGGGACAGCGTACCTGCGATGATCTTCATTGCGTCCTCCGGTTCCCCCTTAGGGGGTGAAGCCAGGCAAGATGGGGTCGTGACCCTCATTGATCAGCTGCCGCCGAACGCCGACCCCGACGCCCTCTTCGAGGCCTTCTCCTCGTGGGCGGAGGGACAGGGCATCGCCTTGTACCCGGCGCAGGAAGAGGCGCTGATCGAGGTGGTCTCGGGTGCGAACGTGATCCTTTCCACCCCCACCGGCTCCGGAAAGAGCCTCGTGGCGGCGGGTGCCCACTTCACCGCGCTGGCCCAGGACAAGGTCACCTTCTACACCGCGCCGATCAAGGCACTGGTCTCGGAGAAGTTCTTCGACCTGTGCAAGCTCTTCGGCACCGAGAACGTGGGCATGCTCACGGGCGACGCCTCGGTCAACGCGGACGCGCCGGTCATCTGCTGCACGGCCGAGGTGCTCGCCTCGATCGCGCTGCGGGACGGCAAGCACGCCGACATCGGCCAGGTCGTCATGGACGAGTTCCACTTCTATGCCGAGCCGGACCGCGGCTGGGCGTGGCAGATCCCTCTCCTGGAGCTGCCGCAGGCGCAGTTCGTCCTGATGTCGGCGACCCTCGGCGACATGAAGCGGTTCGAGGAGGACCTGACCCGGCGCACCGGCCGGCCCACCTCGGTGGTCCGTTCCGCGACCCGGCCCGTCCCGCTGTCCTACGAGTACGTCACCACGCCGATCACCGACACGATCACCGAGCTGCTGGAGACCCGGCAGGCGCCGGTCTACATCGTGCACTTCACCCAGGCCCAGGCGGTCGAGCGGGCGCAGTCGCTCATGAGCATCAACATGTGCACCCGCGAGGAGAAGGACAAGATCCAGGACCTGATCGGCAACTTCCGCTTCACCACCAAGTTCGGCCAGAACCTCTCCCGCTACGTCCGGCACGGCATCGGCGTGCACCACGCCGGCATGCTGCCCAAGTACCGGCGCCTGGTGGAGAAGCTCGCCCAGGCCGGCCTGCTGAAGGTCATCTGCGGTACGGACACCCTCGGCGTCGGTGTCAACGTCCCGATCCGCACGGTGCTGTTCACCGCGCTCACCAAGTACGACGGCAACCGGGTCCGCACGCTGCGCGCCCGCGAGTTCCACCAGATCGCCGGCCGCGCCGGCCGGGCCGGCTTCGACACGGCGGGCTACGTGGTGGCGCAGGCGCCCGAGCACGTCATCGAGAACGAGAAGGCCCTCGCGAAGGCGGGCGACGACCCGAAGAAGCGCCGCAAGGTGGTGCGCAAGAAGGCCCCGGAGGGCTTCGTCGCGTGGTCGGACACCACCTTCGAGAAGCTCATCGCCGCCGACCCGGAGCCGCTGACCTCGCGCTTCAAGGTCACCAACATCATGCTGCTGTCGGTCATCGCCCGGCCGGGCGATGCCTTCAAGGCGATGCGCCACCTCCTCGAGGACAACCACGAGCCCCGCAAGGCACAGCTGCGGCACATCCGCCGGGCCATCGCGATCTACCGCTCGCTGCTGGACGGCGGTGTGGTCGAGAAGCTCGACACCCCGGATGCCGAGGGCCGCACGATCCGGCTCACCGTCGACCTCCAGCAGGACTTCGCGCTCAACCAGCCGCTGTCCACCTTCGCGCTGGCCTCCTTCGACCTGCTGGACCCGGAGTCCCCCTCCTACGCGCTGGACATGGTGTCCGTGGTGGAGTCCACGCTGGACGACCCGCGCCAGATCCTGGCCGCCCAGCAGAACAAGGAACGGGGCATCCAGGTCGGCCAGATGAAGGCCGACGGCATCGAGTACGAGGAGCGGATGGAGCGTCTCCAGGACGTCACCTATCCCAAGCCGCTCGAAGAGCTGCTGCTCCACGCCTACGACGTCTACGCCAAGAGCCACCCGTGGGTGCGCGACCACCCCGTCTCCCCGAAGTCGATCATCCGCGACATGTACGAACGCGCGATGACCTTCACCGAATTCACCTCCTTCTACGAGCTGGCCCGCACCGAGGGCATCGTGCTGCGCTACCTGGCGAGCGCGTTCAAGGCGCTCGACCACACCATCCCCGACGACCTCAAGTCCGAGGACCTCCAGGACCTGATCGAGTGGCTCGGCGAACTGGTCCGCCAGGTCGACTCCAGCCTCCTCGACGAGTGGGAGCAGCTGGCCAACCCGGAGGTGGAGACCGCCGAGCAGGCGCAGGAGAAGGCCGAGCAGGTCAAGCCGGTGACGGCGAACGCCCGTGCCTTCCGGGTGCTGGTGCGCAACGCCATGTTCCGCCGGGTGGAGCTGGCCGCCCTGGACAACATCGACGAGCTCGGCGCCCTGGACGGCGAGGCCGGCTGGGACGCGGACCGCTGGGGCGACGCGATGGACGCCTACTGGGACGAGTACGACGACCTCGGCACCGGCCCGGACGCCCGCGGCCCCAAGCTGCTCGCGATCGAGGAGGACCCGGCGCACGGCCTGTGGCGCGTTCGGCAGACTTTCGCCGACCCGAACAGCGACCATGACTGGGGCATCAGCGCCGAGGTCGATCTCGCCGCCTCCGACGAGGAGGGCCGGGCAGTGCTCCGGGTCACCTTGGTCGGTCAGCTGTGAAACTGGAGGACGTGGCATGACGAACCCGGCCGAGAGACTGGTCGATCTGCTCGATCTCGAACAGATCGAAGTCAACATCTTCCGTGGCCTGAGCCCGCAGGAGTCGCTGCAGCGCGTCTTCGGCGGGCAGGTGGCCGGGCAGGCCCTGGTGGCCGCCGGCCGCACCACCGAGGGGGACCGGCCGGTCCATTCCCTGCACGCGTACTTCCTGCGCCCCGGCATTCCCGGGGTGCCGATCGTGTACCAGGTGGAGCGCGTGCGTGACGGCCGCTCCTTCACCACCCGCCGGGTCACCGCCGTCCAGCAGGGCCGCACGATCTTCAATCTGACCGCCTCCTTCCACCATCCGGAGGAGGGCAGCATCGAGCACCAGCTGCCTCCTCGCCTCGATTTCCCGCACCCGGACTCGCTGCCGAAGGTGGCGGACGAGATCCGCGAGCACCTCGGCGCGCTGCCCGAGGCTCTGGAGCGGATGGCCCGGCGCCAGCCCTTCGACATCCGCTACGTGGACCGGCTGCGCTGGACGCCCGAGGACCTGAAGGACGCCGATCCGCGCAGCGCGGTGTGGATGCGCGCGGTGGGCCCGCTGGGCGACGACCCGCTCGTGCACACCTGCGCGCTCACCTACGCCAGTGACATGACCCTCCTCGACGCCGTGCGCATCCCCGTGGAACCCCTGTGGGGCGTGCGCGGTTTCGACATGGCCTCGCTCGACCACGCCATGTGGTTCCACCGGCCCTTCCGTGCGGACGAGTGGTTCCTGTACGACCAGGAGTCCCCCATCGCGCACGGCGGCCGGGGCCTGGCCCGCGGCCGGATCTACGACGTCGAGGGACGGCTGCTGGTCTCCGTGGTCCAGGAGGGCCTGTTCCGCCCGTACGCCCCCTCGTCATCGAAGAAGGGATGACCCGGCTCCCATGAGCTCCGCCCCCTCCCCCTGCCCCTGTGGGCTGCCCGCCACGTACGCGAACTGCTGTGGGCGTTTCCACTCGGGGGCCCAGCAGGCGCCCACCGCCGAGCTGCTGATGCGCTCCCGCTTCAGCGCCTTCGCGGTCCGCGACACGGCCTACCTGCTGCGCTCCTGGCACCCGGACACCCGACCGGACCGGCTCGACCTCGACCCCGGGCAGCACTGGGAGAAGCTCGACATCCTCGGCACGGAGCACGGCGGGATGTTCGAGACGGAAGGCGCCGTGGAGTTCCGGGCGTACTACCGCGAGGGCGGGCACGCCGGCTCACTCCACGAGCACAGCCACTTTTCGCGCGTGGGCGGCGCCTGGGTGTATGTCGGCCCCCTGCAGCCCGTCTCCTTCGACTGAGCGGGCCTCGGCCAGCGCGAGGTAGAGGGCGGCCCGGTACCAGAGGACTTCGTCCGGGTGCTGTGCCCGCAGCAGCCGGCCGGCCACCTCGGCCGCGGACGGCAACTGCGGGTGCCCGTACGGCCGGGCCGGGGCGAGGGCCGTGAGGAGGATGCGCTCCGCCTCGTCGGGGACCGTCTCGGCCAGCACCTCGGGCGACAGCACGGCGGCCGTCACCGCCGCCCGCTCCCACCGGTCCGTGCACTGACGCAGCAGTTGCCCCGTGTGCCTGCCGCGCCAGTTGCGCGGCCGCAGGTCGGCGCCGGACGCGAGGGCCTCGCGGTCCCGGGCCGGTGCCGGGCCGGCGAGCAGCCGGGGCTCCCGGCGCCCGAACTCCCGGACTTCCTCGGCGAGATAGGCCCAGACCACGGCCCGGTAGCGGTTGATCCGGTAGGACACCGGGGTGAGGTACCCGCAGCGGGCGAGCCGGGTGAAACGGCCCGGGCTGGTGCCGAGCAGCGCGGCGCCGGTCACCGTGCCGACCGTGCGCACCCGCTCCTTCAGGGAGTCCGGGAACCCTTCGAGGGACCTGATGCGGTCCAGTTCGGCCCGCCGCCATCTGCGCACTCCGTCCGGCCCGCGCGCCGCGGCCCGGACCACGCCCAACTGCACGGCGAGCTGGAACTCCCCGCGTCGCAGGCCCAGTTCGGACGCGGCGCGGGCAGCCGTCACCGTATCGCCGATCGCCTTTTCGTTCATGACGGTCCTCCCACGAGCACTATTGCTGACTCTGTGTGAAGACCGTAACTCAGCGCGACGACATCCCGTCGGGCCTGTGGATAACTCCTCGGCCAGGACCGGACCACCCCGCGGGACCACCCCGCCCGGCCGCCCGGCCCACCGGCGCCCGCTAGTCGGCGCGACCCCGCTCCGCCACGCCCAGGTGTTCGCCGACCCGGTTGACCAGCAGGGTCATCTCGTAGGCGACCTGCCCGATGTCGGCCTCCGCCGCGCTGAGCACGCACAGGCAGCTGCCTTCGCCTGCGGCCATCACGAAGAGGGCCCCCTCGTCGTACTCCACCATCGTCTGCCGCACCTGCCCGGCCCTGAAGTGCAGGCCGGATCCCTTCGCCAGGCTCTGCAGGCCCGCCGAGACCGCCGCGAGATGCTCCGCGTCCGCGCGCTCGAGGCTGCTGCTGGCCCCGGTGACCAGGCCGTCGTTGGAGAGCACCACGGCGTGCCGCACCTGGTGGACTCGTTGGGTCAGATCGTCGAGCAGCCAGTCGAGCTGCTTGTCCAGCGCCATGTCTGTCGCCTCCCCCTACGCGCGGTCGCCCCCGCCCCCGCGCTCTCGTTCAGCCAGCCTTCCCCACCAGCGGCTTTCGGGCAAGGAGGATGTCCCCATGGCGACGAGAATGACTCAAGAGGAATGGCGGGCGTTTGTCTCGCATTCCACCCGAACCGGCAAACTCTCCACGGTACGAGCCGACGGCAGCCCGCACGTTGCCCCCATCTGGTTCGTTCTCGACGGGGACACCTTCGTCTTCAACACCGGGAAGGACACTGTCAAGGGGCGCAATCTGGCCCGCGACGGCCGGGTGGCGCTGTGCGTCGACGACGACCGGCCGCCGTTCTCCTACGTGGTCCTGCAAGGGCGCGCGGACATCTCGGAGGACCTCGACGAGATGCTGCACCACGCCACCCGGATCGGCGCGCGCTACATGGGAGAGGAGAGGGCCGAGGCGTTCGGCCGGCGCAACGCGGTGCCGGGTGAACTCCTGGTACGCGTAAGCATCGAGAAGGTCATAGCGTTCGCCGGCATCGCCGACTGAGCGGACTCGTCCTACTCGGCAGACCCGTCATACCCGGCCGACCCGGCCGACCCGGCCGACCCGGCGTGGTCACACCGTCCCGGCCTGCGGCTCCACCGAGTCCAGCAGCCGGGCGGTGTGCACCCGTCCCGCGTACTCGACCAGCCGGATCAGGACCTCCTTCCCCGAGTCCTTGTCCCGCGCGTCGCACAGCACCACGGGGGTGCCCTGTTCGAGGTCCAGGGCCCGCGCGACGTCGTGGGCGCCGTACGTCCGGCTGCCGGCGAAGCAGTTGACGGCGACCGCGAACGGGATGCGGCGGTGCTCGAAGTAGTCGACGGCCGGGAAGCAGTCCTCCAGCCGCCGGGTGTCCGCGAGGACCACGGCCCCGAGCGCGCCCTGGGACAGCTCGTCCCACAGGAACCAGAAACGATCCTGCCCCGGTGTGCCGAAGAGGTAGAGCGACAGGCCCGCCCTGATGGTGATGCGCCCGAAGTCCATGGCGACGGTGGTCGTGGTCTTGTGGTCGATGCCACCGGTGTCGTCGACCAACTCTCCGGCCTCGCTGAGGAGTTCCTCGGTCCGCAGCGGGCGGATCTCGCTGACCGCGCCGACCAGCGTGGTCTTGCCCACGCCGAAGCCGCCGGCCACCAGGATCTTCAGCGCGAGCGACGCCAGCTCCTCGCCGCCGCCGTCCCGACCGCCACCACCCCTGCCGCCGTCTCTGCCGCCGTCTCTGTCGTCTCTGGCGTCGTGTCCCATCACAGAGCTCTCAATCCTTCGATGACTTCCCGCAGAATCCGTTCGTCCGGCAACTGCGCCGGGGGCACCGGGCGGCTCACCCGTACGTGGCCGGCCTCCAGGAGGTCCCCGAGGAGCACCCGTACGACGCCGACCGGCAGGTCCGCGTCGGCCGACAGCTCCGCCACGGACTGGGTCTCCGACCTGCACAGCGCCAGCAGCGCCCGGTGCTCGGGCCCGAGCAGCGACTCGGCCGCCGCGTCGAGGCCGTCCGGGTCCACGACCACCAGCGCGATCAGGTCGAACCTGACCCCGCTCGGGCCCGGCTTCGTCCGGCCGCCCGTCATCGCGTACGGCCTGACGAGCGGGCCCGCGTCGGCGTCGAACCAGCGGCTGCCGCCGGACAGTTCCTCGCTCATGTGCGGGGCCGCCGTCAGCCTGCGGCCGGCGGCCGGCCGGCGAACCGCGGCGGCGTGTACAGGTGCTCGCCGACCCGCTTGACCAGCCGCGCCATCTCGTACGCGATGAGTCCGACGTCGGCGGCGGCGGCGCTCAGCACGGCGAGGCAGGAGCCGTCCCCGGCCGCGGCCACGAACAGGAAGCCGTCGTCCATCTCCACCATCGTCTGGCGCACGCCCCCGGCGTGGAAATGCCGGCCCGCGCCCTTGGCCAGGCTGTGGAACCCCGACGCCACCGCGGCGAGGTGCTCGGCGTCCTCACGGCTCAGCGCGCTGGACGCACCGACCGCCAGGCCGTCGTTGGACAGCACGACCGCGTGCCGCACCTCCCGCACCCGCGCCACCATGTCGTCCAGCAGCCAGTCCAGCTCGCCGGAACGCCGTGCACTGTCCATGTCGGTCCTCTGGTGTTCGATCACGACTGGTCTCCTTCGCTGCCTGCTCGGGTGGCATCTGCCGCGCCGCGGGCCCAGCCGGCGCGGTAGGCCGACATCCGGTCCCGGGCCTCCTCGGGGCTGCGCCCGGGCGGGTCTTCCGGTGCCCGGACCCCGGCGGGGGCGGCCGGCGCCGGTGCCTCGCGCAACTGCGGGACGAGGCTGGCCTGCCGGACCCGGCGGGGCAGTTCGGTGACGCCGGCGGGCAGCGCGCCCGGCCCCGCGGGCAGCGGTACGGGTGCGGTGGCGCGCAGGACGGTACGGGAGCCCGGCCCGCCTGCGCCGGTGCCGCCTGCGCCGGTGCCGCCTGCGCCGCGCGGGCGCAGCGTCGACACCGGGGCGGGGGCCTGATCCGGGGCGGGCGTCCGTTCCGGAGTCGGGCGCCCGGCGGGGCCGCCCGAGCTGCCGGAACCGCCGGAGCTGTCGTGGCCACCGTGGCCACCGGAGCTGCCGTGGCCACCGGAGCCACCGGAGCCACCGGCTGCGGACCCGGTCGCCCCGGAGCCGGTTCCGTCGGATCCGGCTCGCCGGGCGGCGGGGCGCTCGGAGGCGGCTCGCTCGTACGTGTGACCCGGCCCGGAGGCGCCGGGTCCGAGGGCGGTGACCCCGGATGCAGCGGGTCCGGATGCAGCGGGCCCGGCCAGGGTCTGGCGGGCGGGGGCCTGACCGACGGGGACTTGACGGGCGGGGACTTGGCCCATGGGGGTTTCCCAGGCGGCGAAGGGTCGCGGCGCCGCCGGGCGCTCCGCGTCGGGGGCCTGTGACCACGGCCCGCCCCGCCCTGGAGCGCTCTCCGCGAGGCGGCTCCGCGCCTGCCCGTTCCGCGCCGGGACTCCCGGGGCCGCGGCCCCTTCGGCCCCATCGGCCCCCGCCTCCGGCTCCGGCTCCGGAGCACCGGCCGGCAGGGCGCCTTGCAGGAGCGAGGTCGGGAGGAGCACCACCGCGGTGGTCCCCCCGTACGGCGAGGGCCTCAGGTGCACCTTCACGCCGTGCCGGGCGGACAGCCTGCTCACCACGAACAGCCCGAGCCGGTCACTGTCGAAGAGGTCGAGGGCCTCCGACTGTTCGATGCGCCGGTTGGCTTCGGCGAGCGACTCCCGGCCCATGCCCAGCCCGCGGTCCTCGACTTCGAGGACGTAGCCGGTGCCGACGGGTTCGCCGCTGACCCGGACCTTGGTGTGCGGGGGCGAGAACTGGGCGGCGTTCTCGACGAGTTCGGCGAGGAGGTGGGTGAGGTCGGCGACGGCGGCGCCGGCCACGGAGGTCTCGGCGAGCCGGCGCACCTCCACCCGCGGGTAGTCCTCGATCTCGGAGACGGCCGCCCGTACGACGTTGGTGAGCGGGACCGGCATCCGCCAGGCGCGGCCCGGGGCGGCGCCGGAGAGGATGATGAGGCTCTCGGCGTGCCGTCGCATCCGGGTGGTGAGGTGGTCCAGTCGGAAGAGGTCGCCGAGTTCGCCGGGGTCGTCGGCGCGCCGCTCCATCGAGTCCAGCAGGTTGAGCTGCCGGTGGACGAGGACCTGGCTGCGGCGGGCGAGGTTGACGAAGACGCCGGAGACTCCGCTGGCCAGTTCGGCGCGTTCCACGGCGGCGCTGAGCGCGGCCCGGTGAACCGTCGCCAACGCCTCGCCGACCTGCGCGATCTCGTCGTCGGCCGGGGTGCCTTCGGGTGTCTCCGCCGCCACGTCGATGTCCTGTCCGGCCCGCAGCCGGTCCATCGCCTCGGGGAGTTTTCGGTGGGCGATCTCCAGGGCGCCGTTGCGCAGCGAGACGAGTTCGACGACCAGGGCGCGGCCGATCCGGACGGAGATCACGAGGGAGGCGGCCACGGCCGCGAGGCCGAGGAGTACCGCGGCGCCGGCCACACTGACCACGCCTTCGGCCAGCGGGTCGGCGCGGTCGGCGGCGCTGTCGCGTGCCGCGTTCTCCACGGCGCGCATCGCCGTGGCCACTTCGGCGGCCGCGGTGTCCCAGCCGGCCGGAACGTCCCGGTCCGCCGCCCGTTCGCCGACCCGCCCGCCGCCGCTGCCGCCGCCCGTACGGGTGTCCGCGCCGAGCAGCCGGTCCTCGACGGCGGTCAGGGTGGCGTACGCGGCTCCCCTGCCGGTGGCCTGCCAGGACGCGCGCTGGGCGGCCGGCAGGTCCGCGGCCGCGGCCTCGGTCAGGGTGCGGCGGCTCTCGGCGGCGGCGGTGAACCGCCGCAGGTCCTCGGCGCCGAGCCGGGTGCCGGCGCCGGTGCGGCCGGCGAGTACGGCGTCCTCCCGGGCGAGCTGCTCGGCGGCGCGCGTGAACTCCAGGAGCACCCGGGCCTCGGAACCGTGCCCGGCGCCCTCCGCTCCGTCGCTCCCGGCGAGGGCGCCGCTGACGGCGAAGGCGGCGCCGACGACCTCGGTGTACGCCTCGAAGGCGGCGTCCCGGGTGGTCTTGCGCGCGCCGACGTCCGTACGTACCGCGGAGAGCGCGTCCGCCGCCGCGACGAACTCCCGCAGCGTGCGCGAGACGGCGGGCGGGTGGTCGCCCGAGTCGGCGACGGTGTGCCGGCCGCCGAGCCGGAGCCGGTCCAGGGCGGCGTCGGTGCGGCGGCCCTGCGCCGAGAGCGCGGCGGCGAGGTCGCCCCCCGGCGCGCCCAGGTAGCGGACGGCCGCGCGGCGCTCGGCTTGGAGTTCGGTGACGGCGCGGCCGACGGGGATACGTATCTGCTCGTCCACGCGCTGGATCCGGCCGAGCCGGGCGACGTCCTGCGCGGTGCTGACCGTGGCGAAGGCCCACAGGGCGAGCAGCGACACCACGGGCACCATCAGCAGCGAGACGATCTTGGCGCGGACGGTGCCGGGTCGCAGCCGCAGTCGCAGCGGCGCGGGGGCGGCGGGCGCGGCCGGGACGGAGGAGGCCGGTCCCGGGGCGCCGCCGGTGGCAGACCGGGGGCCCGCGGTCGGGTGCTCCTCGGCGGGCGGGCCGGCGTGCGCCCGACGGCCGCGCGCCGGTGGCGCCGGCAGCCGGGACGCGTCGGCGTCCGGGGTGCTGCGGGGTGTGCGCATGGGCTCCTCGTTCCGGATGGCGGTACGGCGGTACGGGTGGTGCCTGGGAGTCGGGCGGGGCCGGGGGTGCCTGGGAGTCGGGCGGGGCGGGGCGGCTGAACGACGGAGCGCGGAAGCGGGACGCGAACACCTCGGCCGCTGCGCCGCGTCAGGCGACGCCCGGCCCTGTCACGTCGGTGACCGGTCGTGCACGTCAGCGCGCGGTCGCGTCACGTCAGCGCGCGGTCGCCGAGGCGTTGGGCGGAAGCCGAGGCCGCGCGCTCGTCCGCGGTCGGGGAGAGCGCCACGAAGGCGGCGGTGAGGAAGAGGTACGAGCCCAGACCGACGGCGAGGGGGAAGATGAACTGCATGGCCGTGGCCCCGGGCAGGGTGCCGTCGGACGGGGCGACTTCGACGCCCACGGCCATCATTCCGGTGTAGTGCATGCTGGTCACGGCCGCGCCCATGACGAGGGAGGCCACGGCCACGGCGACGGGCGACTTGATGTTGAGGGCGGCCCACAGGGCGGCGGTGGCGGCGACGACCGCGATGCCGACGGACAGGGCGACGGTGAGCGGGTCGTAGCTGATCCGCCCGTGCAGCCGCAGTGCGGCCATGCCGAGGTAGTGCATGCTCGCGACGCCGAGTCCGGTGGTGAGGCCGCCCAGCACGAGGGCCCGGGTGCGGTCCCGGCCGTATCCGACGGCGAACACGCCGGCGCCGACGACGGCCATGGCGACGAGCAGGCTGAGGATGGTCAGCGGCACGTTGTAGTGGATCTCGGTACCGGTGACGCTGAAGCCGAGCATGGCCACGAAGTGCATGGTCCAGATGCCCGATCCGATGGCGGAGGCGGCGGTGAGCAGCCAGTTGCGCCGGGAGCGTCCGGTGGCGGCGAGCGCGCGGACGGTGCAGCGCAGCCCGAGGGCGGCGCCGATGGCGGCCATCACGTATGACAGCACGGGTGTGAGCCAGCCGAAGGCTGCGTGGTCCAGGTGTCCCATGACCCGGGGACGCTAGTCCGGGTGAGGGCACGAACAAGGGGCGCATTTCGAAAGGTGATGGAATATGACAGAGATACGTTCTTGCACGATCACACCCGGTGTCATCCTGCGCACGGCGTGTGTGGATCGCCGTTGAGGGATCATGGGCTCATGAGCGAAGACCACACGGAAGTCCAGGAGTTCTTCGGATCGCGTGCCGCCTCCTGGGACAGCAAGTTCCCCGACGACGGCCCCAAGTTCGCGGTCGGTGTCGGCGAGCTGGGCCTGCGGCGGGGCGACCGCGTGCTCGACGCGGGCTGCGGCACCGGCCGGGCGCTCCCGCACCTGCGCGAGGCGGTCGGCCCCGGCGGCACGGTGATCGGCCTGGACCTCACTCCCCACATGCTGGCGCAGGCGGCACTGGCCGGCCGCGACCGGGATGCCGTCCTGGTGCTGGGCGACGTGGCACGGCTGCCCCTGGGCGACGCGTCGCTCGACGCCGTGTTCGGCGCCGGACTCGTCTCGCACCTGGCCGACCCCGTGCGGGACCTCGCCGAGTTGGCGCGGGTGGTGCGCCCGGGCGGCAGGCTCGCGCTCTTCCACGCCATCGGGCGCAAGGCGCTGGCCGCCCGGCACGGCCGCGAGATCACCCCCGACGACCTGCGGGCCGAGGAGAACCTCCGCCCGGTCCTCGCCGAGGCCGGCTGGCAGCTGCTCTCGTACGCCGACGAGGACGCCCGTTTCCTCGCGCTGTCGGTCCGCACGGGCTGACCCGGGCATGTCCGCGCGACCGCCCCGGGCCGGGACCGGGTGGGCCGGGCCGCGGTGGGTCCGTTACCCGTCGGCCGGGGGCCGCGCGGCCGCGGCGGCCGGGCCGCGGGTGTGCGGGACCGGGCAACCGCCCCGCCCCGGCACCGGGAAGGTGCCGAGCGCGGCGACGGCGTAACCACCCGGATAGCTCTTGATCTCGGGGTTCTGGCGGGCGTAGTGCGGTGCGCGGCGCGGCGGCAGCAGCCGCACCGCCCGGCCGCGCAGCCGCAGGGCGCCCCGTACCAGCGAGCGGACGGCCGGGCGGGGCTGCTCGTAGCGGAAGGCCCGAAGGAGCGCGTCGTCGAGGAGGGCGAGGCTGGCGCCGCGCAGCAGCGGGGCGAGCGGGGCGGGGTACCAGGAGGCCATCAGGTCGAGTGTGGCGTCGGAGACCTTGCGGCCGCCCTCGTCCCAGGCGAAGTGCTCCGCCTCGTACGCGTCGAGGCAGCGCTCGAACTCCTCGAAGGTGCCCGGGATGTCCGTGATGCCCATGTGGCTGCCGAGGGTCGCGTAGTACCGGGCGGCGGCCTGCGCCTCGTGACCCGAGAGCGGCCGCCAGCCGTAGGCGTCCATCCAGCGCTTGGGGACGACCACGAACGTGCACAGCACGTAGCGCATGTCCTCGTTGCTGATGTCGTAGCTGCGGTGCATCTGGTTGACGCGGCGGATCGCGGTGCGCCCCGGGTCGCTGTCGAAGCCGTGCTCGATGACCGCGTCGAGGAGCAGCGCGGTGTCGTCGTAGCGCTTCTGCGCGCGGGTGGTGAACTCGGCCGTCTCGGCGAGCAGCCGTCCGATGCTGGGCACGGCGTACGTCCGGTAGAGGGCCAATTCGAGCGCCCGGGTGTAGTCCCAGGGGAATTCGTACGTCGCGGTGAGCCGGTAGATGGCCAGGAAGTCCTTCTCCGGGTCGAGCCGGAGGATCTCCTTGAGCCGGTCGTAACGCGTCACCGCGCGGTCCCCTTCCGTGGTGGAGGGTCAACTCTACGTGCGGGTCCAGGCCTTGGCACACCGGAGGACGGCCGCGGGGGCGGGCCGGGCGTGCGGCCGGGAAATCACATCCGGCCGCCTCTCGACGGTGGGGTTACTCACTGGTTAGGGTGCGCCGACGAACAGCAATGGGAGGGCACGTGACCGGGACGGACGAGGACGCCGACGCGGACGGCGCGATGGCGGGGACCGGCGCGGACGGCGAGGCCGCAGGAGGCGGCGACGGCGTGGACGACGGGGAGGGCGCGCTCTACGTGCTGTCGGCCCAGCTGCTCACCCCGGCACAGTTCCCGAGCGTGTTCGGCGACGACTACCCGGAGGCCTGCCGGGCCCTGGGCCTGGCCCCGCACGCCGAGGGCTACGGGCTGGTCCTCGGCCAGGACGAGCTCGGCGCGCGCTGGACCGTCGTGATCGACGACGTGTCGCTGGTCGCGGTCGCGATCGCCTCCTGGGACTGCGGGATGGAGTACGACCTTTCGCCCGACGACCGCACGATCGTGGCCTCCCTCGCGGGCTGGCCGCTCGACCTGGCCGTGTCCGCGCCCGGCGTGCCTGAGCCGCACGACCCGGAGCAGGGCGCGGACGGCACCGGCCGGGTGCCGCTGTCGCCGCCGCGCACGGACGTCTGGGGGCCGGCGCAGCGGCGGATGGGCGCGGACGAGATCGCCCTCCAGTGGACCGCGTGGCGCGAACAGTACGTCGCCCCCGAGGCGGTCGACAGCGCGTCGGGGGACGACGGATCGGCCGACGGCGCACCGGCCGAGAGCGATGCGGGCAGCGCGGCCGCGGGCTCCGCGGGAGGGGGTTCCACGGATGCCGGTTCCGCGGGCGAGGCAGGCCGGGACGCGGCGGCTGCCGCCCGGCCCGGGAGCACCGGTGTGCGGCGGGTGCTCGACGAGGCCCGCGCGTACACGCAGAACCCGCCGCCGCCCGGCCGCATCCGGTCCACGTTCGCCTCGGGCGATGCCCGCACCCTGCGGGTCGACGGGCCGGGCTGGTCGCTGGTGGCCCGGACGGACGACATGGCGTTCGTCCTGCTCGACGAGGAGCCGGGCCAGGTCCGTCCGATCGGCCGCGGGCCCGAACTCCCCGGCCTGCTGGAGTCCTTGGACAAGATCGCGGTCCGTCCGACCTGACTATTGTGATCATCACTAAGCAGTAGGGAAGCAGGGTGAGCAGGAGGCGGGCATGACGGACGGACCGGAGCGGAACGACAGCGGACACGAGGTGGCGTGTGCGCCGGTGGGCCGGGTGGTCGGCGGGCGGGCCGAGGCCGTCGACGACGACTGGGGCCGCGAGGCGGCCGTGATCCGGCTGGACGCGGCACGGTTCGGCCCCGAGGCCCTGTTCGGACTGGCGGACTTCTCCCACCTGGAGGTCGTCTACCACTTCGACCGGGTGCCCGTGTCGAAGATCGAGACGGGTGCGCGGCACCCACGCGGCAACACCGACTGGCCACTGGTCGGCATCTTCGCGCAGCGGGGCAAGAACCGCCCGAACCGGCTGGGCGTTTCCCGCTGCCGGCTGCTCAAGGTGGACGGCCTCGACGTGCACGTCGAGGGGCTGGACGCGGTCGACGGCACGCCGGTGCTCGACATCAAGCCGTACCTCGCGGAGTTCGGCCCCCGCGGCGACGTCCGGCAGCCCTCGTGGTCGGTGGAGCTCATGCGCGACTACTACTGAGCCGGCCGGACAGGGCGCGGCGGCCGGTTCCGGGCCGCGCGCCTTGTCTCCGCCGTGCCGGCTCGGGCGCGCCCGCCTCCGCCGACGTCGATCAGGCCTGCTCCGCCGCGGCGGTCAGACCCGCCCGCTGTCGGAGTCGGGGGCGGGCTCGGAGCCGGGCTCGGACCCGGTGGAGCTGTGCTCGGTGGAGCTGTGCTCGGCGGGGGCGCCGACGGCTCTCACGGAACCGCTCCTCGTGCCGGTCACCGGCCTATCTGCTTGCGCGAGACTCCCCGCAGCCGGCGCCGCTGCGACGGGTCGAGCAGGAGGTACGCGGCCACGGGCACACCGATCAGCACCAGCAGTCCGGCCCAGAACCCGACCGCCCAGAACAGGACGATCGCCGCCACCACACCCGCAGCGGCCACCTTCGCGCGTGTCGACATCGCGGCGCCTCCAACCAACCGATCGGCGGCGCCCTGCGGCGACCCGCCTCCTGTCCCCTCAACGCCCGGCCCCGCCGCGCCGTTCCCGTGCGGTTCGCGCACCGCCGCCGTACCGGCCGGGGCGTCGCCGGGTCGCCCGCGTCCGGCCGGTGCGTTGAGGTACCCTCGGCCGCTCCGGTCTCAAGTAGTCAAATTTGAGGAATGTGTGCTCCACGAGATCTCCGACCTCATCCGCTGCTCCGCCGTCTTCCTGCCCGCCGACCCCGCCCGCACCGGCCGGATCGCCTTCTGGCGCCCGGACGGGGAGACCGCCGCGGTCGCCGGACTCGCCGCGCCCGACGCCCTCCCCGGAATCTCCGCCCTCCCTGGACCCTCCGGGCCCCCCGGGCTCCCCGGGCTCTCCGCCATCGCCGCGGATCCGGCCGCACGGATTGAGGAACTGACCGTCCTCACCCCGGCCCTGCGGACCGTGACCGTGTCGGCCGTGACCCTGCCGGTGCGGGCCGCCCTCCCCTTCCTCACCCGCGCGCGGGCGGCGGCGCTCAGCGGCCCGGAGCCGTCCCGGACCGCCCCCGCGTTCTGGGGCGCGGCCGCCCTGCTCGCCCTCCAGCTCACCGCCCGCGGGCTGCTGCTGCCCGGCCTGACCGCCACCGGCCACGACGCCTGGCGGGCCGGCCCCCTCGGCGCCGAGGAGCTGGCGCAGCTCCGGGCGCTGGCCGCGGCCATGCCGCCCGACGCGCACTGCGTACCGCTGCCGGGCCCCGGTCCCCTGCGGCTGCCCGCTCCCGAGGGCCTGGTACGGGCGTTCCTGGACGCCGTCGCGGACACCCTGCCGCGCTCCCCCGCCGCGGTACTCGCCGCGGGCGGCCCGGCCTTCGCCGCCGAGGAGCCCGGCCGCCACCCCGAACACCGGGCCTGGGCCGCCGACGTGGCCTCGGCCCACGACGCGGGCGTACGCGTCTCCCTGCGGATCGAAGTCTCCGGCCTCGACACCCCCGCCCCGGGCTCCGGCGCCGGCCCGGACGGCGACACCGACACCTCCGCCTCCGCCTCCGCCTCCGCCTCCGCCTCCGCCTCCGCCTCCGGGGAGCGTGCCGCGTTCCGGGCCGTGGTGCAGATGCACAGCCTCGCCGACCCCTCCCTCGTCGCCGACGCGGCCGCGGTGTGGTCCGCGTCCGTCCCGGGCGAGTCCGCGGCGGCGGGTGCGGGCCTCGGCCCGCAGGCCCGGATGGACGCGCTGCTCGCCCTGCGGCGCGCGGCCCGGGTCTGGCCGCCGCTCACCCCGCTGCTGACGGCCGCCGTGCCGGACTCGGTCGCGCTCGCGGACGAAGACGTCGCCGAACTCCTGGGCCGCGGCGCGCAGGCACTCGCCGCCGAAGGCGTCCAGGTCCACTGGCCGCGGCACCTCGCCCGGGAGCTGACCGCGCACGCCGTGGTCGGCCTCCCCGGCGACCCGGACCACCGCACCCACCCGGGCACTCCCGACTCCACCAGCAGCACGCCCGGCTCCACGTCCGATCCCGGTCCCGCTCCCGGATCCGGTCTCCGTTCCGGATCCGGGTCCGGCTCCACTTCCGATTCAGGATCCGGCTCCGGCCCGGGAATCGGGGCGCCGGCCTTCCTCGCCCCGGACGCCGTCCTCGCCTTCGACTGGCGGTTCGCGCTCGGCGACGAGCCGCTCAGCCGCGCCGACCTCGACCGGCTCGCCGAGGCCAAGCGCCCGCTGGTCCGGCTGCGCGACCGTTGGGTCCTGGTCGACCCCCGCGCCGCCCGGCGGGCGCTGGCGCGGCAGGACCGCAAGATCGCTCCGGTCGAGGCCCTGTCCGCCGTGCTGACCGGTGCCGCCGAAGTGGACGGCGTACGGATTCCTGTGGCGGCCACCGGTGCGCTGGAGCGGTTGCGGGCGCGGCTGGCCGATCCCGAGGCTCCCGGCGCCGATCCCGTACCGCAGCCGGCGGGCCTCGCCGCGACGCTCCGGGACTATCAGCTGCGCGGCCTGGACTGGCTCGCCCGTACCACCGCGCTCGGGCTGGGCTGCTGCCTCGCCGACGACATGGGGCTCGGCAAGACGGTCACCCTGATCGCGCTGCACCTGCACCGCCGGCAGGACCCTGCGACCGCGGGGCCGACCCTGGTGGTGTGCCCGGCCTCGCTGATGGGCAACTGGCAGCGGGAGATCGAGAAGTTCGCGCCCGGCACGCCCGTGCACCGCTTCCACGGTGCCGGGCGCCGGCTGCCCGAGCCGGATGCGGGGGCGTTCGTGCTCACGACGTACGGCACGATGCGGCTGGACGCCGCGCGCCTCGCCGGCGTCCCGTGGGGCCTGGTGGTGGCCGACGAGGCGCAGCACGTGAAGAACCCGCGTTCGGGGACGGCGCGGGCGCTGCGGACCATCGGTTCCCGGGCCAGGGTGGCGCTGACCGGCACCCCGGTGGAGAACAGCCTCTCCGAGCTGTGGGCCATCCTGGACTGGACGACGCCCGGTCTGCTCGGCCGGCCGAGCGCCTTCCGCGCCCGGTACGCGCGGGCCGTCGAGGGCGGTACGGATCCGCAGGCCGCGGCGCGCCTGGCCGCGCTGGTACGGCCGTTCCTGCTGCGCCGGCGCAAGTCCGACCCGGGGATCGCACCCGAGCTGCCCGCGAAGACGGAAACAGACCATCCGGTCTCGCTGACGGCGGAGCAGGTGGTGCTGTACGAGGCGGTGGTGCGGGAGACGCTCGCCGAGATCGCGGGGGCGGACGGCTTCGAGCGGCGCGGGCTGGTGGTGAAGCTGCTGACCTCGCTGAAGCAGATCTGCAACCATCCGGCCCAGTACCTGAAGGAGGAGCAGCCGCGGCTGCCCGGCCGTTCGGGGAAACTGGAACTGTTCGACGAGCTGCTGGACACCATCCTCGCCGAGGGCGGCGCGGTGCTCGTCTTCACGCAGTACGTGGCCATGGCCCGCCTGGTGGAGCGGCACCTCGCGGCGCGGGGCATCGGCAGCCGGCTGCTGCACGGGGCGACCCCGCTGGCCCGCCGTCAGGAGCTGGTGGACCTTTTCCAGGCCGGCGAGGTGCCGGTGTTCCTGCTGTCCCTGAAGGCCGCGGGCACCGGGCTGAACCTCACCCGGGCCGGACACGTCGTGCACTTCGACCGCTGGTGGAATCCGGCCGTCGAGGACCAGGCCACCGACCGCGCGTACCGGATCGGCCAGACCCAGCCGGTACAGGTGCACCGGCTGATCGCCGAGGGCACCGTCGAGGACCGGATCGCCCGGCTGCTGGAGCGCAAGCGGGCGCTGGCCGAGTCGGTGCTCTCCGGCGGCGACAGCGCGCTGACGGAACTGACCGATGCCGAGCTGGCTGAGCTCGTGGAACTGCGGGGAGGCACCCGGTGAGCGGTGGGTACGACGCCGAAGACCAGGCTGAGGACGGGGCCCGGGACGCGGGCGAGCGCGGGGAGCGGCACGAGGCCGGGCGCGGGAGTCGGCGTGGCGGGGCGGAACAGGTGCGGACGTTCGCGGCGCTGCCGCCCGCCCGCGGGCGCGGATTCGCGCTGACGTGGTGGGGCCGGGCGTGGCTGCGGGCGCTGGAGGACAGCGCGCTCGACGGCGAGCAACTGCGGAAGGGCCGCCGGTACGCGCGCGCCGGCGTGGTCGGCGCGGTGTCGGTGCGGCCGGGCCGGCTGACGGCGGTCGTGAGCGACACGGACGGCACCGCGCACCGCACGGACGTGCTGGTGCAGCGTTTCGCGAGGGCCGAGTGGAACCGGTTCCTGGACCTCGCGGCCGCCGAGTCGGGGCACATCGCCGCGCTGCTCGACCGGGAGATGCCGCCGGTACTGGCGGAGGACGCGGCGGCGGCCGGGATCGAACTGCTGCCCGGCATGGGCGATCTGGACCCCCGGTGCGACTGCGGGGAGTGGGACCACTGCGCGCACACGGCAGCCCTGTGCTACCAGCTGGCACGCCTCCTGGACCAGGACCCGATGCTGCTGCTCCTGCTGCGCGGGCTCGGGGAACGCGAGGTGCTGGACGAACTCCAGGACCGGAACGCGGCATCGGGCGCGGCCGCACGGCGGGCCGGCGGAGGCTCGGGCGGCTCCGATACGGCGGGCGCGGACGGGGCGGGCGCGGCCGCGTCTTGTGCGGAGGGGTGCCGCTCGGGCGGGTCTTGCGCGAACGGGACTTGCGCGAGCGGGTCGGGGGTGGACGGGGTACGTGCGAGCGGCGCTGGGGCGAGCGGGCCGCGTGCGGACGCCGCGGGGGTGGATGCGGCGGAGGCCTTCGGCGCCCGGGAGATGCTGCCGCCGCTGCCGCCTCCCCCGGCGCTGCCCGACGGTCCGGGGCAGCCGCCGCTGCTCGACACGGAGACCGAGCCGGGCGACGGCCTCGACCCGGGCGCGGTGGAGTTCCTCGCGGAGGCGGCGGCCGTGGAGGCCCACCGGCTGCTCGCCCGGGCCCTGGCACCGGGCCACGCGGAACAGCCGCCTCCGCGGTCCGGGGCGGCGCCGCTCCCGAGCCCGTACCGGGACCGGGACCGGGAGCTGGGGTTCGACTCCGGCCGGGACCGGGAGCTGGAGTTCGACTCCGGCCGGGACCGGGAGGGAGAGCGGGAAGGGGAGCGACCGCGGGACCGGTACCGGGACGAGGAGCGCGATCAGGCCCTCCACGCCGACCTGATGCGGCTGGCCGCCGTGGCGGCCGATGTGCGGGTGCTGTCCCGGCTGGCCGCCGCGAGCGGGCGCGACCGGGCCGGTCTGGGCCGGGCGGTACGCGCCTGGCGGTACGGGGGCCCGGCCGCGGTGGCCGTACTGGAGGAGGCGTGGCAGCCCACCGGCGAGGCCGCGGCCCGGGCGCGGGCCGCACTGGACACGGCATGGGACGAAGGCACGGACGGCATGGATTCCGACGGCATGGACGGCGCGGATTCCGGCGGCACGGACGGCATGGATTCGGACGGCACGGATTCGGGCGGGAACCGTGGCGACGGAGTCGGTACGGAGGCCTACGCCGGAAGTGGCGGGACTGGCGCGAGTGGTGGGAGTGGCGGGAGCGGCGGGCGCCCGGTTCTCGAAGCGGACGGGAACCGGTGGACGTTGGCGGGCGGTGCCGCTCAGCTCCGGCTGGGGCGGGACGGGCGCTGGTGGCCGTACCGCCGGGACGGCGCGCATTGGGAGGCGGCCGGTCCGAGCGAGACCGATCCGGCGGCGGCCCTGTCCGCCCTCGACACCGGCGAGTCCGAGGAACCCTGGTAGCGGTCGGCGGGCGGGGCAGCGGGCGCAGCGGCGGACGGGAACCAGCCGCGCCGGATCCTTCCCCCTTCGCGCGCTGGCCGACGGCACGCTTGTCGGCCCTGACGCCCGGGACGACGATGGGTGCGCGCCAAGGCGAGTCCGGGGAGGACGAGTTGGTCGGATCCACCAGGTCGGGCGGAGCGAACGGGCAAGGCGATGAACGCGGGGCGGGCAGAGGCCGCAGGGCGGGCGAAGGAAGCCGGGCGGCCGAACCAGCCGAAGCGGACCGAGCCGGTGGAACGGCCCGGGCCGAAGCGGACCGAGCCCGTGGAACGGACCGGGCCGATGGGGACCGAGCCGGTGGAACGGGCCGACCCGGTGCAGGCCGAGCGGGCGGACCGGGCCGAGCCGATGCGGACCGAGCGGGCGGACCGCGCGGACCGGGCCTGCGTGCCGGGGCCAGGGCCGCGGCCGGGGCCGTGTTCCCGGGCGCGGGTGGTGATCCGTGGGTCGCCCTGCCGCCCGGCACCGACCCCGCCGAACGCCAGCTGCAACTGCGCCGCGCGCACCGGGTGTTCACGGCCGACGGCCGGGTGGAGGCGCCGGTGCGCCCGGTGGTGGCCGCCTCGTGGCGGCGCTGCGCGCGGGCCCGGGTCAGCCCCGACAGCAGCGCCGGCGTGGACCTCCCGGAGCGCGAGCTCAGGGCGTACCGGGAACGTCATCCGCTGGCCCCGGTGATGCCGCTGTTCCGCGAGCTGGTCGGTGCGTTCGCGGCCGACGGCGAGCACCTCCTCGCCGTGTGCGACGCGCAGGGCCGGCTGCTGTGGGTGGAGGGGCACGCGCAGACCCGGCGCCGGGCCGACGGCCTGGGGTTCGTGCCCGGCGCCTGCTGGGCGGAGTCGGTGATGGGGACGAACGCGCCCGGCACGGCGGTCGCCGAGGACCGGCCCGTCCAGGTGTTCGGCGCCGAGCACTTCAGCAGGCGGGTGCACTCGTGGACGTGCGCGGCCGCTCCCGTGCACCATCCGCGGACCGGACGGCTGCTGGGCGCGGTCGACGTCACCGGCGGCGCCGGGCTGGCCCATCCGCATTCGCTGGCGTTCGTCCAGGCGGTGGCGCGTGCGGCCGAGTCGCAACTCGCGCTGCTGGAACCGGATCCGCCCGCCGCGGACGGGCTGTTCGCCCTGGGGCGTGAGGAGGCCGTGTTCGTATCCGGCGGCCGCAGGATCCAGCTCGGCCGCCGGCACAGCGAGATCCTGGTCCTGCTCACCCGACACCCGGGCGGGCTGTCCGGCGACGAACTGCTGATCGGACTGTACGAGGACGAGTCGGTGTCGCCGGTGACGCTGCGCGCCGAACTGTCGCGGCTGCGCGCCCTGCTCGGTCCGGGCACACTGCTCTCCCGCCCCTACCGGCTGGCCGCGCCCGTGGAAGCGGACTTCGCCGCGGTCGGCCGCCACGTGGCGCTCGGCGCCGCCTCCGCCGCCCTGGCCGGCTACCCGGGCCCGCTCCTGCCGTCCTCGTCCGCGCCCGAGATCGTACGGCTGCGCACCCGGCTGGCCGACCAGCTGCGGGCCGCGCTGATCGCGCGCGGCGACCCGGGGCTGCTCACGGACTGGGCGTACAGCCCGTGGGGCGAGGACGACCTGGAGGTCTGGCGCGCCCTCGCGGCGCTCCTCCCCCGGGAGGGCCGGGCCGCCGCCCTGGCCCGGGCGCACAGCCTCGACGCGGAGCTCCGCGGCTGACGACGGGGCGGGCGGACGGTCGGTCCGGCAGCGGCCGGCCGAGCACCCGGCGCCCGTGCGCGGTGACCCGCGCCCGGACCCGCGCAACGTGGGCGCAACGTACGGCTCCATAGCCTCGCGCCGAGCGTCGTCCGGCACGGCCGGCGCCGTCACCGGGAGGACTCTGGGATGACCCGCTACGCAGCGCCGGGCAGCGAGGGCTCGATCATGTCGTACGCGTCCCGCTACGACCACTGGATCGGCGGCGCGTACGTGCCGCCGGCCCGCGGCCGGTACTTCGAGAACCCCTCGCCCGTCAACGGGCAGCCGTTCGCCGAGATCGCCCGCGGCACCGCCGAGGACGTCGAGCGCGCCCTCGACGCGGCGCACGCGGCCGCACCCGCCTGGGGCCGGGTGCCCGCCTCGGAGCGCTCCACGATCCTGCTGCGCATCGCGGACCGGATGGAGCAGAACCTCGAACGCCTCGCGGTCGCCGAGAGCTGGGAGAACGGCAAGCCCGTACGCGAGACGCTCGCGGCCGACATCCCGCTCGCCATCGACCACTTCCGCTACTTCGCGGGCGCGGTACGTGCCCAGGAGGGCGCCCTCAGCGAGGTCGACGAGGACACGGTCGCCTACCACTTCCACGAACCGCTGGGCGTGGTCGGCCAGATCATCCCGTGGAACTTCCCGATCCTGATGGCGGTGTGGAAGCTGGCGCCGGCGCTCGCCGCGGGCAACGCGGTCGTGCTCAAGCCCGCCGAACAGACCCCGGCCTCGGTGCACTTCTGGCTGAGCCTGGTCGCGGACCTGCTGCCGCCCGGGGTCCTGAACATCGTCAACGGCTTCGGCGAGGAGGCGGGCAAGCCGCTCGCGTCGAGCCCCCGCGTCGCCAAGATCGCCTTCACCGGGGAGACCGCGACCGGCCGGCTGATCATGCAGTACGCGGCCGAACACCTGAAGCCGGTCACCCTCGAACTCGGCGGCAAGAGCCCCAACATCTTCTTCGACGACGTGTGGGCCGTCGACGACGACCTGCGCGACAAGGCCCTCGAAGGCTTCACGATGTTCGCCCTCAACCAGGGCGAGGTGTGCACGTGTCCCTCGCGGGCCCTCATCGAGCGCGGCCGCTACGGAGACTTCCTCGACGCGGCGGTCGCCCGCACCGAACTCATCGTGCCCGGCCACCCGCTGGACACGGAGACGATGATCGGCGCGCAGGCCTCCGCCGAACAGCTGAAGAAGGTCCTGTCGTACCTGGAGATCGGCCTGCAGGAGGGCGCGAAGATCCTGACGGGCGGACAACAGATCAGCTACGACGGGGAGATGGCGGGCGGCTACTACGTCCAGCCGACGATCTTCGAGGGCGACAACCGCATGCGGATCTTCCAGGAGGAGATCTTCGGCCCGGTCGTCTCCGTGACGTCCTTCCAGGACTTCGACGACGCGATCCGCATCGCGAACGACACGGCGTACGGCCTCGGCGCGGGCGTCTGGACCCGCGACATCAACAACGCCTACCGCGCCGGCCGCGCCATCCAGGCAGGCCGCGTCTGGACGAACTGCTACCACGCCTACCCCGCCCACGCGGCCTTCGGCGGCTACAAGCAGTCCGGCATCGGCCGCGAAACCCACAAAATGATGCTGGACCACTACCAGCAGACCAAAAACCTCCTGGTCAGCTACTCCCCCAAGAAGCTCGGCTTCTTCTAGAGACTCGAACCGAGTACGGAGCCACCGGGAATCGCCCCGCGCGCCCATCCGCGCGCCGTGAAGGGCGCATGGGCGCATCATGGGCTGCCGGCCCGGGTGTGTAGGTTGACTGCCCGTCGCCGCCCCACACGACGCGACCTCTCTCCCCGCAGCTCCAGGAGGCTCCGCCATGCCCGCATTCCCCTCGCCCCCCGTCGGTGCCCGCCCCGGCGCGGCTCCTGAGACGGCAGCCGATGTGTGGCGAGTGATCACCACCATGTACGAGGCCTACTCGGCCGGGGACCGCGCGCGGATCGACGCCTGTCTGGACCCGGAGGCGACCGTGTGGGATTCCGGTACTGCCGGGCTGCTCTTCGGGAAGCCGGACCTGGACCGGGTGCGCGAGGAACGCCCGGCCGCTGGAGAGGGGCCGGTGGAGGCCGGGCTGGAGCCGTACGGGCAGGTCGTGGACGTCTTCGGTGACATCGCGGTGCTGCGTTTCTGGCTGCGGGTGGACTTCGCGCCCGACCCGTCGGCCGGTGAGCTGCGCCCCGAGCTGGTCCGCAACACCGCGGTCCTGCGGCAGGGCGCCGACGCGCGGTGGCGCATCGTCCACCTGCACGAGGACGTGCAGCAGCCGGGCGGTGCTCCCCTCGGCGATGACTGACCCGGGCGCGGCGCACTGCGGTGGTCCGCCACCCGTGCGCCGCGCACAGCGCTCTCCGGAAGCCTCGGGCTAGCGTCCTCGGCGATCCCCTGAGAAAGCCGGGAGGCGCAATGACATACCGGGTGGCCATGGACATCGGTGGAACCTTCACCGACGTCGTCGCCTATGACGAACACAGCGGTACCTACTTCGCGGCCAAGGCGCCCACGACGCCGGGTGACCTGGCCGAGGGAGTCTTCGCCTCGCTGGGCCGGGCGGTGGACTCGCCCGGCGACATCTCCTTCTTCGTGCACGGGACCACGCAGGGCCTCAACGCCCTGCTGGAGCGCAAGGGCGCCCGCGTCCTGCTGCTCACGTCGGCCGGGATGCGGGACGTCTACCACATCGCCCGCGGCAACCGGGACCGGATGTTCGACCTGCACTACCGCAAGCCGAAGCCGCTGGTGGAGCGCCGCGACACGATGGAGGCGGGCGGCCGCTTCGACTGGCGCGGCACCGAACTCGAGCCCCTCGACGAGGACGCCGTACGGGCCGCCGCCCGACGTGCGAAGGACGAGGGCTTCGACGCCGTCGCCGTGTCATTCCTCTTCTCGTACGTGAACCCGGACCACGAGCTGCTGGCCGGGAAGATCCTGGAGCAGGAGCTCGGCGAGGACGTCGTCGTGGTGCTGTCGCACCAGGTGGCCGGCGAGTGGCGCGAGTACGAGCGGACGTCCTCGGCCGTCCTGGAGGCGTACACGGGCCCTGTGGTGCGCCGCTATCTGGGCCGGATCGAGGGGCGGTTCGCGGAGCACGGCCTGACCGTCCCGGTCCAGGTGATGCAGTCCTCGGGCGGCATCGTGAACGCCGCCTACGCCCGCCGCCACCCCTTGCAGACCCTGCTGTCCGGGCCGGTCGGCGGCACCATGGGCGGCGCGGCGGCCGTAGGGCTGCTGGGCCGGCGCAACGCGATCTGCGTGGACATGGGCGGCACCTCCTTCGACGTGTCGCTGGTCCTCGACGGCCGCCCCGACGTCTCCAACGAGGGCTCTGCGGACGGCTTCCCGGTCCTGATGCCGCTGGTCAACCTGCAGACCATCGGCGCCGGCGGCGGCTCCCTCGCCTATGCCGAGGCCGGGGGCCTGCGCGTGGGACCGGAATCCGCCGGAGCCGTCCCCGGCCCGGCCTGCTACGGGCGCGGCGGTACGCGGGCCACCGTCACCGACGCCAACGCGGTGCTCGGACGCGTCGACCCGGACTGGTTCGCCGGCGGCCACATGACGCTCGACGTGGCCGCGGCCCGGCAGGCCGTCGCCGCTCTCGCCGGTGAGCTCGGTCTGGAGCCGCTGGAACTGGCGAGCGGGATCTGTGACGTCGCCAATGCCAAGATGGCCCAGGCGATCCGTACGCTCACCGTCGAACACGGCTTGGAGCCCGGCGAGTTCGTGCTGCTGGCGTTCGGCGGCGCGGGCCCGATGCACGCCGTGGAGATCGCCCGCGAGCTCGGCATCGGCGAGGTCGTCGTGCCGCGTTTCCCCGGCGCGTTCTCCGCCTGGGGCATGCTCGGCACCGAGGTCCGCCGCGACCTCACCCGCCAGTTCTTCACCCTGGCCGCCGACCTGGACGGCGATGCCATGGCGCGGGCCCTGGCAGGCCAGGAGGCCGAAGCACTGGCCGAACTCGCCCAGCAGGGCGTCCCCGAGGAGCGCCAGCGCGTCGAGCACGTCGTCGACATGCGGTACGAGGGCCAGGACTACACCCTCGCCGTGCCGCTGCTCTCCGCCACCGAGCCGGCCGACGAGGATTTCCTCGCCACCGCCGCCGAACGCTTCGCCGCCCTCCACGAACGCCGCTACGGCCACGCCACGCCCGAGGCGCCCGTCGAGTTCGTCACCCTGCGCAGCACCGCGCTCGGCGCGCTGCCCGAGGCCGCACCGGTGCCGTACGCCGCCGACGAGGCCGCCTGCGACACCGTCCGGCAGCGGCCGGTCGTGTTCGGCGGCCGCTCGTACGACACCACCGTTCTGCGCCGAGAGCGGCTGGCGCCCGGGCAGCGCCTCGAAGGGCCTGCGGTCATCGTGGAGGCCACCTCCACCACCGTCGTCCCCCCGGACTCGTCGGTCTCCGTCGACGAGAACGGCTTCCTCGTCATCAAGGTTGGAGCCACGGCATGACCGACACCGACAGCCGGGTCGTCGACCCGGTCACCACCGAGATCATCCGCTGCGCGCTCATGCAGGCCGCGGAGGACATGAACACCACCCTCATCCGGTCTTCCTACACGCCCACCATCTACGAGGCGAAGGACTGCGCGGTCGCCCTCCTCGACCGGGACCACAACGTGCTCGGCCAGTCCTCGGGCCTGCCGATCTTCCTGGGCAACCTGGAGGTGTGCACCCGGGCCACCGAGGAGACGTACGGCGCGGACGTCTGGAAGCCCGGCGACGTGTGGGTCCTCAACGACTCCTACATCGGCGGCACACACCTCAACGACGTCACCGTCTACGCGCCGATCTTCACCGAGGACACCGCCGACGGGGAGCTGATCGGCTTCGCCGCGTCCCGTGCGCACTGGATCGACATGGGATCCAAGGACCCCGGCGGTTCGATGGACTCCACCTCGATCCACCAGGAGGGCCTGCGGATGGGCCCGTTGAAGATCTACGAGGGCGGCGAACCCTGCGAGCAGGCACACTCGTTGATCGCCCGCAACGTCCGCTTCCCGCAGCCCACCCTCGGGGACATGCGCGCCCAGGTGGCCTGCGCCCGCACCGGCGCGCGGCGGTTCGCCGAGATCGTCCGCCGCTGGGGGCTGCCGACCGTCCTCGCCGCGCGGGACGCCATCTTCGCGCAGACCGAGCGGCTCGAGCGGGAGCAGATCGCGGCCATTCCCGACGGTGTCTACGAGGCGACCGGCTACCTGGACAACGACGGCATCGACCTGCGCACCCCGCTGCACGTCACCGTGCGCGTCGAGATCGACGGCGACCGGATGACCATGGACGTCACCGACTGCGCCGACCAGGCCACCGGGCCCGTCAACTGCGGCGCGGCGCAGACCGTCGCCGCCTGCCGGGTCGGCTACAAACTGCTGGTCAGCGGCGACGTCCCGCTCAACGGCGGTTCCTTCCGGCCGCTGAAGGTGCTCACCCGGCCGGGCACCATGCTCGCTGCCGTCGAGCCGGCCGCGTGCCAGTACTACTACTCCCACCTCGGGCTGGTCATCGACCTGGTGGTCCAGGCGCTGGCGCCCGCGGTGCCCTCGCGGGCGGCCGCCGCCAGCTACGGCGACTCGATGATCGTGCAGTTCACCGGGACCGACCCGCGCAACGGCAGGCTCTTCGTCTCCCAGGAGGCGACGGTCGGCGGCTGGGGCGCCTGGCAGACCGACGACGGCGAGTCCTGCCTGATCAACAACGTCAACGGCTCCCTGCGGGACATGCCCGTGGAGGTGCTGGAGACGCTGTTCCCCGTACGGGTCACCGAGTACGCGATCCGTACCGACTCCGGCGGGGCGGGCCGCACCCGCGGCGGCAACGGCGTGGTGCGCCAGTACACCTTCGAGGCCGACCAGGACCTGTCGCTGTGGTGGGAGCGTTCCGTGACTCCCGCGTGGGGCGTCTTCGGCGGCGGCGCCGGCGCGGCGCCCCGCGTTGTCCTCAACCCCGGCCGGGACGGCGAGCGCGAACTGCTCAAGGTGAACGCGCTGGCCGTGCGCCGGGGCGACGTGCTGCGCTGCGAGAGCGGCGGGGGCGGCGGGTTCGGTCCCGTCGCCGAGCGTCCGGCCGGGGCGGTACGGGAAGACCTCCGGCAGGGGCTGCTGAGCCATGGGCGGGCAGCGTCCGCCTACGGCGTGGAGGACTGACCTCCCAGCGCTCCGAATACCCCCTGAACCGGGCCCGGTTGCCGAATCCCCCCCCACACGGCGACCGGGCCCTCCCCACGTGGCGGCGCGTTCGTCGCTGCTTCCCGCTTCCCGCTCAGGACTCGGCCAGCAGGACGCGGCAGGCCAGGTGCAGGGGGAGCCGCTGGGCGGGGTCTTCGGGGTCGAAGCCGAGCGACCGGATGCGCTCCAGGCGCGCCGCGACCGTGTTCCGGTGGACACCGAGGATCTCCGCCGCCGCAGAGGGGGCGGCGCCCTGGTCCAGGACGACCGCCAGCGTACGCAGCAGCGTTCCGTCCCGGTCCGCGGCGAGCAGCGAAGCCAGCACGACCTCGGAGGGCCGCCGCAGTGCCTCCGCGGGCAGCGCGGACAGCAGTTGGGCGGGCCCCATCCGGTCGGCGCGGACGACCGCCCCGGGTACGGCGGCGACCGCCGCAGCGGCCCGGGCATCGGCGAGCGCCACGCCCAGCGTGCCGGTACCGTCGGCCGGACCGGCCACTCCCCCGGCGAGCGGCAGCTGGTCCCCGATCGCCCCGACGGCCGTACGCAGCTGTGCCTCGCCCTGCCGCAGCCACACCTCCGGGTCGGGTGCCGTGCTGCCCACTGCTGCGGAACGCCACGACACCCAGCAGTCCTCGTACGCGATGAGCGGGCCGCCGACGCCGTACCTGGCCCAGAGCGCCCGCAGCGCGGGTCCCGGTGCCGACCCGGTGCCGGCGTCCGCGGCGACGGCCGGTCGCAGGGCGAACGCGATCAGGGGCCCGGCCAGCGGCCAGCCCAGCGCCGCGGCCTCGGCCCGGACGCGGCTACGGGCCTCTTCGTCCTCGTCCTCGGAGCCATGCGTCAGCAGGTGCAGCAGCAACTCGCTGCGGCGGTCCTGCTGTTCTTCCGCGAGGCGGCGGGTGGCGGCCCATGCGGTCAGCGGAGGTACGGCCAGCCGCAGCACCGCTTCGACGGTCGACGCCCAACCCGCTTCCTTGGAGCGGGAGTCGGCTACGAGAACCGCGAGCGGATGTCCGTCCGGGCCCGGCACGTCCAGCCGCACCGGGTGCGCGGAGTCGAGTGCGGCCCGCCGCCCGGCCAGCATTCCGCCCACCGGATCGGTGAGGGCCAGGGACGTCGAGGGCAGCGCCGTGTGCAGCGCGGCCAGTACGCGATCGACGTGCGGGCCGGCGGCGGCGAGGCGCTGGGCGGCTTCGGCCAGCAGTGCGGTCCGGCCGGCGTCGGGCCGGGACACCGCGGAGGCGATCCGTACGGCGCCCTCCAACGCGTCGCCGCCGATCAGCAGCAGGGGAACGCCGAGGCGGTCCGCGAGGGCGCCCGGCGGATGCGCGGCCACCGCCGTCTCGGTGACGACCACGCAGGCGGCCGCCTGCTCCCAGGCCTTGCGCAGGGCCATCTCCACGATCCATCCCGACCGGGCGAGCGCCTCGGTGAGGACGACCGCGGTGTGCGGACGCAGGTCGTCGAGGGCTTCACGCCGGTCCACGATGCGCACGTCCAGGACCTGGGCGTCGCGCCCCGCCGTACCGAGTATGCGCACACCGGGCAGCGGGCCGTACTGCACCAGCTCCGCGACGGTCATGGGCACGGGCAGGTCGGGACGTCTCACCACCGTGTCTCCTCGGGTCGTTCCGCGTCCGGGCGTTCCGCCCGCCACGCATCCGGTTCCGGGCCCAGCAGGATGAGCCCGCCGGCAGCCGCCAGCCGGCGGCCTTGCGGGGTGTGCCAGGCGGGTGCGGCGGGGATCACGACGATCTCCACCTCGACACCTGGCATGGCACGTTCGACGTCCAGCACCCGCTGGTCGGCCGCCGACAGCATCAGGATCTGGTCCGGCGCGGCCGCGGCCGGCGCGCCGTCGGCGAGGACCAGCAGTACCTCGTTGTGTGCCTCCAGGCGAAACCGTCTGTGCAGGCCCTCGGTCTCGGAGACGACCACACTGGTCGGCCGGGAGGGCAGCGCCGTGCCCCCGGCGGTGTCCGGTCCGGGGGTCACGGGGTGCTCCACGGCAGTGATCCGCCCGATGCCCAGTCGGCGGGGCCGCGGCTGCCACAGGGCGAAGGGGTCACCGTGCGTCGGGCGCCCGGCCCCCAGGGCCCGGCTCACGGTGCCGGGAACCACGGCGGCCGCCAGCCGTCCGCCGTCCATGGCGTAGCAGGCGGCGACCGCCCAGCCTCCCGCCGCGAGGACCAGCGGCCGTACGAGCTCCTCCACACGGCTGCCGGCCGCCTCCACGACGACCACGTCCCCGGCGGGCGTGGCCAGGGCGACCGGGGCGACGTCGATCCCGGCGATGGTGAACGTGGTCTGCTCCAGCAGGGGGAGCACTCGTCCGCAGCCGTCCCCGTCCACCAGCGGCAGCCCGCAGGACGCCGCCGTGACGACGGCGAGCAGGGCGTTCTCAGCCGCGGTGTTGAGCGGCACCACGGCGTCCGCCGCCTTGCCCAGGCGGCGCTCCAGCGCCCGGACCGCCCGGCGCGGCTCCTCGCCCGTGGGCAGCTGCTCGGCGAGCGCGGCCGAGGAGCCGAGCAGGCTGACCGTGACGCACATCTGCCCGGAGCCCAGGCCGCCGGGGCGGATCAGCGGCACCGGCCCGTGCTCGACGATGGCTGCCCGCGCCCAGTCGAGGCTCGCCCGGTACGAGGAGTGCTCGGAGCCGGCTGCGAGCAGCAGTGCCCCCTTGGCGAGCTCCTCCAGCCGTGCGGCGTCCAGCACGGTCTCCGTCCCGGGCGTCATGTGCGGCGGCTACGGGTCATGCCGGGATTCCCGAGGGATCCGGCGGCGCGGACGCGGAGGCGGTGGACGCCCTCGGGCAGGTAGGACACGGGGGTGTGGGCGGCGAACGCGATGCGGGCGGTGTCCGGGGCGGCGCCGGCGGCGACGACCCGGGCCAGGGCCTGGTCACGGGCGAGCCCGAGAAGCCGTTCGAGTTCGCCGCTGCCCCCGGCGACGGCGACCTGATCGACTTCGGCGACGATCTCCGAGCAGGCGGCTCCGTAGGCCGCCGCGGCGATGGCGGCCGCCGGATCCGGGGCGCCGACGGGCACCAGCCCGCTGTCGCCGCCCGCCGCGAGGAGCACACCGCCGGGGGTCCGTCGCCGGACCCTGGCCACCAGGTCGGCGACCTGCTCGGCGCCGGTACGGACGAGGTCGACCCGGGCCAGCAGTTCGGTGCGGATCCGGGCCAGGTCCAGGTCGACGCCGCCGAGCCCGGGGCCGACGTCAGAGCGTTCCACTTCGCCGTCGGTGACGCTCGCGCACCGGAATTCCGCGGCCCCCGCGTCGACGACCAGGGCACGGTCCGCCCCGGCCGCGAGCGCGGCGCCCCGTACGGCGCTCGCCGTGGTGGAGGCGATGGCGAGGACCGGGTAGCGGCGGAAGTACACGGTGGAAACCAGTCCGCCGGTGTTACGGGCCAGGAACAGCGGCGCCCGCAGACCGCCGGCGCGCAGCGCGCGTTCAGCCGTATGGCTCACGCGTGCCGCCCACGGCCGCAGGGCGGCGTTGATGACCGCGGTGTTCTCGCGCTCCCGCAGTCCCGCCCGCCCGAGCTCGTGCGACAAGGTGATCTCCGCACCGGGCACGGCTTCCGCGATGACCTCTGCGGCGGCGACCTCCGGGTCGGGCCGGGTCAGCGCGCCGGCCGCCGCGACCGAGAAAGCGGTCACACCGTCCTCGGCGGCCCGCCGCGCGAACTCCGCGACCGCTCCCCGGTCGAGCCGGGCCAGTTGCCGCCCGGTGAGCGCGGATCCGCCCGGAACGACCGCGTGGAGCGGCCCCACCTCGCGGGCGGCCTGCGCAGGCCAGCCTGCGAGCGGCCCGAGGGAGGGATGGCTGGGCGGGGCGATCCGCAGTGCGGCCACCCGTCGCAGCCGCGACGGACGGCGCTCCAGGTCCGTGGTGAGGCCGACGGCGTCCACCTCACCGGTCCGGTCCCCCGGCAGCGCGGCAAGCACCGAACGCAGACACTCGCCGAGGCCGGGAACGCTGTCCACCACCGCGCGCGCCACCGTCCGACCGTCCGGCCCGACCAGCACGGCGACGGTGGTGACGCGCCCCACGTCCACTCCCAGCCTCACCCACGTGATCCTGTCACCATCTGCCCCCGTATATCACTCGCCTCACTCCAGATCGCGGCCCTCGGTCTCCGGCAGCGGCACGGCCACGACCAGCGCCACGACCAGGAATCCGGTGATGAACAGCACGGTGGAGGAGAACCCGGTGGCGCGCGCCAGCAGGTACCCGACGGCCGACGGTGCGACCGAGGTGGAGATCAGCTGCGCCGCGGTGGCCCACGAGTACCCGGTGGCGCGCAGCGCGGTCGGGTAGAACTCGCCGTTCCAGGTGTTCCAGACACCCCATGCGCCGAGGCTGAAGAACGACAGGGCGAAGTTGGCCGCGTACAGCTGGGTGAGGCTGCCCGAGTAGGCGAACAGCACTCCGCTGACCGCGGCGGCCGCCACGTACGGCAGGAAGACCTTCTTGCGGCCGAAGCGCCCGGTCAGGTACGAGGCCGAGACGTAGCCGGGGATCATGAAGAGGGCGCTCAGCGCCACGAAGCCAAGGCTGCCGGACATGCTCAGCCCCTTCTCCATGAGCAGCGTGGGCAGCCAGGTCTGCAGGCCCCAGTAGCCCCAGTTGAACGCGAAGTTCACGATCAGCATGAGCAAGGTGACGCGCAGCAGCCGGCCACGGAGCAGCGCGAGGGGGTTACCGGCCCGCTCGGCCTCGACCACGGCGAAGCGGGCGCCCTGGGGGACCTCGGCGCCGAGCTTCACGAGCACCGCCCGGGCTTCGGCGTGCCGGCCACGGGCGGCCAGCCAGTACGGCGACTCGGGCACCCAGGCGCGGATCGCGAACACCCACAGGGCCGCCAGCGCACTGGCCACGGCCACGACGTGCCAGCCCATCCCGGAGAGCACCTGCGTCACGCCCACGGCGGCGAGCACGCCGATGGGCCAGCCGATCGACAGGCAGACGGCGGCCCGGCCCCGCAGCCTGGCCGGGAGCAGCTCGAGGAAGTACGGGAAGGTGACGCTGTAGATGCCTGCCAGGGCCATCCCCGAGAGCACCCGGGTGACCATCAACGTGGTGAAGTTCGGCGAGAAGGCGCTGGCCAGCGCCACGGCACCGTAGGAACCGAGGCTCCACAGGCAGACGGCCCGGCGTCCGATCCTGTCGGCCACGGGCCCCCAGACGAGCGCACCGGGGATCATGCCGAGAGCGACGGCCGACAGGACCCAGCCGATCCGTCCGGTGTCGAGGGCGAAGGCGTCGCCGAGGTCGGCGGAGACGTAGACGAGAGCGAGCTGCTCCCACGATTCGATGACGAAGGCCATGAACAGCGCGAGGGCGATCAACACATGGGCCCTCCCGAACGGCATCCGTTCGAAGTAGACACCCACGGGCTGCGGACCGACGGCCCCGTCCGGGACTCCGGCGGTTCCGGACTCTACTGAGACTGCGCTCATCGGCTGCCCTCCTGGCGACTGGTACCGAGACGCACACCATCGGGTTCGGTGTGAATGCGAGGCACCATAAACAAGCCACCACGGCCGGAACCGTGCTGCGAGCACAGACGGCCGGGCCGTGGGTGTGCCCGGCGCACGGGCCCCGGCCGCGGGCACGCGGCCGGGGCATCACGAGTCGTGGCCGGCGCATCCTCCGAGGTCCACCCGGTCCGCACCGGGGCATCCGTCTGAGCTCCGCCGAAACCGCGGGCCAGGCGCGGCGCCATGACCGACCGCCCGGCCGGTGCACCGTGCACAGCCCGGACCGGGAGATGGCGGCTATGGCAGACGCTCAGCGGTAGTACCCCTCGACCACGGACCGCACCTCGTCGAGCAAGGCCGGGCCGTCCTGAGGCACCGGCTGCCGCCCGCTGCCCGGCCTGATGTCCAGGAGCTGTTCGTTGGACAGGGCGAACACCACCCTTCGCAGCCCCGCCTGTTGGATGACCGCTGCGCACATCCCACACGGCTGGCAGCTGGTGTACATCGTGGTTTCCGCCGCGGTGGCCACGTCCAGCTCCCTCGCGGCCCACCTCGCCAGCTTCAGCTCCGGGTGCGCGGTGATGTCCTCGTCGGTGAGGGTCGTGTTGTGCGCCTCTGCCAGGACCGTCCCGTCCGGCCCCGCCAACAGCGACCCGAACGGCGGGTCACCGCCCTCGCGTGCCTTGGCCGCGAGGGCGATGGCCCGCCGGAGGAGGGTGTGGTCGTCGGAAGTGGTCATGACGGTTCCGATCCGGTGCGGGGAGAGGAGAAGTGAGCGGCCACCGTGGCGAGCGCCTGCCAAGCCGCCTGTGGCCGGCAGGTCTGGCGGGGGTCGCCGCTGTAGGTGTCGAGGACGACGGTCTCGGCGCCCAGCAGCCGCAGTTGGTCGAGGTCGTCCATGATCTGGTCGATCGTGCCCTCCCCTGCGAGCCGTTGCGGTCCGGTGATCGGCGCCTGGGTGAGCTTGAGAGCGATCCGGGGGGCCAGCGCGGGGACGGGGAGATGCTGCTCGTCCGCAGCCCCCTTCATCCTGACCGCAGCCTCGCGCAGCCACGGCAGGGTGCAGCGCAGTGGATGCCATGCGTCGCCGAGCCGCACGGCACGGCGCAGCCCCGCGTCACTGTTGCCGCCGACCCACACGGGGATCTGTCCGCTCCCGTAGGAAGCGGTATTCGCCCAGGCCGCCCGGATGTCCCGCAAATGATCGTCGGTCAGCCGTCCCCGGCGTTCGAACGGGATCCCGAGGGCGGCGAACTCCTGCCGTGCCCAGCCCACCCCCACGCCGAGGACCAGCCGGCCGCCGCTCAACTCGTCCAGGTTGGCCGCCATGCGGGCGGTGAGCAGCGGGTGCCGGTAGGGAGCGATGAGTACCGTCGTGCCGAGCCGGATCCGAGTGGTGAGGCCTGCGAGCCAGGACAAGGTGGTGAACGGCTCGTAGAAGGGCGCCGGATAGCGCTCGGCCACGTCGGGGGTGATGGCGATGTGGTCCGAGACCATCAGCAGGTCGAAGCCCAGGCCCTCCACGGTCTGGGCCCAGCTCCGCAGGATTCCCGGGTCGGTTCCGGGACCGAAATTGAGGACGTTGATTCCGATCTTCACGAAACCCAGGCTAGTCAGGGAGCAGGCGCCGCCAGAAGGGATTCCTGCCTGTTCAGGCGCGGTTCCCCAGTGGATCCACCGGTAATCTGAGCGGATGACCGAGAATCTTGACGCGACCGACTGGGCGATCCTGGATGAGCTCCAGCGGGACGGCAGGATCGCGTTCACAGAGCTGGCACGGCGGGTGAATCTGAGCGCGTCGGCGACGACGGAGCGGGTGCGGCGGCTGGAGGCGGCCGAGGTCATAACGGGGTACCGCGCGGAGGTGCACCTCGAGCGGACCGGGTACATGGCGCTGGCAGTGGTTCGGCTGAAGTATCCGGGGACCCGCCACGAGCCCTTGCATCAACTGCTCGCGGAGCGCTCGGAGATCCTGGAGTGCCTGCGCACCACCGGAGAGGACTGCTACGTCCTGAAAGTGGCAGCCACGTCGATGGCCCAGTTGGAGGAGATCGTCGACGCGCTGGCCCGGTTCGGGAGCACGACCACCAACCTGGTCCTCAGTCCGACGCTGCCGTTCCGCGGCCCACGAAAGCCTCAGGCCGCCACCCGGCCGCTCTGAGGGACCACCTCGACTCACCCGGCCACGGCAGCCGCCCGGCCGTCTCGGCGGCGGCGTTGCCGGATCCCGCACCGATGACGTCAAGATCGTGGTGTCGCATCTTCCGTCAAGATCGTGGTGTCGCATCTTCGACGACGCGCGGACCGCGGTCCACGGGGATCCCCCCTGTCCCGCTCCACGAACAGGAACTCCTCCTCCACTCCCAACGTCATCCGCCGGGTGCCCGAGGGCTGTGCCGCGGCCCGCGGCGCGACCGGTCGTGCCGCTTCCTGCTGTTCTACGATGCTTTCAGAAAACGCCTCGGGCAGCGGCACCGGAGGGCAGATGGCACTGCAGGACCGGGATCCGGAAGCGGCGGCTGTCACCGGACGGCGGGAGGCCTTGCGACTGGCCGGGCTGTCGGCCGCGTCCGATCCCGGGATGGACCGCTTCGCGCGACTGGTGGCGAGACTGCTCCGGGTGCCCGTGGCCTTCGTTTCGATGGTCGAGGAGGACCGTCAGGTCCTGCCCGGCATGATCGGCCTCTCCGAGCCCTGGGCGGGACGGCGGGTACTGCCCCTGTCGCATGCGCTGTGCCGGTACGTGGTGCCCTCCGGGGAGCCGCTGATCGTTTCCGACGTCCGCGCGGACGACCGGCTGCGCATCAGCCCGGCCATCGCCGACCTCGGGGTGGTCGCGTACGCCGGTGTGCCGCTGACCGACGTCGACGGGGTGGTGCTGGGTTCCCTGTGCGCGATCGACCACGAGCCGCGGACCTGGGACGGCGATGAACTGACCGACCTGGAGGATCTGGCCGCGGCCTGCTCGGCCGAGCTGTGCCTGCGGATCCTGTCGGTGCAGCGCCGCTCCGCACAGAAGGTGCTGGAAACCGCACGGTCCGCCGCCGAGCGGGCCCGGAGCGAAGCGGTGCGGTTGGAGCGCGAGGCCCAGACGGGTCTGGACCACGCCGAGCTGCTGCTGAGGGCCTCGGAAGAGCTGGCGCAGACCTCCGGGCTGGAGGACGTACGGCGCCGGCTGCGTGACCTCTTCGCCGGTGTGGGGAAGCCTGCGTACGTGGGCCTGCTCGTCGCCTACAAGGACGAACTGCGGCGGATCCCCGACCCGGACGATCCACGGTCCCTGGAGCGCGAGGTCCTCACCCTCGCAGCGGACGCGGCGTTTCCGAGCGCCCAGGCCATGCGTGACGGGCGGACCGTGTTCGTGCCCGACCGCGAGGCGCTCGTCGCCGGCTACGGCCCCGAGGCGGTCCGCTTCTTCGACCGCATGGGTTTCACCACCGTGATGTGCCTGCCTCTCTGGGGAAGCCGCAGCCTGCTGGGCGTACTCGCGATCGGCTGGGCCAAGCGGCACGAGGTGACCATCACGGAGCGCGCCACGCTCACGGCCGCGTCCGGCTACATCGCTCAGGCGGTGGAGCGTGCCCAGTACCTCGACGAGCGGATCTCCGTCGCCCGGCAGCTCCAGGAAGCCATGCTCACCGATCTGCCGCTCGCCAACAGCATCGAGATCAGCGCCCTCTACCAGCCGGCCGCCGACGACCACATGATCGGCGGGGACTGGTACGACGCCTACCACCTGCCGCCCGCCTCACCCGGCGCGGACTCCGCGCTCATGATCACCGTGGGGGACATCACCGGGCACGACATGCACGCCGCCACCGTGATGGGCCAGATCCGCAGCATGCTCCGCCAGGCCACCCTCGACCATCCCCCGTACAGCCCCGCCAGCGCTCTGGCCGCCCTGGACGCCGCCTGCGCCGTCCTGCCCATCGAGGCCGGCGGCACCCTGGTCCACGCCCGCCTCGACCCAGCCGCGCCCGGCACTCCCTGGAGCCTGACCTGGTCCAACGCCGGCCACCCCCCTCCGCTCCTGCGCACCCCCGACGGCCGGGTGACCCCCCTGGACGAGCACGACATCCTCCTCCACCAGGGCCTGCAGACCGTTCACCGGACCGAGCACCAGCGCGAACTGCCTCCGGGCGCGACCCTGCTGATCTACACCGACGGCCTCATCGAGCGCCGCGGCCGCGACATCGACGCCGCGATCACACAGCTCGCGGGCCTGCTGGCCCGCCACGGAAGCCGCCCAATGCCCGAATTGCTCCGCAGGATCAGCACCCGGATGACCGAGACACCTCCCGGCGACGACGTGGTCCTGCTGGCACTGCGCATTCCCTGACCTCCCCCGGGCAGGTCCGGGCCGCAGCGGAGTCCTGCGCACCGCGCTCGGGCCCGGGCCCGGGCACCACGGCGGAACCGATCGACTGCCGAGACTTGGCGACTGCCCCTCCACCTGCTCACCGTCCGGAAGGCCGTCGATCTCAGGAGGATCCCGGGCACGGCAAGCCGATGGCGGCGAACGTGCCTAGGCTGGAAGGGCGGCACAGCGAAATAGGAGGACGACATGATCATCCTCGGAGTGATTCTGCTGGTCATCGGCTTCGTCGCGGGAATCAGCATCCTGTGGACCATCGGCATCATCCTCGTCGTCATCGGAGCCATCCTCTGGATCCTCGGCGCCCTCGGACACGCCGTGGGCGGACGCAAGCACTACTGGTGACGACGACGCCGCCAGGGGAACTCCGCAGACACGGAAGGCGATTGTCCCCGCCGCGGGAAGGCGGGCGGCCACCCCCTGCGCGGCCTCGGCGGCACGCTCCCCAACCCCGTCACGAAAAACGCCGCTCCAGCTCCGGCACCCGCGGCATGCCGGCCCGCCTCGCCAAGGTCGTCGAAACGGCGGGACGGCGGGCCATTGGTGTGCGCCGCCCCGCGTGACGTTTCCCTTTCCGGGTAGGCGCCAGCCGTGCCCGGCGGGTCATCCGGGCACGGACGCGAGGAGCAGGCCATGATTCTCATCCTGGGATTGATCATTCTGATCGCCGCCGTGGTCTTCGGCGTTGTCGGCATATTCGGCAACATGGGAGCCGATCACGCTCTCGGCGCCGGCGGCGATTTCTCCATCTTCGGCTACCACGTCCTGGGCTCCACGGGAAGTGTCTTCCTGTCCGGAGTCATCGTGGGCGGCGCCGCCCTGCTCGGCCTGACCATGGTCATGCTCGGAGTCCGTCGCTCCGCGCGGGCCCGGCGCGGAGTCGGCGCGTCTCGCCGTGAGGCCGCCGTCGTCGACCGCGAACGCGACGACCTGATCAAGCAGCGCGACATCGCCCGCGCCGAGACCGGCGGCCCGGTGCCCGAGGCCCCCGACACCCGCCGCCACTGGTTCGGCCACCGCGCCGCGCCGCGCTGACCTCGCGGCCGGCCGTTCTCAGCCGCCCGCCCACGATCGGAGCAGGCTTAGCCGATACGGCCGTACTCAAGGTGCCGGAGGGCGGGCGGCGGAGAAAGGGTTGTGCCAGGGCTCGAGGGCCGTCAGCCGGTCGGGCGGCAATGGATCGCGGGCCGAGGAATCCGTAGAGGGAGACACCGGGCATGGCCCAGACGAAGGCGACGAAGGCAGCGAAGGCAGCGAAGGCAGCGGCCAAGAAGGCCACGACGGCGAAGTCCGCAAGGCGGGGCAAGCCCGATACCGCCCCCGACAGTCCCGCACCGAAGCCTCGAAAGTTGACCGGGCCCACCGAGCCGCGCGAGCCGCTGCCGCCCGAACCGGACCAGGTCGGGCCCGAGACGCTCAGCCCCACGGGACAGCCCACCGGTGCGCCCCGGGCCGCGGTGGCGCAGGGCGGCGCCTACCTGACCACTGCCCAGGGGGCCCGGCTCTACGACAGTGACCATTCTCTGAAGGCCGGCCCACGCGGGCCGGTGCTCCTCCAGGACCACCACCTGCGGGAGAAGATCACCCACTTCGATCACGAGCGGATTCCCGAGCGGGTGGTGCACGCACGGGGTGCCGCCGCCCACGGGGTCTTCCAGGGCTACGGCACGGCGGGCAAGATCACCAAGGCGGCGTTCCTGGCGAAGGGCGTCGAGACCCCGGTGTTCGTCCGGTTCTCCACCGTCCTCGGATCCCGGGGCTCGGCGGACACGGTGCGTGACACGCGCGGGTTCGCCACGAAGTTCTACACCGGTGAGGGCACCTTCGACCTGGTCGGCAACAACATCCCGGTCTTCTTCATCCAGGACGCCGTCAAGTTCCCCGACATCATCCACGCCGGGAAGCCGCATCCGGACCGGGAGATCCCCCAGGCGCAGAGCGCGCACGACACCTTCTGGGACTTCGTCTCCCTGCACACCGAGGCCACCCACCACACCCTCTGGAACATGTCCGACCGCGCCGTCCCCCGGTCGTTCCGGATGATGGAGGGCTTCGGCATCCACACCTTCCGCCTGGTCAACGCCAAGGGCGCGACCACCCTGGTGAAGTTCCACTGGAAGCCGAAGCTCGGCGTCCACTCGCTGCTCTGGGAGGAAGCACAGCTCACCAACGGAATGGACCCCGACTTCCACCGCAGGGATCTCGCCGACGCGATCGAGGCCGGCGCGTACCCGCAGTGGGAACTGGGCGTCCAGACCTTCCCCGACACTCCGGAGCAGACCTTCGAAGGGATCGACCTCCTCGACCCCACCAAGATCGTCCCGGAGGAGCTCGCACCCGTACGACCCATCGGTCTGATGACGCTCAACGCCAACCCGTCCAACTACTTCGCCGAGACCGAACAGGTCGCGTTCCACCCAGGCCACCTCGTCCCGGGCATCGACGTCACCGACGACCCACTGCTCGCGGGACGGCTCTTCTCCTACCTCGACACGCAGATCACCCGGCTCGGCGGCCCGAACTTCGCGCAGATCCCGATCAACCGCCCGCACGCCCCCGTCAACGACATGCTCCGCGACGGCCTGCACCAGAGTGCCGTGCACAGCGGCGTCGCCCCGTACCGCCCCAACAGCCTCGACGGAGGCTGCCCCTTCCTCGCCGGAGCCGACACGGGCGCCTTCATCGAGGTGCCCCTCGAACTCCCGGCGACGCGAAAGGTCCGGGACGCATCCGCCTCCTTCGCGGACCACTTCACCCAACCCCGCTTGTTCTGGCTGAGCATGACCCCGGTCGAACGCGAACACATCATCGCCGCGTACACCTTCGAACTGAACAAGTGCCACCGGCAGACCGTCAAGGAACGCACGCTCGCCGTCCTCGCGAACATCGACCCGCGACTCTGCGCGGAAGTGGCCACCGGGCTCGGGCTCCCCGCCCCCTCTGCCACCGAACCGCTCGCGGACGCCGATCCGAGTCCGGCGCTTTCACAGCTGGGCCGCACGTGGCCGGTGGACGGACGGATCGTGGGCATCGTCGCCGATGCCTCCTGCGACCTGAAGGGCGTCCGGGCCGTGCGGGACACCGTGCTCGAATCCGGCATGGTCCCCCTCGTCATCGCCCCCACGGGCGGCACGCTCGGACCCAAGAGGAACCCGGTCGCGGTCCAGCGCACCTTCGCCACCGCCCGCTCCATCGAGTTCGACGCCCTCCTCCTGGCCGGAACGCCCCGGGCGGCCGCCGACGCCCACGGCGCCCGCGACGCCAAAGCCGGCGCACCCGAGCCCGACAGCCCCGACCCCCGCGTCCTGATGCTGGTCACCGAGGCCTACCGCCACGGCAAGGCCATCGGCGGTTGGAACGACTCCTCCCGCGTCCTCGAAGCCGCCGGGATCCGGGCAGAGGGACCCGGCCTGGCCTTCGACGACACCGCCGCCGGCGCTCTCGAACACCTCACGCACGCCCTGGCGGAACACCGCGCCTGGGACAGGTTCCCCGCGACCGTCTGACCGACCGGCCGATCCGGACCATTTCGCACAAGAAGCTCGGGCTCTTCGAGGGCCGTGAGAGAGGGCGCCTGACCCGGCTGGTCGACGGGCAGGCGCCTTCGGCCTGTGCGGTCGGCGCGGGTGGGGCCATGGGCTGGAGGGGCGGGTACGGGCGGGTACGGGCGGGTGCGGATATGGCCAACTTGAGGGGTGCGCTCCGGTCGTAAGGGTTCCGGGGGGTGAAACGGGGGCGCGGCCCGGTCTCCAGGGGGATTCGAGGGGCTGGTGCGCGGCGGGGTCGCAGGGCCATCGTCCAGCGGTCACACAACCGTCACAGTGCCATCGTCGCCCCGTCAAACTCGGGGAACCCAAGATGACTTGAAATGGTGCGCCTCAATCCCCCACGCCCACAGCGCCGTTGATCACATTCCGCTGACCTCACATACTGCGCTGACCGCCGGCGGCGCTGTTGGTTGCGCCCTGGCTGGAATTGACCGCTCGATCTCATTCCAAGCTCCTGGGGGAGCCTTGCGCCCACATGTGAAGAGAGCACGCGCCTTCACCCTCGCAGCCGCCACGTCGGTGGCCCTCGTGGCCGGTATGACCGGTCCCGCGACAGCGATCGCTGCGAACACGACGTACGCGATGAACACGACGAACACGACGAGTCCCACACGCTTTGATGGCGACCAGCGGATCCAGCTCATCACGGGCGACCGCGTGGTGGTCGGCGCCAAGGGCCAGATGCTGGGCTTCGAGCCCGCGGAGGGCCGTGAGCACATACCCGTACAGGTGCAGCGCACCAACGGCCGCACGCTGGTGGTGCCCGCCGACGCGCAGCGCCTGATCGCCACCGGCAGGCTGGACCAGCGGCTCTTCGACATCAAGGAGCTCACCGACCCGCTGCTGCGCAAGAGCCACGGGGACGGGCTCAAGCTGATCGTGCGGTACGACGCCGGCTCCGTTGCCGCGCGGGCCGACGTCCGGTCGGCCGGTGACACCCGGCTGCGGCGTACGTTCCCCACCATCAACGCCGACGCCATCGGTACGTCGCAGGACGACGTGGCCCGGGTGTGGGAAGCGCTGACCGACCGGCAGGCGAGCGGCCTGCGCGCCACCGCCCCGGGCATCGGCAAGGTGTGGCTGGACGGGGTGCGGCGCGCGAGCCTGGACCGCAGTGTCCGGCAGATCGGCGCCGACAAGGCGTGGCGGGCCGGGTTCGACGGCAAGGGCGTCAAGATCGCCGTCCTGGACACCGGCGTCGACAAGACGCACGACGACCTCAAGACCCAGGTCGTCGGCGAGAAGAACTTCTCCGCCTCCCCCGACACCGCGGACCGGGTCGGCCACGGCACCCACGTCGCCTCGATCGCCGCCGGCACCGGCGCTCGGTCGGGCGGCAAGTACAAGGGTGTCGCGCCCGGCGCGAAGGTCATCAGCGGCAAGGTGCTGGGCGACGACGGCTACGGGGACGACTCCGCGATCGTCGCGGGCATGGAGTGGGCCGCCGCCCAGGGCGCGGACGTGGTCAACCTCAGCCTCGGCAGCCCGGACTCCCCCGGCGTGGACCCGTTGGAGGCGACGGTCGACAAGCTGTCCGCCGAGAAGGGGATCCTGTTCGCCATCGCGGCGGGCAACGACGGCGAGTTCGGCGAATCGACGGTGGGATCGCCGGGCAGTGCGGACGCCGCGCTGACCGTCGGCGCCGTCGACCATGACGACAAGCTGGCGCCCTTCTCCAGCATCGGCCCGCGCGTCGACGGCGCCGTCAAGCCCGACGTGACCGCGCCGGGCGTCGCCATCGCCGCGGCCGCTGCCGCCGGCAGCCTCATCGACACCCGCCCGGGCACACCGCACCCGGCGCCCGGCTACCTGCAGATCGACGGCACCTCCATGGCCACCCCGCACGTGGCGGGCGCGGCGGCGATCCTCAAGCAGCAGCACCCGGGCTGGAAGTCCACCGAGCTCAAGGGCGCGCTCACCGCGTCCGCCAAGGGCGGCGCCTACACCCCCTTCCAGCAGGGCACGGGACGCATCCAGGTCGACAAGGCGCTCGCCCAGAGCGTGATCGCCGAGTCGGGCTCGCTGAACTTCGGCCTCGCGCAGTGGCCGCACACCGACGACAAGCCCGTCACCAAGAAGGTCGTCTACCGCAACCTCGGGACCAAGGACGTCACGCTCGACGTGTCGGTGTCCGGGCTGGACCCGGCGGGCAAGCCTGCCCCGGCCGGCTTCTTCGGCGTCGGCGCCGGCAAGGTGACCGTGCCCGCCGGCGGCAAGGCCGCGGTCGACCTCACCGCGAACACCCGGATCGGCACCGCCGACGGCACCTACACGGGCTACGTCACCGCCACCGTCGCCGGCCAGTCCGTCCGTACGGCCGCGGTGGCCGTACGCGAGGTCGAGTCCTACGACCTCACGCTCCGGACCGTCGACCGCGACGGCGTCGACGCCCGGAACTTCTCCAACTCCCTCTACGGCGTCTCCGGCCCCGCCAAGGACTTCCAGCTCTACATCGACAGCCGGCCGGGCACGCACAAGGTCCGCGTGCCCAAGGGCTCGTACACCTTCAACGCGGCCGTCTACCGGGACCCGTCGGACTACACCAAGGGCACCGACTGGATCGCCCAGCCGAAGCTGGACGTCTCCGGCGACGCCAAGGTCACCGCCGATGCGCGCACCGCCAAGCCCGTGAACGTCACGGTGCCCGGCCTCGACAAGGTCGACTTCGGCGGCACGTACTACGAGCGCGCGACCGACGGCAGCCACGTCGGCAACGGCTGGGTGCTGCGCAGTTTCACCAACTTCCGCACCGCCCACATGGGTCCGGCCATCACCGACGGCTCGCTCCTGCAGACCTGGGACGCGCAGTTCGTCAAGGGAGCCACCACTCACTACGCGGTGGCGTTCGGCGGCAAGACGCGCAAGGTCTCGACCGGCTACACCAAGCACGTGAAGGCGAACGAGCTGGCGACGGTCAAGGTCGCCATCGGCGCCCCGGCCCCCGGGAAGACCGCTCTGCTCGCCCCGTTCCCCCACCTGCCGGGAGCACCGGAAGGCAACGGGTTCTGGGGGTCGCAGGCGGCGCCGGGCACGCGCACCTTCCTCGTCTCCACTGCCGACGGCGTCAAGTGGCTGACCCGGTTCAACCAGTACGGCGCGCCCGGCGAGGGGGGCCAACCGGTCTTCGACGCGGCGTCCATGTCGTCCGAGCCGAAGCGCTACGAGGTCGGCCGCACCTACCGGGAGACGTTCAACACCGGCGTCTTCGGCCCGCAGCTCACCAAGGACGCGGGCGTCTTCCGCACCGCGCCCGACCCGGCCACGGGCGAGCAGCAGCTCATCGGCTCCGTGCGACTGTTCTCCGACGGCCAGGGCCACCTGGGTGTTTCGACGCACACCTCCGCCAAGTCGACGCTGTACCGCAACGGTGTCAAGGTCGCCGAGAACGACGACGCGCTGAGCGGTGAGCAGCCCTTCACGGTCGACTCCGCCGACGCCGAGTACCGGCTCACGACCTCCGTCAAGCGCTCGGCGAAGGTCGCGGCGGTCTCCACCCGCATCGACACCAGCTTCACCTTCCGCTCCGGGCAGGTCGCGTCCACCACGGCGCTGCCGGTGTCCACGGTCCGCTTCGCGGTCCCCGTCGACCTCGCCTCGCGCGCCCCGGCGGGCAAGACGGTCCTCGTCCCGGTGACCGTGCAGGGTTCGGCGGCCGGGAGGAACCTCAAGTCGCTCACGGTGTCCGTGAGTTACGACAACGGGCGGACCTGGCAGCGCGTGACCGTCGCGCACGGCAAGATCTCCGTGAAGAACCCGGCGAAGGACAAGGCCGTGTCCTTCCGCGCCCACGTCACGGACAAGCAGGGCAACCAGTCGACGCTGACGATCCACAACGCGTACTACGGCAAGTGATGCCGCCGCGGTGACGCGTTCCTCGTGACGGCGACGCGTTCCTCGTGACGGCGACGCGTCCTCGCAGCGGTACCGCGAGGACGTGAGGGGCGGCACCACCGAGTCGATCGGTGGTGCCGCCCCGTTCGTGTCGGACGGGCCGCTTCTCACTCCTTGGTCAGCCGCACCGTGTCGCCCGCCCGTCCGCCCGCGAGGACGTCGATGCGCACGCCGCTCTCTGGGTCGGTGAAGCTCTGTCCGGGCGCGTGCGCGGCCAGGTCCAGCGGGGTGCAGCCGGTGGGCGGGGTCGCGGTCGGGTTCGCGTTCATGATCCGTACCGGGCCCTCGCCGGTCCGGGCGGCGGAGTCGACCTTGTAGATGAGGACGCCGGTGGAGCAGGCGGCCGCGTCGTTGCCCCGGGCCCGGCGGGACTCCGCCACGTACGCGGTCGTCTCACCGGTGCGCAGGACGGCGATGGTGGTTCCGCCGGGCCGTTCCACCGGGGTCAGCCGTACCGTCCGGCGACCGGAGGCGGGCAGGCAGGCGACCTGGTCGTCGCGGGTCCAGCCGAGCTTCCAGGAGTGCCAGCCGAGGTACTGCGGGGCGTGGCCGGCGATGTTGCCCATGACGTCCCAGCCGCCCGCGTACCGGTGGGTGGCGCCGGTGAACGCGTACAGGTCGGGCAGTCCGAAGGTGTGGGCGGTCTCGTGGGCGACGACCTTGTGGCCCCAGCGCCACATGTCCTGCCCGAAGGTGACGGCCCATTTGATGCGGGTGCCGTCGGCGGTGATGCCGGGCGTGGCCGGGTCGTGGAGGTAGGTCGGGGAGAAGGGAACGGCGGTCGCCGTCCTGGCGGGGACCACGTAGACCATGTCGTAGCGGGAGAAGTCCGCGTAGGGGTCGGCGGCCGTGATCGCGTCGCGGAGGTACTTCTCGTGGGCCTCGAAGGTGAGGCCGCGCGCGAAGCCGTACGAGGTGGACTCGGCGGGCATCCGGATCCAGCGGTGCAGCGGGGTGTTGTCCAGGCGCAGGCGGCCGTGGCTCGCGCGGCCCATCCAGCCGGCGGCCGGGGCGAGGTGGGCGGCGTACGGCGCGGTGGAGTCGCCGGCCGGGGCGTCCGGGAAGTCCACGTACAGGGTCAGGGCGCGGCGGGTTCCGGTGGCGGGCTGGAACCGGTTCCGGTCGGTGTCGTGGCCCTCGTCCGTCCAGCCGGTCCGGCCGGGGAGGGCGCAGCCGGCGGCGGGTGCCGGCCGGCCGGGCGCGGCGGCGGGGGTGGATGCGGCGGCCGCGGTGGGCGCGGACAGGCAGGAGACGAGGGCGACGGCCGCGGCGAGCGGCCGCAGGCGGTGGAGCGGGCTGGTCATGTCTCTCCCGTCGGAGGCAGGTTGAGGGGGTACGAGGGGCGGGTGCGGCCGGGCAGGGGCGGCGCGGGCTTACGCGCGGCCCGCGGCCAGGTCCATCAGGCGGGACAGCACGCGGCCGCCGGAGGCGGTGATGCCGTCGTGCTCCCATTCGTTGGTGACCCATGCGCGGGTGGCGCCGACCTCGCGGGCGGTGCGCAGGGAGAGCCCGGCGTCCACGTACATGTCGTCGTGGTAGACGATCGCGGCGAGTGGCACCCGGTTGGCGGCGAGACGGCGGGGGTCGTACAGCGCCGGCCAGTCGGGGCGTTCGGCGAGCAGGTCGGCGGCTTGGGCGAAGGGGCGCAGTCCCTTGATCTCGCGGAACATCCAGGGGTAGATCATTTCGCCGGTGAGCAGGAGGGGGTCGGCGTCCTCGGCGAACGCGGGGGCGTCCGCCAGGGCCCTGGCCGCCGCCCAGCCCGTCGGGCCCGCGCCCTGGCCGTACAGGGTCTCCTGCATGACGGCGAAGAGCGGGTTGTCGGTGAAGCCGGTCAGGGCCGTCACCTGGTGCAGGAACGTGTCGGTCGGCTGTCCTTCCCCGTCGAGGGATTCGTCGAGGAGCCAGTGGAGCCGCTCGAAGCCGTCGCCCATGCCGAGGACGAGGCCGAGGGTGCGCAGGCGGTGCGGGGTGAGCCGGTCTCCGTCGGGCAGGCGCACCTCGGTGGCGGCCAGGAGGCGCGCGAGTTCCCGCAGCCGGGCGGCGTCGTCGGGGTAGCGGGCGTAGAAGTCGAGGACGCGGTCCCGGACCCGGGGGTAGGTGCGGGCGTAGACGTCGTCGGCGGTGGCCGACAGGCCCGGCAGGCCGCCGGTCACGTAGCACGCCCGCAGGCCTTCGGGGGCCTGGGAGAGGTAGGTGAGGGTGATGAACCCGCCGTAGCTCTGGCCGAGGGTCTCCCAGGGTTCGTCGCCGCACAGCTGCCGGCGGATCAGTTCGGCGTCCGCGACGATCGAGTCGGCGCGGAAGTGGCCGAGGTGGTCGGCCAGCCGGGCCGGTGAGGCGAAGCGGGAGGCCGTCCGGGCGGTGACGGGGGTGGAGCGGCCGGTGCCGCGCTGGTCGAGGAGGAGGACCCGGTGGGTCTTGAGGGCCTGCGGCAGCCATCCGGGTGAGCCGGCCGTAGGTCTGGGGGACTTGCCGCCGGGTCCGCCCTGCAGATAGAGCAGCCAGGGCAGTTGCCGGCCCGCGTGGCGCGCGTCGGTGACCTCGCGGGCGAAGATCCGCAGGGTCGGGCCGTGCGGGGCCGCGTGGTCGAGGGGGACGGCGAAGACGTGGTCGACGGTCGCGTACGCGGGGTTCATGGGTCCCTTTCAGGCTGCGGGCGCACGGTGGCGTGTGACATTGCACGACAGCATGGCGCGGCCGCCGGAACCCGTGGAGCCCCCACTTGTCCATAACTCCGCGCTATGGAGGTACGACAATTGTGGGTACCATTTCACATAACTATGTTACGGGTCACATTCCACAGCCTTCCAGGGCTCTTCCCGACCGTTCACGGAGTGACCACTGATGAACAAGCGCACTCTCCACGCCGTCGCCACCGGCCTGGCGGCGACCGTCACGCTCGGCCTGGCGGGCTGTTCCAACGGCAGCCACTCCGACGGGGGCCGGCAGGACGGGGCCGCCCCGAAGAACCCCGCACTCGCCAACGCCGGGGCCACGGTCGGCGGCACCCCGCAGAAGGGCGGCACGCTGACCGTCCTGTCCAACCAGGACTTCACCCACCTCGACCCGGCCCGCAACTGGGTGATCGGCGACATGGACTTCGGCACCCGGCTGCTCTACCGCACGCTGGTGACGTACAGGGCGGCGCCGGGCGCGAAGGGCGGAGAGCTGGTCCCCGACCTGGCCGAGGACCTCGGCGTCTCCTCCAACGGCGCCAGGACCTGGACCTTCAAGCTCAAGAGGGGCCTCCGTTACGAGGACGGCACCCCGATCACCGCGCAGGACGTCAAGTACAACGTGGAGCGGTCCTTCTCCCCCGACCTGGCCGGCGGCCCCGACTACGCCGCCCGCTACCTGGTGGGCGGCGAGGGCTACCGGGGACCCGCCCGGGGGCAGCACCTCGACTCCGTCAGGACCCCCGACGACCACACGATCGTCTTCGAACTCCGCAAGCCCTTCGCGGAATTCTGCAACGTCACCGTCCTGCCCACCTTCGCCCCGGTGCCCAGGGCCCGGGACAAGGGCCCCCGGTACGACAGCCGCCCGTTCTCCTCGGGCCCCTACAAGATCGAGTCGTACGACCGGGACAAGCGGCTCGTGCTGGTCCGCAACCCGCACTGGGACCCGGCGACCGACACCGTGCGCAAGGCGTACCCGGACAAGCTGGTCGTGATGATGGGGATGAGGGCCAACCAGATCGACGACCGGCTCATCGCCTCGGAGGGCGTGGACGCCTCTGCCGTCCCCTGGAGCAAGCTGCGCCCCGAGAGCACTCCCAAGGTGCTCACGAAGACCGACGTCAGGGCGCGGCTGCTGGCCGAGTCCACCAACTGCACCGAGATGGTGCAGATGCACACGGGACGCGCCCCCTTCGACGACCTCAAGGTCCGCCAGGCCGTCCTGTACGCCCTGGACCGCGAGGCGGTGCTGACCGCCTCGGGCGGTCCCGCGCTCAACGACCTCACCACCGCCCTCATGCCCGGCTCGCTCTTCGGCGGCAAGCAGCCCGACACGCTGGGGATCCCGGCCACGGGTGACGTGGAGAAGGCGAAGCGGCTCCTCAAGGAGGCGGGCCGGCCGGACGGATTCGCCACCACCATCACCGTCTCCAACGGCGACAAGGGAGTCGCCGAGGCGATCCAGCAGTCCCTGGGCCGGGCGGGGATCAAGGTCACGATCGACGCGGTCGACCCGTCGGCCTTCTACGACACCATCGGCGACACCGAGAACCGCACCGACCTCGTCTACACCGGCTGGTGCCCCGACTACCCGTCCGGCTCCACCTTCCTGCCCTTCCTCTTCGACGGCCGCTACATCAAGGAGAAGGGGAACTCCGGCAACCACTCGCTCTTCCGCGACGCGGCGACGATGAAGCGGATGGACGAGATCGCCGGCATGACCGACGCCGCGCGGGCCGATGCGGCGTGGCGGCAGCTGGACGGGGAGATCCTCGCCAAGGCCCCGACGGTGCCCGCCGTCATCGAGCGCATGCCGCTGCTGCTCGGCACCAACATCGCGGGCGCGTTCGGCCACACGTCCTTCGGCGGCCAGCTCGACTACGCCACCATCGGGCTCAAGGACCCGGCGAAGTAGCGCATGGAACTGGAGGTACGGCACCTGCGTGTGGTGTGCGCGATCGCCGAGGCCGGCAGCCTCACCCGGGCCGCCGCCGCGTTGTCCATGACCCAGCCGGGCCTCAGCACGCAGTTGCGCCGCATCGAGTCGATGCTCGGCGGAGCGCTCTTCGAGCGGCGGCGCGCCGGGGCCACGCCCACGGCCTTCGGTGAGCTGGTGCTGGCCCGGGCCCACGCCGTGCTGCCCGGCATCGACGCGCTCCTCGCCGACACCGCCCGCGCGGCCCGCCACCTGGCGTCCCCGGACCGGGTCCGCGTGGGATCGGTAGGTGCTCCCCTCATCGGCCACCTCGTCCTGGCCGTACGGACGTTGCTGGCCGAGGCGGAGGTGACCTCCCGGTGCCACTACTCCCCCGTCACGCTCCTGGACGACCTGGCCGCCGGCCGCCTGGAGGCGGCGGTCCTCGGGGACCACCCGGAGCAGGTCCTGCCGCCGCGCGACGGGGTGGTCCTCACTCCCCTCGTCACCGAACCCGTCTTCGCCCTGCTGCCCGCCGCCCACCACCTGGCCGGCCAGGAGGCCGTGTCCCTGGCCGAACTCGCCGATCACGACTGGGCGATGCCCAGGCCCGACGGCGACCGCACCCGCGAGTACTGGTCCTCGGTGTGCGCCCTGACCGGCCGCCGCCCCTCCGCCCCGCACGAGGCGGAGGGGCGCCAGCTGATCGAACTGGTCCGCGCGGGCCTGGCCGTCAGCCTCTGCCAGGCCACTTTCTCGGAAACCCCCGGCATCGCCGTCCGCCCCCTCGCGGGAAACCCGCTCTGGTACCGCCACGTCCTGGCCTGGCACCGGGACGGCCCGCTGGCCCCCCACGGCGACGGCATCCTGCGCGCGGTGGCGGCCGGCTACCTGGAGACGTGTGCCGCCAGCCCGGTCTACGCGGACTGGCGGCTACGGCACCCGGGCGCGGCCCGGGTGCGGTCGGCGTGAGCCGGTCAGGGGTCACGCCACCGGCTGCTGCTGGGTGACGCAGTGGATACCGCCGCCGCCGGTGCCCAGGCGGTCGATGTTGAGCTGTTCGATGGCGCGGCCGGGGAAGAGCCGGGCGAGAGTGGACCGGGCGGCGGCGTCGGCGGCGGTGTCCCCGAACTGCCCGGTGACGAGGGCGCCGTTGCACAGGTAGTAGTTGGCGTAGGAGGCGAGGAAGTCCGGGTTGGCGGAGCGGATCTTGTAGTAGTCGGGGCCCTGGAGCCTGGAGACGGACATCGGGGTGCCGGACGCCGTCGTGGCGGTGGACAGGACCTGGTACTGCTTGCGCGCGTCCTTCGCGTAGACGTCGTTGTCGGAGGCCAGGGGCATCTGGACGAGCGCCCTGCCGGGGGCGAGGAAGCGCGAGGTGGCGTCGACGTGGTCGTCGGTGATGTCCTGACCGACGACGCCGTCGAACCAGATGACCTTGGAGGCGCCGTAGGCGGCGAGCATCGCGCTCTCGACCTGTGCCTGCGACATCCCGGGGTTGCGGTTGCGGTTGACGAGGCTGCTGCGGGTGGCCATCAGGGTGCCGGCGCCGTCCTGTTCGATGGCCCCGCCCTCGCCCACCAGGTCGGCGCGGCTGAACGGCACGCCCGCGTAGGCGGCGATCCGCTCGGCGACGAGGGCGTCCTTGGCGTGGGTCTGCTTGTTGCCCCAGCCGTTGAAGTTCAGTCCGACGGCGTCGAGGCCGCCGGCGCCGTCGGTGCGGAAGACCGGTCCGCTGTCGCGCATCCAGCAGTCGTCGACCGGGATCGAGGTGATGACGGTGACGGACGTGCCGCACATCGAGCGGGCCTTGGCGGCGCCCGCGGAGTTGGCGCACATGACGACGGGTTCGTAGCGGGCGATGGTCTTCGCGATCAGCGCGATGTCCGCCTGCACGCCGCCGAGTTTGCCGCCCCAGATCGAGGTGCTGTCGGGCCAGGCCATCCAGGTGCGGGTGTGCCGGACGTCCTCGATCGGGACGCTGAAGCCGGCCGCCGACGCGGCGCCGCTCCTCCGCGACGCCGCCCGGGCACGGCCTTCGGCCGCGGCCAGCGCGGCGCCCGCGGCGGTCAGTCCCGCGACCGTCAGGAACCTCCGCCTGCCCATCCCCTCACCCGAGGGATGACTCACAGCGTGATCGTTCATGGCTGTCTCCTGTCTCAACTGCCTGCATTGGATGGGGTGTTGAAGGGAAGCTAGAACTGACCGAGCGCTCGGTCAATAATCTCGACACCAGTTCTGCGGGGGGGGGTGCCGCACGAACACCGGGCGGATGCCGAACGGATGTCGACCGGACCGGAGAAACCCGCAGGTGGCGCCGGGACGCTGGTTAGAGTGGCGCCATGGCAGCATCCGCGAAGAGTTCCCGGGATCTCGGCACGGCCCCCGCCCGTACGGTCCCGGCCCGCACCGTCCCCGCCCCCGCGGGTCCCGCTCCCACGGGCCGGCCCCGCGTGTCGGCCAAGGGCGAGCAGACCCGGGCACGGCTCGTCGCGGCGGCCCGCACCCTGCTCGCGGGCGAGCAGAGCGAGCGCTTCACCACGCGCAACGTGGCCGCCCTGTGCGGGGTTTCGCACGGGATGTGCCACTACCACTTCAAGGACCGCACCGACCTCGTCCTGGCGGTCGTCGAGGACATCCGGCCCGAGTGGATTTCCCCCCTCGAACAGGCTGTGTCCGCGCCCGGCGCCTTCGCCGAGCGGGCCGAGCGGGTCCTCGCCCTACTGACGGAGCCCGAGAGCGCCGACCTCTCGCACCTGCACGCCGCGCTGCACTGGCACGCGCTGAACGACGAGCGCGTACGGGAGTCCCTGGAGGCGGAGTACCGGCGCTGGCGGGCTTGCTTCGTGGACCTGTTCCGGGTGCTGGCGGACGAACGCGGCGAGGACGTCGACGCCCGCCCGCTGGGCGAGGCGGTGGCCGCGGCCGTGGACGGACTGGCCGCCGCTCAGTCCCTCGACGCGGAGTTCGACGCGGGCGCGGTGCTGCGCGTGCTCGTGCGCACGCTCGCCGCCGGCGCCTGAACCACCCGCGGCCCACGCCCTGCCGCAGAGCCCGCAACAGGGCCGGTACCACCGCCCGTCACAGGGCCCGGCGGGCGGCGGCGATCGACGCGGGATCCCAGCCGGGACGGGGCACCGACTCCATCAGGAGCCGCGTGTACGGGTGCCGGGGCGCGGCGAGCACCTCCGCCGTGGCGCCCGCCTCGACGATCCGGCCCTCACGCATGACGATCACGTCGTCCGTGACGCAGCGCACCACGCCCAGGTCGTGGGTGATGAACAGGTAGCCGATCCGGGTCTCCTCCCGGATGTCGGCGAGCAGGTTGAGGATCTGAGCCTGCACCGACACGTCGAGGGCCGCGACGGCTTCGTCGAGGACGAGCACGGCCGGCTCGACGGCCAGGGCGCGCGCGATGGCGACCCGCTGGCGCTGACCGCCGGAGAGCTGGCGGGGCCGGGCCTGCGCCGCCCGGCTGCCGAGGCCGACCTGGTCGAGGAGTTCGCGGACGCGCCGGTCGTGGTCCCCGCCGGGGAAGTGCAGGCGCAGGGTCTCGCGGAGGACCCCTTCGATGCTGGTCCTGGGGTCGAGGGAGAGGTAGGGGTCCTGGAAGACCATCTGGACCTCGCGGGCCCGAGCCAGGCGCTGTGCGCGACCGCGCCCGTGCGCCGGCCGGGCCTTGCCCCGTACGAGGACCTCGCCGGAGTCGGCCCGCTCCAGGCCGACGACGATCCGGGCGGTGGTGGTCTTGCCGGAGCCGGACTCGCCCACGATGCCCAGGGAGCCGCCCTCGGGGAGGACGAACGACACGTCTTCCACGGCCCGTACGGTCCCGTAGCTGCGGTGGAGGCCGACGGCCTCCAGTACGTGCTCAGGCATCGGCCGGGCTCCCTTCGAGGCGGTCGGTGTGGTGGCAGGCGGCCCGGTGTTCCGGGCGTCCCGGGGCGGCCAGCGGCTGCGGGGCCTGCCGGTCGCAGATCTCCGTGGCGAACGGGCAGCGGGCGGCGAAGGAGCAGCCGTGGAGTTCCTGCCGCAGGTCGGGCGGCCGGCCGTCGATGGCGGCGAGCCGGCCCCGCGGCGCCGCCGGCCGGGGGGTGGAGGCGAGCAGCGCGGCGGTGTACGGGTGGCGGGGGTGCGCGAACAGGTCCGCGGCCGGGCCGGTCTCGACGATTCGCCCGGCGTACATGACACAGACCCGGTCGCTGATGGCGGCGGCGAGGTCGAGGTCGTGGGTGACGAAGAGCAGGCCGGTGCCGAAGCGTTCGCGGAGCGTGGCCAGCAGGGCGATGACCTCGGCCTGGGTGGTGACGTCGAGGGCGGTGGTCGGCTCGTCGGCCAGCAGGAGGACGGGGTCCCCCATGAGGGCCGCCGCGATCACGACCCGCTGGAGCATTCCGCCGGAGACCTGGCCGGGGTACTTCTGGAGGGCCGAGGCGTCCAGGCCCACGGCTTCCAGGAGTTCGACGGCACGGGCGGTCGCCCGGGGCCGGCTCAGGCTCGCCGTCCTGGCGAGCCTGACGCTCTCGGTGAGGAAGTCCCCGATCCGGCGGAGCGGGTTGACGGCTGCGCGGGGGTCCTGGAAGACCATGGCCGCGGTGCGGGTGCGCAGGGCGCCCAGGTCGTCGGCGCCCATGGCCAGGACGTCCCGGCCGGCCACCCGGACGGAGCCCTCGGCCGTGGCGCCGGGCGGGAGCAGCCGTAGGGCGGCGCGGGAGGTGAGGGTCTTCCCGGAGCCGGACTCGCCGACGAGGGCGACGGTCTCGCCGGGCGCGACGGTGAGGTCGACGCCGTCGAGGACGGGGCGCGCGGTGCCGGGCAGGGTGATCCTGAGTCCCCGGACGTCGAGCACGTACGCATCCGCCGTCGTGCGCGTCGGATCCGTCGGGCGGGCCGGGTCGGTGGGGCTCGCGGGGCCGGTCGGTTTCATGGGGCTCATCGGTCTCTCCTGGCGACGCGGTCGGCCCAGCGTTCCCCGACCACGTTGAAGGCGACCACCGTCAGCACGATGAAGGCGCAGGGCAGGATCGCGGACAGCGGGTAGCCGTGCTGGACGGCGGTCTGCCCGTCGAAGACCATGCGGCCCCAGTCGGGGGTGAGCGCCGGCACGCCCAGCCCGAGGAACGAGAGACCGGCGAGGTCCATCAGGGCGTAGCCGAAGTTGATGGTGGACTGGGCGAGGACCACGGGGGCGATGTTGGGCAGGACGTGGCGCAGGCAGATCTGCACCGCCGAGTGGCCTTGGACCTGGTACGCGCTGACGTAGGGGCGTTCGCGCTCGGCAAGGACCAGGGAGCGGGTGAGGCGGCTGACGTAGGGCAGGTAGGCGATGGCGAGGGCGATGACCGGTGCGGTCAGGCCTTCGCCGTAGACCGAGATGATCAGGATGGCCAGCAGCATGCCGGGGAAGGCGAAGACCAGCTCGGTGCTGCGGGACAGGACCGAGTCGAGCCAGCCGCCCCTCCAGGCGGCGGCCGTGCCGATGGCGACACCGGCGACGGTGGAGAAGACCACGACTCCCAGAGGGCCGAGGAGCGAGGTGCGCGCGCCCAGCAGCAGCCGCGAGAGGGTGTCGCGGCCGGCCGCGTCCACGCCGAGCGGGTGCCCGGCGGAGGGTCCGGCGAGTGCGTTGCCCAGGTCGATGACGTTGGGGTCGTACGGCACCACCCAGGGGGCGAGGAGTGCCGCCGCCACCACGAGGGCGACGAACCCCATGCAGAGCACGTACAGCGGGGACCTCGGTGACCGGATCCGGGCGAGGCCCGGCCGGCGCGTCAGGACGGCGGTCATGCGGAGGACCTCCTCGAACCGAGGGCGATCCGCGGGTCCACCAGGGGCAGCAGCAGGTCGACGACGAGGTTCACGGTCATGAACAGGGCGACGATGATGAGGGAGATGGCCTGGACCGTGGGGAAGTCCTTGGTGGTCGTGGACAGTTCGAGGAGTTGTCCGATGCCGCCGATGCTGAAGGCGGTCTCGACGAGGATCGTGCAGACCAGCAGGGTGGAGACGATCAGACCGCCGGTGGTCAGGACGGTTCCCAGGGCGTTGCGGAACACGTGGCGGCGGATGACCTGTCGTTCGGGGACGCCGCGGCTGCGGGCGACCGTGACGTGCTCGCTGTCGAGGGCCTCGGCCATCGCGGAGCGGGTGACGCGGGCCAGCATGCCGATCAGGTACAGGGCCAGCGCGATCGAGGGGAGGGTCAGGTGCCAGACCATGTCCCCGAAGCCGTCGCCGGCCCCGCTGCTGGGGAACCAGCCGAGGTTGACGGCGAACAGGCCCTGGAGCAGGACGGCCGCGACGAAGGACGGGGTGCCGACGGCGAACGTGGTGGTGACCAGGACGGCGGAGTCGGTGGCGCCGCCGCGGACCGCCGCGATCCAGCCGAGCAGCAGCCCGAGGGCGACGACCACGGCCAGCGCCATCGTGATCAGCAGCAGCGTGGTGGGGAGCCGGTCGGCGAGCAGCCGCGAGACGTCGGTGCGGTAGGTGATGGAGCGCCCGAAGTCGCCCTGCAGCACGTCGCCGAGCCAGCGCAGGTACCGGACGAGGAAGGGGTCGTCGAGGTGGTACCGGGCGTTGATCGCGGCGAGCGCTTCGGGTGAGGCGGAGCGGCCGGCGAGCAGAAAGCCGGCGGGGCTGCCCGGCGCGAGGTACATCGCGCCGAAGACCACGAACGACGCGCCCAGGAGGGTGGCGGCCATCTCCGCCACCCGTCGCACGGCGAATCTGGCGATGTTCACTGGGCTGCCCCCACGCCGGCGGCCCACGGGTGGTACATGTAGGAGATGGTCGTGGGGGCGCCGGTGATCCTCTTGTTGAGGAACATCGCGGTGGGCCATTCGGCCACCGGGATCCACAGCAGCTGTTCGGCGGCCCGCTTCTGGAGTTCGGCCTCGACGGCGAGCCGCGCCCGCCGGTCGTACGTCGCGGTGGCCCGGTCGACCAGCGCGTCGTACTTCTTGTCGCTGTAGCCGGCGAAGTTCAGGTAGGCGCCGGTCTTGAAGGCCGTGAGCAGGTCCAGCGGATCGGTGATCGAGTCGTAGTAGGTGAGCGGGAACATGTCGATGCCCTCGCGCGCCTTGGGATCGGTGAACAGCGCGGTGAAGGCGTTCGGGGCGATCGTCTTGAGCCGGATGTCCAGGCCGATCTGGGTGCCGGCGGCCTGGACCGCGGTGGCGAGGAGGGAGACGTCCTGGCCGATGGAGCTGGTGGCGACGGTCAGCGTCCTGCCGGTGGCACCCGCCTCCTTGATCAGCGCCTTCGCCTTCTCGATGTCCCGGTCGGGGCGCGGCAGGCTGTCGAGGGCGACCTTCAGGGTGTTCTCGGGGGCGGCGGCCCAGGCGGCCCGGGTGGTGAGCGAGTTCGTGACCGTGCCGGCGCCGCCGAGTCCGGCCTTGACGAATCCGGAGCGGTCGAGGGCCAGGGACAGGGCGCGCCGTACGCGGACGTCGCCGAGCGGGCCCTTCATGTTGGTGACGTTGACGTTGACCGTGCTCAGGCCCTCGCCGAAGTACAGCGTGCCGACGCCGCTGCCGCGCAGCCGGGCGTAGCTCTCGGTGGGGATGAGGTAACCGCCGTCGGCTTCTCCGCTGAGCAGGGCGTTGGTGCGGGCGGAGGGGTCGGTGAGGACCCGGAAGACGGCCTTCCTGGACTTGGCCTTCTCGCCGCGGTAGCCGTCGAAGCGTTCGAGTTCGATCGACTGGCCCTTGTTCCAGGTGCCGAGTTTGAAGGGACCGGTGCAGGCGAGGCTGCCGGCGGTGCCGTAGTCCTTGCCCGCCGCTTCGATGCCGGCCTTGGAGGCCACCACTCCGGCGGCGGTCGCCATGTACTGGGGGAACTGGGAGTCGGGCTTCTTGAGCTTGACGGTGACCTGGAGGGGGCCGGTCTTGGTCACGCCGGCGACGTTCTGGAAGACCTGGGCCCAGGCGGCGGCGTTGTCCGGGTCCATCTGGCGGCCGAGGCTGTAGACCACGTCGTCGGCGGTCATGATGCCGCCGTCGTGGAAGCGGACGCCGGAGCGCAGGTCGTAGACCCACGTGGTGGGGTCGGGGTTGGCGGCTTTGACGGCCAGCCCGGGCTCGGTGGTCAGCTCCGGGGTCCAGCGCATGAGGCTCTCGCACACGTTGGAGAGGATCGTGTTCTGCGGGTAGTCGAACGCCACCGTGTAGTCGAGGGTGGGCGGTTCGGCGTAGACGGCCCAGGTGAAGGAGTCGATCTCGCCGCGGGCGGTGGGCGTGGACGCGGAGAGGTGCACGTCGGTGACGTTGCCGGGGTCGCCCTTGGGCGGACCCGCACAGGCCGCGAGCAGGGCGGAAGAGGTCAGAACGGCGGTGGCGAGGCCCGCGCTGCGGCGGCCGGCGCGGTAGGGGCGTCTGCTCGCGCGGGGTGGGGAGGTGGTCATCGTCGCGCTCTCTTTCCGTGAGGGATGCGGGGGGAGGAGCGGGCGGACCGCCGGGGCGGACCGCCGGGAACGGCGGGTGTGCGGGTCAGCCGGCGGCCGCGGTGGTGCGCGTGGCGGGGACCTGCTGGGTGATGCAGTGGACTCCGCCGCCGCCGAAGGCGATGGCGAGGGCGCGCACGCCGACGACCTTGCGGCCGGGGTGGGCCGAGGCGATCACCGCGAGGGCCTCGTCGTCCTGGGGCATGCCGGCCACCGGAACGACCACGCCGCCGTTGGCGACGTAGTAGTTCAGGTAGGACACCTCGATCTCGCCGCCGGCGAGGTCGGCGAAGGCCGTCTGGGGTACGTCGATGATCTCCAGCCGGCGGCCGCGGGCGTCGGTGGAGGCGTCGAGCACGGCGCGGTTGGCGCGCATCCGGGCGTAGTCGGGGTGGTCCGGGTCGGAGGGGAGCGAGACGACGACCGTGCCGGGCGCGGCGAAGGCGCAGACCCCGTCGACGTGGCCGTCGGTCTCGGTGTCGAGCAGACCGCCGTAGGGCAGCCAGATGACCTTGGTGACCCCGAGCCGGGTCTTCAGTTCGGCCTCGATCTCGTCACGGGTCAGGCCGGGGTTGCGGTTGGGGTGCAGCAGGCACTGCTCGGTGGTGATCAGCGTGCCCTCGCCGTCGACGGTGATCGCGCCGCCTTCGAGGATCATGTCGGAGGCGATCCGGTCGACTCCGAGGTGCTCCAGCAGCAGGGAGCTGATCCGGTCGTCGGCGTCGAAGGGGTGGTGCTTGCCGCCCCAGGCGTTGAAGCGGAAGTCCACGCCGGCGCGGTTGCCGTCGCCGTCGAGGACGAACAGCGGGGCGGAATCCCGGAACCAGGAGTCGTCGAGGGGCAGCTCGATCACGGTGACGTCGGTGCCGCAGCGGGTGCGGGCCTCCTCCCCGTGGCCGGGCGGCGCGACCATGGTCACGGGCTCGAATCCGGCGATGGCCCGGGCGACGTCGGCGTACTCCTCCTTGGCCTCGTCCAGCACGCTCCCCCACAGGTCCTGGCGGGTGGGCCAGGCCATCAGGCACCCGTCGTGCGCGGACCACTCGGCGGGCATACGGAATGCAGTCATCGCGGGTCTCTCTTCTTCTCGCCAGAAGTACCCGTCGGCGGTGGCCGGCAGCTCGGTGTCCGGCAGAGGCGCGGGACGGGTACGCGGTAGTGAACGGAATCTTCCTCTCGACTGAAAATTCAGTCAAGAGTGGGGATGTGGGTCTACAGGGACGAAGCGGCCGCGGCCGGACTCACAGGAAGTACAGGCGGCTCAGCGAGACCTCGTCCGCGGGTTCGGAGCGCATCGGATCACCGTCGAGGGTGACGAGACCGCTGCGGGGGTCGACGTCGACCCGGCCCAGGCGGGCGTTGTGCACCATGTCGGCGGGTCCGATGCCGCGGGTTCCCCGGACGGCCACCCGCCGGCGCCGGGTGCCCAGCGTGTCGTGGGGTCTTCCGAAGGAGCCGGACTCGGCGGCGGCCCGGCTGACGAAGGCCACGGAGAGATCGGCCGGTGCCGCTCCATGGGCGCCGAACAGAGGCCCGAGCACCAGGGGCTCGCAGCTGTCGGTGGCGGCGTTCGGGTCACCGGTGACCCCGTACGCGGGGAAGCCGGACTTGAGGACGAGCTGTGGTTTGGCGCCGAAGAACGGGGGGCGCCACAGGACGATGTCGGCGAGTTTGCCGACCTCGATGGAGCCGATCTCGTGGGCGAGGCCGTGGGCGATGGCCGGGTTGATGGTCAGCTTGGCCATGTAGCGCAGCACGCGGGCGTTGTCGTCGCCCGCGCCGTCGCCTTCGAGCGGGCCGAGTTCGGCCTTCATCTTGGCGGCCATGGCGAAGGTGCGGCGGATGGTCTCGCCGGCGCGGCCCATGCCCTGGGCGTCGGAGGAGGTGATGCCGATGGCCCCGAGGTCGTGCAGGACGTCTTCGGCGCCCATGGTCCCGGCGCGGATCCGGTCGCGGGCCATCGCCGCGTCACCCGGCAGGTCCGTCTTGAGCGCATGGACGGAGACGATCATGCCGTAGTGCTCCGCGATGGCGTCGCGGCCGAAGGGCAGGGTGGGGTTGGTGGAGGAGCCGATGACGTTCGGCACGCCCGCCATCTTCAGCACGTTCGGCACGTGCCCGCCACCACAGCCCTCGATGTGGAACGCGTGGATCGTGCGGCCTTCCAGGACCCGCAGGGTGTCCTCGACGGAGAGGCACTCGTTGAGGCCGTCCGAGTGCAGCGCCACCTGCACGTCGTGCTCCTCGGCCACCCGCAACGCGGTGTCCAGGGCGCGCGTGTGGGCGCCCATGTCCTCGTGCACCTTGAAGCCGCAGGCACCACCCTCGGCGAGGGCCTCGACCAGCGGGGCGGCGTCCGACGAGGAACCGCGCGCCAGGAAGCCGATGTTGACCGGCCAGGCGTCGAAGGCGTTGAACCCGTGCTTCAGCGCCCACGGTGAGTTCACCCCGACGCCCCAGACCGGCCCGATCTCCTGGCCGATGATCGTGGTGACGCCTGCGGCCAGCGAGGCTTCCATGATGCGCGGGGAGAGCAGGTGCACGTGGGTGTCCACGGCTCCGGCGGTGGCGATGAGGCCCTCGCCGGAGACGATGGTCGTACCCGTGCCCACGACGACGTCGACGCCGTCGAGGGTGTCGGGGTTGCCGGCCCGGCCGATCGCGTGGATGCGGCCCTCACGGATGCCGATCGACACCTTCCGGATGCCGAGCACCGCATCGATCACCAGAACGTTGCTGATCACCACGTCACACGTGTCACGGACCGCCGCCGCCTTCAGGTGCAGACCGTCCCGGGCCGTCTTCCCGAAACCCGCCAGGAACTCGTCACCCGCCTTCTGCGCGTCCGACTCCACCCGCACGGTCAGCCCCGAGTCCCCGAGCCGCACCCGGTCACCGGCACGCGGACCGAACACCGCCGCGTACTCCTGAGGGTCGATGTGCCGGCTGCCGCCGGGCAAACAGTGGTCGCTGTGTTTGGTGGGTCTGCTCATCTCGGTACTTCCTCTGCTCCCAGGTAGCCGCAGGCCGCGGCCTTGCGGAGGGCCTCTTCCTTCGCGCCGGGCGCGTCCAGCGGCCCGTCGACCAGGCCCGCGAAGCCGATCGCGATCCGGTCACCGCCCATGGGTACGAGCCCCACCTCGACGGCGGCGCCGGGGTCGAAGCGGGTGGACGATCCGGCCGGGACGGCGAGCCGCATTCCGTAGGCGGCCGCCCGGTCGAAGTCGAGCCGCGGGTTCGCCTCGAAGAAGTGGAAGTGCGAGGTCACGCTCACCGGGACGGGCGCCGTGTTGCGGACCTCCAACGTGATGGCCGGCGCCGCTTCCGGCACGGTGTCCTCGTGGGGAAGGACCGCGCCGGGGGCGTCGTCACCGTGCTCCACCTCACCGAACGGGTCGCTGATGACGGCGAGCCGGGTGCCGTCGTCGAACACGGCCTCGACGTGGACCTCCGTCACGACGTCGGTGACGCCGGGGAGTACGTCGTCCGGGCCGAGTACGCCGCGGCCGCGCTCGATGGCCGCGGCCAGCCGCAGTCCGTCACGCGCCGCCTCGCACACCGTGTCGGCGATCAGGGCTGTCGCTTCCGGCACGTTGAGGCGGAGCCCGCGCCCGAGGCGCGACCGCGCGAGTTCGGCGGCGCTGAAGAGCAGCAGTCGGTCGCGCTCAGTGGGGGTCAGAGGCATGGTTCCCCCTGGTCTCGGGGTCCGGTCGGACGCACGGTGTGTCTTCCTTCCTTCTCTTCACGGCGGCCGCCGGCCGCGCGGGACGGTCGCGCCTCAGACCGCCGGCGGAACGGCCGGCTGCTGCTGGGTGGCGCAGTGGATGCCCCCGCCGCCGCTCGCGATGTTGTCGATGTCGAGCTGAACGATGTCGCGGCCCGGGTAGGAGGCCCGCAGGATCGCGTGGGCGGCGTCGTCGGCCTGGCCGTCGCCGAACCGGGGCACGAGGACCGCGCCGTTCACGAGGTAGTAGTTGGTGTAGCTGGAGAGGAACTCCTCGCCCCGGCCACGGATGTGGCGGCGGTCGGGCCCGGGGAGTTCGGTGATCCGCAGGCTCCGGCCGCGGGCGTCGACGGCGCTCTGCAGCACCCGCTTGGTCTCCTCGTAGACGGCGACCCACTTGCTGTCGGCGCCGGGGCCGGGCCGGTCGAGCATGACGTGGCCGGGTGCGACGAACCGCGCCAGGCAGTCGATGTGGCAGTCGGTGATGTCCTGGCCGGCCAGGCCCGGGACCCAGACCACCTTGTCCATGCCGAGGTCCGACATCAGCGCCCGCTCCACCTCGGCCTGGGACATGCCGGGGTTGCGGTTGCCGTTCACCAGAGAGCTGACCGTGGCGAGCAGGGTGCCCTGGCCGTCGGTCTCCAGCGAGCCGCCCTCGCCCACGAACGAGGCCCGACGGCGGCCGATCCCGTACTCGGCGAGGAGCGTCGCGGCCGCCGCCGCATCGTTGACGAAGGGCTGCTCGTACGGGGTTCCCGTCTTGCCCCAGCCGTTGAAGTTGGTGTCCACCCCGACGACGGCGCCCGGGGCGACCAGGAAGGTGGGGCCGAAGTCGCGGATCCACAGGTCGTCGTTGGCGATCTCGACGACCTGGATGCCGTGGTACGCGCCGCCCCCGCACTCGTAGCGGGCGTCGGCGGCCTGCCCGGGGCGGGCCAGCACCACGACGGGCTCGTACCGCGAGATCGTGTCGGCGACGGTCGCGATGTCGCGTCGTACTCCCCCGAGCCGGTTCGACCAGACCGAGGACAGCGCGGGCCACGCCATGTAGGTGCGTACGTGCCGCACGTCCTCGGCGGGCATCCGCAGCGTGGCGTCGGCGGGGGCCGTGGCAGCGCGGGCGGCGGGGACGGCGGACCCGAGGGCCGCGAGCGGCAGCGCCGCCGCACCGAGCTGGAGGATCCGGCGCCGGGAGGTGACTGGCGTGTTCATGGGGACTCCCTGATGAGGGGCGGGAGGGGATGTGCCACAGCATGGCCCGGACTGAAAATTCAGTCAATGATCTGGAGGCCAAAAATCGTCCGGCGCGCAAAAAGGAGCATGGGCACCTCGCCATCGACTCAGCGAAGTGGCGAAGTATTGCGGCCTGACCTCTACTTTTAACGCAAAGTCCGGCATCCGACACGGCCTGATATTTTACTCAGGCCTGAATGTCCACGGTCGTCGCTCACGGGGTCCGGCGGTACTGATCGAGCACCACGGTCACAGACCCGCCGTCCGTCGGCGCCTCGATCAGACGCACGACGACGATGTCCTTCTGGTCCGCGCTGCGGACGCAGAAGGGGCGCTCGCCCAGCTCGCCGAAGGGGAGCACGGTGACCGGCTGCGTCTCGATCCCGCGGACGCAGTCGGCGGGGCCGAGCACGTCCCCGGCGGCGACGAACGCGTCACTGTCCTCCGGCAGCACGAACTCCTCGCCGGTCCGCGCCAGATACCAGGCGGCGTTCTCCTCGGGGACCACCTTCCCGGCCTTCAGGTCGAACTCGTACCCCGCGTCCGGGGAGGTCAGCTCGACCTCGGTGCGCACCGGCAGGTAGCCGGCGGGAGCGGGCGGACGCGCCGGCGGCGCGGCGCTCGCACCGGGGGCCGCGCTCGCGCCCGGCGCCTCGGACGCCCCCTCCGCCCCCCGCGGGCGGTCCAGGTGGACGGCGGCGGCGCCCACCCCTGCGGCGACCGCCACGGCCGCGGCGGCGAGCGCCGCCACCCGCAGCCGGTGGCGGCCCCTGCGCGCCCGGCGGGTACGCGCGTCCGCGCGCGGGCCGGTCCGGGTCTGCGTGTCATGGACGGCGGCGGCCGCGAGGGTGGGCCGGTACACCGGCGCCGGCAACGGAGTCGGCGCCGGCATCGGATGCGAGCCCGGCGCCGGAATCGAGACCGGCACCGGCTCCACGCCGCGCCCCGCGATCTCGCTCCTGACCGGCTGGGGCAGCCAGCCCTCGGCGAACTCCGCCTGCGGACCCACCAGAGGATGGGCCCGGACGGCCGCGATCAGCTGCCCGGTCGTGGGCCGGTCCCGCGGCTCCTTGGCCAGGCACTGCCACAGCAGGTCCCGCAGGCCGGCGGGCACCCGGGCGAGATCGGGCTGCCCGTGCACCACCCGGTAGAGGACGGCCGATTCGGGGCCGGGCCCGAAGGGCGCCGTGCCTCCCGCCACGTACACGGCGAGCGCCCCCAGGGCGAAGACGTCCGTGGCGGGCGCCACCGACAGGCCTTGAGCCTGTTCGGGAGCCATGAACGCCGCGGTCCCGACCGTCAGCCCGGTCCCGGTGAGCGCGACGGTGTCGGCCGCGCGGGCGATCCCGAAGTCGATCACCCGGGGTCCGTCCTCCGCGATCAGCACGTTGGCGGGCTTGAGGTCGCGGTGGACGACGCCCGCCCGGTGGATCGCCTGGAGCGCCTCGGCGATGCCGGCCACGAGCAGCAGGACCGTGCGCTCGGGCAGCGGACCGTGGCGCTGGACCACCTGCTGCAGGGAGGGCCCCGGTACATAGGCGGTGGCCAGCCAGGGGGTCGGGGCGTCGGCTCCGGAGTCCACGACCTGCGCGGTGAACAGGCCGTGGATGCGCCGGGCGCTGGCCACCTCCTGGGCGAACCTCCGGCGGAACTCGGGGTCGCCCGCGAACTCCGCCCGTACGGCCTTCAGGGCGATGGGGCGGCCGCCGGGGGTGTGCGCCAGGTACACCACGCCCATGCCGCCCGAGCCCAGCCGGGCGTGGAGCCGGTAGCCGCCGATCTCGCGCGGGTCGTCGGCGGACAAGGCCGTGCGGGCGGGCTGCACACCAGGGATGCGAGCGGACATGCGGTGGCTCTTTCAACGAACGGAGCGAGGCGCGCGGGCCGGAGCCCCGCACCCGCGAGCAGGGGCGTCACAGCCGGGTGCGTGGACGTCCGGCCCCGGCAGCCTGGCACTAACTAAAGATTCAGTCAATATGAGACACTGGCCGGCGAGATCACCAGGAGGAGACGACGTGGCGACGGACCGCCGAACGGCAATCTTGGAAGGAGCCGCCCGGGTCATAGCCCGCCGGGGGGTCCGCGGGCTGCGGGTGGAGGAGCTCGCCACCGAGGCGGGCGTTTCCACCGCGCTGATCTACTACCACTTCAAGGACCGCGCGGGCGTCCTGCACCACACGCTCGAGTTCATCAGCGACCGCGCGGAACGGTACACGGCCGCGGCCTGCCAGGCCGCCGGCCCCCTCGACGCCCGGCAGGAGCTGGAGCAGTCGCTGCTGCTCGAATTCCAGGACCTGCCCGAGGTGCGCGAGAACAGCACCGCGTGGGGAGAGCTCCGGGCCAGCGCCGTCTTCGACCCCGAGCTGCGCGACGACCTGGCCAGGGCCGGCCTGATCTGGGTGCACGAAGTCGCCGAGTACCTGGGTCGCATCCACCCGACGGCGCCCGCCCCCGCCCTCACCTGCGCCGCCGAACGGCTCACGGCCCTGCTGGAAGGACTCAGCACCCGCTGGCTGAGCGGCGCCCTGCCCCTGACGCACGCCCGCGAGCTGATGCGGGAAGCGGTCTCCGTGGAGATCGGGCAGCTGTCCCGCCACTGACCCCGCGCCGCGCGAAGGACACCACCACACCCGCACCCGAGCCCATGCCACCCCCGCGCCCTCACCTTCGCCCCCTGCACCCCACCCTCGAACTTGACTGAATTTTCAGTCAGTGCCAGTGTGGAGACACGGAATCCGCATCCGCTCCGCGCGAGCGGCGATTCCCGGTGCAGTCTGTGCACCCTGATCACACCAGGATCCGGCGGCGACCCGCGCTCCCGTCTCCCACGGCGCCCGCCCTCTCGCCGCCCGGTTCCCGGTCAGGCACGTTCACGATCGGAGCCCCTCATGTCCGCACTCCTCCCATCCCGCCGCACGGCCCTGCGTGCGCTCGCCGGCGTCTCCGCGTTCGCCTTCGGCGCCTCGGCGTGCGGGCCCGGCGATTCCGCCGGATCGGCCGCCTCCACGGGTGCCTCCGGTGCGGCTCAGCAGGCCGCCCGGCAGACCGGAGGGCGCCGGCTCGGAGCCGAGTGGGAGAGCCACACCCGCACCTTCATGTCCTGGCCCGCCCTGAAGTCGGTCTGGGAGGAGGACCTGCCCTACGTGCGGCAGGACATCGCGCGGGTGGCCCGCGCCATCGCCGATTACGAGTACGTCGTCATGATGGCCAGGCCGGACCAGGTGAACGCGGCCCAGAAGGCGTGCGGCTCCCAGGTCGAGGTGATCCCGCTGGCCGTCGACGACCTGTGGGCCCGCGACACGGTCCCCGTGTTCGTCGAGGAGGCCGGCGACGTCATCGGCGTCGACTTCAACTTCAACGGCTGGGGCAACAAGCAGCAGCACACGAACGACGGCAAGGTCGGCCGGAACCTGCTGTCCACGTATCGCGTTCCCCGGGTGCAGGCGCCCCTGGTCGCCGAAGGCGGCTCCTTCGAGACCGACGGCGAGGGCACCCTGCTGATCACCGAGAGCTCGATCGTCAACGACAACCGCAACCGGGGCAAGAGCCGCGACGCGATCGAGGCCGAGCTCAAGCGGCTCCTGGGCGTGAACAAGGTGATCTGGCTGGCCGGCGTACGCGGCGAGGACATCACCGACGCCCACGTCGACAGCCTCGTACGGTTCACCGCTCCCGGGGTGATCCTGCTGGACCGGGCCTACCCGGGCACCCCCGCCGACTCCTGGTCGCGCTCGTCCGACCAGGCCAAGTCCGTGCTCGACCAGGCGACCGACGCGCGGGGACGCCGGTTCGAGGTCATCGACCTGCCCCAGCCCGACCCGTACGGGATCACCGGCCGCGGCGACGACTTCCTCTCCACCTACGCCAATTTCTACGTCGCCAACGACTCCGTCTTCATGCCGCGCTTCGGCGACCGGAAGGCCGACGACCGCGCGCGCGGCATCCTCCAGGAGCACTTCCCCAAGCGGGACATCGTGCCCGTCAAGATCGACACCATCGCCACCGGCGGCGGCGGTATCCACTGCGCCACCCACGACCAGCCCGGCAAGCCCGCCGCCTGATCACGGCAAGGGGTCACCGGTCCACCGCACCGGACGGCCTACGGGTGCAGGGCGTCGACGAGTTCCGCCAGGGCCGCGGCCAGTGCCGGCAGGCCGGGGCCGGGCGGACCGCCGGGCTCGGACATGTAGGTGTCCCGCCGGATCTCGATCATCAGCGCACTGACCCGGTCGTCCGTCCCGTAGTACTCCAGCGGTACGTACGTCCCCGCGAAGGGGGTGTCGAGCCCGGTGCCGCCGAAGCCCCCGAAGGCCTCCCCCGCCACGTCGAGGAGGGTCGCCGGGGTGTGGAAGCGGTCCGTCCCGAGGCAGATCGGCGGGCGGGGCCCGGCGCCGTGGAGTTCGTACGGCAGGGGCCGGGTCGGGTACGAGTGCACGTCGATGACGACGGCCCGCCCGACGGTCTCCAGCCGGTCGGCCACGGCCCGCGTCATCGCGTCCGCGTACGGGTGGAACCAGCGGTCGGTCAGCGGCCGGCCGTCGAAGCCGTCCGGTCGCAGCCGCTCCCCGTGCGTGGTGCGCGTGTACACCGCTCCCATGCCCGCGGCCAGCATCTCCTCGCGCTCGTCGGGGAACCGCTCGGGGTCGACGACCAGCCGGGACAGCCCGTTGACGAACTGCCACGGCGTGACGGCCGAACGCGCCGCGGCGGCGGCCGCGATCGCGGCGGTGTGGGAGTCGGTGATGTGGTCCAGCTCCCGCTCCAGCGACGGGTCGTCCAGCAGGATGCCGGCGCGGACGGACTCCGGGACGACCCGCGAGGAGTGCGGCACGTGCAGGATCACCGGTGAGGCGGCGGCTCCGGGAAGCAGCCGGAAGGACGCGGTCGATCGGTCCATGTCCGGGCCCGTCAGTTCTGCCGGAGCCCGGCCAGTTCGGCGTCGACGGCGCCGCGCATGAGGTCCCGGGCGTGGGTGATCTTGATGCCGCCGCTGAGCCAGCGCATGCTGAGCCCCTCCAGCAGTGCGGTGAGCCGCTCGGCCGCGGCGGCGAGCGACGAGGCCGGCGCCATCGGCTGGACCTGGCCCAGCAGCGCGGCCACCTCCTGGACCCACACCAGGGTGGCGCGGGCCAGATCCTCGCGCAGCACCTCGTCGAAGACGGCGCTGGCCCGCAGTTCGCCCCAGGCCGAGCTGTTCTCCCGGACCTCCACGGAGTCCTGGAGCTCCAGCAGCAGGGTCTCCTCCAGCTCCTCGCGGGGAGTGAGCGGCGGGGCGTCCGGGTCGCGGTCGGTCGTGTAGCGCTCTGCCCTGTCGTTGATGAATTCCAGGGTGTGGCGCAGGACGCCCGTGCGGTCCTTGAAGTGGTAGTAGATCAGGGCGGTGGAGACGCCGGCCTCGGCCGCGAGCTCTTCCACGCGCAGCCCGCGGACCCCGCGCCGGGCGATCACCCGGGCGGCCGCTTCGAGGATCTGAGTACTGCGAGACGCCATGCGCCGACCTTACCGGGGCGTACCCGGGCGGGCGTACGCGGCCTGTCACCGGGTGCGGGCGTACGAGCCGTTGCGGGGACGCGTCCGGCCAGTGCGGGGCGCGGGTTGCAGGTCGTACGGGCGCACGGTCCAGCCGCGTGCCGCCAGGCCGGGGCGGAGCATCCGGCCGATCCGGCCGGCCGCCCCGGTGAGCAGGATGTCGGCCGCCGGGTGCGCGTGGTCGTGTCCGGTCACCCGTTGATCCTGTGGCACCGGAGGCCCGATGCCCAGGAGGGTTCCCGCCGCGTCGCGGCCCGGCCGGATCGCGGTGCGCCCGCGCCCGGCCCGGTCCGGTCCGCTGCCGGCGTTCCCCGGCCCCGGCCGGATCGCGGTGCGCCCGCCTCACCCCGGGGCGTCGAGCTCCCGGCGGCGCCGGCTGATGGAGCCGGGGTCCCAGCCGGGGCGGGGCACCGAGGCCAGCAGCAGGCGGGTGTAGGGGTGTTCGGGGGTGGCCAGCAGGTCCGCGACGGGCCGGTGTTCGATGGTCCGGCCGCGGTAGAGGACGAGCGCCTCGTCGCAGACGTACCGGACGACCGCGAGGTCGTGGCTGACGAAGACGAGGCCGATGCCGGTGTCGCGGCGGATGTCGGACAGCAGGTTGAGGACCTGCGCCTGCACCGAGACGTCCAGGGCGGACACCGCCTCGTCGAGGACGAGGACGGCCGGCTCGACGGCCAGCGCCCGTGCGATCGCAGCGCGCTGGCGCTGTCCGCCGGAGAGCCGGCGGGGCAGCGCGGCCGCCTCGCGGTCGCCGAGGCCGACCTGGGCCAGCAGCTCCCTGACCCGGGCGGCCCGGGCCGCCGGATCGCGGAGGCCGTGGAGCCGCAGCACCCCGTCGACGGTGTCGCCGATGCCGATGCGGGCGTCCAGTGAGAGGTACGGGTCCTGGAAGACGATCTGGACCGCCTTCGCGCGGGCCAGCCTCGCCGCCCTGCCGCGTACGGCCGCGGCCGGCGGCTTCCCCTGGACGAGGATCTCCCCCGCGTCCGGGTGTTCCAGCCCGACGAGCATGCGGGCCGTGGTGGTCTTCCCGGATCCTGACTCCCCGACGATGCCGAGCGCGCCGCCGGCCCGCAGGGAGAACGACAGGTCGTCGACGGCGACCACCTCGGTCGTCCCCGTGCGGTAGGTCTTGCGCAGGCCGTTCACCTGGAGCAAGGTGCGGGCCGCGGCGGCCGGGCCCGCGGACGGCTGGGGCGGGGTGTTCACCGTGGTCACCGGTCCTCCTCGGAGGATGGAGCGGACAGGAGGGACGGGACCGGCAGGACGGGCGGGTCCGGCGTGACGGCGCGGCCCGCGGTCACGGGCTGCGGCGCACCGGCCGGGCCGGTGAGTTCGCCTGCCCGGTGGCAGGCCACCAGCGCCGGGCCGTGCGGGAGCAGCGGCGGCGGGGACTGGTCGCAGCGGCCGGGCTGGGCAAAGCCGCAGCGGGGTGCGAAGGAACAGCCCGGCGCGGAGTCCAGCAGTCCCATCGGGGCGCCGGGGATGGGGGCGAGGCGGCCGACCGGGCCTTCCAGGGGCGGGGAGGATCCGAGCAGGCCGGCCGTGTACGGGTGCCGGGGCGTGGCGAACAGCTCGGTGCGGGTGGCGGTTTCGACGATCCGTCCCGCGTACATCACGTAGATCCGGTCGCAGGCGGCGGCCGCGAGTTCCACGTCGTGCGTGATCAGGAGCATGCCCAGGCCGTGTTCGCGCTGGAGCCTGCCCAGGATCGCCATGATCTCGGCCTGGGTGCTGACGTCGAGGGCGGTGGTCGGTTCGTCGCACAGCAGCAGCCGGGGGTCGGCCGTGAGCGCGCCGGCGATCATGACGCGTTGGAGCATGCCGCCGGACAGTTCGTGCGGGTACTGGCGCAGGTGCCGGACGGGGTCGGGCAGGCCGACCGCGTCGAGGAGTTCGGCGGCGCGGGCGTTGGCGCGTTCCTTGGTCCAGCCGCTGCGCCGGCGCAGCGACTCGGTGAGGAAGTCCCCGATGCGCCGTACCGGGTTGATGCCGGCGCGCGGGTCCTGGAAGATCATCGACGCTTTGGAGGTGCGTACGTCGCGCAGGGCGGCGGCGTCGGCGCCGACGAGGTCGGTGCCTTCCACGCGCACCCGGCCGCCGATCCCGGCGCCGGCCGGGAAGAGGCCGAGGGCGGCGCGGGCGGTGACCGACTTGCCGGAGCCGGATTCGCCGACGAGGGCGACGACCTCTCCGGCGGACACGTTCAGCGTGATGCCGTCCAGGACCGGGCGGGCCATCCCGGGAAGGGTGATCCGCAGGTCGTCGTAGGCGAGCAGTGTCATCGGGATTCCCTCCCCGCGAGCCGGTCGCCGAGGCTCTCCCCGACGACGTTGAAGGCGACGACCACGAGCACGATCGCCATGGCGGGCGCGGTCGCGGAGAGCGGCCTGCCTTCGAGGACGGCCGCCTGGCCCTGGTTGATCATGGCTCCCCAGTCGGGTGTCGGGGGCTGGACGCCGAGGCCGAGGAAGGACAGGGCGGCCAGGTCGAGCAGGACGTAGCCGAAGTTGACGGTGGACTGGGCGAGCACGGTCGGGCCGATGTTCGGCAGCAGTCTGCGGACCGCGACGTACGGGCCGGAGTGTCCTTGCACCCGGTAGGCGGCGATGTACGGGCGGGCCTTCTCCTGCGCGGCCAGGCCGCGCACCAGGCGGGCCGTGTACGGCATGTACGCGATCGCCATGGCCAGGACCGGTGCGGTCATGCCCTTGCCGAACACGGCCACCGCGAGGATCGCGAGCAGCAGCGCGGGGAAGGCGAACACGATGTCGAGGATCCGGTTGATGAGGGTGTCGGCCCAGCCGCCCCGCCATGCCGCGAGCAGGCCGACGGCGATGCCGGCGAGCGTGGAGAACAGCACCACGGCGAGCGGTCCGGCCAGGCTGGTTCGGGCGCCCTCGATCAGCGCCGAGAAGGTGTCGTGCCCGCCCTGGTCGGTGCCCAGCCAGTGGGCGGCGCTCGGCGGGGAGAGGGTCTCGCCCAGCTCGCCGAAGGTCGGGTCCTGCGGCGCGAGCCAGGGTGCGAAGAGTGCGACCAGGACGAAGAGGCCCAGGAGCACCAGGCAGATCCGCTGGAGCGGACCGCCGCCGAGGGCCCGCAGCCGTGCGAGCGGGCCGCGCACGACCCCTGCGGTCCATGCGCTCATCGTGCGCTCCCTGCGGCCGCGACCCGGGGGTCGATGAGCGGGTGGACGAGGTCGACCAGGGCGTTGACCACCACGAACGCGGCCACCACCAGCAGGACGATGGCCTGCACCACCTGGAAGTCGAGCTGGTTGACCGACTGCACGAGCAGCGATCCCACCCCGGACATGCCGAACGCCGTCTCGACGATCGCGGTGCTGACGAGCATCCCCGACACGAGCAGCGCCGAGACCGTCACGATCGGTCCGAGTGCGTTGCGCAGCACGTGCCGCCGGATCACGGTCCGGCGGGGTGTGCCGCGGCTCAGTGCGACCTCGACGTGTTCGCGCCGGAGTTCGTCGAGCATCGCCGAGCGGGTAACGCGGGTCACGAGCGCCATGAAGGTCACGGACAGCGCGACCGCCGGCAGGACGACGTGGTGCAGCCGGCCGAGTACGCCGCTGCCGTTGCCGATGGTGGGGAACCAGCCGAGCTCCACTCCGAACACCGAGCGCAGCACGAGGGCGACGACGAAGGCGGGGGCGGCGGCCCCGACCGTCACCAGCAGCATGAGCGTGGTGTCGGTACGGGTGCCCCGGCGCAGCGCGCCGATCACGCCGGCGGCGACGCCCACGACGGCGATCATCAGCGTCGCGACGGCGACCAGCAGGAGGGAGGCCGGCAGCCGGGACCAGATGACGGCGCTGACGTCCTGGTGGAAGAGGTACGAGCGGCCGAGGTCGCCGTGCAGGACGCCTTCGAGCCAGTTCCAGTAGCGGACCGGGAAGGGCTCGTCGAAGCCGTACTGGCTGCGGATCGCGGCCAGTTCCTCGGGGCTCGCGCTGCGTCCCCGTACCAGGAAGCTCGCCGGGTCGCCCGGTGCCAGGTAGAGCGAGGAGAACACCAGGAAGGAGGTCACCAGGAGGGTGGCCGCCATCCCGGCGAGCCGGCGCAGGACCCGTACGGCCCGCGCCAGGCCCCTGTGTGCCGCGGTCGTCATCCCTTCGCCCCGATCTCGGCCGCCCACGGGTAGTAGAGGTAGGCGATCGAGGGCTGGACGCCGGTGATCCGCTTGCCGAGGAAGACGCTCACGGGCTGGGTGTACAGGGGCAGCCAGGGCAGCTCGCGCAGGGCGATCCGCTCGGCCTCGGCGTTGGCGGCGGCGTGCCCGGCCGGGTCGTACGTGTCGATGGCCCGGTCGATCGCGGCGTCGAAGCGGGGTTCGGACCAGCTGCCGTAGTTGCTGAACGCCCCGGTCCGCAGGGAGCCGTACATGTCCAGCGGGTCGGTGATCGAGGTGTACCAGAAGGTGAGGAAGAGGTCGATGCCCTTGCGGGCGGCCGGGTCGGTGAACAGCGCCGAGTACTTCTCCGCGGAGATGGTGTCGATGCGCGGCGTGAGCCCGATCGCCTTGGCCGCCTGGGCGACGGCCTGGGTGATGATCGTGGTCTGGGAGTCCAGCGGGCTGGTGGCGATCACGATCTGCTGTCCGGACACCCCGGCCTGCGCGGCGAGTTCCTTCGCCTTGGCCAGGTCGTACGGGTAGCGCGGCACGGCGTCCAGGATGTCCTTGCGGGCCGCGGCGGGTGCGTCGTTCCAGAGGTTGGGGGTGACGAGGGAGTCGGCGACCTCGCCGACGCCGCCGGCGCCGGCCTTGATGATGCCCTTGCGGTCGATGGCCATGAGCAGGGCCTGGCGGATCCGCTTGTCGCCCAGGGGGCCGTCGAGGTTGCTGACGACCTCGTCGGCGACCGTGGTGTTGCGGCCGAAGTAGAGGGTGCCGGCGGTGCTCGTCTTCAGCCGGGAGTAGGAGCTGGGCGGGACCATCCAGCCGCCGTCGACCTCACCGCTCTGGAAGGCGTTGACGCGGGTGGTGGCGTCGCCGAGGAAGACGAACTTCACCTGGCCGGACTTGGCCTTGAGCTGTGGGTTCCAGTAGTCGTCGAAGCGCTTGAGCACGAGGGACTGGCCGGACGTCCAGGAGCCGAACGAGAACGGGCCGGTGCAGTTGACGCCGGTCTTGGGGCTGCCGTAGTCCTTGCCGGCCTTCTTGAGGGTGGCCGCGGACTCGACGGTGCCGGGGCTGGCCGCCAGGTACTTGTTGAAGGTCGAGTCGGGGCGGGCCAGGGTGACGGTGACCTCCATCGGGCCCGTCTTGCCGACCGACTTCACGTTCCGGAACGGGTAGGCCCACACGCTGGACGTCTGGGGGTCGAGGTTGCGGCGCAGCGAGGCGACGACGTCGTCCGCGGTGAGCGCCGTGCCGTCGTGGAAGCGGACGCCGGAGCGGATCTTGTACACCCAGGTGGTGGGGGTCGGGTTGGTGTACGAGGACGCCAGGTTCGGCGAGGTCGTCAGGTCGGGGTTCCAGCGCAGCAGGCTCTCGCAGACGTTGGCGAGGACCTGGTTGGGCGGGTAGTCGAAGGCGTACGTGTAGTCGATCGAGGTCGGCTCGGCGAAGATCGACCAGGTGAAGGAGTCCAGGTCGCCCGCCGCGGCCGGGGTCTTGTCCGTGAGCTCGTACGCGACGAGGCCGGCTTCCGGGTCCGCGGCGCCGCTGCACGCGCTCGTGATGAGTACCGCCGCCGCCGCGAGGACGGTCCTTAGGGTGTGGCGCGGCCTTCGGGGCGTTCGCGTCGTCGCTCGGGCTGAGGTCATCGTCTCTACCTCCGTCAGGGGGGAGCTCAGGGGGGAGCTTGAGGGGACGTACGTGGTGCTGCTGCGCCGCCGGTGGCGGTTCAGCCGTTCGCGGCGAAGACGAGCTCCCCGTCGATGTAGGTACGGAGCACCCGGGTCTCGGCGATCTCGAGGGAGGGGTGGGCGAAGGGGTCCCGGTCCAGGACGACGAGGTCCGCGCACTTGCCGGGCTCGATGGTGCCGGTGATGTCGTCCTGGTGGTTCGCCCAGGCGCTGCCGGCGGTGTACGCGGTGAGGGCCTGGGCCAGGGTCAGGGCCTGCTCGGGGAAGAACGGGGCGCAGGGCTCGGGCTCCCCGGGGGCGTTGGGCGCCTCGACGGGGACGATCCGGTTGACGGCGACGTGGATGCCCCACAGCGGGTTGGGGCTGCTCACCGACCAGTCGCTGCCGGCGACCAGGCGGGTGCCGGCGCGCTGGAGGTCGCCGAACGGGTACTGGAGGGCGGCGCGTTCGGGGCCCAGGAAGGGGATGGTCAGCTCGTCCATCTGCGGTTCGTGCGCGGCCCACAGGGCCTGGATGTTGGCGGCGGCGCCCAGGTCCGCGAAGCGCGCGATGTCGTCGGGGTGGACGACCTGGAGGTGGGCCAGGTGGTGCCGGTTGTCGTTGGCGCCGTTGGCCTCGCGGGCCGCGGCCAGGGCGTCGAGGACCTCCCGTACGGCGCGGTCGCCGAGCGCGTGGAAGTGGACCTGGAAGCCCTTGGCGTCGAGGGCGCACACGGCCTCGGTGAGGAGGGCGGGTTCGATGAAGCTGAGTCCGGAGTTGGCGGTGGCGCAGCCGCAGCCGTCGAGGTAGGGCTCCAGCATGCCGGCGGTGAAGTTCTCGGCGATGCCGTCCTGCATGATCTTCACGCTGGTGGCGCTGAACCGGCCGACGCGGCCGGTGCGGCGGCGTTCCTCCAGCTCCGGGACCTGTTCCAGGCCGCGCTCGCGGTCCCACCAGAGGGCGCCGACGACGCGGGCGCGCAGCGAGCCCTCCTCTGCGGCGCGCAGGTAGACGCCGTAGTTGTCGGGGTTGCCGGGGAAGACGCCGATCATGGCGTCCTGCCAGCTGGTGACGCCGAGGGAGAACAGGTGCTCCTGGGCGGCGAGCAGGCCGGCGTGCGCCTCGTCCGCGGTCGCGATGGGCATGTGGCGGGCGACCAGGTCCACGGCGCCCTCCTGGAGGGTGCCGGCCGGGGTGCCGTCGGCCTCCCGCTCGATCCGTCCGTCCACCGGGTCGGGGGTGTCGCGGTCGACGCCCGATGTCTCGAGGGCGCGGGTGTTGGCCCAGGCACCGTGGCCGTCGCGGTTGGTGAGCATGACGGGCCGGTCCGGTACGACGGCGTCGAGCATGGCTCGGGTCGGCGTGCCGCCGGGGAAGATGTCCATCGACCAGCCGCCGCCGCGGATCCAGGGCGAGGCCGGGTGCTTCTCGGCGTAGCGGGCCACCGCGGCCAGGTAGCCGTCGATGGTGCGCTCCTCGCTCAGGTCGCAGCCGAGCATCTGGACGCCGGCGACGGCGGGGTGGACGTGGGCGTCCTGGAAGCCGGGGACGAGCAGTCCGCCGGCGAGGTCGACGACCTCCGTGGCGGCGTCCGCGAGCGAGCGGATCCCGGTCTCGTCGCCGACGGCGATGATCTTGCCGTCGGCGACGGCGACGGCCGCGTCGACCGGGGCGTCCGCCGTCCCGGTGAAGACCCGTCCTCCCACGAAAAGGGTGTCGGCCCGCTGGCTGGTGTTCGCCATCAACGCATCCTCCGGCTCGGCGGGCGGACCCGCTCGGCTTGTGTTGAGGAGGAGTGAACGGCAGCGCAACAATGTTGTCAACGGTGTTGCGCTCGCCTTGTTCCAAATCGATACACTGGCCGCACCATGCCGAAGTCACCTGCCACCACCGCCCGGACCAAGCGCGCGGGCAGCCAGCTCACCCCCGACGCGATCATCGAAGCGAGCCTGCGCATCGCGGCCCGCGGAAGCGAGGACGCGTTCACGGTCCGACGCCTGGGCGAGGAGCTCGGGGCCGACCCGACCGCGATCTACCGCCACTTCCGCGACAAGGACGAACTGCTGCTGTCCGTGGCGGACCGCACGCTCGGCGAGGTCCTCGACCGCATCCCGGCCGGCCTCGACTGGAAGGGCCGCATCCGGGCCCTGGCCGCCGGGTCGCTGGAAGTCGCCCTCCGCTACCCGGTCGTCGGCTCGATCATGACCAGCCGCACCACCCGGCGGCCCAACGAGTTCCGGGTCGTCGAGCTCATCCTCGGCGCCGTCACCGAGGCGGGGCTCCACGGCGCCGAGGCGGCCGTCCACTACCGGATGGTGGGCGACTCGCTCCTCGCCTTCGTGGGCCAGCGGGCCGCCTACCTGCTCTTCGACGCGGAGATCCGGGAGGCCGACGAGTCCGCCTGGAGCCGCGAGTACCGCCTCGTCGACCCGCAGAAGTTCCCCCACATCACCCGCCTCAGCTCCGAGTTGGCCGAGGTGACGGAGGAGCAGATCTTCGACGTCCGGGTCGAGGCGCTGATCACCGCCATCGAGACGAGGGCCGCGGCCATGCGGGCGGCCGGCGAGCCTGGGGCGTGACACCGCGGGGTGCCGACGGCACCGACGGGCATGTCGTCTGACACCGGTGGGGCGCATGTGACACCGGAGGCGGGGAAAGCGCGTCAGGGGGAGCCGGAGAAATGGCGTCCACGGCGGCGCCGAGGTCGCGTCTGCGGGGCGGCGAGGTCGCCGTCATGGGTCAAACCACCCTCTGATGGGTATATCCCCTGAGACCACGACGGTCCCGATGCGCCGCCCGGCGCCGGACCACTCCGTCGGAGGATTCTCATGTCGACCCTTTCCCGCGCCACAGCGGAGCCCGTCCATACCGGGCAGACGACAGCCGACCTCGGCATTCCCGAGGATCCGCTCGGCGTCAGCACCTCCTGCGCCCGGACCCTCTCCGTCGTCCTGTTCCGCCGCCTGAACGAGCTCACCGAGGGCAGCCCCGAGTACTCGTACGTGCGCAACACGCTCGTCGAGCTCAATCTCAGCCTGGTGAAGTATGCCGCCCGCCGGTTCCGCAACCGCAGCGAGCCCGTGGAGGACATCGTCCAGGTGGGCACGATCGGCCTGATCAAGGCCATCAACCGGTACGACGTCGAGCGCGGCGTCGAATTCGCCACGTTCGCGCTGCCGACGATCACCGGTGAGATGAAACGCTTCTTCCGGGACACCTCGTGGGCCGTGAAGGTCCCCAGGCGCCTCCAGGAGCTGCGGCTCGACATCGCGAAGGGGCACGACGCGCTGGAGCAGCGGCTGGGCAGGCGGCCCACCGACCAGGAGCTCGCGGAGCACCTCGACATCGACGAGGAGGCCCTCGCCGAGGGCCGTCGGGCCGCGAACGGGTACAGCGCGGGCTCCTTCGACGCCCCGGTCGGGGACGAGCCCGAGGCGAACGGGTCGATGCCCGCGCTGGGGTTCGAAGAGGGCGCCTACGACCTGATCGAAAGCCTGGAGTCGCTGAAGCCGCTCGTCGACGGCCTCGGCGAACGGGACCGGCTGGTCCTGTCGCTGCGCTTCGGCGAGGACCTGACCCAGGCCGAGATCGGCGAACGGCTCGGCGTCTCCCAGATGCAGGTCTCCCGGCTGCTGGGCCGGATCATGGCGAAGCTGCGGGCCGGACTGCTGACGGACGACCCGCCGGAGCCGGCCGAGGCCGACGGCGAACCGGCCGACTGAGGCGCGGCCGCCACACCCTGCGGACCGGCGGACGGGGGCGAGGCGCTCGCCCCCGTCCGCCGGTCCGCATGTCCGCCGGTCCGCATGTCCGCCGGTCCGCATGTCCGCAGGGTCGGTCACCGCCCGCTACGACGGGTCGTACGCCTGGTGTGCCGTGACCTCCAGCCAGACGCACTTGCCGCCGTCCAGCGGCTCCGCACCCCAGCGCCGCGCCAGCCGGTCCACGATCAGCAGGCCGTGCCCGCCGGGCCGGGCGGGGTGCGCGGGGCGCCGGAGCACCGGCAGGGCCGGGCTCCGGTCGGTCACCTCGATGCGCAGTCCGCCCGCGGTGCGCCGGAGCACCAGCGAACTCGGGCCGCCGCCGTGCAGGCGCGCATTGGCCACCAGCTCGGACACCAGGAGCAGGACGTCCTCGGCGTCCGCCTCGGCGTCGGGCCCGGCCGCGGGCAGCCACTGCCAGTCGGTCAGGGCCCGCCGGGTGAAGTCCCGGCACTGGGTGACGACGTTCTCGTCCCCTGCGCCGAGGACGAACACCCGGCTGCCGTCCGGTGGGCGGCCCTCGCTCATCTCACGCCTCCGCTCGTGCTGCGCGCCTACTGGGGGTGCTGCGGTGGGACCGCCAGCGCCTCCGCGACGTCCGCGTACACGGGAAAGACCTCGTCCGCGCCGGTGATGCGGAACATCCGCCGGACCGGCCCGCGAAGTCCCACGAGCTCGATGGCCGTCTCCGCGCGCTCGGCCGAGAGGCGTGCGCGCAGCAGGACGTTCAGTCCGGTCGAATCGCAGAATCCCACTTCGGAGAAGTCCACCAGGACGCGGTCGGCGGTGCCCAGGAGCCCTCGGAGCGCCGCGGCCAGCGGCTCGGCCGTGTCGTTGTCGAGCTCTCCGGCGAGCTTGAGGACGGCGACCCCCGGCAGGAGGCGCACCTCGACGGTGAACCGGTCGCCCTCCGCTGTCGAAGCCATGGGATCCCCTTCCCGGCTCTGGCTGTGGCTCTGGCTGTCGGTGTGACTCTGCACGGCCCCTACCCGGGCGGGCGGCTGCCAATCCCGCCACCGCCGCCTCGCGGCCCGATCCACCCGGGGCGGCATCTCGTGGCCGAGGGCGCCGTCAGCGGCCGAGGGCGCGCTTGAGTTCCGCCTTGTCCATCTGCGAGCGGCCCGTGATGTTGCGCTGCCTGGCCTCGTTGTAGAGCTGCTCCTTCGTCGGGCCCTGGGCGCCGGTGTGGGAGCGCAGGCCGCCGCGCCGGCCGGAGGAGATGTCCTCCAGGGAGGAGCGGCTCGCGGTCTTCGACTCGCCCGCGCGGGCCCGTTCCTTGTTGACGGTGCGGGCCGCGATCTCCTTGGCCCGCTCGGGGCTCTCGCCCCGCTCCTCGGCGCTCTCCTTGATGTGCTCGTACTGGCGTTCCCGCTTGGGGCTGGATCCTCTGGGCATGGTGACTCCTCGGCCGGATCGCGCGGGCAGCCCGGGGTCGGTGGTGCCCCGCACCGCGCTCCTGCCCCGGTGGCGGCGCCGTAGACGTTGCGGGAAGGCGGCCCGGCGAGGGGCCGGATGGGTCACAGTGGGGGCATGGTGCATGTACTGGGCAGCAGGGTTCTGCTGCACCCCACGGACCCCGAGCGCTCGCGCGTCTTCTACGGCGAGACCCTGGGGCTCGCCGTCTACCGCGAGTTCGGCACCGGCCCGGAGCGCGGCACGGTGTACTTCCTCGGCGGCGGGTTCCTGGAGGTGTCCGGGCGCGCCGGGGCGCCGCCCGCGCCCGGGCTGGAGCTGTGGCTCCAGGTCGCGGACGCGCAGGCCGCGTACGAGGAACTGCGCGAGGGGGGTGCCGAGGTCCTGCGGCCGCCGCTGCGCGAGCCCTGGGGGCTGATCGAGATGTGGATCGCCGACCCCGACGGCGTACGCATCGCCGTCGTGGAGGTGCCCGCGGACCACCCGCTGCGCCACCGCCCCTGACCGCGGCGCGGCCCCGCCCGCAGGCTCCGTCCGGCCGGCCCCGGGCCGCCGGACGGCCCGCCGCCGCGCCGCCGGCAGCCCCCGTCCGCCGTCAGCCGGCGGCGCCCTTGCGGGCACGGAAGGCCGCGGCCTTGGTGCGGTTCTGGCAGGCCGTGGAGCAGAACTGGCGGGCCGCGTTCCGGGAGCCGTCGACATAGACGCGGTCGCAGCGGTCCGCCCTGCAGACGCCCAGCCGGCCCGCCAGACTGCCGCCCACGGCGAGGGCCAGCGCCGTGGCGCAGCTCGCGGTGTGGCCCACGGCGAAGGAGTCGTCGGCCCCGTGGAAGTGCAGCCGCCATCGCGGCCCGCCGCTACCGTCCTCCCCCGCGGCCACGCTCTCCCCCGCGCCCTCGGTCCCGCCCGGGGCCCGGTCCAGGCACGGCCGGGCTCCGCTGTCGCGCAGCAGGCGGTTCACGGTGCCGGCCGCCTCGTCCGGCCGGCCGTCGTGCATGGCCTCGAAGACCTCGCGCATGCCCCGCGCCGTCGCCACCAGGTAGTCCGCCTGGGCGGCGTCGACGACGCGCGGGAGGGAGCCCGCGACGTCCGACACGGCGGCGGCGACCGCGTCCGGCAGCCCGGCTCCGCGGGGTGCGGCGTACGGGCGGCCGCGCGCCTCTCCGTCGGTCAGCGTGTTCACGAGCGATACGGCGTGGTCCAGCAGTACCGCCACGTGACTGTCGAACATCACTTGACCAGTCACTCCTTCGATGGCTAGCGTTCGTCACTGACGATACTCGATACGACAGTCACGTGAAGGGTGGTCGCATGCCCCGGACCGTATGGCTGCTGGTGGCGGCACGCGCGATCAACCGCCTCGGCGCCTTCTCCCTGCCCTTCCTGACCGTCCTGATCAGCGCCGACTTCGGCGCGGGCGCCACCACGGCGGGCCTGGTCTCGGCGGCCTTCGGACTGGCGACGATCCCGTCCCGGCTGGCCGGAGGCAGGCTCGCGACCCGCCTCGGGCGGCGCCGCACGATCGTGTTCGGCCTCACCGGATGCGCCCTCGCCCAGCTGGGCATCGCCGCCGCCGGATCCCTCGCCGCGGTGACGCTCTTCGCGATCCTGCTCGGCCTGGCCTTCGAGCTGTACGAGCCGCCCAGCCAGGCGCTGATCGCCGACGCGGTCGGCCCCGCCGAGCGGGTCCGCGCGTACGGCCTGCTGAACGCCGCCCTCGCGGTGGGCGGCACCGGGGCGGGCCTGCTGGCCGCGGCCCTGGGGCGCTGGGACCTGCGCTGGCTGTTCGTCGCCGACGCGTTCACCTGCCTGCTGTGCGCGCTGGTGCTGCGCATCGCGCTGCCCGCCGACCACGCCGGCCACCCGGCCGCCCGGCCCGGCCGGCGCTCCGGGCCCGTCCACCCCTGGCGGGACCGCGCGCTGCGGGCGGTGTTCCTTTCGGGCACCCTCTTCGCAGTCGTCTCGCTACAGATCACGATGGGGCTGCCGCTGACCCTCGCCCGGCGCGGCCTCGAACCCGCCGACGCCGGACTGCTGTTCACCGCCTCGGCGGTGACCGTCGTGGCGTGCCAGCCGGCGCTGCGCCTGCGCCGCGTGGCCTCACTGCCCGACTCCGCGACCCTCGCGCTCGGCCACGTCCTGCTGGCGGCCGGCCTCGCCGGGTACGCGACGGCGTCCGCGCTCCCCGGGTTCCTGGCGGCCACGGTCCTGTGGAGCCTGGGCGACGTGCTCGTCCTGGGCCGGGTGCTCGGCATCGTGGCCGACCTCGCCCCGCCGGGCGGCGCGGACCGCTACCTCGCCGCCTACGGCATCAGCTGGGGCATCGCCACGGTCACCGCCCCCGTCACGGCCACGCAGGCGCTCGAACACCTCGGCGCCACCACGCTGTGGGCCGGCACCGCGGTCCTCTGCCTGGCGCTGGCGGCCGCGCAACTCCTCGTCGTCGAACCGCTCATCGGCCCTGCGCGCCGGGCCCGGGCCCGGGCGGCCGGGGCGGCGGGGGCGACAGGGGCGGCGGGACCGACCGCCCACGCGCGGCGGTAGCCCGGCCGTCAGACGGCGGCGAAGGCCTCCTGGTCCGCGCCGTCGAGGACGAACCCGTTGTCGAAGCGGACGCGGACCGTCACCCGGTCCTTCCGCTCCTGAAAGGCGCGCCACTCCGCTTCCAACTCGCCGATCCGGTCTTCCAGCTGCTGCCGGCTGGCCGGGGGCATCTGGTGGCCGAAGTCGCCGAGGAGGGAGGTGAGCCGTTCGTACTCGCGGGCTCCGTGGCTCTGCTCCCGCTCGTGGGCATCGACCCGCTCGACGGTCCCCTCGGTGCCCGACGCCAGGGCCAGGAACCCGGCGGAGGCGCCCGCCGCCGGGGAGTCGGGCGCGTCGACGGCCAGGGTGGCCTCGCCGGCCAGCCTGAGGTCCGCCACCAGCTTCACCCGCCGACCCTCTGTGAACCTCATCGTTCCTTCGTCTCTTCCGGTCGTTCGGTCGGCCGCCGCCGCGCACGCGCGGCGGGCAGCCCGGGAAGGGTCATTATCCGGGCCGGACGGCCGCCCCCGCCGCCGCCCGGGCCGCCGCGGGCCGGGCCGCCGCCGGTGGAGAGCAATTCCAAGCCATTCATCGCATCCCGGTGAAGTCCCGGCACCGCGCGCGCCCTCCGGCCGCCGGTGCACGACGGTGCCCACCGTCCCCGAACGCCCGGACAAGAGCACCCGGACAGCTATCGAAGACCGGGCATCCAGCCAGAGGAGAGCAAGTCGCGAATGCCAATTGACGGTCCTAATCGGACAGTTCGCCGCCGCGCGACTCAACTCGGCCGCGAGCGGCTCCCCGTACTGCATTAACTTCTCGTGAAGTCGACCGAATCAGGCCAATGCCCACCGTCGAACCCCCTGTTGACGGTCGGTCACCTGCACATGCCCGGTGATACGATCATCGCGCTTGCGGAGCGGCGGATGGGCGCACGACGACATCTCCGCCCCCGGCGGCCACCCGGGAAGTTACCCCCGGTACCGACGGCCGCCGGTCCACCCGCATTGACGGAATTCAGCAACTGGCCGTCGGTCGCCCGAAGAGAGTCTTATGACGGATTACATGCAGAACCCAGTGCTCTGGGCCCTCCTCGTCGCCATCATCGGCGCCGTCGTCGTCATCGTTCGCCAGCGCAGGGCGGCACGAGTCCTGCGGAATGAGATCGAAGAGGTCAAGGCCCACTACATCACACTGGAGAACAGTTTCTCGAAGTCCGTCGAGGCCGAAAAAGAACAGGCCCAGGACGCGACGAAAACGGTCCTGAAGTCCGCGATGCGGACGCTTCAGGGCCTCGCCGCCGAACAGCAGTCGGTCATCTCCGGCCTGCAGAGCAAATACGGCGAGTCCGTCATCCTCCAGGACCTCCTGGAGATCGACCACACGAACTCTCAGTTCGGCCGGCGCGCCCAGTCCATCGCCGTGTTGTGCGACGGCTGGCTGGGCCGGCAGCGCGAGGTCGCCTCGGTTTACGACGTCGTGCGCAGCGCGCAGGGCAGGATCCGCCATTTCCGGCGGGTGGAAATCCTTTCGCAGGTCGACTTCGGCATCACCAACCGGACCGTCGAGCCCGTGGCGCTGGCTCTCGCCGAGCTGCTCGACAACGCGACCAGCTATTCCAGCCCGGACACCGTGGTCGAAATCAACATTCGCACCGTGCCCAAGGGAATTTGCATCGTCGTCGACGACGCCGGTGTCGGCATGAACGACGAGGAGCGGGCCCGGGCCGAAAAGCTCCTTTCGACGGAGCGGGTCACCGGCGTTTCGGGACTCGGCAGTCCCCCGCAGTTCGGTTTCGCGGTGATCGGCGTGCTCTGCGAGCGCTTCGGATTCGAGGTGTCCGTGGATTCCAGCTCCCCGTACGGCGGCGTCCGCGCGGTCCTCCTGCTGCCGCACGCGCTGCTCACGGCCATGCCCGAGCGGAAGGCCCCGGCGCCCGCCTCCCCCGTCGCCGCGGCGGAACCGGGCGGCGGTCCCGAAGCCGCGGTGGCCACGGCCTCCACCGCCGACGGCCTGCCCAAGCGCAGCCGCAAGCGGCCGATGGCCATCGTGCCCGGAGGCACCTCGCCGTCGCTCCCGGCGGCCCGCTCCGGCGCGGAGACCGCGGCGATCATGGGGGCGTTCCAACGGGGGACGCAATCCGGACGGGCCACCCGGCCGGACGCTCCGGACCAGACGAGCAGCACACGTGATGCAAGCAGCGAAGGGCATGAGGTCTCGTGAACGACGATCTGTCATGGATGCTTGACAGCGCCTTGGAGATTCCCGGGGCGCTGCACGCGGTCCTGGTCTCCGCCGACGGTCTGCTGATGGCTCGGACCAAGGACTTCGACAAGGACAACGCGGACACAGTGGCCGCCGCGATGAGCGGCGTGCAGTCGCTCAGCCGCTCGCTCGGCTTCTTCGTCGACGGCGGCCGGATGCAGTGGCGCCAGACCGTGGTCGAGTTCGACGGCGGCTGGGTCTTCCTGATCTCCGCCGGGGAGGGCGCGTACCTCGGTGTCTCGGCCTCCCAGGACGTCGACATGCAGGACATCACCTTCCGGATGCAGCAGCTCGTCGGCAGGCTGGGCAAGGCGCTGACGACGCCGCCGCGCGAGAACCTCGGCGCGCGCTCGTGAACGGCCCCGGGGACCACGAGCCCGAGGCCGCCGGTTTAGTCCGCCCGTACGTCATCACGAAGGGGCGCGGGCTGCCCGACGAGGAGCAGCTCTCCCTGATCACCCTGGTCACCGCCGCGGGCGACGACCAGCAGCGGCCGACCCGGCTGTCCCCCGAGGAGAAGGGTCTGCTGGACCTGTGCACCGCCGGCTACCTGTCGGTCGCCGAGATAGCGGGGCACACGCAGCTGCCGATGGGTGTGGTGAAGATCCTCCTGTCCGCCCTCACCGAGGGCGGCTACCTGATCACCCGCCCGCCCGTGCAGCGTGCCGCGCTCACCGACAGACACATCCTGGAGGAGGTGCTGAATGGACTCCGCGCCAAGTTTGGGTAGCCAGGCGTACGTCCGCGGCGGAGCCACGCAGACCGCGGTGAAGATCCTCGTCGTGGGGCACTTCGCCGTGGGCAAGACCACCTTCATCCGTACGATCTCGGAGATCCCCCCGCTGTCCACCGAGGAGACGATGACTCGCGCCGGCGAGTCCTTCGACGACCTCAAGGGCGTCCGGGGCAAGACCACCACCACGGTGGCCATGGACTTCGGCCGCCTGACCATCAGCGACCGCGTGGTGCTGTACCTGTTCGGAACGCCCGGTCAGCAGCGTTTCGTTCAGATGTGGGAGGACATGGCACGCGGTGCGCTCGGCGCGCTCGTGCTCGTGGACCCCGAACGGCTGGCGGACTCCTTCCCGGTGATCGACCTGATCGAGCAGTACGGCCTCGACTACGCCATCGCCGTCAACCGCTTCGACGGCACCGCCGACCGCGAGGCGCGGGCGCTGCGCGAGGCGCTCGACCTGCTCGACGACACCCCGGTCGTCACCTGCGACGCGCGCGACGAGAAGTCGTCCGCCGACGCGCTGATCACACTCGTCCGCTATTTGCTGCACCGCGCTCGCTAGGAGCAGACCATGCACACCCAGCCCACCGCCCCCGTGCCCCCGCCCGGGTGCCCTGCCCACGAAGCCGGCGGCAGAGTGCCGCTGTACGGACCGGGGTTCGCGGCCGATCCCCAGGCGTACTACGCCTACCTGCGCCACCACGGTCCGACCGCGCCCGTGGAGCTCGCTCCGGGCGTGGAGGCCACCTTGGTCACCGACTACTCGGCGGCGCTGCAACTGCTCCAGGACTCCAGCTCCTTCCGCAAGGACTCGCGCCGCTGGCGGGCCCTGGGCGAGGGCCAGGTCCCGCCGGACAGCCCGGTCGTGCCGCTGCTCGCGTACCGGCCCAACTGCATGTTCACCGACGGCGCCGAGCACCTTCGGCTGCGCCAGGCGGTCACCGACAGCATGGCGCGGGTCGACCAGCGCAAGCTGAGCCGGAGCACCGAGCAGATATCCGCCTACCTGATCTCGCAGTTCTCCACCCGCGGTTCGGCCGACCTGCTCGGCGACTACGCCCGGCAGCTGCCGCTGTTCGTGTTCAACGAACTGTTCGGCTGCCCCGCGGAGATCGGCGACCGGGTCCTGTTCGGCATTTCCGGGATGTTCGACGGCGTCAACGCCGAGAAGGCGACCGAAGTGCTGTTCGGGGCCGTGGGCGAACTGATCGCGCTCAAGCGGAACCGGCCCGGCGACGACGTCACCTCCTGGCTGATGCAGCATCAAGCACAGCTGACCGACGACGAGATGATGCACCAGCTCGCCCTGCTCCTGGGCGCGGGCGCCGAGCCGCTGCGCAACCTCATCGCCAACACCCTGCACCGGCTGCTCACCGACGACCGGTACGCCGACGGCGGCGGCCTGATCGACGAGGCCATCGACGACACGCTGTGGGACAACCCGCCGATGTCGAACTACGCGCCGCACTATCCGGCCGCCGACATGGAGTTCGCCGGGCGGACGCTGCGGGCGGGCGATCTGATGCTGGTCAGTTTCGCGGCCGCCAACACGGGTCCGGCGCTGACCGCCGCCCGCCAGGCCGGCAGCAACCGGGCGCACCTGGCGTGGAGCGCGGGCTCGCACGCCTGCCCGTCGAAGGAGCCCGCCCGGCAGATCACCGTGACCGCGATCGAGAGCCTGCTCAACGCGCTCCCCGACGTCGAACTCGCGGTCCCCGAGGACAGCCTCATCTGGCGTCCCGGCCCCTTCAACCGCGCCCTCGCCGCGCTGCCCGCGCGGTTCACCCCGGCCGGGCCGACGCACCGCGGCGTGCCTCAGGCGCGCCCCGAGGCAGCCGTGCGCACCGAGGCGGCCCAGGCCGCGGGCAAGCCTGAACGCGGCGGAAAGTGGAGCCAGTTCCTCAACTGGCTCACGAAGTGATCCACCCGACACCGGCCGGACCCTCTGCCACCGCATGAACGGTCGGCCTCGGGGGTAGTGAGGAACGCGTTATTCCGACGTGCTTACGAGGCTAAGGAGGTGTCGTGGACCGCATATCCGCCGACGCCGCTGTCCCCCCGCTCACCACCGAGCCGGGCCCCCTCGATACCCGCCCCTCCGGGCGGGTATCTTCTTGGGCGCTCCGGACCGGGGCAGGACGTACGGCAACGGAGTCACGGCCCGCCTCGCGGCCTGACGCGCGGGCCGGCTCGCGGCCCGACTCGCGGCCCGGTTCACCACCCGGTGGGGAGACACTGGGCGGTCACACGTCAAGACAGGTCCTGCGGCTGTGCGAGGCCGCAGGACTGGGCGGGGCCGACTCCGCGGACTACGCCCGTACGCTGCTGGCGGCACTGGGCCCGGCCGCCGAACGGCCGCTCGCCCTACCGCCGTCCGCCGACTGCTTCCTCTCCGACGACCACACGCCGGTGGAGTTCTCGCTCTCCTTCGTTCCCGGTGCGGCCCCGACGCTGCGCGTGCTGCTGGAGCCGGGGTTCGGCGCCGACGGACTGGCGGCGAACGGGCGGAGCGGACTGCGGGCGGTCCGCGCCATGGCGCGCCGTTGGGGGTTCGGGACGAGGCGGCTGGACGAGCTGGAAGACCTCTTCTTCCCGCCGGCCCCCGAAGGGCCCCTGGCGCTCTGGTGCGCGCTGGAACTGCTGCCCGGCGGGGTCCCCAAGGTCAAGGTGTACCTGAACCCCGCCGCGGCCGGGCAGGAACGTTCCGCCGATACCGTGCGCGAGGCGCTGCACCGCCTCGGCCACCGGCAGGCGTTCGCCGCGCTGCCCGAGGGCGACCGCCACCTCTTCTTCGCGCTGGACCTGGGCGCGTGGGAGAAACCCCGGGCGAAGGTGTACCTCACGCACCGGAACCTGTCGGCCACGGCCGCCGCCGGCCTGTCCCGCATGGACGGCGGCCCGACGCGGTCGGAGGTCGAGAGGTTCTTCCGCACGGCGGCCGGACACGGCACCGCCGCCGGCACCGGCGGCCGCGATTCCCCGGCCGGGACGGGCCCGTCACTGCACCGGCGGCCCGGCATCACCTGCCACGCCTTCACCGAGACCGGTAGCGCCCGGCCCAGCGGATTCACCCTCCACATCCCGGTACGCGACTACGCCCGCCACGACGGGGAGGCCCTCGACCGGGCGGTGGCCGTGCTCCGCCGCCACGGCATGGACCCCGCCCCGCTGGTCCGCGCGCTGTCCGCCGTCACCGCGCGGCGCCCCGAGGACGGCGTGGGCCTGATCGCCTACCTCGCGCTCGTCCACCAGCAGGGCCGGCCGCCGCGGATCACCGCCTACGTCTCGTCGGAGGCGTACGCGGTCCGGCCGCCGGCCGCCGAGGTGCGCGTACCGGCCGGGGCCGCCCTGTGAGCCGGCGCTACGCCTCCTGGAGCTCGCGCAGCTCCCGCAGGTAAGGGCCGACGTCCACCTGGATGGAAGCACCCTCCGTCCGCCCGTAGCGCTTCTCGATGGCGCGCAGGTACGCGCCGATCTCCTCGCGCATGGAGTCCTCGGACGGCAGGGTGACGTCCCCGGCGGCGATCCCGGCCACCCACCGCGACTGGGCTTCCACGAGGCGGGTGATCGAGCCCACGGGGCGGATCAGACCGACGAAGTACAGGCCGGGGCGGTCGGGCGCGACCACCCGCTTGTACAGCCGCACGGCCCGCTCCAGCGGGTCCGCCGGGCAGCCCTCGGCCAGGAAGGGGAACGCCATGCGGAATCCGGTGCAGTAGACGATCGCGTCGGCCTCCTCCGAAGTGCCGTCGGCGAAGGACACGCGGCTGCCGTCGAGGGCGTGGATCGCGGGCCGCGGGACGACCGCGCCGTGCCGGATCCGGCTGAGGATCTCGTCCGAGATGGTCACGGCCGAGGCGAAGATCGGGTGGTCGGGCTCGGGCAGGCCGTAGTCCGACACCTTGCCCCGCGCCACGTACAGCGCCTGCTCGACGAAGGTGCGCTGCTCGGGGAAGGACATCTCGTTCCACCACGGCGCCTCCGCGATCAGGTCCACGGAGATGCCGTAGAGCTGCTTGGGCACGACGTGCAGGCTGCGGCGGACGGACAGCACGGTCCGCGCGGCGTGCCGGGAGAGGTCCGAGGCGATGTCCACGCCCGACGCGCCCATGCCGACGACGACGACCCGCTGCCCGGCGAAGTCGCCGCCGTCGCGGTAGTCGAGGGAGTGCAGGATCCGTCCGGAGAAGGACGCGGCGCCCGGCGGCAGCGGATCGGGCAGCGCGGCCTCCGTGTTGTGGCCGGAGGCGACGACCACGTGCGTGAACCGCCGCCGTGTCACCGCCCCCCGGGCGTCCCGGCTGGTGACCGTCCAGCCGCCGCCGGTGGCCGCGCCGGCGCCGTGTCCGTCCGCGGCGCGGTCGCCGTCCTGCCGTACGGAGAGCACTTCGGTGCGCAGTTCGATGCGGGGCAGCAGCCCGGCCCACTCGGCGAAGGAGCGCAGGTACGCGGCGACCTCGCTGTGCCGCGGGTAGAGGGGCAGGTCGGCCGCCATCGGGAAGTCGGCGTAACCGGTGAGCTGTTTGGCGGTGTTGAGGTGCAGCGACCGGTAGCCGGGGCCCCGCTCGCCGGCGCCCTCCTGGCGCCACATCCCTCCGACGTCCGGCGCCTTCTCCAGACAGACGAAGTCGACGCCCCTGGCCGCCAGCGCGTGCGCCGTCGCGAGCCCCGACAGGCCCGCGCCGATGACGCACACGGCGGCCGCGGCGCGATCGCCGCCGGCCCGTGCCCCGCCCAACGAACCCTCCACAGCACACCATCCGTCCACAACAGCGCGTGGACGGCCGCGACGGATGTCGCGGCCGCCCACGCGCGGGAGCCCATCGGCCTCACGATACCGAGCGGCTGCCGCGGCCCCATTCCCGGGCGGGGGTGGGCGACTTGACGGATCAGCCGGACTTCGCCGGGCGGTTCGCCGCGGCGGGCATGCCGGCGTAGGCGGCGGCCGCGGCGAGCGCGGCGACGGCCGCGCAGGCGAGCCACACCGCGTCGCCCATCAGCGACCACGCGGCGACACCCGCGGCGGGCCCCACGGCCGAACCCACCCCGAACATGGCCTGGGAGGCTCCCAGATACCGGCTGCGGTTCTCGGGCGCGGCGGCCAGCGCGGGGTAGGCGGTCATGGTCGGCGAGCCGATGATCTCGCCGGCCGACCACACGACGGTGGCGGCCACCAGGCCGACGATCCCCCAGGGCAGCGCGTAGGCGGCGAGGCCGATGCCGACGGCGAGGATGCCGGCGAGGGTGGCGACCCGGGCCGGCCACCGCTGCACCTTACGGGTCACCGCCAGCTCGCACAGGATGACGATCAGGCCGTTGACGGCGACGAGGACCCCGTACACGAAGACGTCCAGGCCGCGCTCGCGGACGGCGAGCGGGAGCGTCGACAGGTACTGGGTGTAGACCGCGGAGAAGCCGAGGATGGCGAGGAGGAACAGGACGAAGCCGCGGTCGCGCAGCACCGCCCGGTAGCCGCCCCCGCCCGCCGCCTCCTGTGCCTCCTGCGCCCGCGCGCCGCCGTGGCCCGCCGGGCCGGCGGCCGTCGCGGCGCCGGGCCGGTCGCGCGGGAGGATCCGGGCGGCGAACACGGCGACGGCCAGGGCGGCGGCCGCCTCCGCCCAGAAGAGCAGGGTGTACGAGTGGGCGACGAGCGCGGCGCCGATCAGCGGCGCCGCGGTGGTCCCGATGTTGGTGGCGAGCCGGTACATGGCGAACACCATCACGCGGCGCTCCTCGCCGGTGAGCCGGCTGACCAGTTCGGCCGACGCGGGCCGGTAGACCTGGCTCGCCGCGCCGGTGCCGGCCGCGAGAAGCAGCATCACCGGGTAGGACCCGGCGTACAGGAGCGCTGCGGTGAGGGCCGCGTTGGCCGTCATCGAGGAGACGATCGAGGCCCGGACGCCGATCCGGCCGACGAGCCAGCCGCCGAGGAGGATGCCCGCCACCGCGCCCGCGCCGTGTGCGGCGAGCGCGAATCCCGCCCGCACCTCCGGATATCCGCCGGCGACCATGTAGAGCACCAGGAACACCTGGAGGAAGCCGCCGAGCCGGTTCACCATGATGCCGGCGATGACCGCCTTGACCGGCAGGGGTGCCTCGCGCCAGGTGAGCAGGACGCCGGCCGCCTCGGCCTCGCCGGTACGGGTCTCCCCCGCCACGCTCACCGGGGGATCGGGAGCGGCTCGGCGGCTTCGAGGAGGACCGCGTCCTCGGCCGCGTCGAGCGTCGCCCGGCAGCCCTCCGCGCCGTCGGCGGCCGCGACGAGCATGGCGTACCGGCCGGTGTGCGAGGCGGGCGGGAGTTCCAGGACGTGGCCGGGCCGTGCGACCACCCGGGCGATCCGGATGCCGGCGGGCAGCCGGTCGCGGTCGATGGTGACGCGTCCGACGACGGTCTCCTCGTCGGGGTAGAGGAAGCGTACGGCGGCGGCCCCGCAGCTCGCCTCGCCCTGTTCGGGGCGCTGTCCGAGCGAGAGCCGGGCGGCCGCCAGGCCGGCGTCCCAGCCGGTGGCCAGCAGGCCGAGGTAGGAGATGAAGTCGCCGCCGCTGCGGGCGTTGACCTCGACCAGTGCGGGTCCGCGGGCGGTGAGGCGCCACTCGGAGTGCGTCCAGCCGCGGGTGACGCCGACGGCGGCGTGCACGGTGGTCAGGGCGCGCAGCAGTTCGGGGTCGGCGAGCAGCGGGTCGGCGGCGTCGACGCCGTGGCCGACTTCCTCGAAGTGCGGGGGCGGGCTGAGTTCCTTGCGGGCGACGAAGAGCGGGGTCACCTCGCCGTCCCAGATCAGCGCGTCGACGCTGATCTCGGGGCCGTCGAGGTACTCCTCGACGAGCACGGGCTGTTCGAAGCGCTCGCGGACCTCGTCCATGGTGGTGCCGCGGATGCCGGGGAAGACCTCGGCGAGTTCCTCGGGGGTGCGGGCCAGCCGGGTGCCCGTGCTGCCCACGAGCGCGCGGGGCTTGACCACGACCGGGTAGCCGGTCGCCGCGGCCGCCTCGTACGCCTCGGTGAGCGTCGAGACGGCGGTGGAGCGGGCCTGCGGGCCGCCGGCCTCGGCCACCGCGAGGCGGGTGAGGTGCTTGTCCCGGCAGGTCAGTACGGCTTCCGGGGTGAGCCCCGGCAGGCCGAGGGCGCGGGCCACCCGGGCGGCCGGGAGGATGCGGGTCTCGTCCCAGCACAGGACCGCGTCGGGGGCCACGGCGAGGGCCGCCCGGGTCATGCCGTCGGCGTCCAGGGTGTCGACGCGCGTGTGACCGGTGATGAACGGCGTCTCCCAGCCGGGCTCGCGGTCGGAGAAGAGCCAGATCCGGTGGTCGCGCGCCACGGACTCCAGCAGGTGGCCGCGGGTCTCCTGGTCCATGGGGCTGATCAGGAGGAGCAGCGGGTGGTCACCGCGGTCGAGCGGGTCCGTCGGGGACGGGGACGGCATGGCACATGCACCTTTCGGCCGGGGCTTAGCAGTCTGGTGAGCGGGAAACGTGCACGCCAGACCAGTTCGGCGGCTCGCCACCGGACCAATCCCGGCCCGCCTGTAGATTCTGTGAAGACCGCTAGATTTTGTGAAGACCGCTGAAAACATGAGCAATTGGGGGTACAATGTGACGTGGCACGTCATGTTGGAGGTGCGGCGCGACAGTGAGGAACCACTGGGTTCCCAGATCGCCGACCAGCTGCGCCGACAAGTGGAGCAGGGGCGGCTCGCGCCCCGCACGAGACTGCCGTCCAGCCGTCAACTCGCCCAGGACCTGCAGGTGTCCCGCAGCGTCGTGGTCGAGGTGTACGAAAAGCTCACCGGGGAAGGCCTGCTGGAGTCCGTCCGCGGCTCCGGCACCCGGGTCGCCGCCCACGCCGACACCCGGATCAGGAAACCCGTGGTGCTCGTCGACCGGACCGTCCCCTCGGCCCGTTTCAACCTCCTGCCGGGCACGCCGAACGCGGCGACGTTCCCGCACCGCGAATGGACGGCCTCCTACCAGCGGGCCGTGACCACCGCCCGCTACCAGGGCCTCGGCTACCCGCCCCTGCTCGGCGTCGACCAGCTGCGCACGGAGCTGGTCGCCTACCTCGGCCGGGTCCGCGGCGTGCTGGGGCACGCCGACAACACCATGGTGACGGGCGGCTTCGCGCACGGCCTGGGGCTCATCTGCGCGGCCCTGCGCGAACTGGGCATCGACCGGCTGGCGGTCGAGGACCCCAGCCACGACCGGCAGCGCCAGTTCATCGAGGAGAACGGGATCCGCACCCTGGCCGTGCCGGTGGGCCCGGAGGGCGTGGAGATCGAGCAGCTCTACGCCAGCGGCGTTCGGGCCGTCCTGGTCACGCCCTCGCACCAGTTCCCGCTCGGCGTGCCCATGTCCGCGCATCGGCAGCAGGAGCTGGTGCGCTGGGCGCGGGACACCGACGGCTGGATCATCGAGGACGACTACGACGGCGGGCTCTGGCTGGAGCACCGCGGCCGCCACCTGGCGCTCCAGCCCGTCGACCCCGACCGCGTGATCTACGCCGGCACGGCGAGCAAACTCCTCGCGCCCGGCCTGCGGCTGGGCTGGCTGGTGCTGCCGGCCGCGCTGACCCGGATGATGGAGATGATCCGGGTCAGGCGCGACCTGGGCTGCGACGGACTGATGCAGCTGGCCTTCGCGGACTTCCTGCGCAGCGGTCTCCTCGACGGGCACCTGCGCAAGATGCGCACCCGCTACCGGGCCCAGCACGCGATGCTGACGCAGGCCGTCGAGCAGTACCTGCCGGCCGCGACCCTCCTCGGGCCCGTCGCCGGCCTGCACGTCGTCGCCGCGCTCCCGCACGGCGCGGACGAGGACCACCTGGTCGCCCAGGCCCTCCAGCGGTCCGTCCTGGTCAAGGGGAGCAAGGCGTACTACGACGATCCGTCGACGGCCCGGCCCGGGCTGGTCCTCGGGTACACCGCCCTGGGCCGGTCGGGCATCTCCGAGGCGGTCCGGCGCATCGGAGAGGCCTACGCGCAGCAGCCCGCCGCGGCGCGCCCGCCGGCCGTCTGAACAGGACCCGGTTCCCGGTCAGTTGTAGGGGGAGAGAGCCGACCGGGACCGGACCCAGGGACTGAGCACCGCCGCCTGCCCGAAGCGGTGCTGCGGCAGCAGCGAGCGGTCCGCGTCGAACAACCGGTCCTGGTAGAAGCTCCGCAGGTACGGGGCTCCCGACGTGCCGCCCGAACCCGTGGTCTCCGCGGGCAGGTAGCGCAGCGCGACCCCGTAGTGGATCTTCCGCCAGGCGTACAGCTCCTCGTCGAGCCGGTGGGCCGCGTCCAGCACCTGCCGTCCCGTCGCCTCGTCCGGCACCCAGCGCAGCAGCTCGCGCAGCGGCTCGAAGTCCGGGTTCTGGTGCATCAGGACGTACGCGTTCTCGGTGGCCTCGCCGAGCGCCCCGGTCTTCTCCGGGTGCACCCCCAGCAGGTGGATGTGCAGCAGCTGGGTCGGGTACGCCTGCACGGCGCTGGCGTCGCCGGTGGCCTCCCGGAAGCCGCCGAAGTGCTCCACCGGCATGGTCCTGCGCATCACGAGCAGCGCCGCGGTCTGGGCGGCGGCCAGCTCGGCGGCCCGTTCCAGGCATGCCGCGGCGTAGTCCCAGCGTCCGCCGCGCAGCCACTCCGCGGCCGACATGACCCGGGCGAGCACCCCCCACGTGGTGGCCTCGACGAGGTGGATCACCCGCAGGAAGGTGACCTCGTCGTGCTGGGTGGTCTGCGGCAGCACCGCCAGGTGCTCCAGGATGTTCGCCGGTCCGTTCGGCTGGAGCACGTAGTCCCGCCAGTGGCGCGGCGGTTCGGCCGCGGCGGGCGGCAGGGCGGGAGCCCGCCCGGCGGTCGAGGCGACCAGCGCGCCGAGCCGGGTGATGCGCTCCGCCAGCTGCGCCGGCTCGGGTACGGCGTCCTGCGCCCACTTCTCGGTGCCGTCGGCCGTGCGCTGCTCGTACGCCCGCCAGCTCTCGGCGGTGGCGCGGACCGCCTGCCAGCAGGCCCGCTCGACGGCACCGTCCGGGGCGTGGCTGCGGGTGCCGAGCACGTGGTTGAGGAGCCGTACGTTGCCGTAGGGCTGGTAGCGCTTGCCGCGCCGGTCCAGCGGTCCGCCGCCCCGGGCGGCGACCTGCTGGGGGCTCTCCCCCTCGGGGACGGCCAGTTTCCATTCGGCCTGGAAGACGAGTTCGGCGAAGCGGAGTAACGCGTGTTCCCGGCGGTCGAGCCGGTCCCGGTCGAGGGCGAGGAGGACGACCAAGTCCTCGTAGATCCCGGCCATCCAGGCGCGCAGTTCCGGGTCGAGCCGGTCCCGGCCCACGGCGCGGGCGTGGCCGACGTACTCGGTCAGGTCGAAGCCGAGTACGGCGCGCAGAGTAGCGGTGGTGCGCATGGCGCAGTTCCCCCCAGATCGCTTGTGGCGCTCGTGCGGTACGTGGTGCGGCAGGTCACTCGGCGCCGAGCGCCGCCGTCGGGTGCGGGACGGCCGGTCCGTGCCCCGTCAGCCGCTCCAGGACCTCCAGGCGGCTCTCCGCCTCGGCGGCCAGCGCCCTCGCCGTGTCGGCGAAGTGGTCGTCGAGCGCGTCCTGGGCGGGGTGCTGCGTCTGCGGTCCCCCGGCCGCGAACGTCGCCCCCTCCACCCTGGTCACCATGGGCAGTGCCAGCCAGTTGTCGCCGAGCCGGTCGTTGACGTACGAGACCGCGGCCCGTGCGGCGGCCAGGTCCTGCTGCGGGTACGGGCCGACCACGTCGGTCGCGCCGAGCACGAGCAGCTCGGCGACCCGCAGCGGGTCGAAGCCGTCGCCGACCGGCAGGGTTTCCAGCAGCCGGGCCAGCGGGGCGAGGGCCGGGACGTCCGCCGGCCGGTAGAAGTGGGTGGCCTGAAGGGTGCATCCGGCCGCGGTGAAGCGGGCGACGGCGGCGCGCTGCTGCGGCCCGGTGCCGCCCGGGACGCGCACGTAGACCCCGCCGACGTACTGGCGCTGCCAGCGGGCCGCGGCCGGGTGCAGGCCGGGCTGGCCGTACGGGTGGCCGGCCGGCTCCGGCTCGGCGCATATGAGGATGCGCCGCTGGTGGCGGCTGGGCAGGGACTCCCGCGGGAGTTCCCCGAACCCGGCCGCCGCGGGCTCGGTCACAGCCGTACCTCCAGCACCTCGGGGACGGCCCCGGACGCGGTGAGGAGTTCGCTCAGGAGGTGGACGCCGCCGTCGAAGTCCGCGGCGGCCAGGCCGGGTGCGTCGTACACGGTGAAGACGAGGTGCCGGGAGGCCTTGGTGACGCTGGTGCGGCGGTCGGGGCCCTGGATCACGGAGGCGACGATCGCGGTCCCGTCCCGGACCACGGGCTCGTCCTGCGCGCAGGTGACGGTGGTGCGGAAGCCCTCGAAGGTCTCGCCCTGCTCCGCCCGGTCGAAGAGCAGGTCGCCGTCGATGGTGTCGGCGTCCTGGACTCCCATCAGCACGCCCGTGGTCAGCTCGGCGTACAGCAGGGTGTCGACGGCCGGCCCGATCGCGGGCAGGCCCTTGCGGCGGGCGCCGGCGATCTGGCCGGGCAGCGGGCAGGTGACGCCGTGGGCGTCGAACCAGCGGGCGTAGACCTCGGCGACCTCCGCCGCGCGTGCGAACACCCCGTCCGACTCCGCCAGTTCCTGGCGGCGCCGTTCGAGGAGGGTGCCGAGGGCAGCGGGGTCCACCGCTGCCACGACGGCGGCGAAGCGGGTCGGCCCGGCCGCTCCGGGCGGCTTCCCGCCCGCCCTCAGTGCTGGGGCTCTCACAGGGATTCTCCCGGTTGGATGTGCTGGTCAAGTCTGGCTTGATCATTCCAACAGCCGGAAGCGGTGCCCCCAAGTCCACTCGGAGCGGTGCGGTCCAGACCAGTCCCACCATGTGGACCGGTGTCGGGACGTATCCGTCGGGCGGACGGCCCCGCGAAGCACGCAGGCGCCCGGCCCGGCGGGTGCCGGACCGGGCGCCTTGGGCGACAGGAGAGCGGTTACGCGGCGTTCGGGCCGACGTCGGCCGTGGTGAGGGGGCGGCGGACCGGGGTCGCGGTCGTGTACTCGTCGGCGCCGACGTCGCGGGCGCTGCCGCGCGCGTGGCCGTCGACGTCCTCGGCCACGGACACGCCGGTGAAGGTCGCCGCGCCGATCGCCGGGCTGCCCGCCGCCAGCCGGAAGGCGCCGTCGGACTCCTTCCGCAGGAGCGGGTCGACCCGGCGGTAGCCGCCGGCGGGGATGGTGCCGTTGGCGGCGGTCCCCCACAGGATGTTGCCCTGCCAGGTGAAGCCGGTGGTCTTGCCCATGGCGACCAGGTTGCCGGCGCTGCCGACCAGGAGGTTGTCGGCGATGACCACGTCCTTCGGCTCGTAGGTGCGGGTCTCGCCCGAGAGCGAACCGGTGTTGCCGACGAGGGTGTTGTGGAGGATCAGCGCGCGGTCGCAGGCGTCGTTGCCGCGGCGCTCCTCGGTGCTCTCGCCCGCGTGGTGGTCGCGGGTGGTGCCGCTGCCGATGACCAGGGCCCGGCCGGAGAGTCCGGCGAGGAGGTTGTTGACGACCAGGTGGTCGTTCCCGTAGACGCGGATGCCCTCGCCGCCGTCGAGCAGGTGGTTGCCCTCGACGGTGGTCTCGTTGCCGTGCCGCAGCACGATGCCGCCGCGGCTGTCGCGCAGCGTGTTGTAGCGGATCGTGTTGCCGGAGGACTTCACGGAGACGGCCTCGGGGTCGCCGTCGCACCGCTCGAACAGGTTGTACTCGACGACCGCGTCGGCGACGGACAGCGCGCGGCTGCTGACGCCGAGCCGGATCGACTCGCCACCGTTGGCGCCGGCGTAGCTGTGGTCGGAGAAGTGGTTGCGCAGGAGCGTCAGGCGCTGTGCGACGGCGGTCGTGCCGGGGCCGTCGAGGACGACGAAGATGCCCTCGGTCGTCTTGTCGTGGAAGGAGTTCCGGTCGATCTTGGCGTCGTCGCCGCGTACGACGACCCAGTCGAGGCCGCTGACGTCGGCGAACCGGAAGTCGTTGCGGGTGAGCCGGATGCGCGGGCAGCTCGCCGGGATCTCCAGGGTGGTGCTCTGGCGGAAGGCGAAGCCGCTGATGGTGATGTTGCTCGAGTTGGCGAGGACGAAGCCGCGCTGGCCCTGGAGCACCGCGCCACCGCGGGATTCCGCGACGATCGTGATCGGCGCGCTGGTGGTGCCGTTCCTGCCGGAGATCGCTATGCCGCCCGAGGGGACGGTGTACGTGCCGTCGGCGAGGACGATCCGGTCGCCCGCCACCGCCCGGTCGATCGCCTTCTGGAGGTCGCTCACGGAGCCGACCGTCACCGTGGCCGCCGAGGCGGTGCCGGCCGTCAGGACCGAGAACGGCGCGGCGGCGGCCGCCGCCCCGAGCAGGGTGCCGGTGAGGAACGTACGTCGCTGCATGGATGCCTCCGAGAGCCCGAGCTGATCACCACCCGCGCGAGGGGTTGGTTCGTGGTCCCCCAGCTTCGGGGCCCGCCCTGCCGTTCCGCTGACGTCCCGCTGACGTGCCGCTGACAGTGGGGCCCGGGGCGGGCCGGCCGGACCGCCCCGGGCATCCGGAACCCTACGGAGCCATCTCGTAGGCCCCGGCGAGGGCCTCGACGCGCTCCCAGACGCGCGCCGCGCGCGCTTCGTCGACGACGGGGCGGCGGACCGCGCCGAGCGCCCAGCGCTGCTGCTGCTCGGTGGCGGAGTCCTTGCCGTGCAGCTCGACGGCGTGCGCGGAGAAGTCCCGTACGAGGACGGCGAAGAGCTCGTCGAGAACGTCCTCGTCGAGGCCGGTCAGGCGGGCCTGCTCCAGGATCAGCTGGCCGTGCACGACGAGCGCGAAGAGCTGGCCGACGGCGAGGAGCAGGTCGAGGTCGCGGCTCTGCTGCTCGTCCGGGGCCGCCGTGGTGACGAACTCGCACAGGGCGTCGGCCTGTTCGCGGAACCGGGCGACGTTCGGGACGTCGGCGTACGCGTCGAAGGCGGGGCGCCAGTCGTGGAAGCGTACGGAGCCGAGGCCCCGGGCCGGGCCCTGCCGGAAGAGGAACGCGTCGTCGGCCGCGTCCAGGCGGGTCGGCACGGCAGGGTAGTCGACCGGGTCCAGCAGGTGGTTGCGCATGAACTTGAGGATCAGGGCGAGGTTGACGTGGACCGTCCCCTCGAGCTTGGGCAGTCCGCGGATCTCGACGGCCGCGTTGGCGAAGTAGGTGTCCTTCTCGAAGCCCTTGGCCGCGATGACGTCCCACATCAGGTCGATGACCTTCTCGCCCTCGGTGGTCACCTTCATCTTCGTCATCGGGTTGAAGAGCAGGTAGCGGCGGTCGTCGGGGCCGGCCGAGCGGAAGTAGTCGACGGCGCGGTCGCTGAACAGCTTCATGCCGACGAGGCGTACGTACGCGTCCGCCAGCTCGCGGCGCACGTGCGGGAAGGCGGTGACGGGGCGGCCGTAGAGGATGCGGCCGTGCGCGTGGGTGACGGCCTCGTACATCGCGTGCTCGCAGATGCCGATCGAGGCGGTGCAGAGGTTGAACTTGCCGACGTTCACGGTGTTGAGGGCGGCGTCGAAGGCGGCGCGGCCGGTGTGCAGGACGTCCTCTGCGGCCACCGGGTAATCCGCCAGCCGGAACTCGCTCACGTACTTCGAGGAGTCGACGACGTTCTTGACGAGGTGGTAGGCCGGGTGGCGGCTGTCGGCCGCGAAGAAGACGTACCCGTCCGGGCCCTCGATGTCGGTGCGGCGGCCGAAGACGGACACCAGGCCGGCGGCGTTGCCGTTGCCGATGTAGTACTTGGAGCCGCTCGCCCGGAAGCCGCCGTCGCCGGTGGGCTCCAGCAGCATGTCGGTGGAGTAGATGTCGGCGCCGTGCGTCTTCTCGGACAGGCCGAAGGCGAACACCTCGCCCTGGGAGAGGAGTTCCGCGGCGCGGTCGCGGGCGGCGGCGTTGTCGCTCTGCCAGACCGGGCCGAGACCGAGGATGGTCACCTGCCACGCGTACCAGTAGTCGAGGCCGTAGAAGCCGAAGATCTCGTTGAGGGCGGCGATCCGGGCGGTGTCCCAGCGCTGGTCCTCCCGTCCGGCGTTCGCGGCCGGGGTGAGGAAGGTGGCGAACAGGCCTTCCTTGGCGGCGAACGCGAGGAAGTCGCCCAGCCAGGCCCGGGTGCGGTAGTCCTCGATCAGCCGACGCTTGCCGCGCGCCTCGAACCAGTCGACGGTGGCGCGCAGCAGCCTGCGGGTCTCGGCGTCGAAGTGCTGCGGGTCGTAGGTGCGCGGGTTGAACAGGAGGGGGTCGGACATGGGAGGTCCACCTTCCGAGGGGTTGGGAGTCGGTCGAAGGTCGTTCAGACGGAAGCCGGGGCCGCGGGCCCGGCCGCGGGCGCGGGCGCGGAACCGGCCGCGGGCGAGGGTGCGGAACCGGCGAGCCGGTGGAGGGTGGCGAGGACGTCGTCGAGCCAGGCGATCGTCATCCGCTCGTACGCGATGCCGCCGCGCAGCACGACGTGCTGGAGTTCGCGGCCCGCGTCGAGCGGCACGGGGGCCTCGGGCCCGGTGAAGTCCCGCAGTTCGCCGGCGAGGTAGTGCGCGAGCCGGCCGCTGTGCACCTGGTGGTGCCGCTCGACCTCGCGGATCAGGGCGGCCGGGTCGTCGAAGGCGGCGCCGCGGATCTTCACGGCGAGGTCGTGCCGCAGGCTCTCGGGTTCGATCGGCTCGTGCAGCCAGGCGGCGAGCGCGGCCCGGCCGGGGGCGGCGACGGAGTACTCCTTCTTGTCCGGCCGGCCCTGCTGGGGCACCTCGCGGACGGCGAGCATGCCGTCGGTCTCCATGCGCTTGAGCACGCGGTAGATCTGCTGGTGGGTGGCGGTCCAGAAGTAGCCGATGGACCGCTCGAACCGGCGGGCCAGCTCGTAGCCGGAGCCCGGCTTCTCCAGCAGGGAGACGAGGATCGCGTGGTCGAGCGCCATACCGCGATCCTGCTATGCAACTCGTTGCATAGACAAGCGGCGGCGCGCGGGTGAGACACGGCTCACCCCGCGCGCCGCGGTCGGCGCCGCGGCGAGCGCGGCGGTCAGCGCAGTGGTCAGCGCTCGGACAGCTCCGACGGAGCTTCCTGGACCACCCATCCGTTGCCGTCGGGGTCCTCGAACGTCATGAACGAGTTCCAGGTGCCGCCCTTGCCGTCCTCCCAACCCGTCTCGCCGACGTGGCGGACCGGCGAGACGTCGACGCCGCGGCCGGCCAGTTCCTCGCGGGCCGCTTCGATGTCGGTGACGCAGAGCTGCAGCCCCTGCAGCGTCCCGGGGGCCATCGGCTTCGTGCCGGGCGCCGCGGGCATCCCCTGCAGCATGGCGATCGAACAGCGCGAGCCGGGCGGGGTCAGCTGGATGATGCGCATGCCGGGGGCGACCTCGTCGTCGAGGTCGACCTTGAAGCCGACCTTGTCGGCGTAGAACGTCTTCGCCCGGTCCATGTCGGCGACAGGGAGCGGGACGACTTCGAGGGTCCAGTTCACGGCGAGTCTCCTCAGCAAGGGCCGGCGGGATCCGGCCGTCCCACCGTCGCGTACGGATGCGCCGGTACGCAGCCGAAACGCCCGACCGGTTCCGGCCGCCGGGCGGAGGCCCTCTTGCGCCGACCGCCGCCCGGGCGATTTGGTGATCCAGGTCACTTCAGAGGCGAACGGGAAGGCCACCACGGATGACGGACACCACCCGGACCGGGCCCGGATCCGGGCCGGAACCCGGACCCGAAAGCACCGGCACCGGCACCGGCACCGGCGGCAGCGGATACCACACGCCCCGGAGGGCGAGTTGGCGGTCCATCGGGCCGGGCGTCGTCGTCGCGGCGACCGGCGTCGGGGCCGGTGACCTCGTCGCCACCCTCATCGCGGGCGGCAAGTTCGGCTACACCCTGCTGTGGGCGGCCGTCATCGGCTGTCTGGTCAAGATCTCGCTCGCCGAGGCCGCCGGCCGCTGGCACCTCGCCACCGGCCGTACGCTCTTCGACGGCTGGCGCAGCCTCGGCTCGTGGACCACGGTCTACTTCGCCGGCTACGTCGTCGTCTGGGGCTTCGTCTACGGCGCCGCCGCGATGTCCTCCAGCGCACTGCCGCTGGCCGCGCTCTTCCCGGACACGATGGACCTGAAGGTCTGGGCCGTGCTCTGCGGACTGGTGGGACTCGTCTTCGTGTGGTTCAACCAGTACGCCGTGTTCGAGAAGGTCATGACGGTCCTCGTCGGTGTGATGTTCCTGGTCACCGTCTACCTCGCGATCAGGGTCACGCCCCACCTCGGCGCCGCCGCGGCCGGCCTCGTGCCCGTCCTGCCGGACGGTTCGCTGTTCTACACGCTCGGCCTGATCGGTGGTGTCGGCGGCACGATCACGCTCGCCGCGTACGGCTACTGGGTCAACGCCAAGGGCTGGACGGACACGGGCTGGATGAAGGTCATGCGCCTCGACAACCGCGTCGCCTACCTGACCACCGGCCTCTTCGTCGTGGCCATGCTCTTCGTCGGGGCCGAGCTCCTGCATGCGTCGGGTGTGGCGCTGGCCAAGGGCGACAAGGGCCTGCTCAGCCTGAGCACCATCCTGGAGGAGCGGTACGGGGCGGCGACCGCGAAGCTCTTCCTGATCGGCTTCTTCGCGACCTCGTTCACCTCACTGATCGGCGTCTGGCACGGGGTGAGCCTGATGTTCGCCGACTTCGTCACGAAGTTCCGGCCCGCCGGGGCTGCCGGGGCCGCCGGGGCCGCCGGGCCGAGCCCCGAGAAGTCGCTGCCCTTCCGGGCCTACCTGCTCTGGCTCACCTTCCCGCCGATCAGCCTGCTCTTCCTGGACCAGCCCTTCGGCCTGGTCGTGGTGTACGGAGTGATCGGCGCGCTCTTCATGCCGTTCCTGGCCGTGACGCTGCTGTGGCTGCTCAACTCCGCTCGCACGCCGGCCGACTGGCGCAACGGGCCGGTGAGCAATGTGATGATCGGGGCCGCCGGCCTGCTGTTCGTGGTGCTGTGCGTGCAGCAGCTGCGCGAACTGCCCTGGTGACGGCGCCCGCGCCCGCCCGGAGCCGATCTTCTTCCCTGAAGACGAAAAGGGCGTCCGGCCTGGGATGAACCCAGGCCGGACGCCCTTCGGACCGCCGTGATCAGGCCGACGGAGCCGCGGCCGGAGCCGGGTAGGTCGGGTACTCGACGCCCGAGACGTGCTGGACGACGCGGATGACCTGGCAGGAGTAGCCGAACTCGTTGTCGTACCAGAGGTAGAGGATCGCGTTGTCGCCGTCGACCTTGGTGGCGCCGGCGTCGACGATCGACGCGTGACGCGATCCCACGAAGTCCATGGAGACGGCGTCGGGAGCGGTCGTGAAGTCGATCTGACGCTTCAGCGGCGAGTGCAGCGAGACGTCGCGGAGGTAGTCGAGGACTTCCTCGCGGGTGGTCTCGCGGCCCAGGCGCAGGCTGAGGATCGCGATCGAGACGTCCGGCACCGGCACGCGGATCGAGCTGCCCGTGATCGGGGCCTCGAGCTCCGGCAGCGCCTTGGCGACGGCGGAGGCGGCACCGGTCTCGGTGATGACCATGTTGAGCGGCGCGGAGCGGCCGCGACGGTCGGCCTTGTGGTAGTTGTCCAGCAGGTTCTGGTCGTTCGTGAACGAGTGGACGGTCTCCACGTGACCGCGCAGCACGCCGTACTCGTCGTTCATCGCCTTCAGCGGCGGGACGATGGCGTTGGTGGTGCACGACGCGCAGGACAGGATCTGCTCGTCCGGCTTGATCATGTCGTGGTTGACACCGTGCACGATGTTCGGGACGTCGCCCTTGCCCGGGGCGGTCAGGACGACCTTGTCGATGCCGGGGCGCAGGTGGTTCGACAGGCCCGCGCGGTCGCGCCACTTGCCCGTGTTGTCGATGAGGATGGCGTTCTTGATGCCGTACGCCGTGTAGTCGACCTCGGAGGGGTCGTTGGCGTAGATCACCTTGATCGCGTTGCCGTTGGCGACGATCGTGCTGTTCGCCTCGTCGACCGTGATCGTGCCCTGGAACTGGCCGTGGATCGAGTCGCGGCGCAGCAGCGACGCGCGCTTGACGAGGTCCTGGTCGCCGCCACCGCGGACGACGATGGCGCGCAGGCGCAGACCGTTGCCGGAGCCGGCCTTCTCGATGAGCAGGCGGGCGACGAGGCGGCCGATCCGGCCGAAGCCGTAGAGGACCACGTCGCGGGCCTCGCGGCGCTCGATCTTGTTGGCACCCGTGGCGCCGACGACGGCATCGGCGGTGAACTCCGCCACCGACAGACCGCGGTCGTCGTTCTTGTACTCCGCGGCGAGCATGCCGATGTCGATCTGGGACGGGCCGAGGTCGAGCGCGGTGAGCGCCTGCAGGAACGGCAGCGTCTCGGTGACGGAGAGTTCCTCACCGTCGATCTGACGGGCGAATCGGTGGGTCTTGAGAATGCTGACGACCGACTTGTTCACCAGGGAGCGGCTGTGCAGCAGGATCGTGACGTCCTGCTCCCGGTGCAGCTTCCCGATGATCGGGATCATCGATTCCGCGATCTCCTCGCGGTTCTTCCAGTCGGTGAACGAGTCCTCGTTGACAGTCACAGGTTTTATCTTTCGAGCTAGGCGGCGCTCATATGCTAACCCCCCGCCGCTCCGAGCACTCAGGGGGTGCCCCCCGGAGCACCCGCCACCCCTCCCGCCGGGCCCGGACGGCCTGGTCCGGGCCCTCTCCCCCGCGTTGGTCCGGGCCCGCTTCCGTGCCTGGTCCGGGCCCGCTTCCGTGCTGGTCCGGGCCCGCTTCCGTGCTGGTCCGGGCCCCGTGGACGCCTACTGCCAGTCGTCCCAGGACGGGTCCATTTCCTCCAGGTCGAAGGGCGGTTCCTCGTCGTGGCCGAAGCCGTCGAAGGGGGACGGCTGGCGCTCCGGGGCCGCCTGGGCCGTGGCGGCCTTCCCGGCGGGCCGCGAGGCGGGCGGGGCCGCGGCCGGGGCCGGGTCGGAGGGAGGGTTCCCGCCGGCGGCCGGGGCCGCGTCGGCGCCCGCCTCCGCCAGCGCGCCGAGGACGCCTTCGGCGTACCGGGCGAGCTTGGCCTCGCCGACACCGGCGATCGTGCCCAGCTCGGCGGCCGTGGCGGGCAGCTGCGACGCGATCTCCCGGAGCGTGGCGTCGTGGAAGACCACGTACGCCGGTACGCCCTGCTCGCGGGCGGTCGCGGCCCGCCAGGCGCGCAGGGCCTCGAAGAACGGCACGGCGGCCGCCGGCAGGTCGACCGGCACCCGGGAACCCTTCCCGGAGCGCCCGGAACCGGACTCCTTGCGGGCGGGACCGCGGACGGCCGTCTCCTTGCGCAGCGACACGGTGCGGCCGCCGCCGAGCACCTCGCCGCTGGCGTCCGTGAGGACCAGCGTGCCGTAGTCGCCCTCCACGGCCAGCAGCCCCAGCGCCAGGAGCTGGCGCACCACACCGCGCCATTCCGCGGTGCTCAGGTCGGCGCCGACCCCGAAGACCGAGAGCCCGTCGTGGTCGAACTGGATGACCTTGGCGGTCTTCTTGCCCTGGAGGATGTCGATGATCTGGCCGGCCCCGAACTTCTGCCGGCGCTCCTTCGCCAGCCGCCACACCGTGGACAGCAGCTTCTGGGCGGCGACCGTGCCGTCCCAGGACTCGGCCGGGGTCAGGCAGGTGTCGCAGTTGCCGCAGGGCTCGCCGGACTGCCCGAAGTACGCGAGCAGCCGCACCCGGCGGCAGGAGACCGTCTCGCACAGCGCGAGCATGGCGTCGAGGTGCCCGGCCAGCGCCCGGCGGTGCGCCTCGTCGCCCTCCGATCCCTCGATCATCTTGCGCTGCTGCACCACGTCCTGGAGGCCGTACGCCAGCCAGGCCGTGGCCGGCTCGCCGTCACGGCCGGCGCGTCCGGTCTCCTGGTAGTAGCCCTCGACGGACTTCGGCAGGTCCAGGTGCGCCACGAAGCGCACGTCCGGCTTGTCGATGCCCATGCCGAAGGCGATGGTGGCCACCACCACGACCCCGTCCTCGCGCAGGAAGCGGGACTGGTTCGCCGCACGCGTACGGGAGTCCATGCCGGCGTGGTACGCGACGGCGTCGATGCCGTGCTCCACCAGGAAGGCGGCGGTCTTCTCCACCGAGGCGCGCGACAGGCAGTAGACGACGCCGGCGTCCCCGGCGTGCTCGGCGCGGATCAGATCCAGCAGCTGCTTGGTGGGGTTGTTCTTCCCGACGATGCGGTACTGGATGTTCGGCCGGTCGAAGCTGGCGACGAAGTGCCGGGCGTCCTGGAGGCCGAGCCGGGCCGCGATCTCGGCGTGGGTCGCCTCGGTGGCCGTGGCGGTCAGTGCGATCCTCGGCACCTTCGGCCAGCGCTCGTGGAGCATGGACAGCGCGAGGTAGTCGGGACGGAAGTCGTGGCCCCACTGGGCGACGCAGTGCGCCTCGTCGATCGCGAACAGCGACACCTTGCCCTGGTCGAGGAGCCGCTGCGTACCCTCCGTGCGCAGCCGCTCCGGTGCCAGGTAGAGCAGGTCGAGCTCGTCGGCGAGGAAGGCCTGCTCGACGCGGCGGCGCTCCTGCGGGTCCTGCGTGGAGTTGAGGAAGCCGGCCCGCACGCCGAGGGCGGTGAGCGCGTCCACCTGGTCCTGCATCAGCGCGATCAGCGGCGAGACCACGACGCCGGTGCCCTCTCTGACCAGCGCCGGGATCTGGTAGCAGAGCGATTTGCCGCCACCGGTCGGCATCAGCACCAGTGCGTCGCCACCGCCGACGACCTGCTCGATGATCTGCTGCTGCTCGCCGCGGAACGAGTCGTATCCGAAGACTCGGTGGAGCACTTGCAGGGCATCGGAGGTCTCGGCAGAGGTGTCGGAGAGGGTCATTCCAGAAGCCTAGCGGCCGGTGACGACACGGCCGACCGGCTCCGGCCAACCTGTGGACAACTCGCTTCCGCCCGGCAGGAGCTCACCGACAGCGGATGACCTGGAGCCACGGCGCGCCGGTCGGCCAGGGCGGCCCACCGTCCGCGGCGGCCAGCCGGAGGGCGCCGAGGAGCGGGTCGCCCTCGGCGGGACGCAGCCGGACCCCCGGCACTGCGTCCGTCAGCCGGTCCGCCACCGCCGCGCGCAGCCCGGCCAGCTCGAAGAGGCGCCCGGTGAGCGCGATGCGCGGGCCCGCGCCCGGGTCGGCGCCAGGGCCTCCGCCTGATCCGGGGCCGGAGTCGGCGCCGGATCCGGGACCGGAGTCGGCACCGGATCCGGGACCGGAGTCGGAGTCGGGCCGGGTGACCGCGGAGGCGACCGCGGCTGCCGTGCCGGCGATCTCGGCGGCCGCGCGGGCGAGGATCCCGGCGGCGACGGGGTCCGCGGCGGCGGCCTCGCCCACGTCGGGCGCGATCGAGGCGAGCAGCGCCGCCCGGTCGGAGCCCTGGAAGACGGCGGGGAGCCCGGCGGGCGGGCCGAAGCGGTCGGTGACGCGGGCGAGCAGCGGCGCGGACCCGCCGTCCCGGCCGTCGTGCGCGCGCAGCGCCGCGTCGAGCGCGGCCCGGCCGATCCAGGCACCGCCGCCGCAGTCGCCCAGCAGGTGGCCCCAGCCGTCCGCGCGCCGCCAGCCCGTGGCCAGGTCGGTGCCCAGCGCGATCATTCCGGTGCCGGCGGCGACCACCACGCCGGGCCGGGCGCCGAGGGCGCCGGCGTACGCACAGACCGCGTCGGAGGCCAGCACCAGCCGCTCGGCCCCGGTGATCCGGGCGAGCGGTCCGGGCAGCCGGGCGGCGAGGTCCCGGCCGAGGGCGACCATCCCGGTGGCGCCGACGGCGAGGGTGCGGACCGCGGGCGCCCCGGTCTCGGCGAGCAGCCGGCCGCAGGCGGGCAGCAGGGTGTCCAGCAGCGCCCGGGCGTCGATGCCGCCGGGGCCGGTTCGGGTGGCGGCGGCGATGTCGGTACGGGCCACGACCGCGGGCCCGCCCCCGTCGCCGTCGAGACGGGCGAGGGCGACGCGCACGCCGGTGCCGCCGACGTCGACGCCGGCCACCCACACCGGCCCGGCGGCCCAGCCCGCCGCCGCACCGCCGAGCCGGTCCATCCGGTCCGGCCGGTCGGTGTGGCCGATCCGGTCCGGCCGGTCGGTGTGGCCGATCCGGTCGTCGTGGTCGATCCGACGCATCCGATCCATCCGAGCGCCCCCTGGGCGATGTCGCTCTTCCCGGTCCGTGCCGGCCGGCCGAGCTTCACCGCCACTGCCCGCGTACGTCAAACCCGCGCGGGGCGGAACGGCGGACGCCGCCGCCCGGCCGTCCCGGTGGTGTCCGGTCCGGCCGGCGCGGCGGCGCCCGTTGTTCACTGCCCGCGGCTCCACAGGGAGTTCACGGTGCTCGTGGTGCTCGTGGTGCTCGTGGTGCCCGTGGTGCTAGGAGGCGTCGCGTACCGTGCCCGTGACGACGGGGCCCGGCTTCGGGTTCCACTGTTCGTCGTACATGAACAGCTGTCCGCGCACGGTCTCCGCCGGCTCGCGCACCCGGTCCGCCACGGTGGGGACGGTCACGTCGGTGCGCAGCTTGCCGGCGGGGATGTGGAACCACAGCGACGGCGAGCCCTGGGCGAGCATCTTCGAGAGCGGACGCTCCGGGTCGGGCTGCTGGTCGAAGGTCTCCTTCAGCCACACCGGGTCGACGTCCTTGGTGGACAGCTCGGTCCCGTCGGTGACCTTCGCGAAGTCGAACTGGTACATCATGTCCGAGTCGGAGACCGCCGACAGGGCCACCCGCCAGGTCAGCTTCTTGCCCTCGACGACGTCACCCGCGACCGGAGTCATGGTGACCTTCGGCATGGGGTCGTCGTTCAGCGCGGTCACACCGCCGCGGTGGCTGCCGACGGCGACGCCGCGGACGGCCTTGACGAAGATGTCACTCGAAATCGAGGAGCCGAAGCGGGTGTTGCCGGTGACGGAGACCGGGACGTCGATGGCCTGGCTGCCCGGACGGACGGTCACGAGGCGGCTGGTGGTCTGGTCGGTGCCCGGCTTCGGGACGAACAGCCGCAGCTGCCCGCTGCCGTGCCCGGTGACCTGCACGGGGATCCGGTAGGTCTTGGTGCCGGAGTCGCCCTCCTTGACCTGGAGACGGCCGATGTCGACGCGGGTGAGCCCGGCCGGCTTCACGGCGGGGGTGCCGGGGCGCCAGCCCCAGGCGTCCATCAGCCACGCCTTGCCGGAGGCGGTGCGCGGGGTCAGTTCCAGGGACTTGACGTGCTTGAGGTCGAGCCCGGCGCGGACGGCGGCGGCCAGCGGAACGCGGACCTCGCGCGCCCAGTACGAGGAGGTGCGCTCGGTGCCGGGCAGTCCGTCGACGGTAGCCCGGCCGAGGGTGGCGCGCTTGCCGGCGGCGTCGACGACGGTGACGTCCAGCTTGGTGCCGGTGGTGTTCGGCGGTACGAAGACGCGCAGGGCCAGGGACTCGGCACCGGCCAGGGAGACCGGGCGGGCGGGCCGTACGGTGACCGGGGAGCCGGCGCGCGACCACTGCATCACCATGGCGTCACGGCCCGGTTCGGGCATGGTCTCCCAGGACGCGAAGTGCGGTGACGGGCTGCCGCCGTGCTCGCCCGAGGGCAGGCAGGCGCGCTTCGGGTCGGGGTCGATCTGGGCGCACACCCGGCCGCCGGTGACGGTGGTGGTGGGGTCCGGCAGGAAGGCCGGGGTGCGGTGGGCGCCGACGGCGTGGGTGAGCACCCGTGCCGGGTCGGCGGACGGCGCACGACGGTTCGAGCCGTCGAGCAGCGGGCGCACCCGGTCGTCGCCGGCGACGAACAGCCGGGCCGCGGCCGCGATGTAGGTGGCGCCCGCGGTCTGCTGCTGGGCCGCGGTCAGGCGGGTCTTCTTGCCGACGCCGCACACCGGGTCCGGGGTCTCGCCGGGCCAGAAGTCGTCGTCGGCCGGGGCCGCGGCCTGACCGGGGGTCCACTCGGTGTTGAAGAAGTTGTGGTTCGCGCCGACCATGTAGACGGAGCTGTGCAGGGCCGCGCCCCGGCTGACGCCGCGGGTGCCGTCGGCGTAGATCTGGCCCTGGAGGTCGGAGACGTCTCCGTCGCAGCCCGGCAGGATCGTCATGGAGGGCACGTCGGGGACGGGGTTCTGCCCGAAGACGGTGGGGCCGATCAGCACGTTGCCGCGGATCTTCCAGCGCACCGGGCCGCGGTAGCCGTCCTGGGAGGCGGGCGGCTTTTCGAGGCTGTCGAGCGCGGCCCGGTTGACGCCCTCGCCGCCGCGCGAGTGGCCGACGAGCATGACGCGGGACAGGTCGGCGGGCGCGAGCGCGCGGACGGCTGCCGGGGCGCCGGACCGGTCGGCGGACCAGTCTGCCCAGCGGGCCAGGTGCAGCCGGACCAGGGAGGAGCGGGCCTGGGCGCCGGCGTCGTCGGCGAGGTGGTCCTGGGCGTTGATGCCGTTGGCGGCGATGGAGACCGTCACATAGCCCTGGGAGGCCAGCAGCTTCTGGGACTGGAGGTAGCCGCGCTCGCTCGGTATGGGCTTGGTGCCGTTCTTGCAGGGCCACTCGCCGCCGAGTTCGCCGCCGGGGATGTAACAGACGGAGTGGCGGCCGTGCAGGAACAGGACGACCGGGCGCTTGCCGGGGGCGTTGGTCGGGCCCACGACGGTGGCGCGCATCTCGACCGGCGCCGCGTAGCCGGGCAGCTTCACGGACTTCAGGGTGTACGCGCCGTCGGCGGTGCGGTAGTTGCCCGCCTTGCCGGGGTCGACCGCGTTGGCGGGCAGCGGCGCTTCCTGGGCCGACGGCACGGTGGTCCGGCCGGACTGGGGGGCCGCGGCGGCGCCGCGGGCGTCGAGGCGGCGGCCGCCGGCCACCACGCGCAGGTCGGTCGCCCCCGCGAACCGCGCGCCGTCGGCCCGCAGCCGGAAGGTGCGGCCGTCCGGGCCCGCCGACGGGCGGCCGAGCAGCCGGTCCCCGTCGTAGAACTCGACCCGGGCGTCGCCCATGGGCACGGTGTCGGCCGAGGTCCACACCAGCTGCCGGCCGTTGCCGGTACCGGTGAACTGCCAGCCCTCGGGGAGGCCGTCGGCCGCTGCCGCCCGGGCACCCGAGAAGGGGCCGGGCGAGCCGGGGACCGGGGCCGCGAGCGCCGGCGCCGCCGACGCGGCGAGCGCGAGCACCGCCATCGTCGCGGTTGCCACGCGTGTGACACGTATCAAGGTGGTCATCCTCATCGTCGGTCTCGTCTGGGGCGCCGCGGGTTTCCCCGGGGAGCCTCCTCGATCGGTGAGGATGACGACGGAAGGGCGCAGGTTGCCTCATGAACCGCACTGCGTGACAAAAGTGCCCTCAGAGCGGCAACTTGGCCGAATACGCACGCCCGTTCGCGCCTATTACACCTCAAACCTGCACAGCATTCAGCAATTTCCCCACGGCAGCACATAAACTCCTGATTCGGGCATGGCGGATCGCGTGCGGAGCCGGGCCCGTCAGCCGGCCAGTTCGCGGGCGTCCAGCGGCAGTCCCCACGCGTTGCGGCGGCGTACGGACTCCAGCGCGGACTGGAGCGGACTGGGCGGCACCGTCATCACCGGGCAGGTCGCGTACGCCAGGCAGTACCGGGCGACCGAGCGGTGCAGCGCGCGGTGCACCGGCCGCCGCGGCCTGCCGGTCCCGACGACGAGCAGGTCGTCGGCGTCGCGGGCGAAGTCCACCAACACCTCGCCCGCGCCGCCCCGTGCGGTCAGCGCGGTCAGGTCCGGCGCGGGCGGGATGCGCGAGGCGCGGTCCGGCCCGGCGCCGAAGGCGGCACGGAGGGTCGCGCCGAGGCGGGCGGCCGCCGCCTCCTGGCCGGCGGTGAGCACCGACACGTCGCCGAACCGGTGGGTGCCGAGCCCGCCCGGCGGCTGCCAGGCCAGCACCACCCACAGCTCCGCGCCCCGGGCGCGGGCCTCGGCGGCGGCCCGGTGCAGGGCCGTCACGCTGCCCAGCGATCCGCTCACCCCTGCCACGACCCGTTGCCGCACCCGACCCACCACCCCTCCCGCCGGCCCTCGCTGCCGCCGTCCGACAGTCGCCTGCGCCCATGGAACCGCGCCGGAGCCGGGCGGACCAGAGGAGTTGACGGTCTTCTGGAACCCCGGCGGCACACCCTGACGCACCTCTGACGTCACGGCCCTCCGCCGTCGGTGTCGCCACCGTCGACGGCGGCTCGGCCCACCTCCTCGTACGCCGGGACACCCTCGCCGACTTCCGCAGCCGGGACACCGGCGGACAGCGGGCGGCGGACGGCGGCCGGGCGGCCGGAAAACCGCTGGCCGGGAGGCGGGGAGGCAGGGTTAAGATCGCCCCAAGGCGGGGTCGTAGCACAGAGGTAGTGCGCCTACACAGCATGGAGGAGGACGCCGGTTCGAATCCGGCCGCCCCGCCCCCTACCGTCCGCCGCCGCGCGTCGGCGGCGTCCAGCTCCCGACCCGCGGGCACATGGCCGCGATGGCGGGATCCACCCTCCCCCGGGCGGCCGCGCACAACGCGCGCATGTCGTAGGACGGTTGGTTCCGGGGCTTGGGCGCGGGACGCACCTTGGGCCGGTGCTGCGGCCTGCGCTTCGGATGCGGCAGGGCCTTCGCCGTCGGCCGGACCCGGCGCTCCCCCTTCGCGCGCGCCTTCCCCTTGGCCTTCGCCCCGCCCTTGAGCGCCGCCCTCCCCCTGGCCTTCGCCTGCCCCCTCGTCTTCCCCTTCCCCCCGGCCTTCGCCGCGGGCCCCGCATGACGGACCGTGCGCTTGGTCCGGGGCTTGCCGTGGGACCCGGACTCGGACCTGGACTCGGACCTGGACTCGGACTTGGACTCGGGCTTCGGCTCGGACCCGGGAGCCGACTTCGGTTCGGCCCCGGCCCGTGACCCGGCCTCCGACCTGGGCGTCTTCGCCCGCCGTACGTCCACCCCCGGGCCCGCGGGCCGGTCGGACACCCCCTCGGGCACGGCCGCCGGGACGACGGCGGCGGGCAACACCGGTGCGGGTGACGGCAGATGGCCGGTCGGCGGCGGTACGGACGAGACCACCATGCACCCCGACGCGCCGAGCGCGAGGAGTGCGAAGGAGGCGAACCAGGAGCGGGATGTCATCCGCCCACCCTGGCGCAGCCGGACCGCACCGGTCCCGCTCCTGCGCCACGGATCACCGGACCGGGTGAGCCGGACCGCCCGCGCTCGGTCGCGCATCCGCCCGCCGGACACCCGCACAGCCCCGGACACCCGCACAACGCGTCGCAGGCTCCGGCACGCGGTGCCATCCAGCCAATTTCTTGACGGGTACCTGACAGTTCAAGGTGGCTGTGGGACCTTCCATGACGCACCCGCATCCGCGCGCATCCGCCCCGCCGGAAGCGGTACGTGAACGTCCGGCTCCCTCCCCGGTCCCGCCGCGGGCACCTCCCCCGGCACGACCGGAAGCACCCCCCGGTGCGGCCCGCCCGTCGCACCGCACACCCCCACAAGGAAGTGGCAAGGAGGAGCACCATGAGGCACATCGCGAAACTGTCCTGCGTCACCGCCCTGGTCGTCGCCGCCACCGTCGGCGGTTCGGCCACGGCCACGGCACTGGGCCCCACGGCCGACCAGCTGCTCGACGGCAGCATCCTGGTCGCGGGCAGCACCTGTACCTGGACCAACGCCCGCACCAGCGCGAACGCCCCCGCCGCGCTGACCGTCGACCGCACCTCTATCAACAAGCCGGGCGGGAACCTGTCCTGCAGCGGCGGCATCACCGCGGCCCTCAACAACAACCCCGGCTTCACCTTCGACGACGCCGCCGGCACCGCGAAGCTGGACGTCATCGACATCACGGGCCAGCAGAGCTTCATCTCCTGCCGCTACAAGGCCTCGAACATCCTGTGGAACCGGGACGGCAGCACCCGCAAGTACCTCAACCAGGCGTTCACCGCGACCAAGACCTCGGGGAGCTTCCTGTGCCCCGGCTCGGTCACCACCGCCGCCGGCGGCGCCTCCATGCTCTTCCACTGAGCCCGGACACCGGCACCGCACCCGCACGACGGCGCCGCCGGCCTTCGGGCCGGCGGCGCTGCGTCGCGTACCGCCTCAGCGGTCGCGGACCGCCACGATCCCGTTGAACACACCGACGTACGCGGTGCCGTCGGGACCGAGGGTGACGGGCGCCCAGTTGTTGTCGTACGCGGGTCCCGTGCCGGTCAGCTGCCGCCAGCGGCGCTCACCGGTGCGGAAGTCCACGGCCGTCAGGTACCAGGCGTCGATGCCCCAGATGTTGGGGTCCTTCTCGTAGAAGTAGAGGAGCCCGTTGGCGGTGGAGAGCTTCGGGACGGTGGAGGGCGAGCGGATCGCGCTCTCCCACACCGTGTCGCAGCCGCTGCCGTCGGGTCGCACGTCGATGCGGCTGACACCGCCGACGACGGACTTGCCCAGCAGCAGCGTGGTGACGTTCTCGTAGCCGTAGTTGTTCTCGACGACGAGGCTGTTGCCCCAGCTGATCAGGGAGTTGTCGGTGGTCGAGGCGCCGGAGCCGAAGACCGGCACCCGGCAGACCAGCCGCCGGTCCGCCGGCGCGTCCGCGCCCCGCCGGTAGACGAGGACGTTCATCCGGTCGTCGGCGTTGTCGGTGATCGCGACGTAGCCGTCGCCGAACAGGTCCGGGGTGGTGCCCGAACCCTGGTTCACCGAACCCGGCTTGGTGCCGGTCCCGCGGTCGTACGGCTGGCGCCACTGCACCTTCGGGGTGCCGTCGGCCTCGGCCCGGAAGCTGTACAGCGCGTGGTCGGAGACGATCGACACGCCGTCCTCGGCCACCGAGAACGAGTTCTGGATCTCCTCGCCCGCCAGCCGCACCGAGCGGATCCGCCCGTCGTCCGGGTCCACGGTGCCGACCCGGCCCTGCCGGGTGACCCACCAGATCCGGCCGTGCCAGTCGGGCATCACGGAGGTGACGGGGTCGCAACTGCCGCTGGGCCACAGGTTGGTCCAGCTGACGCAGTCGTGCGGGACCTGCGGGGTGAGGTCCCAGTCGTCCTCGACGGTGAACTTCCAGCTGCCGTCGGGGTTCTGCGCGTGTCCGAGCCGCAGGATGTGCTGCCGCGAGTCGGCGAGGACGGCCCGGTCCTGGTCGTCCAGGTAGAAGTAGGCGCCGCCCGAGGTGTCCTTGAAGATCTTGGAGAAGTCGAGCGAGGTGATCGCCTCGACCGTCGAGGAACGCTGCGGGAGCTGGTACTCCGCGAGCGTGGCCAGGGAACGCGGGTCGAGGAGCTTGACCTTGAAACCCGCGAAGGTGCCGCACACCGTGACCAGCCGGCCGCCCGAGTCGAAGGTGGCGGTGGCGCACTCACCGCCGAGCGCCGCGATCTTCTCGCTGCGCACCTCCGGGTCGCGGCCGAGCGGACCCGGCCACGGGTAGGTGGCGCTGCCGGCCGCGTCGGCGTGCATGCCGCTGCGGCCGTTGGGTGCGAGGTACGGGTGCTGCGGCGGGGCCTCGCCGGGCACCGGTACGGCGGTGGCGGGGCTGCCCTCGTACTGGCTCACCAGACGGTGGCCGGGGGCCTTGGGTATGTCGTCGGCCTGCGCCGGCGAGACACCGTACAACGCCGCCGCTGCGGCGAGGGCCGGGGCCACCGCGCAGTTCAGCGTTCTGCGGAACATCCGGTCGTTCCTCCTCTGCGTACAAGATCGCGCCCGGGGGCAGACGCTAGAACTCGTTGCCTGAGGAGTCCATATCGCTGCGCGATGATTCACGAACGCGCAACAGTCGGTCAGGGTTTGAGGCTGCTCACCACGTCGGCGGTGGCCGCCAGGCTGTTGTGGATGGTCGCCGCCATGCTGCTGCTCGCCAGGTAGAAGCCGAGCAGCAGACAGACCAGCGCGTGCGAGAACTTGAGCCCGCCGCTGCGTACGAAGACCACTGCGAGGATCAGGAGCAGCAGCACCACGGAGATGGAAATCGCCATCGGAACCTCCTGCGCCGCAGGGTTCTGGCACGGCTGCGGCATCGGTCCGCCATCCTGGCGCAGCGGGAGGGCCTTCCGGGCGAACGACGTGTCCGCCGTACGGGTTGTTGACCCTCGGTGACGGCCGGTCAGTCGGACGTGTCCGTGCCGCCGGTGAGATCGGGCCAGTGCACGGTGCGGTCGCACCAGCGCTCCAGCAGCACCGGATCGTGGCCCACGGCGAGCAGCCCCGCGCCCGTGTCGGCGCGGTACGCCTCGACCACGCCGACCAGCGCGGCGGCGGTGGAGGCGTCGAGCATCGCGGTCATCTCGTCGCACACCAGCCAGCGCGGGCTCAGCACCAAGGCGCGTGCCAGGCAGGCGCGTTGCAGCTGCCCGTCGCTCACCTCGTGCGGCCGGCGGTCCAGCAGGTCGGCGCCGAGGCCGACGCGCTCGGCGAGTTCTGGCACCCGGGTGCGGACCTCGCGGCGGCGGCCGGTGGCCCGCAGCGGTTCGGCGACCAGGTCGCGCAGCCGCAGCCGGGGGTCGGCGGCGAGGCGGGGCTGCTGGAACACCACGCCGACGGCGGTGCGCAGTTCGCGCGGCGCCCGGTGCCGCCAGCGGGTGACGGTGGTGCCGTCGACGGTGAGGGTGCCGTGGTCGGGGCGGTGCAGCAGCGCGGCGACCCGGGCGAGGGTGGACTTGCCGCACCCGCTGGGGCCGAGCAGCCCGGTCGCCCGGCCGGGGGCCAGGGTGAGGCTGACGTCGCGGACGGCCGGGGCGCCGCGCCCGTAGCCCGCGGTGATCGAACGCAACTCAAGCACGGGCCGGCTCCGGTGGGGCGGGGTGGTGGCAGGCGAGGCCGCCGGTGAAGGCGGGGCGCCGGCCGCAGGCCTCGTCGGCGGCCGGGCAGCGGGCGGCGAAGGCGCAGCCGGGCGGCAGCGCGGAGAGCGCGGGTGGGCTGCCGGGCAGCGGCACGAAATCGCGCTCCGGCAGCGCCGCGAGCAGCCCGCGGGCGTACGGGTGCCGGGGGCCCGGCACGCCGAAGAAGGCGTCGGCGGGGGCGAGTTCGACGATCCGTCCGGCGTACATGACGGCGACGGTGTCGGCGATCCGGGCGGCCGCCGCGAGGTCGTGCGTGATCATCAGCAGGGCGCGGCCGTCACGGGTGTGCCCGCGCAGTTCGTCGACGGTGCGGTGCACGAGTGCGCGGTCGAGGCCGGTGGTGGGCTCGTCGGCGAGCAGCAGCGGGGCGTCGCCGACCAGGGCCAGCGCGGTGGCGGCGCGCTGGGCGAGCCCGCCGGACAGCTCGTGGGGGTACCGGTCGAGGTGGGTGCGGGGGAACGCGGCGCGGTCAGCGGCGGCCTCCGCGGCGGCCCGTAGTCCGGCCCGCGGCACCGGGGCCAGTTCCCGTACGGTCTCTGCCAGTTGGGCGCGGACGGTACGGACCGGGGTGAGGTGCGCGGCCGGGCTCTGCGGGACCAGGCCGATGCGGCGGCCCCGTACGGTGCGGGCGAGGGTGCGCTCGTCGGCGGTGAGGAGGTCGAGGCCGTCGGCGAGGAGGGCTGCGCCGGCGGTCTGGGCGTTGCCGGGGAGCAGGCCGAGGAGGGCGGAGGCGAGCACGGATTTGCCGCAGCCGCTCTCGCCGACGAGGGCGAGGCACTCCCCCGCCGCGAGGTCGAACCGGGCGTCGCTGACGGCCTCCACGTACCGCCCGCCGCGCATCGCGAAGCGCACGGAGAGCCCGCGCACACGGAGCACGGGCGCGGCACCGGCCGCGGGCGCGGCACCAGCTGCGGGCGCGGCACCAGCTGCGGGCGCGGCACCAGCTGCGGGCGCGGCACCGGGAGCGGCTTCGCCTTCGGCGCGGCGGCTGCCGGGGCCGGTTCGCAGTCGGACGCGGAGGCGGTTCAAAGCATCAGCTCCGAGCGGGTGCGCGGGTTGAGCCGGTCGCGCCAGGCGGCGGCGAGGCCCGCGATGGCGAGCGTCGGGACGATCAGGAAGATGCCGGGGAACAGGGTCGGCCACCACGCGCCCGCGAGCAGCGCGCCGCGCGCGCTCTGCACGAGCGTGCCCAGGCTCGCCTCGTGCGCGGGCAGGCCCAGGCCCAGGAACGACAGGGCCGATTCGTGCCACATCGCGTGCGGGATCATCAGGACGGCCGCGAGGCCGGCCTGCGGCAGCACCCCCGGCACCAGGTGCCGAACCGCGATCCGCAGCCGGGATGCGCCGCCCGAGACGGCCGCGTCCACGAAGGGCCGGGCGCGCAGCGAGAGCATCTCGGCGCGCACGATCCGGGCCGTGGAGAGCCAGTGCGTGAGCGCCACCGAGACCACCACCGGCCAGACGCCGGGGCGGAACAGTGCGACGACGAGGATGCCGAGCAGCAGGTGCGGCACGGCGGAGAAGGTGTCGACGAGCCGCATCACGAGCCGGTCGGTCCAGCCGCCGAGCGCGCCCGCGGCGGCTCCGACGGCCGTGCCGATGACGGTGGCGACCAGCGCCGCGACCACGCCGACGAGCAGGGAGACGCGCAGCCCGTAGACGCAGCGCAGCAGCAGGTCGCGGCCCACTTCGTCGGTGCCGAAGGGGTGCGCCCAGGACGGCGGCAGGAGTTTCGCTGCGAGGTCGACTGCCTGCCGGTCGAGGGGTACGACCACGGGGACGAGGACGACGGCGAGCACCACGGCGGCGACGAGGGCCGCGGCGGCGCGCACGCGCAGCGTACGGGTGGAGCGTGCGGGGCGGCCGGAGCCCGCCCGCGCGTGCCACACGGTCCCGGCAGCCTCCGCAGTCCCGGCAGTCCCGGCAGCCTTGACGGCGCCACCGCACCCAACAGTCTCGGAAGCACCCACCGGGTCAGCCATCGAAGCCCACCCTCGGGTCGGCGAGCCCGTACAGCAGGTCGGAGAGCAGGTTGCCGGCGAGGACGGCCGCCGTGGCGAGCACGGTGAGGGCGGCGAGCAGCGGGAAGTCGACCGAGGTCGCCGCCTCGACGGTCGCGGCGGCGATGCCGGGCCAGCTGAAGACGGTCTCCACCAGCAGGGCGCCGGTGATGACTTCGGGGACGCGGGAGCCGACCAGGGTCAGCGTCGGGAGCATGCCGGCGCGCAGGGCGTGCCCGAGCAGCACGGTGCGTTCGGCGAGGCCGCGGGCCCGGGCGCCGCGTACGGGGTCCTCCGCGAGCGCGTCGGCCACGCCCTGGCGGACGTACAGGAAGAACCAGGGCAGCTGGGAGACGGCGAGCACCAGGGCGGGCAGCACGAGGTGGCGGGCGACCTGGCCGGCGGTCACGGTGTCGGCGCCGGCGTCGGTGAGTCCGCCGGCCGGCAGCACGCCGAGGTGGACGGCGAAGAACCAGATGGCGAGCAGCCCGAGCCAGAAGGCGGGCGCCGCCTCCAGGGTGTACGCGGCGGCGGTGGCGGCCCGGTCCAGGAGGCGGCCGGGCCGGCGGGCGGCGAGCACGCCGAGGACGGCGCCGAGCAGGACGGCCACCAGGAAGGCGGTGCCGGCCAGCAGGACGGACCAGCCGAGGCGTTCGGTGATCACGTCGGCGACCGGCCGGCGCATGACGGCGGAGGTGCCGAGGTCGCCGGTGAGCGCCGAGCCGAGCCATTCCCACCAGCGGGTCAGGAAGGGGCGGTCCGCGCCGAGGTTGTCGCGGAGCTGGTCGAGGGTCTCCTGGGAGGCGGTGAGCCCGGCGGTGCCGGCGTACGCCTTGACGGGGTCGAAGGGCGACAGCGCGGCGGCCGCGAAGACGCCGAGGGTCACGGTGAGCAGGACGGGGGCGGCGAGCAGGACCCGCCGTCCCGTCATCCTGGCCATCGGCCCCCAGGGCAGGCCGCGGTTCACGTGGCGGGCTGCCACTTCTCCACGTTCCACCAGGGGCCGGAGCCGAGGCCGTGGTCGTGCGGTTCGACCTGGGTGGTGAGGTTCTTCCAGCGGTTGCCGACCACGTACAGGTGGTCGATGTGGGTGAGGAAGGTGTAGCCGGGGTTCTTCACCAGTTCGCGCTGGACGGTGTCGTAGGCGGCCTTGCGGACGGTGCGGTCGCCGCTGCGGCGGCCTTCGTCGAGGGCCTTGTCGACGGCCGGATTGTCGTACCGGGCCATGTTGTTGAAGCCGTCGCCGCCGAGGGTGGACTTGAGGAGCAGGTACTGGTCGAAGTCGGGGTCGGCGGGCGAGCCGCCGCCGGCGAGGACCGCCTCGGTCTTCATCCGCGGCTCGATGACCTCCCAGGTGCCGGCCTCGGTCGTTATCTCGATGCCGGCCTTCTTGGCGTCGGAGGCGTAGGCGAGGGCGTGCTCCTGGCGGAGCTTGTCGCCGGAGGTGTACCAGAGCGGGAAGGCGGCGCGGACGCCGTCCTTGACGCGGATGCCGTCGGCGCCCGGCCGCCAGCCGGCCGCGTCGAGGATCCGGCGGGCCCGGCCGAGGTCGTGGGCGCGCTCGGTGCCCTTCGTGAACCAGGGGCTGTCGGTGGGGACCGGGCCGTAGGCGGGCTTGCCGGCGCCGTCGAGGAGCTTGTCGACCATGGCGGTGCGGTCGACGGCGAGGTCGAGCGCCCGGCGGACGGCCGGGTCGCCGGCCACCTCGTGCAGGGTGGGGAGGGTGACGTTGCGGTAGTCGAAGGAGGTGGCGGCGAGGGTGGTGCGGCCCTTGTCGTGGGCGAAGCCCTTGGCGAGGTTGGGCGGCAGGACGGCCCCGTCGAGCTCGCCGGCGCGCAGCCGGGTGGCGCGCACGTCGTCGTCCTTGATGACGGCCATCGTGAACTTCTTGACCGCGGGCGCGCCGCCCCAGTAGTCGGGGTTGGCGCGGAAGCTGAGCTTCTCGCCCTTGGACCAGGCGGTGAGGACGTACGGGCCGGTGCCGACGGGCCGGGTGGTGAACTCGCCGCTGTTGACGTCCTGGCGGCCCGCGATGTGCTCGGGCGCGATGGGCAGTACGGTCCGCTCGGCGAAGGGCGCGTACGGGTACTTGAGGGTGAAGACCACGCGGTCGGCGCCCTGCCGGGTGACCGACTCGACGGCGTCGAGCTCGGTCTTGGCGGCGTTGTTCGTCTTCGCGTCGAGGATCGTGCGGTACGTGAAGACGACGTCGGCGGCGGTGAAGGGCGTGCCGTCGCTGAACCGGACGCCCTGGCGCAGCCGGTACGTGTAGGTGAGCCCGTCGCGGGAGACCTCGGGCAGGGCCACGGCGAGCGCCGGGCGCAGCCGCATCGACGCGTCGTGGGTGAGGAGGCCGTCGAAGATCTTGGAGTTGCCGTCCTTGCCGTACCCGAGGAGCGGGCTGAGGCTCTCCGGCTCGGTCGCGATCCCGACGACCACGGAGTCCGCGGCCGCGGCGCCCGCGGGGCCGCCCGCTCCAGGGGTCGAGCAGGCCGCCGCGCTCGCGATGAGTGCGGCGGCCAGCGTGGTCGCGGCCAGTCCCCGTGCCGTTCGGGCCGTCATGCTGTGCACACCTCTTGTACTGCTCGTGTCTTGCTTACTGCTCGCGCCGGTCCTGCTCGTGCCGGTACCGGCTCGCGCTGTTTGCCGATCAAAGGTTATTGCGAGTCGGTCGCAATTAAACAGTACGTAATGGGCACGCAATGACACAGTCCGGTCAGCGCCCACCGAGAGCGGACACTTCCCACAACTTCCCGCAGCGGTCTTGATGGCCGCCTGCGCGACGTGTCATATATGTCTAGACCTTTGGCGTGCCCGCATCAGATCAGTCGGGGAGGGGCCGTGCGACGCTCCGTGGGAACAGCCGTCCTCCTCTGCGGCCTGCTGACCGGCTGCGCCGGACCGGCCCCCGACACCCAGAGCCCGCCCGCGCCCCTGGAGCTGACGGCCCAGGCCGGCAGCTCCGGTTCGGTGCACGTGATGTGGGCCGAGGCCGATCCGGCCGACGGAGTCACCGGCTACCAGGTTTTCCGCGGCGCCGCCCTCGTCCGCGAACTCCCCGCCGACAAGCGGATGGTGGACATCACCGGCCTTACCCCCCGGACCGCGTACGCCTTCTCCGTACGGGCCGAGGACGCCGCGGGCAACCTCTCGCCGCGCAGCGCCGAGGCGCGCGTGACCACCCCCGACGCGGCGCCCGACGACCGGCGCGCGCCCGGCACCCCGGCATCGCTGACCGCCCGGCCGGACGGGCCGCGGGCGGCGTCGCTCTCCTGGTCGGCGGTCACCGACGACATCGGCGTCAGCGCCTACGACGTGTACCAGGGCGGGGCCCGGATCCACACCGTGGACGGGCGGACCACCCGCACCACGGTCACCGGGCTGCTGCCGGACACCGTCTACACCTTCACGGTCCGCGCCCGCGACCGCGCCGACCACTCATCCCCCGACAGCCCGGCCGCCGACGTCACCACGCCGCACGCCACCGGGCACGCGCCGAGCACCGCGCCCGCCGACTTCCGGGCGACCGCCGGGCCGGGCGCGGTGGAGCTGTCCTGGCGGGCCCCGGACACCGGGAAGCCGGTCGGCGAGTACCAGCTGTACGTGGACGGGCGGATGACCACGGTGATCCAGTGGGGCCGGGGAGCCGTCCCGGCGGGCCGCGCCGTCTACCGCCTGACCGTGGCCGAAGCGGCCGGGACCGTGTGGCGGCTGAAGCTGCGCGCCCGGCTGCCCGACGGCAACTGGGGATCATTCTCCGCCGAACGATCGGTCACACTCGCAGGCTAGAAGTCCCTTACGCCAAAGGGAGGGTGACCGTTCGATCAACAATGATCACGAGGACTTGCGTCACCCTGCCCCTGAGACAGAATCTGTCGCCGTGTTGGGGAATCTGCCGTCGGAGACGGCAAGCTTTGTGGGACGCAGCACCGAACTGGACCGGCTGCGCCGGCTCCTGCGGGACCGACGGCTGGTCACCCTGACCGGTGTGGGCGGGGTGGGGAAGTCCCGGCTCGCCCTGCGGGCGGCCCGCAACGCCCGCCCCGGGTTCCCCGACGGAGTCTGGTGGGTGGAGCTGTCCCCGCTGCGCGACCCCGGCCTCCTCTCCGCCACCGTCGCGCACACCCTCGGCCTCTCCGAGCAGTCCCTGCGCTCCTGCGACGAGGAGCTGTGCGCCTGGGTCGCCGACAAGGACATGCTGCTGGTCCTGGACACCTGCGAGCACCTCGTCGAGCGGTGCCGCCACCTCGTCGGCGAGCTCCTCCAGTCCGCCCCCCGCCTCACCGTGGTGGTCACCAGCCGCCAGCCGCTCGGCTGCCACGGCGAGTGGGTCACCGAGGTCCGGCCGCTGCCCGCCGAGGGCGCCGACAGCGACGCGCTCGCCCTGTTCCGCGACCGCGCCGTGTCGGCCACCCCGCACGCGGCCGCCGCCTTCACCGACCCGGGGCGCGCGGCCACCGCCGCGGACCTGTGCCGGCGCCTCGACGGGATCCCGCTGGCCCTGGAACTGGCCGGCGCCCGGCTGCGGCTGTGGTCCCTGGAACAGGTCGCGGAACGTCTCGGCACCCGGTTCGAGGTCCTCTCCGACGCGCCCACCTCCCGGCTGCCCCGGCACCAGACCATGCGTACCGCCATCGGCTGGAGCCACGAGCTGTGCGAACCGCTCGAGCGGCTGCTGTGGGCGCGCCTGTCGGTGTTCGCCGGCGACTTCACACCCGCCGCCGCGCGCGCCGTCTGCGCGGGCGGCCCGCTGCCCGCCGGCAAGGTGGCGGCGGTCCTCGCCGGCCTCGCCGGGAAGTCCGTGGTGCGGCGCACCGTCGAAGGGGCCCGCGAGCGGTACCGGATGCTCGACACCATCCGCGAGTACGGGCGCACCTGGCTGGCCGAACTCGGCGAGGAGCGGCGCTTCGCCGACCGGCACGCCCACTGGTTCGCCGCCTTCGCCGGCGAGGCCGACGCCGGCTGGCTGGGCCACGGCCAGGTGGACTGGTACCGGCGGATGAGCGCCGACCACATGGAACTGCGGGCCGCGCTGGAGCACCTGCTCGGCACCGATCCGGCGGCCGCCCTGGAGATGGCGGGGAGCCTGTGGTTCCTCTGGTTCTGCTGCGGCCACCTGCGCGAGGGCCGGTCCTTCCTGGAGCGGGCGCTGGCCGCGGCGGCGCAGGGCGCCGGGCCGGTCCGCGCCAGGGCCGTGTGGGCCCTCGGGCTGACCGCGATGCTCCAGGGCGATCTGGACACCGGCCTCGCGCACGGCCTCGCGAGCGCGCGCCTGGCGCGACGGCTCGGCGACCCCGAGCTGGAGCTGCGCGCCGCCTACCTGGTGTCGGTGTCCGTCCTGATGCCCGGAGACCCGCTGCGGGCGCTGGAGATCGCGGACCGGTCGGCCCGGGAGGAGATCGTGGCGCGCGGCGGCCGGCCGGACGGGCCGGGCGCGCTGCTGTGCCGGCTCTCGGCCTCGTACGCGCTGTGCGACCTGGAGCGCTTCGAGGAGGCCTCGGTGGAGGCCACCGAGCTGCGGGACGCCTGTACGCGGCTGGGCGAGCGCTGGCTGCGGGCGTACGCGGACTACGTCCTGGCCCTCATCGCGCTGCGCTCGGGCCGTCCCGACGAGACGGAACGGCACGTCCGCGCCATGCTCTCGGGCAAGCGGCTGCTGCACGACAGCTTCGGCATCGCACTGGGCCTGGACCTGCTCGCGGCCGCGGTGGCGGCCCAGGGCGACGGGGAACACGCCGCCCGGTTGCTGGGCTCCGGGCACACGCTGTGGCGCACCGTGGGGCAGCCGCAGATGGGCTCGCCGTCACTGGCGGCCGTACGGGACGCCGCCGAGCGGCAGGCCCGCGCGGCCGTCGGCGACGATGCCTTCGACCGGGCCTTCCAGCGCGGCGCGGCGCCGCAGCCGTGAGCCGGGGCGGCCGCCGGGCCGCTGTGCGACCGGCCCGGCGGCGGGTCTGGCTCCCGTACCTGTCAGTACGGGAGCGGTCTGCCCGACGGTGTGCGCAGGTCCAGGTCGCGCGGGGCGGGCTTGGGGGTGGGCTTGCGTATCTGCAGCTGGCGCATCTCTCAGGCCTCCTTGGCTCAGACCGCGACCGGGCGGCGGGACTCCACCGTGCGGCCGTCGGGGAGCAGCTCCCCGGTGTCGTCGAAGAGCACCACTCCGTTGCACAGCAGGCTCCAGCCCTGTTCCGGGTGGAAGGCCACGGTGCGGGCGGCGTCGTGATCGGCACTGTCGGCCGGTGGGCAGGGTGGCTGGTGTGTGCACATGGCGCACCTCCTGGCTCTGTGGAGGCGCAAGGCCGGTGGTCATTGCGGTCGTGCCGCCATCCACGGTGGCCGGAAGTATTACTGATCAACCGGGGTCGGCGGAACCCGTTTTCGTGCTGTATCTCAAGGACCGAGCGGCCGATTTACGCTCTGTGGGTGGCCTTTATCCGAATCGTGCGCAGTACGCCGCTACCGGTGACCCAAACGTGGCGGCTGCTCACCGACTGGGAGCGGCACGGCGCGCACGTGCCGCTCACGCGGACCGTGGTGGGGACGGCGCCGCCCACCCGTGTCGGGACCCTGTTCACCGCCCGGACCGGGGTCGGGCGGTTCGCCTTCGACGACCCGATGGAGGTGGTGGCGTGGCAGCCGCCGGGTGCCGGGGGCGGTGGGTACGTGCGTCTGGAGAAACGCGGTCGCGTGGTCACCGGCTGGGCCGAGATCGAGGTCCTCCCGGCGCCCGACGGCGCGTCCGGCAGCCGGGTCGTGTGGCGCGAGGCCCTACGCGTGCGCGGCCTCCCCCGCCCCCTGGACCCACCCCTCACCACGGCCGCCACCGCCCTCTTCACCCACGCCCTGACCGCCCTACTCCACGAGCCGTAGCCCCTCCAGCCCCGCCGGCGTTTGAGGCGCCGGGTCTCGGGCCGAGCCCAACCCAGCCTCGCCGGCCCTTGAGGCGCCGGGTCTCGGGCCGAGCCCAACCCAGCCCCGCCGGCGTCCGAGGCCAACCTCAGCCCGAGCGGACCATTACCAGCCTCGCCGGCGTTTGAGGCGCGGCGTTTGGGGCGGAGCCCCAAGCAACCCGGCTCCGTCGGGTACCGGGCCCCGCCCGGACCCGCGCCTCAAACGCCGGCGAGGCTGGGAGGTGCCCCTCAGGGCGTCGGCGAGCCTGAAGGGCGCCAAGGCCAGCCGGCAAGGCTGGGAGGTGCCCCTCAGGGCGTCGGCGAGGCTGAAGGTGCGCCAAGGCCAGCCGGCGAGGCTGGGGCTGCCTCAGGGCGCCGGCGAGGTGGGGCGGGTCGGGGTGCGGCTAGCGGATGGGCATGTCGGAGATCGTCCGCGCGATCACCAGCCGCTGGATCTCGCTCGTCCCCTCGAAGATCGTGTAAATGGCGCTGTCCCGGTGCATCCGCTCCACCGGGTACTCCCGCGTGTACCCGTTGCCGCCGAGGATCTGGAGCGCCTGCGCGGTGACCTTCTTGGCCACCTCGCTCGCGTACAGCTTGGACATCGAGCCCTCGGCGGACGTGAAGGGCTTGCCCGCGACCGCCATCCAGGAGGCCCGCCAGACCAGCAGCCGGGCCGCGTCGATCTGGGTGCGCATGTCGGCGAGCTGGAAGGCCACGCCCTGGTTGTCGATGATGGGGCGCCCGAACTGGGTGCGGGTCTTGGCGTAGTCGAGTGCGACCTCGTACGCGGCGCGGGCGGTGCCGACGGCCATGGCGCCGACGGCCGGCCGGGAGGCCTCGAAGGTGGCCATCGCCGCGTTCTTCACGCGCTCGCCGCCGCCGGCCTTGGCCCGCTCGTGGGCCCGCGCCAGGCGCTCGTCGAGCTTCTCCTTGCCGCCGAGCAGGCAGGAGCCGGGCACGCGGACGTCCTCAAGGACCACCTCCGCGGTGTGCGAGGCGCGGATGCCGTGCTTCTTGAACTTCTGCCCCTGGGTCAGGCCGGGCGTGTTCGGCGGCACGATGAAGGAGGCGTGGCCCTTGGTGCCGAGCTCGGGGTCGACGACGGCGACGACGATGTGGACGTTGGCGATGCCGCCGTTGGTCGCCCAGGTCTTGGTGCCGTTCAGGACCCACTCGTCCTTGGCCTCGTCGTAGACGGCGCGGGTGCGCATCGCGCCCACGTCGGATCCGGCGTCCGGCTCGGACGAGCAGAAGGCGGCCACCTTCACGTCGTTCTGGTCGCCGTACATCTGCGGGATCCAGGTGCCTATCTGCTCCTCGGTGCCGTTGGCGACGACGCCGATGGCGGCGAGGCCGGTGCCGACGATCGACAGGGCGATGCCCGCGTCGCCCCAGAACAGCTCCTCCATCGCCATCGGGACGCCGAGGCCCGTCGGGTCGAAGAACTGCTGGGCGTAGAAGTCGAGGGAGTAGATGCCGACCTTGGCGGCTTCCTGGATGACGGGCCACGGAGTCTCTTCGCGCTCGTCCCATTCGGCGGCCGCGGGCCGGATCACGTCGGCGGCGAAACCGTGGATCCAGTCACGGACCTGCTTCTGGTCCTCGTTGAGCTCCATGGTGAACTCCGCCATGTCCCCTCCAAAAATGCGTTACCCGTAGTAACATCAGCAAGGAGCACAGTCTGTTACCCGCCAGTAGCCAATGTCAACGCCGCGGCCGGTCCGATCCCCCCGAGGCACGGGGTGTTACGTTGCGTGGGCGTCACGCAATCGCACGGGCGGGGAGAAGAAACGTCATGGAGACCACGCAGCAGGACGGCCGGCAGGGCACGGCCGATCGACGGCGACGGGAGTTGCTCGAAGCCGCCGACCGGGTCGTCCTCCGGGACGGCCCCCGGGCCTCCATGAACGCGATCGCCGCCGAGGCCGGCATCACCAAGCCGATCCTCTACCGGCACTTCGGCGACAAGGCGGGCCTCTACCAGGCCCTCGCCGTCCGCCACACCGACGCCCTGCTCGACTCGCTGCGCGCCGCTCTCGACGCCCCGGCCGAGCGGCGCCGCCGGGTGGAGGCCACCCTCGACACCTACCTCGCGGCCATCGAGGCCCGCCCGCAGGTGTACCGCTTCCTGATGCACCCCGCCGAGGACCCGCACTCCGCGGAACGCGGGTTCGACGTCGGCCTGCACTCGGCCCCGCTGCTGCGGCGGCTCGGCGAGGAGCTGGCCAAGGTGATCGCCGAGCGGGTGGACCTCGGCGCGGACGGCGAGGAACTGGCCAGGGTGTGGGGCCACGGCATCGTCGGCATGATGCACGCGGCCGGCGACTGGTGGCTCGGCGAGCGCCCGTGCGCCCGCGCGCAGCTGGTCACCGCGCTGACCGACCTGCTGTGGGGCCGCCTCGCCACGGCCGGCAACCGGGCCGACGGCCCGGGGTTCTAGGAAGGGACGGCCCGGGTCGGGCCGGATCCGGAAGGGACGGCCCGGACACCCGCCGGCCCCGTCTCAGCTCCAGGCCGCCTTGCGGATCTGCCGCTGGAGCCGCCGGGCGCGCAGCCCGGTGACGCGGTCCGCGTAGACCGTGCCGTCCAGGTGGTCGCACTCGTGCTGGAGGCAGCGCGCGAAGAAGCCCGTACCGGTGATCCGCACCGGGGAGTTGTCGAGGGTCACGCCCTCGACCACGGCGCGGTCGTGGCGGACCGTCCCCGCCTCCAGCCCCGGCAGCGACAGGCAGCCCTCGGGGCCCAGGATCTCGATGCCGTCCGCCTCGACCAGCCGCGGGTTCACGATGTGCCCGACGTGCCGGACGTCCTCGTCGTCGGGGCAGTCGTAGACGAACACCCGCTGTGCGACGCCGATCTGGTTCGCGGCCAGGCCCACGCCCTCGGCCGCGTACATCGTGGCGAACATGTCCTCGACGAGCCGGGCGAGCCCGGGGCCGAATTCGGTGACCTCCGCACAAGCGGAACGGAGCACCGGGTCGCCCAGCAGGGTCATGGTGCGGACGAGACCGGAGCTGCCGGGAAGGGGACGCTGTCGCATGGGCGTAAGGGTACGTCGGGCGAATATATGAGGAGATCCGCGGCTCACAGCGGCGCCGCGGTCGGGGGCCTGGCGGGTTCTGGATAGGCTGGGCCGGACCGACGCAAGGAGGAACAGGGACGATGGCAGGCAACACAGAGCCGCTTTCGCCGCGGGCCAAGCTGGCCGTGACGGCGGGCAAGGCCGCGGCGGCGGTGTCGCGGGCCGCAGGGCGCGGAAGCGGATCGGTGATCGGGGGCAAGGTCGCGCTCAAGCTCGACCCCGATCTGCTGGGGGCGCTGGCGCAGCACCTGGACGTCGTCCTGGTCTCCGCGACCAACGGCAAGACCACGACGACCCGCCTGATCGCGGAGGCGCTGCGGGCCAGCGGCCCCGTGGTCTCCAACGCGCTCGGCGCGAACATGCCCGCGGGCATCACCTCGGCGCTCGCCGGCGGCTCGGACGCCAAGTACGGCGTGATCGAGGTCGACGAGAAGTACCTGGCGGGCGTGGCCCGCGACGTGACCCCGAAGGTCATCGCGCTGCTGAACCTGTCGCGCGACCAGCTGGACCGCGCCGCCGAGACCCGGATGCTCGCCGAGAAGTGGCGCGAGGGCCTGGCCGGCTCCAAGGCCGTGGTCATCGCGAACTGCGACGACCCGCTGATCGTGTGGTCGGCGTCCTCCTCGCAGAACGTCGTGTGGGTCGCGGCCGGCCAGGAGTGGAAGGACGACGCCTGGTCCTGCCCGTCGTGCGGCGGCGTCATGCAGCGCCCCGGCGACGACTGGTTCTGCGGCGAGTGCGGCTTCCGCCGCCCGACGCCGAGCTGGGTGCTCAGCGGCGACCACGTGCTCGACCCGCACGGTTCGGCCTGGCCGATCCACCTCCAGCTGCCCGGCCGCGCCAACAAGGCGAACGCCGCCACCTCGGCCGCCGTCGCCGCGGTCTTCGGCGTGCCGCCACAGGTCGCCCTGGAGCGCATGTACCAGGTGCAGGCCGTCGCGGGCCGCTACGACGTCGTGAACTTCCAGGGCCGCGAGCTGCGGCTGCTGCTGGCGAAGAACCCGGCGGGCTGGCTCGAAACGTTTTCCCTCATCGACCCGCCGCCGGCGCCCGTGATCCTTTCGGTGAACGCCCGCGGCGCGGACGGCACCGACACCTCCTGGCTGTGGGACGTGGACTACCCGCGCCTCGCCGGTCACCCGATCTTCGTCATCGGCGACCGCCGCCTCGACCTCGCGGTCCGCCTGGAGGTCGCCGGCCTCGACTTCCGGGTCTGCGAGACCCTGGACGAGGCCGTCCAGCTGGCCCCGCCCGGCCAGATCGAGCTGATCGCCAACTACACGGCGTTCCAGGACGTGCGCCGCCGCGTCGGCAACTGACCCACCGGAGAAGGACGAAAGCGAATGAGCGACAACAGCCTGCGTCTGGTGTGGGTCTACCCCGACCTGCTGAGCACGTACGGAGACCAGGGCAACGCCCTCGTCGTCGAGCGCCGGGCCCGCCAGCGCGGACTGGACGTGCAGCGCGTGGACGTGCGCAGCGACCAGCCGATCCCCACCTCGGGCGACATCTACCTGATCGGCGGCGGCGAGGACCGGCCGCAGCGGCTGGCCGCGGAGCGGCTGCGCCGGGACGGCGGCCTGGAGCGGGCGGTGTCCAACGGGGCGATCGTCTTCTCGGTGTGCGCCGGCTACCAGATCCTCGGCAACGCCTTCATCAACGACCTGGGCGAGCGCGAGCCGGGCCTGGGCCTGCTCGACGTCGAGACCGTGCGCGGCACCGGTGAGCGCTGCGTCGGCGACGTCCTCGCGGACATCGACCCGCGGCTCGGCCTGCCGCAGCTGACCGGCTTCGAGAACCACCAGGGCGTCACCCAGCTCGGTCCGACGGCGAAGCCCTTCGCCCGGGTCCGGCTGGGCCGCGGCAACGGTACCGGCGACGGCACCGAAGGCGCGTACAACGAGACCGTGTTCGGCACGTACATGCACGGTCCCGTGATGGCCCGCAACCCGCAGATCGCGGACCTGCTGCTGAAGCTGGCCCTCGACGTGAACGCGCTGCCGCCGGTCGACGACCGCTGGTACGAGGCGCTGCGCAACGAGCGCATCGCGGCGGCCACGCAGCCCGCCTGAGGACGCACGAACGGCGCCGGCCCGGACCTGCCCCAGGTCCGGGCCGGCGGCGTTTCGCCACGGCCTTTCGTGTTGCTCAGATGAGCCCCGAACGCCGGATTGAGCGTTCGCACAACCGATGTGACCAGCATGTGGAGGATGGTTCAGTCCACACCCCGGGCGCTTGTAGGCTGGCGTCAGTTCCAACCGGACGACGTGGTCCGGTCGTCGGCCCACGTTGCAAAGGTCTTCCTGCCATGCGCATTGGTGTGCTCACTTCCGGAGGCGACTGCCCCGGCCTCAATGCCGTCATCCGTTCCGTCGTGCACCGCGCCGTCGTCGACCACGGCGACGAGGTGATCGGATTCCAGGACGGCTGGAAGGGCCTGCTGGAGTGCGACTACCGCAAGCTCGACCTCGACGCGGTGGCCGGCATCCTGGCCCGCGGCGGCACCATCCTCGGCTCCTCGCGGGTCCAGCCGGCCCATCTGCGCGACGGTGTGGAGCGGGCCCGCGGACACGTCGCCGAGCTGGGCCTGGACGCGATCATCCCGATCGGCGGCGAAGGCACCCTGAAGGCCGCGAACCTGCTGTCCGAGGCCGGCCTGCCGATCGTGGGCGTGCCGAAGACCATCGACAACGACATCGCCTCGACGGACGTCACCTTCGGCTTCGACACCGCCGTGGGCGTGGCCACCGAGGCGCTGGACCGGCTGAAGACGACCGCCGAGTCGCACCAGCGGGTCATGGTGGTCGAGGTGATGGGCCGGCACACCGGCTGGATCGCGCTGCACTCGGGCATGGCGGCCGGCGCGCACGCGATCGTGGTCCCGGAGCGTCCGTTCGACATCGAGGAGCTGACCGGCATCGTCGGCGAGCGCTTCTCGGCCGGCAAGCGGTTCGCGATCGTGGTGGTGGCCGAGGGCGCCAAGCCGCGCGAGGGCTCGATGGAGTTCCAGGACGGCGGCAAGGACATCTACGGCCACGAGCGGTTCGCCGGCATCGGCAACCTGCTCGCCGTCGAACTGGAGCGCCGCCTGGGCAAGGAGGCCCGCCCGGTCATCCTCGGCCACGTCCAGCGCGGCGGCACCCCGACCGCGTACGACCGGGTGCTCGCCACCCGCTTCGGCTGGCACGCGGTGGAGGCTGCGCACCGCGGCGAGTTCGGGATGATGACCGCGCTGCGCGGCACCGACATCGCGATGGTGCCGCTGTCGAGCGCGGTCGAGACCCTCAAGACGGTGCCCGCCGAGCGCTACGACGAGGCGCAGAACGTTTTGTGATCTTTCCCCCTCTCTTGTACCGCCCCCGGCCGCAGTCGCGACCGGGGGCGGCACTACTGTGGTGGGGCACCACGGTCAAGGGAGTAGGCACATGGATCACAGCGGGCACGGCATGGACATGAACATGGACCTGCCGCCGTTCACGCTGGGGCGGGGCCTGGAGTTCTCGCCCGACGCGTTCTTCCTGATCGGGTGCCTGCTCGGGCTGGCGCTGTACGGCTGGGGCGTGGTCCGGCTGCGCCGCCGCGGCGACGCGTGGTCGTGGGGCCGTACGACCGCCTGGACCGCGGGTGTGCTGAGCGTGGCCCTGGTGATGTGCACCAAGCTGAACGACTACGGCATGGTCATGTTCAGCGTGCACATGGTCCAGCACATGGTGATCAGCATGCTCTCCCCCATCCTGCTGCTGCTCGGCGCGCCGATGACGCTGGCGCTGCGGGCCCTGCCGCCCGCCGGGCGGGGCCGCAAGGGGCCGCGCGAGGTGCTGCTGATGTTCCTGCACAGCCGCTACATGCGGGTGGTCACGCACCCGGCGTTCACGATCCCGATGTTCATCGCGAGCCTGTACGCCCTGTACTTCACGCCGCTGTTCGACACCCTGATGGGCAGCAAGGCCGGGCACATCTCGATGATGGTGCACTTCCTCGCGGTCGGGCTGATCTTCTTCTGGCCGATCATGGGCGTGGACCCGGGACCGCACCGCCCCGGCTACGTGATGCGGATGCTGGAGCTGTTCGCGGGCATGCCCTTCCACGCCTTCTTCGGCATCGCGCTGATGATGGCCACCGAGCCGATGATCGGCACGTACGCGAATCCGCCCGGCTCGCTCGGCATCGACCCGCTCGACGACCAGCAGTGGGCCGGCGGGATCGCCTGGGCGTTCAGCGAGATCCCCTCGGTGCTGGTGCTGATCGCCCTGATCTTCCAGTGGTACCACTCGGAGCAGCGCATCGCGAAGCGTGCCGACCGGGCCGCGGACCGGGACGGCGACAAGGAGCTGGAGGCCTACAACGCGTACCTGGCCTCGCTCCGCACCGGCAGCAGGTAGCCCGGTCGGCTCCGGTCCCGTCGGCCCCGCCGGGCAGGGCCGCGGCGCGGAGAGTAGCGCCGCGGCCGCCTTTGGAGCGACGATGGCCACCTGATCGCCGTCCGGGCCGAGCGGTACCCCCCGGACTGCCGGGAGAAGGGGACGCGCGCATGCCCGGATCTGTGAAGACGATGGCCGGTCTGACCCTCGGCGGTCTCGTGGTGGTCTCCGCCTACTCCGTCGTGCTCGGCTCCAACGGCTGGCTGTGGTTCGGCTGGGTCGTCCTGGGCCTGCTGACCGCCGGCATGGCGGCCTCCCGCAGCAACTGAAAAGTCCCCGTCCTCGCCCTCTCCCGTACGCGCGGCGGCGTGAGCTGTCAAAATCTACGAGCGTCCGGCGGCGACGAAGGGGTCTGCCCGTGTTCTACCACCTGCTCAAGCACGTGCTTCTGGGGCCGCTGCTGCGGCTTCTGTTCCGGCCGCGGATCGAGGGGCTGGAACACATCCCGGCGGAGGGGCCCGCGATCGTCGCGGGCAACCACCTGTCGTTCTCCGACCACTTCCTGATGCCCGCGATCCTCAAGCGGCGGATCACCTTCCTGGCGAAGGCCGAGTACTTCACGGGCCCGGGCCTCAAGGGGCGGCTCACGGCGGCGTTCTTCCGCAGCGCGGGGCAGATCCCCGTGGACCGCAGCGGCAAGGCAGCCGGTCAGGCCGCGATCCGCGAGGGGCTGGGCGTGCTCGCCAAGGGTGAGCTGCTCGGGATCTACCCCGAGGGCACCCGCTCCCACGACGGCCGGCTGTACAAGGGGAAGGTCGGGGTCGCGGCGATGGCCCTGCAGGCCGGGGTGCCGGTGATCCCGTGCGCGATGGTGGGCACCTTCGAGATCCAGCCGCCGGGCCAGGTGGTCCCGCGGCTCAAGCGGGTCACGATCCGTTTCGGGGAGCCGCTGGACTTCTCCCGGTACGCGGGTCTGGAGGGCGAGAAGGCGGTGCTGCGGGCGGTCACCGACGAGATCGTGTACGCGATCCTCGGGCTGTCCGGCCAGGAGTACGTGGACCGGTACGCGGCGGAGGTCAAAGCCGAGGAGCAGGCCGCGGCGGAAGCGAAGAAGGCCCAGCGCAGGTCGCGCTGAGCCTTCTCCGTGGTCACTTCGGTGAAGTCGTCACTTCCGTGAGGACGTCACTTCGGTGGTGCTTCGCGGACTACCGCTGCGGCAGGGCCGGCAGGTCCGAGGCCGCGTGGGCGTTGACCTGCGCGCGGGCCTTGGCCGCCGAGGTCGGGACCGGGGTGGCGTGCGGGGCGCAGACCACGTCCTTGGCGTCGACCTTGCCGGTGAGCAGGTAGGTGTCGACCCGGGTGTTGATGCACGGGTTGACCAGACCGGTGACGCCGTGCGAGCCGGCGCCCTTCTCGGTGATCAGACGCGAGCCGGCCAGGCGCTTGTGCAGGTCGACGGCGCCGGCGTACGGGGTGGCGGCGTCACGGGTGGCCTGGACGATCAGGACCGGCGCCAGCTTGCTCTTGACGCTGACCTCGACCGGGTTGTGCTGCTTGGACTTCCAGGTCGCACACGGCAGGTTCATCCAGGCGTTCGCCCAGGTCATGAACGGGTAGTCCTTGTGCAGCTTGGTGTTGTCGCGGTCCCACTTCTTCCAGCTGGTGGGCCACTTGGCGTCCGCGCACTCGACGGCCGTGTAGACGGCGTTGCCGTTCTCGGAGGCGATGTTGCCCGCGATGTCCGTCATGTCCGGGGCGGCCGCGTCGACCAGCGCCTGGGTGTTGCCGCCCAGGTAGTCGCTCCAGACCTGGGCGGTGGGCACCCAGGCGGAGTCGTAGTACGGGGCGCTCTGGAAGAAGCTGATCAGCTCGGCCGGACCGACCTTGCCGCCGAGGGGGTTCTTCTTGGCAGTGGCGCGCAGCTTGAGCCACTGGGCCTCGACCTTGGCGGCGGTGTTGCCGATGTGGAAGGTGGCGTCGTTCTTGGCGACCCACTTCTTCCAGTCGTTCCAGCGCATCTGGAAGGCGACGTCCTGCTCGAGGTTGGCCTCGTACCAGATGTTCTCGCGCGAGGGGCCGACCACGCTGTCCACGATCATGCGGCGGACGTGGGTCGGGTACAGCTCCGCGTAGACGGCGCCGATGTAGGTGCCGTAGGAGACGCCGAGGAAGTTCAGCTTCTTCTCGCCGAGGGCGGCGCGGATGACGTCGAGGTCGCGCACCGTGTTCGGCGTGGTCATGTGCGGCAGCATGGCGGCGCTGCGCTTCTGGCAGCCGTCGGCGTACGCGGCGGCGAGCTTGCGCTGCTTGCGCTTGTCGGCCTCGCTGTCCGGAACCGGGTCCATCTTGGGGGCCTTGACGAACTCCTGCGGGTCGATGCAGGAGATCGGTGCGGAGTGGCCCACACCGCGCGGGTCGAAGCCGACGAAGTCGTAGGCCTTCGACACGTTGGTCCACAGCGGGTTCTTGGTGGTGACCCGGCGCGGGAAGCGCATGCCGGAGCCACCCGGGCCGCCCGGGTTGTAGACGAGGGCGCCCTGGCGGTCGGCCTTGGTGCCGGTGTTGCCGATGCGGTCCACGGCGATCTCGATCTGCTTGCCGTACGGCTTCGCGTAGTCGAGCGGAACCTTCACCCAGCCGCACTTGATGGGGGCTTCGAAGCCCCAGTCGGCGGGACAGTCCTTCCAGGCGATGCCCGTACGGGCGGCCCGGGCGGCGGCGATGGCCGCGCCGCGGGCCTCGGAGGTGGTCTGGCTCTGGGTGTCGGCCGCGGCCGACGGAGCGATGACGGCTCCCGCGATGAGCGTGCCCGCTATCAGAGTGCCGGCTCCACCGAGCACCGCTGTGCGTATCACGTGGTTGTCCCCCTGCGTCATGTAAGGCCGGTGACGGCCTGATTCGGTCTGACTGCAGTGGGATCCTTTCGCCTGAGTGGTCCCTGACAAAAGGGTGGCGGCCGGTTCTTTACCAACCCGATAACCGGATTAATGAGTACCGCTGAGCGGTACGGGGTTCACCAGCCGTACCACTGGACGGCTTCGTCCAGCAATGCGCGCAGCCGCAGGGCGTCCGGCGCCACGGCCGTGACGAGCACCGCGGGCCCGGCCAGCGGGGCCGCCACGGCGTACTCCCCCAGTTGCCGGGCCGGCGGCGGCTCCCGGTCGAAACCCGGGTCCACGACCAGCAGCTGACCGAGCGCCCGGTGCCCGGCGAGCCCGGCCGGCCCGTCCCAGCCACCGGGCGCCCCGGGGCCGCAGCACACTTCCTGGTCGAGCAGCGGCCGGCCGGCCCGCCACACGGTGAGCCGGGCGGCGAGCCGGCCGGGCTCCTCCCCGGTCCGGCCCAGCACCTGCTCCTCGCGCAGCAGCAGCCGGGCGGTGGGGGCGAGTTCGGCCCGGGTGCGGACGTGCAGGTCGCTGCCGCGCACGGAAACCAGCGGCTCCGGCAGCCAGCGCACGGCCGCGCCGTCGGCGAGGGTGAGCCGTACGTCGTAGCGGGCGGGGGCGCCGCCCCGGCCGGGGAGCGCGATCGTCGCGGCGGCCGAATTCAGCCGCAGCGCCGCGCCGGGGCCGACGTCGGCGGTGAGCGAGAGGTGGTCGCCGCCGAGCGGGCCGCTCATCGCACCGACCAGCGTGATGTGGGCCTCGGTTCCGGGCGAGCGGGTGCGGCGCAGGGCGAGCGGTCCCGAACCGGCCAGTTCGGGCAGCGCGGTGCCGCCCCGGCCGTCGGCCACCGCCGTGATCCGGGCATCGGCCCGGATGCCGGAGCCGGGCGTGGCGGCAGCCGCCGGCCTCGGGGCGGTGGTCACGGCCGGGCCGTCCACGCGGCCAGCCGGTCGCGGACCCAGGAGGCCACCGGCGCCACTCCCTCGGCGCTGCGCAGGGACTGGAAGGCGACGGGGAGTTCGCCGCGCTGCTCGCGCGCGTCCCGGGCCATCCGGCCGAGGTCGGAGCCGACGTGCGGGGCGAGATCGGTCTTGTTGACGACCAGCAGGTCGGCGGTGGTGACGCCGGGGCCGCCCTTGCGGGGGATGTCGTCGCCGCCCGCCACGTCGATGACGAAGATCTGGGCGTCGACCAGGCCCCGGGAGAAGGTGGCGGTGAGGTTGTCGCCGCCGGACTCCACCAGCACCAGGTCGAGCGGGCCGACCGCGTCCTCCAGGTCCTCGACGGCTTCGAGGTTGGCGGAGATGTCGTCGCGGATGGCGGTGTGCGGGCAGGCGCCCGTCTCCACGGCCGTGATCCGCTCCGGCGGCAGCACCGCCTCGCGGAGCAGGAACTCGGCGTCCTCCCGGGTGTAGATGTCGTTGGTGACGACGGCGAGGGAGAACTCCGCGCGCAGGGCCCGGCACAGGGCGGCGACCGTGGCCGTCTTGCCGGAGCCGACGGGCCCGCCGAGTCCGATGCGCAGCGCGCGCCGCGCGCCGTCGGCCCGTACCGGCGGCGCGCTGTGGGTGTGGCGCTGCGGGTAGGTGTCGGCGTGGTCGAGGTGCATGGGCGGGTCCTTCGGATCGGGAGGGTCAGGAGGCGAAGAGCCGCACCGGCCAGTGGGCGTGCTGGTGTGCGGCGATGTCGAGCAGCGGGGCGGAGGCGGCGGGCAGGGCGCCGGCGCCCTCGCGGCGGGCGCGGTGCCCGGCGGCGGTGGCGTGCCCGGCCGTCTCGTCGAGCGCGGGCGCGAGCCGGGCGAGTACGGCGGTGGCGTCGAAGGGGTCGAGGCCGAGCAGCCGTACGGTGGCGGTCGCGGGCCCGCTGACGCTCTCGTACAGCGCGATGTACGCGGCGTCCTCGGGGCCGAGTCCGGCGGCCCGGGCGGTGACCCCGAGGACCACGGGCTGGTGCGCGCCGCGCGGGAACGCGGCGGCCAGCGCGTCGAGTCCGGGCCCGGGCCACACCGTGCGGGCGGCCCGCAGGAACTGCCGGCCGAGCCGCCGCGAGGTGGCGCGCAGGGCGGGGACGGGGGTGCGGGCCTCGGCGGCCGCGTCGGCTTCGGCGGGGTCCAGGCCGAGGGCGACCGCCGCCGCGAGGGCGGCCGACACCAGCCCGGCCGTGTGCAGCCGGCCCCGGCAGAACTCCTCCAGGGTGGCGGCGTCCCGGATCCGGCCGGCCTTGACGGCCGCCTCGGCGCCGCCGGAGTGGGCGTGGCCGCCGGCCGGGAAGCGTCCGTCGGCGAGGAGCAGCAGGGTGGCCCGGCTCATCGTCGGCCGCCCGTCATGAGCGTGCCCATCAGAAGAGGAAGTAGCGCTGGGCCATGGGCAGTTCCGTGGCGGGGGCGGGCTCCACGGGTTCCCCGTCGATGGTGACGGTGAAGGTGTCCGCGTCCACTTCGACGCGGGGCCGGGCGTCGTTCTCGCGCATGTCCGCCTTGGTGACATTGCGGGTGCTGTCGATCGCGACGAACTCCTTGGCCAGGCCGAGGCGTTCGGGCAGCCGGTCGTCGAGGGCCGCGGGTGCGGCGAAGTTCACGGAGTTCAGGCCCGGGGCCCGGCCGTGGGCGCCGAACATCGGGCGGGGCAGCACCGGCTGCGGGGTGGGGATGGAGGCGTTGGCGTCGCCCATCTGCGCGTAGGCGATCTGGCCGCCCTTGAGGACGAGGAGGGGCTTGACGCCGAAGAAGGCGGGGTCCCACAGCACCAGGTCGGCGAGCTTGCCGGTCTCGACCGAGCCGATCTCGCGGGCCAGGCCCTGCGCCACGGCGGGGTTGATCGTGTACTTGGCGACATAGCGCCGGGCCCGGTGGTTGTCGGCCCGGCCGTCGCCGGGGAGTGCTCCCCGGCGCTCCTTCATCACGTGTGCGGTCTGCCAGGTCCGCAGGATCACCTCGCCGATCCGGCCCATGGCCTGGGAGTCGGAGGAGATGATGGAGATGGCGCCCAGGTCGTGCAGGACGTCCTCGGCGGCGATGGTGCTGGGCCGGATCCGGGACTCGGCGAAGGCGAGGTCCTCGGGGACGGCCGGGTTGAGGTGGTGGCAGACCATCAGCATGTCGAGGTGCTCCTCGACGGTGTTGAGGGTGTGCGGGCGGGTCGGATTGGTGGAACTGGGCAGCACGTTGGCCTCGGAGACCACCGTGATGATGTCCGGCGCGTGCCCGCCCCCGGCCCCTTCGGTGTGGTACGCGTGGATCGTCCGCCCGGCGATCGCGGCGAGGGTGTCGCCGACGAAGCCTGCCTCGTTGAGGGTGTCGGTGTGCACGGCGAGCTGGGCGCCGGTCTCCTCGCAGACGCCGAGGCAGGCGTCGATGGCGGCGGGGGTCGCCCCCCAGTCCTCGTGGATCTTGAAGCCGAGGGCTCCGCCGCGCAGCTGGGAGTACATGGCCTCGCGGGAGGTGGTGTTGCCCTTCCCGAGCAGCCCGATGTTGACGGGGTGCGCGTCGAGGGCGGCGAACATCCGGGCCAGGTGCCAGGGTCCGGGCGTGATGGTGGTGGCCTTGGTGCCCTCGGCGGGCCCGGTGCCGCCGCCGACCAGGGTGGTGATGCCCGAGGCGAGGGCGGTGTCGAGGAGGGTCGGGGAGATGAAGTGGACGTGTGCGTCGATGCCCCCGGCGGTGAGGATGCGCCCGTTGCCCGCGATGATCTCGGTCTCGGGGCCGATCACGAGGGTGGGGTCGACGCCGTCCATGGTGTCGGGGTTGCCGGCCTTGCCGATGCCGGTGATGCGGCCGTCGCGGATGCCGATGTCCGCCTTGACGATGCCCCAGTGGTCGATGACCACGGCCCCGGTGATCACCGTGTCGGGTGCGCCCTCGGCGCGCGTGAGGCGGGACTGGCCCATGGACTCGCGGATGACCTTGCCGCCGCCGAAGACCGCCTCGTCGCCGGCCCGGCCGGGGCCGCCGCTGCGGTCCTCCTCGATCTCGACCAGCAGCGAGGTGTCGGCGAGGCGGATCCGGTCGCCGGTGGTGGGCCCGAACAGGTCGGCGTACTCGGCGCGGGAGAGCTCAGGCATCGAGGGGACCTCCGGTCTCCCCGCGCAGCCCGGGCACGATGCGGGCGCCGGCGAGCGGCACCAGGGACACCGGGACCGGGATGCCGGGCTCGAAGCGCACGGCGGTGCCGGCGGCGATGTCCAGGCGCAGGCCGCGGGCGGCCGGGCGGTCGAAGCGCAGGCCGGGGTTGGCCTCCGCGAAGTGGTAGTGGGAGCCGACCTGGACGGGCCGGTCGGCGGTGTTCAGGACGGTGAGCCGGGTGACCGGCCGGCCCTCGTTGAGGGCCACCGCTCCGTCGCCGTACAGGATCTCTCCGGGGATCATCGGATGCGCGCCGCCCTTCAGAGGATCGGGTCGTGGACGGTGACGAGCTTGGTGCCGTCGGGGAACGTCGCCTCGACCTGGACGTCGCGGATCATCTCGGGGATGCCGGCCATGACCTCGTCGCGGGTCAGCACCTTGCGGCCCGACGCCATGAGCTCGGCGACCGTACGCCCGTCGCGGGCGCCTTCCAGGATGTGCGCGGTGATGAGGGCGACCGCTTCCGGATGGTTGAGGAGCAGGCCGCGGGCCTTGCGCCGGTCCGCCACGTCGGCGGCGACGTGGACGAGCAGGCGCTCTTGTTCGTGCGGGGTCAGTTGCACGGGGTCCCACCTCAGGGTCGGCTGGCGAAGCGACGGGCCTCGCACGTTAGGACGCCCGCTTTTCCGTCTCGTTAATTCACGTTTCGGGCAGTGCATCGGTTGGCCGGTCGGCGGGCCCGTCCGGGCCGTCCGTATACGGAGCCGCGGCGGCGGCACATCGGGCACGGGCGGTACCGATTTCCGCACCGAACGTCACATCAATGCCTGCGTCCGGATGTTGGAGACGGGGTCGTGGCGGCCGGAAGGTCGACACGAGGCCGAGATCGCATCCCCCATTCGGAGTAGTGCTGGGGTCACCCGTTCGCGCCTCGAGTTGCGCACCGGAGAGGTTGAGCCCCCTCCGCGCAGGATGGTTCGCTGCAGGTGAGGCCTGTTTCCGCCGGTATCAACCGTGGCGTAAATCACCCTTGAGCGCCCAATCGGGTCAGGCGTGATGAGACTCACAAACCACCGAATGAGCTTAGTTTTCCGGCAATTCGTGAGTCAGGATCCCTGGGACGACAAGCCCCCGCCGCCGCGGCGGGGCGGTCCGGGCGGACGCCGAGTCCTGCCGCCTCACCCGGACGACTGGTCGACAGGAGTGCATCGGCAGGAGTGGAGGACCCAGGCAGTACGGGGTGGCGGGTATGGATGCCCGCCACCCCTTGGGGTGAAGCCGTCTCGGCGGCCGGGCGAACTTCGCAGGCCCGAACCCGACAGGTCATCCTTCACAGGCGGCTGACGAAGGGTTGCGCATGTCCGCGCTCAAGAATGTTCCGTCTGTGATGTCCCGGGCCGGCGCCGCATCGGTGCTCACGCTCGCCGTGGTCGGGGGCTCGGTGCTCGTCCCCGGCGGTGCCCCGGAGGCCCAGGCGGCCCCGTCGACGGCAGTCAAGGCGCTGCAGACAGCCGCCTCGAAGAAGGGCTCCCCGTACAAGTGGGGGGCGACCGGGCCGACCCGGTTCGACTGCTCCGGTCTGACGCTCTACTCGTACAAGCGCGCAGGCAAGACGCTGCCCCGGACGGCAGCCCAGCAGTACAACAGGACCACGCACATCTCCGCGGGCTCGCGGCAGCAGGGCGACCTGGTCTTCTTCCACTCGCGGGGGAACATCTACCACGTCGGGATCTACGCGGGCGGCGGCAGGATCTGGCACTCACCCAAGGCCGGCTCCACGGTCCGTCTGGAGAAGATCTGGACCGGCAGCGTGAAGTACGGACGGGTGCGGTAGACCGGCCGGGGGGACCGGCTCACGGCCACGACCGGCCCGCTCCGTTAATCGATGGGGAACCCCCAGCTCCGCAGGTAGGTTGAGGCCGCGGCGGCCCCCCGCCGCGGCCTACCCGAGGAGCAACGTGACCTTCGTCAACCCCGTCCGGCACATCACCGTCGATGCCCACGACCCGTACCGGATCGCCGAGTTCTGGTCGGCGCTGACCGGCTGGCCGCTGGGCCCGGACGACCACCCGGGCGACGAGGAGGCGCTGGTCGACCCGGGGCAGCCGGGGGTGCCCGGGCTGCTCTTCATCCAGGTGCCGGAAGGCAAGACCCTCAAGAACCGCATCCACCTCGACATCCAGCCGCCCACCGGCACCCGGGACGAGGAGGTGGCGCGGCTGACCGGCCTCGGCGCCCGCGTCCTCGACGACCGGCGCACGGACGACGGCCGCGGCTGGGTCGTGATGGCCGACCCCGAGGGCAACGAGTTCTGCGTGGAGCGCAGCGCGGCCGAACGCGCCTGACCGCGCGGGCCGGCCGCCCTCGGCGCCGCTGCCCGGCGCCCGCGGTCAGCGCTGCGGCTCCGCGGCCGCCGCGGGGGCGGCCGCCGTCCAGGGCAGCGCGATCCAGACGGTCTTGCCGCCGTCCTCGGTCGGGCTGACCGACAGCCTGCCGCCCGCCTCGGCCGCCAGCCAGCGGATGATCACCATGCCCCGGCCGTTGTCCTGCTGGACGGCGGCCGGCAGCCGTCGCGGCCACCTCGGGTGGCTGTCGGTCACCCCGATCCGCAGCTGCTCCTCCCGCTCCAGCCGCATGTCCACCGTGAAGGTGGGCGACTGACCGAAGGTGTGCTGCACCGCGTTGGTGGCGAGTTCGGAGACGATCAGCCGGACCGTGTCGGCGGTGACGTGCCCGTCCGGCAGGCCCCATTCGGAGAGGACGTCCGCCACGTATCTCCGGGCGGCGGAGACCGAGGCGGGATCGCTCGGCAGGGTGACGGATGCTTCCTGGTGGTCTGCCATGGCGGCGCTGTCCCTTTCCCACCGGGTCCGGACTCCGACTCGAAGCGGATGAACTCGAGGACGGGCCCGGATCTGTGCTTCGCGCCAGACTGCCACTCCCCGCGGTTCCGTTGCGGGCGATCCCCCAAGATATGCATATATCTGTCGCTCAAAGCGGTGAACTCTGCTACGGAAGACCGTATTTGGAAACGAAAACGGCAGACTGACGCAGCGGCTGCCGGTGGAGGGAGACGGCCATGCAGCACGGTCCCGCGGTACGCCGCCGCCAGCTCGGCGAGGAACTGCGCGCGCTCCGCGACCGGTCCGGCCTCACCAGCGGTGAAACGGCCCGGATGCTCGGCTGGCACCAGTCGAAAATCAGCCGCATCGAGACCGGACGCAGTGGCGTGAAACCTGAGGACGTGCGGCTGCTGCTCGACACGTACGGGGTGGCCGGCGCCGGCGAGCGGTCCCTGCTGGAGGCCTTGGCCGCCTCGGCCGCGAGCGGCGGCCCGAGCACCGGGCTGGACCGCCAGTGGTGGCACGAGTACCGGGGCCTGCTCCCGCAGGAGTACCGCGACTTCATCAGCCTGGAGGCCGGGGCGCGCACCGCGCGGACCGTGGAACTCTCGGTGGTTCCGGGGCTTCTGCAGACCGCCCGCTACGCCCGGGCGGTGACGCGGGCCGCGCTCGGCGGGCTACCCGAGCCCAAGGTGGACGCACTGGTCGACGTACGGCTGGCCCGGCAGACGGTGTTGCGGGCCGATCCGCCGCTCCAGCTGAGCGCGGTGCTGGACGAGGCGGTGCTGCGCCGCCAGATCGGCGGGCCGGAGGTGATGGCCGAGCAGCTGACCCACCTGGTGGAGGTGGCGCGACTTCCCCAAGTGCGGCTACAGGTACTGCCGTTCAGCGTCGGGGGCCATCTCGGCCTGACGGGCCCTTTCGTTATTTTCTCATTTCCGGACACTGTCGATCTGGACGTGGTTGTTCTCGACCATTTGACGAGTAGCCTCTATCTGGAGCGGAAGGAAGACATCGAGGCATACGGCGCCGCGTTCCGTACGATCCAGGCGCACGCCCTCCCGCTCCAGGACTCGTCGAATCTCATCAGCCGGATCGCTGACGGCGCGTAAGGAGGCACCATGTCCGCAACCCCCTTATCCACCGGCGGACTTCTGCACAGTGCGAACTGGCGGCGCAGCAGCCGCAGTACCGGGATGAACAACTGTGTCGAGGCGGCCGTCCTCGGCACCGGCGGCCTGCTGGCCGTCCGTGACTCGAAGCGGACCGGGGGCCCGGCCCTCGTCTTCACGGGTACGGCCTGGGACGGCTTCCTCGGATTCGTTCGTGCCGGCGACCCCGTCGACGGCGCCGGAGCCCGGCCCTAGTCCGCGGAGCCGGCAGCGGCGGGAGCGGTCCGCAGGATCGTTTCGACCGCGCGGGCGATCTCGTCCCCCGTGAGATCGGCGCGCGCAGTCAGCCGCAGCCGGGAGATGCCGTCGGGTACGGACGGCGGCCGGAAACACCCCACGGACAGTCCTGCCTCGCGGCAGTCGGCGGCCCAGCGCAGTGCCGCCGAAGGCGACGGGGCCCGCACCGAGACGACGGCCGCGTCCGGCCTGGCGGCAGTCAGGCCGGACGCGGTCAGCCGCCCGTACAGCGTGGCGGCGACCTCACGGGCCCTGGCCGCGCGTTCCGGCTCCCGGCGCAGCAGGCGCAGGCTGCCGAGCGCCGCACCGGCGGCGGCGGGGGCGAGGCCCGTGTCGAAGATGAAGGTCCGGGCGGTGTTCACCAGGTGCCGGATCACCTTGGCCGGGCCGAGCACGGCCCCGCCCTGGCTGCCCAGGGACTTGGACAGGGTGAGCGTGGCGACGACGTCGGCCGCGCCCGCCAGGCCGGCGGCGGCGAGCGCCCCGCGGCCGCCCTCACCGAGGACCCCCAGCCCGTGCGCGTCGTCGACGAGCAGGGCCGCGCCGTGTTCCCGGCAGGCCGCCGCGTGGGCGGCGAGCGGGGCGGCGTCGCCGTCCACGGAGAAGACCGAGTCGGTGACGACCAGCGCCCGGCCCTCGTGGGCCCCGAGGGTCTTGGCGACCGCCTCCGGGTCGGAGTGCGGGACGATCGCGGTCTCGGCGCGCGAGAGGCGGCAGCCGTCGACGATCGAGGCGTGGTTCGCGGCGTCCGAGACCACCAGGGTGCCGCGGCCGCTGAGCGCGGTGACCGCCGCGAGGTTCGCCGCGTATCCGGACGACAGCACCAGAGCCGCCTCGAACCCGCAGAAATCGGCCAGTTCGCGTTCCAGCTCGGCGTGCAGTTCGGTGGTGCCGGTCACCAGACGGGAGCCGGTCGCGCCGGCCCCCCAGCGCTGCGCGGCCTCGGCGGCCGCGGCGACCGTCTCCGGGTGGTGGGTCAGGCCGAGGTAGTCGTTGCTCGCGAGGTCGAGGAGGCCGGAGACGGCCGGGCGCGGGCGCAGGGTGCGGACCAGACCGGCCCGTTCGCGCGCCTCGGCCGCGTCGTCGATCCAGCCGAACACGTCCGCGGCCGGGCGCGGGAGGGTGGCGGCGGGCGGGACGGCGGGAGCGTGCGGGAGTGCGTCCGGGAGTGCTTCCTGCGGCATCGGCTGGGTCCTCGCGTTTTGTCGGCTGTCCACAGACCCTAGCCGCCGGTGTTCCCGGTGTCGGTGTGGCGATGCACACACCGTGATCACACGAACTTGTAGCTTCTCTCCTTGGCCGCGGGCGGTGCCGTAAGCCAGGATCAAGCCCATGGACCTGCTGAACACCCTGGTGGACAAGGGGCTGCGGCGTGAGCTGCCGACCCGCGAAGAGGCGCTCGCCGTACTGGCGACCTCCGACGACGAACTGCTCGACGTGGTGGCCGCGGCCGGCAAGGTGCGGCGCCAGTGGTTCGGTCGCCGGGTCAAGCTGAACTACCTCGTGAACCTCAAGTCCGGGCTGTGTCCGGAGGACTGCTCGTACTGCTCCCAGCGCCTCGGCTCGAAGGCCGAGATCCTCAAGTACACGTGGCTGAAGCCCGAGGAGGCCTCGCAGGCCGCCGCCGCCGGTGTGGCGGGCGGCGCCAAGCGGGTGTGCCTGGTCGCGAGCGGCCGCGGTCCGACGGACCGGGACGTGGACCGGGTCTCGAAGACCATCGAGGCCATCAAGGAGCAGAACGAGGGCGTCGAGGTCTGCGCCTGCCTGGGCCTGCTGTCGGACGGCCAGGCCGAGCGGCTCCGCGACGCCGGCGCCGACGCGTACAACCACAACCTCAACACGTCCGAGGCGACGTACGGGCAGATCACCAAGACGCACACGTACGCGGACCGCGTCGACACCGTGCAGAAGGCGCACGCGGCCGGGCTGTCCGCCTGCTCCGGTCTGATCGCGGGCATGGGCGAGAGCGACGAGGACCTCGTCGACGTCGTCTACTCGCTGCGCGAGCTGGACCCGGACTCGGTGCCGGTCAACTTCCTGATCCCCTTCGAGGGCACCCCGCTGGCCCAGGAGTGGAACCTCACGCCGCAGCGCTGCCTGCGGATCCTCGCGATGGTGCGGTTCGTCTGCCCCGACGTCGAGGTCCGGCTCGCGGGCGGCCGCGAGGTGCACCTGCGCACCATGCAGCCGCTGGCGCTCCAGCTGGTCAACTCGATCTTCCTCGGCGACTACCTGACCAGTGAGGGGCAGGCCGGTCAGGCCGACCTCGACATGATCGCGGACGCCGGCTTCGAGGTGGAGGGGGCGGGCACCACGACCCTGCCCAAGCACCGGGCCGACGCGCTCGCCGGCGGCTGCGGCTCGCACGCGGCGCCCGCCGAGGGCGGCGGCTGCGGCTCGCACGCCGCGGACTCCGACGGCGGCGGCTGCGGTGGGCACGCGGGCGGCGGCTGCGGCCCGTGCGGCGGCGCGGTGTCCGCCGAGGACGCCGGGTCCGCCTCGTCCGCTTCGTCCGCCGAGCCGGCCGTGGCCGCGGCCGCGGCCGACCCGTCGGCCGCGCGCCCCGACCTGGTGGCCGTGCGCCGCCGCGGCGCCGGAACGGACCTCGCGCCCAATGCGTGACCTGCACCCGCCGTTGAGCGCCGGCGAACTGCTGGCGCTCGACCGGCAGCACGTCTGGCACCCGTACGGTCCGATGCCGGGCCGGCAGGACCCGCTCGTCATCGCCTCGGCCTCGGGGGTCCGGCTGCGGCTCGCCGAAGCCGCCCACGGGCAGGACGAGCTGGTGGACGGCATGTCGTCCTGGTGGTCGGCGATCCACGGCTACAACCACCCGGTGCTCAACGAGGCGGTCACCGACCAGCTCGGGCGGATGAGCCACGTGATGTTCGGCGGGCTCACCCACGAGCCCGCCGTCCGGCTGGCCGCCCGCCTCGTCGAGATCACCCCGGCCGGCCTGGAGCACGTCTTCCTGTGCGACTCGGGATCGGTCTCGGTCGAGGTCGGCGTCAAGATGTGCCTGCAGTACTGGCGTTCGCTCGGCCGGAACGGCAAGACCCGGCTGCTGACCTGGCGCGGCGGCTACCACGGCGACACCTGGCAGCCGATGGCCGTGTGCGACCCCGACGGCGGCATGCACGAGCTGTGGCAGGGGCACCTGCCCCGGCAGGTGTTCGCCGACGCACCGCCCGGCGGCTTCGACTCCGCACCGGATCCGGCGTACGTGGCGCACCTGCGCGAGCTGCTGGCCCGGCACGCGGACGAGCTCGCGGCCGTGATCGTGGAGCCGGTGGTGCAGGGCGCGGGCGGCATGCGCTTCCACTCCCCCGGCTACCTGCGGGTCCTGCGCGACCTGTGCGACGAGTTCGAGGTGCTGCTCATCCTCGACGAGATCGCCACCGGATTCGGGCGCACGGGCGCGCTGTTCGCCGCGGACCACGCCGGCATCACCCCCGACGTGATGTGCCTCGGCAAGTCGCTGACCGGCGGGTACCTGACGCTCGCGGCCACGCTGTGCACGTCACGGGTGGCCGACGGGATCTCGCAGGGCGAGGTGCCGGTGCTCGCGCACGGGCCGACCTTCATGGGCAACCCGCTCGCCTGCGCCGTGGCGCTGGCCTCGATCGACCTGCTGCTGGGCCAGGACTGGGCGCTGGAGGTCAAGCGGATCGAGGCGGGCCTGCGCGAGGGCCTCGCGCCGGCCGCCGCGCTGCCGGGAGTCCGGGACGTCCGGGTGCTGGGGGCGATCGGCGTGGTCCAGCTCGACCACCCGGTCGACATGGTCGCGGCGACCCGCGCGGCGGTGCGGGAGGGCGTGTGGGTGCGGCCGTTCCGCGACCTCATCTACACGATGCCGCCGTTCGTGACCGGCGATGCCGATGTGGCACGTATCTGCCGCGCGGTCGTCGCGGCCGCACAGGAGGGCTGAGGCTGCATGGGAATCGTGGTGGTGTCCGGTACGGGCACGGAGATCGGCAAGACCGTGGTGACCTCGGCGGTCGCGGCGGCGGCGCTGGCGGCCGGGCGGACGGTGGCCGTCCTGAAGCCGGCGCAGACCGGCGTGGCACCGGGCGAGCACGGTGACGTGGCGGAGGTGACCCGGCTGGCGGGCGCCGCGGTGACGGGCGTGGAGCTGGCCCGGTATCCGGAGCCGCTGGCTCCGGAGCGGGCCGCGGCCCGCTCCGGGCTGCCGCCGGTCACCCCTCAGGAGGTGGCAGAGGCCGCCGCGAAGCTGGCCGCGGACCACGACCTGGTGCTGGTCGAGGGCGCGGGCGGCCTGCTCGTACGGTTCGACGACGCCGGGCACACGCTGGCCGACGCGGCGCGGCTGCTGGACGCGCCGGTGCTGGTCGTGGCCCCGGCCGGGCTCGGCACGCTGAACACGGCGACCCTGACCGGCGAGGCACTGCGGGCCCGGGGGATCGCGCAGCTGGGCGTCGTGGTGGGCAGCTGGCCCACCGCGCCGGACCTGGCCGCGCGCTGCAACCTCGCCGACCTCCCGGTGGCCGCACGGGCCCCCCTGCTGGGCGCCCTCCCCCAGGGCGCGGCCGCCCTGGCCCCGGAGTCCTTCCGCACGTCGGCCGCCTCGTGGCTGGCCCCGGAACTCGGCGGCACCTGGTCCTCCGAGGACTTCCTGGCCGCCTGGGTTTGAGCGGGGACGTACGGCCGGCGCGCGCATGGACGACGCGGTCCGGCCGTACGTCCGCGGGCGGCGGCCGGGCGGGCGTTACCGCCTTACGGGCGGGGCTGGCGGCGGCCGGGCGGGTGCTGTGCTGTCGCCGTACGCGCGGGGCGGCGGCCGGGCGGTCTCGCCGTACGGGCGGCGCGGCGGCCCGAGCCTGCGTTCGGCTCGTCGGCGGGGCGTCTCGCTGTACCCCGCACTGCGGTCGGGCCGGCAGGCTGCGCGTACCCCACGTCCGCGACCGACCGGCCCGGGCTTTCCCCCGTACCCCTGCGGCTCCGGCCGGGCCGGCGGTCAGCCCGTGGGCCCGCGGCTGCGACCTCGCAGACGTTTCCGCCGCCCGTCGTACGCGCCGGGCGGCGACCGCACCGGGCGGGCGGTGTGCGTGCGGGCGCGGGCCGGGCTGGGGGCGGCGTGTCACCCGTATGCGGCCGGTGCGCGGGCCCGGCGGGATGTCCCAGGGGTGAGGCGTGGTGGCGGGGGGAGACTGAAGGTACGGATCCGTCCGGTTCCGCCGCACCGGCGTCGGTACCAGTCTCCGCGGAGCGGACGCGCGCACACGCGCACACGCCACCGCGGAGGTCCGCAGGGTCCCGTGTCCGTGCGTGTCCGCGTAACCCCGCGGCCGCGTCGTCGCGTCCACGCGCGGCCGCGCCGTCGCGCCCCGCGTGAGGAGGTCCGCCATGCCCCCGCGAGCCCACGGGCCGCAGTCGCCCCGCACCGCCGTCAACCATCCCGTGTTCGCGCGTTTCTACGCCCGCGTGAGCGTGCAGGCCGACATCCGCGGCGGTCTCGCCGCGGTCCGCGCCGAGCTGCTGGCCGGCCTCTCCGGCCGCGTCATCGAGATCGGCGCCGGCAACGGCCTGAACTTCCCGCACTACCCGCGTGCCGTCTCCGAGGTCGTCGCGATCGAACCCGAGCCCACCCTGCGCCGGCTCGCCCTGCGCGCCGCGTACCGCTCCGACGTGCCGGTGGACGTCGTACCGGCGACCGCCGAGGCGCTGCCCGTCAAGAGCGAGGCCTTCGACGCCGCCGTGTGCTCCCTGGTCCTGTGCACCGTACGCGACCTGCCGCGCTCGCTCGCGGAGCTCCACCGGGTGCTGCGCCCCGGCGGCGAAGTGCGCTTCTTCGAACACGGGCTGGCCCCCGGCCCCGCCATGGCGGCCGTACAGCGCGGCCTCGACCGCACCCTGTGGCCCCGGCTGTTCGGCGGCTGCCACACCTCGCGCGACGCGCTGGCCGCCCTGGAGGCCGCCGGCTTCGACATCACCTCCCAGCGGGGCCTGCGCATCCCCGAGCGCGGCCCGGCCCTCCCCACCTCCTACTGCGTCCTCGGCTCCGCCCGCCGCCCGCCGGCCTGAGGGCAGGCGCCGCACCCGTCCGGTCCGCGGGCCGGTCGCGGGCGCGCCGACGTCTCAGGAGGGGCGGGCCCACACCCGCTCGCGGACGGAACTTACGGGCCCGCACCCGCTCGGGCCGGGGACTTCCGGGCCCACACCCGCCGGGCCGGGGACTTCCGGGCCCGCACCCGCTCGGGCCGGGGACTTTCGGGCCCACACCCGCCGGGCCAGGGACTTCCGGGCCCGCACCCGCTCGCGCCGGGGACTTCCGGGCCCACACCCGCCGGGCCAGGGACTTCCGGGCCCGCACCCGCTCGCGCCGGGGACTTCCGGGCCCACACCCGCCGGGCCGGGGACTTCCGGGCCCGCACCCGCTCGCGCCGGGGACTTGTCGCGGGTCGGTCGCGGCATCCCGAAGCCTCCGGTGGGACGGGAGCCGCGCGGGTGCGGCCGCGGCCGGGCACGGCGGGAGCGATCTCCGGCGCCCGCGCGGCGCCCGCGATCCGCACCCCCGCGCAGTCCCGGCCCGCAACGCACATCCGCGCCGTCCCGTCCCGCGCGGTCCGCGCGTCCCGCACCGTGGAACTCGGTGGCGGGCGGGCGAGCCGCGATGCTTGGCTGCGGATCATGACCGACCTGCGCATACGGGCCGCCACGCCGACCGACGCCGAGACCGTGCTCGCGTTCTGGAAGACCGCCGCCGAGGGCACCTCCATCACGGACGACGCGGACGGCGTCACCCGGCTCATCGCCCGCGACCCCGACGCCCTGATCCTCGCGGAGTCCGACGGGCTCCTCGTGGGTTCCGTGATCGCCGGCTACGACGGCTGGCGGTGCTCCCTCTACCGGCTCGCCGTGCTGCCCTCCCACCGCCGTCAGGGCATCTCCACCGCGCTCCTCGACGCGGCCGAGCAGCGCTTCCGCGCCCTCGGCGGCCGGCGCGGCGACGCCATGGTCCTAGTCGAGAACCAGCGCGCCCAGCACGCCTGGACCGCGGCCGGCTACCGGCAGGAGGACCGCTGGCGGCGCTGGGTGAAGCGCCTCGTCTAGGCGTGGAGAACGGGCGGCTCGCCCAAGGGCACGACGATGCTTTGCCCGTCCTTTACCCTGTAGGGGACATCCGAACCACGTGAAAGGTGTGAGCGTCCGCCCATGGGCGAGCCTCCCAGTACTCGACATCGCGCACAGCGCCTCCCCCTGGCCGATCATGGGACGGAGGTGAACCGATGACCGAAGTGCTTCTGCTCCTCGTGGCGCTGCTGCTCTGCCTTGCCTGCGGGGGGTTCGTCGCGGCCGAGTTCTCGTTGACGACCGTCGAGCGGGCCGAACTCGAAAAGGCCGTGGAGCGCGGCGAGCGGGGCGCGGCCAGCGCGCTCACCGCCGCGCGGAGCCTCACGTTCCAGCTCTCCGGCGCCCAGCTGGGCATCACCGTGACCGGCCTGGTCATCGGCATGATCTCCAAGCCCTCGATCGCCGCCCTGCTGCAGAAGCCCTTCGAGGCCCTCGGGCTGTCCGCCGGCGCGGCCTCGTCCACGGCGCTGCTCCTCGGCACCGTGCTCTCCACGGTCGTCCTGATGGTCGTCGGCGAACTCGTGCCCAAGAACTGGGCCATCTCCTCTCCGCTGGCCGTCGCCAAACGCGTGGCCACCGGCCAGCGGGCCTTCAGCACGGCCTTCAAGCCCCTGATCCGGCACCTGAACAACACCGCGAACCGCTTGGTGCGCGCGTTCGGCCTGGAGCCGGCCGAGGAACTGGCCTCCGCCCGCACCCCGCAGGAGCTCGTGGCGCTGGCCCGGCACTCCGCGAAGGCGGGCGCGCTGGAGAAGGACACCGCCGAACTGTTCGTCCGCACCCTCAACCTGGCCGACCTCACCGCCGAGAACGTCATGACCCCGCGCGTGCAGGTCACGGCCCTCGACGTGCAGACCACCGCGGAGGACGTCGCCAACGCGACGCTGGCCACCGGTCTGTCCCGTTTCCCGGTGTACCGGGGCAGCCTCGACACGGTCGTCGGCACCGTCCACATCAAGGACGTCCTGGCGCTGCCGGCCGAGGAGCGCCACCGGTACCCGGTGTCGCAGCTGCTGCGCGAACCGCTGCTCGTCCCCGAGTCACTGACCGTCGACCGACTGCTGGACCGGCTGTCCGGCCGCCGCACCATGGCCGTGGTGATCGACGAGTACGGCGGCACGGCAGGCGTGGCGACCCTGGAGGACATCGTCGAGGAGGTCGTCGGCGAGGTGCGCGACGAGCACGACCCGCACGAGACCCCCGACCTGGCCCCGGCCGGCACCGACGCCGACGGGCGCCGGCTGTTCTCGGCCGACGGCGCCGCGCGAACCGACCAGCTGGAGCGGATAGGGCTGCGGGTGCCGGACGGCCCGTACGAGACCCTGGCCGGGCTGATCGCGACGGAGCTGGGCCGGATCCCGGCCGTGGGCGACACGCTGGAGCTGGGCGGCTGGCGGCTCGACGTTGTGGACGCCTCGGGACGCCGCGCGGCGCGCGTCCTGCTGCACGTGCCCGCGGCCGCCCCGGAGCCGCCGGGCCGACCGGAGCGCTCCGCCGACCGGACCCGCCGGTCGCACGGCCGGAACAAGAAGTCGACGGGTGACACGGACGGGACGGGCGACACGCACGGCCCCGGGACGGAGCAGGGCCGATGACCGCGATACAGCTGCTGATCGGCCTGGCGACCCTGGTCGTCAACGCCTTCTTCGTCGGCGCGGAATTCGCGCTGATCTCGGTCCGGCGCAGCCAGATCGAGCCGTACGCCGAACAGGGCGACCGGCGGGCCCGCAGCGTGCTGTGGGGCCTGGAACACGTGTCCGCGATGATGGCCGCGGCCCAGCTCGGCATCACGTTGTGCACGCTGGTGCTGGGTGTGGTCGCCGAACCGGCGATCGCGCACCTGCTGGCGCCGGTGTTCGACTTCTTCGGCGTGCCGTCCGGGCTGACGCACGCCATCTCGTTCGTGGTGGCGCTGGCCCTCGCGACGTACCTGCACATGCTGTTCGGTGAGATGGTGCCGAAGAACGTGGCGCTGGCCGAGCCGGTGCGCACCGCACTCCTGCTCGGTCCGCCGCTGGTGACGCTCACCCGGGCGCTGCGGCCGGTGATCTTCACTATCAACGCGTTCGCGAACACCCTGCTGCGGATGTTGCGGGTGGACGTGAAGGACGAGGTCTCGGCCACGTTCTCGGACGACGAGCTGGCCCGCATCGTGAAGGATTCCAGTGATGCCGGGCTCATCGACGACCGGGCGAGCGAGCGCCTGCACGACGCCCTGGAGCTGGGGCGTCGGCCGGTGACCGACGTGGTGCTGCCGGCGGACCGCGTGGTGGTCGCCGCGGAGGGCGTCACCCCGGCCGGACTGGAGCGGCTGTCGGCCGACTCCGGGTACTCCCGCTTCCCCGTCCTCGACAGCCAGCGCGGCATCCTCGGATACCTGCACGTCAAGGACACCCTGGACGCGGCGGACCGGAACGAGCCCTTCCCGCTGTCCGCGCTCCGGCCCATCGCCCAGGTGCGTGCCGACACCCCGCTGGACGACGTGCTGACCGCGATGCGGCGCAGCCGTACCCACCTGGCGGCCGTGCTCGGCACCGACGGGACGCTGACCGGGCTGGTGACCATGGAGGACGTCCTGCGGGAGCTGTTCGGCAACCCCGCCGCTGCCTGAATCCCGCGCGGTTCCCGACCTGACGGGGTGGGGAACCGCGCGGTAACATCGCTCCGCCATGGAGATGAATGCGTCGTACACCAGTTTCGTCGCGGTCGGCGATTCCTTCACCGAGGGAATGTCCGACCGGCTGCCCGACGGCTCCTACCGGGGCTGGGCCGACCTGCTCGCCGCGCGGCTCGCCGCCCGGGAGCCGGGCTTCCGCTACGCGAACCTCGCGGTGCGCGGGAAGCTGATCGGCCAGATCGTCGAGGAGCAGGTCGACGCGGCCGCCGCCATGAAGCCCGACCTGATCACCCTGGTCGGCGGGTTGAACGACGCACTCCGGCCCACGTGCGACATGGGCCGGGTGCGTGGCCTCCTCGAAGAAGCCACCGAGCGCCTGGCGCCCGCCTGCGGACAGCTGGTGCTGATGCGCTCGCCGGGCCGCGAGGGCCCGGTGATGGAACGCTTCCGCCCACGGATGGAAGAACTCTTCACCATCGTCGACGAGCTGGCTGCCCGCCACGGAGCCCTGGTGGTGGACCTGTACGGGGCGCAGGCGCTCGGCGACCCGCGGATGTGGGACGTGGACCGGCTGCACCTGACCGGTGAGGGCCACCGCCGCGTGGCCGAGGCCGTCTGGCAGACCCTGGGCATGCCCCCGGAGGAGGACTGGCGCACGGTCATGCCCCCAGCGCTGCCCCCGTCCTGGCCCGCCCGGCGGACCAGTGACCTCCGGTTCGCCCGGGAACACCTTCTGCCGTGGATCGGCCGCCGCCTGACAGGCCGCTCCTCGGGGGACGGCCGCCCGGCCAAGCGCCCGGAGCTGCTGCCGTACGAGACGCCGCTCTCGTAGGTAGACACAAACAGGGGCGGGGCGCTGGCCTGCGCGAATCGACAGTAGAATCCGTACACGTGACAGCCAAGCCCCGCATCCCCAATGTCCTGGCCGGCCGCTACGCCTCCGCGGAGCTCGCCGTCCTGTGGTCCCCCGAGTACAAGGTGACGCTGGAGCGTCGGCTGTGGCTCGCCGTCCTGCGCGCCCAGAAGGACCTCGGCATCGAGGTCCCGGACGCGGCCCTCGCCGACTACGAGCGCGTCCTGGAGCAGGTCGACCTCGCGTCCATCGCCGAGCGCGAGAAGGTCACCCGCCACGACGTGAAGGCCCGCATCGAGGAGTTCAACGCCCTCGCCGGCCACGAGCACGTCCACAAGGGCATGACCTCCCGCGACCTGACCGAGAACGTCGAGCAGCTCCAGATCCGGCTCTCGCTGGAGCTGGTCCGGGACCGCACGGTCGCGGTGCTCGCCCGCATCGGCAAGCTGGCCGGCGAGTACGCCGAGCTGGTCATGGCCGGCCGCTCCCACAACGTCGCGGCGCAGGCCACGACCCTGGGCAAGCGCTTCGCCACCGCCGCCGACGAGCTGCTGGTCGCCTACGGCCGCCTCGACGACCTGCTGGAGCGCTACCCGCTGCGCGGCATCAAGGGCCCGGTCGGCACCTCCCAGGACATGCTCGACCTGCTGGGCGGCGACGCCGCCAAGCTCGCCGACCTGGAGCAGCGCATCGCCGGTCACCTCGGCTTCGCGCACGCCTTCACCTCCGTCGGCCAGGTCTACCCCCGTTCTCTCGACTACGACGTGGTCACCGCCCTGGTGCAGCTGGCCGCGGCCCCGTCCTCGGTGGCGAAGACGATCCGCCTGATGGCCGGCCACGAGCTGGTCACGGAGGGCTTCAAGCCCGGCCAGGTCGGCTCCTCCGCGATGCCGCACAAGATGAACACCCGCTCCTGCGAGCGCGTGAACGGCCTCATGGTCATCCTGCGGGGCTACGCCTCGATGACCGGCGAGCTGGCGGGCGACCAGTGGAACGAGGGCGACGTGTCCTGCTCCGTGGTCCGCCGAGTGGCCCTGCCCGACGCGTTCTTCGCCTTCGACGGCCTGCTGGAGACCTTCCTGACGGTCCTCGACGAGTTCGGCGCCTTCCCGGCGGTCGTGGCCCGCGAGCTGGACCGCTACCTCCCCTTCCTCGCCACCACCAAGGTCCTCATGGGCGCGGTGCGGGCGGGCGTCGGCCGCGAGGTCGCCCACGAGGCGATCAAGGAGCACGCCGTCGCGTCCGCGCTGGCCATGCGCGAGCAGGGTGCCGAGCGCAACGAGCTCCTCGACAAGCTGGCCGCCGACGAGCGGATCCCGCTGGACCGCGCGCAGCTCGACGAGCTGATGGCCGACAAGCTGTCCTTCACCGGCGCGGCCGGCGACCAGGTCGCCACCGTGGTCGCCCGGATCGAGGAGATCGCCAAGCAGCACCCGGAGGCCGCCGCGTACACGCCGGGGTCGATCCTCTGAGCCCCGAAGAGCTGGCCGCCGCCCGTGACCGCGTCCTCCCGGACGTGGTCGCGGGCGGTCTTCGCGTGCTGTTCTGCGGCATCAATCCCGGTCTCCTCTCCGCCGCGACGGGCCACCACTTCGCCCGCCCCGGCAACCGCTTCTGGCCGGTCCTGCACCTGTCCGGCTTCACTCCGCGCCGGTTGGCCCCCGAGGAGCAGGACGAGCTCCTCACCTACCGGCTCGGCATCACGAACGTGGTGGCCCGGGCCACCGCCCGCGCTGACGAACTGACGGCCGAGGAGTTCCGCGAGGGCGGCCGGATCCTGACCGCGAAGGTGGAGCGCCTCCGGCCGGAATGGCTGGCCGTCGTCGGTGTCACCGCGTACCGCACGGCCTTCGGCGACCGCAAAGCCCTGATCGGTCCGCAGGAGCGGACCATCGGTTCCACCCGCATCTGGGCCCTGCCCAACCCCAGCGGTCTCAACGCCCACTGGACCGCCGAGTCGATGGCCGAGGAGTACGCCCGCCTGCGGTCCGCCGCTACGGCGGATCGACGACCGTGACCGAGGCCAGCAGCACCTCGGGCTGCCCGAGTGCCCACTGCGCGGCGCAGACCGCCAGCCAGCGGCTCCCGGCCCGCCACAGGTGCACGTCCCGGGTGACCCCGCACAGCGTGAACCAGGGTTCCGGTATCTCCTCCTCGGTGCTCCGCATGAGCACGCTCGTCAGGCTGAACCACTCGGGCGCCCCCCAGCGCACCGTCAGCGCCTCGGTCAGCGCGTCGTACTCGGCCGAGACCTGCTTCGCCCACTGCGCTTCGACGGCGGGGTCCTCCTCCTCGAACGGACGGCGTACGCCCAGCTCGGCGAGGTGATACCCGGGCCCGCCCCACGTGTGGGGCGGGCTGGCGCCGGTATCGGGGAAGGCCCGCGTCAGCAACCGTTCGATCGTGTCGAGATGCAGTGCCGTGGTCATACCGTCAGTAAACCGTGCGGCACTGACAGCTGGCCTCCCGTCAGGCGTCCCTGCGTCGGACCGCGGCCCAGCCAGCGACCACCGCGGCCGCCGCCCAGAGCGCCATCACCCCGAGACCTGCCCAGGGGCCGAGCGCGCCCTGTGGCGCCTCCTGCAACACCAGCTGCCCGGCCCGGTCGGGCAGGTACTGCGCGACGCCCTCGGCCATGTCCGTGACGACGAAGGACACGATGAGGATGAACGGTATGAGGATGCTCAGCACGGCAACACCGCTGCGCAGCAACGCCGTCAGGCCGGCCGCGAACAGCGCCATCAGCGCGAGGTAGAAGCCACAGCCCACGGTGGCCCGCAGCGCGCCGGGGTGGTCGAGGCCGATGGCGTGGGAGCCCATGAAGGCCTGGCCGCCCAGGAAGGAGGCGAAGCTCGTGACCATGCCCACGAGAAGCGCGGAAGCTCCGACGACCGCCATCTTCGACAGGTAGAAGCGGGTGCGGTCGGGCACCGCGGTGAGGGTGGTGCGCAGCGCCCCGTTGTGGAACTCCGCGGACAGGGCCGTGGCGCCGAAGGCGATGGCCGCTATCTGGCCGAAGTTGAGGGCGTAGAAAGCCCCGGAGACCGGGTCGGCCCCCAGGTTGTCGGCCTCGTCCTGGCCGACCGTCGCACTCACCAGCAGGGCGATGCCGACGGTGACCGGAAGTATGGCCATCAGAGAGCCGAGGGAGGCCCGCACGGACCGTATCTTGATCCACTCGGAGTGCAGGACGGGGCGGACGGCGAGAGCGGTGGCGCGCATGGTTCAGCCCTTCTGGGGGACCGGCGTCGAAGCGGATGCGAACGGGGTGTCCGCGGCGGTGAGGTCGAGGTAGGCCTGTTCCAGAGAGGCCCGCTCGTCGGTGAGTTCCAGCACGGGTATCCCTTCACGAGCGGCGAGTGTGCCGATGTCCTCGGCCCGGACGCCGTCGACGGTCCAGCGCCCGTCGCCGGCGCTCGTCAGGACTCGGCCCTCGCGGCTCAGTGCGCCGCGCAGCCGGGCGGGATCGCTGGTGCGTATCCGCACCCGTGCCGTGCTGTAGGAGTCGATGAAGTCGTCCATGGGCATGTCGGCGAGCAGCCGTCCCCGCCCCAGCACGACCAGGTGGTCCGCGGTGGCCGCGGTCTCCGCCATCAGGTGGCTCGACACCAGTACAGTGCGGCCCTCGGTGGCGAGGCGTCGCATGAGTTCGCGGATCCAGATGATGCCTTCGGGGTCGAGGCCGTTGGTGGGCTCGTCCAGCATCAGGACCGCGGGGTCGCCCAGGAGTGCGGCCGCGATGCCGAGGCGCTGGCGCATTCCCAGGGAGAACGTCTTGATGCGCTTGCGGGCCGCGGAGGCCAGACCCGACTCCTCCAGGACCTCGTCGACCCTGCGGGAGGAGAGTCCGTTGCTCACTGCGAGCGCCCGCAGGTGGTCCCGGGCGGTGCGGGAACCGTGGGCCGCCTGCGGGTCGAGCAGGGCGCCCACTTCCCGTAGCGGGCGGCTGAAGTCGGTGAAGGCGCGACCGCCGATGGTGGCTTTGCCCGAGGTCGGGTGGTCGAGGCCGAGTGTGAGTCTCATGGTCGTGGACTTGCCGGCGCCGTTGGGACCGAGGAAGCCGGTGACGTGGCCGGGCCGGACGGTGAAGGTGAGGGCGTCCACAGCCCGGGTGGTGCCGTATTCCTTCGTGAGTTCGCGGATCTCGATGCTGTTCATGGCTCAAGAGTGGCCGCGGCCCCTGCCTCCCTTCCTCCCCCGCACGGGGGGATCGTCTCCCCCGTGCGGGGGAGACGGACTTGATCGGTCGGCTGGCACGATGGCGGCATGTCCCGCTTCCTTCGTGCACCGGCCCGGCCGGTGACCTACGCGCGCTGGCTGCACCTGTTCGTGCCCATCCTCGTCATGGCGTTCTGGCTGTTCATATTTCCCGAGCACCCGCTCGTCCCCGCGTTGCTGATGGCCCCGTTGGGTCTGATCCCGTGGGTGCGGCTGGCCGAGGGTGCGCAGGCCCAGTTCCTGCTGATCGCGCACGGGTCGGAGGAGGACACGCACTCCATATCCGCAGCGCCCGCCGACAGTTGGGCCGACCGGTGGCGCACGGTGCTGTGGCTGGAGATACGTCTGGCGCTGGCAGCGGTGACGACGGCCGGCACCGTGTGGCTGCCGGCTCTGACCGTGGAGCTGGTGGCGTACGCCGCCGGGCATCCACTGGGCGGGGACCTCGTACGGATCCCGCACGTGCTGCCCCGCTGGGCCGCAGCGGCGCTCGCGCCGGTGCCGCTCGTGGTGCTGCTCGCTCTGGTGATACTCCTCGGCGAGGTGATCACGGCCATCGCTCGGCGGCTGTTGGGGCCGTCGGCGGCCGAACAGCTCAGCGTGCTGGAGGCCCGGACCGCTCAGCTCCTGGAGCGGACGCGCATCGCGCGGGAGTTGCACGACTCCATCGGGCATGCGCTGACGGTGGCGGTGGTCCAGGCCGGCGCGGCCCGGGCGGCGGGCGACCCGGAATTCACCGAGCGGGCGCTGACCGCGATCGAGGAGACGGGCCGCACCGCGCTGGAGGACCTGGACCGGGTGCTGAAGGTGCTGCGGGAGTCGGTGCAACCGCCGTCGAAGGGGCCGACCCTGGACGAGGCGGACCGGCTGCTGGAGTCGGCGCGGAGCTCCGGCTCGCAGGTGGAGGCCGAACTGCTCGGTCCCCTCGACCGGTTGCCCACGACGGTGAGCCGGGAGGCCTACCGGATCCTTCAGGAGGCCCTGACGAACGTGCTGCGGCACTGCGGCCCGGTCCCCGTCCGGGTCAGGATCGATGTCAACGCGGAGGAACTGGAGTTGGAGGTGTGCAATCCGCTTCCGGATGACGTCATCGCACTGCTGAAGGGAGGCGGCAGCGGGCTGCGGGGCATACGGGAGCGGGCCGCGTTGCTCGGCGGAGAGGCCCAGACCGGTCCGCACTCGGGCGGGTGGCGGGTGCGTGCCCGGCTTCCGCTGCAGCGCATACCCTGACCGGATGCCGATCACCGTGCTTCTCGTCGACGACGAGCCCCTCGTGCGCGCGGGCCTGCGCGCGGTCCTGGAGGCCCAGCCCGATATCGAGGTCGTGGGCGAGGCCGCCGACGGGGCGGCCGTCGTGCCGCTGGTGCGGCAACTGCGGCCGGACGTGGTCGCGATGGACGTCCGGATGCCGCTGCTGGACGGCATCGAGGCCACCAAGGCGGTGCTGCGGACGGTCGACGCTCCGCCGAAGATCCTGGTCGTCACCACGTTCGAGAACGACGAGTACGTGTACCAGGCGTTGCGGGCGGGGGCTGACGGGTTCCTGCTGAAGCGGGCCCGGCCGGCGGAGATCGTGCACGCGGTGCGGCTGGTGGCGGAGGGCGAGACGCTGCTGTTCCCCACGGCGTTGCGGGCGCTCGCGGCGGAGTACGGAAACCGGGCGGCCCGGCAGGCACTGGAGCGGGCGGCACTGACGGAGCGGGAGGAGGCGGTGCTGAGGCTGATGGCGCGCGGTCTGTCGAACGCGGAGATCGCCTCGGAGATGTACGTGGGCACAGAGACGGTGAAGAGCCATGTCAGCGCGGTGCTGACGAAACTGGGGGCGCGGGACCGCACCCAGGCCGTCATCGCGGCGTACGAGTCGGGGTTCGTGGCGCCCGCCTGAGGCGAGGGGCCCCCTGCTCCTCGCCGCGGAACCTGCGGCGCAGTACGATCCGGCTGACAGGTGCACAAGCTGGGAGGACACACGTTGGGGCAGCTGACCGGCGGGGATCCCTCTCTGCTCCGGCGGATCAATTCCGCCGTGGTGCTGCGCGCGCTGCGCGCGGCGGGATCACCGACACTGACCGACCTGACCCGGGTGACCGGGCTGTCCCGGCCCACCGTCGAAGGTGTGGTCGAGGGACTCATGGCGTCCGGCCTGGTGGTCGAGGCCGTTGCCGAAGAGGGCGCCCGCAGGCAGGGGCGGCCCGCGCGGAGGTTCCGCTTCCGGACCGAGGCGGGGCATCTGCTCGGGATCGAGATCGGCTCGCACCGGGTCGCGGCGCTGCTGTCCGGGCTGGACGGGCGGGTGATCGGAGCGGGGACCAAGGAGGTTGCCGAGACGGCTTCCAGTGACGAGCGCCTGGAGAAGGTTCGGGCGACCGTGGCCGACCTGCTGCGGCGGGCCGGGGTGCCGCGCGACTCGCTGCGGGCCGTGGGCGTGGGCAGTCCTGGGATCGTCGAGGCGGACGGCACGGTACGGCTGGGCACGGCGCTGCCGGGGTGGACCGGGCTGCCGCTGGGCGACCGGCTGCGGCGGTCGTTCCGTTGCCCGGTACATGTCGAGAACGACGCGAACGCCGCGGCCGTCGCCGAGCACTGGAAGGGCGCGGCGCAGGAAACCGACGACGTGGTGTTCGTGATGGCGGGCCTCAGCCCGGGGGCCGGGTCGCTGATCGGCGGGCGGCTGCACCGGGGGTTCGGCGGCGCGGCGGGCGAGATCGGCGCGCTGCACCTGCTGGGCCGCGACGTGACCCCGGAGCGGCTGCTGTCGACGACGAGCGAACCACTGCATCCGCTGGACGAGGCGGCCGTCGCGAAGGTCTTCGCGGAGGCGCGGCGGGGTGACGAGCGGGCCGTGGCGGCGGTGGAGCGGTTCATCCAGCGGCTGGTGCACGACGTGGCGGCGCTGGTGCTGGCCATCGACCCGGAGCTGGTCGTGGTGGGCGGCTGGGCTGCGGGGCTCGACGGGGTGCTGGAGCCGCTGCGCCAGGAGCTGGCGCGGTACTGCCTGCGGCCGCCGCGGGTGGCGCTGTCCCTGCTCGGCGAGGCCGCCGTGGCCACGGGCGCGCTGCGGCTGGCGCTGGACCACGTGGAGGAAGAGCTGTTCGCCGTCGACAAGACGGTGACGGCCCGCCGCTGACCACGGCGGGCGGAGATCGGCGGGCGCGATCTGCCGGCCGGACCGCGCCCGCCGCAGCGGCCTCACCTGCGCGGCTCCGGCCCTCATCTGCGCGGCTCGGGCGGGGGCCCGGTGGGGACCCCGTCCGGGAGGCGGTCCACGGGCGGCCGAAAGCGGCGCTCCCGCCCCCTGCCCGGTGTTGAGTCGAGCGCGGGTGTCGGAACAGGCCGGCGTGCCGTATCCCCGGCTCCGCCACGCCCGGCGTGGCCAGGCTCAGCCCGACCCGCCTGCCCCTGCCCCTGCCCCTGCCCCAATCCCTGTGCGGCCAGGCTCAGCCCGACGCGACGTGCCCCTGCCCCTACCCTGTGCGGCCGGGCTCGGCCCGGCCCGGCCCGGCCGAAAGGTGGACCGGCGCGGGTCGGCCGCCGGTGGCCTTCGGTGGTGCGGGCGGGTGCGGGTGAAGGGGTCAGGAGGCTTGACGGGGTTCGTCTTCGTGGATTTCCACGTCGCCCGAGGCGCCGAAGGTGAGGCGGCAGGTGTCGGCGCGGTAGGTGGCCACGGAGACGGCGGCGGTGCCGGCGGCGGTGAAGTAGCGGGTGGTGACCACCAGGACCGGGGCGCCGGGAAGCCGGTCCAGTTCCTTCGCGTCGTCCGCGCGGGCGGAGCCGAGCTCGACGGCGCGGTCCTGGCCGAGCAGCTCCAGGCGCTGGAGTTCGCGGAGCACGGCGCGGGCGCGGGCCGGTCCGGCCGGTGCGTCGATGCCGGAGAGGCCGGGCACGGACACGGCCGGGACGTGGAGGAGTTCCGCTGCCACCGGCTGCCCCTGGGTGACACGGGTGCGGCGCACGGTGTGCACGGCCTGCGAGGTGCTCACGCCGAGCAGGCGGGAGATCGCGGCGGAGGGGAGCGTCTCGGCGGCGTCGACGGGCTGCCAGCCGTCGCCCGCTTCGCCGGGCCAGCTGCGCCGGGCGCCGCCCACATCGACGCCGACCCGCGGCGGAGCGACGGTGGTGCCGACACCGCGGCGTCGCTGCAGTCGGCCTTCCAGCTCCAGTTGCTCCAGCGCCTGCCGGAGAGTGGCGCGTGCGACGCCGAAGCGGGCAGCCAGGTCACGCTCGTTGGGAAGGACCTCGCCGACGGCGAAATCCTGGTCGAGCGCCTCGCTGAGCACGGTCTTGAGGTGCCAGTACTTCGGCTCCGGTACCGATTCGAGCTGCGTGGTCCCCACCCTGACTCCTCCTGCAGACGCCGTGTTCCAGCGGCAGTTCCGCGCCCTTATTTATTAAAGGTTCCTGCACTATCCCTGCGACCTTAGGGCGGCACACCCCCTTGGTCAAGACCAATCCTCATGCCTTTGCCGGGCAGACCGGGCATACGTATCAGGCCGTTCACAGGATGTTCTTGCTGAGTGCAAACGCGCGGTAACGCAGAGTGCCCCGCGTCACACGGGACGCGGGGCACCACCTGGTTACGTGAGCACAGACAGCCGTCAAACGGCGATCGACGCCAGCTTGTCCGGATTCCGCAGGATGTAGACGCAGTGGATCCTGCCGTCGCGGACGTCGGCCTGGAAGACGGTGTCGGGGCGGCCGCCGGAGAGGACGAGCACGGCAGGTCCGCCGTTGAGCTCCACCATCCGGTACGACATGTCCGCGACCGGCTTGCGCGCGGCGCCGATCAGGAAGCGGCCGACCTTGTCCGCGCTCGCGATGATCCGCAGCGGGGCGCGGGACTTGCCGCCGCTGTCCCCGACCAGGCACGCGTCGGGCGCGAGCAACGCCATCAGGCCCGCCAGGTCTCCCCCGCCGGCCGCGGCGAGGAATCCTTCCGTCAACTGCTGCCGCTGCACCGGGTCCACGTCGTAGCGCGGTGTGCGGGCGTCGACGTGTTTGCGGGCGCGGGCCGCGAGCTGGCGGACGGCCGGTTCGGCCCGGTCCAGCGTGCCGGCGATCTCCGCGTACGAGAATCCGAAGGCCTCGCGGAGCACGAAGACGGCCCGCTCCAGCGGGGAGAGCGATTCCAGGACGACCAGCACCGCGAAGGAGACGGACTCCGCCAGGACGGCGCGCTCGGCGGCGTCGGAGGGGGTGGAGGTGTAGCTGGTGGCCAACGGTTCGGGCAGCCAGGGGCCGACGTAGCTCTCGCGCCGGGACTGGAGGTGCCGCAGGCGGTCGATGGCCAGGCGGGTGGTGATCCGTACCAGGTAGGCGCGGATCTCGCGGACCTCGCCGCGGTCGGCGGCGGCCCAGCGCAGCCAGGCCTCCTGCACGACGTCCTCGGCGTCGGCGACGCTGCCGAGCATCCGGTAGGCGACGCCGGTCAGGAGGGAACGGTGCTCTTCGAACGCCCCGACCACGCCCGGGTCCCGTCCTCCACGGCCTCCACGGCCTCCATCGCGCCCCTCGCCTCCGGAGCCTCCATGACTTCGCTCGCTTCCGGCGCCTCCAGGGGCTCCGCCGTCGACGAGGTCGGGTGGGGTGTCTGCTGCCATGGCTCCCATCCTGCCTCTTGAAGTCCAACCTACTCAACGGTAATGATTGTTGACGGTACGTCTCACAGGTGCTGCCACCAGCGGAACTTCCCGCCGGCCCGCAGCCCGTCAGCCAGTCCGCCCGCGCGCCGAGGAGCAGCAGCATGACCGCCACGGTCTCGTTCACGATCGACTCCGTCCTCGGCCCCCGGAAGGCGACGGTCGCCTACGAGCGGCGCGGGGCGGGCGAACCGCTCCTGCTGCTCCACGGCATCGGCCACCACCTCCAGGCCTGGCACCCGGTGCTGGACGTCCTCGCCTCGGAGTACGACGTCGTGGCCGTGGACCTGCCGGGGTTCGGCACCTCCGAGCCGCTGCCGGCCGGGGTGCCGTACGACCTGGAGACGGTGGTCCCCGCGCTCGGCGCGCTCTGCGGGGCGCTCGGGCTGGACCGCCCGCACGTCGCCGGGAATTCCCTGGGCGGACTGCTCGCGCTGGAGATGGGCCGGACCGGGCGGGCCCGCTCGGTCACCGCCCTGTCCCCCGCCGGCTTCTGGACCGAGGCCGAGCGCCGCTACGCCTTCGCCACCCTGCTCGCGATGAGGGCCGGCGCGCGGGCGCTGCCGCGGCCCGCGCTGGACCGGCTCGCCCGCAGCGCCCCCGGCCGCGCCGCCCTCACCGGCACCATCTACGCCCGGCCCGGGCGCCGCTCCCCCGAGGCCGTCGTCGCGGAGACCCTCGCCCTGCGCGGGGCCACCGGTTTCGGCCGGACGCTGGCCGCGGGCGGCTCCGTACGGTTCACGGACGACGTGCCGGGGCTGCCCGTGACCATCGCCTGGGGCAGCCGGGACCGGCTGCTGTTGCGCCGCCAGGGGGTGCGCGCGAAGCACACGGTGCCCGGCGCCCGGCTGGTGCGGCTGCCCGGCTGCGGCCATGTCCCCATGCACGACGACCCCGCGCTGGTCTCGCGGGTGATCGTGGACACCGCCCGCGCCGCCGCCCTCCCGGTCACGTAGCGGCGGGGCGCCGTCCCCGCCCGGCTTCCCTCCGACGCCGTACGGACCGTCCCGCCCGTACGCGCCCGTGGGCCTCCGGGCCCCACCGGCGTACGGGTCCCGGCGGGTGCCCGTACGCCGCGTGCGACCGCCACACGTCTGACGGGTGTTCATCCGCGGTTCGCGTGGAGGTCGCGGAGGGCCGCGGGGACGGCAGCAGACTGGGCGGACCCGTCCCAGGAGGCGCACCCGATGCCGCACAGCAGCCCCGACCGCAGCCCCGACCACAACCCCGGCAGCAACCTCGACCGAAGCTCCGGCCGCAGCTCCGGCGGCAGCTCCGGCGGCGACCCGGCCCGCGACCTCGTCGCAGATTCGGGCCACGGCCCCCGGCACGGCTCTCCCGGCAGAGTCGGCGCCGGCTCCCCGCTCGTCGTTCCGGCGCGCCGTTCCGTGCTGCGCGGGTCCCTGGCCGCCTCGGCCGCGCTCGCCCTGCCCGCAGCAGCCGCCGGACTGGTCACCGCGCCGGCGTTCGCGCTCTCCGGCCGGCCGCAGGCCCTGTGGGGCACGCAGACCGGCGAGGTGACCGCCCACTCGGCGCTGGTGTGGGTGCGTTCCGACCGCCCCGCCCGGATGATCGTCGAGGCCGCGCCCACCGAGTCCTTCCGCCACGGCGTGCGCCGCTGGACCGGCCCGCTGCTCGGCCCCGCCACCGACTTCACCGGCACCACGGCGCTGCACGGCCTGCCGCCCGGCCGACAGGTCCACTACCGGGTGCTGCTCGCCGACCCGGACGACCCGCGCCGCACCGGCGAACCGGTCCACGGCACGTTCCGCACCGCCCCGGAGCGCCGCCGCGACGGCGTCCGCTTCCTGTGGTCGGGCGACCTGGCCGGTCAGGGCTGGGGCATCAACCCCGAACTCGGCGGCTACCGCGTCTTCGAGGAAATGCGGCGCCTCGACCCGGACTTCTTCCTGTTCAGCGGGGACACGGTGTACGCCGACGGCCCGATCCTGCCGTCCGTCCCGCTGCGCGACGGGCGGATCTGGCGCAACGTCACCACCGAGGAGAAGTCGAAGGTCGCCGAGACGCTGGACGAGTTCCGGGGCGCGTTCCGCTACAACCTGCTGGACGCCAACCTGCGGTCGTTCTACGCGCAGGTGCCGGTGATCGCCCAGTGGGACGACCACGAGGTGCGCAACAACTGGTACCCGGGGCAGCTGCTCGACGACCCCCGATACGTCGTCAAGGACGTGGACGTGCTCGCCGGCCGGGCCCGTCAGGCCTTCGGCGAGTACTTCGCCTCACCGGGCGCCGCGCCGAGCGCACGGGGAGCCGCACGGGCACCGGCTGCCGCACCGGGCGCGGCGCTGCCCGCCGGATCGGGTTCCGCGCACTCCGGTGGGCGCTCCGACGGGCGGATGTACCGGGTGGTCCGCCAGGGCCCGCTGCTCGACGTGTTCGTCCTCGACATGCGCACGTACCGCAACGCCAACTCGCCGGGCGGCCAGGCCCAGGACCCGGCCGGCATCCTGGGGGCCGACCAACTGGCCTGGCTCAAGCGGGAGCTGGCCCGGTCCCGCGCGGTGTGGAAGGTCATCGCCTCCGACATGCCGCTGGGCATCGTGGTGGCCGACGGCGCCACGAACTTCGAGGCGGTGGCCCAGGGCGACCCGGGCGCACCGCTGGGCCGCGAGCTCCAGATCGCCGACCTGCTGCGGTTCGTCAAGCACCGCCGGATCACGGGCACGGTGTGGCTCACCGCCGACGTGCACTACACCTCCGCCCAGCACTACGCCCCCGAGCGGGCGGCGTTCTCCGACTTCGCCCCGTTCTGGGAGTTCGTCTCCGGCCCCATCGGGGCTGGCGGTTTCCCGTCCGGGCGGCTGGACGCCACGTTCGGTCCCGAGATGGTGTTCGTGCAGTCGGCTCCGCTCGCGAACATGTCCCCGGCCGAACACCCGCCGTACTACGGTGAGGTCGACATCGACGGGGACAGCGGCGAGCTGACCGTTCGGCTGCGCCGCGAAGGCGGAGCGGTGCTGTTCACCCGCGTCCTGCAGCCGGGACGGGTGGGTCAGTAGCGTCGGAGCGGCGGACGGGGGCGGCTGCGCGCCGGTACCCGGCTCCGGCGGATGGAAACCCGCCGGAAAACTGGACGAAATCGGCCAGATCGACACTTAACCAGTCGGTCACAGTACGTTCGTGATCACGCAACACCACTCCACCACAGTGGTGTGCATGACTGACCGTACCTCTGCCGCCCCTGCCGCCCCCGCCGGCGCCGCCGCCCCGCACGCCCGCCGCCACCACTGGCGCCGCGACCTCGTCGAGCTCGCCGCGCTCTTCACCGCCGTCGCCGTGGCGGACGCGATCGCGAACACGATCGCGCACGGCCCGCACGGCCCGGTGCTGCTCGTCGCCTCGGCGGTCGCCCTGCTCATCACGACCGCCTTCCACACCTGGTGGGCCCGCCGCCACAGCCATGCCCCGCCGCCCCCGACCCCCGGCCCGACCGGCAGCACCGCCGGCACGCATGCCGCGGGGGCGGGCACGGCCGACCACGCCGACGCGCCCCCCGCCCTGTGGCGGATGCGGACCACCGTGCGCGACGAGCCGGGCAGCCTCGCCGCGCTGTGCACCGCCCTCGCCACCCACCGCGTCGACATCCTCACCCTCCAGACCCACCCGCTGGCCGACGGCACCGTCGACGAGTTCCTGCTCCGCGCCCCGCAGGACCTGCCCGCCGCCGACCTGACCCGCGCCGTGTCCCGGGCCGGCGGCCACAGCACCTGGATCGAGCGGGCCGACGCCCACGACCTGGTGGACGCCCCGACCCGGATCCTGGGCCTCGCCACCCGCACCGCGCTCGACGCCGCCGAACTCCCGCTCGCCCTGCGCCAGCTGCTCGGCCGCTGCACCATCCACTCGCTGCCCGCCACCACCCTCTCCGGCCGCCCGACCGGCGCGGACGCCCCGGTCGAGGGGGTGCTGGAAGCGACCCTGATGCGGCTGCGCGACCCGTCCGGCGGTGCGATCACCATCGAGCGCCCCCATCTCCCCTTCACCCCCACCGAGTTCGCGCGGGCCCGCGCCCTCGTCGAGCTCGACGCCCGGCTCGGCGTCCGGGTGCCGCGCAGTCAGGACGTCCTGACCCTGCCCGAGGGCAACGAGATCACCGTGCGCCGCGCGGACCCGTCCGACGTGCCGGCCGCCCGCGCCATGCACGACCGCTGCTCCGACCGCACCCTGGGCCTGCGCTACCACGGCCCGGTCGCCGACGCCGACCGCTACCTCTCGCACCTGCTGAGCCCGCGCTTCGGGCGCACCCTGGCCGCCCAGACCGCCTCCGGCAAGCTGGTCGCCCTCGGCCACCTGCTGTGGGACGGCGACGAGACCGAGGTCGCGCTGCTGATCGAGGACGCCTGGCAGCGCCGCGGCATCGGGTCCGAGCTGCTGCGCCGGCTGGTCGCGCTCGCCGTCGAGGCCGGCTGCGACAGCGTCTACGCGGTCACCCAGTCCTCCAACACCGGGATGGTGGCGGCCATGCGCGGTCTCGGGCTGCCCCTCGACTACCAGATCGAGGAGGGCACGCTGGTGATCACGGCGCGCCTCGACGCCATGAAGGCGCGCCGGTCCCGGCCCGCGTACGAGCTGACGCCGGAGCGCCCGTACAGCCTCCCCGGCGGCGCCGCCGAGGAGTGAACGAGCCTCCGGCGTCAGGCGGCTGAGTAGGAACGGTAGTGACGCGGGAGACATTTTCGTACGAAGATGTCCCCATGTCAGACACCCTCTCCGGCAGCCAGCTGCCCCGCCAGGTCGCCGATGCGTACGTCGACGCCCTCATCGCACTCGACCCGATCACCGGCACCTACCTCGGTGTCGCCGAGAGCTCCTCGAAGCTCCCGGACTTCTCTCCGGCCGGCCGGGAGGCCGTCGCCGAGCTGGCCCGGACCACCCTGGACAAGCTGACCGCCGCGGAGCGGCTGCCGGGCGGCGACAGTGACGCCGAGCGTCGCTGCGCCCGGCTGCTGCGCGAGCGACTCACCGCCGAACTCGCCGTGCACGAGGCCGACGAGGACCTGCGCGCGGTCAGCAACATCCACTCCCCCGTGCATTCGGTGCGCGAGGTGTTCACCCTCACCCCGGCCGACACCGACGAGGACTGGGCGGCGATCGCCGAGCGCCTGCGGGCCGTCCCGGACGCCCTCGAGGGCTACCGGGCGTGCCTCGCACTCGGCCTGGAGCGCGAGCTGTACGGCGCCCCGCGGCCCACCGCGACCTTCGTGGGCCAGCTCACCGCGTGGGCCGGCGAGGACGAGGGCGCCGCCTTCTTCGACGAGTTCGCCGCGGGCGGCCCCGAGGCGCTCGCCGGTGAACTGGGCGAGGCCGCCAAGGGCGCCACGGCCGCGGTCGTCGCGCTGCGCGACTGGATGCGCGACGTGTACGCGCCCGCCGTCGAGGGCCGGCCGGAGACGGTGGGCCGCGAGCGGTACGCCCGCTGGTCGCGCTACTTCAACGGCACCGACCTGGACCTGGACGAGGCGTACGCGTACGGCTGGTCGGAGTACCACCGGCTGCTCGGCGAGATGAAGGCCGAGGCGGACAAGATCCTGCCCGGCTCGGACCCGTGGGAGGCGCTGCGCCACCTCGACGAGCACGGCACCCACATCGAGGGCGTGGACGAGGTCCAGGCCTGGCTGCAGGGCCTGATGGACGAGGCCATCGAGGCGCTCGACGGCACGCACTTCGAACTCGCCGAGCGCGTGCGCAAGGTGGAGTCCCGGATCGCGCCGCCCGGCGGCGCGGCCGCCCCGTACTACACGGGCCCGTCCGAGGACTTCTCGCGCCCGGGCCGGACCTGGCTGCCGACCATGGGGGCGACCCGCTTCCCGGTCTACGACCTGGTGTCGACCTGGTACCACGAGGGCGTGCCGGGCCACCACCTGCAGATCGCGCAGTGGGCGCACGTCGCCGACCAGCTGTCGCGCTACCAGGCGACGGTCGGCATCGTCAGCGCCAACGCCGAGGGCTGGGCGCTGTACGCGGAGCGGCTCATGGACGAGCTGGGCTTCCTCAAGGACGCCGAGCAGCGGCTGGGCTACCTGGACTGCCAGATGATGCGCGCCTGCCGGGTGATCGTCGACATCGGCATGCACCTGGGCCTGGAGATCCCGGCGGACTCGCCGTTCCGTCCGGGCGAGCGCTGGACCCCCGACCTGGCGCAGGAGTTCTTCGGGCTGCACAGCGGCCGCCCGGCGGACTTCGTGGTCAGCGAGCTGACCCGCTACCTGTCGATGCCGGGCCAGGCCGTCGGCTACAAGCTGGGCGAGCGCGCCTGGCTGCTGGGCCGCGACAACGCGCGGGCCGCGCACGGCGACGCCTTCGACGCGAAGGCCTGGCACATGGCCGCGCTGTCGCAGGGCTCGCTGGGTCTGGACGACCTGGTCGACGAGCTGTCCAAGCTCTGACCCCGGAGCGACGCGTACGGGCCGTTCCGCCTCCGCGGGGGCGGGACGGCCCGTACGCCGTTTCCGGCGGGTGTCAGCAGCCGCAGTCGTCCGAGTCGGTGGGCGCGGTCAGCGGGTCGGCCTCGGGGCGCCGCTCGGTGCCCTGCCAGGTCTCGACCTCGAAGCCCTCGCGGATCCAGTACTCGATGCCGCCGAGCATCTCCTTGACCTGGTAGCCGAGTTCGGCCAGCGCGAGCGCGGAGCGCGTGCCGCCGTTGCAGCCCGGGCCCCAGCAGTACGTCACGACCGGCACGTTCTTGTCGAGGAGCCGCTCGGCCTGCTCGGCGATGAGCGCGGTGGGCAGGTGGATCGCGCCGGGCACGTGCGCCTGGTCCCAGGACGGGGTGGAACGGGAGTCGAGGAGGACGAAGCCAAGCTCGGCACCCTCTTCGCGGTGCGCCTTGAAGGCGGCGGCGACGTCCGACACGTCCGCGTGGAAGGCCAGGCTCGCGGCGAAGTAGGCCGCTGCGGCGGCGGGGGTGGCCGGCGGCACCCGGAGCACGGGGTTGGCGGCGGGGGCGGTGGTGGGGTTCTGCGTCGTCGTCATGCTCAGAAATCTACGATCTGTTGATCATCCGAGGAAGTGGGTTTCCGCGGGCTTTCGCTTGTTCTGCCGGGGATTCACCTGGTACTCCTGGCGCATGACCGCTTATTCCCCTGACGCCACTGACTGGCGCATCCTCGAAGCCCTCCAGCGCGACGGCCGGGCCAGCTTCGCCGACCTCGCCCGCGCCGTCTCGATGTCCGCGAGCGCCGTCACCGAGCGGGTCCGCCGGCTGGAGGAGGCCGGGGTGATCACCGGCTACACGGCGGTGGTCGACCACGAGAAGCTGGGCAAGTCGATCCTGGCCCTGGTCCGGCTGCGCTATCCGCACGGCAACTACAAGCCGTTCCACGATCTGCTGGACGTCACGCCCGACATCCTGGAGGCCCATCACGTCACGGGCGACGACTGCTTCGTCCTCAAGGTCGCGGCCCGGTCGATGCGCCACCTGGAGGAGGTCGCCGGCAGGATCTCCGCACTCGGCCCGGTGACCACGAGCATCGTCTACTCCTCGCCGCTGGCGCGGCGGCCGCTCAGTCCGTGAGACCGGTCAGCCCGCCGCGCCCGGCACGCTCGCGGGAGCGGCCCGGGGAACGGGCACGGTCCCGGTCGCTTCCCGCGCCCCGGTCGTGGTCGCCTTCGCGTCCCCCGTCCCGGTCGCGGCCGGCGCCCCGGTCCGCTGGCGGACCGCAGAGCCGTCCCGCTGCTTGACGACCTCCAACTGCGCCTGGACGCGCGTGCGCAGGTCCGCGACGTGGCTGACGATGCCCACGCTGCGGTCGCGTTCGCGCAGTGAGTCCAGCACGTCGAGGACCTCGTCCAGGGCCTGGTCGTCCAGGCTGCCGAAGCCCTCGTCGATGAACAGGGTGTCCAGCCTCATGCCGCCGGCCTCGTCGGTGACCACGTCCGCCAGGCCCAGCGCCAGGGCCAGTGACGCGAAGAACGTCTCGCCGCCGGACAGCGTGGCCGTGTCGCGGGCCCGTCCGGTCCACGCGTCGAGCACGTGCAGGCCGAGTCCCGACCGGCCGCGGCCGCCCGCCCGTTCGTCGGAGTGCACGAGCGTGTAGCGGCCGCCGGACATCTTCAGCAGCCGGATCGTGGCGGCCGCGGCCACCTGCTCCAGCCGGGCGGCGAGCACGTACGACTCCAGCCGCATCCGGCGTTCGTTGTCGGCGGAGGTGCCCGCCGTGAGGCCGGCGAGGCGGGCCACCCTGTCGTACTCGGCGCGCAGCGGGCCCAGCGAGCGCAGTTCGGCGTCGGCCTGCCGGGACAGCCGGTCCACCTCGGTGCAGCGGACCCGGGCCGCGTCGGCCGCGGAGCCCGCCGTACGCAGGTGTGCGGCGGCGCGGTCCGCGGCGGCCTGCGCGTCTTCGGGGCGGGCGGGCGGCAGTTCGGCCGCGGCGGCGGAATCGGTTTCGGCGCGCCGCTCGGCGAGGGCCGCTTCCTCGGCCTGCCAGGCGTCGGTCCGGCGCTGGTACGCGGCGCGTTCGTGCTCGGGCAGGACGGCGGCGGCCGCCGCGTCGGTGGTGTCGAAGCCCGCCTTGAAGGCGGCGTCGGCCAGCCGGTCGTCGGCCTCCTTGAGCCGCTGGGCCGCGGACTCCGCCTGCCGGGCGGCCGCCCCGGCCTCGGCGACCAGGCGGATGCGGGTCTCCAGGGTGCGGGCGCGCTCGGCGACGCTGGCGGCGTCGCCGCGGACCTGCGCGAGTTCGGTTTCGAGGTCGCGCTGTTCGCGGTCGAGGGCCTCGCGGTGCGAGTGCCGTCCGGCGGAGTGCTGTTCGGCGCGGCGCCGGCTCTCCAGCCGTGCCTCGTACTCGCGTTCCGCCCGGGCCACCGCTTCGCGGGCCGCGTGCAGGGCGCCGGCCGCGGTGTGCGCGGCGGCGTGGTCCTCGGTCAGGCGTGCGGTCAGGGCGAGGAGTTCGGCGGTGGCGGCGCCGCCCGCGGCGGCCGACGCCTCCGCGGCGGCCTCGCGTACGGCGGCGAGCCGGCGTTCGGCGGTGGCGCGCCGGTCGTCGGCCTGTTCGTAGCGGGCGCGGGCGGCGTCCTCGGCGGCCCGGTCCACGTGGCCGGGGGCGGGGCGGGCCGGGTCGGGATGGTGGGCGGAGCCGCACACGGTGCAGGGCTGCCCGACGGTGAGGGCGGCGGCCAGTTCGGCCGCGATCCCGCGCAGCCGGGCCTCCTTGAGCTCCAGCCAGTGCTCGCGGGCGGCGCCGGACTCCTCCCGTACGGCGAGCAGGGCGGCGGCGGCCTCGTCGGCGTCGCGGGTGAGGGTGTCGCGGCGGCGGGCGGCGGTCAGCTGGAGCCGGGCCGGTTCGAGCCGGCCGGCGAGCTGTTCGGCCAGGGTGGCGGCCTGCTGGGCGTGTTCGACGCGGGCCACGAGCGCGGCGCGGTCGGTCTCCCAGCCGGCCAGCCAGGCGGCGCTCTCCTGGAGGTGTTCCTCGGCGGCGCGCGCCTCCCGGTCGAGGGCGGCGCGCTCACGGGTGATCTCGGCGCTGCGGCGCTCGGCGCGGGTGGCGGCGGAGACCGCGCCGAGTTCCTCGCTGAGGCGTTTTTCCAGGTCGGCGAGTTGTTCGGCGCCGGCTTCGGACAGCGGGTGGGGCAGCCGGGCCCGGCAGCGGGCGTCGGCGGCGGCCGCGGCCCGGTGGGCGGTGTCGGCCGCGTGCCGCAGGTCGAGGGCGGGGGCGACGAGGTCGGCGCGGCGGGCCCGGTCGAGCCGGTCCCGCACCCGGTCCCGCTCCGGGGTCTGGGCGGCGAGGGCCTCGGCGCGGCGCCGGGTCTCGGCGTGGCGGTGCTGGAGCCGGTCGAGTTCGCGGGCCTCGGCGAGGGCCCGGGCGGCCTGCTCGTGCCGGTGTTCGGCGGCGGTCAGGGCGAGCCGGGCGACGGTGCGGCGCTCGCGGGCGTCGGAGCGGGCGACGGCCGCCCAGTTGCGCACCTCGTCGGCCAGCCCGGGGTCGCCGGGGGTGAGCGGGGGCAGCGGCCAGGCGCGCAGGTCGGCGCTGTGGCCGGCGGCCTGGGCGAGCCGCTGGGCGGTGCCGAGCACCCGCTCGTCACCGGCCCGCACCTGCTCCTCGGCGGCCCGGCGCTGCTCGGCGAGGCGCTTCTCGACGGCGGCGAACCGGCGGGTGTCGAAGAGCCGGCCGAGCAGCTTGCCGCGGTCCTCGGCGTCGGCGCGCAAGAAGCGGGCGAAGTCGCCCTGCGGGAGGAGGACCACCTGGCAGAACTGCTCGCGGCTCATGCCCAGCAGGTGTTCGATCTCGGTGGCGATCTCCTGGTGGGAGCGGCTGAGGGCCTGCCAGCCGGACTCGGCGGTGTGTTCGCGCAGCCAGGTCTGCGCCTTGTCGCGGGTGGTGCCGGCGCCGCGCTTCTTGGGGCGGGGCTGCTCGGGGCGCCGGGTGAGTTCGAGGCGGCGGCCGCCGACGGTGAGTTCGAGGCGGACCTCGGTGGCGGTGCCCGGGGCCGCGTGGTCGCTGCGCAGGCCGGCGCCGGGGGCCTGGCGGCTGCCGGGCACCGAACCGTAGAGGGCGTAGCAGACGGCGTCGAGGACGGAGGTCTTGCCGGCGCCGGTGGGTCCGTGCAGGAGGAAGATCCCGGCGGCTGCGAGCGCGTCGAAGTCGATGTCCTGGGCGGTGGCGAACGGCCCGAAGGCGGTCACGGTGAGCCGGTGCAGCCTCATCGGTCCGTCTCCCGGAGGGTGTCGTCGGTGCGTACGTCGTCGAAGGCCCGCCGCAGTACGTCCCGCTCGTCGGCGTCGGCCGCGCTGCCGCCGCGGACGTGGACGACGAAGTCCTCGGCGATCTCCTGGTCGGTGCGGCCCTTGAGGCGCTCGGCGTACGAGGCCCCGTGGTCCGCGTCGGCGCCCTGCGGGTCGAACGCCAGGCTGAGGACGTGCGGGAAGCGGGCGGCGAGGCGGGCCATGGGTTCGGCGGGCCGGGCCGGGTCGGTGAGGGTGGCCTCGACCCAGGCCCGTTCGTGGCGGGCGAGCGCGGGATCGGCGAGCAGTCCTTCGAGGGGGCCGCGGATCCGGGCGAGGGGGCGCGGCACGGGGGTGTCGAGGCGCTCCGCGGTCAGTTCGCCGGCCGGGCCGAGCTCGACCAGCCACATGGTCTTGCGGTGGTCGGTCTCGGAGAAGGAGTAGGCGAGGGGGGAGCCCGAGTAGCGGACCCGCTCGCCGATGGTCTGGCAGCCGTGCAGGTGGCCGAGGGCCGCGTAGTCGACTCCGTCGAAGACGGCCGCGGGCACCGCGGCGACACCGCCGACGGTGATGTCGCGTTCGCTGTCGCTGCCCTGCCCGCCGGTGACGAAGGCGTGCGCGAGGACGACGGACCGGGTGCCGGGGGCGCGGCCGGCGAGGTCGGCGCGGACCCGATCCATGGCGGCGCCGAGCACCGCCTCGTGCCCGGCCTGCGCGGCCCCGAACTCGTCCTTGACGAGGGCCGGCTCCAGGTAGGGCAGCCCGTAGCAGGCCACGTCCCCGTGTGCGTCGGACAGCACGACGGGGTCGGCGCAGCCCGCCGGGTCGGTCCTGAGGTGGATGCCGGCCCGGCCGATGAGGCCGGCGCCCACGCCGAGGCGCCGGGCGGAGTCGTGGTTGCCGGAGATCATCACGGTGGGCACGCCGAGGTCGGCGAGCCGATGCAGGGCCCGGTCGAAGAGGTCGACGGCGGGCAGCGGCGGGACCGCCCGGTCGTAGACGTCGCCGGCGACGAGGACGGCGTCCACCTCGTGGGTGCGGACGGTCTCGATCAGGTGGTCGATGAAGGCCGCCTGGGCGTCGAGCAGGTTGACGCGGTGGAAGGAGCGGCCGAGGTGCCAGTCGGAGGTGTGCAGAAACTTCACTCGACCCGCTCCGACCGTCCGCCTGCTCCCAGTGCCACCCCCTAAGCCTGCCAGACCTCAGGGGTCGCTCGTATGCTCGGGCGCATGTCCGTACTCATCCGCACGGCCGGCGCCATCGGGCGCATCACTCTCGACCGCCCGGAGGCGCTCAACGCGCTCACCCACGACATGGTGCGCCGGATCGACGCGGCACTCGACGGGTGGGAGCGGGATCCGGCGGTGACCGCGGTGGTCCTGGACGGGGCCGGGGAGCGGGGGCTGTGCGCGGGCGGCGACATCCGGGCCATCCGCGAGTCCGCGCTCGGCGACCGGTCGCGGGCGCTCGCGTTCTGGCGGGACGAGTACCGGCTCAACGCGCGGATCGCCCGGCTCGGGGTGCCGTGGGTGGCGCTGATGGACGGGATCGTGATGGGCGGCGGGGTGGGCCTGTCGGCGCACGGCCGGGTGCGGATCGTCACGGAACGGTCGCGGGTGGCCATGCCGGAGGTCGGCATCGGCTTCGTGCCGGATGTCGGGGGCACGTACCTGCTCGGCCGGGCCCCGGGCGAGCTGGGCACGCACCTGGCGCTGACCGCCGACGCGATGGGCGCCGCGGACGCGGTGCTGTGCGGTTTCGCCGACCACGTGGTGCCGTCGGAGCGGCTGCCGGAGCTGGTGGCGGCGCTGACGGCGGGCACGCCCGCGCCGGAGGCGGCCGCGGCGCTCGCCGTGCCCGCGGGCGAGGCCGGGCTGTCCCGGCACCGGGACTGGATCGACCACTGCTACGCGGCGGACACGGTGGAGGAGATCGTGGACCGGCTGTCCTCGTACGGGGAGCCGGCGGCGAAGGAGGCCGCCGGGCGGATCCTCGGCCACTCGCCGACCTCGGTGAAGGTGACCCTGGCCGCGCTGCGCCGGGCGAAGGCGCTGGACACATTGGAGGAGGTCCTGGAGCAGGAGTGGCGGGTGTCCTCGGCCGCGCTGGCGGGCCCGGACCTCGCGGAGGGCGTCCGCGCCCAGGTGGTCGACAAGGACCGCAGCCCGCGGTGGTCGCCCGGCACGCTCGCGGAGGTCGGCGAGGCCGCCGTCACCGCCCACTTCGCGCCGGCGGGTCCGCTGTTCTGAGGCTGGGTTCTGAGGCTGGAAAGAGGTCAGGCGTCGCCGTACGCCTCGCCGCCGAGTTCCAGGGCGGCGCTCCCCGCGGTGACGTCGGCGAGCCAGCCTCGGAAGGCGTCGATGTCCGCCTCGGGGAGGCCTATCCCGATCGAGACGGCTTCCCCGTAGCGGACGTCCAGCACGGCCCGCCCGGTGGACCGCAGGTCGTTCTGCATCTTCCCGGCGCGCTGGTGGTCGACGGTGACGGTGGCCAGCCGGTAGCGGTGGCGGGTGAGCGTGCCGAGCGCGTCGAGGGCCTCGCCGACGACGCCCCCGTACGCCCGGATCAGCCCGCCGGCGCCGAGCTTGACCCCGCCGTAGTAGCGGGTGACCACGGCGACGGCGTACCGGATCTCGCGGCGCATCAGCATCTGCAGCATGGGGACCCCGGCGGTGCCGCCCGGCTCGCCGTCGTCGCTGGCCTTCTGGATCGAGGCGTCGGCGCCGACGACGTACGCGAAGCAGTTGTGCGAGGCGGTGGGGTGCTCCTTGCGGATGCGGGCGACGAAGTCCTGGGCCTCCTGCTCGGTCGCCGCGGGGGCGAGCGAGCAGATGAAGCGGGAGCGGTTGATCTCGGACTCGTGCACGCCCTCGCGGGCCACCGTCACGTACTGGTCTGCCTTCACCCGTCCACCCTACGGGGAATCCCGGAGGGCCCCGCCGCGGTTGGGGCCCAGTACGAGCCGGCACCCGGCACGGCGGTCGGCACGGCCGCCGGCACGGGCCGGCAGGGCAGACGGAGGCAGCACGTGTACGGCGACCCGGCAACCATCCGCAAGATCCTCACGGAGCTCGGCGACACCTGGGCCGTGGTCGGCCTGTCGGCCAACCAGGACCGGGCCGCGTACGGGGTGGCCCGTACGCTCCAGCGGTTCGGCAAGCGGATCGTCCCCGTGCACCCGAGCGCGCAGAGCGTGCACGGCGAGCGGGGGTACGCCTCGCTGGCCGAGGTGCCGTTCGAGGTCGACGTGGTCGACGTGTTCGTGAACAGCCGGCTGGCGGGTCCGGTGGCCGACGAGGCGGCGGCCGCCGGGGCCGCGGCGGTCTGGTTCCAGCTCGGCGTGATCGACGAACCTGCCTACCACCGCACCCGCGCGGCCGGCCTGCACATGGTCATGGACCGCTGCCCGGCGATCGAGATCCCCGCCCTCGGCTGACCGGCCCCGCGCCGGCCGTCACCCGGCCTTCGGGACGGACACGGCCATGGTCATCTCCATCGGCTCGGCGCCCTCGTTGTGGTAGCCGTGCGGCACCGCCGCCTCGAAGGCCACCGCGCCCCCGGCCGGCACGGCGTACCGCTCCCCCTCGACGACCAGCGTGAGCTCGCCGGCGGTGACGTGCAGCATTTCGAAGGTGCCGGCGGGGTGCGGGTCCGATTCCGTGCCCTCGCCGGGCGCCAGCCGGTAGCTCCACATCTCCAGCGGGCCGTCGCGGTCGTCGCCGACGAGCATGTGTGACGCGCTGCCCGCCTCCGTGGACCACATCCGCACCTGCTGCTCCGGCAGCATCACCCGCACCTCCGGCCCGCGGTCCATGTCGAGGAGCGTGGTGATGCTGACGCCGAGGGCGTCGGCGAGCTTGACCGCGGTGCCCACGCTGGGGTTCGTGCGGGCCTGCTCGATCTGGATGATCATGCCGCGGCTGACCCCCGAGCGGGCGGCCAGTGCGTCGAGGGTGTACGCCCGTTCCGCACGCCAGCGCTTCAGGTTCCGGGCCAGAGCCTGCGTCAGCTGTTCGAGGTCCGACAACTTTCCGTCCAATATATTAGATGGCAGAGTTCAATGGACTGCACTACCGTGTGGTGTACCGACTCGTTCACTGCACTGTACTGCGAGGTCCTGCCATGACCACGATGTTCGCCCTGGCCACAGCCTTGCTGTGGGGCTTCGCCGACTTCGGCGGCGGACTGCTGACCCGCCGCCTGCCGGGGCTGACCGTCGTCGTGGCCTCGCAGACGCTGGCCGTGCTCGTGCTGGGCGTGATCGTGCTCGCGACCGGCGCCTGGAGCGAGGCCGGGCCGAAGCTGTGGTTCGCGGTGGCCGCCGGACTCGTCGGACCGATCGCCATGCTCGCGTTCTACAAGGCCCTCGCCCTCGGCCCGATGGGCGTGGTCTCGCCGGTCGCCGCGCTCGGCGGCGTCAGCGTGCCGATCGGCGTGGGCCTGGCCCTCGGCGAACGGCCGGGCGCGGGGCAGCTCACGGGCATCGCCATCGCCGTCCTGGGCATCGTGCTGGCGAGCGGGCCGGAGATCGGCGGGGCGACCGTACAGCGGCAGACGCTCGGGCTCACCCTGCTCGCCGCCTTCGGCTTCGGCGCGGTGATGGCCTTCATCGCCGAGGCGGCGACCACCCTGACGGGCCTGTTCCTCGCGCTGTTCGTGCAGCGGGTCACCAATGTGCTCGCGGGCGGCACTGCGCTGTGGGTGTCGGCGCGGCGCGGCAACCCCGTACTCCCCGAGGGCGACGGCCGGGCCGTGCTCCGCGCGGCGCTGCCCGCGCTGGCCTTCGTCGGGCTCGCCGACGTGGCGGCGAACGGCACGTACGCGATCGCCGCGCAGCACGGCCCGGTGACCGTGGCCGCCGTCCTCGCCTCGCTCTACCCGGTGATCACCGCCCTGGCCGCGCGCGGGGTGCTCAAGGAACGCATGCGGGGCATCCAGGCGGCCGGCGCGGGCCTGGCGATGGCCGGCACGGTCCTCCTCGCGGCAGGCTGACGGCCGCCCCGAACCGACCCGGCCGCCTCGCACCCACCCGAACCGGCCCCACTCGCACCTGCCCCACCCGAACCGGCCCGGCTGGGCCCGGCCCGGCCGGCGGACGGTCAGCCGGTGGGCAGGTCGCCCGTACGCTCGGCCTCGGCCAGGGCGACCAGCTGCTCGGGGGTGACGCCGTCGGGGATGGGCACGGGGGCCGGCGTCCGCAGCGGCGGCTGCCAGCCGGTCTCGGGCTCCCAGCGCCGTACGATCCGGGCGGGCGCCCCGGCGACCACCGCGTGGTCGGGGACCTCGCCGCGTACGACCGCTCCGGCGGCCACCACCACGTTCCGCCCCAGCCTGGCGCCCGGCAGGATCACCGCGCCCGTGCCCAGCCAGCAGCCGGGCCCGATCTCGACGGGCGCGCTGCGCGGCCACTGCCGGCCGACCGGCTCGTGCGGGTCGTCGTAGCTGTGGTTGGTGGAGGTGATGTAGACGCCGGGGCCGCAGAAGGTGTCCGAGCCGATGCTGACCCGGGTGTCCGCGATGACGTGGCTGCCGCGGCCGAGGACGACGCCGTCGCCGAGCACCAGCACCGGCTCCTGGCCGAGGTCGAGGCCCGGCATCATGCCGGCCGTCAGGGTGACCTGCTCGGCGATGATGCAGTGGCTGCCGAGGTGGATCCAGCGCTCTCCGAACACGGTGCCCTGGGGGAACGCGAGCCGGGTGCCGTCGCCGATCGCGCCGAACCGCAGCCGACCCGGAGTCTGCGCGGACACCGCCCCCGCCTGCTGCATCCAGCGCCAGCCGGCGTGGACGGCCCGGGAGGCGGCGCGGCGCCGCCAGGCGGCCAGCGATGAGAACGTGTTCTGGTTCTTCGGCACCCGGCCACGGTAGTGCGCGCCGGGTGACGCGTCCGGCCGCACAGCCTGTGATCTTCACCCCATCGTCGGGAGGCGCCGGCGCGTGCCCTACGGTGCTGGGGGCGCGCCACAGAAGCACAAGGAGAGATCATGAGCAGTCAGCCGGAGCGGGGCCTCGTCATGGGTGTCGGCGGGAAGTCGCCGCAGGTCGACGCGGGGGCGTTCACCGCGCCCACGTCCGTGGTGGTGGGTGACGTCTCCCTCGCCGCGGGGGCCAGCGTCTGGTACTCGGCGGTGCTGCGGGCCGACTGCGGGCCGATCACCCTCGGTGCCGACAGCAACGTCCAGGACAACTGCACGATCCACGTGGACCCCGGTTTCCCCGTGTCGATCGGCGAGCGGGTCTCGATCGGCCACAACGCGGTGGTGCACGGCTGCACCGTCGAGGACGACTGCCTGATCGGGATGGGCGCGACCGTGCTCAACGGCGCGGTCATCGGCGCCGGCTCCCTGGTCGCGGCGCAGGCGCTGGTCCCGCAGGGCATGCAGGTCCCGCCGGGCTCGCTGGTCGCGGGCGTCCCCGCGAAGGTGCGCCGGCAGCTGACCGAGGAGGAGCGCGAGGGCATCCGCGTCAACGCCGCCATGTACCGGGAACTGGCCGGGCAGCACCGGGCCGCGGCGGCCGCGCAGGGCTGAGGGGTCAGTCCGAGGTGACGGCCGCCGCCGGCGCGGCTTCGGCCGGGGTGGCGGCGGCTTCGGCCGCCGCCTTCTTGGCGCGGTTCTTCAGGACCAGCATCGAGGTCAGGCCGATCAGCACGGCGAGCACCAGGCCCAGCCACGAGAAGCGCTTGAGCCAGGCCTCCGCGACCACGCCGACGTAGTAGATGACGGCCGTGGTGCCGCCCGCCCAGAGGATGCCGCCGAACACGTTGGCGATGAGGAACTTCCAGTACGGCATCTGCAGGACGCCCGCGAGGGGGCCGGCGAAGATGCGCAGCAGGGCGACGAAGCGGCCGAAGAAGACCGCCCACATGCCCCACTTCTGGAAGGACCGCTCGGCCATGGCGATGTTCTGCTCGCCGAAGTGCTTGGGGAACTTCTTCCCGAGCCGGGCCAGCAGCGGCCGGCCGCCCCTGCGTCCGATCGCGTAGCCGATCGAGTCGCCGATGATCGCTCCGGCGGTCGCGCAGACACCGAGGATCACCGGGTTGATGTCGCCGTGCTGCGAGGCCAGCAGCGCCGAGCTGACGAGGATGATCTCGCCGGGCAGCGGGATGCCCAGGCTCTCCAGGCCGATGACCAGTCCGACCAGGATGTAGATGCTGACCGCCGGTACGGTTTCGAGCCATTCCTGGATGTGCACTGCCGTGGTCCTCCCGAGTCCCCGTGCGCCCGCTGCGGCGCCCGGCGGGCAGCCTACCCGCTCCGCGGCCGTCGTCACCGCCCGCCGGTGGCCCGTACCACCGCCTCGGCCCGCAGCGGGAGATCGCGCGAGGAGCGGCCCACGTACACGGTCCGGCGGCCGGTGCCCAGCACCCAGCCGGGCCGGGCCGGGTCCCACGAGGACAGGGTGCGGGCGTCGATGTCGACGGCGACCCGCCGGGACCGGCCCGGGTCGAGGGTGAGCCGCCGGTAGCCGGCCAGCAGCCGCACCGGCTGGTCGAGGCGCAGGTCGGGCGAGGGCCCGAGGTACACCTGCGCCACTTCGGTGCCGGGCCGCCGCCCGGTGTTCCGTACGGTGAACTCGACGCGCAGGCCGTCCGCCTCCGCGCGCACGGCCGGCTCCCCGTAGCCGAAGGTGGTGTACGAGAGCCCGTGCCCGAAGGGGAAGAGGGGCGCCACCTGCCGTCCGTCGTACCAGCGGTGTCCGACGTGGACGCCTTCGGTGTACTCCTGGCGGCCGCCGACTCCCGGGTAGCGCACCGGGTCCCCGGCGACGGGGTGCAGGTGTTCGGCGGCGGGGAAGGTCTGGGTGAGGCGGCCGCCGGGGTCGCTGTCCCCGAAGAGGACGGCCGCGGTGGCGGCTGCGCCCTCCTGGCCCGGGTAGTACATCTGGAGGACGGCGCCGGTCTTCGCGAGCCAGGGCATGGCGGTGCTGGACGAGGTGTTGAGGACCACGGTGGTGCGGGGGTTGGCCGCGGTGACCGCCTCGATGAGCTGCTGCTGGCTGCCGGGCAGGGCGAGCGTGGTGCGGTCGCGGCCCTCGGTGGCGTCCTCGTACGCGAACAGCACCACGCTGTGGGCGCCCCGGGCCGCGCGGACGGCCGCGGCGAGGTCCTCGGCGCGGCCCGCCCGGCTGGTGTGCCGGAGCCGGAAGCGCTGTCCGGACGCGCCGCCCTCGGCGGTCACCGCGAGCCGGTGGGCGCCGCGCGTGAGCTTGACGGTGGCGCGCCGCACGGTGAGTCCGTCGGGCGCGGCGGCGAGCAGGCCGCCGGCGAAGTACTCGGCCACTCCGGTCCGTACGGGGAAGAGCTCGCGGCCGTCGAGGCGGACCGCGGGCCGCTTGCCGGTGTAGTGGACGATCAGATTCCATTCGTCCTCGGCGGGCAGTGTGAGGGTGCCCTCCCAGGTCCAAGTCCGGCCGGGGGCCACCTGTGCGTCGTCGAGGGCCGCGGCCGGAGCGAGCGCGGCGGCCGGCAGCGGCCGGCCGTACAGGTCCTCTCCCAGGGCGTACCCGACCTCGGCGGACGCGCCGGCGCGGGCCCGCAGGGCGGTCAGCGGGCTGTCCGCGCGGTCGGGCACCACGTGTGCGCTGCCGCCGCCGCTGACGAAGGGGACGCCGCCGGTGGGGCCGATGACGGCGAGGGAGCGGGCGGCGGCCCCGGTGAGGGGGAGGGTGCCGCGCTCGTTGCGCAGCAGGACCGCGCCGGCGACGGCGACCTTGCGGGCGACGGCGGCGCCCGCCGCGGCGTCCCGGGCGGGGCGCGGCGGCGGGGCTCCGTCGAGGAGCCCGAACCGGTCCAGGGTGGCGAGGATCCGGCGCACCGACCGGTCGAGGGTGGCCACGGGGACGGTTCCGGCGGTGACGGCGGCCTTCAGGGCGTCGCCGTAGTGCCGGCCGCCGGGCATCTCCATGTCGAGGCCGGCGCCGATGGCGGCGGCCGTGCTGTGGGTCGCGTCCCAGTCCGACACCACCCACCCGGCGAACCCCCACCGCTTGCGCAGGAGGTCCTCCAGCAGCGGCTTGCTCTCGCACGCGTGGACGCCGTTGACCTTGTTGTACGCGCCCATCACCGAGCCGGCCCCGGCGGCGACGGCGGCCTCGAAGCCGCGCAGCTCGGTCTCGTGCAGGGTCTGTTCACCGGCGACGACGTCGACGGTGGTGCGGCCCTCTTCCTGGTTGTTGAGGGCGTAGTGCTTGACGGTGGCGATCAGCCCCTCCTCCTGGATGCCGCGGATCATCTCGGCGACCAGGTCGGCGGTGAGTTTGGGGTCCTCGGAGAACGTCTCGAAGTTCCGGCCGGCGTACGGGGTGCGGATGAGGTTGACCATGGGCGACAGGAGGACGTCCTGGCCCAGCGCGCGGCCCTCGCGGCCGATGACCCGGCCGTACTCGCGGGCGAGCGCGGGGTCGAAGGCGGAAGCCAGCAGCACGGGTGCGGGCAGGGCGGTGGCGGGCTTGGCCACCCGGACCCCGGCGGGGCCGTCGGCCAGCCGCAGGGGCGGGATGGCGAGGCGGGGCACGCCGGGGACGTACCCGGCCTGGCCGAGGGGGGCGGGGTCGCGGTCGCCGTGCAGCAGCCGGATCTTCTCGTCGAGGGCGAGGCGTTCGATCAGGGCCTCGATCCGGGCTTCGCTGCCGGGCCGGGCGGCGCGGCCCGCCGCGGGGCCCGGCGGCGGGCTCGGGTCGGGGCCGGTGCCGGTGCGCAGCGCGGCGCCGCCGTGCGGGGCCGCGCACCCGGCGGTGACGGCGGCGGCTCCCAGCAGCCGCATCGCGGATCGGCGGGACACGGCCTCGGTCATGGCGGTCACTCCCTGGGTGCGGCGTGCGGTGGGCGCGGCGGCCCGTACGGACCTGCCGCGCGCGGCCACTGTGCGCCGACTTCCCGCCGCGGCGCCCGCCGACTCCCCCACCCGGCGACGGGTTCGCGTCCGGATTCCCCCGGCTGCGCCAATGCCCGGCGGACGCGCAAGAGCCGGAGCCCCGCGCTCGACGGCGGGGCTCCGGCTCTTTTCGGCCGCATCGCGGCGGGCCGGCCGCGGGCGCAGGCCCGTGGCGGCGGGGTGTGACTAGCTGTTGGGGCGCAGGGTCCAGACGACGGTCATCTCGCCGGTGACGGCCTCGTCCTCGCGCTGGATGCTGATCGTGACCGGGAACTCGGGGCGGCCGCCGGCGTCCAGCTCGGCGACGACCTCGGCGGCCGGGCGGCCGAGGGTGGCGGTCGCGGTGACGACGCCCTTGGCGAGCTTCTTGTAGCCGATCTCGGCCTTCACGGCGAGGGGTACGGCGCGCGAGAGCTGGTCGCCGAAGGCGGCGAGGACGATCGCGCCGCTCGCGGACTCGGCCAGGGTGAACATCGCACCGGCGTGCGGGCCGCCGACGTGGTTGTGGTACTCGGCCTGGTCCGGCAGCCGGACGACGGCACGCTCGGGGGTGGTCTCCAGGAACTCCAGCTTCAGGGTCCGGGCCATCGGCACCGTGGCGGCCAGCAGCTCGCCCACGTTCATCTGATCAGCGCTCATGGGGCCCGATGTTACCCACGAGTAGCGCAGCTTGGCCAGACCTGGCCGGGGGCGGCCGTAGCACCGCCGACCCTCCCCCCTTATCGTTACTCGCCATGTGGCCAGAACAGCAGCCGCCCGGGGGCGAGCAGAACGCGCAGAACGGGCAGCCGAACCCGTACCAGCAGCCGGGGCAGCCGAACCCGTACCAGCAGCCGGCTGCACCCCAGCCCGGCGGCTACGGCTATCCCCAGCAGACTCCGCCGCCGCCGGCCGGTTACGGCTACCCGCAGCAGCCGCCCGGCGCGTACGGGTACCCGCAGCAGCCGGCGCCCGAGGGCCAGTTCGGCCAGCCGCAGCAGGTTCCCGACGGCCAGTTCGGCTACCAGCAGCCGCCGACCGCCGAGTCCTGGGCGTACGGGCAGCCGCCCGAGCCGCCGAAGTCCCGCAACACCACCAAGATCGTCGCGATCGGCGCCGCCGTGGCCGTGGTGATCGCCGCCGCCGTCACCGCCGGCGTCGTCATGAACAAGGACGACACGAAGGCCGTGGCGGACGACAAGCCGAGCACCCCGGCCTCCTCCGCGCCCGCGGCCCCGTCCTCCCCCGCCGCGAATCCGCGGGCCGGCGGCGAGGCCCCGCCGCAGATCCCCGGCTGGAAGGTCGTGACCAACCCGAAGTACGGCGTGGCCTTCGACGTCCCTCCGGAGTGGAAGGTCGACAGCCCCACCGTCTCCCGCGGCTTCAGCGACGCCAAGAAGAACGACGGCATGCCCGTGGTCAGCATGTCCGGCACCGCGGTCCTCAAGGAGGAGTGGTGCAGCGTCGACGCGAACAAGGACGGCTACTCCGAGAAGACCAGCCTCGCCGACGCGGGCACCAAGGGCGGCCAGGGCGCCAAGAACACCGCCGAGGCCGCCCGCAACGAGGCCGGCAACTGGGTCTGGGCGGCCTTCGCCCAGGAGGAGCCGAAGGGCACGGTCAAGGTCTCCAAGGCCAAGCCCTACACCAGCACTTCCGGCCTCAAGGGCCACTACGCTTCGGCCACCGCGAACGGCGTGAAGAAGAAGGGCAAGTGCGACACCGACGGCAAGGGGCTGGCCTTCAGCTTCAAGACCGCCAAGGGTGACTTCGCCAGCTTCGTGCTCTTCGCGCCGAACAGCATCAAGGACGAGATCCCCTCGGCCACCTCGAAGAAGATCATGAGCACGGTCCGCCTCGTCAAGTAGCGACCCCGGGGGTGCGCCCCGGCGCTCCGGCGCCGCGTGCGGCCGTCCCCCCGTCCCGGTTTCCCGTCCCCGTCCCGCCCGGACAATCCGTTTGGATTCCCCGGCCGGGGCGGGGATAGTCGCACCGGTGAGTTCTCCTACCGTCCCGCGCCGCCCCGAGTGGGCGGGCCGCAACTACACGCTGCTGACGGCGGCCGCCGTCGTGACCAACCTCGGCAGCCACGGCGCCCTGATCGCGGCGGCCTTCGCGGTGCTCGAAGCGGGCGGCACCGGCGGTGACGTCGGCCTCGTCGCCGCCGCCCGCACCCTGCCGCTGGTCCTGTTCCTGCTGGTCGGCGGCGCCCTCGCGGACCGGCTGCCGCGCCACCGCGTGATGGTCGCGGCCAACGCCCTCAACTGCGTCTCCCAGGCCGCCTTCGCCGTGCTCGTCCTGACCGGACAGCCGCAGCTGTGGCAGATGATGCTGCTCACCGCCCTGTGCGGCACCGGCCAGGCCTTCTTCAACCCGGCCGCCGAGGGCATGCTCCTGTCCACCGTCACCGGCGAACAGGCCGGCCGGGCCTTCGCGTTGTTCCGGCTCGCCATGAACGGGGCGGGCATCGGCGGCGCCGCCCTGGGCGGGGCCATGATCGCCGTGATGGGGCCGGGCTGGGTGCTCGCCGTGGACGCGGCCGCGTTCGCCGTCGCGGGCGCGCTGCGGGCCTTCCTCGACGTGAGCCACGTACCGAAGCGGGTGCCGGGCGGCGGGATGCTCGCCGACCTGCGCGAGGGCTGGCACGAGTTCCGCAGCCGGCCCTGGCTGTGGAGCATCGTGCTCCAGTTCTCCGTGGTGGTGGCCGTGGTCGGCGCGGCCGAGTCCGTCTACGGGCCGCTGGTGGCCCGCGACCACCTGGGCGGCGCGGCCCCCTGGGGGCTCGCCCTCGGCGCGTTCGGGGTCGGCACCATCGGCGGGGCGCTGCTGATGATGCGGTGGAAGCCGAGGCGGCTGCTGCTCGCCGCGACCCTGTGCGTGTTCCCGCTGGCGCTGCCCTCGGCCGCGCTCGCCGTGCCGCTGCCCGCGTGGGGGCTGTGCGCGGTGATGCTCTTCAGCGGGGCCGCCATCGAGGTGTTCGGCGTCTCCTGGATGACGACGATGCACCAGGAGATACCGGAGGAGAAGTTCTCCCGGGTGTCCGCCTACGACTGGTTCGGCTCGGTGTCGATGCTGCCGCTGGCGACCGCGCTGGCCGGCCCGGCCGAGACCGCGTTCGGCCGGACCGAGGCGCTGTGGGGCTGCGCGGGGCTGGTGGTCCTGGTGACGGCGGCGGTGCTGCTGGTCCCGGACGTACGACGGATGACCCGCCGCCCGGCCGTACCCGCGTCCGGTCCCACCACCGCGTCCGGCTCAGCGTCCGGCTCCGCGGCGACTGTCGAGACCACTGCCGACGGCGCCGGGGCCGCCGCGCCCGGGGTCTGCGCCGCCGCGCCCGCGCCCGCGCCATCCGTGCCCGGGGCCAGCGACTCAGCCGATGCTGAAGGCTCCGTCGGGCGGCTGCGGTGACGGCACCGCGTCCGCGTCGCCGACCGGGCGCGCGCCGCCCGTGAACCGGGTCAGGGCGCTGCCGTGCTCGACCCGGGCGGGAAAGGCGTCGGCGGCGCAGCGGCGGGCCAGCGGCGCCACGTCGATCCCGCTGTGCGAGGCGAGCAGGACGGCGTTGCCGAAGCGGCGGCCGCGCAGCACGGACGGCTCCGCGATCAGGGCGAGCTCGGCGAAGACGGTGGCGAAGTTGGCGAGCTGGGAGCGCAGGAAGCCGAACGGGGCGCCGTCGGCGAGGTTCGCCGCGTAGATCCCGCCGGGGCGTACCACCCGGGCCGCCTCCCGCGCGTACTCGACGGAGGTGAGCTGGGCGGGCACCCGCGAGCCGCCGAACACGTCCCCGATGACGACGTCCGCACTGTCCGCGGGCGCGGCCGCCAGCCAGGCCCGGGCGTCGGCCGCGTGCACCGCGATCCCGGCGCCGGCCGGCAGCGGCAGCTTCTCGGCGACCAGGTCGAGCAGTTCCCGGTCGGCGTCGACCACGTGCTGGCGCGACCCGGGCCGGGTGGCCGCGGCGTACCGGGCCAGCGTGAACGCCCCGCCGCCGAGATGGACCAGGTCCAGGGCCTCGCCCGGCCCGTCCACGCAGTCCAGCACATGGCCCAGGCGCCGTACGTACTCGAACTCGAGGTGCTCGGGGTCGTCGAGGTCCACGTACGACTGGGGTGCGCCGTCCACGGTCAGCAGCCAGGCCCGGTCGGAGTCGACATCGGGCATGAGCTTGGCGGTCCCGCCGCCGACTTCCCGCATCACGGGCATCGCTTCGTCCACGTCCCCATTGTCACCGGGCGCGCGGGCGCTCCGGTGCCACCCCGCCCCCGCCGGTCCGCGGCCGTGCCGGGCCGGTCAGCCGGTCCAGACGGCCGCCGCCTCCCGCGCGTGCGCGGCCGCCTGGGCCAGCCCCGCGCGGGCGGCCGGGTCGCGCCGGGCCGGGTCGAGCACGTTGCGGCCGAACGCGGCGCGGGCCGCCCGGTCGGGGGTGATGAGCAGCACGTTCGCCCCGCCCGCGCGCAGCCGGTCCGCCAGGGCGCGGGCCGAGGGGACCACGGCGGTGCCCAGCGCCATGGGCGCCAGGATGACCACGCGGTCGCAGCCGGCGGCCAGGTCGGCGTTGGTCCCGGAGCGCACTCCGCCGTCGATGAAACGCCGCCCGCCTATGGTCACCGGCGGCCACACGCCGGGCACCGCGCAGCTCGCCGAGACCGCGTCCACCAGCCCGGCGCCGTCCTCCCGGCCGAAGGCGCGCAGCTCACCGGTCAGCGCGTCCACGGCGGTGATCAGGAGCCGTCGCGCCGGCCAGTCGTGCGAGACGAGCCGCGCGGCCAGCACCTTGCGGCGCTCCGCCTCGTCGTCGGTGGCCGCGGCCAGCGCGTACCGGCCGACCCTGCGGGCGTACGCGTGCGGATCCCGCTCGCGCAGCATGGAGAGTGCGAAGCGGGCGACGACGCCCGCGCCGAGGCGGGCGACGGCCTCCCCGGTGGCGTCGCCGAGCTGACGTTCGTACAGCTCCGCCGGGGTGAGCCGGCCGGAGGTGAGCTGGGCGCCGACGACGGAGCCCGCGGAGGTGCCCACCACGAGGTCGGCGGTGCTCAGGTCGGTGCCGGCGGCGGCGAGACCGTGCAGGATGCCGGTCTCCCAGCCGATGCCGGTCAGCCCTCCGCCGCCGAGCACCAGCGCCGTACCGCCGCGCCTGCCGCCGATCCCTCTGTCGCCGCCGTCCCCGCTGCCGCCGGTCATCCGCCTACCCCCCGTGTGTGTCCCGTGGTCGTGGTCACGGCAGTCTGCCGCAGCGGGGCCGCCGCCACCGCGCCGGGGTGCGGGACGAGCCGCCGGGACGCGCCTTCCCGTCCCCTCAGAGGTTCTTGAGCGCCTCGCGCCGGGAGAGCGGGGACAGCAGGTCCTGGGCGTCCGTCACGAACGCGCGGACCTCGTCCGGGGCGGTCTTGGCGTACTCGCGCAGGCTCCAACCGATCGCCTTGCGGATGAAGAAGTCCGGATGGTCCGCCCGGCGCAGGCAGTACCCGAAGAGCCGGTCGGCGTCCGTCGCGTCCCGGTAGCGCAGCTGGTGGAGGAGCGCGGTGCGGGCGAGCCAGAGGTCCTCGTCGGCGATCCATTCGTCCATCACCCGGGCGAGCGCGGGATCGGCCGCGACCAGCGGCCCCACCGTGTGGGCGGCCAGCAGGTCGACGGTGTCCCACCAGGGCACGGTGACCAGCAGGTGGCGGACCACCGGCAGCAGACCGGACGAGCACCGCCCGACGTGCCGGCGCAGGTAGTCGACGGCGAAGTACTGGAACTCGCGCTCGGGCAGCTCCCAGCAGCGCAGCGCGAGGGCCGCGCAGTCGCCCTCGGTGGGCGCGGGCGTGTCCGCGAGCACGCCGCGGTCGAGGGCGCGGCGGGCCGGGGTGGCCAGCCCGAGGAAGGGCGCGACGTCCTTCATGTACGCGGCCGCGCTGCGGGCCCGTACGGGGTCCGTGGCCTCCCGGTAGGCGGCGGTGAGCCGGTCCAGGACCAGGTCGGCGAGGGCGCTGGGCGGGACGCTGGGCGTTTCCCGGTCGTTCGGCCGCATGAGGTCCAGATTACGGCGATCACACAACGGGGTCGGCTACTCTCCCCGGATGTCTCTGCTCCTCGCGCCCTGGACCCGGCTGTCGCTGCTCGTCGTGCTGCTCGCTGCCGCGGGCGTGTGCGTGCTGCTGTACGAGCCGCAGCGGATCCTGTCCGAGGGCTGGTCGCCCGCGATGCCGGCCGGTGTGGCGGTGCTGCTGTTCGCGGCGGTGTACGGGCTGTGCACGGCGGCGTTCGTGCCGCGGCCGCTGCTGAACCTGGCGGCCGGCGCCGTGTTCGGCTCGCAGCTCGGGCTGGCGGCCGCCGTGGCGGGCACCGTGCTCGGCGCCGCGATCGCCTTCGGGCTGGGCCGCGGGCTCGGGCAGGAGGCGCTGCGGCCGCTGGTGCGCGGGCGCTGGCTGGAGGCGGCCGACGGGCAGTTGAGCCGGCACGGGTTCCGGTCGATGCTGGCGGTGCGGATCTTCCCCGGGGTGCCGTTCGCCGCGGCCAACTACTGTGCGGCGGTGTCCCGGATGCGGTGGCTGCCGTTCCTGCTGGCGACCGCGCTGGGCACTGTCCCGAACACGGCCGCGTACGTCATCGCGGGCAGCAGCGCCTCCTCCCCGACTTCGCCCGCCTTCCTCGCGTCCTTCGCGTTCATCGCCGTGTCGGGGCTGGTCGCGGGCGTGGTGGCGTGGCGCAAGCGGCACCGGCTGACCGCACGGCCCGCGCCGGCGGTGGGCGCACAGCACCCCCCTGTGGTCAGCGGTGTCACGTACGGGCCCTAGCATCGGACCCGACCTGCCCACGATCACTAAGGACGAGCGCACCCCGACATGAGCTGGTTCGAATCCCTAATCCTCGGTCTCGTCCAAGGGCTCACGGAGTTCCTCCCGATCTCCTCCAGCGCCCATCTGCGGCTGACCGCGGCGTTCGCGGGCTGGCACGACCCCGGTGCGGCCTTCACCGCGATCACCCAGATCGGCACGGAGACGGCCGTTCTCATCTACTTCCGCAAGGACATCGCGCGGATCGTCTCCGCCTGGTTCCGGTCGCTGTTCAACAGCGACATGCGGCGCGACCACGACGCCCAGATGGGATGGCTGGTCATCGTCGGCTCCATCCCGATCGGTGTCCTGGGCGTCACGCTCAAGGACCAGATCGACGGCCCGTTCCGCGACCTGCGGCTGATCGCCACCACCCTCATCGTGATGGGCCTCGTGCTCGGCTTCGCGGACCGGCTGGCGGCGCGCGACGAGACGGGCGGCAAGCACCGGGTGGTGCGCGAGCGCAAGTCGCTGAAGGAGCTGAGCGTCAAGGACGGCCTGATCTTCGGTGTGTGCCAGGCGATGGCCCTGGTCCCCGGCGTCTCCCGGTCCGGCGCGACGATCTCCGGCGGCCTGCTGATGGGCTACACCCGTGAGGCGGCGGCCCGTTACTCCTTCCTCCTCGCCATCCCGGCCGTCCTGGCCTCCGGCGCGTACGAGTTGAAGGACGCGGGCGAAGGCCACGTCTCGTGGGGCCCGACCATCTTCGCGACGTTCGTCGCCTTCTTCGTCGGCTACGCGGTCATCGCGTGGTTCATGAAATTCATTACCACGAAGAGCTTCATGCCGTTCGTGATCTACCGGATCCTGCTCGGCATCCTCCTGTTCGTCCTCGTCGGCACGGGCGTCCTGAGCCCGCACGCCGGCGAGTCGGCCGGCGTGCCGCTGGGCGAAGCCACCCCGTAGCCCCCGTGGCCCCAAGGCCCGTCGAACCTGCGGGGCCCGACCGGGAACGTTCCCGGTCGGGCCCCGCGTCGTTGTCCCTGAAGAGCCGGTCCCGTACGAGGCGGGGCGCGGCGGCGGTACGAGGGCACGGACGAGACGGGGGCATCCCATGAGGCGACGGGTGGTACTGGAGCGGTTTCCGGCGGGCAGCCCGCGCGGGAGCTGGCCGGCGGAGGAGTACGCGGCCGAGCGGCTGCGCGAGGGGGTCGCGGCCGAGGTGGTGATGGACCTGGCCTCGGACGCGTTCCTGGTCGTCGTACGGCAGCGCGAGGCGCATTCCGGCCACTGAGCGCGGAACTCCGGCATCCGGGGCCCGCACGGCCCTTGGCCTGGCGGGCCCGCTGTCCCACACTGACCCGATGACGCAGCGTGTGGATCTCGCGACGGTAATGGACCGGCTGGCTGTGGATGCGGTGATCACCGGGTACGCGGTGGCCGTGGACGACGGGGACTGGGCGGCGTACCGGGCCCTGTTCACCCGGGGAGGGCGCGCCGACTACCGCTCGGCGGGCGGCATCGAGGCACCGGCCGCGGAGGTCGCGGAGTGGCTCGCGGAGACGATGAAGATGTTCCCGGTGCGCCAGCACCTCATCGTCAACCGGCGGATCACCCTGGAGGACCTGGGCGGCTCGCCGGGCGACCGGGCCGAGGTCCTCGCGGACTTCGTCAACCCGATGCGGCTGACGGATCCCGCCGACACCTCCACGGCGCCCAATTTCGCGGCGGGCGGCCGCTACACCTTCGCCCTCGACCGCAGCTACGACGGCTGGCTGCTGCGCCGGGTCACCGTCCACGAGCGGTGGCGGCACTTCACCCCCGCGGGCCCGACGACCGCCCACGGCTGACCGGACGGGCCCACACTGTAAGCGGAGGCGCATCATGCGATTCGTCCCGGCAGGCCCGCAGGTCCCCGCCCGGCACGGGTGGCGGCTCGCCGCGGCCCCGGTCGCCGGGGCGCTGCCCGCCCTCGCCTTCCCGGCCCCGTCCCTGTGGTGGTTCGCTTACGTCGCGCTGGTGCCGTGGCTGCTGCTGCTGCGGACCGCCGGCACCGCGCGGCGGGCCGCGCTGGAGGGCTGGCTCGGCGGCTGCGGTCTGATCGTCGCCCTGCACCACTGGCTGCTGCCGAGCCTGCACGTGTTCCTGCTGCCGCTGGCGGCGCTGCTGGGGCTGCTCTGGATCCCCTGGGCGCTGCTGGTGCGCCGGCTGCTCGGCGGTGAGCCCTCGGCGAGGGACGTGGGCCGGGCCCTGCTGGTGCTGCCCGCAGGCTGGCTGCTGGCCGAACTGGTCCGGTCCTGGGAGGGGCTGGGCGGCCCGTGGGGGCTGCTGGGGGCCAGTCAGTGGCAGGTGCCGGCGGCGCTGCGGCTGGCGTCCGTGGGCGGTGTCTGGCTGGTCGGCCTGATGGTGGTCGCGGTCAACTGCGCGGTGGCGGTGCTGCTCTCGGTGCGCCGGGCCCGGCGGGTGGCGCTGGCCGGCACCGCGGGCTGCGCCGTGGTCACCGCGGTGGTGTGGGTCGGGGCCCCGCAGCCGGAGCCGTACGGGATGCTGCGGGTGGCCGTCGTGCAGCCGGGGATGGTGGGCGGTGCGGACGGCTCGGAGCGGCGGTTCGCGGCCGGCGAGCGGCTGACCCGGCAGCTGGCGGGGAGCGGGGCGGACCTGGTGGTGTGGGGCGAGAGCAGTGTCGGCGAGGACCTGGTGCGGCGGCCGGACCTGGCCCGCCGGCTGGCCGCGCTGTCGGCGCGGGTGGGCGCCCCGCTGCTGGTGAACGTGGACGCGCGCGGCGGCGGCGCGGACGGCCGGGCGCCCGGCATATACAAGAGCGCGCTGCTGATCGGGCCGGACGGCCCCACCGGGGACCGGTACGACAAGATGCGGCTGGTGCCGTTCGGGGAGTACGTGCCGGCCCGCGACCTGTTGGGCTGGGCGACGTCGGTGGGGCGGGCCGCCGGCGAGGACCGGCAGCGCGGCGGCGGCCCGGTGCTGATGGAGCTGCCGGGCCGGGACGGGGTGCGGTTCGGCCCGCTGGTGTGCTTCGAGTCGGCGTTCCCCGACATGAGCCGGCGGCTGGTGCGGGACGGCGCCGCGCTGCTCGTCGTGCAGTCGGCGACGTCCACCTTCCAGGGGAGCTGGGCGCCGGCCCAGCACGCCTCGCTGGCCGCGCTGCGCGCCGCCGAGACGGGCCGCCCCGTGGTGCACGCGACCCTGACGGGCGTCAGCGCGGTGTACGGACCCCAGGGCGCGCGGGTCGGCCCGGCGCTGGGCACCTCGGAGCGCGCGGCGGCCGTCTTCCGGGCGCCGCTGGCGCGGGGCTCCACGCTGTACGTGCGCTTCGGGAACTGGCCGGTGTACGGCTCGCTGCTGGTGCTCGCCGTGTTCTGCGCGGGCGAGGCCGTACGGAGCGTCAGAGGGCCTGCTCCAGAGCCGTCAGCACCACTCGCTCACACAGCTCGTGGGTGAGCAGCGCGTCCTGGGCGCTCAGCGTCTTCCCGGTCTCCACGGCCTCGAGGAAGGCGTCGACGACCTGCTCGATGCCGCGCTGGCGGGCCACCGGGGTCCAGTCGCCGCGGCGCCGCACGGAGGGCTGGCCCTTGTGGTCGACGACCTCGGCAAGGTTGAGCACCTGCCGCTTGGTGTCCTGGCCGGAGACCTCCAGCAGTTCCTCGGTGGAGCCGGAGAGCCGGTTCATGATGCCGAGGGCGGTGAAGCCGGCGCCGGACATCTGGAGCACCACCTGGTGCATCAGGCCGTCCCGGACCACGGCGCGCACGTCGATGTGGTCGGCGTCGCCGGGCAGCAGGAAGCGCAGGGTGTCCACGACGTGGATGAAGTCGTCGAGGACGAAGGTCCGCGGGTCCTCGGGCAGCCCGACGCGGTTCTTCTGCATGAGGATCAGCTCGCGCGGGTGCTCGGCGCACTGCGCGTAGCCGGGCGCGTGCCGGCGGTTGAAGCCGACGGCCAGCGACACCCCGCGTTCCTCGGCGAGTTCGACGAGCCGGCGCGAGTCCGCGAAGTCGTAGGCGAGCGGCTTGTCCACGTACGTCGGCACGCCCGCTTCGAGCAGCCGCGTGACGATCTCGGGGTGCACGGCGGTCGGCGCGTGCACGAAGGCGGCGTCGAGGCCTTCGGCGAGCAGCGCGTCGAGGTCGGTGTGGCAGCGCCCGGCCGGTACGTGGTGGCGGGCGGCCACCCGCTCGAGGGTGGCCGGGGTGCGGGTCTGGAGGTGCAGTTCGAGGCCCGGGCGGGCCGTGAGGACCGGCAGGTAGGCCTTCTGCGCGATGTCGCCGAGTCCGATGCATCCGACCTTCACCGGGTGCCTCCCTGTTCTGATCGTCGTGCCGTGTGAGCCGGTCCGCTGAAGCTTAATCGCTGGCGCTGAGCTGGGGGTTCCCCCAAGATCTGCGCCATGAGCACTTCAGATCGCACCGAACCGTCCACCACCGCCACCGAGCGCGACATGCTGGAGGGCTGGCTCGACTACCACCGGGCCACCCTGGCCCTCAAGTGCGAGGGGCTGGACGACGAGCAGCTGCGGCGGGCCGCGATACCGCCCTCGGAGCTGTCCCTGCTGGGCCTGGTGCGGCACCTCACCGAGGTGGAGCGGTGGTGGTTCGCCGAGGTCACGGAGGGGCTGGAGCTGCCGGACCTGTACTCCACCGAGCAGGACCGCGACGGGGACTTCCACGTCACCGACCGGCACACCTTCGCGGAGGCCGAGGCCGCCTGGCAGGAAGAGATCGCGCGGGCCCGGGAGATCACGGCGCGGCGCTCGCTGGACGACCTGTCGGTGCACCGCTCCCGCCTCGGCGAGCAGTTCAACCTGCGTTGGGTCTACACCCACATGATCGAGGAGTACGCCCGCCACAACGGGCACGCGGACCTGCTGCGCGAGCAGATCGACGGCGTCACCGGGGAATGAACCCTCACCCGTGCGGGGTGAATTTCGGCTCCTGGTTTCCGCAAGCGGGGCGGCGCACAGCAGAGTTGCGCGGGTGCATCGAAACCGAACAACGACAAAGCTGCTGCTCGGAGTGGCCTGTGCGGTCTCTGCGGTCTCCGGCTGTGTGAATGTGAACCCCGTCGCGGGGCAGTCCGCGGCCTCGGCCGAACCGCCGCGGCACGATCCGCGCGGCGGGGCCGCGCCCGAACCGGTGGTCGTGCAGGCGCCCGTACGCGAGGTCCTGGAAGCCGTCGAGGCGGCGCGGCCCGCCGGTTCGCGGGACGGGTCCCGGGCGGACGCCGGGTCCGAGCGGCCCCGGCAGCAGCGGCAGCCGGAGCCGGAGAGCGCGGCCGCGCCGCCGGCGGATCCGCAGCCGCCGGCGGCCCGTCCCGCCCCGGCGGCGGGCCGGGCGCACCCGGCCCATCCGGCCCATCCGGCGCATCCCGATCGCCCGGAGCACGCCAAGGGCCGTCCGCCCAAGCTGAGCGACCTGCGGGAGCTCCCGCACGACGCGGCGGACGTGTGCGCCCTGGGCCGCAAGTTCGGCAAGTGGCACAAGGACAGCCCCGAGTCCCGGATCTGCGCGGGCGTCTCCGGCGACTGACCGGCGGACGGCCGCCGGGCGGACCGGCCGCGGGGGAACCGGCCACCACATGAACCGGCCGCCGGGTGAAGCGCACGTCAAGCGCGGCGCACCTCAGGTGAACCGGCCCGGGTACGGACCCGGGCCGGTGTCGCCCCTGCCGCTCTCCAGGCGCCGTTCCAGCCGTCCGATGGCGACGCGTACGCCGTTCGTATAGGTGTCGTCGGGCAGGGCCGCGCAGGCGGACCGGGCCCGGTCCAGATGGACCCGGGCCGCCGCCCGGCGCTGCAGCTTCAGGTAGTCGGCGGCCAGGTTGAGGTGCAGGGACGGGTAGAACGCGCGGACCGCGACGGCCGGCCCGCGCCGGGCGGGGCGGCCGTCACCGAGCTCGTCGGCCGCATTGAGGGCCCGCAGGTCCCAGGCGAGTTCGTCCGCCGGATCGTCCTGCGCGTCGGCCATGTAGTGCGCGAGCGTGCACCGGTGCAGGGGCTCGGTGTCCCGCCCGAACTCCGCCCAGATCACCCCGAGCCGGTTGCGGGCCTCCTCGCGGTCCCCGGCGTGGAGCAGCATGATCGCCTGGCCGATCCTGGTCATGACGGCGTCTGCCTCCGCCGCCTTCTGCTGCTCCGTCAACGCGGCCTCCTGTGGTGCCGTCCGATGCGATCATCAAGACGCTAACGGGCGGCACCGGCATTCGGGCTCAGGCACGGGCGGCGTCAGCCCAGGTCCGGGATCCGCCAGTCGATCGGCTCATGGCCCTGCGCGGCGACGGCCTCGTTGATCTGCGTGAAGGGCTGCGAGCCGAAGAACTTCTTCGCGGACAGCGGCGAGGGGTGGGCGCCCTTGACGACGACGTGGCGCGACTCGTCGATGAGCGGCAGCTTCTTCTGCGCGTACGCGCCCCAGAGCACGAACACGGCAGGGTCCGGCCGGGAGGCGACGGCCTGGATGACGGCGTCGGTGAACTTCTCCCAGCCCTTGCCCTTGTGCGAGTTGGGCTCGGCCTCGCGGACGGTCAGGACCGCGTTGAGCAGCAGCACGCCCTGGCGGGCCCACGGCATCAGGTAGCCGTTGTCGGGGATCGGCAGGCCGAGTTCCGCCTGCATCTCCTTGTAGATGTTGCGCAGCGACGGCGGGGTCTTGACGCCGGGCTGCACGGAGAAGCACAGGCCGTGGCCCTGGCCGGCGCCGTGGTACGGGTCCTGGCCGAGCACCAGCACCTTGACCTGGTCGTACGGGGTGGCCTCCAGCGCCGCGAACACCTGGTCGCGGGGCGGGTAGACCGGCCCGGCGGCCCGCTCCTTCTCGACGAACTCGGAGAGCTCCCTGAAGTAGGGCTTCTCCAGTTCTCCGCCGAGGACGGGGAGCCAGGACTCGGGCAGGATCTCGGTCACGTCAACAACCTCCGGTAGCGCCTTCGCCGCGTTCTTCAACGCGCTCGACGAACCTACCCGCGGCCACTGACAGTGGCGTACCCGCCGTCGTCCCGGCTCCGCGCCGGCGGCTGCTACCAGCTGGTCTTGCGGTACATCACCCACAGCTGCATGACGGTCTGCGGGTCGAGGGTGCGCTCGGCGCCGCCGATGTCCTCGCCCGCGGCGACGTACATCTTGCCCTGCCACAGGGGCAGCAGGCGGACGTCCTCGGCGAGGATCTGCTGGGCCCGGGCGAACTGCGTGTCGACGGCCCCGCGGTCGCTCTCGCGGCGGGACTTGGGCAGCAGCTCGTCGGTGATCTCCTTGGCCTCGTACGGCGTGCCGACGGCGTTCTGCTTGCCGACGAACGGCGCGATGAAGTTGTCGGGGTCCGGGAAGTCGGGGAACCAGCCGCGGCCGAAGACCGGGTACTCGCCGTTCTTGTAGCCCGCCTGGAAGTCGGTCCACGGCTCGCCGCGCAGGGTGATCCGGAACAGCCCGCCGGCCTCCAGCTGCCGCTTGATCTCGGCGAACTCGGCGGCGGTCGAGGAGCCGTAGCGGTCGGTGGTGTAGTACAGCGACAGGTCGACGGGCGTGCTGACGTCGGCCGCGCGCAGGATCTTCTTGGCCTTGGCCGTGTCGGGGTGGCCGAAGCGGTCGTAGAACGGCGTCTTGTGGCCGGCCACGCCCTTGGGGACCATCGAGTACAGCGGCTCGGCGATGCCCGGGTAGACCTTGGCCACGAGCGCGCCGCGGTCGATGATCTGGGCCACGGCCTCGCGCACGGCGGGCTTGGCGGCGGCGCCGTCGGCCGGGTTGAAGACCAGGTAGCGGATCTCGGAACCGACGTTGTCGACGAGCTGGATGCCCTCCTTGCGGGAGGGCGGGCTCTTGAGGTCCTTGATCTGCTCGGCGGTGAGACCGCGGTAGGTGGCGTCGATCTCCTTGTTCTTGAGGGCCTCGACCATCACCTTGGAGTCGTCGAAGTACCGGATCGTCGCCGCTTCGTTCTTGCGGTCGGCGAAGCCCTCGTAGTCCGGGTTCCGGACGAGTTCGGCCTCTTTGCCCTTCGTGTACGACTTGAGCAGGTACGGGCCGGAGCCGGTGACCTTGCCGTCCTCGCGGAGCTTGTCGGCCGGGTAGTCCTTGGGCGCCACCAGCGAGGCCGCCGGGGAGCCGAGGACAAAGGGGAAGGTCGCGTCGGGCGTCTTGAGGTGGAAGACGACCGTCAGGTCGCCCTTCGTCTCCACCTTGTCCAGGCTGCCGAACAGGTCCTTCGGGCCGACCTTGGAACCGATCGTGAAGATCCGGTCGAAGGAGTGCTTGACGGCCTTGGCGTCGAGCGCCTCGCCGTTGGAGAACTTCAGGCCCTTGCGCAGGGTGCAGCGGTACGACTCGTTGCCCGAGTCGGTGAACTCGCAGTTCTGCGCGGCGTCGGGCCCCGGCTTCGCGGCGCCGGTCGGGAAGCTCAGCAGGGTCTGGTAGACGTTCCGGTACAGCTCCCAGGAACCGTCCCAGGCCGCGGCTGGATCGAGGGTGCTCGGCTTGCTCGTCGTACCGACGACGATCTTCTGATCGCCCTTTTCGCCATCGTCCGAAAGCAGGCCGCATCCGGCGAGCAGGGATATGGACGCAAGGGCCGCAGCGGTCTGCAGACATCTGGTCCGGTTGAACACGTGCACGCTCCTCGATCAACCATGGGATCGGCGAACGATACCGCAGTGCCCCACGAATCCAAGGGGGTGGACCCGTGGGGCACTTGACCGGTTCCGTGCCTGTTAGGCACGCATTTCACACCCCCAGGAGAGGGCATTCGTCCGAATATCGGTCATCCAACTCCGGCATTCAGAAAAATTCCACCGTCAACAATCAATGTCTGTCCTGTGATCCATTCGGCCTGCTCGGAGGTGAGAAATGCGGCGGCACCTCCGATATCGGCCGGAACCCCCAGGCGGCCCAGCGGATACGCCGCCGCGGCCTCCGCTTCGCGACCTTCGTACAGGGTCTGGGCGAACTTGGTCTTGACCACGGCGGGCGCGATCGCGTTGACCCGGACCCCCGGCGCCATCTCGTGCGCGAGCTGCAGGGTCAGGTTGACCATCGCCGCCTTGCTCATGCCGTAGGCGCCGATGAAGGGCGAGGCGGAGACCCCGGCGATGGACGCGATGTTCACGATCGCGCCCCCGTGGTCCTTCTGCCAGGCGTGCCAGGTCCGCTGCGCGAAGCCGAGCGCCGAGATCACGTTCGTCTCGTAGACCTTGCGGGCCACGCCCAGGTCCAGGTCGGCGAGCGGCCCGAAGACGGGGTTGGTACCGGCGTTGTTCACCAGGAAGTCGACCCGCCCGAAGGCCTCCATCGCCCGCTCGACCGCCACGGCCTGGTGGGCCTCGTCGTGGGCCTTGCCGGCCACCCCGATGACCCGGTCGGCCCCGAGGCGCTCCACGGCCTCCTTGAGGGCCTCCTCGTTGCGTCCGGTGATGCACACCCGGTCGCCGCGGGCGACGAGCGCCTCGGCGACCCCGTAGCCGATGCCGCGGCTGGCGCCCGTGACGAGGGCGGCCTTCCCGCTGTCCGGCAGTGCTGCGTCGGTCATGTCGGTACCTCCGTCAGTTGAGCGGGCCGCCGGCGACGTACAGGACCTGGCCGGAGACGAAGCCGGCGGCCTCGCCGGTGAAGAAGGCGATCGCGTTCGCGATGTCGTCGGGCCGGCCGACGCGCTGGACCGGGATCTGGGTGGCCGCGGCGGCCTGGAAGTCCTCGAAGCCCATGCCGACGCGGGCCGCGGTCTGGGCGGTCATCTCGGTGACGATGAAGCCGGGGGCGACGGCGTTGGCGGTGATGCCGAACTTGCCGAGCTCGATGGCGAGGGTCTTGGTGAAGCCTTGCAGGCCGGCCTTGGCTGCGGCGTAGTTCGCCTGGCCGCGGTTGCCGAGCGCGGAGCTGCTGGAGAGGTTCACGACCCGGCCGAACTTCGCCTCGACCATGTGCTTCTGACAGGCGCGCGCCATCAGGAAGGCGCCCCGCAGGTGCACGTTCATGACCGTGTCCCAGTCGGTGTCGCTCATCTTGAAGAGCAGGTTGTCGCGCAGCACGCCCGCGTTGTTGACGAGGATGGTGGGAGCGCCGAGCGTGCCGGCGACCCGCTCGACCGCCGCCTCCACCTGCGCGCTGTCGGAGACGTCGCAGCCGACCGCGAGGGCCTTGCCGCCCGCCGCCGTGATCGCCTCCACGGTGTCCTTGCAGGCCGCCTCGTCGAGGTCGAGAACGGCGACGGCCCGGCCCTCGGCGGCCAGGCGTACGGCGGTGGCGGCGCCGATGCCCCGGGCCGCCCCGGTCACGATCGCGACGCGCTGCTCGGTGGTGGACATGCTGGATCTCCTCGCCCTCGGATGCGGCGCCCGGGGCCGGCCCGGTAGGGCGGCCAATCGGTGAGCAACCGCTTAGTAGCTTCAGCGGAGGAGACGCTAGAAGCCCTGGCACCCGGTGTCAACGGCACCCGGCCGCCGGGGCTCGCGGCGGGGTCAGAGCACCAACAGGCCCAGCAGCCGCTCCACCTCGGCCTCCGGATCGGCGGTGAGCCCGGTGTGCACGGGCCCCGGCTGTACGACGGTGCTCCGCGGGGCGATCAGCCAGCGGAACCGGCGCCCGGCGTCGTCGCCCGCCGCCTGACCCGCCGCCGTGCCGCCCAGACAGACACCCTGGACACCGCCCAGCGCCGCCCGTACGCCGGCCACGTCGGCCGCCGGGTCCAGGGCGAGGAGCTTGTGCTCGTCGAGGTGGGTCCGGGCGGCCACGAAGGACTTGGCCCGGCAGTAGACGATCACCCCGGCGTTGAAACACTCGCCGCGCTCGACCCGGGGCACCACGCGCACCAGTGCGTACTCGAAGACGTCCCGCTTGGTCACTTGCTGTCGCTCTTCTTCTTGTGGGGCCATTCGGTCAGGTGGTCGGTCAGCCAGCCCGGCGGCTTGGAGGGGGCCTTGACCGGGGCCTCCATCGAGATCCGCTCGTGGATCACCGCAGCGCGCGGCAGCAGCGTATCGACGTACGCCCGCCGAACGTCGTCGGGCGACACGAAACCGGGCTCGTCGACCAGCCACTCGTCCGGGACCTCGGCGGTGACCTCGGTGAGCAGCTCACGGGTGACCAGCGGGGCCAGCGCGGCGGCCGCCGCGGCGATGTCCGGGCCGAAGGGGGCCAGCACGTGGTCGGAGGCGTTGTACGGCTTGTCCGCCGCGGCCGCGGCCCCCGCCCAGTTGTGGTGCCAGATCATCGTGGCGCCGTGGTCGATGAGCCACGGGTCCCCGTGCCACACGATCATGTTCGGGTTGCGCCAGGACCGGTCGACGTTGTTGATCAGCGCGTCGAACCAGACCACGCGCCCGGCCTCGGCCGGATCCACCTGGTAGGCGAGCGGGTCGAAGCCGATCGACCCGGGCAGGTAGTCCATCCCGAGGTTGAGGCCGCCGCTCGCCTTGAGCAGCTCCTGGACCTCCTGATCGGGCTCGCCGAGCCCGATCACGGGGTCGAGCTGGATCTGCACCAGCCTCGGGACCCGCAGGCCCAGCCGCTGGGCGAGCCGGCCGCAGACGACCTCGGCGACGAGGGTCTTGCGGCCCTGGCCGGCTCCGGTGAACTTCATGACGTAGGTGCCGAGATCGTCGGCCTCGACGATCCCCGGGAGCGAGCCGCCCTCCCGCAGGGGCGTGACATAGCGAGTCGCTACGACCTCTTCCAACACTTTCCCAGGCCACCCATCTTCTCAACCTTACAATCAACGGACTGCTTCTCTGGGGCGCGAGGGTAAGAAGCACCGGTCAAAGGGGCTGGGGAGAATCTGGGGAGTTTCGGCTGGCGGGCCGGTCTCCCCGCTCCCCAAGGAGCCCGTCGAGGGTGCCGCGGCCCTTGCTTCCAGCTTCCGGCATGAAGTGAGCATAGTAACCGAGGGTGATCGCTGGCGAGGAGTGCCCCAGCCACCGAGCCAGGGTCACGACGGACTCCCCCGCTTCCAACATGATCGAGGCGTAGGTGTGCCGAAGCACGTGGAAACCGTCTTTCGGGGCCGCTGCCCACTGCCAGGACTTCGCCCCCTCGGCACGTGGCGGAATGACGCCGGCCTTGGCCAAGGCCGGCTTCCAGGTATAGGTGTTCCAGGTGTTCACCGCGATGGCATTCCCAAACCGCGTGGTGAGCAGCAAGGCGACCTTCCTCTCCGGGCCGCCGGGCTTCCCCCACGGAAGCTCCACGACGACTGGCGGACACGCCTCTATGTGGCGCTTCAACTCCTCCGCGACCGCACGGGGCATGTCGACGGTGCGGACCTTCTTCCCCTTCGGTAGGGCGAAGTACAGCCTTCCGTGAATGGCCTGCACCTGCCGCCGGACGTGGAGCACCCCGCGTTCATAGTCGATGTCCTCTGGGCTCAGCCCGAAGACCTCGCCCTGACGAAGCCCACAACCCAGGCCCACCACGACGGCGATCCTGTTCCGCGAGTTGATGGCATCGCGGACTCGAAGTGCCGTAGCCATCGGCCACGCGTCGCGTCGCTCCCGTGGCGACTTGGGCCACCGGACAGACTTCGCACGCATTGGGTTGCGCACGAGACGCTTGTCGTCGACAGCTGCCTCCAGGATGGAGGAAAGCTCGGAGAGGATGCCGCGTTGGTAGTCGATCGAGGAGACCGTAGACCCCAGCGTGGTTATGAACGCTCTTAGATCCGTTGCGGCGATGTTTCGGAGCGGGAGTTCGCCCAAGTGCGGGACGATATGGAGACGCGTTCTACGCTCTTGGCCGTCCTGGGTCTTGGGAGCGCCGCCTCGCCCCGGTGCCCAGTGCGTCGCAATGTAGTTGGCTAGTGTGATGGACCCATCCCGCGGGTCTACGAATTCACCACGCTCCTCGTCCGTCGCTGTGCGTCGTAGCCACGCCTTTGCGTCCTCAAGCACATCGAAGGAGCGGTCACGCACTCCCGGTATGCCAGCGACTTTATAGCGCTTTCCCTTGCCGTAGCGAGCGGTCTTCTCCCTTCTTCCAGTGACGGGATCCTTCGTCTTTCTGATCCAACGGTCCTCGATGTAGCCGGCCAATCCAGATCTCTTTCAATAGGGAGTAGACAACACACAACCAGCCCGCGCGTCACGTCCTGAAGCTCGCGCGTCGCAGCGGGTGGGAGTTCAACGGGTCCAAGGCAGGATTGGAGCGGGAGTCTATGCATTCTTGCTCATGGATCCACGCGTCCAGAGCTTCCCTCCGATACATGACGCGCCCGCGGGGCCCCATGCGAAAACTGGGCGGCCCTTGCCTTCGATGTCGCCAGACATAGAGGGTGTGCGATGAGAGGCCAAGATAGGCTGCGGCATTCTTTACGTTGAGGAATGATGCATCCAATGGGCCCGGGGTGGCAGGTTCAGCCAGAGGAGCCTGTAGCGAACGCGTAGGCAGGGGTGTGGGCATGGAGTTCTCTCTGTGGGGACGAAAAGGGTGCAGGTCGGTGAGCAACCCCGTTCGCCATGACCCCACCGCCAAGCGCGGTCGCGTACGAACATCAAGAAGGTTGACTGACACACCCGCACCACCCACCGCCAAGTAGTTGGTGCAAGCTCCTTCAATGGTCTGGAGAATCGCCGGTTTGGCTGACCGGGGATCGTCTGCTATGTAGAGACAGGGCGTCCAAGCTGGAGGCCGCTCAGGTCTCCTAGCCTTGCGCGTGCACGGTTATCCGATATGAGCAATGAGCGGGGTCTACGTCCACAACCACCGGAACCAGCAGTCCATCGCGGGAGAGCCGGGCGAAGTCCTGAGTCGCGCGCCGCACCGTGCCCCCGAGTACGTGGGCAGACTGAGTGGGGGTAGAGCCGGGATGTGTCGCCACGTAGACCAGGAGGGCTCGATCTCGCCGGTACGCCTCCCGGACTAGGCCCTCGGCGAACAGCGCAGACGCACAAACGCAGAGACAGAGCGATAGAGCGACGGCCACGTAGTCACCGCAGAAATTCCCAGATACGGCGCAGCCAGCACCGATTGCAAAGAGGGTTGGCGCGGTCAAGCGAAATGCAAAATGGGCAACGTCAGACAGCTTAGACTCCCCAGGTAGACATAAGAGGACGAGAACGGCAGGAGCTGGACGCTCGGCCCGGCTCGGTATCCACGCCGATCTTCCGACGGGTGTTGTAGGTTGACATGCACCAGCCGAATGTTCCAGTCTTCTCGGCGACCTCTACGTCTGCCGTGAGCGAATCCGACCGAACGGGCCTCGTCGCCGAGAAGAACACATTGGTGCGGACTCCTAAAGGCAAGCGGGAACGATCACTCCACAGGCTGCAGAAGCTGGGCCAGATTTCGGCAGCAGCACACGGGCGGGCAGCCGCAGCACGCGAGGCGCTCGCCTCCGTTGAGGGCACCGCACAGGGGGGTAGGCGTGCGCTATCCGCCGCTCGTGGACGTTGCCATGACGGTCTGCAGCTGTTCCTTCAAAGCGCCGGGACCGAGCATTGCCAGGGCCCAAAGGGCGCTGACCTGCCTGCCGGGCACCCAGATACCCGTGGTCTGAGGCAGGAATGGAATGACTGGGATCGCCTGTGCCGCAAACGGGGCCGCATCCAGATACTTCATGCCGCCCGTCCCACAGAGATACGAGCCGGCGCCGACACTGACGGTGAGGTCGGCAAGCCGCTGGGAACGTCCGGACCGAGCGGATAGGTTCGTGCTGCGGAAGATCTGACCCTTCCATCCCAGTAGGTCCAGCATGACCCGGGTTGAGGCCTCGGCGACGGACGCGGTCCGGCCGCTGTCGAATGTCGCCTCAATCGGTTCCAAGGCCTGGGCGATCTCAGGCCAGTACGAACTGGCTCCGTAGTGTTGCCGCAGCATCGCCATGGTGCGGCGCCGAGCAAGGCCAGGGTCGACGATCAGAGCCTCTCGAATGATCGTTTGGCGTCCCTGAGGCAGGTGGGTCGAAATGGACATCCACTGCAGGCGATGTGGATCTTCTAGAGCCGCCAGGCGGGTGCGGTGCTGATAGTCGCGGCGGGTGAACTGGACGTCGTCAAGGACTATCCAGATGTCCGCCGCGACCAACTTGGCCAGTGTTGTCAGCCGGGGAAACAGGTTGGGCTGGTGAATGGCACACAGCCCACCCGGCACTGGGGCATCAGGAGATAAGGCGGCTCGTGAAGCCGTCGCGGATGAGGGATTCGTACGCATCATGCACGTCCTCCGGGACATCCTGGGCGACGGCGAACCCGTTCTTCGGATACTCGATCACCCTCTGGAGATCGCCGACAAGCATGTCGAGGACGAGCTTCTCGTCGCCGATGCTCTTGAGGTAGTCGTCCAGTTCCAGCTGCTCCGAGGCGCAGATGATCTCGGCCTCGGGCCACAGCTTGCGGGCGGTGGCGAACGATCGCCTCTCCATATAGGGCTTGGAGACCAGCAGCACGGTCTTCGGCGTGATGCCATTCGCAGCCAGGAGCTCACGACTGAGGGTGATGTTCTGCCCCGTGTTGGCGGCGTTCGGTTCGACGAGGATCGCCTCGTCGGGGACGCCGAGTTCCAGGGCGTGCTCGCGGAAGTGCACGGCCTCACCACGCGGGAAGACCTTCGCGGTGGTGGGGCTGTTGCCGCCGGTGAAGACGAGGACCGGGAACAGGCCGGCGCGATAGAGATCGGCGGTCGCGGCAGCGACTCCGAGGTCGTGGCTGCCCAGCCCAATCGCGACGTCCACCGCCGCCAGGTCGTGGCCCATCTGGTGGTAGTCCCAGATCAGCTTGGCCTTGCGCCACTGGTCCTCGGTGATCGTCTGCTGGATGTCCGTCACGCGATCTTCTCCCTGGTTACCGTCGTCGGGGGCCAGCGGCCCCTTCGCTCGTGGCCCTGATGCCCTCGATACTGGCCAGCTGGTGGCTTAGGCCGAACTGCCCGGCCAGTCGCGCAGCCTTGTCGAGGACGTGAAGGCCATCATCGCGGGTCGCGGCATCGGACAGGAGGATGTGGCCGTGGGCGGTTTCCAAGCGAACCCGCTGCATCGGTGCGTCGGTGGCGGCCGTGCTGCGGGCAATGGAGATGAAGTGCAGGGCCGAGGCCAAGTCGCCGGCCCCGCGGTGGGCCAGAGCAAGCTTCTGATGGGCCACCGACCAGTCCTCGGGCTCGGCGAGGTCCTCGAACTCCCGCGTCGCGGCGAGCATGACGCGCGAGGCATAGCTGTGGTTGCCGTCCTTGCTTAGAGCCGTTCCCACCCACAGTCGGGCACGGGCCCGGTCACGGCGGGAGAGCCGGTCGTCGACGGCCAGGGACTCGTACTGGTGGGCGGCGACCTCAAGCCGTCCCGACATCTCCGCAACGACCGCGAGGGACAGGTCGAGCTGGGCGACACGGCGGGGAATGTCCAGCTGCCCGAACAAAGACTTCGCCGAGGCATAGGAGTGCTGGGCCGACAGCGGGCCCATCACGGCTCCCTGGTCGCGTTGGAGATCACCCAGCAAGGCAGTTGAGCGGGCGAAGAGATATAAGCCCTTGTCATCGAGCGTGGCCGGCTTGAACCGGCCGAGCCAGCGGCGGATCAGGCTGTCGGCGAAGGTGAAGTCCTGCCGGGAGAGAGCCACCACGGCCCGGTCGAGATCGTCGGTCCAAGACTCGTACTCCCAGGCCAGCGGCCCACTCGCCGTCACCCTGTGGGCACTGGCGGCAGGAGCGGTCCGACCGGCTTCGGACAAGAACGTCTCGAAGCGGAGGTGGACGGCGGCATCCGCGCGGGCCAGGGCCGTATCCAAGATCGCCTGGGTGTCCTGGCGGGGTTCGGTCGCGGCCAGGAGCTTCTCCCACTTGGAGATCGTCCTGATGCCGAGGCCGAGCTGGCCGGCGAATGCTCGGACGCTCAGCCGCAGCGCGAGACGCAGGGCCTTGGCCTCCAGGCCTGTCCAGTGGTGCACGGTCGCCACACGTTGCTCCCTTCCTGCCGCCATCGAAGCACGGCCCGCACGAGCGGGGGGACACAAGTGCAACGGAAGTACAACAGGCGGTCATTTCCGCAGCGTTCGAGCAGGTCCAGGCTGAGCAGTGACACCATCCGCCGGACCTTTGGACAGACATCAGCATGCAACCCCTCACCGAGCATCGCGACGTTAGCGGTCCGGTCGTTTACGGCTACCTGCGTCTGGTCCGGGTCTCCCCAGCCCGCCAGATGGCCTTGAATGAGGCTCTGGCCGAGTACTGCCGCCAGCACGAGCTGACGCTCTCGGGAGTGTTCACAGAACGCGACTCCGGCAGCGGGCCGGTGGCAGCGTTCACCGGCCTGATCGACGTCCTAGAACTGCCCGACACCTACGGCGTCGTCCTGCCGGCCGCCTCCCACCTGGGCCCCAAGGAGATAGCAGCCCCGAGGCAGGCCCAGATCGCTGCGGCCGACGCCCGGCTGCTGCTGGTCCGGGGACCCGGCAGGCGCCGCCCGGTGGTCCACAACCCCACGGGGCCGGACCCGGTGCCAGTCCGCCGCCGCTTCGGCCCCAACCCCACACCAGCCCTAGATACCGAGACGTGAGGCCCCGATGCTCGATGTGAAGCAGAAGTTCTTCGACCCTCGGCCCGAGTCGGTTGGCCTGGCCAGGGAGTTTGCCGTCACAACCCTGAGCTCGTGGGGTCTTCGCGGCGCCACCGAGGACATCCGGCTCTGTGTCTCCGAGCTCGCCTCGAACGCCCTGGCCCACGGGAGCTACACCGAGCACGGCTTCGTCGTGAAATTGGACGCCAACGAAGACTTCGTACGCGTGGAAGTGCACGACAGCCGTCCCCGCCACCGCCGCGAACCCGAGATCGCGTTTGCGGGCGAGACCGACACCACCGGCCGGGGCCTGCAGATCGTCGCGTTGCTGTCCGACTGCTGGGGCGTCGAGGACCGTATGCCCAGCGGCAAGATCGTCTGGACGCTGTTCAAGACGGCACAGCTAGCCGGACGAGCGCGCGCGTGCTGACCCGCACCGGCCCAGGCGTCCGACTGCAGCCCTCGGCCGGATGTCCCGCGCTAGGCGCAGGCGGGAAGAAGGCTTTCCCACCGATACGACGAACTGCTCGGACGGTGCTCATGAACAGCAGACCTTGCTCACTAGTCCGCCGGCCCTCCAACTCACTCGGGACGGTCGCTGTGGTTGACCCAGTAGTCGGTGAGCATCTCGCCAGGCCAGGCGGGGACGGTGACCGTGCCGCGGGGGCCCATCTGCGGGAAGTAAGGGGCGAGGTCGATCACAGGGGTGCCGTCGACGGCATCGAGGTCGGTGACGTGCAAGTCCAGTCCCTCCACGCGAAGAAGGCGGGGGAAGGACGTCGCAAGTTGCGCCGGCCTGCGGTGGTTGCGATGGACGAATGTGCCGGTGGCCGGCCAGCGGGGGTTCCCTCGGGGACTGCGGGCGTGGAGTTCCACGTCGGTGGGCGAGGCCAGGGTGAAGGGCCAAGTGACCTGCAGATGCGAAAACTCCTCGATCCCCCGGAGGACTTCTTCGGGGAAGTCTGGGTTGAGGCGAATGACGGCCTCGGTGCCGCCCTGATAGTCGTCCAGGGGTGTGGTGTGGCCGCCGATGACGGTGGCGACGGGTGTGTAGGTGAAGGTCTGGTCGGTCATGAGGTCCCCCCGATCCATCTGGCCGGAGCTCGGCTCCGGCAGCTTGGTGCTGTCGTGGCGGGGTCAGGCTACGTGGGCGAGGAACTCGCGGGCCCGCTGATCGAGGGCGACGGCGGTGCTGCCGCCGCGGCCTTTGACCGGGGAGAGGGAGCGGCGCATCTGGACGACGGTGTCGCGGGTACGGCCGGAGCGGATGCCGGCCATGGCGTCCAGGGCCCGGTTCCAGGTGTGGCAGGCGTCGTCGAGGTGGCCTTGGCGGACCTGGACATCGCCGAGGTATCCCAGGGTCACGGCGTGCGTGCGTGCGTAGGGGAGGGCTCGGGTGCGGACGCTGCGTTGGAAGGCGGCTTCGGCGCCCTTGAGATCGCCGAGGTCCCGCATGGTGCAGGCCATCTCGTGCGACAGGGACGCCTCGGCGAAGAAGGCGACCCGGGCGGGTTCCTCGACGCCCGAGTCGGCTGCAGCCAGGTCAGTGCTCGCGCGGTTCAGCGCGGCCAGCGCCTCCTTCTTCTGCCCGCTCACCGCCAGAGCTCGGGCATGGACCACACCCAGCAGGGCCCGCTCTCGGGGTGTAGCCAGCTTGTAGCGGCGCTCGGCCATCGATCCTTCGGCCAGTTGCAGCGCCCGGCGGGGATGGCGCAGATCAACGGCCTGGTGCGCGGCCGCGCGCAGAATGTGCCCGGCCAGCGCCGGCGCATCGGCTTCGGCGGCCATGCGCAGCGCGACCCCGAACTGCCGCTGGGCGACCGCGTGCTCGCCGGTGTCGAAGCTGGTCCATCCGGCGAGGTAGACGAGCTCGGCGGCGGCCATGAGCAGGTCGCGCCGTACCTGCTCGGAAGGGAAGCGTCCGGAGAGGTATGCGGCGACGTCGGTGCGCAAGTAGGCGGCGAGGGCGGTGCGGCCCGCGCCACCGCCCAGGCGCTGGTCCTGGCTGGAGTAGAAGCGGGTGGCGTCCTGTATCGCGGCCACGTGTCCGGCCGTAACCGTCAGGTGGGTGCGGGGTTCGCGGGTGCGCGCGTGGTCGCGGGTCTGGTCCCACCAGGCGGGTGGGGGCAGGGCGGCGCCCGCCACCGAGTACGCCGTGGCGGAGAGCGCGGTGCGCCGGTCCATGCTCATGCTGTCCCCGAAATCTGCCAGTGCGGTGGCCGTGTCGATGTCCCAGGCCGGCCGGACATCGTCAGCCCCGGCGGCGAGCGAGGCGAGCCCGATGTGCGCTGGGGTAACGACACGTGCCAGACGGCGCGAGAGCGTCTCGCACAAGATAGACGCCGCTCGGGGAGCAGGCCGTGTGCCATTCACCCAGGCCGAGACGTGCTGCTGGCTCACAGACGCGAGCTCGCTCACTCCGGTCTCGGTGGCGACCCGTACGAACGCGGCGGCCAGTTGAGGCTGGGACCAGCCGGTTTCGGTGATCACCGAGGCCAGCAGCGTGTTGCGTTCACGGGCCACCGTGCGCCCCTTCTCCTCGAAACGATCTTTTGTTGGTTTTGTGGGGTTGCCCAGTGCTGGGGTCTGCCCGCACGGCGAGGTAAGCGGTTTGCTTTCTGCAACCCACCCTATGGCCCAACTCCCAGACAGGGGTGGGAATCCAGACACCGCTCAGCCCTACGGGCCGGTCGTGTTCCGCGACCTGTTCGCCGTCCGATCTCGACTCTCCGTGAGGAGCTGACGTGAACGAGCTCACCACCATCGCCCTGGCGCTGTCCCCGAGCCTGGGCACGGCCTGCGCGGCGCGTGCCGTCCTGGGGCGCGCGAAGCGTACGGCAGCCGCCAGCGCCCGGAGCGCAGCGGACGCCGAGGCCGCCAAGACGCTCAAGGCCCAGGGCGAGGAAGTGCTACACACCGCCACAGTGCGTCTGCCCAAGATGGCCGCCGGCCCCCGCCCCGCCCATGAGACCTTCGCGGGGCCACCCCTTCACCCCGACCTGGTCGGTGCGGAGTTCACCGAAGCACAGCAGGTGGTGCTGCGCCAGGTGGCGGCCTTACTGAACGCCGCCGACAACCAAGCCGAAGCGGCTGCCACGCAAGCACTGCGGGTGATGCTCGAGCCGGTCATGAGCCTGGTCGTGCGTCAGCAGCAGTCCATGAGCCAGGTACTGGAGTTCGCCTCCGACCCCGGTCAGCTGGAGCGCCTGTACCGGCTGGACCACGGAACCAGCCTGATCATCCAACGCGCCCAGATCCTGGGTGCCGCCACCGGAACCCTCCGCCTTCAGCCGCGGGAAATGGACGTGGCGCTCATGGACGTCCTGCGCGGGGCCCAGGGCCGCACCAGCGACTATCAGCGGGTCGAACTGCCTTCCACCCACAACGTGCTGGTCCACCGCTGGGCCGCTGAAGCCGTCACCATCGCCCTGGCCGAACTCATGGACAACGCCCTGCGCCACGGCACACCCGGGCAGGGGAAGGTCGCGGTGTGGCCCCGGCTGGCGGGCCGAGGCCTGGACATCGCGATCGACGACAACGGTCCCGGCCTGAACGAGGAGCAGTACACCCGGACTCGAAAGGTCCTGGCAGGCCAGGAACAGCTGCCGGTACGGGCGCTGGCCGCGCGGAGCGGGTTCGCGGCGGTCGGTGCGCTCGCTGCGGCCTACGGGTTCGGGGTGTATCTGGACCGGTCCCCGCTCGGGGGACTGCGGGTCGTCGTCCAGGTGCCCGAAAACCTGCTCGTAGCCGCCACCGTCCCGGTACCGGAAGGGCCCGGCCACGGCTCCGTCCCCGATAGGGCACCCATCACACCGAGCCCGGTCGCGGCGTTCCAACAGGCCGTCCGCTCCGTACGGGCCCACCCTACCGGGGAGCACGCGTCCGGCTACGCCGATACGTCCGTTGCCGGGCGGCCCGAGCGCGAAGGTGTTTGGTGAGAGCCTCCCCGGGCCGGCAGACCGCCCGAACTCCTCCGCACCACCGTCCATCAGAGCGTCGAACTGACTCCAAGCACTCCCGAAGGGACCATTAGCATGTGCACCCACAGGCCCTCGTGTCCGTCCAGTACGGCCCCTGACTGGGATGCCGCGCGCAGCGTGGCATCCCATCCCGAACAGGGCTGGTCCCTGCTCTGCAACGGCACACTGATCTTCGAGGACACCGGTGCGCTGACCCCCGACGGAGCCATCGTGAGCCCGGTGCGGGCGCACGCGAGGGCGGCATGACCACGCTCTTCAGCACGATGCCCTCTGCCGTGGCCCCCGCCCCGGCCGCAGACCAGGCCGTCCAGGACTCCTCGCCCTCGCTCCCGGAGATGCTGATCGCGTGGTCGGCCCGCGATGAAGCCCTGACAGCGCGCTCCGCACGCTTGCCGGGCGTCGCGTACTGGCTCCGTGAGGTCGCGGCCGCCCGCACGGAGCATGAGCGCGCGCTCGTCCGTGTCGTGAACCAGCACGGGTGGCCGTCCGTGGACCTCGTCGGCGACGAGGCGGCCACGGCCGCGCTGCGGATCCTTCTCCACGGTCAGGACCACGCCTTCCTGCTGCGCTGCCGGGATCTGATCGCGGCCGCCGTCGAGGACGGCGCCTGTTCCCAGGTCCACCTGGCCTACGTCGTCGACTGGTGCCTGGTCCGCCTCGCGCAGCCCCAGCTGTACGCCACCGCCATCAACCCCGCCCTCGGGCGCCCCTACCCGGTGGCGGACCCGGACGGCCTGGACACGCGGCGCAACGAGATGTGTCTGCCCCCGCTGGCCCAGGAGCTGGCCCGTCACCAGACCCGCCGCCTCGCCTCCTGATCCCTCTCTCCCTGTACGGCGTCCGGCCGTGCTGTCCGTTCGTGCTGCCCTGATTGGAATCCCCCATGCCTCCTGAGGACTTCCCCCGCCGGAGTGTGGCCGCCGATGCCATACTCGGCACGCGCCTGGAGACGCTCCTCGGCTGGCTGCTGGCCCTCCCGTCGTCCCCGGCCACCGCCGTGCTGATCGAGGAAGCGGAGCGGCCCTCGTTCACTGATTCGGCTGGCTTGCGCGGCCTTGTGGCCAGGGCTGAGGAGCACGTCAAGGAGCGGGCGACCGCGGCCGTCTATGCCGTGGTGCCTCCGGGGGCGGGCGAGCGCGCCTTCGCGGACATGGAGACGGCGGCCGCCCGCTATTGCACGGCGAAACCCCTGCGCCATCACGACCTCGCCCCGCTGGCCGGCCATGAACGCCCGGGCCTTCGCGCGGTCCTCGAACTCGTCGAGGACCGGTCTGTCCAGATCCTCGTTGTACCGTCCCTGGACCACCTGCCCCCCGACGGCACCGGCGCTGAAGACAGCCTGTGGACCCTCACCGGCATCCGGGCCCTGCTCAGCGCGCGCGGGGTGCGTCTGATCGCAGCAGACCACCGCAGGACCCTGTCCGGCCGCATGGTCGGGGCGGCCCGGTGAACGCAGCCAGCAGCAGCATGACACCGCGACGACGTGGGCCCGATCCCTTGTGCAGGCTGACGCCGGCCTGCCCGCCGGATCCCGGCCCGGATCGGCTCACCGTGGCCTCTGGCACCCCGACGCGTCTGGCGGGTGCGGCGCACGTTCCCGCCCGTACCAGGATCGAACACCGTGCTGTGCGAGCCGTCCTCGTCACCCGTCGAAGGAGCAGAACCGCATGCTGACCGTGCTGCCGTCCGTTACGGGTTGCTCCCCCGCCTCGTTACCGCCCGCTGTACCCGTCACACCTGACCGCTGCGTACCGCCCGCCCGGCCGGACCGCGGTCTGGCCACGACGGACGCTGCGACGCTGTGGCGGCTGCGAGAGCGGCTCGCCGTCGACCGAATCGCGGACCTGGTAGCCGAAAACAGCCCCCTGTACGCCGACTTGAACACCGTCTGGGACGAAGGCGAAGTCCTGACCGAGCACGAGCGGGACCTCCTGCGCTACCGGCTCCATCGCGACCTCGCCTGCCTGATCAGCAGCAGCTCCCTCACCGTCCTCACGCTGACCCTGCCCACGGTGAACTTCGCACGCCTCGCTCTGGGCGACACGGCCCCGGCCCTGCCTTGCTCCCTCGGACAGCTGCGCCGCCTCGCGGCCGTACTCAGCACCGTCCTCGACGAAATCGGTGCCCAATGACGAGCCACGCTCTCGCTCCCGCCCCGTACGTGATGCGGCGGGCCTCGGCGGATGACGCGGTGGCGATCCGGATGCTGTTCATGGCCCACCTCGACCACGCCCACAGGCGGGGCGACGTGCCTGCGGTGCGGGGTGCGGACGCTGCCGGTGTCCTGGAGCGGTTGGCGTGCGGCCCGCGGTGGGGCGGCGAGGTGTGGGTCCTGTCCGACCGGGATGAAGGCCATATCGGGGCCCTCGTCGAGGTTCTGCCCACCCGGGGGACACGTCATCGCCGGATCCTCCAGGTCACCACGCTCATTGCCCCGCCCCTTCCCGGGCAGAGCTCGCTGGCCCGCGTGACGGTGGCCTGGCTCCTCGACCACGCGGCCCGCCGCAACGCCGAGGCGGTCGAACACGAGCCGGACTCTCCGGCGATCCGCACTGTGCTGCTCGCCGCCGGCTGGAGCAGCGCGCCCAGTGCCAGAACCCGCCCGGGCCCCGTGCTCCTGAGCCATCCCTCCCGGCGTACCCCTTCGCTGCCCGCCTACGTCACCACCGACCAACACACCCCGCTGGTACCGGGGGTGCCGCTGTTCACGGTGCGGCGCCTGGAGGACGGGGACCGTGCGGCCCTGCTCCGGATGATCACGGAGCGCGACAGATGGCTGGGCGAGCGCGGGCACCTCGGCATCCGGCCGCAGACCAGTGGCTTCCTCCACAACCCCACCCGTCTCCATGCCAACCCTCTCGACGGCGGCTGGGCGCTCCTGCAAGGAAGCGCCCTGGTCGGCGCCGTCACCCTGGAACACCCTGATGACCAGGGCAAGGGCGGTCCCGGGACAGAAGTCACCGTCACCCACATGTGCACCCTGCCCGGCCAAACCCGGCATCTGGCCCGCCTCCTCTCCGCCTGGGTCTCCCACGCCTCGCACCGGGCCGGAGCCCGGACCATACGCTGCACGGCCCCGCTTCCGCTCGCCGACGTGTGGATCGATGGCCAGTGGACCCCGGTCCGGTGCCTGAGCACGGATACGGGACTGCGTTACCTGCTGACCCGGCCTGCCCAGCCCCACCCCGAGCTCGCCTGCCTCCTCGACTCGCATCTCCAGCCCACCGGCACGCTGACAGCCGACGCTGACAGGGGGGCCCGATGAGCATCCCGGCCAAGGTCACCGCCGTCCTCTCCCCGCGTGCGAGGGTCCTTCGGCCGTACATCGCGGCCCTGGCCTCCGAGCAGCCTGAACTCGCACACCTCACCCTGCGAGGTGACGGCTCCCTCGGGTATGCCGACGAGCGCGAGGACGACCGCGACAACGAGGACGGCCTGTGGACCCGGGTCCCCGAGCACTCCGATGCGGTTGGGCAGGTGGAGAACTGGCGTCCGCATCCCCGACGCCAGCGCCATTTGATGAGCGAGCTGCTCTGCCAAATCTGTGCAGGCCCGCCCGCCCGTAGCGCGGACGGGTGGCTGTTCGTGCTGCCCGGCGGGCCCGAGTCCCCGTCGGATGGGGATACGCAGTGGGGAGAGGGCCTCATCGAGGCGACCCCGCCCGTCTGCCGCCGCGACGCCCGCCTTTCCGTCAAGCGATGCCCGAGCCTGGGCCAGGCCGTCGCGCTGTGGGTGAAACGGCCCATCCTCTACGGCATTTACGGCACCACGTACCGGCTCGGCCCGCGCGGCATCGAACGGCAGGGCGCAGGTATCGCCAAGTACGAAACGCCGGCCTTGGGCTGGACGGTGGCCACTCAGATGGTCCGGGAGCTGACCGGCACCCGCATCGACCGGGATCTGACCGTCCGCCTCCGCGCCCTGCACGCCCGCCGCCGGCTGCCCACTGAGCCGCGGTGCCCGCACCGTCCTCCCTCGTCTACCAGCCCTGACATGTTGAACAGGAACCACGGATGATCACCACAGCGCCCCAGCGGCACCGCTCCTTCTCGCGGATACCGGATGACCGGCCTCGGCCTACAAGGCGCTCCGCCGCCCTGAGCAGGGACCTGGCGCGGGCGGTGCTGGCACTGCGCCGTCACTTGAGTCGCTCCGCCGTGCCGTTGGCTGGCCGGATCTCCCGGGCACGCGCCGTGGGTCTGCTCAGCACCGAACTGGGCCTGCCAGAAGAGCTGACCTCAGCGGCCTTGGCGGTCCTGGAACAGCGCGGCGACGTCTTCTTCAGCGGCCGCGGTCGCGGTGTGTCCGTGGTTGGCCCCGGCATGGTGCATCCCGACGACGCGGTCATCACTGCCTACCTCGAAACGGCGGCCCTCTCCTACGGGCCCGGCGACGCCCTGCCCATGGGGCTGATCGCGCACGACTGCCAGGTGCCGGTGGCCCACGTCCGGCGCGCGAGCCGCCCGCTGATCGTCTCCGGACTCCTTCAGTTCCGCCCTCGTGGACCGCATGGCCCTGGCCTCTATGTCCGCGAGCCGTCCACCGCCACACGGGAACCGGATCGCTCCGGGGCCCCGGCTCGCGCGAAGGCTGCCAGGCATGGGTAGCGCCACCATGACGCCGGCTGTCGGTCATCCTCCACGCGAGGCCGGGACCCAGACCGGAGACGGGCTGCAGGAGCTCTGGAGTCAGGAGAGGGCCCTGGCCTTCGTTGAGCAGGCGCGTGCGGTAGGCCAGCTCCTGGCTTCCTGCGCCACCACCGTGCCTGCGCCGAGTGCCGGTACGGAGACTGAAGCCGTCGAGATCGCCGGCCGGATTCGCTCCGCCGCCGAATACCGGCTGTACACCCGTACGCAGCCGCTGACGGTGCCGCAGCTGGCTGCCGACCTCGGCGTGCGTCCGGCCTCGGCCGCTGTGGCCCTGGAGCTCCTTCATCGCGAGCAGTTCCTCGAGCAGGTCAGGGACCGTGGTGCTGACGGCGGCCTGTACCGGGTGCGTGTCCAGCAGGACTTACCCACCCTGACGGTGGACTGGGCGGTAGAGCAAGTACGGATGCAGCTGGCCACGGGACTCCACCCGGCGGGCAGCGTCTTCCGGATAGACCTCGCGGAAGTCCTGTTCAACGTCGGCACCTTGCCGGACCTGCCCCGCCAACTGCAGAGCCAAGGGCTGCTGCGGCGCGCGGGCGGCCAGTGGGTGGTCACCCGCAACGCCCGCAAACTGCCTCGCCCTCCACGCGTGTCCGAACCGGCGCCCCACCACCGTGTGGTGTTCACGCGGGACGAGATCCTCGTGACGGTCACGATGCTGCGGCACGACGGGCGCCGGATCCCTCTGCCCGCCCGGGCGGATGTCGACTCCTGGCATCGCCTGCGGGCGATGGCCGCCCACGTCCAGGCCGCCCTGCCGCCCGTCGCCACCAGCGGTGAGCAGGCGTTCGTGAATGCCGCGCTGTCTGTGGGCTCCTGGGTCCTCGCGCCGCTGGAGCCCACGGCCCGCAGATGGCACGTCGCCTGGCTCGCCACCGCCATCGACGCGGCCCTCGCCACCCTGCCCGCAGATCCCGCACCGCCCCCCGCCGAGCTTCCGCTGACCCCCCGCAACAGGGACAAGCACCTCACCGGATGGGAGCGGGAGGAGGCCGGCGCCGAGGCTGCCTACGCGTACGACGTCAAACAGCTGCGCGTCGCTGAGATCGCCCAGGCGACCGGGTTGTCCGTGAGCGTCGTCTACGGCCTCTTGCGTGAGAAGCGCGTCGAGCTGCGAGGCCGCGGATGAACGATCGCAACCCCGCCCCGGCCCGCCCCGCGACCGGCAGCAACGCCGCAACGGACGGGCCCGCCCGGGGACCGGCCGATGCCCTGACCACTCCCGAGCGCCGGCATCGGGCGGTGAACTGGTACCTGACGGGTGAGGCGGCGAGCCTGGCCGGCACTGGTGTCCACACCGTCGCCCTACCCGTCATCGCCATGCTCTACCTCCAGGCCAGCCCCGCACAGGCGGCCCACCTCTACCTGCTCTCCCAGATCCCGTATCTGATCGTCTCGCTGCCCGCGGGGGCGATCGTCGACCGGTACCCGGTCAAGACCGTGCTGATCGCCACCGATCTGACCGCGGCCGCCCTGGTTGCGGCCATTCCCGCCGCGACGGCCTCACACACCCTCACGATGTCCGTCCTCTACACCGTCGCCCTCGCCCTGGGGTGTGTCACCGTCCTGCACCAGGCCGCCGCCAGCGTGGTCCTCGTCAAACTGGCCGCTCCCGCCTTGCTCCAGCAGGCCACGGCCCGCCAGGAAGCCGTCCTGGGCGCCGCCTCCACCATCGGCCAGTACCTGGGCAGCGGCCTTCTCGCCGTTACTACCGCGGCCCGGGCCATCGCGGCCGACAGCCTCTCCTACCTGATCTCGGCCTGGTGCACCTCCCGCCTCCCCGCCCTGCCCTCACACCGGGCCGGTGCACGCCGCACGACGCTCATCACCGAGATCCGTGATGGGCTCCGCTACACCCTGGGCGATCCGATCCTGCGGCCTCTGGCCCTGTGCCTCGGCATCACCGGCGCCGGAGCGGGCGTCGTCACCGCCTTCTCGTCCTGGTACCTGCTGACCGTGATCCAGGTCGGGCCCACCGGACTCGGCATCATCATGGGCGCGTCCGGGGCCGGATACCTGGCCGGAGCCCTCCTCTCCCCGCGGCTCATCCACCGGGCCGGGCCCGGGAAGACCCTGATCGTGAGCGTCGCCGTGTACCCGGTTCTGGAGGTGCCGCTCCTGATGGCCCGGCCCGGCGGGGCGTGGGTGGCAGTGCTGGTGGTGGCCGGGGCTGTTCAGCTCGCGGCCGCGGCCTGCGCGACCGCGACTGTCCGGCTGGTCCGCCTTCGTCTCTGCCTACCCAAGCTCCAGGCCCGCACGCAGCAGTCCGCGACTTGGATGGTGGCCGGCAGCCGCCCCCTCGCTGCTCTCGCCGCCACTGTCCTCGCTGCGGCCGCCGGGGTCTGGGCGACGCTTCTCGCCGGGACCGTCGTCCTTGCCGGCTCCGCGCTCGCTCTGTGGCTCTCGCCCATCCGTCTCCTCACCCACCTGCCCGAATCCTCTTTTCCCCGAGAGGAAGGCGGCCCGGTACTCCAGCCACCCCACGGCCCAGCTGCGAACCGGAGGAGTTTCTCCCCATGACGTCCCAAGCACCCTCCGCCGTCGCACCGCTGACTCCCGTGCAACGGCCGATCGCGCAGCACGTGGTCGAGGGCTGGTCGAACACGAAGATCGCCAAGGAATGCTGGGTGTCGCCCAGCACGGTCACCACCCACCTCCGGCGGATCCGCGTACGCCTGCACGGCGAGAAGCGCTGTTCACGCGCAGTCCTCGCCCACACCCTGCTCCGGTATCGCTTGGTCGATCCGCCACCCCTCCCGCCGAAGCTCGAACCGTTCACGCCTTCCCGGGGGACGCTCCTGCTGCTGCGGGCCCTCGCCGAGCACTCGCTCGCTGCCGACATCGCCGAGGCAGCACAGATCGCCCCCACCTCCGTCGGAACCCGCACCCGCAAACTCATGCGGACCATGCAGGCCACCGATCCCGCGCACCTCATCGGGATCGCCCACGCCCTGGGCTTCCTGCGCCCCGGACCACCAGCTCAGCCTGCCGCCGCCGTGCCCTCCGACCCCGGGACCACGATCCGCACCAACCTCCCCAACACCCTTGCGCCCAGAAGGCGAACCTCATGACCGCCCCCGACTACGGCGTCATCCCGCTGGGTGAGGACGCGCTGCGCCGGCCATCCGCCAGCCGGATCGCCCACCTCCTGATCGGTGGCCACCGCGACGCCTACGAGGCCGACACCGCCCTCACCGACCAGCTCCGCGCCATCTTCAGCCACCTCGACTCGGCCGCCCGCATCGGCCGCGCCTACCGGACCCTGACCGCCCAGCACCTCGCCCACCTCGGCTTCCGCCAATACCTCGACCTCGGCTGCGGCTACCCCGCCCCCGACACGGGCCATCCCGACATCCACCACCTCATCCACCCCCACCACCCCGCCGCCACCGTCGTCTACATCGACGGTGACCGCATCGCGCTCGCCCATGCACAGGCCGCGGCCTGTGGCGCGGCCGGCGTGCACCACCTTCTGGCCGACCTTCGCCATCTCCCCGACGTCCTCCACGACCTCACCGTCAGCGGGATCCTGGATCGGGACGTGCCCACCGCGGTTCTCGCCCACGACGTCCTGCCCTACCTCCCCGACCACACCGCCGGCGAAGTCCTCGCCGCGTTGAGGGGCTGGCTGGCGCCGGGCAGTGTCCTGTCGATCAGCCACGCCACCACCGACTACGGCCTGGCGGAGGTGATGTCCAAGCTCACGTCCGCGTACGAAGTAGCAGGCATCACCTACCAGCCGCGGCCCCACGCCGTGGTGAGCGCGATGTTCGGCGGGTGGGGTCAGCTGGGATCCGGTCTGGTGCCGGTCGCCGGCTGGCACGCGAACCATCCCGACCGGGCGGCCCCCGAGCAGGTCTCGGCCGCGTACGCGGGCATCGCCATCAAACCGGCCAGGAGGCTGCCGTGACCGCTCCCACTGCTGCTCACGGCGCCTTCGACGTGAAGCGGACTACCCCGCAACGGCCCTACGGCTCGACCGCGGACCCCCTCCCCGACACTGGCTCCTCCGAACGAGCTCCGGGAGCCGCCTCATGACCGCGTCCCGTGTCCGTGCGCAGGCACCGGGCGAGGAGGTCACCACGCCGGCCGAAGGTTCCCGCAGCAACCCAGGTCCGCACGGTCCGCACCGTCGGCGCAGCACCCCGGCACTGCCAGTACGGCGCGCGCCTGGAGCGGGAAGTACCTCGTTCTCGCCGGGGGCCCGCTGGCTTGCCGAGCAGGCTGGCTTCCCCCGGCCGACCAGAAGCCGTAACCCTTGGGCCCGTGTTCTCCTCGCCGATATCCCGCTCGGCCGCGGCCTGTGCGTTGTGCGCGTCGCTGCGCCCTCCGCGGCCAGGGTGGTCAGGGTTCTCGAGGGCTGGGACCTGGCCAACACCCCGACCCTCGAAGCAGGGCACGTGTGGACGTTCGTGGTCCGTCCCGGCATGACCGACGGGCGTCAGATTCCCGGCGGAGCTTTGCTCACGGGCGCGGCCGGGGAAGTGCTGCGCTGCCCGGAGCCCGGGCAGCTGTCCGTCCCGCCGTGGAGCTGGGTCGTGCCGCCCGACGGCTCCGGTGACCTGCTGGACCCGCGGGCCCTTGCCGAGGCACTGCGACCCGTCTGAACCGGCCAGCCCCACAGGGTCAGCTACGCCGTACGCCGACCGTCCGCGATGCAGGCCATCCCCGATATGTGGCCCTCGCCTGAGAGATGTGGACCTGATGAGCACGCAGATACCGGCACAGCGCCGAAACGAGAAGCTGGGATGGTGGGTCCGGCAAACCGGTCTCAGCTATGCGCAGTTCGCGCGGGAACTGCGGGCGACCGCGCAGGCGAATGGGCGGCCCGATATTCGACCGGATCGTACGCGCATCGGTCACTGGATCAATGACGGGCAGGTGCCGCAGCACCCGCTGCCGGACCTCCTCGCCCAGACAGTGAGCAGGCTTCGTGGCTGTGCCGTCGCACCCGCTGAACTGGGGCTGCCACGCGCGTTGCCTGTGCAGGCCGGGCTTGGTGCAGTGGACGTCGCCAATGCCTTCGCCCGCCAGGCCACCTCCTCGGAACTGGCCGCATCCGACCTCGCCGATCTTGACGTGGCGGTCCATGAACTCACCGCGGTCTATCCCAACCGTGTGCCGGGAGACTTGTGGGAGTTGGCCATGCGTCACCGGCGTGCGGCCCATGAGCTGCTGCACCACCGGCGCCACACGCTCCGTGAGGGGCGTGAGATCGCGCGCCACGCCGGGATGCTCTCGGTAGTCCTGGCCTGGATCGCACACGACACGGGTGATCACGGTGCTGTGTCGGCCTTCGCCGCCGACGCGAGCGCGCACGGGCAGCAGGCCGACGCCCCGGAAGTGACCGCATGGGCGGAAGACGTACTCGCGACCGACGCTCTCTACAACGAGAGACCGCTGGACGCGCTCGCCGCCGCAACGCGCGGACTGGCCGTGGCCCCCCGCCGGAGCGAGGCCGTGTACCGGCTCACAGCCCAACTGGCGCGCGTACATGCTCGCCTGGGCAACGAGGACGGCTATCGCGAAGCAGCACGACGTATCGACGAGTACCGTCCGGAAGTTCCCCAATGCCGAAGCGGGCTCTTCGGGTTCGACAGCGCGGCCATCGACTCGATCAACGCCTCGTCCCTTCTATGGCTGAGCCGTCCGCAGCAGGCTCACAACGCGGCGACAGCCGCGATCGGCCTCTACCGCTCGATGGTCGCGCCGGCCGCCGCACCCACCCGTCTGGCTCTTACCGAACTGGATCTCGCTCTGGCACACGCAGCCCTCGGTGATCCGGATGAGGCTGTCCGCGCAGGCCAGGAGGCCCTCGCCGGTACCAGGGTCGTCGAAGCCATCCTCGACCGTGCCCATCAGCTCGACCTCGACCTGCGACGGCGCTTCCCCGGCCACCGCAGCGCCGACGACCTCCGAGACCAGATCCGTTCCATGCGCCCCGCCGCCTAACGGTCCGGCCATCCGCGAGCACAGCCGACCAGTACATACGCGCCGCCGACCACGAACGGCGCTCCCGCTCAACGAGGAGGGACCAAAGGATGCAGCACTCTGCTCTCAGCCGTGTCGCCCCCGGACCGCGAGCCGCGGTGGTCTTCGACTGCGATGGTCTTCTGATCACCACGGAGAGAGCCTGGGACCTGGCATACGACGAGCTCTTCGCCCGCTACAGCACCGAGCTCGGCCCCGGCGGCCGCAACCGCCTCAGGGGCCTCGGTCTCGAAGCAGTCGGGCAGGTTCTCGCCGAACTGCTGCACCAGCCCGGACTCGGCCCCGCCCTCGCGAAGCAGGCCCTGGAGCTGATGCAGAGCCAGGTCGAAGAGGTCATCGCGCCCATGCCCGGCGCAGTCGCGCTGGTTGCCAAACTGGCCGGCACCCGCCCACTCGCTGTCGCCTCCAACGCCCCGACCAGCGTGGTGCGGGCCCATTTGCAGAGGTTCTTCGATCTGACCGACATCATCATCGTCGGAGGAGACATGGTCCGATCCCCGAAGCCTCAACCGGACGTCTACCTCGCCGCCTGCGAGGCACTCGCCTCACAGCCGGCGCAGACGTGGGCCTTCGAAGACTCCGCCGTCGGCGCCGCAGCCGCGCACGAAGCCGGTCTGTACGTCGTGGGCGTCCCGCACGGCACGATGTCGGAGATTGCCTGCCACCTCACCGTCGACTCCCTGGACGATCCGAGGCTGCGCCGCGCCCTGTTCCACCGCGCGGTCGAATAGAGCGCTCCGGCTGTCGGGCCTCCGGCCGTCCGGAATCACGGTGCGAGACGGGTGGGCCAGCGACGACGTGTGCCCAAGCGGAGCGCCACAGCCCGCCACACGGTGCCACACCCCGGCATCCGAACCGCCACAGCGCGCGCCCTTTCCGTGCCACAGGCCCATGGGATGTCCTGTGGAGGTGAACAGCCCGTGCGGCATACGCCGCAAGGTTCTTCAGACCGGCGCGCAGCGCGGGTTCCAGCGCGGCCGGATCACCCCGGCCATGCGGGCCCGGCGGCACGGTCTAAGGGAGGGGTCGGCTGTGGTGCACAACGTCTTGACCACTGTGCTCTGCGACGTGGGCGATGTACTGATCAAGTTCGACCGGGGCGTCGCCGAGGCGATCGAGCGCCGGCACGGACTTGCCGAAGGATCGCTCCTGCCCGCTGTCTTGAAGTCCCAGCCCGGGCGCCTGGCCATGGCCGGGGCCATCGACCACAACACGTGGCGCGCCGAAGTCGGTGCGCTGGTGGGGCCGGGCGCGGTCGAGGCATGGCTCCGGTACCACGGCGACCTCGACTCGCAGGCCGTGGCCTGCCTCAAGGCGGTCAGGGACCGGGGGGTGCGTGTCGTCCTGCTGTCCAACGCCAACGGCCGACTGCGTTCGGATCTCGCCTTCCACGGGATATCGGACGTGGCGGACCTGGTGCTCGGCTCCGCCGAGATGGGCCTGCTCAAGCCCGACCCCCGCTGCTACCAGGAAGCCGCACGGCTCGGCGGCTTCGCGTTCCACGAGGCGCTGTACGTCGATGACACCCCCTCCTGGGTGGCCGCCGGCGAGGTCCTCGGAATGACCGGGCACACCTTCACATCCGCACGGGCGCTGAACGAGTGCCTCATATCGAAAGGACTGCTGTCGTGAGCACCGCTGAGGGCGGACCGCGCGCTCCCGCCGTGAGCATCATCGTCGCCACGGCCCGGGACACCGGCTGCAAGCGGCTGGTCCAGGCCGTACGGGCCCAGTTCGCCGCCTTGCCGACGACGTCGTACGAGATCGTGCTCGTTCTGGACGGATGTCCCCGCTACCCGTGGCTGACCGGCGTCGAGGAGGACCTGTGCGTCATCGTCCTGCCTCAGCGCCTGGGCATCGCCCGAGCCCGGAACACGGGGATCAACGAGAGCCGGGGGAACCTGCTGGCCTTCCTCGACGACGACTGCGTGCCGGCGGACACCTGGCTTCCCGAGCTCGTACGTATGAGCGCCGAGTACCCCGGATCGACCGCGTTCGGCGGGCGGGTGATCGCCACCGCCCCCTCGAACCTCTACAGCCAGCTGCGCGACGGGATCTACTACTACGAGACCTTCGGCTCCTGGTACACGGACGACTCCTCCAGCGCAGACATCGTCGGGGCCCCGTACGTCAACGGCGGCAACAGCGCCTACCGGCGAGAAGCGCTCCTGGGCAGCGGCGGGTTCGATGCGCTGTTGCCCGCGTACAGCGACGTGGAGCTCGGCCGGCGCATGCTCCTCGCAGAGCGGGCGGTTCTGAGCCCGCGGATGGCGATCCACCACGATCATCCCAGCGAGTTCCGGCAGTACATGGTCCGCTGCTGGCGCAGCGGCCGGGCCCGCGCCGTCCTGTGGCGGCACCGGGGCTACCGGCAGGACTCACCCCTCGCAGTCAGCCGCACCATCGCGGCGAACCTCATGTGGCACAACGCCGTCGACCGGCGGCGCCGGATCACCGCGTCCCCCGTCCGGGTGGTGGCGGTGCTGACCTGTCAGGAGATCGTTCATGGCATCGGATACGCGTACGCGCTCCTCGGGAGCCTCGCTGGCCGCCGGGGTGCTGGCGACCGCTCTCGTGGCACGCCGGGCGTTGGAGTGGCGGCAGGTACGGCGTAGCCGCGCCCTGCAGGCGCTGCCCGTGGCCCTGTCCGCGGGCCGGGACGACGCTGCCCGGATGGTGTGCGTCGTGCCGATGTTCCAGGAGACCGACCTCGCCGAGGACACCGTGCGCTTCTGGCGCCGCCTCGTACTGGACAAGACGGTGGACGCGGTGGTCCTGGTGACGACCGTCAAGGAGTCGGATCAGACCGGGCCGACCACGCACGCCCTGCTGGAGGAGGCTCTCACCGCCGACGCCGGCGGGCCGGACTCGCTCGTGCTGCTCCACTGCCAGGAGGTGTGCCCCTACCGTGCGGCCCAGCTCGATCTCGCGGTCGAGTGGGCGCGGGAGCGGTTCACGGCGGCCGCGGAGACGGAGTCGCTGTGGATCGGGGTCTACAACGCCGACTCGCGGCCGCAGCCGGAGACCTTCGCCGAACTGCGGCAGCAGATCGCCGCCGCGCCGGACGTGCGGCTGTTCCAGCAGCTGGTCGACTACGTGGTCCCCGACCGCGAGGGCAGCGGGAAGGTGGCCGCGGGAAACGCCGTGCTGCAGACCTGGTGGACCCTGTCGCACTACGTGTCCCGCAACACGCAGGGCCTGTCCGGTGACACGGTGTGGTCCAGGACCTCGCCGTACTCGACATTCGGACACGGTGAGTTCATCCGCAGTGACTTCCTGCAGTTCATCGGCGGGTTCCCGCGCTACGCCTACGCCGACGGGCTCCTCCTGGGATGGGTGGCCCGCCTCGCGGGCGAGCCGATCGGCCTGCTGATGAGCCGCGACATCGCCGAGGTCCCCCGTACCGCCCGTGACCTCGTACTGCAGCAGACCGCCTGGCTGCGCGGCCTGCTCAATTTCTCCATCACGGTCGATTGGTGCCGCACCCAGGGGCTGCTGAACCTCTCGGAATGGGAGGTCCGGCTGCTGCGGGCCCGCCACCTGGCGATTCCCGTGGCGTGGGGGCTGAGCACCGCGGCGGTCACGGCGGGAATCGCGGCTGAATCCCACCGGGTGATTCGCCGGCGAAGCTCTGCGGCCGGCATCGCGACGGTGGCAGCATTGGCTGCCTACCCCGTCCTTCCCGGGCTGGTGGCCACGACGCGTCAGCAGCGCGACATGGGACTGGGCCGGAGGGTCGCCGGGGTACTGGCATCCTGGCCAGTGGAGGGTCTGGCTTTCTGGCCGGCCTTGCACGGGCACCTGCGGCACGGCCAGCAGGCCCCGGCCAAGACGCCGCGATAGGCGGTAGGAAAGGTGAACGGGAATGTCGGCCGACGACAGCGCCAGCGAGCAGCTGCTCAGCGACGCCCTGGCCCGCGTGAGCGGGACGTGGCACGCGGCGGACTACCGGTTCGAACCGGTGGCCGGCGGCACCATGGCCGCGGTCTGGCGTGGCGTCCCGGCGTCCTCCCAGGCACCGGAGGTGGCCGTTCGGCTGACGCCGAAACCGGCCGCTCTGATCAGCCGGATCGGCGGATTGGTCGACGGTGTCAACAGTGTGGAGTGTCCGCAGACGCTGGCCGTCGGCACGGTGGAGACCAAGGGCGGCCCGCAGACCGTTCACGTGTGCACCTGGATCGGCAAGGGCGGCGCCGACCGGAGCGACCCGTACGGACTGGGCCAGGATCTTGCCCGGCTCCACTCGGAGCTGGCCCGGCCGGACGCGGGCGACTTCACCGACCGCCGCCTGACCTTCGAACGCGGCCCGGTTCCCTCCCCGGACCAGGAGCTGCCACATTGGTACGTGGCCCGGCATCTGTGGCGGGACCGGATCCTTCCCCGCCTGGCCCAGGACCTGGCGTCCCTGCGGCCCCAGCCCATCCACGGCGACCTGCACTGGGACAACGTCGTGGCCGGCAGTGGTGGCGGCCGGTTCGGGTTCATCGACTTCGACAAGGTCATGCACGCCCCACCGGTCTTCGACCTCGCCAAGCTCCTGGCCACCGGGTTCTTCGTCCTCCAGGGCGAGCGGGCCCGCTACCAGCAGGCCCGGGCCGCGGACCTCCTGGCGGGCTATCGCAGCATCCGGCCACTGGAGGAGGCCGAGGTAGCCGCGATCGAGGGCTTCGTCGTGATCCTCAACGGCGAGATCGCCCGCCTCGGGTACGCCTACGACGTCCCCGCCTACCAGACCCAGGCCAACGCGGTCGGAGCCTGGTGGACGAACCGGCGCCGCCAGCGCCCACAGGACCCGCTCGGCCTGCGCGAGCGGAAAGAACCGCCCGCGCCCCAGCAGCTCCGCCTGCCTGACCACGACAGCTAGCCCCTCCCTCACCCCCCGCACCTTCTGACGACACCCGTGTGCCCGAAAACGGCCGGGCCCTGCCCGCACACGAGGTCGTCTGTCATGCCCATGCCCACTTCCTGAATGGAGTGATGAATGCGTTCCCTGCTCATCGGCGCCGGCGGTCACGGCGGCGACACCCTGCTGCCGGCAGCCTGCTCCGCCGGCCTGCCCCTGTCCGCCCTGGTCGACCAGGACACCGAGCGCGCCAAGCAGCTCGCCGCCCAGTGGATGATCCCCCAGACCTACTCCTCGGCCGGCGAGGTCGACCCGGCCGTCTTCGACGCCGCGCTCATCGCGCTGCCCGTCACCGAACAGGCCGAGCACGCCGCGTGGGCGATCAAGTCCGGACTGCACACCTTCGTGGAGAAGCCCCCGGCCCCGGACCTGGAGGGCCTGCACTCCCTCATCGCGCTGGCCCGGCAGGCCGAGGTGACCTGCTGCGTCGGCATGAACTTCCGGTGGGCGGAGGGCGTGCGCCAGCTGGTCAACGCCCTGGACTCCGGCCGGTACGGAACGGCCCGCTGCGTCCGGGTCGATCACGTGGCCCGCAAGCCCGTGGACACCTTCGGACCGGACATGTCCCTGGAAGCGAGCCTCTTCGCCGCGCAGGGAATCCACGCCATCGACCTGGCCGAGATGCTCCTGCCGGGCACGTCCTCCCCGGCCGGCCAGATGATCTCCGTGGACCGTGGGCGCCTGTGCTCCATGGTCTCCAGCGACGCCGCCGCCGGAACCCGGGTGGAAGTCCAGTTCGGCAGCTGCGCGGCCGGCTTCCACCACTCCGTCCACGTCACCACCTCCCGCGGCGACGTGCTGTCCCTGCGCGACCTGTCCGAGCTGCAGCTGCGCCCGAGCGGCGGCGACCCGCACGTCGCGGAGTACCCCGGTCCCCGGGTCCTGTGGCGCCGCTCCCCGGCCTCGGGCGGCTACGCGCACGCCGGATACGGCCCCGAGCTGGCCGCCTTCCGGGACCTCCTGCGGACCGGCACCGCCCCGAGCCACCTCGCGCGGCTCGAGGACCTGCTCCCCGTGTACGAGGCGTTCGACTCGCTGCTGAAGAAGGAGGGCCTGTCATGGACCGCGTGACCAGCCAGCTGCTCGACCTCGCGATCGCCGACGGCGGCACCGGCAACGCCGAGGTGGTCCGCACCCTGGAGAAGCACCTGGCCTCGCTTCTCGACGCCCCCTACGCGCTGTGCGTCTCCTCGGGCACCGCCGCTCTGGTCTGCGCGCTGCACGCCGTCGGCGTTCAGCCGGGAGACCGTGTCGCGGTCTCGGCGCTGGGACCGTCGATGACCGGGCTGGCGGTCGCCACGGTGGGCGCCGAACCCGTGTTCGTCGACTGCCGGCCCGGCTCCTACGGTCTGGAGGCGGACGCCCTGAACACGGCGGCGAAGGCCGGTCCGCTGGCCGCCGTGATCCCGGTCCCGATGTGGGGCTACTGGGACGAGGACCCCCAGGTACTCGCCGACCTCCGCCAGCGCGGCATCCCGGTGATCGTAGACGCCGCCCAGGCCCCCCTCCTGCGGCTGGGCCCGCAGACGCTGGCGGAGAGCGCCGACGTGATCTGCCTGAGCCTGCACGGCCGCAAGCCCATCAAGGCCGGCGAGGGAGGGGCCTGCCTGACCCGGAACCCCGAGCTCGCCGAGCGGGTCCTGGCCGTGCGCAACTTCGGGCAGCAGACGAAATTCACCGGCACCCGGCTGGATCCCACCGGCCCCTTCGCCGGCCAGTTCGGCAGCAACTTCAAGATCAACGCGCTGGGCGCGGCCTGGGCCCTGGACCAGAGCACGGACGTCGGCGCGCTGCGCTCCCGCTTCGCCACGCTGCGCAAGACGGCGCAGGCCGCGTTCGAGGCCACCGGCATCGACTGGCAGGAGGCTCCGCAGTCCGGCGGCGTCCTGGAACACGGCGGATACGGACTGGTGGCCGTGTGCGCCGACGCCGGCGACGCCGCGGACATGGCCCACCAGCTGGCCGACAGCGGCATCGAGGTCGACACGCTCCGCTACTCCTACGCCCCCATGCACCACAGCCCGTACTTCGCTCCCCACCGGACGAGCACCCCGGCCGCGAGCGCTCTCGCGGCCCGCGCGGTGGCCTGCCGGCTCGAAGCGTTCCCCTCACCCCTGCCCCTCGGAGGCTGACATGAAGATAGGCATCATCGGCATGGGCCACGTTGGCCACTCGATGCGGGACCTGTTCCACGACCGGGCCGAGCTGGTCACCTACGACCAGGCGCACGACAGCTCGTACCCGCAGGCGGCCCTGGAGGAGTGCGACTTCGCGGTGGTGTGCGTGAACACCCCGTCCGGGGCCGACGGGGAGTGCGACGTGACCCACGTCGTCGACGCCATCAAGCGGGTCCCCACGCAGCGGATCCTGCTGAAGTCCACGGTGCCTCCCGGCACCACCGCCCAGCTGGCCGCCGCGACCGGCAGGGACATCTGCTTCAGCCCCGAGTACGTCGGGGAAAGCACCTACTTCAACCCCGTCTGCGACGACCCGAGGACGATGTCGTTCGTCATCCTCGGCGGGGAGAAGGAGATCCGCGGCTACTTCCTCGACGCCCTGCTGCCGATCCTGGGACCCCACAAGACGTACTTCCAGTGCACGGCCGCCGAGGCCGAGGTCGTCAAGTACATGGAGAACGCGTTCTTCGCGACGAAGGTGACCTTCGTCAACGAGTTCCGGGAGATCGCCGAAGCGATGGGCGCCGACTGGCACACCGTCCGCGAGGGCTGGCTCCTCGACCCGCGCGTCGAGCCCTCGCACACCGCCGTCTTCGCCGACGACCCCGGCTTCGGCGGGAAGTGCCTGCCCAAGGACCTGTCCGCCATCATCGCCGCGGCGCGCACGGCCGGCGCCCGCCCGGACCTCCTGACCGCGGTCGCCCACAGCAATCAGCAGCGCCGGGCCGCGCTGAGCTGACCGCCCTGCCGCCCGGCGCGAACGTAGCCGGGCGGCAGCCGTCCCCGGGAGGACCCGCATGCCCGCACCCACCGTCATCGGCGTCAACTACCACCGCATCGGCGACGTGGATCCCGCCAACCCCTACCACCGGCTCCACACCGTGTCCGAGGAGACCTTCGCCCGCCAGCTCGACATGATGCTGGAGCTGGGCCAGGTCGTCTCCCTGGATCAGGTCCGCGCCGGCGAGGGCCTGGCCGAGGTCAACTTCGTCCTGTGCTTCGACGACGTCCCCGTCTCCGCGCTGACCGCCATCGACCAGGTGCGCGCCTGCGGCCTTCCGCTGACGCTCTCCCCGGCGGGCCTGCTCACCGACACCGGGCTGGGCAGCCGCGACAAGGTCTACGCCATCGAGAAGTACGCCGACCCGGCGGCGATCGCCGAGCACATCGCCGCCCGCCTTCCCGAAGCCGCTGGCCTGGGCACCTTCTACCAGCTCACCAAGAGCGCCGAACTCGACCCCGAAGCGGTGGCCGCGCAGCTGATCGACCCGCTGTACGCGACCGTCGAGGCGGCGGCAGCGCCGTACTTCGCCGAGCGCGGCTACCTGCCGTGGCCGAAGCTGCGGGAGCTGGCCCTCGACCCGCTGGTCACCGTGGCCAACCATAGCTTCGGCCATACCAATCTCGCGGCCCTCGACGCCGACGCCGTGCGCCAGGAAGTCGACCGCTCCCACGTCCACTTCCAGCAGCGCATGGGCATCGGCGCCCGGTACTTCACTGTGCCGTTCGGACGTCTCACGCAGGAACTCGCGCTGGACCTGCAAGATCCGCTCGCCGCACTCGGATACGCCGGAATCCTCTGGGTTGGATCCGCGGGCGTGCGCATCCACGCGCCCTACGAGCACCAGCTCCTCCACCTGATGCGGCTGCACACCGACGACAGCAGCGACGGTTTCGCCGCTCAGGTTCAGGCCGCGACGCGGGACGCCACCCGGGCGGCGATCTGGCAAGTCCCCGCCACGGTGCACCGGCGACCGGTCCAGGTCGTCCACGGCAGCGGGGCCCGCCGCGCCGGGCAGCTCGAGATGCTGCTGCGCCAGGGTAAGGACTACGCCAGTGACCCGCGGTACTACCAGCACCAGTTCACCGACAACCCGCAGCGCGGAACGCGGCCCGACTACTGCACCGTCGAGGCCGACGGCCGCCCCGAGGCGATCGTCTACAGCTTCCACACCCGCTTTGCCCTGAACGGTCAAGCGGTACCCGGCGTCTACCTGTCCGGCTGGCGCAAGCTCCCGCACGCCCATGCCGCGGCCGCCGGCCAACTGCTCCGCGTCCACCTTGACCGTGAGCCCGTCGTCGGGGTCTACCGGCCCAACCCGGACATCCATGCGGCCTTCCGCGGCTGGCACCGGGCCCCCGTCCACCAGCTCGACCTCCCCGTCACGAGCAACCTCCCACAGGCACAGCGGATCACCAGCGACGTGGAGGAGAGCGCCACGTTCCCCATGGACTTCGAGGCCCTGTGCATCGCCTCCGCCCGGCGCGCCGGATTCACCGTGGTCCGCGACCCCGCCTACCACCACTGGCGGCACACCACCTATCCCGTGGCCCCCGCCACGTATCTGGCAGTCCGTCGCGCGGGCGGCCCCACGGCGCTGGCCATCACGCTCCATCTCCACGGCGTCACGCACGTCATCGACTTCCACCTGGCCGCCGAGGAGAAAGCAGCATCCCTGATCGCCGCCGTCCTCGCGCACGCCGGCGACCACGGGTCCACCACCGTGCGGTGGGAGACCAGCAGCCACCACGTGGCCCAGGTTGCCACCGAGCGGTTCGCCGCCACGGACGCGGCCTACGAAAACTTCTACCGCTTCAACCCCGCGCTCCTGGCCGACCACGGCATCGCACCCCCCGCAGAGCGCTGGCACCACCTGCCCCTGCACGAGACCGCCACCACCAGCGACGTCCTGCCGCGATGAACCAAAGGAGCCCCATGTACACGGTCGCGGACCTCCTCCTGAGCAACGCCCAGGCGAACGCGGACGCCCCGGCCGTCATCGACGGCCCAGACGTCCTCACCTACCGCCAGCTCGCCAACCGGGCGCACCACGTCGCCGGCCATCTGGCGGCCCGTCTTCCCGCCGGGTCACGCATCGCCCTGCTGCTGCCCCGCTCGGCGGACGCTGTCACCGCCTACTTCGCCGCGCACCTGGCGGGCCTCGTCCCGCTCTTCATCCACGATCAGCTGCGTCCCCGGCAGATCGCGCACATCGTCGACCACAGCGAAGCCGGCCTCGCCCTGACCAACAGCCGCCTCGCCCCGCGCCTGCAGGGAGCGCTGCCGCAAGAACGCATCCTCACCCCCGAGGACCTCATGCAGGCTCCCGCCGCGGCACCCACCACACCGTCCACCATCGGCAAGGACCTGGCGGGACTGATCTACACCTCCGGGTCCACCGGCACAGCCAAGGGCGTCATGCTCAGCCACGACAACCTGCTCAGCGGAGCCCGGATCGTGGCGGACTACCTGGGACTGACCCGCGAGGACCGCACGCTCGCCCTGATGCCGTTCAGCTTCGACTACGGGCTGAACCAGATCCTCGCCACGTTCCACGCCGGAGGCGCCGTCGTCATCCAGCGCTCCCCATTCGCCCCCGACATCAGCCGTACCCTCCTCGACTACGAGGTCACCGGCCTGGCGGGCGTCCCCAGCCTCTGGAACGACCTCCTCCACCCCAACTCCCCCTTCACCACCACCCGCTACCCCTCACTGCGCTACCTGACCAACACCGGCGGCCCCCTCACCCCCACGACCATCAGAACGCTCCGCTCCGCCCACCCCCAGCTCGCCCTCTTCGCCATGTACGGGCTCACCGAGGCATTTCGCAGCACCTACCTCGACCCCGCCCGGATCGACAGCAAGCCGACCTCCGTGGGCCAGGCCATCCCCGGCTGCCACGTCGACGTCCTCGACGAGAACGGCATGACCTGTCCCCCCGGCACGGTGGGCGAGATCGTGCACCGCGGCCCCACCGTCACTCTGGGCTACTGGCGCGATCCCGACACCACAGCTCTCGTCTTCCGCCCGCGCGCGGGGCTACGCCCGCCCTGGACCGAACCCGTCGTCCACTCCGGAGACCTCGGCTACACCGACGCCGACGGCGACCTGTACATCACCGGGCGACGCGACGAGCTCACCAAAATCCATGGCATCCGGGTCACCCCCGCCGAGATCGAGGCAGGCATCGCGGCCGCCGGCCTGACCGCCGGCGTCGTCGCCCTCATCGTCCCCGACCCCGGCGGCCTGGCCGACGCGTCCGTCCTCGTCGCCGTCGAGCCCAATGGCCCGTCCTTCACCCTCGACGCCCTCAGCGCCTACTGCTCGGCCGAACTCCCGCCCCACATGCGGCCCCGCCACATCGAGGTCGTCGACAGCCTGCCCCGCACCCCGCACGGAAAGCCCGACCGCAACCACATCCTGTCCCTCCTCACGAACACCGGGGCCATCCGATGAGCCCCACCGCCCACGAAGACCTGATGCGGCCACTGGAGGAGTACACCCGGCTGCACCTGGACACGCTGCGCCGCTTCGGCAGCCGGGCCCTGGACCTGTCCTTTCCCAACCCCAAGTTCCTCAGCGACACCCGTCCCTACGACGTCCTGGCCTCGCTCGCCGCGCAGGCCCGCCCCCTCGACCTGCGCTACAGCCCCTTCGGCGGGTTCACCCCCGTACGCCGCCGCGTCGCCGCCGCCCTCGCCAAGCAGCACGCGCTGCCGTACGCCTGGAACGACATCGTCATGACGCCCGGAGCGACCGCCGCCCTCCGCGTCGCCCTGAGCTCCCTGTTCTCCCCGCCCGACCGGATCATCCTGGTCACCCCCTGCTGGATGGACTACCCCCTCTACCTCCAGGACCTCGGCCTCGCCTTCGACCTGGTCCCCACCACCCCCGACAAACACCTCGACGTCCAAGCCATCGCGAGCGCCTGGACCCCCGAGACCCGGGGCGTCGTCATCGCACAGCCAGGCAGCCCCACCGGAGTCATCCACGACGACCGCGAACTCGAGCAACTGGCCGCCCTGATGCTGCGGCACCCGGTACCGACGCCACCGCTGCTCATCGCCGACGAAGCCCACGCACTCCAGGTCTGGGACCCGACCCCGTGCCCGGCCCCCGCCACCCACTACCCCCACACCATCACCGTGCGCTCCTTCGGTAAGGCATGGGACATGCAGGGCCAGCGCACCGGATGCCTCGCCGTCTCCCCACACCTGGGCGTCCGCGACCAGGCCGTCGCGGCCCTCGTCCGGAGCATGCGCGTCACCGGGCACTGCGCCCCCACGGCCCTCACCCAACAGCTGGCCGCCGCCCTGTCCGACACCGCGCCCGACCTGACCGGGCTCGCCGAGCTCCAGCGCCACGCCCGCCACCAGCTCAGCCGCCGGGGCCTGACCGTCCTCGACACGCACGCCACGCGATTCCTCTACGCCCGCTGCCCCACAAAGGACGACAACGCGTTCGTCTCCCGCCTGGCCGAGCGCGGCGTTCTGGTGATGCCCTCCTCGCTGTTCCACGAGCCGGGCTGGTTCAGGATCGCCCTCAACCTCGAGCAACCGCACCTCGACCGGGCCATCGACATCATCAGCCAGGAGCACGGACGTGCTTGAAACTCACCTCCCCGTACGCAACGTGTACTGGAACCCGGACGGTGGCACCCACCCGGAGCGCATCTCGGCGCAATCGGCGCCGGCCCTCGTTGGGCGGTTCGCCCATGTCCAGCAGGACGGCGACCGTGTCACCGCGATCCGCGACCAGCTCGGTCTCAACAAGCTCTACGTCGGCTTCCACCCCGACCGAGGCGTCATCGCCGCCAACTACCTGGCCGACCTCGTCACGGCGGGCATCGCGTTCACCGGCACCTACGCGATTCCCGCCGGCAGCATCGTCACCCTGGACCCCGACAGGCGCACAGGGGTCGTCCGCAGCTTCGCTTCACTCCCCGCCCGCGCCGGATCCAACGACACCCCCGCCAAGATCGCCCACCGGGTCTCCGAGCTTCTCGACCAAGGAATGCGCCACCTGGCTGACGCGCATCCGGGCCTCCCCGTTGCCGTCTGCCTGTCCGGCGGCGCGGACAGTTCCGTCGTCGCCGCCTACACCCGCGAGCACTTTCCCCACGCCGTCGCCTACACCTACTCCTTCGGCGACGAGCACCTCAGCCAGGACGCGGCCGCCGCCCAGCGCGTAGCCGCCCACCTCAACATGCCGCTGCGGCTGGTGCGAGCCGACCGCGAGACCCTCCTCACCGCGCTCCCTCCGGCGCTCCTGCATGGCCAGGACTGGCGCGACTTCAACGTCCACGCCGCCGTCGTCAACGAGGTCCTCGGCGCCGCCATAGCCGACGACCACCCCCACGGCGCACTCGTGTTCACCGGCGACCTCATGAACGAATTCCTCGCCGACTACACCCCCGTGCCGTACGCCGGCAGCCTCTACTACCGCCTGCCGAACCTTCCGCCCGACCGCCTTCGAGTCCATCTCACCCGCGGCGTCCAGACCGGCGACCGCGAAGTCGGTGTGTTCGCCGCGCACGGGCTGACCGTGGTCCAGCCCTACAGCTGGGCCACCACCGAGCTGCTGGCCCTGCCCGAACCGGTGAGCAAGCCCGGCCTCATGACCCGTCTCGCGCGTCACAGGCTCCCTGACAGCACCCTGCGGCGCCCCAAGGTCCGTGCGCAGATCGGCGACCTCGGCTCCGACACCGGAGTGCTGCCGCAGCTACTCCAGGCAGGCATCACCCAGCCGCGTCTGGAAGGCCGCTTCCGCCACGACCTGGGCATCTCCTCCTCCGCGGACCTGCACCGCACCATCCGCGGTGGCATCCACCAGCCTGTACCGCACGTTCCCTAGGAAGGCACCTCATGGCCCTCAGTCCGGCCGACGCGGCCACACACATCGAAACATTCATCCGGCGCGAAGCCGCCGTTGCTGACGACGACCCGGGCTTCACCCGGCAGGTGCACCTCTTCGACACCGGCTATCTCGACTCCCTGACCGTCGTGGCCCTCACGGTCCACGTCGAGGAGGTCCTCGGGGTCTCGATCACCGACGCCGACCTGTTCGACACCCGATTCGCCACGATCGACGGCATAGCCGAGCTGATCACGCAGCGCGCCGCTCTCGAAGACGGTGATCCAGCCGCGTAATCCCACCTGTCACACGCGTATCAACATCGGCGTTTCGGCCAGCACCCTCCAAGGGCAGGGCCCGCACGCATCAAGGGTGGATGCACCCCGCACGAGGCGCCACCCGTGCCCCTGTACGGAATCCGCTTCGTCTCAAACACGCGTGTTCGATCCGGTGCTCCTCGTCGTTGATCCCGGCACCATCACATGACCACAACACACCAAGCAGCACCTGCAGTTGGCTGCATCGAACCCCGTTGATGCCCGGCGCGGGAGCGAAGGTCCCACCCACTGTCCTGTTCGCGGCCACGTCGATCACGTTCCACCGTCGAAGGTATCCAGATGACGCCCACTCGCTCCGCTCTCCGCTACCTCGTCCACGAATACCTTGAGCGCTACCCTGCCGAGCGCGACCGCCTGGCGCCCCTGACGACGGCCCTCGACGAACCCGGTGATCCAACGAGTCGGGCCACCCTTCCGGGACATATCACATGCAGTGCCGTCGTCATCGACCGCGACCAGCACGTCCTGCACATCCACCACAGGGCCACCGGACTGGCCCTCGTGCCTGGTGGACACCTTGAACCGTCTGATCGCACGCTCATCGCCGCTGCGGTGCGCGAGCTCCACGAGGAGGCAGGGATTGCCGTCGGCGACCTATCCCTCACCACCCAGCTCCTCGACAGCCCGCTCGACATCGATATCCACGACATCGCTCCCCGGCCAGCGAAGGGCGAAGGCGAACACCAGCACTACGACGTCAGATTCGTCTTCTACCTCAGGCGGGAGGCTCCTCCGATCTTCCTGCAGGACGAGGAAGTCTCCGGGGCCCAATGGCTCCCCTTCGACCAAGTCACCTCCCCCGCGCTGCGCGCCAAACTGATCGACACACCACTCGACGGACCGTCAGTCAATACGGTCTACGCATGAGCGAGAAGGTGCCCTTGAAGGAATCCACGATCAACGCGGAACGCGTCACCCGCATCGGTCGTGAAGCTACAACAACCGCGACCGCGACGCCGCCGCCCCCGTCCAGGCTGTGTCCCCGCTCCGCACCCGCCCACCCGTCGAACTCGCCGTGGCCGCGGTGCAGCTGGTCGAGCTCCGCCGGGAAGCGCGGACCTACCGGGGGGAGTCCGTCCACGAGGTCCCGCTGAACGCGGGCAGCCGGCCGTAGCGTCTGCCGGCAGGGCTGTGACCCGGGCGCTCCGTCCTGCCGGGCGCGGGAACGGCGGCGGTTCACGGCGTTGGATGCGGGGCTCGCGGACAGAGTTGCATCGGTCTGCGGTCCACAAGGGGTTTTCCCGAAGTCTGCTTTCGCAGGGGCGGGTTCAGGCCAACATCTGGTCTGCGGCAGCCTGCGAAGGCTACGGCTCCAGAGATCGATCAGCGGCCACCGGACGGGCCCTCAGGCGACGAGGTCGGCCAGATCGTGCTGCTCCGCCCATCGCGCTGCGCTGTACTCACTGACTCAACCTCGTCTGCTCGAACGCCCTCGCCTCCGCACCCCGCGGACGGCGTACTTCGCCACGCCCCCACCCGGAGGACAAAGTGCGTACACACCAGTACCTCGCACCCCGCCCTGCACTCCTGACGAGCACCGTCCTCGGACCAGGAGGCGCATCGCGCAAGTCCCTGATCGGGTGCCGTAAGCCCCCTCGCCACTCGAACGTGTGAGTTCAAACGCCCCCACCCCCAGAGGAACTGCCCTCCACACCCACACCGCATCTCAGTTCGAGAAATTCCCCCTTCCGCGTCCGTTACGGCACCCAGGCGTGGGGGGTTGTTCGACCATCGCTCGGTTCCACGTCAATTAAGGGAGGACCAGTGCACACCGCGCCCCATCCCCGCCCGGCTGCTGCCCGAATCGAACAGACCGGGCCCGGCTACCGGCCGCTCACGAAGGTCGTGCTCCTCGCGCTGCGCCCCGACGGGCGGGTCGCGCTGGTCCGCCGGGCTCATCTGCCAGATCGCGGACAGCTGGCCTTGGTGGGCGGACGGCTGGAGCCGGCGGAGTGGCTGGACGAGGCCGCGTGCCGGGGTGCCTCCCGAACCCTGGGCATCCGGGTGGGGGTACAGGACATCGAGCTCAGCGGCCTCCTGCACTACCGCAGCGAGCAGGGCGCGGGACGCTTGTGCGCCGTCTTCGCCACCCAGCGCTGGTCCGGAGTGCCCCGCAACACCGCACCGGACCGGTACAGCGAGGTGGTGTGGGCCGACCCCGGCGGCCCTCCGGCCGACTGCCGGGCCCTGACCCACGCCGTCCTCAACCAGTACGTCGCCGGAACCCTCTACGGCGCCCTCGCTATGCCTCCTGCCGGGCCGGCCACGGCCGAAGGTGCATCAGCGGGGGCGGCGGAGTGCGGAGGCGAACTGCAGCCGCCGGTGCGGGGGCCCGCCGGACCGCTTACGACCAGCGACGAGACCAGCAGTGCACGACCGGATCTGAGGGGGACGAAGTGAGCAGCGAAGCCGATGGTGATCCTGAACAGGCAACGGTGTCGGACTCGGAACGGCTGCTGTTCGGCGGGGAGCTGGCGTACGACGTCGGCTGGGACCAGCACGAGGGCGCCTGGCTGAAGCTGGGCCTGTGGACCATGGCCAAGGGCTTACCCCGGATGATCGGCACCGGGCTGCGCCTCGCGCACCTCGCCGACGCCCGCGCCCTGCGCGTGGTCCTCGGCGCCGAAGTAGGCCGCGGGATCGCCCAGGCGATCGGGCTGGTCGCAGTCAACGCGGTCCTGGGGCACATCCTCGCCGGAGGCGGGACGAACGAGCGCTTGACCAGCGCGTTCCCAGCACTGATGGCCGTCGCGGTCACCGCTCTGGTGGGTTCGCTTCTGCGGTCCGCGTCAACGGCCGCCACCGGTGAGCTGGAGCCGAAGGTCCAGAGGGTGGCCACCGAGCAGTACCTGGGGCTCGTCCACCGGGTTGAGCTCGCGGCGATCGAGGACGACGAGTTCCACCGGCTGCTGGACGCCGCCCGGTACGGGGCCGACTCCGCCCGGCGCATGATCCGCTACTGCACCAACACCCTCAACTCCGGGATCTCCCTGGTCGCGGCGGCCAGTGTGCTCACCGTGCTCCACATCGGACTTTTGCCCCTCCTCGTCCTGATGACCCTGCCGAGCGGTTGGAGGTCGCTGACGATCTCCCGCCAGCGGTACCTCTCCTTCCACGCCTTCGTCCAGCACGCACGGGCCGGACACCTCCTGGGTCAGTTGCTGACCCAGCGGGAAGCGGCGGCCGAGGTCCGCGTCCACGAGGTCGGGCCCTTCCTCCTCTCCCACTTCCGGGAGATGGCCGAGACGAGCGAGCGCGAGCAAACCCGCCTGGCCCGCAACGCGGCGAAGATCGGCCTGATCGCCGACGGCGCGTCCGGCATCGCCACCCTACTCACCTACGGGGCGCTGGGACTGCTGCTGTGGAGCGGGCGGATGGACCTCGCGGTCGCCAGCACGGCGGTCCTGGCCATCCGCACCGGGTCCTCCAGCCTGGACGGCCTCGTCGTGCAGATGGCCGACCTGCACCAGGAGTCCCTGTTCGTCGCCGACTTCGAGCGGCTCTGTGTGGAGGCGAAGGCGCGGGCCATCCCGGAGACCGGCGAGGACCTGCCCGCGAAGGTTCGCGAAGTCCGCTTCGAGAAGGTCACTTTCACCTACCCCGGCAGCGGGGGCGAGACGCCGGAGCCGACCCTGCGCGAGGTGTCCCTGTCCTTCCCCATGGGCAAGGTCATCGCCGTGGTCGGGGCGAACGGCTCGGGCAAGTCCACCCTGGTCAAGCTCCTGGCCGGCCTGCACATGCCCGACGAGGGCGGCGGCACGATCTGGTGGGACGACGTCGACGCGGCCAAGGCCCAGCGCAAGCAGATCTTCGCCCGCATCGCGCTCATGTCGCAGTCCTTCTTCCGGTGGCCCTTCACGGTGAGGGTGAACGTCGGCATCGGCCGGCCCACCGTCCCCATCGACGACCAGGCGGTACAGGCTGCCGCCGAGTTCTCCGGCGCCTGGAAGTTCATCGCCGCCCTGCGCCGCGGCCTCGGCACCTTGCTCGGGCGGGGCTACAAGGGCGGTCAGGAGGCGTCCGGCGGCGAGTGGCAGATGCTGGGGATCGCCCGAGCTTTGTACAGGAGGCCCGAGATTCTCGTGGTCGACGAGCCCACGAGCGCCCTTGACGCGGTGGCTGAGCAGCGGGTCTTCGACCAGATCCGGGCACTGGCCGCGGCCGGTCAGACCGTCGTGCTGATCACCCACCGCCTTCACTCGGTGCGGCATGCCGACGTCATCCACGTCATGAAGGACGGCCAGGTCGCCGAGTCCGGGACGTTCTCCGAGCTCATGGACGAGAGCACCGGCACGGGGGAATTCCGCAGCGCCTATCTGGTCCAGGCCGCCGCGTTCGCGGACAGCGTGCCCGCCCAGCGGTCCCCCGCAACGGATCTCGCGAAGGACATGACGTGAACCCCGTCGTACAGGCCCTTCCCCGTGCAAGGGCCGATATTCTGGCGGGCTGCCCGTCTCGGGGCACCCGGGCGTCGCGGCCGCAGGCGCCTCGGATGCCGGGAGGCACCACCATGACCGCGATCGCGCCGCTGCTCCTCGTCGACGGGCATCATCTGCTCTACCGCGCCCACTTCGGGTTCCCCAAGCGGTTCCAGGCGCTGGACGGGACCGACGTGACCGGCGCGTTCGGCTTCGTGGCGCTCCTGCGCAAGGCGCACCGCGAGCACGGCTACGGTCATGAGGTCCTGGTGGTCTTCGACGCCGAGGACGGCGCCGACACTCGGATCCAAGCTGAGGCCGGGTATAAGGCAAACCGGGCTGACGCCGACCACAGTCCGATCCAGGCTCTGGCGCCGCTGAAGGCGATGCTCGACCAGGGCGGAGTGCGGTGGCTGGAATGGCCCGGCGCCGAGGGCGACGACGTGCTGGCCACGATCGCCACGCGTGAGGCCGCCGTCGGCCGTGCGGTGGTCGTGCTCTCGGGGGACCGCGACCTCTACGGCCTCCTCACCCAGAGCAGGATCCGGATCCTGAACCCGCAGGCCCCGCCCGGCCGCCAGTTCGTCACCGCTCCCGCGGTCGCCGACCGCTACGGGGTGACGCCGGCGCAGTGGACTGACTTCCGGGCCCTGACCGGGGACCCGTCCGACAACCTCCCCGGCGTCCCGGGCGTGGGACCGGTGACCGCCGCCCGGCTCCTGACCGGCGGGCGCCGGCTCGAGGACCTGCCCGCCGCCGCACCGGGCCGCCTGGCCAAGCCCCTGGCCCGCATCCGGGAGACGTGGGACGACGTCGTCCGCGTGCGGTCCATCCTGCGCCTGAACTGCGACCTGCCGTACCCGCAGAACACCGTCACCGGGACAGCCACACCCGAACTGACAGCACCCGCCACGCTGATGAAGGCGGCCGGCCTGTGGTGACCACGCCCGCCCAAGCCTCCGTCACCACACCGGACGACAAGGCGTCGCTGCGCGGCCACCGGTCCTTCATCGCATTCCTGACAGGCGAGAGCGCAAGCTTGATCGGGACGGCTGTGCACGGCATCGCCCTACCCACGCTCGCGGTACTCCTCCTGCACGCCACGCCGGACCAGATCTCGTTCCTCTTCTTCCTCATCCAGATCCCGACCTTCGTCCTCGCGCTGCCGGCCGGGGCGTTCATCGACCGGCACAACAAGAAGACGGTGCTGATCACCACTGATCTTGCGGCGGCCGCCGTGGTCGCGGTGATCCCGGCCGCCACCGTCCTCGGGACGTTGTCCATGCCAACGCTGTACGCCGTGGCCCTGGCCTTGGGTGCCGTGACGGTGCTCCACCAGGCCGCGGCCATCGCCATCGTGCCGCAGCTCGTCGAACCCGGGCTGCTCCAGCAGGCCCACTCACGGATCGGAGCGGCGTTCGGCGCCGCCGACACGGCCGGTACCTATCTGGGGACCGCGGTGGTCGCCGTGGTGGGCGCCGGCCGGGCCTTCGCCCTGGACGCCGTCTCCTACCTGGTCTCGGCATGGTGTGCGACCCGGATCCGCACCGTTCACGCGCCGCCGGCCCCCAAGGTGCGGCGAAGAATGGCCACGGACATCTGGGAGGGCCTGATGTACGTGGCCCGCACACCGCTCGTGCGGCCGCTCGTCCTGTGCCTGGCCGGGACAGGGTTCGGCTCCGCCCTGACCTCGACTTTCTGGGCGTATCACCTGCTGACCACAGTGAAGACCGGCACGACCGGGCTCGGCGTGATCATGGGGGTGTCCGGCGCCGGATGCCTGGCCGGTGCGCTCGCCGCACCCCGGATCGTCCGCAGGTTCGGGCCCGGACCGGTCCTGGTCGCCGGATTCGCGATGTACCCGCTGATGAGCGTGCCGCTGCTGATTGCCGGGCCCGGGCCGCTGTGGCTCCTGGTCCTCGCCCTGGCGGGCAGTCTCCAGCTCGCCGCGGCCGCCTGCGCGGGCACCACCCAGCGCTCGGTTTCTTGGGGCACTTCAGTTCTGTCTCATCACTCGTCCCTCGAACCGGTGAAGGGTGTCCGCGTCGCCCTCTACTGACTGCTATCTCTCGTCTCTCAGAGGTCTCGGGAGGCAACAGGCATGCAGCTGTACGCGGTTGACACGGCGGTGGTACGCCGGTATTTGGACAGCCCCGTCTTGACGGGTGACCAGGCGGCTCGGCTGCTGGAGCTTCGAGGGATCTCGGACGGCACACCGATCTATCTGGATGCCGAGACGATGATGCCGGTGGAGCCGCTGTGTTCATGGGGCAGGAACATGTCGTACGCCGATCTGGCCGGAAGCACCTTGAAGGACTACGGGCGGATCATGGCCCGGTTCAGCGCTCACCAGGACACGCGTGTGAGCGACGTGCTGTCGGCCACGGAGTCCGATCTCGTGGCGTACAAGAAGCAACGCACTCAGTTGCAGAAGAAGCCGGTCGGCACCTCGGCGTGGTCGAAGGAGTCGTCGGTGCTGGACCAGTTCTTCACCTTCGCGGTCGAGCAGCGGTACCTGCGGCGCCGACCCATGCGTGTGGCGGCGCGAGGGCGTAATGCGCTGAGTCCGCGGACGCGGCGGGGAATGGATATCCGGCATCTGAGTCTGGGGCAGTACCGCTACTTCAGAGATGTCGGTCTTGGCGGGCAGTGCCCGGACTCGCAGCTCAGCCGGTCCTATCGGGGCAGCTCCCCGCACCGCGACCGAGCGGGCGCGGATCTGGCCTTGTGTAGCGGCATGCGGTGGCAGGAGTGGGCCACGGTTCTTCTGCCTGAGCTGGGTCTGGGCGTGGGCCAGTGCGCAGAGGAGGCCGAGTTCACGGTCCAGGCGTGCGCGAAATACGGGAAGGAGCGTGGAGTCTTCGTTCCCGAGCAGGCCATGCGGGCGGTCGAGACTTACTGCTTGCTGGAGCGGAAGGAGTTCACTGCGGCGGCGGCCAGGCGGCTGGAGCGCCAGCATCGGGAGCTGTTCGTCGTCTCCCGCGTGGAGGAGGAGACAGGCCGGATCCACGGCACGCTCGACGGTACGGCGCAGGTGTTCTCGATGCAGGCGATGCCGCCGCGCCTTCGCCGGATCACGGTCCGGGAGGGCGAGTTCGGGCTGGAGGCGATGGCGGTGTTCCTGTGTCGGGGCGGGCTGATGCCGGGGGCAGATTCCTGGAAGCGGTACCGGCATGCGGCGTGGCGCCGGATGGTGGCGCTGGCTGATGAGACGACGCCGCAGCTGCCCGCGAAGAGATGGCGCTGGCACGATCTGCGTCACACGTACGCGCTGCAGCTGCTCACCTATCTGGAGCAGCAGATGGACGGGGCCGAGCCTGACATGGTTGCGCGGCGTCGGCGTCACCGCTCCTATTTGAGTGGGCATATCCGCTACAACCCGTTGTTGATCGTGAGCCGGCGGCTTGGTCATTCCAGTCCGGAAACGACGTACGCGTATCTGGAGTACACCGACGATCTGGTGCAGGAGTACGAGGCGGCGTTCGCCGGGTGGGTCGGTGACCGGGGTGAGGAGGCCACGTACGCGCAGATCGCCGCCAGGGCCTTCCGTCTGGAGAAGTCGCCGTTGGGGGTGGGTTGATGGCGCGCGTGAAGTGGCGGAGGTCGGCTGAGTGGACAGCGTTTCTGCGTCAGGCGTTGGGGGTTCCGGGCGGGGACGGCCGCCTCGGCGTTCGTGTGGTGGCGGTCAATGAGCAGGGTCGCGAGCGCCTGCACTATGTCGATCCGGCAGATTACCGGTGTTCACGGCTGGCCGCTCAGCTCGCCGATGAATGGGTCGAGTACGTCGCGGTCACCGGTCTGTCGGCCTCAGCGTCTCGCGACTATGTGCGTGCGGTCGACCTGGTGTGCTCCGCGATGGACGGTGCGTGCGAGGAGGCGGCATCCCTGTCGTTGGAGTCGGCGGATCTGCTGCCTTTGCTGGCTCGGTGGGAGCGCACCCTGCCGGCCTCTTACCAGGAAGGGTCGCGTCAGGCGGGGGTGGCAGCGTCGTGCGTGAGGGTCCTGATCGTGCGGCGGGAGGACCATTCCGAGCGGGGGCTGGACGAATCCCTCGCGAGGTTCGCCCGTGGCCGTTGCTTGACACCGTGGGGTGATAGCTCGGAGCGGGACGAGTTCAGCCGGGCCGACAAGCGGGCGTTGGTCAAGGCCGCGTGGCAGGAGGTGCAGGCCTTGGAGAAGCGGCTCGCCGATGGCTGGTCTCTGGCGGCACAGGGCCGGCATCCGGATGAAGGGGACTGGCTCCATGTGCCGGATCTGTTGTGGGGGCTGTCGCGGGGAGTGATCGAGCCACGCCAGATCGGCGATGCGCTCCCCCCGCTCACCGCGCAGTGGCCCGACGCGTTGCGCGAGATGGTGCTCAGAGCGGACGGAACGGTAGCGAAGCGTCGGGCCAGACGGGATGTGATTCTGCGGCTGCTCGCGCGCCTGTACCCTACGAATCTGGATCTGCACTCCTTCCGGGTCCTGCTGGTGGACGCCACCGGGCACGCCTCGGAGGAGGTCACAGGCTTCGGCGCGCAGGACATCGAGTTCCTCCCCAAGGGCGTACGCCTGACACTGGTCAAGGACCGCGCTTCGCGGGTACGCCATCGCGCCTTCCGGGACGCCTCCGAGCCCCGGAACGCCGATCAAGGTGAGGTGTCGGCGAGCGAGTTGCTTGACGGGCCGCGCCGGGAGGTGAGCGCGATCGTGCGCCGGCTGCTGGCGGTCACGGAGAAGGTCCGGGAGCGGTGCCCGGAGGTGAGCGACACCCTGTTCGTCCGTCCCTCACTTGTGTATTACGACCTGCGCTTCGGCCGCTGGAATTCCAATATGCAGGGCCAACGTTTCACCGATTGGCTTCACACGGCAGGCGTCACGGTAGACGGTGAGGCCCATATCGGGCGGCTGCGGAAGTCCACCAAGGTCGAGAAGGCCATCGTCTCCGGCGGCCGGATCAGCGTCGCCGCCGACGACCACCTCGAGGAGACCTTCGCCGGACACTACGCCCAGGGCACCACGCTGCGGATCCTGTCCGGCAAGGTGATCAATACAGCCCAGGACCACTGGTTCCAGCAGGCGGTGGAGGGGCCGACCCTGATCTCGTCCGACGCAGTCGAGATCACCGAAGACAGCGAACGGCTGCAGGCACTTGGGCTGGACAGGGAGCAGGCGGACGGCATTGTCCAGGGCGAACTCGACATGGGCGTCTCGCACTGCAAGAACCCGTGGGATTCACCCTTCAGCCCGCCGGGCGAGCTGTGCGCCGTGGCGCCGCTGCGCTGCCTGGAGTGCCGCAACGCGTGGCTGCTGCCCAGCCACCTGCCGCAGCTGATGCTGTTCGCCGAGCACCTGGAGACGGTGCGCCAGCGACTTGACCCGAAGACGTTCACCCGGCTGTGGGGCCAGTCCTACACCAATCTCCGAGCTGCCATGGACGAGCGCACCGAGGAAGAGAAGGCCCTCGCCCGGAAGCACATCACCGCGGGTGAGGTCTCACTCGACCTCCCGCTGCCCGCACATGTGGAGTTCGACACGTGATCATCCCGAGTTCCGGGGAGAGCCCCCGGTCCCTGTTCCGCCCGGACGAACCCGTTGTCCAGAGCCACCCTCTGATGCCTGCGGCTCGCCGATCGCAGGTCCGCATGCCGCTGTTCGGCGACAGCGAGTTCATGGACTTCAACGGTGTCGTGCGCCGGCCCGCCAACCGCAACCGCTCGTGGTGGAAGATGCGCCTGGTCGGCGTGCTGGCCGATGAGCCCTGGAATCTTCTCGCCCGCGAAATGATCATAATTCTGGCGAACCCCGGCCACGAGGCACTCCAGGCGGCGGGGCTTCACCTCGGCTTCACCCCGTGGGACATCGGCAGCATCAATCTGGAGATCAGCTGCCTGCGCGGTGTGATCACCTGGGCCCGCGAGGACGGCCTTCCCGAGGACCCCTCCCGCTGGAGTGAGTCCGATCTGCGCCGACGCATCAAGGCACTGAAGAGGGAAGTGAAACCGAGAACGCTCACACGGCATGTGAGCTTCGTCCAGCGGATGGCGACGCTCTCCCCGGCGCTCAGCTGCGGCTGGCCGGGTGTCAACCCGTGGCCGGGCAAACCTCCGGGACAGGTGGCCAAAGACGTGCGCGATGGCACCCTGTCCACGAAAGCGATTCCGCCCGACATGTGGTTTGCGCTGGTCCGTGCCGCATGGACGTACATCCACGTCTTCGCCCCGGACATCTTCCGCGCACTGGACATGCTCAAGGAACTGCGCCGTGCCGCAAGGCTCTCGGCCGATGTCCGCGACAAGAACGGGGAACTGGACGCCTGGCTGGCCGACCCGGCGAACAAGGTGCCCTGCCACCACGACCCGCACACGGCCGAAGGACAGCAGCCGGAGGTCTACTGGGTGATGCTGACGCTGCTGCTGGGAGTGAAGGAGAAGCAGAGCAGCTCGTTCTTCGGGACGTACTGCATGGCGGGCCGACAGCGCAGAGAGAGGGTCCAGCGGGCGGTGGCCGACGGCCGGTACGCCTACGGCCTGCCCGTGGAACTGACGCAGGTCACCCGCCCGGACGGCAGCCGCGGCCCCTGGCACCCCGGTTTCGACCTCTACGAGCTGTCCCGCCTGCCCACGATCCTGCGCGATGCCGCCTTCGTGCTGGTGGCCGCCTTGTCGATGATGCGAAGTTCTGAACTGCAAGAGATCGTCCGGGGCAGCGTCGTCGAGCACTACAACGCACCCGCCGTCGCCTCCACCCTCGTCAAGGGCCGTCCCGGGCGACCGCGCAAGCACTGGTGGATCAGCGAGCCGGTCGCGGAGGCCATCGCGGTCGCCGAGGCCGTCTCCCCCCACCCCGTGCGGGTCTTCGCCCCGCTGACACCCAAGGCTGTCAACGAAGAACTCGACGGCGGCGCCATGGTCGACTCGTTCATCGGGTTCGTCAACGCCGGCCTCACCTGGTCCGGGCTGGCTGCGATCCCCGACGGCAAGGCCCGGCCCCACATGTTCCGCAGGACGATGGCGATGCTCACCGACCAGTTCGCCGGCTCCGAGATCGCGCTGGGCATGCAGCTCAAGCACATCGCCACCCGCGCCCTGGCCAACCGCGCCACCCGCGGCTACGCAGCTCCCGACTCCGCTTGGGCCAAGCACCTTCAAGACGCGGTCCACGCCGCCCGGTTCCGCCGGCTCAAGGACCTGTACGGGGCCCACTCCCAAGGACAGGAGATCGGCTTCGGCCCCGGAGCCGAACGCCTCAAGGGCGTCTTCGAGCAGATCACAGCCACCGCCCGGGCCCGCCACGGAGACGCCCGCGTCGAAAACGACCTCCTGCGCAAAGCCCGGATCACCATCCGCTTCGGAGCACTCAACAACTGCCTGTTCGACGAACGCAACCCGACCGGCGCCGTCTGCCTGGAGAACGCGATCATCCCCGAAGGGCATATCGGCCCGCTGGAAGACCTCTGCCGGCCCGACCGCTGCCCCAACAGCATGATCGGCACCGAGCACGCCCCGTTCTACGACGCACACCACCGCACCCAGCTCGAGCTCCTGAAGACCCCTGGACTGCCCGCCTGCCGCAAAGCCCTGATCGCCAGGGAAGCCGAACGCGCCGAATCGGTCCTTGACAAGATCCGGGGTACCTCCGCATGACCGCTCACAGCCGTATGACCTGCGACGGTGTCTCGCCCGACACCGCGGAGGCCCTGAGGGCCGCCATGCAGCGGCTGTTTGCCGGAAAGCCACAGCGCACCGACGGACGGCTCACCAAGGAGAACCTCTGGAGAGAAGCCCAGGTCAGCCGGGCCACCATGAACCGAGCTCGGCCGATCCTCGCCGAATGGGATGCCCGCATCGCCGAGCAGGGCAAGACCACGTCCGGAGAGGCCCGCAGAGACGAGGAGATCAGCAAGCTGCGCAAGAAACTGGCCGCCAAGACCCGAACATGCGCGCTCCTGGAGAAACAGCTCAGGGCCGCGGCCACCGCTATCGCCGCCTTGCACCACGACAACTGTGCCCTGCGCGAGGAGATCGGCCGACAGCAGGGCACCAACATCGTCGGGCTCGACGGACGCCGCACAAGACTCGACAACAATTCCCACGCGTGACGGCACTCCCGCATCCAGGGGATACAGCGCGGTACACGGGTCGGCATATATCTGCTGGACATCCAGCTGTCGTGCGCAGGGTGGATGTCGGCTTGGACACCGCCGCGGCCACGGCAGGCGCGGCATACCGGCCACCTCCCTCGCGGCGCTCGCCGTCACGCTGCGGCGCCGCGCCGCGAAGGAGTCCGTCATTGCCATCGCCGGGCATCTTAGCGTCGGCCGCTCCACCCTCTGCTGCCCTCTCGCCGCATTCGACGCCCGCCACCACACATCCGGGGCCGCAAGCGCGGTGGCCTGCTGCCTCGCGTGCCGTCAAGTGTTGCCGCAGCCGGTCACCGGCTTCGCCGACCGCGACCAGGAGAGCCGCGGATGAGGTGCAGGGCGCGAGCGGTGAGTGGTGCCCACGAGCCGTGCTCGCCAGCCAGAGGATGCTGGTGAGGGCCACCCATCAGGCTACGGCGGACCAGGCCGGGAACAGTCGCGGACGGCGCCCGATGACACCGTCCCGGCCGGCCCCGGGGGCGGACGGCGACCGGCGGCGTCATCGAGAAGCCGGCTTCGTCATCGAAGACCAAGCTGTCAAAGCCGGTGAAGATTGCCTGAAATCTGACCCACCGCCCCCGTTCCGCCGGGGAGGGTCTGGCCGGACGGAAGCATTCCCACCGCCCGGCTCGGAGCAGGTCACGCCTACGGCGCCGAAGTCGGTGAGGTCTCGCCGACGGGGGTGGCGGCGAGACCTCACGGCATGACGGTACTCCTCGCGGCGACAACTTTCCGCAGCATCCATAAATTGCAAATATCTGCAATTGAATACATGATGTAGGAGTTGTGTCCGTAGGTAGCCGCGGGCACGGCACCAGACCGCAGGCCCGCGGCGTTGAAGGGTGGAGATCGTGCCGGTTCCGCTGTATCAGGCGAAGGCCGAGTTCTTCCGCATGCTCGGGCACCCCGTGCGCATACGCGTACTCGAGTTGCTGCAGGACGGGCCATTGCCGGTGCGCGAGCTGCTGGCGTCGATCGAGGTGGAGCCCTCTGCCTTGTCGCAGCAGCTGGCGGTCCTGCGCCGGTCCGGGATTGTCACCTCTTCCCGCAACGGCTCCACGGTCGTCTACGCGGTAGCCGGCGGCGACGTGGCCCAGCTGATGCTGGCGGCACGCCGGATCCTGACCGAGGTCCTCACCGGGCAGACGCAGCTCCTGGCGGAGCTGCGCGAGACGGGAGGCCGTGCGTCGTGAACACGTTCCTCGTGGAGTCGGCGAGCCGACTGCGGGCGGTGCTGCCCACGCGCGCAGATCTAGCTGGGATGACCCGCGACCCCCGGCGGAATCTGCTGGCGGGGCTGACGGTGGCGATCGTGGCCCTGCCTCTGGCCCTGGGCTTCGGCGTTTCCTCGGGTCTGGGCGCGGAGGCGGGACTTGCCACCGCAGTGGTCGCGGGCGCTTTGGCGGCGATATTCGGCGGCTCCAACCTGCAGGTGTCCGGACCGACCGGGGCGATGACCGTCGTGCTGGTGCCGATCGTGGCACAGTACGGGCCCGGCGGTGTGCTGACGGTCGGGCTGATGGCCGGTGTCATGCTGATCGGTCTGGCGCTGCTGCGGGCCGGCAGGTATATGCAGTACGTGCCGGCGCCGGTGGTGGAGGGTTTCACCCTCGGTATCGCGTGCGTGATCGGTCTCCAGCAGATCCCCAACGCGCTCGGGGTGGCCAAGCCCGAGGGCGAGAAGGTCCTGCTGGTGGCCTGGCGGGCCGTGGTCGAGTTCGTGGCGTTTCCGAACTGGACGGCGATCGGGCTCTCGCTGGGTGTGGCCGTGGTGATGCTGGCCGGGGCGCGGTGGCGTCCGGCGATCCCTTTCTCGATCGTCGCGGTCATCGCCGCCACCGCCTTGGTTCAGGTGTTCGGGCTGCGGGGTGCGGCGCCGATCGGTGATCTGCCGTCCGGACTTCCCGCTCCGTCGCTGTCCTTCCTCGACGTCTCCGCGCTCGGCTCGCTGCTCGCGCCTGCGGTGGCGGTGGCCGCGCTGGCGGCGCTGGAGTCGCTGCTGTCGGCCACGGTGGCTGACGGGATGACGGTGGGGCAGAAGCACGACCCGGACAGGGAATTGTTCGGGCAGGGGCTTGCGAATCTGGCGGCCCCGCTGTTCGGCGGTGTGCCCGCGACTGCGGCGATAGCCCGGACGGCGGTCAACGTGCGCAGCGGAGCCTCCTCGCGGCTGGCGTCCTTGTCGCATGCGGCGGTGCTGGCGGTGATCGTGTTCGCCGCGGCTCCGCTGGTGTCGAAGATTCCGCTTGCGGCGCTGGCGGGTGTGTTGCTGGCTACCGCGATCCGCATGATCGAGGTCGGCGCTCTGAGGGCGATGGTGAGGGCCACGCGCTCGGATGCGGTGGTCCTGGTCTTGACCGCGGTGGCCACGCTCGTCCTCGACCTCGTCTACGCGGTGATCATCGGTCTCGTCGTCGCCGGGGCCCTGGCCCTTCGGGCTGTGGCGGGCCAGGCGCGGATGGACCAGGTCGATTTCCGCCCTGACATGCCCGGTGAGCACAGCGCCGAGGAGCACGCTCTCCTGGCCGAGCACATCGTGGCCTACCGCATCGACGGGCCTCTGTTCTTCGCCGGCGCGCACCGCTTCCTCCTGGAGCTGTCCGAGGTCGCTGACGTGAGGGTGGTGATCCTGCGCATGTCCCGCGTCACGACCCTGGACGCCACTGGCGCGCTGGTGTTGAAGGACGCGGTGGAGAAGCTGAACCGGCGGGGGATCGCCGTGATGACCTCCGGCATCCGCCCCGGTCAGCGCCAGGCCCTGGAATCGGTGGGCGCCCTGGCCTTGCTCCAGCAGGAAGACCGCGAGTACGCCACTACCCCCGAGGCCATCGCCGGCGCCCGCAAGCACCTGGAGCAGGCCGGGCTTGTGCCGGCGCGCCACCGACCGCACCTGCCTGAGTCGCACCGCATCCGGAAGGGCCCGCGATGACCGTCCCCGCCGACCTGAACCTGACCGACATGTCCGGGGCAGAAGTGCTCTGGCTCCTCGAAGGAGCAAGCCACGGCCGTCCGCTCTACCGGGGCCGCCTGGTGTATGTGCGGCGGGAGCAGGCTGTCATCCGGCCCGCCACGCACGTGATGGCGTGCGGGCGGCTGGTCGTGCGCGCGCCGGTGCAGACATCGGCCGTCGCCGGCCGGACGGTGCTGACCTACCAGGTCGACCAGATCCACCCGCGGACCGGCACCGGGTGGACGCTCACCGTCCACGGCCCGGCCGAGGTGATCACCGACCCCGATGAGACGGCCCACTACCGGCGGATCCTGCCCGGGATGGCGTACGGGCCCCATGACACGCTGCTGTGGCTGCACCCGCAGGCCCTCACCGGACACCGCCTGGCGCCCGTGGAGGAGCGGTGAGCGTCCGGACGGAGACTTTGCCCTACCGGCATGTGCTGACCCTGCCCGCGATGGGCGCCGCCGTACGCACCGCGAGGGAGACGACCGAGCTCGTGCTGCTGGAGTGCGGTGTGGGTCTTCGCCATCCGAGTGTCGGACCGGCGCTGCTGATCCTGGCGGAGCTGGTCACCAACGCTGTCCGCCACGCCGCCGCGCTCTCCCCTACGCTCACCGTCACCTACGCCCACGGCCCGGGCGTGTTCGCGTTCGCTGTCCACGACCGCCACCCCTACCTGCCCGCCCTCTACGGGGCACTGGCCATCAAGCCGGGCAGCGGGCTGGCCACCGTGGTGGAGATGACTATGGAACTGGGCGGCACCGCCGTCGTGCGCCCGGACGCGGACGGTCGCGGCAAGAGCGTCTGGATCACCCTGCCCCTGTGAACACCGAGGAAGCGACGATGACGATCGAGTGGAACTACGCCGCGCACGAGGACCTGGCTGTCCTCTCCCTGGCCGGATACCTCGGCGCGGAGGCGACCGGCCGCTTCACCGGCGCGGTGGGCTGGGCCCTGGCCCGGGGCACCGGGCCCGTGATCCTGGACCTGACCGCCCTGCACGGCTGGTCGGCCGGCGGGCAGCTGGCCGTGGCCCAGGCCGCCCGCCTTCTGGCCGAACACGGGCGTCGCCTCGAACTCGCCGCGATCCCCGCCGACGGCTCCCTCGTCCCCGAGGCCACCGGACCCTCCATACCCGTCCACCCCGACCTGCCCGCAGCCCTGGCCGCACACCGCCAGATTCGCCAGCCCGACAGGCAGTGGAGCACCGGCAACTGGCCCGCCCGCCCCGTGGTCACGGCCAGCACTATCTGACCCGCCACCTCGCAACCAAGGAACACAGCCACATCATGAGCGACATCACCTTCAAGGACTCCAACGGCACCGTGCTCGAGGAGGGAGACTCCGTCACGCTGACCAAGGACCTCAAGGTCAAGGGCACCTCCGAGACCCTCAAGCGCGGCACCCTCGTCAAGAACATCCGCCTCACCTCCCGGCCCGGCGAGATCGAGTGCAACACCAAAAAGGTCAAGGGCCTGGTCCTGAAGAGCGAATTCGTCAAGAAGGCCTGACCCGGCCACAGAGGCCCGGGCCGAAGCGCCCTCAACGACGGGCTGTTCGGCCTGATCCGCTCCCGCGGGTATCCATCAGTTGCGAAAATCTGCAATTGTAGAGGTCGCAGGATGTTGACGGGGACGCTGGAGCAGGTCCCCTGGTGGAGAGTTTGGGTGGACGAGGTGCCAGGTACACGCGCGAAGAACACGGCCCGGGATGGCAGCGGCCCGGCCGGCGCCGCAGGAGCGCCGATGGTCACGCCGCTGTACCAGCTGAAGGCCGAGTTCTTCAAAACGCTCGGCCATCCGGCCCGGATCCGGGTGCTGGAGCTGTTGGCCGAGCGTGAGCAGGCGGTCGGCGAGTTGCTGGCCGAGGTCGGCATCGAAGCCGCTTCCCTGTCCCAGCAGCTCGCGGTGCTGCGCAAAGCCAACCTCGTGGCCACCCGCCGTGAGGGCTCCAACGTGTACTACCGGCTCACCAGCCCCGACGTCGCCGAACTCCTGCGCGTCGCCCGCGGCATCCTGTCCGGTCTCCTGCAGGGCCAGGCCGATCTCCTGGCCGACCTGCGCGCCACCAGCCGGAAATAGCCGGCCGGGCGCCCTCAGACGGCGGCCGTCTTCCGTAGTGCGGGGTTCACCCGGCGCTTCTGACACCGGGAGACGGCCGCTTCCCTCTTTCTTCGGGCCCCCAGCCCGCCGTGGAGTGCTTACAGGAGCCGGCCATCAGACTACGGCCGGTGAGCGAAGCGCGGCGGATGCCCAGGATCGCGCCCTGGCCCGAGCCCTCGCCCGTCAGCGGCAGCAGGCCCGGGCAGCGGACAAAACGCCCCGGTTCACGCTCCAGTGTGGCGATGCCCGTCACCGACACGCTCCGCGGCATGGGTCACCGAACCGGCCGACACCACGCGAGGCACCAAGCGGACGGCCGACGGAGCCAGCCGCGGGAACACCACCGCGCCACCCCGATCGCCGCGAGCATGCGGCACTCCTATTCGCCCGCGGCGCGGCGCCGCAGGTCGTCCCGGGCCGGCGGGGTCCGCGCCTTCGATGTCATGGCCGTGCCCTGCTCGGCGAATGCGGTTACTTCTGGGCGTGCTGGCCCAGATAGAACAGCAGCCAGATGAATCCGGCGAACACGTGCGTGCCGAAGATGTAGAAGAACGCGCGCAGCGCGACCCCTTTCTCCTTCCACTTCTCCGCATCCGCTCTCGCCGTCTCGGCGCGTTTGTCGTCGCTCATGACTGACTTGCTCCCTTCCCTGCCGCTGCGGCGTCCCGAGCGGTCGCCGGGCGGGCGTAGGGCCGGATGAGGATCGTGGCACCGACGGAGCCGGCCTGCTCGATGAGGTCCGCGACCTCGGCGGCCGCCACCCGGCAGGTCGCCGGATCGTCCCCGCCCAGATACGTGATCTCGTACATCTGCTCCTCCACTTCGTCGGTGCCGCTCACGATGCGCCGGTCACGGTGTTCCGGACGGCAGGATGAAGCGGACCAGCACCGTCTTCCCGCGCCCGTCGGGCGAGGGTTCGACGCCGACGTCGCCGCCGTGGGCCCGCGCCAGGTCCGCCACCGTGCGCAGCCCCTGTCCCGCGGACCGGTCGGCGAGCGTGACCGGGAGCGGGTCGAGGTCCCCGACGGCGACGACGAGCAGGTGATCGGTCATGGTCAGGGTGATCTCGGCCTCGGGGGATGCCGTGGCGTGGCGGGCGGCGTTGGCCACCAGCTCGCTGACCACCAAAAGCACCGCACCGCCGAGCGAGGATGCTCCTCCTACACCGAACAGCACCAGGGACCGTTCGGTGCGCTCGCGCGCGGCCCTCACCGAACCCGGCGCCAGCGGCACCGTCCAGGCATGGCGACGCTCCCGGACCAACTGCCGCCCGCTCGGATCGCGGCCCATTACCGGCCCGCCTGCGGCCGCGCCGCCAGATTCACCGGACACCCGGCTCATCAGCACCGATGCCGTGCTCCCGGGCCAGACGCGAAGCGTCCTCCAGCTCCTCGGCTGCCTGCGCCTCCTCGAAGGCGTCCTCGGCCTCCCGCGCAGCCTCCAGACGAACCCGCGCCACACGGACCCGCTCCAGCGCCGCACCCTCGAATCCGACCACACCGCAACCCCCCGTCCACCATCATGGAACTAGTAAATTGCATAACTCTGCAAGTCTAGCGTGGCCTGCCCCGCCCGCCAGTCTCTTTGACCGCCCACTCCCGGTCAGCCGACCCGGTGCGCCCACTGGCCGGCCAGTTCGTAGCGGGCCCCGACCACCGCCAGCTTCCCCGCCGCGATACGCCCCGCCATCTCGGACTGGGCGGCCAGCCGCGAGGCCACCCGGCGCACGTTCGCGGTGACCGCCGCGTCCACGCACGCGTCCCCCGTCAGCGTGCGATCGATCGACGGACGGATCTGCCCGGCCAGATACCGCAGAGGACCTGGCAGCTCACCCTGCCCCGTCTCGGCGTGGACGGCGGCGGCGACGGCCCCGCACGCCTGGTGCCCCAGGACCACCACCAGCGGAATCCCCAGCTCCAGCACCCCGTACGCGACGCTCCCCACCACCGCCTCGTCCAGGACTTCACCGGCCGAGCGGACCGTCAGCAGGTCACCGAGCCCCTGATCGAAGACCAGCTCCGGCGGAACGCGGGAATCCACGCAGCCCAGCACCACGGCGAACGGATGCTGGCCGCCCACCAGCTCCCTGCGCAACCCACCCGACTCGTCCGGATGCCGCTCACGCAGTGTCCGCCAGCGGCCGTTGCCCGCGGCCAGCTCCGCCCACGCGCCTTCCGGCGTCACGGGACGCCTGCGCACCCCGCCATCGGAACGCGTGGAGACGGCGCTGGAACCGGATACGAGCCCCGCCCCCAAGGCGACCGCACCCGTGAGGGCGAAGCGAGCGAGCCCGCGCCTCCCCAGCACCTTCCCGCCGCCTTCACCCTGGGCACTCACGCACATCACCCTAGGCGGGCACCAGGCCCGACGCCCGGGACCACGGGCCGCCTTGGCACTTCCTTGGCCAGGCCATGGCGAGAAAACACCCTCGAGCCAGTGGCCCCCGGCCGCGGCCTGCAGTCAGTGCCGCAGCCGTAACCGCGGCGGACACAGACACCACGCGACCTGATTCCCCGATACCCCGATACCCCGGGCAACGGTCCGCAGCGTACGGAATTCTGCAATTGTGGCGGTCACAGCGCGGCAGACGTCCGACAGCCGCCCGACGCCAGGATTGGGCCCACGCCGTGTCAGGACGCGCCAGCAAAGCGAACGAGGACGAGACCCCAGAGGTCAGCACTCCCCTCTACCAGTTGAAGGCAGAGTTCTTCAAAACCCTCGGCCACCCGGTACGCATCCGCGTCCTGGAACTCCTGAGCCAACGCGAACACGCAGTCTCCGAACTCCTCACCGAGGTAGGCGTGGAATCCGCGTCCCTGTCCCAGCAACTCGCCGTACTCCGCAGAGCCAACCTCGTCCACACCCGACGAGAGGGCGTCAGCGTCCACTACCGCCTCGCCAGCGACGAAGTCGCCGAGCTCCTGCGCGTGGCCCGCAGCATCCTCACCGGCGTCCTACAGGGCCAGGCCAGCCTGCTGGCCGACCTCACCGCCCACCCCCACCGATAACCCGCACACCCGCCCCGGACGCCAGTCCTCCGGCACCCTCCCGCGCTGCGGGACGGCCCGCCCCACTCCCTCCGCCCGATCACGCCAACCCCACCCGAACTTGCCGAATCCCCCACGGGCGGGGCCAGGCAATGAGTAGCGTCCCGGTGACAGCCCGCGCCCAGCGCGCACGCAGACACACCGGAAGGCGACATCATGGCCAACGTGGACACCGCCCTCAAGGACATCATGACCAGCGTCGAGGGGACCCTCGGAGCCGCAGTGGTCGACTACAACAGCGGAATGGCACTCGGCACCGCAGGCGGCGGACGCGACCTCGACCTCGCCGTGGCCGCAGCCGGCAACACCGACGTCATCCGCGCCAAGGTCCGCACGATGGAACACCTCGGACTCACCGACGCCATCGAGGACGTCCTGATCACCCTCGGCAACCAGTACCACCTCCTGCTCCTGTGCACCGGACGCGGCAAGGAAACCCTCTTCCTCTACCTCGTCCTCGACAAGCGCAACGCCAACCTGGCCATGGCCCGCCACCAGCTGCGGCGCATCGAAGCCGACCTCGAAATCTGAGCTCAGCCCTCTTTCCCACGCCCAAGAGTTGCAATTTTTCGCAACTATCCATGTCGGCATGTCTGGCAGTCTGCAGCTCCCTACGGCCCCGCCAGGGCCCCGGCCTCGACGAAGCACGACACTCGCCCCTGCGGCTGTATAGGGTCTCCGAAGCCTGAAGCTTCACCCGTTGAGGGCATCCAGCCGCAGGGGCGCCCACTGCTCCCCGCGCGTGGCGTGGGCAGCGGATTGGCGGACCCAAGGCGGGCCTCGGCGCCGCGACGGCGCCACCCCCGATGGTGCCGCGCGGTCAGGTGCCCGAGCGGCGTTGAGCAGCACCCGCTCGCGATCCTCCTCCAGCGTGAACCCGTGCCGCGCCGCAGAGACACAGCGAAGCGCCGGACGGGTCCCAGGACGGAGCAGGGCGCCAGCCTTGATCAACTTATGGACTTGGGCCTCGCGACCGGCTGGGGCCGGTAAATCGCGCCCAACAGAGGCGAGGGCGGACAGAGGCGAGAGCGGAGGGCCGCATGCTTCAACCCGCAATGGAGGCGCGCTACGAACTCTGCGCCGAGGTATCCGGGCCCCGTACACGCGGACGACGTGTCCGAGATTCTACGAGGTCGTCTCACGTGGCAAGTTTCGCGAGCTCCTTGTAGCAGGTCAGGGCAGCGGCCAAGGCGAGGAGTGCGAGCCCTTTCGTTCGTATCGGATGCTCAGGCGGCGGTAGCCGAAGAGCCAAGCGATCGACCGTTCGATCTTCCAGCGGTGCCGGCCGAGGCGTTCGCCGGACTCGATGCCTGGCCGCGCGATGCGCGCGACAAGCCCACGCTCGCGCAGCCAGATGAGGTGTTCGGCGGAGAAGTGCGCCTTGTCCGCGCGAAGTTTGGCAGGCCGGCGCCGTCGGGGCCCCCGGCCGGACCGGACGGCCGGGATGCCAAGGATGAGCGGCCTGAAGGCGAGGCTGTCGTGCATGTTCGCACCCGACACGGCGACGGCGAGCGGGATGCCCTGGGCATCGGACAAGACGGGCAGCTTGCTGCCCTTCTTGCCACGATCGCCCGGGGTGCGGGCCCGTCAGCGATCCCCCGTTGGCGCGAACGGAGGATGCGTCGACGATCGTCGAGGTCCAGTCCACCTCGCCCCGGACCCCGAGTTCGTCCAGCACCGCCCGATGCAGCCGACGCCACAGGCCGACCCCGGTCCATACCGTGAAGCGCCGATGCGCGGTGGCGGAGGACGTGCCGAACGTCGGCGGCAGATGCTGCCAGGCACAGCCGCTGGTCAGCACGTACGCCACTGCCGTGAACGGGCCAACCAGCTCCCAGAGTTCATCAGGAACCAGACGCTTCGACAGATCAGCGCTCACGACCGGCATCATGCCGTTCGAACATCACCTCATGTCCTGGAACAGCCCCTACGCGGTGGTTGGTGTGGCCATCCTGGCGGCTTGCTCGATCTTCGCGAAGTAGGCTGCGCGGGCTTCCTTGTCTATCGGCTGCTCGTGTTCGGCGCGCATCCCGGTCCGGCCGTCTACGCCCTCGCGCAGGATGTCGGCGTGCCCGGCATGCCGGATGGTCTCGCCGAGGACATGGACCATGATGGCGAACAGGTTCGTGTTCGTATAAGGCTCCGGCCACCAGGGCACGTGGCCGGGGGCATCGAGGGCAAGCTCGTCGATCGTCGCATCCGAGTGTTCCCACGTGCGCCGGTAGAACCCGACGATCTGACCACGCGTCTCGTTCTCGGCCGCCCATTGATCGCTGCCGTCGGAGTCCTGCCACCGGCAAAGCGGCTCCGGAGAAGGGCGGCCGAAGACCTCACCGAAGTACCTGGCCTCGACCGTGGCCACGTGTTTGACCAGGCCGAGGAGGTTGGTCCCGGTCGCCGTCAGAGGCCGGCGCGCGTCGTATTCGGACAAGCCGTCGAGCTTCCAGAGCAACGCCTCACGGTCCCGCCGCAGTCTCTTGTGCAGGTTGTCTTTCGCGAAATCATCGATCATGCGGCACGAGCCTGCCATGGGCTGCTCATAGTCTCAAGATCCCGTACGCGGTCCGCAACGACTGGCGGAGCCGTGGTCAGCTATGGTCACCGCCCCGCCTGCTGCAAGGAGCTCAGGAACCTGTCCACGTGCGACAACCTCTAAGCCGCTGGATCATTCCGGCGCTGTGAGGGCGAGCGCCTGGTCCTTTCGGGGCTGCGGCGGCTCGCCTGCGGTCGTCCGAGAGCGGCCCAGCGGGCTTCGTGCAGCGTCGGCGGCAGCCGGACCGGCCTGTCGGCGGCAGCCGGACCGGCCTTGGGCGGGCCGTCGGTTTCGGGGCGCACGGGAAATGCCGGATCGGCAGCCTGGGGTCAGGGTTGCTCTTGCGTGTCCTGTGATGCTGTGCCGAGGAGTGTCTGCAGCCGTTCGGTGGTGAGGATGCCTACGGCGAAGCCCTCCTCATCGACGACGGGCAGGACCGTCAGAGACCGTTCGCGCATGGCGGCGGCGGCCTCCGAGGCGGGCATGCCGGGGCGGGCGAACGGGCTGTGGTCGTGCGCGATGTCACGGACGCGGGTGTTCTCGGCGTACCAGGGTTTTGCCCCGAGGGCGGTGAGCTGGTCGCGGGTGACGATGCCGGCGCACCGGCCGGTGTCGTCACGGATGAGTACGTATTGGCTGTGGGATCCGCGCAGAACGTCGAGCGCCCTGTCGATGCTGGTGTGGTCACTGATCTGCAGGTCCGGCGGGATCATGGCGTCGGCGGCGGTGGGGCTCGTTGGAGGAGTGATCGTCGGCTCCAGGGGGTGGGGCACGCGGCGTCAGGCCGGGCGTGCAGGGGCGGGTGCGCTGACGGAGGGCGCTGCGGCCCGGAGGTCTTCGAGGAGTCCGGCCTGGCCGGCCAGGAGACCGCTGAGGATGCTGCGGGCTGCGGCCAGGAGGTCGGCGACCTGGGGTGTGGTGAGGCGGTAGAAGACCGCCGAGCCTTCCTTGCGGGTGGCGACCAGGTTCGCGCGGCGCAGGATGGCCAGCTGCTGGGAGAGGTGGGCGGCTTCGATGCCCACTTCGGGGAGCAGTTCGGCGACGGCGTGTTCGCGCTGACTGAGCAGTTCGAGTACGCGGATGCGCACCGGGTGGCCCAGGGTTTTGAAGAGGTCGGCCTTGAGCTGGTACAGAGGTGTGCTCATGGCCGCCGCCTCATGGGTTCGGGGACCGGTGCCGACGGTATGCGGCACCCGGCCGGGTGCGCCTTCCGTCGGCCGCGGACAAGAGATGATCGGTTGCCGACTTTATCAATGCACATCGCCCGCCGGGCGGGAGGCTTCTGCCCGGCTTCGCGCGTCGGAGGCCAGGTGGGCCACCGCGGAGGGAAGGTCCGGGTAGATCCGGATCACGGCCTCGCGCGCGGCGAGGAGTGGAGCGGGGCGCTCACGCAGACCGCACACGGCCAGCGAATCCCCGGCTGCTCGTACCACGGCGGCCTCGCCCTCTGTGCTCCAGCCGAGCAGGCCGGACATGTCGAGCACCAGCGGGCCCTTGCAACGGGAGCGCACCCAGTCCACCGCCCCCTCGAAGCGGTGTGCATCCTGACGGCCCAGGAAGCCGAAGAGCTGCAGCACCCCTACGCCGTCACACTCCGCTGAATCCCAGTACATGCTCACCACCGCCCCAGCCGGTGCCAGGCGCGCACCAAACCGGCCCGGTACAGCTTGCGGCGGGGGCCGGACTGTACGAGGCGGGAGCCTCCGCATCGCGAACAGTGCCTCTGGCCGTCCAGTGCGGAGGGGCGGCACAGCAGCCCGCACGCCGCACAGAGCAGCACCGGGGCCCTCTCTCCGCGAATCGGCGTGATACGCATGACCCCTCCTAGTGAGTTTACCAATTGCCAATCTTAGCAACTGATAATGTATGCAGCTAGTGGTTGCCGTGGGGGCCGGCGTCGGGGCACCCGCGTCCCGCCGCACGGCGGTGTCGCGAAGTGGGGCATTTTTCACGCGTGTTGCACCCGAGGAGTGTGGGTGGGCGCGCAGGGCACGGGAGGCGATTGATGGGCGAGCCGGAGCTCCGCCGTCGGGCGGCGCAATTGCGACGGGGCCGCGTGGAGGCTGACGAACAGGGCGACGCGTGGGCGGTGGCCCTGCACACCGTGGCTCTGGAGGACGTCGAACGCCTGGGACGCGAGCGAGGCATCGACCTGAGCGGCGAGGCGGACCCGAGCGCGGGGGTGCACGGATGATGAGCCGATCCCACCCGGACGGGGACCCAGCCCCGGCGACGCGGGCCTTGCCCCGTCCCATCGCACTCGGACCCGACGAGGGGCTGCCCCTGCTCGACATCCTGACCGCGGGGCGCTTGATCCACGACGAGCCGGGACTGCCCGCGGTACGTGTCCTGCGCCACTGCCGCGACTTCGGGTATCTCGTCGTACGCGTCCAGCTCACTGGCCCGCCCGCGGTGTTCCGGTGTCCCGGCCGCCTCACCTACCAGACCGAATGGGTCGACCCGCAGGACCACACCGGCTGGACCGTGACGGTCAGCGGCCCCGCGCAGCGCATCACCAACGGCTACCAGCAGGCCCGCTATCGCCTGATGCTGCACGCCGGACCGCAGACCTCCCATGAGCACCTCCTGCGGATCCGCCCGGACAACGTCACCGGATACCGCCTCACCCGCGCCCCGGCCTGAGCAGCCCAGGTCACCAGCCCGAATGTCCCGGATAAGGAGCCAGGCCCGCATGCCGCACAACAGCAGCAATCTTCAGATTCCCTCGCCCGGCAGACCCGGCCCGGCCTTCAGCCTCACCGCCCACGTGCAGCCGGCCGCGGCTACCGCAGCCGCGGCGCTCATCGCCTCCGTCGCCGGGGCCGTCATGACCGAGACGGACCACGACCCCGGTGTCGGCCTCGACCGGATCAGCGCCGACACAGACGGGCCTGAGACCCTGCTGCGGCTGTGCACCCTGCTGCGGGACCGTCTCGGCACAGCCCTGATCCACCTGGGTGATCCCGCCCTGGACGCTGCCGCCACGGGCAAGATCACCCAACGGCTGTGCGTGCCCGCCGGCACCCCTCGCGAGAGGGCGCTCCTGGACACCGAAGCCGACCACCGCGTCATCCAGCATCTGCTCCTCAATCCCGGCAGCGTCGACTCCTGCACCGGCCGGCGCCACCGCATCGCACTGCTCTCCAACGCCTCCGCCGTCGCCGATCTGGGCCCCCTGCCCGCCGCCGTGGTCCTGCCGGCCCTGGAGTCCGCCGCCGCCCACCTGCGCAGGACCACCGGCCTGGACATCTATCCCCTGCCGATCGACGCTGACACACCCGAGGACTTCGCTGCCACGGCCGCCGCGCTGGCTCCCGGCTTCGCGGCGCTGTGCCTGTCGCACACTCACCCCGCCTACGTCGGCGCGGTCCGCGCCACCCTGGAGCACACCGACACACCGGTCGTGGACACCACCAGCCACGCCCACGCGGTCGCCGTCACCGCTGCCGCCCTCAACGCTCTTCGCCACAAGGCGATCCCCACCGGCGAGGCGCGCGTGACCCTCACCGGCGCTCATCGCGGCGGAGACCTGTCCGGCCTGCTCACGGCTGCCGGCATCAGGACCCTGACCCTGCATCAAAGCGGAGCGCCGCTGGTGGACCCGGCCGGCCCCGCCGACCTCCTGATCGACCTGACCGGCGTCCCCGCCCCTCGGGACGGAACGCCCGTGCTGCGCGCCTGCCCTCAGCATCTGCCCCCGCTGGGTGCAACGGCCTCTCGCGCTCACCCCCTCCACGCTCTGCCCGCCCTGCTGTCCGCCGCGGCACGCACCCGGCGGCTCACCCCGCACAGTCTCCTGGCCGCTGCCTTCGCACTGGCTGAGCTGGCGGGGCCGGACCGGCTGCTGCCCTCCGTCGACGAACCCGGGCTCACCCAGGCCCTGGCAAGCGCCCTGATCCGCGACTCCGCCCATCCCACCGATTCTCAATCCTGACCGCGGGACACCACCGCCGCGTCCGAAACCATCCTGCTCCTGCGGCACGCGGACACCTGTGTACGTCAGGGCCCGCGGGCCCTGACGGCCGCGATCCTCGTCACTGCCCAAGCCCACGCCACTGGCGGGCGCGGAACGCGGCAGGTCAGAGCGCGCCCATGCAACGGCTGCCGCGCCGACCGCCCACCGGAGCCCACAAGGCCCGGCCCTCCGCAATCTCCCAGCCATGAGGTGAACCACATGCAGGTAAACCAGTCCAGCAAGCTCGCAGGAGTCTGCTACGACATCCGCGGACCGGTACTCGAGGAGGCGACGCGCCTGGAAAACGAGGGCCACCGCATTCTGAAGCTCCACACCGGCAACCCCGCCGCATTCGGCTTCGAAGCGCCCACGGAGATCCTCCGGGAAATCACCGGCAACCTGGCCAGCGCACACGGCTACGGCGACGCCAAAGGACTGCCCTCAGCCCGCCGGGCCATCACCGACTACTACCTGCAGCGCGGCGTGACCGGCCTGACAGCCGAAGACATCTACCTGGGCAACGGAGCCTCCGAGCTGATCCAGATGTCCATGCAGGCCCTGCTCGACAACGGCGACGAAGTACTGATCCCCGCACCCGACTACCCCCTCTGGACCGCATCGGTCTCGCTGGCCGGCGGCACAGCCGTGCACTACCGCTGCGACGAACAGGCCGGCTGGTTCCCCGACCTCGCCGACATCGAAGCCAAGATCACTCCTCGCACCCGGGCCCTGGTCCTGATCAATCCGAACAACCCCACCGGCGCCGTCTACTCCACTGCCCTGTTGCACGGCCTCATGGAGATCGCCCGCCGCCACCAGCTGATCGTCTGCTCGGACGAGATCTACGACAAAATCCTGTACGACGGCCTGGCCCACACCTGCACCGCCTCCCTCGCCCCCGACCTGCTGTGCCTGACGTTCAACGGCTTGTCCAAGGCCTACCGGGTAGCTGGATACCGCTCCGGCTGGATGGCCGTCTCCGGCCCGAAAGCCCACGCCACCAGCTACATCGAGGGCCTCAACATCCTCGCCAACATGCGCCTGTGCGCCAGCATGCCCGCCCAGTACGCCATCAACGCCGCACTCGGCGGCCCGCAGTCCATCAACGACCTGCTCCTGCCCGATGGACGGCTGACCCAGCAGCGCGACACTGCCTGGAAGCTGCTCAACGACATCCCCGGCGTCTCGTGCGTCAAGCCCCAAGGCGCGCTGTACGCCTTCCCCCGCCTCGACCGCACGGTCCACAAGATCAACGATGACGCGCGGTTGGTACTCGACCTCCTCAGAGCCCAGCACCTCCTCATCGTCCAAGGCACCGGCTTCAACTGGCCCGAACCCGACCACTTCCGCCTCGTCACCCTGCCCCGCGCCGAGGAGCTCACCGACGCGGTCACCCGTATCGCAACCTTCCTCGACGGATACAGCCAGCACTGACCCCGCCACACCACCTGGAACATGCGCAGAAATCAGCAATGGCTGAACTCCGCAAGTCGCTAAATAGTGTTGGGGTCATGCCCGCGCTGTGCGGGCGGGCATGCCCCCAGTCCTTGCAGTACAGGGGCGGGCGAATCTGGCCATATCGCCTGGTGGGTGCGGCCGTTTACTACGCGTCGGCCAGCCCTCAGGTGGCCCAGTTGATGTCGGTGGCCCGGGCGACCGCGTCCCAGGACGACAGCTACATCGACGGCCCGCTTGGTCGTGATCGCGACCTGCTCGACGCCAAGCGTGATCGAGTGCCGGGCGGTGGGCTGTTCGTCGCGGAAGGCGAAGAGGCCGCCCGGATGAGAAGGTCCCGTGCATGCCCGCCCGTGCCCTGCGGTACGGGAGCTGTGGGCATCTCCGCGTTTGCGTGCTCGTGCCCAGCTGGTCGGGCTCTGACACGTCCCCGGTGTGTGAGCATGGCGCTGGCGCAGCGCGCAGCTGGTCATACGTACCAACCTCGAACGTCGCCCGAACGGGTGACTCTCGTGGCCGGCCAACCCAGGGCTCCGATGTCTCAGACTTCCGCACAGCAGACTCGAAGTGGCGCCACCATCAGCAGATGTTCAGCCCAGAGACTGCGGCTCTACGAATGTCTCATGAGACATCTGCATCGCGGAGAAATCGGTCCGCCAGCAGATCTGCCCGCCCGAGCTGCAGGCCCGCGCCCAGCAGACCTCTACCTGGCTGGTCTCCGGCAGCCGGCCCTTCGCCGCACTGGCCGCGGGCGCCCTGGCCTCCGCCACGAACGTGCGGACGGTCCTGCTGGCCGGAGCACTCGTCCTCGCCGTGCCCGCGCTCATCCTGTGGCGCTCGCCGGTGGCCCGCCTCACCACCATGCCGGTCTCCGCCTCCACGCCGCCCTCCGACACCACTCGTTCCCGATCCTGAGGAGCCCCAGATGACCGCCCTGTCCACCGAGCCGCAAGGCACCGCTGCACTCCTGGTCAACTCCGCCGGCCAGTACCTGCTGCATCTCAGGGACGCCAACAAGCCGCACATCTGCGACCCGGGCACCTGGTCCATCCCCGGCGGGAACCGCGAGGGCGAGGAAACCTGCCGCCAGGCCGTCGAGCGCGAACTGTTCGAGGAGACGGGCCTGAGGGTGCCGCTGGAGCCCCTCACCGTCGTCAGCTCACACGGCCCCACCGGCGAGAAGGGCCACATCCAGGTTTACCTCGGTACCTGGGACGGCGACGACAGCACCCTGCCGTGCCCCGAGGGCATCATGTACCGGTGGTTCGCCGCTGAGACCACGGCCTGGCTGACGATGTGCCCGTGGACGGCCGAGGTCATCGCCCTGCACCAGAAGACCGCCCCGGTACCGGCACCCCGGGCAGGCGGGCCCGCGCGGGTCGGGGGAAGCCGGGCCCGGCTGAACGTGGTCGGAGTCCACCTCTACCTCCAACGCAAAGACGGAAAGATCCTCCTGGGGCTCCGCCATCCCGACGTCGCGTTCGCAGGCGGCCATTTCCACGCCCTCGCCGGGCACTTGGAGACCGAGGGCGCCATGGCCGGGCTAATCCGGGAGGCCGCGGAGGAAGCCGGCCTCATCATCGCGCCGGAGGATCTCGAGCTCGTCCACACCGTGCACATGCTCGACGAGGGCGACGACTCCGACGGGCAGCCGAGGATCGGGCTCTTCTTCCGCGCCCGCACGTGGTCCGGAACGCCCGAGGTGCGCGAGCCGGACAGGTGCCTGGAGTGGGTCTGGGCCGACCCGGCCCAGCTTCCGAAACCCATGGTCAGGTACACGGAGATCGCGATCGAGGCGATCGGCCGCGGCGAGACGTACACCGAACTCGGCTGGGCCTGACCCCCACGCCGCACCATCCCGTTCCCGGATGCCGAGGAGGCACCCGCCCATGCCCGAACACCCCCTTGCCGACGGGCTCACCGCCGCCCTACCCCGCCAAAACCCCGACCCCGACCCGGATCCGGCGGCGGCCCGGGCCGCGATGGTCGCCCGCCTCGAAGACGAAGACGCCCTGCACCCAGGACCCGTGCGTGACGTGTTGCTGGAGCTCGCGCGCGAGGTGCTGATGCAGCAGGCGTACGTACGGCGCACCGCGGACGACGTGACCCCGCCAGAGTGGACGCTCCTGGACTGGGCGCGGCCGGCGGACCGGGCCGAGCTCCTCGACATCCTGCACTGCGGGGAAAGCGTCCTGACCCAGCACGACGACGAGCCGATCTTGGGCCGTGAGGCCGGTACGTGGCGGAAGGGCGGCGAGATCACCTCGCTCTCCAGCGGCATGACCATGACCGCGGGCCTCATGGAACAGCTCGGCCTTCAGCCAGGCATGCGGGTCCTGAACCTTGGCACCGGGCCGGGTGTGACGTGCGCGATCACCTCGATTATCTGCGGCGCGCAGTATGTGGTCTCCCTGGACAGCAGCGCACACGTCACCGAGGCCACGCGCGTGCACCTGGCCCGGCTCGGGCTGCATCCGACGCTGGTCACGGGCCAGGGCGAGGACGGCTGGCCGGACTTGGCTCCGTACGACCGCATCTTCGCCTCGTACGCGGTCCCCGCCATCCCGGCGGCCTGGCTGGAGCAGCTTGCTCCCAACGGTCTCGCGCTGGCCCACCTCACCTCCGGGTCCCCGTCCTGGCCCGCTCTCGCGGTCATCACCAAGACCACCCTCGGCACCATCGCGGGAGAGCTGCGGCCAGCACGCTACGGGCACCGGGCCGGACACGGCCTGCCCCGCCTCTACCTGACCAAGCCGTTCCGGGACCGGATCGACGCCCGCGAGGGCGCCGCCGTCACCCGCAGCAGGCAGGAAGCGCCGGCGAGCACCGAGCGGGGCTTCTGGGTCGCGTACGACGCCCTGCACCCCGGAGCAGTCCGCCGCGGCGGGGTCGAACATCTCGTCATCGGAGCACCGGCCTGCGGATCCTGGATGATCGCCGAACCCGCCACCAACGGCGCGTGGACGGTCCGCAGTTGCGGACCGCGGAACATCTGGGCCGAGATCCAGGACACCGCCACCCGCTGGCGGGCCGCCGGATCCCCCGACTCCTACCAGCTCCACCTCGACACCGATGGCACGCAATGGGTCAGTACCCGCACCGGCGCCGGGTCCGGACTGCTGTCCTGGCCACTGCCCGTCGCCGTACCTCCGGCACCGCGGCAGAGCACGGCACCGGACACCAAGGAACGATCGGACCAGGAGATGACCGCATGACCCTCCTCCCCTCCAGCGAGCCCCGCACCGGTGGCTGCGTGTGCGGCAACATCCGGTTCACGGTCACCGGCCCGCCAGATTTCCCCCACACCTGCAGCTGCCGGGACTGCAAGAAGCGCGGCGGGGCCCCGATGATGACGTGGGTCGCGTTCCCCCTCGAAGGCTTCGAATGGACCGGAGAGGGAGGCGAGCCCACCTGGTACGACACGTACCCGGGCAAGACCAAGCGCGGATTCTGCGGTACCTGCGGCACCCACGTCGCGGCCTACGACTACGGCGACACCTGGATGGGCGTCACCATTCCGGCGCTCGACGAGCCCGATGGTGAGGGCCTTACTCCCGTCAACCAGTCCTGCCGTGACGAGGCGGTGCCCTGGCTCGGTCAAGTTCCCGACACGCGCTCCACCCAGGCCGCGCAGTGAGCGGGGTTCCCCGGCACACCGTGCCGGTCGACGTCCACCTCATCCTGCGCCGCGACGGCAAGGCTGGCCCCGAGGTCCTGCTGTCGCGCCGTGCAGGCCCTGTGTATGCGACAGGGCTCTACCACTGTCCGTCGGGACATCTCGATCCGGAGGAGGACATGGTCGAGGCCGTCATTCGGGAGGCCTGTGAGGAAACTGGTGTCCTCATCGACCCCGAGGACGTCACGCTGGCAGTGACCGTGCACCACAGTCCTCCGGTCGGTGCCGGGAGCCGCTTCGGGATGTTCTTCGAGGTCCGCCGGTGGTCGGGGCAGCCGGAGGTGAGGGAGCCGGACCTGTGCGACGACATGGGCTGGTATCCGCTGGAGGGCGAGTTGCCCGAGCCGATGGTGGCGTACTGCCGGGCCGGCCTGGATGCCTACCGTGCCGGGCTGCCCGCTGCCGTCCACTTTCAGGAACCGGGCGACCCGATCTCCTACGCCACGGAGGGCCCCGACCGCACCCTCCTCGTGCCCGGCCCCCCGGTGGACGGCCCCGGGCTCCCACACCACCTGCGGGTGTTCGCCGAGCGGGCCGTGGGCCGGATCACCGGAGCCGAAGACGTTTCCTGGGTACGGACCGGGAGCAGGGTCTGGCGGATCACCGGCGCAGGCGGCGGCACTTGGTACCTCAAGCGGCACCGGGGCGCCAAGTTCCATGACCGGGAGGTGGCCGCGCTCCGGTTCTGGGCGGGGGTTCTCGGCGCGAAGGCCCCGCGGCTGGTCGCAGTCGACACCCCGGCGAGGGCCGTGGTAATCACCGCGCTCACCGGTCGGCCTCTGCACGGCACGGCCCTGGAGCCGGCGGCCGAGGCGCAGGTCCAGCACGGTTTGGGCCAGCTCGTTGCCGCCCTGCACCGTGCCACCCCCACACAGCCCGCTGGCCCCTCCCCGGCCCTGGGCAAGGTAGAGCGGCATCTGAAAGCTGCCGGACCGTACCTGGCCGTCGGCGACGAAGCCCTGGTCCTCGCCCTGGCCCGCGCGTACGCGGACCTGCCCGCGGCTTCCGCAGTGCCGACACACGGGGATCTGCAGTACCGCAACGTCCTGATCGGAGAAGACGGCGGGCCGCGACTGCTGGATTTCGAGCGCTCCGAATACGCCAGCGCCACCAGGGACATGGTGCGGCTCTCCGATACCTGGACCGGCAGAGACGACCTGAAGGCCGCATTCCTGAGCGGATACGGCCGGCAGCTCGACCCGGACGAGGAACTCCGTCTGGACTGCGAGGCGGCCTTCGACGCGGTCTCCGGCATCGCCTACGGCATGGCCCACGGCGACCCCGAGGTCACCGAACGCGGCCGCCGCACCCTGCTGCGCCTCCACACCGCCCGCCGCAGCTGACCCCGCCCGGCATCGATTCGAGGAAGGCGCACGGTATGACCCAGCCCCGCCTGGCCACCCCCGCCGACGCGGCGGAGATCTCCCGCCTGCGCTCGGAGAACATCCTGTCCGAGCCCCTGGACCCGCTCTGGCTGGCCCGGTGCACCGACCAGCTGACCGTACGACTCGCCACCGGAGGCGACGCGCGTGCCTACGTCGTCGAAGCCGTCGAGGGCCGGCTGGCCAGCTGCGCACTCGGGCTCGTCCACGCGGTCCTGCCCGCCCCCAAGTACCCCAAGGGGATGGCCGTACGGATCCAGGCGGTGGCCACCGACCCCGATCACCGGCGCCGCGGTTACGCCAAGGCCGCGCTCACCGCGCTCCTGGACCATCTGGAAGCCGACGGGGTCACCCTCTACGACCTGCACGCGAGCGAGGACTCGGCCCCGCTCTACGCAGCGCTCGGGTTCACCGCGGACCCGGCGCTGATGCGGATGACCCGGCTCCCCGGCCGCGCCCCTGGACGCACCACCTAGCCGCGGTTCGCCACCCAAGACACGAGCTATCTGATGGCCTATACGAGTTGAGGAGCACCGCTGTGGGGTACGTGGTTCGCGCGGAGTGGGAGCAGCACTACGCGCAGGGGAAGGGGTTCAGGCTTCTCGGTGACGTCGAGCGGGCTCTTCTCGCCGAGCATGTCCCGGCTCCACAGGAAGGCGGCCGGGCTCTCGATGTGGGCACCGGGAAGGGTGAGCTCGCGGTCTACCTGGCGTCCCTCGGCTACACGGTGGACGCCACCGACTTCGCCGACAGCGCGCTCGACCACGCCCGGCAAGAGCACCCTGGCGTGGAGGGTGTGCGCTGGATTGGGCTGGACATCGAGAACGGTGACCCTGTCGATCTGCACCCCGACGGGTACGACCTGATCACCCTGCGCCTCGTCGTGCCGTTCGTCTCGGGGCGAAGCCGCGTCCTGCACCAGCTGGGCGAGCGCCTGCGGCCCGAAGGCGCCCTCGTGATCATCACCCCCACCGCGGAGAACACCCCCGAGGAGCGGAGGAACATCGCCCTCGACGAGAGCGAGATCCGCGTTCTGACCGAGGGCTGGAAGCAGACAGAGCAGCTGGACGCGGAAGGGCTCGCCGTCTTGGTCCTGCGCGGCCCCTGCCCCACCCCGACCACGGCAGTGGAGAAGGGGCAGCCGACCGGACACGCGTTGACCGGCGCCCTCGCCGTCGTCACCGACGAGGCCGGACGCGTCCTCCTCGCCAGGTCCACCCGAGGGATGTGGGAACTCCCTGGCGGCAAGCCGACCGGATCGGAGGATTTCGCCTCTGCTGCCGTCCGTGAGCTGGAGGAGGAGTGCGGGCTGATCGCCTCGCCCTCGGACGCGTACGTGGTGACGATGCTTGCCGACGACAGCCACGGCGTGCCCAGGCTGACCGCGGTCGTACGCGTCACCGCGTTCTCCGGCACCCTCACCAACCCGGAACCGAACCTCTTCGAACGAGCCGAGTTCCACGACCTGCACACCCTCGCCCGCATCGGGCCCGTCTTCGCCCCGGCCGCCCAGGCCCTGGACGCGATCTGGCCCGGCATCATCCCGGGCCTGCCCCCGGTCCACTCCTACCCGCTCGCCACCACCCACCCCCCGGTGCCCGGCGAGCCCGCCGAAGCCGTCCGGCTGCGCCACTCCATGGCGGCCAAGATCATCGCAGGCGGGTGGGCGCCCTCGAAGCGCGTGCAGGAGGCCCTTCACGAGATGGCCAGGCACCGGTACGCGCCGGAGAAGGATCTCAAGACCGCCTACGACGACGACTTGTGCATCAGCACCCGCCGCGATGAGGCCGGGCGGAGCACCAGCTCGGTATCGGCGGCCTGGCTCCACACCGACATGGTCGAAAGCCTGCACCTGCCGGAAGGCGGGCACGTCTACGAGGCGGGATCGGGCGGCTGCAACGCCGCCTTCATCTCCCACGTCGTCGGACCCACAGGGTCGGTAGTCACCGGCGACATCGACCCGTACGTCGTGCGCCGCGCACAGCGATTCACCGCAGAAGCCTACAGCGGGCAGGTCACCGCGTTCCAGGGCGACGCAGCGATCGGAGCCCCGGCCTGGCTCGTTCCCCGCGGCGGATTCGACGGCAGCATCATCACCTACAGCGTCTGGCAGATCGCACCTGCATGGCGCGAGCAGCTCGCCGAAGGCGGATATCTGGTCCTCCCCCTGGAGATCCACGGCTACACCCGTGCGGTCAGCTTCCAACGCGACGGGGATGTCCTCCACGCCCGTAAGTTCACGCACTGCGGCTTCGTGCACGCACAAGGCGAACACGCGCGGACCGTTCCCGTTGTCGACCTTCTCGACGGTGAGCTGCAGCTCCGCTTCGAGGACGGCGCGCCCCAGCCGACGCAGGGGCTCGAGGACGCGTTGCGAGGGCCACGCCACGAGGTGGGCACGGGGCTGGTTGTGAGCGGCGAGTTCTACTTCGGGGGCCTTCAGCTGTACGCGGCTACGACCCTGGCGGGGTTCTGTCGGCTGGCCGCCCACGTCGATAAGGGCGCGGGGATCACCCTGATCGCGAAGGGGTCCGACGCGCCGGCGATCCTCGGGGACCGGTCGATCGCCTACCTCATCCACGTCCAGACCCGCCGCGGAGTCACCCCGAAGGACAGCGAGTGGGAGTTCGTCGTGCACGCCTTCGGCGAGCAGGGCCCGCAGCTCGCCGAGCGGCTGGTGGACACGGTCAGGGCCTGGGACCAGAACGTGCGGGCGAACCCCGATCCGGCTCTGAGCGTCCACCCTGCCGGAACCCCGGACCACCGACTGCCGCCCGGTGACGTCCTGGACCGCCCGCTGTCCCGGATGGTGTTCCAGTGGGCGGGGCGTGACGGCCTCCTCCCGGCACCCGTTGAACGAGCGGTGCACGTAGGGGCGGATGCGGAGGAGCGGTGATCGTCTGGATCAACGGGCCATTCGGGGCCGGGAAGTCGACCCTGGCGACCGGTCTGCGCGAGGCACTGGCCGGATCAGTGGTCGCGGACCCAGAGGATGTCGGCTCCCTCCTGCGCAAGAGCATGGCCGGCCACGCCCTGCGCGTGCGCGACTACCAGGACTATCCCGCGTGGCGGCGGCTGACCGTGCAGCTCATCATCGAGCTCTACCAGCTGACCGGCGGGACGGTCATCGTCCCGATGACTGTACTCAAACGGGCATACGCGGACGAGATCCTCAGGCCACTCCGCGAACTCAGCACCGAGGTCCACCACCTGGTGCTCCACGCTGATCCACGGCAGCTCGAAGCCCGGATCGCCGCGAGCCAGGAGTACCCCGACGGCGCGCGCAGCGAGGCCGTCCGCTCCCACCGACGCCGACGCGCCCACGACTACGAGCAGGCCGCGGCCGAGTGGCTGCACGACGCCGGGCACGTGATCGACACCAACGCCCTCACCCCCAAACAGACCCTTCAGGCCGCACTCGCCCACCCCTACAGCCGCTGACCCGTCCAGACCGGAGAACCGCACCATGAGCCCCCTCGCAACCCAGACCATCCGACTCGGCACCCGGCCCAGCCCAATGGCGATGGAACAGACCGGCCGCTTCGCCGAGACGTTCCGTACCCAACATCCCGGGACCACCCTGGACATCTTCAAGATCACCAGTGAGGGCGATGCGCACCGCGGACCGCTATCCCAGATCGGTGGCAAAGGCGCCTTCTGTCTACGGTGACCGTGTTGTCAGAGGTCGTGTTGCCGTACGTGAGGCGTGCGTTGTGGACGAGTGGCAGCTGTTCTGGACCGGCGCGGACGTTGTGGCGCCGGCGTCAGAAGCTGGTGTTCTTGACGGCTGGGAGGGTCTCGCAGCGCGCGAGAGCCAGCTAGGGATTCGTACGGGGCAGCCAATCCTTCTTTCGCCTGCGGGACGGGTCGACCCGCGGCTGAGCCGGATTTTCAAGTCGCACTACTTCGCTCGGAAGTCCGAGGGGACTCGGCAGACGTATGCCCCCTGCTACCGCGTGTTCTTCACCTTCCTGTGGCAGCGGGGCCTTAACTGGGACGAAGCAACCCCAGAGGACCTGGAGGACTGGGAGGACTGGCGTTTGCGAGGGCTGGGCAACCGGAACACGATCACGGGGTCAACGTGGGGCAAGGAACTTGCGGCTCTGCGCTTGCTCTATGACATCGCGAGGAAGCTGAGGTTCGTCGCGGACAGTCCGGTGCTTCTGAGGTCGTTCGTCCTGCCGGACGGAACTATGGTGGAGTCGGCGGAGCTGGCTCCCGCTGATGTGCGCGGCTCGGACGTGAAGTGGCTGACGCCACGGGCCTACAGGCTGTGGCGGGACGTTGGTCTGGGCGGGCTGCTTTCGGATGGTCTGGAGAATCCGAGCTGGCCGGGCCGCAACGACGCCCGGGACACGTCGTACGCGGATCTCGTGTACTCCTCCGGGCTCCGGCGCAGGGAGGGCGGAACGCTGCTCCTCGCGGAGCTGCCAGAGCTGACTGACCGGCGGTACTACGCCGGCAAAGTGGGAACGGCTGTCGCAAAGCGCGCCGGCCGTACCTTCTACGCCAGCCACGGCGCGCTACGGACGGTGGAGTACTACCGGCTGTCCACGCGGGCCCAGGCCGTAAGGCGGGCTCAAATGCGGGGACTGTACGAGCAGGTGCCGGACAAGCGGATCCTGGAAGAGGTCACGCGCCGGCGGATCGCTCGCTGGTCGGAGCCCGACGGCAGACTCGGCCAGGCCCACCTGGACAAGCTGAATGTCCGCCAGCGCATGAAGCTCTTCGTCCGCGCGGCTGACGGGCTGGAGCCGGCCATGGTGTGGCTGACCGAGTCGGGCATGCCGATGGCCTACCGCAGCTGGACCAAGACCTTCGAACGGGCTAGCGAACGATGTGCGGCGATGGGGCTCACGGTGTTCGCGACCCCGCACATGCTGCGCCACTCCATGGCCTTGCGGATGCTTCTGGCCCTCAACCATGCACTGGACCGGCGTCTGGGACTGACGCCCGGTGAACGGCGCCGGTACGAGGAGGCTTATGGGACGGTCTGGTCGATGGTGAAGGACCTGCTCGGACACCTGTCGGAGGAGACTACGAAGGCCATCTACCTAGAGCCGGTCCGCGGGCTCCAGCTGGAGACGCTGCTCAACGATGAGGACCATCCGGTGAACGACCTGATGCTGAGCGAACTGGCCCGGCGAACCGGCCTGATCTTGGACGCCGTGTGACGCGAGGGAGGGGCAAGGCGACCCTGCCGCCTGCGGACTACCGGCGCCGGAGCACCGTCGATGCCTCCGGACTGATCTGTACCCCGCTGGGACCCGCCGGCCAGGACCTGGGCACCTACAACTTCACTCAGTGTCCGGGATCGCTGGAGATCAGGCGGGAACTGGCGGCCGGCTTCGCCCGCGCCGCCAGGGCCTGGACCAGCGCGGCCAGCTGCGACACCCACGCCAAGGTGGTCCGCCAGTTCCTGAGGCATCTGGAAAAGGAGTATGGGAAGACCATCGGACACGTTGGCGAGATCAGCGCAGGTATCTGGAACAGGTGGGTGGACGCAATCGAAACCAGGCGGATGCTCGGTGCCGTCCTGCGCCAGGTGCCTTCACTGCCGGCGGCTACGCTCGCGGCGATGTCCGTTCGAAGCCGCTGGGTCCGCAAGGCCGCGCCCAAGGAGAGCTTCTCCCGCACCGAACTGCTGATGATCCGGGACGAGGCAGCACGGACCGTTCGGACTGCCCGCCTCCGGATCACGAGCAACGCCCGCCTGCTGGAGCGCTGGCGGTCCGGCGAAATGACCGACGGGGACAAGGACTGGCCATGGGGTGAGCTGCTGGACATCCTCAGCCGCGACGGCGACTTCCCAAGGACACCGAGCGGGTACCCGCCCCATCCCGTCCGGCGGGAACTGGCCCGCCGCTTCGTGCCGCCCGGCCGCTACCACCAGGGCATCTCTGCTCTCTTCCCGACGGTCGTGGAAAAGGGCGCGGCCGCGGTGCTGCTGATCTGCCACGAGGCATGGAACCTGTCGGTGCTCGCGGCAATGGAGGTTCCGTCTGTGTGGCCGAACGGAGACGGGGACACCGCGGAGCCGGTGGTCCAGCGCGTCGAGACGGACAAGGCACGGCGTGGCTCCCGGCTGCGGCACAGTACGAACAACCTGGTCAACGTCGGTGAGGACACTGCAGGGTGGGCCTTGCGGCAGGTCGTTGACATGACCGAGCAGGTCCGGATCACGTTGGCGGGGCTTGGCTGGCCGAGCAGGGCCCTGTTGTGGTCGCGGGGTCTGCACCGGGGGGAGATGTTCAACGATGGGTCCACGGGGCTTGAGCACGCGATCGTGGACTGGTGCGAACTCATGGGTGCCCGCGGCGTAGCCCTGCCACCGGGTATCGGCGCCCGCAAGCTGCGGCATTCGGTGGAGGTCGTCATCGGCGCTCCTCACAACAACACCCGGAAGGTCCACGACGACGCGTACGTGCGGCGAGACCGTCGGGTCATCGAGGACTCCCCGACCGCGGTGGCTGCCGGGCTGACCAAGGCGGTGGAACAGGCACGCGCTCACGTCAGGATGAGGGTCGTCACCGTGGACGGCGGCGACCCGGAGTGCCAGGCCCACGCTGTCCAGGGCCAGGTGGGCATCACGCTGGAGGCCGCCCGGCAGTTCGTCTCGGGCGATCTCGATACGGCTGTCGGGGCGTGCCAGGACTTCGACCACAGCCCCTTCAGCACCGACGGCCCCTGCTCGGTGTCCTTCCTCCTGTGCTTCGCCTGCCCCAATGCGCTCGCCACCGGGCGCCACCTCCCACGGATCGTCTACCTGTTCAAGGCGTTGGAGGCGCTGCGGTCGGCGGTGGCGCCGGCCGTGTGGATGGCCGACTGGAAGGAGCACCACGCCCGGGTGGGTGATCTCCTGGCCGAGCACACCGTCGAGCGGGCCTGGCCCGCTCTTCTGGGCCGGCTCACCGGGTCGGATCGGGAACTGATCGACGCGATGCTTGAGAGGAAGCTGGACCCGTGACACGCTCATCCGGCTCTGCGCTGGCGGGCCCCGGCCTGGTCGATCCGCCACCCACCGCCCTGGTGTTCCCGCCCGCGCGAGTACGGCGGGGTGTCGAGATGGAGGTCCTGCCGCGGTTTGCCGACGACCGCTGGCAGTTCGCCTACCTCGACCAGCGCGAGACCACACGTAGTTCCGCAATCCGGTGGAGCACGTTCCCGGCCCCGCTTCGGGCATCCTTCAAGCGCCTGGCCTGGGCCTTGGTGCACATTCCCACGCCGCCTGCCCTGATGGACCAGCGCGCCTCAGTGACCCGCTCGGTGGTCACGCCGGCGACGATGATCCTCACAGTCCGATCCTGGCAGAACTTCGCCGATTGGGCCGACCGGCGCTCAATTACCCGTCTCGACCGCGTGAGCCGTGAGGACCTTGAGCATTTCGCCACCACCCTGACGGACAGGAAGGGCGCGGGTGCGGACGAGCGGGTCCTGTTCGCCCTGACTCGTGCCTGGGCATACGCGCCCTTCATGCTCCCCGGCGACCGCCTGGTGATGCCGCCGTGGGCAGAGCCGGCGAGTGCGCCCGGTGACTTCACCGACTCCAGCAACGGGCCCGCTCGCGGAGAGAACCGCACACCGGTCATCCACCCGGCGACGATGTCACCCCTGCTCGTGTGGGCCCTTCGCATGGTCCTGGACCTGGCACCCGACGTCCTGGCCGCCCGCCGGGAATGGCAGCGGCTCGAGGCCGCCGTGGTGCCGCCGGGCTCGGCTCCGAGGGACGGCCGGGACCGCCTTCGCGCCTACATGCGCCAACTACGGGCGAGCGGTGAGGGCATCCCGGCATACAGAGGACGGTCCACTCGAGCTGTGAGCGCGCGATGGGACACGAGTGGGCCCGCCGCGAACGTCCGCTTCATCGCAGGACTCCTCGCGGTCACCACAGGCCAAGTGCAGGATTTCCTTCGCGGCGGCCCTGAGCCGCTGGTCGGACTAAAGTTCGCAGACGGTGCCGCCCTGCCCACACCGATCACCGCGGCCGTCGATGGAAAGGCGTGGACCCACAGCATCGACCACAGCGAAGTGCGGGCGCTGACGGTGCATCTGGCTACGGCCGCCACCGTGGTCATCGCCTACCTGTCCGGGATGCGGCCCGCCGAGGTTCTGCACCTGGAACGCGGTTGTGCGACCAGGGAAGAACGCGCCGACGGCACCGTCCGCTACCGCGTTGCCGGCCGTCACTTCAAGGGCGTCACCGATCACGAGGGCAACACACGACTGGAGGGGGAAATCCGCCCCGACCCCTGGACCGTGATCGAAGTAGTCCACCGGGCCATCCAGGTGCTGGAGAACCTCTCCGACGAGCAGCTGCTGCTTCCCCGAACCATCAGCCCGCATCACCGCGCTGCCGGGTATCTCGCGCGCGGGCTGTCCAGCGACACGGTCACGCACTGGATCAAGAGGTTCATCGCCTGGGCGAACGAGCAGGCCGCCATCCTGGAGCGGCCTCACGAGATCATCCCCACCGATCCGGACGGTGATGTCACACTTCGACGCTTCCGCCGTACGGTGGCCTGGTTCATCTACCGCCAGCCCGGTGGACGCATCGCGCTCGGCCTGCAGTACGGCCACGTCGGCGCATCCCTGGCCGAGTCCTACGGCGGCCGGACCACGGCCGACATGCTGGACGTCCTGGACTTCGAGCAGGGCATCGCCATGGCGGACGCGCTTGCCGAAGCCAGCGAGCGCATCCAGTCGGGCGAGACGGTCAGCGGTCCAGCTGCCGACCGCTACCGCGCGGCGGCTACCCAATACCACCACCATGCGTACGACGGCGCCTTCGTCTCCAAGGCGCAGCTCACCGCGCTGAGGAGCAACCCTCGCCTCCAGATCCACGATACAGATGCGGCCCTGCTCGCCTGCAACTACGACGCGTTCAAGGCGCTGTGCGACCCCGAACGCGGCCGGCCCGGCGCAGCGGCGCAGAAGACGCCCAGCCCCAGCCGCTGCAATCCCTCCTGCGGCAACGTCTCACGCACCGACACGCACATGGAACGGGCACGCCGGGAGATCACACGGATCGAGAGAGAGCTCGCTGATGGGTTCGACCCGCTTCCCCTGCGTTCACGCAAACTGCAGCGCACTGCTGCTCTACGCCTGATCATCGACAACCACGAGGCCGCACGGCCGACGGAGCCGGCGTGAACGGGACGGGCTCATGAACACCCCCATGACCGGCGCGCACGAGATCACAGCAGACCCAGCGAGCGGGCAGGACGCCTCTGCCCCAGTACCGATGGCGGCCGCCATCGCACAGACCGTTGGAGCTGTCCTGGCCCAGAGCGCTGCGCTCACCGCCCCGAGTACCACAGTGGATGCGGACGAGATCAGAGCGATCACCGACGCCATGATCCGGCTCCTCATCGGTGTTCCGTGCCGCTCCGACGGACAACTGACCGTGAAGTCGCTGGCCGCCGAGGCAGGGCTCAGACGCAACAAGCTGACCCACAAGCACACCGGCCTCAGAGACCTCTTCTACGCCCTCGTCCGAGCCCAGGACGTCCGCCCCAAGATCGCCGACAGCCTGAAGGCCGATAACGACACGCTGCGGAAGCAGGTCTCACGACTTCGAGCCGACCGGGACGCGCAGGCCGCCCAAACCGCCCAACTCGTGCGAGTGATCCAGGTGCTCGAACTTGAAAACCTCCAGCTCCGCGAGTCCGCCGACACCACCGGCGTCATCCGGGTCCTCGCCCCGCGAGGACATTAGCCACCGCAGCCAGGATCAGGTGCCCCTGGTCCGGTCTAGGCGAACATCGGTAGAGCGGTTTCGGAAGCGAGCTGGGCCAGCTGGAGCTTCCAGACCCGGGTGCGGTAGCCGTTGGATCCGCCGGCGTCGGCGGTGATCAGCAGCCGTGTCGCCTGCGGGTAACTGGCCTGGCCCTGGCCGTGCCACCAGCGGCGGATCGATTCCACTGCGAACGCGGCGGTGTCGTGATCGGTGCCGACGTTGACCCAGCCGGTGTTCGCGGTCAGGTCGTAGATCCCACAGGGGACGGCTTTGCCCAGCTGCGGGTCGGCGAAGTCGTGGACGCCGACCGGGACGGGCTCGCCGACGGGACGCCACTGGCGGCCGCTGTTCTTGAACTCGCCGACGCGTTCCTTCTTCTTGGTGTCCACGCTGATGACCGGCTGGCCGGCGTCCCGGTGGTTGCGGGCTTGCTCGTTGAGGTAGCGGAACTGGGCATCCCGGTCCGGGTGCTGATTGCCCTCGAGCGTCTTTGCGTTCGCCTGCAGGCTGAAGCCCTCTTCCCGCAGCAGGTCGCCCACGGTAGCGGCGCTGATCCGGTGCCCGGCCCGCACCAGCTCCGCCGCGAGCGTACGGGTCGATTTCACAGTCCACCGCAGCGGCGACATCGGATCGCCCCTCTCATCGGGCTCGACCAGCGCGAGCAGTGCCGGCCGCACACCCGGGTCCAGGTCGGCGACTCGTTTGCGTCCTCCGCCGGGACGCCCGACCCGTCCCAACGGCTCGTCGCCGGATTCCAGCTCGAACACACCATCGCGGACCGTCGTCTCACTGACCTGGGCCGCCCGAGCGACAGCGCGGATGCCACCATGCCCCAGCAGCCGGGCCTCGGCCCCCATCAACAGCCGTCGCTGCCGCTAGGCCGTGTCTGACAAATGATCACGGGCTGGTTGGCGGAGCCAGAGGATCAGCGAGGCCAGGACGACTCCGGCACGGTAGCGGTCGGCGAGCTTGTCGAACCTGGTCGCGATCGCGCGGAATTGCTTGAGGCGTGCGAAGCATCGTTCGACGACGTTGCGGTCGCGGTAGGCCTCCTTGTCGAACGCGGGCGGTCGGCCGCCGTGGCGCCCTCGGCGCCGACGGTTGGCCGCTTGGTCGCGGCGCTCGGGGATCGTGACGGCGATGCCGCGGCGCCGCAGCAGGTGCCGGATCGCCCGGCTGGAGTAGGCCTTGTCGCCCAGGACTCGGGTCGGTGTCGTGCGCGGGCGGCCGGTGTCGGCTCTCGGAACGCGGATCCCGTCGAGGACCTGACCGAAGGCGGTGGCGTCGTTGACGTTGCCAGGCGTGAGCACGATGGACAGGGGCAGGCCCCGGCCGTCGACGGCGAGGTGGACCTTGGTGGTCAGCCCGCCTCGGGACCGGCCGAGGGCCTGGCGCGTCTGCGAGCGGCCCGGATCTTCCAGTTCGTCCCCGTCTGCGGCCCCTTTTTACCTGCGCCGGCGGCATGCTGGTAGGCCCGGTTGACCGTGGAGTCGACGGCGACGGTCCACTCCACCCGGCCCACCGCGTCGTCGCGGACCTGCACATGCTCCAACAGCCTCGCCCACGTACCATCCGCCTCCCAGCGGGCGAACCGCTCGTAGACGGTCTGCCACGGCCCATACCGCTCCGGCAGGTCACGCCATGGAGCCCCGGTCCGCAACCGCCACAGCACACCATTGACCACCTGCCGGTGATCACGCCACGGCCGACCACGCCCGTCCACCTGCGGCAACAAGGGCTCTATCCGCTCCCACGCCGCTTCCGTCAACTCGCCTCGCCCTGCCACAAGATCAATTATCAGACAGGCCTTAGTCCAGATGCGGGAACAACACCGCAATCTTCGCGGAGAGTTCGATACGGGTCTCGTCCGGGATGCGCATACCAGACCAACGAGCCCCAGGTCGGGAAGCAACACCTTGATGATCTGCAGGCCCTTAGCCCTGTCTGTCACGTTCCTATCCGGGCGCGCCCTGCCCCGCACTGAGGCCGTCCAGCAGGAGGTCCCCGAGTTCGGAGAAAGCGTCGCCTGCGGTCAGGCCGGTGCTCTCCAGAAGGGCCCCCGACTGGAGTGCGTCGATGGTCACTGCCACGACCTGGGCGGCGAAGTGTCCGTTGAGCGCGCGGAAGACGCCAGTTTGTACGCCTTCCTCGATCATTTGGTGGACCCGGTGCGCGGCGGCAGCGGAGTTCTTGCGGTAGATCTGTGCGGTCGGTTCGTAACCCACCATGTCGTCGTAGAAGGCGTTGGAGTGACGGCGCATGGCCGTGCCGATGCCGGCGAGGTAGACCCGGATGCGCTGCCGGGGGTCGGGCTCGGCCTGGACGGCCTGCTCGATCTCGGCCGTCACGGCCCGGAAGAAGGCGCGGGTGACCGCCAGTACCAGCTGTTCCTTCGTGGAGGCCAGGCTGTACAGCGTCGCCTTGGAGCATCCGAGCCGCTGGGTGAGCTCATCCATGGTCACCGCGGTGAAGCCTTCGGCCAGGATGATCGCCTCGGCCTGACGCAGCAGTTCGTCCCGCCGGCGAGTGTCCACGACCCGCCGGCGGGCCGTTTTGCGCGGGCGTCGGTCGCGCGAGTCAGTTGGGGCCGTCACCGCAGCAGTCTCCCATGGACGTCATCGCCGGAACCGGCGGGTGGTCGTCCGGGACGGGAGTCCGAGACTTACGAGGGGGTACCAGGGTACCGCTCGACGTACCTGGGCTGCGACGGTCCCCGCTGGCGATCCGACGGCCGCAGCGTGACCGTGGATGCGGCGCTCTACCGGATCGAGGACCCGATCGAGATGCCGCCGTCCACGTCCAGGACGATGCCGGTGATGTAGCTGGCGGCATCGCTTGCGAGGAAGGCCGCGGCTTCGGCGATGTCCTGGGGGCGGCCGGTGTGGCGCATGGGGATCTTGTTGGTGAGCTTGTCGCGTGCGGGGCCGTTCATGGAGGCGAGCATGGGTGTCTCGATGAGGCCGGGTGCGATGGCGTTGGCGGTGATGCCGTGGCGGGCGCCTTCAAGCGCGAGGGTGCGGGTCATGCCGACGATGCCGGCCTTGGCGGCCACGTAGTTGGTCTGGCCGAAGTTCCCGCGCCATGACATGGAGGAGAAGCTGACGATACGGCCGTAGCCCTGGCGTTTCATGGGGGCGAACGCGGCGCGGGCGCAGTGGAAGCCGCCGGTGAGGCTGACGTCGATGACGGCGTGCCAGTCGTCGTCGGTGATGTCCTCGACGCGGTTGTCGCGGAGGATGCCGGCGTTGTTGACCAGCACGTCGATGCGGCCGAGATCGGTGGTGACGCCGTCGATCCAGGCGTTGACCTGGGCGGAGTCGGTCACGTCCACCCTGTCGGTGCGGAGTTTGGCGTCGTGGGCGTCGGTGATGGTCCCGGCGGCGTCGGTGAGGGTTTGTTCGTTGACGTCGGCCAGTGCGAGCGTGGCGCCCTCGGCGGCGAACCGGGTCGCCATGGCGAGGCCGAGGCCCTGTGCGGCCCCGGTGATGGCGACGACGCGTCCCTGGTAGCGATTCATGTGTTGTCCGCTTTCGTGGTAGGGGGAGTGAGGAAGGCCCGCAGGGCGTCGGCCACGGAGCTCGCAGACCAGTTGTCGGCGAAGACGTCCAGTTCCTCGCGCAGGGCCTGCTCGGGGGCCATGCCGTCGATCCGGTGCAGCAGCGTCTTGAGGTGTTGCTGAGCGGGGCGGTGGCGGTCGGCCAAATGTTGGCAGATACGGGTGGCGGTGGCGATGAGGTCGGCCTCGGGCACGATCGCGTGGATCCAGCCGGTGTGTGTGAACGCGGTCGCGGGGATCAGTTCGCCGGTGAGCAGGAGCCAGCGGGATAGTCCCCGTCCGACCGCGTCGGGCAGCCGGACGCTCGAGCCGCCGGCTGGTACCAGACGCCGCTGGAGGTGGCCGTCGCCGATGAGGGTGGTGTCGGCGGCGACGACGACATCGCAGGCCAGCGCGAGTTCGAGGCCGCCGGCGACGGCGTGACCGTGTAGGACGGCGACCCAGGGTTTCGGGCTGGCCGCGATACGGCTGAAGCAGGCCGACACGTCGGTGAGGAAGTCGACCGGGTTGTCGCCCGCGTCGTGGAGTTCCAGGAATTGGTGGAAGTCACCGCCGGCGCAGAAGCTCGGCCCCTTGCCTGCCACGGCGATGACCGCTGTGCCGGGGTCGGCCTCGGCGCTGGTGATCTGCTTGTTCAGGGCTTCGATGAGGGTGACGTCGAGGGCGTTGCGCCGCTGAGGGCGGTTGAGCAGGAGCCATCGGACGGTGCCGTGTTGCTCGACGAGCAGGGGTTCCGTGCCGGTCAACGGGGCTCTGGGGTGGTGAGTTCGGTGTGTCGGCGGTTGCGCAGCAGGTAGCGCTGGGTCTTGCCGCTGGGTGTCTTGGGCAGGGCGTCGATGAAGTGGATTGTGCGCGGGTAGGCGTGGGCGGCGTAGCGGGTCTTGACCAGTTGTTGGAGTTCGGTGGCCAGGTTTGGTGAGCCGTTGTCGCCGTCGCGCAGGACGACGTACGCCTCGATGACCTCGCCGCGGACGTCGTCGGGTGCGCCGATCACGCTGCACTCGGCGACGGCGGGGTGCTGGGCGAGGACGCTCTCGATCTCGAACGGCCCGATCCGGTAGCCGGCCATGATGATGACGTCGTCGTCGCGGGAGGAGAAGAAGAAGTCTCCGTCGGCGTCGATGCGCCCGGCGTCGCCGGTGAGGTACCAGTGGCCGTCGGGGGTGAACTTGGAAGCGCTCTGTCCGGGGATCTGGTAGTCGCGGAAGGTCATCAGCGGGCTCCCGGCGACGTCGATCGCGACCCGGCCGAGTACGCCCGGTCCTGCGGGCTCGTCCTTCTCGTCGGCCAAGACGGTGAGGTTCCATCCGGGTACCGGCCGGCCCATCGATCCCGTCTTGAGGGGACGGGTGAGTTCGCTGTGGTGGTGGTTGGCCAGGGGCATGCCGACCTCGGTCTGGCCGAAGTGGTCGTGCACGGCGAGGCCGAGTGCGGCGTGTGCCCACTCGTTGACCTCGGGAGTCAGGGGCTCGCCGGCGCTGGACGCCCGCTGCAGGCGCAGGCCCTGTGGGACCGGCACCGGCGAGGAGCGCAGTCCCCGGTACACGGTGGGGGCGGCGGTGAAGTCGGTGACCTGGTGGTCGGTGAGGGTGCGCCAGGTTGTCTCGGGGGAGAAGCCGCCGGTCAGCAGCAGGCTGGGGATGCCGGCGGCCATCGGGGCGACGATGGCGGCGTACAGGCCGTAGGCCCAGCCGGGGTCGGCGGCGCACCAGTAGCTGCTGCCTTGGGTGACGTTTAGGGCGTACTCCAGGTAGATCTGCCATCCGGTGATGTAGGAGACGGGGTGGATGACGCCCTTGGGCTTGCCGGTGGTGCCGGAGGTGAACATGTGCACCAGTGGGCCGTCCCCGCTGGTGGTGACGGCGGGTACCGGTTCCGGTGACGCGGCCGCGACGAGGGCAGAGAGCACCGTGGCACCGTGCGAAGTGCTGTTTCGGGTGACGACGAGGCGGCGCTGGGGGTCGTCCGGCAGGTCGGGGCCGGGGTCGAGTTTGTGGCGCTGGTCCGGGTCGACGATCACCACGTGCGCTCCCGCGCCCTCCAGGCGCAGGGCGATGGCCTGGGGCGCGAAGGCGGTGAACAGCGGGACGTAGACCGCGCCGAGCCGCCAAATCGCCAGGATGACGGTGACCAGGTCGGTGCTCTTGCCCATCAGGGTCGCCACTCTGTCACCCGGACCGACCCCCAGCCCCTGCAGTGCCCGTGCGTACCGGTGCGAGTCCGCGGTGAGCTTGCCGAAGGTCAGCGTCGATGCCTTTCCGTCGCCGTCGACCACGGTGAAGGCGACCCGGTCGGCGGGATGCCGGTCACACAGCAGGTGGGCCACGTCGAGGGAAGGAGCCGCGAAGGTCGAGGTCAGCTCGGCGACCCGGTCGGCGGCGCTCACGGCTGGTCCTTGCGGTCGATGACCGGCAGCACCAGGCCGCTGGGTTGGTCCGGCTCGTGAGGGATGTGGTTGAGCGCGGGAACCATCTGCTCCTCGCCCTGGCGGGCGATGTTGGCGGCGAGGGTTGCGCCGTCAGGCATCGGGACCCGGACGTCTATGTCGTGTAGGTGCTGCATCGGTGCTCCTCGTCGAGCTGCGGCGGCGGTGCCTGGATGTGGGTACGTTAGGAGGTACGTTCGTACCCTGTCAATTACCCGCACGGGAGACGGACCGCCGCGACCTGCTGCGACGGGATGACTTCCGTGTCCACTTGTCGTGTTCAAACCCGTTCCTTCATCCCTGATGGTGTCGACGGGTGCTTCGTTGGCCGTGGCGCCCATGGCAAAGGGGCGCGCCGGAGACTGCTCGTCAGGGGCGGGATGGCGGGTGCGCGGAATCCGCCCGGAACGCTTTCAGGCGTCGTGTCGGCGGATGCCCGCGACTTTGGGAGGGTCCGCGGCGGGTGCGGTTCTGCTGATGATTCTGGCGTGGCGGCGTCGATGTGGCACAGACGGCCCGCCCCCGCGCAGGGCTCCTGGTTGTTCTCGTAGACGGAGCACTGCGGGGCCCGGCACTGGCAGGCCGGCGTCCGGACGGGTCGCGGCGGCCTTCGCGTGGGCGAGCGCGCGTGCAGGGGCGAACCGGCGCAGTGCCGCGATGTCCTGGGACCACCTGGCTGGCGTGGCACCGGGCGAGGAGCAGGTGACCGACGCTGTGCGATCGCTGTGGCCAGCGATGCGGATGGTCCACAGTCGGCCTAGACCCCGCCCCCTGCGCCCCCGCTCGCCACCGAACCGATCTGTAGATCGAGGTCGGCTCGGGCGGCAGAGCGAGATCAGATCAGGCGGCCACTCTTTGTGGCGCTGATCGGCGCTCCGCTCGCGTTGTCGCTGCGCAGGACCGCCTCTTCGGCGGCGAAGTCGTAACCGCGATAGCTGAGCCAGTAGCAGGCACCTCCCACCGTCAAGCCAACGAACACAGCGAGGTCGGCGCCACCGATCGCATCGGTGACTGGCCCGATGAACGCGCTGGTGTTCATGAACGGTACCTCCGCGGCGGCGCCCAGCGTGTAGGCGAGCAGGCCGCGGCCGTTGATCCGGCCGTAGATGCCGTCAGCCTTGAAGATTTGCGCGATGGAGTAGCGGCCACGGCGGACCAGGAAGTAGTCGACGAGGTTGATCGCCGTCCACGGCGCGAAGAGGTAGAGGAGGAGCGTCAGATAGGTGCCGAACGAGCTGAGGAAGTCGTCAGAGGCGAGGAACGTCAGCAGGATCACGACCGCACTGACCGCTAGGACCGCGACTGTTCGCAACCGCGCGGTGGGTCGAATGTCCCGAAATGTGTCGAGCATGCTGATGAGGGTGAGGGCCGAGCCGTAGGTGTTCATGGCCATCGTCGCGATGAGCCCGAGCAGGCCGATCAGCACGACGATGCGGCCAAACCCGGCAGTGGCCGCGTCGCCTGCTGCGACCACGCCAGCGACGGCGTCGCCGGGTACGAATCGAGCCGCCAGCAAGGCCCCGAGGGTCGCGAGCCACATCGAGCTCAGGCTCATGCCGAGGTAGGTGCACCAGAACATCGCCCGTGACGACACTGTGGGGGGCAGGTAGCGGGTGTAGTCGGAAACGTAGATCGCCCAGTTGATCTGGTAGCCGGCTGCCAGACCGAAGACGACCAGGAAGGGCGTCCATGCGAAACCATGAGCTATCGGGGCAACTGCGGCTACTGTGGCGTCGCTGCCGACGGCGACGACGGTCAGAACTGCGAAGGAGATGAGGAAGGCAGGGGTGATCCACCGGGTTGCGTGGTGGATCCAGTTGTACCCCAAGAGTGCGATGACGGCAGATATCGTCACCACGGCCAGAACCGATGCCGTCTTCCCGAGGCCGATGCCTACGGACAGGCTCTGCGCCGCGAGAATGCAGGCGAAGGTGTTGAAACCGATGTAGTTCACAAGTGCCAGGACGAAGACGCCACCTGCACCCGCGTACCCGAATTGTGGACGCGACTGGATCAGTTGGGGCAGTCCGAGGTGGGGTCCCTGTGTCGAGTGCAGCGCAGCGAAGATCGCGCCAAACGCGGACCCGGCACAGGCAGCGATGATGATCCAGAGCAGATCGGCGCCGAGGGCGACCCCCGCTGCCCCGACCGCGACCGTGCCGACATTGGCATTGCCGGCGATCCACACGGGTGCGACATGCCACACCTTCCCGTGTCGTTCGCCAAGCGGGATGTGATCGATCGACCGCGCCTCGATCGCAGATGCTGCGGCGGTGGAGGGGTCTTGAGCGGCTTGCATTGGGTCACCTCGACTGTGCCAGTGGCCTCCGCCACATCAATGGGGTAGCTATGTATACAAGTGAGCGTCTTGCATGTAAATACTTGACTTGCATTTGCTGGCTGTGTCGGCCACCCCGAACCACCTGAGAGGTGACATCATGACCACCCCCTTCGCCAACGCTCCTGGCGAGCGGCGCGCTGAACGTCTCCCGCTGACCGAACCTCCGCCGCACGCCCGCCAGCACGCGGTGCCCATGCGCGACGGAATTCGGCTCGCGACCGATACGTATCTCCCGCCCGCGGGAGACGGGCCGGTCTTGCTGGCACGACTGCCGTACGACAAGACCAGCGCAGAGTGCTTCATGCCCCAGATCGCAGACTGGTTCACGGCCCACGGTTACGTCGTCGTGGTGCAAGACGTCCGCGGCAAACTTCGCTCCGACGGTGCTCTCATGCCGTTCGTCGCGGAGATCGACGACGCCTACGACACCCTGGAGTGGATCGTCGCTCAGCCATGGGCGACCGGCCCAGTGGGCATGTTCGGCGACTCCTACTACGGCTTTACTCAATGGGCCGCAGCTGCCAGTGGCCACCCGGCACTGTGTGCCATCACCCCGCGAGTGACGGCCCCAATGTTGCGGCGCGCTGTTCGCCGGCAGGACGTCTTCCCACTCGAGCTGTGCACGGTGTGGGCACTACAGACCTGGGTCGACGAGGGCCTCTACGACTACGAAGGGACCATCGATTGGCGCGTACGGCCACAGTCCGAGATCGCAGCCACCGCCTTGGGCGGGCGGCGCCCCCTCTTCCTCGACGAGTGGGCCACCGGGAAGCTGGATGTGACAACGCTGCCAGTCACCGACCGCATCCCCACCTTGCACCTGGCCGGCTTCGACGACTACTTCCTCAGCGACCAGCTAGCAGCGTGGGAACAGGCACGGACTGGACCCGCAGAGCACCTTCTTGTCGTCGACGTTCGCGACCACGGCTGGACTGTACGGCGTCCGACCGGTGAGCCGTATGCCGACCCGTTCGCCAGTCCGGGCGCCCAGAAGAAGTTTCTTGACGACTACCTCGGCCTCCTGCTGCCCTTCTTCGAGCGCCACCTCAAAGGCGCCGAGCTGCCGGTACCGGCCGCTGTGCGGTGGCGGCTGGGTTCTGAGGAGTTCCGCGAGGACGACCACTGGCCACCGCGCGGCACGACCGAGGCCTCTTTGTTCCTGACCTCCGATGGCCGCCTCTCCCCCGCGCCCAGCCCAACCAGCGAGGTGCGCTGGCACCATGATCCGACCGATCCTGTTCCCAGCCTGGCGCATCCGCACTACCCGAACATCGACCCTCCCGACGAGTCTTGCGTTCTCGGTCGCGATGACGTTGTCAGTTTCGTAGGCGAACCGGCCGAAGCGCCCATGGAGATCCTCGGCCGGGCCACCCTCGCGGGACGGTTCCGGGGCGGCTGTGGATCTGCACACGTCATGGTCCGGCTCCTCGACCTCGCACCGGATGGAACTGCGCGCCGCATCGGCGATGGTGCCGCCCTCGTCCGGGCCCCCTGGCCAGCTGAGGCGACCGTCGACCTCGGCGTGATCGGTTGTCGACTTGATGTGGGCCACCGCCTTGCTGTCCTGGTCTCGGGGAGCAGCTTCCCGCAGTACGCTGTCCACCCCGGCACTGACGAAGAGCCGTGGACAGCCACTACCGTCACCACGGTTGAGCTCGCCATGGCGACCGGAGGCACTGCCGGCACCGCGCTCACGATCGGCATCCTCAACCCGGCAGGATCGGCAACGTGAAGGGTTTCCGGCCGCATACGAAGACGCCGATCGAGCGCACCCCCGCGTCTGCCCGCGTCTACCACGAGCTTCGACGCCGGATTCTGCACGGCGAGCTTGCGGCAGGCAGCCCGCTCAGCGAGATCGAGATCGCGGGCGAGCTAGAAGTTTCGCGGACACCGGTCCGTGAGGCACTGCGAGAATTGCTCTCCGATGCTCTCGTCCTGGACGGACGTCGCCGCCAGTGCGTGGTGGCCGATACATCGCCAGAACTCGAACGTGAGGTGCTACTGATGCGCACCGCGCTTGAGAGTCTCGCCGCGAGAGAAGCGGCGACCGTCGCCGACGAATCGGGCAGCGACGTGCTGCACCTCATCATGGTCCGCACGCGACGGGCTCTCGCGGCCAAAGATGTCAACGCTGCGCTCGACTGCGACGACGAGTTCCACCAGCGTCTGGCCGCGATGTCGGGGCTGCCAATTGTCGCCGACACCGTCCGGCGACTACGCGGCTTCGCACGTCTGATCGGCCTGAAGAAGGGGTGGCATCTGGCCGACCTGCGCCGTTCCGCGGACGAGCACGAACAGATCATCGCCGCCCTCGAAAGCGGCGAACCTGATCTCGCCGAACGGCTAATGGTGGATCATCTCAAAACAGGAAGCGGCGAACACGGCCGACAGTAGGTCACCCGTGGCACTGCGCGCGCTCCGATCCCTTGGCTTGTGGCATCCCACACATTCGGACCGGGCGACATTGGCTGGGCACCGAATGCGGTGACAGGCTCGACCGACGAAGGTGTGGAGGTCGGTGCCAGCTCGCGGACCCGACCAGCGACAGAACGTGGTCGCGACCGAGGCCCCTCGCTCAAGGACGGAACGAGGGGCCTCAAAGGCCACGCGGTCGCCCCACCCTGCTTGATCGAAGATGTCTCCCGCCAACCGCTCGCGGGTGCAGCCGGCCCGCGGGTTCGGCGGTGGCGGACGCGGTCTGCCCGGTGACGGAGTTCGCGTTCGCCGCGAGGGCGAGGCCCGCCGGGCGAGCATCCGACACCCAGAAGCGGCTCCGCCGGCTGCTCCTGGTTCTCCCAGGTCCGTGGGCATGGCCGAGCTGGGAGAGAAGAAAGGATCGTGGAGACATACAGCACCTTCAGAGATTTATCGGAAGGTGACAACTTTCCGCGCGTCTCTCCGAAGATCGAACAATCCGGAAGATCCTCCTCCAACAGAGTCACGATCGTCAGCCGGCCGCCAGCCACCCGCCGCATCCCGACATCGGGAACGAAGTAGATCTGCGGGAAGAACCTGGAGAACGGGCCCGCAATAGGCGGGCAAGGGGCTGCGCCAACCCGGCTGCGGCTGAGGGGGATCGTAACGCGGCCTCAGTTGGCCGGCCCGTCGCCTTCCCACCCCCGGCAGGAACGAGGAAACGATGTGTGAACTCTTGAACCGCATCTTGTCCCGCCCCCCAAGCGAGTGGATCCGCGTCCTGCGCACGGAGCTCCCCGTGCTGGCCGACGAGATAGTGGAGGAGCTTCTGCGAGGGACACCAGGCTCTTCTGTGCTTGGGAACGGCAACGAGACCCACGACGAATTGCTTAGGCGCTCGCTGGAGGAAGCCTTGTTCGCCGCCCTGGGCTACCGGCAGCCGGAGAATCAGGGCATGAATGGCGGGGATCCCTGCCTCGAACACGAGAGCAACGTCCCACAGGAAGGCAGACACGAGGCAGGCCCGCCGGCCACCCAGAAACCCGCCCGCCACACCGGCGCCGGACCGGCGCACCACGATGGACACGGGGCCACAGACCGGGCCTCCGCAAGGCACTGGCACGAGCCTGGCGCACCGTCCGACCAGCCACGGCAGCATCTGTTCAAGGCGCTCACCGACGCCAGAGCCACCCCGCAACGGTCCCTCGCTGAGCTGGCCGAGGAGGCAGCCTGGCCCCTCCCGCCCGCCGTGCGGGGCGTCATGCTGGCAACCCCCGGAGAGATGCAACAGCTTGCGGCTGTCCTGCACGACTCCCTCCCTGGCGTGTTCGCGGGCCGGCCCTGCTTGCTCGTTCCAAGCGCGGGCTCGGACACCAGGGCGTGGCTGGAGGCCCCGCTGCGCGGCCGCCTCGCAGCTGTAGGACACGAGGTTCCCCTGGCGGATACCGCGTCCTCCCTGCGCTGGGCTCTTCGCCTGCTCAGCCTCACCTGGGCCCACCAAGGTCAGGACATACGCCCCGTCTTCGTCGACGATCATCTCTCCACTCTGATGCTCCTCCAGGACGAAACACTGCCCGCGGCGTTGGCTGCCCAATGGTTGAAGCCGCTCGCGGACCTGACCCCACGCCAGAGCGAGCGGCTCGAGGTCACTCTGCTTGCCTGGCTCGAACACGGAGGCGCCCCGGAGGTCGCGAAGGCCTTGAGCGTGCATCCGCAGACCGTGCGGTACCGCATGCGCCAATTGGAGAAACTCTTCGGATCGCAGCTCCGTGATCCTCGTGCCCGGTTCGAGCTGGAGGTGACGTTGCGCAGCCGCCAGCTTTTGGCGCAGGCTCGGATTGTGGACTCGCGGCAGGTCCGTCATTCGAGCCGCTTCATGACGGCGAACTTCACACCGGTGACCGCGAGGAAGATGGCCCGTATCAACGGCCTGTGACTTCGATAATCCAGCGCGGCTCCGCCCTCTCAGCGGAGGCGCTCAGCTCGAGTAGCTCGATAGAGCGTGTGCATCCACACGGCGAAAGGGCTGGCACCCGGCACGACGCTGGAGGCGCGGGCGGGCAGTCCGAGGCGGCAGCTGACGTACTTCCGCTCGCGTCGAGGAGCCGAACTGGGCAAAGCGTGGACAGGGCCGGACCAGGGACGCGAGAAACGCGCGAGTGCCGGATCGTGCGGGCAGTCCAGCTGGGCGTGTGTGCTTGCCTGCGGCGGTTGGCGCTCGGCGCTCCGTGACCAGCCTCACTCCGCACCGCAAGATCTGGATGAACGACCTACTCCACCGAGTGCTCCCGACGTCCCGCAGGCTCCTGCAGGAGCGGGCGGTGCGTCTTGAGCGCGATTCGTTTGGCCAGCCGACTCTGGACTTTTCAGCCAGATCGGACTTACAGCCCAGGCATGGGTGAAGTGGAAGACACTCAGGACCCTCGAATTCGGCTGTGGGCGCCGGTGGCCCAGGCCGTCGCGCTGCTGCTCGGCCCGTACGCGGAGGTCGTCCTGCATGATCCGGACACCGACCGGGTCCTCGGGATCTGGAATCCGATGACCTCCCGCGGCGTGAGACCCCTCGCTGCTGGGAGAGCTGGACGATCTCGAACCCTCGGCACAGGTCGTCTTCGGGCCGTACGAGAAGCTGCTCGTCGACGGCCGCCGACTGACATCGGCCAGCGCGGTCCTTCGCGATCGCAGGGCCGGCCCTCGGCGGTGCTGTGCATCAATCTCGACCGCACGCCGCTGGAACAGGCAGCCGCGATCCTGTCCGCCTTCGGCGCCCCCACCGTGCAGCGCCCGGAGCCACTATTCGAGCAGGACTGGTCCGAGCGGATCCAGCACACATCGGAAGCTACGTCCGCGAGAGGGGGCGCCCCGTCGAACGCATGACCCGCCAGGACCGCCTGGCCGTTCTCGGCCGGCTGGAGGAGGCCCGGGTGTTCGCGGTCCGCCGCGCCGCTCCCGTCGTCGCCGGCGCCCTGCGGGTGTCCCGTTCCACTGTCTACGGCCCGCTCGCCGAACTCAGATCACCGAACGCGAAGGACCGACCATGAACCGGCTGCGAGAACCTGCCCCTGGGTTACACCGAGACCTTCGGCGATCCGGCCCTGCGCGAGGTGATCGCCCAGACGTACGAGAACGCCGCCGCGGACGACGTGATCTGCTTCGCCGGAGCCGAGGAAGCCCTCTACCTGGCCATGAACGTCCTGCTCGACGCCGGGGACGACGCCGTGGTGGTGACCCCGAACTACCAGGCCGCCGAGACCGTGCCGATGGCCCTGCGCGAGGCCACCGGCGTGGCCCTCTGACCCGGACCGCAACTGGGCCCTGGACCTCGACGAGGTCGCAGCGGCGCTCCGGCCGAACACCCCGCGTCGTGTCGGTGAACTCCCCAACAACCCCACCGGAGTGTTCCAGTTGCGCGTGGACCGGTTCCCGTCAGCGTGACGGCGAGAGGGATGCCGGTGGCATCGGTGATCAGGTGGTGTTTGCTGCCCGCTCTGCCCCAAAGACTTCGTTCCGTCTGGGAGCCACCTCTCACGCGCGGATGTGGGAGCCGTCAACGGCCGCCCGGGAGAAGTCCAGAGCGTCCGCACGGCGAAGCTTCGCCAGAAGAACCTCGACCTCGTGCAGGCGGGGCCACACGCCGACCTCGGTCCACTCCGCCAGACGGCGCCAGCAGGGTCGCAGCGGACGCGGCACCCGCCTGACTGACTGCGGAGCAGCAGCCGTGGAGGCACGCAGCATCTCCACAGGGTTTATCGGAACACGATAATTTCTCACAGCGCGTCTCCGGTGCGTCGAACAATCCGGAAGGTCCTCTTCCACCCGGAGTCGCGACGGGCCACCGCGCCCTGCCACTGCGCGTCGCCCGACGGCAGAATCGAGGCGAAGCCGCGGGACTGCGAGCCCTCGAGGCGGCACGAAGATTCCACTCACCCGGCAGTCACGAGGGTTGACGACTCGGCTGTCCTCGGGGCTCATCCCTCTCCACCGAACAGCCACGCCAGCATGATCGAGGAAACGTATGCGAACTTCTGAACCGCGTCTGGTCCTGCCCCCGAGTCGAGTGGACCCGCGTACGCCGCCCGCCATGGTGGATGAGTTGGTGCCCGAAAACCTCACGCTGCCACGACGCAGCCACCTCCTTCTCGTAAGCCGTCCATAACTCTGCCTGCTGTTCGCGAGATTACTGGCCGGCCCGGACCGGACCAGCCACCCCGCTGTCCGTCCCCGTGGCCGTGCGCTTCTTTGCCGGGACGACAGCGGCCGTATCCGAAGGGCACCACAAAATCTCATGAGCACACACAAAGGGCTCCAGGCGAACGTCCTGGGCACCTTCGACAGCGTTGTCATGGCGGTAGCCGGCAGTGCCCCCGCCTACTCCCTGGCGGCGACCACAGCGGTGCTCGTCGGCACTGTCGGTTTCGCCGCCCCTGCCGCGTTGCTCTACTGCGCGATACCCATGTTCGGCATCGCCTGGGCGTTCAACTACCTGGGCAAGCTCGACATCAACGCCGGCGCCAGCTACTCATGGGTGGCCCGTGCCCTCCATCCCTCCCTCGGCTTCCTCAGCGGCTGGGCGCTGGTGGTCTCGGCCACGATCTTCATGGTCGCGGGCTCTCTGCCGGCCGGCAGCATGACACTGTCCCTGTTCGCCCCGGACCTGGCCGAGAACACCGCGCTGGCGACCGTGGTCGGCGCGATGTGGTTCCTGGTGATGCTCGTCGTCGTGCTCAAGGGAGCGCGACTGACGGTCCACGCCCAGCTGATCATGTCTGGCATCGAGCTGCTCATACTGCTCGCCTTCGCCGTGGCGGCCTTGTTCCATGACAATGCGGTTCAGTACTTCTCCTGGTCCTGGCTGGGCTTCAGCCACTTCGATGGCGTCCAGGGCTTCGCAGCCGGAGCGTTGATCGCGGCGTTCTACTACTGGGGCTGGGACGTCACCAGCAACCTCAGCGAGGAGACTCGCAACAGCCGCAAGACGTCAGGGCTGGCCGGCTTGGTTGGCCTCGCCGTCGTCTTCGTCCTGTTCGAGGTCTTCACGATCTCTGTGAACCTGCTGCTCACCGCCGAGGAGATCGAGGCCAACAGCGCCAACGTCCTGGCGCTGCTCGGCGAGCGTCTCTGGCCCGGCTGGGGCGGCAAACTGTTGATCGTCGCCGTCATGCTGTCCACGATTGCCACCCTGGAGACCACCCTCATCCAGGTGACCCGCTCCCTGTTCGCGATGGGCCGCGACCGCACCATGCCGGCCGCCCTCGGCGCCTCTCACCCCCGCTACCGGACACCCTGGGTCGCGCTGGTGGTTGTCGGTGCGGTCGCCCTCGGGCTCTTTGTGGCGTCCAATGCGCTGGGCTCGGTCGGCGACATCCTGGAGAGCGCTGTGGCCGCCATCGGACTCCAGATCGCCGTCTACTACGGGCTGTCCGGAGTTGCGGTCGTCGTCGCCTACCGCAAAGTGCTGCTGAAGAACCCGGCGAACTTCATCTTCGGCGGGCTGTGGCCGCTGACCGGGGCGCTGTTCCTGTTCTGGGTGTTCGTCGAGTCGCTGGGCGCACTCGATGCCACCGCCATCTGGATCGGCATCGGCGGTCTCGCCGTGGGCCTGGTGCCGATGTTCGTGTACCGGCAGAGCCCCTACTACCGTCCGGATCGGCTCGACGCCGCAAAGACCGAGCGAATCAAACAAGAGTACGAAGGCCTGGAACCCGTGTCTGCCTCGTCCGCTGACAACACCATAGCCACGGACTTCTGAAGGGCGCGGCCATGACACCGGGAAGCAAGCCCTTCACTCCCGAATTCGACGCTACGCTCAGGGACCGGGATCTCGCGAAGGCGCGCCAAGACATCGCCATCGGCCGGTGGCAGGGTCTTCCCGAGCTGCTCCACTCCACCGGACACGACTGGGACCGCCGCACCCACCGGGTGCGCCTGCTCGCCCAGTCCACGGCCGGCACGACCATCGCCGAGGAATGGCACACCGCCCGGCCGGGTGATCCGGACGCGCTGGTGCTGCGGGCGGATACAGAGGTGCTGCGCTGCTTCAACCTCGCCGTGGCCGCGGGGGACCCTGGCGCTGCCGGCCAGGACCGGCTGGACATGGCCGTACGGACCTGCCTTCGCGCGGCCGACGCACATCCTTACGACCCTGTGCCCTGGGTATCGCTCCTCACCATCGCCCGGCTATACGCGGGTGGGCACCGCCAATTCAACCACTGGTGGAAGGAGCTGAAACTTCGGCACCAGGACAACCGGGAAGCGCACAATCAAGCGCTGCGCCATGTGTCCGCTCGCTGGCACGGCACGCACGGGACCATGTACGACTTCGCCCGGGACGTGGTGGACAGCACTGCGCCGGGCTCGCCACTCGCCGTACTCCTGCAGGTCGCGCGGCTGGAGGAGTACCGCTACCGCCTTGAGCGTGAGGGTGACATGGCACTCTTCCTACGTCGGCATTGGAGTACCGACGTAGCACTCGCCGATACCCGTCGCACCTGGGATACATGGGTCGTCAACTGGGACGGCATCTACCGGGCGCAGGACATCGCCGACTTCAACTACTTGCTGCACGCGACGTGCGCCGGCGGGCTGTACAGCGAAGCGGCGTACCTCTTCAAGCTGCTCGCCGACCAAGCAACCGCAGTGCCCTGGTCCTATTTCGGCGACCCCGCGACCGTCATCGCAAAGTGGCACCGCACTGTCATGCGCTCAACCTGATCATTGACCCGCAACTCTGAATATTGTGTCGTGCTTACAACCCCTAACGAAATGATCTTTGGGCGGGTTGGATGGCTCCGCGTGCCGGTCGTCGTGCTGCCGTACCCATCCTGCGCCGCCAGCGATAACGCACGGCTCAGAATCGAAGAACGCGAGGCCCGGGACAGAAGTCGCGGGCCTCGCCCCATTTCGCCCCGACTGCCGCTTGCGAACATCTGGCGCCGGTCAGCCCGTGGCGGCCGCCCCTTGGCCGAACTCAGGAACATCGTCCACGGTCGGTCCAGGCGGAGCCGCTGGAAGCGGAGCGGGTTGCGGGTAGATGCGCCGTGGTCGATGGCACGGTCGGCGCTGACCTCGGCAGCCAGGGCGGGGTGGACGAGGGTGGCGTCGAGGATGCCGCGGCTCCCCCACGTCGGGGTCTGTCAATCGAACGGCTCTGGCCTGTAGTCGGTGGTGACGCCGAGTAGCCATCCGCGATCATGATCTTGTGATGGATGTCAACCCCCTTATCGGGACGGTGTTTTCCGGTTCGGCACTGGCCGTCGAGGACGTGACGGACGACGGTGACAAGGTGGTGGTCACGGCCCGCACCCGGGATGTGGCGGTGCCGTGTCCGGCGTGCCGAACGCCAGCGGCGAGGGTGCACGGGTACCACCGCCGGACGGTGCGGGACGTGCCGGTCGACGGCCGCCCGGTCGTCGTCCACCTGCGCGTACGAAGGCTGGTCTGTCCGGTTCTGGGCTGCTCCCGGCAGACCTTCCGTGAGCAGATTCCCGGACTGCTGAAGCGTCATCAGCGCCGCACTGTGCGTCTCGCCGGGCAGATATCGCAGGTGGCACGGGAGTTATGCGGCCGCACGCCTGGCCGGCCTGCTGGCCGTGCCCGTCTCCCGCAGCACCGCACTGCGGCATCTGCGGCGCCTGCTGCTGCCCAAGCAGGCCATCCCGCGGGTGATCGGCGTGGACGATTTCGCCCTGCGCCGCCGCCACCGCTACGCCACGATCATCACGGATGCCGAAACCGGCCGACGCATCGAGGTCCTGCCCGACCGCGAGAGGGCCACCCTGGAGTCCTGGCTGCGCGAACATCCCGGCATTGAGGTCGTGTGCCGGGACGGCTCGGCCACCTACGCCGAGGCCGTCCGCCGCGCCCTGCCCGACGCGGTGCAGGTCAGCGACAGATGGCACCTCTGGCACAACCTCTGCGACAAAGCCCAGCTCGAGGTCCGCGCGCACACCGGCTGCTGGGCCACCATCAACCCGCCCCGCCCCGGCGGAATACGCGAGCAGACCACCCGCGAACGCTGGAACAAGATCCACGATCTCCTCGGCCAAGGTATCGGCCTCCTCGACTGCTCCCGCCGCCTGGGCCTGGCCCTGAACACCGTCAAACGCTATGCCCGCATGCCCGAAACCCAGGCCCTGCGCCTCACCCCTGCCTACCGGCCCACCCTCGTCGCCCCCTACCGCGAGCACCTGCGACGGCGCCGTGCTGAGGAACCGGCCGTCCCGGTCACCCACCTCCTCGAAGAGATCCGGGAGCTGGGCTACACCGGCAGCGCAAACCTCCTGGTCCGCTACCTCAACCAGGGCCGCGCCGAAGGCGACCGCCCCGTCACCACGGTGCGTCACGCCGGCCGCCTCCTGCTCACCGACCCCGTGAATCTACGCCCGAAGGAAACGGCCCTCTTGGAGAAGATCGCCGCAGCCTGCCCGGAGATGACCGCACTCGCCGATCTCATACGCGACTTCGCCGCTCTGCTGAAACCAGCCGAGGGCAACGACACGAAACTCACCGATTGGATCACAGCCGCCCGCACCGTCGCCCTGCCCCACCTGCGAAGTCTCACCAACGGGCTCGAAATCGACCGGCCCGCCGAGAACGCCGGCCTCACCTTGCCTTACCACAATGGCCGCACCGAAGGCGTCAACACCCGCACCAAGAGGATCATGAGACAGATGCACGGACGCGCCGGATTCGGCCTTCTCCGGCACCGCATCCTCCTGCCCTGACGGCTACTCGGCGTCACCACCGACTACGGGCCAGAGCCAATCGAACGGTGTAGCGCGGGCGGTTGGGATTACTGACGGGCTGCGGAGAGGCGGCCATCGAAGGTGATGTCGAAGGCGTTCAGGGCGGTCTTCCAGCGCATGGTCCAGCGGGCCTGACCACGGCCGATGGGGTCGAGCGACATGATGGCCATGTAGACGCACTTCAGGGCGGCGGTCTCGTTGGGGAAGTGTCCGCGGGCCTTGACCGCCCGGCGGATCCTCGCGTTCACGGACTCGATCGCGTTGGTGGTGCAGACGATGCGGCGGATCTCGGTGTCGAAGCGGAGTGTGCGGGCGATTCGTATGTTCGCGGCGGCGAGGGCACGTCGATGGCGCGGCAGATCTCACCAGACCCGCCCTTGTGGAGCAGTTGTGGGTCACGGGAGCCGCTCAGGAGTCGAGGATCCGTCGGATGCTGGCCGCCTACGACCAGGAGGCGCACACGCTGCGTCCGGAGGTACGTGAGCTGTTGGGCGGGCGGGCGTACAACCCGAGGCACAGGCGGGACGCCAAGCCGCTACTGCCGTACGACGAGTCGATCTGGAAAAGTCTGCACGAGGTGTGCCGGGCGGAGATCCAGGAAGCCTGGTCGCAGTTCCGTGGGGCTCGTGCCGCGGCTGAGAAGGGACGGGATCCCTATCAGCACGGCTGGTCGTACGAGAACTTGTGCTGGTGGATGGTCCGTCACGGGCCGGGCACGACTCCTCGCTACGAGGGGAAGGCAGTCGGCCGCCTCACCGAAGGCATCGCCTGCTCGGCCCAGATGATTTTTCCCGTGGCCGTGTAGCGGGTGCCCCACTGTTGGGTTATTTGCGCCACGATGAACAGGCCCCGGCCGCCCTCGTCGTCACCGGCGGCGTGCCGCATGTGCGGGGAAGTGTGGCCGCTGTCGGACACCTCGCAGATGAGTGTCTTGTCGCGGATGAGACGCAGCTGGATGGGGCCGGCCCCGGCATAGCGAATGGCGTTAGTGACCAGTTCGCTGACCACGAGTTCGGTCGTGAAGACCAGGTCGTCGAGTCCCCAGGCGCGGACCTGGTCAGATGCCCCAGCCCGGGCCCGGCCAGCGGCCTGACGGTCTGCGGTCAGCTCCCAGACGGCTACCTGTTGCTGGCCGAGGAGACGGGTGCGGACCAAGAGCAGCGCCGCGTCATCTTCTGCCGGGCCGGGCAGCAGAGTCCCGACCACCTCGTCACACAGGTCGTCCAGGGTCCCCGTCGAGTGGCTCAGGACCGCACTCAGGGCGGCAAGTTGCTCGTCGACATCGCGGTCACGACCTTGCACGAGGCCGTCGGTGAACAGGGCGAGCAGACCGCCTGGTGGAATGGCCAGTTCCGCAGACTCGAAGGGCAGGCCGCCCAGCCCCAGCGGCGGAGCCGACGGCAGCTCGGGAAAGGTCACCGTGCCATCGTCCGGGTCGACGACGGCAGGCAGCGGGTGCCCGGCCCGCGCCATCGTGCACGTTCCGGACACCGGGTCGTACACGGCGTAGAGGCAGGTGACCCCGAGGGCCTCGTCTTCCGGGAGTTCCTCGCCCTCGATGCGCACCGCGGCCCGTTCGTTGCCGCCCTGGGTGACGAGGTCGTCGAGGCGGGCGAGGAGTTCATCGGGGGCGAGGTCCATCCGGGCCAGCACTCGCACGCTGGTGCGCAGCCGGCCCATGGTGGCGGCGGCGCTCAGACCGTGCCCGACCACGTCCCCCACGACCAGTCCCACCCGGGTTCCGGACAGGGGGATCACGTCGAACCAGTCGCCGCCCACACCCGCGCGGCTGTCGGCAGGCAGATAGCGGTACGCGAGCTCCACCGCGGACAGCTGCGGAAGCAGTCTAGGCAGCAGGCTGCGCTGCAGCACGAGGGCGGCGGCGTGCTCGCGGGCATACCGGCGGGCATTGTCTATGCAGACTGACAACCGCGCGACGAGTTCGCTGGCCACGGCCAGTTCCCCCTCATCGAGAGGGTCGGTGCGGTGTTCCCAGACGAAGGACACGATGCCGAGGTCGGTTCCTTCGGTGCGGAGCGGTACGGTCAGCAGGCCCGGTTCATGAACGGGCCGTACCGTGGCCGGGCAGTCATCGGCGGTGATGGTGGAGACGGCTGGGGGCTCCTCGTGGGGCCATAGCCGCACCATCCGGATTTCGGGCACGGCACCGGGGCGTGACCGGTCGCTGTGGAGGACCGTCTCCAACAGGTCCACCGTGACTGCATCGGCGAACCACGGGGTCGTCACGGCGGCGAACTCGCGGGCCGTGCGCCTCGTGTCAAGCGTCGTACCCACACTCCGGCCGGCCCGGACCAGGAGGTCTAGGCGCTGTTGGGCGAGGTAGCGCTCGGTGATGTCGACCGTCTCCTCGCATACGCCCAGCGGTGATCCTGCCGGGTCCTCCAGCCGGTAGTATGAGCATGACCAGATCCGGTCGCGGTCTGGCGTGGATGGTGGGCGGCCCCGGTAGTACAGCTCGATCACGGGCTGACCGGTCGTGAGCACCTCGCCGATGACCTCCTCCAGCGTGTCGGGCATGCCGGGGGAGACGATCACGCCGTGCGTGACCATGTCGTCCGGGCCGAAGCCGGCGTAGTCGGCGGGCCCCATCTCCTCGTAGAGAGCGGCGTTCGTCCACACCACGCGGAGCCGGGTGTCGTAGATGGCCAGGCCGATGGGCGACCGGGTGGCCAGCCCACGCAGCATCGACTGCAGGGCGTTCCACTGCTCGGTCTCGCCGGCCTCGGCCATGGCGAGCAGGCGCGCCGGTCGCGTCCCGACGACACCGCTGAGACTACTGCCGCCGTCACCGTCCGGCTTCTCGCCACCGAGCGACAGGGCGAGGACGACCACCGCCGCCCGCTCGCTGTGCCCGTCCCGGTGACGCAGCCGGATCACGTGCCGCATGCCTGGCGAGAATTCCGGCGCCGCGGCGTCGGTCACGAGGTCGGCGAACTTCCGGCCGAGAACCTCGGACGCCCCGTACCCGAGCAGCTCCGCGGCCGCCGGGCTCCAGCCGACCACCCGGCCCGCGCCGTCGAGCACGGCCGTGGCCGCCCGGGACATATCGAGGGGGCCCTGCCGTTCACCGAAACCGGGAATCTCGCTCACGACGCCCCCTCACTGCGCTGGCCGACGGCGAGCGGTGGGGCGAGGCCATCGGGGCCCGTGACCTCACCGGCCTCGCTCGGGGCCATAGCGGGCGTGTCGCCCACGGGCTGCTCCCCGTGCGGGCGGGCGGCCGGCGACGTACCCCTGGCGCCGACTGCTACCAGCCCGTCCCCGGCTTGTCGGGCCTGGCCGGCGGTTGGAACGCGAGCGTGTGGCGGCGTCGCACGCCCACCTCTATGTGGGTACGACAGACGCCCAGTTGGAACGGAGCTTGCCCACCGTCGTCCAGATTTCCAGGTCACGCCTCTCTCCCGGTCACACAGCCATAATGCCTCTGCCCCGCAGCCGCCGCGACCGGACGGCAGTAGGTGGACTGCTCCCTGACGGCGCGCCGCAGCCTGGACGACAACTACAAGGCGACGTGGCCGGCCGGGCCGGTACCGACCGTGGAACGCAACTCGACCGCCTTATGCGGGTCGGCATCGGCGGGATATCCGCTACTCGCTGCGCGGGAATCCGCCATGCATTGTGCGCGCCGACCCGGAGCCCCACAAGACTGGGCGGCTCACCGACTCACGGATTGCTCCCTTCCTGCCTGCAATGGTTTCCGTTGACTTTCTGGCCATGTGAACTGATTTCGTTGAAATCTGGCGTCGTGACTGCGATATTGATAGCTTGAGGGGGAGTCGACTTCGAGGGTAATCGGCCTGTGCTGGCCCGCGACAGTCGACACGCCTTGGGTCTGCCAGCGCAGCTGTGTGGGCCCGCCCCGTACGCGTACCGCGCGCGGCGTCCTCGGCGGTCCCGGCTACGCGGTACCACCCCTGCATGCTGCGCGGTCGCCGGACGCGCTACGTCCCTTAGCTTACTGAGCCTGCACATGCGACCGAAGCGCCCGCCAGCCAGAGTCGCGCAGGAGGCGCAGGCCCTCGCTCAGCACGGAAGCAGCGCAGCTGAGCGGCCGAGCAGGTGGTGGTTCTTGTGCATGGCCCGAAGCACCGGGGTGGGGGCATCTGGTCCGCACGCCTGTCACGCCCCGCCCGCCCCACGCAGCTCAGAAGAGGAATACCGCGGGTTCGGAATTCTGCCTCTCCACCAGTGGATCCTCATCAGCCTCGCTGAATCGCTCAGACAACACGTCCAGAGTTGACGCAGAAGGAGCCTTCACCCGCCGTGCCGACGAACACCTCCTCGGCGGCCGGGTAGACGCGACCATCGCCTGCGCCAAAGACCTCCCCGGCGTCCACGACAGGGCTCCGGGTATGGCCGTCGGGTCCGTCCTTGCCCGCGAGGACGCCCGCGACGTTCTGGTCTTCCCTGTCAAGTTTGTGTGTTCAGAGGTCAGTTCCACCACCGTCTCCTGCCCTGCCTGAGCAGGGTCCTTGCCAGCTCCCAGGAGCTTCACCACGATGTCGCGGTGGTGAGCATGTCCTTGAGCCTCGTCGGTGGCCTGCGCAGATCGGCGCCCGGCTCGGCGGTGAGGCCGACAAACAGTTGCTCGCCAAGGCTCTGTGCACCCCAATCGCCGCCGCCGACCTGTTCTCCCGCGCGTGAGCCACACGGCCGCCCGAGCCCTGGCCCCCCACACCCGGGACTTAGCAGGTAAGCGAGCATTTCCGGCAGATAGGTGAAAGGTCGTGGCATCTGGGTGAAACCTGCCCTGGCTCTGCACGCGACTGCGTTCACACGAGATGACACTCGCCAGCGGGGCCCGTTGATCATCACTGCACGGCGCATACGTTCGCACGGGCCCGGCCACGGGCAACTCCCGTGGCTGGTGGACAGTCCCGAGCCGGAGGTAGACCGCCCGTGGCGGCGAACGGAAACCCGACCGTACGACGACGCCGGCTGGGCGCGGAGCTGCGCCGGCTCCGCCTGGCCCGTGGCCTGACCAGTACCCAGGTGGCCGAACGCCTATTGATCTCTCAGCCCAAGATCAGCCACCTGGAGAACGGCCGCCGCGCCATCAAGCCCCGTGACGTGCGGGACCTGTGCGCCCTCTACCAAGTGACGGACCCACAGCTCATCCACTCGTTGATGCAGATGGCCGCGGAAGCGGACCGGCAGGGCTGGTGGGTCGCCTGCGGCGAGGTACCGTACGCCGTCTACATCGGCTTGGAGACGGCAGCCGCTTCTGTCCGCTCATACGAGCCCCTGGTGGTCCCCGGCCTGCTGCAAACGCCCGCCTACGCGGCCGCGGTCATCGCGGAAACGATCCCTCTGGCCACCCCTGAACAGATCGCCGTGCGCCGTGAGGTACGGCTGCGCCGTCAGTCCCGGGCCCACCACCCGGCCCGGTGCTTGCGCTTATGGGTGGTGCTGGATGAATCCGCACTGCGCCGCGTGGTCGGCTGCCCGCAGATCATACGCGAACAGCTGGAGTTCCTGAATCGCCTTGGCGCGCAGCCGCACGTCACCGTGCAGGTCGTCCCGCACAGCGCGGGAGCCCACCCCGGCGTCTCGGGACAGTTCTCCATCCTCGACTTCCCAGACGCTCCCGGGGCGGGGACCGTGTATCTGGAGCGGTTCAACAGCGACCTCTATCTGGAGAAACGATCCGACGTGCGGCACTTCAGCGCCATGTTCGACCATCTTCAGGCGCAGGCCCTGAACCCGGAGCGCACCCGCTGCTTCATCACCCGCGCCGCCGAGGAGCTGCCGGCCGCCGCATCGCTGCCCGGCCGGCCGTGATCGGCGCACCGGCCGCAGGTCACTGCGTCGCGTACAGCCGATCGCGCAGGTACAACAGGACGGCGGTGTCCGCGACGGCGGCCAGATCGGCCAGCAGGGTGCGGATGGCCGCGCCGTTGCCGTCACGAACCGCCCGCACGATCTGCTCGACCACCTCGCGTACGGACGGATCGATGCCTGCCGGACCGGCCGGGGCCCAACCAAGGCCGACCGGTCGGGCAGGCTCGCCGGCGCCGGCGCCCGCCGAGGTGCCTGGCACTGCCGTCATGTCATCCCCTAACGGATCGCCCCGGGCGCAGGTCACGGCCCGCGCGGCGCGGCGGGTGGCCGTCCTCCGCCCTCCTATGGAGCCCTGGGACGACCGCAACAGCGCACTTACCGACGAAGCGACCGCGCCAGACGGCAAGCGCCAAAGGAGGCCCCACGGGTGGCTTCCGGTCGCCGTGGCGTGTCACAGGACGGCGCCGAGCGCCAGTCCGATGGGCGCGCAAACCGGGATGACCAGCATGTATGCCGTGACGGCCCGCAGACAGCCGGGGTCGTGGATGGAGAGTCCGACGTGGCGGGAGGCCAGCATCGCCGTGTTCTCCTCGGGCGGGCTGTCCGTCATGGTGCGTCTTCCTTCCGTGTTCGGCTCCCGGGCGGGCGAGGGCACGGGTGGACGAGGATCTGCATGCCGAGCTCTCCGGCGTGCTCGATTACGGCCGCGACCTCTGTGGCCTCGACCGTACGAACGTCCGGCTCAGAGCCCGTGATGAGGTAGGTGATCTGGTAGAGCTGGACGGCTCCTCGGTCGCGGCTGGTCGCGGTGTGCCTCCGGGCCTTGCAGAAATTCCGAAGCGGCAGGTCAACGGCCCGGCCCAGCAAGCCCCAGGAACGCCCTTCTCTCATTTTGGGAACGCATGGGCTCCTTTGCAGGTCAGCGGGCTCGCCGCGACGGCTGGGGACAGACATGCCTCCCCAATATCGACGACTACGACGCCCACCGGACGTCGACCTCAGCGCACTCGGCAAGAACGATGTGGTGGCCGCCTGAGCGGGAAGAAGGCGCGCCGCATGTACGCCGGATCACTGGCCGAGATGTACCTCACGATTGTGGCGGGGTATGCGCCCAGGCTGGTGTTGGAGCCGGGGTTCAGCGCCAGCCGGCCCTGGGCGGCGAGCGCATCGTCACCGCAGACGATCATCGGTAGGGGGTAGCGAGTCGCTCTGCGTCACCCTGCTCGCGTGGTCCTGGTCCTGTGGCGCAGGCGCTGCCTCAACCCGTTGCCCGCTTCGCCCACCGCGATCAGGAGCACCGCGGACGCACCGCATCCCACAAGGGTCACCGGCCGGCCCAGGGCCACGGTCGACAGCACCAGTACGAGCGTGACGACCGCCCACCACCCCAGGAATGATCCCAGCGGGCGCCGCCAGTTCCGTGTCCCGCTCACGGGGCACCAACTCCCGGCGTGCCCGTCGGGGAGAGGGGCGGCCAGGAGTGCTCGTACGCCGGGGGGTTCCACGGTTTGGGGGCGGGAGGGGCTGCGAACGGCCCGGCCCGGTTGGCCATGAGGATCAACATCGTCCCGACGAAGAGCAGGGTGATGACGATGAGGGCGAGGCCGACTGGGTTTTGGGGGTTGTAGTAGTAGTGGTTGGTTCCCCACTTGCTGCGTTTGAAGACCGGCTCGTCGTCGTGATGCACAGGCTTTCCCCGGCTCGAAGGTCCTTGGCTGCCGCAGCACGCAGGCGCGAAGCGCGGGTACGGGCTGCCGGATGGCTTGCAGAGTTGGGTGTATCCCCGGTGCGCGCCGGGGCGACTGCGGCTGCGGCTAGGGCTCGATCAGGCCGGCGCGGATGGCGTAGCGGGTGAGTTCGAGGCGGTCGCGCAGGCCGAGTTTCTGGAGGAGGTTGGCGCGGTGTCGTTCGACGGTCTTGGGGCTGATGACAAGGAGGTCGCCGATCTCCTTGGAGCTGTGGCCCTCGGCGACGAGTTTGAGGATCTCCTCCTCGCGTTCGGTGATGGCCCGTTCCGGGATCGGGCCGCCGGTGCGGGCGCGGTCGAGGTAGCTGCGGATGAGGGTGGTCTCGGCGCCGGGGTAGATGAACGGCTCGTCGCGCAACGCGGCGCGGCAGGCTTCGACGAGGTCGCGGTCGGCGACGGATTTGAGGACGTAGCCGGAGGCGCCGGCGCGCAGGGCTTCGAAGAAGTACTGCTCGTTGTCGTACATGGTGAGCATCAGGATCCGCAGGCCGGGTTGGATGCGGGCGAGTTCGCGGGCGGCCTGGAGGCCGGTCTGGCGGGGCATGGCGATGTCGAGGACGGCGAGGTCGATGTCGAGGGTGCGGGCCTGGGTGACGGCTTCGGCGCCGTCGGCGGCCTCGGCGACCACGGTCAGGTCGGGTTCGGCGTCGAGGATGAGGCGTACGCCGCGGCGGACGAGGGTGTGGTCGTCGGCGAGCAGGATGCGGGCGGGCCCGCCCTCCGGCTGACTCATGCTGTCGCCCCCGTGGTGTCGTGGATTTCGAGTCGGACCTGGGTGCCGCCGTGCGGGCTGGCCCCGACGAGGAGTTCGGCACCGATCAGCAGGGCGCGTTCGCGCATCCCGCGGATGCCGGCGCCCTCGGGTGCGTCCCCAAGCCCGTGGCCGTTGTCGCGGACCAGCAGGCCGACGCCGCCGCGGGGCAGCGGGCGCAGGTGGACCTCGACGCGGGTGGCCCCTGAGTGCCGGGCGGCGTTGGTCAGGCCTTCCTGGGCCACGCGGTAGAGGACGAGCTCGGTGGCCGGGTCCAGGTGGGGCAGGCCCGGGGTGATGTAGGCGGTGACGCCCAGGCGCGGGGTGGTGAACTCGGCGGCCAGGGACCGCAGCGCGCTGTACAGGCCGAGTTCCTCCAGGACGCCGGGGCGCAGGCGTCGGGCGATGCGGCGGATCTCGTCCAGGCTGGCGCGGGTCGTCTCCTGGGCCTGGTGCAGATCGGTGCGCACGGGCTCGGGGGCGCGGTCGGCGGCGTGCTTGATCTGGAGGAGGACGGCGGTGAGGGTCTGGCCGATCTCGTCGTGGAGTTCTTGGGCGATGCGCTTGCGTTCGGCCTCCAGCGCGGTCAGCACCCGGCCGCTGCTGGTGGCGCGCTCGGCTTCGAGCCGGTCGAGCATGGCGTTGAAGGTCCGGGTGAGTGCGGCAACCTCCCCGCCGCCGGTGACCGTCGGGCGGGCGTCGGGTTTGAGGAGGTCGGCGGTGGCCATGGCCCGGTTCAGGCGGGCGAGCGGGGCCAGCCCGACCTTCAGGAGGACCGCGTTGATGACGAGCATCGCGGCCAGCCCACCGAGCAGCACGAGCGCCTCCCCGAACAGAACCGGCGTGGAAACGGTGACCGGGCCCAGCAGCAAGGCCACCGCGAGGGCCAGCACACCTGCGTTCAACAGGAAGATCCGCCAGTACAACGACACGGCCACACGCCTTTCCAGCCGGTCCCCCAGCATCCGTCACGGCCGCCCGGCCTCCCCGCATCCAGGCACTTTGACCTGCGACGGAGCCCACTTCCCCGGCCCCATCCTCACGCCGGTGGAACGCTGCTGTCTATCCGTGCCGACACCCATATTTCGGACGCGCGGAAAGTGGCACGATGGGCCCGCCGAGCGGCTTCTCCTGCCCGAGACCATTGTCCGCCGCAGCGGCGTCACGTACGAAAGCGAACATAAGGGGGGACAGCTGTGCCTGCTCCACGGATGAGCACCACACCACTGCCCGGCATCGGGGTCCAGTACGACCTCACCACCCGCGAACACCGCCACCTGTCCGTGGTTGCGCACCGCGACGGCACCCGGACGGTGAACCTCTACCGGGCGGATGACCCCGACGCCTGCGCCCAGTCCCTGCATCTGACGGGCGCGGAGACGGCCTCGCTGATCGACGCGCTGATGCCGGCGCACCACAGCCCCAACGTGCTGCACACCACCGACCTCGGCCTGGTCGCCGAGCGGATCGAGCTGTCCGCCCACTCGTACTGGAACGGCCGGGTGCTGGGCGAGACCCGGATGCGGACCGAGACCGGCGTCTCGATCGTGGCCGTGCTGCGCCGCGCGGAGGCCCGCCCCTCACCCGCGCCGGACTTCCGCCTGGCCGGCGGGGACACCCTCATCGTGATCGGCACCCGCGAGGGCGTCGACGCCGCCGCCTCCATACTCGGACGGGAGTGACGCCTGTGCACTCCGCTCTCTTCCTGATCGAGTTCGGCGCGATCATCCTCGGCCTCGGCCTGCTCGGTCGGGTCGCCGGACGCCTGAAGTTCTCCCCCATCCCCCTCTACCTCCTGGCCGGCCTCGCCTTCGGTACCGGCGGACTGCTGCCCATGGGAGCGAGCGAGGAGTTCGTCGCGATCGGCGCCGAGATCGGCGTCATCCTGCTCCTGCTGATGCTGGGCCTGGAGTACACGGCCTCGGATCTGGTCTCCAACCTCAAAACCCAGTACCCGGCCGGACTGGTCGACTTCGGCCTCAACGCCGTACCCGGCGCCGTGGCAGCACTCTTGATGGGCTGGGGCCCGGTCGCCGCCGTGGTCCTGGCCGGCGTCACCTGGATCTCCTCCTCCGGGGTGATCGCCAAGGTCATGGGAGACCTGGGCCGTGTCGGCAACCGCGAGACCCCGGTGATCCTGTCCATCCTGGTCCTCGAAGACCTCGCGATGGCGGTCTACCTGCCGATCATCACCGCCCTCCTCGCCGGCGTGAGTCTCGCCGCCGGCAGCGCGACCCTGGCCATCGCCCTCGGCGTCGCAGGAGCGGTCCTGTTCATCGCCGTGCGCTTCGGGCGCCACATCTCCCGCTTCGTCTCCAGTGACGACCCTGAGAAGCTCCTCCTCGTCGTCCTCGGCCTGACCCTGCTGGTGGCGGGCATCGCCCAGCAGCTCCAGGTCTCCGCTGCCGTCGGCGCCTTCCTCGTCGGCATCGCCCTCTCCGGCGAGGTCGCCGAAGGCACCCACACCCTGCTCAGCCCGCTGCGCGACCTGTTCGCAGCGGTGTTCTTCGTCTTCTTCGGCCTGCACACCGACCCCGCGAGCATCCCGCCCGTCCTGCTGCCCGCGCTCGCGCTCGCCGTGGTCACGGCCGGTACGAAGATCGCCACTGGGTACTGGGCCGCAAAGCGCGCCGGCGTCGGGGTCAAGGGGCGCTGGCGCGCCGGTGGCACGCTGGTGGCCCGCGGCGAGTTCTCCATCGTCATCGCCGGGTTGGCCGTCACGGCCGGCATCGAGCCCGCGATGGGACCGCTCGCGACCGCGTACGTCCTGATCCTCGTGGTGATCGGACCGCTCACCGCCCGCTACACCGAACCCGTGGCCGCATGGGTGAGCAGCCGCCGCAACCCGCCGGGAACGGTCACCCTGGCCGCGGTGCCGTCCCAGCCGGGATCCCCGGAGGACCTCAAGGACCAGGCCCAGGATCCGGCCGGCCGCGCGTGAGCGAGGACACCTGGGCGGCGATCACCAGCCGGGAGACCGTGCTGCTGCTCGCCGCCCTGGCCGTCTACCTCGGCGGCGCGGTCGGCTTCGCCCACCGCCTGCCCCGCCTCCTGGCACGTCACCCGGGCTGGCGCCGGGACACCGAACACGACCCCGTCTCCAGCGCCCTCACCCTCACCCTGCTGATCGTCCTGTGGCCGGCGACCGCCGTGTGCCTGGCCCGCAAGCTCGCCGCCGCTCGCCGCGATCGGTGACCAGGCCGTCTGCGGGACGGCCCTCACCACGAACACGCAATTCCCGCGCCCACGCTCATGCTGATGTACGGAGGTACACATGCTCACCGTTGTACAGGCGGCCACGATCGCGATGGCCCTTGGAGTCGGGACCGCCGGCGTCTGGACGATCGTGACCGGCCGTGTCGCCTTCCCGTGGCTTCGCCGCAGCGTGCGGCGGCCGGTTGTCTGGGGCGTGGGAGCGCTCGTCATGGCGGGGGCGCTCGCGGGGGCGCCCGCATTGCCCTTCACGGCCTTCGTGCCGCTTCTGATGGCCGGTGTCGCCCTGGTCGGATTCGCGCAGGTCTCCCGCCCGTCAAACGCGCCTAGGTCACTCGGTGCCGCCACCGACCGGTTCGGACCTGCCGTGTTCGCCGAGCCAGCGGGCGAGTTTGCCCCGGCGGCCAACAGCGCGCAGCCTGCGCTCGGTCGCCTGCCGGGTCGCCGAAGTGGTGACCAGGAGCAGCTCATCGCCGGCGGCGAGGACCGTGTCAGGGCCGGGTACCTGGGTGACGCCGCCGCGGACGAGAAGGGTGATCACCGCGGGCGGTGGGAGCCGTAGTTCGAAGACGGCGACGCCGTGGAGGCGTGAGCCGGGCGGGATGGTGACGGTCAGCAGGTCGGCGTCGAGGACGTCCAGGGGCGCGCTCTCGACTTGGATCTCCCGCACGGCCCCCGGCCGGGCGATGTGCAGGAGGCGGGCGGCGGCGGGCAGGGTGGGGCCCTGGACGAGGGTGAAGACGACGACGAGGACGAAGACGATGTTGAGCAGGTGCCGGGAGCCCTCGACGGCCGCGACGATCGGGAACGTGGCCAGGACGATCGGCACGGCGCCGCGCAGGCCCGCCCAGGAGATGAAGGCCTGTTCCCGCCACGGCGTGCGGAAGGGCAGCAGGCAGGCGGCGACCGAGACGGGGCGGGCGATCAGCAGCAGAACCAGGCCGACTGCGAGGGCGGGCAGGACGGCTGAGGGAAGTTCGCTGGGGTCGACGAGCAGGCCGAGCATGACGAACAGGCCGATCTGGGCGAGCCATCCGGTGCCCTCGGCGAAGGAGCGGGTCGCCGCGCGGTGGGGCAGGTGCGAGTTGCCCAGGACCAGCCCGGCCAGGTAGGCGGCGATGATGCCGCTCGCGTTGACGAAGCCGCCGGCGGCGAAGGCGATGATGCCGAACCCGACGGTCGCCAGCGGATAGAGGCCGGTGGCCGGCAGCGCGATGTGCCGCAGTGCGGCCACCCCGATCCGGCCGACGGCCAGCCCCAGCAGACCGCCGACGACGAGCTGGTAGACGACGTTGCCGAGGATCGCGGCCGGGCCGGGGAGGTCGGCGACGGCGGTGGAGAAGACCAGGACCAGGATGATGGTCGGGGCGTCGTTGAACCCCGACTCCGCCTCCAGCAGCCCCGTGGTCTTGCGCGGCAGGGGCAGGGAGCGCAGGACGGCGAAGACCGCGGCGGCGTCGGTGGAGGAGACGATCGCGCCCAACAGCAGGGCCAGATGCCAGTCCATGCAGAGGAGGTAGTGGGCCCCGGCGCCCGTGACCGCCACGGACACGGCAACCCCGGCGGTGGCCAGCACACCGGCCGGTGCCAGCCGGCGCCTGACGTCGGGCCAGTGCGTGCTCAGGCCGCCCTCGACGAGGATGACGGCCAAGCCCGCGGTGCCCAGGGACTGGGCGAGCTGCGCGTCGTCGAACTCGATACCGATCACGTCCTCGCCCGCGATCACACCGACGGCGAGGAACAGCAGCAGGCTCGGCAAGCCGAGCCGGTGCGCGGCCCGGGCGGCGGCGATGCTGGCCATGAGGACGACACCGCCCACCAGCAGCACCAGATACAGCTGCTGCAGCGTCACGGCATACCCCTAGGACCTTGGCCGGCGCAGGCGGCGCAGGCGGTTGCCCTCGAGGAGGTTCACCGCGAGCGCGGCCATGATCAGGCCGGCCGCCAGCAGCAGCCCGTGCGGGACCAGTACCCCGGTGACCACGGCGGCCAGGGCCAGCAGCATGGCCAGCCAGGCCCGGCCGCGCCGGTACTCGCGGGGCCGTCGGGGGCGGCCCTTGCCCAGGCCGCGGGCGAAGTGGGGATCGTCGTGCCACAGCGCGGCTTCGAGGTCGGCGATCCGCTCGTCATCGTAGTCGGTCATGGCCTTGCCTCCTTTCCATCGGTCAGGCGAGTGCGAAGTAGCGCAGCCACACGTACGCCCCGGCCAGCACGGTGGTGACGGCGGTGACAACCAGCCCGTATCGGCTGAACTGCCAGAAGGAGATGTGGTGTCCGGCGCGGTCGGCGATGCCGACGGTGACGACGTTGGCGGAGGAGGCGATGATCGTGGCATTGCCCGCGAGGTCCGCACCGAGGGCGAAGGACCACCACAACACCTGCGCCTGCTCGCCTCCTCCGGAGGCGGCGACGATCTCGGAGACGACCGGGCTGGTCGAGGCGACGAAGGGGATGTTGTCGATCACCGCGGACGGCACGATCGACCCGAACAGCAGGGCCATGCTCGCCCCGAACAGGTTGCCGTCCAGTACGCGGGCAGCGGCCTGGCCGAGGTCGGTGAGGACCCCCGTCTGGACCATGGCACCGACCATCACGAACAGGCCGGCGAAGAACGCCAGGGTCTCCCACTCGACGTCCGCCGCGACCTTGCGCGCATCCAGCCGGGAGACGGCGAGGAGGATCAGACCACCAGAGATCGCCACCACCGACGGCTCCAGGTGGAGGGTGGTGTGCAGGACGAAGCAGGCCATCACGATCGTGACGACGATGCCGCTGACGGCCAGGAGCCGGGGGGCGGTGATGGCGTCCCGCTCGCGCATGGCCATGACGTGCGCGGCCCGCTTGGGGTCGTAGGAGAACGCACCGCGGAACATCCAGCGGGCCATCACCGCGAACACCACGACCAGCAGCGCCGCGATGGGCGCCATGTGGAGCAGGAAGTCGTTGAAGGAGAGCCCGGCGCGGGAGCCGATCATGATGTTCGGCGGGTCGCCGATCAGGGTGGCGGCTCCGCCGATGTTGCAGGCCATCACCTCGGCGATCAAGTAGGGCACGACCGGGACGCCGAGCTTGGTGCAGACCGCGATGGTCACGGGGGCGATCAGCAGGACGGTGGTGACGTTGTCCAGCCACGCGGAGAGGAACGCGGTCGCGAGGATGAGGAGCACCATGAGCCGGTAGGGGCGGCCGTGCGACCGTTTGGCGGCCCAGATCGCGACGAACTCGAACAGGCCGGTGCGTTTGAGGACGGAGACGATCAGCATCATGCCCAGGAGCAGGAAGATGACGTTCCAGTCGATGCCGGCCACGTCGGAGAAGAAGGCGTGCTCGGGGCTGGTCGCCCCGATGAGCAGCATGACGACCGCACCGCCCAGGGCTGCGGCGACCCGGTGGACCTTCTCCGTGGCGATCAGTACGTAGACGGTCCCGAACACCGCCACGGCCAGCCACGCGGTGACACTCATGACGGGCCTGCCCAGCAGATCCGGGGGTGAGGCGGCGACGGGGGCGGGGTCGTCATCGGCGCGGCTCCGTTCACAGGTGCTGCCACGAGCACCCGCCCCGCGAGGGCCCGCCCACAGCGGGTGCTCCAGGTCCCCACCATCACCTGGCGCCCCTGCCCGGCGCATCGGGGCCAGCACCCATCTTCACGACCGACGCGGAGGGACCTCCCGTTGGCAGCCCCCGCTGTGAGCGGTCGCGGTGGCAGGCTCCGCGCCCCGAACCGGTATGGGCGACAACAGCTCCCTTGGACCGGCCAGTGCCTCGCATGCAACGCGCACACCGCCGCGGCACGCACGGCGCCGGCGATGGCCGCTCGCCGGAATGCACCGCCCGCTGCCTCGTACGGTCGACGGGCCTCCGAGTGCTCCACCCAGCACAAGGTCAAAGAATGGCAAAGAGGGCATATCCAGGAGAGAGGATGCAGGGAGATGGTTCGCCATGGTCCAGGAGCTGCTGACCGCACTGGCCCTCACGGGCGCCGCCGGTGCGCTGTACGTGGCAGCGGCAGCCCGGGTGGTCAGGCAATATGAGAGGGGCGTTGTGCTGCGCTTCGGTCGCCTGCGCGGCCAGGTCCGGGGGCCCGGGTTTGCCATGGTCGTTCCGGGCGTGGACCGGATGCACAAGGTGAACATGCAGATCGTGACGATGCCAGTGCCCGCCCAGGACGGCATCACCCGCGACAACGTCACAGTCCGGGTGGACGCCGTCATCTACTTCAAGGTCGTCGACCCGGTCGACGCGATCATCCGCGTCGAGGACTACCGGTTCGCCGTTTCCCAGATGGCGCAGACCTCGCTCCGGTCCATCCTCGGCAAAAGCGATCTCGACGAGCTGCTCTCCAACCGCGAGAAGCTGAACCAGGGCCTGGAACTGATGATGGACAGCCCGGCTGTCGAGTGGGGTGTGAACATCGACCGGGTGGAGATCAAGGACGTTTCCCTCCCGGAGACGATGAAACGGTCGATGGCGCGGCAAGCCGAGGCCGACCGCGAACGCCGGGCAAGGATCATCAACGCCGATGCCGAGCTCCAGGCGTCCAAGAAGCTGGCGGAAGCCGCCGCCGTGATGTCCGACCAGCCCGCCGCCCTCCAGCTCAGGCTGCTGCAGACGGTGGTCGCGGTCGCCGCCGAGAAGAACTCCACCCTCGTCCTGCCTTTCCCCGTCGAGCTGCTGCGCTTCCTCGAACGGGCCACCCCGCCACAGTCCGCCGCACACAAGGCTTCGCCCGCTGTCACGCTGCCCAGGCCCCCATAGCAGGGAGACGGCCGTCCGGATCCCCAGCATCGAACGGCACCAGCCCCGCCCTGCCTGACGGAATGCCAGAATCCGCGGTGAACCGGAGGGCCGCCTGATACCGGGGAGCCTGCACGGGGGTCAGGCCACCCGCGCGTACCCCTCGGCCCCGGCGCGGCCCAGGCGAACAGAGCCCATGTCCCCTTCTGCCACCCACCGTCGGCGGGCCGGGCGTGATCTTAGCGCGGCCCGCCCGCAGCTATGCGCGGGCCAGTGACCTGCGGCAAGGGCGGCCTTTGGAGATAACATCACGGCAGCACCAGGCGCGTGTGCGGAAGTGCTGGTGCTCGACGCGTTCGCGGCGCAGGACGAGGACGGCGATGTTGACGACCGTGAAGACGCACAGGAGCAGGAAGGCGGTGGTGTCGCCGAGGCCGGCGATCTCTCCGGTGGAGACCAGGCCGATGGCGAGGAGCGAGACGAAGACGATGCCGACGACCGGGGTACGGCGCCTTGGCAGGACACGGCCCATGGCGCGGGGCAGGATGTGTTCGTTGGCCATGCCCGCCATCATGATGTTGATCAGGGTCGAGTTCGTGACGGATCTCTGCCCAGTCCTCACGAGGATCACCCTTCCCCCTGGCCTTGATCACCAAGGCCAGATTCAGACGAAGAGCACCACGTGGATCACTTTTGATACGCCGTCAGAGGGCCCGAGTGCAACCGTCGCCGAGAGATGCCGTTCCTTGGCCGGCAGGCAGTTCGCGGGGCTGGGGCGGGCTGCGCAATGCAACCGGTTCAGGAGGTGACGGCGGCATGAGCCAGGGCAGCGGTCTCCTGCGGCGTACCGTCGATCGGGATGGCCGCGCCCGTTTCGTCGTCGCCCAGCGGTTCGAGGTCGGCAAACTGCGAATCGAGCAGACCGGGCGGCATGAAGTGGCCCTTTCGCGCAGTGATCCGTGCGGCGATCAGCTCGGGCGAGCCATCGAGGTGCAGAAAGAAGACCTGCGCTGCGGCGGAGGCCAGCCGGTCACGGTAGCGCCGCTTCAATGCTGAACATGACACCACTCCACCGCCCTCCGCGTGATCGGCCAGCCACCGTGCGATCTCGTCCAGCCAGGGACGGCGGTCTTCGTCGCCGAGCGGATGGCCGGCTCGTATCTTCGCCACATTGGCTGCCGGGTGGAAGTCGTCCGCCTCGGCGTAAGGAACACCGAGGCGCTGCGCCAGCAGCTGGCCCACCGTGGTCTTTCCCGAGGCCGACACGCCCATGATCACGACCAGTGGAGCGGTGTTGTGAGACATCCGTCCAGGCTAGGGCCTGCCTTCGGGTCTTGCCCGCTACAGGTCGATGACGACCTTGACGTCGTCCGGCTGCGGCGTGAACGCTTCTGCCGCGCGCTCCAGCGGCACCCGCCGGGTGATCAGGCGCTCAAGCCATGACAGGTCGGCCGTGGCCAGCGCGTCGGCAGCCTGGCGGTAGTGGCGCAGGTTGGCGTTGACCGAGCCCACGACCGCGTCGTTCTCCAGCACGATCTCCCTGTTGATGGCGCCCGCGTCCACGCTCACCCTGCGGCCGGCGGGCGACACACCGGTCAGGCACACCACCCCGTAGGGCGCGGTGCCCGTCAATGAGGCGAAGACGAGCTCGCTCGCGCCCGTGGCTTCGATGACGACATCTGGGCACACATCGGAGATGACCTGCTCAATGCCCTCGGCGTGGAAAGCGGCACCCAAGTCCCGTACCAGAGCGGGCTTGGGCCCTTCGGTCACCCGATCGAGTACATGAACCTCCAGTCCGCGCTGTGTGCCCAGGAGGGCGGCCAGCAGGCCGATGGGCCCCGCACCGGTCACCAGGGCGCGACGCGGCTCGAACCACGAGCGGGCACCGACACGCTCGACCTGTTCCCATGCCTTTGCCACCACGGTGGTCGGTTCCATGAGGACCCCGACGCGCTGCAGATGCGGCTCCAGCTTCACCGCGTAGCCGGCTTCCACGCACCACACCTGCGCGCCATATCCGTCGATCTCCTTGATACCGCGTTCGGTGTAGCGGCCGTTGCGGCACATGTCGAACTCGCCGCGTGCGCAGGCCCCGCACGGCTCAGGGTCCGGTCGGCGCACCACTCCGGCAACAAGGTCACCGGCCGAGAAGCCGCTGCCAGGTGGCGCCTGCCGCACCCGCCCGAGTGATTCATGCCCCAGTACCAGCCGCTCACGGCCCGGAGGAGCCCAGCCGTACTCGCCTCGGGCGATCTCCCTGTCCGTACCGCACACCCCCACCACCAGGCCCTGCACCAGCAGCTCGCCGGTCGCCGGGACGGGGTCGGGCACATCCCTCACCTCTAGGGATTCCTTCTCACCGGGCCGCACGGTCAATGCACGCATCGCCAACCTCATCCCCTCTCGTCCGTCGGCGCGTGAGGTCCGTACGTGCCGCTGCTTGACGTCTGTCCCGCCGTGGTCCTCCCGCTCAGAGCTTTTCAGCACCAGCCTGCCGGGATGGAGCGACACGTCCGTGCGCCGCTGTGCTGCCACCCGGAAGGGATGAGCAGCTCACGTGCTGGTGCGTGCGACGTGGGCCCGTTCCGCTTCATGAGCTGTCCATCGCGGTAGGGGTCACACCCATACTGGGAGACAGTTACCCGCGAGGATCCGGGTGAAGTCTGGTTGTCGCCTTACCTGGAGCGGGTGCGGCGGCGGGTGTCGAGACTGAGGAGTTCAAAGCTCGGCACTCGATACTCCGCCCCCTGCTGGACTACGGCAGGGGTTCATTTGGGGAGCCGGTTCGCACTGCTGCCGGCTGGCTCAGTCCGACGCGCTGGCGGACACTGTCCTGCCCCGCGGGACGCGACCTGGCAGGCGTAGGGGTCACCTGAAGGCACCCCGTCCCGTATCACGCACCGCTGCTGGGCGAAGCACACAAGGCCTGCGGATCCTTGCAGTCGCGGGCCACAGCGCGGCAGGGTGCGCCCGGCCGGCCGCGAGCGAGGTGCGGCAGTCTCCCTATGCGCCCGTGCCGCTCAGGAAGATGCCAGGCGTTCCCGCAGTTCATTGAGGTAGCCGTCATAGGCCGCAGCGACATCCTCCAGATCAATCATCGGAGGAAGGTCCATGACTGGCTGATGCTCGAGCAGGAACGCGGCCGTCTCTCGGACGACGAATTGCTCGGCGGCGCTGTCGACGCCCAAGTCCTTCAAGACGTTGGGGCTGGCCCGGAACCGGAACTCAGCCTCCCTCGCGTCTCCTGGGACCCGGAGCAGGTATTCGTGGTCACCCAGCGGCTGGACGCCGTAATCTGCAGAGTTATCGGACATATCGGCACTCTACTCGCAGGCGTGAGACCCATGCGCGCCAGCCGGAACTCGGCTGCGCGCCTGCGGATCGCGGCTAGTACTCCAGCCGGACTTTGATGTTTTGCCTGGTCAACGGCTTGGGTGTGGCTTGGGCACACACCGTGTTTACTTTCTACAGGTCGTCCTGAATGCCACTTGCTGGTCGGCGATTGTGTGGGCCGAGCGTGAAAGGGGAGGGTGTAATCGCGCGCAGTCGTCATGCGGGTCGATGTTCAGATGCGCGCGGCATCTCTCCTGGTGTGGGTGGGCGCGTTTTGCCGTGCGGAGCCAGTTCTCGCCCAGTCTTGCGCAGAACGGAGCGTACGAACATGCGCCGGCGCCAGTCCGATGATGACCAAAGCGGCGTCGGACGGCCCGAACCCCAGTACGGGCCGCCCCCAGTACCCCCAGTCACCACGGGTCGAGACCGTGGCTGGAACGAGAGCTGCGCCTGCTGCAGCCCACCGCGCGTTCCATCGGCGTCCTCGGAGGCTTCGGTCGGCTCGCCGCACTGCCGGCCCTGGGGCCTCCGGTCCGTGTGGCGACGACATGGCCGGGTTGGATGCGTTGCTGGTGGGATGTCGCACCTGCCCAAGCAGCATGATGGCCATGGTGCGCCGAGCAGTTCGGGCGCTGCGGTGCTCCGACGCTGGGTTCCTGGCCGACTTTCGTGGCCATGATGGGCCGACGGCGATGGTTGATCACGTGAGGGCCAGCGGCCGTCTCGACGACACCCGCTGATTAAGGGTGGTTCGCGGATGCCCCCGGTGTCGCGGCTGCACGGCGCGTTCGGTGTTCGGAGGTGGGAGCAGGAGGTTCCACATCGCCGGCCCGCAGTCAGGCGTTCGACGGAACAACGGCGGCCTGCGTCAATTGGCCAGTGCTGGACGGCCGCGTGGCGTCCGAAGTCGGTAGCGCAGGTAGAGGTATGAGTTCTGTCGACGGGCGCTGATCAGGTCCGTCCACACCGGCCGGTTCGGCAGCAGTTCGAGCCCGGAGACGACTCCGGGACGGGGTGTGTCAGCCCGGCCGGCCAGCACTGGGGACGCCGTGAGGAACAGCTCGTCAAGCAGGCCCTCGCCGAGCAGGTATCCGATGAGCCGCGGTCCACCCTCGGTGAGCACCAGGGTGTGTCCCTGGACGCGGAGGGCCGCGAGGACGTCGGCCATTCTGAGGGCCGATCCTTCGACCGCGGTGAGTATCGCGCATGTCGGCGGCAGCCGTCCCTCCAGTCGGCGGGCGCCGACCGCGGTAGTGGCCACGAGCGCGCCCGACTGCAGCGCTGGATGCTCAGTGGGCAGATCTCCGCTCGCTGTGACGAAGACCAGTTGTGGTCGGGTGGCGCGTCCCAGGCTGCGCCTTAGCTCGGCGAAGTCGGGTGCGGCTTGAGGGCAGACATGGTCGGGCGTCCACAGGTGGCGGGGTGTGGCCCGCAACGTGCCGGCTCCGATGAGGATCGTGTCGGCGCATGCGCGCAGCAGTCCCATGACGAAGCGGTCCGCGGGTTCACGCCCGCTGATCGCCGAGCCGGAGGAAGGGTATTCGGGACCGAGGGCGACCACTCCGTCAAGGGAGGTGACGAAGTTGGCGTACACGCACGGCGAAATGAAACCCAGATCGCCGCCGTACGCCGTGGCGAGCGCCGCAGGAAGACCGAAGCCGGGTGGCCCTGCCTCCTCGTACAGCAAGTCCAAGGGGTCCAACGAACCTGCGTGTGGTCCGTCGGCGGGGTATGCGGTGCTGTCTTCAGCCATGTCCGGCCAGGCCGCGTTGACCGCACAACGTGAAGAATTCGCCCCGCAGTTGCGGATCCTCGTCGTAGGTACCCCGCCAGTGGGTGGTGCGGGTGCTGGACTCGATCTCCCGTACACCGCGCATCTGCGTACACAGATGCACCGCTTCCAAATGGACTGCAACACCGTGCGGCAGCATGATTTGCTGCAAGGATTCGGCGAGTTGGTGGCCGATGCGTTCTTGCACCGAGAAGCGGCGGGCGAACAGCCGTACCAGCCTGGTCAGCTTCGAGAGCCCGAGGATGTGCTCGTGTGCGATGTACCCGACATACGCCTTGCCGAAGAACGGCAAAGCGTGATGCTCACAGAGAGCGAAGAACGGGATCGGTCCTTCGACGATCTGGCTGATCCGGCAGTCCGACCCACCATGGCATTCGGTCTCGAAGGCGGTGACCAGCTTTTCGTCGCCTTCGTACCCGCTCGTGGCGTCGAAGAGGGCGCGCAGAAAGCGGCGGGGCGTGTCGGCCGTGGCCGCTGACCCGACGGCCAAGCCCAGCGCCTCGAAGATCTCCTTAAGGTTGCCCTCGAACCGCTGCCACTCCTCCGGGGTGATCTGCCGTGGAGACACGGCCGCCCACTCGATCTCGTCCGTGACGGGTATGAGGCTTTCCCCGACCAGCCCCGCCACGGGCGGGGGACCGTTCATCTGCGGCAGCTGATCATTCATAAGCAGCTCCAAGATGCGAGATCACCGCTGGAGTCGATCACATCCATTATCGACTGATTTCCGCATGACTGCCTGAGAACACGAAGCCACTGCGCAGCGCAGTGGCATCGGGGCGATGCGTGCACCCCGGTGCCTTCATCCCGATACTCAGCTGCGGAGCATCTCGGCAAGCACCTCGGCTTCACTGATCTCCGGATGCTTCGTTGCGGTGAGCAGCGTCAAAGTCCCGTCTTTGGCGAGGTCGCGCAGGTGCGCCAGAGCGTCTGCGTGTTCGGGATCCTTGAGCTCGGTCCGGTAGCGCCGGCTGAATTCCGTGAATCGCTCGGGGTCGTGGCTGTACCACTTGCGCAGTTGCGTGGACGGGGCGACTTGCTTGCACCACTCGTCGAGATGAGCCTTGTCCTTGGTCATCCCCCGGGGCCAGATCCGGTCGACCAGCACTCTCACGCCGTCACTCTGCGCCGGATCCTCGTAGACGCGGCGCACGTGTACCTTCCTACTACGAGCCATTGAAGGACCTCCTCGTGAGCCGGGTACTCGGCTTCCTCCGTGTCACACGTAGTAGCGAGTGATGATCTCGAGCCGCGCTACTTCGTCGGGCCCTGGATAGGCCACCAGGACCGGCAGGCCGCTGGGGTCCCGGCCTTCGATGAGGGTGAATCCCTCACTCTCCCGGGTGTAGACGTGGTCGGAGCGGGCTCTGAGTACGCGCTCGCACCGCTGGAAGTCCTCAGGGCCGTCCGCTGTCCAGATGACGTACTGCGCCCCAACGTGGCCGACCGGGTGGGCGGCGTGGGGGCCGACGGCGCGGAGGTACACCTGGAAGCCGGCTCGGCCCACGAGCAGCGCGGCGGTGGTGGTGCGTACGGTGACCTTCATGTTCAGCAGCTCTTGGTAGAAGTCCGCCGATGCGTCGTGGTCGTGGACGAACACCACGACCGATGCCAGCCGTGGCCCGCGCGTGTCCGGTCCGCTATCAGTCGGCTCCGGATGCGGGTCGCTGGGTGCCGCTTCGTGGGTATGGGGCATGAGGACCTTTCCGCCGTGACCGCGATGGCAGGCTTCAATTTTGTGCGGGTTCTTGGTCCTGATTCCACGCTACCGGGCCCGCGTACGGTCCGCCGTTACACGCTGGCGGCCCCTGGGCGATACCAGCCAGGGTGGTCAGCTTGGCCAGGCGATGAACCCTCCCACGATGGTGCCGTAGGCGAGGTGCGCGGCGAGGGTGACGATGGGTGTGCCCCGTCCGTAGTTGAGCATGAGGAAGCCTGGGGGTTCGAGCAGGGCGACATCGGGCGCGCTGGTCTGGGGTGAGCCCATGCGCGGGTGGACGAGGGGCAGCAGGATGTTGACGAGCGCGGTTGCGGCGAAAAGGCCGTGGACGAGGCCGAAGGCGGTGCCCAGCCACCAGCTGCTGTAGTCGAGGGCGGCGAAGACCGCGTAGTAGAGCAGGGCGAAGATCAGTCCGTTGACGAAGTGTGCTCCATAGCCGAGGGCCTTGGCGCGGGTCCGGTCGCTGGTGAAGGCGGTGCCCAGGAGGAACGGCAGATCGATGCGGGTGACGTTGAAGGTATTGGCTGCCCGCAAGCCCGTGGTGAGGACCAGGGTGCCGACGAAGCCGCCCGCCAGCGCGGCCCAGATGCTCATCGTGTGGCCTCCCCGATCGCGCAGGCGGCGCTGATCAGGGCCAGGTGGGACAGGCCCTGGGGCATGTTGCCGAGGAAGGCGCCCGTGGTGGGGTCGATCTCTTCACTGTAGAGGCCGACCCCATTGCCGAGGGCCACAAGCTGGTCCATCAGGGACACAGCCTCGTCGATGCGGCCGCATCCCGCGAGGGCTTCGGCCAGCCAGAAGGAGCACGCGAGGAAGGCACCCTCACGGCCAGGGACACCGTCGGAGCCGAGGTAGCGGCTGACGTAGGGGCCCTCGCGGAGGGTCTCCTGGACGGCGGAGACGGTGCCGCGCAGGCGTCCGTCGTCTTGCGGGCGGTAGCCGTGCAGCAGGCCGAGCAGGAGGCTTGCGTCCAGGTCGTCGCTGCCGGCGGAGCGCATGTAGCTGTTGAGCCGCTCGCTGAAGCAGCGGGTTTCGACGAATTCGGCGATGGCCTGTCGTTCGCGCTGCCATCGGGCCGAGTGCCGGTCCGGGATCAACTGCCGCCTGGCCAGGTCCACGGCCCGGTCGAGGGCGATCCAGCACATCATCTTGGACTGGGTGAAGTGTTCCGGTGAGCTGCGGACCTCCCAGATACCCGCGTCGGGCTGCTGCCAGATGGTGCAGACGAAGTCAGCGGTCTCGGCCAGCCGGCGGGCGATGTCGGCATCGAGTCGATGGCCCGCGGTGGTGTAGAGCCACGCGGTCTGCAGCAGCTCCCCGTAGGTGTCCAGCTGGACCTGGCCTGCGGCTGCGTTGCCCACACGTACAGGCGTCGAGCCTCGATAGCCCGACAGGGGCAGGGCCTGCTCGGGTGCCCGGGTGCCGCCGTTGAGGCGGTACAGGACGTTCAGGTGGGGGTGAGTGAGCTGGGAGGCGTGCATGAGCCACCACAGGTAGCTGGTCGCTTCCGGCGCGCAGCCCAGCTTGAGGAAGGCGTCCAGGGTGAAGGCGGAGTCGCGGATCCAGCTGAAGCGGTAGTCCCAGTTGCGCTCCCCGCCCAGCTCCTCGGGCAGCGAGCAGGTCGCGGCAGCGGCGACCGCGCCGGAGGGGGCGAAGACCAGGAGCTTGAGGGCGAGGGCGCTGCGCAGTACGGCGTCACGCCACGGTCCGGTGTAGGTGCGGTCGTCCGACCACTGCCGCCAGGTCGCGGTGGTGTGGTCCAGGCGGGCTTCGCATTCGGCACGGGTGGGGAGCACCAGTGGTTCTTGGTATGCGTAGGGCAACGCGATCAGAGCCCGGGTACCGGATTCGGCTCGGAACCGGGCGGTGACGGAGTCGGCCGTGCACTGCGGGTGGCCGGCGTCCCAGGCACAGACGGCGACGGCTTCGGCGCCGCAGACGGCCACCGGTACGCCCGCTCGGCGCGCCACGATTGGTATGCGGGCGCCGTAGCCGAAGCGCGGCTGAACGCTCCAGCTCATTGGGACGCTGCCCGACAGGCCCTCGATCCGGCGGACGAGCTCCCGTCCGGGAGCCAGCGAGGCGGTGTCGGGGAGCGTGAGGGCGTCGGTCACGCGGACGGTCCCGCCTGCGGTGGTGAAGGTCGTCTCCAGCACATTGGTGCCGGGAAGATAGCGGCGCGCCACGGTGTGCGGCACATCGGGCCGCAGGAGAAAGCTGCCGCCGCGGGCCTGGTCGAGGACGGCGGCGAAGAGGGTCGATGAGTCCAGATCCGGCCAGCTCAGCCAGTCCACCGCTCCGTCGCGGGCGATGAGCGCGACACAGCGGCCGTCCCCGATCGCTGCGTAGTCCCGTAGCTCTGCGTAGCCATCCAGTCGTGTCGGCGCGGTGGCGACCGAGTCATTCACGATGTCCGGTCCGGCTGCCCGCCGGGCACGACGACGACGGGCAGATGGGCGTTGTGCACGACCTCGGTACTGGTGGAGCCCAGAGTGAGGCGCCCCCATGCGCCTGAGCCCCGGCTGCCGACCACCAGGAGGCAGGCGTCCGCGCTCGCGTCCAGTAGGACCTGGGACGGGCGGCCCGGCTCAACCCTGATGTCGACCTCCACCGGCTCGCCGCCGACCTGTCCCCGGGCCTCCTCCACCGCCTTGGTGACCGCTTCCAACGTGCTGTCGCGCAGCTGCGTATCCAGATCGTGGAAACCGGAGGCGGCAAACCACTCGAGACCGCTGTACCGAGTGGTGAAGTCGTACGCGCATACGGCGCGGAGGCCGGTCCCGCGCAACTGCGCCTCCTGAAGGGCGAAGCGCAGGGCCGGGCCGGAGGCTGGAGAGCCGTCGGCGCCGACCACGATCGGTGCGGGAGGAGCGGCGTTCGTCATAGCGGGTGCCTCCAAGCCGAGTCCGGTGCTCCTGTGGAATCGCTGTCGGGTGCTGTTCTGCGGACCACGAGGGCGGTGATGTCGTCCCGCTGCTCTCCTGCGGTGTGGCGGCTGAGGTCTTCGGCCAGGTAGTCGGCGACCCGCCAGGAGGAGATGTGCTCCAACGCCTCCAGGCGCTCTGCAAGGGGATAGAAGGCTCCGGTGGCGTTGCGGGCCTCGGTGACACCGTCGCTGCAGCTGATCAGGGTGGCGCCCGTTGGGAACGGGAACCACGCGACGGTTCTGGGTTCGGAAGCGAGGTCCGCCAGACCCAGCGGTACCCCGGGGTTGCCGAGCGGCACTGGAGCGACCGGTCCGGCCTTCAACAGGTGGGGTGGAGGGTGGCCGCAGTTGACGGCCTGTGTTTCGGTCGAGGTGTCGACGCTCAGGATGAGGGCGGTGACGAAGCGTTCGGGCTCGCCGGTCTGCTGGGCGAAGGCGTTGTGCCGGACCACGGCCTGTTCGAGATAGTCCACGAGCGCGGTGAGGGTCGGCTCACGCGGAGCGGCCTCACGGAAAGCGCTGAGGACGGCGAAGGCGGCTCCGATCGCGGGCAGGCCCTTGCCCTGGACATCGCCGAAGAGCAGCCGCGTGCCGTAGGGCGAGGCCACCGCCTCGTAGACATCTCCCCCGACCAGCCTGTCCGCCTCCACCGGCAGGTACAACCCGTCGACGATCACCCGGTCGGTGAGGATCGGCAGGGGCCGCAGCATCTGCCGTTGCAGAGCGACCGCCGTGGACCGGACCCGCAGCAGTTCCCGCTCCCTCCGGATCCGCCAGTGGCAGCTCACCACGCACAGCACGCCGAGCACGACTGCCAGCAGCATGACGATCCCGTAGTCGTACGACGCGGGCAGGGGCCGGTACAGCAGAACCGCGGTGATGACGATCAGCACCCAGCCCACCGCGTAGGCGGTCTGCCGCACCGTGCCGACGACCGCCGGGAACGCGGGAAGCAGGATCAGCAGGGGGATGAGCCGCACTGTGCTGTCGTCGATCGTCAGCTCCAGCAGCACGACCGGTACGGTCGCCGCGACCACATACGCCATCGGAGCTCTGACGCCACCTCCGGGAGATGACTCGGCATCGTTCCCGAAGCGCGACATCAGCGGCGCGCCGGGCGTACGGGCCGCCACACGCCGACGTATCACCCATTCAGACTCCCGTGGTCCACTCGCCGCCGCAAGGCGACGGGCTTCCTGTCGCTCCGCCACGAAGAACCGCTGCTGAACGGCACAGCACTGATGCCGAGTGTGCAGCACGCTTGGACCACGCGGTGGTCACGAATCCAGCGGCTATGGATGGACGAACGACCAGCGCATCGACGCTGCTGAGGCCGTCAGGTCAGTGGCTGCCACGGACTGGTCGAGCCGCGCGGGGGATGACGGCAGGCGGTCGAGGAGGCGCCGCGCTGCCCACCATGGTCGGCACCCGTACCGCCGCGCTGCTCGTGAGACGGCTGAAAGCCTCGAGGGCCTCCGCCGCTGCGAGCGGGTACTCAAAGCGTGGTCTGCCCATAGGACGACCAGGAATACTCAAGGGTTCACTCTCGTCGAAGTCCACGATCCCAGCGGCTTGCGGGTGATGGCCTACCCTGCCCGGACGAAGTCGCACGGCTTGAAATCATCGCCCGCTACTATTTGTGATTCCCTCCTACACCCACGTTTATGGAGGCCAGCCATGGCCCGAAGGTCAGAAAGCGGTCTGCCGGATATGACCTCCGGCCGAGGGCGACGGGGCCAGAGTGCTGGTCGACCGAGCCTGGTCCCGAGGGCTGACCAAGCAGGAGCCTCACACCCCGATGAGTGGTGCAAGCGGGTCGCACCCCGGGGCCCTCACCGATGTCGTGCACGCTCCATGTCCACCCGCGTCCCCCGCATCGGGGTCCCCTCGCGGTTGAGCAGCTCTGGTGCCTGTCCGTCGTGGCAGGCGGCCGGTGTTCCGTCGGCGTGGACGACACGCCACCACGGCACGCCGTCGTCGAGCAGACTCATCGCCCGTCCTACCTGCCGTGCGGTCGTACCGATCCGCGTGGCGATGTCACCGTAGGAGGCAGCGGACCCAGCGGGGATGGTGATGACCACCTCACGGACTTCCTCGATGATGCTCATGGTGGCCTCAGGGGTGCGCCGGATAGGTCAGGTGCCCGTTGTGGACCTGCGCGTTCTTGTTCAGGACCGCTGGCTTCGTCGTCGTGGACGACATGATGTCCACGACCTCGGCTCCTTTGACGATCAGCGCATCGGTGATCAGTCGGCGGTGACAGCGCCACGGCACCGCCTCGCTACACATGATCGCCGGCCGTTCGTGGTGGGCCAGTTCGAGCAATTCGTCCAGCCCCTCCTTGAAGGCATCGCCTGCCATGTAGTCGGCGTAGTCACGGAAGGCTTTGACCCGCCAGGCACCGTTCACGCTCGGAACGCCCTTGGGGGTGTGCCGCCGGCCGCCCAGCTTCGGGATCCACCGGTATCCGATATCAGGAGGGAGGGCGTCAATGACCGCGTTCTGGTCCCATTGCGGAAACTTCCTCGACGAGGGAAACGACCGCACATCGACCAGGCAGGTGATCTCATTGCTCCGCAACATCTCCAGCACTTCCTCGAAGTCGCGCGTCGAATGCCCCACCGTACAGATACGGTTCGTCATCCTGCCGCCTCACTCACGCCACTCGATTGCCCGCCCCACCGGCCGGCCGTCAGCTCGCCCGCACTGCCGTACAGGCCCTTCGCTATTCACCGTACGAACCCGGCAGGACACTGCGCCACCTGGCTCGACGCGCCCCGTGGACCTCGGCCTCCTGCGCCGGAACGGTCGTATCTGATGTCCTGGCCCCGCTCAGGGTGCTCTCGGACAGGCCGGGGGTTGTCCAAGGCGGAGACGTTCACCCATGCGCTACCAGTCACTGTGAAAGCGGATTGATCATTGTCCACGGAATACCCGGTGCGGGCCGCAGCCAAGGCCCGCACGCTGACCGAACTGGAGACGCGGCTGGTGCGGTGCCGCGCCTGCCCACGCCTCGTGGCGTGGCGTGAGGAGACCGCCCTCGCCAAACGTCCCGCGTTCGCTGATTGGGAATACTGGGGGCGGCCGGTACCCGGGTTCGGGCCCGCGGACGCCGCCATGATGATCACAGGACTCGCGCCCGCCGCACACGGCGCGAATCGGACGGGCCGGATGTTCACCGGCGACCGGGCGGGCGACCTTCTGTACGCGACGCTGTACGAGCTCGGCCTGGCCTCCCAGGCAACGGCCACGGGCCTGGATGACGGGCTGGAACTGTACGGAGTCAGGGTCACCGCACCCGTGCACTGCGCTCCACCCGCCAATCGCCCCACGACCGGCGAGAGGGACACCTGCCGCGTGTGGCTGGTCCGGGAGGCACAGTTGATGCAACCGACCCTGCGCTCCGTCGTCGTGCTGGGCACCTTCGGCTGGCAGGCAGCCCTCTCGGCCCTGGAGGAGGCCGGCTGGAGCGTGCCCCCGCCGCGCCCGGCGTTCGGCCACGGCGTACGGACGACATTGACGCCGGCGGGCCCGACGGGCGCCGAGGTGACAGTGTTCGGCTGCTACCACGTGAGCCAGCGCAACGTGTTCACCGGCCGACTGACCCCAGCGATGCTGCGCCAGGTGCTCGCCGAGGCTGCGTACACGGCAGGCCTCCCCGTCGAACGACCGGGCCCAGGGTGACACCCTCCGGTACGACCGCCGAGACGTCCGGGAGTGGTGTGGCCATTGGACTCTCCTGCCCTGGTGGTCGGCCTCAGTCGTGCGCGACGACGGCGACCGGAGAGATGGAGTGATGCATCAACGCGTGGGCGATGGGGCCGATGTGGCCGCCGAAGTCGGACCGGCGGATGCGTCGGCCGACGACGACGAGGGCGGCGTCGGTCGCCGCGTGGAGAATCTGGGCCGCGGCCTGACCGATCGGGGCACGTGGTTCGACATGTACGTCGGTGAACCTGTCACGCCACGGGCTCAGCATCTCGTCCAGGGTGGTGGTGATGGCGTGGGCCATCTCGCTCTGGATACCCGGGTTGAGCGCTGGTGAGTAGCTGAGAATCGGCGGCGGGGTCCATCCGTGGACGACGATGAGCGTCGTGTCACGGTGGGCGGCTTCCTCGAAGGCGAAGGCGAGGAGATTGTCGCAGGGCTGACGGATGTCCAGCCCTGCCACGACGGGTCCGCTGGCGCGGCCGCCGTCGGGTGGCTTGCCCGTCCCATCGGCGGACCGCACCAGCACGACGGGGCGTTCGGTCTCGGCGATGGTCTCCGAGGCTACGGATCCGACGATGAAGCCGGCGACGACGCCGAGCCCGCGCGAGCCGATGGCCAGCAGGTCGGAGTCCTTCGCTGCGCGGGCGAGGGCCAGGGAGGGCAATCCGCCCACGCGACGTGTGGAGACCCCGAGGTCAGGGTGCTCGTGACGCAGCTCGTCGGCGGTGTCCCGCAGCAGGTTCTCCGCCCAGGCGCGCTGTGCCTCGGTGGTCGTGACGGGGAGCGGTGGATGTTCCAGCCATTCCTCGGCGTGGACCAGATCCAGGCGGGCGTGTCGGAGTTCGGCCTCGCCGGCGGCCCAGTGAGCGGCTGCCGTGCTTTCCGGTGTCCCGTCAAGACCTACAGTCACCTGGTTCTTCATGGTGTGCATCTCGTTTGGAGTGCGGGTCATGCTGACGGACTCCTCCGTGTTGCGGTGTCGGGTGTGACGAGTGGCATGTCGTCCTGCTCGTAGGTGAGCCGGTCGATGACGTCCACGACGCCGTCGACGCCGTACGACGAAGGCAGGGGCCGGTACATCGGAACTGCAGTGATGACGATCAGCACCCAGCCCACCGCGTAGGCAGTCGGTCGCATGTCGCACCGTGCCGACCACCGCCGGGAACGCGGGAAGCAGAATCAGCAGGGGATCAGCCGCACCGTGCGGTCATCAATCGTCAACTCCAGCAGCACGACCGGTACGGTCGCCGCGACCACGTAGGCCATCGGGGCTTGACGCCACCTCTAGGGATGGCTCGACCCCGCTCCCATCGCGCGACGTCACGGCGCGTCGGGCGCACGGGCCGCCACACGCCGACGAATCACCTATCCAGGCTCCTCCGCTCGAGGCAGCGCCGCAAGCGACGGGCTTCGCCCGGTGTGCGGCCACGGGCACGGTCGAGCCGGCCGGCTACGTCGCCAGGCGGTGTCCCGCTGCCCGATCGTCTTGCTGCATTGCCCGGCACGGGGCATGTGGTGCCCGCCCCGCAAGAGCGTCGGGTCGTATGCGGACGTATCCGGGGCGACTATCGAAGGGAGAGACGTGGTTCTCGCCCAGGCTGTGACACGGCCGGCGCGGGCCAGCACCGGCACAGCCCTCCACGCCGGGCGGGTAGATGCGCGGAGCCGAGAATCCTGGGGCAGCGGCCATCGTGCCAAGACCATGGGGAGAGGCAGCGAAGATGTCAGTCACCGAGCTCTATCTCGCGAACAATCGGGCCTATGCCTCTCGGCACACCGGCCCGCTTCCGAAGGAACCCTCCCAGCGCGTGGCCGTGGTTGCCTGCATGGATGCGCGGCAGGACATCTACGCGGTCCTGGGCCTGGAGGAGGGCGAAGCGAGTGTGATTCGCAATGCGGGGGGAGTGATCACTGAAGACGTCATCCGCTCGCTGGCCGTAAGCCAACAGTTGCTGGGAACGGACGAGATCATGCTCATCCACCACACTGACTGTCGGATGCTGACGTACCCCGGCTATCGGCTCAAGGAGCCGATCCTCAGCGAGTCGGGGCTTCGGCCCCCCTGGCCGGAAGATTCCTTTCACGACGTGGAGGTCGACGTACGATGGTCCATCAGCCGCGTCAAGGCGAGCCCCTACCTCCCCCACCGCGAATCCGTACGCGGTTTCGTGCTCGACATCGCCACAGGACTGCTTGAAGAAGTGAAGTAGCACGCCGTCGGGAAGTCGCGGGGCATTGCCTGATCGGTGGCGATGCGGATCGGGGTTCCGAACTGATGCGTAAGGCCCCCTCGCGGACCTTCAGCCGGTCGCGTCGGGGTGGTTGAGGAGTTGTGTCAGCGGAACGTTCACGTCGGCGAGTTCCTTTGCGTCGACTGCTTGGCCGGATGTGACGAGGGCGCGGATCGGGTCGGTGACGTCCCAGACGTTGACGTTCATGCCGGCGAGGACCCTGCCGTCGGAGAGCCAGAACGCGATGAACTCGCGGGTGTCCCTGCGGCCGCGGAAGACGACCTGGTCGTAGCCGCCTGGTTCGACGTAGCCGGTGTACTCCATGCCCAGGTCGTACTGGTCGGTGAAGAAGTACGGAACGCGGTCGTAGGCCACGTCCCGGCCGAGCATCGCCTTCGCCGCGACCTGCGGCTGGTTGACGGCGTTGGCCCAGTGCTCGACACGGATGTGCTTGCCCAGGAGCGGGTGGAAGGCGTTGGCGACGTCGCCTGCGGCGTAGATGTCCGGGTGTGAGGTGCGCAGGTGGGCGTCGACGCGGATGCCGTTGTCGACCTCCAGGCCGGCGGCGTCCGCGAGCTGGGTGTTGGGGGTGATACCGACTCCGACGATGACCGCGTCGGCAGTGATGCGGCTGCCGTCGGCCAGCAGCACGCCGGTCGCCCGGCCGTCGGCGCCGGTGATCTCGGCGACCTGGACACCGAAGCGCAGGTCCACCCCGTGATCGGTGTGCAGGTCGGCGAAGACCTGGGCCACCTCGCGGCCCAGCACGCGCAGCAGCGGCAGCTCCGCCATCTCCAGCACCGTGACCTCCACCCCGGCCGCGCGGGCGGCGGCCGCGGTCTCCAGACCGATCCAGCCGGCGCCGATCACCACGATGCGGGATGCAGACTCGAAAGCTTGCTTGAGACGGTCGCTGTCGGCGAGCCGGCGCAGGTAGAGCACTCCGTCGAGGTCGGCTCCGGGCACCGTCAGGCGACGCGGTGAGGACCCCGTGGTCAGAAGCAACTTTCCGTAGCCGATGCGGCTGCCGTCAGCGAGCGTCACCTCGTGTCCGGCCGGGTCGACCGCGGTGACTGTGGCGCCCAGGCGCAGATCCACGTCGTGCTCGGCGTACCACTGGGGAGGGTGGACGTAGACGGTGTCACGCTCGTCCTTGCCCAGCAGATAGCCCTTTGACAGCGGCGGCCTTTCGTAGGGGCGCTCGTTTTCGTCTCCGAGCAGCACGACGGGGCCGTCGAAGCCCTCTTCGCGGAGGGTCTGTGCTGCCTTCGCACCGGCCAGGCTGGCTCCGACGATCACGAATGCGTTGTTCGCGGCCATGTTCTCTCCTCTGCTGCGTTGGCTCGGCCCGCGGGCGGGTGGTGATCCGCACCCTGCCCTCGTCGCACGTGGCCAGGCCATCGTCGTCGATAGCCCTGCGCTGTCAGCGGTTGATGTGTTCCCCGGTGTGTCTGCCGATCGGTTGTCGCCGGTGACTGCCGGTGCTGGGACCGTTCGTCGACGGCCGTGTCAGGCGGCGGTGCGTGTCGCGTGTATTTCGGCGTCCAGTTGCTTGAACAGTTCATTGCCGGAGGCGGTGAACTTGGCGATGCCCTCATCCTCCAGCACACGCACCACGTCGTCGTAGGACACTCCGACCGTCTCCAGGTCGTTGAGTACCTGCTGGGATGCCTCATAGGTGCCGTGGATGGTGTCGCCCTGGATGTGGCCGTGGTCGGCGACCGCGCGCAGGGTCTGCTCGGGCATGGTGTTGACCACCCAGGGCGCCACCAGTTCGTCGACGTAGCGGGTGTCGGCGTAGGCGGGGTCCTTCACCCCGGTGGAGGCCCACAGCGGGCGCTGGGGGCGCATCCCAGCCGCGGCGAGCGCCTGCCACTCCTGGGAGGCAGCGGCCTGCTCGAAGTGCTGGTAGGCCAGGCGCGCGTTGGCGATCGCGGCCCGCCCGCGCAGGGCCAGTGCGGCCGGTGTGCCGATCTTGTCCAGTCGGCTGTCGATTTCGGTGTCCACCCGGCTGACGAAGAAGGAGGCCACCGATGCGATGGACGCCAGGTCACGACCCGCCGCATGGGCCTGACCCATGCCGTCGAGGAAGGCGCGGAGCACCTGGTCGTAGCGGTCGAGGGAGAAGATCAGTGTCACGTTGATGCTGATGCCTTCCGCGAGCGCCGTGCTGATCGCCTCCAGGCTGGGCTGGGTGGCGGGGATCTTCACGAACAGGTTCGGCCGGTCCACCAGCCACCACAGGGCCCGTGCCTCGGCGATCGTCGCCGCCGTGTCGTGGGCGACACGCGGGTCCACCTCCAGCGACACCCTTCCGTCCACGCCGCCGCTGGCCTCGTACACCGGTCGCAGGACGTCGCAGGCCCAGCGCACATCGAACGCCGTCAGCAGCCGGACGGCCTCCTCCACGCGCACCCCGCGCCGGGCCAGATCTCCGACCTGCTCGTCGTAGCGGGCACCCGAGCGGATCGCCTTGGCGAAGATCGTCGGATTGCTGGTAATACCCACCACCTGCTGCTCCCGCACCAAGTCGGCCAGCCCGCCACCGGCGAGCCGCTCCCGGCTCAGATCATCCAGCCAGACCGCCACGCCTTCAGCGGACAGCCGGTCCAGGTTCTCACTCATGATCTTCTCCTTCGCGTCGTCTCGCGAGATGCCGGCCACGTACCGCCCGGCTCCCCTGCGGACCGAGCACAGACCTCCTTCACACACGCCCCATTGGCAGGGCCAGGCACGCTCGCACCGCTAGCTGCGGCGCGAAGTTCCACACAGCACCGGCCCGGGTAAGGGGCGAGGACCGCGGCAATCCCAGATGCCTGAAGGCCGGTGAGGAAACCGCCGAGGAAGGCATGGTTGATCGAGCACACCAGGTCGGGCGATCGGGCGGCCAGCGGGTGGAAGGGGCAGTTCAGCAGCCGCACCTCGGTCGGAGCCTGCCGGTCGGGCTCGAAGCCGTGCTCCTCCAACACGGATTCCGAAAGCGTGAGAGAACGCTCGGGGCCCAGACGGCCGGGACGGCTGCTGGCGCGTGTCGCAGCCCCGAGCGCCTCACCGCGGTGGCGGGCCGTGCGCAATGCAGCGGACTGCGCGTCCTCGCCCGGCTGCTGGCCGAGGACCGCGTCGATGAGGATCTCCGCCAAGAGGTCGGGGCGGCGCTCGGGGATGGAGATGCGGATGTCGGTGTCCGCCGGCTCGTACACCTTGGGCTTGCGGCCCACCCTGCGGATGCCGCCCGGGTGGTCGTATCGGGATGTCAGCAGCCCGGCCGCGGCCAGTTTGTCGAGGTGGAAGGCGGCCAGCTTGGCCGAGATACCGGCATCGGCGGCGGCCTCCTCGCGCGTCACCGGCCGGTGGGCGCGCCGTATGAAGCCATACAGCCTGCGGCGTACCTCGTCCCCGAGCACCGAGACCGCTTCCACTCCCGAAACGGTGTGGGCCTGAGGAGGAGCCGGGGTCGGGTCAGGGGTCATACATCAACGATAACTCCAATCCACGTGCCCGTAACCGAGCAGCTTCATATCCCCCGCCTGGCGGATTGCCCCCTTCCGCGAATACATCCAATACTGATTGGTGCAATCTTCTGGAGGAGGATCCTGTCATGCCGAGCGAACCGCACCAGCAGGCGAAACAGCCGGTCAGCGCCGCCCTCGCCGGTCCGTACGGGCATCCGTTCCATCCGATCCTGGTCACCGTGCCGATCGGCGCGTGGGTGGGCAGCCTCGTCTTCGACATCGCCTCCCACCTCGTGGACGATCCCGACTTCCTCGCCCGCGGGGCGATGTGGCTGATCGCCGTGGGCGTGATCGGAGCGCTGGCTGCCGCGCTGGTCGGCCTCCTGGATCTGTTCGCCATCCCCACCGGCACGCGCGCCTTTCGTACCGGTCTCATCCACATGACGCTGAACCTGCTGGTGACCGCGTCATACGCAGGCAGCTTCCTGTGGCGTCACGCCGGGGACGGGCCGTCCGGCAGCGTCGGGGCGGGGCAGCTCGTAGTGAACGCCGTGACCTTGGCCGTGCTCGGCGTCTCGGGGTTTTTGGGCGGCAAGCTCGCCTACCGCTATGGCGTCCGCGTCGCCGACGAAGCGACGCAGGCCGAGGGCTTCCTTCCGTCCCGCCGGAACTCAGCCCGCCCCTGACCCGCAGCGAGCGCATTCGCACTACATATTCACCGCTACCGCTCAGGGAGTTCCCATGGACATGGCCGCACTAAGGCGCTCACGACTCCAGCGTCCGCTCACGGACGACATCGGGGTGGGGGTCTTGAGCAGCGGCGCCATACGTCCTGGGCTGCATTGCCTTGGAGGAGCACGGCCCTTGTTGAGGCCAACGACGGCGACCGGTACCTGTGCACCGCCTCCCCGACCGGCCAGCTCACCGCAGCCCCGACCGACCTGTTCCGCTCGCACGCGGCCGCCGAGGCCGAACGCCTCGGACGGGAGCGCCGCCGAGTCTCCCGCCCCATGACGCCTTCGCCGTCGGCGCTGCCCTGGAAGTCCTCGACGCGCTCGATCAGATGTACCAGCCGCAGTTGTGCGTGCTGATGCCCGACCATGCGTATGGTCGCCGACCAGCTGCTGCTCGGCTCGCCGGCACGAAGGCCCCTCCTCCCGCAACGGCTTGACGTCACCACCAAGCTGGCCGGCCTGCTCGCCGCACCGATGCGCCTGATCGTCGTGGGCGAGTCCAGGCGGCTGACCGGCGACTGCAACGAGCTGCTGAGCCACTCCACGACCACCCCAAGACCCGCTACGCCCTGCGCTACGTCGGCGGCGGCTGAGAGTCCTTCGAACGGATCGCCGCCAAGCTCGACGACAACCCCAACCGGGTCAACTACGCAACGCGACGTCGGGCCATGGTCGGCTGGCGGATGCCGACGTCCGATTGGCCCGAGCTGTGCAATGGTATTCCCAAGCTCGGCCGCCTGGCCCGGCAGGAGCCGGCCCTCGGCGCGGTCCTCGTCTGGGCCGAGGTCACCCAGTCCGAGCATCTCAACTGCCCTCTTCTTGCCACGACGGTGCTTGCCGGCCAGGACAGGAAGCTGTTGGTCGACCAGGTAGGCCAGTTCCTCACCCCGACCAACCAGAAGGCCGGGCGCCTCAAGCTCCGCCGCCGGCTCGAGCTCTACGCCGCCCGTCTCGCCGCGCGATGTGACGCCGCACCTCGCGGCACTTTCGGGCCGGGCACTTCGGCGGTTTCGGCTGTTTGGAGCACAATCGGCGCGGTATGAGAAGCGGCGGATGCCGACCCGTGCGGGTGATCGGGTGGATGCCAGGCGAGGGTCGGGCTTATCTGTGGGGCTTGCCGGAAGCAGGCCCCCGAGCAGTGGACAACACGCCTAACGGGTCGGCGTGGAAGCCGCGTCGGTGATGCGGGTGCGTGCCGCGTCCACCATGTCCCACTGCTCCGGGGCGAGGATTGCCAGTGTCGCCGGGAACACCCCGTCCTGTTCCTTGAGGATGTGCTCACGTAGCAGGGCGAGTGCCTCCATCAGCCGACTGGGCCAGCCCGGATCGGCCGGGACGCCGTCGGCGGCCTCGCCCAGGACCTTCTCGATGCGTCGGTGTTCGTCCTCCAACGCGGCGATCTGCTCGGGGAACTCGTCCGACATCGCGGGGAAGAGGCCGTGTTCCTCCACCTGGGTGTGCGGGAGGAGAATCGCAGTGATCAGGCGTGCCACCCGGGCCATCTCCGCGGCATCGGCGCCGTGGTGGGCAGCACGCACGACGCTGATCAGATCGACCACGCTGTCGTGCTCGGCGGTCAGTTCGGCGATGGCCTTGATCGACTGGCAACCACAGTACTCACACATGGGGATCCCTTTGCTCACCGCACGGGTGCGGGCTCGGTGTCGGGCGCTGCGGGACGGGCTGCTACCCGGCGTACGCCGGTGACGGTGTACGCGAGTGCCGCTAGTGCCACGACGGCAAGCAGGGCCAGCCCCAGGGCGTAGGAGGCTGTGGCGCCGTAGATGGTGCCCATGACCAGTGGCGGGATGAATCCGCCCAGTCCGCCGGCCGCGCCGACCATCCCGGTGACCGATCCGACCTTGTTCGCCGGAGACAGCAGGGCGACCAGGGCGAATGTGGCACCGCTGCCGGCTCCCAGAGCGGCGGCCATGGCCAGGAATGCGATGCTGCCCACCGGAGCCAGTGACGGGGAGGCGGCCTGTACGGCCGCGCCGACGGCCACGACCGCCATGGCCGTACCGAGCACCGGTGTCGGCCCCACGCGGTCCGACAGCCAGCCGCCCACCGGCCGCATCGCGACCGCCAGCAGCACGAACCCCGCCATGCGGTTCGCCGCGTCCGCCTGACCGAGGCCGTAGCCGGTCTTCAGGTAGGTCGGCAGGTATACCGAGAACGCTACATACCCGCCGAACGCGACCGCATACAGGGCGCCCGCCTGCCAGGTGATGCCCAGGCGGGCGGTGGCGGCCAGCCGGTGGCCGGGCGGCTCGTTCGGCGCGGTCCGCCCGGGAGCGTCCCGCAGCACCACGGCGGCCAGCACCGCGTAGACGGCCAGCGCGGCGGCAGTGATCAGGAAGGGGTTGGCCATGCCGTGGGCGTCGACCAGCTGCACCGTGGTGAGCGCGCTGATCGCGGTGCCGCCCATGCCGGCTCCGAAGATCCCGATGACCAGACCACGCCGCTCCGGCGGGAACCAGGCGCTCACGAAGGGCACGCCGACGGCGAACGAAGTGCCGCCGATTCCGAGAAAGAACCCGCCCACCAGCAGCGCGGTGAGCGAGGAATGGCCGGCCAGCCCCAGAAACAGCACTGGAGCCACCGTTGCGGCAGAGACTAGCGGGAACATCACCCGCCCCCCGAACCGGTCGGTCAGGGCGCCCACAGGAATCCTGCCCAAAGACCCCACCACCACCGGCACCGCGACCAGCAGTGACTGCTCGAACGAGCTGAGCAGCAGCGTGTCCTTGAACTGCGGCCCCAGTGGACTCAGCAGGGCCCACGCCCAGAAGTTGATGGCGAATCCCAGTGTGGCCAGCGCCAGCATCACCACCGGCCGGGCATCGGGCGGCACCGGGCCCCCCGCGTCCGCTCGCCCGTCAACCGCCCCTTCCCTCACATGGCGCATTGCTGCCCTCTCCGTCCCGCTCGCGGCTGCCACCAGCTGACAGCCTGGGCCGGGACACTCTCCTGGTCTTCCACCAGCGGCTCCAGCCCCAGGTTCGGGCACCGGCCGGCCGGGTGGCAGGGCCGTTCGGCCTCTCCGTTCGGCCAACCGGGACCAAGAGACAGAACGATCGTGGCCCTGCGTGTCCCCCTACGCGAAGTCGAGCACCTCGCCCACCGGACGGCGGGGGGACCGCACACCCCCAGGCCCGTACCCAAGCCGCAACACCATCTGCACATGCCCCATGGCAGTGAGAGGGTCACGCACATTCCACCGCAGATCAGGACGTTCCAGCGCATGAGAGGTCAAAGAGGTGGCCAGCCCATGGGAAGTGGCCGCGAGCAGAACACGCTCCATGGCCTGACCGGCCCGCAGCCAGTCAGCAGGCCCATCTTCTGCCGTGCCCAGCAGAACAAGCCGCGGCGCACTCTCGAAGGTGGCCGCAGGGCGATCCGCAACGCGATGCCGGCCGGCGAAGTCACGCACCGGAGCCCTGCCGTCATGCCGAAAGGGACCGAAAGCGTATTCCGGTACGCCGTCAGTGCTGAGCGACGCGGCGGGGCCGGTGCGGATCCAGCCCTCCATCTCCTCACTGTTGGCCGGCTCCAGGCTGTCGCGTCCCTCGGCGTCCTGGACCAGTTCCAAGATCGACTGAGTGTGCCAGGCATCGGGAACGCCCAGGCCGGCGCCCTCCGCACGGGCCGCCTCGCGCAACTCACGCCACACTGTCTCTGGAATCTCCTGCTCCGTGAACGGCTCCCGGCTGGTGTGGCGGCGGCGGATGGCCGGGCGCAGCGCGCTCAGGACGGCGCTGGCGACGACTGGTTCGTCAAGGCGCACCGTGGCGACCAGGAGTCCCTCAGCCGGATCGGGCAGCAGCCGGCAGACCGGCTCGAGACCGGCATGTGCTGCGGAGACCCGCAGATTGAACAAAGCCGCACCACAGCCCAGGTGCAGGGCTCTGTTGTCCGGGTCCGCGTGCGGCATCGCCCGTGCTGTATCGGCACGGAGCTCCAACACATGACGTTTCGAAAGCCAGCGAAACCGCCACGGCTGCGCATTATGCATCGACGGAGCCGCCGTGGCGTCCTCGACCAGGCCCGTCACCCGTCCGGGATCGACATGCCGCATCGGAACACCTCCGCTGAGAACCCACCGCACTCCAACGCCTCGGAGCGTCTCCTACCCACCGTAGGGCGGAGCTACCGAAAGGCAAACGCCCTCGTTGGACCGGGCATGACAAAAGAACCGATGCGAGAGACCTGCGAGATGCCCGACCGGGGTGCTGTTGCGCCGGCTGCCCCCGCCACAGGAGCCCGCCGCAGTGAGCGAACTGATCGAGGCGATCGTGACGGCCCCGCCCCTGTCGGCAACGATCAACGCATCCGCACCTTGCTGCAGGACCTGGCGCGCGTAGCCGGCATCCAGGTACTCATGCCGCTCCGTCGCCGCCTGTACGACGGACTGCGGTGAGACTCTTCGCGGCCACCCGGAGGCCGGCATCGCAGCGGCACCTGAACCGACACCGCGCCGCCAGCACCCCGGGGCCTCGGACGGCGCCGGCGCAACGGCGCCGTCGTGCCGGGCATTGACGATCACTGAATGAGTGACAGACTCGGCCCATGCAGAAGTTCTCTCTGGATGCCAAAGTCCGCGAGCACGTGCAGCATGCCGCAGCAGCTGCCTCCGGGCGTAGCGCGGAGACCGTCTACGGCGGCGCCGAGCACGTACTGCGCCAGACTGTCGTGGCCCTGGAGGCGGGGAGGTCACTCACCGAACACGAAAACCCCGGCGAAGCCACACTGCTCGTTCTGCGCGGACGGGTGCGCTTGCACAGCACCGATGCATCGTGGGACGGGATGGCCGGTGACATGATCGTAGTACCGCCGGTTCGGCACAGTCTTGAGGCACTGGAGCGATCCGCGGTTCTGCTCACCGTTGCAAAGCATCAATGACCTCGGCGCCGGTCCCGAGAGTCGCTGAACGCGCTGCCTGGCGCGGCTGTCCGCACCTTGAGCGCTGAGCCACACGCTTCGCTCACATCGCTCGGCAAGCTCCCCCCTCGTGTGCTCCGATAAGCCCACCGACACGCATCGCGGTGCGGTGCGTGACCGGTCGGTGGCATACCGGAGTCGGTGAAGGGTGCAGGGACGCCTCCGCCGGCCATCGTTGTCCCTGGGATGGGTTGGCCCGTGCGTGTTCGGCCGTTGTTGTGCGCGGTCACCGCGGGTTTCGCATCGGCCGATATTTCGATCGTTGTCCCCTTTTACCGCACAAGGACAGGAAGCGTTATGGGCAAGGATATCGGGATGGACGGGCCCCTGGCCGACGCACTGGTACGCAGTCGGCGGTTCTTCACCCGGGGTACGGTCTCCGCCGATCTGAGGACGCTGTCGCAGACCGGGGGCCGTGACGCCGACGACTTCTACCGGGACCGGTGGAGCCACGACAAGGTCGTCCGCTCCACCCATGGCGTCAACTGCACCGGTTCCTGTTCCTGGAAAGTCTACGTCAAGGACGGGATCATCACCTGGGAGACCCAGCAGACCGATTATCCCTCGGTCGGCCCGGACTCGCCGGAGTACGAGCCCCGCGGCTGCCCACGCGGCGCGGCCTTCTCCTGGTACACCTACTCGCCGACCCGGGTGCGCTACCCCTACGTCCGTGGTGTCCTGCTCCAGATGTTCCGTGAGGCGAAGTCACAGCACGACGGCGACCCGGTTCGGGCGTGGGCGCACATCGTCGAGAACCCGGCGAGGGCCAAGGCGTACAAGTCCGCGCGGGGCAAGGGCGGCCTGGTCCGTGCCACCTGGGAGGAAGCCGCGGAGATCATCGCGGCTGCCCACGTGCACACCATCGACAAGTACGGCCCCGACCGGGTGGCCGGTTTCTCACCGATCCCGGCCATGTCGATGGTCTCCCATGCCTCCGGCGCCCGGTTCGTCAACCTCATCGGCGGCTCGATGCTGAGCTTCTACGACTGGTACGCCGACCTCCCGGTGGCCTCGCCCCAGGTGTTCGGCGACCAGACCGACGTCCCGGAGTCCGGGGACTGGTGGAACGCGGGCTACCTCATCATGTGGGGCTCCAACCTGCCGGTGACGCGCACACCGGACGCGCACTGGATGACCGAGGCCCGGTACCGCGGCCAGAAGGTCATCGCGGTCGCCCCCGACTACGCCGACAACGTGAAGTTCGCCGACGAATGGCTGCCGGCCAAGCCGGGCACCGACGCCGCCCTGGCCATGGCCATGGGCCACGTCGTGCTCAAGGAGTTCTTCGTCGATCGTCACACCCCGTACTTCACGCAGTACGTCAAGACCTACACCGATCTTCCCTACCTGGTCCGGCTCGACGAAGCCGCCGGACCAGGTACGAGCGGCGAGAAGACGTACACGGCGGGCAAGTTCCTCACCGCCTCCGATCTCCCCGGGCACCAGCATGAGGAGAACGCCGCGTTCAAGACCGTGCTCGTTGACGCGCGGACAGGGCAGCCGGCTGTTCCTGGCGGTTCTCTGGGGCACCGCTACGGCGAGGCCGGTGTGGGCAAGTGGAATCTGGAACTCGGTGACGTCGACCCCCAGCTGACGCTGATGAGCACCTCGCAGGAGAGTGTGCTCGTCCGGTTCCCGCGCTTCGACACCCCCGACGGTGCGGCGGCCGACCTGCCGCGCGGTGTGCCGGTCCGGCGGGTCGACGGCCATCTGGTCACCACTGTCTACGACCTGCTGCTCGCGCAGTACGGCGTGGGCCGGGACGACCTTCCGGGAGAATGGGCCACCGGGTACGACGACGCCGAGTCGCCCTACACCCCGGCATGGCAGGAGACGATCACCGGTGTCCCGGCCTCCACCGCGGCCAGGGTCGGACGCGAGTTCGCCGCGAACGCCGAGGAGTCCAAGGGACGCTCGATGATCGTGATGGGTGCCGGAACCAACCACTGGTTCCACTCCGACACGATCTACCGGGCGTTTCTCACCCTCACCAACCTGACGGGCTGCCAGGGGGTCAACGGCGGTGGCTGGGCGCACTACGTCGGCCAGGAGAAGGTCCGGCCGCTCACCGGCTACACACAGATCGCCAACGCGCTGGACTGGAACCGGCCGCCGCGCAACATGATCCAGACCGCGTACTGGTATCTCCACACCAACCAGTTCCGCTACGACCAGTTCGGCGCCGACACTCTGTCCGCCAAGACGGGCAGCGGGCAGCTGGCGGGAATGAGCACCGCCGATGTACTCGCGCAGAGCGCGCGCATGGGCTGGATGCCGTCCTACCCGACCTTCAACCAGAACCCACTCGACCTGAGCGACCAGGCCACCGCGGCGGGGACCCCGGTGGGCGAATACGTGGTCGAGCAGTTGAAGTCGGGTGCCCTGGAGTTCGCGGGGGAGGACCCGGACTCGCCCGAGAACTATCCGCGCATTCTGTCCATCTGGAGGGCCAACCTGCTCGGCTCGTCCGGCAAGGGCAACGAGTACTTCCTCAAGCATCTGCTCGGTGCCGACTCCTCGGTACGGGCCACCGAGACACCGCAGGACCGACGGCCGGTCGACGTGAAGTGGCACGACGAGGCCCCCGAGGGCAAGCTCGACCTGCTGATGACGATCGACTTCCGGCAGACCAGCACCACGGTCTTCTCCGACGTCGTGCTGCCCGCCGCCACCTGGTACGAGAAGCACGACCTCAACACCACGGACATGCACCCCTTCGTGCACTCCTTCAACCCGGCCATCGCGCCGCCCTGGCAGACCCGCACGGACTGGGATGCCTGGCAGACGATCGCCGAGAAGTTCAGTGAGCTCGCCGCCAGCCGGCTGGGAGTCCGCAAGGATGTGGTGGCCCTTCCGCTCACCCACGACACCCCGGACGCGATGGCGAATCCGCACGGAACCGTGCGGGACTGGAAGAAGGGCGAGTGCGAGCCGGTCCCCGGGGTCACGATGCCCAGGCTCGTCGAGGTCGAGCGCGACTACGGGGCCGTGGCCGAGAAGATGAACGCACTCGGTCCGCTCGTGGACACGCTCGGCGCGACCACCAAGGGTGTGACCTTCGAGCTCGGCGCCCAGGTGGACTACTTGCGGCGCAAGAACGGCACGGTCCGGACCGGTGCGGCGGCAGGCAGGCCGTCGCTGAAGCGAGACGTGAACGTCTGCGAGGCGATCCTCGCGCTGTCCGGCACCACCAACGGGGCTCTTGCCACCCAAGGGTTCAAGACTCTCGAGAAGCGCACCGGCGTGCGGCTGGCCGACCTCGCCGAGGAGCACGAGGGTAAACAGATCACCTTCGCCGACACCCAGGGCCCGCCCGTGCCCGTGATCACGTCACCGGAGTGGTCAGGATCGGAGAGCGGCGGCCGGCGGTACTCGCCCTTCACCATCAACGTCGAGCGCAAGAAGCCGTGGCACACGCTGACCGGGCGTATGCACTTCTACCTCGACCACGACTGGATGGCCGAGCTCGGCGAAGGACTCCCGGTCTACCGGCCCCCGCTGAACATGGCGGCACTGTTCGCCGAGCCCTCCCTCGGCCACGTCTCGGACGGCTCCGCCGGCCAGGGCGTCGAAGGTCTCACCGTGCGCTACCTCACCCCGCACAACAAATGGTCCATCCACTCCGAATACCAGGACAACCTGTTCATGCTCTCCCTCTCGCGGGGCGGCCAGAACATCTGGATGAGCGACCGGGACGCCGCGAAGGTCGGGATCAAGGACAACGACTGGATCGAGGCGGTCAACCGCAACGGCGTGGTGGTCGCCCGGGCGATCGTGTCCCACCGGATGCCCGAGGGAACGGTGTACATGTATCACGCACAGGACCGGCTCATCGACGTACCGACCGCCGAGACCTCCGGCAAGCGCGGAGGCATCCACAACTCGCTCACCCGGCTGCTGGTCAAACCCACACATCTGATCGGCGGCTACGCGCAGCTCACCTACGCGTTCAACTACCTCGGCCCCACCGGAAACCAGCGCGACGAGGTCACCGTCATCCGCAAGCGCTCGCAGGAGGTGACCTACTGATGAGGGTCATGGCACAGATGGCGATGGTGATGAACCTCGACAAGTGCATCGGCTGCCACACCTGCTCGGTGACGTGTAAGCAGGCATGGACCAACCGCTCCGGCACCGAGTACATCTGGTTCAACAACGTCGAGACCAAGCCCGGGCTCGGCTATCCCCGCACCTACGAGGACCAGGAGAAGTGGAAGGGCGGCTGGACGCTCAACAAGCGGGGCCGGCTCACACTCAAGGGCGGTGGCCGGTTCAAGAAGCTGCTGACCATCTTCTCCAATCCCAAGCTTCCCTCGATCAACGAGTATTACGAGCCCTGGACCTACGACTACTCCACGCTCACCGACGCGCCGGCTCAGGAGCACACGCCGGTCGCGCGTCCCAAGTCGCTGATCTCCGGCAAGGACATGAAGATCGAGTGGTCAGCCAACTGGGACGACGACCTCGGCGGCTCCACACTCAACGGTCACCGGGACCCGCTGCTGAAAAAGATCGCCGACAAGGTGAAGTTCGAGTTCGAGCAGACCTTCATGTTCTACCTGCCGCGCATTTGTGAGCACTGCCTGAACCCCTCGTGCGCCGCCTCGTGCCCCAGCGGTGCGATCTACAAGCGCGAGGAGGACGGCATCGTCCTCGTCGACCAGGACAAGTGCCGCGGCTGGCGGATGTGCGTCTCGGGCTGCCCCTACAAGAAGATCTACTTCAACCACCGCACCGGCAAGGCGGAGAAGTGCACCTTCTGCTTCCCCCGCATCGAGGTCGGGCAGCCCACGATCTGCTCCGAGACCTGCGTCGGCCGACTGCGCTACATCGGTTTGATGCTGTACGACGCCGACAAGGTGCTCGAGGCCGCGTCCACCACCGACGAGCAAGGGCTCTACGAGGCCCAGCGTGACGTCTTCCTCGACCCGTCCGACCCCGAGGTGGTGCGCGCGGCCGAGAAGGCGGGCATCGCCCGCGACTGGATCGACGCCGCCCAGCGCTCCCCGATCCACGCCCTGATCAGCACCTACAAGGTGGCACTGCCGCTGCATCCGGAATACCGCACCATGCCCATGGTCTGGTACATCCCGCCGCTGTCCCCGGTCGTCGATGTGGTCAAGGAGACCGGCGAGGACGCCGAGGACAAGGGCAACCTGTTCGCCGCGATTGACGCGCTGCGGATCCCGGTCGAGTACCTCGCCGAACTCTTCACCGCCGGCGATATCACGCCGGTGGACGCCGTGCTGAAGAAGCTCGCCGCGATGCGGTGCTACATGCGTGACATCAACATGGGCCGCGAGCCCGACGCCTCGATCCCCGCCGCCGTCGGGATGAGTGAGGAGGACATGTATGACATGTACCGCTTGCTGGCGATCGCGAAGTACGACGAGCGCTATGTGATACCGTCCGCCCACGCCGAGCAGGCCCACTCCCTGGAAGAGCTGGCCACGGAATGCTCGCTCGACTACGAGGGCGGGCCCGGGATGGGCGGTTCCGGCCCGTTCGGGGAAGGATCGGGCGCCCCGACACCGATCGCGGTGGAGAACTTCCAGATGCTGCAGGACCGGCAGACCTCCGACTCGCTGGCCGGCCCCGACGACAAGGCAGGGCGGGTCAACCTGCTCAACTGGGACGGCAGGGGCTCTCCCCCCGGGCTCTTCCCGTCGAAGGGATCGGACTCGTGAGCAGGGTCCGCGCGAAGTCCGCGCTGACTTCGCACCAGCTGACCATTGTGTGGCAGTCGGTCTCGCTCCTCCTGGACTACCCGGACGAAGAGCTTCCCGGACGGATCGCGCTGGTCCGGTCGGCGATGCGGGAACTGCCTCCGGCGCTCGGCGGGACGATGCGCGAGTCCGTGGAGCAGCTGGAGGCCACGCCCTCGGCGGAGCTGCAGGCGAAGTACGTCGAGACCTTCGACAACCGCAGACGCTGCAACCTGTTCCTGACCTACTTCGCCCACGGGGACACCCGCAAACGGGGAGTCGCTCTGCTCCGGTTCAAGCAGGTCTACCTGCGCTCCGGCTTCATGCTCGACGATGCGGAGCTGCCCGACCACTTGTGCGTCGTGCTCGAGTTCGCCGCGACGGTTGACAGAGAGCTCGGCCGAGGGCTGATGCTCGACCACCGGGCCGGTCTTGAGCTGCTACGGCTGTCGCTGCGGGACATGGCCTCTCCGTGGGCCGGCCTGGTCGAAGCCGTCACCGCGACCCTGCCGCCGTTGCGCGGCGACGAGCGGGACGCCGTGAGCCGCCTCGCCGCAGAGGGACCGCCCGAGGAAGAGGTCGGGCTCGCACCCTTTGCCAACCCCCGGTTCAGCCCCGCCGCCTCTCGCGAGACCACGACGCTGCCCATGCCCACCTTCCCAGGAGCCCGCACATGAATCAGTTCCTGTACGTGGTCTTCCCCTACATCTGCCTGACGGCCTTCGTCCTGGGACATCTGTGGCGCTACCGCTACGACAAGTTCGGCTGGACCACCCGCTCCTCCCAGCTCTACGAGAACCGGATACTGCGGATCGGCAGCCCTCTGTTCCACTTCGGGATCATCGGGGTGTTCTTCGGCCACGTGATCGGGCTGGGCATCCCCAAGTCCTGGACCGAAGCGGTCGGTGTGTCCGAAGGGCTCTACCACTTCCTGGCCTTTTCGGTCGGTGCGCTGGCGGGGCTGGCCACGGTCGTTGGGATGGCGATCCTGATCTACCGTCGACGCACCGTGGGCCCGGTCTTCTCAGCCACCACCCGGATGGACAAGGTGATGTACCTCTTCCTCGCCGTGGTGATCTTCCTCGGCCTGTTCAACACGGTGGCGGCCAACATCTTCGAGCACTACGACTACCGGGACGGTGTCTCGGTCTGGTTCCGCGGAATCTTCCGATTCGACCTCCACCCCGAACTCATGGGCGAAGCGCCGCTCGGCTTCCAGCTCCACGGCCTGTTCGCCATGGCGCTCTTCGCGCTGTGGCCCTTCACACGGCTCGTCCACGTGTTCAGCGCCCCGATCGGGTACTTCACCCGCCCCTACATCGTCTACCGCAGCCGCGACACCACCCAGCTCGGCAGCCACCAGCCACGTCGCGGCTGGGACCGGGTGGGCTGACACGGATGGTGGTCAATGCGCCGGTCCCCGCCACCGGCCAGAACCATCAGCCGGCATGGCCCGCTGCCGGGCATCTGACTCGCGCATCCGAGTGGTCCGTGGACGCCGCGGTCTTCGATCTCCGGCTCGCCACCCTGCACCCGGGCCGTGGCCGGAGGTGAGGCTGCTGCCGGATCCGCACGACCCGGTTCGCCGGCCACCGTACGACTGACGGTGATGATGCGAGTGGCAGTTCTGTTGATGCGTCCGACTCGCCGACTGACAACGCGGACGCTCAAGCGGTCGCCGAAGCCATCGCCGACGCACCGGTGCCTGGCCGGCCGTATCGACGACACACCCTCGTCATGAACAGAGCCAACGGCGTTGTCCGCTGCCACGTGCCGTCACGCTGCCACCGGCGGAACAGGTCGTAGACCCGGTCCCACGGCCCCGTACCGTTCCGGCACGTCCCGCCACGGTGTCCCGGCCCGGGTCCGCCACCGTATGCCGTCAATCAGCTGCCGCCGAGTCCACAACCGCAGCCGGCCCGGCTTGCCACCCACCGGCAGCAACGGCTCCAGCCTCGCCCACTGTGCATCCGTCAGATCTCCACGCGCCACACGATGATCACCACCGATCAAGATCCATTTTCGCAACAGACCCTAATCGCCTGGGTGGTCACCGCCCTCGGCCGCGCCTACATGCTCGGCATCTGGCTTAAGCACGGCGGTGCCCGTGGCGGCACCAGCCACCTGCCAGTCCCGGTCATCTTCGGCCACTTCGCACTCGCCGCCATCGGCCTCGTCGTGTGGATCATCTACGTGATCACCGAAAAGCACGCGTTGGCCTGGACCGCCTTCGGCCTCCTGCTGCCCGTCGCCCTGCTCGGGTTTGTGATGCTCGCCCGCTGGATCCCCGTCCACCGCGACCGCGCAACCGCTGCCGGCCAGAACGCCCCGGCCGAAGGCCACTTCCCGCTCCCTGCCGTCGCGGGACACGGCCTCGCCGCCGTCATGTCCACCATTCGGGGGGGGGAACGCCCTGGTTCTGGTCTTGCTAACCGCACTCCGGATGGGTGAGTGACGAGTCCCTTACCTTGACCGGCCTGCCCCACTGTCCCGCACAGCCAACCGAAGGCGCACACGGGTGCCGTGCCGGCCGGAAGCTGCTGCACTCGATGTATGGGTGATCACCGGACCGACCCTGCAGACGGGCCGACGCCGCGGATCGCGCTGATCACCTTCGGCCACAGCACCGCGGACCCCGCTCGCTGGCTGGACTCCTCCGGGAAGCCGGCGTTACCGCCGTCGTGGACGCAAGGACCGCTCCCGGCAGCCGCCGTCACCCGGACCTCTCACGGCAGCGGGTGGGCCAGTGGACGCCCGAAGAGCACATCGCCCACCGGTGGGAGCCGCGCCTGGGCGGCTTCCGCAAACCGCCGCCGGACTCGCCCGACAGGGCATGGCGCAACGCGTCCTTCCCCGGCATGCCGCTCATACCCGCAGCCCCGAGTTCGTCACCGCCATGGACGCCCTCATGCACCAAGCGGGCTTGGAGCGCACCGCGGTGATGTGCAGCGAAGCGGTGTGGTGGCGATGCCACCGCCGCCTCATCGCCGACTTCTCCCTCCTGGCCCGAGGCATGCTCGTCCACCACCTGATGCACGACGGACGCCTCACAGCGCACCATCCGACACCGGGGCTGGCGCTTCGCAGCGACGGCCTCCTTGTGTACGACGACGCCGGATCCGTACCACCGTGATCGCGGTTCAGGCCCCGGCCCGGCCGGACTCCCCATTCCGGCCGGTCCCGGCAGGCTGGATCCGCATCCCGGGCCGGCGCCGGTGGACTGTCAGGTACGACAAGCCCCCCTTGCCCGCGACAAGGCCGCGAGTGGAGCCGTGCGGCAGCCAGGTGAGGCTGCCTTCGCTCAGGAGACACGGTCCGTCGGAAGTGACCAAGGTGCCGTCTCCGGCCACGACCAACAGGAGTACGTCCAGGTCCGGTTCGGTATGGGTTTCGACGCGCTGCCCGGCCGGGATCCGCACGATGTTGGCGTCGAGCTGCCGGCCTGGTGCCGACAACCGCCACACCGCGCCGGTCGATGCCGGGCCGAGTTCCTCCAGCGTTCCGGTGTCGAACAGAATTCGAGGCACCGGCGCCCCATCGACCGGGTTCGAGAAGTCGCCGTCCGCCACAGTCATCACCGCTACGCCTTGCCTTGTTCCTCGCCGGTGGTCCGGTGCTCTGCCAAGGGAACGCCCGAAGCCGCCCGTCCGTAACGCACGCCGCACGATCGCTGTCTCTTTCGCGCCCGGATTGTTTGACTGACAAGGACCTGCGCTGCGCTCCGACATGCGTCTGGCGGTCTGCACCAGGGGCTGCGTCGGGCACGGTGACCGCCTGGGTGGTCATGATCTCCGTGGTGAAGTGACGCCGAGCACGGTGAGTGCCTCGCGGACCATCTGGTGAGTGAAGCCCCACTCGTTGTCGTACCAGCTCATGATCTTCACCAGGGTGCCGTCCACGACCCGGGTCATCCCCGCGTCGACGACGGAGGCCCGGGAGTCACCGATGATGTCGCTGGAGACAATCGGCTCGTCCGAGACGCCGAGGATGCCGCGGTAGCGCTCGGTAGCCGCCTCCGCACGGAAGAGGTCGTTCACTTCCTCGGCGGACGTCGGGCGGGCGGTGACGAACACAATGTCGGCGATCGATCCGACTGGGATCGGGACTCGGAGCGCCACGCCGTCGAAGCGCCCGGTCAGCTCCGGAAGTGCCTTGGTGGTCGCGAGCGCGGCGCCGGTGGAGGCGGGAAGCATGTTGGCTGCCCCGGCCCGGCCGCGCCGGAAGTCCTTGCTGGGCCCGTCGATGAGCTGCTGGGTGGAGGTGTAGGCGTGGACTGTGGTCATCACGGCGCGCTCCACGCCGATTCGGCGTCCATGACCTCCGCCACCGGTGTGATGCAGTTGGTCGTGCAGCTCGCGCAGGAGATGATCTGCTGTCCGGCCGGAAAGTCGCTCACGCCGTGGACCACGGTGGCGACCGTCTCGGTCCGGACGGGCGCTGAGAGGATCACGAATCGTGCGCCTGCGGACAGGTGCCGGGCCAGTTCCTCCTCGCGCCGGAAGGCACCCGTGCACTCCAGGACGAGGTCGATGCCCAGGTCGTGCCACGGCAGCTCGGCCGGGTCGCGGCGGCTGTACAGCGGGACGGTGTGGCCGTCGACGACCAGCGCGTCACCGGCAGCGGTGACGGACTTTCCGTAGCGTCCGTAGACGGTGTCGTGGGTGAGAAGGTAGGCCAGGTTCTCGGCGGGGACCAGGTCGTTGACCGCAGCCACCTCAACCCCGTCGAGGTCGTGGAGAATCTTGAACGCGGCCCGTCCGATACGTCCGAGCCCGTTGATTGCGATCTTCGCCATCTGGCATCACCTTCCATCCGTTTCCGGGCACATGCGGACGAGGCCTGGATCCGTCCTATCACCTCCCCGCTCCGCGCGCAGGCGACGTGGGCCCAGCCGAGGCCGCTGCATAGCCCTGCCCGCGGGCTGCGGATTCGCACCATTTGCGGGCCGGGTGCGCGCGGTCGAGACTGAGCATGGTTGGTTCCGTTCCATCCCAGGGCGGGTATTGCCCCTGCCGGTTGCCTCTGGCCTGTCGATGAGGCGGAACGACGCCCGGACGAAGAGTGCCCTAGGTGAGAGCGAAAGCTGCCGGCGAGCCGGCAAATGCGCGAGTCCCGGGACGGGCGGCCGATCCGGGCGCGGACCCGCACAGCGACGCGCGGTGGACTCACAATCCGCTCCGAGCTAGCTCCGCCGATCCGTACTAAGGAGGCAGGCCCATGTCCCTGGACAGCTTCGCCGCGCGCGGCACGCTCGACGTCGGCGGCGCCTCCTACTCGATCCGCCGGCTCGGCGCCGTGCCCGACTCACGACGGCTGCCGTACAGCCTGAAGGTGCTGCTGGAGAACCTGCTGCGCAATGAGGACGGCCGCACCGTCACCGCCGACCAGATCGCTGCGCTCGCCGGCTGGGACCCGGCGGCGGAACCGGCAACGGAGGTTCAGTTCATCCCCGCGCGGGTGCTGATGCAGGATTTCACGGGTGTGCCGTGCATCGTGGACCTGGTGGCGATGCGTGAGGCGATGGCTGCGCTCGGCGGCGATCCGGCGCTGATCGACGCGCGGCGGCCCGTGGAACTGGTGATCGACCACTCGGTGATCGCCGACCACTTCGGTTCCGCAGCGGCGTTCAGCCGCAACGTGGAGCTCGAGTACCGGCGCAACCGGGAGCGCTACCAGTTCCTGCGCTGGGGACAGAGCGCCTTGCGGAACCTGCGCGTCGTTCCCCCTGGAACTGGAATCTGCCACCAGGTCAACCTGGAGCACCTTGCCCGGGTGGTGTTCGCGGAGGACGGCACGGCCTTCCCCGACACTTTGGTCGGGACCGATTCCCACACCCCCATGGTCAACGGGCTCGGTGTGCTCGGCTGGGGGGTCGGAGGCATCGAGGCGGAAGCCGCGATGCTCGGCAGTCCGGTGAGCATGCTCATCCCCAAGGTCGTCGGCGTGCGGCTCACCGGCGCACTGCCCGAAGGCAGCACCGCCACCGATCTGGTGCTGACCATCACCGAGCGGCTACGCCATCACGGCGTCGTGGGCGCCTTCGTGGAGTTCTACGGACCTGGCGTGGCCGAGGTGCCACTGGCCAACCGGGCCACCATCGGCAACATGAGCCCGGAGTACGGCGCCACCTGCGCGATCTTCCCGATCGACTCCGAGACCCTTTCCTACCTGCGGCTCACCGGCCGGGACCCCGGCCAGGTAGCGCTGGTGGAGGCGTACTCCAAAGAGCAGGGACTGTGGCACGACCCCGGCCACACCCCTGATTACTCGCAGACCCTCGAAGTGGACCTGTCGGCCATCGTCCCGTCGATCGCCGGACCCAAACGGCCACAAGACCGCATCGCCCTGGCGGACGCGTCGCGGGTCCTGCGCGCTGTCCTGGACGGCGACGTGACCTGCGACGCGGCCCCGGTCGGGCTGGACCAGAGCGGGGCGGAGTCCTTCCCGGCCTCCGACCCGGTGGCCGTCACCGGCAGCCACCCCGGCGACCAACCGGGGTACCTGGAGGCGACCGGACCGGGAAAAGAGGCACGTCCGCATGAGCGTGTACCGGTGACGCTCGAGGATGGCAGCAGCTTCGAGATCGGGCACGGCGCCGTGGTGATCGCCGCGACACCTCGTGCACCAACACCTCCAACCCACAGGTGATGGTCGCCGCCGCGCTGCTGGCCAAGAAGGCCGTAGAGCGCGGCCTGCGGTCCAAGCCCTGGGTGAAGACCAGCCTCGCGCCGGGGTCGAGGATCGTGACGGACTACTTCGAACGCGCCGGTCTGACCCCGTACCTGCACACGCTCGGCTTCGACCTGGTCGGCTACGGCTGCACCACCTGCATCGGCAACTCCGGCCCGCTGATCAATGAGGTCTCCCGGGCGGCCACCGACGCCGGCCTCGTGCTGGCATCCGTGCTCTCCGGCAACCGCAACTTCGAAGGCCGCATCCATCCCGAGACGAAACTGAACTATCTGGCCTCACCGCCCCTGGTGGTCGCCTACGCGCTGGCCGGCTCCATGGCCGTCGACCTCACCCGCGACCCGCTGGGCACCGCCAACGACGGCCGGCCCGTCCACCTGCGCGACATCTGGCCCACCCAGGACGAAATCCAGCAGGTGATCTCCACCAGCCTGAGCCCGAGCATGTTCACCAACGGCTACGCGGACCTGTTCACCGGCGACGATCAGTGGCGGGCCCTGCCCACCCCCGAGGGCGACCTGTTCGCCTGGGATCCCGACTCGACCTACGTGCGCAAGCCGCCCTACTTCGAGAACATGCCCCGCCGACCGCAGCCACCGGACGACATCACCGGCGCCCGGGTGCTGGTCCTGCTCGGCGACTCGGTCACCACCGACCACATCTCCCCGGCCGGCACGATCAAACGGGACTCGCCGGCGGGCGAGTACCTGCAAGCCCACGGAGTCGCACCCAACGACTTCAACTCCTACGGCTCCCGGCGCGGCAACCACGAGGTGATGATCCGCGGCACCTTCGCCAACATCCGCCTGCGCAACCTGCTGGCCCCCGGAACCGAGGGCGGCTACACCCGCCACCTCCCCGACAGCGAGCCGGCCACGATCTACCAGGCGGCGATGCGGTACGCAGCCGAGGGCGTCCCCCTCCTCGTCATCGCCGGCAAGGAATACGGCTCGGGCTCGTCGCGGGACTGGGCCGCCAAGGGAACCGCCCTGCTCGGCGTCAAAGCCGTCCTGGCAGAGTCGTTCGAGCGAATCCACCGCTCCAACCTGATCGGGATGGGCGTCCTGCCGCTGCAGTTCGCCCCCGGCGACAACGCCGGCTCCCTGGGCCTGACCGGTGAGGAGACCTACACCGTCCACGGACTGGCCGAGCTGCCCCGCGAGGTCACCGTCGAAGCGACAGGGACCGGCGGCACCACGCGGTTCACCGCACGCCTGCGCCTGGACACCCCCACCGAAGCCGACTACTACCGGCACGGCGGCATCCTGCCCTACGCACTGCGCGCCCTGCTCCCCACATGACACCGCGCCGAGAGCCGCACCGCGGGCTTCCCGAAACATTGACACCACAAATCCGCCCATGAACGGCATCCACGCCTTAACGGCCGCCTTCTGGCGGGTCGGCAGCGATGCCGTCGCCCGCCTCCGCGGCCGGTGCAAGGGGGTGCAGCCGAAGCGAGACGCAGGAGGACCCGAGGGACGCACCGTGCGCCGCATCCGGAACCTGAGCCGGTTGAGAACGTTGAGCCTGGAGTACGGTGCACCTACGGCTCACCAGCCGCGACCCTGGCCAGGTAGCCCTGGGAGGCGTACGCCAAAGCGCAAGGACTGTGCGCCGCGCGATTGGGCCGCCAAGGGGCTTGTGCCGCTGACGAGCCCCGCCTCACTCGGCCTGTGTACCGGAGTCCGTCACCTCGACGTTCCCACGAACGATGACGACCGGACATGTGGCGTGCAGCGCGCACTGCTGGCTCACGGAGCCCAGCAGCGTTCGACGGAATCCGCCCATGCCCCGGCTGCCCACCACGAGGGCCTCGGCCCCCTCCGCCTCACTGAGCAGCACCTCGACGGGATGGCCTTTCACCAGACGCTTTCGTACCTGGGCGGCGCCGGACTCGCCGAGAACCTGGTGCACCTGGTTGAGGAGGCCCCGCTCGGCGATGGTTCTGTCGAAAGTGGGGTCCACCGCGGGCGCGGACCACCCGTACGCCCAGGGCGGCTCCCAGGCAGCCACTGCCACCACACCACCGCCGGTCAGCTCGGCATACTGCACCGCCCACCGAAGCGCGGCATGCGACGAAGGCGACCCGTCGATACCGACCACGACGCGCAAGGCGGCATCCTGCATCCCCATGATGTTTGCCCCTTCTGCTCAGATATGTGTCCACATTGTGTGACACGCAGGCAATTCGCCATATAACCGCAGCCGACAGGTACACCCCCGCCGATCCGGCGAGTGGGTAGGAGTCGGTTCCGGTCGGCGTGTCCAGCCGGTCGCCGGTCGCGACGCAGCACCCTGAGCAGGTCGGTACGCTGCGAATCCCGTGATCGCATTACGACGCCTGCGCGCCCACCATCGGCCAACGGCTGAGCGGTCAAAGAAGCCGACGGATCACTGTGCTCCGGCGGGCGGTGGCTGCATGGTCTGTGAGCGCGTGCGACGCCGGGTACGGGACCGGAGCACCGTCTTGACCAGCTCGCCGGCCCACAGGATGGTCGAGCCGACGGCTGCGCATACAAGCCACTGGCTGGAGGTCAGGTTGGTCGTGGTGAAGAAGCCGTGCAGGGCGTCCATCTCGACAATGAGGACCAGCAGCACGATCACAGCGGCACCGGCGACGAACATGGAGGGGTTCTCCAGTGTCCGCCTGCTGAAGACGCTGTGTGTGTCGTGCCGGACGTTGAGCAGGTTGTAGACCTGGAAGAAGACGAAGGTGACGAAGGCCATGGTGCCCGCGACGGTGGCTTGCCCCGGTTCCGCCTCCGGGCCTGGGGCCCATTTCAGCACCGCGAGGGTGCCTGCCGCCATGACCGTGCTGGTCAGCAGGATCCGGGCAAGCCGCTTTCTGCTGAGGATGGGTTCGCCGGTCGGGCGTGGGGGCTTGTTCATCGCGTCCGGGCTGACCGGGTCGACTCCGAGGGACATCGCCGGCGGGCCGTCCATCACCAGGTTGACGAACAGGATCTGCAGCGCCGTGAACGGTGCGCCCCCCGCCAGGCCGGTCAGTGAGCTCACCAGGAACGTGGTCACGAAGCCCAAGGCCGTCGAGACCTGGAAGCGGACGAACTTCACGATGTTGTCGTAGATGCCCCGGCCCTCGCGGACGGCGGCCACGATGGTCGCGAAGTTGTCGTCGGTCAGGACCATCGTCGAGGCTTCCTTGGTCACCTCCGTCCCGGTGACGCCCATCGCCACCCCGATGTCAGCTCGGCGCAGCGCGGGTGCGTCGTTGACTCCGTCGCCGGTCATGGCGACCACGTCCCCGCGGGCCTGCAGCGCCCGTACGATCCGGATCTTGTGCTCCGGCGATACGCGGGCGACCACCCCCACCTCGTCGAGCCGGCCGGGCAGGGCGTCGTCGTCGATCCGGTCCAGGTCGGCGCCGGTGATGGCCTGCCCCGGGATGCCGAGTTCACCGGCGATGGCTCCAGCGGTCATCGCGTGGTCACCGGTAATCATCCGGACCCGGATCCCAGCGTCGCGGCACTCGGCGATCGCCGTGCGCGCCTCCGCGCGCGGTGGGTCGACGATGCCGACCAGGGCCAGCAGCACCACCCGGTCCAGTAGTTCCTTCGGGTCGGCGGGAGCCTGGAAGTCCTCGGCCGGGAAGTCTTCCGTCCCCAGGGCCAGCACCCGCATGCCCTGTCCGGCCAAGGCGCTGTTGGCCTTCTCGTAGCGCTGCCGGGCTTCCTGATCGAACGGCAGGATCGTCTCTGCGCCGAGATGCCGGTCCGCGCGGTCGGCCAGCACATCGGGGGCACCCTTGACGAAACACCGGATCACATCGCGGCCGGTGTCATCGGTCCAGTCGTGGAAGGTCGCCATGAACTTGTAAGCGGAGTCGAAAGGGATCTCCAGTCGCCTGGGCCGCTCCTGGCGCAGCCGGGCCACATCGATGCCCGCCTTCTCGGCCAGCACCACCAGCGCACCCTCAGTCGGGTCCCCCACCACCTGCCCGTCCCGGATCACGGCATCGGAGCACAGGGCCATCGCGGTCAACGCGTCGTCCATGGTGGCCGGCACGGGAGAGCCGTCGGTGGTGCGGATGCGGCCGTCGAAGGAGTAGCCCTGCCCCGAGACCGTGAACCGGCGCCCGGCCAGCAGCAGCTCGCGCGCGGTCATCTGATTCAAGGTCAGCGTGCCGGTCTTGTCGGTGCAGACCTGCGAGGTACTGCCGAGGGTCTCCACCGATGCCAGCCGCTTGACGATCGCGCCTCGCTTGGCCATCCGGCCCGTGCCCATGGCCAGCGTGAACGCCACGACGGCCGGCAGTCCCTCGGGGATGGCCGCGACCGCCAAGGACACGGCGCTGACGAACAGGTCGCCGAAATCCTGCCCGCGCACGAGACCCAGGACGAAGACGGCGAGGATGACCACCCCGGAGACCCAGGCCAGGGTGCGGCTCAGGGTGTCGATCTGCCGCTGCAGCGGTGTCGGCCCCGGCTGGGCCTTGTGAAGCATATCGGCGATGCGGCCGGTCTCGCCGGCCATACCGGTGTCGGTGACCAGCACCTCCCCGCGACCTCGGGTGACCGCCGTGTTCATGTACACAGCGGTCACCCGGTCTGCCAGCGGCACATCGGCCCCGACGACGGCATCCGCCAATTTCGCCACGGCCAGCGCCTCACCCGTCAGGACGGATTCCTGCACTTCCAGGGAGCTCGCCGAAAACAACCGGCCGTCCGCGGGCACCCGGTCACCGGCCGCCAGGACGACCACATCTCCGGGCACCAGTTCCGCGGCGTCCAACCGCACCAGTCGGCCGTCACGACGCACGGTGGCGGTGGTCACGGTCATCTGCCGCAGCGCATCCAGCGCCGCCTCGGCGCGAGACTCCTGCACGAACCCGATCGTCGCGTTGAGCAGCACCACGACGACAATCGCCACCGGCGTCTCCCACTCCCGGGACACCACCAGGCTGACCGCCGCTGCGATCAGAAGGATGACGATCAGCAAGTCCTGAAACTGCCGTAGGAACGCCCGCCACCCGGGCTCTCGTGGGGCCGCCGCGAGCTGGTTCGGCCCATACTCCGCAAGCCGCCGGGCCGCCTCAGCCGACGACAGCCCCGAGGAAGGATCGACATCGAGCCCGGCGGCGACCTCACGGGCCGGCGAGGCATGCCAGGAACGGGGCAGTCCCGCGCTCGTCGAATAGGCCATGCCTTCATTGTTTCTACGACCGAGCACTGATGCAGTACGGGCGCAGCGTGGCCGGACCGCACCGCCTCCCACCCACGCGCCGGATCGGCGTCGAGGCGGGCTGCACCTGTCGGCGGCGCTTGTATGGCGGAACGCCCCCGGGTCGCACAGTGTGGACCCACGTGAGAACGGAAGGGATAAATGCCATGGAGAAGCAGGATTCGGCCTTGCGCGTCGTGGTGGGCGTCGACGGTTCGCCTTCGTCGCATGCCGCGCTTCGGTGGGCGGTCCGGCATGCCGAGCTGATCGGCGGTGATGTGGTGGCAGTGGCTGCCTGGGAGCTGCCGGGGGCCCACGGATGGTCCGCGCCCGCCGTGGACCCCGGATTCGACAAGTCCATTGCCGAGCAAGGCCTCGTCAACCAGCTGAACGAGGTCCTGGGCGAGTCCGGCGCTGCCAAGGTCCGACAGCGTCTGATGCACGGCAATCCCGTTGAAGTCCTGCTTAGCGAGGCCGAGGGTGCAGAGGCGCTCGTGCTGGGCAACCGGGGTCTGGGCGGATTCCGCCGTGCGCTGCTGGGTTCGGTGAGTCAGCAGTGTGCGCTGTACGCCACGTGCCCGGTCGTCATCGTGCGTCCGACCACCGAGGTTAGAGACTCCGCAACCCAGGCCGAGTGAGGCGTGGCCCATGGCAGCCACGGTGCGACATTGCCGGCCCAATCGCGCGACGATCCGGAGCCGTATTCCTTGCCGGCGATGACGAGGAGGCGGACGCCCTCGGCTGCGTACCGCATCGCCCCCTGGTGGATCGTGATCCCCTCGCCGTCGCAGATGCCGGGTGTAACCGCCCTCTGTCCCAAGGGCCCAAAGTCTGCGCAGCCTGAGGCTGGCAAAGGTGCCGCGGATCATCAACTCGTGGTTGCCGCGCCGCGAGCCGTAAGAGTTGAAGTCCTCATGCCGACGCCAGTGGGCCTGCAGAAACTCACCCGCCGGTAGATCCCCTTCAGGGCGCCGACCGGGCCACCGGACGACAACACCGGCGCGTTGGGGCATGTACCGAAGCAAAGCCGCCTGCGCACGTATGCGATGTCCCCTTGATCCATTGACAGCGGGAAGTTGTGGAGGCGTGATGAGCGCTCTGGTCGTGGTCGGCGTGGACGGTTCGGACTCTGGTTTGGCCGCGGTAGAAGCGGCGGCGCGGGAGGCGCGGTGGCGCGGTGCAGATTTGCGGGTAGTGCACGCGTTCATCTGGCCCGCCATGCACGTGCCGTTGGGCCCGTCGCCACTGGGCCCGCCCGAGGGCGGCTTGCGCAATATGGCGGAACGCCTGCTGGCCGAGGCGGAGGAGCGCGCCAGGACCGTGGCACCGGAGGTCGATGTCTCCCGCGCTGTGGTGACGGGTGAACCGCTGACGGTCCTGGAGGCGCAATCGCGTGCCGCGGAACTCGTAGTCGTCGGGTCTCGCGGCATGGGGGGCTTCGTCGGGCTGATGGTTGGATCGACGGCCGTGCATCTGGCAGCTCATGGCCGGTGCCCGGTCCTCGTCGTGCGGGAGCAAGGTGAGGACACAGGGCCGATCGTCGTGGGTGTCGACGGCTCCTCGGCCGCTTCCGGAGCGGTTGACTTCGCCTTCGCCGAGGCGGCACTGCGCGGGGTCGACATCGTCGCCTTGCACGCCTGGACCACCTGGAACACGCCGATGCCACCGCCGCAGGACGAGGCGATGCCGTACGCGAACGAGCCGCAAGCTCTGAAGGCAAGGCAAGAAGCTCTGATGTCCCAGGTGCTCGCGGGCCACCAGGAGAGGTACCCGGGGGTGCGGGTGAAACGCGAGGTTGTGCAGGGCGCGACGCGCGAGACGCTAATCGAGGCGAGCCGCACAGCCCAGCTGCTGGTGGTCGGCGCGCGCGGACGCGGAGGTTTCGCCGGACTGCTGCTGGGATCGGTGAGCCAGGCATTGCTGCATCATGCACACTGCCCAGTGGCGGTGGTCCGCAGCCCCGGCGAGATCCCCTGACAGCCGCCGTGCCCATCGGCCGCGGCGGAATAACGCCGCAACTTCATGGCCTTCAGCGCGGTGGCGCTGTCCGGGCTGTCCGCCCAGTGGGCGAGCCTCGAACCGGACCGGCTCCCGAGCTCCCTCGACGGACGCCCCGTGGACACCGAGCTTGTGGACTGGCTGGAGACGACCGCAGCCGCGCTCACCTCGCTGCCGACCGAACGTCGCCAGCACACCGTCAAGCTGATGGACGCCCACCTCGACACGGTCACCGACCTACTCGAAGGCGGCCGCTACCCCCAGCACCTCGGACTCCGGCTACACGCTCTCGCCACCCGCCTGGCCAGCACATGTGGCTGGTACCGCTTCGACCAGGGCAAACACCACGCCGCCGACGTCTACTGGAACGCCGCACTCACCAACGCCCACGCCGCCGACGACCACGATGCCGGCGCCGGGGTCCTGGCTGACTATGCGTACCAGTCGATCTGGGTCGGCCGCCCGCACGCCGCCGTAGACCCCCTCACCCATGCCCTCGCGCGCACGTCGCACCCGACCGCTCGTTCCCTCCTGCACCTTCGACGGGCCCGGGCCTACGCAGCCGCTGGCGCGCGCGCCGAGTGCTACCGGGACCTGACCGCGGCGGAGACGGCCATCACCACGGACGCCAGCACCCCTCCGCCATCGTGGTGCTCGTGGATGAGCACGGCTGACCTGTCTGTCGACGCGGGGCAGTGCCTCCTCGACCTCGGCAACGCCCCGAAGCACGTGCCCGGATCGACGAAGGGCTGGCCCTGCTCCCCGTCAGCCGGGACAAGACCCGCGGGGTCTTCCTCCTCAGCCAGGGACGCTCCTTCCTCAAGTCCGGCGAGATCGAGCAGGCCGCCGCCGTCGCCGCTCAGTCCCTCGACCTCGCGGAGCGCATCGGCGCCGACCGGTGCGTGGCCCTCGTGCGAGAGATGGCGCCCGACTTCGCCCCATACTGTGGCGAGGCCAGCGTTGCTGAACTTCTCGAACGCCTCCGCACCGCATAGCCGGGGCGCCACGAGGGCCGAAACTCTTCGAGAGCTGGGCGGGTCAGAGGCAGTCGGTGGAAGGTGTGACGGTGGGGCGCGATGTGCCGGTGGTGTACCTGCTCGTCGGGCTGACGGGTTCGGGGAAGACGACCTACTCCAGGCAGCGGCTCGAGCCGGCGGGTGCGGTGCGACTCTCGGTGGACGAGGTGGTGCACGACCGGTACGGCCGATACGGCGTGGACTACCCGGAGAACACCTACTTCGCGAAAGAGGCCCCCGTCGTCGCCGAGCTGCAGGAGCGGCTGGCGCGGCTGGTGGCGGAGGGCCTGGATGTGGTGTGGGACCACGGGCTGTGGCCTCGCAAGCACCGGGATGAGATGAAGGAATTCGTGGAGGGGGCTGGTGGGCAGTGGCGCCTGCTGTACTTCCCCGTCGACCAGACGGAGTTGCTCAGGCGGCTCCAGGAGCGCAACCGGCGCGAGGACGCGAACGCCATGTTCGTGTCGCCAGAGGCGCTGGACGACTTCTTCGCACGGTTCGAGGCGCCTCAGGGCGAAGGCGAGGAGATCGTCGAGCCGGGCTGGCTCTGACCGCTGGCCGGCGGCCTCCAGGTCTCGACGATTAGGTGGATTCCTCGGCCCACCAAGAGGGCGTGTTCGCCAGGGAGACGGGCCGGAAGCACAGGTGCTCGTCGTGGACGTTGATCCGGCCGTCGTGCTGGTCGAGGATCCGCCGCGTCTCGGTGGGAATGGCCAGCGAATCGGTCTGCCAACTGCCGTCGAGGCTGTGCTGATACCTGCGGGTGAGGTCTTCGCGGATGCCGAAGCGCCACTTGAAGTGGTGGTGACGAGCGGTAACAAGCCCGGTCCCGCGCCTGCCAAGGGCTTCGCTACCCTCAGCCTTTCCGACGGGCGAGAGGGAAGGCCAAGGCGCGGATGTTCGATCACGCACGTCCGCCGGATCGAGCCATGCCGCGCGAAGAGTTAGACGCTAGCCATTTTCGTGGACCATATGACGCATGGACCAATTCTGGGCGCAAGTACCGTCAGGAGATGAGGGTATGAGGAAGTAGGTCTCTCCGGGTGCTCTCCACCGCAGAATGACGCCAGCACGGAAGCGATCTTAAGTCGCCGACGAATTGAACCCACCTGGCAATCCAGACGCCCTACTATCACAGCACTTGAAAAACCATTCCACCCAACGATAAGAAGCTCGCACCCCAACAGCTTAGGAGCGGGTGGGCAACTCAACCCTGCCCATGGTGCGCACCGGTGTTATCTCCAGGACGACTCGCTCGGGGTCCGGCGCGGGCCGTCGTCCATAGCGATCCGCGTAACTGTTCACCGCACTGGAGACTTCGTCTTCAGCGGTTCGAACTTCCGCAACGCCCTCGATTGTCAGCCACCTTGGACCTGCGACCTGCGACACAGCCACGCGCGCTTCACCTGGAAGCGCGGACAGAATGTTGGTGACCTTCACGCTGCTCTTTCGCGTAATGACGCGTGCGACACCCGCCCCGTGGTCGTATGTCACACCGACGGGCACAACATGCGGGGTTCCATCCGGACGCAATGTCGTCAGCGTGGCGAGATGGTACTCAGACCAGAAGTCCACGAAGGCATCGGTCTTGTTGATCGCGGTAGCCATGTCGCCAGGTTAATTCACTTCTGCATTCGGATCACTGCGAGCTATGTCACGTGACCCAAGATCGCTAATCCACACCCCACCCCGGCGCCCGGAAAGTGGCATTTTGGGCGCGATCGACTAACCCCTTTCATTTCAGATTCATAACGCCCGCAACAGAACGAGATCCTCGCGTACCCGACAAGTGCTCAGTATCGTTCTGGCAGGTCAGAGGCTATGCGTGGCAATTCGTGCCACCTTGAAGCTTGATCACAACGAGCCGTCTTGATCTTGCTTTGATTTTGCAGCGTCGCCGCGAGAGCGGGCTCGAAGATTCCCAAAGCCCGCGCATGACGTACGGTTCGATCAAGCAAGCGGAACCACAGGTTCAGGGGCGCCCCGCGCCCCCGGCCAACCCGCAACCCCATGGGACCCGTGCGTCGCACCTCTCCCAGACAGGCGCGGAAGTGACCCGCCCTCAGGGCCGTTAAATGATCACCACGGAAACGGCTCCGCTTGGAGGGCATCAAGGGCGCGCGGTCGACCAGCCGCAGCCCTCCCCTCTGCACAGCAGGACGATGCCGAGCCGCGCCCCCACTGCCGTGGCGTCCGGCCCGCGCATCGAACATACGCACGATTTTGGTAGTGACCGGCCTCCTCCTTCGCAGGGCGCGGCGGCCGGCACGCCGACTGACGAGGGACCTATGTGGTGGCGAACCGGGGAAACAACGCTTCCCCACAGCAGACTTGATCGCCCGGCACGTGCCTGGCCACTCCTCCGACTGGATATCTCGCGTCCGCGAGGGCGTGCTGACCGACTGACAGACCGCCAACTGCGCCGGCGCGTACGGCGGGAGCTTCAGGAGCTCGGCATCCAGCCTCCGCTAAGCGTGGACGAGCTCCGGATGGCGCTCGCAGCTCAGCGCGGCCGTCCCATCGTGGTTCAGCAAAAGCCTCTGCCGATGCCGGGACCGCTGGGCTTCTGGATCGATCACAAGCTCGCCGACATCATCGTCGTTCAGGAGCGCACCACGAAGCTCCACCAGGACCACATCGTCCTGCACGAGCTGTGCCACCTGAAGGCCGAAGTCTCGGAGGCAACGCCCTGGGAGTCGCTTGTATCGGGCAGCGAAGCGGACGACGTGCATCAGCTCTTCCAGCGGTGCTCTTACGACGACACGGAGGAGTGCCGGGTGGAGAAGGCAGCCACGATCATCATGGAGTGGGCGTCCGTGCTGGAGCAGGTAGGACCACCGCCCGCTGCCGACCCCTCCGTACGGCGCGTCAACCTGGCGCTGGGTGACCGGCAGGGGTGGCTGTAATGACCGTCCTGTTCCTTCTCGTCCTCGCCGCTGCCGTGGCGTGGAAGGTGTACCAGCTTACGAAGGCGCCCCGCGACGGGGCCCTTCGGTCCGTGACGCTCTGCCTGCTGTGCGCCGCCCTCTCTTACCCGGTGGCCATGCCAGGAGGCGCGAGTGGCATGGACACCGTCGCCGGCCACGGTGCAGCGAAGCTTGTGCAGAACTTGCTGCTGCTCGGCACGGTGTACTTCCTGATGTGCTTCTACCTGTATTCGTCGGCCGATCGGGCGACCAGCAGGCGGCGGGCGCGTCTGGAGGCCGTCGTCGTGCTCGGCGTCGCGGTGGTGCTGGTCGTCGCGGCCACGACCGTGCCGCACGAGACCTTCGCCGGAAGCTTCTCTTCGGCTGATATGACGATCACGCAGCTCGCCGCCTTCTACGGCATTGCGGGGCTGTATCTCACGTACGCGCTGGGCGCGGCGGGCGTCTGGACCGTTCGCTATGCCCGGCTCTCTCCGCGCCCGCATTCCACTGGGTTGTGGATCACGGCGGTCGGGCTGCTGGCCATGGCCGCGGCTTGCGCGGTCCGGGCGGTCTTCGTCGCGACCCGCTGGCAGGGCGGCACCGTGCCGAAGGGCCTGATGGCTTCGGTGGCGATGCTGCTGGTCGTCTCCATCCTCCTCTTCGTCGTGGGAGTCTCCTACTCCGGTGCCCGCAGCCGCCTCTCGGCGCTCCGGGTGTGGAGGCAGCACCGGCGCGGGTACCACCGGTTGGACGCGCTGTGGACTCTGCTCTCCGCCCGGTTCCCCGAGACCGTCCTCGCCTCGCGGTCAACCCTGCTCGAGCGGTGGGGTGTGCGTGGCGTGCACCGCCTCTACCACCGCCGCGTGGTCGAGTGTCGGGACGGGCTGGTCCGCATCAGCCCGCTCATGGGCGACCTGACCCCGGAGGAGCTGATGTCCATGGACGCCAACGTCTTGGCTGACCGTCTCCGCGCGGCAGCCGCTGCCGACGTCCACACGCGCGAGGAAGCCCAGCCGGTGATCCCACTGGCCGTGCCCCGGACCGACAGCCGCGGCGCTGACGCCGCTCACCTCTTCGCCCTCTCCGACGCACTTCGCGCCGCCTGACCACCCCTCATGGAAAGAGACACCCCGATGCTGATCACAGCCGGCCGCATCCTGACCGGAGACGCCGAAGTAGCCGACGGAGCCGTGCTCGTACGGGACGGCATCATCACGGCCGTCGGACCGCGGGCAGACATCGAAGCACAGGCCGGCAGCGGTGAGCTACGGCACGATTTCCCGGACTCCACCCTGCTGCCCGGGCTGATCGACGCCCACGTCCACCTCGTCTTCGACGCCGGCGCCGATCCCGTCGCCACCATGCAGGAAGCCAGCGACGAGGACCTGCTGGAGGGCATGCGCAAGCGCGCCGACCAGCTGCTGGCCACCGGCGTCACCACGGCCCGCGACCTCGGCGACCGGAGCGGCCTCGCCCTGCGCCTCGCCCAGGAGATCGCCGCCGGCAACTCGGCAGGCCCCCGCATCATCGGAGCCGGAGCACCCATCACCCCGCCCGGCGGCCACTGCTGGTTCCTCGGCGGCGAAGTCTCCGATGCCGAAGAAGCCCGCGCCCTGGTCCAGCGCAACGTGGCCGCCGGCGCCAAGGTCGTCAAGGTAATGGCGGGCGGCGGCGGACTCACCAAGGGCGGAGCGCCCAGCTGGAAGAGCCAGTTCGGCGCGGAAGAACTCACGGTCGTCGTGGAGGAGGCCCACCGGGCCGGCCTCAAGGTCGCCGCCCACGCACACGGCACCGACGCCATCACCGACGCGGTGACCGCCGGCGTCGACACCATCGAGCACTGCACCTGGATGACCGAGGACGGCTTCGACCTGCGCGAGGACGTCCTAGCGCAGATCATCGAGAAGGGCATCTACGTATGCCCGGCCGTCAGCCCGCACTGGCGGATGCTCCCGCGCTTCTTCGGCGAGGAGAAGGCAGCGGCCATCTTCGCGCTCGTACGGCAGATGGCCGAGGCCGGGGCCCGGCTGATCGCCGGCACCGACGCCGGCGTCCAGCGCGCCGGGTTCGACGGGATCGTCGGAGCCCTCGGCTTCTACGAGCACCTCGGGGTCTCCCGCGACCGGATCCTGGCCATGGCCACCACCGACGCCGCGGCAGCCCTCGGAGTGGGCGAGCAGACCGGCCGCGTCACGCCCGGCTACACCGCCGACCTCCTCGTGGTCGACGGCAGCCCGCTCGAAGACCTGGCCGCCCTCAGCGCGGTGCGCGCCGTGTTCGCCAACGGCCGCCAACACCAAGCCGCGTAACCGGGCACACGAACGAGCGGGGCTCCGCCCGGCGCCACTAGGCGCTGGGCAGGCCCCGCTCTTCGATTTCCGCGACGATGTCATTGATCATGGCCATGACCTCGGTGGGCAGCCCCTCGGGCCCCATCTGCCGGCCTTTCAGGCCTCGAATGCTGCCTGACTTCACGTGAGCGAGGAGCGTCAGCCCCTCGGCCACCTGCTGCTTGACCACGTCGCGGCTGCGGAAGAAGAGGGCGCTGACACCGAACGCAGCGCTGAGACCCTCCAGGACAGGCGGAGACGCCTCGGTCACCTCGCCCGTCCGCATGTCCGCCACACCGGCAGCGGAGATCACCCGCGCACCGACGTACTCGTTCACCGCGCTGGCGATCTCAGCATCCGAGGGCGGCACTTGATCGTCGCCCGGGTTGTCCAGCAGATACCGCATCTTGTCGGCAAGGCTCGTGGGCACCTCGGGGTGAGGCTCGGGCACATCCACGCCGAAGGAGCGCTCCTGGGCCGCCATCAGCTGCTCGACGCTCACGCCGTACGCCTTGGCCAGCGGCTCCACGTAGACGCCCGAAAGCCTCCGCTTGGCCCGCTCCGCGTTCGCGACCGGGCCGGCGGATTTGGTGCCCAGGAGTGCCGGGACCTCGTTCTGGAAGTAGCCCGCATCAGCGCGCAGATCGGCCAGGGTGGGCAGACCGTCGCGCGGGAACAGCTCGCCGAGCGACTGTCCCAGCGCGCGGGCAAGAGCCGGAAGTCTCTCCGGATCTGGGTGGCTCGTGCCCCTCTCCCACGCGGTCACGCTGGTCGCGTGGACTCCCACGGCGGTAGCCACGGCCTCCTGCGTCAGCTCGGCGGAGCGACGGAGCGCGCGCACACGCTGTCCATCGAAGATACGTGCCGGCATGCCCCTCCTCTCCTTCCGTAGCGTCCTGGGTTCACTGTATTCAGGAAACCTAGTTTTAGCCACTTGTGCGGTTCGCTGTACGCAGATAACTTCGACTCGACGAACGGTACCGGCCGCCGGCCAGGTCGCCTAGCCCTCGTGACTGTCTTGTCACCCGAGGGATCGGCGCTGGTCAGGATGCATGTCGTGACCTGTGAGGAGTTCTAGAGCGAAGTCTAGGTATTCCGGCAGGTTCTACGTATGTTCGTCGTCGCCCGCCGGCCACCAGGTCCGGCGGAAGATTCGGAGGGGGACTGGATGCGCAGCGGATGGACCTTACGGACTGGCTGAGCCCGGAAACAGCGACGGCGCCCGAGAGCGGGAACTCTCAGACGCCGGACGCTTCTGGCAGCACGACCGCCCCGGCAAGGGCGTGACAGCTACCCATCACCATCGCACCGGCCCTATCTCACGGGGCACACCGGTGCGATGTTCACAACGGAGGAGAGTGTCGCATGGCGACCGCCCTGCGCAAAAGACCGGAGCGTACGCCCAGTCCCGCCCCTCGCCAGCAGGGGGGTGCCGCCTGATGGCGCGAATCCGGACCATCAAGCCCGAGGCGTTCCTGTCGGAGGACCTGGCCTCGGTCGACGTCACCGCCGTGCTGACCTTCTTCGGACTGCTTACCCAGGCCGATGACAACGGGCGATTCCTGGCTCACCCGGCGATCATCGCCGGAGTCCTGTGGCCGCTGCGCGCCGAGCACACTCCTGCCCATGTCGCCAACGACCTGGAGCAGCTGGAGACGGCCGGCCTGATCTGCCGCTACACCGGATGCGACGGCAAGAACTACCTGCACATCGTCACCTGGGACAAGCACCAGAAGATCGACCGGCCGTCGGCATCGCGCATGCCGCGCTGCCCGGCGCACCAGACTCACCACCGGTGCAGCGGCTGCGGCGACGCGGTCTGCCCTGCCTCCTCTTCACCGGCCAAGACCTCGGTTCCGAACACCGCGGCCGAGATCGCAGGTGCCACCTCGCGGGGCTCGACGAATATTCGCCGAGCCCTCGATCAGACGGTTTCGTCCGATTTCGATTCGGCAGCCGATCTGCCCTCCCAGCCCCCGGGCTCCAGCACCGCCCCCGGATCCGCTCCGAATGCACCCGGCGAGGCCCTTCCGGACCGGTCTGGAGAAACTGCAGGTCAGACGGTGTTCGACGGGGACTCGACGCAAATGCGCGAGGGCTCGTCGTCTGGATCTAGGATCTTGGATCCTGGATCTGTACCTACGGGGCGCGCTGCGCCAGCGCCTGGCAGCGTCTCGGAGAGAGTCTCCGCGAAGGACCTGGTGGCCGAGTACGTCAAGGGCTGCCGCAAGGCACCGCCAAGTGACACTCGCGGGCTGCTGGGCCGCAAGATCAAGATGCTCCTCGACGAGGGCTTCGAGCCCAGGGACATCCGCGCCGCCATGGACCTGCTGAGGGACAAGGGCCTGCATCCGAGCGTCCTGCCCAGCCTGGTGAACCAGGTCATCAACGCCGCGCCGCAGTACGCAGGCTCGACGCCGTCCTCCGCCTCCGGCGCGGGGCAATGGGCCAGCACTGGATCCGCCTACACGCCCTACTTCAACCCGGCGCCCGCGCCCACCACGTTCGGAGGAAGCCTGTGACCCGCGCCCGTCTCGCCGACCCGCAGCCCGTCGTCTCCGACCGCCTGCAGGCCCGCCTTGCCGCCCGCCTCGCCGCCCGCGGTATCGACCCCGCCGCCCCGGTCCTCGCAGATACTCCGGAGCCGATCCCGGCCTTGGAGGCAGCCCAGCGGCGCATCCCGTACGACTACCGGGACGCCTTCGCCGACCACCCGGCGGTCATGACCTGGGTGCGAACCATCGCCGACGCGGCGACCGCACCGCACACCGATGACCACAACCCGCACTGGGGCAGTGGCGGGCGCCGGGTGATCGCCCGCGGGCCTTCGCTGCTGCTGTGGGGCAACACCGGTGCGGGCAAGACCCGCCAGGCGTACGGGGCGATCCGGTCGCTCACCGCCGCCGGGTGCGCGGTCCGCTGGCACGCCGTCAAGGCCGTCGACCTCTTCGGGCAGATGCGCCAGCGCAGCGGCGTGGACGTCGAGTGGCTGCTGCGCGACATCTGCCGGGTGCCGCTGCTGCTCCTGGACGACCTCGGGGCCGGCAAGTCCAGCGAGTGGAACGAGGAGATCACCTTCCGGCTGCTGGCCTGGCGCGGCGAGAACCACCTCCCGACGCTGGTCACCACCAACCTGGCACCGATCCGCACCGAGAACATGGACCAGCGTCAGCCGGTGCTGCGCGACAAGGTCGGGGACCGGATCCTCTCCCGGCTGTCCGGGATGTGTACGCCGGTGCAGTTCGACGGCCCCGACCGGCGCTTCCAGCGCGCCTGACCGGCCCTGCCCACTCTCTCCCCTTCGGCGCGGCCCCGTAGCCGCGCACCCTGACCTTCCTCACTGCCGCCTCGGCCGCACCCAAACCGCACCGCTGGTGTGCCGCGATGCTGCCCGCTGGCCCCTGAGGCGTACCCGGAGAACCATCACCATGCGCTACATCACCGCCAATGTCCCGCCCACCGACCTCCACGGCGTCGCCGACATCAGCTGGCACGCCCGAGCCACCTGCAACGGGGTCGACCCCTCCACGGCGGACGAGCTGTTCTTCCACACGCCCAACGATGACTACGCCATCGCGGAGGCGAAGGAGATGTGCAGCTGGTGCCCAGTCCGCCGCGAGTGCTTCAACTACGCCTTGGACAACGAGGTCAAGGAGGGCGTCTGGGGCGGCTTGACCGAGGCCGAGCGCTCGACCTGGCACGACCAGGTGGAGAACCGGCTGGACTACAGCCGGGTGAAGGCGGTGCTCGAGGGCCGGGACGTCCAGCTGAGCCGACTCGAGCGCAGGACCCTCACCCGCTACGCGAGCGCCCAGGGCTGGACGCCGACCCGCCTGGCCCACACCCTCCAGATCGGTGTCGAGTGGGCCCGTGACCTGCTCCGGGTGGAGGCCCGCGCCATCGAGAACCGCGACAACCACAACCTCGCCTCGGACCCGAATCCGGTCGAGACCGCCCGGCAGGCCGCCCTCGACGGGCGGCAGCCCCCGCTCGCCGGCCAGGTTCACGACGGTGACGGCCCCGAACGCGACCGCGGTATTCCCCGCAAGACCAGGCGAGGCAAGGTCGTAGCGCGACAGTCGAGGCCAGTGGCTCGCCACGTGCAGACACAGGCACTGATCAACAACCTCCGGGAGGCGGTATGACCACCCCCGGCATGGGCCCCAGGGCCACGAAGAGCACTGAGTCCGCGGAGCGGTTCACCCTCGCTGCCGCCGGAGCCGTCATCGCGGCCCTGACCGCCGCCGCGTTCTGGCTGTCCTACGCGCACCTGGCCGAGGTCGCCGGCCAGCACGGCCTGGCCAAGTCGCCCGAGCGGCAGTGGGCCTGGCCAGGCACCTTGGACGCCTTCATCATCATCGGCGAACTGCTGATGCTGCGGGCAGGACTGCGCAAGGTCACCGACTGGTGGGCCGTGGCCCTCACCGCCATCGGATCGGTCGGCTCCATCGCGCTCAACGTCGCCGGCGTCAGTGGGACCGGCACCGACCCGGTCCCCGTGCTGGACTACGTGGTCGCCGCTGTCCCGCCCACCGCCGCTCTGCTCGCCTTCGGGGTGCTGATGCGCCAGATTCACCAGCACGTCGCCACAGCCGAAGACCGGGCTCCACTCCCTGCGGAGACAGTCCCCGAAGGCGCCATGAGCTTTCGGACGGCCATTGGGGACCAGCCTTCCGCGCAGTCAGGGGACGGTATCGGGACCGCGGTCCGCTCCGGTGGGGACCACCAGGCGGGGGAACGTTCTGATGGGGACCGGACGAGCACGTTCCCCGAGCAGAGGCACGGTCCCCACCCGGTCCCCGACCCGCCGGTCCCCACCGGCTTCGATACGGCGGAGGCATCGGGGACCGTCCCCAGTCTGTGGACCGGGGACCGGCCAGACACAGTCCCCGCTCAGAATCCCGGTCCCCACACGGTCCCCGTCCCACATGGGGACCGTCCCAAGGGGACCGACGGTCCCGAACACGGGGAACGTCCCGACGGGACCGGCGGGCCCCGGCACGGGGACCGTCCCGGGGACCGGCGCCCCTGCGGGCACCGGCAACGAGCCCCGCGTGGTCCCTAACATCAAGGCCGCCAGCGGGGACCGGGTGGGCCACGCGCCCGCAACGGTGCGGAACAACGGCGTCAGCGGGGACCGTCCCCGACACGACCGCACCTCCTCGGTCCCGGGGACCGGGGACCGCCAGGAGACGGTCCCCGGGACCGAGACGGACGGTCCCCGTCCCCACCCCACACCGGACGGGGACCAGGACAGCGATGGGGACCGTGATGGGGACCGAGGCAACGCCGACCCCGAGGACCCGCCGGCGAAGCCGCGCCGGGGACCGGTCCCCAAACCGAAGCGGGGGACGGGAAACCGCGTACCGGAGCGGTCCCGCAAGGCACCGGGACCGCGGTCCCGGTCCCGCCTCACCGAGGACGAGATCGTCGACCGGCTGCGTCCCCACGTGCGGACCGCACTTGAACGGGACGGCAACGAGTCCGTCACCCGCGTGCAGCTGCGAGCGATCATGCGCGCCCAGCAGATCCCCATCCGCAACGACCGCCTCACCCCAGTCCTCGCCCGACTGCGCGACGACAACACCAAGACGAGGAGCCCCCGATGAAGACGTGCCCCCGCTTCACCCGCATCCGTGCCGACTTCGAGCGGGACATCCACTACCTCGGCAACCACGCTGCCCGCCACCCGGGCACTGCCCCGGCCAAGACCAGCGCCCGAGCCGCCCTCGGCACCAAGCAGCGCATGGCCGAAGCCCTCACACGGCACTACGCACACTGCCCCGAATGCGGATGACCAACCCATAACGGCAGACGGCTCGCCGTCTGAGGCGCTCCACAGGGTGGCCCGGGCTCCTGCCGGGCCACCCTGCCGTCCGGGCAGCACACTCCCGAACGCCCCTGCCGCACCCCCGACCGAACCAGCTCCACGAGGACCCGAACCCGATGACAGTCCCGCCGAACAGCGCACCCACCGACCAAGACCAGCCGGACGACAACTCGCTCTCGTGGCGAGCAAGTTATCCCATGAGTAGCACTCCCGTCGGGAGTGCTACTCATGGTGTCCCCGCCCCAGGGGAGGCGGGCCCAGGCAGGCACCAGGGGGCGCCGGCCAGGGAGGATGCGGCCGAGGGCGGACCGCATACCCAGGAGGAGACGCACTCGTGCCACAACCCACTCTGCGTGCATCGCGCACCCGAGAAACCGTCCGTCCGTAACCGTCTACGTAAGCCCGCCGCCGACAAACGCGTCCACATGATCGCTAGCCGATTCAACGACTCCGAGAAGCAGAGCCTCCTCGATGCCGCCAGCGCCAGCGCGATGACGGTGTCCGGCTTCCTCGCGCATGCCTCTCTCGCCGCCGCGCGCGATCTCTCCCGTACGGCTGCTGCGGTCGCCGGAGAACGCGAAATGCTGAACGAGCTGTTCGCCCTGCGCCGGCACCTCGGCCAGATCGGCAACAACGTCAACCAGGTGGCCAAGGCCTTGAACTCCGGCGCGGACGCACCCCATGCGGAGGCCGTGCTCGCGGCCGTACGCAGGGCGGCAGAGCGCGTCGACGACTTCACCCGCCGCCACGTCGAGTCGGCGGGCTCCGTACGGTGATACCCCGCGTTCACAAGCGGGGGACCCGGACCATCGGGCTGCTGTACTACCTGTATGGTCCGGGCACCCACGAAGAGCACATCGACCCGCACTTGGTCGCCGCCTGGGACAGCCTCGCGCCGGATCCCGGACGCGATCCCGAAGCCACCCACCAGGCCTTGCAGCAGCTTCTGGATCTTCCCGTCGACTCCGTCGCCCCGAGCCGGCGACCGGCTAGGCACGTGTGGCACCTGTCCGTACGAGCGGCCCCCGAGGATCCTGTCCTCTCCGACGAGCAGTGGGCGGACATCGCCCGGCGCATGGTTTCCGCTACGGGCATCGCTCCCGAGGATGGTCGGCCCGGGTGTCGGTGGGCCGCTGTCCGTCACGCGGACGACCACATCCACATCGTCGCCACCTTGGTTCGCGAGGACGGCCGCAAGCCCCGCCTTCACAACGATGCGGCCCGATCCCAGGCCGAAGCACGCCAGATCGAGATCGACTACGGCTTGCGGCGCCTCCATACCGGTGACGGCACGGCAGCCCAGCGCCCCACCAGCGCCGAGCGCCACAAGGCCGAGCGCCAAGGTCGCGAGCGGACCGCCCGGGAAGAACTGCGCGAGACCGTCCGCCGTGCGGTCGCCGGCACCCAGAGCGAAGGGGAGTTCTTCGAACGCCTTGCCTCGGCAGGTCTGCTCGTTCACAAGAGGATCGCCCCGTCCGGCGATCTTCTCGGGTACAAGGTCGCGCTCCCCGACGACCGCAACAGGAAGGGCGAGCCGGTGTTCTACCCCGGCGCACGGCTCGCCCCGGACCTGTCCCTGCCCCGAATCCGCGAGCGCTGGAGCACCACGGTGGCCCCCGACCGGGACACCGAGGGAGTCACAGCAGATGCTCCGTTGCGCTCGGTGCCCGGGCCCGCTTCCGCGCGGCGGGCCGCGACGACCGCCGCCTGGCAGGCGGTGCTGGTCTTCGACGACGGTGACGACGGCGCGATCTCCGCGCACATCGCGGCGGCCGGCGAAGTCCTGGACGCGCTCGCCAAGACCTCCGCCGCCCACACCCGCAAGCAACTGGGCGAGGCCGCCATCGCGTTCGAGCGGGCCTCACGCTCCCACGTCCGGGCCGCCCGCGGTCACGACCGCACCCTGCGCCAGGCCGCCCGCGACCTCGTGCACGGCGGGCCGGCGCTCGGCCGAGGGGAGGACGGGGCGACCACCGCGATGCTTATCGACATGGCGTTCTTCCTCGTCACCGCCGCCGCAGCCTGGCACGGAAAGAAGGAGCACGCCCAGCAGGCCGCTGCTGCCCTCCAGGCCGCCGAACACCTGCGCGCCGCCTACCAGGCCGCGGCCAGCCACCCCATGGCCGCACTGCACCAGCGGGGCCGCCTGTTGCCCCCCGTACTCCAGCGGCGGCATGCCGCCGTCCTGCGCGCAGCGGTGCCGCATCTCGCCGAGCAGGTCCTGGCCGAGGCGGGCTGGCTGGCGCTCGCCTCCACCCTTGCCGACGCCGAAGCGGCTGGGCACGATCCCGCTGAACTCCTCGTGCAGGCCACTGGACGACGGGAGTTGGACACCGCGTCCTCGGTCAGTGACGTCCTGGTGTGGCGGCTGCGCCGTTTGGCCGGTCTCCCCGCCGACGCGTCCGCCATGCCGCTCCACAGCAATCCCACCAGCCAGCCGTCGCTTTCGCACACGAATGGCCCCGCCGACGCCCGCCGGGACAGCCGTGACCGGGGCCGTGGACTTTGAGAGTTTCTAGAGTGGAACGACGACGGGAGCGTGGTGCACGATCTATGGTGCCCGGCAGGACAAGGACGAGGGGGGAACCTTATGTTCGGACGCAATCGCGAACGACGAGAACGGCTCGAAGCCCAGCAGCAGTGGGAAGCATGGACCGCGGGGCACATCGAGCCGCCGTTGGACCCGGACCACCAGGAGCCAGCGGCCGTGCCGGTCGTGGACGACTTCCTGCCGCCCGACCTGCGCCTGCCGACGCGCGAGGAGCTGGCCGGGATGCTGATGGCCCACGATTTTCCGCTCGTCCTCGACGGCGAGGTCCGCGCCTGCTCCGAGTGCGGCGCGTACCGGAAATGGATCGTCGTCAGCACCCCCGACGGGGTGTGGCTGCGGTGCCCGGCCGGCCACGAGCAGGTCGAGCCCCGGCTCGACGCCGCCTGGTACAACCGCACCAGCGGGCCCACCACCGGACAGCACGCCACGTACGAGGAATGCCTGCGCTTCCTCGGCCACTGACCCGAACCCCTGCCACCCATAACGCCGGAGGAGAACCCCACGGGGGTCCGGCCGTCAGACCCGCACGACCACACCAGGGGTTCACATGCGCATCCGTACCATCGCCACCGGCCTGGCTGTCGCCGCCTCCCTCGCCATATCCGGGTGCTCCAGCGGCACGCCCGCAGACGCCGCCTCCCCCCTCGGGAAGCCGTCGGGCCAGACCAAGCCCGGCACCCCAGCCTCCAGCACTCCCCTGTCGGCTTCCGCGCTCGCCGGGCGCCTCCTCACCGAGGCCGATCTCGGCCAGGACTACACCCGCAAGCCCGAGAAGGCCGCCCGTCACGACGACACGACGGTGATCGGCTGCCCCGAACTGGAACAGCTCGGCGGTGACGCCGCCGCCGGCGGAAGCCTGGACTTCCCGAACAAGGCGACGGCCACGTTCCTCTACAGCGGCAGCACCGGCTCCGAGATCTCCGAGGAGCTCTACAGCGATACCGCCCCGAAGCTGACCGCCGGCACGAAGCGGATCTTCGACGCGATGACCGACTGCCCCGTCTACCAGCTGGTGATCGGCAGCAAGCCCGTGAAGATCGCCACTCAGAAGCTGGCCGCCCCCGCTCTGGGCGACGAGGCCTGGAGCCAGCTCCTCACCTTCACCGCCGACGGGCAGGACAGCATCGTGAAGCAGACCGCCGTCCGCACCGGGACCATCCTGCTGGTCGTCTCCGGATCACCGGCCCTGGTCGACTCCCACGTGGAGAAGGCCCTCGCCAAGGCCAGCACCGGACGCTGACCGCACCGCCTGCACGGCCCCGCCGCTCCCCCAGGACCGGCGGGGCCGACTCGTACGCCCTTAGAGGGCGGTTCGTGAGCTGATGTCTGTTTCCGGGTGAGGCTGGGACGGGGCTGCTGGTCACGGTGCTCGGCCGGTTACTGCTTCCTGGTGAAGCTGCCGGTATCGACTTCGGTGAGGATGTCGAGCTTGACCAGGCGTTTCAGTTTGGCGCGGGTGCCCTCGATGTTCTTCGGCAGCAGTTCGTGGTCCAGAGCTTCGCAGACGTCCCGGGCACGCAGCGGGCCGGTCGCGTCGTTGAAGACGCCCAGGATGCGGGGATAGTCCGGGTGCTCGGGCAGGTCTGGCGGGCCGGCGGGGAGCCGGTCGGCAAGACCGGTGATGGTTTTCCGTGTGATCGCGAGGTGTTCGAGGTGGGTCTCGGCCTCCCGCAGGCGGGCCTGTAGTTCGCCGATGCGAGTGTGGAGGCCGTCGGCCAGGCCCCGGGCGGCGTTCTCCTGGATGTCGAGCGCGTCGAGCAGGGACTGGAGGTTCACGCGCTCACCGTCTGCCGTTCGCGCCGTGTGGGGGTGTTCTTGCCGGTAAGACGGCGGGCCATGACGTGGGTCATGGCCCAGTAGACCCGGGAGGCGGACGAGGCCGGGCGGTGTTCGTAGTCGCGGACCAGACGCCGGTGCAGTATCAGGATCCCGTAGGTCTGCTCGACCCTCCACCGCTTCGTCTGCGGAACGAACCCCTTCTCCTGCGGATTGCGTTGCACGGTCTCGACGTCGATGCCCAGGCCGGCTCCGTGCGCGGTGACCTGGTTCTTGAAGCCCTGGTCGACCAGGGCCTTGTTGACGCTTCCGCCGGTGTGCTCGGCGACCTGGTCCAGCAAAGCGACGCCCGCGGTGTTGTCGTGCGCGCTCGCGGCGAGAACGACCACCGCGATGACCAGGCCGAGCACGTCCACGGCCAGTCCGCGCTTGCGGCCCGGGACCCTCTTCGCCGGATCCCGGCCGGTCGTGGAGGCGGGGACCCCCGCGGCAGCGTGGATACTTTGGGTGTCCAGGACCACCAGGGTCGGGTCCTCTAATCGACGGGCCTTCTCACGTACCTGGCAGCGCAGGAGCTCGTGGATGACCTGGTCCGTTCCGTCGTCCCGCCAGGCCGCAAAGTAGTAGTACGTCGCGCTCTTCGGCGGCAGGTCGTGCGGGAGGTAGGTCCACTGGCAGCCGGTCCGGCCCTGATAGAGGATCGCGTTCACGATCTCCCGCATCGCGTATGCCCCCTGATGACCGCTGACCGAGCGGTGCCGGTCCTTCCACGCCGTGATCACCGGCTCGATCAGAGCCCATTGCGCCTGGGATAAGTCGCTGGGGTAGGACATGCGTTCACTCACATCATCACACCAGCAGACGAGTGCCTGCGGATCGGCGGGTTCCGCCCTGCACCCACACCATCAGGTGACGACAGAGTCGCTCAAAAGTCACGAACCGCCCGCTGAGAAGCTCTGGAGACAGTGTCCTACTCCGGTGCCCTGACCTGTCAGCCGGTGGTGAACTCCGCGCTACCCTTTCCGTACAGACGCGTCAGCCCTGTCGGGTTCCCATCGAATTCTCCAGTGAGGAGCTGCAGCAGGAATTCCGTCATGGTGCAGTCGTAGACCGTCCACTCGCCTCCGTGCGTATAGACAGCCACAGGCCAGGTGCCGGGTTCGTGGTTGCTCGTGATCCAGCCCAGTACGTCCGCTTCGGCTGTCTCCCCCCAGACCATGATGTCTGCCGGGCCATAGAGCTCGGCGTGCAGCGGGTCGTTCCACTCGTTGACCTCCGGCAGGTCGAGAACATCCGCCGGAAGCCTTGAGGTGTGACGGGAAGGAGCATAAGGATCCACGCTCGGAGCGAAGACGGCCAGCATTCCGTCGATTTCACCGCTGCCGTAGACGGACAGGAAGTTCCTGTAATCGGACGGGAATCGAGTGCCGTACGCCACCGCGATGTCGTCCCAGTCGATGAAGGTCCCCATACTCGACGGCTGCATGAGGTGTCGAAGTCGCTCAAGGGCGGTCATGGTTTCTCTCATCTTTCGTAGTCCAGCCAGTCGTGGCCTCGCTTGGGAACCGGTTCTCCACCTTCGGCGACTCGTCCGAGGTCATGCCACTGGAGTGTCGAAGGCCCGTAGGTCTTGGGAACATCATCACACCAGCAGGCGAGCGCCTGCGGACCGGCGGGTTCCGCCGCGCACCCACACCAGCAGGCGATGGCAGAGCCACTCAAAGACTCACGAACCGCCCTCTTAGAAGTCATCTCATTTGGCGGCCTGGGTAGGCTGCTGGTCGTGGCGGGGATTGTTGAGCGGCTGGTGCCGGATGAGTTGTGGGAGCTGTTCCAGCGGGTGGTGCCGGAAGCGCCAGCGCGGCCGCAAGGCGGTGGCCGGCGTCGGCATGGTGACAGGGAGGTGCTGGCGGCGATTCTGTTCGTGGCTACGTCGGGCTGTACTTGGCAGCAGCTACCCACGGCGTCGTTCGGGCCGTCGGGGGCGACAGCCCACCGGCGGTTCTCCGAATGGACGAAGGCCCGGGTGTGGGCCAAGCTCCACCGCTTGGTCCTCGACGAACTCGGCGCCCGAGGCGAGCTGGACTGGTCCCGCTGCGCGATCGACTCGGTGAACATGCGGGCCCTGAAAAGGGGGACCTGACGGGCCCGAATCCTGTCGACAGGGGCAAATTCGGGTCGAAGATCCACTTGATCACGGAGCGGACTGGTCTGCCCCTCTCTGTCGGAATCTCCGGGGCGAACCTCCACGACAGCCAGGCCCTCCAGCCTCTGGTCCGCGGTATCCCGCCGATCAGATCTCACCGCGGACCCCGTCGCCGTCGCCCCGGCAAGCTCCACGGCGACAAGGGCTACGACTACGCCCACCTGCGGAGATGGCTGCGCAACCGCGGGATCCGTCACCGCATCGCCCGCAAGGGAATCGAGCCGTCGAACCGGCTCGGCCGGCACCGATGGGTCGTAGAGCGGACGGTGTCCTGGCTCTCAGGCTGCCGTCGCTTACACCGGCGCTATGAACGCAAGGCTGACCACTTCCTGGCGTTCGCAGGCATCGCTGCAGCCCTCATCTGCTACCGCCGCTTGAAGATGAACGTCAAACCGGCTCCACGGCTACTGCAAGATGGCTCAAGTGAGCGAATCGACTGAGCAGGTGCAGACCACAGATCGTCTCTGGCAGGAATTCCGCCAAGAGCCTTTCCCCGACAGCCTGCGACGTGCCACGTTCGAGGGCACAGACGTGTGGCTCATCGAGTTGGACATCGCTGGCTGCGTTCTTCGCTGGCTCGACAACAACGGCACTCTCGACTCGAAGAACGACATCCTCCTGCAGAGCCGCATCGAGGACTTGGGCCGGGTCATCCCCGAGATCAATGACCCTGTAGGAGGCCAGTACTGCCAGCGGTTGCACCAGCTCGCTGTGCTCGTGTCAGGAACCTACCCAGCACCAAATGAGATGACGTCTTAGACGCCGGCGCAGCACGGGCACTGGCTGGGGGGGGTACGCGTCAGGCCCGGTTCCCTTCTCCTAGCGGAGGGGGAACCGGGCCTGTCCAGCTGGCGACGCGTGTGGGAAGGTGGCCACCCCGCGCTCAGGGTGGCCCAAAGCCGCTCGGTGGATCTCCCCAGGCGGCGTGCGGCTCGTTACGCCTCGCGTTGCGGGGCGGGCAGTCCGGTCGTGCTGCCGTCGGCGAAGGGTCGCTCGATGCCGAGGAGCCGGTCGCAGTGGACTCGGGCATCGGCAATGCGGTCCTCTCCAGGCAGATAGACGACGAGGTCGACATGGCTGGCGTAGCGATTCCGGGAGACGGCAACCACGTGGTGGCCTTCGCCGCAGCCCGAGATCGTGTACCGGTCGCCCGGCTCCAGCAGCCACGCCCGCTCTTCGAAGGCGCCGTGCACATCGACCGCCCATGCGGCGGTCTGCACGCGCATTTCGGGCAGGGTGTACATCTGGCGGAAGGTCTCCTCCTCGGCCCACAGGCGCAGGCAGGCAGGGCACTCGTGTGCCCCGGGGTTCGGAACGGTGGGCTGCCGTTCACCGCAGTAGGTCTGGCCGGTGGCGCTGTTGCGGCGGTGACCGAAGGTGAGGGGACCGGCGCCGGGTGGAGTCCACAGCAGGCTGTCGTCGCTGTGACACGACTCGCCCGCGGGGAGGATGAGTTCTCCCGCGCGCCCCCGCAGCGCCTCCAGCGTCTTGGTTAGGTGGGCGCAGTTGGCGCAGGCCCGCTTGCCGGTGGCGCGGCGGAGGTCGAGAGGCTTGCCGCAGTAGCCGAGCAGGTGGCCGGGGATCGGGCGGTGGGCGGCTGCGCTCCTTCCCGCACCGGCTGCGGGCCGGGCTTCGAGCTCGCCGGCGTGGGGCGGGGTCGTCAGCACCAGGAGAGCCCGAGTACAGCTCTGGCAGGTGTGGTGAGCTGTACGCTCGCCGATCGGCTCGAGTTCGGGTGAGTGCGTGGCGCACGCCGTCAGGGGCTCGTCGTTTTCGAGCAACACGCCGTAGTGGGCCACGCCGTTGGTGCGGCCGATGGAGAGTCGGATCAGGGGGTAGGGCAACGGGCCTCCTGGTGGCCGGAGAAGTGGGCATGCCGAAGGGGGCTGCCGTCGGCATGAGAAAGGACGGACGGCAGCCCGTTGGTGCAGGCCGGCAGTGTTAGCCGGGGAGGCTGAAGGTCAGACGTCCCGCGGCGAGTTCCGGCAGGATTCGGCGTCGCACCGGGGCGGGCGAGGCGATCGATGCGGCGAAGGCCGCGACCAGGTCGTGCGGGGTGCTGGCGCTGAAGGTCGCGCACCACAGGTAGGGGGCACCGAGGACCGGTTCGGCCCACGCCTGCCAGCCCACAAGGTCCGGGCGCGGGTCCCCGTCCTGGATCCCCGCCGGCAGCTCCCCCCACGTGAAGCCGGCAGACATTCCCGCATCCCAGGCAGTGGTCTCCGGGTGGTCGAAGTCCCGGAGCCATCCCAGGGCCGTCAGCGCCGACATGACGCTCTCCGGACCGCAGTAGTTGACGGTGGGATCGGTCCGGGCCTCGACGGCGAGGAGGAAGTCCGCGACGGCCTCGTGCGGAGTATCGGGGGTGAAGTATGCGTTCCACTCAGCCAGGGCATCGCCCGGGTGCGTGCGGGCGGAAATCTGCCAGGCCACGGGCAGTCCGCCCAGCAAGAAGGCGTGGTCGGTACGGATCCACTCGGCGCCGCACAGCCCGGACGGGCTCGGGAGGAGAAGGGTGCTGCGGGCGGTCGTCCAGCTCGTCCAGCCGGACTCGGCGAGGGAGTCGCAGATCCGGTCGGCGAGGACACCGTCGTCGCCTGCGAGGTGGCGGGGAGTGACCCAGTAGAAGGGGCCAGGGTTGGGGGTGGACGGGTAGCGGGAAGAGGGGGGGTTCAGGGGCGCCTCCAAGGCGGTACGGAGCGGGGAGCGGACTACTGGTTGCCGGTGGCGCTTCGGCGGCGGCGGGGCGGGGCTTCGAACGGCTTGTGCCAGGTCAGGTCAACGGCCACAGACTTGGGCAGGGGGCCGAGCTGCTCGCCGCCGTCGGCGAGGTAGACGACGGTCCGGCCCTGGGGGTCGAGGGTGCTGACGAATTCGCCGGCAGTGTGCTCCATCGGGAAGAGCGGGTTGATGGCCATCCGGCAGATGGCATTGCCGTCGAAGGCGGAGAGTCGTTCGATGATCTCACTGACTGTGTACTCCGGGTCCAAGGTGTTCTCCTTCATCGTCAACAGGACGCGTGCGCGGGGATCATGCCGCAGCGCACGCAGGTATGGGTCAGTGCGAGCGTATGGGTGCAGAGGTGGCGATGACCTCGGCCACCACCGCGGCTACGACCTGGGCTGGGGTCTCGGTGTCGAAGGTGACCCGATACCCGGGGACGGCGGCCGTTCCAGTGATGGCGATTACCCAGCCCTCGCCGTCCGTGCCGGGCCGCCCCGTAGGGAACCAACCGAGGTAGAAGCGGCCGTCGCGAGAGTTGATGTGCATATCGGCCCGGTCGTCCACGACGAGTTTGAAGTCCTCGTCGGTGAACTGGTCAATCACCATGGCCGGCTGCCCAGGGCCGAGTCGCCAAGTGCGGAGCCGAAGGGCCTCGATCGTCGTAGAGAATCCGGGTTTCGCTGTGTCCACAGTCAACGGCAGACACCTCTCTGACCTGGGGTTTCTTGGGAAGGTGTCTACGTTGACATTGGTTGCGGCGTTGCACCAGTCTTTTTGGACTCTTTCTTGTCTGCCCCGGGCGAACTGGCATTTCAGGGCCGCCCAACAAGGGGTCGGATAGGCCGTTCCGTACGTTTGCGGCATTGGCGCCGAGGTGGTCTCCTCGGAGCGGAAGGACTGCCGGGGAGACCGTCCTTACATGCGTCCGTAATACCGATAGCGGAAAAGAGGGGAGACTACCCCGCGGCCTCCCCCGATTCCGCTAGTAGGGGGTCACGTGTCTGAAGGTCCACCGAAGCCAATCCAGCCCTGCTCAGGGTTGCGCCCGGCTACGGCACTCGGGCGCAAGACTGCGAGGCATCAGACCTTGAGCTGGTCGGCTCCCGGGATCACCCCGAGCAGCGTGTCGAAGGTGCGCACTCAGGACCTGGGCTTGCGATGGCGCCCAGTACCCGGCGCCAGGGGATTGCGCCCCACGACCGGGCCCGTTGCCTCGACCTGGTCGCCGGACGTGCTTTCAGGCATCGGGCTGAGGGCGAGGCAGGCCGCTGCGTAGTTCTCCACGGTCATGAGCGGCTGCCAGGCGAAGCCATCCCATTCCAAGATCATCCGCGGGGCATCGGGGGCGACGTGGGCGGCTCGCTGTGGGCCGGCGCCGAGGGTGATGGCCTTGCGTTCGCCGGGCTTGCGCAGGCGCCCTTGACGGCGGGCAGCCCAGCGTTCGAGGGGTTCTTCGGTCATTGTCGTACCTCCGTGAGGGGCAGCACCCTACCGAAGTCGGAGAGCCAGCCGCCCCTTCTCCCGGGACCGAAGGAGGAGGCTCCAATTCGGAGCACCAAACTATACCGAGCGGTAGAGGAGTCACTGGAATGGGTGACATCGGGAACTAGTACCGTCTGCGTATCGTCTTGCTCGGTCAGTGGCCTCGCGTCCGTAGCCGGGCCTGATTTCCTGCGGAGGTCAGCCTTGCCCAAGCCTGTAGGCAGATACGTCTACTGGTCCGAAAGGCTCGTCGGTGAGGTGATCGACGACAACGGGATTCGACTGGACCATCGCATCAAGCCCGCCTTGAATCTTGGTCTGGCGGGGAACGGCGTCAATCTCGCCAGCCGGGACCGCGAGAACACCACCTTCGACATTGCCGAGAAGCTGAAGAAGAAGCTCCGCAGGTCCATCGTCACGGACTTCGACGCCCCGACTTCCGGGCAGTACGTTCAGGGAGCGGGCTGGGCCGAGATCGCGGAGTTCCAGCGGTGGGGGTTTCCGGAGCACCGCCTCCCGGGGCGAACCGCCCTGACCCACATACAGACCATCACCCAACAGAGCCGCCGTGTCGACCTCTGCCTGTTCGGAAGCCTGAAGAACCTGAAGGGCTACGACGTCCCTGAGGAAGACTCTGCCGGCGGATGGACCTCGTCGAATGCTCCTCTGATCGAGGAGTTCATGGCCCGCAGGGGCACGGAGGCGAGCACCAGGAGGGGACCGGAATATTCGCTCGACGACGAGGAGGCCGCCCTGGAGATCCTCAAGGTCGCGCTGACGCAGGGCATCTACGGCGCCCCGGCTGATCACCAGGGTCGTCCCGAAACCCGCGGCTACACGATTATGGGGTTCGACGCGACTGAGTACGTGGCCGTCATCTACAAGGACGTGACGCTCACGCCGAGCCGCTGGAACCTCCGAGGCGACCCGGACTTGGAGGGCGTCAGCCGCATCCTGATCGGGGCTCCGTTGTGGATGCGCACGACGCGCCAAGACAGCATCAAGGTCCACTACGGAGAGAACAGGGTGTTGGTCCCCAGCGTTTGGGACCGGAGTGCGCCTGCCATGGCTCCCACCCTCGGGCGGACTGCGGGGGATCTCCCGCCGTCCACCTGGCAGGACCCCGCGCCCGGCCAGGCCCCGCACCCATCTCTCGACTCGGCAAACGTCACTGGATCTCGACCCCGACGCTTTCGAGGCAGCCCAGGCTGATCCAGGCAAGGGCCACGAGCATCCCGGCCTGACGGCTCGACTGCGCTGCGAGCACGTCGATTCGCCGACTGGTTCTTCCTTCACCTGGCCACCGCGATCACCACAGTCCGTAGCCTCATCCGCAGTGCCTGGTACACCCACCGCTGGGACACTCGCCCCGTCAGCGCCCGCATCCGGCAACCCCTAGCTCACCGCCTCCCGGCGGACGCTCTTACAGAGCAGGGCTTCGGCGATCGGAGGTCCGGCAGTTCGTGGTGGTGGGCATCTCCTGTTCCACCGCGGACTGCGTACGATTCCACTAGCGTGTCCTGACATGACGGTGTTAATCATCGGCGGCAGTGGATTCCTGGGCACAGAGCTGCTGCGCCAGGCGACGTCCGCCGGCCGCTCAACGGCCGCGACGTTCAACTCCCGTCCCGGCGAGGCCCCTGGCACCTCGTGGCACCACCTGGACCTTCGTGACCCCCGGCGTCTCGACGAGGTCCTCGACGTAGTGCAGCCCAGCGTGGTGATCAACTCCTCCAGCGGGAACAGCAACTGGGCGGTCACCGCCGACGGTCCTGGCCGGATAGCCCAGAGCGCGGCGAGGCGGGGCATTCGTCTCGTGCACGTCTCAAGTGACGCGGTCTTCTCCGGGAACCGCGGCTCCGGCTATGACGAGAAGGCGCTCCCCGATCCGGTCACGCCCTACGGTGCGGCGAAGGGGGCCGCCGAGACTGCCGCTCGCCTCCTGCACCCTGCCGCAGCCATCGTGCGGACCTCGCTGATCATCGGGGATGGCGGGTCTGCCCACGAACGGGTGGTGCACGAACTGGCCGCTGGCACAAGGCCAGGAGCCTTGTTCACGGACGACGTACGGTGCCCGGTGCATGTCGCCGATCTGGCAGCCGCACTCTTGGAGCTCGGGACGTCCGAGGTGGGCGGCATCGCCCACGTCGCTGGCTCCGAGGCGCTCACCCGGTACGAGCTCGGTGTGCTCATCGCACGCCGTGACGGCCTCGACCCCTCTCTGCTGCCCGCCGGTCGTCGGGCGGATACCGGGCTCCCGGGAGCCCTCGACGTGCGCCTCGACTGCCGGGCCACACAGCAGCAGCTGACTACCCGATTCCGTGGAGCCCACGAGTTCCTCGGTCAGGGCTGAGAAGGGCATCTGCCAGGAGCGGCCTTGAGCGGAGACGCACGAAGGCCCCAGGAACCGGTCGGGCTCGGTTCCTGGGGCCTTGGCGTTGGTTATCAGTTTTGGGTGGTGGTCCGGTCAGCCGGTGGTCTGGTCATCCTGGTCGGCATCGCGGCGCCGACGTACGGCGATCAGTGCGCCTCCGCCTGCGGCGACCAGCACTCCCGCTCCGGCGAGCAGCCATCCGGTGGCGTCCGCGCCGGTCTGGGCGAGTGAGCCCGTGGGGGCGGGCGAGGAGGTGCTGGAGGTGGTCTCCTCGGGGGTCGGGGCCGCGGAGCTGGTGGGGGGCTGGGAGGTGGCCGGCGTACTCGGGGTCGGCTTGGTCGACGGTGTGACCGGCGGGGTCGTGGGGGTGGTCGGGGTAGGTGCCGGGGTGGTGGGCGGCTGGGTCGGCTGCTCCTTCTTCGTGTTGGTGAAGGCGGCGGTGACCGGGGCGCCGGGTTTGGCGGTGATCTTCACCGGGGTGGAGTTCAGCTGGTAGCCGTCGGGGGCCTTCGTCTCGGTGGCGGTGTAGCTGGTGCCGGCGCGGGCGGCGACCGGGAGCTTGGTCGTGGCGGTGCCGTCCTTGCCCATGGTCAGGGTGACGGGCTTGCCGTCGCCGGAGGCGGGGGTGATGTTGATGACGGCGCCGGCGAGGGGCTTCCCGCTGGTCTTGTCGGTCTTGGTGACCGTGAGGTCGGCGGGCTTGAACGGGTCGACGACGGCGAGCTTCACGGTCTGTCCGGGGGTGACGATGACGTCCTGGTCCGGTGCGAGGTCGTGGATCGGGCTGCCGGTGGCGGTCTCCTTGAGTCGCCAGACGCCGGGGGCGACGCTTTCGAAGCGCAGGATGCCGTCCGCGTTGGTCTTGCCGGTCAGGGCCTTGGTCCCGTTAAGGGTGTCGAGCAGGTTGAACTCGGCGCCTGCGAGGAGGGCTCCGTCGGGGTCCTTCTTGGTGATCTCGACGGTGCCGGGCTGCGGTTCGGGGGCTTCCGCCCAGGCGCTCGGGGCGCTGAGCAGGGTGCTCGCCACGAGGGCCGCCACGGTTGTGGTGACTACGGTCGGGAAGCGGTTGGTGGCGCTGGAGTGCATGGAGGGAGTGGTGTCCTTGATCGTGGAGGGTGGTGTGCCGGGGCCGCGTCGGGCCGGAGGTCAGCGGGAGCGGCCGGAGGCGGGGAGCGTGGCAGGCAGGGTGGGCAGACCCGGGCGGGAGTGATCGGGTGCCGGGGCGGGAGCCCAGATCTGGGTGTAGTGCGTGATGGCGCGGCGGAGGCCGGTCAGGTCTGCGCCCTTCCAGGGCGGGGGCCCGGTCTCGTGCCAGTCGCGGATGCGGGCGTAGCCGTCCCATCCGGGGCCGATGCCCTTTGCGGCGTCACGCCGGGCGAAGGTCTGGTGGTCGGCGAAGGAGAGGGAGGCCGTGTCCAGGGTTCCCAGGTCGGGATGGATCACCGCCAAGCTCAGGCCGCCGTATTCCCGGTGACGGATCGTGCTCTGGAAGTCGATACGGATCCGGACCGGGGAATCGGCTACGGGGCTGCCGTAGTAGGTGCTCCCGACGACCGCGCCGACGGGGAAGGGTGGCTGGAGTTCGGCGAAGAACTCCGCTGCGTGCAGGGACAGGTGATCCTCCAGGGCCAGTCAGCGGCGGGCGGGAGCTGGGGTGGTGCTGGTGCTCCATCGCGGCACGCTGGTCGTGGTGAGCACCGGCCGGGGCCGGGCTGCCGTGCGGCGGTGCACATCGAGCGGAGTGGGTGCCGGCGGCGGGGGCGGGACGATCGGCGTGAGCTGGATGTGCGGGAGGAGGGAGGAGAGGATCCCTTCCTGCCAGCGAGGAACGGGTGCGGGGTCGGCCAGGGCGGTGGTGATCGCGGTGACCAGGTGGACCGGGGTGCCGGTGGAGGCGGTGGCGTACCAGCGGGGTCCCTTGGGGCCGCCCCACATGTACCAGCGTGCCTCCAGGGTGGTGAGCTCCTTGGTCTCGTCGAGCCGACCGGTGACGTACTCCAGACCGGCCAGGCCGTCGGCGCTCTGGAGTTCCATCACGCCCCAACGGGGGTGCTGGAGTTCCCAACCTCCCTTCAGGAGCGGGGCAACGGCCTCGAACCGGTCGCGCGGCTCCTTGTCGAGGTAGGCGTCCGGGCCCTGGGCATACGCGGCGGCGAGGGCGGTGGTGAAGGCGGTGACCAGCTCTGTGGGAGTCATGTCGTTGAAGCACACGCCCCAGGCGGGAGCGGCGAAGGGGTCGCGGTAGGCCGTGATGCGCCACAGGCCGTCATCGTCTCCTTCGGGGAGGAAGCCGAGTCGGACCTTGCGGTCCGGGGAGGCGACGTACAGGTTGCCGTCGTCGTCGTGGTGGCGGTCCCAGCCGAGTTCGAACAGGGGCTGGAGGGCTGGGTTTCCGATCCAGGCGCTGCCGGCCAGGTAGCGGGGGGTGACGTAGACGTCGCCCTCGATCGGGTCAGGTGCGGTGTCGGTCAAAGAGCAGTCCAGGGGGCAGGGGTGAGTGGCGGCTATGCGGTCGGCGTGATGGTGATCGTGATGTGGTCGCGGGCGGCACGGATGCGGGCTTCGGCCTGGTCGGCGTCGGGGGCGGTGACGACGAGGAGGCCGACGCGGGCGACATCGACGTCGCCCTCCGGCGGCAGGGTGACCTGTTCGCCTGGGAAGAGGATCCAGCTGGTCTGCTCCAGCCAGTCGGTGGCCTTCGTGAACTCCGGGTCGATGCCGCGCTCGACGATGGTGCCGGAGACCTCGGGGTAGAGGAGGGCGACGGCCGCGGCCTGCTGTCGGGTGGGGGTGAGGTCGGGCTGCAGGCCGAGGGCGAGGTCGGCGGCGGCGCGCGGCAGGTCGATGCCGGTGGCGAGCAGGACGAGCTTGCCGATCAGGTCGCCGCCGATGCGGCCGTTCACTTCGATGATCCGCGGGCCCGTGGCCGTGAGACGCATCTCCACGTGCTGGATGCCTGTGGTGATCCCGAGGGCGGCGATGGCTGCCTGGGCGATGGGTCCGACGCGGCGGAGCAGGGGGTCGGCCCCGTCCACGGTGTGGCCGACTTCCTCGAAGTACGGAGCGAACGCGAGCTGCTTGCGGGTGACGGCGACCGGGGTGGTGACTCCGTGGTGGGTGACGCATTCGACGGATATCTCTTCGCCGTCGAGGTACTCCTCGACCAGGACGTCGGTGGACTCGCCGCCCCACAGGCTCGCTCCTTCGGTCGCGAACTCGAAGCCGGCGGGGAGTTCTTCGGCGCGGTCGACGCGGATGACGCCGACGCTGCCGGCCTGTCCGGACGGCTTGACGACGACGGGGTAGCCAATGAACTCGGCAGCGAGGACTGCCTCCAGGAGGTTGGCGGCCTTCATCGACCGGGCGGACGGAACCCGGTGGAGGTCAAAGAGCTCGCGGCTGAGGGACTTGTCGCGGCATCCGTGGAGAACGTCCGGGCCGTCGGTGGTCACCTGCAGATGCTGGGCGAGGGCCGCGGCGTTGACCAGGAGCATCTCGTTCCAGGTGAGCACGGCGGAGATGGGCTGCCGGGCGGCCAGCGCCTCCCCCGCGGCCAGCAGCGACTCGATGTCATACGGGTCGGTGACCTCATGGTCGACGACGAGAGACTTCTCCCAGGTGAGGGCGGCCGGGGTGATGACGACGGTGTCGTAGGCGGCGGCGACGGATTCGAGGCAGTAGCCGCGGTAAAGCTCGTCGTTGGGCGCGACGACCAGGACAACGGGGCGGGCCGGGACAGTACGGAGGTTCTCGGGCGGGGTCAAGGGTCAGGGGGCCTTTCGGAACGGACGGGAGCGGGGAGCGATCGGGGCGGGGAAGTTCAGCGGCGCATGCCGGGGCTCTGGGCGGAGGCCGCAGTGCGGGGCGCGGGTGTTATCGCTGCGGGTGGGGGTTGCCTGCGGGGCAGGGGCTGGGGGAAGGCCGTCTCCTTGGCCAGGAGCGCGAGCGGTTCCAGCTGGTCTGCTGCCTGGCCCAGTGCGTCCTGGACTTCGAAGGGGAGCGCTCCCTCGTAGAGGGTGGGGCCGGTGGTGCCCGCCCAGTGGGATACGGCGCGGAGCAGGTGGTGGACGTCGGCGACGAGGCCGTCCTGGGCCAGCAGGTTCTGGGCCAGGACGGTGGTCTCGGCGGTGGGCAGGGTGTCGAAGCGGTCGGTGAGCAGGCGTACGAGGCTTCCTGCTGCGGCTGCTTGGTCCGCGTTGAGCGAGGAGATGGCCGAAGAGCTCGGGGGCATGGGTCTCTCTGGTCGGGTGAGCGGAGTGGGGCGTTCAGGTCCGCTTGTGTGCGGGAGAGCGGCCGTGGCGCATGGCGGGTTCGCGGCGCAGGCGCCAGAACGCGGACAGGAGGCCGATGGCCTGGAGGGCGGCGCAGCCGGTCAGGACGTGTCCGAGCGCCGCTGCGGGCGTGACGGCGACGAGGACTCCGGCGAGCGGGAACGGGGCGAGCATGATCAGGATGGTGATGCTGAGGGTGGCGCCGAAAACCGCTTCGGGGATGAGGTGGGAGCGAAGAGTGCGCAGCACGACGGTCATGCCGCCTTCGCCTGCCATCAGTACGGCGGTCAGGACGAGGAGCTGGTTGTACGTGCCGGCCTGGGAGACGGCGAGGCCGGCCAGGGCTGCGACCACCGCGCTGGCGGCCCCGGTGGGCCACAGGCCGACGCGGTCGATGACGAAGCGGCAGCAGGCGACCACGACGAGGGAGACTGCGGCTGCAGCCGACCAGATCACGCCGACGGCGGCGCTGGAGTAGCCCAGGTGCTGCACGACGATGATCGGGGCGGCGGCCTGGAGCATGCCGGTGGCCAGGTTGGAGACGGTGAGTCCGGCGATCAGCCAAGCGAGGGCCGGCAGCGAGGCGAGGGTTGACCATCCGGTGCGCAGTCCGGTGAGCGCGGATGCGGCAGCGGGTACCAGACGGGTCTCGCGGTGCCAGGGGGCGAGGGCGGCGCCCAGGAGGGAACAGGCGGCGATGGTGATCAGGGTGCCGGTGACGCCAGCCCATGCCAGGAGGAATCCGGCGGCGGCGGGCCCGGCGAGGGTGGCGGTCTGGTCGATGCCCAGGAGGGCCGACTGCACCCGGTGGGCCCGCTCCCCCGCGTCCTTGCTGGCCGCCGCCCCGTCCGTCTCGGCCGCGATGTAGGAGAACTCGGTGGCCACCCCGGTGATGGCCGCGAGCGCCATCACCGTGATCGTCGCTCCGAGGCCACCGGCCTGGGTGGGCAGGATGACCGCCGCGGCCAAGACCACCAGAGCGCGCAGCACGGAAGCGATCCGGAAAACCCGCTTCGTGCCGTGCCTGTCGACCATCGTCCCGGCCAAAGAGAACGCAGCAAGGCGGGGAATCCACTCCAACGCGAACGCCAGCCCGGTGAGGGTGGCAGACCGGGTGGTGGCGAGCACGATCAGCGGGATGCCGTACGTGGTCATCGCGAACGCGCCAGCATCGGCAGTACGAGGGAGGTAGATGCGGCGCAGCAGGGATAGCTGCGGGAGGAGGGCATGCCGTGGGCCGGCGATCACAAGATCGGTCATCGTCGCTTTCACGCAAGAAGACGCCCGCCGCGGCGAGCAGAACAGGAAGAGGTCAGCGGCGCGGCGTGCGCGCCTGCGGCGCGGCGTGCGCCGGATGCGTCGGGCCGTGGGCCGGCGACGGCCTGACCGAGGGGCTCGGCTCGGCTGCGGCCTGGCGGTAGACGGCCAGGTGCGTGTCGAGCTGGCGGAGCAGGTAGCCCCGCTTGGTCGTCAGGTTGTCGATGCGGTCACCGAGGAGGCCCTCGGTCCAGCGGTGGCCGGCGGTGTCTTTGCCGGTCAGGGTCTTGGACAATTCCTTGATGGCACGGTCCACTTCGTGGAGGAGCTGCCGCTGCACGGCATCAACTTCAAATGCCGTGTTCATCACGGCCGCAACCGTCTCCTTCATGTGGCCGGGTGCGTCCTGCATCACCGTGAAGGCCCAGGCATTGGGGTCCATGCCGACCGCACGGGCCACCTCGCTGGTCCCCAGCGCGGCCACGGCGCCCTCGTACCGTGCGCCGCTCACGCGGCAAGTTCCATCTCGTCCTGGGAGACGCCGGTCAGCTGGGCGATCAGGGTTGCCCCGTGGTCGCGGACCCAGGACGCGAGCACGGTCCGGGGCCCATGAAGGGATTCGAAGTCGAACTCGAGTACGTGCCCGTTTGAACCGGCCGTGGTGGACCCGAGGAGGGTGAGGGTGGCCTGGACTCGCGTGACGAAGTCGCTGACGTCGCTGGGGTGGTGGTGGGTTCGGGCCCAGCGGGCTGCCGTGTCGTAGACCTCGGCCAGAGCCTCTCCGGCCGGGGTCAGGACCAGGCTCGGGATTCCTCCGTCGGTGGAGGCCTTCAGCAGGCCCAGTGCACGCCCGACCGCGGAGGCCTGGCGCAGTTGCCAGCGGGAGAGTCCGGTGAGAGTCCGGCTCAGGAGGTGCCGTTCCAAGGCCCCGTTGTCGTCGATATCGCTGACGATCCGGATGAGGCCCGGGTGGGAGAGAGCGGCCGTAGTCGGTACCAGCGCCTTCGCGTGGGTGTCGGTGTTCATCGGGTGCGGCCTCCAGTCGTCGGCGCACCCGCAGGGCGGACCACGGTGGTGGTGGTGTGGGAGAAGAAGAGATCGCCCGGCTTCCATGCCGGACGGGCCTGGGGCGTCGGAGCTGCTGGGATACGCGGCTGGGTGGTGACCCACAGGGCCGGGCGGTCCTGGGGCTGCACGGGCGGTGGTGCCCACACCGGGTGGTTCGCGGCCTCGGTCAGGGGGGCGCCGGCGGCCCAAGCGGACAGTGCCTGGTAGACGGGGGCCAGGTCCCGGCCGGCGGCCGTGAGTTCGACGCGGCCCTCGCGGTCCTTGGTGACGAGGAAGTCCTCGGCCAGGCGGTTGAGCGGGGCGTAGACGTTGGTCAGGTGTCGGTCGGGCATGGCGGTGGCGGCCAGGGCCTTGGCGCTGGATGTTCCGCGGACTCGCAGTGCCCACAGGATCGGGGTGGCCTGTCGCGGGGCGATCAGAGCGATGGCGTCCTCGATGTCCTGCGCGCGGGGCACCGCCTTGGGTACGCGGTGGCCGGTCGCCGGATCCAGCACCGTCTCCTTCTCCAGGTGCTTGCCACCCCAGGCAGCGATCACGCCGAGGACCGGCAGCAGCTCGCGGCCTCGGACGGACAGGCCGTACAGCACGTCCTGGGGCTCGAACTCGGTGCGTTCAAGGAGTCCGGATTCGGTGAGCTTGCCGAGCCTGGGGTGGAGCTGGCCGTCGGGCAGCCAAGGCAGTGCGCTCTTGATCTCCCGGTAGCGCAGAGGCTTCTGGGACAGGGTGAGCAGCACCCAGACGTTCCACCGCGGGGCCAGCATCTGCAGGCTCTCGGTGACACGGGACAGGTCGGACGATATGGATTCGGGCAGGCCGGTGGTAGCCAAAGCGGGTGCTCCTGGAATGTGGGTATGAGGTTCAGCGGGCGCGGGAGGGCGGGGCGGCGGCCGGGACCGGGGCGGCGGGTGTGGTCTCCAGCGCGGGGGTGCGGTGCAGGCTCTGCAGGACTGCGGAGATGTGCCTGGCCTGGGTGTCGCGGACAGCGACGGCTTCACCGATGCGGCGGGCGCAGTCGAAGATGTGGCCGGCGTCGTGGCGTCCGACCTCGCGCTCGGGGTCGACCAGCTTCCGCAGCCGCTGGAGCTGGAAGCCGATGTCGGTTTCGGCGAACTCGATGGCGCTGTTGGCGGCCAAGAGCGCGGACAGCATGTTCGGGTGGGTCGTGGAGCCAGCGTGCGCTTCAAGTTCGGCACGCGGGCGGCCGTACAGGGCCTCGATGTGCTCGGCGATCTGCCGGGAGGTGGTGTGGGTCAATCAGCGGCCTCTCGCGCTCTGCGCCGCCGGGCGCGCCCCGACAGGTGAGACTCCGGCGGCGGGTCGGGTGGTGGCCCATAGCTGGTCCAACTTCGGCGGTCCGTGGCGCGCGGTACCCGGCGGTGGCATGGCGCGAAGAAGTTCACGCAGGGCTGTGACGTACTGGGCGCGAGCGGAGAGGGCTGCGTCCATCCACTGCGAATCGAAGCGGAGCTCGGAGGCGGACAGCGTGCCCATGTCGGCGTCCGGGGCGGTGTACCGGTGGACGCGGTCCCGGACGCGGGCAACCTGCTCTTCGGCCAAGGCCAAGAATGAGCGCAGCTCCAGGGCGCGTTGCGCGGCGGGCGTGGCAGTACCGGCAGCCGCGGCGGCGTAGAGCTGCGCTACCGGAGTAGCGAAGACCTCTTCGAGGTGCGCGTCCTGGCTGGACGGCTTCGTGGGGGTGCTCATCGCACACCTCCCCTGACAGGTACGGCGGGCACTACGGCAGGCCGGGGTACGGGGGTGGTCGCGATGGCGGGCCCGGTGCGGGCGGCGCCGCGCCAAGGCCCTGGTGTGCGGTTGCCCGGGGCGTTGTCGTCGAGGAGGTGGCGGACGACCATGGCTCGGCCGTCGCGTACGGCGACCAGGGTGTTCACGCGGTCGGCGAGCGCCATCACCGGGTCTTCGAGCTCGCCGGCGGGAGCCCGGTCCAAGGCGGCGAGGAGGTGGTCCTCGGCGGCGGACAGGGCTCCTTGAGCTTCTTCGAGGAGCCCGTACCACCGGATCGTGGTCGTCGCCTCGGGGCTCGCCTGCGGGGCCGCCGTCACCGCGTGGCGCAGCTGCTGCAGAGGCATCTGGAAGCGGGATTCGATCTGCTGGGCGAAGACGCCGAGCACGTCGTCGAGTTCTTCGGGCATGGCGAACTCCTCTCCAAAGGGCATGGGGCGGCCAAGGCCGGAAGGGTGTCAGGGTGGCCCGGTCGTGCGTGGTGGGCTTGTTACAAGGGTCCGGAGAATCCCCGGTTTGGCTGACCGGGGATGTGCTGCTAACTTCCCGGGCCAGCGGCATCAGCGGGTTCGACCGGGGGCCTTCGGCGAGGTGCTCGGGAGGGCGGTCGGCACGGCGGTACGCACCGTGGACGGTGCGGGTGGCGGCAGCGGAGTGGAGCGGTCGTCCATCCAGCCGACGGCGGCCTCAAGGCTCTCGAACGCGCCTTCGCGCAGGGTGTGGGTGAAGGTTTCCAGGTCGGCTTGCTCCACCAGGACTCGGAACGGCTTCACCGCTCTTTCATCCAGGGCGCGCAGGAGCACGGTGGTCTCTGGCTTGCGCGAGGTGTCGTCGGTGTAGCTGTGGAGCAGCGCGTAGTGGTCTCCGTCGCCCATGAGCCGCTGTTGCAGGGCCACGGTGGTGGTGTCGGCGGCTGTCGTGCCCATGTTCGGCGGCAGGGCGATGGCCTCGGCGGGGCAGCCGCGCTTGATGAGCCAGGACTGGGCCATCGCCGCGAGCGGCAGCTCGGCGTGTTCGAAGCTGAACACCTGCGCCGCGTGGTCTCGTTCGATGCGCAGGGCGATGAGCTGGGGTTCGCCGGGGATGCCCCAGGTGACGGCGCCGTTGTGGATGACGTAGAAGCTGTGACGGCCATTGGGGCTGTGGTGGGTGGCCAGCGCGGTCATCGAGTCGTGGTCCGAGTCGAGGTGGTGCCAGAACGCCTCCTCGACGACTTCGTTGACGGGCTCGAAGCCGTCGAGCCGGAAATCAGGCCGGTAGCTTTGCGGCATTCAACTCATTTCGGTGCCGAAGTGGGGTGGGGTGGGGTGGAGTGGTTCGTTCGGTCAGCGCGACCGCCCGGAGGTCGCTGGCCAGGAGCCGACCCGGGGTGCGGACGTTGGCGTCGCGGCGGGAGGGCGGCTGGTGCCGGTGAGCGTCGTGCGCCCGGCGTCCGTGAGGGAGATGGGCTGTCCGGCGTGGAGGGGGTGTGAGGTGTCACGGGCCACCAAGTGGGCTTCCTCCAGGCGCTGGTAGAGCGGATGGGCGACCCGTACGCCGGAGGCCGTGACGACGGACATCCGCCCGGTTTGTAGGTGCTGGTGGAGCCGCGCGCCCTGGCTGATGGCCAGGAGTGCAGCAAATTCGTGTGCGAGCAGGTCTTTGCCCTCCGCCGTGATGCGCACCGGGGCCGCGGCCTCCAGCGATTCGAGTCCGGCGAGTGCCTCGGCTTGCCGGGTATCGCGTATGGCGACGGCGTCCTTGAGCTGGGTCACGGTCCGGTCGATGCGCGCGAACAGATGCTGGTCGACTTGCAGTTCGCCCGAGGCCAGACGTTGGAGGAGTACCCGGTAGAAGGTCACATCGCGCTCCGCGTTCGAGAGGGCGCGGTGGGCTTCGGCGAGGTGGGTGAGCGGCCCGTCGAGCAGCCCGCGGTCGTGGTGCGCCCACAGGAGGTCGACGCTGTATCCGACGGCTACCTCGACGCGGTGGTCAAGGCTGGTCAGGGCCTTCATCGGGGGTGTGATGGACGGCAGGAGAGCCTCCTGGGCGTGCGGTGCGGGGCGGGATCGCGCCTGCCGCGGACAGCGACAGGCGGACGTCGAGGTGGGGGGCGTCCCGGGATGCGGTGACGTGGCCGAGCCGTCGGAGCAGACCGAGCATGGGCTGGTTCGACGCCTGCGTGTAAACGGCCAGGGTGTGCGCACCGCGGGAATGGGCGTGGGCGGCGGCGTGCCGGGCGAGGGCCAGGCCGATACCTCGGCGCTGGTGGGCGTCGGCGACCTGCAGGCCGAGGTCGAAGACGCCCGGCTCTCGGCTGATCGGTCCAGTCGAAGCGAGGGCGATGACCGCGTCGGTGGCATGGAGGGCGATCCAGCAGCGGGAGTGGTTCAGGAGGCGCTCGATGTCGCGGCGGGTGATCCTCGTTCTGCCCCAGCGGCGGTGTAGGGCCTGCTCGGAGCAGCTGCGGTGGAGTGTCTCGATGAGCGGCAAGTCCGCCAAGGTTGCAGTCCGGACGTAGGTGTCGCCGGCGGAGTTCAGCAGCTGGTGCACACGCCCGTGGCGGCCAGGAGGGCTTCGCGGCTGTATGACTTGCGGCGGCGGCCGTCCGGCAGGGTGATGTCGCGGGTCCGTATGCCGTACGGGGCCAGAAGCTGGGCGAGGCGGGCCTGGGTGAGATCGTTGTATCGCCAGTCCTTCCCGGCGACGCCGGGCAGGTCTCGAAGGGCATCGACGAGGTCGGCGGAGGCCACAGCGTACGGGTCACCGAGCTGGGCGAACACTCCGAGGCAGGCTTCGAGCAGGCTGTCCGGCAGTTCCGGGTCCTGGCAGCACTCCTCGCCCTGTTCCAGACCGCACGGCGCGCAGGGCTCGGCGTCCTGCGCGCAGCAGCAGTCGGTGGACAGGAGCAGGGACAGCTCGTACCCGGCGATGAAGCGCTCGATCAGGGCATCGGCACATGCCTCCAGCTGCTGGGCGGTTCCCTTACCGGCCTCGATCGCGGTGGCAAGGTCGGTCAGCAGACGCCGGTCGCAGTTCTGGACATCGATGAAGGCGTCCAAAAGGGCCCGGTGCTGGGGGTTTGTCTCAGGCGGTGTGGCACCGGTGATGTTGGTGGCGAAGCTATCGATGAAATTGGGGAAGGGCATCAACGGGAGGGGCCTTTCGGGCTGAGGGGAAGGGCGGGCTGGGGAAGTCCGGGGACCACGTAGGTCTGGGGTCCGGGCTTGGGGATGGTGCGAGTGGTGCCGAGCTGGGGAGACCGGCCCCTGGCCGCATGGGTGAGGGCGTCGACCGGCCTACGTTTGATCCCCAGGCGGGCGGCGGCGGTGCGGTAGACGTCGCTCTGTTCACGGGGCCTGACCGCGACGACGTGGATCTCGTTGTGGAACGCGGATCCTTCGGGGGCTCGGCGTGTGGCGTAGACGATGCGCCAGGCCGAGCGGGAGTCGACGTAGACCTTGCGGAGCCCGTCGAGTTCGTGGGTGAGCTTCCCGCCGAACAGGTTGGCGTTGACGACGTCCTGGAGCTTGACGAGCGCGAGGTCGCGGATGTCGCTGGGTGCCTGGAGGAGGTCGGTCAAGGCACGGGGGTCGAAGGTCAGTCCGAATGCGGGTTGGTCGTTGCCGCTCACGAAGCCGCCTCGAAGGCGTGGCCCGCTTCTACCTCGGCTGCGGAGGAAGCTGGGCGGGTGGATCGGCCGGGGCCTCGCAGCAGGCGGTGCGCGGGGCGGTCGGGGTCGGTCTGGCAGGCCGAGAGCGGTCCACCGGCCGAGCGGATGGCCGCCATCGCGTGGGTGAGGAAGTCCCGGTGCCACACGAACATGCCGCTGGGCCCGGCCTCGGGGTCCTTGTGCTGCTGGTAGGCCATCCACAGGGCGTGCAGCCAGGCCACGACGTCGAGGTGTTCCTGCCATTGTTCGCACCACGGCGCGGCGGTGGTGATCTCCGCGCCGTAGACCGGCATGAGGAAGTCCTCCACCCAGTCGGTCAGCGAGTCGAGTTCGTTCTCCCGTTCCTCGCCGTCCAGTTCCAGGATCGGCTTCGGGTCGGGCGGCAGCGCGGGGGCGGGCATGCCGGGAAGGCCCGGCATGGAGAAGCCGGCGAAGGGCATCGGGTCGGGTGCGGCGGCCAGGCTGTCGAGCTGCCGGGCCTGCTGGGCCGACTGGTCCAGGAGCTTGCGGACGCTGGCCTCGATGCTCTCCAGGTCGGCTTCGGGAACGCGGATCGGATCCATCGGCTGGCCGTCGGGGCCGTCTATGGGTTCGAGCACGAAAGGTCTCTCCTTGCAGCCGCATGCGGCACGTCGGAATTCGAAAGAAGGGCAGGAGTTCAACCATCCACACATTCCCCGGTTTGGCTGACCGGGGATCACGTGCTACAAAGCCCCCGCGCTGCGGGGACAGAAAGGCGAGATATCGCCTCCTGCCCCCGCAGCGAGCCCGTGAGGGTCAGGCGGAAAGGACGAAGTCGTCCTGGGAATAGGCCTGCTGGAGGGCTTCGGTGAGCCGGTCGGAGGCGATCTCGGCATAGTGCTTGGTCTTCTCGACGCCGATGAAGTCCCGGCCCTCCAGCAGAGCTGCGACACCGGTGGAGCCGGAGCCGGCGCAGAAGTCCAGGACGGTGCCGCCCGGCGGGCTGATCTTGACGAGCTCGCGCATCACCGAGACGGGCTTCTGCGTGATGTGCTGCCGCTTCCGGCCGGTCGGCTGCGAGCCGGAGTACAGGCCCGGGAGGTAGACCTCGTTCCGGGAGCCGTCCATGTCTCCGTTGGATCCCCAGACGATAAACTCACAATTTTGGGTAAATCGCCCCTTTTGCGGGCGGGCGGCGGGCTTGTGCCAGGCCAGCACCCCGCGCCATGTCCAGCCGGCGGCCTGGATCGCGTCAGTGGTGATGGGCAGCTGGCGCCAGTCGGTGAACAGCAGCGCCGTGCCTCCGGGGCGGGTCGCCCGCTGGGCTTCGGTCATGATCTGCGTCAGCCAGAAGCCATAAGACCTCTGGTCCATGTTCTCGCCGGTGAAGTCCGGCAGGGCATGGCCGGCGTCCGCGGAGGTGTACTTCTGCCGGGCCGTCCGGGAGGTGCGCTCCTTCGCCGTCCGCCCGCCTGAGTTGTACGGCGGGTCGGTGATGACGGAGTCGACGCAGTTGTCCGGGAGGGTGGACAGGACGCTGAGGGCGTCGCCCTGGTGCAGGGAGAAAGGCAAAGAGGTACCCCAATATCGGTTCGGGAAGGCGAGGGTGAACTCCGGCTCGCCGCAACAAAACCGCCAGCCCGGATGTGGACACAGGTGTGCCATAGGGCCATAGGGCGGTCGTGCGGGGGGAGTTCCAAAACTGTAGGGCACGATCCCCGGTTGACCACGGTCGCCGCGAAAACCCTTGAAATAGAGCCTTGATCATCTTTTTCTTGGTCAACCGGGGATCGGCACTTACTGTTTTGGAACTGCCCGGTACACACACCGCCGATGGCCGTATTCCCCCGTCATGCCCACACGGAGGCACCCCCTTGTCCCGGCACACCTGACCGCCCGGACGTCATTGCGAGCGGCAACTCGCAGCGACGCCCCGAGGCACAGCTCACCCATCACCCGGCCTGCCGCGCTCCTTCTCACATCTCCACGGCACCGCGCGGCTGGGACTTCACACACTTCAAGGACACCGCTATGCCATTCCTGCGCCCTCCCCTGCCTGAACCCCGGCTGCCGGCCCTGACCGGCGAGCGCGGAGGTACTCCGGGTTGAAGGCCGTAGCCGCCGCCATCGGCGTCCTCTGCCTCTCCCCCCTCGTCCTCGCCACCACCGCCGCCATGGCCGCGGCCGGAAGCGGCGCCGCCTCCAGAAGCGCCGCCTGCACTCCCGGCGGCAGCAGCGTCGATGCCGCCGCGGTCGCCAAGCAGGTCGCGGCGATCCTCGGCGGCCAGGGCGGCGACAGCTCGATCCGCGTCGAGGGTCTGGAACTGCCCGACGAGCAGATCCCCCACGCGAAGACCATCGTCGCCACCGGCATCGCCCTGAAGGTGCCCGAGCGCGGACAGGTCGTCGCGCTCGCCACCGCCATCCAGGAATCCCGGCTCCGCAACCTCACCTACGGCGACCGCGACAGCCTCGGGCTGTTCCAGCAGCGGCCCAGCCAGGGCTGGGGCACCCCCGAGCAAATCCGCGACCCGGTCTACGCCTCCACGAAGTTCTACAAGGGGCTGCTGGAGGTCAAGGGGTGGCAGCAGATGACCATCACCCAGGCCGCCCAGGCCGTGCAGCTCTCCGGATTCCCGGACGCGTACGCGCAGTGGGAGCCGCTGGCCCGGGCCCTGCAGCAGGCCATCGTCAAGACCCTGCCGAACGGCGGCACAGGCCAGACCGGTCAGGAACCGGGTACCGCTCCGGGCGGTGCCGGTGGCTGCAAGCCGGGCGAGGACGGAGCCGACTGGGGCTCCATCCCGGAAGGGACCGTCCCCGCCGGGTACAAGATCCCTGCTGACGCCTCGCCGAAGGCCCGTACCGCGATCGACTGGGCGATGCACCAGCTCGGCACCCTCTACCAGTGGGGCGGCACCTGCACCGCGCCGCGCGGCCCCGACCCCATGGGCCGTTGCGACTGCTCCAGCCTCATGCAGCAGGCCTACGCCAAGTCCGGTATCCAGCTCACCCGCACCACGTACACGCAGGTCAAGGAGGGTGACGCCGTACCGGCGAACACTCTGAAGCCCGGCGACCTGCTCTTCACCCGCGGCACCGCCGCCGTCCCCGAGCACGTCGGCATGTACATCGGCGCCGGCCTGGTGATCAACGCACCGCGCACAACGAAACCGGTGCGGATCGAGAAGGTCGGCGACTGGCAGATCCTCGCCGTCCGCCGCATCCCCGCGCTCAACAGCTAGGCCGCCGCCCGCCGATGCGGGCCCGCGCCGGGCCCCTCTTCGCGCCCCGAGCGCCCCTCTCCCTTCCCCGCACAGCCGCAGGCCCCTTAGGCCTGCGCCCGCAAGGAGCTTCGCCATACCCATTTCACTCGCAGACCGCGTCCTCTACCTCGCCTACGACCCCGGAATCACTCCAACGGACGGCGGCCTCCCCGGGCTCGACGTCCTGAAGAAGGTCGTCAACTCGATCAACATGTTCGGCATCATCGCCGTCGTCGGCGCCCTCGCCGTCTCCCTCGGCGTGTGGGCCTGGGGCCACCACAGCGGCGGCCACCAGGCCGAGGCCAACGGCAAGAAGGGCGCCGTCGTAGCCGCGGGCGCCGCCCTGGGCCTGGGCGCCGCCAACGGCATCGTCGCGTTCTTCTCCGCACTCGGAACGCAGGTCAAGTAGTGCCGAAACGTTCCCTCTCCCCCCTTCACCGGGCCACCACGCACTGGACGACCAGGCGACGGATCCTCGTCGCCGCCATGGTCATCACCGCGCTCCTCGGAGCCGCCGGACTGACCGCCTGGTTCACCTCCCGCGACGGCCAGACCAAGACCGACGCATCCCCCGCAGCCCCGGGAGCGAGCTCGCCCGCCCCGACGGCCCCGAAGCCTTCGGTCGGTACGGGCTCGGTCCCGGCTCCGCCCAAGCTCACCGACCCGCTCACCTACGCCAAGGCGGCGGCGGTGCTGCTCTGGTCGTACGACACCCGCACCACCAGCCGTGACCAGCACCTCGCCGGCATGCACGCGTGGATGACCAGCGAGACGAAGTACACCGACTGGACGGCGATCTCCGGGCAGGTCCCGGACCCGGTGCTGTGGTCGCGCATGGCCGACAACGCCCAGTACGCCACCGCCGCCGTGGGCGAAGCCCACTTCCCCTCGGCGTTCAAACAGGCCCTCGCCGAGAACCCCTCCGCGATCACCGAGGCGTACATCTACGCGGTCACCGTCACCGGCAAGCAGACCATCGTCTGGAAGGGCGGCGGGGGCGGCGCCGAGGACCGCGCCGTCACCCTCGCCGTCCAGTGCCGCCCCAGCTCCGACTGCGCCCTGGTCTCCCTCGCCCCGAGCGTCGCCCCGTAACACGCCACTGAAGACAAGGAGGTACCCCTCCAGTGGACTTCTGTTCCATCCCCATCGCCAGCAAGCTCTGCAGCGCCGCCGACGCCATCGACTTCGTCAACGACCCAGGCAAGGCCATCACCGAGGGCATCGGCAACTGGATCGCCAAGTCGGCCGGCCAATTCGCCGCCGCATCCGCCGACCTCGCCGCCGAAGCCGTCAACACGACCACCAAGGTCGACCTGCGCGCCGGCTGGTTCGTCGCCAACTACGAGCTGCTGCTGCCCATCGGCCTGACAATCCTGGTCGCCACCTTCTGCGCCCAGCTCATCCGGGCCGCGATCCGGCGCGACGGCCAGGCCCTGACCCAGGCCTTCACCGGCACCGCCGGCGGCGTGATCTTCTGCTTCGTCGCCATCGCCGGCACCACCGTCGCCATCGAAGTCGTCGATGCCTTGAGTGACGGCCTGTTCGCGGCAGCCGGCACCTCGATCGAAGAGTCGGTGCGCCGCATGGTCAAGGCCAGCTCTGTCGCCTCCATGGTGCCGCTGGGCTGGATGATCCCCGGCATCGTCGGTATCGGAGCCGGCATCGGGGCCATCCTCTACTGGTGCGTGATGATGGTCCGCAAGGTCGGCATCCTCGTCCTGGTGACCTTGGCTGTCTTCGCCGGAGCCGGAGGCGGATGGGAGGCCGCGCGGCGCTGGCGCCGGGGCTGGATCGAAGCCACGGCCACCCTGGTCGTCTCTAAGCTGCTGATGACGATCGTGTTCCTCCTGGGCATCTCCGCCCTGGGCCAGACCCAGGCCAAGGACGGTCTGGGCGCCCTCGCCGACTGCCTCGCCGGAGTCGTGATCATGATGATGGTCCTGCTCTGCCCGTACGCCACGTTCAAATTTGTCCACTGGGCGGCCGAGGGCACCGACGGCGAGTCGCTCCACCGGGCCGGTGGCACCGGCGCGCAGATGGCCAAGCAGCACACCGAGCAGGCAGCCCGCAAGGCAGCCGCGATGGCCGCCACCGGCGGAGCCGGCGCAGCTGCCGGAGCGGGCGCGGCACCGCAGGGCCCCGCCGGGTTCCCCGGCGACATCGCCGCCAACCCCACCGGTGGCTCCGGAGGCGAGCAGAACAGCGCCCCGATGCCGTCCTCCGGCGGGGGTGCGGCAACCGATGCGCTGTCCAAGGCGGTTCAGCCTCCGCCGACCAGCGTGAGCCAGGACACCAGCGGCCAGCTCGGCGGAAGCACCGGATCCTCCCCGTCCGGTCCCTCCGGTCCCTCGGGTTCGGGCGGTACGGGTCCCGTTCCCCGCAGCACCCAGGAAGGCCCGCCGCAGGGTGCACCTGCGCAGGGTCCGGCCGCCGCGAGCAGTCCCTTCGCGAGCGGTCCCTCGCCCACCGGCTCCTGAGCTGACCCCTCCCCGCCACCCGGGCGGGACACGCCGCACCACGATGCCGTGTCCCGCCCGGGTCCCAACCCCGTGCCCCGAAAGCGGACTCCGCCTTGTCTGACCTTGTCCTCCCCCTCACGATCAAATTCCCCCACAGGTCGCGGCGCGGCATCCTGCTCGGCCTGTCCCTGCCCCAGCTCGTCCTCACCTCCACCGCACTCGCCCTGCTCCTGGCCACCGTGGTCTCCACCGGCCTCGTCGGCGCCCTGGCCCTGACCCCCCTGTGGGCCGCGGTCGCAGCCCTCGTCGTCATCCGGCGCCACGGCCGCTCCCTGATCGACTGGGCGCCGATCGTCCTGCGCTACGCCCAGCGCCGGCGCACCGGCCAGAGCCTGTGGTTGGCCCGGGTGGTGTCCAGGCCCCGCACCGACGGTGTGCTCCACCTGCCCGGCACCGCCGCCTCGCTGCGCGTGGTCACCCCCTCCGGATCGCAGGCCGCCGCCGTCCACGACCCCCACGCCCAGACCCTGACCGCCATCGCCCGCGTCTCCAGCAGGGCCTTCGCCCTCCTTGACCCCGCCACCCAGAACAGCAACGTCACCTCGTGGGGCCGGGCCCTGGCCGGCATCGCCCGCAGCGGCCACATCGCCACCGTGCAGGTCCTGGAACGCACCGTCCCCGACAGCGGCGACACCCTGACCCGGCACTGGACCACCCACGGCCATCCCCAGGCCCCGGTCGCCGGGCAGGTGTACTCCGAGCTCGTCTCCTCCGCAGGGCCCGCCGCCGCCCCGCACGAGAGCTACCTGGCGATCTCCCTGGACCTGAAGGCCGCCAAGCGGCTCATCTCCCAGGCCGGCGGCGGACTGCCCGGTGCCTTCACCGTGCTCGGGCAGACCACCGCCTCCGTCGCCCAGGCCGCGCGCGGCGCCGGACTGATGGTCACCGGCTGGCTCACCGCCCGCGAGATAGCCGCCGTGGTCCGCACCGCGTACGACCCCAAGGCCCTGGCCGGGCTGCAGCAGTGGTCCGAGCACGGCAGGGCCGAGGCCGAACCGGCCGCCGCAGGTCCCGTTGTCCAGGTCGAGGAGTACGACCGCGTCATCACCGACAGCGCCCGTCACGCCACCTACTGGGTGGAGAACTGGCCGCGCACCGAGACCACGTCGGGCTTCCTGCACGGGCTGATGTTCACCGCCGGCGTGCGCCGCTCCTTCTCCCTTATCTACGTGCCCCAGGGACTCGAGTCCGCGCTGCGCGACGTGCAGCGCACCAAGGCCACGATCATCGCCGACGCCGCCGAACGCCAGCGCCGCGGACAGGTCGACTCCGAGGCCGACTCCGTCGAGTACGGGGACGTCAAGGAACGCGAGCGCCAGCTGATCGCCGGGCACGCCGACGTCGCCCTCACCGGACTCCTGACCGTCTCCGCCGAGACCGACGCCCAACTCGACGCCGCGTGCGCACAGATCGAAACCGCCGCCGTATCCGCCCAGGTCGACCTTCGCCGCCTGATCTACCAGCAGCCCGAAGCCCTCACCCTCGCCGCGCTGCCCCTGGCCCGCACCGCTCTGTAGCCGACCATCCGCCGCACCGCCGCGGCAGCAAGGACCCACCACTTGACCAACACCACGATCCCGCCCGGCGACGCCCACCCCTACCTGCGGGCCGCGACCGCCGGCATCCGCCACCACACCCGCCAGTCAGCACGAACGCTTGGCCACGCCGACCGTGTGCACCTGGACGTCCTGCACAGCCACCTGACCGGCCTCCACCTCCTGATGGACCAGCTCGCCGAGACCACCCGGCCCCCGCATCCGGCAGCCGGAAGGCACATAGCCGCCGCCCACCTGCGGCTGTGGCAGGCCGCGACGAGCCTCCACGAGGCCTTCCACACCCTCCCGGCCACCGAGTCCAGCACGGATGCGGGCTGCCGCCCCGACCGGCTGCCCGAGGGACCACCGGTCCTCACCATCTGCCAGCGCCAGCTCGCCTCCGGCCACGCCATCCGCCGCAAGACCACCCCCGCCGACCACGGCCCCCGCCCGGCACGCACCGCCTGAGGGCAGCCCCCGCAGAAACGATCCGCCCCCATGTCCCAGCACCGCCCCGGACGCCGCGCCCGCCGCGCCTCCGCCAGCCCCCTGTTCACCCCCCACGGCACCGACCGCCATGCCCGCAAGGCAGCCCGCCGTCAGCTCGCCGAAGCCCAGGCCAAAGCCCGCGCCGAGTCCACCTCCTCCTCCGGCGAACACGAGCCCGCCGAGTCGGAGATGCCCCTCCCCCTCTACTCCGCCGCCGGACGGCCCGGCGCCGCCAGCGCCCGGGCCAACAAGCTCCGGCTGCCCGCCCACCGCATGACCACCGCCGTCGCCGCTGGCGCCTACCCGTTCCTCGCCGAAGGCGGTCTCGGAGCCGACGGCATCTACATCGGCCGCGACGTCCACGCCGAAGCCGCCTTCGTCTTCGACCCGTTCACCCTGTACGGCAAGGTCGACGGGTTCACCAACCCGAACATCCTGCTCGCCGGGGTGATCGGCCAGGGCAAGAGCGCCCTCGCGAAGAGCTTCGCGCTGCGGTCGGTCGCCTTCGGATACCGCGTGTACGTCCCCTGCGACCCCAAGGGTGAGTGGACGCCCGTCGCGCAGGCCCTCGGCGGCACCTCGATCGCGCTCGGCCCCGGCCTGCCCGGCCGCCTCAACCCCATGGACGCCGCCCCCCGCCCCCCGTCCGTGACAGAGGCCGACTGGGCGGGTGAAATCCGAAAGCGCCGCCTGCTCCTGCTCGGCTCCCTCGCCCGCACCGTCCTGGGCCGCGACCTCATGCCGATGGAGCACACCGCCCTCGACATCACCCTCGACGGCGTCGTCAAGGCCGCCGCCGCAGCTGGCCGCACCCCGCTCCTGGGCGACATCGCCCACACCCTGGCCCAGCCCGCCCTCCTCGACCAAGCAGCCGGCACCGTCTCCGGCCACCTCGGAGACGCGGCCCGCGACCTCGCCCACGCCATGCGCCGCCTGGTCCACGGTGACCTGGCCGGCATGTTCGACGCCCCCTCCACAGTCGCCTTCGACCCGGCCACCCCGATGCTGTCCATCGACCTGTCCCGCCTCGGCGGATCCGGAGACGACACCGCACTCGTCCTCGCCATGACCTGCGCCTCCGCCTGGATGGAGTCCGCCCTCACCGACCCGCGCGGCGGCCGACGGTGGATCGTCTACGACGAGGCGTGGCGCCTGATGCGCCACCCCGCGCTGCTGCAGCGCATGCAGTCCCAGTGGAAGCTCTCCCGCGGACTCGGCATCGCCAACCTCATGGTCATCCACCGGCTCTCCGACCTCCTGACCGCCGGTGACGCCGGATCCCAGGGCCGCGCCCTAGCCGAAGGCCTCCTCGCGGACTGCTCCACCCGCATCATCTACCGGCAGGAAACCGACCAGGTCCACGCAGCCGCCACCCTGCTCGGCCTGACCTCCGTCGAGACCGAAGCCATCTCCCACCTCAGCCGCGGGCGCGGCCTGTGGAAGGTCGCAGGCCGGTCCTTCATCGTCCAGCATCTGCTCCACCCCGCCGAGCAGGCCTTGTTCGATACCGACGCCCGAATGCATTGAAAGGCCGTGAACAGTCCATTCCTGACATCACGAATCCCGACTACTTCCTCCAGCTCGCACGAACCGTGGACAAGATCTCCAACGACCTTCCGAAGGCTGAAGAGCTGCGCCGCGGCGCCGACATCACCCCGGACATCCACACCATGGTTGGCGACCTCGGCGTGATCCTGACCGAAGTCTGCGAGGAGCTTGCCGCCAGTAGCCGCTACGAGACCCAGAAGCTCACCCACTACACCGAGTACGAGCGTTTCGGCACCGCGTCCCTCGCCCAGTGCGCGATTCCTATCGGTACGGCCCTGGCCCACCTGAGCCACGTAGTGGACCGTCTCGGCTTCCTCCACGCGAGCATCCGGCACTCCTCCACTGAGCGGACCCCACCGCCCGACGACGTCCGGGTTGTCATCCAGGCGTACCTCGATCTCGTCGGCACCGACCTGGGCATGGCCGTCCAGCAACTGCGCGGCAAGGCAACCGAGATCAGCCGGATGATCACCACCCGCGGCGCCCTCGCGGCCAATACACACACCGTGACACCCCCGACCACCGCGCTCCCGCCCGGCCGGACCCGATGATCGCGCGTCAGGAGCCTTCGGCAGCTCGGCCAAAGGAGCGTGCACTGGCGCCCCTGCCAGATCACCGCAACGTCTTCGACCCCAGCTGGCAGCGAGCCTGGGCCCGGTTCGGCCACGTGACCACGCCGCTGCGCGAACGCGGCCTGAGCTGCGATGTCCAGTACGGGCTGGACGACTGGATCGTCTACGCCTGGCTGCCCGGGCACGACTCCGTCGTCCTCGTCGGAAGGCAGAACGGCTGGCTGGCCACCCACCAAGCTCCGGCCGAGAGCCCGACCTCGATGTCGGTCCTCTACGACACCACGGTGTCCCCTGGCCCCGACGACTTCGCCGACGTCGAGCCACTGCTCTCCGCGGTCGACGCACTCCTCGCACGGCTCGCCCGCGCACAGTCACCACCGGCAGCCCACGGCGTGCACGTGGCCGAAGTCCCCGCCCCTCCGGCGACCGGGCGCGGCACCCGCAGCCGCTGACCACCCCGCCCCCGTCTTTCAGGAAGGTTCCCCGTGTACCACCCCGTCAGCATCCACATAGGACTGCATGCCGCCGGACCCATGACGCTGCCCCTCACCGACCCGGTGCAACGCCTTCTGTGGTCAAGGGGGTTCACGTATTGCTCCCGGCTGGATGCGTACACCGCGCCGGCCGCCCTGCCCGTCAAACAGCAGGAGCAGCTCGTGCACCAGGCCGTGCATGCACTGCAGCCGCTCGGACTTCCCGTGGCCCATCTCCACCACCCTGCGGCTTCCGCATGACCACCCGCTCCTTCATCGCCCGACCCACCGAGGCCGGCGGGTACGACGGCATCTACGTCCATCTCGACGGGCTGCCCAGCCACCATCTCCCCCTCCTCCTCACCGCCTACCAGTACAGGTTCAACTGTGACCTGGAAGCCATGTCCCGGCACCTGGTCGACGACGTGGCCATCGGCTGGGACGAGCTGGGTACCGACCTCCTCGACCACGCTCCCCCGGAGCTGTTCCTCGCGCTCACCGGCGGCGAGACCTGGCCGAGCACTCAGCCCGAGAACCTCTGGACCCTGGACGGCTCGCCCCCGCAGCGGATGACCGTCAACCCCGAGGCCACAGACGATCTGGAGTGGGGGTACGTGCTGCACCCGCACGGCATCGAGGTCATCAGCCTGAGCGAACAGCACCGCGGTCCTGTTGTCGGGTGGGCGACCGACCCCCTCTACCCCTTCACCGACAACGCGGCGATGTGGGCGCCGACAGGTCCTGGCCCGGGCCGGGTGCCCCGAACCGCGCCGAAGCTGTCCACCACCCCGGTCGCCACGAGCGTCTCCGCCCCCGCCTCCCCATCGCGCACCACGCGCCGCTGATCCACAAGGAGTCTTTCTGCCCGAACAGTTCGTCGTCGGCACGCACCCCAGGTACGGGTACGTCGCCTCCGCCCAAGGAATCCCCCACCACATCAGCCAGTGGTACCTGACCCGCCTCGGCTTCCAGCCCCTTCACGGCCTGCACGGCGTGTACCTGCTGACGGCCCCCACCCACGACGGGCCCCGCCGCACCCGCCAGGCCGTCGAGAGCCTGCGCAGCAGCGGATACCACGTCCACGCCGACTACTCCCTCGATCCCGCGAACACCAAGACGGCACAGACCGGGCCGGTCCGGGACCCGCGCGAGTGGTACCGCATCGGAGTACCGCAGGCCGCCGCCACTGCCTCGCCCCAGTACGCCACCGCACGGGCCTGGGGCTCCAAGCCGCCGCAGACCACGCCGGCCACCCCCACACCAGCCGCATCCACACAGCCCAGCCGCACCCGCTAACGCGAGAAGGATCCAACCCGCCCATGCTCACCACCACCTACGACGGGCCCGGCAGCAGCGAACTGCGCCGCCGGGCCGGCCAGGAGGCCGCCGCCTTCCTGCGCGGCCTGCCCGTCTCGCGCGATCCCGCCGCCCCGCTGCACGCCTGCACCGAGGCCATGTCCCAGGCCACGACACCCGCCGAGGTCCACGCTCTGACCGAACTGGCCGCCGGTGGCGAGGACGCCGGACTGATCGCGCTGCGGAACCTGCTTCGCGCCGCCGGCAGCCGCTGCCGGGAACAGGGCCACGCGCAGCTCGCCGCCCGTTACGACCGCACGAGCGACCTCCTCGACATCGCCGACCGCACGCTCTTCCAGCTCGGCGTCGACCTGCTGGCCGCCGCGCACGACACCCTGCGCGACCGGTCCGGGCCCGCTCCGGCACTCACCGCCGGCGCCGAGGGAGGTCCCCGCTGACCTCGTCCGAGATCACCCTGTTCACCAGCCGCCACGACGGCATCGTCGGCCTCGTGTCCGGCGAGAACTGGCGCTGGGCCCGGACCGCGCTCCAACTCGCAGGATTCGAGAAGAACAGCGACGGCAACTACGTCACGCCCCTGACCGACATAGCCCGCGCCCGCCAGTCGCTCGCCGCCCTCGGCGGCACCGCTCTGGCGCACGAGACCCTGGTCGCCACCAACGGCAGCCGCTACATCGGAGACTTCGCCCGCGAGCTTGGTGAGAACCTGCCCGGCCAGTGGAGCGTGCGGGTCGAGAACTACCCGGTCCCGATAGTGCAAGAGGACCTCTTGTACGACCTGTGGACACCCCGCGCCGACCCCCTCGCGCACACGGTCAAGACCGAGCGTCTGCTGGCCGCGGCGATCCTTCGCGGCGAGAGCGGCGTCGAGCTGGCCGTCGTACCGGTCCCCGGCCGCGATCAGTACCGCGTCGGCGCACTCATCCCGGCGGACATGAACCTGACCCCAGAGGTTGCCGGGCCCTCCAGCATCACAGTGGGAGACGCGCACGCTCACGCCGCCCACCAGGTCAGCTCCTCCCTCCTCGCCGAATACCACCATGCCTTCTGGCGGCTGCAGTTGATCACCCTCAGGGACGATCTGGATTGGGCCCACGAGGCGTACGAGCCCGGCACGGTCACAGATCCGCCCCAGCATGACCTGGCCGACGCCTTCGCCCGCTTCGCCGACGCCGCACCGCACATCATCAGCACCGTGCGCGCCAGCAACACCCAACTCAACCCACATGAGCAGGCGTTCCTGGAAGACATGGATGCCGTATTCGGCCAGCCAGCCCCGCCGCAGGAAGCCGCCACGGAGCCGCAGAAGACCTTCGATCCCGATCCGCTGGCGGTGTGGCTGCTCGAAGGCCAGGACCTGGTCGACCTCGCCCGCTCCGTCAGCCGAGCCTCTTGGCCCCGGACAGTCCTCCCCCCGGTCCGCACGGCAGCCGCTCTCCCCGCCCCGCCCCTGCAGATCGCCGCCTCACGCAACCGCAGGTAGCCGCCACCCTGGAGCCTTCATCCCTCACTCCCCAACCCCACCACTGCAAGAAGCGATCAACGCTCTGACCGGCTGGGGCACCCGGTTCTCGGTCACCACGCTCAGCTGCGAGCTTGCCCTGGAGCGCCTCCACAACCGCCACGGCGACATGCTCGACGAGCAGGCTGCCCAGGCCGTCGAGGCGGACCGCAACCGGGAGCTCGCCGAACTCTTCGGCAATCTCCTTCCCCACGTGCCCACGTTGCTCGCCCACGCGAGTGCCGGTATCGAGGCCATGCCGCCCGCTCGCCACCACGCCGGCTGGCAGCTTCTGGTCTCCGACCTCGCCCACGCCGCGGATGTAGCTGTACGCATCCTGGAGGACCACCCCACGGGCCACGACTCCGCAGCCCGCGACGCACGGCTGTGGCCCTACCTGCGGACCTGGGGCGAGCACGACGTACTCCTGCGGGACCTGGCCCTCCAGCCGGCCCATCCCCCGCGCCCCGGTCCGCGGCTCACGGGAGAGGAGCAGGAGTGGTGGACGGCCCGGGCCCGTGCGGCCCGCAGCCGTGATCTGCTCCAGCCTCAGGAATCGCGGTATGACGCCACAGGCCGCCAGCTCACCCTCGCCGTGCTCCCGTACCCGGACGAGGACGAAGAGGTCGTCCTGATCCTCGCTGGGGACATCGACAGCCCGCACATGCAGGTACTGGGCTGCTACGACACCGACGACGCGGCCATCCGGGACCTTCCGCCAGCGGTCCCGCCCGGGGTGCTCTTCCCCGAAGGGCACGCTCCGGCACCGCTCGCGCTCCCCGGGCTCCCTCTCGCCCAGCTGACGCGTGACGTCATCGACGCGCAGCACAGCGCCTCCGTCGCGGAGGCGATCTCCTACGTCACCGACCGGCCGCCCCACGCCCCTGCCGGGCACATCGCCCAGCTCACGGAGTTCCTCGACACGTGCGCCACCTGGGCCGCCGCGCTGGACACCCGGGCCGGTCACGAGATCGCCGTCCGCCTGCGGGTGCTCTCGGCACAGACCGGCCACCTGCTGCAGGACCTCACGCGCGTCGGAGAGCAGCTGGAGGAAGCCGTGGCCGTCCTGCCACCGCACCGAACCCCCGCTCCCCGGCATCTGCCCACGCCCCGCCCACCAGCCATCACCACCACGCCCGTGGCGACAGCACCTGCAGCGAGCACTACCTCCGCGCACCGCCGCTAGCGGCCAGCCCGGCGCCCACCCCTCGCCCGCCTTCTGACGGAAAGCCCTGCCCTGTTGACCCTGGCCGATCACCCGACCACCACCCCACCGCCCGCCACGTACGGCGCCGTCCTAGGCAGCCGGCACGTTGTCCGCCTGCTCGGCGGCACCCTGACCGGACGCCTGCCCAACGGCATGGTCCCCGTCTCGCTGGTTTTGTGGATCACCGGAGGTGGTGGGTCGCTGGCCTTCGCCGGCCTGCTCGCCGCGCTGTACGGGCTGGCGTCCGGGCTGTCCCAGCCGGTCAAGGGCAGGCTGATGGACCGCTACGGTCAGACCCGCGTCTCTGCCCCGGCGGTGCTGCTGAACTCCGGCTGCCTGGCCGCGCTCCCCTGGATCGGCGCAGGCGGGCATCCAGCGGTGGTGACCGCGGTGGTGGGGTTCGCGGGCCTGGTCACGGCGCCGCTGGAATCCGGCTTGAGGGCCCTGTGGCCGACCGTCGTGCCCGATCTCGGGCAGCGCCGAGTCGTCCAGGCCCTGGACACCGGATCGCAGGGACTCCTCTATATCGCGGGCCCGTTGCTCGCCTCCTGGCTTTCCACCACGCACGGTTCCGACACCGCCTTGACCGCGACCGCCGCACTCGGGCTCGTGGGCACGGTGATCGTCCTGACCGCCGCCCCGTCACGGACCTGGCGTCCCGTCACCGCAGACGGGGCGGCGGGAAGCGGCCGCTTGATCGGGGCCGGCCTGGTCCTGCTGTGCACCGCCCTGGCGGGAACGGGCTTCGCGCTCGGCGCGATGACCGTCTGGGCCGCCGGCATGGCCACCGTCCACGGACTGGCCATGCTCTCCGGGGTACTGCCCGCCGCGTTCTCCACCGGCAGCTTCCTCGGCGGCCTGATCTACGCGCGCAGGACATGGCCCGGCACGACCACCACCCAACTCATCACCACCAGCGCCCTGTTCCTCGTCGGATGGGTTCCGCTCCTGGCCCAGCCCGAACCCCGGGCCGCCATCGCCCTGGCGGTCGTCCCGGGACTGTTCCTCACCCTGATCATCACCAACGGCTTCCACACCGTTGACTCCCTGGCCCCCGCCTCCCGCACCACCGAGGCGTACGCCTGGCTGATCCTGTCGGTCGGCACCGGCCAGGCCGCCGGGACCGCTCTCGCCGGAGCGCTCGCCGAGCACCCCTACGTACTGGCCGGGCTCCCCGCCGCCGGAGCCGCCACCTCGCTGACCATCCTCACCCTCGCCCGCCGAAAGCTCGGCCCCGGCCGTCGCCTCGGCCGCCACCGGCGCCCCCGCCAGACACACAACCCCAACTCAGCAGCCCTCGAAGGAGATTCACGCATGGCCGTACGAACCGAATGGAAGATCGTCCACAGCTGTGGACACGTAATCACCCGGAACCTGTCGGACCGTCCCGCCGACAAACGGGCCGGATTCGCCCGCTGGCTCGGCGAGCGGGACTGCACCGACTGCTGGAAGGCCGCCCGCGACTCCGACACCGCCGCCAAGGAGGAATGGCTCGCCGCCAAGCGCGCCGAGGAGCAGCAGGCCGCACTAGCCTGGACGGAGCAGTTCGACATGCCGCCGCTGGAGGGCCCGGACCGGGCCCTGGCCTGGGGCGAGCGATCCCGCTACCAGCTGGCGACCACCGCGTACACCGCCCTCGTCGCCGAAGGGTCCTGGGACGAGGCGGACTGGTCCGCCCTGGAAGAGAAGGTCCGTACGGTCACCCGGGCCGGCTGGTGGATAGACCAGCGCGATGCCGAGGGCACGGACCTTCCCGAGCTGCTCGATGCGGCCACAACGGAGGATCGGGGAACGGAGAACCCGTTTCGTTAACCGCAGCACGATCGACGTCACTGCCACGCAATCAGGCAGCGCAGGTAGCTCTGACGTACATCCGCTACTACGCGGCTCCTCGCGCTTTGGCTCGCTCGACAAGTCGCAGGAGTAGATCCGCGAACTGGACGATCTCGGCTGCCTCAATCGCGTCGTCAAAGACAACTGTGCGGTGGCTCGGAGGATTCTTGAAGGCCCCCATCGCCGCGGCGAAGAGGTTCGTCATCGCGTCTTGCTCGCCGCCTTCTGCCCCTTGATCGGTGAGAGGGCCGGCTGGAGAAGTCTTCTGAGGATTCGCCACGCGGAACGCTGCCCTCATCAGGTTGACACCCACGAGGGAGTTCTCCAGACCAGCGGCGTTACGGACAGCGACTTCGACGGCCTTCATTGCAGCGAAGCAGGCCGTCTCATACTCGCCGAGGTTGAAGATGGTTCGTACGTGCCCGTCCAGGTCAGGGTGCAGGGGCCCCGCCAGGCGCTCGGCCGCCTCCAGCTTCCGGAGCGCGGCCGGATCGCCGATGAGCTCCCGACCTTCCTTGGTCACCCGATGATTGTCGCTGGGCCGTGAGGTCGCAACGCTGACCAGCGCCTTGGACTGCAGCCAGGCCCAAGCTTCGCCAATTCGCTCGACGAGCTCCTCCGCATCCGGAACACCTCGGAAGGCCATTCTGGCCCGAGCGAAGATGTTCTGCGGCAGGAAGAACGGCTCCTTGACCAGGTCCGCCAGCAGCAGCATCCCCAGCTCGGGTGTCGGGAGGGTGCGTAGAGCGTCGGCCGACACAGGGGCAGCGGTATTCGTGGTCACTCCGGGAAGGTAGCCCGCTGGCCCACCGGCGTACAGCGGTATCCGGGAGCGGACATATATAGCCGACGATCCCCGGTCAGCCAAACCGGGGATTCTCCAGACCATTGAAGTACTTCACCAGCCGCTCCCCGCGGCACCTTCGTGGAAGGACTTTTGCCGTGCCCGACGCCAACCGCGCCGCGTTCATACCCGCCGATGCAGTCACCCCCGAGCGGGACATCACCCACGAGCACTTCGCCCCCGGCGACCGGATCGTGGTCATCAAGGGTGTGGACGACGGCACCCTGTGGGGCGACGCGATGACGGTGGTCACCCCGTCCTGGCACACCCCGACGAACGAGGACGGGTGGCGCCTGCGCAACCCGGAGGGAGGGGCACGCAGCTTCATCACCGGACACCCCCGCTACCTCGTCCACCTCTCCGCGCACTGCCCCGACTGCCTGATCTACCAGCGGGCCCTGCAGGACTACCTGGTGCCGAAGTTCCCCGGCAGCGAGTCCGTCGATGTGGGCTGGTACTCAATCACCGAGCTGAACCAGCTCGTCCACGTCGCCGACGGCCGGGCCGGCATCCGATGATCCCTACGGTGCACGAGCCGAGCATGTCCTCAGTGGACGGGCTCGCCGAAGCGCTGGGCCGACCCGTCAGCGACCAGGAGGGGCTGACCACCGAGGGCACGATCGTCGCCCACTGGCACTACCTCGACTACTTCACCGACGACGACCGGACCTGGACCTCGGTCGAGTGGGCCCAGCACATCGACGACCCGCGCAGGCTCCACCCGTTCCCCGCCACTTACAGGGGCGACCCCCGCGTCATCTTCCACGCCAGCGTCCGCCTGCACCCCAAGGACCGGGAACTCACTCCCGCCGAATGGTCCGAGGTCGGCTACCGGCTCGCGCGCGTCGCAGGGATCGCACCGCCCGGCGAACCGAATCCAAGCAGGTGGATCGCTGTTCGAGACCAGTCCCACCGCCTCGACCTGCTCGCCAACCTGATCCGCGAGGACGGCAACCGCGCGGCCCTGCCCAGGCAGGTTCACCACGTCCTGGCCGCGGAATGCCGGCGTATCGAAGCAGACCTTGGTCTTCTCTCCCCCCGAGAGCACCACGTCAGCCCCTTCAAAGCCAACATGCTGACCGCTACGCGGCCCACCACCGAGCGACTCGACCCCAGCATCGCGGCGCACCTGTCCGACGAGGCGCACCGGCATCTGGCCGTCGCGCGCCGCCTCATGGAGAGGGCAGGTCAGCATCTCGGCGCCCCGCTCGCAAGCCCTTCCCCGCGTCTCCCCGCCGGCTTCCCGGCGCCCCGTTCCCCCCGGGGCCGCTGACCCGCCTCTCCCTTGCAGAAAGCATTCTCTTCTTGGCCCTTGCCCAACGTGTCCTGACCATCCGGCGCGATCCGCACTCCGGTGAAGTCCTCGCCCGTGGAGGCGATCCGGAAGCCCACAGCCTCCTTGAGCGCACCGGGTTCGTCCCCGTGGTCCGCCGCCACGAGACCTACCACCGCCTGCCCACCGGCCTCGACCAGGACGAGGAAATCCGCCTCGCCACCCGAGCCGTGGCCCGCCTGCAAACCGTCGGCTACGACCTCGACACCGACCCCGTCTTCGCCACCGAGCGACGCGAACCGCATTACCTCACCCTCGGCGACCAAGTCCGACACCTCGCGGTCCGGATCCGGGAAGCCGAGAGCACCGAAGAGGTTGCCGACACCCTCACGGAGCTGACCGCCACCCACGACGGGATCCTGGCGGCCCTCACCAAAGTCCTGCACACCGCGGCCGACTTCCTGCAGGACCTCGGACACCCCGCGGACCCGCACACGGCCGCCCGGCTGCGCCACCTTGCCGACGAGCGGCTCCACGTCCTCGCCTCCGACCTGCGGCACGTCCGAAACGATCTCGCCGACCGGCAAGCAGTACACCCCCACCGAGCACCCTGCCCGCAGGAAGTCGCCGGTGACGAGCGCGAGAAGTCGGCTTCCTGCCCCTGTCCCGCGCCCGCCCGTATCCCCACCACGCCCAGCGCACCGGCCGCCGCTCCGCCCGCCCCGGCCGGCCGCCGCCGCTGACGCCCGATCCCGCCCGAGGAACCCATGCCTGACCACGATCCCGAAGAGCTCGACTCCTTCGCCGCCATCCTCACCCAGCTCCTGCCCGGTACCTGGACCAGGGAACTGCGTCAGCACACCGCCCACGACGACCAGTTCTTCCTCACCGCCGACGTCTGGGACATGAACCGTGTCGCCGACGCCCTCGCCCAGCACCCCCTGAAGCAGGACGTCATCCTCACCAGCGAGGACGGCCGGCGCCTGTTCCTCATGGACCACCCCCGCTACGAGGACGAGTTCCTCGTCGCCGCCATGGCCCCCGCCGACACCCACGCGGAGGCGTTTCGCGGGGTGCCGGAGCCGGACGGAATCACGATCACCGCCGACCCCGAGCAGGCCGCCGACGCCATCGCCACCCAGCTCCTGCCCCGCTATGAGACCGCTCTGGCCCAGGTCCAGGGCAACGCCCTGAGCCTGAACCGCGCCTCCTCCCAGCCCGACACCTTGGTGATGAGCTGGACGGAATCCGGCGACCTCACCGCCACCACTGACCGGGCGGAGGTGGCCAAGGTCCTGACCGCCCACGGGTTCGTCCACGACCCCGGCCAGCAGACGTACGTCGCCTCCGGCGACGACACGGCTCACCAGGCACGGTGCGTGCGGGCGGCCGGCACCGCTCTCGGGGCCCTGAACATCGGTGTGACCCTGCGCAACGCGCCACACCGGGGCACGCCGGCAACGAGGCCGCTGCCCGCACCGCGCCCGGCCGGGGCGAACACGGTGCGCTCCCGGTGAAGGACGGCGGAGAGCCCGACTTCCTCGTCCTTGACTACGTCACCATCACCCGCGACCCGCGCACCCAGCTGGTGGTGACCAGCAGATGCACACCGGAAGCCGCGGGCATCCTGGAGACCGTCGGACGTTTCCGCGACGGCGGCGTCCACTACCTCCGCCAGCCGCACGACATGCCCGTCGACCAGCAGCGCCACTACGCGACCGCCGCGGCCCAGGCCCTCCTGCTCTCAGGGTTCAGCGTCTACCTGGATCCCTCCCTGAACACGCTCGCCACCCCCGACGGCGACCGGGCAGCGGCCCACCGCTACCTGGACCAGCTCACCGAGCAGGCCAGCAAGGCCACCGACGACAAGCAGGTCGCCGAGATCCTCGCCGAAGTGGCCGCGCCCACCGAGGGCCTGCTGTCCCACTTGGTGCAGACCCTGATCACGACCTGGGCCACCTGGAGCCAGCGCACCGAGGGCGCACTGTCCAAGAACGACCTCGCGATGCGGCTGATGGACACCACCAGCGTGCTCTCGCGCGGCGGCGACGAGATCCGGCACATCCGCAATCAGGCCGCTTCCGCCAAACCGGCCGCCCAGCAACCACCTGCACCTCCAGGCCCAGCGGCGTCGCCACCCGCCCGGGGACGCTGAACCCGCCGCACTCCACCCCCGAAACGACCATGCCTCCACGACACCATCGAAGCGACCTTGCGGCCTTCGCAGACGGCCTCGCCGCCCGCCTGCCCGATACCTGGACCAGCACCTACACCCGCCACGCCGTCTACCATGACCAAATCGCCACCACGTCGACGGTGTGGGACATGGGAGCCGTCGGCTACGCCACCTCCAACTTCGTCCTCGGCCACCAGGCCGTGCTCACCCGAACCGACGGAGCACGCCTGCTGCTCTTCGACCGCCCCCGATACCGGCACCAGTTCATGATCGGCGCGCTGGAACCAGACGCCCATCACGACGCCTTCCACCAGGTGGACGAACCCAACGGCATCACCATCCCCGCCGACCCGGCCCGCGCCGCCGCCCAAGTCACCCGCAGGCTGCTCCCCCGCTACGAGAAGGCGCTGCGCCAGGTCCGGCACAACACCGCCCACCCCGCGCCCCGCCGACCCGAACCGGTGCTGATCACCGGGGCGGTGAGCATGGCCTGGCACCCGGACGGGGCCGTCGGCGCCGTCACCGGAGTCCGCGAGGCAACCGCGGTCCTGTACGGCGCCGGGTTCCAGTACCACCCCTACCACCGGCAGTTCATGCTGCCGGCGTCGTACGGCGACCGCGAGCAGATCGCCCGCGTCCAGGCTGTCTCCCAGCAGCTGGCCCGTATCGGCGTCGGCGTCACCATGCGCCCGGCCCGACCGGCCCCCGCTCCCACGGCACTGCCCACTCGCCCGCCCGCCCCGGCGGTCGCTTCTGCGACCCGCTGATCCACCCACCACCGTGAGGAGATCCCCCGTGGGAAATCTGGCCGATGAAGCCGGCACCGACGTCGAGATCTACCGACGGGCCCACACCCCCGGCAGCGTCCACATCGTCAGCCGCAGCAACGCACCCGAAGAACTCCTGGCCCTCCTCGACAGCGCCGGCCTTGAACGCCACACGGAGGCGACCTCCGGCCCCGTCTACGTCTGGCACGAAACCCCCGACGGCCTGAGCGAACAGGCCCAGAAGCAGCTCGCCACCCGCGCGGCCCTGCCCCTACTCATCGCCGACTACAAGGTCAACATCGACCCGGACGTGTACGACGTGACCGCCTGGGCTCAGACGATGGCCGCCCACCGCCACGAGCAGGCCAGGACCGCGGGTGCCCAGGCTCCCGCTGCTGCTCCCCCGGCACCGCCCCGATCCCCTCCGCGGTCTCGCTGACCACTACCCGCATGCCGCCCCGGCCCATCCCATCCGGGCCGGGGCGGCCACACCACACGGAGCACCACGATCCAGCAGAACCCCACCAACCTGCCCCCTATCTCCCCCACCCGCCGCCCGCGCCTGGCCGTCTTCCTTCTGCGGCGCTATCTCCGCGCAGTGACCGCTGCCTCAGTCGGCCGGCACAACCCGCTCGCCACCGCCCCGTTCGGGGTGCTGGACGAGTCCCGGCGTACAGGCACCACCGCCGAGAGGCCAGGAGGAGCATGACCGTCCACGACCCTGACGTCCTGACCCGGCACATCGCGCAGCAGATCGCCTTGCTCAACGAACACTTGGCCACGGCTCCGCCCCGCCAGGCCGCCCGGACCCTCAGCCAGGTCCTTGACCACGAAGACGGCATCCTCGGACAGTTGACCAACTTGATGGTCACCGGTTCGCGCTTCGCCCAGGACCGGGCGACCGCAGGAGTACTGCCGCCCGAGGCATGGCTCGCCCTCGGCCGGGCCGCGAACGAGCTCCACGACATCGGCCTCGACCTCGACGACCACGCGGAAGACCTCCGCCGACTCGCTCAGGCCCCGGCAACCACCCCGCTCCCGGCCGCGGCCTCGGCTCTCGTCGCCAGGAGGCACCGGTGAAGAAGACCTGGACAGGCTGGGGGCCGACCGCCGACCAGCCCCAGCAGCACTATCTGGTCGAGCCCCGCTACCTCGGCGGCGGTGGTGACCTCCGCTTCGTCGCCGAGTACCTGCGCGCCTCCGGCTGGAAAGACATCTCCCGCACGGGCGGCCCGATCGTCTTCGACAGCCCCGACCGCTCCGTACGGGTTGGCTTCGACCCCACGGCGATGCCCGGCGGCTGGACCGTCTCCGGACAGCCCATCGGGCAGCAGCCGGCCTGGCACGCCACGTTCACCACAGCCGTACCGATCGAGATCGTCGCCGGGTTGACCGACACCCTGACCAAACCGCGCTCCGCCCATGCCCCGAACGTGTGGGCCCCGCTGGAACAGAACGGGTGGGAGACCTCCCGTGTCGAGGAGGACCACCAGGACCCCGAGCAGGACCTGGTGCACTTTGTCGCGGTCGCCCCGGACCGCAACGCCTGGCTGCAATACCACCAGGACGGGCCCAGCCAGGCGCACTGGTGGGCCGGTGCCCGCACTGAGCACGGCCGCGCCTGGGACGCCGTCTTCACCTCCACGACACCACTGCACCTGGTCCAGGAGTTCTCGGCCGCGCTCTCGGACCCCACCCCAGTGCTGCGCCCACGAGGCAACGTCCCGGCCACGAAGTGGATCCGCACCACCTCGGTGTCCGTACGCCCTTCCGAACTCGGGGCCTGGCAGCAGGCCCGGATCACCGCCGCCCGCGCCGCCACCTGGGCCCGCAACTCCTGGAGCGCCGCCCGCCCCCGCCAGCGAACCCCCTCCAGCACCCACACGACAGCCGGCACCAAGGCCCGCCGCTGACCGTCCGGCCCACACCACGACCACCGAGGAACCCCATGACCGCACTCTCCAATGGCCCCAGTCGGGAGAAGATCGACCAGGCCGTCGACATCCTCCTGGAGCTCAGGGACCACTTGCGGGCCGAGCCGCCCATCGACGAGGTCCTGACGCTGCTGATACCGCTTGTCGACGAGGACGACGGCATCCCGATGCTCCTGTCCGACGTCCTGCGCGCATCCGCCCGAGCCATCGCCACCAACGCTGACCCGTACACCAGCGACGTCAGCTCGGTGGTCGCCACCCTCCGCGAAGCAGCCACCGAGATCATGCAGTGGCACTCGCTGCACTGGGAGGTCCGCCGCCTGGACCAAGCCATCGACGACACGCCGGGAGTGTCGAACTGAGCCAGCGGCCTTTCATCCATACCCGCGCCGACGAACCGCACAGCCGGATCTGGTTCGAGACCAGCCCCCGGCACCTCGCCGGCCGCGGCGACCCCCGCCACATCACCCAAGCCCTGCGGGCAGCCGGATGGTCCAACCACTCCGACCCGGACTACCCGCACGTGATCCTGGCCAGCCCCGACCAGCGCTACGCCCTGGCCCTGGAGCCGGAGAACGAGTCGTACTCCAAGTGGTGGCGGATCAGCTGCACCAGCGACACCGAGAACTGGTACGCCGAGTTCGGCGGGAACACCCCGGTGGAGATCCTCGCCGGATTCACCGACGCCCTCCTCGCCCCAGCGCCCGAGACCGCCCCCGATGTGTGGTCCATCGTCACGAAGGCGGGCTGGAGCTACACCCAGAACGAGCGCGGCCACGAGCTCGCCGAACATCCCGACGGCATCCTGCAACTCCGCCGCTGGGACAGGAAGATCAGCTGGAACACCGGCTTCATCGCCTGCGCCCTGCTCCCCGACGGCCTCGGCGGGCAGGAAACGGTGTGGGAGGCCCACCTCGGCAACGCCCCGCACCTTGCCGCCGCGTTCGTCACCGCACTGGTCGATCCGGCGCCCGTTGCACGGGCCGAGTACGACGTCCCGCACAGCGGCCTCGTCACCCAGAAGCCCGGTGGCCGCCAAGGCGACGACCTCGCGAAGGAACACACCGCGCGCCTGGCCCGATCCCGGGCGACCGCCGTACGCAGCCGGCGCACCGCCCTCACCACCCAGCCCGTCCCCGGCTCGGCCCCGGTGGCGCCCGTCGCCACCGGGCCCCGGCGGTAACACCACCCCCCGACCGGTCTTCAAGGAGCCGTCCCTCTGTCCATCACCGACCGGCAGCTCGCCGCCTTCGCCTACGACCACGAGAACGCCCTCGGCTCGGCCATCACCCCGCGCTACCTCGCCGACGCCGGAGACCCCCGCCACGTCACCCACGCACTGCGGGCACGCGGATGGAGCCTGGACTCCGACCCCCTGCACCCCGCGATCCGGATGACCAGCCCCGATTACGCCTTCCGGCTCGACCTCACGCCGACGCCCAGCAGCTTTACCCGCTGGTGGCGCATCGACAACAACCACGGTCCCGGCTTCTGGTACGCCACATTCAACGGCGACACCCCCGCCGAGATCGTGGCCGGCCTGACCGACGCACTCATCCGGCCCGAGCCCGAAGAACCGGCCCCCTCGGTGATCGAGGTCCTCACCGGCCGCGGCTGGGAGCACACCACGTCCGAGACCGGCTCGCAGAGGCTGACCTCCCCCGACACCATCGTCCAGGTCGAGCTGTACGTCTCGCCTTCCCTGGGTGTCATGGGCTGGGAGATCGAGGCCGCCCACTACTTCGGTGAGCACGGCCCGGAGCAGCGCATCTGGCGGGCCCACCTCGACGCGGCGACCCCCGCTCACCTGCTTGCCGCCGTCGCCGAGGCGATCTCCAACCCCGCGCCGGTCCTGCGCGCCCGATTCAAGATCAACGACAGTGCCCATCTCATGCAGGGACCGGAGTTCGCGATCGGCTCCGAGGTCGTCAGCGCACACAAGCAGCGCCTGGCCGAGACCCGCCGCCACCGGCCCAAGCCGCACCTCACCACCGCCGTGACCGCGCCCGCACTTCCGCGCACCGCCGCGCCGGCCAGGCCCGCCCGGTAGCCGCCAGCCGAGAACTCCCCGACCCCCGAAGGACCCGTGACCAACGCCGACTTCCACTCCAGGCACCAGCACCTCCTGGACCAGCTCGCCCTCTACCTCCGCGAGGCGGAGCAGATCCTCGCCGCCTGGGACACCTACTCCGACGAGCACACCGGACCCGACGGTTGGCCGCACGACGAGGGGGCCTACGGGTTCCGCCAGGCCCAGCGCGACGCCGACACCTGGCGGTCCTTCAACCGGGTCCGCTCCGGAGCCGACGACCTGGTCGCCACAGCCGAGGCCCAGTTGCAGAGGCTTCCGGAGCGGAGCGTCCACCACCGCTGGGTCTGGCAGATCGGCGCTCTGCGCACCGCCCAGGAACGGATCGGTTCCCTGCAGAGCGAGTGGCTCGCATTGCGCGCCACCCTGCCGCAGTCCGTACGGCCCGGGGTCGAGGAGTACGACGGGCCGCTCGCCGGGCGGAACGCCGAGGCCTGGCACTACCTGGACGAATGGTCCCTCCACGGCCAGGCCGTCCTCGACATCCACAACGCTCTGCGGCGCAGCCAGTCCCGGCCGGCAACCGCCCCAGTCGCCGCGCTCCCCGGCCGGGACTCCGTCCCGGCAAAGCCCCGCCGGTAGAAGCCCACCGCCCCCTTCCCCTGGAACCGCCCTCTTGTCCAGCCCCTCCCCTAACTCCAACTCCGACGGCTACGACATAGCCTTCAAGGCCCTCCTCGGCGCCTTCGCCGTTGCCCTGCCCCTGTCCACCCTGGCCTGGCTGGGCGGCAACGCGACCGCCTGGGTCACCAGCAGTGGCCCCTGGGTCCCCTACCAGCCGGCCGAAGCTCTTTTCCACCCCGAACGCCTCTGGCCCGCGGCGGGAGAAACGTCCCTGCTCATCGGCACCCGCATCGTCCCCGCCACTGTCCTCCTCGCCCTCACCGTCTTCGGATACCTGTGGTGGACCCGGCACAGCGGCACGAGCGGGAAGAGGAAGCGCGTCGCCGGGATGGCCAAGCAGAGGGACATCGAGCCGCTGCTCGCCAAGGCCATCACCGCCAAGGCCCGCTCCCTGAGGCCCAGCCTGAAGGACGCCAAGGCCATCGACGCCTCCGACACCGGCGTCCTGCTCGGCAACCTGCAGGGCAGCCGCTCCGAGGTCCGGATGGGCTTCGAGGACGTCGCGGTCGCGATCATGGCCCCCCGATCCGGCAAGACGACCTGCCTGGCCATCCCCGCGATCCTCGCCGCCCCCGGCCCCGTGCTCCTGACCTCGAACAAAGCCGCCGGCGACGCCTACACCGCCACGCTCGACGCCCGCGGAGAGAACGGCCGGACCTGGAGCATGGATCCGCAGCAGATCGCCCACGCGGCCCGTGAGATGTGGTGGAACCCGCTCGCCACCGCCAAGTCCCTCGACGGAGCGGGACGATTGGCCGGGCACTTCCTCGCCGCGAGCGTGGATGCCTCCCAGCAGGGCGACTTCTGGTCCAAGGCCGGATCCAACATCCTGAGCCAACTGTTCCTGGCCGCGGCTCTCGACGAACGCCCCATCACCGACGTCATGCAGTGGCTGGCCTTCCCCGCCGACCGCAGGCCTCTGGACATCCTCCGCGACCACGGGTTCTCGGCCGTCGCCGCACAGCTCAAGGGCACCGTCGAAGGCCCGCCGGAGACCCGCGACGGCATCTACGAGACCGCGAGGCAGTACGCGTCAGCGCTCCTGAACAGCGAGATCGCCGCGTGGGTCACCCCGCAGAAGGGGGTCGCCGAGTTCAAGCCCGCCGACTTCGTGACCAGCAAGGACACCTTGTACCTGCTGTCGAAGGACGGAGGCGGCGGAGCCAGTGCGCTGATCGCCGCGTGCGCGGACTCCGTGATGCGGGCCGCGACCACCCAGGCCGAACGGGCCGGCGGACGCCTGGACCCGCCCATGCTTGCGATCCTCGACGAGGCCGCCAATGTGTGCAAGATCAGTGACCTCCCCGACCTGTACTCCCACCTCGGGTCCCGCGGGATCATCCCGATCACCATCCTGCAGTCCTACCGGCAGGGGCAGAAGGTTTGGGGCGACGCAGGCATGGACGCCATGTGGTCCGCGTCCACCGTGAAGGTGATCGGCTCCGGCATCGACGACCCGGACTTCGCCGACAAGCTCAGCAGGCTGATCGGTGACCACGACGTCGAGACGAAGTCCACCTCCATCTCCGACTCGGGGAAGTCCACCAGCATCAGCATGCGCCAGGAGCGGATCCTTCCCGCGGACGCGATCCGCGCCCTCCCCAAGGGCACCGCGTTGTGCTTCGCCACCGGCATGCGCGCCGCCATGCTCGACCTGCGCCCCTGGTACCTGGAGCCCGGCGCAGGCACCCTCGCCGCCGCTTCCGCCGCCTCGTCCCAGGGCATCACCGACCGAGCGGTCGCCAAAGCCTCGCCGAAGAAGGACGACTTCGGGAAGGCGGCGTGAACAAGCCGGACCGCTCGCCGACGCACACTCCGTGCCGGTCGCACTGACCTTCCCGAAGACACCGGGAGGGGTCTCGCCCTGGCCCACGACAGCCTGCCCCCTGAAACAGAAGGACCCCTGTGCCTGATTCGAACCCGCCGCCCCTGGAATACCCCGGCCTGTCTGACTTCATCGACGACATCATCGAGGATCTTCGCCGGCACCCGATTGGCATCGACCACGTCTCCGTCAGCACCGTCACACGGCACATCAGCCAAGTCAGTGCACTCCTCTCACGGATGGCCGACGAGGCGCACGCCCACAGCGACCACGCCCGCCGTCACCCCGAGCCCAGCATCTGGCGGCCGACCCACATCCTTTCGTTGACGACGGTCTCGCTGGCCGAGGCGCTGTCCGGCTATACGAAGATCCTCGCCCCCCTGACCATCGCCTGCGAGCCCACCCCGTACGGCACGGTCGACGACGCCATGGACCGCTTCGACTTCTACGAGGCCACCGATGAGCACCTGCCCGTCATCCGCCGGGCACTGTCCGAGGCCCGCGACCAAATAGGGCCGGACGCGACCGCCCCCCAGCCGTCGTCAGCGCCCAGCTCCCCAACCGTGCCGCCCGCAATGGACGACGCACCCGGGCGCCCCGACCCTTCGCCGGCAGACACGAACTCCGACCGCGGTCCGCAACCATCCCCACCCCGGGTCCCGGCCAAGTTGAACGACGCCCAGCACCGCGCGCTCCAGGTCATCGCCGAGCACGAGATCACCGTGTATCTGAGCAGGCACAAGCTGGCCCTGTCCGGCCAGCCCGGCGCTCACCGGTTCACCATGCGCACGGTGGAGGCCTTGGAGGCGCAAGATCTGGTGAAGCGTAGTTCCGCCACCACCCTCGTGACGGGCCAGCGACTGCACCTCACTCCCACTGGCCGCCAGGCCCTCGACAGCCTCGGCCCGGTCCCACTGCCCGCTCCGGCTTCCGCTCCCGTACGTCCGGTCCGCCCACCGGCGGCGCGCACCCGCTAGCCGGGATGCGCGACAACGCCCCGGACCGCCCGTAGGCACCAGCGTCGACACCTTCGTGCCCGCGCCCTGGAACCCAACCTGTGCCCGATACCCCATGAGAGTTCGCCTTGCAGATCATCGACCTTGCAGAACAGACCCGCTTCCTCGGCCAGGTGGCCCCCACTCTGAAGGCCCTGCGCGAGGAGGTGGAGAGCGTGAGGGCGGGAGAGATAGCCAAACCCCTTCGCGAGATCGGGCCGACCGCCGTCCGCGTACAGGACTTCGCGATGCAGTGCACCCAGCAGGCCCTCACGCTGTCGACCAGCCAGTACGCCGCCATGAAGGACGGCCACGAGAACCTCGCCGAACTCGTCGAAGCCACAACCCAGATATCTCTCGCCGCCACCCTGTGCACGTTCGCCATCCACCGCCGCACCGAAGTCCTGCTGTACGACGACGCTGATGAGACCCCCGCGGCGAGCCGCAGCAGGCTGAGCGAGGCCACCGAGGAACTGGATCGAGCGGCGAAGACGTACCACCGGCTGGCACAGCGCCTGTCCCATCGCCTGGCCTCGTTCGCCGCGCGACGCGAGGACCAACAGCTGATCGCCCAGGCAGCGGGTAGTCCCAGCGTGACCACCACGCCGAAGGAGCATGCGGCACGGCCTGAAGTCCTCGGTCCGCCAGCAGGCGTCGCGGCACCTCACCCCACCGACACGGCACCCGCAGCCTCGCCGCCCGCACCGCGAAGCCCGGGGCGCAGGTGACCGACTTCGCCCCCACCGACCGCGTCCTCGTCTCCCCCCGCTACCTGGCCGGCGCGGGTACCGACAAGATCCCCGACGTCATCGGGCCGCTCGTCCACCTCTTCGACTGGCGGGCAGAACAGAACCCGCAGCAGGTGAGGCTTACCCATCCGCAGGGCACAGCAGCGCTGGAGTTCACCCCCGAGAGCCCCGACGGCCTGTGGTGGAAGATAGAGAACGTCGAGCCCCACTGGCAGATCCAGATCAGCCGCCAGGCCCCGATCGAGGCGGTATCGGCCGTCGCCCAGAGCCTGCCGCAGCTCCTCGGCGACCACCGTCACGCCGGACAGATCTCCATCACCACGCTCTCGCTCCGCGAGATCGCCGTCACCAACCGGTGGGTCCGCGCGCCCGACAACAGCGCCTACAGCTCCCCGGACAGCCACTGCTCGGTGCACCACCGCCCCCGCCCCGGCGTCGGCTGGTCCTTCGAGCACTCGGTCTACGACGGGTTCGACACGCACTGGAGCGCCACCTTCACCGACGCCGTGCCCGCGCCGCTGGTCGCCCAGTTCTTCTCCCACCTGGCGTCCAGCACGCCCGTGGAGCGCCAGTACCGCGAGATCCCCTTCCTCTCCCGCGACCTGAGCGCCGCGATCATCACGCCCGCCCACTCCGCAAGCCTCGGCGCCCACGTACACCACGCACTCGCCCAGATCCCTCAGCCCCGCCCACCCGCGGCACCGCCCCGCCGTCCCTGATCGGACCACCAGAAGCGGCTACGCCTGATTGACGACTGCCCCCGCTACCGCACCGAAGAGCACCGCACGACGCTAACCATCCGCCCCCTTGGAGTACCCCTGAGTCCGCCCCCGGCCGAAGCCTCCCCCGCCAGTGCGCCCACCCCTTTCGACATCGCGCGCGCCCTGGCCACACACATCTCGACCACCCCGCCACCCCCGCCCCACGCCGTCACCTACAACCTCAATCTGACGCGCAACGCCGCACCCCGCTACGGATACCGAAGCACCGGCGGCTCCGTACTCGCCCTCGCCAACTCCCTGCACGCCCAGCTGTACGGCCTGCCGATCGAACGTCCCGCGCTGCCGAGCGCTCTGGACGAGCTGCTCCAGGCCACGGGGATCGACGACGACCAGGACCTCGTCCTCGAACAGGTCGCCGCGCAGATGGATGCCGCCGTCGCACTCATCCAGCGGGCCCGGTACACCCACAGCCACAAGCTGCCGGATCACGTGGCCATCCGCCTCGCCATGGTGGAAAACCGTGCCCAGCACATGACCGCTGAGCTGCGCGAGTTGGCACCGTCCCTCAAGACCGGAAAGCCCGCCACCCCGCTCCAGGCCGTCCGTCTGCCGCCCAGCCCCTCCGCAACGTCAGGGCCTACACGGCACTGACCCGGCAGCCCCAGCCACAGGCCGCAGCCTGCGCCCCTGACCCGATCCGGGACCCCGTCCCTGAAGGGTTCATCCGCCCATGACCGACGACGTCCTCTTCTCCCTCCCCGACGAGCCCGCACCGGCCGCGACCGCCCCTCCGTCACGCTCCGAACCCACGCCGCCCGCCTCCGCACCCGTCCCGCCAACACGTCCTGATCCCGCGCCGCCCGTGGCCTCCGCGCCCGTCCCGCCCGAACCCTCCTTCCAGAGACCACCCTCGCCGATCGTGCGTCTACTCGCCCTCGCCGACCAGTTCACGCAGTACAACGACCACCTCGCCCGACTCCGCCCGGCCTACGGTGCGGCCCGCGGGCACACCTCCGCCACGTTCCTCGTGAGCGCCTGCACCGAAGCGGTCCAGGCCATCCAGGACCAGCCGATACCCGCGACCGTCGCAGTCACGGACGCCGCGATCCGGATCAAGCAACTCGCCTACCTGACCGCAGGAGCAGCCCGTCACCTCGCCGAGGCCAAGGACCTTCTCGGCGCCCCGGCATCGGGGTCGGACCAGGAACGCGGGACCCAGGAGATCAACCGGCAGATAGCGCTCGCGCAGGAGCTGACGGCACTGGGGCCGGCTGCGGCGCTGGAGGCAGCGACCGCCGTCGCCCTGGAGATGCACCGCAGCAGCCTCACCGGTGCCACGGCAGCAGGCTGCCTGACCCCCGCCGAGCGGACCGCGCTGTATGCCGCCGCCCGCGGTCACCTCGCAATCGGCCGGAGTGGAGGCCGCGAACACATCCACAGCCGATCACGCACCGTACACATCGACACCGTGCTCGCCCTGGAGCACCAGGGCTTGACCGCACGTGAACCCGCCTCCGCTCCACCGGCGTTCGACGGCGGCCCTCCCCAGGACCGCGTCCGCCTCACCCTCAGCGGTGCGATGGCCGTCGCCGCCCAGCTCGGCCGCGCCCCCCACGCCCCCGCGCTGACCACAACTCCGTTGCCAGGCAACGGCGTCACCGCAACACCAGCCCGAACTCGCTGACCAACCCCCTTCCTCTCCGCGCCCCACGCCCTCCCCGCCCGGGACGTGCCCCCTCACCCCCAAGGACCCGCCATCCCCACCACCTCCACGTCCCCCCGGACACCACCCACCGCCACCTCGCCGGGATCTGCCGCCGCAGCCAATTCCCCCGCCAAGCGCATCCTGTCGCTGGGCGCCAGCGTCCAAAGCTCCGTCCTGCTCTGCCTGTCCGCGAAGGGAATCCTTCCCCGCGTCGATGTGGCGATCTTCGCCGACACCGGCTGGGAGCCGAAGCCTGAGCCGGTCCGCGACGACTTCGGTCTGACAGCGTGAGGGAGCTCGTCGTCGACTTGTTCGCCGGCCCCGGGGGCTGGAGCCACGCACTGCACGTGCTCGGCGTGCGGGACGTCGGCCTGGAGTGGGACGAGTGGGCGTGCAAAACGCGTGCCCGTGCTGGGCAGTTGACGATCCGCACCGATGTGGCCATGTACCCGGTGTGGCCGATGGTCGGCCGCACCCATGGGTTCATAGCGAGTCCGCCCTGCCAGGCCTGGTCGATGGCCGGCAAGCGGCTCGGCCTGGTCGACCAGCCTCTCGTCCACCAGGCTGTCGCCGACCTCGCCGCCGGGCGGGATACCCGGGCGAAGCTGCTGACCGCCTGCAAGGATCCCCGGAGCCTGCTGGCCGCGGAGCCGATGCGCTACCTCCACGCCCTGCACTCGGTGGGCGAGCCGGAGTGGATCGCCATGGAGGAGGTCCCCGACGTCCTGCCGCTGTGGCGGCAGTACGCCGTGATCCTTCGGGGCTGGGGCTTCTCGGTCTGGACCGGGATCCTCAACGCTGCGGACTACGGCGTGCCGCAGACGAGGAAGCGGGCGATCCTGATCGCTTCGCAAACCCGCACGGCGGAGCCCCCGCCGCCCACCCATGCCCAAGCGGCGGAACCCGAAGGCCTGTTCGGTCCGGGCCGGGCGAAGTGGGTGTCCATGGCCGAGGCCCTCGGCTGGGGCGCCACCGACCGGCCCGTCCCGACGGTCTGCGCCGGTGGCGGGCCCGGCGGCGGGCCCGAGCCCTTCCCTTCCGGGGCCCGCAAGACGCTCACCGATGCCCGAGACCGCGGCACCTGGAAGCCCCCCGGCCCGCGCCCCGCCTCCCAGCGCACACGGCTCCGCCCGGCTCGCTCCACCACCCCCGCCTGCACGTGCGGGAAGCACCCCTGGGCCTGGTCGCTGCGCAGCAACAACCAAGCCAACGCCACCATCCGGCCCGTGAACGAGCCGGCCGGGACCCTGTTCTTCGGCCATCGCGCAAACGAGTGCATGTGGGTCGCCGAACCGCGCTCGCCTGATACCGCCTCCCAGGGTGCTGCTCCGGAATCGATCCGGATCACCGCCACCGAAGCCGGAATCCTGCAGAGCTTCCCGGCCGACTACCCCTGGGCCGGCAACAAAGGCCAGCAGTTCTCGCAGATCGGCAACGCCGTCCCACCGCTCCTCGCGGGCCACCTGCTGGCCCCGCACCTCGGCAAGACCCTCACCCGCTCCGACTTCACCCTGGCCGTCTGATGCCCAACCCTCACACACCCACAAGGGAGTTCGCTCTGGAGGAGCCGCCTGCGGACCCGCCCGTCCGGTACGCCGAGCAGGCCCTCCTCGGAGCACTCCTTCTCGAACCGCTACGAATCAAGACGCTCGGTCTGCTCAGCCCCGAGCACTTCAGTGTCGCGATGCACGGGGCTTTGTTCGCGGAGATGCGCGCACTCACCCCTCCGGCCCCGAAAATCCATGCCCGGGAACCGGTGTGGATCACCGCCCTTCTTGACCGTGCCCGGCCCCGCGCCCGCGGACTGACCGCCTCCTACCTGCACACCCTGGCCGACTCGTGCCCCGAACCCAGCCACGCCCCGGCCTACGCCCAGATGATTGTGGCCAACCGGACCCGCCTCACCATCCGAGCCGCCGCCCAGCGCCTCATCCAGGCGGCCACCGACCCGGTACTGCCGGACCCCGCCGCCCACGTCCTGGACCGCACCGACGCGGTCGCCGCCGTCCTCGACGACCTGAGTGGGCTCTTCCCCTCCCACCCGGGCTCGCTCCCCCGCACCGTGCTGCTGGACCCACCGACCCCGGACACCGGGACCGAGGCCGCCGGCGAGGAGCAGCTGCTCCTGTCGACGGTGGCCGCGCGCCCCGCGTGCCTGCCCGAGATGAGGTGGCTGCGGCCCGAGGACTTCACCGTCCCGCTGCACGGCGTCCTTTACCGCTGCATAGCCTCCCTGGCCTACCGGGGCGATCCGATCGACGCAGTGACGGTGCTCTGGGAGGCCCAGCACCACGGCCTCCTCGCCTCCGGGGCAACAGCCAGCGACGTGCTGGATCTGCTCGCCACCCCGGCCGGGTCCCCGGAGCACTGGGGCGAGCAGATCCTGCAGCGCGCCCTCCTCCACCACGCGCACACGACCGGCCTGCACATCCACGCCTACACCGACGACCCCGCGAACACCCCGCACCAGCTGATCACCGGCAGCCGCCGCGCGCTCGCCGACCTCGGCGCCGTCCGGGCCCGATGGCAGCACGCCACCCGCCCGCCGACCTCCAGCCCCCCGCGTACCAAGCCCGCCCCAGCATCGCGCGCCGGGCCGCCCGCCCCGCGCGTAACCCCGGCCGCGGTGTCCACGCGGGCCTCCCGATAGCCCACCCCCGAACGGGCCCGGCCAGCAGCACGCCGGCCGGGCCCCGGAATCGAGTCCCATGCCCCAGCCCGGCCTCGCCGAAGCCCACATCCTCCTCGCCCGCCACCCCGACCACAGCAGCGCCGTGACCGCCACCCTCACCGGCCCCGAGTCCAGTCGACACCTCGCGGAAGCCGTCCTGACCAACCGCGGCTTCCGCTGGGTCGACCGCATGACCCTCGTCCTGGCCCGCATCGACCACGAGGAGCCCTACTACGCCGACCAGGCCGCGCGGGCTCTGCGCGACGAGGGTGCGACAGTGGAGATCGCCCCGTCGCTCCAGGAGGAGATCGACACCGAGTGGACGTACGGCAACTACCCGATGCCCTACCTGGATCGGGACGAGATCCGTGAGGTCAGCGCCGAAGCCCAGCGGATCCATGACGACATCGCCTCCGGCCGCCTCACCATCCACCTCCATGCCCGAGACGGATGGACCACCGTCGCCGTCGGCACCTACCGGGACGGCAAGAGCGTCTACCTCCATGGCGAGGACTATCTCCGCCAGGAGGTCACGGACTACGAATCCGAGGCGGAGGCCGTGGCGGACTTCCTGCGCCAGCACTCCGTCGCTGTCCGCCCCGGGCCGCCCCCCTCACCGACATCGAGCGCGCCGCCGCCGAAGCACTCACCACGCCGCCCTCCAAGGGGCCTGCACCTACCCCGGCCCAGAGCGTCGCGCCCAGCGAGCCGACGCCGGAAGCAGTGCCCGTGTACGCCGCCGACCCCGGCGACCACGAAGCCCTCCTGGTCGACTTCTTCGCCAAGCACGAGGAATGGGAAAAGTGGCGGCCTCACGACGAGACCACCATCGCCAGCCACGAGTCCCTGACCCTGCGCGTCGAGTTCCTCCATCAGGCACGGCATGGCGACAACGCCTGGACGATCGCCGCCTACGAGTCCCCCGTCGGCGAGCGCCTGTGGCACGCCTCCGCCACCCCCACGACCCCCGTCGAGATCATGCGCACCGTGCTGGAGAGCCTCAGTACCGAGGACGCCTGGGGGCAGGGCACCGAGACCCCGGTGAAGGAAGAACGCCTCGCCGAAGCGTCCCGTCCACTGGAGGACGTCGGCTGGCCCCTGGATGTCGGATCCCGATTGATCGACTGGACGGCCCCCACCACCGAAATCGGGGCGGGCCTGCGATTCGACACCTTCGTCCAGCAGGGAAGCGTCCTGCCGGCCTGGACCGTCTGGGGCGGCAACACAGCCGACAGTCCCACCTGGGCCATCCGCCTCTCCACACACGCGCCCACCGCACTCATCCAGGACATCACCTTCGAACTCGCCTACGCCCAGGGCCATCGACAGCCCCGCCACACCGCCGCAACCGCGCCCCACCTGCCGGTGCAGGCCACCGTCGCCCGCCCCGCGGCATCGGCGACCCGGACCGCGCCCAGGCGCTGAACTCCCTGCCACGCCGGGGCCCGTCGGACCCGGGGCACGGGCCTCTCCCCGGTCAGTGGCACAGTGAACCGGTGATCCCCTCCCCCTTCGCCGATGTCCCACCCCTCCTGTACACCGACAGCGTGGACATACCCGTGCTGTTCCGTGACAGTCCGGCGGCGCGGCCCTTCAAGCAGTGGCGAACCGCAAAGCCGTCCCCATGGCCCTCGACCGCCGGATTCCCGGCGAAGAACGGCTGGTACCTGCCCACCACCACCTGGCGGGAGATCCTCAAGGCCGCCACCGAGGTGGGCCGGGACATCACCCCCAACCTGCTGCGAATGCCCCAGCTGGCCGGCAGCGAGCTCGTCGCTCGCGTCGCCCCCTTGTACGCCTACCTCGGCACCCACAGCGTCGACACCAAGCACCCCCTGCCGGGCAGTAAGGGCCGGCGCCTGACCGTGAACCCGGTCTACGAGTACGGCACCGAGCGCTCCGCGAAGAACGCCCTCGGCTACCGCCTGGGCATGACCATGGCCGAGTGGGCGACCCGCTCGCTGATGGGACTGGGCCAGACCCTGCACATCGAGGACGGCGGCCCCATCCCCGCCCTCCGGGACAAGTTCGTCACTCCGTCCGCGAAGCTGCCGGACCTGTGGGGCCTGCACGAGGCCGAGAACCTGTACTGGATGATCGAGGCCAAGGGCGGCAACGTCCGCAGCCCGCGGCTCTGGGAAGGCTGGAAGCAGCTCCAGGGCGGAACGAAGGTCCTCCACGAGTACGCCCACCGGCGGATCCTCGTCGGGGCCAGCGTCCAGCCCCAGGGCGACCTGTTCCTCACCGTCGACCACGACCACCACCCCGGCAAGGAACCGCTCCAGCCCGCCGCCGGCCCCACATGGCCCCAACCACCGGGGTCCCCGGAGGACCACCTCGGCGACAGCGACGACGCCCTCATGGGCACGGCACGCGCGCAGATGCTGGTGTACCTCGCACTCAGCGGCGCCCAGCCTTCCCGGCTCAAAACCGTGGCCCTGCCCGCCGACCGCACAAGCCGCCGCAGGGGCCCCCGCGGAGTGACCACGCCTCTGGAGCACGACCCGGACGCCCAGGCGATGCGCAGCGCCGTCCGGACGGAGACCTCCGACAGCGACCAGTCCAGCCGCCGGGGGTACGCCCAAGCCCTCGGTCTCGACGACTTCCTGACCTACCGCGTCCCCGGAACCGAACTACGGCTGGGCATGTCCCGCCAGCTCTTCGCCGCCTGCGCCCAGCTCCACCACGAGGACCAGCTGATCGCCGAGCGAACCCCCGGCATGCGGGCCGAAGACGTCCGGGCCGACGAGCCCGTCAGCGAGGAAGCGGAAGAGCGTCGGCGGCACAGCCAACGGCGGGTCTTCCGGGAGCAGCAAGACGAGCAGCGGGCCCGGATCGAGCCCCGGGTCCGTGCGGCCTTCGAGTACGGAAGGGAACGTCCCTGGCGAGAACTGCTGCACACCCAGAACGATCCGCGCCTCGACCTCGACGAAGACCCCGGCCTCCTCGAAGCCGCGACAGCGGAGACCTATCTCGCCATCCGCGAGGACGATCTCCCCCACCACGGGCGTTGACCGGCCGTCGTTCCGTCGCCTGCCGAAGTCCGATGCCATAGGGGAGGCCCCGCGTACGGGGGATAACGCGGGGCCACTCACCAGACCCTAGCCTCCGACGCACCGCGCGGGGGCGCCCATCCCGACCCCGGGCACTGGGCGCGGCGGAACATAGCAGCGGATCCCCGGTCAGCCAAACCGGGGAATCGCCGGATCATTGGAAATCCACCGCCACCCATGTCCGAACCGTCGAGAGGCACCGTCACGAACCCAGTCGGCCAGCCCGCGTCAAACCCCTTCGACGCCCGTGGCCAGACCCCGGACACCGGGCCATCACGCCAGCGCGTAGCTCTGCCGGAAGTAGTCGGCGGCGCGCTCCAGGTCCCGCTCGGATTGGAGCGTCAGCTCCAGGTCGCCGGTGCCGTGGTGGCCGAGCCCCGTCACGTCCCGCGCGAAGCCGGGCACGAGGTCGACCGTCGCCGGGTCGGCCTTCAGATAGACCAGCAGTTTGGCCTTCTTCGGCGGGACCAGGCAGGCATAGTTCTGCATCCGCCGGTAGGCCGTGTAGGTCTGGTTCGAGACCTTGGTGAGGTCCTCTCCAAGCCCGAGCAGCACCTCGTCGACCGCTGTGGCCAACTCCGCCATGGCCCCGGCAGCCGACGCGGTCCGCTGCGCCTTCGCCGTACCCCGGGTCCGACTCCCGGCCCTCGGCGCCGCAGCGCGGCCAGCGAAGGAGGCCACCGTCTCAAGGCCGACGTGCTCGCTGCCGAAGTACCGGTAGCGGACCAGGTCGATCGCGTGCCGGTGCTCGCGGACGGCGTGGATGTCGTAGCGGGTGAAGTCGCCGGCCACGCAGATCAGCCTCGGTGCGCTCCAGAGCACCTGGGCCGCGGCGTGCACCCCGAGCCGGTCGCGGACCAGGTGCCGGAACGAATCCCGGTGGTCGAGCAACCAGGCCATGTAGAAGAGCCCCTGGTTTACGACTCCTGCGTCGGTGCCACGCTTGTACTCGACGATCACCGGTGCGCCGTTCTCGTCGATGCCCAGCGAGTCGATCCGGCCGCCGTGAACCGGTCCGGTGCTGTACTCGCTCGCCAGGAACCGGACGCCGAGCATGGTCTGCATGTGCGCCTCGACGAGGTCCTGCACATCAGCCTCGGCCTCGGCCAGACGCGGCGCGACCTCGGTCACGCCGCTTTTCGTGTTGAACAGCTTCAGGCCCGACACCTCCCCCTTCTTGACTCTGCCCTCTGCAACAGCGGACGGGTCAAGATTGTTTCCAGGAGGGTCTTCGGACTCGTGGGGACCGTGTGAGAGGCTACGTCCGGCGACTGGGGCGGTTCCCGTCCCAGATCCCACATGCGTCCCACGCTTCCCCTGATCAAACGTCAGGAGAGCGCGTTTCCGCAGGTCAGCCCCCGTAGCTCAGTGGATAGAGCACGCGCCTTCTAAGCACCCGCTCTACGATCCAAGATCCACCCAGGAGCAGGGCGCCACCTCCCATGCTCTGCTACCGCCCAGTGGGCGCGCACGGGTGTCGCGGCCGTTCCGGAACTTCGGCGCGGAGGTGGCCGTCTCCTCGTCCCTCGAAGCCTCAGCCACGTCGCCCGAGGCCGAGGAGCCCGCCCAGGAGGCTGCCATCGGCCATCAGACTGTGGGTGGCGGTGTGACCCGTCGTGGCGGTTGCGGCGTTGGCGTAGCGGCGGGCCAGGTGTGCGAAGGCGAGCCCGCCGGAGAGACACTGTCCACCGAGGACATCGCCCGGCCTCAGACAGACACATCGCAACAGACGGCAGACGATGACCTGACGGCAACCCCCGACTACGAGGGGGCAGCACCCCGGACCAGAATCACGGACGAGGCCGGAAACGAGTCCGAGCCCGTAGCCGGCGAACAGGTCGAGTCCGAGCAGGAGCCCGATACCACCCCGCTTCTAGCGACCCAGGAAGCTGAAGAGCTCCGTACCCGGTGGCAGGAGATCCAGCAGGGGTTCGGTCGACGACCCGAAGCAGCGGTGCTCGCGGCAGACGGGCTCGTCGCCGAGGTGATGCAGCTGCCCGCCACCACATTCGCCGACCACAAGCAGGGACTCGAAAGCCAATGGCATCGCGGCGAGGAGGTCGCCACCGAGGACCTGCGCCTGGCACTGCGCCAATACCGATCCTTCTTCGACCGCCTACTCGGCACCTGACCACCGGCCCGAACCCGCGACGAATACCCGGCGGTTCACAACGAAGCACCGGCCAGTGTCTCCCTCACGCAGAGAGGATCGCGTGGGCAGGCACCAGCCGGTACAGCTACAGAGCCGTCACATGGGGTCGACGTCCCCGAGGCCCCGCTCGCTCTCCTTCTTGCTCTGGTCCATGATCCGGCGGGCCTTGTCCTTCAGCCGCTGACGCTCCGCCGGGTGAAGCAGCCGCTGTACCACCCGAAGACGAAGAGTCGGTTGGGCGTCCTGCGGAGCTCGGCCAGAGCGTTGCCTTGCCGCTCACCCGAGGAGGTCACGACGGCGCTGCCCGGCCGCTGTCACGCCACCTACGCCGACGCGGGGGCTGGGGAAGTTGGGCTGTTTTCTCAACGAGGACTGCAACCAGCAAGGCGGAGGCAGCAGTTCGGGGCCGGCCACCACCTCAAGGGCCCACCGCCTCCCTTCCTCATGACAGGAGTTGGCGCGCGAGAGAGTCCGCGGCCCATCGTTGCCACCGCTCTGGCGTCCAGTGGCGGTCGGTCACCAGCAGGGCGTACGTCTCGGGGCCGAGCAGCGTCATGGCGATGTCGGCGGCCGACGCAGCGTCGTGGCCGTCACGCAGGCCACCGGGGGTCTTGGCCTCCAATGCCTGGGCGAAGTGGAGTTGGACCGTGTGCCGCTGGCGGAGATTGGTCCGCCACAGCTCGGCGAGCTCGGGTTCGGCAGCAGCGGCGCCGCGTACGACCTCCAGGACCGGCGCGGCTCGCTCCAGGATGCGGCGCGCACCTGCGGCCTGAAGGCGGAGTTGCGACTCTGGGTCGGGTTCGGCAAGGAGTTCACGTGCCCACGGGCGGTCGAGGGTGGCGACCGGATCCGCGTCGCCGGCGACGGCGGTGTCCAGAAGCTCCCTGAGCAGGGCGCGCTTGTTCCCGAAGGTGAAGTACACGGTCTGTACGCCGACCTCTGCTGTGCGGGCGATCTCGTCGATGGTCGTGCCCGCCCAGCCCCGTTCGGTGAACAGCCGTCCTGCGGCGTCGATCATCCGCAGTCGGGTCCGCCGGGCTTTCTCCGCCCTGGTCAATGGCTCGGCCATGGAATCCACCCCTCCTCTTTGACTGTAGTACGACTACAGTTTAGCTCACTGGAGTATGACTACAGTCAATTCAGGTGCCGCAGGACGGGTTCTCGTCGTCGGCGGATACGGAGCCGTCGGTGCGACGGTGACCAGCACGCTCGCCAAGTGGTTTCCCGGTCGCGTTGTCCCCTCGGGGCGGGATGAAGTAAGGGCGCGGCGGCTCGGTGGGGTGCGCGTGGACGCCGGCGACCCGGCTGGCTTCCGGCAGGTGCTGGACGAGCTGGGCGATGTGAGCGTCGTTGCGCTGTGCGTCGAGCCGGAGGATGCGGGGCTTGCCCGGATCTGTCTCGAACGCGGAATCCACCTCGTGGACGTCGGAGCGACTCACCGGCTGCTCGAGGAGGTGACGGAGCTGCACGGGCTGGCGGCCGCGGCCGGGGCCACGGCCGTGCTCAGCGTCGGTGTCGCCCCCGGGCTGACCAACCTCCTCGCCTGGCGCGTCAACGACGCCGTCGGTGGTGCCGAGCGGATCGACCTGACCGTGTTGCTCGGCGCGGGAGAGCGGCACGGCACGGACGCCGTGCGGTGGACGGTCGCCGGCCTGGGCAAGCCCGTCACGGCCCGCGCGCAGCGGCTGACCCTGCCCGGGTTCGGCGTGCGGACCGCCCACCCGTTCCCGTTCTCCGACCAGTACACCCTGCGGCGCACCCTCGGTGTCCCGGAAGTGACCACGCGGCTCTGCCTGGACTCCCGGCCGCTGACCGCCGCACTGTTCGCACTACGCCGGGCAGGACTACTTCGCGGCGTTCGCGGAGCACGCCAACGGCAGCTGCTGACCAGGGTCTTCAGCCGCGCCCACCTCGGCGACGACGGCTTCGCGGTACGGGCTGACGCCTACCGCGGCGAACGCCACGCGACCCTGGCCCTCACCGGTCAGGGGCAGAGCCGTGCGACCGGCCTGGTGGCCGCCCACGCCATCCGCACCCTCTTCACGCATGGTGTGCCCGCTGGGGTCCACCACCTCGAACAGCTGACGGCGCTGGCCGATCTGCCTGAACAACTGGCCGCCCACGGCATCACAGCAGCCTGCTGACGCCAAGACAATGCGTGCATCCGGCACTGGTCCCCAAACCTGGGCCCCAGCTCCGATGCGGTCGCTGGATTTCCTCGCTCATTCGGAGGCGAGGTAGCGCCTTCGACGAAGCCGGACTGCGTCCTACGGCCGGGATCACACCGGGGCCCTGCCGGCGCACCGCAACGCTGCGATCAGCGACCTGTTGGAAGGTCGCGCCACAGGGTGGGCGGCCTCTACGCAGTGCAGGCCCTCACCTGAGCCGGGGCTCGGGCGAGGGCCTGCGTACCGCCGATCGTGTCAGTGGTAGGCGTGGGCGACGGCGAGGCCTTTGCCGCGGCCGATCATCCACTTGTTCACCGGCGTGGTGATCAGGAAGGCGACGGCGAAGCCGCCGAGGAGCGCGTACCAAGACATTCCTTCGCTCAGGTGGGCGTCCATCGCGCCCGGGACGAGGGCAATGATGCCGTTGTCCACGGCCTCCATGACGGCGTGGAGACGGCGTCGGCGGCTAGCGTGACCTTGATCGCCGTCTTCCAGTCGAGGTCGGCCTCGCAGACGGCGCAGAGGGTGAAGGAGTAGCCGAAGCAAAAGGCCAGCGCGATCGCCAGGACCATGGTTGGGGTGTTGTGCCAGGCCAGATCCGTGCCGATGACCATGCCGAGGATCTCGCCGATGGCACAGTCGGTGAGGCAGTGGCGAGGATGCGGTAGACGGTGGCGACCGAGGGGCGCTTGCCCTGGCTCTGGTGGGCAATCGCCTCAGGCACCTTCAGTACCGGCCCGACATTCTCGACGGCTTCACAGCAGGCATGGGCCTCGCCCTCGACGCCCCGACGTCTGCCTGACAAGCCGAAGTCGGTTTTCCTGCTCGGTGGGCTGGTCGTCTCGACCGCCGCCGCCCTCGAAGACGACCGCAGCCCGGCTCCGAGCCACGGGACCAGCCAGCACGGTGCAGCCCACACCGTGGGACGCCTCGCAGACGCATCCACACCTGGTGTTATCTTCCTCCCAGTCCAGGTGGGGACGCCCCTGTTGGCATTCCCGCTACCAAGCCCTCCTATGGTCGTGAAGCGTGATCTCAGGCAAGGTCCTTCGCGACCATCACACGGGAGCGTTGCTGCGGGCAACGCTCCTCGCGGTGGTGCTTGCCGTATTCGCGATGCACGTCCTGGCCTCACATCAGCAAGTCCATAGCGGGCACGCCACCGAGTTCGCGCTCATCGACGCAGTGGACAAGGCTCAGCACGCTCACTCCGACGTCGCCCCCGGGGACGCCACCAAAACACCGGCCAGCCCGGACGGCGAATCCCCCTGCCATCACGGCGGAGTCGGAGAGAGCTGCCTGGCGCTGCTGTGCATCGTCGCCGCCCTGTTCACGTTCGTCCTCAGGCGCGGAGGCTCCAACCGCGTCCTGCGCCGATGGGCAACACGCGCGCTTCCCTGGATCAGCCGAACCGGCGACCCACCGTGCCTGCACCGACTTTCGATCCTGCGCTGCTGAGAACTGCACCAGCGTGACGCCGCACCACTGGTGCCGGCGCGCTTCTGCCTGCTCTCACACAGCAAGATCTGAAAGGCCTTACCCGCATGACCACCGTTCTCAAGCCCGAGCTCAACCAAACTCCCGCTTCGAACCACCGCCGCCCCACCCTCGACAAGAAGTCACTCCCGGCTCGCTACAGCGGCCAGATGCTCTACTTCTTGGGCGCCGCCCTCATCGCCGGCGCCGTCGTCCACTACCCGATCAATCCGTCGCTGTACGCGATCATCTGCGTCGTCGGCGCCTTCGTGTTCCTCCTCGGCACCATCGTCAACGAGTTCGTGCTGGCAGACGAGCGTCCGGCGCTGAGCCAGGCAATCTCGCTGGTCGCGTTCTCCCTGCTGCTGTCCTTCGGTGTCGGCCTGGTCGGCGGCGGCATCCAGCACTTCGAGCAGTTCCCCGAGCGCAGCGCCTGGATGACCCCCATCGGCCTGCTCATGTCGTATGTCGCGTTCGTCGCCAAGGACTCCAAGGGCCGCTGGCGGCACCTCGTCACCCCGTTCGCGGCCGGCGTCGTCGTCCTCGCAGCCCTCGCCTGGCTGGGCATGACCGCCCTCGCCGGCACCATCAGCTCCGATGGCCACAGCCACGACCACGGCTCCACGACCCAGACGCCCACAGAGCCGGACCAGGCTCCCGTCAAGCAGGACCAGCCGACCGAGGCACCCGCCGAGCCGGCAAAGGATGGCCATACGTCCCATAGCCACTGACCCCGGTCCCGCACCTCGTAGCCGTTCTCGCGGGCCCACGCTGGGCTCGTAGTCCGGCTCATGGCGCTTGCGCTTGCCGTCGGCGGGCTCGGGATGCGGAGTGCTCTTGCGGGCGCGCAGCTCGGCGAGGCGTTCCTCCAGCCGGTTCTCCTCGCTGGTGATCTTCCCCAGCTCGCCGCGGCGGTGATGTTGATCAGGTCCGCCGGCCGGTTCTTCGCCGCTGCCTCCTTGCGGATCGCCCGCTCGGCGATCCGCCGGGCCTCCGCCTGGTCGTACGCGATGCCGATCCTCTTGCGGGACCAGGCCCCGGTGGTGCTTGTCGGGCATCGTGGCCCGTAGTACCGCCAGGACTTCTCCCGCTCCACCGCTGGGGGCTGATCCCCAGTGGTGGGGTGGGGCGGGTCGCGGGCGGCATACCGCTCAGGATGCACGTGGCCCACGTGGTGTGCGCAGACGCTTCCGTGTGGCCCCATGACCGCGACCGTCGGAAGCCCGCGGTGAGCGCGCCCATGCGCAGCAGGCTGGCGCTGGCCCGGGCGGCCGGCGGAGGGCGGGCGGCGGCGTCGCTCATCGGCGAGGCCGCGGTGCGGAACGCGAGCAGTGCGTCGATCACTACGCAGCAGTTGGAGACGCTTCCCGTCGATCGGCGTGAGACGGAAACGTACGTGGAGTCGGCGATGGCCGCGCTGGAGGAGTTCAGCGCCCACGCCGCCCAGACCATGGCCGACACCCACTCCTCGGCGCAGTATTCGGCGCGGATCTTCCCCAGCAGCTCGACAGGTGGCGCCCGGGGCGGTCGCGTGGGCGCGCGGCACGGGGCCCGGTCGGAGTAAGAAGCGCGGGAGCGGGTCGGGGTGCTGGCCGCGCTCGGGTGGGGCCATCCAGCTGCAGCCGGGGCGTTGCGGACATAGGCCAAGCAAGCGAAGGGCCGGGGAGTCCCTCCCGGAGCGGGGAGGTACCGACCCTTTCGCGGCACTGGGGACAGCTCAGAGAACGCGGACGGCGCCCGCGGGCATGTCGTAGCTCAGGGAGCGTTCAACGATGCCCGTGCTGGGGTTCTGCGCACCGACGTACTTGCCGCCACCAACGTAGACGGCCACGTGGTAGGCGCCGCTTCCCCTGCTGCCCCAATACAGGATGTCACCGGGCTGGAGACTGCTCAGCGACACCGAGCGGCCGAGCATCGACTGGTCCTGCGATACGCGAGGCAGGGAGATGCCGGCCTGGCGGAAGGCGGCCTGGAGGAGGCTGGAGCAGTCCCACGAGTTGGGGCCGTTGCTGCCCAGCACGTAAGGCTTGCCGACCTGCGCGCGGGCGAAGTTGATGATGGCGGCGGCGGAGCCGGTGGCCGGGGTGCTGACGCCGCCGAAGCCCTTGACGGTGGCGGAGCCGGAGCCCTCGCCGGAGGCGGTCGTCACGGAGGTGCGGGAGGAGGTGCGGTTGGCACGCTCCGCGGCGGCCTTGCGGTCCGCCTCCTCCTTCGCCTTCTTCTCAGCGTCCGCCTTCGCCTGGGCGTCCTCCTTGGCCTTCTTCGCCTCGGCGGCAGCCCCGGTACGGGCGCTCTCCTCCTGGGCAGTCAGTTCGCCCTCGATGGCGGCCGCACGGGTGTTCTCGGCGGCCGTGGTGACGGCGGAGGCGACCTCCGCACCCAGGTCCAGATTCAGGACGGGCATTTCGAGCGTCGTCTCGGCCACGGGCTCGGCGGGCGGGGACGCACTCGCGGTGCCGGCCATGGCCAGGGTGCCGAGGACGCCACTGACAACTCCGGCGCGGACCACGAGCGTGGAGGCGCTGCGGCGGGGCTTCCGGTGGCTGGGGATGAGAGCGGTGGGGGACATGAGGACAACCGCTACCAGGGGTTGCGACACCCTTCAAGAAACGTGGGCTGCGCCACAGTTCCGCGCCAGGGGAACCAATCGGGCGCGACAGGCCCCACCTTGACGCCGTAACGGGCGAAACGGACACACTCTTACGAGCCTGCGACCACAGGCTTTCTGGAATAAGTCCGATTGGTCCTGGGCTTACCACCCCCACACGCAGATGGCCAAGCCCGCTTTCGATGGCCCAAATATGGAGTGACACACGTCACAGACGCGTCGCGTTACGCGGGCGTCGTGACCGAGCCGTGATCTTGCTGGGAGCGGGCGGCCGGATCCTGAACGGAGGTGCGCGTCAGCGGATCACGTTGCCGGGCGCCGCCGATGCGGCCACACCACACCAGGTTCGCGGTCTCACGAATCCGTCAGCGTCCATCGCCCCCGTCGCCCAGGCTGCCCCGGATCAACCCGACAGAGGCAGAGGCGTTGTGGACGAGACGAACCGACAGATGGACGGCGGGCGCACTGACAGAACACCCACGGTGCCCACCCGGACATGAACGGCGAGCAGCCGTACGCGCCCGCTGTCCATGCCCCCGAGGTGCGCCCCTTACTTTGCGGGTAACGAAGTGATGCTCTTGCGCCCGTAACGGCGGTGGAGTCCGTGGCAGCCCGCGAGCCCAGTTGGGCGGTCTGCTGCGGCGTTAAACTCGAGCTCCAGTTCACGGGCCTGGCGCCCGGTGCCGGGAAGGCAGCGACCGAGCCATGGCCGTGACCGCTCTCCTCGACAGGAAGAACGCCACGCTCGACCTTGGCCGCCGCCACTCTTGTCCTCGGTGCGGTGCTTGACGTGGAGCAGGTCCTCACGCCCGGCGAGATTGTCGCCGGGACGCCCGATCGCCAGCCCCGGCCAGGGCCCGCGCGACGCCCGGTTCCTTCGGCCCGAGGAACTGGGGTTCCGGCTCGAACAGGGCGTCCACGGCTGCCTTGTCCGCGGCGAATAGTTCGCGTGCGGTGCCGTAATACCAGAGCGCGTCCTGGTGGTCGACCGCACTGACGCCGTACGAGTCGATGCCCGCCTCCTGACACAGGGCGACCGCCCGCCGGATGTGGAAGCCCTGGCTCACGAGGATCGCACGGTCGACACCGAAGATCTTCTTGGCTCGTACGCAGGAGTCCCAGGTGTCGAAGCCGGCGTAGTCGCTGACGATACGGGCGTCGGGCACGCCGTTATGGGTGAGGTACATACGCATGGCGTGTGGCTCGTCGTAGTGATGGCTGCTGTTGTCGCCGGTGACCAGAACCACCTTGACGCGTCCCTCGCGGTACAGCTTCGCCGCCGCGTCGAGGCGGTTGGCGAGGTACATCGACGGCGCGCCGTTCCACATCAGGCCCGCGCCGAAGACCACGGCCACATCTGTGCGAGGGGCGTCCGCCGTTGTCCGCAGGCGGCCGTCCGCCACCGTGAACATCCACGTCGCGGGCAGCAGAGCCAGCACACACAGCAGCATCACGGCCTGCACGGCCCGCCGCTGCCCCGCTCGGGTACGAGGCAGAAGCAGCCTATGGATGCCTCTCAGGCGTGGGCGCGGTAGGCGCATGACAGTGACCCCCGGTTCATCGGCCGCCGCACTCGACAGCGGCGGCTTGTGTTTCTCGGCTGTCTCTGCCGTTTCGACAGCCTCCGCCGCTCTCACAAACGAAAGACGCCTCACTTGGTTCCCAGCCCACCGCGCAGCATGACCAACATCACTCAGTGTGATGAAATCCGCAGGTCACCCTGCCGGCTACTGAAATTGATGCGATGTCGGCCTGTCGTCGGCAGGCCTCACGGGGCAGGCCGGTGCCGGCAAGGCATCCATCGACCAGGTGCGGGCTGCAAGACGGAAGCTGAAAGACGGTCAGCCACTCGGAGTTCGGGGCGAGCACGGAGGTTGTTCCCCGACGGGATCGACTGGCCCGCCCAGCTGCCGGTGTGTCAGCAGGCTCCGACGCCCCACTTCTCCATCCGGGACAGGGCATTGCTGATCGGCCCTGGCGCGAACGGCCAGGTTACGCCCCAGCGCCCGCCATTCCGGCCTGCACGCCCGCGCGCAATCAAATTTTCAACTACTTAGTTGAATAGTAGACAGATCCCAATCAGGCCAATCCACACACGATCTGTTCACGCATTGTCCAAATCGATGTCCATCATTTCGCGAGAGAGCCGCTAAGATCACGGCATGGTTACAGCCCGGTCGCTCTATCGCGTGCCGCCGACCCACTCATCGATGGGTCTGCTGCGCCTGCTTGGGCTGGCCATGCTGCTGCTGGGCCTCTTTTACACGCACGGCGTGCAGACGGAAGGCGGCGCCGAGGGCCACGGAGCCCCCAGCGCATCCGCTTTCTCTGCGACTCCCTCGGGCGGCAGTACAGCCGCCCGGGTGGACCACACGGACCGCCACGGAGCTGCCCACTCCGCGCATGAGTGCACACCCAGGCTGCCTCGACAGGGAGCCACTGTTGACGTACCTCGACTGTCTCCGCTGACCGGGGCGCGATGGACGTTCGGGACCCTGCCGAGCCCGCCCACCCGCGGCGAGGCAGGGCCGGCAGGCTCTTCGCTGACACATTTCAGAACAACGCCCGTGCTCCAGGTGTAGACACTCAACAACACTGGCGACGCCCGTATCACCATATTTGCGCCTTACAGGCGCTATGTTCTGGCTCGTCCAGATTTTGGCGCCTTGATGCCCCACGCCCTCATAGCGGGCGGCGGACGGGCCCAACCCTCGCTGTCCACACCGTCGACCTCGTGCCGCTTCCTCTGCCCACATGGGCCTCCGAAGCGACTGCCGCACGGAGGAAAAGTGCCACGCCACCCGCTCGTACGACCTCTCCGCCGGGCCGCGCCCTGGCCAGGCCGTCTACTCGCAGGCATCCTGAGTGCCCTGCTGCTGGCAGCGGTGCACTGCTCCCCCTTCCTGGCCAGTGACGACCACGGGCACGCTGTGGCGACGGCATCAGCAAGTGAACTCACGCACCAGCACCCGGTCGACGTGCCTGCGGACGGGCACCCTGAGCACGGGCACAGTTCTGAATGCGTCTCCCCCGGCCTGGCTCCCCAGCCTCAGGGCGGATCCCAGTCCACAGCAGGCGCGGCAACAGTGCTCTCCCTCGCCATTGCCAGTGCCCCGGCGATGGCAGAGCCCCCAGCTGCACCGCCTGGCGCCGACAGAACGCCGATAGCCCAGAGCGGCCGCTCCACGCTGACAAGTATCTGCCGGTGGCGCATCTAGACCACTCGCCATGCAGCCGTACGAACCGGCTGCCGCACGCCGATCTTCAGAGCCGGGATACCCCCTGCCCTGCGCCGGCGGCATGCGACCTGAGCGAGTACTTGACGCGCATCACCGAATGAGAGCGAAACAATGCATTCCTCGACCACGGACGCGACACCCCCCACCCGCTCCGCCCTGTCCGGGCTCGTGGGTAACACCCCACTGCTTCGGATCTCAGAGCCTCTCGCCCCGGAGGGACGCGGCTTCTGGGCGAAGCTGGAGGGCTTCAACCCCGGCGGCATCAAGGACCGCCCCGGCCTGCACATGGTCGAACGCGCCCGCGCCCGGGGTGACCTCAAGCCTGGGGCCCGGATCATCGAATCCACCAGCGGCACCCTCGGCCTCGGCCTGGCCCTGGCCGGCATGGTCTACGGACACCCCGTCACCCTGGTTACCGACCCGGGCCTTGAGGCATCCATGACCCGGCTGCTGACCGCCTACGGAACCCAGGTCAACGTCGTCTCCGAACCGCACCCCACAGGCGGCTGGCAGCAGGCCCGCCGCGACCGCGTGGCCCAGCTCATGGGGCAGCACCCGGACTCGTGGTGCCCCGACCAGTACAACAACCCCGACAACACCACCGCCTACACCCCGCTGGCACTCGAACTGGCCACCGAGCTGGGGCACATCGACGTCCTGGTGTGCAGCGTGGGCACCGGCGGACACTCCGCAGGCGTCTCCCGGGTACTGCGGCAGCTCTACCCCGACCTGACGCTCGTGGGAGTCGACACCATCGGCTCCACCATCTTCGGCCAGCCCGCCCGGCCCCGCCTGATGCGCGGGCTCGGATCGAGCATCTACCCCCGCAACGTCGCCTACGACAACTTCTCCGAGGTGCACTGGGTCTCCCCGGCCGAAGCGGTGTGGACCTGCCGCCAACTGGCCTCCTCCCACTACGCCACCGGTGGATGGAGCGTCGGCGCCGTCGCCATGGTCGCGGGCTGGCTGTCGCGCGCCCTGCCCAAGGACACCCGGATCGCGGCGATCTTCCCCGACGGTCCTCAGCGCTATCTCAGCACCGTCTACGACGACGACTACTGCGCGGCCCACGGCCTCCTCGAGTCGCCGCCGGCGTTCGAACCCGAGGTGATCGGCCGCCTGGACGAGAAGGAGGTCACCCGCTGGACCCGATGCACCACCGTGGTCGACCCGCTCACCCTCGACGACGAGGCGCGGGACGCCGACGTCGAGGAGAACGCCGACGAGGCCGAGCCGCTCAACGAGGCCGACGCGGAGGACGCGGCCTGATGAAGGGCACCATCACACAGTTCCGTTCGTACGAGAGCAGCGTTCAGCTGCTGATGGTGAATCAGTTCACCATCAACCTCGGCTTCTACATGCTGATGCCCTACCTGGCCACGCACCTGGCCGGCCCGCTGGGACTGGCGGGCTGGCTCGTCGGCCTGATTCTCGGCGTACGCAACTTCAGCCAGCAGGGCATGTTCCTGGTCGGCGGAACGCTGGCCGACCGCCTCGGTTACAAGCCGCTGATCATCGCGGGGATGGTGCTGCGCGTCATCGGCTTCGCGACGCTCGGGCTCGTGGACTCCGTACCGGCTCTGATCGCCGCGTCCGCCGCGACCGGCTTGGCCGGGGCCCTGTTCAACCCGGCCAGCCGCGCGTATCTGGCCGCGGACGCGGGCGAGCGTCGGGTCGAAGCCTTCGCGCTGTTCAACGTCTTCTACCAGGCCGGCATCCTGCTGGGCCCGCTGGTGGGCATGATCCTGACGGGCGTCGACTTCCGCGTCACCTGTCTGGTGGCCGCCGGAATCTTCGCCGTGCTGAGCCTCGTGCAGATCCGGGCGCTGCCTGCCCGCCGCGGCAACGATGCAAAGGACGAGAAGGATGGTCAGCGCGAGAGCGTGCTGACCCAGTGGCGCGGCATCCTGGCCAACCGCCCGTTCCTTCTCTTCTCCGTGGCCATGATCGGCTCGTACGTCATGACCTTCCAGGTCTACCTGGCACTCCCGTTGGAAGTGCGGCGCCTGGGCGGCGAAGGCCAGTTCGGCACGGCTGCGGTAGCGGTGCTGTTCGCCGTCTCAGGGCTGAGCACGGTCCTTTTCCAGACGAAGGTCACCGCCTGGTGCAAGGCCCGTGTGGAGCCGGGTCATGCCCTCGCCTGGGGGCTGCTGACGATGGGGGTGGGTTTCCTGCCCCTGCTGGCTGCCACGGCAGTGCCTGTTCCGGACGGCGGGATAGGACTGTGGCTACTGGCCGCCGTGCCGCCGGCGTTGTCCGCCCTACTGCTGGCCCTGGGCACGATGATCGCCTATCCGTTCGAGATGGACACCATCGTCCGTCTCTCCGGCGACCGCCTGGTAGCCACCCACTACGGGTTGTACAACACCATCTGCGGTGTCGGTATCGCGCTCGGCAATCTGCTCACCGGCGCGGCCCTGGACGCGGCCCGGAACGCCGGGGTGTCCGCGCTCCCGTGGCTGGCGCTCTTCGCCCTCGGCCTCGCGTGCACCGCCGCCGTCTACGGACTGCACCGCACCGGCCGCCTCGCACCACCCGTGCCTGAGACACGGCCCGAAGCCGTGACCGTCTGACCGAACGGCCAAGCACCAGGGGGGCGGGCACGTGCCATCGCCCGCCCCTCTGCTCTGCCGTGCCCCCGCATCGGGAGTGAACCTTGATACCCGCCCCACTTCGGCAGGCCCACACCGCGTTGCAGCTCAGGCCGTTCCAGGCCGTGCGGTACGACCCTGCGCGTGCCGGCGACCTGTCCACCGTGATCAGCCCGCCGTACGACGAGATGATTCCCGCCCACGCGCGGGCCCAGCCTCATCACATCGCCCGGCTGCTCTATGCCCACGATGTACATGCCGCCGCAGGACAGTTGGACCGATGGCTGAACCGAGGCGTACTGCGCCGCGATTCCCAGTCCGCCCTCTATGTGTACCAACAGCGTCGCGGACAGCAGCTCTTGCAGCGTGGACTGATCGGTGAACTGCTGCTGTCCGACGAGAGCGCCGGAGCAGTTCTGCCCCACGAGGATGTCCAGCCTCATGTCGTCGGGCAACGCGCCGCGCACATGGCCGGACTGCGCGCCCAACTGGAGCCGCTCCTCCTCGCCTACCGCTCTACCGATGGCGCGGGGACCCGCCTCATCGAGGACATCACCAGCCGCCGCCCCACCGCGTCCGCCCGTCTGGGGGCGATCACTCACACCCTGTGGAGCTGCACCGATCCCGCCGAGCAATCAATGCTCGCTGCGGGGCTCACAGGGTGCCAGGCCCTCATAGCCGACGGCCACCACCGCCATGCGGCCTGCCTGCGGCTCGGGCAGGAGCAGACAGGGAGCAGTACCTGGGACCGCAGTCTGGCGCTCCTGGTCGACTCCGCGGCAACTCCCCTGCAGTTGAAGGCGATCCATCGCGTCATTCCCGGCCTGGAGCCCGACAAGGCGGCCGCGGCAGCCGCAGACGTGGCACGGGTACGTCCACTGCCCTCCGGGCCACGACTGCCCGACCCGGATGAGCTGGTCGTCGCCGGCGGCGGCCGAGCCTGGAGCATCTCGGCCCCTGAGCCGGAAGCGCTGCGCGAGGCGCTGGACGGGCGGCCGTACGAATGGCATGAGCAGCCCGCTGCCATCGCGGACCTTCTCCTTCTCGCTCGCGCCTGGTCGGTGCCCGACCTCCCCGGTGCAGTGCGTCATGTACACGACGCCGCCCAGGCATTGACCTCCGTAGCTGCGCCAGGCGGCGGGACCGCGGTCCTGCTCCCCGCTATCACCGAGGACACGGTGAGGGGACTCGCAGCGAAGGGCGTGCTCCTCCCCCGCAAATCAACCTCCTTCGGCCCGAAGCCGGCTGCCGGCCTGGCCATGCGAGTCGTCGCAGCCCCGTAGAGCCCGGCTCAAAAAACCGCGGGGCGGCCGACGGATCGCTCCGTCGGCCGCCCCGCCGCCTCGACTCAGCTCTTGCCGAGCATCTTGTTCATCTGCTCGATCTCGGCCGTCTGGGCCTTGATCACCTCGTCGGCCAGCTTCTTGGCAGGGTCGTACTTGCCCTGCGCCTTCTCGGTCTTGGCCATTTCGATGGCGCCCTCGTGATGCTTGATCATCATCTCGGCGAACATCTTGTCGAACTCGGCGCCCTTGGCCGCCTTCAGCTTGTCCATGTCGGCCATGCTCATCATGCCGGGCATGCCGGATGACATGTCGTGACCCTGGCCGGACATGTCAGCGGGGACTTCCTCACCCCATGAGGTGAGCCAGCCGGACATGGTCTTGATCTCCGGGTCCTGGGCTCCCTTGATCTTCGTCGCCAGGTCCTTGGTCTCCGCGGACGCGGCGCGGGTCTCGGCCAGCTCGGCCATCTCCACCGCCTGGCGGTGGTGCTGGATCATGTCCTTGGCGAAGGAGACGTCAGCCGCATTGTGGTCACCAGCCGTGATGGAAGCGCTGGCGGACGGCGTGGACCTGGACTCCCCCATCGCCCCCATGTCGTGCTCGCTGTCACCCCCACAAGCGGCCAGGACCAGGGCGGCCACTCCGGTGCCGGCGACAAGGGCGGTACGACGGATCAGCGTGCGGTGCGCGTTCATGCGAAACTCCTCGGTTTGATCTGTGGCAGGGCATGGTGAGTGGCGACGCCGACCCCATGCGGGCACCTTCCGGCGGCGCGCGGCCTGTCCTATATCCGCAGGAGCTGCAGTTCCGAGAGAGAAGGAGGGGCTCGTCCCCCGTCAGGGCCGCTGGAGAGGGCGGTGATCTGCCCCTCTGCGGGCAGGGGATGCCCGATCACTGTGGGGACGAGGGCGGGAAACACCAGAGGCCCCGCCACGGCGCCGGACGCACACGTCGGATCGGCATGATCCGCAGGCTCGTGCTGTCCGTGGCAGTCGTGGCCGCATTCATCCGACTCGGCCAAGACAGCTGCCGCGCGCCCGATCTCCGCACTGCGCCCATGCGTGCTCTCCTGTGCCGCGGCCGGGGCAAACCCCAGGCCGTGCATCCCGAGCAGCCCTATGAGGAGGCCGAGGACGAGCAGCCCGCTGAGCCGCAACAGTGGTTGCGGCTTCGCGGGCTTCTCATTGCGTGACATCGGCGCCATCGTAAGCACAATGCACCCACCCACGGCATGCCGAACGCGTCCGAACAGGTAGGAGGGGCCGGTCCGTGCTCATTCGCGCGGTCTACTATGTAGTTGCGTACAACATTGGCGAAAGGATTCGGCCCATGCGTCGGCTGGGGGAACTTGAGGCGGAGATCATGGACCGCTTCTGGAGATGGAACCGCCCCGCCACGGTGCGCGAGATCGTCGACGACATAAACGAGCAGCGGACCATCGCCTACACGACGGTGATGACCGTGACCAACATCCTGTTCCACAAGGGCTGGCTCCTGCGCGGCAAGGAGGGGCGGGCCTGGCTGTACACGCCGGTGCGCAGCCGAGAGGCGTACTCGGCCCTCTTGATGGAGGACGCTCTGGGGGCCAGCGAGGACCGGCCGGCCGCTCTGGTCCAGTTCGTCGAGAAAATGTCCGCCGACGAGGTCGCAGCGCTGCGCACAGCGCTGCGTAACGTGGGACGACGGCCGAAGCCATGAACGCGGCGCCCGCTCTGGTCGGCTACACGGCGGCTGTCGGCTTCCTCGCCCCCCGGCTGATGCTGCGCAGCGCCTGGCCGCATCGGGCTCCCGCCCTGGCAGTGGCCGCATGGCACGCACTGGCCGTCTCGTTCTCCGTCTCCGCCGCGCTCGCGGCGTACCACCTCGCCACGCCGACCGAACACCTGCACGCGGGCCTCGTGGGCCTGCTGCACACCTGCGGAATCGGCAGCGGCGCCGCTGCCCCAGATCCGACGACCGCCGACCAGCTGGCCGTGGCCTTGCCGAGCGCCGTGGTGCTGGCCTTGGTCGCGAGCTTCGTCTTCCACATGACCCGCGCCGGGCGTGCGCGAGCCCGGCACCGTGACGCATTGGACAAGGTGGGGACCCACTCCGCCCGCCTGCGTGCCACTGTCCTGGCCCACAGAACGCCGGCAGCATACTGTCTGCCAGGCCGCCGCTCACGGATCGTGGTCAGCGATGCGGCCGTGCGGCTGCTCTCCGACGAACAGCTCGACGCGGTCCTCGAGCACGAGCGCGCCCACGTCGCGGGCCGCCACCACTTGGTGCTCGCCGTGGCAGAGGCCTTCGCCACCGTCTTCCGGTGGGTGCCACTGGCCCGCCACGCCAAGGAGCAGACGGCGATCCTGCTGGAGATGATCGCGGACGACCGAGCGCTGCGGAGCCATGAGCACGACGTGCTCGCGACCGCGATGTACGAAATGGCTGCGGGCCGCGCCCCGGAGGGTGCGTTCGGCGCGGGCGGGAACACCGCTCTTATCCGTATGCAGCGCATTCTGGGACGGCGCGATGGCGCCCATCCGGCGCTCTGGGGTTCCGTGGCCGCCGTGGCCGCTGTGGTGCCTCTGCTGCCGCTGCTGGTCGCCTGCCCGCCCGGTCTCTGACAGGAAAGACCACGTCCGTCCTACGTCAGGTTGCTTTCCACTTGCCTCTCATCTACGAAGTTACTAAGTTTTTACTCGCTTGGGCCTAAGGTCAGCGCGAAGATCGAATCCGCCCATAAGTACCGCCCGGCCATCCCCGTGAGGACCCCCAGTGACCGCACGTCTCCGTTTCCGCACCCTGTTCGCCGCCACGGCCGCCACACTCGCCGCGGTCACGCTCGCCGCCTGCGGTGCCGAGTCCACTGGCGACGAATCAGCGGATGCCTCGGCACCGCTGGCGCATGTCCACGGCCTCGGCGTCGATCCTGCGGACGGCCGCGTGTACGTCGCCACGCACGACGGTCTCTACAGCGTCGGCGCAGGAACGGACCCGAAGCTCGTCGGGGACCGCAAGGACGACTTCATGGGCTTCACCGTGACAGGCAAAGGCATCTTCATCGCCAGCGGCCACGGCGCACCGGGAGGTGGCCAGCCGGGCAATCTCGGACTGATCGAGAGCACGGACTCGGGTCGTACCTGGGCGTCCAAGTCGCTCTCCGGCAAAGCCGACTTCCACTCCCTCGACTCCGCCGAGGGCACCGTGTACGGGTACGAGGGCGGACGAATCCGAGTCACGAGCGATCTCAAGACCTGGGACGACCGGGCCAGCCTCAAGGCCCTCGACCTGGCAGCAGGTCCGGGAGGGGGCGAGCGGCTGCTGGCCACGACCTCCGAGGGCGTGGCGGCCAGCGCCGACGGGGGCCGTACGTTCGGCAAGGCCGCAGGCGCGGTGCAGGCGTACGTGTCCTGGCCGGAGGAGAAGGCCCTCTTCGGAATCGACCCGGCCGGGAAGCTGAGCCGCAGCGAAGACGGCGGCACGTCGTGGACCGTGCTCACGACCGTGCCCGGCGGAGCGCCCCAGGCGCTCACCGCGGTGGACGCCCGGCACGTCGTCGCCGCGACCCAGGACGGGGTGTACGAGTCGCGTGACGGCGGCCAGACGTTCACCGCGCTCTCGCCGCGTTCCTCCTGACCCGCCTCGAAGCAGCTTGGCGGGGGTGTCGGCACCGATCTCGTCACGCGCCGGCTCGTCTCCGCAGACACGCACCATTTTTCCGCCGCAGACTGCGCACACCTACGTGGCCGCAGAGTCTGAGGGGCAGCGCCGCGCTCGGTCTACACATTGCGCGCGGGTGCGCAGCGATCAAGGCTGGGCCGTCTGCTTCGCATCACGCCCGATACCGCGCTTCCACAGGGCGAGGGTGCAGCACCCGGCGCCGTGCTCCCTCACGGAGCCCACACCTCCTAGCCCGGTAGGAGTGGCCACTCCTACCTCCATGTCCTTCAGCGAACGTTCCTCGCCCTGGCCGTCGGCTTAGATCCACGCCCAGTCGCTGCAGACGGCCGGCGCCGGCGGAGCGCTGCTGGTTCCGGTGGCCGCGCAGGTGACGTCTGCGTGCTCGGTATGTCCGTCACCTGGTGCGGGGTCGCCGGCATGGACGCATCCGCCAAGGTCCTCCGAGGCGGCCGGCGGGCCGCCGACGGCAGCCCGCGCGTGCTCCGAAGCCGTGGCGTGGTGCGCCGCCGAGGCGTGGGCGGCCATAAGGGCCGCACCCGGGCCCAGGCCCGTGCATGACCAAGAGTCCGGTGAGGTCGGCCAGGACGAGGAGCAGGTGGCAGCTCGAAGGCGTCGCGCTCGCGTCGTCTGCCTGTCCGCAGCAGGCATCGCAAGCGGCCATCCGAAAACGCGGTGCGGCCGAGCCCCGGATGACGCACCCCTCTTGAGGAATACCCACCCGGGGTATAACGTTCCCGCCATCGAGATACCCCCAGGGGGTATACGCCGTCGCTTCGAGGAGCGGTCATGCCAACTGTCAATCCACGTCGTTGGTGGGCACTCGCCGTGCTTGCCGCCGCACAGTTCATGGTCATCATGGACACGTCGATCATCGGCGTGGCGCTGCCCGAGATGCAGCGCGACCTGGGCTTCTCCCAGGGTGATCTGCAGTGGGTGTTCAACGCCTACGTCATCGCGTTCGGCGGACTGCTCCTGCTGGGCGGCCGCCTCTCCGACCTCCTCGGCGCCCGAAAGGTCTTTGTGGCCGGCTGGGGCATCCTGATCGCGGGCTCCGCCGTCGCCGCGGCAGCTCAGAGCGCATGGGTGGAGGTCGCCGGCCGCGCGGTACAGGGCGTGGGCGGCGCGCTGATCGCACCCGCCTCGATGACCCTGCTGATGATGCTCTTCGGCCACAGCCCCAAGGAGCTGGGCAAGGCCCTGGCCCTTTACGGCGCTGCGGCTCCGGCCGGCGGCACGGCGGGCGTGTTCCTGGGCGGGGTGTTCACCGAGTGGGCCAGCTGGCCGTGGGTGTTCATCATCTACATCCCGATCGGCATCGCCACCCTGCTCGCCACCGGCCTGCTGCCGGCCGTCGCCGCCCGCCGCGGCGGTGGCGTGGACGTCCTGGGAGCGGCGGCCGTCACCGCCGGGCTCGCGCTCACCGTGTTCACCGTCGTCCGGGCCCCCGAGACCGGCTGGGGGACCGCGCAGACGGTCCTTCAGCTGATCGCGGGGACCGCCCTGCTGGTCGTGTTCGTCCTCATCCAGCGGTCCGCGAAGTCGCCCCTGATGCCGCTCGCCATCTGGCGCACCCCCGGCCTCGGCGTCTCCAACCTGGCGATGGCACTGCTCGGCGCCGCCTGGATCCCGATGTGGTACTTCCTCAACCTCTACCTCCAGCAGGTCCTGGGCTACGGCGCCTTCGCCTCCGGAGCAGCCCTACTGCCGATGACCGGCCTGCTGATGGTCTTCATGACCACCGCCAGCGCCCGCCTGCTCGGCCGCTTCGGCCCCAAGCCGCTGATCACGGGCGGCCTGCTGGTCCTGGCCGCCGGCCTGGTGTGGCTGTCGGCCGCCCGGCCGACGGGATCCTTCGTGGTGGACGTCCTGCCCGCCTCACTGGTGGCAGCCCTCGGCATGGCACTGGCCTACATCCCCACCTTGATGACGGCCATGTCCGCCGCCCCGCAGGAACAGGCCGGCCTCGCCTCCGGCATCGTCAACACCACGTACCAGGTCGGCTCCGCCCTCGGCCTGGCCTCGCTCACGGCACTGGCCACCTCCCAGGGAGCGGGAGCGCTCGGAGACTTGTCCGCCCTGACCAACGGATTCAGCGCCGCGTTCCTCGCCGCCGCGGGCATCGCCGCCACCGGCGCAGTGGCCACCCTCGCCCTCATGCGAGGCAAGGCTCATCCGGCCGCCGACCCGGCGGCATCCGTACCGGCCCAGGGCGAGGCCAAGTCCCGCCAGGCAGCTGCCAGCTGACTGCGCCCGGGCCACCGCCTCACTTCACGCACTGCCTGCCTCCGGACAGGGCGGGGCCCGCCGGGCAAACCCGGCGGGCCCCGCCCTGTCCGGAGGCAGTGGACTCAGAGACGATGGCCAACGCCGCGGACCACCTAGATCACCGGGATCAGCAGTTCCTGCCCTCCCCCATGGGTGACCACGTCACCGACCGAGTGGTTCGGGGCCGAACAGGGCTACCCCCAACCGGTCTTCGTTCCTCCGGCGACTCTGGACACATACCCCCCTGGGGTATAAGTTTTCTGTGTGGGGCCGAGAGAAGTCGGCCACGCTGGACGCGAATTGGGGATGAAGGATATGGATCACAGCGCACATCACGCCGCCGCTCACGACCACTCCGCACATCAGGCCCACGCTGGCGAGCACGACCACGCCGCGCACCACTCCCACGGGGGTCATGGCGGCCACCCCATGGGAACGGTGACCTGGGGAGCGGCCGCCAAGGCGACGCTGCACTGCCTGACCGGGTGCGCCATCGGTGAGATCCTTGGCATGGTCATAGGCACCGCCCTGGCCTGGGGCAACGCGCCCACCATGGTCCTGGCGATCACGCTCGCGTTCGTGTTCGGCTACTCCTTCACCCTGTTGGCAGTGCGCAAGGCCGGGCTGGACTTCAAGACCGCCCTCAAGGTCGCGCTCGCCGCCGACACCGTCTCCATCGCGGTGATGGAACTCGTCGACAACGGCATCATCGCCCTGACCCCCGGCGCCATGGACGCCCACCTGACCGACGCACTGTTCTGGACCGCGCTCTTGGGCGGTTTCGCCGTCGCCTTCCTGATCACCACCCCCGTGAACAAGTGGATGATCGGCCGCGGCAAGGGCCACGCCGTCGTCCACGCGTACCACTGACGCCCTCGCCGCCAGCCGGATCCTGAGGCCGCTCCTCGATCATCGAGGAGCGGCCTCCGCCACGTCTTGACGACGCAACCCCGCTGGCCCCCAATGGCGCACAGCTACGCCGTCCTCCACCAGCCGCCGCCTTCCGCGGGCGCGCGACGGGACAAGAACCGGGCCCCGATGCCAGCGCCACTTCCGGGTTGGCTATCATCACGACGTGGTCACGAAACCGACGGTCGCAGCCCTGCCGGCCACCCGCTCCCGGGTGCCGCAGCTGTCCCGTCTGCTGTGGCTCGGAGCGCTGCTTCTCGGGCTGCTGTACACGCACGGCGTGGACAGCGGAAGCGCAGCCGCGCATCGCTCCTCAGGCGTCGTCGCCACCGTCCCCACCAGTGCTACGGGCTGGTCGACCGCCGACGAATGCCACGACGGCAGCCACGAGTCTCCACACACCGTTGAGGCCTGCGCGGCTGGGCAGCCGACCAGCGGCTTCGATGTGTCCGCACCGGCCGTGTCGCCGCTCGGAGCAACTCTCCCGAATCACCAGGCGACGAGCTCTCTCGCAGGCTCCACCGTGGCAGTGCAGCCCGGCGGCCCGAGTGGCGCGCCAGCGATCCTGCGCGTTTAGCCCGCTCACAGCCTTCCCTGCCTTCACCCTTCCCCGCCATGTCCGGTCGGCCTTCCATGGCCCCCTGAGACGTTCGCTCGCTGCGCGCTCTAGCAGCGGCTCCGTCGGCGGATTCCCTTGCTCCTCGTACCGGCTCGCGCCTACGCCGCCCCGTCCGGGCTGGCGGGGCACTTGCCCATGCCTCAGATCACGAAAGGCCTCGTCTTGTCGCTCCTCACCGACCACCCCACTCCGCGCCTCGCGCCTCAGCCCGCTTCCGGAGGCCGTGGCGCCGCGCGGCAGCGGGCCCGGTCGCATCGCGCTCGCCGCACTCCTCCCCTGGCCGGCCGCTACATCGGGTACGTGCTGTACTTCGTCGGCGCCGGTCTCATCAGCGGGGCTGTCGTCCATCACCCGCTGGACCCGGCCCGGTACACGGTCGTGGGCGTCATCGGTGTCTTCGTCTTCTTGCTCGCCACATTGGTCAACGAATTCCTGCTCGCCAGCGACCGGCCCGCATTGCCGCGAGCACTCATGGTGATCGGCGCCTCGCTCCTGCTGTCGTTCGGCATCGGCATGCTCAGCGGCGGCCTGCAGCACTTCGACGACTTCCCCGCCCGAGGTGCCGTACTCGTCCCACTGGGCATAGCGGTCTCCTTCGTGGCCTTCGTCCTCAAGGACGCGGACGCCTCCTGGCGCCGGATCTTCGGCCCCATGGGGCTTGCCGTATTGCTCATCGCGGCAGGTGCTTACTTCGGTCTGAACGTGATTGCCGACGGGATGGCCGCCGAGACGTCCGGAGGCGGCCACAGTCACGGCGGTGGCGCCGAAGACCCTGCTGACCGCGGCATAGGTAGCGAATCCCCCGCATCTCCCGGAGGGGCCACGGCCCCGAAGGAGCCCGCTGCGCCGAGCCGGGGCGGGGCAGCCGAGGCGGACGACGGTCACGCTCACTGACCGACCGAGGGGGCGCCAGCCCCCGAAGCGGCCGCGGCGTACGCCTGTCCGGCCACTCCCGGAAACCGGGAACCAGGTCGCGTCGGCAGGCATCTACTAAGACACTTAGCTTATTAGGAATGGAGACAAGACGTCATGCAGCAGAGTCCGCCAAGGGGCCGTAGGGGCGTACGAACGCTCGCGCTCACCGCGGCCGTCGGTCTCGCCCTGGCCGGGTGCAGCGCGGCCGGACAGAACAAGAGCGGCTCCAGCACGACTGCCGTCGAGGACGCCAAGAACAGCGGCCCTTCCGCGATAGTCGTGGACACCGGCTCCGGCGAAGCCCCGGTCCCCGTGTCACAGAAGATCACCGTCAAGGCCGAAGGGGGCTCCCTGACGTCCGTGGAGGTGACCTCACCCGGCCAGGGCGCGGTCACGGGCACCTTGTCCCAGGACAAGTCCGTCTGGACTTCCTCGACCACATTTGCTCCCGGCGCCGAGTACACGGTGACAGCACAGGGCGCGGGTACCGACGGGGCCAAGCTGACCAAGACCGCTTCCTTCACCACGCAAGCGGCTGCGAATACCTTCGTCGGCACGTACAACGTCGACAAGGGCTCGACCGTGGGCGTCGCAATGCCCGTCTCGATCACCTTCAACAAGCCCATCCACGACAAGGCGGCCGTTGAACGCAAGCTGGCGGTCACCGCGTCGCCGGCTGTCGACGGATCGTGGAGCTGGATGAAGGACCGCGATGGGAAGGACCGTGTCGACTACCGGCCGAAGGAGTACTGGAAGCCCGGGACAGACGTCACCCTGCGCATGGACCTTGCCGGAGTCGACGCCGGCGGTGGCATGTACGGCACCCAGCAGCGCGAGGTGAACTTCCGCATCGGTGACGCGGTGACCAGCACGGTCGACGTCGAGAAGAAGGCCATGACCGTCGCCAAGAACGGCAAGGCACTCAGGACACTGAACGTCTCCACCGGCAAGAAGGACTTCGAGACCTGGAACGGCACCATGGTCGTCCTGAGCAAGGTCCCGTCGATCCGGATGAACTCCGCCACGGTCGGCATCTTCGGGCCCGAGGCGTACGACATGGAGGACGTGAAGTGGGACGTTCAGCTCACTCCGTCGGGCACGTACGCGCACGCGGCCCCATGGAACGAGGGCAAGTTCGGCCGCGTCAACGCCAGCCACGGCTGCATCGGCATGAGCACCGAGGACGCCAAGTGGTTCTTCGACCAGGTCAACCCCGGTGACCCCGTGACGGTTGTGAACTCGGTGGACACGGTGGCCGTCAACAACGGCTACGGCGACTGGAACGTCGACTGGGCCACGTGGAAGAAGGGCAGCGCTCTCTCGTAACACGCCCGTCGGCAGCCGACCTCGGAGGCGGACACGCCGCCTCCATCGCCCTATACGGCCTGCGGCGGCGATCCTCTTAGCCGTCGCCCGCTCCGGTCGAGCAGCATTGCGGCCCCGACCCGCGCCCTCGTCAGCCACCCCCCGGTCCACGTCACCCCGGTGACATTCGACACGGTTGTTACTAAACAACTTCGTAATTTACTATCTGGTCAGCCGCCGGCCGGAAAAGATGAGCAGGCTCCCCCGTCCAGCTCAACCGGTCGGCGGCCCCCCTTGAAGGAGTCACACATGGGCAGCTGGCCCGCCCGTAGATGGGCCGTCGCGGCAGCGGTCGCCGTGCTCGCCGCCCTCGTCATCGGAGTCCCCACCGGTGTGGTGCCTTCGCCGTTCTACACGCGCATGACGCCGGTGCTGTGGTGGAACTATCCGGTGTGGCTGGCGAGCTCCCTCCTCGAGGGACTGCTCGTCGCCACGTACGTCCGCGCCGGCGAGCCGTCATCCGCCGAAGCCGAGACGAAGGAGCGTCCGGCGACGGCCCGCGCCTTGAGCGCCGGCCTGCTGTCGGCGTTCGCGGTCGGCTGCCCCATCTGCAACAAGCTGGTTGTGCTGGCCATCGGGGTGACCGGTGCGCTCTCGTACTGGGCGCCGCTTCAGCCGCTGCTCGCCGTGGCCTCGGTCGGCCTCCTGCTCTTCGCGCTGATCCGCCGACTTCGTACGGCTGCCAGCTGCCCCGTTCCTTCGTGAGCAGCAGCGAGCGCCATGCACGACCGCCTCGCATGCCCGTGAGCACCTGGGCAGCGGCGGCGCTCGGCGGCCTCCTCCTCTACGCCTCGTTCCCGCCCGTAGGCATGTGGTTCCTCGCACCGCTCGGGCCGGCGCTACTGATCGTCGCGGTCCGGGGCAGGTCCTGCCGGGCGGCATTCGCGGCCGGCGCCGTCTTCGGAACAGCCTTCTTCGGTCCGCTGATCGTCTGGCTCTCCAATCTCGGCGTGCTGCCATGGCTGGCGCTGACCGCGGTCCAGACCCTGCTCGTGGCCCTCGCCGCGATGCTCCTGCCGCGGCTGCTCTCTCTGCGGGGGTGGCCGTTGTTCGCCGCTGCCTGGTGGGTCGCGGTCGAGGCGCTTCGGGGACGGGCTCCGCTCGGTGGTTTCCCGTGGGGCAGGCTCGCCTTCGGCCAGGCGGACGCGCCGTGGGGCGAGTGGGCCTCGGTCGGTGGCGCTGCCGCGCTCTCCTTCGTCACGGCGCTGCTGGGTTCGCTGCTGGTGTACGGCGTGACGTCCTGGCGGGGCGGTCACCGACGGTCGAGTGCGGTCGCGTCGTGCGGTGTGGTCGCACTGGTGGTCGCACCGCTGCTGATCCCTGCCGCGAAGCCGTCGGGGCGGAGCGCGGTGGTGGCCGTCGTGCAGGGCAATGTCGAACGCGAGCGCTCGCTGGCCGAGCAAGCGCGGGTCCGCGGGGTGGCACAGAACCATGCACGGCAGACCCAGGAGCTGGCCGACGCCGTCCGCCGAGGTGAGGTTCCCAGGCCCGACGTGGTGCTGTGGCCCGAGAACTCCCTGGACAGCGATCCCCAGCGAGACCTGGAGCTGGGCGCCCTGGTGGCGGATTCCGTGCGGCAGCTGGACCGTCCGCTGCTGATCGGCGCCATCCTGGACGGGCCGGCCGGCCAGTCATACAACGCGGGACAGCTGTGGCTGCCTCAGCAGGGACCGGTCGCTTCGTACGCCAAACGCCAGCTCGTCCCGTTCGGCGAGTACATCCCGGCACGGTCGCTGCTCGGCGGATTCGGCGCGCTGCAGCTCATCCCCCGGGACTTCGCCGCCGGGTCCTCCCAGGCGCCTTTGATCGCGGGCCCGGTGCGGCTCGGCGATGTGATCTGCTACGAGATCGCCTACGACGGGCGAGTCCGCGACACCGTCCTGGCGGGAGCCAACCTTCTGGTCGTCCAGACCAACAACGCCACATACGAGCGCGGCGTGCAGGCCGGCCAATCCGAGCAGCAGCTCGCCATGGCCCGGATCCGTGCGATCGAATACGGACGGTCGGTCGCGCTGGCATCCACGAGCGGTGTCAGCGCCCTCGTCACACCGGACGGGAGGGTCAGCGACCGGCTGGGCACCTGGCGCGGTGGTTACCTGGTCGAGAGGCTTCCGCTCGCCGAGGGGAACACCTTGGCCGCACGGCTCGGCACGTGGCCGGAGCTTCTGCTGGGCGCACCGGCCCTCGCGGGCCTCGCGACCCTGCTGCGGCTACGGCGAAGGGCACGGGCGAATCCGCCGGCGGCGGACCTCAAGCGTGACCCACGTCTTACTAATCTACTTAGCTGAATCTCGTATAGTGCAGAAATGGACCTCGCCTTTTTGCCCAGCCCATCGACCGGCGTCGTCAACCTGGGACCCATTCCACTGAGGGCTTACGCCTTCTGCATCATCCTCGGCATTTTCGTCGCCCTATGGCTCAGCAGCCGACGCTGGGCGGCGCGGGGCGGGTACAAGGAGACCGTAGGCGACATCGCCATGTGGGCCGTGCCCTTCGGCCTGGTCGGCGGACGGCTCTACCACGTAATCACCAGCCCGGAGGCGTACTTCGGAGCGGGCGGCGATCCGATCCGCGCGCTCTACATCTGGGAGGGCGGTCTGGGCATCTGGGGGGCGATCGCGCTGGGTGGCGTCGGCGCGTGGATCGGCTGCCGACGGCAGGGCGTGTCATTCCTTGCCTTCGCGGACACCGTCGCGCCCGGAGTCGCGCTGGCCCAGGCGATCGGCCGGTGGGGCAACTGGTTCAACCAGGAGCTCTACGGCAGGCCCACCACACTCCCCTGGGGCCTGGAGATCGACCCGGACAAGCGGCCGTCCGAGACCATCGATCTGGCGACGTACCACCCCACTTTCCTCTACGAATCGCTGTGGAACGTGGGCGTGGCGGTACTGCTGATCTGGGCGAGCCGCAGGTGGGCCCTTGGACACGGCAGGACCTTCGCCCTCTATGCGGCGGCGTACAGCGTCGGGCGCTTCTGGATCGAGTACCTGCGGATCGATGAAGCCCACAGCTTCCTCGGGTTCCGGCTGAACAACTGGACGTCTGTCGTGGTCTTCGTGGGCGCCGTCGCTTATCTCGTAATCTCGACGCGTCGACACACGGGGGTGGAGGACGTGTCGGCGGACGGATCCAAGACCGAGCCCCCACAGAAGCAAACGGTCGGAGCGTGATCTGGCAGCCGGCCTCTCGGTCCGGTGCTCGCCGACTGGCCGGCAGGACTCGTACTGCGCCTGGAACTCCAAGGCGATGTCGTGCAGCGAGCCGCCGTCGAATGGGTCGCCGCCCCCGCCGCTTCCCGTCCGCCCTTCTGGAACGAGCCGTGGCTGCGTGCATCGGCCGGCGAGCGCGTAACCCGCGGCGCGGCGGCTGTGTGCGGCTCATCTTGACAGCCTCGGCCGGTTCCTCGCCGTGGCTGGGTGGGACGACGCGGCAGCCGACGCGCGGCAGGGACGCGATCGCGCGCTGACCGGTGTCGCAGCCACCGAACTCCCGGCGCCTGTCGGACCCTTGATTTGTCGCAGCCGGCGTTCGCGGACATTGCCCGGTGGCTGACGGCAGGGCTCGGCGAACTGCCCAGCGAGCATACGCACCACCTCGGTGTGACCGGTCCTGCGCTGGTGGCCGACGGGGACGTGCAGCAGGACGCTCGTCTGGCTCGACGGGATCGAGCCCAGCGCGGGTGACTGCGACGTCCCCGGCACACTCGGCGCAGCCGACGTGACCGGCCCCCGGGGAAGAACCGACGGCGCGACGCAACGGCACATCGGCCGCAATCAGCGTGCCGCTCTTCCTGGGCGGGGGTCATGGCCCTCTGCTGCCCGGCTGGGTCTGGACGCTGCAGAAGACGCAGCTGTGTTGGCCTTCCTGTTCTGGGCGCGGCGGAGAGTTCCGACCGTACGAATGGAGCACTACGTGGAGCTCGCGTGGGTCGTACGGACTCCGCTGGCGGTGGCGCAGGCCCTGGTAGTGGCTGTGATGGTGCTGAGCCGATGACGGGAGGGAGGTGCCTGCGCGATGAGTGACGCGGCCTTCTGGGTGCTGGCCGTCCTCGCCGTGGCCAGCGGTTTCATGGTCTTCTGAGTCGATTCCATGGCCCGCGCGGCGTTCTCGCGGCTCGGAAGCACGTGTCCCCCGGCCCCCCGCGGCAAGAACGGGCCACCGCGCCCGCGCTGACCGGCCGGGCCATCCCCGGGATCCTGTGCCCGTGTGGCGGGTTCCCGGGCTGCTGCGGAAATCCTTCCCGGATGCGGCGAGCCCGGGCGACGGACCGGCGGCATGTCCGGCCTCCACCGTGACTGACCGCGCCAGCGCCAGAACGGGTCGCTTTTGTCGTCAGAGCGTTCCTGGCCTCGATGGGATCAAGGCACGCGCGGCTGCGGCGACTCGCCGGGCGTTGAGTCCTGCGGTGGTTGCCGTTTCGGGGTGCGGATCGCTGTGCCTGCCAGGATGGCGGCTGCGAGCGCTATCGCGGCGTTGACTTGGAATCCGGTGGCGATGCCGTCGGTGAATGCCTGGGGGGCGACACCGGAGTCGGCCAGGTCGCCTGGCCACTGGGCTGCGACGATGGCGCCCATGATCGCGATTCCCAGGGAGAGTCCGATCATTCTGGAGGCGTTCAGGGTGCCGCTGGCGATGCCGGCGCGCTCCTCGGGCACGGCGCCCATTGCAGCTGTGGTGATCGGTGTGCTGGACAGCCCGATTCCGATACCGGCGATCACGAGTCCGGGCAGTAGTTGCCGCGTTCCCCATCCGGGGTTGATTCCGGCCAGTGTGAAGAGCCCGGCTGCTGTCAGCGCCATGCCGGCGCTGATCAGGATGCGGGCGCCCGTACGGGAGACCAGCCATCCGGCGACCGGGGCCACCACGGCGACGAGGAGGCTCAGCGGCAGCAGTGTCACCCCGGCCTGCACGGGCGAGAACCCGGTGGCGAACTGGAGGTAGAGGGAGAGGAAGAAGAACAGGCTGCACATGATGGCGAGGCTGGCCAGGCCCAGGGCATTGGCGGCCACGAAGTTGGGGAGCCGGAGCAGGGTCCGGTCCAGCAGCGGTGTGGTGACGTGCCGTTCGATCAGGGCGAAGACGGTGAAGCCGGCCGCTGCGAGGCCCATCACGCTCCACAGCGTGGCAGATCTCCATCCGTAGGTGTTGGCCTGTGTGAGGCCGAAGATCATGGCCGACAGGCCGAGTCCCGAGGCGATGCCTCCGGCGATGTCCATCTTGCCCGGGCGACCGGCGGGTTGGGTTCTTCTCGGCAGTACCGCGCGGGTGGCGATCAGCATGAGGATGCCGAGGGGAACGTTGAGGAAGAAGATCGAGCGCCAGCCGAAGGCGTCGGTGAGGATCGCGCCGAGCAGGGGGCCGATGGCCAGTGCGGTGGCGCCGACGCCGGACCATACGCCCAGGGCCGCTGCTCGGCGCGGGCCGGAGAAGGATGTGCACAACAGGGCGAGGGCGGACGGTCCCATCAGTGCCGCTCCTGCGCCCTGGCCGGCACGCATGCCGATCAGGGTACTGCCGGTCGGAGACAAGGCCGCCCCGAGGGAGAGGCCCACGAAGATGGCCAGCCCGGTGAGGAAGACCGGCCGTGCGCCGTGCCGGTCGGCGAGCATGCCGCCCCACAGGGTGAGTACGGCGAAGGCGAGCGTATAGATGTTGACGACCCATTCCAGCCCTGCCAGGCCGAGGCCGAGGTCACGGCCGAGGGAGGGCAGCGCGATGGCCACCGCGGTGTCGTCGAGCAGCACCAGGAACCAGGCGAGGGCGACGGTCCCGAGGAGGAGCCACTGGCTGTGGCTCCCTCGCGTCGGCTCGGGCGGGCCGCCTCGGGCGCCGGTGCCGGTGACCGTGTCCTCTTTCACCGGGACGGCACCGGCATCGCTGCGACCCGCTGAGGCGTCACCTGCGGAGAGGCCGGGCCCGTCATCGTTCTTCTTCCGTGTACTGATCCGGGTCGGCGGTGAAGCGGTCCTTGCAGGCGGTGCTGCAGAACAGGTAGGTACGCCCCTGGTAGGTAATGCGGGGCGTGGTCGGCGAGTCCTCGACCGTCATGCCGCAGACCGGATCGGTGGCTGTCTCTGCCATGTCCTTCTCCTTCCTTGGTGCGGTGTGGTGAGTCCCGGGCAAGCCGAGGTCAGGCGCTGGGGTGGCCGCTGTCGTGGCCTTCGCCAGGGCCGGGGGCTGCGGGGGTGCCTCGTGGTGGTTGGGAGGGGGATGTTGCTGCGTGTGGCAGGCGGAGGCGTTTGAGGGCGAGGGCGTTGACGGCGACGATGATGCTGGATCCGGACATGGACAGCGCGGCGATCTCCGGGCGGAGCACCAGGCCGAAGGCGGGTTCGAAGACGCCTGCGGCGATCGGCAGGGCGATGGCGTTGTAGCCGATGGCCCAGCCGAGGTTCTGGCGCATCTTGCGCAGGGTGCCCCGGCCGATGCGCAGGGCGGTGGGGACGTCGAGGGGGTCGGAGCGCATCAGGACGAGGTCGGCAGTCTCGATGGCGACGTCGGTGCCGGCTCCGATGGCGATGCCGAGGTCGGCCTGGGCCAAGGCCGGGGCGTCGTTGACTCCGTCGCCGACCATGGCGACCTTGCGTCCGCCGCGCTGGAGTTCGGCGATCTTCGCAGCTTTGTCGCCGGGGAGGACTTCGGCGATGACGGTGTCGATGCCGAGGCGCTGCGCGATCCGCTGAGCGGTTGCCTGGTTGTCGCCGGTGAGCATGACGACTTCGACGCCGAGAGCGTGCAGTTCGGCCACCGCGGCGGCGGAGGTCTCCCGGGGCGCGTCGGCGATACCGATCAAGCCCGCTGCCTGGCCGTCGATGGTGGCGATGACGACGGTGCGGCCGGTGGCGGCCAGTTCCTCGCGCCGGGCAGCCAGCGGGCCGAGGTCGACGCCTTCGCGTTCGGCCAGGCGGCGGTTGCCGATGGCGACGCGGTGGCCGTCGACGACGGCGGTCGCTCCGTGACCGGGGACGTTCTCGAAGTGCCGGGCGCTGGCAGCCTGTACGGAGCGTGCCTGGGCGTGGCGTACGACGGCTTCGGCCAGTGGGTGCTCGGACTCGCGCTCGACCGCCGCGACCAGCCGCAGCAGATCGGCCTCGTCGGTTCCCGGGGCGGTGATCACGTCGGTGACTTCTGGTTCGCCCTTGGTCAGGGTGCCGGTCTTGTCCATGACGACGGTCTGGATGCTGGCGGATGCCTCCAGGGCGACGGCGTTCTTGAACAGTACGCCGCGTTTCGCGCCGAGGCCGGTGCCGACCATGATGGCGGTGGGGGTCGCCAGGCCCAGGGCGTCCGGGCAGGTGATGACCACCACGGTGATGGCGAACAGCATGGCGGTGCCCAGGGTGCGGTCGGTGGCCAGCAGCCAGACGGCCAGCGTCGCGGCACCGCCGAGTAGGGCGACGAAGACCAGCCAGAACGCCGCCCGGTCGGCGAGCCGCTGACCGGGGGCCTTGGAGTTCTGGGCCTGCTGGACGAGTTTGACGATCTGGGCCAGCGCCGTGTCGGCGCCTACCTTGGTGGCGCGCACCCGCAGGGTGCCGTTGGCGTTGATGGTCGCGCCGACGACCGCCGAGCCGGGGGCCTTGTGCACGGGCAGGCTCTCACCGGTGACCATGGACTCGTCGACCTCGCTCTCCCCCTCCTCCACGATCCCGTCGACGGCGATCTTGGCTCCGGGGCGGACCAGCAGCAGGTCCCCGGCCATGACCTCGGCGGTGGGGATCTCGACCGGTTCGCCGCCCCGCAGGACCAGGGCCTTGGGCGGGGCGAGGTCGAGCAGGGTGCGGATGGCGTCGTTGGCGCCGCCGCGGGCGCGCATCTCGAACCAGTGGCCGAGCAGGACGAAGGAGGCCAGCACGGTGGCCGCCTCGTAGAAGACGTCGCCGCCGCCGGTGAGCGTGACGATGAGGGAGTACAGCCAGCCCGCTCCGACGGCGACCGCCACCAGCACCATCATGTCCAGGGTGCGGGCGCGCAGGGCGCGTACGGCGCCGTCGAAGAAGATCGAGCACGAGTAGAAGATCACCGGCAGGCTCAGCAGCAGCGCCCACACGTCTTGGCGCAGGCCGAACGGGACGGGGGCATGCCAGCCGAAGACGTCCTCGCCGATCGGGGACCAGACCACGATCGGGATGGAGAACAGCAGCGCGACCAGAAAACGGTTGCGCATGTCGGCGACCATCGCCGCCATCGACATCTCGCCGTGTCCGCCGTGGCCCATGACCTCGTGCGGCGACGGCATCCCCTCCGGCGCGGCGAGGGCCTCGGCATGTTCCGCGTGCGCGCCCCGCGCCTCCTCGGCGGGTTCGGGCAGTACGGCAGCAGCGCCCGCGCCGTGTGCGTGCTCGTGCCCGGTGTGCCCGCCGGGCATCTCGGTGGCGGGTGGATCGGGTTCGGCCATCGGGTCGCAGACGTGGGCGGGCACCGACTGGCCGGCGCAGTGGTAGCCGCATTCGGTCACCCAGCCGCGCAGCTCGGCCAGCGAGGTACGCCGCGGGTCGAAGACGACCGTGGCTGACTGCGCGACCGGGTTGACCTCAACCTCCAGCACACCCGGGCGCCGCCCCAGCACCGCGGTGACCGTGCTCTGCTGCGACGCCCACACCAGGCCGCGTACATCCAGCACTGCGGTGCTGCGCTCCTTGCGCGGGCCGGCCGGGGGGTGCACATGGTGGCCGTGTTCGTCTGTGGAGCCAGGCACCGTCATCGCTCCCTTCCGTGTTCGTGTCCACCGCGGTCCGCCGGCTGGGGGCCTGGGGTGCGCCGCCTTTTCGGGAGGCGGGGCAGGCCGGCGAGTACGGTCAGGATCCGCGCTGCCTGGACGGCGGACGCGGCCAGCAGCAGGGCGGCCAGTACGAGCAGCCCGGTGCCAGGGCCGGGAGCAGAGCGGAGACCCTGGTACAGCACGCCCGCCGCCAGGACGGCGGTGGTCGTGAGAGCCCAGAAGCAGCGTTGTACGCGCTGCAGGGCATTGATGCTCATCAGTGCCCCTTCGGGTTGGCGATCCAGACCTGGATCGTGATCGCGGCGAGCGCGAGCATCAGCACGAGGGCGGCGGCGAGGGCGGGTTTGCGCTCGCGCCAGCTCCGCTTGGGGCCGCGGTCGAGGAACGGCACGAGGAAGATCAGTCCGAAGACGCCCGCGATGACGTAGGCGATGGAGGCAACGCCGAACCATTGCTCCATCGGGAAGAACCACCAGAACATCCACGGCGGGCGGGTGACTTCGATCCCGTCGACCGGGGTCGGGCCCACCACGGGCGGTACCAGCACGCTGAGAACGGACAGCAGGCCCAGCAGCACCAGCCCGAACGCGGCCACCCGCTTGAGGTGTGCGGTGAACGGCTCGGGTGACTCGGCTTCGGGCGCCGGGATCTGGGGGTGCGGCGAGATCTTGTGCCGCTTGACCAGGAGCGCGTGCCACACGAACAGCAACAGGACCAGACCGGGGATGATCACCGCGTGCGCGCTGTAGAGGCGCAGCAGGATGGGCACCCGGTCGGTCAGCTCCTGCGTGAACCAGATGCCTGCCCCGCCGAGCAGTTCGGCCACGTCCAGGTTGTGGACCAGGGCCTCGTATCCCTCCTGGTCCCACTTCAGGACGGTGCCGGTGAACACGGCGAGGAAGGTGAGGAGGAACATCGCGGCGCCGACGATCCAGTTGCCCTCGCGCGGCTTCTTGTAGGAGGCGTGGAAGAACACCCGCAGCAGGTGCAGCAGCGCCGTGACGAACATGGCCTGCGCCGCCCAGTAGTGCAGGCCGCGGGCGAAGCCGCCCAGCCACACGTCGCTCACCAGGTCCCGCACCGACTGGTTGGCGTCCTCCGGGATCGGCGAGTAGAACTGCGCGATGTAGATCCCGGTGGCCAGCAGGATCACGAACGCCACCGTGGTGATGCCGCCCAGGCTCCAGGCCAGGTTGTTGGCGTGCTCGGGCACCGGATAGGTCAGGGCCTTGGTGCCCATGCGTTCGTCGATCGCGTCGACGACACGATGGAAACGGCCGCGGTGGGCTGTCCCCGCCGGGGTCGCGGGGGCCGGTGGGGTCGGGTCGGAGGTCATCGGCCTCTGCCCTCCTTTTTCGCGGAGCGGCGCTCGAGTTCCCGGATGCTGTGAGGGGGGCGCAGCCGGACCGACAGCCACAGCCCGAGTGCGACCGCGACCAGGGCCAGCGCGAGAAGGGCCGCGTCCCCGGCATCGGCGATGCCCCGTGCGGGCCGGAACTCGTCCAGCACCACGCTCGTCCCGGTTTCGGTGCCCGTCGCGAACCGTCCGGGCTGCGGAGCGGAGGGCAGTTTGCCGCCCAGCGACTTCACAAGGATTGCGCGGGTCTCCTGGAGGGTGGCCTGGTCCTGGCCCGGACGCTCAACGACATCAAGGGCCTTGGCCACCAAGCCCAGGTCGGCGCCCTCCTTGCGCGGCGCCTCCAGGGCGTCTTCAATCCGTTCGGCCACTCGTGCCTGGCCGGCGTCGTTGGCGATCAGGGCGATGGCCTGCTCGACCAGCACCGCCGACTTGTCGCTCTCCTCCATGTCCGCCCGGGCAACGCCGGGCATCGTGAGGAGGAGCAGAGCAACCGCCGCGCCAGCCAGCCCGGCAGCACGCCGGGAAGGGACACGGAAGCCTGCCCTCTGCCGCATGCCCGCTCTCGGGCCGGGGGTGTCCTTGCGCATGACGATCGCCTTTCGTGGCGTCAGGGACACGGCCCCCGTTTGACCAGCACCAGCCGAGTGTGGGTGATGCAAAGAAGCTTCTTGTTCACTGACTCGCCGAGCTGCGGCCTGTTCACCCAGGCGAGCACGCCTCCGTCGGCCCCGCGTCGAGGCGGGGCCGGTCGATGCCGGCGCCCTGCGCTGCTTCCCGCCGTTGCCCGGGCAGAACGGGTCAGTCTTCGCGCCAGGAGTGTTTGATGAGCAGGTTCTTGGCCTCCTCGGCGACCTCCGCGTCGGCGACCACGTCGTAGCGGGCGGCCACGATCTGGCTGCGGGAGGCGAAGTCGCGGTGGCCACCGCTGAGTGAGTGGCCGGCGAATCCGAAGACCGCGCCGAACGCCGCGCCGTACAGGAGCCCGCTCGCGATGAGCACCAGGACGTGGTGGCTGCCGGCGGCGAACAGCGACAGCAGTAGCCCGATCAGCAGTCCGAACCACGCGCCGCTGCCGGCGCCGGCCAGGGTGGCCCGGCCGCGGGTGAGGCGGCCAAGGACGGTCTCGACCATGCGCAGGTCCGTACCGATGATCGCGGTTCGCTCCACGGGGTATTTGCTGTCGGACAGGAAGTCGACCGCGCTCTGGGCACCGGCGTAGGTCGAATACGAGCCGACGACCGGACGGTCCACCGCCGCGGTGGGCGTCTGCTCGGTCATTAATGGGCTCCCTCTGCTCGGGGGGTGGCTGGCCTGCGCCTCCGCCGCTTGGCCGCCGGGCCTGGGCACTGATTGCCCAGGCCGTTACAGGCAGCTGGATGGGGCAGGCGAGACGGCGCCGCCCCGTCCTTGTGGGTCAGCTCTTGCCCAGCATCGTCTTCATCTGGGCGATTTCCGCGGTCTGGGCGGTGATGATGTCGTCGGCGAGCGTCTTGGCTGGACCGTAGGCGCCTTCGGTCTTCTCGGTCTTGGCCATCTCGACCGCGCCCTCGTGGTGTTCGATCATCATGGTCAGGAACATGGTGTCGAAGCCCGTGCCGGAGGCGCCGCGCAGCTGGTCCATCCGCTGGTTGTCCATCATGCCGGGCATGCCGGAGCCGTCGTGGTCTCCACCGTCCATGCCGTCCATTCCGTCCATGCCTGTGGGGACCTTCTCGCCCCAGGCTTTCAGCCATCCGGTCATGGTGGCGATCTCCGGGTCCTGCGCCTTCTTGATCTTCGCGGCGAGGGCCTTCACCTCGTCGGAGGAGGCGTGGGTCTGGGCCATCTCGGACATGAGGATGGCCTGGCGGTGGTGCGGGATCATGCCCTGGGCGAAGGTGACATCCGCCTGGTTGTGCTCGCCCGCGGGGACGGTGGCCGGGACGGAGGCGGTGGCGGGCGGTGGGGCGCTGGTCGCGCCGCTGTCGCCCTCATCTCCGCACGCGGCCAGTCCGAGTGCGGCGACCGCCGCAACGGCGGTGGCCGCAGCGGCACGGCGGCGAAGGCGGGAGGGGGTTGTGTTCATGGTTCACAGCTCCTGGACGTGGGGGATCGAGGAATGCCGGTGTGCGGAGGCGAGCCCAGCGGGCCCCGCACCGCGGGGGCGTTTCCTAGATCCGCAGGAGCTGGAGCTGGAGCTGGGCGAGTGTGGGCGGGGCGTGCCCTCCGGACGGCTCGTACGACACCGACAGGGGGAGGCGATGCTGTGGTGTCGATGCCGCTCGGTGCACAGGCGGTCAGTGCGGGGACGAACACTGCGCCGGGAACGGCTCCCGACGCGCACATCTGGTCGGCGTGGCCGGCGTGCCGGTCCGCGCTGCCGTCGTCGTGAATGCGGGGCGAGGCCCGCCGGTAGGGGGGCTGGCCGGGCCAAGGCGGTGCATGGCCACCAGCCCGGTCAGTACGGCGAGTACCAGCGGCATCGTGAGTCGCGGCACCGGCGGCGGCGACGCACTCGGCTCGCCTCGGCTCACGGTTTCAGCGTAGGCGCGGCCTGCACGTGGCGCGCGGGCGTGGAGCCCTGGTGATGGTGTCAGGTCACGGTGAGGGTGCCTTTCATGTTCGGGTGGATGGTGCACAGGTAGGAGTAGCTGCCGGGCGTGGACGGCGCGGTGAAGGTTGCCGTCGCGCCGCCGCTGATGGTGCCGGTGTCGAACGCCTTGTCCCCGGTGGCGGTCACGGTATGTGAGGCCGAATCCCGGTTGACGACGGTGACCTTCGCCCCGGGACGCACCTGAAGATCGGCAGGGCTGAAGGTGAAGTTCTCGATCACGATGCGCACCGCGCCGGGTACGGCACTGGACGCGGTGGAAGCGGCGCTCGTAGGGGCGGGGGCTGTGCCGTAGCCGTTGCTGCCGTTCGAGCAGCCGCTCAGGGCGAGCAGCAAGCAGGCTGCCCCCGCCAGGGCGGTGCGGCCCCGCCGCGGACAGGTAGGTGACATGCGGAGTGGTCTTTCGGACGGGCTGCTTGCTCCGGGTGCGGCTGGTGATCGGCCGCGCACTCAGGGTCGCTGACCAGGGTGGCGCCCGCCAGGGCAGTACCGCCATCCGCCTCATCGGCTCGTCTGGCGGTGGGGCCATTGTGTCGCCGTGGACATCTGGGATTCAGACCTGCTGGAGAGGGCGTGGCCGCCTTCGCGGATGCTCAGGGCTGTGGACCCCTCGGGGATGGTGGCCACGGCGAGGAGGATGAGGACTGCCGGAACGGCGGCGAGCGACACCCGCAGCACGTGGTTGAGCCCGGCGTGGTGGGACGGCAGGTCGGGTTCTGTCACGTGGTCACCTCCCCGGATCGGATACACACTGGTCCTCTGTCACAGGCCGGGTGCGCCCCACAGCGGGAACCAGCGGGTCAGGTCCTGTTCAATGTGCAGGTCGTCCTTGACCGTGGCCTTGATCTGGAGTTCCAGCGGATTGTCGCGTTTGTTTCCGGGCAGCGGGGCGAACGGGTAGAACGTGCCGCGCTTGTAGAGGTAGACCAGCGCGAGGGGGCGCAGTTCGGCGTCGTGGAAGGTGACCAGGGAGCAGAGGAGTTGCGGTCCGAAGCCACTGTCCTGCAGGGCGGTGTTCACCGCGTGCAGGTCGTTGACCAGGGCGGGCATGTCGCCGGGGTCTCGGCGGGAGAGCAGCCATGAGTATCCGTAGGTGTCGCGGCTGAACTCCACCGGCTCGCCGCCGCGTTCGGAGTCCGCGTCGAGGAGGGCTCGTACCTCCTGCTGGATCTGGGCGAAGGCTCCGCCCTCGATGGCGGCAAAGCACACCGATCCGGCTCCGGTCGGGGTGAAGCCGATGGCGGCCTGGAGGGTGATCGCCGCGGAGGGCAGGCCGAAGAGCTGGTCCAGGTCGGGCCTGACCGGTTTGCTCCGTCCGAACAGGACATCCAGGAATCCCACGGGGCATCAGCTCCTTCTCATCACGCCTCGCCGGGTTCGCCGCCCGCCTCGCCGAGCTGTACGGAGATCTCCGCGAGCGCCTCGATACGGCGTTCCAGGGTGGGGTGGGTGGAGAACATGTTCGCCACCGCGGTCCCCGGCCCGAGGGCGGGGGTGAAGAAGAATGCGTTGAATGCCTGGGCAGTGCGCAGGTCCCGGGTGGGGATGCGGGCGATGTCGCCGCTGACCTTGGTCAGCGCCGAGGCAAGGACCGAGGGTTTCCCGGTGAGCATGGCCGCGGCCCGGTCGGCGGCCAGCTCCCGGTAGCGGGAGAGCGCCCGGATGAGGAGGAAGCTGATGGCGTAGACGAGGGCGGAAACCGCCATCACGGCCATGAAGACGGCTGCGGTGTTCTGGTCGCGCTGGTTGCGTCCGCCGAACAGCTGGGAGTAGAAGGCGAAGCGGACAACGAGTCCGGCGATCACGCCGAGGAACGAGGCGATGGTGATGACGGCCACGTCGCGGTGGGCGACATGGGAGAGCTCATGGGCCAGGACGCCTTCGAGTTCCTCGGTCTCCAGGCGACGCATGAGGCCGGTGGTCACGCAGACCACGGCGTGGTTGGCGTTGCGGCCGGTGGCGAACGCGTTGGGCAGGTCCATCTCCGAGACGGCCACCCGGGGCTTGGGCATGTCCGCGGTGGCGCACAGCCGGTCGATGACCCCGTGCAACTGGGGCTGTTCCTCAGGCGTGACGAGGTGCCCGTGCATGGCGTAGAGGGCGATCCGGTCGGAGTACCAGTACTGGGCGCCCAGCATGGCGGCGGCGATGACGACGACCAGGACGACGGACTTGAGCAGTACGATGAGCGCGGCTATGAACGCCACGTACAGCAGGCCGAGCAGGAACATCGTGACCACCATGCGGGCGGTCAGCTGCCGGTCGGGTTCAAAACGGCTGCGCATCGTCATCACCCTGGGATCAGGCCCTCGTCGGAGAGCAGCTCGCGTACCTGCCTGAGGCTGTTCGTCTCGTCGGGAAGTATCAGGTCGGACGGCGTGATCTGCTCGTCCGGCAGTCGTGTGCCGAGGCTGCGCACCCCGTCCAGCAGGGCCGACAGGGCGTGGGCGAACGCCGTCTCGTCACCTGAGTCGGCGGCCTCTTGCAGGGTGGAGTCCAGTTCGTTGAGCCGGGCAAGGTGTTCCTCGGTAATCTCGTACTGGCCCTCGCCGAGAATCCGCATGATCATGACGTCGCCTCCTGGTCCGGCGGTGCCTGCCTGGTCCCACCCGCCTCCACGGCCGGCGCAGCCGCGGACGCCGGGAGCTGGGCCTTCATCCGGGCCAGCTCGATCTCTACGTCGCTGCCCGCGGTGACGCGCTCCAGTTCAGCCTGGATGTCGTCACGTCCGGCGGGCAGGGTGGCGTCGTCCAGCGCGCCGGAGGCGATCAGCTCGTCCAGCGCGCCGGCGCGCGCCTGGAGCTGCTCGGTCTTGTCCTGGGCCCGCTGCATGGCCAGGCCCACATCGCCCATCTCCTCGCCGATGCCGGTCACGGCCTCGGTAATGCGGGTCTGGGCCTCGGCCGCGGTGTAGGTCGCCTTGATCGTCTCCTTACGGGTGCGGAACGCGTCCACCTTCGCCTCCAGACGCTGCGAGGCGAGGGTGAGCTTCTCCTCCTGCTCCTTCAGTGACGCCTGCTGGCCCTCAAGATCGGTGACCTGCGCTTCCACGGCCGTCCGGCGGGTCAGCGCCTCGCGCGCCAGATCCTCACGCCCCACCGCGAGTGCCTGCTCCGCCTGGCCCTGCAGCTTGCCCGCGGACTGCTGCAACTGGCTCACCTGCAGCTCGACCCGTTTGCGACTGGTCGCCACATCGGCCACACCGCGCCGTACCCGTTGCAGCATCTGGAGCTGCTGCTCGTAGGAGTAGTCCAGGACCTCGCGTGGGTCCTCGGCCTTGTCCAGCGCCTTGTTCGCCTTGATCCGGAACAAGGTGGCGATGCGTTGGGAGATGCTGGTCATGGCGACCGCCTTCCTCTGAAGTTTGTGCCCGCCGGAGGGATCGGCTGCGTCAAACCGCGCAGCCGCGGTACCGGCCCGCCGCTGGTCCTCAGCCCGGAACGCGTCTCTTCCATTGTCCGGGTGTGTCCCTGTGGCGGCAGTTTGATCGTGTTCCGTGCGGGTTGTGGCTGGTCATGGCCCGCTCCCGGCTTGGGTAGCCGCCGGCGGGCTGGGAATGTCGCGCAAGGTGTCACCGACGGCATGGGCCAGGGCTGCGGCGATGGTGCCGGCGCCCCACAGTCCCCAGGCAGCTGCGGGCGCGTCGGCGACGAGCAGAGCGGGAACGGGCAGCACACCGGCAGCCAGGAGGGCGGGGGCGGTGCGGTGGAGGGTGCGGTCCAGGCGCGAGGCGTCTCGCCGGTGGCACCTGGCGAGACGCAGTGCGCACGCCGCGATGGTCAGAACCTGGACGGTGATCAGGAGCCAGACCAGGACAAGGGCGGCAGCCATGTCTATCGCCTCCTGTCGGGGCCGCGGGGCCGACGGTGGCGCTCGATGCGGGCGAGCACGAGGAGCACCAGCACGATCCCGGCGAGCACGCCGGCCACGATCGCTGCCTGGACGAGGACGGGGAGTCCAGTCATCAGCTCCTCCCGGTGGCGGAGTGCCGGGACGTCGCCTCGGGCGCCGGCCCCGGCTCGTGCCCGGACGGGGTGTCCTTGCCCGGCGAAGCGGGGCTACCGCGGCGAGGCCGACGTGGCCAGAAGCGGGGAGTACGGGCGGCGTAGGCCGTCCACTCCTCACCGAACCGGGCCGCGACCTCGCGTTCCTCGCTGCGGGCCAGGCGCGCGTACACGTACACCAGGACCGGGAACATGATCAGGGTGGGGAGGGTGGGCCACTGCAGCAGGAACCCGATCATGATGAGCAGGAAGCCGTCGTACTGCGGGTGGCGCACCCAGGCGTAGAGGCCGGTGGTGGCGAGCCTGTCGTGCTGTGCGGCGTCGTGCAGGACCTTCCAGGCGGCGGCGATCAGCCAGAATCCGAAGCCGATGGCGACGTAGCTGGCCAGGTGGAAGGGGCTCAGGTGCGGATCGCCCGACCAGCCGGTCAGGTCGTTCCACAGGTGCCCGCCTGCGTGGGTGTCTTCCAGGAGCGGGAACTGGTTGCCGAGCCAGCTGCCCAGCAGGTAGATGGTCAGCGGGGTGCCGTACATCTCGGTGAACAGCGCCACCAGGAAGGCGCTGTAGGCGCCCATGGCCCGCCAGTCCCGTTTGGATTTCGGGTGGAAGAAGCTGGCGGCGAAGACGATGAACAGCGCCGTGTTGAGCACCACCAGCGGCCACAGGCCGTATGCGGCGTCACCCATCACGTCCTCCTCGGGGCGGTGTCCGCTGTCCGCGGGCCAGTGCGCTCATGCGCCGCTGGTAGGCGGCCGCGTCGATCTGGCCGTGGGTTCGCAGGCCCGCACACCAGCGTTCGGCGGCCTCCAGAGCGGCGCGGCGGCCCCGCAGCCGCGCCAAAGGGGGCCACCGGCTCTCGCGAGGTGTGATCAGGCGGCCGATGTCGTAGACCAGGGCCGCGAGAATCAGCCCGCCGATCAAGATCGCGATCAAGGCTTGCATGCCACGTCACCTGACCTCGCCCGCTGGTTTCAGCGGAAGGGCTTGTGGTCGTGCGGGTCGCGGTCCTTGGGCACGTCATCGTGCCTGTGGATGTCGTCACCGCCGTGCATGCCGCGCATCATGAAGAACATCATCAGCGGGCAGAGGGCAACGATGGCGAGGATGGCGAGGGTGCCCAGGGGCACGCCGAGCGTCATTGCGCCGACCAGGGCGATGGCGATGGCGATCGCGTAGAGGCCGTAGTTCCTGTTGTTGTTCATGGCCGGTCCTCCTCCTTGGGAGGGTCGTCAGGGTTTGGCGGGGCCGGAGGAGCGCAGGGCGGTCAGGCGCCGCTGGTAGTCCTCTTCGTCGATGTCGCCGCGGGCGAAGCGTTCGGCGAGCAGCTGCTCGGGCGAGGGCCCGGAGGGCATGTGGGTGTGTTCGGGGGCACGGTTCAGGGCGCGGAAGAGCAGGACGGCGGCGGTGATGATCAGGGCCCAGAAGAGGATCATGCTGGCCGACATGGCGAACCAGCCCCAGCCGCTGACGTCGTGGTCGAACCAGAACATCATCGCGTTTCACTTCCCGGGATTCGGGGGCTGCGGGCGCGGGGCCCGCCGTCCGGCCGGTGACTCCTGCTACCAATGTCGCCCCGCCAGGCCGTATGCGCAGGGGCCACCTGGTCCCCTGTATCGGGACCGTTCAGCCCCTACCTGGTTGGGGTAGACGGGGGCGAGGCTGGAGGGAGTGAAAAACGCAGGGAGGCCATTGCCATGGGTTTCGCCGATGTGATCGTGGTGTTGTCTGCTGCCGTGCTGATCGCCGGCCTGGGGTGGTTCTTCTTCGGTCCGCGCCGGGCCCGTGCCGCGCACCTGGAGGGCGGGGTGCAGCGGGTCGATGTGACGGTGCGGGGCGGCTACAGCCCCGATGTCATCCGGGTCCGACAGGGGATTCCGGTGGAGCTGGTCTTCGACCGGCAGGAGTCCGGCGAGTGCACCAACCGGGTCGTCTTCCCCGACCTACGCGTCAGCGCCGGGCTGCCGGCCTTCACCCGCACCACCGTGCGCGTCAGCCCGGATCAGGCAGGATCGTTCGGGTTCGCCTGCGGAATGAACATGATCCACGGCACGCTGCTGGTCGAACCGGCGGACGGTTCCGGCATCACGGAAGTCACCCCCGACGGAGACGGTACGGAAACCTCTGCCGCCGCCACCGAAGCGGAACATAGGGGCGGCGGGGGGACCGGGGCCGAGGCGGAGGCGGCGGAGGCCGCCGAGCGGCGCGCGGAGATCACGGACCTGACGCGCCGGGTCGCCGTAGGCGCCGTGCTCACCGCCCCGGTGCTCTTCGCCGTCATGGCCCACGAGCTGTTCGGCGCCGACTGGGTGCCCGAATGGATGCTGGGCCACTGGCTGCAACTGGCCCTGATTACTCCGGTGATGTTCTACACCGGCTGGCCCATCCACTCGACCGGCTGGCTCACCTTGCGCCACCGCAGCGCGGACATGAACTCCCTCATCACGCTGGGCACCACCGCCGCGTACGGCTACAGCCTGATCGTCACGCTCGCCCCCAGCCTGCTGCCCGAGGATCTGCGCGAGGTGTACTTCGAGGCGGTCGGGGTGATCCTCACCCTGATCCTGCTCGGCAGGCTGCTGGAGGCCCGCGCCAAGGCCGGGACCGGCGAAGCCATCCGCGCACTGCTGGGCCTGCAAGCCCGCACCGCCCGGGTGATCCGCGACGGCACCGAAACCGAGATCCCCGTGGAAGACGTGGCGGTCGGCGACGAGGTCGTGATCCGGCCCGGAGAGAAGATCCCGGTCGACTCCGAGGTGCTCTCGGGGTCCTCGGCGGTGGACGAGTCGATGGTCACCGGCGAACCGATGCCGGTCACCAAACGGGCCGGAGACACCGTGATCGGCGCGACCGTCAACGGCACCGGCTCCCTGCGGGTACGCGCGAGCAAGGTCGGCGCGGACACCATGCTCGCGCAGATCATCCGCTTGGTGCAGCAGGCCCAGGCGTCCAAGGCGCCCATCCAGCGGCTCGCCGACGCGGTTTCCGCCTACTTCGTGCCCGCCGTCATCGCCATCGCCATCGCCGCCTTCGCGCTCTGGTACACCATCGGCCCCGCCCCGGCCCTGACGCTCGCGCTGGTCTCCGCGGTCGCGGTGCTGATCATCGCCTGCCCCTGCGCCCTGGGACTCGCCACCCCGCTGTCGGTCATGGTCGGCACGGGCAAGGGCGCCCAGGCGGGCATCCTGATCCGCTCCGCCGAGGCGCTGGAGACCGCGCACAAGCTCGACACCGTCGTCCTGGACAAGACTGGCACCGTCACTGCGGGCAAGCCCGTCCTCACCGACGTGCACGCGGCAGACGGCTTCCAGGACAACGAGCTGCTGGTCCTGGTCGCGGCGGCCGAGGCGGACAGTGAGCACCCGCTCGCCGGCGCGATCGTCACCGGAGCCCGGCAGCGCGGTCTCACCCTGCCTGCGGCGCAGGGCTTCGACTCCGTCACGGGCAAGGGGGTACGGGCCACCGTGGAAGGCCACGCTGTGCTGGTCGGCACCGCCCGGCTGCTCGGCGACGCCGGTATCGACACCAGCGCCCTCACCCCGGTCGCGGCCGGGATGTCCGCCCAGGGCAAGACCCCCGTCCTCGCCGCCGTCGACGGCCGGCCCGCCGGTGTCCTCGCCGTCGCCGACACCGTCAAGGACGACTCCGCCCAGGCCATCGCCGCCCTGCGGCGGCTCGGTATCGACGTGGTCATCATCACCGGTGACAACGCCCGCACCGCCGCCGCGATCGCCGCCCAGGTCGGCGTGGACCGGGTCCTGGCCGAGGTACTGCCCGAGCACAAGGCGGACGAGATCCGCCGCCTACAGGCGGAGGGCCGCACGGTCGGTATGGTCGGCGACGGCATCAACGACGCCCCCGCCCTCGCCGCCGCCGACGTGGGACTCGCGATCGGCACCGGCACCGACGTCGCGATCGAAGCGGCCGACATCACCCTTATCTCCGGCTCCCTGACCGGAGTGGTCACCGCCATCCGCCTCTCCCGGGCCACCATGCGCAACATCCGGCAGAACCTGTTCTTCGCCCTCGTCTACAACGCCGTCGGCATCCCCCTCGCCGCCGGAGCCCTCTACCCGGTGTGGGGCATCCGCCTCAGCCCGATCATCGCCGCCGCCGCCATGGCCCTGTCCTCCCTGTCGGTGGTAACCAACGCATCCCGCCTGCGCCGCTGGCATCCGACGCCGCTGCCGCCCGCCACGGTGGAGCCCGTCGAGCCTCGGGTCGAATCCGCTGCCGACCGGGCCCCGGCCCATGCCGCAGAGAGTGATGGCCAACGGCCGCACCTCGAGCCCGTGGCCGGGGAAGACCACTCGCAGGGCGCCGAGGCGATCACGGTGGACCCGGTGTGCGGCATGCGCGTGGACCCGGCTGCCGCCGCCGAACGGCGCGACGCCGCCAGCGGCAGCTACTTCTTCTGCTCCGCGCACTGCGCGGCAGCCTTTGACGCCGACCCGGTCCACTACCGCGCACTCGCGGCAGGCGGGGCCCATGAAGGAGGTGAGAGCAGATGACCGCCAAACCCGGCCACGCGAGCACCTCGGACCTGGCACCGGGCGCGGCCCCGCACGGCTACGCCGACCACAAGGGCGACCACCTCGCCCGGCTGCACAAGGTCGAGGGCCAGGTCCGCGGGATCGCCCGCATGGTCGACGACGACCGGTACTGCATCGACGTCCTCACCCAGATCAGCGCCGTCAACCGAGCCCTGCAGGAAGTCGCGCTCGGCCTGCTCGACGACCACGTACGGCATTGCGTCACCGACGCCGCACGCTCGAATCCGGCCGAGGGCGAGGCCAAGCTGGCCGAACTTGCCCTCGCCCTGCGCCGCACACTGCGCCTGTGACCGCCTCTCCGACCCACAGGCCAGGAAAACCCCGCAGGGGTATATTGAGCGGGCGGCGAGCTCCCACCCACGGGGCTCGGAGAACAGAAGCCCGGGTGGAGGCGATGGCGACACAGAAGGCCCTTGCGGGTGCCATGGGCTGGGGGCGCGGCGCCGTCATCGCCCTGTGCGCCGCCCTGGCCCTGCTCGTCCACCACGAGACCGCCGCGGTCGCCGTCACCTCCGCGCCCTCCGCCACGCACACCGGGCACGCCATGCCGGGCATGGCCTCCTCGACCGCCGGCGCGATGCCGCAGGGCTCCGCCGCCGACCACACGGACGTACTCGGCGCGAGCCCGTCCGCGCACAGCTTTCCGCACAGCGCCTGCGCCAGCCTGGGCATGCAGCACTGCACCACCGCGAGCATCGAGGTGGTCAAGCTCCCCGTGCCGCCGCAGGAACATGCCGGGCTGTCGACGAACCCGCACCAGGCCAATGCCCGGCCGGTGTCCGCCGTGGCGATCGGCCGCGCTCCGCCCGACCTGTCGGTCCTCTCCCAGCTGCGCATCTAGGCCGCGCCCACGGCACCCCTGTGCCGTGAAGCCAGCGACCCCATACGCAGCTCGAACAAGAGGACTCACACGTGAACAGCATCAACCGACGCTCCGTCCTGCTCGCCGGACTCGGCGCCGCCGGCGTGGGCGCGCTCGCCGCCTGCAGCAACTCCGCCAGCACCCCCGCCCTGGTCAGCCCCTCCGGCTCCCAGGTCGCCCGAGCCGAGAAGAAGCGGGCCGGCACTGGCAGGGAACACAAGACCACCCTCACCGCGGCGCCCGCCATGCTCGACCTGGGCGGCAACATCAGGGCCAAGACCTGGGCCTTCGACGGCCGGACCCCGGGCAAAGAGCTCCGGCTCTCCGCCGGGGACACCCTGGCCGCCGAGCTGTCCAACCAGCTGCCGGGCAAGGCCACCACCTCGATCCACTGGCACGGCATCACGCTGCGCAACGACATGGACGGCGTGCCGACCGCCACCCAGACCCCCGTACGGGCCGGGAGCACCTTCACCTACCGGTTCATCGCCGACACCCCCGGCACGTACTTCTTCCACCCGCACGTCGGCGTCCAGCTCGACCGCGGCCTGTACGCCCCGCTCATCGTCGAGGACCCCCGCGAGCCGCTGGCGTACGACGACGAATGGGTCGTCGTCCTCGACGACTGGGTCGACGGCGTCACCGGCACCCCCGACGAGGTCTTCGCCGAACTCAGGCAGGGCATGGGCGGCATGGACATGGGCGACGGCTCCGGCTCGGGCATGAAGGGCCACTACATGCACAACATGGGAAACATGGACGGCGATACGGCATCCCCGTCACCGTCAGCCTCCCCGGGCGGCATGTCGTCGAGGTTCATGTTCATGGGCGCCGAGAGTGAGCTGCTCGGCGGCGACGCCGGCGACGTGAAGTACCCGTACCACCTGATCAACGGCCGGGTCCCGGCCGACCCCGACGTCTACACCGGCAAGCCCGGCCGCAAGGTACGGCTCCGCATCATCAACGCCGGCTCCGACACCGCCTACCGGGTCGCCCTCGGCGGCCACCAGCTGACCATCACCCACACCGACGGCTACCCGGTCCAGCACCAGCAGGTGGACGCCCTGCTCATCGGCATGGGCGAACGCTACGACGTCCTGGTCACCCTCGCAGACGGCGTCTTCCCCCTGGTCGCCGCGGCCGAGGGCAAGAACGCGAGCGGCCTGGCCCTGGTCCGTACCGGCTCCGGCACTGCCCCGTCGGCGTCCGTACGGCCGAAGGAACTCGGCGGCCTGATCATGACCGCCTCCCAGCTCCGCGCGGCCGACGACGTGCGACTGAAGTCCGCCAAGGCCGACGTCACGCACGAGATCAAGCTCACCGGCGGCATGATGCACTACAACTGGGCCATCAACGGCAAGCCGTTCGACATGACCGCCCCGGAGTCCAACCCGATCCTGGTCGAGGAGGGCCAGCGGGTGCGGCTGGACTTCGTCAACGACACCACCATGTGGCACCCGATGCACCTGCACGGCCACACCTACCAGCTCGGCGACTCGGGTCCGCGCAAGGACACCGCGATCGTCCTGCCCAAGAAGAAGCTGTCCGTCTTCTTCGACGCCGACAACCCCGGCCAGTGGATGCTGCACTGCCACAACGCCTACCACGGCGAGGCCGGGATGATGACGAACATCGCCTACCGGTCATGACCTCGCGGCCGGATGGGCCGGATGGCACGCGTCGCTCGCGTGCCATCCGGCCACCGTTGCCCGGAGTACCCGGCCAGAGACGCAAGCAGCCCCCGGGTCGGCGGCGCCAGGCGTACTTCGATGTCAATGGGAGCCTCAGGCCAGCGAGGGCCACCACTGAGAGGCGGTGGCCAAGGCGGCCAGCGCGATCGCCACATAGGTCAGGAGGCGCCCCCTGCCCAGTCCCCGGCTGGCCTGCCACAGCTCGGCTTCCTCACCGCGGTGGCGTCGCGAGGGTGTGTTTCCACCCGGCAGTGACCAAGCGACACGGCCGACGAGGAGCGCGGCCCAGCAGGCAATACCCAGAGCCAGCAGGAGCAGCACTCCGGAAGCCAACTGCACTTCGCGGGGCGCGTAGGGCACCGTCCGGGACTTGAGTACCCCGAAGAGAGCCGTCGCCCCCAGCACAGCAAGCTGTGCCTTCTGCCACCCCCGGGCCGACTGCCGCAGGCGTTCGAGCCGAGACTGCACCGGCGGGCGCCCGGCGGACTCGTTGCCGTCGTTCATGACGTCCATCCCGGGGTTCCTCGTCAGCCGCCGATTCGGCCGGACGCGATACAGGCAGCGCAGCACCCAAGCCGAAGCCCGGTCAACGGCAACACGCGCCGTCCGGCGGCACCGGAAGACATCAGGTTGGCCTGCCCAGCCCACGCATCAAGCCACGTCGGGCAGCGGGCCAGCGATGACGATGTGCCGGAGCGAGAGCAGGGGGTCACCGCACCGCGGCGGAGGAGCCGCCGCTGACCGTTGGCTGGGGCGGGACAGTCACAGGCAGGGTGCGCCGACGGCCCAGCCGACATGGTCTCCGCCTACTTCGAGCCCGCCGTCATCGCCACCCGCCGCAGGCGAGGCGAAGCACACCGAACCCACCATCACCCTGCGCCGCACGCTGCGGCTGTGAGGGGGCGGGGCGCCGGGGGCCGACGATGGGCGGCTAGGACCGCGGCATGGTTACGGCCTGGTCCTCGTCCGGCATGTCGCGGGCCCGCTTCTCCGCGGGTCCGCAGCTGACTGGCGGCGGCATCGGCCGAAGGGCGTGCAGGAGTCGCGCCAGCCCGGCAAGCAGGAGCCCCGAAAGCCGATGGCTGCTGGAGGGGGAGGCACGGAAGACCACTGTGCACGCGCTGAGCAGGGCCACGCAGACGAGGGCAGTGTCCAGCCCTCGCAGGGGCGTATGGCCGCCCTCGGCGGGAGCCGCGCCTGCAGTCGTCTGATGCTCGCCGTCGATGGTGACCGCGGCGAAGGTGACCGTGACAGACCGGTCAGGCGAGTGAGACGAAGCCTGCTCGGCGGGATGGCCGAGCACGTGCATCGTGATGAGGCCGACGAGCAGCGCAGCGGACAGCAGAAGTCGACCGCACCAGGCGGCGGTCCTCCGCCGTCGCTCCATCGCTTACTCCGTCGGCCGTTGTCGGATGCGGTAGTGATGACACCGGGTGGGGGTATTGCTATTTCCCCGAGCGCCATCACGGACCTGGCCCTACTCGAGGATGATCAAACAGGCTTGCCGGCGCTCGACGAGACCATCGTGCGCCGGGCTCGCCTCAGAGAGACGAGCGTGAGCAGCGTCATGGTGATCATCGCGGCGGTCGAGAGAAGGAAGGCAGGAGAGGTCGGAGAGGAGGCCGACGCTCCGGCGATCACGTACGCGGCGGTCCCGGGCAGCACACCGAGTGCCGTTGCGGCGACGAAGGGCCGGAGGCGGACTCCCGAAAAGGCCGCAGCCAGGTTGACCGCCTGGAAAGGAATGCCGGGCACGATGCGAAGGAGCATCACGCTCCGAAAGCCTTGATCGGTAAGTCGGCGGTCGAGGACAGCGAGGGTCTTCTTCTTCAAAAGCGGCCGAAGCGCGTCCCGACCCAGGCTCCGTCCGAGACCGAAGGCCAGCACCGCGCCGAGAGTGGTCCCGGCGACCGCCAGCAGCAGACCCTCAGGGATCCCGAATAGGACCCCTGCGGCGGCGTTGAGCACCGGCTTCGGGAAGAAGGCGAGGGTGGCGAGCGCGAAAACGACGACGAAAGCGGGAGCCGTCCAGATCTCCGAGCTCGCAGAGGTGAATCCCTGCGAAAGGAGACGTTGCGGACTCCACAACAGCAGGGAACCCGCCGCAGCCGCCAACAGCGCGACGAGGAGAGCGAGCCGGGCAAGCGGCGGTACGTGCACTCGGCGAGTCTACGGCAGTCGATTCCCGACAACACCAAAATCTCGGCGGCCCTACAAAACTCAAATCCACTTGAGTAACCGGTGATGTGTCGCACATGACCGGATTCACATACTAAGCAACTTAGGACGTTCATGACCGTGTGCCACGATCTTCGAACCTGCAGCAGGGTCTTTAGCGGGGTCGGGGCACAGGCCCCTGACGCGATCTGGCCACACCACGGACAAGCCGTCGACTCCCCTCACGACTGCTACTACATGAGGCCGTAGAGGGGCCCCTTGCTGCCCTCTGAAGGGCGGGATATCAAGGTGCGGACCTCCCCGGATGCCGCCGGGGATTCATTCGCTCCTTGGAGGAAACGCGTATGACGCAGCACGCCAATTCCAGCGCCTCGAGCAAGGCCGTCCTACGCCGCCGCGCCGCCGTGATGGCTGTCGGCATGGGGGTCTCGGCCGTGCTTGGCGCCGGCGTGGCGCTCGCTGCGGAGCCCCGGGCGGACGTCTTCACGTACGTGACGGGCGAACCTCTCGCGGCGGCCGTGATGGCCCAGGCTGAAGGTCAGAAGGAGGCCGCGGACGCCAAGGCCGCCGCGAGGAAGCGTGCGGTGGACGACGCGAAGCAGCGCGCCACACAGAAGGCTGCCGCCGACCGCAAGAAGAGGGCCGCGATCAGCAAGAGCCCGGCCGCCTGGGTGAAGCCGCTCAATAGCTACACCATCGGTTCTGCCTACGGCCTCGGCGGCACGATGTGGTCCAACAAGCATTCCGGCCAGGACTTCGCTGCCCCGACCGGCACCTCCGTGAAGGCGGTGAACCGCGGGACCGTGGTCGACGCCGGCTGGGGTGGGTCATACGGGAACAACATCGTGATCAAGCACGGAGACCGTACGTACACCCAGTACGGGCACCTGTCGAAGATCAGTGTGCGAGTCGGGCAGACCGTGACGACGGGCCAGGAGATAGGCAAGGTCGGCAGTACCGGCAACTCGACGGGCCCCCACCTGCACTTCGAGGCGCGCACCGCCCCCGTCTACGGCTATGCGATCGAGCCGCTGAAGTTCCTGCGCGAGCAGGGCGTCTCGGTGTGACGCTGGGCGGTTCCCCGGCTCTGGGGGGAGTCCCGCGAGCGTGTCAGCTGATGCGTACGCCCCACATGAACGACATCCCGCTGCGGGCGATGGATTCGTACCGCACCTGGGCACCGGGCTTGGGCGAGTGAAGGATCTGTCCGTTGCCGGCGTAGAAACCCACATGGCTCAGATCGTTGCGCATGATGATGAGGTCACCGGGCTTGAGCGCGCTCAGGGAGTTGATCCGCGTGCCGGCGTTCGCTTGCGACTGGGACGTGCGCGGTATGGACACACCTGCTTGACGGAATGCCCAGGAGGTCAAACCGGAGCAGTCGAAGGAGTTCGGCCCGCTGGCTCCCCACACATAAGGCATACCGACCCTGCTCTTGGCCGCGTTGAAGGCTGAAGCGGCCCGCTGGGAACCACTGACCTCGTTGCCGAGGTCGACCCGCTCACTCGCGCGGTTGGCCCGCGCCTCTTCAGCATCGATTTTCGCGCGCTCTTCGGCCGTAAGCGTGCTCAGCAGCCTTCGCGCCTCCGCCAACTTGCCCTGGATCTCGGCCTTTCGGCTTCCCAGCTCCTTGCGCGTCGCCTCAAGATCCTTGAGCTTTCCGGCAGCCTCGCTGCGCTGCTGATCCAGGGACCGCTGCTGCGACAGGAATTGTTGCAGTATTCCGGCTTGCCTGTCGCTCACTCTGCCAAGCCGCGACGCCTGTTCGAGATACGCGTCGGGATCGGCTGAGAGCAGTAGCTGGACCGACGGATCCATGCCCCCACCTCGGTACTGCGAAGCAGCCAGCGATCCCAGGTTGTTGCGCAGGTCATTGAGTTCACCCTGCTTGCGGGCGGCCGCCTCCTGGAGGGTGGCCACCTCCTTCTGCAGCCCCTCGGACTTCTCTTCCGCCCCGTTGTACTTCTCAGTGGCCTGAGTCGCTTCCTCATACAAACGGTCGACTTGAGCCTGAACGCCCTTCTTGCCCGGGTCGGGCAGAGGGTCAGCCGAAGCCGACTGCGTCGACAGGGCAACTGCCGCTGCCGCAGTAGCGGTCAGCACGGTCGCATAAGCCTGGTTCGTCTGTTTCGGACGACGGTGGGATGCCACTGAGGCAAGCTCCTTCTTCCTCAGCCGCCTGACAGGCAAGCAAGTCCAATCCCCCACTCCGAGGAGGACAGGGGGATTCAGCGGCACCTCCGCTGCCACCCGGGGCGGGTGATCGAACGTGCGAAGGGTTCGGCCGGATACTAATCAGTTTAGTGGCTCAGTGGCAACGAGCAGCAGGCAGATATGACGTCGCCCCAGGGCAGAGCCGATCTGATAGGTGATGTTCACGATGTGGCCGACCTGTCGAATCATGTGGCGTGCATGCGGACTGCGGCCCGGTCGTCGACGCTCTGGTGGGGCGGGTACCCCCTCCTGCTCGCAGTTCTCGTGCTCCGGGTTCCCATCTCAACGCGGCGCGTGCAGGGTGGGAGTGGCCCCGCAAGCCGGGGACGGATCGGGACACTGGGGGTGCGGTGGAGTCAGTAGAAGTCGGTGGGGTGCGAATCGCCTTCGAGCGGCTGGGCGTGGGTGATCCGGTCGTGTTGGTGGGCGGGACAGGAATGCCCCCGGTGGCATGGGAGTTGTGTGGGCTGTGAGACGCCCTGGTGGCTGCCGGGTTCGAGGTGGTGACGTATGCGGCACGCGGGGTGGCACCCTCGGACGCACCGCCTGCCCCCCCTACACGATGGCGGACCTTACCGATGACCTCGCGGGGTTGCTCGACGCGCTCGGCATCGCGCAGGCGGCGGTGGTCGGCTATTCGCTGGGGAGCTTCACCGCCGAGCTGCTGGCCCGCAACCGCCCGGATCTGGTGCGATCGGTGGTGCTGATGGCCGGCGCCGGGCCGCTGAACGGTGTGCTGGACGCCGTCCTGCGGACCGAAGCGGAACTGATCGCGCTCACTGGACGCATCCCGCCCGCCTACGCCGCCGCGCAGACACTGCTGAGCACATTGCCGCCGCGTGTGCTGACCACGGACGAGGCCCAGGTGCGGACCTGGATCGAACTCCTTGGCGCGCAGGAGGACGTATGGGCGTCGACCGAGGGAGCGGTCGGGCAGTCCGCCGCCTCGGACGGCTGGGCCCGCGACCCCGGCCGGATGGCAGCCCTCACGAGTATCGGGGTTCCCGCGCTCGTGGTCGCCTTCGAACACGACATGCCGGCGGATTGGCGGGGTACTTGAAGCACGGCACCAGGGTCATGGTGACGAAGAGGCCCCCGGTGACCAGCGCGGCCATGGCCCGCGGGCCGAAGCGGCCGATGCGGCCCCGTGCCGAACGCCCCAGCGACGCCCCGGGGAAGCTCAGAACGGCTTTCAGTGGGTGAGATCAGCCAGGCTGTTGAGTGCGGTGTCGATCTCTGCTGGAGTGTTGATAACGGCGGTACCGATCCGGGTGTAGGTTGAGGTGGACAGCCGCACGCGGCGGGTGGCGGCGTGGTCGACGACCTGCTGATGAGTGTGTCCGGCCACGCTGAAACAGGTGATGCCCGCTGACAGCTCCGCGTCGGCAGGGGTGTGCACGGTGACCCCGGGGATGCGGCTCAGTCCTTGCTTCACCTGTGTCGACAGCTGTGTGATGCGGGCGGCAACGCGTGCTCTGCCCAGCTGCTCATGCATCGCTACCGCCACCGGCAGAGCGAAGGCATGCTCGAACGCCAGGAACCCGCCGGGCGACAGGGACGCTGCTCCCCCGCCCCCGATGAAGCTCACGAAGGTGGGCCGCAGCTGCTCGAGGACGTCCGGCGCCACCCAGACCAGCCCCGTCCCCCTTGGACCGAACAGCCATTTGTGCGTTCCCGCGATCACCACGTCCGCGCCCAGGCCGGCGGCATCCTCGTCGACTGCCGCCAGCCCGTGCACGCCGTCGACGACCAGCAGGCACCGGTCGGCAGGGCTGCGCCCTTCATTGGCCCGGCGCACCACCTCGGCCACCGCACGCACCGGCATCCGAAGCCCCGTGCTGGACTGCACCCAGGTGATCCCCACGACTCTGGTGCTCGGACGTATCGCCTCGCCGACTGCCGCTGCAATGCCGTCCACCGTCGCGGTGGCCGGATCGGCGAACCAGGAGACCAGCCGCACCGTGTTGCCATGCTTTTCGGCGGCCAAGCGGGCGGCTGTGCGGTGGGCGTTGTGGTCGTGCTCCGTCAACAGGAACTCTTGTCCCGGACGGGTCATGATGCCGTTGTAGACGACACCCAGCCCGATACTCGTGCTCGCCGTCATCGCGATGTCTTCGGCCTGGCCTCCCAGATAGGCCGCGAGCGCCTGACGTACCCGGGGCCATCCCGTCGGACCGTCGGGCAGCGCCATCCCCGTGGCCACCGACAGAGGATTGGCGTCGACCTGTGCCCTCAGATGATCCACTGCATCGCGCACCACCTTCGGATGCGAGGCCAGGTAGAACAACGCGAGGTTCACCCATCCCGGCTCCAGACGAAACTGCGCCCGCAAGGCGTCCCAGTCCACGCGCCCATCGACCGTAGTGACCGGCCGCTCCCGTGGTGTGTTCCCACTTGCCGCGCCGGAGCTGGGCACGAGGGTGACCGCCACCGCTCCCACAGATTTCGCCAGCAGATCGCGCCGACTCGTCATCGACATCCAGCACCCCTTTGCACAGCGACCGGCGGAGCGGTGGCGGAATAGCGGAATAGCTGTCGGTGCCCTTCTGGTAACGACGTTACGCGAGGTGGCTACGGGTGCCCACAGCACCATCACCCAAACAGGCTCTGCCCGTGAAGCGATGTCAATCAGAGGTGCCCTTCTTCCGGCGGATCGCTCTCGCTGTCCAGTACATGGCGAGTCTTGTCGAGCATCGGGTGCCGGACGAGTTGTGGGAGCTGTTCCGGCGGATGGTGTCACTGACCATGGCTCCGCCCTCGGAACGGGGCTCGACCCCGCGCCGTTCCGGCAGATCCATGATGCCGGAACGCAGAGCGCGCCCCACTGAGAACGGGGCCCGAAACGGACCTGCGGGTGAGCGGCTCCACAGCACTCACCCGCCCTCGGGTGTCCCGGCAGGGCTCCCGCTCCCTCGTAGCGATCTCGCCAGCGGCTGTGATCGCACGCGTGCGGCGTACACCACCTATCAGGGTGGCGGTTGTGCCCGGGGGGATGCAGGGCACGCAAAGAGAGCCGTTAGGATCGCGGCGTGCTCACGCCCTGGTCATCCACTTACCACCTGCGGGTCCGCCCCCAGGCGGGTCCGCTGCGCGTGCTGTGGGTGGCCCTGCTGGTGTTCACCTTCCTGTACTCCCACGGCGTGAGCACCGACGGCGTACAAGGGCATCTCCGCCCGACCGCTTCCGCGTCCGCCGTCATGGCGGTCCCGGACCACCATGAGGCCGTTGAGGCGGCGCCGGTCGACCACCACGGCGGTCACGGTGCCTCGCACCCCGCCGAGGAGTGCATGGCGGGGCACCCGCAGCAATCGCCCACCCTGGAGGATCCTCACATGTGGGCCCTCCCGATGGAGCGGTTGTCACCGGCCGCGCCGTTCGCCTCCACCGGTGGTACCCGCACCACCACGTCGCCCGCTTCCTCGCCACACACACATACCAGGACGATTGTCGTGCGGGTCTAGGATCCGCCGACTCAAACTCTTCCGGCGGCTCCTGCCCGACCGGCCCTCCCCGGGATCGCGCCCCGATCCAGCCATGGTTCACACAGTCGGCCATGCTTCGGCGCCTACTCAACTCCTGGCACAACGCCCGCATGAGTGTGGGCGTCGAGCCGCGCCCTGACGCTTCCGCCAAATGTGACGTCCGCGCAGCCTTACGCCTGTCAACGACACGGCGTGACTGGTTGTGCCCCATGGCAGCGAGCGGTTCGGCAAGGTGCAAGCCTCCCGGGACTTCTTCCCCTCCCTACCCGGCTATTTCGCCATCCCTAAGGCCACAGGCCAAGGAGCACCACGCATGTCATCCACCCAGCTCACCGACCGTCCCGCCGCATACAGTGAGCAGGGACCTGGCTCGGGGACCAGCCGATCCGCGCGGCGCCGGGCCCGTTCCCGCAAGAGGGGCCTGCTCGCACGCTACGTCGGCTACGTCGGCTACTTCGTCGGCGCCGGACTGATCAGCGGCGCCGTCGTCCACCACCCCCTGGACCCCGCCCGCTACACCCTCATCGCGATATACGGCGTCCTGGTCTTCCTCGGCGCCACCGTCCTCAACGAGTTCATCCTCGCCCGCCAGCGCCCCACCCTGCCCCGCGCCCTCGCCATCATGGGCGCCTCGCTCCTGCTGTCCTTCGGCATCGGCATGCTCAGCGGCGGCCTCCAGCACTTCGAGGACTTCCCCACGCGCGCCGCAGTCCTCATCCCGGCCGGCATGGTGCTCTCCTTCATCGCCTACGTCCTCAAGGACGAGGACACCTCCTGGCGGCGCATCTTCGGCCTGGCCGGACTCGCGGTCCTGGTGACCGCCCTCATCAGCTTCGCCGGCCTGCGGCAGGTCGCGGCCAACCTCGCCGAGCAGCCCGGAAGCGGCGGCCACGGCCACAGCTCCGGCGCCGAGGAGCCCGAAGAGGAGCACCAGCCCAAGGCCACCGACCCCGCAGCCGGAGCCCCTACCCCGAAGGCCACTCGCAGCCAGAGCGCCGAGCCCGGGCACACCGACGGGCACAGCGGCCACTGACGATCCCGGGGGCGCCAGCCCCCGGGATAGGCTGAGACCGCCGCCTCGGATGAGTCGGCGGTCTCATGTCCTGGCCGTCGGTGTCAGCAGGCCTCGGCCGCAGCGCCGCTGTTCAGGAGCAGGTCATACGTGGCCAGTCGGCGCCCGTCCGGGCTACTGGTCTCACCTTGCGGCACCCATCCCCGTCGCTCGTAGTACATGCCGGCACCACCGTCGCCAAGGACGGTGACGAGACTGACGCGTGCGCATCCGGCGTTGTTGGCGTCCTCGACGAACCGGCTGATCAGGACTTCGCCTATTCCTCTCGACCGGGCATGCTCGACTACGGCGACATGCGCCAGTACCGCGGTCGTGCCGCGCGGACCGCGAGCGACCTGCGGAGCTGGGCGTCCGCGCAACAGACCGCGGCAGTACCGCGGCAACCGAGTGCGCAGGAAGTGCAGGGCCAACGGTGGGCGCAGTGCCAGAGCACCTGCGGCACGCAGGAGGAGTTTCCGTCGGTGGACCTGGAGCACGTGACGCCGGTGAGCTACTGGTTCGATCACACCTACCAGAAAGCCGACCGGCTCTCCGTCCGATTCGGCTATGTAAGCGCCGGCGTGGGGGCTGCTGATGTAGGTACGGGAATATGCCGTCAGGAACGCCGGGCCGAGGCGGGCGAAGAACCCGTCGGGGAAGTGCTTTCGATGCTCCGCGACGACGAAGGGGAGCTCCTCCGGGGTCATGGGACGGATCCTGGCCCGTATGCCCTCCCGGGTGCGGCCATCTCTCATGCCGGGTACCCGGCGCTCTGTGGGAGAGGAGTCGAGGGATGCCGGCCAGCCTCTTTGATGCGCGGCAGGGTACGGGTCAGCGTGCATGAACAAGAAAGTACTATGGCGCTAAGCGGCTTAGTAGACCAACCCCCCAAGAAGGCCTGAGGCGGTGCCCCGGCACCCGCCCTTTCACACCGGGACACCACCCTCTGGGACGGCAAGCGGACGGGCCGAAGCACTCATCAGTGCCGGTGGCCGTCAGTGCTGCGCCCTGCGGGTTCCTGTTGTCCGCCATCGGCACCGGCGGCACGTGCCTGGACGGTGAAGGCTGCGGTGCGGACGGTTCCGTTGTGCTGGAAGTCGAGGAAGAGGCGGTAGGTCCCGGTGGTGGGGGCGGTGGTGGTGAAGGAGATTTCCGGTCCGGGCTTGGTGGTGCCGTCTCCGGGTTCGCCGTTGGGATGGACGTGCAGGTAGGCGAGGTCTCCGGAGCGCAGGGCGACGAGGTGACCGTAGGCGCCGAGGTAGGGCTGCAGGTCCGTGACCGCGCGGCCGCCCTTGGTCACGTTCAGCTTGAGCTCGGCGGCCGCGCCGGGACGCAGGTCGCCGTCCAGGTTGACCGTGTATCCGTCGACAGTGGCGGTGCGGGAGGACGTGGGCGGTTCGGCGGGCTTGTAGGGGCCCGAGGCAGCCAGGTCGGCTCCCAGGATGAGGTTCTTCGCATCCTTGCCGGCGGGGGTGAAGTCGGCGAAGACCCGGTAGTCACCTGCGGCAGGGAGGTTGACCGGGGTGCTCCAGGTGCCGTCGTCGGCCTTGGCGGGGTGCAGGTGTCGGTAGGTGGCCTGGTCGCGCGAGGCGAGGATCAGATGGAGTTCCTTGTCGTGCTCGCGCTGGTACGCGGTGACCTGCCGCCCGGCCTCGTCTCGTATGGCGAAGCGCAGCTCGCCCTGCTGCCCAGCGTCCAGGCGCGGCGTCTTGAGGTCGAGGGTGTAGCCGGCTTCCGAGACCTGCAGTCCCCCCGCGGGAGAGTCCGCGCGGCCGCTGCCGAGGCCTGCGCCAGCCGACGCGGTGCCGGCGGCATGGCCGGCGTGGGCTGCGGGCTGGGAGCCCACGCTGACGGGGCCGACCGCTCCGCCCACGCCGTAGGCGGCGCCGAAGGACGCCGCGAGCGCGGCGGTAAACACGGTGATCTTCACGGCGGTGTTCATGACGGTCTCCTTCGACATGACGGGCTCGAGTACGTCGAGAGCGTATACCCCTAGGGGGTATACGCAAGGGACCTTGAATGCTTGCGAAAAATACGGGGTGGGGGTATACCTGACATCACACAAGCCGATACCCCCCAGGGGTATCAATCATCGTCTGGGAGGTAACCATGTCCTGCTGCTCCACGGATGGCACCTGCTCCACCACCGCCACCGCCACCGAAGGCACCACCACGGTGTACGACGTCTCCGGCATGACGTGCGGGCACTGCAAGGCCACGCTCACCAAGGAGATCGGCGCCCTCGACGGCGTCCTGTCGGTGGACGTCGACCTCAGCACCGGCCAGGTTTCCGTGACCACGTCGGACGAACCCGACGACGCGCTGCTGGCCAAGGTCATAGACGAGGCGGGCTACGAACTCACCGGCCGGACCGCCTGAGGCCCCCGCTACCTTACGCCGGGCCCGGCCCACCCGGGCCCGGCACCCTCTTCCCCACCAGCACGAGGAGCAGTGATGACTACCACGGTCCCCGATACCGCCGAGGTCGAACTCGCCATTGGCGGGATGACCTGCGCCTCGTGCGCCGCACGCATCGAGAAGAAACTCAACCGCATGGACGGGGTCGAGGCCACCGTCAACTACGCCACCGAGAAGGCCAAGGTCAGCTACCAGGGCGGGGCCGTCTCCGTCGCGGACCTGATCGCCACGGTCGAGGCGACGGGATACACCGCCGCCGAGCCCACCCCGATACGTACGGATTCCGGATCCGGCGGAACGGCGCCTGAGGAGACCGACGAGCTGCGGCCGCTGCGGCACCGGCTGATCACCGCCGTGGCGCTGTCCGTACCGGTGATCGCGATGGCGATGGTCCCGGCCCTGCAGATCGAGTACTGGCAGTGGCTCTCGCTCACGCTGACCGCGCCGGTCGTCACGTACGCCGCCTGGCCCTTCCACCGCGCCGCGTTCACCAACGCCCGGCACGGCGCGGCCACCATGGACACCCTGATCTCGGTCGGCACCTCGGCCGCGTTCCTGTGGTCGCTGTGGGCCCTGTTCTTCGGCACCGCCGGCACGCCCGGCATGACACACGCCTTCGAGCTGACCATCTCCCGCAGCGACGGCGCGGGGAACATCTACCTGGAAGCCGCGGCCGGCGTCACCGCGTTCATCCTGGCCGGGCGGTACTTCGAGGCCCGGTCCAAGCGTAAGGCGGGCGCCGCCCTGAAGGCGCTGCTGGAGCTGGGCGCGAAGGAGGTCACCGTACTGCGCGGCAGCCGCGAGCAGCTGATCCCGACCGCGGACCTGCAGGTGGGCGACCGTTTCCTGGTCCGCCCGGGCGAGAAGATCGCCACCGACGGCACCGTAGTCGAGGGCGCCTCGGCGGTGGACGCCTCCATGCTGACCGGCGAGTCGGTACCGGTCGAGGTCGGTGTGGGCGATTCGGTCACCGGCGCCACGCTCAACGCGGGCGGCCGCCTCGTGGTCGAGGCCACCCGTATCGGCTCCGACACCCAGCTGGCCCGGATGGCCAAGCTGGTCGAGGACGCCCAGAACGGAAAGGCCGCGGCCCAGCGCCTGGCCGACAAGATCTCCGCCGTCTTCGTCCCCATCGTCATCGCCCTCGCGCTCGCCACGCTGGGATTCTGGCTCGGCAGCGGCGCGGGACTCACCGCCGCGTTCACGGCAGCAGTGGCCGTACTGATCATCGCCTGCCCCTGCGCCCTGGGCCTGGCCACCCCGACCGCTCTCCTGGTCGGCACCGGCCGCGGCGCCCAGCTCGGCATCCTCATCAAGGGCCCCGAGGTGCTGGAGACCACCCGTAAGGTCGACACGATCGTCCTGGACAAGACCGGAACCGTCACCACCGGCAAGATGACCCTCCTGGCCATCCACATCGCCGACGGCGAGGACGAAACCGAAGTCCTGCGGCTGGCAGGCGCGTTGGAGCACGCCTCCGAGCACCCCATCGCCCAGGCCGTTGCCGCCGGCGCAGCCGAACGTGTGGGAGCCCTGCCCGTACCGGAGGACTTCGCGAACATCGCCGGGCTCGGCGTCCAGGGCATCGTCGACGGGCACGCGGTCCTCGTGGGCCGCGAGCGGCTGCTGGCCGAGTGGGCCATGGAACTGCCCGTCGGCCTGGAGCGCGCGAAGGCGGAGGCCGAGGCGGCCGGCCGTACGGCGATCGCGGTCGCCTGGGACGGCGAGGCCCGCGCGGTCCTCGAAGTCGCGGACGCAGTCAAGAACACCAGCGCCGAGGCCATCCGGCGGCTGCGCGCCCTGGGTCTGACACCGATCCTGCTCACCGGCGACAACAAGGCCGTCGCCGACTCGGTGGCCCGCGAGGTGGGCATCGACGAGGTGATCGCCGAGGTCATGCCCGAGGACAAGGTGAATGTCGTCAAGCGCCTCCAGGCCGAGGGCCGGTCGGTCGCCATGGTCGGAGACGGCGTCAACGACGCCGCCGCCCTGGCCCAGGCCGACCTGGGCCTGGCCATGGGCACGGGAACGGACGCGGCCATCGAGGCGGGCGACCTGACCCTGGTCCGCGGTGACCTGCGAGCCGCTGCGGACGCCATCCGCCTCTCACGCAAGACCCTCGGCACCATCAAGTCGAACCTGTTCTGGGCCTTCGCCTACAACGTGGCCGCCCTGCCGCTCGCAGCCTCCGGCCTGCTGAACCCCATGATCGCGGGCGCGGCGATGGCCTTCTCCTCGGTCTTCGTCGTCGGCAACAGCCTCCGCCTGCGCAGCTTCCGCGCCATGAGCTGACGCCGTCGTACGGCCAACGGGGGCGGGCCGACCAGGCTCGCCCCCTTCCTGTCTACGCCAGTTCCGATCCGTGATCCCCCGAGACGAGGAGCTCACCATGACCGGCTACAAGAACGACAAGGACGACGTCCTTCGTCGTCTGCGCCGCATAGAGGGGCAGGTAAGGGGACTTGAGCGGATGGTGGAAGAGGACACCTACTGCATTGACATCCTCACTCAGGTCTCCGCCACCACTGCCGCCCTCCAGTCCTGCGCGCTGGCGCTTCTCGACGATCACCTCAGCTGTTGCGTCTCCGACGCCATCGCCGAGGGTGGAGACGAGGCACAGAAGAAGGTCGCCGAAGCCTCCCGGGCCATCGCCCGCCTCGTACGCTCATGACGTAGCCAACAACCACACCGCGCCGCCACAGGACGAACCGGAGTCGCCGCCCAGAGAATCCCGGCCGCCACCCAGAACCCGTTCCTCTGGAGCCGTCGGACGACCGGGCACGTGATCTGGTTCGGTGGCTACGAGAGGGCTTGCCGCAGCGAGGCGAGGTGTTCCGCCTGGTGAGCGATGACGTCCTCAATGGCACCTTCGAGTGTCCGGTTGCTGTCGCAGACATGCGGAATCGGGGGTGCGGTTGCATGGAGCTGGTCGGCGGTCAGGGCGGCCAGCGTGCTGATCGGGATCTGGCCGTCCATCAGGTGCTGGAGCAGATCGGGGAGGGTCACTGCCTCCCCGACCGACCCATGCTCGTGTCCTCGCGCTGGAACTGCTCCTGGCGCGTGGGCCGCACTGGCCAGCAACCGGCCGAGACGGTGATAGCCCTCGGCGATGTGCGCGGCGAGGGCGCCTACGGCGTCGCCGACCTCCCCGACCGCGCATGGCCTGAGAAGATCGGTCGCACTCAACGTGGCGAAGAATTCGGTCATCTGCGACAGCTGACGGCTTGCCTTCATCATCAATTCGGCACCGCGTTCACTCACGTCCGCATCCTCCTCGACGATCGCGACCAAACACTCAGCGAAAGGTCGCGTTCCCGCGTGGCCGGCCAGAAGTGGCTGCGCCTGCGGCCTGGGCCCCGGTGCGCTGCTCGTACTGCCTTCGCCGCCCGTAGCGGGTCCGGCCCTGAGGCTTGTACACGGAAAGCACCGTCGCTACCAGGAGTGCCAGCACGGCGGCGCCGGACTGGATCACGAGCTGGGTCCTCAGCCCGTGCAGGGCATCGGTGGACCAGGTCGTTCCCGCCGCGATACCGGCGATGTAACTGACCGGCTGCATGTGCACCAGCAGGGCGACCGTGGCCAGGACGGTGATCACGAGCTTCACCACGACCCAGTAGTACCGGACCAGTCCCCAAGTGGTGCCCAGCGATGAGACCACACCCGTCAGCAGCGAAGCGATACTCAGCGGGACGATGACGAACCAGCCGGTCACGTCCATCGCCACGTACGCCGACCGGGCCGTCTGGACATTCTGGCTGGTCAGACCTGTCACCGCGAGAGCCAGGAAGACCGCGACAGCACCGAGCCAGCCCACCGAGGACGTCACGTGCGCCGTGAGCGCGAGCTTGCGCACGCGCGGTGTCATGGCCCTCACGTGTGGCCCCCCATCCCGCCGCCTGCCAGGTGCATGATCACGAAGGCGACGACCAGAGCGATAAGGACGGCGAGGAAGACGTTGACCCAGCGCGGTCGGCCGGGCGCCGGTCCGCGTTCGGGCCTTCCAGGATCGGTGCCGTCATCGTCCGAGTGCCGGGAAGGGGGGAAGTCAGCCATAGGGGCCTCCGCTGTCACGCGTGGTCGCCGAGTTCTTCGACGCCGCCACCTTTTGCGAGACAGACTGTCGCTGTCAAATCCATACTGTCACGGGATCGTCGTCCCGTACATTAGGTGCATGCCGAAGCTGTGGAACGAGACCATCGAGGCGCACCGCCATTCGGTGCGGGAGGCGACCCTGGATGCCACGGCCGCGCTGGTGGCCGAGCACGGGCTGCTCGCGGTGACGATGTCGCGCATCGCTCAGGAGACCGGCATCGGTCGGGCGACCCTGTACAAGTACTTCCCGGACATCGAATCAGTCCTGACCGCCTGGCACGAGCGCCAGATCGCCGGCCACCTCGAACGCCTCATCGCGGCGCGCGACCAGGCCGGCGACGCAAGCGAGCGGCTCGAAGCCGTACTGACGGCGTACGCGCTCATCTCCCATCAGCGGCACGAGCATCATGGCACCGAGCTCACTGCACTCCTTCACCAGGGCGAGCACGTCGCCCAAGCACACCAGCAGCTCAGAGACCTCATCCGGGACCTCTTGGCCGAGGCGGCCGAGGCGGGCAGCCTCCGGGACGACGTCACGCCGGACGAACTCGCCGCCTACTGCCTGCACGCCCTCGGCGCGGCCGGCAGCCTGCCCTCCAAAGCCGCGGTCCGCAGGCTCGTCACTGTCACCCTCGCGGGGCTTCACCCCCCGGCCGAAGTGATCAACCCGGCCTCCGCCGACGAGGATGAAGCACACCCCCAGGAGCGCTCGCCCCACCACCAGCGGCACAGCGCCCACTAAGCCTCGGTACGGGGACAGCTCGCCGTCCGTGTCAGTCGGCGACCCGGGCCGTGTAGTCGCCCGCCGCTTGCACCGCCGTCACGAGGGCGGCGCCGTCGACGTGGGCGCCCTCGTCGAGAACCACGACGGTGCGGCCGGCGCGTACGTCCGTGGCGGCCGATCGCACCCCCGGGACGTCCTCCAACTCGTCGTCGATGAGGAGGCCACAGCTGGCGCAGTGCATGCCTTCCACGAGGAGCACCACCTGTGGAGCCGTGTCCGGTTCGCTCTTGTTCTTTCGGCTGAACAGCTTCATGACAGATCCTTCTTGAACTCGATGGCCCCGGTCTGCATGCCCATCGCGCAGGAGAAGCGAAGGGTGCCTGGCTTGCGGGTGCCCAGGTCGACCTCGGTGTCACCGTCCCGCTTGACGATCTCCTGGACTCCGAGCTCGGGAATGGTGAACGCTCGGGCGCATCCGCCCGAGTCCTTGCCGTGCAGCACCAGCGTGGTCGGCACCCCGGCCTTCGCGGTGAACTGGGTCGGGACGTAGAAATCCGTCACTGTCAGCGTAACGATCTGCCGCCCGGATGCGTCCGTACGTACGGGCGTCGTCCCGCTCTCCGGTGATTCGCCGCCGCCCCCGGAACCGCTCCCGTCACCGCCCTCCACGAGGAACGGACCACTTGCCTTGGCCTTGGTGTCCGGGGCGTCGAAGGACACCCACCCGCCTGCCTGAAGCGCGGAGATCATGGTCCAGGCGGCGACGGTCAGCACCACCACACCGGTGAGCCCGGCCAGCTTCCCGGAGAGCGCCTGGCTGCTCCGGCGGAACACGTAGCCGAGTACGGCGAACAGCGGGGCCGTACCCACGACGAACCCGGCCATGACCGCGGCGCCGACCACCGCCGATCCGGAGGTGATGGCCAGCAGCTCCATCGACAGGGTCACCCCGCACGGCACCAGCACCGTGGCGAAACCGATCAGGGCCGGGGTGGCGACCGAGTCGGTCTTGGCGCTGCGCCGCATCAGCCGGCCGAACGACGCGGGCGGACGGGGCACCAACCGCCCCACCCCCTTGACTCCGATCAGGTCCAGCGCGAACAGCACCATGAACACCCCTGCGACCAGCAGCAGCACCGCCTGGGTACGGGGGCTGGGCTGCAGCACGTTGCCGAAGACGCCCAGCAGGGCTCCGAGGACCGTGTGGGACAGCAGCTTCCCGGCGAGGAAGGCACCGACCGGCGCCAGCGGTGTGGCGGCCTGCTGAGCGGAAGGCTTCGACTTGGCGGCGGGTTTCGCGGCGGGTTCGGGGGTGCGGCGGCGGGTCACGGCTCCGGCGAGCAGACCCCCCTGTACGGCGGCGCACGAGGCGCCACCAGCGAGCAGACCGGTGCTCGCACCGGTGATCAGCAAAGCGACGGACGACGGCATGCGTCGTTACTCCAGTTCTGCGACGACGGCACGCACACACGGGTCTACGGAATCCGGGCGTGCCGAGGCGGACGTGGGAAGACACGGCGTTCCGCAAGGCGTCGGCCTTACGGGTAGCCGGCCGTCACGTCCGTGACACGCACAAACGGTGCAGATCAGGGGGAGCCACTATCGGTGGCGGGGCGTTGGGCTGCGCCACCAGAGACGGCGGAGTGCAGTCCGGTGCGCGCGACGATGCAGCGGGCACTTGGCCCGCCGGAACGTCCTGAGCGAGGACGCCCTTCGGCGCCACGCACTGCTCCTCAGCCGCGGGGCAGCTCGGACCGTGCTCCGGCGATACGACGGCGGCCGGAGCCGCGGCATGCCCAGTGATCGCGACGTGCGGGGACATCTCCATCGGTCCCAGCATCGCCATCGCGGGACGCGCCAGCCCCGTCAGACATGCGAAGAGCGCGCACACCAGCAGCACTCCGGACCACGTCCGGAGCCACAGAGTCAGGCGTCGCGACATGCGCGCCATGCTAGGCCACGCCCGGAATCAGCAGCCGGTCGGGCAGGGAAGCCGATGCCGGGACGAAACTGACAGCCGCCCGCGGGGGCCGCTCCTACTCAGGAGCGGACCACGCGGGCGGCGGCCTGACAGGCTCCGGCGACCCCGGGTCTGACCGGCTCCCCGCCCTCGGCGATCACACCGACGACGCAGGAGTGAAGGGACGCCAGCACGGTGAGCCTGAAGGCCTGCCGGGCCTGTGCGCCCGGATGATCTTCTCGTCGCGTGCCGGGTCCTGGCTGACCGGACGCGGCCGGCCCGTCCCGGAGGCGTGTTACTAAGGGTCGGCCTCGGGCCGGAGACGGTATCCACGCCATCTGCCGCGGACGTCCCTGGCCGTCGTCTCCGGCTCGGGCGTGCTCGCGAGGGTCTCCCACCCGTGCCTGCTCGCCTTCGCGGGTCAGCCGCAGGGTGACCCGCCCGGCCGCCACTCCCTGAGGCGGTTGATGCCGCGGAAGCCGCCGGCCCGGACCTGCGGGGCGACGGCCCACAGCGCTTGGCCGAGCACTCTCGTCACGTGCGCAGGCTGCCGCGACGGGCAGGTCAGGAGTCCCTTTTCACTGCGAGGAAGCTGGCTGTCTGTCCGGCCCTGGCGAGGTTGGCGCCGCTGCCGTGGTCCTTGGCACGAAGGACGGTTCCGGCGAGCGTCATCCGTTGTCCTACTCCCGTCGGCCAGTGCCGCAGGACCACGCCCTCGTACTCGTAGTGGAAGTCCTCGATCGGGGTTCCGGCGACCCCCTTGCCTGTGAGCGTGATCGCCAACGGCGTCCCGGACGCCTGCCCGGCCATCTCCATCGCCAACGGTTCCACGCCCGCCGGTGCCGGGAAGACCAGGAGACCGCTCACGCCGCCCGCCGAGGTGGCTGTCAGCCTGAGCTCCAGCTGAGCGAACCTGAGATCGTTGAAGTCGTCGACTGGATCTGGCCTGTTGAGGAAACTCCGGTAGGTGTACGTGCCTGAGAGGTCTGTGGCCTGCACTGTTTCTCCTCGGTCATGCCGCCGTCTCCGGCGGCCCGATCGGCGACAGGGTCCGCGATCGACGGACGTGTTCAGTGCTCCTGAACGCCGGTGCTGTCATGGACGAACAAGGCCCGGGTGTCGGAAACGCTGTAGCGTTCCCTGAGCTCGAAGTCATCGGCGGTACCGGCCACCGGGGCGTCGGGCGGCTCGAAGTACAGGACGTAGGTCTTCGCCGTGTCGGACTCGCTCTCCAGCTGGAGCCACCCCTGGTAGCCCGCGGCGGGGAACGTTCCGGTCGCTTTGACGGTGACGGTGCTGGGCGACCGGTTGACGGTGATCACCGCGGTGCCGAGCTCCAGGCGCTTGAGACCGCCCTCCTTCCAGCGCCGGAAGACATCGATCCACTCCGGCGGCCACGGCCCGCCGAAGGCCGTCGGCGGCATGGTCCCGGCCTCCAGGCGGTCGATGATGTGCTCGGCGTGCTCGACCACATCCTCGTACTTCCAGAGGTTCATTGAGTGAGGGATCATGTGGTCGCGGTCCGTCGCGCTGAACATGGGCCGGATGTGCAGCTCATACACCGGGGTGCGCATCAGGAGTACACCTCCATGCGCACGTCCTTGAAGTCCACCTCGTCGACCGGCGGCAGAGGATGCGGGGGCAGCCCAGTCTCGCTGGGCGCGGGAATGAACTGCAGGGTGAACACCAGGTCGGCGCCGTCCGCTCCCAGCGACTCCAAGACGCGTCCCACGTCGAAGCGGGCCGTACGGGAAACGTTGTGGTCGTGGTCGCCGTGCAGGTCGCCGTGGCCGTCGTGCATGTGCCGGTGGGCCCGCCACAGCGCCACATACCCTGCTCCGAACCGACGTGCGAACTCGCCGTCGTCGGGCTGGAAGGGCACCCCGGACGGATGGAGGAAGGCGCGCAGCATGTAGCTTCCGGTGGTCGGCACCTTGAGCTCGTCAAGTCGCACACGCAGTCGTTTACCCGAGGTCGCGGGCACCTTGAACCCGAGCTGCACGACCTCCTTGTCACGCAGTTCGCCCACGATGTCCGCGTTCCCGTCGAGCGGTGAGAGCAGCTCGGTCGCCAGGAGGTTGAGCGGCGCCGGAGGCACGGGCGCCGGGGGCGCCGGCGGCACCCCGAAGGCCGCCTTGAGCTGCGCCGTGTACTCGTACTCGTAGTCGAGGTCCACGGTGTTGGTGAACTCGGAGATCTTGTTCTTGGGCTGCGAAGCGAACCCCTGCAGCACCTCGTCCGGCGACGTCAGGGGCGGCGTGCCGTTACGGCGCTGCCACTCCGCCCACATCAGATCGATGAAGGCGTGGAAGCTGAAGTAGATGGGGTCCTCGGCCGCTGCCGAGGGGTTCGCCATCGCCCCGCCGATGTAGAAACCGTGCATCCGGTTGTGCGGTCCCCCTTCGATCCGTCCGTCGTCCCCGGAGAGGTCACCCACCGGATAGCCGGCGAACTCCTTCTGGTCCGTCTCCGTCGTGACGATCTCCAGCGTGTCCGGCGGCAGCGCCGCCGCCGCGGAGCTGCGCGGGGCTTTCAGCCCCGGCTTCTTGAACGCGAGAGGAAACTTCTCGGGTGTCTGTTCGCCGATCCAGTCCCAGTACGGAATGGTGACGTTCTGGGTGCGCGGCGGGTCGGCCGCCTGGAGCAGCTTCTCGAAATAGTGCAGATGCGCCCGGTGCCACGGCAGAAAGCGGTCGTTGTTGTGCTCGCACCTGATGGCGACGCCGTCCGGTCCCACGAAACCGTTGTGCAGCGCCGCCTGGAACGCGTACCCGGCCGGATCGGCCTCGTTCACCTCCGAGCGCTGCCGCAGGATGTCGAGTGCGTGAATGTAGTCGTCTAGTTCCGCGTCGGTGAGGGCGTTGATGTCTTTGCGGACCTTCGGCATTTCGCCTCCATTGAGGGGACAGTCGAAGCGGGCAGGCCGCTGTTCTCGTTCAGGTGCCAGAGTTAGAGGTTCGGAAGGACACCGCGAGCCAGCGGGGAGTCCGGAACAACCACCTCGTGGCGGAACAGCCAGTACCGGCTCGCACCGTTCACGAGCTGATAGTTCGGCACCGGAAGAAGGGCTCGCAGGCCGATGTACGGCACCAGATGCCGCACGGCCACGGCCACCGGGTCCGTGTGCACGTTGGGATCGACACGGAACGTCCCGCCCGGGTGCCGGGAAGGACCAGACTGTGTGGCGGTCGAAGTCGTGGTCATGGCCGTCTGCCTTTCACGGGAAGGCAACTGGGAGCTGGCTGCGCTTCGCAGGAACCACGCTAGACAGACCGCCATAAGGCGAACCGATTCTCTCGGTGAGCGCCGCGTGTCGCCCGAACCCTCCAACCTCGAGTCACGCAGCCGGGTGCATAACCCACCGGCGACCGGTCAATGCTGAGACCACCTATCGCTGAGCGTCACACTCGGCCAGACGCCGTCTCCTCCGTCCATCCACGTGCGATGGGACCACGTGGCGGGCCGAGGCCGCTCTCGGTCCGCCACTTCACCTCGCGCCGGCCCTGGGGGCTCGGCGGCTGAAACCGGGGTTCCCGTCGGCCGCCCCCATCGCGCGTTCGCCCGGTTTTGGGCACGCCAGTTCTGTGATCTGCTGGAGATGTCGACCCACCACCATCGGCCACGTCCCGGACGCCGGGACGATCGGGGCACCTGGCGCCCTTGGGAGGCGCTCCATGCCACACCTCCGCCTGGCCCCGCCGGCACCCACGCGGCCCGGCATCCTCTTGCCCGTACGCGATCTGGCGGTCGCGTGGATCCTGATGGTGCTGCTGGCCGCCCTGGCGTGGGTACTCACCGTCGGTCAGTCCCGCCACATGGGGATGGAGCCCGGCACCATGGGCCTGGCACTCCCCCTCTTCCTGCTGCTGTGGGTGGTCATGATGGCGGCGATGATGCTGCCGTCGGTGGCACCGGTGGCCATCACTTGGGTGCGGGGAATCAACCGCCGCGCGGCGGGCCCCGCCCGCACCCTCCGGATCGCGGAATTCGTCAGCGGCTACCTCCTCGCCTGGACCGGATTCGGGCTGCTCGCGTACGGCGCCCTCGCTGCGACTGGATACCTCGTCGACCGCAACCCCGAGGCAGGACGCTGGATCGGCGCCGCCGCGTTCCTTCTCGCGGGGTTGCAGCAGCTCGGGCCGCTGAAGCGGGTCTGCCTGCGGCACTGCCGCAACCCGATGTTCCAGCTGCTCCAGTACTCGCGTTTCCGGCCCTGGGCCAAGGACCTGCGGGTGGGGGCGCACCACGGGCTGTACTGCGTCGGATGCTGCTGGGGCCTGATGATCGTCCTGATCCCGCTCGGCTTCATGAACGTGGCCGCGATGGCAGGACTGGCGGTCGTGATCTTCCTGGAGAAACTCTGGCGACAGGGGCCCTGGCTCACCTGGGCCGTCGGCCTCGCCTTCCTCGTCCTGGCCGTGCTCGCCCCGTTCCAGGACTGGCTGCTGCCTGGCCTGGAGATGTCCGATCCGGCCATGGGCCGGATGGCGCACTAGGCAGGATGAGCGGACGCCATGCGCCCTGCGGGAGGCGGCCTGGAGAGCCTCCTCCCGTGTTGAACGAGACTCAACCCCGTCCGGTGGGCGCACCCTCGGGCGGTTCGCTGGAGAAGGCGTAGTCGGACACCTCGCCGTACGCACCGTCGAACGACAGCCCGAAGGCATTCGAACTACCGGCGGTGCGGCCCAGCGTGAATTCCGGAGAGAACCCGAACATCGCATTCTTCATCGTCGTAGGCCCTCCATCGGGCCCCCTGAGGGGTTCGAATTCGAGCTCGGTCTTCCCACCGACGCTGAGTCGGGGCTTCTCTCCATCGGACAGGGAAACGCTCGCCCGCTCCACGCCCAGATTCTCACCGTAGAACTGCGAGAGTTCGCCGAACGCACCGCCCTCGCTCCCGGACACGATGCGTGCCACCGCGTCCGTTTGTTCGTCGGTGGCCCCCTCGTCGATCACGAGGCCGACCTTCCAATTGCCGGAGGTCAGGTTGGAGGGGAAGTGGTTGCAGAGGACGAAATCCACCCCGGACAGGTCCACATCGTCCAGGCGCCCGTCTTCCACATGGAAGGCGGCGCACCCGAGGCATTCCTCACGCCCCTGCGGGTCGTGCGGCTTCGCATCGACGGCGCAGCCGCACACCACCGCACACGAGCAACCAGCCAGGTAGTTGCCGGAGATACTCCACGTCATGACTGCTCCCGATCGCTTGACGATTGCCGTCGTCCGACGGCGCGGACGACGCTGGCGACGAGAGCGCCTGGTGGGGAGCGCGCGGCCGACGGAGTAGACCCGCCATGTGCCACAGCTCCGGGTCAGCCCCCGGCGACGGCGGCACGAGACGCCCCGCTGTCCTTCGGCGCGATGCAAGCATCCATGGGCGCTCACTCCAGGGCAGATTTCAGGACCCCGGGAGTTCTTCTCCTACAAGGCTAGGCGTGCCCGTGGAGGGTGTACAGATCGCCGCACGCCTCGACAAGTGCCCACCCCGGTGACCAAACTCGCGGGCAGCACGGCCGCCCGGGCTTTCCCCCAGTCAGCAGCGGGAGGAGAATTGATGATGACCCGTGCCACCGAGTGCCTGTGTCGACATCCAGCGGGGCACCGCCAACCAGGTGACTTCCCCCTGTGCGGGCCACGAGGAGGCGACGAGATGTCCGAGACGGCAGCGACTGTTCCGAGATGGCACGCGGTCGGTGACTGGTTCGATACGTGCAGGTGCAATGTTCCCTGTCCTTGCAGCTTCGCCCAGTTGCCCACCTTCGGCGAATGCGACGGTGTCCTGGCCTGGCACATACGCGAGGGTAACTACGGCGAAGTACCGCTGACCGGCCTCAACGTGCTGATGCTCGGCTCCTTCGTCGGCAATGTGTGGGCCGAGCACACCGACTCCTACGCGGCAGTATTCCTCGACGAGCGCGCCGACGACGCACAGCGCGAAGCCCTGCAGATGATCTTTGGAGGCCAGGCCGGCAGCTGGCCCGCCGAGATGGTCAGCATGATGGACGCCGAGATGCGCGGCATGGACTTCGCCCCCATCCAGATCGACGTCGACGAGGACCTCGGCGGCTGGCGAGCCACCATTCCCGACCGGGTCGAGGCGAGCGCCGTGGCGCTCACCGGACCCACGACACCGGACGGTGCACGGGTCCAGTCGACCAACCTGCCAGGCTCGGAGACCGGGCCAGGACAGGTCGCGACCTGGGGCCGCTCGACTGTGGACCGCGCCAATGCCTTCGGCTTCCAGTGGAGCCGGGAGGGCCAGTCCAGCAAACACATCACCTTCGACTGGACGGGCCCCGACTAGCGTCACCGACACCCCGGGCTCAACAGACAGCGGTGCCGGCTGTGGACGGCGGGTGATGCTTGACGCATGGAGATCGAGATCCTCGTCGTCACCGACTGCCCGCACACCCAGCCTGCGGCCGAGCTGCTGCACCATGCGCTCGGTGACGTCGGTCTGCGCGGCACCACGGTCACCACGCGCGTAGTCACTGACCAGGACGAGGCCGAACAGTGCGGGTTCACGGGGTCGCCGACCTTCCTGATCGACGGACGCGACCCGTTCGACGAGGCGAGCCGTCCGGCAGGGTTGGCGTGCCGGATGTACCGGACACCGGAGGGCCTGGCCAGCCTTCCCAGCCTCGACCAGCTGCGTCAGGCGCTGACCGGCGCCCTCCACGAACAGGATCTCGCCGACGCGCAACGGCGCCACTGGCAGAACACCTACACCGCCCACCCGTGCATGTACGGCGAGCAGCCTTCCACCCCGGCGGTCCACGCCACAGGCGCCTTTCGCGCGGCCGGGGCGAAGGATGTGCTGGAGCTGGGGGCCGGGCACGGCCGCGACGCCCTGTACTTCGCCCGCGAGGGCTTCACCGTCCAGGCCACCGACTTCAGCGCCACCGGGCTTCAGCAGCTGCAGGAGGCTGCCCATGCCCAGGGCGTCGCCGAGCGCGTCAGCACCACGGTGCACGACGTCCGCGACAGGCTGCCATTGCCGGACGCCTCGGTGGACGCCGTCTTCGCGCACATGCTGTTGTGCATGGCCCTGTCCACCCAGGAGATTCACGCCCTGGTGCAAGACGTCCGCCGAGTGCTCCGGCCCGGCGGGCTCTTCGTCTACACCGTCCGGCACACCGACGACGCCCACTACGGCACCGGCACCCCGCACGGCGACGACATCTACGAACACGGCGGCTTCGCCGTGCACTTCTTCTCCCGCCACCTGGTCGACGCGCTCGCCGCCGACTGGACGCTGAACGAAGTCCATGCCTTCGAGGAGGGTGAACTGCCGCGCCGCCTTTGGCGCGTCACCCAGACCCGGCCCCAGTGACTCAGGCGCCCGGGCGGTGTCTCAGTTCCGATGGCACGTGACTTGGCAGCCCATCAGGCCGACCGCGCACTCAGCAACAGTCACAACCGGGTCCGCAACCGCACGCGTCGGTTTCCTGCCCCTGGTGCTCGGCGGGTACCGCGGCCGCCGGCGCCGCACAGCACCCCTCGCTTCTCCAGGCGTCGCGGCCTTCCTTGACGGCGACGGCGGCAATGACGAGGCCCGCGATCGGGTCGGCCCAGGACCAGCCGAGGGTGGCGTTCAACACGAGACCGACCAGGAGCACGCCGGAGAGGTAGGTGCACAGCAGGGTCTGCTTGGAGTCCGCAACTGCCGAGGCGGAGCCGAGTTCACGTCCGGCCTTACGCTGAGCCGCGGACAGGAACGGCATGATCGCCAGCGACAGAGCGGCGAGCACGATGCCCGGGATCGAGCGGTCAGCGTCACCGGTGCCGGTCAGCGCGCGCACCGCGTCCACGCTCACATACGCGGCCAGGACGAAGAACGACACAGCGATGATCCGCAGCGTGGTCTTCTCCCGCGCCTCACGCACCGCATGCTCGGGTGCGGAGAACTGCCAGGCGACCGCACACGTAGAGACAGCACCGCCGCCACCAGCCCGTAGACCACAAATGCACCCCCGGTACCTGACCACCCGACACTTAGCGTAGCCAAGCGGGTGCCCCTTCAACCAACTGTCGAGCCACTGCGGAGCAGGACCTCTGGAGAGAATCTGGGGAGAATCGAGCCCCCTGGGGGGCATCTGGGGAGAATCGGCTACCTAAAACTGCACGAACGTGAAAGATCGAGAAAGACACGTTCGCGCAGGTCAGCTCACCTCCAGCGGACAAAACCCCTGTTCAGCGCAGCCAGGTGGACAACTTCATGACGTAGGTACCCAGGTCGTCGGCCTCGACGATCCCCGGGAGCGAGCCGCCCTCACGCAGCGGCGTGACATAGCGGGTCGCGATCACTTCGGGCAGCATCCGCCCAGGCTATCCGGCCGGTCGACGGCGCCCGCCGGAGGTGCCCGCCGGAGGTGCCCGCCGGTGGCGCTGCCACCGGTTGCGGAGCGGGAGGGGGCCGGTGACCGTGAGGGAATGGTCCACTCCGCACCCGGCGGTCGGCCGTCCCTCGTGCGTCATCTCGGGCCGAACTGGTACGCGAGCGTGATGGGGACCGCGATCGTCGCCAACGCGGGCGTCGCGCTGCCGGTGCGGGTGACCGGGCTGCGCACGCTGTGCCTGCTGTTCTGGGCGCTCTCGGCGGTCATGCTGGCCGTGCTGCTCACCGGCCGGATCGCGCACTGGACCCGCCACCCCGACCAGGCCAGGGCGCATCTGCACGATCCGGCCGTGGCCCCGTTCTACGGCTGCCTCGCGATGGCGCTGCTGTCGGTCGGCGGGGCCACGATGCTGGTGGGGCAGGAGTGGATCGGCACCCGCGCGGCCGTGGCCGTGGACACCGTCCTGTTCCTCGCGGGGACGGCCGTCGGGCTGCTGTCCGCCGTCGCGATCCCGATCCTGATGGTGGAGGAGCGCCGGGTCCAGCCCGGCAGCGCCTCACCCGTCTGGCTGCTCCCGGTCGTCGCACCGCTGGTCGCCGCCGCGCTCGGGCCGCTGCTGATCCCGCACCTGCCGGCCGGCCAGTGGCAGCGGGCCCTGCTGCTCGGCTGCTTCGCGATGTTCGGCCTGAGCATGATGGCGACCTTCGTGCTGCTGCCCGTGGTCCTCGGCCGCATGGTGACCGGGCCCCGGCTGCCGCTCGCCCTGACGCCCACGCTGTTCCTGGTCCTCGGCCCGCTGGGGCAGTCCGTGACCGCCGTGAACAAGTTCGCGGACACCGCCCCCGGTGTGATCCCGCCCCCGTACGCCGAGGGCTTCCGGATGCTCGCGGTGATCTACGGGGTACCGGTGACGGGTTTCGCGCTGCTCTGGTTCGCCCTCGCCTGCACCCTGTTCGTACGGGCCCGGGGGCGCGGCATGCGCTTCTCGCTGACCTGGTGGGCCCTGACCTTCCCGGTCGGCACGTGCGTGACCGGCATGGACGGCCTGGCGGTCCACACCGGCCTCGTCGCGTACCGCTGGCTCGCGGTCGGGCTGTACGTGTTCCTCCTGGCGGCGTGGGCGGTGGCAGCGAGCCTGACCCTGCGCGGGCTCTTCACGGGCGCGTTCGTCCCCGTGCAGGCGAACCCGGCGGTGGCCGCCTCCCTGGACTAGCCCCGTACCCCTGCCGTCCCGCGTGCCCGACCTGCCCGGCCGGCCGTCGCCGTCAGGTGGCGGCCGGCCAGCGGCTGCGGACCTCGTCGGCGGTGGTGATGGTGGCGACCAGGGCCAGCGAGTTGCGGACCACCTGCGGGGTGTACTCGGCCGGCACCCCGGCGATCGCGTCGGCGGGCACCACCACGGTGTAGCCGAGGTTCACGGCGTCGAAGACGGTGTTGGGGATCGCCACGTTCGAGGAGACCCCGGTGACGACCAGGGTGCGGCAGCCGAGGTTGCGCAGCAGCGGGTCGAGGTCGGTGCCCGCCATCGGGGAGAGCCCGTGCAGCCGGCGCACCACCAGGTCCTGGTCCGCCACTTCGACGGGGTCGGCGATCCGGACCGCCGGACTGCCGGTCAGCTGCTGCACGGGCAGTCGGCCGGCCGCCCGGAACAGCCGCGCGTTGCTGTTGGCGCCGCGTCCGTCGGGCCGCCGCTCGGCCACCGCGTGCACGACCTGTACGCCGGCCAGGTGCGCGGCGCGCACGAGCCCGGCGACCCGGTCCAGCATGCCCGAGGCCTGTGCCTCCTTGGCCAGTTCGGGCAGCGCACTGTCCGGGCCCACCACGCCCTGCTGGCATTCGACAGTCAGCAGCACGGTGTGCGCGGGGTCGATCTGCTCCCCGAGCCGGTCGTCCGGACGCATGGCGGCTCCCGTGGCGTGAGGTGGTGCCGACGCGTGATTGCGCGGCGGCGGCCGAGCCTCCATGCTTCCTGACACACAGTCAGATGTGAAGGGGTGGACGGCTGATGGACCAGACGCAGCGGCGCGGCCGAAGGATCATGATGACCGGCGAGGAGGTCGACGCCTTCCTCGCGGAGCAGCGCACCTGCCGGGTCGCGACGGTCTCCCCCGACGGCCGCCCGCACGTGGGAGCCCTGTGGTTCGCCTGGGACGGCACCTCCCTGTGGCTGTACTCGATCACCCGCAGCCGCCGCTGGTCCGACCTCACCAAGGATCCGCGGATCTCGGTGGTCGTGGACGCCGGCGAGTCGTACGACGAACTGCGCGGCGTCGAGCTGTCCGGCAGCGCGGTCTTCGTGGGCGAGGCTCCGCGCACCGGCGAGCCCTGCCCCGAGCTGACCCGTCCGGAGCAGCTGTTTCCGGCCAAGAACTTCGGCATTCCCGAGATGCCCCACGACGGACGCCACGCCTGGATCCGGCTCACTCCCGACTCGATCGTGTCCTGGGACTTCCGCAAACTCTGAGCGGTCCGCCCGCACCGCACAGGAGCGGCCGGAGCAGCAGGAGCGGCATGAGCAGCAGGAGCGGCAGGAGCGGCCAAGTCGGCCGGACGGGCCGGATCGGCGGGATCCTGCGAGGGTCGGCCGGATCGGTCAGATCCACGCGAAGATCCGCGCGGTCGCCTTCCCCGCCTCGTCGGTGTCGAACTCGAATACGGCGGCGAGGCCGTTGAGGCGGGTGAAGGAGGGTGCGGCCGTCTCGTAGAAGATGGCGCCGCGCCAGTTGATCCCGCCCGCGTCGGTGAAGTGGCCGACGCCGGATCCGTGCCAGGTGGCGGTCTCCCCCTCCGCGCTCGTCACGATGCCCTGGCCTTCGCCGAAGAGCGTGCCGTCGGCCCGCGTGACCGACTCGTACGTGCCCATCTCCTTGACCGGCGCGCCCAGAAGCGTCCCGGCCGCCTGGATCGAGGCCTCCGTGACGGCGTGCCCGCCGTCGGTGGAGAGCACCCGGACGCTCGTGATCTCGCCCTGTTCCTCAGCAATCAGTTCGCCCAGCATGACGGGACTCCTCTCCGGCCCCCTCCCGAGGTTGCGGATGGCTCCCCTGCTTCCGGAGTACGCCTGACTCCGGGACCCGTCAAGCCGGGCGGGCCGGGCCGCCCTTACCCGGCTCGGCCGGCGGCCCCTACACGGCTCCCGCCGCCCGCCCGTAGGCCGCTCCGGCCGCCTGCAGGGCCGCCACCGCGGCGCGTACCGACGGCCGGCGGTCGGCGTCCGCCCGCCACACCGCGTAGATGTGCCGCAGGACCGGGTCGCGGACCGGCAGCAGCCGCACGCCGGGCGGCACCGGGCCGCGCCCCAGCCGGGGGGCCACACAGACCCCGAGCCCGGCCGCGACGAAGGCCAGCTGGGTGTGGTGCTCCTCGGCGATGTGCTCGATGCGCGGCTCGATCCCCTCGCCGCGGAGCGTGAAAACCAGCCATTCGTGGCAGAACTGGCCCTCGTTCCAGGAGATCCAGTCGTCCTCGGCGAACTCCGCGAGGGACACCTCGGCGCGGTCCGCGAGGGGATGGTCCGCGGGCACCGCGACATCGGCCGCGTCGTCGAGCAGCGGGGCCCGCACCAGTTCGCCGGGCACCGGCATCCGCTTGTTGTACCAGTCGATGGCCACGGCCAGGTCGAAATCACCGCGCACGACGGCCGCCATGGCCTGCTCGGGTTCGGTCTCGCGGGTACGCACCCGCAGTTCGGGGTGGTCGCGGCGGAGCGCGCCGATCGCGGCCGGGCACAGGCCGCGCAGGGCGGTCGGGAAGGCGGCGATCCGCAGTTCGCCCACGGCCCGGCCGCGCTGCGCCTCGACGTCCGCCTGGGCCTGCTCCACCTGCGAGATGATCCGCGCCGCGTGCCCGGCGAGCAGTTGCCCCGCCTCGGTGAGGCGCACGCCCCGGCCGTTCTTGGCGAGCAGCGGCTGGCCGACCTCACGCTCCAGTTTGGCCATCTGCTGGGAGACGGCGGAGGTGGTGACGTGGAGTCCGCCGGCCGCGCCGCTGACCGAGCCGTGGCGGGCGAGGGCGTCGAGGGTGCGCAGGCGCTCCAGATTCAACATGTAAGCAACACTACGCTTTCCGGTCGAGAGAATCTCGCTTGTGCTACGAGGTACGGCCCAGCAAGGTGAGCCGTATGAGCGCACCCGCAGCCCCGTCGCACCGCCCTGCCGCCCCCGCCACACTCGTCTCCCCCGTCTCCCGCGTCGCCCCTGCCACCGCCGCCGCCCCGGCCGCCGCCCGGCCCGGGCTCGACTGGCGGCTGCGGTTCGCCGCCCTCTCCACGATCTGGGGGTTCAGCTTCCTGCTGATCAAGGTGGGCACCGACGGCTACGCGCCGCTCCAGGTGACCCTCGGCCGGGTGTTCTTCGGCACGGCGGTGCTGGGTGCGGCGCTGCTGGTCAAGCGGGAGCGGCTGCCCCGCGGGCTGCGCACTTGGGGGCACCTGGCGGTCTCGGCGCTGCTGCTCAACGCGTTGCCGTTCACGCTGTTCGCGTACGCGGAGCTCACGATCCCGTCCGGTCTGGCGGGGATCTGCAACGCCACCTCGCCGCTCTGGGGCATGGCGCTCTCCCTGGTGGCGCTGTCGGAGGACCGGCCGACCCGGCGCCGGGTGGCGGGCCTGGGCATCGGCTTCCTCGGGGTGCTGACGGTGCTCGGCGCCTGGCAGGGCTTCTCCGGCCTCGACGCCTCCGGCACCGCGATGGCCCTGCTCGCGTCGTTCTGCTACCCGGTCGGCTGGATCTACGTACGGCGCACCCTGGCCGGCAGCACGAGCTCGCCGATCGCAATGACGGGCGCGCAGCTGGCGCTGGCCACCCTCCAACTGGCCGTGGTGACCCCGCTGGCCACCTCCGCACCGGCCGCGTTCCCGCTCTGGCCGACCCTGGCGGTGCTGGCCCTGGGCGTCCTCGGCACCGGGCTCGCCCTACAGATGCAGTACGGGCTGGTCGTCGAGGTCGGTCCGACCACGGCCCAGATGGTCACCTACTTCATCCCGGTGATCGCGACCGCGGCGGGCGTGCTGGTCCTCGGCGAGTCCACGCACTGGAACACCCCGGTGGGCGCACTGATCGTGCTGGCGGGCGCGGCCCTCACCCAGAGCCGCCCCAAGCCCCGCGCCGGCGCCTGACCGGCCGGCCCGGCCGGCCGCCGGAACGGCACCCCGCACCCGCCCCCCGCACCCGCCCCCCGCTCAGGCGAAGCGCGATCCCGCCGCGGGCCGGACCGCGGCGGCCACGGCATCGGCGAGCGGCTCGATGTCGTGTTCCGTCAGCGAGGACACGGTGAGCCGGACCCCGGGCGGGCCGGCCACCCGGAACCGCGCCCCCGGCGCCACCGCCCAGCCCGCCTGGAGCAGCCGGGTCGCCGCCCCGGTCTCGTCGGCGACCGGCACCCATACGTTGAGCCCGCTGCGCCCGTACGACTCGATGCCGCGCCCGGCCAGCGCCCCGATCAGCGCGTCCCGCCGGGCGGCGTACGACCGGGCCACCACGGCCGGGTCCACCGCGCGCTCCGACCACAGGTGGACCACCGCGTACTGGAGCAGCCGGCTGACCCAGCCGGGCCCGAGCCGGTAGCGGCCGCGCACCCGGTCGAGGGTGGTGTCGTCCCCGGTGAGCACCGCGAGCCGCAGGTCGGGCCCGTACCCCTTGGCGGCGGAACGCACGAACACCCAGCGGTCGGTGGCGCCGGCCAGCGTGTGCAGCGGCAGGTCGACGATGGCGTGGCCGTGGTCGTCGTCGATCACCAGGACGTGCGGGTGGCCGGCGAGCACCGCGCGCAGTGCGGCCGCCCGCGGTCCGGTCACGGCCGCACCGGTCGGGTTCTGCGCCCGGTCGGTGACGATCAGCGCCCGGGCCCCGTCGGCGAGCGCCCCGGCCACGCTGTCGGGCAGCGGCCCCTCCTCGTCGAGGGCGACCGGCAGGATGCGCAGCCCCATGGCGGGCACCAGGTCGAGGAGGCTGCTCCAGCCCGGGTCCTCGACGGCGACGGCGTCGCCCGGCTTGAGGTGCGCGGCCAGCACCCGTTCGATCGCGTCGAGGGAGCCCGAGGTCACCGCGACGGGCCCGGCGGGCACCCCGTCGGCGTCGAAGCCGGCCCGGGCCAGCCGTTCCAGCTCCGGCAGCACGGTGTCGTACCCGTACAGGCCCGGGTGCGCGGCGTTGCGCCGGGCGGCGGCGGCGAGGGCTTCGGTGAGCGAGGGCAGCAGGGCGACGTCCGGATTGCCCGTGGCGAGGTCGCGGACCCCGGGGAGCACGTCGACCCGGACCGCGTCGCGCGGCGCGGTGGCGGGCCGGGCCCGGACCCGGCTGCCGCGGCGGCCGTCGGTCTCGATGACACCCCGCTCGCGCAGCGTCCGGTAGGCCGCGGCCACGGTGTTGGGGTTCACCCCGAGCGTGGCGGCGAGCTCCCGCATCGGCGGGAGCACCGCGCCGGGCGCGAGCTCCCCGGACCCCACGGCCTGCTCGACGCTCGCGGAAATCTCCGATGCACGACGCCCACTGATCATGTACCCTCCTAGCACAAACCAGATTATGCACTAGTGCAATGGAGATCGCAATGTCCGCCGCCACCGCCCCCGCCGAGTCCACCGGGGCCTACGAGCCGACCGACCGCACGGTTCCCACCCGGTCCCGCGAACGTGCGGCGTACGACCGCGAAACCGTGCACGCGATACTCGACGAGGCCTACGTCTGCCACCTCGGCTTCGTCCGCGACGGCGCCCCCGTCGTGCTGCCCACGCTCTACGGCCGGGTCGGCGAGACCCTGTACGTGCACGGCTCGACCGGTTCGCGGCCGATGCGCGAGGCGGGCGCCGGCGGCGAAGCCGACCCGGGGCTGAAGGTGTGCCTGACCGTCACCCACGTCGACGGCCTGGTGCTGGCACGTTCCGCGTTCCACCACTCCATCAACTACCGCTCGGTCGTCGTGCACGGCACCGCCTACCAGGTGACCGACGAGGCCGAGCGCCGGATGGCCCTCGACGCCCTCGTCGACCACGTCGTCCCGGGCCGCTCCGCCGACTCCCGCCCCGCGAACGCCAAGGAACTCGCCGCCACCGCCGTGGTCCGCCTCGACCTCCGCGAGGTCTCGGCGAAGATCCGCACCGGCGGCCCGAACGACGACGCCGAGGACCTTTCGCTGCCGTTCTGGTCCGGCGTGGTCCCGCTGCCGCGCACGTACGGCACCCCGATCCCGGCGGCCGATCTCGCGGACGGCATCGAGGTCCCGGAGTACATCACCGCGCTCTAGCCCGGCGACACACGGCACACCACCCAGCCTCGGCGGCGTTTGAGGCGCAGGGTTCGGGCGGAGCCCGACCCAGCCTCGCCGGCGTTTGAGGCGCGGGGTTTGGGGCGGAGCCCCAAGAACAAACGACCCGCCTCCGCAAGACACGGGCCCGGGTAGCCGTACAGGGGTCGGCTACCCGGGCGCCGTCATGCCCCGGCTACCCCGCCACCGCCAGGCTCCGGCGCGATTCCGCGAACGTCAGCCCCGCCACCGCCACGAGCAGCAGCAGCGTGCCCGCGACCGTCGCCGACGAGAGTTCCTCGCCCAGCAGCGCCACCGCGATCACCGCAGCGCTCACCGGCTCGATCAGCATGATCACCGAGACCGTGGCGGCGCGCACCGCGGCCGCTCCCGTGAAGTAGAGCGCGTACGCCAGCGCGGTCGGCACCGCGGCCACGTAGACGAGCAGCCCCAGCACCCGGCCGGCGTCCGCCGCGTGCGGCAGCAGCCCCTCCGCCAGACCGAGCGGCAGCAGCGTGACCGTACCGACCGCCAGCGACCAGGCGGTCGTCACCAGCGGGTCCCCGGCCGCGCCGCGGCGGCCCAGCGCCCGGGTCCGCAGGGTCATCCCGGCATAGCCGGCCGCGGACAGCAGCGCGTATCCGACCCCGAGCGGCCGTACCGTGCCGCCGCCGCTGCCCAGCACCAGGACGCACAGCCCGGCGAGCGCTCCGCCGACGGCGAGCGCGCCCCCGAGACCGAGCCGCTCCCCCATCCCGAAGCGCGCGCCGAGCGCGATCAGCACCGGCCCGGCGCCGAGGCAGACCACGGTGCCGACGGCCAGCCCGGTCTCCAGCACGGCGGCGAAGTACGCCGCCTGGAACAGGGTGAAGAGCAGCCCGGTGGCGACCAGCGAGCCGCGCGCCTGAACGGCGACCGCGGCCGGACCGGCGGGCAGGGGCGATCCCGCCCGGCGCCTCCGCAGCGCGAGCGCGCCCAGCAGCAGGACGAGCCCGCCCGCGCAGCGCCAGAAGGTGAGGGCGAGCGGGCCCAGGTCGCTCGCGAGGTAGAGCAGCGAGGCGGCCGCTCCGGCGGTCCCCCAGGCGGCTCCGGCCACGATCAGGGACAGCAGGCTGCGCCCGAGGGGCGAAACGGGCAGGGAACGAAAAGTCGACACGTGCTTCTCCGCGGAATCAGGAAGGCAGGACGGGAGTCACTGGGTTCCGGACGCGGGCAGCAGCGGCCTGCCCGGGAGCTCCCCGGGCAGGGTCCTCGAAACGGTAGGCCTGCCGCCCGCTAGGAGGCGGGCGGCGGCAGCACGGTCGACAGCATGATCAGCACCCTATGCGGTGGTGGTCTCGTGGTCCAGGGCACCCGTCCCCGGCCGGTCCGCGGCATCGGACTCCCCGGCCGCGCCCGCGCCCGTACTCGTACGCGCGCTCGTACCCGGTCCGCCGGCCGCCACCGGCTCGGCCGGCCCGGCGGCGGGCCGCGAGGTCTGGGCGATGAAGGCGCCGAAGAGCACCAGCCCGCCGCCGACGATCTGCGGGGTCGAGAGCTGCTCGCCGAGCAGCACCCACCCGAAGACCACCGCGGTGATCGCCTCCAGGAAGGCCACCACCCCGGCCACCTGCGGCGAGAGCTTGCGCACCGACACGACACCGGTGACGTACGCGAACACGGTCGCGATCAGGACCACCCAGCCGAGCAGCGCCAGCGCCGGCACGTCGGTGCCGTTCATCGAGGCCGATCCGCCCAGCACCGACCAGTCCATCCGCCACGGCCGGGCGACGACCGTCAGCACCAGCATGCCGACGAGCATGCCGTACGCGATGACCCCGAGCGGGTCGGGCGCCTCGGACTTGCCGTCGCTGCCCTGGTCGGCGAGGACGAAGTAGCAGGCCTGGCAGCAGGCGGCGGCGAGGCCGAGCAGGACACCGAGCAGGTCCAGGCTCAGGCCCGCCCAGATCTCCACGACGAAGGCCAGGCCGGCCACGGCGAGGGCGGCTCCGCCCGCGGCGGCCCGGCTGACGGGCTTGCGCTGGACGAAGCGGATGTAGCCGAGGAGCAGCGCGGGGCCGAGGTATTCGAGCAGCAGCGCGACCCCGACCGGGATCCGGGATATCGAGGCGAAGTAGAAGGCCTGGACGCCGGCGACCGCCAGGAGGCCGAATCCGGCGAGCAGTGCGGGCCTGCGCCGCACCAGGGAACGGTGTTTCCAGGCCAGCGGTGACAGCACGAGGGCGGCGCCGGCCACCCTGAGCCACACCACGTGGAGCGGGTCGAGACCCGCCTCGATCAGCGGCTTCGCCGCCACTCCGGAACCACCGAAGGCGAGGGCCGAGACCAAAGCGAGTCCCAGCCCGGCATTTCTCCCTGACGCTTGCATCCGGCCATCATGACACCCGAGGTCAGCACCGTCATCCCTGTCACACCTGTTGAGACGGCGGCCTCGGCGGGCCCGGCCCACCCCCGATATCTGACAGGTCGTCAGTATTGAATGTTCCGGCCGTGCGGACTACGTTCCGCGGCACGAACCGTCGAGAAGGGGTGGTCGCATGGCCGAAGTCACCGCGGAATCACGCATCGAGGCGCCCGCCGCGAAGGTCTGGTCGCAGCTGACCGACTGGAGTGCGTACGGCCAGTGGAGCCAGACCCACACCAGCTTCCCGAAGGGCGGCCCGGAGAACCTCGCGGTCGGCGCCACCTTCGAGGAGAACATGAAGATGATGGGCTTCCCGGCCGAGGTGACCTGGACGGTGGAGGCCCTGGAGGACGGACGGGTGCTGGCCATCCGCGGCAAGGGCCCGATGGGCGTGGTCGTGGGCACCCGCTACACGCTGGTCCCGGACGGCGAGGCGACCACGGTGCGCATCGACGGCGACTTCACCGGCGCGGCCGTCTCCCTGATGGCCGGCAAGCTCAAGGACTCGGCGACCGCCGCCCTCAACGAGTCGCTGCGCAAGCTCGCCGCCCTGGTCGCCTGACCCCTCCGCACCGGGACCCTCCGCACCCGGACCCCCCGTACCCGGACCCTCGCACCCGGATCCCGTACGAACGCACCACAGCGCCCCGCGGGCTCACCGCGGGGCGCTGCCGCCTTTCCGCCCGGCCGGGCAGACCTGGCCGGCCGCTGCTCAGTCCTCGTCGGCCAGGATCAGGTAGAGCTTCTTGCGGGCGTCGCCGATGACCGCGAGCGCCTTCCGGCGCTGCTCGGGCGTCCCGGTCTTGAAGACCTGCCCGAACGCCTCCATGAGGCCGAATCCGGCTTGGCGGACCTCGTTCATCGAGTCCCAGTCGACCCCGCGCCCGGCTTCCTCCCAGGGCGCGTCGGGGCCGGTCTCGGCCTCGGCGCGACCGGCCTCGGTGAGCGTGAACAGCTTCTTGCCGCCCTCGCTCTCGCTGGTGATCAGCCCCTCGTCCTCAAGCATCTGGAGCGTGGGGTAGACGGAGCCCGGGCTGGGCTTCCACGCCCCGCCGCTGCGCTCCCCGATCTCCTGGATCATCTCGTAGCCGTGCATCGGCCGGTCGGAGAGCAGCGCCAGGATCGACGCCCTCACGTCTCCGCGCCGGGCCCGCCGGTGCGGACCGCCGCGGCCGCCCCGCCCGAACGGCCCACCGCCGAAGGGCGGCCCGAACGGCCCGAACGCGGCGCGCCTGCCCTCGTACTCCCCGTCCCGACGGTCCGGCCCGCAGTGGCCGTGACCCCGCCCGTGCTCATGGCCGCGCTCGTGCCCGTGTCCATGTGAACGCATGACCGCGCTCCTTTCGTCATCGTTGGTTCCGAACAGTCACAACCGATCATCGACCGGTTCCGATGCTTCAACGATATATCGGTAGTCTCGGCATGACAAGACACCGAACACGTTCCGGCGTCCACCGCCGGCCCGCCGATCGCGATCTTGACGCCCCGGCCGTATCCCGCCTTAGGTTCGTGGCATGCGCATTCGTATCGTCGACGCCTTCACCGACCGCCCCTTCTCAGGCAACCCGGCAGGGGTGCTCGTCCTCGACGGGGACGGTTTCCCCGCCGACGACTGGCTCCGGCAGGTGGCCGCCGAGGTCAACCTCCCCGAGACGGCCTTCACCCACCCGCTGCCGCCCGGCGGCCCCGCGGGCTGGGCGCTGCGCTGGTTCACTCCGACGACCGAGGTGGACATGTGCGGGCACGCCACGCTCGCCACAGCGCACGTGCTGGCCGCCGCCGGTCTGGCGCGCGGCGCCATCCGCTTCGCCGCCCGCTGCGGGATCCTCAGCGCGGAAGCCGGTGCGGACGGCCTGCTCACCCTGGACTTCCCCACCTCGACCCTCACCCCGGTCGAGCCCCCCGCCGAGATCGCCGCCGCGCTCCGGGCCGAGATCGTCTCGGTGCACGACACCTCCGACCACATCGGCGACCTGCTCGTGGAGCTCCGCGACGAGGAGGCCGTACGCACCCTGCGCCCGGACCTCGCCGCCCTGCGCGGGTACGCCCGGCGCGGGGTCGTGGTCACCGCCGCCGCCGAAGACCCGGCCCGCGGCTACGACTTCGCCTCCCGCGGGTTCTTCCCGGCCGCCGGCATCGACGAGGACCCCGTCACGGGCAGCGCGCACACCGCCCTCGCCCCCTTCTGGGCCGCGCGCCTGGGCCGTACCGAACTCACCGGATTCCAGGGTTCCGCCCGTACCGGCCTGGTCCGCGTCAGCCTGCGCGACGACCGCACCCTCCTGACGGGCCGCGCCGTGACCGTGATCGACGGCGAACTGCTCGCCGGACCGTAACGCCCCGAGTGGCATCGCGAGGCCCCCGCGCCGGGGGCCGCCCGCGCGCCCCGGCGCGACGCTGCGACCCTTGTCGGGTCAGCCCTTGTCGGGTCAGCCCTTGTCGGGAGTGGGCAGCCAGTCGACGTGGCCGGCCAGCAGCGCGTACCCGACGAAGGCCACGACGTCGAGAAGCGCGTGGGCCACCACGAGCGGACCGATCCGCCCCCACCGGCGGTACAGCAGCACGAAGACGGCGCCCATCACCATGTTCCCGATGAACCCACCGATGCCCTGGTAGAGGTGGTACGAGCCGCGCAGTACCGAGCTGGCCACCAGCGCGGCCATCGGCGTCCAGCCCAGCTGCCCCAGCCGGCGCAGCAGGTATCCGAGCACGATGACCTCCTCCACCACGGAGTTCTGCACGGCGGAGAGGATCAGCACGGGGAACTTCCACCACACGTCGGGCAGCGCCTCCGGCACCACCGTCAGGTTGAAGCCGGTGGCCCGCGCGACCAGGTAGAAGGCCAGCCCGGCGCTGCCGATACCGGCCGCGACCAGCGCCCCGCGCCCGCCGTCCCACCAGGGCCGCGAGCGGTCGAAACCGAGGGCGCGCAGGCCGCCGGCGCCTTCCCGGGTCAGCAGGTGCGCCACCAGCAGCACCGGCACCAGCGCGGTCGCGATCCCGAAGAGCTGCCAGGCCAGGTCCAGCCAGGGGCGGCCGGGCGCGTACGAGCCGTTGAGGGTCGCCGCCTGGTCCTTGAGACCGCCCGGCTTGGTCAGCGATCCGATGAAACTGATCAGCGCGGACACTCCGCTGGCCCCCAGCGAGAGGGCGAGCACCAGCAGCGTCTCGGACCGGAGGATCCCCCGGTCCAGCACTACCCCATCCGAAGATCCGACGACCTGTCCCGGCTCTGCCCGCACGACTGACTCCAGTTCAGCTTTCCCGCACCCGCCACACCTCCCACCATGGTCTCGTAAACCCATACGAAGATCACGCCCAGAACCCAAGTCCAGCCCACCGAACCCATCCCCCGCCGGCTCACCGAACCCATCCCCCGCCGGCCCCCGCCGCCCCGAACCCAGCCCCACCGGCTCACCCAACCCAGCCCCGCCGGCTCACCGAACCCAGCCCCGCCGGCGTTTGAGGCGCGGGTCCGGGCGGAGCCCGGTGCCCGGCGTCAGCCGGGTTGCTTGGGGCTCCGCCCCGAAGGCCCGGCCCGCCCCGGCCCGGCCGCACGGCCGTCACCCCCGCCCGACCACCGCGGCAGCGACCCGCTCCCCGTCCGCCAACCCGGCCGGCCACGTATGCACCGGCTCCCCCCGCCGCATCAGCTCCGCATAGCGCCGCGTCAGCGCCGCCAGCGCCGCGTCCCGCCCGAGCCCGGCCGCCCGCGCCCGGTGATACGTGTCCACCTGCCAGGTCGCCCCGTTGACCCGCCGCCGGCAGCGCTCCTCGATGATGCCCAGGTACAGGTCGCGGTCGGCCGGCTCGATGCCCCAGGCGTCGAGCCCGGACGCGGCGAGCGGCAGCAGCTCGTCCAGGACCAGCCGGACCGCCGACACCGTGGCCAGGCCGCCGCCCCGCCCGCGCCGCGGCCACCGCAGCCGGGCGTCGATCCCGTACCGGCAGGCCGCGTCGAAGTTGGCCTCGGCCTCGGCGAACGACATCCGCGTCCACACCGGCCGCGCCTCGTCGGCCAGCGCGCGCACCAGCCCGTAGTAGAAGGCCGCGTTGGCGACGACGTCGACGACCGTGGGACCGGCCGGCAGCACCCGGTTCTCGACGCGCAGGTGCGGCACCCCGTCCGCCACCCCGTACACCGGCCGGTTCCACCGGTACACCGTGCCGTTGTGCAGGACCAGCTCCTGCAGCCGCGGCACCCCGCCCTCGTCGAGCACCCGCAGCGGCTCCTCCTCGTCGCAGATCGGCAGCAGCGCCGGGAAGAAGCGCACGTTCTCCTCGAAGAGCTCGTACGCGGAGTCCACCCACCGCTCCCCGAACCAGGTGCGCGGCCGCACCCCCTGGGCCTGGAGCTCGGGCGGCCGGGTGTCGGTTGCCTGCGTGAACAGCGGCGGCCGGGACTCGCGCCACAGCTCCCGGCCGAACAGGAAGGGGGAGTTGGCGCCCACCGCGATCTGCACGGCCGTCACCGCCTGCGCCGCGTTCCACACCGCCGCGAACCGGCCCGGAGTGACCTGGAGGTGCAACTGCACCGACGTACAGGCCGCTTCGGGCACGATCGACGTGGTCGTGCAGGTCAGCCGCTCCACCCCGTCGATGTCGAGGGTGAAGTCCTCGCCCCGCGCGGTCACGATCTGGTTGTTGAGCAGCGTGTACCGGTCCACGTCGGAAAGGTTCGCCGACACCAGGTCGGCGTGCGCGATGGTCGGCAGAATACCGATCATCACCACACCGGCATCGATCTCCGCAGCCATCCGGTGCGCATACCCGAGCCCGGTCTGCAATTCCTCCGTGAGCTGGTCGAACACCCTCCCGCCGATCCGGTGCGGGACAATGTTGACCTCCAGGTTGAACATCCCGAGTTCCGTCTGGAAATCTGAACTCGCAATCCGGTCGAGCACCTGGGCATTCATCATTCTCGGCAGTCCGTCGGAACCCGCGAGATTCAGCTCGATCTCCAGCCCCATGAGATTCTTCGGGCGGTCGAACCTCTTCTCCGCCAGAAGCCGCCCCAGTCCCTCAAGGCACTCGTGGAGCTTCCGCCGGTACCTTTGCCGATCGGACAGGTCGAAATCGCCTGCCACGACCTTCTCCCCCATCGAAGCGTCCCTCCTCGGCTGGGCGCCAACCGGGTGCCCGGCCGTCGCGTTACGGTCGATGATGCCCCGGCGCGGTGATCGATAACGCACCGGCGCCCGTTCCCGCCGGGAGCGTGCGCCGGTTTGGCCGAAGCAGCGCTTCGGCATATTCACTTCGCATGGACCGCTGCGCACATTCCGCCCGACCGTGCCGCGCTCTCAATACCGGCGCTTTCCAGCCGAGCCCCCTTCGGGTAACCTCCGAGGTCAGCGCGGCAATCCCGCGCACCCTCGACATGAAATCCACGGCAGCGGGACCGGTATGCCCCTTGTCCGCTTTAGGCGGGACGGCTACCCGAAACACTGCGTGAACACGTGTCGTATAAACTCCGCAATCAAGGCAGAGAGTTGGCGCGCGGCCATTGCCCCTCCACCCCTCTCTGGCCCCAGAATGCGACAGCGCCGTCCGCACTCTCTGCACCCACCGCACTCCCCCCGTTTCCACAGGTCTCCCAAGTGAGAGGCGACCCATCATGCCGCTGCATGTCCCTCCTGCCCCCGCGCCCGCCCTGCGCAGCGTCCTCGCGGCACTCGGTTCCCCCCTGGCCGTCCATGAGGCCCACACTCCCGCCCTGCGTGCGCTGCAGGGCCCGGTGACCGCCGAACTCCCGCTCCCCGTACACGTCCTGGAGCGGCTGAACCTCTCGCGGGCCACCGGCGGCCGGCCGCCTCGCACCCGACTGTCCGGCTGGCGGTTCCTGATCCGCAGCGGCGACCGCTTCGTGGCCGCGGCCGACACCCGGCTCACCGCCGACGGCTGGGTCTTCTCCCATTTCTTCGAGGGGCCCTACGTGACCGCCACCGAACGCGCCCTGCGCCAGGCGGAGTCACTGGGCACGCCGTTCCAGCCCCGGCTGCTGTCGGTGCCGGAGCTGTACATGCTGACGCTGTGGCTGCACCGGGCGGTGGGCGCCGACCCGGCCGCCGGGCTGCCGGCCGCCGCCGATCTGCTGGTCCCGCTCGCCCCGGCGCCGCCCGGGATCGCCGCGTACCGGCCGCATCCGGTGTCCGAACTGCTGCCGGTGCTGACCCACCGGCTGGCCCCGCCCGCCCTGGCCACCCCCGCCTGACCGGGTACGCCATTCGGACTAGCCCGCTCGGGCCATCCGCGAACCACCCGAAAAGGCCGGGCAGTTGAACTGAACCGCCCGCAGGAGTGATGCGTCATCAATCGGTGAGGACAGCTACCGGGAAATCCCTGCGGAACGACCGCCGTGGGGCAACACTTGTCCCGGACCAACCGAATGACGATACGGGGGGCGGCCATGAACACCGCATCGAGCCGCAGCACACTCACCACACCGCAGCGAAAGAACGCATCCATGTGCCAGCACCAGCCACCTTGCCCGTCAGCCGACTCCGCCGACCGGGAGGCCGCCCGGCCGGTGGCCAACCACCCGGAACAGGGCTGGAGCCTGCTGTGCAATGGCGTCCTCCTGTTCGAGGACACCGGTGAGCTGCTGCCCGACGGCCAGATCATCGCCCCGCACCGCCCGCTGGCGGCCTCGCAGGTGATGCGGGCGGCCTGACGGAGCCGCCCACCGCGCACGGAGCACGAAACGGCCGAGGGCCGGTACCGGGAGGGTCTCCCGGTACCGGCCCTCGGCCGTGCGGCATCCGTCAGTTGTCGTACTCGTCCAGCGGCGGGCAGGAGCAGACCAGGTTGCGGTCGCCGAACGCGCCGTCGATACGGCGTACCGGCGGCCAGTACTTGTCCGCGGCCGAGACGCCGGCCGGGAAGACGGCCTCGTCACGCGTGTACGGGTGCGTCCACTCGCCGCCCAGCGCCGCCGCGGTGTGCGGGGCGTTGTGCAGCGGGTTGTCGTCCGCCGGCCACTCGCCCGCGGAGACCCGCTCGATCTCGCCGCGGATCGCGATCATCGCGTCGCAGAACCGGTCGATCTCGATGAGGTCCTCGGACTCCGTGGGCTCGATCATCAGCGTGCCGGCCACCGGGAAGGACATCGTCGGCGCGTGGAAGCCGTAGTCGATCAGGCGCTTGGCGATGTCGTCGACGCTGACGCCGGTCGCCTTCGACAGCGGGCGCAGGTCGATGATGCACTCGTGGGCGACGAGTCCGCCCGGACCGGTGTAGAGGACCGGGAAGTGCGGCTCCAGGCGCTTGGCGATGTAGTTGGCGCCGAGGACGGCCACCTGGGTGGCGCGCTTGAGGCCCTCGCCGCCCATCAGGCGGACGTACGACCACGAGATCGGCAGGATGCCGGCCGAGCCCCACGGGGCTGCCGAGATCGGGCCGACGCCCGTCTCCGGGCCCGCGGTGGGCTGCAGCGGGTGGTTCGGCAGGTACGGCGCGAGGTGCGCGCGGACGCCGACCGGGCCGACGCCGGGGCCGCCGCCGCCGTGCGGGATGCAGAAGGTCTTGTGCAGGTTCAGGTGCGAGACGTCGCCGCCGAAGTGGCCCGGCTTGGCGAGGCCGACCAGCGCGTTGAGGTTGGCGCCGTCCACGTAGACCTGGCCGCCGGCGTCGTGCACCTGCGCGCAGATGTCCGCGACGTGCTCTTCGAACACACCGTGCGTGGACGGGTAGGTGATCATCAGCACCGAGAGCTCGTCACGGTACTGCTCGATCTTGGCGCGCAGGTCGTCGGCGTCGACCTCGCCGTCGTCGGCGGTCTTGACGACGACGACCTTCATGCCGGCCATGACGGCGCTGGCGGCGTTGGTGCCGTGCGCCGAGGACGGGATGAGGCAGATGGTGCGCTGGGTGTCGCCGTTGGCGCGGTGGTAGGCGCGGACCGCCAGCAGACCGGCCAGCTCACCCTGCGAACCGGCGTTCGGCTGGATGGAGACCTTGTCGTAGCCGGTGACCTCGCAGAGACGTTCCTCCAGCTCGTTGATGAGCGTGAGGTAACCCTCGGCCTGCGCCACCGGGGCGAACGGGTGCAGCTGACCGAATTCGGGCCAGGTGACCGGCTCCATCTCGGTGGTCGCGTTGAGCTTCATGGTGCAGGAGCCCAGCGGGATCATGCCGCGGTCCAGCGCGTAGTCGCGGTCCGAGAGCTTGCGCAGGTAGCGCAGCATCGCGGTCTCGGAGCGGTGCTGGTGGAAGACCGGGTGGGTCAGGTAGTCGTCGGAGCGCAGCAGGCCGGCGGGAAGCGCCTCGGCGACGGACTCGTCGAGGGCCTCGATGTCGGCGGTGACGCCGAAGGCGGCCCAGACGGCCTCGATGTCGGCGCGCAGCGTCGTCTCGTCGCAGGCGGCGGAGACGTGGTCGGCATCGACGCGGAACAGGTTGACGCCGCGCTCGGCGGCGGCGGCCACGACCTCGTCGGCACGGCCCGGGACGCGGGCGGTGAGGGTGTCGAAGAACGCGTCGTGCAGGATCTCGACGCCGCCGGCCTTCAGGCCCGCGGCGAGGATGCCCGCGTAGCGGTGGGTGCGGCGGGCGATCGTCTGCAGGCCCTGGGGGCCGTGGTAGACGGCGTACATGCCGGCCATGACGGCGAGGAGCACCTGGGCCGTACAGATGTTGCTGGTGGCCTTCTCGCGGCGGATGTGCTGCTCGCGGGTCTGCAGCGCGAGGCGGTACGCCTTGTTGCCGTCCGCGTCCACGGACACGCCGACGAGGCGGCCGGGCAGCGAGCGGGCGTGCTTGTCCTGGACGGCCATGTAGCCGGCGTGCGGGCCGCCGAAGCCCATCGGGACGCCGAAGCGCTGGGTGGTGCCGATGGCGATGTCCGCGCCCAGCGCGCCGGGCGAGGTGAGCAGGGTCAGCGCGAGCAGGTCGGCGGCGACGGTGACGACGGCGCCGAGCTCGTGGGCCTGGTCGATCAGCGGCTTGATGTCGCGGACCGCACCGGAGGCGCCCGGGTACTGGATCAGCACGCCGTAGACACCGCGCTCGGCGATCTCGGCGGGGATGCCGGCGGACAGGTCCGCGACGACGACCTCGGTGCCGGTCGGCTCGGCGCGCGTCTCGATGACGGCGATGGTCTGCGGCAGCGCGTCGGCGTCGACGAGGAAGACCCCGCCCTTGACCTTGCCGACCCGGCGGGCCAGCGTCATGGCCTCGGCGGCCGCAGTGCCCTCGTCGAGCAGCGAGGCGCCGGAGGTGGGCAGACCGGTCAGTTCGGCGACGACGGTCTGGAAGTTGAGGAGCGCCTCCAGGCGGCCCTGCGAGATCTCCGGCTGGTACGGCGTGTACGCGGTGTACCAGGCCGGGTTCTCCATGACGTTGCGGAGGATCACCGGCGGGGTGAAGGTCCCGTAGTAGCCCAGGCCGATCATGGAGGACATGACCTTGTTGCGCGACGCGAGGGTGCGCAGCTCGGCGAGGACCTCGGCTTCGGTACGGGCGGCGGGGAGGTTCAGGGCCTCCGCGCTCTTGATCACGTCCGGCACCGCGGCGGCGGTGAGCTCGTCGAGCGAGCCGTAGCCGACCTGGGCGAGCATCTTCGCCTGCGCCTCGGCGTCAGGGCCGATGTGACGCTGTTCGAAGGGGATGCCGCTCTCGAGCTGGGAAAGCGGAATGCGGTGGGCGGTCATGGCAGGAGGCCTCCTGGTCTCGCGACCTTCGAGGGGTGCCACGACGCGGGCACCCGGACGGCCTCCCCCTCTGTCATCTCAACCTGAGAGCTTCACCGGGTCTCCTGGGGGTAACCCGTGGAGGTCCCGGCTTTCACCGTCGGTGAGGAAGGGTCCCGGACACCCGTCCGACGCCCGTCCTGCTTTCCAGAGTGGCCTCGTCCGTGCGGTACGTCTGCCTGAGAGATTCCGGGGAGGATTTGCTCCTTCGGCGCCCCCGTCGTGTTCACTCGGGGGACTCTCCCGCACAGGGTCAGCAGCCGGAAACCAGACTACCAGCGAGGTTGCTGGGACTCCCTCGAGTGGCCCCCTCTCCAAATATGCACTTCTGTAGTCATAACGGAGCAGTTGCGACCAAATGGAGGGACCGTGCAGACCGATATCGATCCGCGCAGCCTGATCGGCCGCAAGGCGTTCGACCGCAATGGCACCAAGATCGGCACGGTCGACGAGGTGTACCTCGACGACGCGACCGGCATCCCGGAATGGGCGGCCGTCCGCACCGGTCTCTTCGGCAGGGACGCCTTCGTCCCGCTGGAGCCCAGCGAGCTGGTCGGGGGCACCCTCCGGGTGCCGTACGAACGCGCTCTCATCAAGGATGCACCCGATTTCGGGGTGGGGCGCCACCTCTCACCGGAGCAGGAACTCCAGCTCTACCACCACTACGGGCTGGACGTGGCGCTGCCCGGCGACATCGCGGCGGCCGCCCCGCCACCGGACCGCGATTTCGGCCGGCTGAGCACGGACGAGGGCTGACCCACCAGCGGCAGCGGCTCCGCGGGCTCCAGGCCCGGATCGTCCACCGCGAAGGTGCGCACCCGGCCCGGAGCGGAACCCGGCTCCTCGAACCGCACGGTCACCCGCCCCACTCCGCTCCCCTGGACCCAGCCGGGCCCGTATTCCGCGTGGCGGACATCACTGCCGGCCGCCCAGTGCCGCTCCGCCGCCGGAACGCCGGCCGGCCCCGCCCCCTCGGGCAGCGCCCCCTCCGCCGCGGGCCCGCCCTCCTCCCCGGCCCCGCCGCCTTCGCGGGCCCCGGGCGCGCCGCTCTCCCCTCCCGCTGCCCGCGCCTCCTCCGCCGCCCTCGCCTCCTCCGCGGCCCGGGCCTCCGCCTCCCCGGCCGCCTGCGCGAACAGATCCTCCTGGGTGTAGTCGGCCAGCCCCGAGACCCCGACCCCCAGCAGCCGCACCCCGCCGGTGGTGTCCACGGCGTCCAGCAGCCGGGCGGCCGCCTCCCGCACCACGGCCGGGTCGTCGGTGGGCCCGCGCAGCGTCTCGGAGCGCGTCAGCGTCGAGAAGTCGTACCGCCGCACCTTGAGGACGATGGTCCGGCCGGAGTGCCCGGAGCCCCGCAGCCGCTGCACGCACCGGTCGGCCAGTCGCTGCACCTCGGTGCGGATCCGGACCCGGTCGTGGAGGTCCACGTCGAAGGTGTCCTCGACGGAGACCGACTTGGCGTCCCGCTCCGCCACCACCGCCCGGTCGTCCCGGCCCAGTGCCATCCGGTACAGGCCCACCCCGTGGGAGCGCCCCACGAGCCGTACGAGCTCGTCCTCGCCGGCCTCGGCCAGCTCGCCCACGGTGGTGATGCCGGCCCGCCTCAGGTGCTCACCGGTGGCCGGGCCGACCCCGGGCAGCGTGCGCACCGGCATCGGCGCGAGCAGTTCCCGCTCGGTGCCGGGCGTGATGACGACCAGCCCGTCGGGCTTGGCCTCCTCGGAAGCGATCTTGGCGAGCATCTTGGAGCCGGCCAGCCCGACCGAACCGCTCAGGCCGGTGGCCGCCCGGATGTCCTCGCGCAGCCGCATCCCCACGGCCCGCGCCGTCGCGGCGTCGGCCGCCACCCCGCCCGCCTCCAGGTCCACGAAGGCCTCGTCGAGGCTGAGCGGCTCGACGAGCGGGGAGAGCTCCCTCAGCAGCTCCATCACCCGCTCGCTCACCGAGCGGTACAGCAGGAAGCGCGGCACCAGGTACGCGCCGTTCGGGCACAGCCGCCGGGCCTGGGCCATCGGCATGGCCGAGTGCACGCCGAACCGCCGGGCCTCGTACGAGGCGGTGGCGACCACACCGCGCGGCCCGAGCCCGCCGACGATCACGGGCTTTCCGCGCAGGCTGGGCTTCGCCGCCTGTTCGGCGGCGGCGAAGAAGGCATCCATGTCCAGATGCAGGATCGTCGGCGCGGCTCTCACACGTCCGATGCTGCCCTACGGCACTGACAACGCGCCCCGGCTCACACGGCCCGGTTGCGGCGCCTGGCGAGTTCGTCGGCGGGGTTGAGCCCGATCAGGGTCTCGCCGGTGTCGACGCGCTCGCCGTGCAGCTGGGAGAGGGCGTTCTCCACGTCGCGCCGGACCACGCCGACCGCGATGCCGAAGACGCCCTGACCGCCCTGGAGCAGGCCCACGACCTCGTCCGGGGAGGTGCACTCGTACACGGTCGCGCCGTCGCTCATCAGCGTCATGCGCTCCAGGTCCGCGAATCCGCGCTCGCGCAGGTGCTGCACCGCGGTGCGGATGTTCTGCAGCGCGACCCCGGTGTCGAGGAAGCGCTTCACGATCTTCAGCACGACCACGTCGTGGAAGCTGTAGAGGCGCTGGGTGCCCGAGCCGTACGCCGGGCGCACGCTCGGTTCGACGAGCCCGGTGCGGGCCCAGTAGTCCAGCTGCCGGTAGGTGATGCCGGCGGCGGCGCACGCCGTCGGACCCCGGTACCCGATCTCCTCGGATGCCGGGTCGGCGTTCACCGCGTTCGCCACGCTCGACACCGCTTCCGGCTGACGGCGCGCGGAACCGGCCGTACCGCCGTGCAGCGGATACGGACCGCTCTCCCCCGGACTGCGTGCGGGGATGCCCCCGGTCGTACCGTCGCCGCTGATTCTCACGCCGACCCTCCGTCCTAGACCTGCCATCTCGACGGTAGGCAGTCACCCGGGGTGCGTCAACGATCGCCACACTCGGCACGCCGAGTGATAATCACCCTGAGAGTGGTTTCCCGCACCTCTCCGCGGGGAAAGGCTACTCGAATGCCTTGAGCATTCCTTGAGGTCGGCTCACTGGTTGCCCGTGCCGAAGTCCTCGGGCGAGATCTGGTCGAGGAACTCGCGGAACTTCTCCACCTCGTCCTCCTGCTCGTCGGGAATGGCGATTCCGGCGTCGTCCAGGACGCCGTCGCTGCCGTAGATCGGCGTACCGGTGCGCAGGGCCAGCGCTATCGCGTCGGACGGCCGCGCACTGACCTCCACGCCGCTGGCGAAGACCAGTTCCGCGTAGAAGACGCCCTCCCGCAGGTCCGTGATGCGTACCTCGGTGAGCTCCTCGCCCACCGCCTCCAGCACGTCCTTGAAGAGGTCATGCGTCAGCGGCCTGGCAGGGGCCATGCCCTGCTGGGCGAAGGCGATGGCAGTCGCCTCTCCAGGACCGATCCAGATCGGGAGGTACCGATCGCCTCCCACTTCGCGCAGGAGCACGATCGGTTGGTTGGAGGGCATTTCCACCCGGACACCCACAACGTCGAGCTCGTTCACACAGCAACCCTAGGACCTGCCCGGCCGGTTTGGGTAGTCGGGGTCCTCCGCCGTCAGCGGAGCCGCACCCCCAGAGCGGTCTGGACCAGCGCTTCGTGCAGGCGTACGGAGATCCCGGCGAGCTCTTTCAGGGTCGCCTCGGCATGCGCCCTGGTCTGCGGGTTGCGGTGGCGCCGCAACGGTGCCACGACCTGTTCGACCAGGCCGGCCTCCCGGTCCGCGGCCGCCTTCATGGCCCGCAGGTGCCGCGGTTCCAGGCCGAAGCGGCCCAGATCGGCCAGCAGTTTGGCCACGGTCACCGCCTCGGCGTCGTACCCCCCGCCCGCCCCTTCGGCGATCAGGCCGTACGACTCCCACTCGACCAGCTGTACCTCGTCGACCTCGGCGGCGGCGAGCAGCTCGGCCCGCCCGACCCGGGCCACGGTGGGCTCCTCGGGGTCCGCGGGCAGGACCGCCGCCAGCGTCGGGTCGCCCTGCGGCGAGGGCGTCGGGATGCGGACCTGCTCACCGCGTGCGAGCGCGTCGAGGTGCTCGCGGATGACCTTCAGCGGCAGGTAGTGGTCGCGCTGCAGCCGCAGGATCCGGGCGAGCCGCTCGACGTCCTGCGGGCTGAACTTGCGGTACCCCGAGGGCGTGCGCTGGGGCTCGACGAGCCCTTCCGCCTCCAGGAACCGGATCTTGGAAATGGTGACTTCGGGGAACTCGCCGCGCAGCTGGTTGAGCACCGTACCGATGCTCAACAGCCGCCCGGCCGAGCCGACGGCGCCGTTTCCGGCACCGCCCGTCGGTGTCAGCAGCATGGACCTTCCCTGGGAGTACCCCCGGACAGGGTCCGGGGGGAGGGTCAGATGCCTCGCTGGCTCGCGTAGAAGACCAGTCGGTACTTGCCGATCTGCACCTCGTCGCCGTTCGTGAGCGAGACCGACTCGATCGGCTCACGGTTGACGTACGTGCCGTTCAGGCTGCCGACGTCGGAGACGGTGAAGCCACCGTCCTGGCGCCTGCGGAATTCGACGTGCCGCCGGGAGACCGTGACGTCGTCCAGGAAGATGTCGCTCTGCGGGTGCCGGCCGGCCGTGGTCAGCTCGCCGTCCAGGAGGAAGCGGCTGCCCGAATTCGGACCGCGGCGGACGATGAGCAGCGCCGAACCCGACGGGAGGGCCTCCACCGCGGCCTGGGCCTCGGGAGAGAGCGAGGGAGCGGCGTGCTGGCCGGTCACCTCGGCCTCGTAGGCCTCCAGCCCGGAGATCGAGATGGTCGACGTGGTCTCCGAGGCACGCTCCGGCGTCAGGCCCGGCCGCAGCGGCGCCCCGCAGTGCGAACAGAAGCGGCCGTCCGCACCATTGCGGTGCCCGCACCTGCTGCACACCTGGACGGCCGACATGGACGGCTCCTCGCGCCGCGGCTGCCCCGCGGAGGCATTGGTTGCGTACGGATCGGGGGAGAACCCTCCACCCGCACTTGAGGTTGATGGTTCACCGAAACCTATGCGGCCGGACGCGGCAGGGTCAACAGACGACGCGCCTTGAACGCCCGAATTGTCACCCGCCCCCGCGACCTCGTCGCGGAACAGCGGGCGGTCGCCCTGCGCTTCCCCGTCTCCGTGCCGCGACGCGCGGTGCTTGGCCGCAGCGCTTTCCTCGCGAGCCTTCTTGCCGAACAACTTCTCAAACAATTTCACGGGCGATTCCCCTTGACCGAAACAGACCCGCCCGTGGGGCAGGACGAACCCTGAATGCACACACCTGCCGACCCGGACATTCTCACAACGTCCGTAACCACCAGACAGTTTCCACCACGCACCGCTCGTTCGGTGCGCCGACCCCCCGCAAGCGGCAGCGCGCGTGAGGGCCTCACGTCAGTGCTCCGCGTCATGACGATGACGACCGAGCGTAGTCAGGCTGCTTCGCCGCCCGCAAGGCATCGACGACGATCTTCGACGAGCGTACGACGTCGGCAGTGGCCTGCTCCTTCTCCAGCGTCTGGATCACCCCGCCGGGGATGTTGAGGGCGGGTTCGAGGTCCTGCGGCTTCCCGATGACCTTGAATTCATAGGGTTGTGTGATCTTCTTACCGTCGACGCCCACTCCCCCGTCCTCGTCGGAGAAGTACGTACCGGCCACCACCCGGACCCCGTTGACCTGGATCGCCTCGGCGCCGGCGGCCCGCAGCTCCTGGATCGCGTCGAGCAGCATGTCCGACTGGACGAGGTGCTTCGGGTCGGACACCCGCAGCGTGATGCCCGGGCCCTCGGCGGCCACCGTACCCGCCAGGATGCCGAGTTGGGCTTCCTTCTCCAGGGTCTGCTTCCGGGCCTCCTCGGCCTGGTCGGAGCTGTTCTCGAGCTCCTTGCGCTGGTCCTCCAGCCGCCGCTTCTCGTCCTCCAGCCGCTCGGTCCGGCCGTCGAGCTCGTCGAGGATCCGTACGAGGTCCTCCTGGCGGGCGCCGCGCAGGGCGCTGCTGTCGCTGTTCGAGCGCACCTGGATGGCCAGTCCCAACCCCAGGACGAACAGCAGCAGCGCGACGATCAGTTGGGCCCGGCTCACCCTCGGCGGCCACAGCCCCGCGGCCAGCCGCTGCCGGCCGGTCATCCCGGGCACCGCATCCGGCTCGGCCCGCTCGGCCGTTCCGGCCTGTTCCCCGGATTCCGCGGACTTGACGGATTCCGGGGACTCCGCCGCCGGTTCGGTCGCCCCGACGGGCTCGACCGGCTTCGAAGGCTCCGGCCGGCCGTCCGAAGGCTCGGGCTGGTTGTCGCTGCTCATCGGCCTCACGCCCGGAACACGTGCCGGCGGATGGCCGCGGCGTTGGAGAAGATGCGGATGCCGAGGACGACGACCACACCCGTGGACAGCTGCGCACCGACCCCGAGCTTGTCGCCGAGGAAGACGATGAGCGCGGCGACGACGACGTTCGACAGGAACGACACCACGAAGACCTTGTCGACGAAGATCCCGTCGAGCATCGCGCGCAGGCCTCCGAAGACCGCGTCGAGAGCCGCCACCACGGCGATCGGAAGATAGGGCTCGACCACGGCCGGCACCTCGGGCCGGACCAGTAGTCCGACCACCACTCCGACCACGAGGCCCAGTACCGCGATCACGATGCACCCTTCTTCGGTTCTGCTGTACGTACGATCAGGCTCGACGCGGCCGGCAGCCGGACGTCGTCCTGGGCGGAGACGCTGTAGCGGACGCCGTAGTTCTCCTGCAGCACGTGGAGGTACTGCCCGTCCGCGCTGTCCTGGAAGTCGGTGCCGAGCCGGTTCTTCGCCCCTACCGCCAGTACCTCGTACGGCGGTACCAGCGGCTTGTTGTCGACCAGTATGGCGTCACCGGCCGCCCTGATCGCCGACAGCGACGTCAGCCGCTGCCCGTTGATGGCGACTGCCTCCGCGCCCGACTGCCACAGCCCGTTGACGATCCGTTGCATGTCGCGGTCGCGCACCCGGCCGGTGTCGGAGAACCCGGAGTTCTCGCGCGGCCCGCCGCCGCCGCTCTCCGCTTCCTTCGCGTCGTCGACCACGAGCCGGATCCCCGGCCCGTGCACCTCGGTGGCCCCGGACAGCAGCGCGACCAGTTCGCCCTGGTCGCCGCCGTGCTGCTTGAGGGCCTCGCGCTGGCGGTCCGCGACGTCGGTGCGGAGCGCGTCGATCTCCTTCTCCAGGTCGTCGGCGCCCGCTCCGGCCCGTTCGACCCGGTCGATGAGTTCGTCGCGCTCCTTGGCCAGGACGGGAGCCGCTATCCGCGCCTCGGCGGCGCCGAGGGTCACCACCATCGCGGCCAGCACGAGGCCGCCGGCCAGCGCGAGTTTCGCCTTGAGGGTTCGGGGCAGTCCGGTGGTGCCGGCTGCCGCGCGGCGGGCCGAGGCCTCGGCGTAACCCTCGTCGAGGCTGTGGTCCATCACATGCGTCAGCAGCGACATGGAGGCGTCCGGGCGCACCGGCGGTGTGGCCGAAGTCCGGTTCTGGGGCGGCTGCGACATGCGGCACATCGTCGCATGTCGGATGGGCTGACAACGAATGCGCCCGGGGCCCCGCCGCACGTGCGGCGGGGCCCCGGGCCCGGTTCAGTGGCCGGCGCCGTCCACGACGGTCGACCATTCGTCGAGCAGCGCCTGCGCGGACGCCCCGTCGGGCCCCTCGGCCCACAGATGGGTGACGGCCTCCGCCGGGTCGGGCAGCACCAGCACCCAGCGGCCGTCGGCCTCGACCACCCGCACCCCGTCGGTGGTGTCCACGTGCCGCGTACCGGCTGCCTCCACCACACGCCGCATGACCAGGCCCTTGACGGCCCACGGGGTCGCCAGATCGCGCTTGAGGACGTGGGCTCGCGGTATCCGCGCGTCGATCTGGCTCAGGGTGAGCTGGGTGCGCGCGACCAGCCCGATGAGCCGTACGAAGGCCGCGGCGCCGTCGAAGACGCTGCTGAACTCGGGCACGATGATGCCGCCGCGGCCGTCCCCGCCGAAGATCGTCGTCTCGGCCCGGCCCACCCGCGTCAGGTCGTCGGGCGAGGTCGTCGTCCACTCGACCTGGGTGCCGTGGTAGGCGGCCACCTGCTCGGCGATCCGGGTCGTGGTCACGGGCAGCGCCACCTTGCCGCTGCGCCGCTCGGCCGCGACCAGGTCGAGCAGGACCAGGAGGGCGCGGTCGTCCTCGATGATCCGGCCGCGTTCGTCGACGAGCGAGATCCGCTCGCCGACCGGGTCGAAGCGCACGCCGAACGCGGCGCGCGCGGAGGCGACGATCTCGCCGAGCCGGACCAGCCCGGCCCGCCGGCTCTCGGCGGTCTCGGTCGGCCTGGACTCGTCGAGTCCGGGGTTGATGGTGAGGGCGTCGACCCCGAGCCGGCCGAGCAGGCTCGGCAGGACCAGTCCGGCGCTGCCGTTGGAGGCGTCCACGACGACCTTGAGCGCGGATTCCGCGATCCCGGTGGTGTTGACCCGCCGCAGCAGCGATCCGGTGTACGAGTCGAAGACGCTCGACGGGAACTGGAGGTCGCCGATCTCGCCGGGGAAGGCCCGCCGGTACTCCTGCCGTGCGTAGACGCGGTCGAGTTTGCGCTGGGCGGCCTGGGAGAGGTCGGCTCCGCTCGCGTCGAAGAACATGATGTCGAGCGAGTCGGGCACCCCGGGCGAGGTCCGCAGCATGATCCCGCCGGCACTGCCGCGCGCGGTCTGCTGTCGTGCCACCGGCAGCGGCACGTTCTCCAGGTCGCGTACGTTGATGGCGCTGGCCTGCAGGGCGGAGATGACCGCCCGTTTGAGTGCACGGGCGCCACGGGAGTGGTCACGGGCCGTGGTGACCGTGGCCCCCTTCTTCAGGGTGGTGGCGTACGCGCCGGCCAGCCGGACCGCTACTTCCGGGGTGATCTCCACGTTGAGGATGCCGGAGACGCCGCGCGCCCCGAACAGATGGGCCTGGCCGCGGGACTCCCAGATGACCGAGGTGTTGACGAAGGCGCCGGCTTCGATCGTCTTGAAGGGGTAGACCCGTACGTTGCCCTGGACGATCGATTCCTCGCCGACCAGGCACTCGTCCCCGATGACGGCGCCGTCCTCGACCCGGGCGGCCCGCATGATGTCGGTGTTCTTGCCGATGACGCAGCCGCGCAGGTTGCTGTGCGGCCCGATGTAGACGTTGTCGTGGACGACGGCCCTGTGGAGGAAGGCGCCGCTCTTGACGACGACGTTCGATCCGATGACGGTGTGCTCGCGGATCTCCACGCCGGCTTCGATCTTGGCGTAGTCGCCGATGTACAGCGGCCCGCGCAGGACGGCGTCGGGGTGCACCTCGGCGCCTTCGGCGATCCACACGCCCGGCGAGATCTCGAAGCCGTCCATCTCGACCTGGACCTTGCCTTCGAGCACGTCGGCCTGGGCCTTCACGTAGCTCTCGTGGGTGCCCACGTCCTCCCAGTAGCCTTCGGCGACGTACCCGTAGATGGGCCGCCCTTCCTTCATCAGCTGCGGGAACACGTCTCCGGACCAGTCCACGGGGACGTCGGGGTCGACGTAGTCGAAGACTTCCGGCTCCATGACGTAGATGCCGGTGTTGACGGTGTCGGAGAAGACCTGGCCCCAGGTCGGCTTCTCCAGGAAGCGTTCGACCTTGCCTTCCTCGTCCACGATGGTGATGCCGAATTCCAGCGGGTTGGGCACTCGGGTGAGGCAGACAGTGACCATGGCGCCCTTCGCCTTGTGGAAGGCGATGAGGTCCGTCAGGTCGAAGTCGGTGAGCGCGTCTCCGGAGATGACCAGGAACGCGTCGTCCTTGAGGGCCTCCTCGGCGTTCTTCACGCTGCCGGCGGTCCCGAGTGGCTTCTCCTCGTTGGCGTAAGTGAGCTCCATTCCAAGCTCTTCGCCGTCGCCGAAGTAGTTTCTGACCAGTGAGGCCAGGAACTGCACGGTCACGACGGTCTCATTGAGCCCATGCCTTTTGAGGAGCCTGAGCACGTGCTCCATGATCGGCCGGTTTACCACCGGTAGGAGCGGCTTGGGCATGCTCGAGGTCATGGGGCGAAGGCGTGTGCCTTCACCTCCGGCCATCACGACGGCCTTCATGTCGGGAGGTTCCTCCTTGAAGAGACGACGGTCCTGCCGATGTCACTCACCCGGACAGACAGCCCCGCAACTCCCCCGCGACATTGCGGCGAGATCAATCGGCCGCGGCATCCGCCTTCACGAGACGGCGGACCTGCACCACGTACAAGATGCCTGCCCACCAATAGAGGGTTGTACCCCATCCAGCGAACGCCCATCCGAAAACAGACGCAAGCCAGCCGAGCCATCCGGCTTGATCACTCAGGAGGAGCAGCGGGAAGGCGTACATCAGGTTGAAGGTCGCGGCCTTGCCGAGGAAGTTGACCTGCGGCGGCGGATATCCGTGGCGGCGCAGGATCCACACCATCACCAGAAGCATCAGCTCGCGGGCGAACAGCGCGGCCGTGAGCCACAGCGGAAGGATCTCCCGCCAGGTCAGCCCGATGAGCGTGGAGACGATGTACAGCCGGTCGGCGGCCGGATCCAGCAGCCGGCCGAGGCTGCTGATCTGGTTCCAGCGGCGTGCGAGCTTCCCGTCGAGGTAGTCGCTGACCCCGCTGAACATCAGGACGAGCAGCGCCCAGCCGTCGCTGTTGGGCCCTCCGAACACCGGCCGCAGGATGAGCCAGAGGAACAGGGGTACGCCGACGAGGCGAGCCATGCTCAGGATGTTCGGGATGGTGAGGATTCGGTCCGTCTGGACCCGAGTCTCCTGGACCTCCACCCGGGGGCCTCCACTGTTGAAACGTGCGAACGACTCTCTGACCCTACAGGAGAACATCCGTGCCCTGAACGCAGAAAAGCCCCGCACCATAAGGTGCGGGGCTTTCCCACAATGATTGTTCGGCGGCGTCCTACTCTCCCACAGGGTCCCCCCTGCAGTACCATCGGCGCTGAAAGGCTTAGCTTCCGGGTTCGGAATGTAACCGGGCGTTTCCCTAACGCTATGACCACCGAAACACTATGAAGTTGACCAACCGGGCATGGACACGGTTCGTTACTTCAGAACTAACACAGTGGACGCGAGCAACTGAGGACAAGCCCTCGGCCTATTAGTACCAGTCAGCTCCACCCGTTACCGGGCTTCCACATCTGGCCTATCAACCCAGTCGTCTACTGGGAGCCTTACCCTCTCAAGGAGGTGGGAATACTCATCTTGAAGCAGGCTTCCCGCTTAGATGCTTTCAGCGGTTATCCCTCCCGAACGTAGCCAACCAGCCATGCCCTTGGCAGGACAACTGGCACACCAGAGGTTCGTCCGTCCCGGTCCTCTCGTACTAGGGACAGCCCTTCTCAATATTCCTACGCGCGCAGCGGATAGGGACCGAACTGTCTCACGACGTTCTAAACCCAGCTCGCGTACCGCTTTAATGGGCGAACAGCCCAACCCTTGGGACCGACTCCAGCCCCAGGATGCGACGAGCCGACATCGAGGTGCCAAACCATCCCGTCGATATGGACTCTTGGGGAAGATCAGCCTGTTATCCCCGGGGTACCTTTTATCCGTTGAGCGACGGCGCTTCCACAAGCCACCGCCGGATCACTAGTCCCGACTTTCGTCCCTGCTCGACCCGTCGGTCTCACAGTCAAGCTCCCTTGTGCACTTACACTCAACACCTGATTGCCAACCAGGCTGAGGGAACCTTTGGGCGCCTCCGTTACTCTTTGGGAGGCAACCGCCCCAGTTAAACTACCCATCAGACACTGTCCCTGATCCGGATCACGGACCGAGGTTAGACATCCAGCACGACCAGAGTGGTATTTCAACGGCGACTCCACAACCACTGGCGTGGCTGCTTCAAAGTCTCCCACCTATCCTACACAAGCCGAACCGAACACCAATATCAAACTGTAGTAAAGGTCCCGGGGTCTTTCCGTCCTGCTGCGCGAAACGAGCATCTTTACTCGTAGTGCAATTTCACCGGGCCTATGGTTGAGACAGTCGAGAAGTCGTTACGCCATTCGTGCAGGTCGGAACTTACCCGACAAGGAATTTCGCTACCTTAGGATGGTTATAGTTACCACCGCCGTTTACTGGCGCTTAAGTTCTCAGCTTCGCAACCCCGAAAGGTCACTAACCGGTCCCCTTAACGTTCCAGCACCGGGCAGGCGTCAGTCCGTATACATCGCCTTACGGCTTCGCACGGACCTGTGTTTTTAGTAAACAGTCGCTTCTCGCTGGTCTCTGCGGCCACCCCCAGCTCACGGAGTAAATCCGATCACCAGTGATGGCCCCCCTTCTCCCGAAGTTACGGGGGCATTTTGCCGAGTTCCTTAACCATAGTTCACCCGAACGCCTCGGTATTCTCTACCTGACCACCTGAGTCGGTTTAGGGTACGGGCCGCCATGAAACTCGCTAGAGGCTTTTCTCGACAGCATAGGATCATCCACTTCACCACAATCGGCTCGGCATCAGGTCTCAGCCTTAATGAGGGACGGATTTGCCTACCCCTCGGCCTACACCCTTACCCCGGGACAACCACCGCCCGGGCTGGACTACCTTCCTGCGTCACCCCATCGCTTACCTACTACAAGTCTGGTTCGTCGGCTCCACCACTTTCCTTTCCCCGAAGGGTCCGGAACGGCTTCACGGACTTAGCATCGCCTGATTCGATATTGGGCGTTTCAAAGCGGGTACCGGAATATCAACCGGTTGTCCATCGACTACGCCTGTCGGCCTCGCCTTAGGTCCCGACTTACCCTGGGCAGATCAGCTTGACCCAGGAACCCTTAGTCAATCGGCGCACACGTTTCTCACGTGTGTATCGCTACTCATGCCTGCATTCTCACTCGTGAACCGTCCACAACTAGCTTCCGCTGCTGCTTCACCCGGCACACGACGCTCCCCTACCCATCACAGCGGGCGTTGGCCCTATTGCTGCAATGACACGACTTCGGCGGTACGCTTGAGCCCCGCTACATTGTCGGCGCGGAATCACTTGACCAGTGAGCTATTACGCACTCTTTCAAGGGTGGCTGCTTCTAAGCCAACCTCCTGGTTGTCTCTGCGACTCCACATCCTTTCCCACTTAGCGTACGCTTAGGGGCCTTAGTCGATGCTCTGGGCTGTTTCCCTCTCGACCATGGAGCTTATCCCCCACAGTCTCACTGCCGTGCTCTCACTTACCGGCATTCGGAGTTTGGCTAAGGTCAGTAACCCGGTAGGGCCCATCGCCTATCCAGTGCTCTACCTCCGGCAAGAAACACACGACGCTGCACCTAAATGCATTTCGGGGAGAACCAGCTATCACGGAGTTTGATTGGCCTTTCACCCCTAACCACAGGTCATCCCCCAGGTTTTCAACCCTGGTGGGTTCGGTCCTCCACGAAGTCTTACCTCCGCTTCAACCTGCCCATGGCTAGATCACTCCGCTTCGGGTCTAGAGCGTGCAACTCAATCGCCCTATTCGGACTCGCTTTCGCTACGGCTTCCCCACACGGGTTAACCTCGCTACACACCGCTAACTCGCAGGCTCATTCTTCAAAAGGCACGCAGTCACGACGCATTGAGTAAACTCAATGCGCGACGCTCCCACGGCTTGTAGGCACACGGTTTCAGGTACTATTTCACTCCGCTCCCGCGGTACTTTTCACCATTCCCTCACGGTACTATCCGCTATCGGTCACCAGGGAATATTTAGGCTTAGCGGGTGGTCCCGCCAGATTCACACGGGATTTCTCGGGCCCCGTGCTACTTGGGAGATTCTTAAGCAAGCCGCTGATGTTTCGTCTACGGGGGTCTTACCCTCTACGCCGGACCTTTCGCATGTCCTTCGACTACATCAACGGTTTCTGACTCGCCGACCGGCCGGCAGACCGATCAAAAGAATTCCCACAACCCCGCATGCGCAACCCCTGCCGGGTATCACACGCATACGGTTTGGCCTCATCCGGTTTCGCTCGCCACTACTCCCGGAATCACGGTTGTTTTCTCTTCCTGAGGGTACTGAGATGTTTCACTTCCCCTCGTTCCCTCCACACTGCCTATGTGTTCAGCAGTGGGTGACAGCCCATGACGACTGCCGGGTTTCCCCATTCGGACACCCCCGGATCAAAGCTCAGTTGGCAGCTCCCCGGGGCCTATCGCGGCCTCTCACGTCCTTCATCGGTTCCTGGTGCCAAGGCATCCACCGTGCGCCCTTAAAAACTTGGCCACAGATGCTCGCGTCCACTGTGTAGTTCTCAAGCAACGACCAGCCACCCATCACCCTGCTCTACAAGAGAACAAGTTCACTGGGGCCGGCATCGCGAAGGTTCGACCAAATCGGCCGTACCCTCAGATACCCAACAACGTGCCAAGCACGATTCCCGCCGCTATCACTGATTTCCACGCCGAAGCAGTACTTTCAGGATGCTTGAAGAACCGTGCCAACTAATCAACGTTCCACCCATGAGCAACCGTGCGATTCATTCGATCGCAGTCGGCTATATGCTCCTTAGAAAGGAGGTGATCCAGCCGCACCTTCCGGTACGGCTACCTTGTTACGACTTCGTCCCAATCGCCAGTCCCACCTTCGACAGCTCCCTCCACAAGGGTTGGGCCACCGGCTTCGGGTGTTACCGACTTTCGTGACGTGACGGGCGGTGTGTACAAGGCCCGGGAACGTATTCACCGCAGCAATGCTGATCTGCGATTACTAGCGACTCCGACTTCATGGGGTCGAGTTGCAGACCCCAATCCGAACTGAGACCGGCTTTTTGAGATTCGCTCCACCTCACGGTATCGCAGCTCATTGTACCGGCCATTGTAGCACGTGTGCAGCCCAAGACATAAGGGGCATGATGACTTGACGTCGTCCCCACCTTCCTCCGAGTTGACCCCGGCGGTCTCCTGTGAGTCCCCATCACCCCGAAGGGCATGCTGGCAACACAGGACAAGGGTTGCGCTCGTTGCGGGACTTAACCCAACATCTCACGACACGAGCTGACGACAGCCATGCACCACCTGTATACCGACCACAAGGGGGGCACTATCTCTAATGCTTTCCGGTATATGTCAAGCCTTGGTAAGGTTCTTCGCGTTGCGTCGAATTAAGCCACATGCTCCGCCGCTTGTGCGGGCCCCCGTCAATTCCTTTGAGTTTTAGCCTTGCGGCCGTACTCCCCAGGCGGGGAACTTAATGCGTTAGCTGCGGCACCGACGACGTGGAATGTCGCCAACACCTAGTTCCCAACGTTTACGGCGTGGACTACCAGGGTATCTAATCCTGTTCGCTCCCCACGCTTTCGCTCCTCAGCGTCAGTAATGGCCCAGAGATCCGCCTTCGCCACCGGTGTTCCTCCTGATATCTGCGCATTTCACCGCTACACCAGGAATTCCGATCTCCCCTACCACACTCTAGCCTGCCCGTATCGAATGCAGACCCGGGGTTAAGCCCCGGGCTTTCACATCCGACGCGACAAGCCGCCTACGAGCTCTTTACGCCCAATAATTCCGGACAACGCTTGCGCCCTACGTATTACCGCGGCTGCTGGCACGTAGTTAGCCGGCGCTTCTTCTGCAGGTACCGTCACTTTCGCTTCTTCCCTGCTGAAAGAGGTTTACAACCCGAAGGCCGTCATCCCTCACGCGGCGTCGCTGCATCAGGCTTTCGCCCATTGTGCAATATTCCCCACTGCTGCCTCCCGTAGGAGTCTGGGCCGTGTCTCAGTCCCAGTGTGGCCGGTCGCCCTCTCAGGCCGGCTACCCGTCGTCGCCTTGGTAGGCCATTACCCCACCAACAAGCTGATAGGCCGCGGGCTCATCCTTCACCGCCGGAGCTTTTAACCCCCACCCATGCAGGCAGGAGTGTTATCCGGTATTAGACCCCGTTTCCAGGGCTTGTCCCAGAGTGAAGGGCAGATTGCCCACGTGTTACTCACCCGTTCGCCACTAATCCACCCCGAAGGGCTTCATCGTTCGACTTGCATGTGTTAAGCACGCCGCCAGCGTTCGTCCTGAGCCAGGATCAAACTCTCCGTGAATGTTTACCCGTAATCGGGTGCACACCACGCAAGAGCGGGACGATCACGCCGGAATAAGGCAGATCGTCCACAGCGTCCTCGCTGTAGTGTTGCCTGCCAGATCCGAAGACCTGCCAGGACTTTTTCAAAGGAACCTCAACTCACCGAAGTGAGTCGGGGTATCAACTTCTGGCGTTGATTTTTGGCACGCTGTTGAGTTCTCAAGGTGCGGACGCTTCCTTTGTACTGACCCTCTCGGGCTTTCCTCCGGGCGCTTCCTTCGTTCTTGCGTTTCCGACTCTATCAGACTCTTTCGGGCCCGACTTCCTCGGCGCTTTCCAGGTTCTTCGCTTTCGCGTTTTCCCTTTCCTGCGGCTCCAACCTTACCAGACTCTTTTCCGTGCCGTTTCCGACTTGGAATTCGAATTCCGGTGGCCGTTGGGGGCCTTTGCCTTTCGGCGAGGTCCGACTCTATCAGCGTTTTTCCGGCTCCCGGACCACTCGGTTCCGCAGGCATGCGGAAGTGGTCGAGATCTGGATCGAGCGATGAGTGGGTGCCCGCCGACCTGTTGTTCACGCTGTGTTCACGTGTCCGGTCAGGCAGGACTTACGACAGTACATGGACGGTGGTGCGCGGGCAAATCGATTCAGGCGTATGGTCTAGTCCTCGTGAGATGTGGTCTAGTCCACTAGTGCCCCGGGGCGCGTCCGAAGCGGAACACATCGGGCGGAACCGGGACTTCCTATGACTTACCCTTCTCACGAGTACGCCGTCCAGGACAGACAAGGGCGGCGGCCCGTCGAAGCCCCACCCCCTGGGAGGCCATCCATGACCACCGTGACGTCCCCTCTTGCCGGGCGTGCCATCGGACTCGCGGCAGTGCCCGATCCGGTGTTCTCCGGCGCGATGGTGGGTCCGGGTACCGCCATCGACCCCGTTCGCGAGCCTTCGGAGGCGGTGGCCCCCGTCGACGGTGTGGTCGTCTCCCTGCACCCGCACGCGTACGTCGTCGTGGACAGCGCCGGCCACGGCGTGCTCACGCACCTCGGTATCGACACCGTCCAGCTCAACGGCGAGGGCTTCGAGCTCCTCGTGAACAAGGGTGACACCGTGACGCGCGGCCAGGCGATGATCCGCTGGAACCCGCAGGCCGTCGAGGAGGCCGGCAAGTCCCCCATTTGCCCGATCGTGGCGCTCGAAGCCACCGCTGATTCGCTCTCCGGCCTGGTCGAGGGCGACGTCAAGGCCGGCGACACCCTTTTCAGCTGGGCCTGACGGCCCTTCGCCGTACGCGCGGCGAGAGATCGGACATCCATCGCGGCGTCGCAACCGCCGCACAATCGGAGACGGTGAAATGGAGACAACGCTGCGAGGCGTCGGCGTGAGCCACGGTGTGGCGATCGGCGAGGTTCGGCACATGGGTACGGCGGTCCTGGAGCCGCCGGCCAAGCAGATCGCCGCGGAGGAGGCGGAGCGCGAGCAGGGGCGCGCCCGTCAGGCCGTGAAGGCTGTCGCTGCCGACCTGATCGCGCGTGGCCAGCTGGCCGGTGGCGAGGCCCAGCACGTGCTGGAGGCCCAGGCCATGATCGCCGAGGACCCCGAGCTGATGGCGGACGTCGACCGGCGCATCGCCGTCGGCAGCACGGCCGAGCGCGGTGTGTACGACGCGTTCGCCGCCTACCGCGAACTGCTCGCCGGTGCCGGTGAGTACATGGCCGGCCGGGTGGCCGACCTGGACGACGTGCGCAACCGGATCGTGGCCCGTCTGCTGGGTGTGCCGATGCCGGGCGTGCCGGACAGCGACGAGCCGTACGTGCTGATCGCGCGGGACCTCGCGCCCGCCGACACCGCGCTGCTCGACCCGGCGCTGGTCCTCGGTTTCGTGACCGAGGAAGGCGGGCCGACCAGCCACAGTGCGATCCTCGCGCGGGCGCTGGGCGTGCCGGCCGTGGTGGCGCTGCCAGGTGCGGGCGAGATCTCCGAGGGGACCGTCGTCGCCGTCGACGGCAGCACGGGTGAGATCTTCGTGGATCCGAGCGAGGAGAAGAAGGCCGAGCTGCGGGCCGCGGCGGCCGAGCGGAAGGCGGCGCTCTCCGCGTCCTCCGGCCCGGGTGCCACCTCGGACGGTCACAAGGTGCCGCTGCTGGCGAACGTCGGCGGGCCCGCGGACGTTCCGGCGGCGGTCGAGGCGGGCGCCGAGGGCGTGGGGCTGTTCCGTACCGAGTTCCTGTTCCTGGACGACAGCAGCAAGGCGCCGTCGGAGGAGAAGCAGGTCGAGGCGTACCGCAAGGTGCTGGAAGCCTTCCCCGAGGGGCGTGTGGTGGTGCGGGTGCTCGATGCGGGCGCCGACAAGCCGCTGGACTTCCTGACCCCGGCGGACGAGCCCAACCCGGCGCTCGGTGTCCGTGGTCTGCGCTCGCTGCTCGACCACCCCGAGGTGCTGCGGACCCAGCTGACCGCGCTGGCCAAGGCGGTCGAGGGACTTCCGGTGTACCTGGAGGTCATGGCGCCGATGGTGGCCGACCGTACGGACGCGAAGGCCTTCGCCGACGCGTGCCGGGCGGCCGGGCTGCGGGCGAAGTTCGGCGCGATGGTGGAGATCCCGTCGGCCGCGCTGCGGGCCCGTTCCATCCTGCAGGAGGTCGAGTTCCTGTCGCTGGGCACGAACGACCTGGCGCAGTACGCCTTCGCGGCGGACCGGCAGGTCGGTGCGGTGTCGCGGCTGCAGGACCCGTGGCAGCCCGCGCTGCTCGACCTGATCGCCATGTCGGCGGATGCGGCCAGGGCCGAGGGCAAGAGCTGCGGTGTCTGCGGCGAGGCCGCCTCGGACCCGCTGCTGGCCTGTGTCCTGACGGGTCTGGGCGTGACGAGCCTGTCGATGGGCGCGGCGTCGATCCCGTACGTGCGCGCGACGCTGGCGAAGCACACCCTCGCGCAGTGCGAGCGTGCGGCTGCGGCGGCGCGTGCCGCGGACACCGCCGAGGAGGCGCGGGTGGCCGCGCAGGCGGTGCTGTCCGGAGAGTGAGAGCCGGGACCACCGGCGGTCGGCTGCGGCCGACCGCCGGTGGTCCCGGACCCGAGGGGCCCTTCGCCGATGTGGCGAGGGGCCCCTCGGCCGTGCCCGCGGTGGACGGCCGGCCCGGATCGGGGAGGCTTCGTGTCCGTCTTCGCTCAGTGGTGGGGGCCGCCTTCGTCGACCGGATAGCCGGGGCAGTACTCCACGCCCGGTTCCGGTGGGAGCAGGTCGCCGGTGTCGGCGTCGGTGCAGTACGCGTTGAAGACTTCGGCGGCGGAGATGGGCAGGAGGGTGCCGCGGTCCAGGCGCCAGCCGTGCAGGCGGTCGGGTTCGCCGGCGGCGGTGCGGCGCAGGACCACTCCGCCGGGGCGCTGGAGGCCGATGCCTGCGGCGAGCACGGTCAGGAAGTCCGTCCGGTCCCGGTCGGGGCCGTCGGGGCGCAGGGCTGCGACGAGTTGTTCCGCTTCCGCGGGGACGCTGACGACCAGGTGGAGGGCGCCGGGGCCGGCGCCGGCCAGCAGCCGTTCCAGGACGCGGCCGGCCCGTTCGAACGCGCTGTGACCGATGTCGGCGCCGCAGTCCGCGCAGGGGCCGAGGCCGGCGAGGAGCAGGGTGGCGTACTCCCAGGTGGCCTGGCGGACGGTCGCGTCGACGAGGTGCGGTACGAGGGTGTCCATCGGCTGGCCCTCGTAGGGGACGGCGGTGCCGGTGGCGCAGAGTGCGGCGGTGAAGCGGGTGCGGGCGGTGGGGCTGTCCGGGTCGAGGGCGTCCTCCTCGCAGAAGTCGAGGTAGTCCTCGGGATCGAACAGGGCGATGGTGGTGTGGACGCCTCGGGCCGTGCGGGACTTCAGCAGGTCGTGCATGAGGCGGAGGTAGCCGTCGTGGTCGGCGGGGTCGTCGAAGGGGAAGGTCGGGTAGGCGGTCATGGCCGCGAAGTCGGCGGGGTCGGCGAGGAGACCGACGGTGCCGGGCACTTCGCGGCGCAGCGTGCGCCTGAGGTGTGCGGAGCGGGTGATGCGTGTGGTGCGTGCGGTGTGCGCCATGGTTCCCCCCGGAGGCATGGTGGACGCTGTGCTCTCAGTGCTCACTGAGCGTAATCGCAGGTACTGACAACGGGGGTGCGGCGGCGGTCGCGCGGCGTACGAGGCGGTCCTGGGCCCGGCAGGTGGCGGCGAGGCCGGCGCCCATGGCGGCCCAGGCGAGCGGGCCGGCGGCGACCGCGGCGGTGGCGATGAGCGGGCCGGCGCTGCGCTGGACGGAGGCGGCGAGGCCGTGGACGCCGAGGTAGGCGCCCTGGGCCTGGTCGGGTGCGAGGGCGAGGGACAGCTCCCAGGACGCGGTGGCGTGGAGCATCTCCGCGAGGGTGAGGGCGACGGCGCAGCCGCAGAGTGCGGCGGTGGCGGTCCAGGGGCCGCCGAACGCGGAGGCGGCGAGGGCGAGGCAGCCGAGGGCGTGGGCGGCGGCGAGCGGGCGCAGCAGGCGCCGGGCGGCGTCCGTGGTGGCGCCGAAGCGGGCGAGCGGCACCTGGCCGATGACCACGAGGACGCTGTTGAGGACCATCAGCAGCGGGGCGAGGCCGTGCGGGGCCTCGGTGGCGTGGACGATCCAGAGCGGGATGCCGACCTTGAAGACCGCGTCGTCGAGGAAGAGGGCGGCTTCGGTGAGGCTGAAGAGGAGGTAGGTGCGGTCGCGCCAGGGGTTGCGGGGCGCGGCCGGTACGGCGGAGGCGGTACCGGGCCCTGGGGCGGAGGCGGGCTTGGCGGCGGGGGCGGAGCCGAGCTTGGTGGTGGCGCCGGGAGCGGGCTTGGTGGTGGGAGTGGGGTCCACGGCGGAAGGCGGCGCGGACTTGGGGGCGGGGGCGGGGTCCGCGGCGGTGGGCGGGGCGGGGCTGGGGATGCGGATGGGGCCGGTCGAGGTGGGGTTCGCGGGGGCGGACGGCGCGGGCTTGGGGGTGGGGCCGGCGGGGATGAAGGTGCGGGTGGGGGAAGGGGGTTCGGCGCAGGGGAGGGTGAGGAGGGCCATGGCGAGGAAGGAGAGGGCGTCGCCGAGGAGGAGGGCGCGGTAGGCGGCGGGGGTGCCGATGCCGAGGGCCGCCGCGGCGGCGAGGCCGCCGATGGCGTAGCCGATGTTCATCGAGGTGCGGTTGATGGCCTGGTAGCGGACCCGGTCGGGGCCGCTGATGCGGGCGGCGTACAGCTTGGTGAGGACGTTGGCGGCGCGGTCGCCGAGGCTGCCGAGGGCGGAGTAGGCGAGCAGCGGCCAGAACTGGTGGGTGGTGAGGAGGGCCAGGGCGGAGACGAAGCGCAGCAGTTGGAGGGCGACGAGCAGGCGGGTGAGCGGGAACCGGTCGGCGAGTCGGCCGCCGAGGGGGGCGCCCGCGATGCCGGCGGCGCCGGAGATGCCGACGAGGAGGCCGACTTCGGCGATGCCGAGGCCGGCGACGGTGACGAAGTAGAGGGCGGCGGCGCCGGCCCACAGGCCGGTGCCGGTCTTGTCGACGAGCGAGATCCACAGGATGCGGCGGCCGTCGCGGCCTCCGGGGATGCGGGCGTGGAGTGCGGCTCTGCGTTCTGCGATGCTCACGGGTCCCCCGTTGACGTGAGTATTGTATTGATACATAATCATGTACGTGACAACACAATATTCCTTCACCGGTACGACCGCCAGGGAGATTGCGGCGTGCGTCGAGCGCGGGGTCGCCGAAGGCGGGCTGGTGCCGGGCACCGCGCTGCCTCCGGTGCGGCGGCTGGCGGACGACCTGGGGGTGAGCCCCGGCACCGTCGCGACCGCGTACAAGGAGCTGCGGTCCCGCGGGATCGTGGTGACGCGGGGGCGGGGCGGAACCGTCGTGGCGCACGCGCCGGCGGTCGGTTCCCGGCGGCCGCCCCGGGTGCCGGAGGGGGTGCGGGACCTCGCGGGCGGCTATCCGGACCCGGCGTTCCTGCCGGTCCTCGCTCCCCCGGCCGAGGTCTCCCCCGTGCACGGCTCGTACCGGGGCAGCCCGCGGCTGCCGCAGCTGGAGGAGGCGGCCCGGGCCTGGTTCGCTCGCGACGGGGTTCCGGACGCCGGGGTGACCTTCGCGCACGGGGCGCTGGACTGCATCGCGCGGCTGCTGTCCGCGGAGCTGAAGCCGGGGGACGCGGTGGCCGTGGAGGACCCGGGCTTCCACCACCTGCTCGACCTGGTGCCCGCGCTGGGGCTGCGGATGGCACCGGTGGCGGTGGACGACGAGGGGATGCGGCCCGCGGAGCTGGCGCGGGCGCTGCGCGCCGGGGCGCGGGCGCTGGTGTGCAGTCCGCGGGGGCAGAGTCCGCGGGGCGCCCGTTTCACGCCGGGGCGGCGGGCGGAACTCCTCGCGGTGCTGGCTGAGTTCCCGGAGGTGCTGGTGATCGAGGACGATCACAATGCCGACATCTCCGGGGTGCCGCTGCATTCGCTGGCGACCGGGGGGCTGGCGCGCTGGGCGCACGTGCGCACGGTCTCCAAGCACCTGGGGATCGACCTGCGGTGGGCGGCGCTGGCGGGCGATCCGACGACGCTGGCCCGGCACGACGGGCGGATGCTGCTGACGTCCGGATGGGTCAGCCACATCCTGCAGGAGACGGTGGCACGGGTGATGGCCGACGCGGCGGCGCGGGCCCTCGTCGCGGAGGCGCAGGAGGCGTATGCGGGGCGGCGTACGGCGGTGGTGGAGGCGCTCGGGCGGTGCGGGATCGCCGCGTACGGCGCCAGCGGGCTCAATGTGTGGGTGCCGGTACGGGACGAGTCGGCGGTGGTGAACGGGCTGCGCACGCGGGGCTGGTGGGTGGCGGCGGGGCAGCGCTTCCGGATCGGGGCGGAGCCGGCGGTACGGATCACCAGTGCGGGGCTGGGGGCGGCCGATGCGGTGCGGTTGGCCTCGGACTTCGGGGTGGTGCTGGGCGAGTCCGAGGCCATGTACGGGGGCTGAGGGGTGTGTCCCTGCCGGGGGTTTGGGGCGCGGGGGCTTGGGGCGGGGCGGGGTCCGGGGTGACCCGGCTTCGCCGGTACCGGGCTCCGCCCGGACCCGCGCCTCAAACGCCGGCGGGGCTGGAATCGGCCGCCCCGGCCGGGTGCCCGCCCGGCGGATGTGCCGGGCCGGGTGTCGTCAGGTGGTCTGGTTGCGGGTTCGGGCGAGGGATTCGTAGAAGTGGAGGAGGGTGACGTCGTCCACCGAACCCGGGTTGACGGCCTTGGTGAGGGGGGTGCCCTGGAGGAGGCGCTTCACGGGGACTTCGAGGCGCTTGCCGGTCAGGGTGTGCGGGATGGCGGGGACTTCGACGACCTCGTCCGGTACGTGGCGCGGGGAGAGTTCCTCGCGGATGGTCTGGCGGATGCGGCCGATGAGGGTCTCGTCCAGGGTGGCGCCGGGGGCGAGCTGGACGAACAGCGGCATCCAGTAGCCGCCGTTCGGCTCTTCCAGGCCGATGACGAGGGATTCCTTGATCTCCGGGAGGCGTTCGACGGCCTCGTAGATGTCGGCGGAGCCCATCCGGACGCCCTGGCGGTTGAGGGTGGAGTCGGAGCGGCCGTGGATGGTCACGGAGCCGTGGTCGGTGATCGTGATCCAGTCGCCGTGGCGCCACACGCCGGGGAACATCTCGAAGTAGCTGTCGCGGTAGCGGCTGCCGTCGGGGTCGTTCCAGAAGTGGATCGGCATGGACGGCATCGGGTTGGTGACGACGAGTTCGCCGACCTCGCCGGTCACGGGCTTGCCGGCCGGGTCCCAGGCCTGGAGGTCGGTGCCGAGGCAGGCGGCCTGGAGTTCGCCGACGTACACGGGCAGGGTCGGGACGGCGCCGGCGAAGCAGCTGCACACGTCGGTGCCGCCGCTGACCGAGGCGATCCACAGGTCCTCGGCGACCTCGTCGTGCAGCCACCGGAAGCCGTCCGGGGGCAGCGGGGAGCCGGTGGTGGCCACGCACTTCACGGCGGAGAGGTCGAAGTCGCGGGCGGGGTGCACCCCGGCCTTGCGGCAGGCCATCACGTAGGCGGCGGACGTGCCGTACAGCGTGGCGCCGGTGCGCTCGGCGATGCGCCACTGGGCGCCGGTGTCCGGGTGGCCGGGGCTGCCGTCGTACAGGACGACCGTGGTGCCGGTGAGCAGGCCGGAGACGAGGAAGTTCCACATCATCCAGCCGGTGGAGGTGTACCAGAAGAAGCGGTCCTCGGGGCCCAGGTCGCAGTGCAGGCCGAGCTGCTTGAGGTGTTCGAGGAGGATGCCGCCCTGGGACTGCACGATGGCCTTGGGCAGGCCGGTGGTGCCGGAGGAGTAGAGCACCCACAGCGGGTGCTCGAAGGGGACGGCCTCGAAGACGGGCTCGGTGGCGGCGGCCGTCAGGTCGGACCAGGCGAGGGTGCCCTCGGGGGCTTCGGTGCCGAGCAGCGGGATGTGGACGACGGCGCGCAGGGTGGGCAGCTCGGCGCGCAGCTCGGCGACGGTTTCGGTGCGGTCGTGCTGCTTGCCGCCGTAGCGGTAGCCGTCGACGGTGAACAGGACCACGGGTTCGACCTGCTGGAAGCGGTCCAGGACGCTGCGGGCGCCGAAGTCGGGGGCGCAGGAGGTCCAGACCCCGCCGACGGCCGCGGTGGCGAGGAAGGCGACGACGGCCTCGGGGATGTTGGGCAGGTAGCCGCTGACCCGGTCGCCGGGGCGGACGCCCAGGGCGCGCAGTTCGGCGGCGAGCGAGCCGACCTGGCGGCGGAGCTCGGCCCAGGTGACGGGCACCGGCTCGTGGGTCTCGTCCACGCACAGCAGGGCGGGTTCGCCGGCCCGGGCCGGGTCCTCGGCGGCGCGCAGGGCGTGCTCGGCGTAGTTGAGGGTGGCGCCGGGGAACCAGCGGGCGCCCGGCATCGAGCGGTCGCCGAGCACTTCCTCGTACGGGGTGTCGAAGCGGACGTCGAACCAGTCGGCGACGGCCTGCCAGAAGGTGTCCAGCTCGTCGACGGACCAGCGGTGCAGCGCGGGGTACCCGCCGTCGGCGGGGGCGCCGTGCCGTTCTGCCGCCCACTCCTGGAAGCGGGTGACCGCGGCGGCGGCGATCCGCTCGGGTCCCGGCGACCACAAGGGCTGCGGAGTGGCTGAAGTCATGGGTCGGCTCCCGGGGTGTGCGGCTCTGCGCTTCGTGTGCGTACGGTGCCACCGCGCGGTGGGTGGCACGCGGAGGCTCACAGGGACGATGCCATGTGATCGTCTTCCGCACCAGAGTCATCAACCACAGGCGGAAGCGGTCCGAATGTGGGTGAACGACAGTTGAACGCCCCTCCCCGGCCAGGGTGCGGCTGGCAGGGTGATCGTCATGGACGGTCGTGATCTCCTGCGTGCGGTGCAAGAACTCGGATCGGCGCGCGGGTTGCGCGCCTGGCGCGCGGCCTGGCGCCACCGGCGCGCCGACGCGGCCGCGCTGCCCGCGCGCGGGGCGGAGCGGGCCCGGGTGCCGGGGCCGCTGATCGGCGCCGATCCGCGGCCGGGCGGCGGGGTGCTGCGGTTCGCGCGCTCCGAGCTGCGGGTGCTGGTCGCGGCGGGCGGCGCGGTGTTCTGGGGCTGGGACGGGGCCTGCCCCACCCCGTCGTACGGGCTGGCCGGGGCGGCGCCCGAGCCGGACGCGCGGACGCTGCTGGAGCCGGACACCGGCGGCGGCTGGCGGGTGGTGTCGGAGCGGGTCACGGTCTCCGTGTCGCGCAACGGGGCGGTGGAGGTGCGCACCCCGGGGGGCGCGGTGCTCCGCCGGGAGCTGCCGCCGCGCTGGTGGGAGCCGGTGTCGGGGGTCGGCGGGGCGCGCTGGGTGCAGCGGTCGGAGGTCGCGCCGGACGCCCGGTTCTTCGGGCTGGGCGGGCGGGCGGCGGGGCCGCGGCTGCGGGACGGCGCATACCGGCTGTGGAACACCGACCCGAAGGGCGGTTTCGCGCCGGGCACCGATCCGCTGTACATCACGATGCCGGTGCAGCTGGTGGTGGCGGACGCCGGGACGCACCTCGTCTTCCACGACAACACGTGGGACGGGCGGGTGACGCTGCGCGAGGGCGAGGAGGGGGCCGGCTCGGGCCAGGACCGGCCGGGCAGCTGCGAGCTGCGGATGGACGGCGGCCCGCTGCGGACGTGGGTGCTGGTGGGCACCCCGGCGCGGGTGCTCCAGGGCTGGGCGGCGCTCACCGGCGGGGCGGCGGTGCCGCCGTCGTGGGCGCTGGGGCACCAGCACGCGCGCTGGGGGTTCGGCAGCGAGCGGGAGGTGCGGCGGGTGGTCGAGGGCTACCGGTCGCACGGGCTGCCGCTGGCCGCGCTGCACCTGGACATCGACCACTACGACGGGCACCGGGTGTTCTCGGTGGACCGGGAGCGGTTCCCGGCGCTGCCGGCGCTGGCGGCGGAGCTGCGCGAGCAGGGGGTGCGGCTGGTGTCGATCGTGGACCCGGCGGTGCCGGCGGAGCCGGGGAACGCGCTGTACGAGTCGGGGCGCGCGGCGGGTGCCTTCGTACGGGACGCGCGGGGCCGGGAGGTGCGGGGCGAGGTGTGGCCGGGGCCGTGCGTCTATCCGGACTTCACGCACCCGCCGGTGCGGGCCTGGTGGGGCGACCTGTACGCGGAGCGGCTCGCGCAGGGTTTCGCCGGGGTGTGGCACGACATGAACGAGCCGGTGTCCTTCGCGCCGTTCGGCGATGCGACGCTGCCTCGGTCGGCGCAGCACGCGCTGGACGGCAGCACCGGGGACCACCGCTCGGCGCACAACGTGTACGGGCTGGCGATGGCGCGCGCCGGGTACGAGGGGCTGGTGCGGCTGCGCCCGGCGGAGCGGCCGTTCCTGTTCTCCCGGTCGGGGTGGGCGGGTCTGCAGCGGTACGGGGGTACCTGGTCGGGGGACGTGGAGAGCAGCTGGCCGGGGCTGCGCGCCTCGCTGGCGCTGGTCCTCGGGCTGGGACTGTGCGGCATTCCGTATTCCGGTCCGGACGTGGGGGGCTTCACGGGCACGCCCTCCCCCGAGCTGTACCTGCGCTGGTTCCAGCTGGGCGCGTACCTGCCGCTGTTCCGTACGCATTCCGCGATCTGGGCGGGCCGGCGGGAACCGTGGGAGTTCGGGCCCGAGGTGCTGGAGCACGCGCGGTCGGTGCTGGCGGACCGGCAGCGGCTGCACCCGTACTTCGTGACGCTGGCGCAGCTGGCGCGGCGGACCGGGGCGCCGTACGTACGGCCGGTGTGGTGGCGGACTCCGACCGACCGGGCGCTGCGGGACTGCGAGGACGCGTTCCTGCTCGGGGACGCGCTGCTGGTGGCCCCCGTGCTGGAGTGCGGGGCGGACCGGCGGGCGGTGCGGCTACCGCGCGGCCGCTGGTACGACACGGCGACCGGGACCGCGTACGAGGGGCCGGGGCAGGTGCTGATGGACGCACCGCCGGGGCGGATCCCGGTGCTGGCGCGGGCGGGCGCGGTGGTTCCGGTGCGCGCGGCGGACGGCGGGCTGGAACTGGAGGTGTGGGCGCCGGCGCTGGGCCGGGCCGGCGGCGGGCTGCTGGTGCGCGACCCGGGCGACGGTTGGGAGCAGGCTTCGGTGGAGCGGTTCGTGACGCGGTGGCGGGACGGGCAGGTGGAGGTGGAACGGGAGGACGGGCTGCCGGTGGACCTGCCGGTGCGGCTGCGGGGGGTGTAGGCGGAGGGACGGCTCCGGGGGATGGCGGCCGGCTCTTGCGGGATCGCTCAGGGGGTGGGGTAGTGGCCGGCGAACCAGGAGGCGGCCGCGCGGGTGTGGAGCGGGAAGGCCAGCTCGGCGGGGGCGCGCAGGACGTGCCAGCCGGTGGTCTCGTCGGTCGGCGCCGAGGGCGGGAGCGCGGCGGCCGGGCGGGCCGGGAGCAGGCCGAGGACGAGCAGGTGGCCGGACGGGGCGCTGAGGGCGTCGGCGAGGGTGACGTCGGCGGCGGGGGCCTCGATGCCGGTCTCCTCGCGGAGTTCGCGGACGACCGCGTCCCGCCAGTCCTCGCCGTGGTCGATGAACCCGCCGGGCAGGGCGATGCCGCCGAGGCCCGGCTCGATGGTGCGGGTGATCACGGCGAGGCCGGTGCCGTGCGCGTCTTCGACGGGGAGGAGGGCGATGGCCACCGGGAGCGGGTTGCGGTAGGCGACGGCGCCGCAGGTGGCGCAGGCGCGCGGCCACTGGGAGGTGGCGTAGGGGGCTCCGCAGCTGGAGCAGTGCGAGTCCTTCAGGGGTGCTGACACTCCGCGATGGTAGAGCAAGGGCCATGAGAATGCCGGTCGTTGTCGTCGCCGCCGTCGTGATCGCCGCCGCACTGGTCGCCGCCGGGCCGGCGCCGCCCGTGGCGCCCGCAGGGGTCGCCCGGCCCGTAGGGGTCGCCCGGCCCGTAGAGGTCGCCCGGCCCGTAGGGGGCGCGGCTCCCGTGCGGGTCGTGCCGTACGGGCCCCGTGGGCCGGTCGTACGGGGCGTACGGGGCGCCCGGCCCGTCGGGGGCTCGCGGGAGTCGGCGCCGGGGGCCGGCGGCGGTTCGCCGTTCGTGGATCTGCGGGCGGTGGATCCGACCGTGCTGCGGGACATGCGGTACGCCGGGGAACGGAACTTCACCGGGCGGCGGGTGGACGGGTACGAGGAGCCGGTGTGCCTGCTGGCCCGGCCGGCGGCGCTGGCGCTGCGGCGGGCGCAGCGGGCGTTGCTGCGGCAGGGGTACTCGCTGCTGGTGTACGACTGCTACCGGCCGCAACGGGCGGTCGACCGGTTCGTGCGCTGGGCGGCGGAGCCGGAGGATCCGGCGGTGCGGGCGGGGTTCCATCCGCGGGTGCCCAAGTCGGAGCTGTTCGCGCGGGGGTACATCGCGCGGCGGTCGGGGCACAGCCGGGGCAGCACGGTCGACGTGACGCTGGTGCGGCTGGCGGGCCGGGCCCGTCCGGGCGGCTCAGGAGCCGACGGCCATCCGCCGGGCGGGTCCCGGTCCGGTGACTCCCCATCAGGTGGCTACGGGTCCGGCGGCTCCGAGGCCGGCTCGGGTGCGGGGCCGTGTGCCGTGGAGCCGGGGCTGCGGGGCGAGGGCGCGTCGGTGGACATGGGGACGGGCTTCGACTGCTTCGATCCGGCGGCGCACACCGACGCCCCGGGCACCGGCGGTGCGCAGCGGGCGCACCGGGAGCTGCTGCGCCGGGCGCTGGGGGCGCAGGGATTCGTGAACCTCCCCGAGGAGTGGTGGCACTTCACGCTGAAGCCCGAGGCGTATCCGCAGACGTATTTCGACCTTCCGGTCGGGGTCCGGTCGGCCGGGTGGTGAATACCGTGGGTTCATGACTGAGCAGACCGCTGAGCGGACTTTCGGATCGTTCGAGGAATTCTGGCCGTACTACGTCGCGATGCACGCGCGGGCCGCGACCCGCTGGGTGCACCTGGCGGGCACCCTGACCGGGCTCGCGGTGACCGCGTACGGGCTGGCGCGCGGGCGCCGGCGGTACGCGCTCGCGCTGCCGCTGATCGGCTACGGGACGGCCTGGCCCGCGCACCTCTTCATCGAGGGGAACAACCCGGCGACCTTCGGCCACCCCGCGTGGTCGCTGCGCGGGGACGCGCGGATGATCCGGATGATGCTGGCGGGTCGGGACGCGGAGCTGGCCGAGACCGCCGCCAAGTGGCTCGCCGAGAACGACCGCCCCGTGGCAGACTTCTGACGTTCCGTCAGATTGCATGAGGAGCTCTGCCCGGGAGGGGTCTTGGCGCGCACACGTACACCGGTCGTGGCCGGATGGTTCACGCACGACGCACCCGACACGGAAGGGCCGGACGGCGGCGACCCGGCCGGAGCCGGGGAGGCCGGAGCCGGGGAGGCCGTCGGCGGCGGGGGGTTCAGGCTGCTCGGCACCCGGTGCACCGCGTGCGGGTCGGTGTTCTTCCCCCGCGAGGACTCCTTCTGCCGCAATCCGCACTGCGCCGGGGGCGAGCTGGCCGAGGTGCCGCTCTCCCGGCGCGGCCGGGTCTGGTCCTACACGGACGGGCGCTACCGGCCGCCCGCCCCCTACGTGTCCGACCCCGCCACGCCCTGGGAGCCGTACACGCTGGTGGCCGTGGAGCTGGCGGCCGAGCGGATGATCGTGCTCGGGCAGGCCGCTCCCGGGGTGAGCGTCGCCGACCTCGCGGTGGGCATGACGGTCGAGGTGGTGCCCGGCGTGCTCGACGCGGACGAGGACGCGGACACCGTCTGGACCACCTGGCACTTCAAGCCCGTCCTGGAGGAGTCGTGAGCGGCGAGGTGGCGGTCCTCGGGGCCGGGATGCACCCGTGGGGCAAGTGGGGGCGCAGCTTCGTCGAGTACGGGACCGCCGCCGCGCGGGCCGCGCTCGCCGACGCCGGGCTCGACTGGACGGACGTGCAGTCGGTGGTCGGCGCGGACACCGTGCGCGGCGGCTACCCGGGCTACGTCTCCGGGGCCACCTTCGCGCGGGCGCTCGGCTGGCAGGGCGCCCGGGTGACCAGCGTGTACGCGGCCTGCGCGAGTGGCGCCCAGGCGGTGGGCGCCGCCCGGGCGCAGATCCTGGCGGGCCTCGCGGACGTGGTGCTGGTGGTGGGTGCGGACTCTGCGCCCAAGGGTTTCTTCGCGCCGGCGGGCGGTGACCGGCCGGACGATCCGGACTGGCTGCGGTTCCGGGTGCTGGGCGCCACCAACCCGGCGTACTTCGCGCTCTACGCACGTCGCCGGATCGCCCTGCACGGCGACACTCCGGAGGATTTCGCGCAGGTCAAGGTGAAGAACGCGGCGGCCGGCGCGCTCAATCCGAACGCCCGCTACCGCACGCCGGTGACCGCCGAGGAGGTGGCCGCCTCGGCGGTCGTCGCCGATCCCCTGCGGCTGCTGGACATCTGCGCCACCTCGGACGGGGCCGCGGCACTGGTCCTGACGAGCATGGACTTCGCCCGCTCCCGCGGGGTGGCGGATCCGGTGCGGATCAGGGCGGTGGCCACGCCCACGCCCACGTATCCGAGGACGGTGCCGGACCTGCCCGACATCGGCACCGACTCGGCGGTCGCCGTCGAGCCGGCCCCGGGCAGCTTCCGTTCCGCCATCGCCCGGACCGCGTACGAGGAGGCGGGGATCGGACCGGCGGACCTGTCACTGGCCGAGGTGTACGACCTGTCGACCGCGCTCGAACTGGAGTGGTACGAGGACCTCGGCCTGTGCGCGGAGGGCGAGGGGGCGAAGCTGCTGCGGGAGGGCGCGACGGCGCTCGGCGGGCGGATCCCCGTCAACCCGAGCGGCGGGCTGGCCTCGTTCGGGGAGGCGGTTCCGGCGCAGGCCATCGCCCAGGTGTGCGAGCTGACCTGGCAGCTGCGGGGCACGGCCGGGGCCCGGCAGGTACCGGGGGCGCGGGCCGGCATCACCGCGAACCAGGGGCTGTTCGGTCACGGTTCGGCGGTCGTCGCGGTCCGCTGACACGGGCCACGCCGAACCCTTCTGCGCCGGGGTGCTTGACGGCCCGTCAGGGCAGGATGACACTGCCTCCACAGTCCGCGTACCCACACGGGGCACGCGGAGCTGCGGCCCCCCACGAGAGCAGCGGCCCGTACCCCAGTCGGCGGGGGTACGGGCCGCACCCGTGTGCCGGTACGCCCGTATGCGGGTGTGCCCCGTGCCGGTGTGGCCGGTGCCGGACATCCGGGTGCCGGTGTGCCCGGTGCCGGACATCCGGGTGCCGGTGTGCCCGGGTGCGGCCGGCGCGGAGCCGGACGCCGGCCGGGAGACGGACGCCAGCGGGGCCGGGTCAGACCCGGGCGGGCCGGCGGCGGGTGCGGGACAGCGACACGGCGTGTTCCACGACCCCGACCAGCACCTCCTTCGCGGATTCCCGGGACCGCGCGTCGCACAGCACGAGCGGCACGTGCGGGTCCAGGTCGAGGGCCTGCCGTACGGCCTCGGCCGGGTGCCGGTCGGCGCCGTCGAAGCAGTTGACCGCGACCAGGAACGGGATGTCGCGCCGTTCGAAGTAGTCGACGGCCGCGAAGCAGTCCTCCAGGCGCCGGGTGTCGGCGAGCACCACCGCGCCGAGCGCACCCTGGGCGAGCTCGTCCCACAGGAACCAGAAGCGGTCCTGCCCCGGGGTGCCGAAAAGGTACAGGACCAGGTCCTCGCGCAGGGTGATGCGGCCGAAGTCCATGGCCACGGTGGTGGTGTGCTTGCCCGCGACCCCGGCCGTGTCGTCGACCGGGCGGCCCGCTTCGGAGAGCCGCTCCTCGGTGCGCAGCGGCCTGATCTCGCTGACCGCGCCCACCAGGGTCGTCTTGCCCACGCCGAAGCCGCCCGCGACCAGGATCTTCAGGGTCAGCGGTTCGACGGGGGGTGCGGGGGTGCCGGTACCGCCCACGGCGGTGAGCCGGCTAGAGCGCCCGAAGGCCATCGATCACCTCACGGAGAATGGATTCGTCGGGCAGTTCGGCCGGGGGCACCGGCCGGGTCACGTGGACCAGGTCGTCCTCGGCGAGATCGCCGATCAGCACCCTGACCACGCCGACGGGCAGGTCGAGTTCGGCCGCGAGTTCGGCGACCGACTGGGGTCTGATCATGCACAGGCCGAGGATGTCGGCGTGCTCCGGGGACAGGGTCTGGTCCCAGACCGGGTCCCCGGCCGCCGCCTCGGCGACCACCAGCGCGATCAGGTCGAGCCGGTGCTGGCCCACGCTGCTGGTCCGGCCGCGGGTCATCGCGTACGGGCGGACGACCGGGCCGGCGTCGTCGTCGAACCAGTGCGCGGGATCACCGGACACGGCGGCGTCACCGGACGGACCCGTCTCGCCTGGCTGTGCGGCGTCGCCTGGCTGTGCGGTGTCGCCGGGCAGTGCGGTGTCGCCGGGCAGTGCGGTGTCGCCGGGCAGTGCGGTGGTACCCGGCGCCTGGCCGGCGTCGGGTACGGGGGGACGGTCCGCGGGGGTGGGGGGGTCCGAGGGGTCCGAAGGGTCCGGGGGGACCTGGTCCTGGCCTGATGCACTCATGCGGGCCGTCTCACCCGCCGGCGGGCAGTCCGGTGCGGGGCGCGCTCGACAGGTGGTCGCCCACTCGCTTGACCATGAGGGTCATCTCGTAGGCGACCTGGCCCACGTCCGAGTCGGCGTCGGCCAGCACCGCCAGGCAGCTGCCGTCGCCGGCGGCCGTCACGAACAGGAAGGCGTCTTCCAGCTCGACCACGGTCTGGCGGACCTTGCCCGCCTCGAAGTGGCGGCCGACGCCCTTGGCCAGGCTGTGGAAGCCGGAGGCCACGGCGGCCAGGTGCTCGCTGTCCTCGCGGGTCAGCGCCTTGGAGCTGCCGGTGGGGAGCCCGTCGCCGGAGAGGACCACCGCCTTGCGGATGCTGCCCACCCGGTCGACCAGCTCGTCGAGGAGCCAGTTGAGCCGGCCGGCGTCCCGGCTCGTGGCGTCGTGCGGTGCGGTCTTCGGTGCGGTCATCGACCGTCCCCCTCCGATGTGGTTCGTGGTGCGTCGTGGCCGTCACGCTGATGGCCATCGGTCCGGCGCTCGTCCGGGTAAACGCTCCGGCGCTCGTCGTGGTGCCCGTTCCGGCCCTCGATGTGCAGCCCGTGGCGGTCCTCGGCGGAACGCCCGGTCCACGCATCGGCCGGGCGCTCGGTCCGGTCGCCGGCGAGACGGTCGTCGGCGGTCGGGTCCCCGGCGGGGCGCTCGCCGGACTCTTCGTTCTGGCGGCGGGCCGCCGTCCAGCCGCGCTGGAGCGCGGACATCCTGCTGCGGACCTGCTCGGCGTCGCGGTCGTCGGCCGGGCCGGTGTCCGCGGGGCGGGCCGGGGCGTCCTTGAGCTGCGGTGCCAGGTTGGCCTGCCGGACCCGGCGGGGCAGCCCGCCAGATCCGGCCGGGCCGCCGGTGCCGGGTGCGCCCGCGGCGGGCGCGGTCTCGTCGCGCACCGGCTGCGGCTGCGGATGCGGCACCACGGACACGGGCCGGCCGGTGACCCGGCGGCCGTGCTCGGCGACCAGCGTCGGGGTGCGCCGGCGGCGGGGCAGGGGGGCCGGTCCGCCGGCCCCGTTCCGGGACTCGTCCGCGTCGGGGGCCGGGTGGCGGGCGCTCTCCAGGCGCACGGGGCCGGTGGGCGGCTGCGGTTCGTGGTCGCGGGGGCCGAGCAGGCCGCCGCGCGGGCTGCCGGCGCCGTCGAGGCCGGGGACCGGGCCGAGGATGCCGGCCTCTTCCAGACCTTCCAGGCCGAGCGTCCCGATCGGGGCCTCCAGCTCGACCGGGCCGTCCAGCGGGCCTTGGAGCACGACGGGGCCGGCCGGCCCGGCGGGTCCGGAGCGGTCCTGGGCGGGGACGCCGGTGAGCCCGGGCCGCCTGGCGGCCGGTACGGCGGGGCCGGCTCCGGACGTGCGCGCGGCGGCAGCGCCGCCGGTGATCGCGTGCGGGCGGCCGGCGCTGCCGATGCCGGGGGCCGCGCTGCGGGCGCTGCGGTCGGGACCGTCGAGGCGGAAGCCGACGCCGTTGGTGTCGGGGGCCTCGGTGAGCAGGGCGGCCGGCAGGAAGACGACGGCGGTGGTGCCCCCGTACGGGGAGGGCTGCAGGGAGACCCGGACGGCGTGGCGCTGCGCGAGGCGGCTGACGACGAAGAGGCCGAGCCGGTCGGTGTCGGAGAGCTCGAACTCGGGGGTCTCCGCGAGCCGGAGGTTGGCGTCGAGGAGCGCGTCGGGGTTCATGCCCAGGCCCCGGTCGTGGATCTCCAGGGTGAAGCCGTTGGCGACGCGCTCGCCGAGCACCTGGACGGCGGTGTGCGGGGGCGAGAACACCGTGGCGTTCTCCAGCAGTTCGGCGACCAGGTGGGTGACGTCGGCGACGGCCGGGCCGGTGATGCCGATCCTCGGCAGTCGGCGGACCTCGATGCGTTCGTAATCCTCGACCTCGGCGACGGCGGCGCGGACCACGTCCATCAGCTGGACCGGTTTGCGCCACTGGCGGGAGGGGGCGGATCCGGAGAGGATCACGAGGCCTTCGGCGTGCCGGCGCATGCGGGTGGTCATGTGGTCGAGGCGGAAGAGGTCGGCGAGCTCTTCGGTGTCGTCGGTGCGCCGTTCCATGGTGTCGAGCAGGGTGAGCTGGCGGTGCAGGAGCACCTGGTTGCGGCGGGCGAGGTTGACGAAGACCTCGGCGACCCCGCGGCGCATCTCGGCCTGCTTGACCGCGGCTTCGACGGCCGCCCGCTGGAGGGTGTTGAGGGCCTGGCCGACCTGGCCGACCTCGTCCTTCTCGTATTCCAGGCGGGGCGCCTCGGTCTCCACGTCGACGAGTTCGCCGGCGGCGAGGCGCCGCATCACGCTGGGCAGGCGGACGCCGGAGACCTCGTGGGCCTCCTTGCGCAGCCGGGACAGGTCGCGGACCAGTTCGCGGCCGATGCGCACGGAGAGGAAGACGGACAGGCCCAGGGCGAGGAAGCCGAGGAAGGCGGCCACGGCGGCCTGGACGAAGACCCAGCGGGCCTCGGGCTCGACCCGGCCCTGGTAGCGGTCGCCGGCGGCGGTGCCCATGGCGGCGAGGTCGTCGAGGACCTTCGCCGCGTGCGTGTCCCACATGACGTCGTTGACGGCGCGCGGGTGGCGGGCGGCGCCCTCCGCGAGGATCCGCTCCTCGGCGTCGCGCAGCGGCTGGGTGACCGGGCCGCGCCAGTACTGCTCGAACTCCTCGCGGTCCGCGGCGGGGAGGGTGGCGAGGTTGACCTCGTAGAGCATGCTGCGGTTGGCGATGGAGTCCGAGACCAGCCGGACGTCCTGCTTGCTGATGCTGCCGGCGGCGAGGGCCGAGGCGATGACGGCGTCCTCGCGGGAGAGGGTCTCGCGGGCCCGGGTGATGCCGACGAGCGCGCGGCCCTGCTGGTCCATCTCCACGTCCTGCAGGGCGTGGAGATGCATGAGGAAGGTGTAGCAGGGGTCGACGAGGCGGTTGTAGAGCTCCAGGGCCTGGGCGGGCTCCAGTTCGGTGCGGTCGACTGCGCCGCGCAGGTCGCCGATGCCCTCCAGGGCGTCCAGGATCGAGCGGAGGCGGCCGGCGGTCCCGCTCGTGAGTTCGTCGGTGACCTCGGGGTCGAGGGCGTCGGCGCGGATCGAGGCGACTTCTTCGTCGGTGACGGCCCGGCGGCGGCGCAGTTCGGCGGCCGCCTCGGAGGAGCGGGGGTCGCCGAGGAGCACGAGGGTCTGGCGGCGTTCTTTCTGGATGACGCGTACGACGTCCTCGATGGGGTAGCCCACCTTCTCGATGACATAGGCGACATCGAGGAGTTGGGCCGCCTCGCGGCCCGTGATGACGGTGGCGAATCCCCAGAGGGCGGTGAGGGAGACGAGCGGCACGAGCAGCAGCGCCACGATCTTCCGGCGGATGGACTTTCCGCGAAAGCGCATGGCCTCCCCCAGCTCAACCCCCGTGTGCGGGGTCGGTGTTCCGTCAATAAACGGCGTGAGCCTACTACTGCCCCATAGACAACTCGAAGGCGTGTCCGGATATTTTCAGCGGCCGGACTGTACGAAGATCACCAGTTGTCCGATACTTCCGGTCAGGAGCGGACCGAAATGTGGCACATGACACCTGCTGAGGTGTCAGTTTCCCTCAGCGGACGGATGGCTGGAATTGTTCGCTCCGCGGGAATCCCCGGGGGCCTTCGTACGTCCTTCTGTGCAGAGCGGCACGGGGAGCCGCAGGGTGGGGAGTGAGCGGAGCATGGGCAGGCAGCAGTACGAGGCCGGGACCGTCGGGACGGACCGCGGCGAGGAGACGTACGGGTACCGCAGCGGGGTGTCGTTCGGGTACGGATTCCGCGACGCGGACGCGGACGGGGACGGGGAGCCGGGGCCGGGGCGGCGGGGGCCGGGCGCGCAGTCCGGGCGGGCGCACCCCGGGCGGGAGCCGGACGCCCGCCCCGGGCGGGAGCCGCTGTGGGTCGAGGAGCCGGTGGGGCTGCGCCGGATGGCGGACCCGGTCCGGAACGCGGCCGTCCGGGCCGTGCTGCTGGTGGCCGTGACCCTCATACAGTCCTCGGTGACCTTCTTCCTCGCGGTCACCGAGTCCTGGCTGGCCTTCCCGATGGTGCTCGGCTCGGTCGCCGCCACGATGGTGTCCACCTGGGGGGTCCTCGACGTGTGGGTGACCCGGCAGATGTGGAACCAGCGGTACGGCGTGGTGTCCGAGCCCAGCAGCACGGCGCGGCGGCTGCGGCGGGAGCGCCGCCGGGCCCGGCGCGCCGCGCGCGTACGGGAACGCGGCGGCCGGCTCAGACAGGCGTAGGCCGTGGCCGGGTCGGGTCGGGTCGGGCCCAGGCCTCTTCCGGGTCGGGCTCCGCGACCCGCCCGGCCCGACCCTGCTGCGGGTCGGGCCTGAAGTTGCTCCGCGTCAGGCCTGAAGCCGCCCTGGGTCGGGCCCGAAGCCGCGCCGCGTCAGGCCTGGACCTGGCTGCGGCGGAACATGCGGGTCGCGGTGATCTCGCCGTGCACCGTCTCCGCCTCGGGGTCCTGCTTGGGCAGACCGGGGCGCAGGTGTTCCTCCACGCTGATGTACTTCAGGCCGGCCCGCAGGTCGGCGTCGTTGCGCAGCCGGATGACCAGGGGGAACTCCGCGAGCGCCGTGGTGTCGAAGAGGCCCGTGGTGTACAGCAGCTGGACGCCGAGCGCGTCCGAGACGGCCCGCTGGAGTTCGAGCAGGTAGGTGGCGTTGGCCCGGCCGATGGGGTTGTCGAGGAAGAGCGTGCCGGCGTGCCGGTGCCGTTCGCGGCCCCGGTCGTTGCTGCGGAGCGCGGCCATCGTGCAGTAGAGCGCGATGGCGGCGGTCAGCAGCTGGCCGCCGGAGAAGACGTCGCCCATCTGGCCGACGGGGACCCGCTCGGCGCGCAGCACCGCGTCGGGCTTGAGGATCTCCACGGAGATGCCGCGTGGCTGGAGGGCCGCCTGGACTCCGCGCAGCAGCAGCGACATGCCGTCGCGGCGGCCCTCGCCGAAGGCGGTGTTCTTCTTCACCGCGGTGCGGGTGGCCTCGTCGATGACCTCGCCGAGGCGTTCGGTCAGGGTGGCCTGGTCGGGCTCCTCGAAGCGGATGCGCAGGAATTCCTGGCCCGACCATTCGCCGAGGCCCTCGGGGAGCTGGGAGAGGCGCTGGGCGGAGCGGAGCGTGGCCAGGGCCGATTCGACCAGGCCGCGCAGCCGGTCGACGATGCTGTCGCGGTTGCGTTCCAGCTGTTCCAGTTCGTCCGTGAGGACGCGCAGCCGCGGCGCGAAGGCCGCGGCCCAGGCCGCCGCGTGCTCGGGGAGCGAGGCGGCGGGGAGTTCGCGGATCTGCTGGCGGGCCGGGGTGCGCACCTGCTCGTAGCGGGTGGAGTTGGCGTGCCGGACCAGGATGTCGCTCGCCTCGCGGACGGCGGCCTCGGCGGCGGACAGGTCGGTGGTGCAGCCGCGCAGCGAGCGGCGGGCCTCGGCGGCGGACTGCCGGGCCTCCTCCAGGCTGCCCGGGTACGGTCCGGGTTCCTGCTCGTCCTCGTCCTGCTGGTGGTTCTCCCGGAGGAGGTCGCGCAGCAGGGCCGCGGTCTCGTCGAAGCCGCCGGCGCCGTCCTCGGCGGTGCGGTGGGCGCGCAGGAGTTCCGCGTGGGCGGCCTTGGCGCTCTCCACGGCGGTGCTGTGCGCGGCGAGCTGGGCGGAGGCGGCCCGCAGCAGGGACTGGGCCTGCTCGACGTCCTCGGGGATGCGCTCCTCGGGGAGTTCGGTGTGGGCCGCGCCCTCGGCGGGTGCGAGCCGTTCGGCCTCGCCGCGCAGCCGGCCGAGCTGCTCGCTCGCGGCGGTGCTGCGGGTTTCCAGCAGCTGTACGAGGGACTCGGCGCGGGCGGCGGCGGCCTGGCGGGACGGGCCGTCGGCGCCGTCGGTGCCTTCGAGCAGCTGGGCGGCGCGGGTGCGGACCTTGTTGGTGAGGCGGTCGAGTTCGGCGGTGGCGGCGCTCTCGTCGCTTTCGGCGCGGGCCTGTTCGGCGCGCAGGTCGGCGCCGACGCCGACCTTCTCGTACAGCTGGGAGGCGGCCCGGTAGGCCTCGCGGAGGGCGGGCAGGGAGGTGCGCGGCGCGGACGCGTCGGCCTCCGGGAGCGGTTCGGGCGCGCCGGCGATCTCGGCGCGTTCGGCGCGCAGGGCGCGGGCGGTGCGGTGGGCGTCGTCGGCGGCGCGCTGGGCGGCGCGGCGGTCCTCGTCGGCGGCGCGGGCCCGGTCCAGGAAGGCTTCGGCGCGGCCTTCCGATTCGGCCGCCTCGTCGGCGAGTTCGCGCAGCCGGGTCTGCCAGCCGGCGCGTTCGCGGAGCCGGTAGGCGAGTCCGGCGAGGGCGTCGGCGGTGCGGCGGGCGCGCTGGGCGGCGTCCTGGCGTTCGTCGCGGACGCGGGTGGCGTCGGCGGCGGCTTCGTCGGCTTCGGCACGTACGGTGCGGGCCTCGGCGAGTTCGGCCTCCGTCTCCTCGGCGAAGGCGCGGGCGGCGTCGGCGGCGGCGGCGAGTTCGGCGAGGCGGCCGGGCGGGCAGCCGGTGCGCCAGGAGCCGAGGCGGGCGGCGAGCGCCCGGTCGCCGGCGAGGCGGGCGGCGAGCTCGCGGATCTCGGTGTCGCGGGCGGTGGCGCGGCTGCGCAGGGCCTGGCGTTCCTCGTCGGCGGCCTGTTCGTCGTGCATGGCCGGGTTCGGCGGTACGAGGAAGACGCCGCTGTCGGGGGTGTCGGCGGCGGGGACCGGGGCGAGGAGGGCGGCGGCGGTGCCGACGGCGACGGTGGAGCGGGGCAGCAGGGCGGCGCCGCCGAGGACCTCGCGGGCCCGGCTGTGGGTGTCGGGGTCGGTGATGACGACGCCGTCGACGAGTTCGGGGCGGGCGGCGAGGACGGCGGCGTGGTCGGCGGGGTCCACGGACTGGGCGAGGTAGCGCCAGCCGGGGAGGGCCGGGATGCCGTGTTCGCCGAGGTATTCGACGGTGGCCAGGACGTCGGGGCCGGGCGGGAGCAGGCCGCCGTCGCCGAGCGCGCCGAGGATGCGGGCGTCGTCGGCGGCGGCGGTGCGCAGGTCGAAGAGCTGGCGTTCGGCCGCGGTGACGCCCGCGTCGAGGAGGTCCTTGAGTTCTTCGGCGTTGCGGTCGAGGTCCTCGGGCGTGAGGGTGCCTCCGGCGGCCGGTGCTGCGGCAGCGCCGGCGCCGGCCGTGTCCGGGCGGGGGCGCGGCAGCCCGGAGTCGGCGCCGTCGGAGGACCCGGCGGCGGTGCGGTCGGCCTCCGGTCCGGCGGCGGGCAGGCCGAGGAGTTCGGCGAGGCGGGGGGCCTCGGCGAGGGAGCCGGCCGCGCGGTGTTCGGCCTGGTGGGCGGCTTCGGCCGCGTCCGCGGCGTCGGCGGCCCGGGCGGCGGTCAGTTCGGCGCGGGACTCGGCGGCGGCCGCTTCGCGGGCGGCGTCGGAGGTCCGGCGGGCGGCCTCGCGGGCTTCGTCCCAGAGGGCGACGGCGGTCTTCTCGGCGTCGCTGGCGGCGAGCGCGGCGCGCGCCGGGTCCGCGTCGGGCGCCGAGTCGTCGAGCCAGCCGGCCCGGACGGCCTCGGCGGTCTCCTGCTCCACCTCGCCCAGGCGCTGGCGCAGGTGCTCGGCTTCGCTGCGGGCGCGCTGGGCGGCGGTCGCGGCGGCGGTGGCGTCGCGGTGGGCGGCTTCGCCGGCGGCCTGCAGGGCGGCGGAGCGCTCCTCTTCCTCGTTGGCGACGCGCTCGCCGTCCGCGGCGGCCGTGTGCAGGGCCCGTACGAGGTCGGCGGCGGCGGTGGCGCGGGCGGCCAGGGCCGGGGCGGCGTCCCGTTCGGCTTCGAGGATGGCGGCGGCGACGCGGGTGGCGCGGTCGGCGGCGGCGCGGTGGCGCAGCACGGCCTCGGCGGCCTGCCAGGCGGCGTGCAGGGTGCGGGCGTCGGCGAGTTCGCGTTTCTGGGCGGCCGCGGACTTCTCGGTGACGGCGAGGGCCAGCGAGGCGTGCCGGTAGGCGAGTTCGGCCGCGATGAGGGAGCTGCGGCCGCGGGCGGCCTCGGCTTCGGTGACGTGGTGGGCGGCTTCGGTGACCTGCCGGGCGAGGTCGGCGGCGAGGCCGCGTTCGGCGGTGGCGCGGGCGGACAGCCGGCGGGCCAGGCTGCGGGTGCGGCGCTCGGCGCCGGCGTGCACGTCGCGGGCGCGGCCGCGGGTCTGCGCCGCTTCGACGATGCGGGTGAGGAGGTCCACCGAGCCGGCGGTGAAGTCGCGTTCGGCGATGAGTTCGGCGCGCCGGCCCAGCTTGTTGCCGAAGCCGTGGACGAGGTCGGCGAGGCCGTCGGTGTCACGGGTGTCGGTGACGGCGCGCAGCAGCAGGTCGGTGAAGTCGGAGTCCTTCTTCACCGCGAAGAGGCCGGCGGCCTCGCCTTCGTCGGCGTTCATCTCGCGCTGGTAGCGGAAGAGTTCGGGGTCGAGGCCGAGGTCGCCGAGGTGCTCGTTCCACCGGTCGTGGATCTCTTCCCAGTACACGTCGAGGTGCGGGTACACCTTGCCGGCCTCGGTGACCGCGTCGCGGAAGCCCTTCATGGTGCGGCGGCGGCCCTGGGCCCCGGAGGCGCCTTCGGCGGCGGGGCGTACGGCGGTGGCCTCGGCGACCGGCAGGGAGTCCAGGCTGAGCCCGGGGCCCGGCCGGAAGGAGTACCAGGCCTCGGCGAACTTCCGCGGGTCGTTGGACACCTGGCGGCCGCGCCACTCGCTGACCTTGCCGACGACCACGCACTCGCCCGTCTGGGTGTGCTGCCACTCCAGGGCCACGTGCCCGCAGTCGTCGGCCAGCAGGAACTTGCGGAGCACGCCGGAGCTGGCACCGCCGAGGGTGTTGCGGTGGCCGGGCAGCATGACCGAGAAGATCAGCTTGAGGAGGACGGACTTGCCGCCGCCGTTCTCCAGGAAGAGCACGCCCGCCGGGGCCGGGCGGCGCGGCGGGCCGACCGGCTCCTCCTCGAAGAACTCCGCCTGGGCGGGCGCCGGGTGGGGCACCGGCTCGCCGACGCCGCGCAGGTCGAGCACGGTGTCGGCGTAGCGTGCGCCGGCGGGGCCGATGGAGTAGAGGCGGATCCGGGACAGCTCGTACATGGCGGCGGACTCTCGTGGTGGCTCGGGGAACGGCGTGCGGGCGGGCGGCGGGCGGGGATCAGGCGTGGAACGGCAGGCCGGCGTCGGCGGCCAGTTCCAGGTCGTCGCCCTCCGGCGGTGGCAGCAGGCTCGCCGTGCCGTCGGTCACGGGGACCACGCCGAGTTCGAGGAGTTCGGCCATGGCGGCGCTGCCGGCCATGTCGCGGACCTGCAGCTGGTAGCGGGCGGTGGTGCGGTACGTGCCGCCCGCGTCGTCCCCGGTGCGCTGCAGGAATCCGGAGTCGGTGAGGAAGGCGACGGCCTTGCCGACGATTCCGGTGGTGGACCCGGCGAGGCGGCGCGCGTCCTTGGTGGCGCCGGTGGCGCTGCGGCGGGCGTACACGCGCCAGGCGGATTCGAGGCCGGGGGCGTCGGTCGCCGGGTCGGTGTTCTCGCCCTGCTCGGCGGCGCGCTCTTCGAGGCGCCGGCAGGTCTGGCGGACGAAGGCGTCCACGCCGTTGACGGTGATCCGGCCGATGTAGCCGTCGTCGGAGAGGTCCTCGGGGCGCGGGAAGGCGAGGGCGGCCACGGCGAGGTGGGCCAGGCCGTGCAGGAAGCGGTCGCCGGAGTCGGCTGCGGTGCGGCGCGCGTAGTCGCCCATGCGGACGGCGAAGACGGAGTCCTCGCCGGCGGCGACCGCCATGCCGGCGCGCGTCGAGACCTCCAGGACGACGAGGCCGAGCCCGGTGGCCACGGCGTCGGTGACGCGGGCGAAGGCGGGGTCCTCGCGGTAGCGGCGCAGGAGTTCGGCGTATTCGGCGTCGCGGGCGGGCAGCAGTTTGGGCTGGAGTCCGAACGCGACGAGCCGGGCCGCGTCGGCGGCGTCGGCGGGTGTGACGGCTCCGGCCGTGCCCGCGGAGCCGGCGGGCACGGCGCCGGCATGCGCCATATCCGGCTCGCTCCACGCGGTGTACTCGGCGTGGTGGTCGCTCACGGCTGGGACTCCTTGGCGGTACGGGGGGTGAGGGGTGCGGCGGGGGCGGGCCGCCCCCGGCGTGCGGGGCGGCCGGTCATGACGCCTCCGCGCGGTCGGCGGCCATGCCGGCCGCGTCGAGCAGGGCGGTGCCGACGATCAGGTCGGCGCCGCCGAACTCCGGGTCGTCGAGCGGGGTGCCGTCGTCCACCGCGAACAGCAGCCGTTCCTCGCCCTGCCGGTACGCGGTGCCCACGGCGGGGCTGGCCGCGTGCACGGCGAGCAGGGCCACCAGGTAGGGCAGGTCGGGATCGCTGCGGCGGGCGTCGGCGAGCAGGCCGGAGAGCCGGCGTGGGGCGTCGTGCGGGAGGTCCAGCAGCTCCGTGGCGGCGGCCAGCTGCTCCTCGCTGAAGCGGCTGTCGTCCGGGGTGGCGATCAGGTCGGGCTCGGGCATCTCGGCGCCGAGGTGCTCGCGCTCCAGGGGCGGGGTGAGGAGTATCTCGACGAGGTCGGCGACGCGCACCGAGACGGGCGTGCGCAGGCCGGTGCCGGCGGCGAAGAAGGCGTCGGTGACGCGGGTGGCCTGCTCCAGCGGCAGCGGCAGCACGGGCGCGACGAGCTGTCCGTACAGGTCGATGCCGGCGCTCGCGGTGTGGGTCGTGAAGGCCTGGCGGTCCTGTTCGGCGCGGAACAGCGGGCCGGCCTCGAGCAGCCGGGACTGCAGTTGGGTGTGGCGGCGGATGCAGTCCTTGACGATGTCGACGAGCTCGGCGGCGCGGCGCTTGTGCTCGGCGGTCTTCGGGTCGGATCCGGCCTCGGCCTCGTCGCGGGCCTTGCGGATGTTGGTGAGGATCGCGTTCTCGTGGCGGTAGCGGTCGGCCACGTGGTCGAGCGCCTCGGCGATCATGTCGGGCACGGCCTGCAGCCAGTCCACCGCGCGCACGTTGCGCCGGGTGGCGTCCAGCGTCCTGCGGAGGGTCTCGGCGTACTGGACGGTCCGGTACCGGGCCTGTTCGGCGGCGAGCTGGGCGTCGGCGAGCCGACCCCGGCTGATCAGCACCTCCAGCTTGACCTCGGCGGCGATCTGGGCGCTGGTGACATCGGTGTCGAGGGCGCCGACGAGCACGTTGACGGCCTCGTCGGTGGTGCGCAGGTAGACGGCGCCGCCGTGGCCGGGGACCTCTTCGATGAGTTTGAAGTCGTAGTCGCGGCGCACGTAGACGCCGTCGGGCCCGAAGGTGCCGTAGATCGCGCGGAACCCGCGGTCGACGCTGCCGACGTTGACGAGGTTCTCCAGGACCCAGCGGGCGACCCGCTCGTGCTCGGCGGCGGGGCGGGACGGGGCCTGGGCGGCGACGCGGGGCAGCAGCCGGGCGACTATCTGCTCGTGGTCGGCGCCGGTGTCGAAGTCCATGTTGAGCGTGATCAGGTCGATCGCCGCGAGCGCGACCTCTGCCATGGCGTAGACGCCGTACTCGCCCGCGAGATTGGCCTTGCGCACGTCGAGGTCGTGCAGCGGGGCGGTGCAGGCGAGGGCGCGCAGCCGCCGGGCCAGGCCCTCGTCGGCGGCCGGGCCCGGTGCCGGGGACGGAAGGGTCTTCGCCGGGGCAGGAAGGGTCACGACGGAAAGATTAGGCGGTCGGAAGGACAACGACCCAAACGGCATGGTTCGTCCCGGGCCCCGTAGGCCGCCGCCGGCCGCCGCCCACGGGCCGCGGCGACGCCACCGTACGGCTGCCGGGCCGCCACCGTACGGCTGCCGGGTCGCCACTCTACGTCCGCGCGGCCGCCGCCCTGCATCCGGCCGGGCCGCTGCCCTACGCTCGCCGCATGGCACCCATGATCGATCTCAACGCCGACCTGGGCGAGGGCTTCGGCCGCTGGACGCTCACCGACGACGACGCCCTGCTGGCCGTGGTCACCAGCGCCAACGTGGCCTGCGGGTTCCACGCGGGCGATCCGTCGACGATGCGGCGGGTGTGCGAGCTGGCGGCCGAGCGCGGGGTGCGGATCGGGGCCCAGGTCTCGTACCGGGACCTGGCCGGCTTCGGGCGGCGGGCGATGGACGTGCCGGCCCGGGAGCTGGCCGACGAGGTGGCGTACCAGATCGGCGCCCTGGAGGTGTTCGCGCGGGCGGCCGGGTCGCGGGTGTCGTACGTGAAACCGCACGGCGCGCTCTACAACCGCACGGTCCACGACGCGGAGCAGGCGGCGGCGGTCGTCACCGGCGTCCGGCTCGCCTCCGACGCCCTTCCGGTGCTGGGCCTGCCCGGCTCGCTGCTGCTGGCGGCCGCCGCCGACGCGGGCCTGACCGCGATCCCCGAGGCGTTCGCCGACCGGGCCTACACGGCGGCCGGCACGCTGGTGCCGCGCGGCGAGCCGGGCGCGGTCCTGCTCGATCCGGAGGCCGTGCTGGCGCAGGCGCTGTCGCTGGCCACGACCGGCACGGTGACGGCCGCGGACGGGCGGCCGGTGAGCGTGCCGGGCCGCTCGCTGTGCCTGCACGGGGACACCCCGGGGGCCGCCGGGCTGGCGCTGCGGGTGCGCCGCGGGCTGACCGCGGCAGGGGTGCGGGTGGAGGCGTTCGCGTGAGGGTGCTGCGGGCGGGCGCGCGGGCGCTGCTGGTGGAACTGGGCTCGGCCGCCGAGACGGAGGCCTGGCACGCGGAGCTGCTGCGCCGCCGGGACGCCGGCGAACTGGGCGGCGTACGGGAGATCGTGCCGGCGGCCCGTACGGTCCTGCTGGACGGGGTGGCCGACCCGGCGGGGCTGGCCGCGCGGCTGCCCGGCTGGCGGGTCCCGGCCCTCACGGAGTCCGCGGGTCCGCTGGTGACCGTCCCGGTGCGCTACGACGGCCCCGACGTGGCGGAGGTCGCCGCGCGGTGGGGCGTCGACCCGGCCGGGGTGGCACGGATCGTCGGGGACACGGTCTTCCGGGTGGCGTTCTGCGGGTTCGCGCCCGGCTTCGGCTACCTCACCGGCCTGCCGGAGCACTTGCACGTCCCCCGCCGGGCCACCCCCCGTACGTCGGTCCCGGCCGGCTCACTGGCCCTCGCCGGGGAGTACGCGGGCGTGTACCCCCGCTCCTCCCCCGGCGGCTGGCAGCTGATCGGCACGACGGACGCCGTCCTGTGGGACCCGGACCGGACCCCGCCGTCCCTCTTCACACCGGGCACCCGAGTCCGCTTCGAGGAGACACCGTGACGAACACGCGGGCATCCGGCGGCGGCAGGGGCGGGGACGGCGACGAGCGGGCGAACAGGCCGGTCGCTTGTCCCGGCGGCGGGACGGCCGGAGGGCGCGGCGGCGCGGGGGCGGTCGGCCCCGGCGGCGGAACGGGGGTGGAGGTGGTGCGGGCCGGGGCGCTGACCACGGTGCAGGACCTCGGGCGGCCCGGCCACGCGCACCTGGGGGTGCCGCACTCCGGCGCGCTGGACCTGCCCGCGCACCGGCTCGCGAACCGCCTGGCGGGCAACGCGCCCGCGGCGGCGACCCTGGAGACCACCGTGGACGGGGTCGCGCTGCGCGCCACCGGTCCGGTGTCCGCCGTGGTCACCTTCGTGGTGACGGGCGCGCCGTGCCCGGTCCGGGTGGACGGTCGCCCGGCGGCCTGGGGCGCGCCGGTGCGCGTACCGGCCGGGTCGGTGCTGGAGGTCGGACCGGCCCGGTCGGGCGTACGGAGCTACGTGGCGGTGCGCGGCGGTTTCGACGTACCGGCGGTCCTGGGCAGCAGGTCCGCGGACCTGCTGTCGGGGCTGGGACCGGAGCCGCTGCGGGCGGGGCGGGTGCTGGCCGTCGGGCCGCCCGTGGGACCGGCCCTGGCCGCGGACGTGCTGCCGGTGCCGGCGCCGCCGTCGGAGGTCGTCCTACCGCTGGTGCCGGGGCCGCGGGCGGACTGGTTCGAGGCGGGCGCCCTCGGCGCGCTGGCCGGTGCGCGCTACGTGGTGTCCCCGGCGAGCAACCGGATCGGGCTGCGTACGCAGGGGCCGGCGGTGCGTCGGGCGCGCGGCGGGGAGTTGCCCAGTGAGGGGATGGTGCTGGGGGCGGTGCAGGTGCCGCCGGACGGTCTGCCGGTGGTCTTCCTGGCGGACCATCCCGTGACGGGCGGCTATCCGGTGATCGGGGTGGTCCCGGCGGGCTCCCTGCCCGCCGCCGCCCAGGCCCGCCCGGGCACCCCGCTCCGCTTCGCTGTGACGACCCGCTACGAGTGACGCGGTGGCGGCGGGGCGCCCTCAGTATGAGCGGGCGTATGTCAGCCCCGCCGGCCGACCGTGGCGCGCGGGTCCGGCCCCGTCGGCCGGCAACATCCAGCCTCGCCGGCGTTTGAGGCGCGGGTCCGGGCAGAGCCCGGTACCCGGCGGAGCCGGGTTGCAGTCTTGGGGCTCCGCCCCAAACCCCGCGCCTCAAACGCCGGCGAGGCTGGGAATTGCACCCCCGGGAGGTCACGCCGAGCAGCCGGCGAGGCCGGAGGCCGCGCCCCAGGGCAGGGGCGAGGCTGGATAGGCCCGCTCAGGCTGAGGCCCGCCTCAAACGCCGGCAAGGCTGGATGTTGCGCCCCAGGGCGTCTGCGTGGCTCCGGTGAGGCTGGAAGTCGCATCGCAAGGCACCCCTAAGGCTGGGGATCGGGCCCCAGGACGTCGGCAGGGCCGAGGTGGGCCCCGCGCAGGGGTCGCGCGCAGGGGTCGCGCTCGGCGCCGGTGAGGGCCCGCTCGGGCGGGGGCGGGTCGGAAGTGCCGGGGCCCGCCCCCGCCGGGCGGGTTACATCGGCTGCGGGTCCGGTGCTATGCGGCTGCGCACCGCGGACTGGACGTCCTCTTCCTCGGCGGGATCCGCGGCCAGCCGCCGCAACCGGTCGACGACGCGCACGTCCCCGGTGGCGGCGTGCCGCGCGGCCACCTCGCGGGTGGTCTCTTCGCAGTCCCACAGGCATTCGACCGCGAAACCGGCCGCGAAGGACGGATCGGTGGCGGCGAGGGCGCGGGCGGTGCGGCCGCGCAGGTGCGAGGAGGAGGTTTCGCGGTAGACGTGGCGCAGCACGGGCGCCGCGCAGCCGATCGAGAGCCGGCGGGCGCCGTCCACGAGCGTGAAGAGGCTGCTCGCGTCGGGGCCCTCGGCCCGTACGGATTCCCGCAGGGCGCCGAGCACCAGCGCGGCGTCCTGGGCGCCGCCGCGGGTGGCCAGGGTCCGGCCGGCCGCGGCGCCGAGGGCGTCGGGGCGGTGGATCCAGGCCCGGGCCCGGTCCACGGCGGCCTCGCCGCACATCCGCTCGTAGGCGGCGATGGCCGCTTCGTCGTCGGCGGCGGCCTCGATGAGGTCGAGGACGGCCGGGTTCTCCGGCTCGGCCAGGACCAGGTGGTGCAGGGCGGTGGCGCGGGCGGCGGCACCGGCCGCGCCGGCGGCGGCCGCCAGGATCTCGCCGCGGTCCTCGGGGGTGGCCACGGCGGCGAGGCAGCGGGCGGCGGGCACGTGCAGCGGGGTGCCGCGCCGCAGCCCGTCCTCGGCCCACTCGAACACGGCCTGGACGCCCCAGCCCGGCCGGGGGCCGGACGGGCTGAGCTGGCGCTGCCAGCGGGCGAAGGAGCCCTGCTCCCGGGCGGCCCGCAGGCGCTCGCCGTGGGGGGCGGACTCCTCCCACAGGCGCCACGGGCGTGGCTCGTACGCGTCACGGACGGTGGCGGCCAGCCGCGCCTCGCCCTCGGGGGTGGCGGGGAAGCGGGCCAGTACCGGCCCAGCGAGCTCGCGCAGCCCGGCGTCGTCGTCGCGCAGGGCGAGTTCGTCGAGCGCCCAGGCCCAGTTGGCTCCGGAGGCCGCGTAACGGCGCAGCAGCAGGAGCGCGTCGTCGCGCCCGTAGGCGGCGAGGTGGCCGAGGACGGACAGGGCGAGGCCCGTGCGGGTGTCGCCGTCGTCGAAGAGATCGTCGGCGCAGAACAGGTGCGCTTCGATCTCGCCGAGGTCGCCGGCCAGGTCGAGGTAGAGCCGGGCGTAATACAGGGAGCGGTTCTCGACCTGCCAGTCGCGGCGCGGGTCGCGCAGGACGCACTGGTTGAGGGCCGCGAGCGCTTCCGCGCGCGGCGCTGCGAGTGCGTGCAGCGTGCCGTCGCCGCGGCCTCTCTGGAGGAGGCCGAGCAGGGTACCGCTCGGTGCTATGACTGCTTCGAACATGGGAGTGGCCTCAAATCAAGCTGGGGACGCAACCGGGAATCGGGATTCACGTGGCCGCGTAACAGCATGTCGGGGCGCCCGCCGTCGTCTTCCGCTCGATGTTGACCATTGTCTTCTCTCTCTCGTCGGGTGACCGGAGCTCCCCCGTACCCCGTACTTCGGGGTGCACTCCGGATCCGTCGCCATGATGACCCAGCCGGTTTGTGCGCCGCGACCACATTTATGGCCTCGCCTGCGGCGCAGCGTGATGTCGGGGGCCTACTGGGCCCCGAACAGCTTCAGCAGATCGGCCTTCGCGAACATCCGGGCCGTGTCCACGGCGGACGGCGTGCCCGCATTCGGGTCGGCGCCGCCCGCGAGGAGGGCCTTGATGACGGATTCCTCACCCTTGAAGACGGCTCCGGCCAGCGGGGTCTGTCCCCGGTCGTTGGCGCGGTCGGCCTCGGCCCCGCGGGCCAGCAGGACGGTGACCGCCTCGGCGTGGCCGTGGTAGGCGGCGAGCATGACGAGGGTGTCGCCGCGGTCGTTGGTGAGGTTCGCCGGGACGCCCGCGTCGAGGTACGCGGCGAGGGTCTCGGCCTCGCCCTGCCGGGCCAGGTCGAAGATCTTGGTGGCCAGCTCCACCACGTCCTCGTCGGGACCCTCGGAGCCCGGGGTGTGCGGTGCGTGCTGCTCACTCATCGGTCGTGCCGCCTTTCGCCTCTGTCGTGCCGGATGCATCGGATGTGCCGGGTCGTGCCGGTCGCGCGGGGGCGCCGGCCCCCGCCGTCGCCGCCCGGCTGGAGTCTCCCCAGGCCCGGTGGGCAGGGGGCGGTACGGAGCTGCGTCCGTACGGGTGAATCGACAGGGTACTGCCCGTCACAGGACATGGCAGGCCCTGTCCGCGGTAAAGATCAGCCCGGATCACCCGTACGCCCACCGCGCCAGTCGAGCTGAGCCGGTCAAGTGAAATATGCCGGGATTCACTCTTATGCACCTTTTATCGCATTGATACTTGCTGTGAGCCTGGAAGAACTCATGGTGACTGTCCCCATCAACCAGGAGAACTTCCCATGGTCCTCAACATCTCCGGCGTGGTGCTGCTCGGCATCATCTGCTTCCTCTTCTTCCGCAAGGACGGGATGAAGCTCTCGCACGCCTTCGTCTGCGCCCTGTTCGGCTTCTTCCTCGCGGGCTCCGCCATCGCCCCGAGCATCACCGCCAGCACGGCCAGCATCGCCTCGCTACTGGGCGGCATCAAGCTCTGACCCCCGACCGCCCGACCGAATCCAGGAGACGCCCGTGGCCCGGCGACCACTCCCCCGCATCCTCACCAGCGGCACCGTTTCGCTGGCCCGGGGCCGCGAGATCGCGCGCACAGCGGCCGACAGCGCCACGGACGTCCTCCATCCGCTCCTCACCATCGGACGCGGCCTGCGCCTGCTGGCCGCGGCCGGGCGACGCACCTGGGTCGCCACCCCCAAGGACCGGCGCGGTCCCACGCTGTTCCTGACGGCCGCCGCCGTGCTGGTCGTCGCCCTCATCCCGTACGGGCCGCTGCTGGCCCTGGGCACGCTGATGGCCGCGGCCGCATGGCAGGGCCGGGACCGCACCCCCGTGCGGACCGGCCCGAGCGAGGCCGAGACCGAGCGGCTCGCGGCGCTCTACGAAGCGCTGGTGCCGTACTTCTCCCTCCCCGAGGACCCGAACCCGCTCTACGCCCACGGCGGCGCGTGGGACCAGGCCCTCGACGAGTACGCCTTCGACGAGGCGGGCCGCATCAGCCGGCTGCGGATCCGCTACCCGGCGTACTTCACGGACGGCGAGCCCGGCTCGCGCGCCCGCATCGAACAGCTGCTGCACGCGAAGGCCGGGCGCGGCCGCGAGTACCTCTTCGCCTGGAACGAGGAGGGCAACCGGCTCGACCTGAGCGTGCTGGCGGCGCTGCCGACGGGCATCGCCGCCCAGCCGTTCGTCACCTCCCCCGGCGAGACCGTGCTCGGCTTCACCGACACGAGCGCCGTGCAGCGCACCCTGCCGGTGCTGGACGGCGAGGAGACCCGGGACGTGCCGCCGGTCGTCTGGCGCACCGGCGCCCGCTCCACCGAACCCCACCTGCTCGTCGTCGGCCAGCCCGGCAGCGGCACCTCCACCCTGCTCCGCTCGATCGCCCTGCAGGCCCTGCGGCACGGCGACGTCCTGATCGTCGAGGGCGGCGGGCACGGCGAGTACGCGTGCCTGACCGGCCGTACCGGCGTGCTGGCCGTCGAATGCGGGCTCACCGGAGCGCTGGCGACCCTCGAATGGGCCGCGCACGAAACCGAGCGAAGGCTCATCGCCGCCAACCGGGCCCGGCAGGCGGGCCGCCCCGCCCCCGACGACACCCGGCGGCCGCTGTGGATCCTGTTGGACCGGCCGGGCGTGCTGGGGCACCTGGCGGCGGCCGACGGCCGGCCCGACCCCCTCTCACTGCTCCAGGTCGCGCTGCGGCACGGCCGGGCGGCGAACGTCGTCGTGGTGGTGGCGGAGCAGTTCGAGAACCTGGAGCTGCTCGGCGACGGCGTGTTCGTGCACAGCCGGGCCCGCGTGGTGCTCGGACCCGCCTCCTTCGCCCAGATCGCGGCCGTGCTCGGCGAGCCCCCGCACACCACGCCGACCCCCGTGGTGCCGCCCGGCCGCGGCTACGCCCGGCTCGGCACGGGCCCCGTGCTCCGGCTCCAGGTGCCCGCCACGCCGGACCCGTACGACGAGACCACGAGCGAACCGCACCGGCAGGCCGTCCTCGCCCTGCTGCCGGAACGACACGTCCCGGCCGTGCTGCACGCCCAACCGGTCCCGGAACCGGACTCCCCCGAAGTGGACCCCGAACCGGCCCGCTGAGGCGACGCCCGCGGCCCGGCCCCCGCCCCGGCCCCCGGCCAGGCCCGCTACACCCGGCCCCGCTCCGGCACCCTCCAGCCCGTCCGGCGCTTGAGGAGCGGGTCGGGGCGGAGCCCGGCGACCCCGCGCACCTTTCAGCCCCTCCGGCGCTTGAGGAGCGGACCCGGGCGGAGCCCGCCAACCCCACGCACCCTCCAGCCCCTCCGGCGCTTGAGGAGCGGACCCGGGCAGAGCTCGCCAACCCCACGCACCCTCCAGCCCCTCCGGCGCTTGAGGAGCGGGTCCGGGCGGAGCCCGGTGCCCGGCGCCAGCCGGGTTGCCTTGGGGCTCCGCCCCAAACCCCGCGCCTCAAACGCCGGCGAGGCTGGAATTTGCCGCACGCAGCGCCGACAAGGCTGGGGATTGCCCCCCGCCGCACCGGCAAGGCGGGGGATTGCGCCCCGCCGCGCCGGCGAGGCGGGAGGTTGCGCCCCGCCGCACCGGCGAGGCGGGGGGCGCGGGCTCAGGGCCGCGGCGCGGGCCGTCAGGCCACGAACGTGCGGGGCGCCTCGGCCGCGGCCCCCACCCCCGTGGCCACCAGCCGCGCAGCCGTCGCGAGCCGCACCGCCGCCTCCTCGGCCACCGGCCCGCCCACCGTGAACGGCAGCCGTACGTAGCCCTCGAACGCCCCGTCGACCCCGAAGCGCGGACCCGCCGGGACCCGGACCCCGACCCGCTCCCCCACCTCGGCCAGCCGGGAGCCGGACAGGCCGCCCGCGCGGGCCCACAGTGTCAGCCCGCCCCGCGGCACCTCGAACTCCCAGTCGGGCAGTTCCCGGCGCACCGCGGCCACCAGCGCGTCGCGGTTCTCCCGCGCCTGGGTGCGCCGCAGCTCGGCCGCCTGCTCCCAGCCGCCGGTGCTCATCAGCCAGTTCACGGCCAGCTGTTCCACGACCGGCGTGCCCAGGTCGGCGTACGCGCGGGCCGCGACCAGGCTGCGGATCACGTCGGGGGCGGCCCGGACCCAGCCGATCCGCATGCCCGCCCAGAACGCCTTGCTGGCCGATCCCACCGTGATGACGGTGCTGCCGGCGGGGTCGAACGAGCAGACCGGGCGCGGCATCTCCAGACCGGGCTCCAGCCACAGTTCGGCCATGGTCTCGTCGACGACCAGGACCGTGCCGGCGGAGCGGGCCGACTCGACGAGAGCCCGCCGCTGGTCCTCGTCGGCGAGCGCGCCGGTCGGGTTGTGGAAGTCGGCGACGACGTACGCCAGGCGCGGGGCAGCGTCCCGCAGCACCTGCCGCCAGGTCGCCAGGTCCCAGCCGCCGAGCGCGTCGGCCATCGCGACGGGCACCAGCCGGGCCCCGGCGGCCCGCATCAGCTGGAGGATGTTGGCGTACGAGGGGGACTCCACGGCGATCCGCTCGCCGCGGCCCGCGAAGAGGTGGCAGATGGCGTCGATGGCGCCCATCGCGCCGGTGGTGACCATGATCTGCTCGGGCATGGTCGGGATGCCCTGCGCGGTGTACCGGTCGGCGAGCATCCGGCGCAGCACCTGCAGCCCGGCGGGGTAGTCCCCGTGCGTGTGCGCGTACGGCGGCAGCTCCTCCAGCGCGCCCTGTACGGCCCGGGTGAGCCAGGGCTCGGGGGCGGGGAGGGCGGCGCAGCCGAGGTCGATCATCGAGCCGAGGGCCTCGGGCGGCAGCGGTTCGAGGCCGCGGGCCGGCAGCGGGTTGCCGGCCGGCACCGAGGTCCAGCTGCCGGCGCCGCGGCGGGACTCCAGGAAGCCTTCCGTGCGCAGCGCCTCGTAGGCGGCGGCGACGGTGGTCCGGCTGATCTCCAGGGCGACGGCGAGTTCGCGCTCGGCGGGCAGCCGGGCGGCGACCGGGACCCGGCCTTCGAGCACGAGCAGGCGGATGCCGTCGGCGAGCGAGCGGTAGGCGGGCGGCTTGCGGGCGCCGGGGACGGCGGGCCTGGGCTGCTGGGAGGTGATCAGGCGGGCGAGCTGTGCCGCACCGACGGCCGAGGTCCACTGAGCCATGCTGACGGTCCACCTTCACGAGATTGGCCTGAGAGCTACCGCCATTGGATCGCGGCAGGAGGCTCCAGGGTGTCACGCAGCGGTCCACATCCACCAGAGGGGCAGCCGCTGGAGGCCGGAACGGGCCACCGGTGCCGTCCTTGTCCGGCGGATCGCACAGCCCCCGCGGCCGGGCCCTCCGAATGGCCCCGCGCCGGCCCCCGCCCGGCCGCGCATGACGCCGACTCCGTGCGGTCCCCGCCGATCTCCACCCGGCCGCGCAGGACGCCGGCCCCGTGCGGTACCCGCTGGTCTCGCCCCGCCGCGCAGGACGTCCCGGCGGGGTGCATACTGCGGCCGTGACGCACGTACGCCGCCTCCGCCATCCCTATCTCGACCACCCGGCCCCGATCCCCTTCGCCCACCGGGGCGGGGCGGCGGACGGCCTGGAGAACACGGTGACGGCCTTCCGCCGGGCCGCCGACGCCGGCTACCGGTACTTCGAGACGGACGTGCACACCACGGCCGACGGCCGGCTGGTGGCCTTCCACGACGCGACGCTGGACCGGGTCACCGACGGTTCCGGCCGGATCGAGGACCTGCCGTGGCAGGAGGTCCGGCAGGCGATGGTGGGCGGCAAGGAGCCGCTGCCGCTCTTCGAGGAGCTCCTGGAGGAGTTCCCGGACGCCCGCTGGAACGTGGACGTGAAGGCCGAGTCCGCCCTGTACCCGCTGGTCGATCTGATCGGCCGCACCGGCGCCTGGGACCGGGTCTGCGTCGGTTCGTTCTCGGAGGGCCGGGTGGCCCGGGCGCAGCGGCTCGCCGGTCCCCGCCTGGCCACCTCGTACGGGGTCCGCGGGGTGGTGGGGCTGCGGCTGCGGTCGCTGTCGATCCCGGCGGCGCTGCGGGTGGGGGCGGTCGCGGCCCAGGTGCCGGAGGTCCAGTCGGGGATCCGGGTGGTGGACCGGCGGTTCGTCCGGACCGCGCACGAGCGCGGGCTGCAGGTCCACGTGTGGACCGTGAACGAACCGCAACGTATGGAGGCTCTTCTCGACCTGGGTGTCGATGGCATCATGACCGACCGGATCGACATCTTGCGCACGGTGCTGGACCAGCGCGGAGCCTGGGCCTGACGTGCCCGGTGCCGCCGCGCGTCCGGCCGGCACCGGGCCGTACGGGGACCAGCCAGGAGGCACCGGTGAGTGCGGAGAACACGGATCCCGCGGAAGCGGATCCACAGACGGCCGCAGTCGCGGGCGGGGCCGCGGCCGTGGCGGACGCTGCCGGAACGGGCGGTGCCGGAACAGGCGCTGCCGGGACGGCGGGCGCGGGCACCGCGGCCGAACGGCGGCGGGAGCAGCACGGCTGGTACTTCTACGACTTCGCCGCCTCGGTGTACTCGGCGAGCGTGCTGACGGTGTTCATCGGCCCCTACCTCACCAACATCGCGGAGTCCGCGATGGACGCCGACGGCTTCGTGCACCCGCTGGGCATCCCGGTGCGGGCCGGTTCGTACTTCGCGTACACCATCTCGGCCTCGGTGATCCTGGCCGTGCTGCTGATGCCGATGGTGGGCGCGCTGGCGGACCGTACGGGCCGCAAGAAGCCGCTGCTGGCGGCGACGGCGTACACGGGAGCCGCGGCTACCGCCGCGATGTTCTTCCTGAGCGGCGACCGGTACCTGCTGGGCGGGCTGCTGCTGATCGTGGCCAACGCCTCCATGTCGGTGTCGATGGTGCTCTACAACGCGTACCTGCCGCAGATCGCCGAGCCGGACGAACGGGACACGGTCTCCTCGCGCGGCTGGGCGTTCGGCTACACCGCGGGCTCCTTCGTGCTGATCCTGAACCTGGTGCTGTTCCAGGCCCACGACTCGTTCGGCCTGTCCGAAGGGGCCGCGGTCCGGATCTGCCTGGCCTCGGCGGGCCTGTGGTGGGGCGCCTTCGCCATCGTCCCGCTGCGGCGGCTGCGCGACCGCAAGGTGGTCCGCGAGCCGGGCGCGGAGGCGGTGGGCAGCGGCTGGAAGCAGTTGGTGGCCACCCTGAAGGACATGCGACGGCACCCGCTGACCCTGTCGTTCCTCCTCGCGTACCTCGTCTACAACGACGGCGTGCAGACGGTGATCTCGCAGGCCTCGCTGTACGGCTCCAAGGAGCTGGGGCTGAGCGACTCCACGCTGATCGGGGCGGTGCTGCTGGTGCAGGTGCTGGCGGTGGCCGGCGCGCTGGGGATGGGCCGGCTGGCCCGGATCTACGGAGCGAAGCGGACCATCCTGGGCTCGCTGGCGGCGTGGACCGTGACTCTGGGCGCGGGCTACTTCCTGCCAGCCGGCGCGCCCGTCTGGTTCTTCGCGCTGGCCTCGATGATCGGCCTGGTGCTGGGCGGCAGCCAGGCGCTGTCGCGGTCGCTCTTCTCGCACCTGGTGCCGCGCGGCAAGGAAGCCGAGTACTTTTCGGCGTACGAGATCAGCGACCGCGGGGTGAGCTGGGTGGGGCCGCTTGTGTTCGGTCTCACATATCAGCTGACGGGCAGCTACCGGGACGCGATCATCTCGCTGGTGGCCTTCTTCGCACTGGGTTTCGCACTGCTCGCACGGGTGCCCGTACGGCAGGCGATCGCGGCGGCCGGAAACCCGGTGCCCGACCGGATTTAGACGTCTAAGTCAAAGGCCGGTAGTGTACGCCTTTGGTCTGCCAGGCGGACCGTTACTGCGTGCTGATGAAGTGAAAACGTTGGGTGACATCTGCTGCCAGATGTGACAAAACGGGCATCGGTGGGTACAACAAGGGGCGGCACGACGGGCGACGCATGACTGGCAGCGGGAATCTATACCGCCGACCGGACGTTGACCGGATGACGACGACAGCGACACCTGTCCTGTGGGCGACAAGCCCGGGAGGCACGATTCATGAGTGAGCGAGCTCTCCGCGGTACGCGCCTCGTGGTTACCAGCTACGAGACGGACCGCGGCATCGATCTGGCCCCGCGCCAGGCGGTGGAGTACGCATGCCAGAACGGACATCGATTTGAGATGCCGTTCTCGGTTGAGGCGGAGATTCCGCCGGAGTGGGAGTGCAAGGCGTGCGGCGCCCTGGCACTCCTTGTGGACGGGGACGGGCCCGAAGAGAAGAAGGGCAAGCCTGCGCGAACGCACTGGGACATGCTCATGGAGCGGCGAACCCGCGAAGAGCTGGAAGAGGTGCTGGCCGAGAGGCTGGCGGTCCTTCGTTCCGGCGCCATGAACATTGCCGTGCACCCGCGGGACAGCCGCAAGTCCGCCTAGGCGGGCGCGTACAGCGCACCAGAAGAGCCGCGGGGCTCTGCCACCCTCAAGGTGGCAGAGCCCCGCGGCTCTTTGCGTACCCACCCCCCACCCTGGCGGTGGGCCCTGCGGGCTGGGCGAGGCCGTATCCAGCCCCAGCCCCAGCCCCAGCCCCAGCCCCAGCCTCGCCGGTGCCCTCGGGCACGACCCGCCTCAGCTGCGCCGGTGCCCTGGCGGGCAAATCCCAGCCTCGCCGGCGTTTGAGGCGCGGGGTTTGGGGCGGAGCCCCAAGACTGCAACCCGGCTCCGCCGGGCACCGGGCTCCGCCCGAACCCGCTCCTCAAGCGCCGGAGGGCTGGCGTTGCCCCCCGACGGTGTCGGCGGGGCTGAAGGGTGCGCGGGGGTGCCGGGCTCGGCCCGCACCCGCGCCTCAACTCCGACGAGGCTGAGTGGACCGCCCTGCCCGGGGGCGCCCGGGGAGGTGGCCGGCGTCGGCCAGGGCCCCTTGAGGCGCTCAGGGGCTCGCTAGGGGGGCCGTGAGGGCTGTCGCTCGGAGCGCCGCCGCAACCGCCCGCCCGTCACCGACATCCAGCACCGTGTCGGCCAGCTTGATCACGTGCTCGTCACCGTGGTCGACGGCCCGCTCCAGGACGTCCTCGGCACGGACCCGCTCGCCGGGCCCCGCGTACGGCACCGCCTCCGCCGGGTACATCGCCGTGACGGCCGCCGCGGCCGTCCACGCGGCGTGCAGGCTCGGTGCCCAGAGCCCGGGCGGCAGGGCCGGCAGGGTGCGCAGCACGGCGTTGGGCGCGGTCGCGGCGTGCACGAGCATCGTCTCCTCGCCGTGGCCGTGGGTGGCGTACCGGTGCGTCGCGGCCCGGACCAGCTCGGCCAGCCGCCGCCGGGCCTCTTCGGGGCCGGCGGTCTCGGCCGCCCACACCGGGAGCCGTCCGACCAGCGCCAGCCGGGCCGCGAACCCGCCCTCGGGCGCGGGAACCGGCGGCACCGCGGCCAGGGCGGCCGCGGCGTCCGGCGGACCGGGCAGCGGGGCGATCCCCGAGACGGGACGGTGCCGGGCGGCCCAGTAGCCCAGCGCGTGGGCGAGCTCGGTACGGCGCGGCGCGCTCGTTCCACCGGCCGCGCCGAGGGCCCGTACGGCGTGCCCGACGCGGATCACGGGGTGGGTGGAGCCGCCGTACATGCCGGGCAGCAGCCGCGGCCACCACCGGGCCAGCACGTCGCGCCAGGGGCGTTCGTCGAGGGCCCGGGCGAAGTACCCGATCCAGTCGGCGGCCCGCCGCGGATCCCCCAGCGCGCCGGTCCAGTCGGCGTCGGTGACCGGGGACACGGTGGCGGGGAAGTCCTCCAGCTTGTGCGCGTACCGGTCCAGCCAGCGGTGCACGCGGTCGGCGCGGCCGTGCGCGGTCAGGACCTCGACGACCATGGGGGCGTGGTTGGTGAGGCGGCCGAGGCGCTCGGGACCCGCCGCGTGCAACCGTTCCAGCGCTTCCTCGTGTATCCCGTCCGCCGCATCGCTCATGTCCATGCCGAGCACGCTAGGCGGCGGGGCCGGCCCGCCGTATCCGTCCCGGGAACCAGCTCCGCCCCGACCGGGTCCTACGACCTCGGCCCGACCGCCCCTTCGGCCTCGCTGTCGCCCGCGGCGAACCCAGCCCCGCCGGCGCTAGAGGCGAACCCAGCCCGGCCGGGCTCCCGTGTCTTCAGGGCGTCAGCGGCGGGCGGTACGGGTCCTCGCCCGGGCCGGGGCGCGCGGGGCCGTCGGAGCGGTCCTCGCGGATCACCTCGCCCTGGACGATCTTGCCGTCGGGGTAGTGGATCCGAGCCTGCTGGTAGGCGTCGCCGAAGCCGCCGGGGGCCGCCGCGGCCATCCGCCGTTCCAGCGAACGGCCGGCGGTCTTGGCGATCGCGGAGCGGACCGGCGGGAGCAGGCACAGCAGGCCCACCACGTCCGAGATCACGCCCGGCATGATCAGCAGCAGACCGGCGAGCATCAGCAGGCCGTTGCCCGACCCGGCGCCGGGGGCGGGCCGCGCGGGCGGCGCGCCGGTCTCCTGGGCCTGCTGGAACGTTTCCGTCAGGTTCCTGAAGGCCCGTCGTCCGGCCCGCTTGACGACCACGACACCGAGGGCGAAGCCGCCCGCCAGTACGGCGAGGACGCCGAGGGCGCCGATCTGTGCGCCGATCACGGTCAGCAGCCAGATCTCCAGCACCAGCCAGGCGGCTACCGCCAGGGGGAGGAATCTGCGGGCGCGGGAGCGCCGGGGGGCGGTCGGAGTGGGTGCGCCGGTCGTCATGCCATCCAGTGTGCCTGGCGCGCCGTAAAAGCCGCCTCAGCCCGCAGCCCGTAGCCGCCCCTACCCCCACACCACCCGGGGCTCCGCCCCGAACCCCGAACCCCGAACCGCGCGCTCCGCGCCGGGCGCGCTCGAACGCCGCGCGGGCTCCGTTCCGCCGCCGGCCCGAGCCGAATCGATTCCGCTCACCCGTGGTTCGCAGTCGGCCCGAGCCACATCCCGCCTCGCCGGCGTTCGAGGCGCGGGGTGCGGGGCGGAGCCCCGGGGACGGGCAGCCGTCAAGGGCGCTTGGCGGCGACGCTCTTGGCCTTGCCGAGCAGCTGCGAGGCCCGCGTCCCGACCCCCCACCCGGTCACCCGCCACAGCGCCTCGACCACAATGTCCCGGCTCATCTTGCTGTCCCCGAATTCACGTTCCACGAACGTGATCGGCACCTCGACCACGTGGAACCCCGCCTCCACGGACCGCCGCGCCAGGTCGACCTGGAAGCAGTAGCCCTGCGAGGCGACCTGATCCAGCCCGAGCCCCTCCAGCGTCTCCTTGCGGAAGGCGCGGAAGCCGCCGGTGATGTCCCGGATCGGCACGTCCAGCATCAGCCGCGAGTACGTGCTGCCGCCGCGCGAGAGGAACTGCCGGTGCCACGGCCAGTTCACGACCCGGCCGCCCGGCACCCAGCGCGAGCCGAGCACCAGGTCGGCGCCGGCCAGCGCGGTGAGCAGCCGGGGCAGCTCCTCCGGCTGGTGGGAGCCGTCGGCGTCCATTTCGACGAGCACGCCGTAGCCGTGCTCGATGCCCCAGCGGAAGCCCGCCAGGTAGGCGGCGCCGAGGCCTTCCTTGCCCTTGCGGTGCAGCACCTGGACGTGGTCGTCCCCGGCCGCGATGTCGTCGGCGATCTTGCCGGTGCCGTCGGGGCTGTTGTCGTCGGCCACGAGGATGTGTGCCTCGGGTACCGCCTCGCGCACCCGGGTGACGATCGGCCTGATGTTCTCCGCCTCGTTGTAGGTCGGAATGATCACCAGGGCCGTGCCGAGCGGTCCGTACCGCCGCTCACCGCCGTCGCTCACTGAATCCCCTTTGCGCGTCCGTTCACAGAAGCACCACCTTAGCGAGCGCCGCGGAGCGCCTTTGCGCCGACGCGGCTCCCAGGGGTCCGGAGCGGGGGATCGGGGCCCGGCGTCCTTCGGGCCGGCCCGGTCCGCGCACTGGCTGCGGGCGGACGGAACCGTTGTCTACTGGACGTCCGGGCCCCACCCGGGTCGCACCCTCCCCCGAGCTCCTCCGGAGCTGGGGGAACCCCCAACCGGCGAAACCTTCCCTCGCCCTTCGCCCCCGAGGCGCGGGGCGCGCTGAACGTGCGGAATCTCCGGTACCGGACGTCCGGTGGTGGACGCGGCAGAACCTACCCGCCCCCGGCGCCCCGCTGTCAACACCCCCGCGACCTGCGCTTTTGCCTAAAAGTTCCTGGTCAGTACGGAGGCCCCGGGGCGGGCGTCCCGGGGCCCGCGCACATCGATCGGCGCAACGCCGCCGACCGCCGTCACCCCTGTGGGCGTACGTAGACCTCGCGGCCGCCGACGTAGGTGCCCAGGCATACCGGCAGCTCACGGCCCGGTGTCAGGTCGGGCAGTCCCGGGGTGCCGGAGCGCGGGTCGGTGGACCAGCGGGCGACCCGGTCGTCCGGGGCCTGCACGACGAGTTCCCCGGTCTGCCAGAGCGCGTAGTCGGCGGGGGCGCCGGGCACGAGCACGCCCGCGTCGTCGCGGCCCAGGGCGCGCCAGCCGCCGCGGGTGTGCGCGGTGAAGGCGGCGCGGACCGAGATGCGGTGCGCGGGGGTGCGGTGGAAGGCGGCGGCGCGCACGGTGCCCCACGGGTCGAGCGGGGTCACGGGCGCGTCCGAGCCGAACGCGAGCGGCACCCCGGCGCGGAGCATCGCCGCGTACGGGTTGAGGGTGGCGGCCCGCTCGGCGCCGAGGCGCTCGGCGTACATGCCGTCCTCGCCGCCCCAGGCGGCGTCGAAGGCGGGCTGCACGGAGGCGGTCAGGCCCAACTCGGCGAAGGCGGCGATGCCCTTGTCGTCGAGCATTTCGGCGTGTTCCACGCGGTGCCGGGCGGCGCGGACACGGGCGATGCCGACCTGTTCGGCGGCGGCGCGGACGCCTTCGACGACGGCGGTGAGGGCTGCGTCGCCGATGGCGTGGAAGCCCGCCTGGACCCCGGCCTCGGTGCAGGCGGCCACGTGGCGGGCGATGGCGGCGGCGTCCAGGTAGGCGGTGCCGGTGTGTTCGGCGTCCCGGTACGGGGCGTGCAGGCAGGCCGTGTGCGAGCCGAGCGCGCCGTCGGCGAAGAGGTCGCCGCCCGCGCCGACCGCGCCGAGTTCGACGGCCCGGGCCACGTCCTGCTCGGCCCAGTAGCCGAAGACCCGCGGGCCGGGTTCGCGGCCGGCCAGTTCCAGGAGGCCGGTGAAGTCCTCGGCGGAGGAGATGTCCGGGCCGCCGCACTCGTGCAGAGAGCCGATGCCGAGGGAGGCGGCGTGCCGCAGCGCCGCCCGCTGGGCCTCGTCGCGCTGGCCGGGGCCGACGGCGCCGAGGGCGGTGGCGCGTACGGCGTGGTGGGCGTCGCGGGTCAGCGGTTCGCCGTCGCGGAAGCCGGGGAGCTCCCGGACGCCGCCGACCAGGTCCAGCAGGGCGGTGGTGACGACGGCCGAGTGCACGTCGATGCGGCTGAGGTAGAGCGGGCGGCCGGCGGTTGCCTCGTCGAGTTCGGCGCGGTGCGGCGCCCGGCGCTCGGGCCAGCGCGCGGCGTCCCAGCCATGGCCGAGGAGCACCCGGTCCGCGGGGCGCGCGGCCGCGTACGCGCGGACGAGGTCCAGCGCCTGGCCGAGCGTGCGGGCACCGGACAGGTCGAGGCCGGTCAGGGCGAGGCCGGCGGCGGTGGTGTGCACGTGGGCGTCCGTGAACGCCGGGGTGACCAGGGCGCCGTCCAGGTCCACGACCTCGTCCACACCGTCCGCGAAGGCGTCGGCCGCGCCCTCGGAACCGACCCAGGCGACGTGTCCGCGCTCCACGACCATCGCGGTGGCGAAGGGGTCTGCGGGGCTGTGGACCTCGCCGCGGCGGAGCAGGACGGTGCGGTGCGGCGCCGCGGCGCCGCGGAAGATCTCGGTCATACCCCCCAGTCTCCCGCCTCCCGCCGCACCCCCGGCCCCCGGGTGTCCAAAACGCCCCGCCTCCCGCTGCACCGTGGCGCCTGACCGCGGCGCGAGTATTCAGCCCCGCCGACTGAGGGTGGCGCACCTCGCTGCCCCGCGGGCTGACGGCGGCGCACCTGCCGGCCCCGGGGGCCCCACGGAGTCAGATGCGGGGCGGGCGGGATTCGTAGGGGGTCGAGAGCACCACCGTGGTGCGGGTGGAGACGCCCGCCAGGGCCCGCAGCCGCCCGAGGAGGTCCTCCAGCTCCAGCGGCGTGGACACCCGCACCTTGAGGATGTAGTTCTCGTCGCCCGCGACGCTGTGGCACGCCTCGATCTCCGGCACTCCCGACAACCGCTCGGCGATGTCGTCCGGCGCACTCAGATCGAACGGTTTGACCGAGATGAACGCCGTCAGGGGCAGCCCCACCGCCTCGGGGTCGACGACGGCCGCGTACCCGCGGATCACCCCACGCTGCTCAAGGCGGCGTACTCGTTGATGGACCGCCGACGTGGACAGGCCGGTGGCCTTGCCCAGGTCCGTGTAGCTCATGCGTCCGTCCCGGACGAGGAGCTCCACGATCTGCCGGTCCAGTTCCTCCATTGCGCTCATAGCCGCTCAACCTATTGCCCAGGGGCACCCGCGGCACAGTGGCCAAGGCCGCGAAGTGGCACCTGCGCCAGGCATGTGACGAAGGCCACAAGGGTAAGTAGGCGTAGGCCGGAGTGTTGTGGTTACTCGTGCCGCACGGCGGGAAGTGCTTGCTGTGGCCGAGGCCGAACATGCCCGCCCGGCCCACCCAAGGGGGAATACATCCATGCCGAACACCAAGCGCACCGGCCGTACCGAGCCGGAGCCACTCGATCTCGCCGACCCCGTCGAGGACGAGGACCCGGAGGAACTCTGGACCGCCGAGTCCTTCGAGGTCCACCACGCCACCTGCCCCGACTGCTCCCAGTCGATCGCCCTCGTCGCGGACGAGGAGTACCTGCCGGAGCACGCCCTCTGCCTGACCCCGTGGAACCCGTTCGGCCTGACGGTCTGCCCCGGCACCGGGCGCCCGGCGTCGCCGGCGCACGAGGAACTGGCCGAGGAGCCCCGCGAGCTTGAGGCCGTCGTGGTCCTGACGCTTCCTCAGGGACTGGACTGGCGTACGCAGCCGTTCTCGCACGTGGGCGGTCCGGGCTCGCGTCCGCAGAGACTGGAACTGGTCCCGCCGGTCCAGCGCCAGCACGCACAGGCGGCCTGAGCCGCTTTCACCAGTAGGCGCCCTGCACCATGGCGGCGAGACTGGCATGGTGCAGGATCAGCCCGTCGGGATCCGCGGGCACTTCCACCTCTCCGAAGTACGCCTGCCGGTAGGCGATCCGGAGCATGACGATGGCGTGCCGCAGCGCGGCGTACAGCGTGTGGAACTCCATGTCCCGCGGTGTGTGGCCGGTGAGTTCGGCGTACCGGCGCTCGATGGCGTCGCGGCGGAGGAAGTCAGGCAGCCCCGGCTGGCCGAAACTCACGGTCAAGTCCTGGAAGAACCGGTGCAGATAGACGGTCCAGCCCAGGTCGACCTCGCGCGGCGCGTAGCCCGCCATCTCCCAGTCGAGGACGGCCACCGGATCGAATCCGTCGTAGATCACATTGCCGATGCGGGCGTCGCCCCAGGTGAGGACGGCGGGGCCCTCGTCGGCGGGCCACAGCTCCTCCAGCCGCGCGAACGCGCGCTCGATCAGCGGCGATCGGGAGAGTCCCCCAACGACCCATTCGTAGTAGGCGCGTTGGGACTCGACGTGCCGGCGCAGCGGGCTGCCGTCGCCCTCGGGGAGCAGGAACTCGGCCTCCTTCGGCGGGAACTGGTCGTGCAGCCGGGCGAGCAGCCCGACGGTCGCGTCCTCCAGTCGGGCCCGCTCGGCGTCGGTGGCCGCGTGCAGCCAGTTGCCCTCGTACGTGTAGGGCATGACGTCGGGCGGCACCCGGCCCTCGGCGCGCGCCATGACGAAGAACGGCGCCCCGAGCGGCTCGGGGTTCGTTTCCAGCCACTGCACGCGCGGCACGGGCACGTCGGTGTGGGCGGCGACCAGGCTCATCACCCGGTGCTGGCGGGGCATGTCGTACGTGGGGAAGACCGTGTACGCGGCCGGGTCGGCGGCCAGCCGCAGGGCGCACGCCCGCAGCGGGGTGTCGGGGTGCTCGATGTCGAACAGCAGGGTCTCGCTGGACATGCCGTTGGAGCCGGGCACGGTGACGCCGGTGACGTCCGCTCCGGGGAGGATGCCGTGCAGCCAGGCGGCGAGCCGGCGGCCGAGCTCTTCGGGCTCGCGGGTGGAGGTGCGGGGACGTGGCGCGGTTGCCATGGGGTGCTCCTGTCCGCTGCGGAGGTCGTGGGCGACCGGGTGCGGCCCGGTCTCAAGGGGCGACGGAGGCCAGGGGGCCGGAGGGACGAAGAGGTCGGGCCCGACGGTCAGGGCGCGACGGACGCGTAGTCGGTGAACCCGCTCGGGTCGTGGCGGCCGAAGCTGCCGTGCTCGAAGATGCCATGGCCGACGCGGCCGTCGAGGGTGAAGCGGGCCGAGTGGTCGGTGACGCCGAAGGCGGCCATCGGGTGCGCGGTGGGATCGGTGAGGTCATAGGTGCGCCGGTCGGTCCAGCCGCGGCCCTGCCAGCTGCCGTGCTGCCAGTCGGCGGCGGGCGGGTAGCCGGCGCCGACGGCGAGCGGGGAGGAGGCGAGGATCTCCACGCCGAGTTCCAGCGGCTTGCGGGCCGGGTCGGTGAGGTGGACGACGGCGCTCTCGGGGTGGCGGGTGCCGGGGCGGTAGCGGATGTCGGTGTGCGGCCAGCCGAGCTGGACGTCGGGGCGGCCGCTGCCTTCGGGGAAGACCTGGACGGCCTCGTTGAGTGTGCGGTGGCCGTCCGCGTCCTCCTGGGAGATGACCATCAGGAAGCGGTCCTCGAACCGGACGGGGATCCAGAGCCAGTGGAAGCCCTCGGGCCGCATCTCCTCGGCGGCCCGCCCGCCGTCCTCGCCGGGGATCGGCCGGACGCCCCAGCTGCGGTCACGGGTGCCGGTCCACTCCCCCTCGGTGAGCCGCAGTTCCTCGCCGCGCGCCCGGATGGTGCCGGTGACCGTGCCGGCCTGGACGAACCGACGCCCCTCCAGCATCAGGCGGTCGCCGCGGCGCTGTACGTGGTGCGGCTCCCAGACGGCGGGGAAGGCGGCGGTCCAGGTGATGTCGTACGAGAGCCCGTCCGGGTCGTCGGGGTCCGCGTCGCAGTGCAGGGTGAGCTGCCGGAGCGGGGTGTCGACGGTGATCCGCAGCGGGCCGACGGAGAGGTCCATCCGGTCGTCGCCGAGGGCGTCGGAGGCGCGTACGGCGAGGAGTTCGCCGCCCGTGCGGAGGGTGGCGTAGGCGTCGATCACACCGGCGTTGGGGTAGACGCCGAGGCCGAGGATGAGCACGGCGCGGCCTGCGTGGTCGAACACGTGGAAGATGCACCGGTCGTAGGCGTTGCGGTCGCCGGTGACGACGTGCTTCATCGACAACGGGGCCTGGTGGACGGGGTATTCGTCGAGCGCGATGGGGCGGTCCGCGGGCACGGCAAACCTCCTGGGCACGGGGTGGCCGGAGCTGATCCGGGCGGATATGACGGTACGTCAGAAACCGCATGCGGGACCATACTTGTGTCACCCGCTGACACGAAAGGGGTGTCGGGGACCCGTCGAACGGATCCCCGACACCCCTGGGCGTTACCTCGGCCCGCGGCCTCGCGTTGGCCGGACATGACCCTGCTTGACACGGCTACGGGACGGCGCCGCCGCCCGAACCCTCCCGGTTACGAAGAATCGGTTCAGCAGCACCTCGCCGATCCGCCGATCTACCGGGCGCTGCTGGCCCGCTGGACCAGCGACGGCCGGACCGTGCCGGGGCGCCGGGACCCCGAGTGGACCCGGCTCACGTCCTCGCCGGTCTGGCCGTCCGGCGGGCTCTACCCGCGCGACCCGACCCGCCTCGACTGACCCGGCCCGGCCGATACCGGCCCGGCCGGCACGCGACGCCACCGGCACCGGACAGGACCGGCCCGCCGCGCCCGGCCCTCGCTCAGCGGGACTCGGGCCCCAGCAGGTGGCGGCCGATCACCATGCGCTGGATCTGGTTGGTGCCCTCGACGATCTGCAGCACCTTCGCCTCGCGCATCAGGCGCTCCGCGGGGAAGTCCGCCGTGTAGCCGTAGCCGCCCAGCACCTGGACCGCGTCCGTGGTGACGGACATGGCCGCGTCCGTGCAGAACAGCTTGGCCATCGCCGCCTGCCGCGAGAACGGCTTGCCCGCGTCCCGCAGCCGGGCCGCCGCCAGGTACAGCGACCGGCCCGCCTCGATCTTCGTCGCCATGTCGGCGAGCATGAAGCGCAGGCCCTGGAAGTCCGCGATGGGGCGGCCGAACTGCTTGCGCCCGGCCGCGTACGCGAGGGACTCGTCCAGAGCCGCCTGCGCCACGCCGATCGCGCAGGCCGCGATGCCCAGACGGCCCGAGTCGAGCGCCGAGAGCGCGAGGGTGAAGCCCTGGCCCTCCTCGCCGAGCCGGCGGCGGTCGGAGACCCGTACGCCGTCCAGGTGAATCTGGGCGGTGGGCGAGCCCTTCATGCCCATCTTCTTCTCGGGCAGGGCCGCGCTCAGGCCGGGAGCGTCGCCGGGCACCAGGAAGGCCGTGATGCCGCGCGGGCCCTCGGCGCCGCTGCGGGCGAGCACGGTGTAGAAGTCGGCCACCCCGCCGTGGGTGATCCAGGCCTTGGTGCCGGTCAGCACCCAGTCCTCGCCGTCACGGACGGCCTTGGTGGTCAGCGAGGCCGCGTCGGAGCCCGAGGAGGGCTCGGAGAGGCAGTAGGCGCCGAGCAGGCCGCCGCCGAGCATGGCCGGCAGGAACTCGCCCTGCTGCTCCTTGCTGCCGAAGCCGGCGAGCCCGTGGCAGGCCAGCGAGTGCACGCTGACGCCGAGGCCGACGGTCAGCCGCGCCGCGGCCAGCTCCTCCAGGACCTGGAGGTACACCTCGTACGGCTGGTCGCCGCCGCCGAATTCGGACGCGTACGGCAGGCCGAGCAGCCCGGAGTCCGAGAGCAGGGTGAAGAGCTCGCGCGGGAACTGCCCGGCGTCCTCCTGCTCGGCGGCGTACGGGCGGATCTCCCGCTCGGCGATCTCGCGTACGAGCGCGAGGAGGTCCCGGGACTCCTCGGTGGGCAGCTGACGGTCCACCGGCTGCGGGGCACGGTCGGTCATGGCGGCGCTCTCCTCCCTCGTTAGGGCAGTGCGGGGGCGCGGGCAGGGTGGGCCGCGCGCCTCCGGTGTCGATGCTCTCGCAACCGAAGGATGCGCTCCCGGATCACGGGAACGCGTTCTACGGCTGCGGCGGGCCCGAGTATGCCCGATGACGGCGATCCCGTCACGGGTTCGATATCAGGAACCCGCCGGTCAGACGGCCGCGCCCGCCCCCGGAATCGGGCATTCACCCCATCCCGCCCCACCGGCTGCGTCCAGCCTCGCCGCCGGCCCTAGAGGCATCACCCAGCCTCGCCGGTGCCCGGGGCGAGGTCGGCCTCGCCAGTGCGCGGGGGCGCAAACGCCAGTCTCGCCGGCGTGTGAGGCGGGCCTGGGCGGAGCCCGCTCCGGTCTCGCCGGCGCAATCAGCCTCGCCGGCGTTTGAGGCGCGGGTCCGGGCGGAGCCCGGTGCCCGGCGTCAGCCGGGTTGGTCGTTGGGGCTCCGCCCCAAACCCCGCGCCTCAAACGCCGGCGAGGCTGGAGGTTGCGCCCCGAGGCGTCGGCGAGCCTGCGGTGGGCCCCGCCCGGGCCCGCCTCAAACGCCGGCGAGGCTGGATGCCGCCGCCCAAGGCACGGTGTGCCGCCCGGGCGGCCGGCGAGGCTGGGGGCTGAGCGGGGGTTACATGAGGCCGGTCTGGGTGACGAACATGGCCAGGACCACGACCAGGGTCCAGCCGAGGACGTGTTCGAGCCACTTGGGCCTGTCGTCGGGACCCCCGGTGCGGGCGGATTCCCGGACCCCCGTGAGGGAAGCGGGGGCGGCGGCAGCGGCGCTGGTCGTGTTCATGGCGTCTCGCATCGGTTCGTCGGGCACTGGACACCCCCCGGTCCGTCCAATGTGCCAGCGATCCGCCCCGCCGAGGGAGAGACCTTGGTCACGCGTCACGCGTCACGCATCACGCCGAAGGACGCGCGCCCACCCCCGCACGCGCGCGCCGGGCCCCGGCCCGGTGGCCGGGGCCCGGCGCGTCGCCCGGGCCCAGCGGGCGGCGGTCAGGTCTGCCGGCGGTCGGCCATGGACATCGCCAGGCCGAGCAGCAGCGCGACCGAACCCGCGATGACGTTGCTCACCACGCTGCGCGTGGTGTCCATCTCGCCCACGATCACCCACGGCGACACGATGGTCCACGCGCCGATGGCGATGGCGGCCCACGCGGTGGAGTGGGTGCGCTCGTAGGCTGTGCCGAGACCGCCCATGAACAGGCAGTACGCCGCACCGGTGATCAGGTTGCAGACGGCCAGCGGCGTCAGGACGCTGAACCCGACGATCCACGGCGACGCGGCCAGGTAGAGACCGGTCAGAACGGCCAGCGTCTCGACGGCCTGGGCGCTGGGGGTGGATGTCGCCCGCTCGAACCGGGAACGCATCTCGGCGAGGTCGGGGTGGGATTCGATGGACTGGTGGATGGTCATGGCGGGCCGCCTCCTACGAAGCCTTTATGCGCCCTTTATCCCTATTGAAACGCCTGTGGGTGCCTGGGTCAACGGCTGTCGGAAGACCCGCTGTCCCCGGCCCCTCACAGCACTCCGACCGCCGTCAGCGCCCTGATCTGGGACGCCGACGGGCGGGCCGGCGCATAGAGGTAGCAGACCCCGCCCGAGCCTCCGACCGCCTTGCCGGAGGCGTTGTACCGCCTGGTGCGCAGCCAGACGTTCTCGAACTCGCGGCGCCGGTAGACGCGCCGTACCGCCGGGTCGGAGGGCGCGTGCGGGTCGTTGACGACCACGTCTCCGGCTGTGGTGAAGCCGACGACGGTCATGAGGTGCCCGGCGGTGCCGTAGCCGGCGCCGGTGAGCTCCTCGGCCCGGAAGGACTGCGAGGTGATCACCGGGATGCCGGCGCGGACCAGGCGTTCCGCGTCGGCGAGGGAGCACAGCCGGGTCACCACCGCGGCCAGGTCCGGGTAGGTGGCGGCGTAGGCGGCGTTGAAGGGCCAGTTCCCGCAGCCCTTGTACTGGTGGTCGTAGGTGTGCCGGGCCGCGTGGCAGACCTGCGGGTCCGCGTACGAGGGGTGCACCCAGGCCAGGTCGGCGCCGCTGGGGCGGCGCCCCCAGTACTCGATGACCATCTGCGAGGAGCTGGGGCTGCACCAGGCCTCGCCGCCGTTGTCGTACTCGGGGTACTGGCCGACGTGGATCTCCTGCGAGAACCGGGGCACGGCCAGTTCGTGGCCGGGTCCGGGGGCCGAGGCGGGCACGGTGAAGCGGTCCGGCACGTCCGAGGACATCGCCCCGGCGAGGAAGACCTCGGGGGTCAGGCGGGAGCCGGGGGTCCGGTACAGGGTCAGCCGCAGCTGCCAGTCGGTCAGGCGCAGGCCGCTCGCCGGGGCGTCGACGGAGAGCGTGTCGGTGCCGACCGTGCTCCGGCCGTCGCCCTGCCCGTCGACGGAGGTGCGCCGGATGTCCCGGTCGCCGGCGGCCCAGCGGGCCATCACGTACCAGGGGGTCCGGGTGCCGTCCCCGTAGCCGCCGCGCAGTTCGACCTGGAGCCAGGTGCCGGTCGGCGTGTGCGCGTTCCAGGAGGCGATCACCTCGGTGGCGGGCACGGTGGACCGGTGGACCGGGGAGAGCCAGCTCGCGTGCTCCCAGGCGGCCGTGCGCCCGCTGTGCGGGTCGGTGTAGTCGGACCGCCCGGCGGGCGTGCCGATCCGCAGGGCGGGCCGCAGCCCGCCGACGGTCACGGTGCCCTCGTGGGTCCCGGCCCGCCAGTGGCCGTGCGAGAACCAGAACCGGTTGTCGACCGTCCGGGGCGGGGCCGCGCCGCGCGGGCCGGCGGCGGACGCCCCCGGTCCGGGCACGGCGGCGGCGGTGGCGACGGCGAGTGCGGCGGCCAGTACGGCCCGGCGTGGTGCGGAAGCGGTCATCGGCGGGGAACCCCCAGTCGGATCCGGACGGCTTGGGGGTGCCGCTCGGATCTCCGCGGCGACGCGGGGCCCGGCACGCACGCACGCTCGCACCGGACTCCGCTCCCTCTCCCACGGAGATCCGAGCAACACCCCCTGACCGTCACCTTCGCAGCCCGCGGCCGTCTTCGGCCAGGTGACGGGCGCGTGTCCGCGCTCAGTAGGCTGGCCGGGTGACCCCTCTGGACTCCCTCGCCCGCGAGCTGCGCGCGCTGCCGCCGTCCTGCGGCCCGGTCCGGCTGATCGCCGTCGACGGGCACGCCGGCTCGGGCAAGAGCACGTTCGCGCGGCACCTGGCCGAGGCCCTGGGCGGGGCGCCGGTCCTGCACCTCGACGACGTGGCCAGCCATGCCGGGCTCTTCGACTGGACCGACCGGTTCCGGGAGCAGGTGCTGGCGCCGCTGGCCGCGGGGCGGGCCGCGCACTGGGAGCCGTACGACTGGGTGGAGCGGCGGTTCGGGCCGCCGCGGGTGCAGGAGCCGGTGGAGCTGCTGCTGATCGAGGGGGTCGGCGCCGGGCGGCGGGCGCTGCGGCCGTACCTGGCGGGGCTGCTGTGGATGGAGACGCCGCGGGCCGATTCCTGGGAGCGCGGCCGCCGGCGCGACGGGAGCGCACTGGCCGGCTTCTGGGACGGATGGGAGCGCGCGGAGGCCGAGCACTTCGCACGTGACCCTTCGCGCCCCTTCGCCGACACCCTGGTACGGCAGAGCGGTACGGGATACGAGTGGACTTCGGGGGCGGGTGCGACAGCGGAGACGACCGCTTCCGTGACCGAGCGTCACGGCTTGCCCCCTGTTTGAGCACCGTTCAAGTCCGGCGGCCCGGGGGCGCGCCGAGGTGCTTGACCGGAGGCCCGCGACGGCCTTACGTTCTGAATGAGCGGTCTTTACGGCCGCCTCGGACACGAAGCCCCCGATCGTCCCCCGTGATCGGGGGCTTCGTTCTGCCCGAATGCACCCCGAGCACGCCCCGTGCGGGCCTTCGTACGGCGGTCTCCCGTTCACCCTGTGTCACCGCGGTCCCGTGCGGCGCCCGTCCCCGAAGTGCTGGACACACCCTGCGACAGGACCGTAACCGCAGGTACGATGCCAGTCTGATCCGGCGGAGCGGCCTGCGTAACTCCCGTCCATGACGCGGAGGTTGGGGGATGCGATGGACTTCGGCACGCAGGACGGCAGCCACCGTGCCCCGGCCGAACTCGCCTGGCTGCGCGGCGTGGACGCGTACACGATGGGCGCCTACCCGCAGGCCGAGGAGGAGTTCAGAGCCGCCGTCCGGCTCGATCCCGCGATGGCCGACGCCTGGCTGGGCCTGCACGCGTTGCGCGTCGACACGGTCAACGCCCTGCTGCGCATGTACGCCCACCGGGACCGGTTCGGCGAGCAGCGCACCCGGCACCGCCGCACCCTGAACTCCTGGTACTGGCTGGGCTGGTGGGTGCAGCCGGTGCTGGAGAGCCGGCGCGACCTGCTCCTCGCGCACGCCTCGCACTGGCTGGACGGCCGCCACGTGCCCGAACTCGACCAGGCGCTCGCGGGACTGCCGCCCGTCGACACCGACCCCCAGGTCCGCTTCCTGCACGCCTGCCGCGCCTACCTGGTCAAGGACTGGGACCAGCTCGTGCGGCACACCGAGCCGCTGGTGGACGACCCGCTCCTGGGCATCGAGTCCGGGCTGTTCGGCGGGATGGCCCGGGTCCGGCTGGAGATGTACGGGCAGGCCGAGCCGATGCTCTCGGCGGCCCTGATGCGGTGCCGCAGCGAGCAGCCGCAGCGCAAGGAGCTGCGGTACTGGCTGGCCCGCGCGCACGAGGGCACCGGCCGCAGCGCCGCCGCCCTGCCCCTCTACCGGGCCGTGCACCGCGTCGACCCCGCCTTCATGGACACCGCCGCCCGGCTCACCGCCATCGCCGAGTCCGACGGCCTCGACGGCACGGACGGCTTCGACTACGAGGCCGGCGGCCCGGCCGGGGACTACGCGGCCGTGGCCCTGGCCGGCGGGCCCGGACAGGACGCCGCCGAGGGCTACGCCGACCCCGACCCGCCGGGCCTCCCGGAGCCCCCCGAGGGCCGCGAGCCGCGCTTCGGCCCGCCCCCGGGGCCACCGCCGTCGGGCGTCGTCCCGCCGGAGACCGTACGCCGCAAGGCCGCCGTGCCGGCCCAGTCGGGCCCGGTACCGCTCCCCACCGCCCCCGCCGACCCGGCGCTGCTCGCCGAGGCGCTCGCCGAGCTGGAGCGGATGGTCGGGCTGGAGCCGGTCAAACGCCAGGTGAAAGCGCTGTCGGCGCAGCTGCACATGGCCCGGCTGCGGGCCGGCCAGGGGCTGCCCGTACAGCCCCCCAAGCGGCACTTCGTCTTCTCCGGGCCCTCGGGCACCGGCAAGACCACCGTGGCGCGGATCCTGGGCCGGGTCTTCTACGCCCTCGGACTGCTGGGCGGCGACCACCTCGTGGAGGCGCAGCGGGCCGACCTGGTCGGCGAGTTCCTGGGCCAGACCGCGGTCAAGGCGAACGAACTGATCGACTCGGCGATCGGCGGGGTGCTGTTCGTCGACGAGGCGTACAGCCTCTCCAACTCCGGCTACAGCAAGGGCGACGCGTACGGGGACGAGGCCCTCCAGGTGCTCCTGAAGCGCGCCGAGGACAACCGGGACCACCTGGTCGTCATCCTGGCCGGCTACCCGGCCGGCATGGACCGGCTGCTGGCCGCCAACCCCGGGCTGTCCTCCCGCTTCACCACCCGCGTGGACTTCCCCAGCTACCGCCCGCTGGAGCTGACCGCCATCGGCGGCGTGCTGGCCGATGCGAACGGGGACCGCTGGGACGAGGAGGCCCTCGACGAGCTGCGCAGCATCAGCGGACACGTCGTCGACCAGGGCTGGATCGACGAACTCGGCAACGGCCGCTTCCTGCGCACCCTGTACGAGAAGAGCTGCGCCTACCGCGACCTGCGACTGGCCGGCTACCCGGGCACCCTCGGCCGCGAGGACCTCGCGACCCTGCGGCTGCCCGACCTGATGCAGGCGTACGGGGAGGTGCTGTCCGGCCGCGGCCCACAGGACCGCGGACGGACGGAACCCCCGCCGCTGTGAGCGGCGGGGGTTCCGGTCGGGGCCCGGATCCGGCCACCGGCTCCGGGCCCTCCTGCTTCCGACTGCCGACTGCCGACTACCGACTACCGGCTACCGGCTACCGGCTACCGGCTACCGGCTACCGGCTACCGGCTACCGGCTACCGGCTGAGGACGGCGGACGGGGCCGGCACGGCCGCCCCCGCGGGCGCCGGGGCCCGCCGCCGGTGCGTGGGATCGCGCACCTCGCCCACCAGCATCTCCAGTACGTCCTCCAACGTGACCAGGCCGAGCACCCGGCCGCCCGGGTCCGCGACCTGGGCCAGGTGGGTGGCGTCCCGGCGCATCACGCTGAGCGCGTCGTCGAGCGGGAGGGTGGCGCACAGCGTGGTCATCCGGTGCCAGACGTGCTGCGGCACCGCCCGCTCCCGGTCCTCCAGGTCCAGGACGTCCTTCACGTGCAGGTAACCCATGAAGGCGCCGCTGTCCGAGCGGACCGGGAAGCGCGAGAAGCCGGTGCGCACGGTCAGCGCCTCGATCTGCCGGGGGGTGGCCGACGGACCCACCGTGACCAGCTGGGAGCCGTCGAGGAGCACGTCGGTGACCGGGCGGCTGCCGAGTTCGAGGGCGTCCTCCAGCCGCTCCTGCTCGCCGGGCTCCAGCAGGCCGGCCTGCCGCGAGTCCTCGACCAGCCGGCCCAGCTGGGCGCTGGTGTAGACGGCCTCGACCTCGTCCTTGGGCTCGACGCTGAACAGCTTGAGCACCAGCCGGGCGCAGGCGCCGAGCGCGGTGGTGACGGGCCCGCACAGCCGGGCGAAGCCGACCAGTCCGGGGCTCAGCCACAGCGCGGTGCGCTCGGGCGCCGACATGGCGAGGTTCTTCGGCACCATCTCGCCGATGACCAGGTGCAGGAAGACCACCGCGGCGAGCGCCACGGCGTACCCGAGGGGGTGGATCAGGCCCTGCGGGACGTGGACCGCGTGGAAGAGCGGTTCCAGCAGCCGGGCCACGGTGGGCTCGGCGACCGCGCCCAGCGTCAGCGAGCACATGGTGATGCCGAACTGTGCGGCGGCCATCATCCGCGGCAGGTTCTCCAGCCCGTACAGGGTCTGGCGGGCCCGCTTGGAGGTGGCGGCCAGCGGTTCGATCTGGCTGCGCCGGACCGAGACGAGGGCGAACTCGGCGCCGACGAAGAAGCCGTTGGCGAGCACCAGCAGCAGGGCGAAGAGGAGTTGGAGCGCGTTCACCGGCCCACCGCCTCCAGCTCCGGCCGGGCCTCGGCGGGCGCGGTGCGCACCAGGCGCACCCGCTCGGCGCGGTAGCGGCCGACCTGGCGGACGGAGAGCTTCCAGCCGGGCAGCTCGGCGCGGTCCCCGGGGGCGGGGATCCGGCCCAGCAGGTCGGCGACCAGGCCGGCGACGGTCTCGTACGGGCCCTCGGGCACGTCGAGGCCTATCCGGCGCAGGGTGTGCACCCGGCAGGAGCCGTCGGCGTCCCAGGCGGGACGGCCGTCCTCGGCGGGCACGGTGGCCAGCTCGGGGGTCCGCTCCTCGACGCGGTCGTGCTCGTCGTGGACCTCGCCGACGAGTTCCTCGACGATGTCCTCCAGCGTGACGACTCCGGCGGTGCCGCCGTACTCGTCGACGACGACGGCCATGGGCTGCTCCTTGCGCAGCCGCTCCAGGAGCAGCTGGACGGGCAGGGTCTCGGGGACCAGGAGGGCCGGGACGGAGATCCGGCCGGCGCCGGTGCGCGAGCGCTCCGGCTCCGGGACGGCGAGCGCGTGCTTCAGGTGGACCACGCCGATGACCTCGTCGATGCGCTCGCGGTAGACGGGGAACCGGGACAGGCCGGTGGCCCGCGTCAGGTTGACCACGTCGGCGGCGGTCGCGGTGGAGTGCAGCGCGCTCACCCGGACCCGGGGGGTCATGACGTGCTGGGCGGTGAGCCCGCCCAGCGAGAGGGTACGGACGAACAGGTCGGCGGTGTCCTGTTCGAGGGCGCCGGCCTGGGCCGAGTGGCGTACCAGGGAGACGAGCTCACCGGGGGTGCGGGCGGAGGCCAGCTCGTCGGTGGGCTCGACGCCGAGGGCGCGTACGAGGCGGTTCGCCACCGCGTTGAGGCCTGAGATGACCGGCCGGAAGGCGCGGGAGAAGGCGTGCTGCGGGCCGGCCACGAAGCGGGCGACCTGGAGCGGCCGGGAGACGGCCCAGTTCTTCGGCACGAGTTCGCCGACCACCATCTGGACGGCGGAGGCGAGCAGCATGCCGATGACGACGGACACCCCGGACACGGCGCCGCGGGGCAGGCCGGTCGCGGTGAGCGGGCCGGCGAGCAGCCCGGCGAGGGCGGGCTCGGCGAGCATGCCGACCACGAGGGAGGTGATGGTGATGCCGAGCTGGGTGCCGGAGAGCTGGAACGACAGCTCGCGCAGGGCCTTGACGACCGTACGGGCCCGCCGGTCGCCTTCGGCGGCGGCGCGTTCGGCGTCCGGGCGCTCGACGGTGACGAGGCCGAACTCGGCGGCCACGAAGAATCCGTTGGCCAGGATCAGGGCGAAGGCCGCCATGAGCAGGAGTAGCGGGATGGTCATGCCGCCGCCTCCGGAGAGGTGGCGGCGCGGGTACTACCGGACGATCCGTCCATTGCTGGAGGGAGTCACTCCTCGAGTCGCAGGGGCCCACGGGCCTCGGGGTCCCGGGGCCGGTGGCAGGGCGCGCAGTCGCGCCCCGCCACCAGGGTAGTCATTGAGATCGTCCCCGCAATGGGGACTCAAGCGGCGGATGCTCCGGTGCCGCGGGATTCCGCCAGGGCGCGCAGGGCGCGGGCGTCGGCGATGGCCTGTTCCCTGGCCACGCCCGGCTGGATGCCGAGGGCGGGCAGGCTGGTGCCGTCGCTGAGGTCGAGGAAGACCCAGGCGTCGCCGGGGCGGAGGTTGACCCGCAGGATCTGGGCCCACTCCAGGCGCCGCCGGGTGGTCAGGTTGACGACGGTCACGCCCGTCTCGTCGGCGACCACCTTGGGCCGGCTGAGCAGCACCAGGACGGAACTGAGCAGCGCGGCGACGAAGACGAAGCTGATCCGCTCCCCCGTGCTGAGGCGTTCCAGCATGACGGCGACGGTGGTGATCGTCGCGAACATGGCGGCGCCCACGCCCAGCAGGACGGCCCGGGTGCGGGTCGGCCGGAAGGTGACGGGGAGGTCGGGCAGGGTCGCGGTGGCCGGCGCGGCCGACTGGTCGGCGGCCATCACAGACGGCAGGCGTGGATCGAGGTGGTGAGGATCGCACGGGCGCCCAGCTCGTACAGGTCGTCCATGATCCGCTGGGCTTCCTTGGCGGGGACCATGGCGCGGACCGCCACCCAGCCCTCGTTGTGCAGGGGGGAGATGGTCGGCGACTCCAGGCCCGGGGTGAGGGCGACGGCCCGCTCCAGGTGCTCGGCGCGGCAGTCGTAGTCCATCATCACGTAGCTGCGGGCGACGAGGACGCCCTGGAGGCGGCGCATGAACTGCTGCACCTGGGGGTGGTCGGTGTCGGCGCCGTTGCGCCGGATGACCACGGCCTCGGACTTGAGGATCGGCTCGCCGATGACCGTCAGGCCGGCGTTGCGCAGGCTGGTGCCGGTCTCGACGACGTCCGCGATGATCTCGGCGACGCCGAGCTGGATGGCCGTCTCGACGGCGCCGTCCAGGTGTACGACGGAGGCGTCGATGCCCTGGTCGGCGAGGTGCTTGGCGACGATTCCCTCGTACGAGGTCGCGATCGTCATCCCGTTGAAGTCCTCGGGGCCCTTCGCGGTGCCGGGCTTGGTGGCGTAGCGGAAGGTGGAGCGGCCGAAGTTCAGCGGGAGGATCTCCTCCGCGTTGGCCCCGGAGTCCAGGAGCAGGTCGCGGCCGGTGATGCCGATGTCGAGCTTGCCCGAGGCCACGTAGATCGCGATGTCCTTGGGCCGCAGGTAGAAGAACTCGACCTCGTTCTCCGGGTCGACCGTGACGAGCTCCTTGGACTCCTTGCGCTGCCGGTAGCCCGCCTCATGGAGCATCGCCGACGCAGGTCCGGACAGTGAACCCTTGTTGGGGACGGCGATGCGCAGCATGGGTTTTTCCTTCTCGGTACGGGATGTCACGTGATGGGGTGCGGTGCGGTGCGGGGTCCTGCTCGGTGAGGGGTCTTGCTCAGAGATGGGAGTAGACGTCGTCGAGCGAGATCCCGCGCGCGACCATCATCACCTGGACGTGGTACAGCAGCTGCGAGATCTCCTCGGCGGCGGCTTCCTTGCCCTCGTATTCGGCGGCCATCCAGACCTCCGCGGCCTCCTCGACGACCTTCTTGCCGATGGCATGGACACCCTTGCCGACCAGCTCTGCGGTACGGGAGGTGCTGGGGTCGCCGGTGGCGGCCTTGTGCTGGAGCTCGGCGAAGAGCTCCTCGAACGTCTTGGGGGTCTTGTTGGCCATGATGGTCCTCAGAATACGCGGTGGGGCACTGCCACTCAGCGCCAGGGTTCGCTGACGGTGCGCAGGGTCATGGCGGTGGCGACGGCGGCGGTGACCGCTTCGTGCCCCTTGTCCTCGTTCGATCCTTCGAGGCCGGCCCGGTCGAGGGCCTGCTCGTCGGTGTCGCAGGTCAGCACGCCGAAGCCGATGGGCACACCGGTGTCGACGGAGACCTTCACGAGGCCCTCGGTGACCCCCTGGCACACGTAGTCGAAGTGCGGGGTTCCGCCGCGGATGACGACGCCGAGGGCGACGACGGCATCGTAGCCGCGCTCGGCGAGGACCTTCGCCACGACGGGGAGCTCGAAGCTGCCCGGCACCCGCAGCAGGGTGGGCTCGTCGATCCCGAGCTCGTGGAGGGCGCGCAGCGCGCCGTCCACCAGTCCGTCCATCACCTTCTCGTGCCATTGCGCCGCGATGACGGCGACCCGCAGGTCTCCGCAGTTGCGTACGCTCAGTTCGGGTGCGCCCTTGCCGCTCACAGCTCTCCTCGGTTCCTTGCGTGATTCCGTGCTTCTGGGTGGACGGTGTCGTTCCGGGGCGTGGCGCCCCGGGGTGGTGCTACTGGTTGCCGCAGGCCGAGACGGCCGTGGGGGATTCCAGCCAGGGCAGGTCGTGGCCCATGCGGTCGCGCTTGGTGCGCAGGTACGTGAGGTTGTGCTCGCCGGCCTCGACGGGCATCGGCTCGCGGGCCGCGACCCGGACGCCGTGGCGGTCGAGGGCGTCGGACTTCTCCGGGTTGTTGGTCATCAGGCGGACGCTGTGGACGCCGAGGTCGACGAGGATCCGGGCGCCGGCCCCGTAGTCGCGGGCGTCGGCGGGCAGGCCCAGTTCGAGGTTGGCGTCCAGGGTGTCGCGGCCGCGTTCCTGGAGCTCGTACGCGCGCAGCTTGGACAGCAGGCCGATGCCCCGGCCCTCGTGGCCGCGGAGGTAGACGACGACGCCGCGGCCCTCGGACGTGATGCGTTCCATGGAGGCGTGCAGCTGGGGTCCGCAGTCGCAGCGCAGCGAGTGGAAGATGTCGCCGGTCAGGCATTCGGAGTGCATGCGGACCAGCACGTCCTCGCCGTCGCCGAGCTCGCCGTGGACGAGGGCGACGTGCTCGACGCCGTCGACGGTGGAGCGGTAGCCGTACGCGGTGAACTCGCCGAACGAGGTCGGCAGGCTGACCTCGGCCTCGCGGCGGACGGTGGGTTCGGCGCTGCGGCGGTAGGCGATCAGGTCCTCGATGGAGATGATCGTCAGGCCGTGCTTGCGGGCGAAGGGGATCAGCTCGGGCAGCCGGAGCATGACGCCGTCCTCGCCGGCGATCTCGACGATCGCGCCGGCCGGGCGCAGGCCCGCCAGGCGGGCGAGGTCGACGGCGGCCTCGGTGTGGCCGGGGCGGACCAGGACGCCGCCGGGCTTGGCGCGCAGCGGGAAGATGTGGCCGGGGCGGACGAAGTCCGTGGCGTCGGTGGTGCCGCTCGCGAGGAGCTGGAGGGTGGTGGCGCGGTCGGAGGCCGAGATGCCGGTGGTGACGCCGTGCGCGCCGCTCGCGTCGACGGAGACGGTGAAGGCGGTCTGCATCGACTCGGTGTTGTCGGCGACCATCTGCGGGAGTTCGAGCCGCTCCAGCTCGTCCCCTTCCATGGGGGCGCAGATCAGGCCGCGGCACTCGCTCATCATGAAGGCCACGATCTCGGGGGTGGCCTTCTCGGCGGCGATGACCAGGTCGCCTTCGTTCTCGCGGCTCTCGTCGTCGACGACGACGACCGGGCGGCCGGCGGCGATGTCGCGGATGGCCTGTTCGACGGGGTCGAGCCGGAAGGTCTCGTCCAGGTCCGGTACGGGCTTGAGAGTCATGCCGCCGCTCCTTCGAGAGCCGGGGAGGTGGAGGGGGTGCTGGGCGTACGGGAGCGCTGGTACCAGTCGTAGGCGCCCCAGACGACGAGCGCGCCGTAGACGACGTAGACGAGGCCGGAGAAGGCGTAGCCGTTGGCGAAGGCGAGGGGCACGCCCACCGCGTCGACCAGCAGCCAGGCGAACCAGAACTCGACCATGCCCTTGGCCTGGGCGTACATGGCGACGACGGTGCCGACGAACACGTACGCGTCGGGCCAGGCGTCCCAGGAGAGGGTCGGGAAGGCGGTGAAGAGTCCGCCGACGGCCAGGGTGCCGAGGGCGGCGGCGCCGATCAGGTACGCGCGCTCGCGCCAGGTGGCGAAGCGCACGGCGAGGGAGCCGTCCTGGGCCTGCTGCCGGCCGCGGGTCCACTGGAGCCAGCCCCAGGTGGCCACGAGGACGACGACGACCTGCTTGCCGGCGCTCCCGGAGAGGTGGCCGGCGGCGAAGGCGACGAAGAGGATGGCGCCGGACAGGAGCTGGACGGGCCAGGTCCATATGGAGCGGCGCCAGCCGAGGGCGAGGGCGATCAGGCCGGCCGTGTTGCCGATCATGTCGGCCCACTTGATCTGCTGCCCGACGACGGTGAAGGCCTCGGAGTTGAGCCAGGTCAGGGCGCTCATTCCGCGCTCTCCTTCGCGTGCAGCGGGTCCACGCCGGCGGCGAGCAGGCGCTCGACGTACTTGGCGAGGACGTCCACCTCCAGGTTGACGGGGTCGCCGGCCTGCTTGATGCCGAGGGTGGTCAGCGCGAGGGTGGTGGGGATCAGGCTGATGGTGAACCAGTCCGCGGCGGCCTCGACCACGGTCAGGCTCACCCCGTCGACCGTGATGGAGCCCTTCTCGACGACGTACCGGGAGAGCTGCCGCGGCAGCGAGACCTTGACGATCTCCCAGTGCTCGGAGGGGGTGCGGGAGACGATGGCGCCGGTGCCGTCGACGTGGCCCTGGACCAGGTGGCCGCCGAGGCGTCCGCCGAGCGCCATGGGGCGCTCCAGGTTGACGCGGGAGCCGGCGGTGAGCGCGCCGAGGCTGGAGCGCTTGAGGGTCTCGGCCATCACGTCGGCGGTGAACTCGCCGTCCGCGGTCTCCACCACGGTCAGGCAGACGCCGTTGACGGCGATCGAGTCGCCGTGCTTGGCGCCCTCGGTGACGACGGGCCCGCGCAGCCGGAAGCGGGAGGCGTCCTCGAGCTCCTCGACGGCGGTGACCTCGCCCAGTTCTTCGACGATTCCGGTGAACACTCAGTGCTCCTTGGGGGCGGTGGTGGGGACGGCGGTGATGCGCAGATCGGGGCCGGTGCGCACGGTCTCGGTGATGTCGAGGCGCAGTGCGTCGGCGATCGTGGTGATCCCGGCGTCGGCGAGGGCGGCGGGGCCCGCGCCGAGCAGGACCGGGGCGAGATAGCCGACGACCTTGTCGACTGCTCCCGCGGTGACGAAGGCGCCGGCCAGGGTCGGGCCGCCTTCGAGGAGTACGGAGCGGACGCCGCGCGCGTACAGGTCGCGCAGCAGGGCGTCCACGGAGATCCCGTGGGCGTCGGACGGGAGCCGGGCCACCTCGACGCCGGGGAGGTGCCGGGTGTCGGCGTCCTCGGCGACGGCGACGAGGGTGGGTGCGGCCCCGTCCAGGACCCGGGCGCCGGGCCGGATGGTGGCGCGGGTGTCGAGGACGACGCGCAGCGGCTGGCTGGCGCCCTCGACGCCGCGGACCGCGAGGTGCGGGTCGTCGGCGTGCAGGGTGCCGGAGCCGACGACGACGGCGTCGCAGGCGGCGCGCAGCCGGTGGACGTCGGCGCGGGACTCGGGGGAGCTGATCCAGCGGCTGGTGCCGTCGGCGGCGGCGATCCGCCCGTCGAGGGTGGCGGCGTACTTCCACAGCACGTACGGGCGGCCGAGGCGGACCGAGGTGAGCCAGGCGGCGTTGCCCTCGGCGGCCTCGGCTTCCAGGACCGCGGCCTCGGTCTCGACGCCGGCTGCGCGCAGGGTTGCGGCACCGCCGCTGGCCTGCGGGTTCGGGTCGGAGACGGCGTAGACCACGCGGGTGATGCCGGCCTCGATGAGGGCCTGCGCGCAGGGGCCGGTGCGGCCGGTGTGGTTGCAGGGTTCGAGGGTGACGTAGGCGGTGCCGCCGCGGGCCCGGTCGCCGGCGGCGCGCAGGGCGTGCACCTCGGCGTGCGGGCCGCCGGCCCGCTCGTGGAAGCCTTCGCCCACGACGGTGCCGGCGGCGTCGGTGACGACACAGCCGACGACGGGGTTGGGGCTCGTGGAGCCGAGGCCGCGGGCGGCGAGCGCGATGGCTCGGCGCATGGCGTCTGCGTCGGCGTGGTTGTGGCCCACCGGGTCCTCCTGCCTCAATCGGGCACGGACTCCGGGGCCTGTCGGGATACGACAGATGAAGCGGGCGCACGCACGGGGACGCCGAGGCCGAAGACGCGCTCCACCTGCGAAAACGCTGGTGAAACGGCTACAGCGGCGTACCTGTGACCGGCCCGCCGCGCACTGCCTCCCATCCGGACTTTCACCGTCGGTCCAGGAATTTCACCTGGTCAACCGGCCGCTGGCTGCGGACGGGTCGCGGACTATAACCGCCGGTTCGGAATTACACCGACCCCGGAGTGCGCTGCTTCTGGTACTTACAGGCCAGTGTGCCACGCCTGATCCACACCCATGCGGGTGACCGGCTGTGGCCTGGGTCACAACCGGACGCATTCAGGCAGGTTGCATCCGACCAATTCGGCTTTGGTCCAGACCTATTGACGGCGTGGTCTAGTCCTCTTAATGTCTGCTTCACATTCCCGGGAGACAGCCCGTCAGGTGTGCGCACATCTGGGGCCTACAGCACCGCCCTTCAGTTCGTTGTGTCCTGCCAACCTCCCTTCCCCAGGAGGCACAATGCTGTCCCCCACACGCACGAGAGCCACGCTGATGGCAGCCGGAGCCGCGGTCGCGGGTCTGTTGTTCAGCTCGCTCTCGGCGGGCATCTCACACGCCGCCGACAACGAGAGCTGTCGCCCTGACGGCCTCTACAAGACGTCGGGCGTCGACGTCCCCTATTGCTCCGTCTACGACGCCGAGGGCCGCGAGAAGATGGGCGCCGACCACCAGCGCCGCGTCATCGGCTACTTCACCGGCTGGCGCACGGGCAAGAACGGCGAGCCCGCCTACCTCGCGAACAACATCCCGTGGAACAAGGTCACCCACCTCAACTACGCCTTCGCCCACGTGGGCGGCGACAACAGGATCTCGGTCGGCGCCGACGGCCCGAACAATGCGGCCACCGGCATGACCTGGCCGGGTACCGCCGGGGCGGAGATGGACCCCGGTTTCGCCTACAAGGGCCACTTCAACCTGCTGAACAAGTTCAAGAAGCAGTACCCGAACGTGAAGACCCTGATCTCGGTGGGCGGATGGGCCGAGACCGGCGGCTACTTCGGTGACGACGGCAACCGCGTCGCCTCCGGCGGCTTCTACTCGATGGCCACCAACGCCGACGGCTCGGTCAACCAGGCGGGCATCGACACCTTCGCGACCTCCTCGGTCGACTTCATCCGCAAGTACGGGTTCAACGGCGTCGACATCGACTACGAGTACCCGACCACGATGAAGGACGCGGGCAACCCGCTCGACTGGCAGCTCTCCAACGCCCGCCGCGCGGGCCTGGTCAAGGGCTACGCCGTCCTCATGAAGACGCTCCGCGAGAAGCTCGACCGCGCGGGCGCCGCCGACGGCAAGCACTACCTGCTCTCCGTGGCCGCCCCGTCCTCCGGGTACCTGCTGCGCGGCATGGAGACGTTCCAGATGCAGCAGTACCTGGACTACGTCAACATCATGTCCTACGACCTGCACGGCGCCTGGAACGAGTACGTCGGTCCGAACGCCTCGCTGTTCGACGACGGCAAGGACGGCGAGCTCGCCGCGGCCGGCGTGTACGGCAGCCAGCAGTACGGCGGCATCGGCTACCTGAACACCGACTGGGCGTACCACTACTTCCGCGGTTCGATGCCGTCGGGCCGCATCAACATCGGCCTGCCGTACTACACCCGCGGCTTCAAGAACGTACAGGGCGGCACCGACGGCCTGTGGGGCAAGGCCCCGGCCACCACGTGCCCGGCCGGCGCGGGTCTGACCAAGTGCGGTGACGGCGCGGTCGGCATCGACAACCTGTGGCACGACAAGGACACCAACGGCGCCGAGTCCCCCGCGGGCTCCAACCCGATGTGGCACGCCAAGAACCTGGAGAAGGGCGTCGTCGGCGACTACGTCACCAAGTACGGCTTCCCGGCGGGCACCGCGCTGACCGGCACCTACGCCCGCAAGTACGACGCGACCCTGGTCGCGCCGTGGCTGTGGAACGCGCAGAAGAAGGTCTTCCTCTCCACCGAGGACGAGCAGTCGGTCGCCGCCAAGGCGGACTACGTGGTCGACCGCGGCATCGGCGGCACCATGGTGTGGGAGCTCGCGGGCGACTACTACTGGAACGCGGCCAAGGGCCAGTACGAGATGGGCGACACGCTCACCTCGCTGATGTACGACAAGTTCAAGGCCGCCGCCCCGTACGGCGCGAAGAAGGCAGGCGGCGCGCTGCCGGCCCAGGCGGTCGACGTGAAGGTGGAGTTCACCGACTTCAAGCTCGGCGACTCGAACTACCCGATCACCCCGAAGATCAAGATCACCAACAACACGAAGACCGCGCTGCCCGGCGGCACCGAGTTCCAGTTCGACTACGCGACCGCCGCCCCGAACAATGCCTCGGACCAGTCCGGCTTCGGCACCAAGGTGATCACCAGCGGCCACACCGGCAGCAACGTCGGCGGCCTGAAGGGCGACTTCCACCGCGTCTCGCTCAAGCTCCCGGCCTGGCAGTCGCTGGCCCCGGGCGCCTCGGTCGACGTGGCCTTCAACTACTACCTGCCGGTGTCCACGCCCTCCAACTGGACCGTGAACATCTCCGGCACCTCGTACGCCCTGGCCGGCGACCTGGCGCGCGGCACCACCCTGGTCGAGCCCGGCACGGGCGGTTCGACCGGTGGCACCACGGGCGGCACCACCGGCGGTACGACCGGTGGCACCACCGGCGGCACCACCGGCGGCACCACGGGTGGCACCACCGGCGGTACGACGGGCGGCACCACGGGTGGGACCACCGGCTCGACCACCGGCGGTACGACGGGCGGCACCACGGGTGGGACCACCGGCTCGACCACCGGCGGTGGCGGCACCTGCGCCAACCCGCCGTACGTGGCCGGCAGCATCACCAACGGCGGCACGGTCGTCTCCCACAAGGGCCACAACTGGAAGGCCAAGTGGTGGACCCAGAACGAGGAGCCCGGCACCACCGGACAGTGGGGCGTCTGGGAGGACCTCGGCGCCTGCTGACCAGCTGAGCACCCCATGACGTGACGGGAGGACCCGGTGGCCCGGCGGCCACCGGGTCCTCCCGCGTCGTCTGGCACCCTCGATGCGTGATCACAGGGGATGAGGACACCGACCGGTTCGAGGAACACCGCCCACGGCTCTTCGGCATCGCCTACCGGATGCTCGGCTCGGCCGACGAAGCCGAGGACACCGTCCAGGACGCCTACCTGCGCTGGCGGGCAGCCGACCGGGCGGCCGTCGAGCACCCGGGGGCCTTCCTGGCCAAGACCGTCACCCGCCTCTGCCTGAACCGCCTGGACTCGGCCCGGGCCCGCCGCGAGCGGTACGTCGGCCCCTGGCTGCCGGAGCCGGTGCTCACCTCCGACGGCACGCTCGGCCCGCTGGAGTCGGCGGAGCAGCGGGACGGGGTGTCGCTGGCCCTGCTGGTGCTGCTGGAGCGGCTCACTCCGGTGGAGCGGGCGGTGTACGTGCTGCGCGAGGCCTTCGGGTACGGCCACCGGGAGATCGCCGGGCTACTGGAGCTGACCGAGGCGAACTGCCGCCAGCTGTACCGGCGGGCGGCCCAGCGGGTGGCCGCGCCGCAGCCGCGGTTCCAGGCCGACCCGGGGCAGTGGCGGGGCCTGGTCGACACCTTCCTCTCGGCGGCCCGCGACGGGGACGTGGCCGCGCTGGAGCGGCTGCTGGCAGGCGACGCGGTGTACGTCTCAGACGGCGGCGGGAAGGTCGGCGCCGCCAGGCGGCCGGTGTACGGCCGGGATCGGGTGGCCCGCCTGCTGGCAGGGCTGCTGGCCAAGTACGGCGCCGGGCTGGAGTTCGGCTTCGCCGAGGTCAACGGGGCTCCGGCGGTGCTGGTCGGGGCGGGCGGCCAGGTGGCCGGCGTCCTCGTCCTGGAGGTGGCGCGGGGGCAGGTCGCCGGGGTGCGCGCGCAGGTCAACCCGGACAAGTTGGGGTTCGTACAGAAGCAGCTGTCACGTTCCTGAGGGCCGTCCGGTCTCAGCTGGGGAAGACGCCCACTGCAGGAAGGACCGGAACCATGAGCACCATTCTCGTCACCGGAGGCACCGGAACGCTCGGCGCGCCCGTCGTCGCGCGGCTGCGCGCGGCGGGCCACGAGGTCCGCGCCCTCAGCCGTCGCTCGTCCTCCTTCCCGGTGGACCTGACGGACGGCAGCGGGCTGGACGCCGCGCTGGCGGGCGTCGACACCGTCGTGCACTGCGCGAGCAGCACGCGGCAGTCGGGCAAGGGGGACGACGCGGCCGCCGGGCACCTGATCGGCGCCGCCCGGCGGGCCGGGGTCGGGCACCTCGTGTACATCTCGATCGTGGGGGTCGACGTCGTGCCGTTCGGCTACTACAAGACGAAGCTGAAGGTCGAGCGGATGCTGGAGCAGTCGGGGCTCGGCGTGACGATCCTGCGGGCCACCCAGTTCCACGACCTGGTCGCGATGGTGACGGACATGCTGGCGAAGCTGCCGGTGGTCCTGGTGCCCGCGGTGCCGGACCAGCCCATCGCGGTCGAGGAGGTCGCGGACCGGCTGGCGGAGCTGGCGGCGGCCGCCCCGGCGGGCCGGGTGGCCGACCTCGGCGGACCGCTGACCGAGAACCTGCCGGACCTGGCCCGCCGCTACCTGCGCGCCCGCGGGAGCCGCCGCCCGGTGGTCCCGGTCCGGCTGCCCGGCAAGACCTTCCGGGCCTTCCGGGCCGGTGGCCACCTGGCGCCCGTCGGCGCGACGGGCAAGCGCACCTTCGACGAATTCCTCCACGACCGCGCCACGGCCGGCACCGTCTGAGCCGTACGCGCGAGCGGGCGGCCGGGCGGCCCGGCACCGAAGCCGTGCGCGCGGGCCGTGCGTGCCAAGCCCTGCGCGCGGGCCGCACAGACCGGGCCCGTAATGCACACCGGGCCCGTATGCACCGGGCCCGCACGTGCGGCCAAGCCGGCTCGTACGCGTGCGCTACGCGGGGCCGAAGAGGGCGTCCTGGGCCGCGTCGCGGGCCAGCAGCCGGGCGCCGGCCAGGACCGCCGGGCCGCCGAGCGCGGTGGCCCGGACCTCGGTCGGGACCGGAGTGAGGGTGAGGAGACGGGCGGCGACCCGCGCGGCGAGCGCGTCGCCGCCCGCGAGGCCGAGTTCCCCGCCGAGCACCACGCACCCGGGGTCGAGCACGGCGGCGACGGCCGCGGCGCCGACGGCCAGCCGCTCGGCGAGCGCGTCGAGGAAGTCCGGACCGGCCGCGCCCGCCACCGCCTGCTCCGGCGGTCCCGCGAAGCCGTGCTCCCGCGCCAGCCGGGCCACCGCCGCCCGGCCCGCCAGCGCGTGGAAGCCGCCGTCGCAGCCGGTCGCGGACGGCAGGCCGCCGGTGCCGGGCACCGGCAGGAAGCCGATCTCGCCCGCCCCGCCCGAGGCCCCGCGCCGCAGCCGCCCGTCGAGCACCACGGCGGCGCCGACCCCGGCGCCCAGCCACAGCAGCACGAACGAGTCGACGTCGCGCGCGGCTCCCAGCCGCTGCTCGGCCACGGCCGCGAGGTTGGTCTCGTTCTCGACCCGGACCGCCGCGGGCAGCCGCCGCTGGAGCAGGGCCACCAGTTCCCGGTGCCACCCGGGCAGCCCGGCCGTGTCGCGGAGTTCGCCGGTGGCCGGGGCCACCAGGCCGGGCGCGCCGACCACCACGGTGTGCAGTTCCCCGGCGCCCGCCGCGAGGGCCGTGCGTTCCAGTACGGCCACCGCGTCCTCGGCGGTGCCCGCCGGGAGCTCGGCCTGGGCAAGCGGGTTGCCGAGCAGGTCGGTGATGACGGCGGTCGCGCTGTCGGTGCGCACGTCGAGGGCCGCGAGGTGGGCGCGGCGGGCGACGATGCCGTACACCCGGGCGTTGGGGCCTCGGCGCTGCTCGCCGGACTCCCCCACGACCTCGATGAGTCCGGCGTCGGAGAGCCGTTCCACGAGGTCGGCGACGGACGGCCGGGACAGCCCGGTGAGCGCCTTGAGTTGGGTCGCCGTCAGGGGTCCTTCGTCCTGGAGGAGGCGCAGCGCCAGCCGGTCGTTGATCGCCCGGGCGGTACTCGGAGAGGCGGCCGTACTCGGGGAGGGAGATGACATCGCACGCACGCTCCAGAACCTATCGGGTGGCCCCGCGGGTCCGTTCGAGGGGTTAATTATCAGGCAGGCTTCCTGATAGTTTACGTCCATGACAGGGGAACCCGACATCACCCCGCGGCGACTGCGCCGCGCCCGCTTCGCCATCGCCGCCGTCTTCTGCGTCCACGGCGCGGTCACCGGAAACTTCGCCACCCGCATCCCGTGGATCCAGGACCACGCCTCGCTCGGCGCGGGCTCGCTGGGCCTCGCGCTCGCCTTCCCCGCCGTCGGCGCCGCCCTGGCGATGCCGCTGGCCGGGCGGGTCAACCACCGGTTCGGCGCCCGGACAGCGCTGACCGGCCTGCTCGCGATGTGGACCCTGGCCCTCGCCCTGCCGAGCCTGGCCCCCGGTCTGCCGGCGCTCTGCCTCGCCCTGTTCGCCTACGGGGCCGCCGCCGGCATGTCCGACGTGTCGATGAACGCCCTGGGCGTCGAGACCGAGAACCGGCTGGGCCGCTCGATCATGTCCTCCCTGCACGGCATGTGGAGCGTGGGCGCCCTGCTCGGCTCCGCCGGCGGCACGCTCGCCGCGCACACCGGCACCGACGCCCGGCTGCACCACCTGGTGGCCGCCGTGCTCCTGACCGGCCTGGGCCTGCTCGCCTGCCGCGGGGTGCTGGACCTGCGCAGCGCCCCCGACGAGGAGCCGCCGCCGCGTTTCGCGCTGCCGCCGCGCTCCGCGGTGCTCATCGGCGCGATCGGCTTCTGCGCGGTCTTCGCGGAGGGCGCGAGCCTGGACTGGTCCGGGGTCTACCTCCAGGACGTCCTGCACACCGATGCCGGGCTCGCGGCCGCCTCGACCACCGCGTTCGCCCTCACCATGGCGGTGGCCCGGCTCGCCGGCGACAAGGTGGTGGACCGCTTCGGGGCGGTCCGCACGGTCCGCACCGGCGGGGTGCTGGCCACCGTCGGCGGCGTGCTCGTCGTCACCGTCCGGCACCCGGCCGCGGCGCTCACCGGCTTCGGGCTGATCGGACTCGGCATCGCGGTGGTCGTCCCGCTGGCCTTCGCCGCCGCCGCGCGCAGCGGCCCGGCCCCCGCCCAGGCCATCGCGGGCGTCGCGACCGTCACCTACACCTCGGGGCTGATCGCGCCCTCCGCCATCGGGGCCGTGGCGGACGCCACCTCCCTCGTGATGTCCTTCGCGCTGGTGACCGCACTCGCCTTCGCGCTGATCATCGGAGCGTCGGTGCTGCGCGCGGGCCGGCACACCGGCCCGTCCGGGCGGCCCTCACCCGCCAACCGGGACGAACCCGCCGGAATCCGGCCGTAGGAATCCGACCGTAGGATACGGCTGGCCGCGCCGCGGCCCCATACGACCGGCGAAACGGAGTGGAACATGCGCCTCGGCGTGGGCTGGACCCTGCACGGCGACGGGCGGACCCCCGCCCCCGGAGCGGTGGTGCGGCCGGACGAGCGGCTGTCGTGGCCGCGGACCGCGGGGCTCGGCGCCCAGCACGTCGTGGCCATGTTCGGCGCCAGCTTCGTGGCCCCGGTCCTGATGGGCCTGGACCCGAACCTCGCCATCATGATGTCCGGCATCGCGACGGCCATCTTCCTGCTCGCCACCCGCGGCCGGATCCCGTCCTACCTGGGCTGTTCGCTCTCCTTCGTCGGCGTGGCCGCGGCGATCCGGGCCTCCGGCGGCGACAGCGCGACCGTCACCGGCGCGGTGTTCGTGGTCGGCGGCGCGCTCCTGCTGTCCGGTCTGGCCGTGCAGCGCTTCGGCGCCCGCATCATCCACGCGGCGATGCCGCCGGTGGTCACGGGCGCCGTCGTGATGCTGATCGGCTTCAACCTCGCCCCGGTCACCGCGTCCACCTACTGGCCGCAGGACCAGTGGACGGCCCTGCTGACCATGCTGTTCACCGGCCTCGCGGTGGTCTGCCTGCGCGGGTTCTGGTCCCGCATCGCGATCTTCCTCGGCCTGGTCTTCGGGTACGGGATCTCCTGGCTGTTCGACCGGATCTTCGGCAGGATCCATTCGCCGCTGGGCGGCCCGGAGGCCGTCGACCACTGGCGCCTGGACCTCTCGGGCGTCGCCGAAGCCGACTGGATCGGCCTGCCGTCCTTCCACGCGCCGGCGTTCGAGTGGTCGGCCATCCTGGTCGCCCTGCCCGTGGTGATCGCCCTGATCGCCGAGAACGCCGGCCACGTGAAGGCCGTCGGCGAGATGACCGGCGACCCCCTCGACGACAAGCTGGGCACCGCGATCGCCGCCGACGGCGCGGCCTCGATGCTCTCGACCGCGCTGGGCGGGCCGCCGAACACCACGTACTCCGAGAACATCGGCGTGATGGCCGCGACCCGGGTCTACTCGACCGCCGCGTACTGGGCGGCCGCCGGCTTCGCCCTGCTCTTCGGCCTCTGCCCCAAGTTCGGCGCGGTGGTCGCCGCGATCCCGGGCGGCGTCCTCGGCGGCATCACCGTCATCCTGTACGGCATGATCGGCCTGCTCGGCGCCCAGATCTGGCTGAACGGCCGGGTGGACCTGCGCAATCCGCTGAACCTGGTGCCGGCCGCGGCGGGCATCATCATCGGCGTCGGCGGGGTCAAGCTGCAGATCTCCGACAACTTCGAGCTCGGCGGCATCGCGCTCGGCACCATCGTGGTCATCACCGGCTACCACGCCCTGCGGTTCTTCGCCCCGGCCCACCTGAAGGAACAGGAACCCCTCCTGGACTCCGGCACCTCCGCCTACGACGCCGCCGACCGCGACCCGTCCTGACCGCCCGGCCCGCGGGAACGCCCCGCCGGCCCGACCGCCCCGCCCGACTGCCCGGCCTGACCGCCCGGCCCGACCACCCCGCGCGGCCCCGGGAGGCGGGGCGGGCAAGGGGCGGTTCCGCACATTCGCCCGAACCGGGGAAGCGCGCCGCCAAGTTCCCCGTACCGGGGCCGTCTGCTGCGAACCTGCGTGCATGGATGCCGTACTCGCGCGGATGCGCGCCCTCGACGAACGGCTGCCTCCGCACGACGGCGTGGCGGTCTTCAACCGCGTGTACCTGGCGGTGACCGAGGAACTGCAACGGCGGATCACGACCGGCGAGTTCCCGGTCCGCCGCACGGCCGCGACCCTCGCGGCCCGGTTCGCCGACCGCTACCTCTCGGCGGTGGAGGCCGCCGCCGAGGGCCACCGCACCCCCGCCTGCTGGCGGCCGCTGTTCCAGTACCGCCGCCATCCCGGCGTCCGGCCGCTCCAGCACGCCCTGGCGGGCATCAACGCGCACATCGGCCACGACCTCGCCCTCGCCGTGGTCTCCACCTGTCACGCGCTGCGCATCGATCCGCCGGGCCTGGAACGGGACTTCGACCAGGTCGGCGAGACCCTGATCACGCTGGAGGAGCGGATCCGCGAGGAGCTGATGCCCGGGCCCGACCTCCTGGAGATCGCCGACCCTCTGACGCACCTGCTCGGCTCGTGGAGCCTGCAGCGCGCCCGCGACGGCGCCTGGGCCGCGGCCCGCCTGCTGTGGACCCTGCGCGGCTCCCCCGACCTGGCCGAGGAGTTCGCCTCGTCGCTGGACTCCGGCGTGGGCCTGGTGGGCCGCTGCCTCCTGGTCCCCGCGCAGCGCTCCCGCTGACGCCGGGCGCCGCCTCCGGGCCGTGACCGCGGCCGCCGGCTCAGGTCACCGGAATCGGGCCGATCGGCTCCGGGCACGGGAACGGGCCGCCACCGCGCAGGCTCCTGCGCGCGGTGACGGCCCGGATCCGGGGCCGGGACTCAGTCCTCGGGCAGCTCGACCGGGGCGATCTCGTCGTAGAGGTCACCGGGGCCGGGGTTGGTGGCGTCGGTGGCGCCGCCGAAGTGGTGCATGACGCCCCACACGGCGTTCAGCGCGGTCTGCACGGCGCCCTCGGCCCAGCCCGCCGTCCACGAGATGTCGTCGCCGGCGAGGAAGATGCCGCGCTTGTCCTCGGGCAGCCGGTCCTGCATGAAGTGGGTGAACAGGCGGCGCTGGTACCGGTAGTGGCCCGGCAGGTTCGCCTTGAACGCGCCCATGAAGTAGGGCTCGTTCTCCCAGCTCACGGTCACCGGGTTGCCGATGATGTGACGGCGGATGTCGACCTTGGGGTAGATCTCGCCCAGCGACTTGAGCATGACCTCCATCCGCTCGCTCGCGGACAGCGGCAGCCACTTCAGGCTGTCGTCGCACCAGGTGTACGACAGGCAGATGACGGCGGGCTTGTCCGGCCCGTTGTCGAGGAGGTACGTACCGCGCGTCATCCGGTCGGTGAGCGTCATGCTCATCACGTCACGGCCGGTCTCCTCGTCCTTGTCCAGCCAGAACGGGCGGTCCACCGGGACGAAGAGCTTCGAGCTCTCCATGTAGTGGGTGCGCTCCATCGCCGTCCAGTGGTCGATCGGGAACAGCGTGTCGTCGCACTCGATCTTGGACAGCAGCATCCACGACTGCGCGGTGAAGATCGCCGCGCGGTAGGTGCGGATGTCGCCGGAGGCGTCGGTGACGGTGATGCGGTTGCCGGCCGTGCGGTGCAGGCGGGTCACCGCCGGGCGCGGGGTGCCGTCGTGCAGGGAGGACAGCGAGGTGCCCTGGGCCCAGTGGACGATCTTCTCCGGCTCGCGCTCCCACATCCGCAGCGGCAGCTGCTGCGAGCCGCCCACGATGCCGCGGTGGTGGTCGTCGGCCTCGGTGTAGACGACGCGGAGGATCTCCAGGATGGAGTTCGGGAAGTCGGTGTCCCAGCCGCCGGTGCCGAAGCCGACCTGGCCGAAGATCTCGCGGTGCCGGAAGGACTTGAAGGCCTCCGACTTGCAGAGGAACCCGTAGAAGGTCTCGTCGTCGAGCTTCTCGACGAGCTTCGCCCAGATCTCGCGGATGCGCGGGACGTCCCGCTCGCGCATCGCGGTGTTCATGTCGGAGAAGTCGGCGCCCTCGTCGAGGCAGGCGTTCCACGCGGCGGACACGTCGCGGTAGACCTGCGGGAGGTCGGCGATGGTCTCGGCGTAGTGCGTCTCGCCCTTGAGGTCGACGACCGTCGACGGCGTGGCCTCGGCCAGCGGGTTCGGGAACGGCTCGGTCTTCAGGCCGACCAGGTCGATGTAGTGCTGCAGCGCGGTCGAGGACGGCGGGAAGCGCATCGCGCCCATCTCCGCGATCAGCTCGCCGGCCTCCGGCCCCTCGAAGCCGACGGTCCGCAGCCGCCCGCCGATCTGGTCCGCCTCGTACACGACGGGCTTGAGGCCCATCTTCATGAGCTCGTACGCCGAGATGATCCCGGACAGGCCACCGCCGATGACCGCGACCTCGGCGCCGTGCTCGGTCGCGGGTATCTGCCCGAGACCGGCCGGGTGGGCCAGGAAGTCGTCGTACGCGTACGGGAAGTCCGGGCCGAACATCGTGATCGGCGGCTGGCCGTCGGTGTGCGGGACAGCGGTGGGGACCGTGGACGTCATGGGGGTACGGCTCCTTGCGGGCAGGGGAGGGCGGAAGACGGCGGAGGGGGGCGGGGGTGGGTCAGACGAGCGAGGCGTAGAGCCCGGGCCTGCGGTCGCGCAGGTACGGGTTGTTCTCCCGCGAGGCGGCCAGCAGCTGCGGGTCGACCTCGCCGAACACCATTTCCTCCCCGCGTCCGGCGCGGGTCCGGGTGACCCCGTCGGGGCTGGCCAGACAGCTCAGCCCGACGAACTCGAACTCACCCTCCGGACCGGTCCGGTTGACGTACGCGATGTACATCTGGCTCTCGAAGGCCCGTACCGGGACGAGCTGCTCGGCGACGAACTGGAACGGGTGCATCTGCGCGGTGGGCACCACCAGCAGATCGGTACCGGCCAGCGCGTGGGCGCGGACGTTCTCCGGGAACTCGACGTCGTAGCAGATCATGATCCCGACGGTGAGCCCGCCGAGCTCGGCCTGGACGACGGGCACCTCGCCGGCCACGAAGCTGTCCTGCTCGAAGCAGCCGAACAGGTGCGTCTTGCGGTAGTTCGCGAGCTGGACCCCGTCGGCGCCGATGAGCTGCGCCGAGTTGTACACGTCCTCGCCGTCGCGCTCCGGGTAGCCGTACAGCACGGCGATCCCGTGGCGGCGCGCGATCTCGCCGATCGCCCGCGCGGACATGCCGTCGTTCGCCTCGGCCAGTCGCGGCACGTCCTCGCCGATCGCGTACCCGGTGAGGAACATCTCCGGGCTCACGAGCAGCCCGGCACCGGCACCCGCGGCGCGCTCGGCCGCCTGTTCGAGCACCTTCAGGTTCTCGGCGACGTCACCGAGCCGTCCGGAGCTCTGAAGCAGTGCGGTGCGCAGCTGGGGCATGAGCGACCTCTGAGGCGTGAGGGGGTTTTGTGGGGACCTTTAGACCGTACGGTGCACCCTCGGACCCGGACAAGGCGCGACCATTGCGCTCTGCCGAACGATTCGTTGCGCGTTTCACGCCCGAAACGTCGATTCGTTGTCCGGCTCCGCCGGCGGGCGCCTCCGTGGTCCCGTCCACAGGACACCACCCGCCCCGCCGCCGCAGGGCGCGGGGCGGGGAAAGGGGGGGATGAGGCCTAGCCCGGAGCCCCCGACGTGAAGCGCCTCAGCAGCGGTGACAGGACCAGCACCGACTTCGTGCGTTCCACGAACGGCTCGCCGGCGATCCGCTCCAGCACGCGTTCGAAGTGCCGCATGTCGGAGGCGAAGATCTGGACGAGGGCGTCCGCGTCGCCGGTGACGGTCGACGCGGACACCACCTCGGGGTAGCGCTCCAGACCGCGCCGGATGTCGTCCGGCGAGGTGTTGTGGCGGCAGTACATCTCGATGTAGCCCTCGGTCTCCCAGCCCATCGCGGCCGGGTCGACGCGGACCGTGAAGCCGGTGATGGCCCCTTCGGCCCGCAGCCTGTCCACGCGCCGCTTGACCGCGGGCGCGGACAGGCCGACCTCGGAGCCGATGTCCGCGTAGGAGCGGCGGGCGTCCTCGGCGAGGGCGTGGACGATGCGTTCGTCGAGATCGTTCAGTCGCACAGCGGGTGGATCACTTCTCTTCGGCGGCCTCCATGACCGCGAGGGTATCGGCGGCGGCGGTGGCCAGGCTGGAGCGGCGCATGCCGTACAGGAAGTAGATCACGAGCCCGACCGCCATCCAGCCACCGAAGTACGCCCAGGTGATGGCGGGCAGCTTCCACATCAGCCAGCCGCAGAAGAGGAAGCCGAGGATGGGCGTGACCGGGAACAGGGCGACCCGGAAGGTCCGGTTCATCTCCGGGCGGGTGTAGCGCAGGATCACGACGGCCACGTTGACCAGGCCGAATGCGAAGAGGGTGCCGATGCTGGTGGCGTTCGCGAGCTCGCCGAGGGGGATGGTGGCCGCCAGCACGCCGCAGAAGAGGCACACGATGACGGTGTTGATCCGCGGCGTACCGCTCTTCGGGTCGACCTTGGCGAAGACCTTGGGCATCAGGCCGTCGCGGGCCATCGCGAACAGGATGCGGGTCTGACCGTAGAGCACGGCGAAGACGACGCTCGCGATGGCGACGACGGCGCCGGCGGCGAGGACGACGCTCCAGAAGCTGTGGCCGGTGACGTCTTCCATGATCTGGGCCAGCGCGGCGTCGGTGCCCTCGAAGTCCTGCCACGGCATGGCGCCGACGGCGACGAGGGCGACCAGGCAGTACAGCGCGGTGACGATCACCAGCGAGAGCATGATCGCGCGGGGCAGGTCCTTCTTCGGGTTCTTGGCTTCCTCGCCGGCCGTGGAGGCCGCGTCGAAGCCGATGTACGAGAAGAACAGCATGGAGGCGGCGGTGCTGATGGCCGTGACGCCGAGCGGGGCGAGCGGCGTGTAGTTGCCGGCCTTGATGCCCATGAAGCCGATGACGCAGAAGAGCACCAGCGTGACGATCTTGACGCCGACCATGATCGAGTTCACCCGGGCGCTCTCCTTGGCGCCGCGCAGCAGGAAGACCATGCAGAGCAGCACCACGACCAGCGCGGGGGCGTTGATGTAGCCGCCCTCGCCCAGCGGGGCCGAGAACGTCTCGGGGATGGTGATCCCGATCGTGCCGTCGAGCAGTTCGTTGAGGTATTCGCCCCAGCCGACCGCCACCGCGGCCACCGAGACGCCGTACTCCAGGACCAGGCACCAGCCGCAGACCCAGGCGACGAACTCGCCCATGGTGGCGTAGGCGTACGAGTACGAGGAGCCCGACACCGGTATGGACCCGGCCAGCTCGGCGTACGACAGCGCCGAGAACAGCGCCGTCAGGCCCGCGACGATGAAGGCGATCCAGACGGCCGGACCGGCGACCGGGGTCGCCTCGCCCAGGACCACGAAGATGCCGGTGCCGAGGGTGGCGCCGATGCTGATCATCGTGAGCTGCCACATGGTGAGCGAGCGCTTGAGCGCTCCGCCGTCACCCTGGCCGCCCTCGGCCACCAGCTGCTCGACCGGCTTGCGCCGGAACAGCGGATTACGGGAGCCACCCGGCGTCGCGGACGAAGCAGGCGAAGCGGGCGCAACGGGTGGCGCCTGGCCGTGATCCAGCACGAAGGGACTCCTAATCACTGCGGGGAGAGGGGGTTGGCATCGACCACGACGATCCGAGCGGGGCCGGACCTGACGAGGGCAGGGACGAGCCGGGGGGACCGCGAGCAGGGCGGTCGCGCCACTCCACGTACAGCGAGTGAGCCTACGAGCTGGGGGTTCCCGCCCGTAATGCACCATCCTTGCATATTCATGCACGATCATTGCGCGCATCCGTCCGGAATGGTCCTTTGTTGCGCACGGTCGTTCGATCTATGCGTGGTCTGGACCAAACGGCCTTACTTGACACCTCGTCAGATCTGCCGCAAGGTGCGCCCGCCGGCACACCACCGCGTTCGTGCTCTTTGCCGTTTCCCGCCCATGGCCGCGCCCCGCTCTGGGCAGACCTTGGGGGCGTGGAGGTTCCCGCATCCGACGACCGGAGGAGACCGATGACCAGGGAGGGGCACAGCGCCGCGACCGAAGCCGGCCCGGCCGCCCGGCACGACACGGCAACCGAACCGGGTCCCTGGCTGGACCCGCTGCCCTTCCTGCGCGGGGTGGCGTGGCTGGAAGGCGGCCGGGTGGTGCGGGCCGACCCGGCGGACTCCATGCGGCTGCCCTGGGACACCGGGGAGCGGGCCACGCTGCCCATCGGGGTCCGCCTGGAGTTCGAGGCGGCGCCGGCCGCCCGCGCGGTCGAGATCCGCTACCGGGCCACCGTCCCCGGCCCCACGGACGCCCTGCGCGACCTCGCGCACGTCTTCGCGCTCTGGAACCGGCACGGCATGCTGCACGAGCTGTTCACGGACCCCGCCGAGGAGTCCGTGGTACGCATCGCCCTGCCGCCCGGCCTGGGGCCGTACACGATCCACCCGCCGGAGACCCAGTCCCCGCTGGTGCTCGGGATCCGCGGGATCGGCGGGCCGGTGCTGCCGCCCGCCGCCGCACCGCGCTGGGTGGTGCACGGCGACTCGATCACCGAGGGCTGGTGGTCCACCCGCCCGGCCCACGGCTGGCCGTCCGTGGCCGGCCGGGCACTCGGCCTGGACACGGTCAACCTGGGGTACGCGGGGGCCGCGCGGGGCGAGCTGCCCACCGCCGAGCAGCTCGCGACCCTGCCGGCCGACCTGATCACGCTCGCCTTCGGCACGAACTGCTGGTCGCGGATCCCGTACTCGGTCCCGCTGCTCTACGAAACGACCCGGACCTTCCTGGAGCTGATCCGCCAGGGCCATCCGCAGACCCCGCTCCAGCTGGTCTCACCGGTGCTGCGGCCGGACGCCGAGGCGGTCCCCAACCGGCTGGGCGCGACCCTCGGCGAGCTGCGGGCGGCGATGGAACGGGCCGTACGGGAGCGGATCCTCGCCGGCGACCGACGCCTGGCCCTGCTGCCCGGTCTGCCCCTGCTCCGCCCGGAACACCTGGCGGACGGCCTGCACCCGAACGACGAGGGCCACGCCGTACTCGGCGCGGCGGTGGCCGAGTCCCTCCGCAAGGAGGGGTTCACCGAGGGCTAGGGGGTGTCTGTTGGGCCCCCGGAAAGGCCCGTGGCCCCCGTCCGGACAGGACGGGGGCCACGGGTCTCTGCACAGAGTCGCTACGGCGAGCGCGGGCGACTAGCTCCAGCTGGCGTGGAGCGGCTTGCCCTCGGCGTAGCCCGCCGCGGACTGGATGCCGACGACGGCCTTCTCCTCGAACTCGGCGAGCGAGCCGGCACCGGCGTAGGTGCAGGAGGAGCGGACACCGGCGATGATCGAGTCGATGAGGTCCTCGACGCCCGGACGCGCGGGGTCCAGGAACATCCGCGAGGTGGAGATGCCCTCCTCGAAGAGCGCCTTGCGGGCGCGGTCGTACGCGGACTCCTCCGACGTGCGGTTGCGCACGGCGCGCGCGGACGCCATGCCGAAGGACTCCTTGTACAGGCGGCCGTCGGCGGACTGCTGGAGGTCGCCCGGGGACTCGTAGGTCCCGGCGAACCAGGAGCCGATCATGACGTTGGAGGCTCCGGCGGCCAGCGCCATCGCGACGTCGCGCGGGTGGCGGACACCGCCGTCGGCCCAGACGTGCTTGCCGTGCTTCTTCGCCTCGGCGGCGCACTCGAGCACCGCGGAGAACTGCGGGCGGCCCACGCCGGTCATCATGCGGGTGGTGCACATGGCGCCGGGGCCCACACCGACCTTGATGATGTCCGCGCCGGCGTCGATGAGGTCCTTGACGCCCTCGGCGGCGACGATGTTGCCCGCCACGATCGGGACCTGCGGGTCCAGGGCGCGGACCAGCTTGATCGCGCTGATCATGGATTCCTGGTGGCCGTGCGCGGTGTCGATGACGAGCGTGTCCACGCCCGCGTCGAGCAGCTGCTTGGCCTTGCCCGCCACGTCGCCGTTGATGCCGACGGCGGCGGCGATGCGCAGCTTGCCGTTGGCGTCGGTGGCGGGGGTGTAGAGGGTCGCGCGGAGCGCGCCCTTGCGGGTCAGGATGCCGACGAGCCGGCCGTCCCCGTCCACGGCCGGGGCCAGCTTGCGGTGGGCGGCGTCGAGCTGGTTGAACGCCTCGCGCGGGTCGATGTCGGCGTCGAGGAGCAGCAGCTCCCTCGACATGACCTCGGACAGCTGCGTGAAGCGGTCCACGCCGGACAGGTCGTGCTCGGTGACGACACCGACCGGGCGGTTGTCCGCGTCGACGACGACTCCGGCGCCGTGCGCCCGCTTGGGCAGCAGGGAGAGCGCGTCGGCGACGGTCTGGGTGGGCGCCAGCGTGATCGGGGTGTCGAGCACGTGGTGGCGGGTCTTCACCCAGGAGATGACGTCGGTGACGATCTCGATCGGGATGTCCTGGGGGATGACGACGATGCCGCCGCGGCGGGCGACGGTCTCGGCCATCCGGCGGCCCGCGATCGCGGTCATGTTGGCGACCACGAGCGGGATGGTGGTGCCGGTGCCGTCGGGCGCGGAGAGGTCGACGGCCTGGCGGGATCCCACCGCGGAGCGGCTGGGCACCATGAACACGTCGTCGTACGTCAGGTCGTACGGCGGCTTGAGGTCATTGAGGAAACGCACGTGCAGAACATCCCAGTCGATCGGAGGTAACCCGGTCACCCTCAGCCGGGCAGCCGAGGAAAACGCACGTACTTCATTCTCCCACGACCCGTCCCGGTTTCGGCCCGGGCTGATCGTCCAGGACGGGCCGGACCGGTTGGTCCGTTCCTACGGATCCTTGGTCCCGGCGGGCGGGCGCGGCGGGCGGAAGCAGCAGGCGGAGCAGCGGGCGGGAGCGGCGGGCGGGCGGAGCAGACGGAGCATGACACGCACCGGATCCAGGGATCCGCTGACGCGCGGGGGCCGGGCCCGTAAGGGTGGCTGCGAGGACCCGGTCGAGGGAGAGACAGGACCGGCTCAGATCGCCCGGCCGCGGCCCTCGCGCCCCGGTTCGGCGATCAGCACGGCCAGCCCCGGCTCTCGGTACCGGCCGGGCCGCCCTGCCCCCGGGACCGCCTCCGGCACCGGTTCCGCCTCCGCCACCGCCTCCGTCGCCCGTTCCGCCTCGGCCTCCGTCACCGCCGCTTCCGGCTCGGCCTCCGCCGCCGGCCCGGCCTCCGCGGTGGCGCCGTGCCCCGACGTGCCGCCCGGCGCCGACTCCCAGTACTCCGCCGCGCTCTCCAGCACCTCCCGGAAGACCTCCCAGTCCTGCGGCCGGGCCTGCGCGTAGCCGCGCCATTCGGTGACCGCGAGCAGGACCCGCGCGTCCTGCGCGGGGAACCAGGACGGGTCCGTCAGCACGTCGGCGAGCGCGTCCCAGTTCCGCCCGAACCACTGCGGCAGCTCCAGGGCCCGGGCGCACCGCTCCATGAGCGCCGCCTTCGTGCGCACCCCGTCCAGGTCGAGCACGACCACGGTCCGCCCGGCCTCCCGGGCGGCCGCCAGTGCGGGGGCGAGCGGCTGAGGGTCCAGGGTCATCGGAGAACCGCCTTGAACGTCTTGTAGTGGTCGCCCGTGTAGTAGAACTCGCCGCCCTGCCCGGTCACGATCCGCCGCGCCCCGCGCGTGCGCACGCCGGGGGTCTTCACCGTGTACTCGTGGTAGTAGCCCCGCTCGTGACGGGGCAGCACCCGTTCGAAGTTCCCGAAGACGGTGCCGTCCTGCCGGTACGGGTAGGGCCCGCCCCGGTCGATGAGGCGCAGGGTTTCGCGTCCCTGCGGCGGGAGTTCGTCCTCCCGTACGGTCCGCATGCCGCGGGCCCAGCCGGGGATCGTGGCCCCGCCGGGCCGGGTGGCGCTCGGCGCGGCCGTCCCGGTGGCCGTTCCCGTCCCGGCGGTCCGGTCCGTGGCCGGCGCGGACGTGCCGCCCGCGCAACCGGCCGCGGCGGCCACCAGGGTGACGCAGAGGAACACGGCGCCCAGCGCCCGCAACAACTGCAAGGGCAGGTTCCGGAAGATCATGGTCCCGATGCTGCCAAACATCCCCCGCCGCCGCGAACGGTCGGCACGGCGGGCCCGCCGTCCGGCCCGCTCCCCCGCGACCGACGACGACCCACGCCCGCTCCCGCTCCCCTACTCCGTGATGCTGTCCGGGTCCGCCCGCTCCAGCGCCGGCCGCAGCCCGGGCGCCGACTCCGTCAGCAGGTAGTCGGCGACGGCGGTGTCCGTGACGAGGCTGGTGACCAGTCCGGAGCGGAGCACCGCGCCGATGGCCGAGGCCTTGCGCAGGCCGCCCGCGATGGCGACGACCTCGGGGATGCGGCGCAGCCGGTCCGCCTCGACGGTGATGCAGCGCTCGCCGAGGTCGCGGCCGACCCGCCGGCCTTCCGTGTCGAAGAGGTGCGCGGACATCTCGGCGGCCACGCCGAGCGAGGCGTAGTGGGCGCGCTCCTCGTCGGTGAGCATGTCGTGCACGGTGGAGATGCCCGGCTCCCAGGAGCCGATGGACACCGCGGCGACGGTCACCTTGTCGAAGTACTCGAAGGCGCGCGCGATACCGGTCTGGTTGCGCAGCGCGGCCGCGGTCGCGGGGTCGGGCAGCAGCATCGGCGCGTAGATCGGGTGCGCGTCGCCGCCGGAGACCTGGGCGGCCCGGCGTACGGCCTCGACGGAGCCGCGCTCGGCGGTGCCCGCGTCGTACACGCCGGTCAGCTGGACCACGGTGCACGGGGGCAGCCGGTGCAGGGCCGCGGCCATGTGGATGGTGGAGCGGCCCCAGGCCAGGCCCAGCACGTCGCCTTCGTTGACCAGCTCGCCGAGCAGGTCGGCGGCGACGGCGCCGAGGTTCTCCGGGTCCGGGGCGTCCTCGGCCGCGTCGGCCGGGGACTCCACGACGACCGCGTGCCGCAGCCCGTACCGGGCGCGCAGCGCGTCGGAGCGCTCCGCGTCCAGTTCGGCGGGCACCCGGATCTCGATCCGTACGAGGTCGCGTTCCAAGGCGGTCTCCAGGACCCGGGCCACCTTGAATCGGCTCACGCCGAACTCCTCGGCGATCTGGATCTTGGACTTGCCCTCCAGGTAGAAGCGGCGGGCCATGGCCGCCGCCTGCACCAGCTCCGCGGGTCCCATCCGCAGGGCTGACCGACCCGCCGGTACACCAGACACCGCGATCTCCTCACTGCTGTTCACACTCTCGACTCGCCGTTCATCCTGTCAGATCCGGCGGCCGTTGATCAGCCCGGACAGCTCCCGTTCATCGAGCTGTTCACCGAGCCTTCTTCTGAGTCGTACCAAGGGGTCCGGGCGCCTCGGGGGGCCCGGGCGCCCCGAGGGTCCCGGGGGCCCCTCAGTGCGCGCAGGCCCAGGGCGCCGCGGCGATCGCCGCCCCCGCCTGCTCGCGCAGCGTGCGGACGGCCGCGGCCGGGTCCACCGCTCCGTAGACCGCGCTGCCCGCGACGAAGACGTCCGCGCCGGCCTCCGCGCACCGCTCGATCGTCGTGGCCGAGACCCCGCCGTCGACCTGGAGCCACAGTTCGAGGCCGTGCTTGGAGATCAGCTCACGGGTGCGGCGGATCTTGGGAAGCATGACGTCCAGGAACGGCTGCCCGCCGAAGCCCGGTTCGACGGTCATGATCAGCAGCATGTCCAGCTCGGGGAGGATGTCCTCGTACTGCTCGATCGGGGTGGCGGGCTTGAGGGCCATGGAGGCGCGCGCGCCCTTCGCCCGGATCTCCCGCGCCAGCCGGACCGGGGCGCCGGCGGCCTCCGCGTGGAAGGTGACCGAACCGGCTCCCGCCTCGACGTACTGAGGAGCCCAGCGGTCCGGGTCCGCGATCATCAGGTGCAGGTCCAGCGGGATGTCCGTGGCCCGGCTGAGCGACTCGACGATCGGCATGCCGAGGGTCAGGTTGGGGACGAAATGGTTGTCCATGACGTCGACGTGCAGCCAGTCCGCGCCCTCCACCGCCTTCGCCTCTTCGGCGAGTCGGGAGAAGTCCGCGGACAGGATGCTGGGATTGATCTGAACGGCCATGCCCCCAAGCGTGCCATGCCCGTTGCGGCTTCCCGCCCCGGCCCCTCGACTCCGTGTACGGACCCGCTACGCGGTCCGCCGCAGCAGGGCCAGGTACATCGCGTCCGTGCCGTGCAGATGGGGCCACAGCTGGATGTCCGGGCCGTCGCCGAGCCCCGGGACACCGCCGAGGAGCGGGCGGGCGTCGATCCACTCGGCGGAGATCGGCTGGGCGCCGCCGCGGCCCTTGAGGACGTCCTCCACGACCACGCGGGTCTCGGCCAGGTGCGGGGAGCAGGTGGCGTAGCCGACCACGCCGCCGACGCGGACCGCGGACAGCGCCTCGCGCAGCAGGCCGCGCTGGAGCGGGGCGAAGCCGTCCATGTCCTCGGCCCGGCGGCGCCAGCGCGCCTCGGGACGGCGGCGCAGCGCGCCCAGGCCCGAGCAGGGGACGTCCATCAGGACCCGGTCGAAGGAGCCGGGCAGCCACGGCGGGCGGGTCCCGTCGGCGGCGATGACCTGGTACGGGCCGGGGTTGCCGGCGAGCGCCCGCTCGACCAGGCGGGCCCGGTGCGGCTGCTTCTCGGAGGCCAGCAGGGCGGCGCCGCGCTGCGCGGCGAGCGCGGCGAGCAGGGCGGCCTTGCCGCCGGGGCCCGCGCAGCCGTCGAGCCAGCGCTCGTCGCGGCCTTCGAGGGGGGCGTTCGCCAGGGCCATGGCGACCAGCTGGCTGCCTTCGTCCTGGACGCCCGCGCGGCCTTCGCGCACGGCCTCGATGGCGCCGGGCTCGCCGCCCTCGGCGAGCCGCACCGCGTACGGGGACCAGCGCCCGGGCAGCGCCGAGTCCTCGCCGACGGCGGTCAGCAGTTCCTCGGCGGTGGCCCGGCCGGGCCGTGCCACCAGGGTGACCTCGGGGCGCTCGTTGTCCGCTTCGAGGAGGTCCTCGATGCCGGCCCGGCCGCCGCCGAGCGCGTCCCACAGCGCGGAGACCACCCAGCGGGGGTGAGAGTGGACCACGGCGAGGTGGTCCTCGGCGTCCTTCTCGTACGGCGGCGCGACCTGCTCCAGCCAGCCGTCGAGGTCGTGGGCGGCGATCTTGCGGAGCACCGCGTTCACGAACTTGGCCCGGCCGTCGCCGAGGACCACGCGGGCCAGCTCCACGCTCGCGGACACGGCCGCGTGGGTGGGGATGCGGGTGCCGAGGAGCTGGTGCGCGCCGAGCGAGAGCACGTCGAGCACCGGCGGGTCCACCTCCCGCAGCGGACGGTCGATGCACGCCTTGATCACCGCGTCGTACGTGCCCTGGCGGCGCAGCGTGCCGTAGACCAGCTCGGTGGCCAGCGCCGCGTCCCGGGCCTCCCACTTCCCGCCCTTCGCCTCGGCGGCCTCCCGGGCCTTGCGCAGCAGCGGGGGCAGCACGAGGTTCGCGTACGCGTCGCGCTCGTCCACCGCCCGCAGGGCCTCGAAGGCGAGGATCCGTACGGGGTCCTTCTGGGGACGGCGGTACGGCTTTCCGCCCTGCTGGGCGGCGGGACGGCGACGAGGCTGCTGTGTCACGTGAAAGGTGCTCCGCTGAGGAATGGGAAAGGTGGAGGCGATCGGGCGAGGGTGACGAGGAGGTGGCGCCCTCTCAGCGTACGTCGGCCGCGCCGAGCCGCTCACCAGGGGCGATCCGCACGCCGCGGGCCCAGTCGGCGCCGCGCATCGGCTTCTTGCCCTGCGGCTGCACCCACACCAGTTCCACGGCGTGCGAGCCGGTCCCGACATGGACGCTGTTCTTGGCGGGGGCGAGCTCGCCGGGCGCCAGGTCGCCGCGCGCCGGGTCCAGGGCGACCTGGATCAGCTTGAGGCGCTCGCCGCGGAAGACGGTCCAGGCGCCGGGGGCCGGGGTGCAGCCGCGGACCACCCGGTCGGCGCGCAGCGCCGGGGCCCGCCAGTCCACGAGGGCGTCCTCGACGGTGATCTTCGGGGCGAGGGAGACGCCGTCGGCGGGCTGCGGCTCGGCGCGCAGGGTGCCGTCCTCGATGCCGTCCATGGTGGCGGCGAGCAGTCCGGAGCCGGCGAACGCCAGCCGGGTCAGCAGGTCGCCGCTGGTGTCGGTCGGGCGGACGTGCTCGGTCAGCACCCCGTACACCGGGCCGGTGTCCAGGCCCTCCTCGATGAGGAAGGTGGACGCTCCGGTGAGCTCGTCGCCCGCCATGATCGAGTGCTGCACGGGCGCGGCTCCGCGCCAGGCCGGCAGCAGCGAGAAGTGCAGGTTGACCCAGCCGTGCACGGGGATGTCGAGGGCGGCCTTCGGGATCAGCGCGCCGTAGGCGACCACCGGGCAGCAGTCGGGGGCGATCTCGGCCAGCCGGGCCAGGAACTCCGGGTCGCGCGGCCGGACGGGCTTGAGGACCTCGATGCCGGCCTCTTCGGCGCGCTCGGCCACGGGGCTGGCGACCAGGCGGCGGCCGCGGCCGGCGGGGGCGTCGGGCCGGGTGACGACCGCGGCGACCTCGTGACGGCCGGAGGCGATCAGGGCGTCCAGGGCGGGGACAGCCACCTCGGGGGTGCCTGCGAAGACGAGCTTCACCGGTGTGTTACCTCGCTATCTCGGGTGGCTGCGACAGACAGCCCCCCAGTCTAGGGGCCGCCCGGGCGTCTCTCACCCGGGGGGCGTACGCACATCCGCGCGCCTCTCGCATATGCCGACACGCCCCCAGGGCGTGACCACATCGGCGCATCGAGCGTTGGTCAAGAGAGATTGACCGAATCGGGTCGCATTGCGCTGCGGCCCGTCCGTTTCGACGCCGGTTCGAGAGGCTTGTAAATGGCCGACCACGCCACCCACGACGCCCAAGCGCGGGCCAGCCTGCATCTACTGGTGCGGGACATCGAGCGGGTCCGCCGGCAGGTGGATGCTCTGCGTACGCTCACCGCCCAGCTCGGCAACGTGTACCGCCCACGCCGCTCCGGCCCCTCCACGGGCTTCGTCGTGTACGGCCGGGCCCCCGCGCCCACCGTCCGCCTCGCGCAGGAACTGCGGGACAGTGTCGAGACGCTCGTCACCGCCGCCGTGGACTTCGACCGTTCGCTCGGCTTCTCCTGGGACGCGGTGGGGTCCGCCCTCGGCGTGACCAAGCAGGCCGTGCACCGGCGGTACGGGGCGCGCCGCGCCGGGGCCGCGGGCACGGCGACGGCGGAGGCCGAACCGCTGGCCGAGGGCACCACGACGCGGACCCTGAGCATGCCGACCGTGCCCGCCGCCCGGGCGATGCCGCCGCAGCCGACCTCGGGCAGCCAGTCGCTGCGCGAGGAAGCAGCCGCCCGCACCGGAGCCTTCCCCGGCCCCCGCACCGGCTGACTCCCGAAATCACTGCCCTGCAGGGCCTTCCCCTCCCTGCAGGGCAGTCCCCTGTCCCCTGCCCTCAGGCCCCGGCCAAAACCCGGGCCCGCCTGGGGGCACCCTGGACGGAGTCCGGGGGAGTTTGGGGCGCGGGGTCTGGGGCGGAGCCCCAGAGGTCGACCCCGCCCCGCCGGGCAGCCGGCTCAGCCGATGTCGAGCGGGTCGATCCGGACCCGCAACGGCTCCGCAGGACCCCGCGCGAGCCGCGCCGCCTGCGCCGCCTTGAGCGAGGCGGCGAGCGCCGCCCCACTCCCCGGCGGCACCCGGATCAACGCCCTCTCCCCCACATCCGCCACCCCCCGCCGCGCGGGCACCGGCACCGGCCCCAACACCTCCGCGTCGCCGGGCAACCGCACCGTCGCGAGGAACTCGGCGAGCGGCTCGGCCGCCCCGGCCACCGAAGCCATCCGGGACACCGGCGGGAAGCCCAGCTCCGCCCGCTCGGCCAGCTCCCGCACCGCGTGCCCGACCGGGTCCCAGCGGACCAGTGCCTGCACCGGCCGCAGCGTGGCCTCCGCGACGATCACCACGGTGCCGCCCGCGTCCTGGCCGCGTACCAGCGACGCCGCGCCGATCCAGCGGCGCAGCGCCTCCTCCGCGGCGCGCAGGTCGGGGCGCCCCAGCATGGCCCAGCCGTCGAGCAGCAGCGCGGCCGCGTAGCCCGCGCCCTCGGCGACCGGCTCGGCCCCGGGCGTGCTCACCACCAGGGCGGGCCGGTCCGGCACCGTGTCGAGGACGTGGTCACGGCCCGAGGTGCGCACCGGCACCGCGGGGAAGGCCCGTCCGAGCTCCTCGGCGGTGCGCCGGGCGCCCACCACCTGGGCCCGCAGCCGTACCGATCCGCAGGTCTCGCAGTGCCACGAGTGCTCGGGCCGGCCGCACCAGCCGCAGTGCAGCTCGCGTTCGTCGGGCGCTTCCAGCGGTCCGGCGCAGTGCCGGCACCGGGCGGGGGTCCGGCAGCGCTCGCAGGCCAGCCGCGGCACGTACCCGCGCCGGGGCACCTGGACGAGCACCGGCCCGGACTTCAGGCCTTCCCGTACGGCCTCCCAGGCCAGGCTGGGGAGGCGGGCGGCGCGCGCGGCCGCGTCCCGGCCGAGGTCGTCGTCGCCGACCGTCCGGATCCGCGGGGCGGCCGACCGTACCTGCGCGCGGTCGGCGGCCAGCGGGCGCGCCCAGCCGGACTCCACCAGCTGGGCGGCCTCCACGGTGCAGCTCGTGGAGCCCAGCAGGAACGCGCATCCGTCGTGCGCGGCGCGCAGTTCGAGGACCTCCCGGACGTGCGGGAAGGGCGCGTGGTCGTCGCCGTGGCTGGAGTCGCCGTCGTCCCAGACGGCCACCAGGCCGAGGTCCCGTACGGGCGCGAACATGGCCGCGCGGGTGCCGATCACGGCCCGCACCGAGCCCCGGTGCACGGCGAGCCACTGGCGGTAGCGCTTCTCGGGGCCGGACTCGGCGGTCAGGACGGCGTGCCGGCCGGCGTCCAGCAGCGCGGTCAGGGCCGCGTCGAGCCGGGCCACGGAGCGGCCGTCCGGCAGTACGGCGAGCGCGCCGCGTCCGGCGGCCAGGGTCGCGGCCATCGCCCGGGCGAGCTCGTCGGCCCAGCCCGGTCCGGGCAGCGCGGTCCACACGGCGCGCGGGTTCGCGCCGCCCGCCAGAGCGCGCAGGAAGGCGGGTCCGGAGGGGTAGCGCTGCCAGCCGCCGGGCTCGGGTGCGGCCGGCGGCGGCAGCGGGTCCGGCGAGGGCTTCGACTCGGCTTTCGCGTTGCGCGGCGGCACCGCGAGCTGGAGCACGTCGGCGAGGCTGCCCGCGTACCGGTCGGCGACGGCCCGGGTGAGCGCGAGCATCCGGGGGCTGAGGACCGGCTCGGGCGAGACGACGTGGGCGAGGGCGGCGAGCGGGCCGTTGTAGTCCGTGTCGGCGCGGCGCTCCACGAGGAAGCCGTCGATCAGGCCGCCGCCCTCGCGGCGGCCCTCGCGGACGTGGTGGGCGCCGGCGCCGAAGCGGACGCGGACGCGGACGCCGGGCTGGGCCGCCTCGTCGAGGTCGGCGGGGACGGCGTAGTCCCACAGCTGGTCGAGGTGGAGCACGCCCTTGTTGACGAGGATCCGGGCGACGGGGAGGTGTTCGGCCAGCGCGGCGCCCCGCCAGGTCCGCGGTTTGGCCTTGGGCGCGGCCTTGGCCTGGCGGACGGTCTCGCGGATCAGCGCCAGCTGCTCGGGCGGACCGCCCGGACGGCCGTCGCCGGACCCTTGTTCGGACTCGTTCGCGCTGCTCACACCCGCATTCTTACCAAACGGCGCCGACAACGCCGTACGGCCCCGGACCTGAGGGGTCCGGGGCCGTACGGGGCAGATCGTCTTACAGACCGGCGGCGGCGCGCAGGGCGTCGACGCGGTCCTTGCGCTCCCAGGTGAAGTCCGGCAGCTCGCGGCCGAAGTGGCCGTAGGCGGCGGTCTGGGCGTAGATCGGGCGCAGCAGGTCGAGGTCGCGGATGATCGCGGCCGGGCGGAGGTCGAAGACCTCGCCGATGGCGTGCTCGATCTTGGCGACCTCGATCTTCTCGGTGCCGAAGGTCTCGACGAACAGGCCGACGGGCTCGGCCTTGCCGATGGCGTACGCGACCTGGACCTCGCAGCGCGAGGCGAGACCGGCGGCGACCACGTTCTTGGCGACCCAGCGCATCGCGTACGCGGCGGAGCGGTCGACCTTGGACGGGTCCTTGCCGGAGAACGCGCCGCCACCGTGGCGGGCCATGCCGCCGTACGTGTCGATGATGATCTTGCGGCCGGTGAGGCCGGCGTCGCCCATCGGGCCGCCGATCTCGAAGCGCCCGGTCGGGTTCACGAGCAGGCGGTAGCCGTCGGTGTCCAGCTTGATGCCGTCCTCGACGAGCTGCTTGAGGACGTGCTCGACGACGAACTCGCGGATGTCGGGAGCGAGCAGCGAGTCCAGGTCGATGTCGGACGCGTGCTGCGAGGAGACGACCACGGTGTCGAGGCGGACGGCCTTGTCGCCGTCGTACTCGATGGTGACCTGGGTCTTGCCGTCGGGACGCAGGTACGGGATGGTCCCGTTCTTGCGGACCTCGGCGAGACGGCGGGAGAGCCGGTGCGCCAGGTGGATCGGCAGGGGCATCAGCTCGGGGGTCTCGTCGCAGGCGTAGCCGAACATGAGGCCCTGGTCGCCGGCGCCCTGCTTGTCGAGCTCGTCCTCGTCGCCCTCGACCCGCTTCTCGTACGCGGTGTCGACACCCTGGGCGATGTCCGGGGACTGCGCGCCGATGGACTCGGAGACGCCGCAGGAGGCGCCGTCGAAGCCCTTCTTGGAGGAGTCGTAGCCGATCTCGAGGATCTTCTCGCGGACCAGGGAGGCGATCGGCGCGTAGGCCTTGGTCGTCACCTCGCCCGCGATGTGCACGAGACCCGTGGTGATGAGGGTCTCCACGGCAACGCGAGAGGTCGGGTCCTCGCGCAGCAGTGCGTCGAGGATCGTGTCGCTGATCTGGTCAGCGATCTTGTCGGGGTGGCCCTCGGTCACGGACTCCGAGGTGAACAGGCGGCGGGACACATCGCTCCCTGGGGTTGCAGCGGCTGCTGGCTGATCATTTGACGGCACCGTACCGGAGGCTGCTCCCGGCCTGGTCCCACGTTCAGTTTATCGGTCACTGCCGTGCACCGGACCACGCGTCTCGCCTGATGGGAGCGCTGTGACCTGCGGCACTCCATTCTGGCCCACCCGCAACGCGCTGAACAAGGGCCGCCGTGCGGGGCGCGCCGCCCGGCGGCCCCACTGCGGCGACTCCGCCAACTGCCTGTTCGATTCAGGCAAGTCGGGGGGCGACGAGGTCCCAGACGGTGTCGGCGAGGTCTTCCTTGGGGCCGTAAGGAACAGGGGTCTCGGCGCCATCGGAACCAAGGATCACAGCTTCGTTTTCCTCTGATCCGAAAGTCTTGGATTCTCCGACCTCGTTGACCACCAGGAGGTCGCAGCCCTTGCGGCGCAGCTTGGCCCAGCCGTTGGCGAGCACGTGATCGGTCTCGGCGGCGAAGCCGACGACGACCTGTCCGGGGCGGGCCCGGTCGGCCGAGACCTCGGCCAGGATGTCCGGATTCCGTACGAGCGCGACCGGGGCCGGCTCCTCGCCGTCCTTCTTCTTGATCTTCCCTGTGACGTATTCGGCGGGCCGGAAGTCCGCGACGGCCGCGGCCATCACCACGGCGTCGGCGTCCGCGGCGGCCTTGAGGACCGCCTCGCGCAGCTGTACGGCGGTCCCGACGCGCACGACATCGGCGCCCGCCGGGTCGGGCAGGGCGGCGTTCGCCGACACCAGGGTGACCCTGGCCCCGCGCGCGACGGCCGTACGGGCCAGCGCGTAGCCCTGCTTGCCGGAGGACCGGTTGCCGAGGAAGCGGACCGGGTCGAGCGGCTCCCGGGTGCCGCCGGCGCTGATCACCACGTGCCGGCCGGCCAGGTCGCGCTCCGGCTGCGGCCCGCGCGCGAGGACCCGCCGGCAGATCTCGAAGATCTCCTCGGGGTCGGGCAGCCGGCCCTTGCCGGTGTCGACGCCGGTGAGGCGGCCGACGGCGGGCTCGATGACGATCGCGCCGCGGCGGCGCAGGGTGGCCACGTTCTCCCGGGTGGCGGGGTGCTCCCACATCTCGGTGTGCATGGCGGGGGCGAAGACCACCGGGCAGCGCGCGGTGAGCAGCGTGTTGGTGAGGAGGTCGTCCGCGAGGCCGTGGGCGGCCTTGGCGAGCATGTCCGCGGTCGCGGGCGCCACCACCACGAGGTCGGCGCCCTGGCCGATCCGTACGTGCGGGACCTCGTGGACGGTCTCCCAGACCTCGGTGGACGCCGGGTTGCCGGAGAGCGCAGCCCAGGTGGCCTCGCCGACGAAGTGCAGGGACGACGCGGTGGGCACCACGCGGACGTGGTGTCCGGACTCGGTCAGCCGCCGCAGCAGCTCACAGGCCTTGTAGGCGGCGATCCCGCCGCTGACACCCAGCACGACCTTCGGCTTGCCCACTGCATCTCCCGGACTCGACTCGTACCTACGACATGACACACCACAGGCCCGGCAGTGTCACTGCCGGGCCTGTCGCGAAGGAATCTGTGCCTGCTTACGTGGGCGGGGCCTCGATGGCCTCGGACGTGAGCAGACCCGCGTTGATCTCGCGGAGCGCGATCGAAAGCGGCTTCTCGTGGACGTGGGTGTCCACCAGCGGACCGACGTACTCCAGCAGGCCCTCACCGAGCTGCGAGTAGTACGCGTTGATCTGACGCGCCCGCTTGGCCGCGTAGATAACGAGGCTGTACTTCGAGTCCGTGGCCTCGAGCAGCTCGTCGATCGGCGGGTTGATGATGCCCTCGGGCGCGGTGATGGAAGAGGACACGCTCTACCTTCCGAAGATGGGTAAAAGATCAAACAACTTCCATCAAGGCTAGCAGCTCGCGTGCTACGTCCTCGACGGAGGTGTTGACAAGGGTGGTGTCGAACTCGGATTCGGCCGCGAGTTCGATCTTCGCGGCCGCCAGGCGGCGCTCGATGACCTCGGGGGCCTCGGTGCCGCGACCGGTGAGCCGGCGGACCAACTCGTCCCAGCTCGGCGGGGCCAGGAAGACCAGCTGGGCCTCCGGCATGGACTTCCGGACCAGCCGGGCGCCCTGCAAGTCGATCTCCAGCAACACCGGCTCGCCGTTTTCCAGGCGTTCCAGTACGGCGCTCCGGGGAGTGCCGTAGCGGTTGCCCGCGAACTCGGCCCACTCCAGCAGCTCGCCATTGGCGATCAGCTTGTCGAACTCGTCGTCGTTGACGAAGAAGTAGTGGACTCCGTGCCGCTCACCGGGCCGCGGCTTGCGGGTGGTGGCCGACACCGAGAGCCAGACCTCGGGGTGAACCTTGCGCATATGCGCGACGACCGTGCTCTTGCCCACCCCTGAGGGGCCGGAGAGCACGGTCAGCCGCGGACGAACCTCTGCTGCCATGAAGCGATTATCCCGGTTCTCGGGACTGCCCGAGAACACCGGACGAACTTCAGGCGGCGCTTCAGGCGCCGCCACCGCCGAACTCGCGCTCCAGGGAGGCGATCTGGTTGGAACCGAGACCTCGCACACGGCGGGACTCGGAGATGCCGAGACGTTCCATGAGCTGCTTGGCGCGGACCTTGCCCACGCCCGGCAGGGATTCCAGGAGCGCGGAGACCTTCATCTTGCCGATGACGTCGTTCTCCTGCCCCTGCTTGATGACCTCGTGCAGGGAGGCGCCGGAGTGCTTGAGTCGATTCTTCACCTCGGCCCGCTCCCGGCGAGCCGCGGCGGCCTTTTCGAGCGCGGCTGCGCGCTGTTCAGGGGTAAGGGGCGGAAGAGCCACGCCTACGTCACCTCGGATGTCGAACTGTCGGATACGGACCGGCGTGGACCTTCGCGGCACCTGGCGGAACTTTGGGGCACCACACCGGGCGAGCCTCCCAGCAGGAGATCTGCTCGTTGGCTCTGCGTCGGAGACTAGCGGCCAAGGCCGCTCCAGTCAGCGAGAACGAACGAAAAGTCCTGGTCAGCCTCTACCGAACCGTACATCACCGACAAAACACCCCGGTTTTGGCCGGGTAATTCGCCAAGTGGTGCGACCGGCGGACCCCGTCGGGTGCGCGAAGCCGCCGATCGGGTGGCTTCCGGGGCCATTGCGCAGGTCGCCGCGGCCGTGCGCGGGCGCGGCCGGGTTCCGTGAGCGAGGTCACACCCGGGCCGGCCCGCAGTACGTGCCTCAGGCGTCGGCGACGGCCTCGCGGATCTCTTCGGCGAAGGCGGCCGCCGAGGCGCGCAGGGCGGCGGCGTCCGGGCCGTGCCGGAGCACGCCGCGGGAGACGTTCGGCACCACGTTGCGCACGGCCGCGCCGAAGACGGCCGGGAGGTCGGCGGCCGTGGCGCCCTGGGCGCCGATGCCCGGGGCGAGCAGCGGCCCGTTGATGTCCAGGTCGAAGGAGGACAGGTCTCCGAGGGTGGCGCCGACCACCGCGCCGAAGGAGCCCATCGGGGCGGCGCCCGCGTTCTCCTCGGCCAGGTGGGCGAGCATGGTCGCACCGATGGTCCGGCCGTCCTCGCGCACGGCCCGCTGGACCTCGGCGCCCTCCGGGTTGGAGGTCAGGGCCAGCACGAACAGGCCCGCGCCCGACTCCCGGGCCAGGTCGACGGCCGGCTTGAGCGAGCCGTAGCCCAGGTAGGGCGAGACCGTCAGGGCGTCCGAGAACAGCGGGGAGTCCTTGCGCAGGAAGGTCTCGGCGTACGCGGCCATGGTGGAGCCGATGTCGCCGCGCTTGGCGTCCATGAGGACGAGGGTCCCGGCGGCGCGCGCGTCGGCGACGGTCCGCTCCAGCACGGCGACGCCGCGGGAGCCGAACCGCTCGAAGAAGGCGGCCTGCGGCTTGAAGACGGCGACCTGGTCGGCGAGGGCCTCCACCACCGTGCGGGAGAACCGCTCCAGGCCCGCGATGTCGTCGTTCAGGCCCCAGGAGGACAGCAGGGCGGCGTGCGGGTCGATGCCCACGCACAGCGGGCCGCGCTCGTCCATGGCGGAGCGCAGACGGGTGCCGAACGGTTCGAGGGTCACTTGGCGGCCTTTCGGGTCTCGGCGCCCACGGCTTCGGCGAGGGTCGCGTACGGGCTGGCGGCCAGGCGCGCGGCCAGGCCCTTGTGGAGAGAGCGGGCGTAGCAGGGGCCCTCGTAGATGAAGGCGCTGTAGCCCTGGACCAGCGTGGCGCCGGCCAGGATGCGCTGCCAGGCGTCCTCGGCGTTCTCGATGCCGCCGACGCCGACGAGGGTGAGGCGGTCGCCCACGCGGGCGTACAGGCGGCGCAGGACGGCCAGGGAGCGGTCCTTGACCGGGGCGCCGGAGAGCCCGCCGGCCTCCTTGACGAGCTCGGGCGCCGACTTCAGGCCCAGGCCCTCGCGGGCGATGGTGGTGTTGGTGGCGATGATGCCGTCCAGGCCCAGCTCCAGGGCGAGGTCCGCGACGGCGTCCACGTCCTCGTCCGCGAGGTCGGGGGCGATCTTGACCAGGAGCGGGACGCGGCGGTCGGTGACGGTGCGGTCGGCGGCCTCGCGCACGGCGGTCAGCAGCGGCCGCAGCGACTCCGTGGCCTGGAGGTTGCGCAGGCCCGGGGTGTTCGGCGAGGACACGTTGACGACGAGGTAGTCGGCGTGGGCGGCGAGGCGCTCGGTGGAGACCACGTAGTCGGCGGCGGCCTCCGCCTCCGGCACCACCTTGGTCTTGCCGATGTTGACGCCGACGACGGTCCTGAAGACCGGGCGGCGGGCGGCGAGGCGCTCGGCGACGGCGGCGGAGCCCTCGTTGTTGAAGCCCATGCGGTTGATCAGCGCACGGTCCGGGACGAGGCGGAACAGCCGCTTCTTGGGGTTGCCGGGCTGGGCCTGCCCGGTGACCGTGCCGATCTCGACGTGGTTGAAGCCGAGCATCGACATGCCGTCGATCGCGACGGCGTTCTTGTCGAAGCCGGCGGCGAGGCCGAAGGGGCTGTGGAAGCGCAGGCCCAGGGCCTCGGTGCGCAGCTCCTTGTGGCGGGGGGCGAGGTAGGCGGCGACGAAGGTGCGCAGCACCGGGACGGCGGCGGCCAGGCGGATCCAGCGGAAGGCCAGGTGGTGGGCCTCCTCGGGGTCCATCCGCTTGAAGACCAGGTTGAAGAAGAACTTGTACATCGTCCGAAATATCCCTTGTGCGGTCATGAAGAGGGGGACACCCGTTGGTCAACCGGTGTCCCCCTGCTTCGGACGGGCTGCTAGTCGCGGGCGGCGGTCAGGTGCTCCGCGTGCTCCTGGAGCGAGCGGACGCCCACGTCGCCGCGGTTGAGCGCGTCGATGCCCTGCACGGCGGCGGCGAGCGCCTGCACCGTGGTCAGGCACGGGACGCTGCGCGCCACGGCCGCCGTACGGATCTCGTAGCCGTCGAGGCGGCCACCCGTGCCGTACGGGGTGTTCACGATCAGGTCGACCTGACCGTCGTGGATCAGCTGGACGATGGTCTTCTCGCCGTCGGGGCCCTCGCCCTCGGACTGCTTGCGCACGACGGTGGCGTTGATGCCGTTGCGCTTGAGGACCTCGGCCGTGCCGGAGGTGGCCATCAGCTCGAAGCCGTGGGCGACCAGCTCGCGGGCCGGGAAGATCATCGAACGCTTGTCGCGGTTGGCGACCGAGAAGAAGACGCGGCCCTTGGTGGGCAGCGGGCCGTAGGCGCCGGCCTGCGACTTGGCGTACGCCGTGCCGAAGACCGAGTCGATGCCCATGACCTCGCCGGTGGAGCGCATCTCCGGGCCGAGGACGGTGTCGACGCCGCGGCCGTGGATGTCGCGGAAGCGCGACCACGGCATCACGGCCTCCTTGACGGAGATCGGCGCGTCGAGCGGCAGGGTGCCGCCGTCGCCGTTCCTCGGCAGCAGGCCCTCCTCGCGCAGTTCGGCGATGGTGGCGCCGAGGGAGATGCGGGCGGCGGCCTTGGCGAGCGGGACCGCGGTGGCCTTCGAGGTGAAGGGCACGGTGCGGGAGGCGCGCGGGTTGGCCTCCAGCACGTAGAGGATGTCGCCGGCCATCGCGAACTGGATGTTGATCAGTCCGCGGACGCCGACGCCCTTGGCGATGGCCTCGGTGGAGGCGCGCAGGCGCTTGATGTCGTAGCCGCCGAGGGTGATCGGGGGCAGCGCGCAGGCCGAGTCGCCGGAGTGGATGCCGGCTTCCTCGATGTGCTCCATGACGCCGCCGAGGTAGAGCTCGGTGCCGTCGTAGAGGGCGTCGACGTCGATCTCGATCGCGTCGTCGAGGAAGCGGTCGACCAGCACCGGGCGGGTCGGGGAGATCTCGGTGGACTCGGCGATGTACGACTCCAGCCGGGACTCGTCGTAGACGATCTCCATGCCGCGGCCGCCGAGCACGTACGAGGGGCGCACGAGGACCGGGTAGCCGATCTCGTCGGCGATGGCCTTCGCACCCGCGAACGTGGTGGCGGTGCCGTGCTTGGGGGCCGGCAGGCCGGCGTCGGCGAGGACCCGGCCGAACGCGCCGCGGTCCTCGGCGGCGTGGATGGCCTCCGGCGGGGTGCCGACGACCGGCACGCCGTTGTCCTTGAGGGCCTGGGCGAGACCCAGCGGGGTCTGGCCGCCGAGCTGGACGATGACGCCGGCGATCGGGCCGGCGAGCGACTCGGCGTGCACGATCTCCAGCACGTCCTCGAGCGTGAGCGGCTCGAAGTACAGGCGGTCGGAGGTGTCGTAGTCGGTGGAGACGGTCTCCGGGTTGCAGTTGACCATCACGGTCTCGTAGCCCGCGTCGCTGAGCGCGAAGGAGGCGTGGACGCAGGAGTAGTCGAACTCGATGCCCTGGCCGATGCGGTTCGGGCCGGAGCCCAGGATGATCACCGCGGGCTTCTCGCGCGGGGCGACCTCGGTCTCCTCGTCGTACGAGGAGTAGAAGTACGGGGTCTTCGCGGCGAACTCGGCGGCGCAGGTGTCGACCGTCTTGTAGACCGGGCGGACCCCGAGGGCGTGCCGGACCTCGCGGACGACGTCCTCGCGCAGGCCGCGGATCTCGGCGATCTGGGAGTCGGAGAAGCCGTGCCGCTTGGCCTCGGCGAGCAGCTCGGGGTGGAGCTTCTCGGCGGCCGCGAGGTCGTCCGCGATCTCCTTGATCAGGAAGAGCTGGTCGACGAACCAGGGGTCGATCTTCGTGGCGTCGAAGACCTCTTCCTGGGTGGCGCCGGCGCGGATGGCCTGCATGACGGTGTTGATGCGGCCGTCGGTCGGGCGGACCGCGGTGGCGAGCAGCTCCTCCTTCGACATGGTGGCGGTCGGGTCGCCGACGAAGGTGAACTGCGAGCCCTTCTTCTCCAGGGAGCGCAGGGCCTTCTGGAGGGCCTCGGTGAAGTTGCGGCCGATGGCCATGGCCTCGCCCACCGACTTCATGGTGGTGGTGAGGGTGGCGTCGGCGAGCGGGAACTTCTCGAAGGCGAAGCGCGGGGCCTTGACGACGACGTAGTCGAGGGTCGGCTCGAAGGAGGCCGGCGTCTTCTCGGTGATGTCGTTCGGGACCTCGTCCAGCGTGTAGCCGATGGCCAGCTTCGCGGCGATCTTGGCGATCGGGAAGCCGGTGGCCTTCGAGGCGAGCGCGGAGGAGCGGGAGACGCGCGGGTTCATCTCGATCACGATGACGCGGCCGTCGACCGGGTCGATCGCGAACTGGATGTTGCAGCCGCCGGTGTCGACGCCGACCTCGCGGATGATCGCGATGCCGATGTCGCGCAGCCGCTGGTACTCGCGGTCGGTCAGCGTCATCGCCGGCGCGACGGTGATCGAGTCGCCGGTGTGGACGCCCATCGGGTCGAAGTTCTCGATGGAGCAGACGACCACGACGTTGTCGGCCTTGTCGCGCATCAGCTCCAGCTCGTACTCCTTCCAGCCGAGGATGGACTCCTCCAGGAGCACCTCGGTGGTCGGGGAGAGCGTCAGGCCCTGGCCGGCGATGCGGCGCAGCTCGTCCTCGTCGTGGGCGAAGCCGGAGCCGGCGCCGCCCATGGTGAAGGAGGGGCGGACGACGACGGGGTAGCCGCCGAGGGTGTCGACGCCGGCGATGACCTCGTCCATCGTGTGGCAGATGACCGAGCGGGCGGACTCGCCGTAGCCGATCTTCGCCTTGACGGCCTCGACGACGCCCTTGAAGAGGTCGCGGTCCTCGCCCTTGTTGATGGCCTCGACGTTGGCGCCGATGAGCTCGACGTCGTACTTCTCCAGCACACCCTGCTCGTGCATGGAGATCGCGGTGTTGAGCGCGGTCTGGCCGCCGAGGGTGGGCAGGAGCGCGTCGGGGCGCTCCTTGGCGATGATCTTCTCGACGAACTCGGGGGTGATCGGCTCGACGTACGTGGCGTCGGCGATCTCCGGGTCGGTCATGATCGTCGCCGGGTTGGAGTTCACCAGGATGACCCGCAGGCCCTCGGCCTTGAGGATGCGGCAGGCCTGGGTGCCGGAGTAGTCGAACTCGGCGGCCTGGCCGATGACGATCGGACCGGAGCCGATGACCAGGACGGACTGGATATCGGTGCGCTTAGGCACGATCGGCCTCCATCTGGGCGGTGTCCATCAAAGACGTGAAGCGGTCGAAGAGGTAGGCGGCGTCGTGCGGGCCGGCCGCCGCCTCGGGGTGGTACTGGACGCTGAAGGCCGGCTGGTCGAGCAGCCGCAGGCCCTCCACCACGTCGTCGTTGAGGCAGACGTGGGAGACCTCGGCGCGGCCGAACGGGGTGTCGGACACCTTGTCCAGCGGGGCGTCGACGGCGAAGCCGTGGTTGTGCGCGGTGACCTCGACCTTGCCGGTCGTACGGTCCTGCACCGGCTGGTTGATGCCGCGGTGGCCGTACTTCAGCTTGTACGTGCCGAAGCCGAGCGCGCGGCCCAGGATCTGGTTGCCGAAGCAGATGCCGAAGAGCGGCGTCCTGCGCTCCAGCACGCCCTTCATCACGGAGACCGCGTGGTCGGCGGTGGCCGGGTCGCCGGGGCCGTTCGAGAAGAACACGCCGTCCGGGTTGACGGCGTAGACGTCCTCGACGGTGGAGGTGGCGGGGAGCACGTGCACCTCGATGCCGCGCTCGGCCATCCGGTGCGGGGTCATGCCCTTGATGCCCAGGTCGATCGCGGCGACGGTGAACTTCTTCTCGCCGATCGCGGGGACGACGTACGCCTCCTTGGTCGCGACCTCTGCGGAGAGGTCGGCGCCCTTCATCTGGGGCGCGTTCTGCACCTTGGCCAGCAGGGCCTCGTCCCGGACGCCCTTCCAGGCCTCGCCGGAGAAGATGCCGACGCGCATGGCGCCGCGCTCGCGCAGGTGGCGGGTGAGGGCGCGGGTGTCGATGCCGGAGATGCCGACGACGCCCTGGCGCTCCAGCTCCTCGTCGAGCGTGCGCTGGGAGCGCCAGTTCGAGGGGATGCGGGCGGGGTCGCGGACGACGTAGCCGCTCACCCAGATGCGGGAGGACTCGGGGTCCTCGTCGTTGACGCCGGTGTTGCCCACGTGCGGGGCGGTCATCACGACGACCTGGCGGTGGTACGACGGGTCGGTGAGGGTCTCCTGGTAGCCGGTCATGCCGGTGGAGAACACGGCCTCGCCGAAGGTCTCCCCCACGGCCCCGTAGGCGCGGCCGCGGAAGATCCGGCCGTCCTCCAGGACGAGTACGGCGGGAGCTTTCGCTCCCCTGGTGGAGGTCGTCATCGTTCGGCGCCTTCCGTCGTGATGGATTGGTTCATGAGATTGATGGCCTCGACCCAGGCGGCGTGCTCGGCCGCCCGGTCGGAGCGGAATCCGGAGTCGATCAGCTTGTCGCCGTGCGCCCAGGTGACGACGAGCAGACCGCCCTCGGTGAGTACCTTGCCCGCGATTCCCTTGTCGAGGCGGGCGCCGCGCAGCTGCGCGGCCGGTACGAAGAAATCGGTGGCCCCCGGCCGCACCACGTCCAGGCCCGCGTCGGTGAGCGTCAGCTCCACCCGGCTGCGGATGCCCAGGCCGTGCGCCACGATCCGGTCCAGCCACTGGCCGGCCGTCGTGGACCCGTGGTACCGGCCGGTGAGGGCCAGCCGGTGCGCGGGGAGTCCGTCCGGCGCGACGGGCAGCTCGGGCAGGTCGCCCTGGAGCGCGCCGCGCCATTTCCAGCCTTGCCGCATCAGCCAGTACACGAAGGCGATGAAGACGACCAGACCGAGCACCCACGCGATGCGGGCGCCGAAGTCGGTCACTTCCGCCGACTGCCGTCCGGCGGCCTCTGCGGCCAGTTGGATTACTGCAGGTGTCACGCCAGCTTCCCGTCCACGACCGTTGCCCGGCCCCGCAGGAAGGTGTGAGTGACGCGACCCGGCAGCTCACGGCCCTCGTAAGGCGTGTTGCGGCTGCGGGAGGCGAAGTGTGCGGGGTCCACGACACCACGGTACGAGGTATCGACCAAGGTCAGGTTCGCGGGTTCACCTGCCGAGACGGGACGTCCATGGTTGTCGAGCCGGCCGATGCGCGCGGGGGCGAAGGACATCCGCTCCGCGACGCCCGCCCAGTCGAGCAGGCCGGTCTCGACCATCGTCTGCTGGACCACGGCGAGCGCGGTCTCCAGGCCCACCATGCCCATGGCGGCGGCGGCCCACTCGCAGTCCTTGTCCTCGTGCGGGTGCGGGGCGTGGTCGGTGGCGACGATGTCGATCGTGCCGTCGGCGAGCGCCTCGCGCAGGGCCATGACGTCGCGCTCGGTGCGCAGCGGCGGGTTGACCTTGTAGACCGGGTTGTACGAGCGGACCATCTCGTCGGTGAGGAGGAGGTGGTGCGGGGTGACCTCGGCGGTCACGTCGATGCCGCGGGACTTGGCCCAGCGGACGATCTCGACGGAGCCGGCGGTCGAGAGGTGGCAGATGTGCACGCGGGAGCCGACGTGCTCGGCGAGCAGGACGTCGCGGGCGATGATCGACTCTTCGGCGACGGCGGGCCAGCCGCCGAGGCCGAGCTCGGCGGAGACGACGCCCTCGTTCATCTGGGCGCCCTCGGTGAGGCGGGGCTCCTGGGCGTGCTGGGCGACGACGCCGCCGAAGGCCTTCACGTACTCCAGGGCGCGGCGCATGATGACCGCGTCGTGGACGCACTTGCCGTCGTCGGAGAACACCTTCACGCCGGCGGCCGACTCGTGCATGGCGCCGAGCTCGGCGAGCTGCTTGCCCTCCAGGCCGACCGTGACGGCGCCGATGGGCTGGACGTCGCAGTAGCCGTGCTCCTGGCCGAGGCGGTAGACCTGCTCGACGACGCCGGCGGTGTCGGCGACGGGGAACGTGTTGGCCATGGCGAACACGGCGGTGTAGCCGCCGCTCGCGGCGGCGCGGGTGCCGGTCAGGACGGTCTCGGAGTCCTCGCGGCCCGGCTCGCGCAGGTGGGTGTGGAGGTCGACCAGGCCCGGCAGCAGCACCCGGCCGGCGGCGTCGATGACCTCGGCACCCTCGGCGGACAGGTTCGTGCCGACCTCCGCGATGGTCTCGCCGTCGATCAGGACGTCCTGCGCCTCGCCACCGAGAACCTGCGCGCCACGGATCAGGATCTTGCTCATGATTGCTTGGTCTCCTCGGTGCGGGGCGTGCTGGTGGTGGTGACGGCGGGCTCGGAGCCGCCCAGGAGCAGGTAGAGCACGGCCATCCGGATGGACACGCCGTTGGCGACCTGCTCGATGACCGTGCAGCGGTCGGAGTCGGCGACCTCGGCGGTGATCTCCATGCCGCGGACCATCGGGCCGGGGTGCATCACGATGGCGTGCTCGGGCATCCGCGCCATGCGCTGGCCGTCGAGGCCGTAGCGCCGCGAGTACTCGCGCTCGGTCGGGAAGAAGGCGGCGTTCATCCGCTCACGCTGCACACGCAGCATCATCACCGCGTCCGACTTCGCCAGCACCTCGTCGAGGCCGTACGAGATCTCGCAGGGCCAGGTCTCGACGCCCACCGGGACCAGCGTCGGCGGGGCCACCAGGGTGACCTCGGCGCCGAGGGTGTGCAGCAGGTCGACGTTGGAGCGGGCCACCCGGCTGTGCAGCACGTCGCCGACGATGGTGATGCGCTTGCCGGCGAGGTCCTGGCCGAGTGCGTCCTTGCCGACCAGGCGGCGGCGCATGGTGAAGGCGTCGAGGAGGGCCTGCGTGGGGTGCTGGTGGGTGCCGTCGCCCGCGTTGATGACGGGCGCGTCGATCCAGCCGGAGGTCGCGAGCCGGTAGGGGGCTCCGGAGGCGCCGTGCCGGATGACCACGGCGTCGACGCCCATGGCCTCCAGGGTCTGGGCGGTGTCCTTCAGGGACTCGCCCTTGGAGACGCTGGAGCCCTTGGCCGCGAAGTTGATGACGTCGGCCGACAGGCGCTTCTCGGCGGCCTCGAAGGAGATCCGGGTGCGGGTCGAGTCCTCGAAGAAAAGGTTGCAGATCGTACGGCCGCGCAGGGTGGGCAGCTTCTTGATCGGCCGGTCCGCGATCCGGGCCATCTCCTCGGCGGTGTCGAGGATGAGGACGGCGTCGTCGCGCGTGAGGTCGGCGGCCGAGATGAGGTGGCGCTTCATCTGGGTGCTCCGGGGGTAGTGGAGGGCAGCTGGGGTGCGGGCGGGCAGGCTTCGGCGCGGACCCTGCGTCCGGCCGGCCGGGGGCCGGGGAGCGGGTCCCTTGCTCGTGCGGGCTACTGCCCGGCGGCCGGTTCGGTCCGCTGGCCGAGCAGCACGGCGTCGCGGCCGTCCTCCTCCTGGACCAGGACCTTGACGGTCTCCCGCAGCGACGTGGGGAGGTTCTTGCCGACGTAGTCGGCGCGGATCGGCAGTTCGCGGTGGCCGCGGTCGACGAGGACGGCGAGCTGCACCGCGCGCGGGCGGCCGATGTCGCCGAGCGCGTCGAGGGCGGCGCGGATGGTGCGGCCGGAGAACAGCACGTCGTCGACGAGGACGACGAGGCGGCCGTCGAGGTCGTCACCGGGGATCTCGGTGCGGCCGATGGCACGGGCCGGCTTCATCCGCAGATCGTCGCGGTACATGGTGATGTCGAGGGAACCGACCGGGATCTTCGAGCCGGTGATCTCTTCGAGCTTGGCGGCGATCCGGCGGGCGAGGAAGACGCCCCGCGTCGGGATGCCGAGGAGCACCACGTCGTCGGCGCCCTTGGCGCGCTCGACGATCTCGTGGGCGATACGGGTCAGTACCCGTGCGATGTCGGAAGCCTCGAGGACGGGGCGGGCCGCATCGGAAGTCTGGGTGTCCATGAGAAACGGACCTCCTTCTCCGCCTCACGGGACGGACCTTAAAGGACGTCGGATGTACGCCCGACACATTAGCAGGCGCGAGGAGGCGGACGCTCACCCGAGGGCGGGTCGGGGTCGGCTCGGAGACCGCTCGGGGACTGCCGGGGAGCTCGTCGGGCGCCGCTTCGGGGCCCCGCCGGCGGGTCCCCCGGGGAGGCGGGATGAAGACCATTCGGCTTGACGCATCCACGTAACGCTGCGTAACCTCACAGTGAGTTACCAGCCGCGCGGCGGAGCCGCACGTCGACACAGCGTCCGGGAGCCTTATGTCCAGCGAATACGCCAAACAGCTCGGGGCCAAGCTCCGCGCCATCCGCACCCAGCAGGGCCTTTCCCTCCACGGTGTCGAGGAGAAGTCCCAGGGCCGCTGGAAGGCGGTGGTGGTCGGTTCGTACGAGCGCGGAGACCGTGCGGTCACGGTTCAGCGCCTGGCCGAGCTGGCGGACTTCTACGGGGTGCCGGTGCAGGAACTGCTGCCGGGCACGACTCCGGGCGGAGCGGCCGAGCCGCCGCCGAAGCTGCGCCTGGACCTGGAGCGCCTCGCCCACGTCCCCGCGGAGAAGGCCGGCCCGCTCCAGCGGTACGCCGCCACGATCCAGAGCCAGCGCGGTGACTACAACGGCAAGGTCCTCTCGATCCGCCAGGACGACCTGCGCACCCTCGCGGTCATCTACGACCAGTCGCCCTCGGTCCTGACCGAGCAGCTCATCAGCTGGGGCGTGCTGGACGCGGACGCCCGCCGTGCGGTCGCGCACGAGGAGATCTGAGCAAGACCTGCAGAAACGTGCCGCCGGGGGCGGTGGGGCCCGTAGAGGGCTTCCACCGCCCCCGGCGGCTTTTCGCTGCCCGGACGGCCGCGTCCGGGAACGCGGAAGGGCCCGTAGCGCGCAGTGCGCTACGGGCCCTTCCGCATGCGGCCTTCACCCGTTCGGGCTATTCGCCCCGACGGAGGCTCGGCTTGAGGTCCTTGAAGCGGCCGAGCAGGCCGTTCACGAACGTCGGGGAGTCGTCGGTGGAGAACTCCTTGGCGAGCTGGACCGCCTCGTCGATGGCCACGGCGTCCGGGGTCTCGTCGACCCAGATCAGCTCGTAGGCACCCAGGCGCACGATGTTCCGGTCCACGACCGGCATCCGGTCGAGGTCCCAGTCCACCGCGTAGGTGTGGATGAGGTCGTCGATGCGGTCCACCTTGTCGGCGTACCCCTCGACCAGGTCCATGGTGAACGCGTTCACCGGCGGCTGCCGGTCGTCCGACCGGGAGTGGCGGATCCAGTCCGCGAGGACGTCCCGCACGGGTACCCCGCGCTGGTCGGCCTCGAACAGGATCTGGAAGGCGCGCTTGCGCGCGTTGCTCCGGGCAGCCACGGTTAGCTGTTCACCCGGCCGAGGTAGTCGCTGGTGCGGGTGTCGACCTTGACCTTCTCACCGGTGGTGATGAAGAGCGGGACCTGGATCTCGTAACCGGTCTCCAGGGTGGCGGGCTTGGTGCCGCCGGTGGAGCGGTCGCCCTGGACGCCCGGGTCGGTGTGCTGGATGACCAGCTCGACGGCGGCCGGGAGCTCGACGTAGAGCACCTCGCCCTCGTGCTGCGCGACCGAGGCGGTGAAGCCCTCGATCAGGAAGTTCGCGGCGCTGCCGACGGCCTTGCGGTCGACCATCAGCTGGTCGTAGGTGCCCATGTCCATGAAGACGAAGTACTCGCCGTCCATGTAGGAGAACTGCATGTCGCGGCGGTCGATGGTGGCCGTGTCGACCTTCACACCGGCGTTGAAGGTCTTGTCGACGACCTTGCCGGACAGCACGTTCTTGAGCTTGGTGCGCACGAAGGCCGGGCCCTTGCCGGGCTTGACGTGCTGGAACTCGACGACGGACCAGAGCTGGCCCCCGTCGAGCTTGAGCACCATGCCGTTCTTGAGGTCGTTCGTGGAAGCCACGGTTGCCAAATCTCCTGGACTGAAAGACCACGGGTGCGCGCTCAGCAAAGCTAGAGCGCGAGCAGCTCCTTGGTCGTAATGGTGAGTAGCTCGGGTCCGCCGTCCGCCTCGGGGCGTACGACGAGCGTGTCAACGATCCGGACGCCGCCCCGGCCCGGGAGGTGTACTCCCGGTTCGACGGTGACCGGCACGCAAGCGTCCAGTTTACCCATTGCGGCAGGTGCCAACTGCGGGTCCTCCTGGATTTCGAGTCCGACGCCGTGTCCCACCAACGGCGGAAGGGCCTCGCCGTGGCCCCCGGAGTCGACCACCTGCCGGGCCGCGTGGTCCACATCGCGGTACGCGGCGCCCGGCGCGAGCGCTTCGCGGCCCGCCCGTTGGGCCGCGAAGACCAGGTCGTACAGCTCGATCTGCCAGTCGGCGGGAGTGGTCCCGATGACGAACGTACGGCCGATCTCGCACCGGTAGCCGCGGTAGTTCGCGCCCAGGCACACCGACAGGAAATCACCCTCTTCGACCCGCCGGTCGGTGGGGCGGTGACGCTGCCGGCCGGAGTGCGGGCCGGTGCCCACGGAGGTGGGGAAGGCCGGGCCGTCCGCGCCGTGGTCGACGAGCCGCCGTTCCAGTTCCAGCGCCAGATGGCGTTCGGTCCGGCCCACGAGGATCGACTCCAGCAGTTCGCCCAGCGCCTGGTCGGCGATCTCCGCGGCGATCCGCAGGCAGGCGATCTCCTCCTCGTCCTTGACCAGCCGCTGCTGCTCGACCGCGTGCCCGAGGTCGGCCAGGCGCAGCCGGGGCGCCACCGAGCCGATGGCGCGGTGCCGCACCACGGTCAGGTGGTGTTCCTCGACGGCCAGCGAGTCCGCGCGGGCGCCCGCCGCCGTGTCGGCCGCGGCCACCGCCGGGTCGCCGTCCGCGGCGGGCAGCACGGCGCAGCGCAGGTGTTCGTCCAAGCGGCCCTCGTCGGGCTCTCCGGTCGGGGGCTCGGCGCAGAACAGCACGTCGTCGCCGGGCCCGGGTCCGACCAGCAGCACCGCGCCGTGCGGGGCGGCGCCGGTGAGGTAACGGACGTTCGACGGGCGCGAGATGAGCGCGGCCGCGTTGCCCGCGGCGGCACAGCGGTCTCGGAGCAGGCCACGACGGGCCGCGTACACCTCTGACATGCATCGAGCGTACGAGCGGCACGGCCGCGCGGCCCGTCGAGCGCGTCCGGACGGGGAACGCCCGCCGGGCGGCCGGGCCGGCCGCCGGGGCGGGGCTGCGCGGGCCCGCCGGGCGGCGGTGCGGGTACGGCCGGGGCCGGAGTTCCCGCCCGGCCGGGCCGGCCGCGGTGCCCGGCTTCCGGTCCGGTTCCGCTACCAGCCCTGCGGGGCGGCGATCGCGCGCGCCAGCGTCTCGTCCAGGGCCCGCGCGGTGGCTTCCACGTCGTGGTGCGAGTTGTCGATGATCGGGAGGCCGGAGCCGTACCAGCCGGCCATCCGGCCGTGGATGCGCGCGACCTCCTCGTCGGACAGCCGGCGGTTGCCGCGCCGCTCCGCGTTGCGCTCCAGGACGATCTCCAGCCCCGGCAGCAGGACCACCGGGAGCAGGCCGGGCCCCACGTGGCGCTTCCAGCCGCCGAGTCCGACGACCGGCCGGTCGGGGAAGACGGCGTCGTCGAGGATGCAGGAGATCCCGTTGGCGAGGAAGTTGCGGGCGGCGAACCCGCAGGTGCGGCGGGCCAGCCGGTACTGGGCCTCGGAGTGGTCGTTCCAGCCGGACTTCGGGTCGGCGAAGCCGGTGCAGACCCACTCGCGGACGTCGTCGAGGCTGATGTGGGCCGTGGGCACCTGCCGGGTGCTCGCCCAGTGCCGGGCCACCGTGGTCTTCCCGGCGCCCGCCGGGCCGATGAGCAGCACCGCGAGGGTGGCGCCGCCGGTGCCGGGCGCGGCGGCCGGCGGCAGCACCACGTGTCCGGTCGGATCCGGCACGGGGGCCGGGCCGGATATGGAGGCCGGCGGGGGCACCGGCGGTGCCGACCAGCCGCCCGCGGGCGGCCCGGCCGGCGGCACCGGTCCCGACGCCGATGGTCCGGACGGAGCTCCCGGATGGTGCCCCGGCTGACCCCACCCACCCACTGCATGCTGCATACGGTGCCACTCCGTCTCGCGCCCGCGCGTCCACAAACCGATGCAGGAACGTTATCGCCCCCGGCCGTCTAGGAGTGAACGGCCGGGGGTGATCCAGAGTGCCCGCTGCGGAACCGGAGCTTACGGCGTCGCTCCGGAAGCGGTCTCAGCCGCCGAGCTCCTCGGCCAGCGCGCGCAGCGCCAGCCGGTACGAGCCGATGCCGAAGCCCGCCACGGTGCCGCTGGCCACGGCCGCGATCACCGAGGTGTGCCGGAACTCCTCGCGCGCGTACGGGTTCGAGATGTGCACCTCGATCAGGGGCGCCGTGCGCTGCGCCGCCGCGTCCCGCATGGCGTACGAGTAGTGCGTGAAGGCCCCGGGGTTGATGACGACCGGGATCTTCCCGTCCGCGGCTTCGTGCAGCCAGCGGACCAGTTGGCCCTCGTCGTTGGTCTCGCGGACCTCGACGGCGAAGCCCAGTTCCGTGCCGAGGGTCGTGCAGGACTCGACCAGCCCCGCGTACGAGGTCGCCCCGTACACGTCGGGTTCGCGGGAGCCGAGGCGGCCCAGGTTGGGGCCGTTGAGCACGAACACCCGGCGGGTCACGCGGAGACCTCGCCGTACGCCGCGAACAGCACGGCCGGGTCGGGGCCTTCCAGGACGGTCGGCTTGCCGAGGCCGTCCAGGACGATGAAGCGCAGCAGGTCGCCGCGGGACTTCTTGTCGACCTTCATGGTCTCCAGCAGCTTGGGCCACTGGTCGCCGCGGTAGGTCAGCGGCAGTCCGACGGAGGCCAGGACCTCCTTGTGGCGGTCCGCGGTGGCGTCGTCGAGGCGGCCGGCCAGCCGGCCGAGCTCCGCCGCGAAGACCATGCCCACGGACACGGCCGCGCCGTGCCGCCACTTGTAGCGCTCGTTCTTCTCGATGGCGTGCGCGAGGGTGTGGCCGTAGTTCAGGATCTCGCGGAGTCCGGACTCCTTGAGGTCGCTGGAGACCACGTCGGCCTTGACCTGGATGGACCGCACGATCAGCTCGGCGGTGTGCGGGCCGGCCGGGGTGCGGGCCGCCGCCGGGTCCGCCTCGATCAGGTCGAGGATCACCGGGTCGGCGATGAAGCCGGCCTTGATGATCTCCGCGAGGCCGCTGACGTAGTCGTGGACCGGCAGCGAGTCGAGCGCGGCCAGGTCGCACAGCACGCCGGCCGGCGGGTGGAAGGCGCCGACGAGGTTCTTGCCCTCGGCGGTGTTGATGCCGGTCTTGCCGCCGACCGCCGCGTCGACCATCGCGAGCACGGTGGTCGGGACCGCGATCCAGCGCACCCCGCGCAGCCAGGAGGCCGCGACGAAGCCCGCGAGGTCGGTGGTGGCGCCGCCGCCGACGCCGACGATCACGTCGGTGCGGGTGAAGCCGGACTGGCCGAGCGCCTTCCAGCAGTACGCCGCGACCTCGACGGTCTTGGCCTCCTCGGCGTTCGGCACCTGGATGGCGACCGTCTCGTAGCCCTGGTCGGCCAGGTCGGCGCGCAGCGCCTCGCCGGTCTCGGCCAGCGCCTCGGGGTGGATCACGGCGACCCGCTGTGCCCGGGTGCCGATCAGCGCGCCCAGCTCACCGAGCAGCTGCGTGCCGACCAGTACCTCGTACGGATCGTGGCTGGCGCTGCCGCCGATGTGGATCCGTGTCACCTGGTCCGTCATACGTCCTTCAACTCCAGTGCGTCGAGGACCGCCTGGGCGACCTCTTCGGGGGTGCGGTCGTCGGTGGCGACGACGACGCGCGCGACTTCGGTGTACAGGGGGCGGCGGGCGTCCATCAGCTCGCGCCACTGCCGCCGCGGGTTGATGGCCAGCAGCGGCCGGGCGGCGCCCAGCCCCACCCGGCGTACGGCTTCCTCGACGTCCATCGACAGGTAGACCACGGGCAGCCCGGCGAGCAGGCTCCGGGTCCCCTCGTCGAGGACGGCGCCGCCGCCGAGGGCCAGCACGCCGGTGTGCTCGGCGAGCGCGCGGGCGACCGCCTCGCGTTCCAGCGCCCGGAAGTACGGCTCGCCGTCGTCGACGAAGATCTCGGAGATCTCCCGGCCCTCGGCCGCGACGATGTCCGCGTCGGTGTCCCGGTAGGGGGCGGCGAGCCGCTCGGCGAGCAGCGCGCCCACCGTGGACTTGCCGGACCCCATGGGTCCGACCAGCACCACACGAGGCCCGCCGGTCACCGGATCTGCAGGTGGTCGAGGTAGGACTGCACGTTGCGGCGGGTCTCGGGGACCGAGTCGCCGCCGAACTTCTCCACGACGGCGTCGGCGAGCACCAGCGCCACCATCGCCTCGGCGACGATGCCGGCGGCCGGCACGGCACAGACGTCCGAGCGCTGGTGGTGGGCCACGGTGGCCTCGCCGGTGGCGACGTCGACGGTGGCCAGCGCACGCGGCACGGTCGCGATCGGCTTCATCGCGGCGCGCACGCGCAGCAGCTCGCCGGTGGTCAGACCGCCCTCGGTGCCGCCGGAGCGGCCGCTGGTGCGCTTGATGCCCTCGGGGGTGGAGACGATCTCGTCGTGCGCCTTCGAGCCGGGCACCCGGGCCAGCTCGAAGCCGTCGCCGACCTCGACGCCCTTGATGGCCTGGATGCCCATGAGGGCGGCGGCGAGACGGGCGTCCAGCCGTCGGTCCCAGTGCACGTGCGAACCGAGGCCGACCGGGACCCCGTACGCGAGGACCTCGACGACGCCGCCGAGGGTGTCGCCGTCCTTGTGGGCCTGGTCGATCTCCGCGACCATCGCCTTCGACGCGTCGGCGTCGAGGCAGCGCACCGGGTCGGCGTCGAGCCTGTCGACGTCGGCGGGGGTCGGGTAGACGCCGTAGGGGGCCTTGGCCGCGGCCAGCTCCACCACGTGGGAGACGATCTCGATGCCCGCGGCCTCCTTGATGAAGGACCGGGCGATGGCTCCGAGGGCGACGCGGGCGGCGGTCTCACGTGCGCTGGCGCGCTCCAGGATCGGCCGGGCCTCGTCGAAGCCGTACTTCTGCATGCCCGCGAGGTCGGCGTGGCCGGGGCGGGGGCGGGTCAGGGGGGCGTTGCGGCCCGTCTCCTTGAGCTCCGCGGGGTCGACCGGGTCGGCCGACATGACCTTCTCCCACTTGGGCCACTCGGTGTTGCCGACCATGACGGCCACCGGGGAACCGAGGGAGAGACCGTGGCGGACCCCGCCGAGGAAGGTCACCTCGTCCTGCTCGAACTTCATGCGGGCGCCGCGGCCATAGCCCAGCCGCCGCCGGGCCAGGTGGTCGGCCACCAGCTCAGTGGTGACCGGGACGCCGGCGGGAAGACCCTCCAGCGTCGCGACCAGTGCGGGTCCGTGGGACTCCCCTGCGGTCAGCCAACGCAACCTGCTCAACGATGCTCCTCATGCTCGCGCCGGAACCACTGTGGCGCGACCGGGTGCGCGGCCTGGCCCGCCTGCCCTGATCCTCCCATGTCCGGGCCGGTGAGCCGATCTCCGGTCCAGCTATCGGACGCCGGGGTGGACGGGCGGGGGTGGACGGGCGGGACTTTGACGACCGGCGCCTAGCGGGCGGCGAGTGCCGCTTCTCCGGCGGCCCGCATCGCGGCCAGCGGCCCGGGCGTCCGGCCGGTCATCTGTTCGACCTGGAGCACGGCCTGGTGGACCAGCAGGTCGAGGCCGCCGACCAGCTCGCCGCCGCGCTGCGCCCAGGCGGCCGCGAGGGCGGTGGGCCAGGGCTCGTAGAGCACGTCGAAGAGGGTCCCGGGGTGCTCGGGCACGGCCGCGGCGAGCGCGTCGGTGGTCCCGGCCGGGGTGGTGGCGATCACCAGCGGCGCGTGCAGCGCCTCGGCGGCGTCGGCCCAGTCGGCGGTCCGCACGGCGACGCCGAGCCGCTCGCCCCACTGCCGCATCTCGCCCGCGCGGGCCCCGCTGCGTACGTACGCGGTGACCTCGCCGGTGCAGATCCGGGCGAGGGCGGCGAGGGCCGAGGAGGCGGTGGCGCCGGCGCCGAGCACGGCGGCCGACTCCACCTTGTCGACGCCGCGCTCGTGGAGCGCGGCGACGATGCCCGGGATGTCGGTGTTGTCGCCGAGGCGGCGGCCGTCCTCGGTGAGGACGACGGTGTTCACGGCCTCGACGGAGGCCGCGGTGACGGTGATGCCGTCGAGGAGCGGCATGACCGCCCGCTTGAGCGGCATGGTCAGCGAGAGCCCGGCCCACTCGGGGCCGAGCCCGGCGACGAACTCCGGCAGCCGGGCCTCGTCGATCTCGAACCGGTCGTACGACCAGTCGTCGAGGCCGAGCTCCCGGTAGGCCGCCCGGTGCAGAACCGGCGAGAGGGAGTGCTCGATGGGGGATCCGAGCACTGCGGCCCGTCGTACCGACATGTTGTTGCTACCCGCCGCTCTTTCGTCGCTTGTTGAACTCGGCCACCAGCTTGTCGTGCTCGTCCAGCGTCCTCGTGTAGGTCGTGGTCTTGCCGTCGATGGAGATGAAGAACATCCATCCGCCCTTGTCCGGCGAGAGCGCACCGCTGACGGCGTCGTCGCCGGGGTTGCCGATCGGCCCGGCCGGCAGACCGCGGACGTGGTACGTGTTGTACGGGTCCTTCAGCGCGCGGGCTTCCTTGGCCGAGATGTCGACCGTGCTCTCGTTCCGGATGTAGTTGATCGTGGAGTCGAACTCCAGCCGCCGGCTCGTGACCTGGTTGGTCACCTTGAGGCGGTTGTAGACGACCTCGGCCATCTTCCGGTAGTCGTCGTGGTTCTTGCCCTCGGCGGCCACCAGGCTCGCGACGGTGACGAGCTCCAGCGGGGAGTTCAGGCCGAGCGCTTCGGCCTTCGGCGCCAGGTCGAGCGAGTTGTAGTGCGAGGCCGCCCGGGTGACCATCTGCTTGAGCAGCTTCTCCGGGGTGGCGCCCTTGCCCAGGTCGTAGCGGGCCGGGTACAGGAAGCCCTCCAGCGGGTCCTTGGTGTCCGGTCCGGGGGCCGCCCAGGTGGGCAGGCCGAAGGTCTTGTACTGGTTCTTCGCGATGTTCCGGGTGGTGCCCTCGGGCTTGCCGAGTTTCTTGTCGATCTTCTTGTAGACGTCGACGTTGCGCTCGGCCGGGTTCACGTCGAGGGCGTTGATGTTGGCCGGGTTGACCATCAGCTCCACGGCGGCGGCCCCGGACATCTCCTTCTTCAGCGCGTACAGACCCGGCTGGATGCCCAGACCCTTGGTTTCGTGCTGCTGGGCCGCCGCCGTGAACGCGTCGATGCTCTTGACGACGCCGGCGTCCTTGAGGATCCGGCCCATCTGGCCGAGGCTGGCGCCCTTGGGGATCTCGATCTCGACGGATCCGGTGCCGCCTCCCGCGAAGTCCTCGGGCGCGCCGAATCGCTCCTTCACGAAGCTGTAGCCGTAGTAGCCGACGCCGCCCACGCCGCCCACCAGGACGAGCGAGACGAACAGGCAGGCCACGCCGTTGCGGCCCTTCTTCTTCTTGGTGCGGCCGCCGCGACGGCCGTTGCCGCCGCCCGAACCGCCCCGGCCGCGGCCCTCGGAGTCGTCGCCGTCGTCGTCGTTCCCGCCGCCGCCCGAGAAGAAGGCGTGCTCGGGCTCGTCGGCCGCGGACGGCTCGTCGTCCTGCCATTCGGTGGCCGGTTCGGGGACCTGGCCGCGCCGGTTCGGGGGCTGCGGCGGCGGATACGCGTCGGGGGTCCCGTACAGGTCGGGGGCCTCGCCGGGGTAGCCGGCCGCAGGCTGCTGGTCGAACGGGTTCGGCACCGCGCCGTCCCAGCCCCCTGCCCCTGCCCCGCCGCCGTACTGGACGGCGGCGGGCACGGGAGCGTGCTGCTGCTGATGCTGTGGGGGCTGGTGCTGCGGCTGGTGCTGCTGGGATCCGTAGTCCGACTGCGGGTCGGCGTACTGGTCCTGGTACTGGTCCTGGTACTGATCGGTGTACTGGTCCTGGTACTGCTGCTGCGGGTAAGGCTGCGCGTACTGGCCGGACGGCTGGCCCTGCTGCCGGCCCTGGTGCTGGTCCGCGTACTGCTGACCGGGGTACGGGCCGGGGTACTGCTGCTGCGGCTCGTGGCTCTGCGGGAACGGGTGATGCGGCTGCGGCTGGGCGTGCTGCGGCTCCTGCGGGTACTGGCCGCCGTACGGCACCTGGCCCTGCTGGGGCTGGAGGCCGTTCCATCCCTGGTCCCCGTACAGCGGGTCGTCCGGGTGCCAGGGTTCGGGGCCTGAACCCCGGCCGTACTCAGTCATCGGTCCCCTAGAGCTGCGAGACGACGGCCGCGACTCCGATGCCGCGGCTTCTCGGTCCGCCTCTTCGTGGGCGACGGCTGTTCGAAATGCCGCCACATCGCGCGGAACGTTACCGTATCGCGATCAGATGACCACTTCGACGCACTCGCCGGGCGGATTACCTGATACCCGTTCGGTCTCAAGAGCGTTCTGAAGGATCACCACAGCGGCGGCCTGGTCGATCACCGCGCGGCCCTTCTTCGCGTTCTTTCCGGAGGCCCGCAGCCCCTGGGCCGCCGTCACCGTCGTCATCCGCTCGTCCACCAGACGGACCGTCACCGGCTTGATGCCCTTGGCGAGTTCCGTGGCGAAGGCGCGCACCTTGGCCGCGGCCGGACCCTCCCGCCCGCTGAGCGAGCGGGGCAGTCCGACCACGACCTCAAGGGGCTCGTACTCCGCGACGAGCTGCCGCAGCCGCCGGTGAGCGAAAGGAATGTCACGTCCCGGCACGGTTTCCACCGGTGTGGCGAGGACCCCATCGGGGTCGCACGAGGCGACCCCGATCCGGGCGTCACCGACATCGATCGCAAGGCGGCGACCACGGCGCAGCGTCATGGTCAGACCGTCTCGACGACGAGGCGCTCGACCGCGGCGATGGCCTCCGGGATGGCGGCCGCGTTCTGGCCGCCGCCCTGGGCCACGTCCGGCTTGCCGCCACCGCCGCCACCGAGGGTCTTGGCGGCCGTACGGACCAGGTCGCCGGCCTTGAGACCGCGCTCGCGGGCGGCCTCGTTGGTGGCGATCACGGTCAGCGGGCGGTCGTTCGCCGTGGTGAACAGGGCCACGACGGCCGGGCGGTCGCCCTGGATGCGGCCGCGCACGTCGAGGACCAGCTTGCGCAGGTCGTCGGCGCCCGTGCCGTCCGGCACCTGGCCCACCACGAGGGCGAGGCCGCGGATGTCCTGGGCGTTGGCGGCGAGGCCCGCGGCGGCCTGGAGGACCTTCTCCGCGCGGAACTTCTCGATCTCCTTCTCGGCGTCCTTCAGCTTGCCGAGCATGGAGGCGATCTTCTCCGGCAGCTCCTCGGGGCGGCCCTTGACCAGCTCCTGGAGCTGGGCGACGACCGTGTGCTCCTTGGCGAGGAAGTTGTACGCGTCCGCACCGACGAGGGCCTCGACGCGGCGCACGCCGGAGCCGATGGAGGACTCGCCGAGCAGCTTCACCAGGCCCAGCTGGGCGGTGTTGCCGACGTGCGTGCCGCCGCACAGCTCCTTGGAGAAGTCGCCGATGGTGACGACGCGGACGCGCTCGCCGTACTTCTCGCCGAACTCGGCGATGGCGCCCTGCTTCTTGGCCTCGTCGATGCTCATGATCTCGGCGGTGACGTCGAGCTCACGGGAGAGCACGTCGTTGATCTTCTGCTCGACGTCGGTGAGGACCGAGCCGGGGACGGCGTTCGGCGAGCCGAAGTCGAAGCGGAAGCGGCCGGGCGAGTTCTCGGAACCGGCCTGGGCGGCCGTCGGGCCGAGGGCGTCGCGCAGCGCCTGGTGCGTCAGGTGGGTGGCCGAGTGGGCGCGGGCGATGGCCCGGCGGCGCGTCACGTCGATGGCGGCGTACGCGGAGGCGCCCACCGTCACCTCGCCGACCTGGACGGAACCCTTGTGCACGGACACGCCCGGGACCGGCTGCTGCACGTCGCGGACGACGATGACGGCGCCCGAGTCGAGCTTGATGCGGCCCTGGTCGGCGAGCTGGCCGCCGCCCTCGGCGTAGAACGGGGTGCGGTCGAGGACGACCTCGACCTCGTCGCCCTCGGAGGCGGCGGGCGCGGACACGCCGTTGACCAGCAGGCCGACGACGGTGGACTCGCCCTGGGTGGTGGCGTAGCCGGTGAACTCGGTGGCGCCGGAGCCGTCGGCGATCTCACGGTAGGCGGACATGTCCGCGTGGCCGGTCTTCTTGGCCTTGGCGTCGGCCTTGGCGCGGTCGCGCTGCTCCTGCATCAGGCGGCGGAAGCCGGACTCGTCCACGGAGAGGCCCTGCTCGGCGGCCATCTCCAGGGTGAGGTCGATCGGGAAGCCCCAGGTGTCGTGGAGCAGGAACGCCTTGTCGCCGGAGAGGACCGTGCCGCCGGCGGCCTTGGTCTCGGTCACGGCGGTGTCGAGGATGTTGGTGCCGCCCTTGACGGCCTTGAGGAAGGCGGCCTCTTCGGCGAGCGCGACGGTCTCGATGCGCTTGCGGTCGGTGACGAGCTCCGGGTACTGCTGCCCCATCGTGTTGATCACGACGTCGACGAGCTCCTGGACCACCGGGCCGGTGGCGCCCATCAGGCGCATGTTGCGGATGGCGCGGCGCATGATGCGGCGCAGCACGTAGCCGCGGCCCTCGTTGCCGGGGGTGACGCCGTCGCCGATGAGCATCACGGAGGTGCGGATGTGGTCGGCGACCACGCGCATGGAGACGTCGGTGCCCTGGGCCGCGCCGTAGCGGACCCCGGTCAGCTCGGTGGCCTTGTCCATGACGACGCGCAGGGTGTCGGTCTCGTACATGTTCTGCACGCCCTGCAGGATCATCGCGAGGCGTTCGAGGCCGAGGCCGGTGTCGATGTTCTTGGACGGCAGGTCGCCGAGGATCGGGAAGTCCTCCTTGCCGTCGCCGGCGCCCCGCTCGTACTGCATGAAGACGAGGTTCCAGATCTCGACGTACCGCTCGTCGTTGACGGCCGGGCCGCCCTCGACGCCGAACTCGGGGCCGCGGTCGTAGTTGATCTCGGAGCAGGGGCCGCAGGGTCCGGGGACGCCCATGGACCAGAAGTTGTCCTTCTTGCCCAGGCGCTGGATGCGCTCGGCGGGCACGCCGATCTTCTCGCGCCAGATCTGCTCGGCCTCGTCGTCGTCGAGGTAGACGGTGATCCAGAGCTTCTCCGGCTCCAGGCCGTAGCCGCCGTCCGCCACGGAGCTGGTGAGCAGCTCCCAGGCGTACGTGATGGCGCCTTCCTTGAAGTAGTCGCCGAAGGAGAAGTTGCCGCACATCTGGAAGAACGTGCCGTGCCGGGTGGTCTTGCCGACCTCTTCGATGTCCGGGGTACGGACGCACTTCTGCACGCTGGTGGCACGGGGGGCCGGGGGCTTGGTCTCGCCGAGGAAGTACGGCTTGAACGGGACCATGCCCGCGTTGACCAGCAGCAGAGTCGGGTCGTCCGCGATGAGCGACGCCGAAGGGACGACGGTGTGACCGCGCTCCTCGAAGAAGCTCAGCCAGCGGCGGCGAATCTCAGCCGACTCCATCAGTGGTCCTCATTCCGGTTGTACGAGTGCTTCGGTCGGTGGTGGTTGGTCTCGATGGCCCGCATGCGGCGCTGACCGGGCAGGACGCGTACGTTGTCGAGCTGCGCGGCGCCGTCCGGGTCCTGGTGGAGCCCCAGTGCGTCGTTCAGCTCGTCCTCGCGCTGCGCCATTCCCGCCTTGACGTCGAGGGCGAAGTCCTTGAGGCGGTGTCCTGCCTCGACCGCCTTCTCGGCGGCCTGGGCGGCCAGGCTCTCGGGGGTCAGCTGCTTCAGCTTGCGGTTGACTTTGGTGGTGGCCCACACGCCGGCGGCGGCGCCCGCGGTGAACCAGAAGGTACGGCGGAACATCCCGGTCTCAGTCCTTCTGCTTCCGGCGCCGCGCGGAGGGCACGGTGCGGCCAACGATCACGGTACGACGGGATGCGCGGGGCGGCACGCCGCCGGCGGCCTGACCGTCCCCGCGGCCCAGGGCCCGGCGGACGCCGTACCCGAAGGCGGCGACCTTCACGAGCGGTCCGCCGAAGGCGGAGGCCACGGTGGAGGAGAGCGCCGAGGCGTTGGAGGTGACCTCCTGGACGTCACTCGCGATGGCGTCGACCCGGTCGAGCTGGGTGCGCGCGGAGCGGACGGTCGTGGAGGCGTCGGCCAGCAGCGGCACGGCCTGCTCGGTCACGTCGGCCACGAGCTTGGTGGTCGCCTTGAGCGTCTGCGCGAGCCTCGCCAGCGCGACGGCGAGGAACGAGACCAGGATCGCCCAGAAGACGGCCACGAGGATCCCGGCCACCTCTCCACCGGACACGTTGCACCGCTCCCTGAAACATCGCCTGAACATCGAAAAGTCGTCCCCCGACCCTATCGCGCCGGGGGTGCCCGGCCGTACCGGAATTCCGGGACCGGACGACCCGCCTTGTACGCAGCGCATCCGGAGCAGTACCCTCCGTGTCCCATGCGACCAAGGACGTGCGGCAATCTTCCCTCGGAGCTGACCGGGCTCGTCGGGCGGGGTCGCGAACTCGCCGAGCTGGCACGGCTGCTGGAGCGCTCGCGGCTGGTGACGGTCACGGGGGTGGGCGGGGTCGGGAAGTCCCGGCTGGCGCTGCGGGCCGCGCGGGCGGTGCAGGAACGCTCCTGCGAGCCGGTCGGCGCGGCGGCTCCGGGCGCCGGGGCGTGGCCGGCCGACGGGGTGTGGCTGGCCGAGCTGTCCGCGGTCCGCGATCCGGAGCTGCTGGTGCACGCCCTGGCCGAGGCCCTGCGGCTTACCGACCACACCACCCGGCTGCCCCGGACCGTACTGGCCGAACACCTGGCCGACCGCGAGCTGCTGCTGGTGCTGGACGGTTTCGAACAGCTGGTGGACCCGTGTGCGGAGCTGGTCCGGGAGCTGCTGCGGCACGCGCCGGGGCTGCGGGTGCTCGCCGCGGGCCGCCGGCCGCTGGCCCTCGACGGGGAGCATGCCTATCCGCTGGCCCCGCTCGGCGCGGCGGACGCGGCGGAGCTGCTGGCGGCCCGGGCCGCGGCGGCGGCGCCCGGTTTCGAGCTGACGGCCGCGAACCGGGGCGCGGTCGGCGAGCTGTGCGAGCGGCTGGAGGGGATCCCGCTGGCCTTGGAGCTGGCGGCGGGCCGGCTGCGGGCGCTGTCGGTGGAGCAGGTGCTGGTCCGGCTGGAGGACCGGTTCCGGCTGCTGACGGGCGGCAGCCGCGGTGCGCTCCCCCGCCACCAGGCGCTGCGTACGGCGATCGGCTGGAGCCACGAGCTGTGCACGGACGGGGAACGGCTGCTGTGGGCCCGGCTGTCGGTGTTCGCCGGGCAGTTCGACCTGGAGGCGGCGGAGTACGTCTGCGGCGGTCCGGGCCTGGCGGCCGAGGACGTGCTCGACGTGCTGGGCGAGCTGCTCGCGCAGTCGCTCCTGGTCCGCGAGGACGGCCCGGCCGGGGCCCGCTACCGGATGCTCGACACCGTACGGGCGTACGGCGCGGGCTGGCTGGAGGCGCAGGGCGAGGCGGGCCGGCTGCGGCGGCGGCACCGGGACTGGTACATGGGGCTGGCCACCTGGTGCGAGCTGGAGTGGTTCAGTCCGCGCCAGCAGGAGGTGGCGGCGCTGGTCGACGCGGAGCTGGCGAACCTGCGGCTCGCCCTGGAGTTCTGCCTCGACGGTCCGGACGAGGCGCATCTGGGCCAGTACCTGGCGGGGACGCTGTGGTTCTACTGGGCCGGCTGCGGGCGGCTGTCCGAGGGCCGGCACTGGCTGGACCGGGCCCTGGAGCTGGACGCGCAGGAGACGGCGCACGACGGGTCCCGCCTCAAGGCGCTGTGGGTGCTCGGCTACGTGGCCTGCCTGCAGGGCGACGCGGTGGCGGCGCTGGGCGCGCTGCACGAGTGCCGGGAGGGCGCCGAGCTGGCCGGGAGCCCGCTCGCCACGGCGTACGCGGTGCACCGGCTGGGCTGCCTGGCCCTGGTCTCGGACGACATGGAGCGGGCCGGCGAGCTGCTCGGCGAGGCGCTGGAGCGCTACCGGGAGGCCGGGGAGCTGAACAGCAACGTGCTGATGTGCCAGGTGGAGCTGGCGCTGGCGATGGCGTTCCAGGGCGATCTGGAGGGGGCGCTGGAGCTGTGCCACGAGGTCCGGGAGATCTGTGAGGACCACGGGGAGCAGTGGAGCCGGGCCTACGCCCTGTACGTCCTGGCGTACGCGGCGCTGAACGGCGGGGACTGCGCGGGGGCCCGCCGGCTGCTGGTGGAGTGCGTGACGATCAACCACACCTTCCACGACCTGTTGGGCCTGGTGCTGGCGCTGGAGCTGCTGGCACTGGTGACGGTGAGCGAGGGCGACGCCGGGGAGGCGGCGGTGCTCCAGGGCGCGGCGGAGGGCATGTGGGGCTCGGTGGGGCTGCAGCTGTTCGGCTCGGGCTATTTCAACGGGCCCCGGCTGGCCTGCCGGCAGCAGGCGGGCGAGGCGCTGGGCGCGGCGGGATACGCCGTACGGGCGACCGAGGGCCGGCTGCTGGCGCCGGCGGAGCTGGTGGAGCGGGCCCTGCGGTTCCGGGCCCGGAAGCGGCCGGCGGCGGGGGCGGCCCGGCCGGCGCGGCGGGGCGGGCAGGTCCCGGGCAGCAGAAAGCCCGCCGGCTCCCCTTCCGGGGAACCGACGGGCTGACCAGCCTGGTGAGTGGCTACTCCCGGATCAGCGGGCGTAGTACTCGACGACGAGCTGCTCGTCGCAGATGACCGGAATTTCCTTGCGGTTCGGGTCACGGTCCAGGCGGAAGGCCAGGGCCTTCAGGTTGATCTGCAGGTAGCGGGGCGCCTCGCCCTCGCCGGCGTAGCCACCCTCGCGCGCAACCTGGAAGGGGTGCTTGTCGCGGCTGCGCTCACGCACGGTGATGACGTCGTCCGGACGGACACGGAACGACGGCTTGTCGACCTTGCCACCGTTGACCTCGATGTGGCCGTGAACGACCATCTGGCGGGCCTGGTAGATGGTGCGGGCGATGCCCGAACGCAGGACCAGGGCGTCGAGGCGACGCTCGAGCTCGACGACAAGCGCCTCGCCCGTCTTGCCTTCGGCCTTCTTCGCGCGGTCGTACGCGCGGGCCATCTGACGCTCAGAGATGTCGTACTGAGCGCGCAGACGCTGCTTCTCGAGCAGACGAACCTTGTAGTCCGAGTTCTGCTTGCGGCCACGGCCGTGCTCGCCCGGCGGGTAGGGGCGGGCCTCGAAGTACTTGACGGCCTTCGGGGTCAGCGCAATGCCGAGGGCACGCGACTTCTTGACCTTGGGTCGCTTCTGGTTCACGTGGAACCTACCTCCATGTAAGTTAGGTGAGGCTTACCTTAGCGAGGAGGACGTAATGTCTCGACCACATGGGATCCCCCTGCCCAGTGCGCGTCGAAGTTCGGGTTCCAACGAAACGGAATCCGCTTTCGGCGACGGTAGACAAGGTCAGCCGCGTCCCAGGGAAGGCGTTCGGCAGCTCACCGGAGCCGAACGCGTACGAACCCTCGTAGAGTCCAACGCCTCAGTATCCCTCACCCTGCGGGGTGCTCACGACACGCGCGAGCCCGATGAGCTGGGGACAGGAATGCCGGTCGCACGGACCGTCACCCCGGACGGGGACGTGATTCTCCTTGTCTCCAAGGAGTCCGCGGCTGCCAGAGCGGCCGCTCACGCCCAGGACGCCGACCTCCCCGCCGTGATCGAGATCACGGACGTGGCGCCGGTGTCCGTGCCCCATCGTATCCGAGGCCGCGCGTGGCTCGCCGGGTGGCTCACGCCGGTGCGCGCCGAGGAGCGGGCCGCCTGCGCGATGCTGCTCGCCGAGCGGCATCCGGTGGGCGAGATCCTCGACACGGCCGGGGCGCCGTCCGAGCCGGAGGACGGCCGGGCGCCCCGGCCCGCGTGGGTGCTGCTGCGCCTGGAGGTGGGCGAGATCGGCGTCGACGACCTGTGGGGCGCCGAGCACGTCGACCCCGACGACTTCGCCGAGGCCCGGCCCGATCCGCTGGTGGACCACGAGGCCGAACTCCTCCAGCACCTGCACTCCGCGCACGGCGGGCACGTACAGCGCCTGGTGCGGCTGCTCGGCGTCCGGGAGGAGCGGGGCGCGGCGGCCGGGCGGGCGGTGCCGGTGGCCCTGGACCGGCTGGGGCTGCGGATCCGCTTCACCGGCGAGCGGCCCTTCGACGCCCGCTTCGACTTCGTCGAGCCGGTCCGGGACGTGTGCGGGCTGCGCCGGGCGATGCACCACCTCTTCGAGGCGGCCGCACCCGGCGGTCACTGACCGCAGGACGCCAGCATGTCCCGGAGGGCGGCCTTCTCGGGGGCCGTCACCGACAGCCGGTACTTGTCCTTGATGCCGGTCCAGCGCCGCGCGTACTCGCACCAGTAGGCCCGCCGCGGCGGCTTCCACTTGTCCGGGGTCCTGCTGCTCTTGTCGTGATTGGCCTGCTTGTCGACAGCGAGCAGCACGTCGAGGTCGTTCGCGTACGCCAGCCGCCGCTGCGGGGTCCAGGCGTACGCCCCGGCCCGCCAGGCGGCGCCGAGCGCCACCACGTGGTCGGTCTGGATCCGGGTGGCGCGCCGGTCGGTGTACGGCAGTTCCCTGCCGGTGTACGGGTCGTGCAGGGTTCCGGAGACCACCACGCACGGGTCGCGGTCGTCTTCGCGCAGCTCCCGCAGATCGCGCCGGAGCACGTCGTCGCGGGTGTCGCAGCCGTTGCGGCCGCCGAGCGCGTCGGTCGCGTCCGACCAGGTCTCCCCGAACTCCTCGCGCCGGTACGTCTGCCAGTTGCGGCCCCACGCGACCTCGAGCCCGTCCAGCTGCCGGCGGGCGGCCGCCGCGTCGGGCGGAAAACCACCCCCGCCCCCAGCCACCCGCACCACCTCCGCAGGTTCCCCGGCGGGCCCGTCGGCATCGCCGCACCCGCCGAGCAACAGCACCGCCGCCAGGGCGATCACCGAAGCAGCACGTCCCATGCGGGGAGCGTAGGACAAATCCAGCCCCTCCTGGGGGTCCCCCGGACGGAGTCCGGGGGGGTTGAGGAGCGGGGTCCGGGGCGGTGCCCCGCCCGGTCAGGCGCCGCGCAGCCGCTCGCGGACCTTCTCGACGACGTCCGCGTACCGCGCCTCGGCCCCGTACCGCGTCGGCTCGTAATACCGCTTGCCGTGCACCGCGTCCGGCGCGTACTGCTGCGCGGCGATCGCCCCCGGCACGTCGTGCGGATACACGTACCCCTGCGCGTGACCCAGCTTCTTGGCCCCCTTGTAGTGCCCGTCCCGCAGATGCGGCGGCACCGGCCCGGCCAGACCCGCGCGCACGTCGGCGAGCGCGGCGCCGATCGCGGTCGTGGCGGTGTTCGACTTGGGGGCCAGGGCCAGCGCGATCGTGGCGTGGCTGAGGGTCAGGGCCGCTTCCGGGAAACCGATCATGGCGACGGCCTGGGCGGCGGCCACGGCGGTCGGCAGCGCGGTCGGGTCGGCGAGGCCGATGTCCTCGCTCGCGGAGATCATCAGCCGCCGGGCGATGAACCGCGGGTCCTCCCCCGCCTCGATCATCCGGGCCAGGTAGTGCAGCGCCGCGTCCACGTCCGAGCCGCGGATCGACTTGATCAGGGCGCTGGCCACGTCGTAGTGCTGGTCGCCGTCCCGGTCGTACTTCACCGCCGCCCGGTCCACGGCCTCCTCGACCGTCGTCAGGGTGATCTCCGGCTCGCCCTTGGCGATGGCCGATCCGGCGCCCGCCTCCAGCGCGGTCAGGGCGCGCCGGGCGTCCCCGCCTGCGATGCGCAGCAGGTGCGCCTCGGCGTCGGCGGGCAGCGTGACCGCGCCGCCTAGCCCCCGCTCCTCGGTCAGTGCCCGGTGCATCAGCGCGCTCAGGTCGTCGTCGGTCAGCGGTTCCAGCGTGAGCAGCAGGGACCTCGACAGCAGCGGCGAGATGATCGAGAAGTACGGGTTCTCCGTGGTCGCGGCGATCAGCGTGACCCAGCGGTTCTCCACGGCCGGGAGCAGGGAGTCCTGCTGCGCCTTGCTGAAGCGGTGGATCTCGTCGAGGAAGAGGACCGTGTCCTTGCCGTAGCCGCCGGCCGCGCGCTTGGCGCCCTCGATGACGGCCCGTACCTCTTTCACGCCGGCCGTGATCGCGGACAGCTCCACGAAACGCTTCTTCGTCGCCTGGCTCACCACGTACGCGAGCGTCGTCTTGCCGATCCCCGGCGGACCCCACAGGATCACCGAGGACGCCCCGGCCGGTCCGCCCGCCCCGTCCCCGACGAGCCGGCGCAGCGGCGAGCCGGGCTTCAGCAGGTGCTGCTGGCCGACGACCTCGTCCAGGGTGCGCGGGCGCATCCGGACGGCGAGCGGAGAACTGGCGGGGTCCTTCGCCTGACGGTCTTCGGCTGCGGCGGTGAAGAGGTCTGGTTCCACACCGGAAGCCTAAGCGAGCCCACCGACAGCGCGGTCCGGAACGGGACCCGGACGGGACCGGCGGGGACCGGCTGCGGTCAGGAGGTCAGGAGGTCCAGAAGTCCCACCAGCGGGTCAGGATCAGCATGCCGATGATCCCGATGTGCAGGACCGGCAGGACCCAGGTGAACTCGGCGAAGAAGCCCTTGAGCCAGCCCGGCGCGGGCAGCAGGCCGGCGCGGACGTTGTGCGCGGTGAGGTACCAGAACAGCACGATCGTGGCGACCCAGGCCAGGCAGCACCACAGGCACAGCGAGTTGATGCGGTACAGCGACTGGAACATCAGCCACATGCAGAAGCCGACACCGAAGAGCGCGCCCGCGTTGAAGGTCAGCCAGTACCAGCCGCGGAACCGGGCCCCGGCGAGCAGGCTCACGCCCACGCACACGACCATGCCGTAGGCGACGAGCCCGAGCATCGGGTTCGGGAAGCCGAAGGCCGACGCCTGGTCGCTCTTCATGATGTTGCCGCAGGCCACGACCGGGTTGAAGCTGCATCCGGGCACGAAGTCCGGGTCTTCGAGCAGCTTGAACTTGTCGATCGTGATCACCCAGGCGGCGAGCAGTCCCGCCGCACCCGTGATCACGAGCAGCCAGGCCAGTGCGCGGCTGCCGCCCACGCTCCGCGAGGTGTCCGCCCCTGTAGTCGTCATACGGCGTTCCGTCATCCCGTCCAGTCGTGGGCCGGTGGGTCAGGCCCGGGAGCACGGTCATTGTGCCGCACCCGGGGCGCTGTCCACCGTTCGGTGGACATAAGGGCGTCCTCCCGGAGGGACCGGCGGGCCGGATTCCACGGGACGCTCAGGGCATGACAGCACTCGCGGTGGAAGTACGCGGGCTCCGCAAGCAGTACGGCGGGGTCACGGCGGTGGACGGACTGGACCTGGAGATCCGGCGGGGGGAGGTCTTCGGGCTGCTCGGACCCAACGGGGCGGGCAAGAGCACGACGGTGGAGATCCTCCAGGGGTACCGGTCGCGGGACGGCGGCGAGGTGGCGGTGCTCGGCACCGACCCGGCGGCCGGCGGCCGGGCCTGGCGCGCGAAGGTGGGCATCGTCTGGCAGGACGAGTCGGCGCCCGCCGAACTGACGGTGCGCGAGACGGTGGAGCACTTCGCCCGCTACTACCCGGCGCCCCGTGACCCCGCCGAGGTGATCGCCCTGGTGGGCCTGGAGGAGAAGCGCGACCACCGGATCAAGGGGCTGTCCGGCGGCCAGCGGCGGCGGCTCGACGTGGCGCTCGGCGTGATCGGCGGCCCGGAGCTGCTGCTCCTGGACGAGCCGACGACCGGCTTCGACCCGGCGGCGCGCCGGCAGTTCTGGGACCTGATCCGGCTGCTGGCGGCCGAGGGCACGACGATCGTGCTCACCACGCACTACCTGGAGGAGGCCGAGGCCCTCGCGGACCGCCTCGCGGTGGTCGCCCGCGGCAGGGTCGTCGCCCAGGGCGAGCCGGCCGCGCTGCGGACCCGCTTCGGCACCGGCGCGACCGTCGAGTGGACCGGAGCAGACGGCGCCGCGCACCGCACGGAGACGGACACGCCCACCGCCACCGTCGCCGACCTCGCGGCCCGCTTCGGCGGCGAGGTCCCGGGGCTGCGGATCAGCCGCCCCACCCTGGAGGACGTGTACCTGCGCCTGACAGGCCAGTCCGGCACCCCCCAGACACCGAACGGCACCCCGCAGGAGGACGCGCGATGAGCACGCACACCACCGGAACCGCCACCGCGAAGGCACCCGCCGTACGGACCTCCGTACGGGCCCTGCCCGGCACCTGGTCGCTCGGGCTCAGCCGCGGCCTGCTGGAGCTGAAGCAGTTCGCCCGCCGGCGCGACGCGGTGGTCTTCACCTTCGCCTTCCCCGTCGTCTTCCTCGCCCTCTTCGCCTCGATCTTCGGCGACGACGTCGAGGGCGCCGGGGTGACCGCCTCCCAGCTCTACGCGGCCGGCATGATCGCCGCGGGCATCATGTCGGTGAGCTTCCAGTCCCTGGGCATCTCCATCGCCGTCGAACGGGACGAGCAGGTGCTGCGCAGGCTCAGCGGCACCCCGATGCCGCCGGCCGCGTACTTCCTCGGCAAACTGTGGATGGTGCTGGTCACCGGCCTGCTGGAGACGGCCCTCCTGCTGCTCGTGGGCACCGCCCTCTTCGACCTCGACCTGCCGTCGACGGCCGCCCGCTGGCTCACGTTCTCCTGGATCTTCGTGCTGGGGCTGACGGGCTGCGCCCTGCTGGGCATCGCGATCAGCAGCCTGCCGCGCTCGGGGAAGAGCGCCAGCTCCGTGGTCGTACTGCCCTTCCTGGTCCTGCAGTTCACCTCCGGGGTGTTCATCCCGGTCCACGCGATCCCGCAGTGGCTGCTGAACATCAGCTCGTTCTTCCCGCTCAAGTGGATGTGCCAGGGTTTCCGCGGGATCTTCCTCCCGGAGTCCGCCGCGGTCCTGGAACCCGCGGGGAGCTGGGAGTTCGGCAGGATCGCCCTGGTCCTGGGCGCCTGGTGCATCGGAGGATTGGTCCTGTGTCTGCTGACTTTCAGGTGGAAGAGCCGCCGCGCCGGCTGAGGACCCTCACCCGCGCCGCCGGGGCCCGCGAGGTGCACGCGTGGCAGCGCGGGTTCCTGCCCTGGGACCTGTACTTCGGGGTGGTCTGGCTGGCCACCGAGGTGTTCGTGCTCGGGGCCGGCATGCCGGCGGCCGGCTACCGGTTCGCGGCCGGCGGGCTGCTGGCCCTGCTGATCCCCTGGTACCTGCGGGCGGGCCGGCCGCGGCTGCTCGAAGGGGACGAGGACCCGGCCGGGGCGGTGCGCTACCTGGTGCCGGCGTTCCTGCTGTTCCTGCCCGCCTCGTTCCTCGTCGGCGAGACCCGGCTGATCACCTTCGCTCTCGCTCCGCACTGCTTCATGCTGCTGCCGGTGCGCCGGGCGATGGCCGCCGTGGCGGTGGTGAGCCTGGTGCCGGTCGCCGGGTGGGCGCTGCTGTGGCGGCCGGACCCGCGGATCGTGTTCTCCAACGGCGTCTTCGCGGCCGCCACCCTCGCCTTCTCCGTCTTCTTCGGCGTCTGGATCATCCGGATCATGGACCAGAGCAGGGAACGGGCTTCCCTCATCACCGAGTTGGAGGCCAGCCGGGAGGAAGTGGCCCGGCTCTCGGCCGAGCGGGGCGCGCTCGCCGAACGGGAGCGGATGTCCCGCGAGATCCACGACACCCTCGCCCAGGGCTTCACCAGCCTCCTGATGCTCGTCCAGGCCGTCCAGTCGGAACTCGACCACGACCTTCCGCAGGCCCGCCGCCACCTCGACCTGATGGCGGGCACCGCCCGGCAGAACCTCGCCGAGGCCCGCGCCCTGGTCGCCGGCGGCGCCCCCGCCGACCTCGACGGGGGCTCGCTGCCCGACGCGGTGGGCCGGCTCGCCGCCCGGCACGACCCGCCGGCCGCGGTCACCGTCACCGGCGCGGTACGGGCGCTGCCGCCCGGCCTGGAGGTGGTCGCGCTGCGCAGCTGCCAGGAGGCCCTCGCCAACGCCGCCAAGCACGCCGGACCCGGCGCGCGCGCCGCGCTCGCCCTGACCTACGGTGACCGGGAGCTGACGGTGTCGGTCCGGGACACCGGCCGGGGCTTCGACCCCGCACGCCCCGCCCGCGGCTACGGCCTGAGCGGCCTGCGGGCCCGCGCCGCCGAGGTCGGCGGGACGGCCGAGGTGCGCAGCGCACCGGGCGAGGGCACCACCGTCACCGTCACCCTTCCCGTCGCGTGAGGAGCCGTACGCCCATGATCCGCATCCTGCTGGCCGATGACCATCCGGTGGTACGGGAGGGCCTGCGCGGCATGCTCAGCGCCGAACCGGACCTGGAGGTGGTCGCGGAGGCGGCGAACGGTCCGCAGGCGGAGGCGCTGGCCGCGCAGCACCTGCCGGACCTGGTCCTGATGGACCTGCGGATGCCGGGCGGCGACGGGGTGGAGTCGATCGGCCGGATCACGGCGGCCGGGCTGCCGTGCCGGGTGGTGGTGCTGACCACGTACGAGGAGGACCGGGACATCCTGCGGGCCGTGGAGGCGGGGGCCGCGGGCTACCTGCTCAAGGACATGGCCCGCGGGGAGCTGGCGGAGGCGATCCGGGCGGCCGTGCGCGGCGAGACGGTGCTCGCGCCGTCGGTGGCGGGCCGGCTGGTGGACCGGCTCAGGACCCGGCCGGAGCGGCCGCGGCTGTCGGACCGCGAGGTGGCGGTGCTGCGGCTGGTCGCGGAGGGGGCGACGAACGCGGAGATCGGGCGGCGGCTGTTCGTGGCCGAGTCCACGGTGAAGACGCATCTGCTGCGCGTCTTCGGCAAGCTGTCGGTGACCGACCGGACGGCGGCGGTGACGACCGCCATGCGCCACGGCCTCCTGTAACCACCCCACGCCCCCTCCCAGCCCGCCGGCCGCCCGGCATGCCCCCTCGGGCGGGACCCGCCCCAGCCTCGCCGGCGCCCTGGGGCGCAACTTCCAGCCTCGCCCGCTGCCCGGCATGACCTCCTTGGCTGCGACTCCAGCCTCGCCGGCGTTTGAGGCGGGACCTCGGACGGGGCCCGACGCAGCCTCGCCAGTGCCCTGGGGCGCAACACCCAGCCTCGCCGGCGTTTGAGGCGCGGGGTTTGGGGCGGAGCCCCAAGACTGCAACCCGGCTCCGCCGGGCACCGGGCTCCGCCCGGACCCGCGCCTCAAACGCCGGCGAGGCTGGAGGTTGCCGCCCGGGCACCGGCGAGGCTGGGGTGGCCCCTCGGGCAGCCGGCGAGGCTGCAGGGGCGCCCCGGACACCGGCGAGGCTGGACGTGCCGGGTCAGGCCAGGCGCGCGCGGACCGCCGCGACGAGCTCGCCCACCGGCACCGCACTCTGCTCGCCGGACGCCATGTCCTTGAGCTGGACCACTCCCTCGGCGAGGTCCCGCTCGCCCGCGACGAGGGTCAACCGCGCACCGGACCGGTTCGCGTCCTTCATCGCACCCTTGAGGCCCTTGCCCCCGTACGCGAAGTCGGCCGCGACGCCGGCCTTCCGCAGCTCGGTGACCGTGCCGAAGAGCAGCCGCCGCGCCTCGTCGCCGAGCGGCACCGCGAAGACCTGGGTGGTCGCCGGGATGTCGAGCTCGATGCCCTCGGCCTCCAGCGCCAGCACCGTGCGGTCCACGCCGAGCGCCCAGCCGACGGACGGCAGCGCGGGGCCGCCGATCATCTCGGACAGGCCGTCGTACCGGCCGCCGCCGCCGACCGCGGACTGCGAGCCGAGGCCGTCGTGCACGAACTCGAAGGTGGTGCGGGTGTAGTAGTCCAGGCCGCGGACCAGCTTCTCGTCGTCCTCGAAGGCCACGCCCGCGGCCGTGATCAGCGCGCGCACCTCCTCGTGGTATGCCTTGCACGCGTCGCACAGGTAGTCGCGCAGCACCGGCGCGCCGACCAGCTGCTTCTGGACGTCGGCCCGCTTGTCGTCGAGGACGCGCAGCGGGTTGATCTCGGCCCGGCGGACGGTCTCCTCGTCGAGGTCGAGGCCGCGCAGGAAGGTCTGGAGCGCCTCGCGGTAGACGGGTCGGCACTCCTTGTCGCCCAGCGAGTTGAGCAGGATCCGGAAGGTGCGCAGGCCCAGCGAGCGGTACGCCTGGTCGGCCAGGATGATCAGCTCGGCGTCCAACGCGGGGTCCTCGGCACCGATCGCCTCGGCGCCGACCTGCGAGAAGTGGCGGTAGCGGCCCTTCTGCGGACGCTCGTAGCGGTAGTACGAGCCGGAGTACCAGAGCTTGACCGGCAGGTTGCCCTGCTTGTGCAGGCTCGCCTCCAGCGCGGCGCGCAGCACGGACGCGGTGCCCTCGGGGCGCAGGGCGAGCTTGTCGCCGCCCTTCGTCTCGAACGCGTACATCTCCTTCGACACGATGTCGGTGGACTCGCCCACACCGCGGGCGAACAGGCCGACGTCCTCGAAGCCGGGCGTCTCGACGTACCCGTACCCGGAGGTGCGCAGCGGGGCGGAGATGGCCTCGCGGACGGCGAGGTACTTCGCGGAGAACGGCGGGATGAGGTCGTAGGTGCCCTTGGGGGCCTTGAAGGTGCTCACGAAACTCTCGTCACATTCCTCGTCGTGGGGCGGCGTGGCCGCCTCCCAGGCCGGCGGCGACTTCCCTCAGGTAGGGGTTGGTCGCGCGCTCACGGCCGATGGTGGTCTGGGGACCGTGGCCGGACAGCACCACGGTCGAGTCGTCGAGCGGCAGGCACACGCGGGCCAGCGACTCGAGGATCTCGGCGTGGGAGCCGCCGGGCAGGTCGGTGCGTCCGATGGAGCCGGCGAAGAGCAGGTCGCCCGAGAAGAAGACGGACGGTACGTCCGCGGACTCGGGCATCCGGAAGGCCACCGACCCCTTGGTATGGCCGGGCGCGTGCGCGACGGAGAAGTCGAGGCCCGCCAGCTTCAGGGCGGCGCCGTCGGTCAGCTCGCGGACGTCGTCGGGCTCGCCCACGGTCAGCTCGCCCATCAGCGGCATCCCGATCGAGCGGCCGAGCGCCTTCTCGGGGTCGCTCATCATGTACCGGTCCTCGGGGTGGATCCAGGCGGGCACGTCGTGGGCGCCGCACACGGGCACCACCGAGGCCACGTGGTCGATGTGGCCGTGGGTGAGGACGACGGCGACGGGCTTGAGACGGTGCTTCTTCAGCGTCTCCTCGACTCCCTGGGCGGCCTGGTGGCCCGGGTCGATGATGACGCACTCCTCGCCGGCGGCGGGGGCGACCACGTAGCAGTTGGTCCCCCAGGCCCCGGCGGGGAACCCGGCAATGAGCACGTTCGTCCCTTAAATGTCGTCCGGTAACTGTCGTCCGGCGGTCCGGCCACGGTCATCCGGATGGAGGTTGTGGCAGACCAGAGCCTACCGGCGCTGCTCATCACACAGCGAACCCATATACGGTACGGCCTAACCCCAGCCCGGACGGCTGTACCAGACACGCACAAGGAGACGACCCGGTGGTCACGAGCGATCAGCGGCGGCGGCAGCTCGCCAGGGAGAAGTTCGAGCGGCAGCAGCAGCGCAGGGCCGAGGCGCGGCGCAAGTCGCGCCAGCGCGCCCTCGTCATCGGTTCGGCGGTGGCCGTGGTGGCCGCGGCCGTGATCGGCGGCATTGCCGGCGGTGTCTTCGACAAGGACGAGAAGGAGACGGTGACCCCCGCGGCCTCCGGCTCCGGCTCCGCCACGCCCTCCCCCGAGGCCTCGAAGAAGGCCGAGCCGGCCATGGCCGTCGACCAGAAGGCGAAGTACACCTTCACCCTGGACACCGACCAGGGCAAGATCGCCATCGCGATGGACGCGGCGAAGACCCCGCACACGGTCAACTCGTTCAAGTCGCTGGCGGACCAGCACTACTTCGACAAGACCAAGTGCCACCGCCTCACCACGGGCGGGATCTTCGTCCTGCAGTGCGGCGACCCGCAGGGCACCGGCACCGGCGGCCCCGGCTACACCATCCCGGACGAGAACCTGGGCGGGCTCGGCAAGGCCGGCTCGGACGGTACGGTCACGTACCCGGCGGGCACGGTCGCGATGGCCAACACGGGCCAGCCGGGCTCCGGCGGCAGCCAGTTCTTCCTGGTCTACAAGGACAGCAAGCTGCCCCCGAGCTACACCCCGTTCGGCACCATGGACGCGGCCGGCCTGAAGGCCGTCAACGACGTGGCCAAGGCGGGTGTGACCGGCGGCTCGACCGACGGCGCGCCGAAGAAGGCCGTCACGATCGAGAAGGCGGCCGTCGTCAAGAACTGACCCGGAGCGGGGCGAGCGCCCCTTCGTCGTTTTCCGTCGCGCTGGATGCGGACAGCCGGCCCGGCGGTCGCCTATGTTGGCGTTGTGCAGGGCGGGCACTGCCCGCCCCAGGAAACTGTGGACGATGCCCGGGGGGCGAACCCCTCGGCGGGCATCAGGTGGAGGAGGCGCTGTGAGCAGCGACCCGTGGGGCCGTGTCGACGAGACGGGCACCGTGTACGTGCGTACTGCCGATGGCGAGAAGGTCGTCGGCTCGTGGCAGGCGGGCACCCCTGAGGAGGCCCTGGCCTACTTCGAGCGCAAGTACGAGGGCCTGGTGGTCGAGATCGGCCTGCTCGAACGGCGGGTGCGGACCACCGATCTGTCCTCGAAGGACGCGGCGACGGCGATCGCGCACCTGAGGGAGCAGGTCGAGGAGCACCACGCGGTGGGCGACCTCGACGCGCTGCGCGTCCGGCTGGACAAGCTGGTCACGACGGTGGACTCGCGACGCGAGGAGCGCAAGGTCCAGAAGGCCAAGCAGACCGACGAGGCCAAGCAGGCCAAGGAGAAGCTGGTCGTCGAGGCCGAGGAGCTGGCGCAGAGCGACCAGTGGCGGTCCGCGGGCGAGCGGCTGCGCGCCCTCGTGGACACCTGGAAGGGCCTGCCGCGGCTGGACCGCAAGTCGGACGACGAGCTGTGGCACCGCTTCTCGCACGCGCGCTCGGCCTTCTCCAAGCGCCGCAAGGCGCACTTCGCGTCGCTGGACGCGCAGCGCGAGGACGCGCGCAAGGTGAAGGAGAAGCTGGTCGCCGAGGCCGAGTCGCTGTCCGGCTCGACCGACTGGGGCACGACGGCCGCCCGGTACCGCGAGCTGATGGCGGACTGGAAGGCCGCGGGCCGCGCCCAGCGCGAGGCGGAGGACGAGCTGTGGAACCGCTTCCGCGGTGCGCAGGACGTCTTCTTCGCGGCGCGCGGCGAGGTCTTCGCCGAGCGGGACGCCGAGCAGACCGAGAACCTCAAGCTGAAGGAGGAGCTGGCCGACGAGGCCGAGAAGCTGCTCCCGGTGACCGACCTGAAGGCGGCCCGGGCCGCGTTCCGCTCGGTCAACGAGCGCTGGGAGGCCATCGGCCACGTGCCGCGGGACGCCCGTCCCAAGGTCGAGGGCCGCATGCACGCCGTCGAGCGGGCCATCCAGGAGGCCGAGGAGGGCGAGTGGCGCCGGACGAACCCGGAGGCGCGGGCGCGCGCCGCGGGTCTGACCGGCCAGCTCCAGGACGCCGTCGACAAGCTGCAGAAGCAGATCGACACGGCGCGCGCGGCGGGCAACGACGCGAAGGCCGACAAGCTGGCCCGTGAGCTGGAGGGCCGCCAGGCGCTGCTGGACCAGGCGCTGAAGGGCCTGGAGGAGTTCGGCGGCTGACAGGGCCGGCAGAGGCTCTGACCTGCACGGTACGGCGAAGGGCCCCGGTGACGATCTCGTCACCGGGGCCCTTTCCCGTGCCGCCGCCGTGGCCGGCCGCCGTGGCCGGCCGCTGCGGCCCGCCGTTACGGCCGGCGGGCCGAGGTGACCCGGTAGACGTCGTAGACGCCCTCGACGCCGCGTACGGCCTTCAGGACGTGTCCCAGGTGCTTGGGGTCGCCCATCTCGAAGGTGAACCGGGAGGTGGCCACCCGGTCGCGGGAGGTCTGCACGGCCGCCGACAGGATGTTGACGTGCTGGTCGGACAGGACCCGGGTGACGTCCGACAGCAGCCGGGACCGGTCCAGCGCCTCGACCTGGATGGCGACCAGGAAGACGGAGGACTGGGTGGGTGCCCACTCGACCTCCAGGATCCGCTCGGGCTGCTGGGAGAGCGAGTCCACGTTGACGCAGTCGGCCCGGTGAACCGATACGCCACTGCCGCGCGTGACGAAGCCGATGATCGGGTCGCCGGGCACCGGGGTGCAGCAGCGGGCCAGCTTGACCCACACGTCGTCGGTGCCCTTGACGACCACGCCCGGGTCGGCGTTCGCGCGCCGCTTGTTGCGGCCGCGCGACGGCGGGACGCTCTCCTCAATGTCGTCGTTGGCCGCCTCCTCGCCGCCCATGGCCTGGACGAGCTTCTGCACGACGGCCTGCGCCGAGACGTGGCCCTCGCCGATCGCCGCGTACAGCGAGGAGATGTCCGGGTAGCGCATCTCGTGGGCGAGGGTGACCAGCGAGTCGCCGGTGAGGATCCGCTGGATCGGCAGGTTCTGCTTGCGCATGGCCCGCGCTATGGCGTCCTTGCCCTGCTCGATCGCCTCGTCGCGGCGCTCCTTGGAGAACCAGGCGCGGATCTTGTTGCGGGCGCGCGGCGACTTGACGAAGCCGAGCCAGTCCCGGGACGGTCCGGCGCCCTCCGCCTTGGAGGTGAAGACCTCGACGAGATCGCCGTTGTCGAGGGTCGATTCGAGCGGTACGAGCCGCCCGTTGACCCGCGCCCCTATGGTGCGGTAGCCGACCTCGGTGTGGACGGCGAACGCGAAGTCGACGGGGGTCGCCCCGGCCGGCAGCGCGATGACGTCGCCCTTGGGGGTGAAGACGAAGACCTCGTTGCGCGAGAGGTCGAAGCGCAGCGAGTCGAGGAACTCGCCCGGGTCCTCGGTCTCCTTCTGCCAGTCGAGCAGCTGCCGCAGCCACGCCATGTCGTTGACGGTGTCCTGGCCGGCGCTGCCCTTGGCGGCCTGCGGGACGTCGGTGCGGACCTTGGAGGTGCCGGCGACGGTCTGCTGCTTGTACTTCCAGTGCGCGGCGATGCCGTACTCGGCGCGGCGGTGCATGTCGAAGGTGCGGATCTGGAGCTCGACCGGCTTGCCGTTGGGTCCGATGACCGTCGTGTGCAGCGACTGGTACATGTTGAACTTCGGCATCGCGATGTAGTCCTTGAACCGCCCCGGAACCGGGTTCCAGCGGGCGTGGACGGTGCCCAGCGCCGCGTAGCAGTCGCGGACGGTGTCGACGAGGACGCGGATGCCCACCAGGTCGTAGATCTCGGCGAAGTCGCGGCCCCGCACGATCATCTTCTGGTAGACGCTGTAGTAGTGCTTGGGGCGGCCGGTGACGGTGGCCTTGATGCGGGCGGCCCGCAGGTCGGTCTGGACCTCGTCGGTGACGACGGCGAGGTACTCGTCCCGCTTGGGGGCGCGCTCGGCGACCAGCCGCACGATCTCGTCGTACATCTTGGGGTAGAGGATCGCGAAGGCGAGGTCCTCCAGCTCCCACTTGATCGTGTTCATGCCCAGGCGGTGCGCCAGCGGGGCGTAGATCTCGAGCGTTTCGCGGGCCTTCTTCTCCTGCTTCTCCCGCTTGAGGTAGCGCATGGTGCGCATGTTGTGCAGGCGGTCGGCGAGCTTGATGACGAGGACCCGGGGGTCCTTGGCCATCGCCACGACCATCTTGCGGACCGTCTCGGCCTGCGCGGCCTCGCCGAACTTGACCTTGTCGAGCTTGGTCACGCCGTCGACGAGCAGGGCCACCGCGTCGCCGAAGTCCCGTCTGAGCTGCTCCAGCCCGTACTCGGTGTCCTCGACGGTGTCGTGCAGCAGGCCGGCCATCAGCGTGGCCGGGTCCATGCCCAGCTCGGCGAGGATGGTGGTGACGGCGAGCGGGTGCGTGATGTACGGGTCGCCGCTCTTGCGCTTCTGGCCGCGGTGCCAGCGCTCGGCGACCTGGTACGCCTTCTCGATCTGGCGCAGCGTCGCCGTCTCGATCTTCGGGTCGTTGCTGCGGACTATCCGCAGCAGCGGCTCCAGCACCGGGTTGTACGGGTTGGAGCGCTGGACGCCCAGCCGGGCGAGCCGGGCCCGCACCCGGTTGGAGGAACCCGCGGGCTTCAGCGGCGCGGGCTTGACCGGCGGGGACGGCGCGACCGCCGGGACGGGCTTGGGTGCGACCGGCGCCACCGGCGGTGCGGGCGTGGCAGCGGCCGCCTCGGCCTGCTCGGCCTGCGGGTCGGGCTGCGCGGCGGAGATTGGCTGGACCTCGTCTGGCAAGAGCGCTCCTCGGGAGGATCCGGGGCCCCGGTCAGGTCCGGAAAACCCATGGTAGCGAGCCTTGGCCGCACTCGTTCTCCGGTGCCCGGCCCGTGGACGCGCGAGCGGCGGGCACCCGGTGTGAACCGGATGCCCGCCGCTTCGTACTGCGCACGGGTGGGACGCCGTCAGACCACGATCAGCGCGTCCAGCGGGGCGCCCGCGAGGGCCGCCTCCAGGCGGGAGCGGCCGTCGAGGAAGCTCAGCTCCATCAGGACCGCCACGCCCGCGACCTGCGCCCCGGCCCGCCGGATCAGCTCCAGCGAGGCCTCGGCGGTGCCGCCGGTGGCCAGGACGTCGTCGATGACCAGGACCCGGTCGTCCGCGGCCAGGGCCTCGGCGTGGATCTCGATCTCGGCGGTGCCGTACTCCAGCTCGTACGCCTGCTTCAGCGTCGCTCCGGGCAGCTTGCCGGCCTTGCGGACCGGCACGAAGCCGACGCCCGCCTCGACGGCCACGGGGGCGGCGAGGATGAACCCGCGCGCCTCGAGGCCGACGATCTTCGTGGCACCGTGCCGGGCGCACAGCTCGGCGAGGGCGCCGGTCAGGGCGCGGAACGCCTCCGGGTCGGCCAGCAGCGGGGTGATGTCCTTGAACACCACACCCGGCTTCGGGTAGTCCGGTACGTCCGTGATCCGGCTGAGCAGCAGCTCGCGTACGCCCTGCGCGTCGGTCATCGGCGGCGTCCCGCCGCCCGGCCGGCCGTCGCCTGGGCCACGACCTCGGCACCGGCCGGCTCGTCGACGCCGTCCTTGCCGGCGGCACGCCGGGCCAGCACGCGCTTCTTGAGGGCCTTCATCGCCGGGTCGCGCTCCTTGAGGTCGGCGACCAGCGGGGTGGCGATGAAGATCGAGGAGTACGCACCGGCCGCGAGGCCGACGAACAGCGACAGCGAGATGTCGTTGAGCATGCCCGCGCCCAGGAAGCCGCCGCCGATGAACAGCAGGCCGGCGACCGGGAGCAGCGCCACGACGGTGGTGTTGATCGAACGGACCAGCGTGCCGTTGAGGCTGCGGTTGGCGATCTCGCTGTACGTGTAGCGGGTCTGCTTGGTGATGTCCTTGGAGGCTTCCTTGAGACCGTCGAAGACGACGACGGTGTCGTAGAGGGAGTAACCGAGGATCGTCAGCAGACCGATGACCGTACCGGGGGTGACCTCGAAGCCGACCAGCGCGTAGATGCCGACCGTGATGGTGAGGTCGTGGATGAGCGCGACCAGCGCCGCGATCGCCATCCGCCATTCGAAGGCGATGGCGAGGTAGATCACCACGAGGATCATGAACACGGCGAGGCCGGTCCACGCCTTGTTGGCGATCTGCTCACCCCAGCTCGGGCCGACCAGGTCGGCGTTGATGTCCGTTTCCTTGAGGGCGAGGTCACCGGCGATCTTCGTCTTGACTCCGGCGGCGGCGTCCGTGTCCAGGCCGCTGACCTGGATGCGCAGGGTGCCGTTGCCGAGCTTCTGGACGATCGCGTCGTGGCCGGAGGCCGCCTCCGCGCTCTCCCTGGCCTTCGAGACCGAGACGTCCGTCTTCGGGGTGGTGAAGACGGCACCGCCCTTGAACTCGATGCCCATGTTGAGGCCCTGGACGGCCAGCGCCACGATCGCCGTGATGGTGATCAGGATCGACACGCCGTACCAGAGGAAGCGCTTGCCGACGAAGTCGTACCCGACCTCGCCCTTGTACAGCCTGGCGCCGAGATTTCCGAGCTTCGACATGTCAGGCCTCCTTGGATTCGACGGGGCCGGCGACAGAAACGGACGCGGGGCGGCGGGACCCGCGCAGCGGCGGCTTGGCACCGAGGCGCTTGGGGTCGAGGCCGGACCACGGGTGGCCGCTGGAGAAGAACTTCGTCCGGGCCAGCAGCGTCATGATCGGCTTGGTGAAGAGGAACACCACGACCACGTCGAGCAGGGTGGTCAGACCCAGGGTGAAGGCGAAGCCCTGCACCTTGCCGACGGTGACGATGAAGAGCACCGCGGCGGCCAGGAACGACACGAAGTCGGAGACCAGGATGGTGCGCCGGGCACGCGGCCAGGCACGCTCCACCGCGGGCTTCAGGGTGCGGCCCTCGCGGATCTCGTCGCGGATGCGCTCGAAGTACACGATGAACGAGTCCGCGGTGATGCCGATGGCCACGATCGCGCCGCACACGGCGGGCAGGTTCAGCGCGAAGTCGATGGCCGTCCCGAGCAGCGTCATGATCGTGTAGGTGAGGACCGCGGACACCAGGAGGCTGACGATCGCGATGAGCGCGAGGCCGCGGTAGTACGCCACCAGGTAGATGATGACCAGGGCGAGGCCGATGGCGCCGGCGATCAGACCGGCCTTCAGCTGCTCCTGGCCGAGCGCGGCGGTGACGGTGGTGACACCGTCCTCCTGGAACGACAGCGGCAGGGCGCCGTAGGACAGCATGTTGCCGAGGTCCTGGGCGGACTGCTGGTTGAAGCTGCCGGAGATCTCGGCGTTGCCGCCGACGATCGACTGGCTCACCGAAGGCGCGGAGACCACTTCACCGTCGAGCACGATGGCGAACTGGTTCTGCGGGGACTGCTTGGCGGCAAGCTCGCCGGTGACCTTGGCGAACTGGTCGGCGCCCTTGTCGTTGAAGGTCATCTGAACGATCCAGATGCCGCGCTGCGAGTCGAGGGCGCCCTTGGCGTCCTTGATCTCCTTGCCCTCCACACCGGAGGGGCCGAGGAGGTACTTCTCCCACTGGCCGGCACCGTTGGTGCCACAGGCGATCGTCGGGTCGGTGGGCTTGACGCCCTTGCCCGCGGCCGCGCGCTGGTCTTCCTTGGTGCAGTCGAGCGCCGTGAAGCGCTTCTGCAGGTCGGCGGCCGCACCGGTGGGGGCGGAGGGAGTCGGCGAGGCCTTCTTCTCGTCGGCCTTCTTGTCGTCTGCCTTCTTCGTCTCGCCCGCGGAGGGCGAGGGCGACGCGCCGGGGGCCTTGAGGGCCTCACTGACGGCACGGCCCTGCGAAGTGGCGCTGGACGACGGGGTCGGCGCGGAGGAGGCGTTCTTGCCGTCCTTCTTGCCGGCCTCGGGCTTGGCCGAGGAACTGGCGGAGGGCTGCGGCGCCGGCTCGGTGACCGGTCCGCCGGCCGCGATGGCCAGCACGGGGCGGAAGTAGAGCTGAGCGGTCGTGCCGACCTGCTCGCGCGCCTGCTTCTCGTTCGTCCCCTTGGGGATGTTCACGATGATGTGATCGCGGCCCTGCGTCTGGACCTCGGCCTCCGAGACGCCGAGACCATTGACACGGCGCTCGATGATGCCGACCGCGGTGTTCATGTTGGTCTCGTTGATCGCGTCCGGCTTGCCGGGCTCGTTCTTGGCCTTGAGCGTGATGCTCGTACCGCCGGCGAGGTCGATGCCCAGGCGCGGCGTCGTCTGCTTGGAGATGAACATCCCCGCGGTGAGCGCCACCATCGCGATCAGGATCACTGCCAGGGCACGCCCCGGCCTGCCCTGAGCCCCCGCGGGCCGTCGGCCCTTCTTCGGTGCTGCCACCTTGTCGTATCTCCCTGTCCAACCGTCCGCGCCGGGTATGCGCGAAGACGGCCACGAAACGTGTGTGTGGGGACCCCTGCCCCCCGCAGAAGTGGTCGCTTGCGGAAGGGGCCGCAGGCTGCCGGTCCGGCGCGCCGTGCGGTCCCCGTCCGTGCGTTACTTCGCGTCGGCCTCGCCGTCGGTCTTGCCGTCCTTGGGCTCCTCCGACTCGGCCTTCTTGCCCAGGTCCAGCTTCGGCGCGTCGCCCCCGTCGGCCGCCTCGGTCTCGGTCAGCGACGAGGCGTCGTCCGGAACGACCGGCGTGTCGATCGTCAGATCATCACCGGCGCCGTGGACGATGCGGTTGTACTCCTCGTCGTCCAGGACCGCCCCGATCGAGTTCTTCGCGTAGACGGCGTGCACGCCGGGCGCCACTTCCAGGGTCACGGTGTCGTCGCCGACCTCCTTGACCGTGGCGTACATGCCGCCGATCGTGCGCACGCCGGTGCCGGGCGTCATCTGGTTGCGCATGGACGCGGCCGCCTGCTGCTTGCGCTTGGCGGACCGGGTCATCAGGAACATGGCCCCGATGAGCACGATGAACGGGAGGAAGGTCACGAGATTGTTCACGGGACGGAGATCCTTCGCACGACCGCGCCTGGTGGCGGCCAATTTCTACGGGGGCGGGCACACCGACCTGGACCGGTCGGCATCGGCGGAGTCTAGGCGAGTCCACACCGATGGAACAACGCCCAGCATGGCACCGCAGTTCCGGACCGGGCCACGCCCCGCGCCGTCACGCCCCGAACAGGCCTTGTTGTCCGGTTGATCCACTTGCGTTCCGCGGCGGGACCAGACCCAGGTGCGCCCAGGCCGCCGGGGTCGCGACCCTGCCCCGCGGGGTCCGCGCCAGCAGCCCCTCCCGCACCAGGAACGGCTCCGCGACCTCCTCCACGGTCTCCCGCTCCTCGCCGACCGCCACGGCCAGTGTGGAAAGCCCCACCGGGCCGCCCCCGAACAGCTTCAGCAGCGCTTCCAGCACGGCCCGGTCCAGCCGGTCGAGCCCGCGCGCGTCCACCTCGTAGACGCCCAGCGCCGCGGCCGCCACGTCACGTGTGATGAATCCGTCAGCCCTGACCTGCGCGTAGTCGCGGACCCGGCGCAGCAGGCGGTTGGCGATACGGGGCGTGCCGCGGGAGCGGCCGGCGATCTCGGCGGCGCCGTCGGCCTCGATCTCCACGTCGAGCAGCCGGGCGGAGCGGTGGATCACCCGTTCCAGCTCGGTGGGACTGTAGAACTCCATGTGTCCGGTGAACCCGAACCGGTCGCGCAGCGGCGGCGGCAGCAGTCCGGCCCGGGTGGTGGCACCCACGAGGGTGAACGGCGGCAGCTCCAGCGGGATCGCGGTGGCCCCCGGGCCCTTGCCGACGATGACGTCGACCCGGAAGTCCTCCATCGCCATGTAGAGCATCTCCTCGGCGGGCCGCGACATGCGGTGGATCTCGTCGAGGAAGAGCACCTCGCCCTCCTGGAGGGAGGAGAGGATCGCGGCCAGGTCTCCGGCGTGCTGGATGGCCGGCCCTGAGGTGATCCGGATGGGCGCGCCCATCTCCGCCGCGATGATCATCGAGAGCGTGGTCTTGCCGAGGCCGGGCGCGCCGGAGAGCAGGACGTGGTCGGCGGTCGCACCGCGCTGGCGGGCCGCCTTGAGCACCAGGTCGAGCTGCTGGCGCACCTTCTCCTGGCCGACGAACTCGCCGAGGTCCTTGGGGCGCAGCGCGGCCTCCACGGCACTGTCCTCGCCGTCGGCGGCGGCGCCCACGATCCGCGGGTCGGCCTCGCCGGTGCTCTCGTCGTCCCAGTTCACGGTCTCTGCTCTCTCGGTTCGTACGGCTGCCGGGGCGCGCCCGGCGGATGCGGCCGGGCGGGTCCGGCGGGCGGGGTCAGCGGGCGCGGTTCAGCGTCTGCAGCGCGGCGCGCAGCAGCTGCGGGACGGGGGCCGAGCCGCCTTCGGCGAGGGCGGCCTCCGCCTGCGGGGTGACCGCCGACACCGCCTCCTCCGCTTCCCGGCTCGCGTACCCGAGGCCGATCAGCGCGGCCTGGAGCTGCTCGGTCCACGGCGCGGGGCCGGCGGCCACCGCGCGCTGCGCGCCGACCAGGGCTCCGGTGCCCAGCGGCTGGCCCAGTTTGTCCTTCAGCTCGAGCAGGAGCTTCTGGGCGCCCTTCTTGCCGATGCCGGGGACGGCGGTCAGCGCCCGCTCGTCGCCGGTGGCCACGGCGAGCCGCAGCGCGTCGGGGCTGTGCACGCCCAGCATGGCCTGGGCGAGCCGCGGGCCCACCCCGCTCGCGGTCTGGAGCAGCTCGAAGACCTGGCGCTCGTCGTCGTCGGCGAAGCCGTACAGGGTGAGCGAGTCCTCGCGGACGACGAGCGAGGTCGCCAGTCGCGCCTCCTGGCCGATCCGCAGGCCGGAGATCGTGGTGGGGGTGCACTGGACGGCCATGCCCACGCCCCCGACCTCGATGACGGCCGTGGTCGGGGCGAGGGCGGCCACCGGGCCGCTCACGAAGGCGATCATGCGCTTCGGCCTTTCGATGCGTGCAGGGCTACGGCCTGCTGCAGGCGGTTCTGGGCGGGGGCCCGCCAGATGTGGCAGATGGCGAGGGCGAGGGCGTCGGCGGCGTCGGCGGGCTTGGGTGGCGCGTCCAGCCGCAGCAGCCGGGTCACCATGGCGCCGACCTGTGCCTTGTCGGCGCGGCCGCTGCCGGTGACGGCCGCCTTGACCTCGCTGGGCGTGTGCAGCGCGACCGGGATGCCGCGGCGCGCCGCGCACAGCATGGCGACGGCGCTGGCTTGGGCGGTGCCCATCACCGTACTCACATTGTGCTGGCTGAACACCCGCTCCACGGCGACGAGTTCGGGCCGGTATTCATCGAGCCACTTCTCGATGCCCTGCTCGATCCCGACCAGCCGCATGGCGATGTCCGCGTCCGCGGCGGTGCGTACGACACCGACGCCGAGCATCTTCAGGGGACGGCCGGCGACCCCCTCGACGACGCCCACCCCGCACCGGGTCAGGCCCGGGTCGACTCCGAGCACGCGCATGCCACCCCTCCCCTCGGTCATTTGTTTGTGCAGGCTATCCGGCCGCACCGACAACGCAGCGGGCCGACGGGGGTGTGTCCCCGTCGGCCCGCTGCGTACGACCGCGGATCAGGCGTCGACCTTCTCCATGACCTCGTCGCTGACGTCGAAGTTGGCGTAGACGTTCTGCACGTCGTCGCTGTCCTCCAGCGCGTCGATCAGCTTGAACATCTTGCGCGCGCCCTCCTCGTCCAGCTCGACCTGCATGGTCGGGACGAAGCTGGAGTCGGCCGAGTCGTAGTCGATGCCGGCCTCCTGGAGCGCGGTGCGGACCGCGACCATGTCGGTGGCCTCGCTGATGATCTCGAACTGCTCGCCGAGGTCGTTGACCTCCTCGGCGCCCGCTTCGAGGACCGTCTCCAGGACGTCGTCCTCGGTCAGCGCGCCCTTGGGGAGGACGACGACACCCTTGCGGTTGAACAGGTACGAGACCGAGCCCGGGTCGGCCATGGAGCCGCCGTTGCGGGTCATGGCGACGCGGACGTCGGAGGCGGCGCGGTTGCGGTTGTCGGTGAGGCACTCGATGAGCACCGCGACACCGTTCGGACCGTAGCCCTCGTACATGATCGTGGCGTAGTCGACGCCGCCGGCCTCAAGGCCACCGCCGCGCTTGACCGCGGAGTCGATGTTCTTGTTGGGGACCGAGCTCTTCTTCGCCTTCTGGATGGCGTCGAACAGCGTCGGGTTGCCGTCGGGGTCGGCGCCGCCCGTGCGGGCCGCGACCTCGATGTTCTTGATCAGCTTCGCGAAGAGCTTGCCGCGCTTTGCATCGATCACGGCCTTCTTGTGCTTCGTCGTAGCCCATTTAGAGTGGCCGGACATCCGCCTGTCTCCTTCGCGTAACCAACAGTGTTCACCCGGGATCCTACCGGGGGTCCGGTCGGACTCCCGTCAGACCCCTGCGCGCACCATACCCACGAAGTACGCGTGGACCCGGTCGTCTCCGGTGAGTTCGGGGTGGAACGAGGTCGCCAGGATGTTGCCCTGCCGTACGGCCACGGTGTGGCCGTCGTACGTGGCGAGCACCTCGGCGGCCGCTCCCACGGACTCCACCCAGGGGGCGCGGATGAAGACGCCCTCGACCGGTCCGCCCTCGATGCCGGCGAAGTCGATCGACGCCTCGAAGGACTCGTTCTGCCGGCCGAACGCGTTCCGGCGGACGATCATGTCGATGCCGCCGAGGGTCTCCTGGTCGGCGCGGCCGTCCAGGATCTTGTCGGCGAGCATGATCATGCCGGCGCAGGTGCCGTAGACGGGCATGCCGGCGCGGACGCGCTCGCGCAGCGGCTCCAGCATGCCGAACAGCACGGCGAGCTTCGACATCGTCGTGGACTCACCGCCGGGGATCACCAGGGCGTCCACCTCGGCGAGCTCCTCGGGGCGCCGGACCGGCCTGGCCACGGCGTCCGCCGCGGCCAGGGCGATCAGGTGCTCCCGTACGTCGCCCTGGAGGGCCAGGACGCCTATCACGGGGGGATTGCTCATCGGTGACTACCAGCCGCGGTTGGCGTAGCGCTCGGACTCGGGGAGGGTGTCGCAGTTGATGCCGACCATGGCCTCGCCCAGGTTGCGGGACGCGTCCGCGATGATCTTCGGGTCGTCGTAGAAGGTGGTGGCCTTCACGATGGCGGCGGCGCGCTTGGCCGGGTCGCCCGACTTGAAGATGCCGGAGCCGACGAAGACGCCCTCGGCGCCGAGCTGGCGCATCAGCGCGGCGTCGGCGGGGGTGGCGACGCCACCGGCGGAGAACAGCACGACCGGGAGCTTGCCGAGCTCGGCGACTTCCTTGACGAGCTCGTACGGGGCGCGCAGCTCCTTGGCCGCGGCGAACAGCTCGTTGTTGTCGTAGCCGCGCAGGCGGGCGATCTCGTTCTTGATCTGGCGCAGGTGGCGGACGGCCTCGACGACGTTGCCGGTGCCGGCCTCGCCCTTGGAACGGATCATGGCCGCGCCCTCGGCGATGCGGCGCAGGGCCTCGCCCAGGTTGGTGGCGCCACAGACGAAGGGGGTGGTGAACGCCCACTTGTCGGAGTGGTTGACCTCGTCGGCCGGGGTCAGGACCTCGGACTCGTCGATGTAGTCGACGCCGAGGGACTGCAGCACCTGGGCCTCGACGAAGTGGCCGATGCGGGACTTCGCCATGACGGGGATGGACACGGCCTCGATGATCTCTTCGATCATGTTGGGGTCCGACATGCGCGCGACGCCGCCGTCCTTGCGGATGTCGGCGGGCACCCGCTCCAGGGCCATGACGGCCACGGCGCCGGCGTCCTCGGCGATCTTCGCCTGCTCGGCGTTGACCACGTCCATGATCACGCCGCCCTTGAGCTGCTCGGCCATGCCGCGCTTGACGCGGGAGGTGCCGATCGCCGACTCGGCGGACTGCGCGGTGGTGGGAAGCGTGCTCACGGGTTGACCTCACTGAAGAGAGAGACGGGTGGTGCTGAGGCCAGCAAACCCCGCGGACCAGTCCACTGCAAGGGCCAATGGTGAGCCGGTGGCTCCTTCAGCCGGTCGGCCGGTCGGCCAATGCGGCCGGCGGCTCGTCGTCCATCTCGAACGCGAGGGGGAACGGGGCGTGTCCCGCCAGCCGGAACCAGCGCACCTTGCGGTGCCGGCGCAGCGCCCGCGCCGCCCGTACGGCGTCGTTGTGGAACCTGCGGGCCATCGGCACCCGCCGGACGGCCGCCGCCAGCTCCTCGGCGGCTTCCGGCCCGCCCGGCGCCTCCTTGACCGCCTCCACCTGGTCGGCGTCCTCGAACACCGCGCGCAGGGCCTGGCTCAGCTCGCTCTCGGCCACCTCGCGCTGGTCCTCCTCGGCCTGCCGGGCCGCGTGCGCGGCCTCGTACAGGACGATCGAGGAGGCGGGATCGAGCACCCCGGACGTGGCCAGCTCCAGCACCACCGAGGCCCGCCGCACGAGCTGCGCGTCGAGCGCGGCGCGGGCGGCGTCCATCCGCGAGTGCAGCCGGTCGAGACGGCCGGCGGTCCAGCTGAGGTAGAGGCCGATGGCGCACAGCGCCACCGCGATCCAGACGAGGGTTTCGATCACGCCACGCGACTCTACCGCTCCCGCAACCACAGCCCCCGCCCCACGGGCGGGGCCGCCACCACCCCACGCGACTTCGGCCCGCCGGCTGACCGTGACGCGCCGATTCAGCCCTGCCGGCTGACCGTGACCGCACCTCCAGCCCTGCCGACAGACGGCGACGCGCACCTCCAGCCGCCGGCAGACCGCGACGCGCACCTCCAGCCCGGCTGGCTGCCCGAGCGGCAACATCCAGCCTCCCCGGCTGCCAGGGCGGCACACCATGCCTTGGCGGCGACCTCCAGCCTCGCCGGCGTTTGAGGCGCGGGTCCGGGCGGAGCCCGGTACCCGGCGTCAGCCGGGTTGTCCTTGGGGCTCCGCCCCAAACCCCGCGCCTCAAACGCCGGCGAGGCTGAATGTGGCGCCACGCTGCGTCGGCGGAGCCGGTTACGCCCGAGGCCCCGCCTCAAACGCCGGCGGGGCTGGCGGCCCGCACCGCCGGCAACGGCTGGAGGTTCCCTCCACGGGTCCGGCAGAACCGGAGGTTGCCACCGCCGGCGCCGGGTGAGCTGGAGGTTACTTCCACGGCGCCGGCGGAGCCGGGGGTTGCCTCCGCGCCACCGGGTGAGCTGGAGCGGCGCGGTGAAGGCCGAGCGGCGCGGGCGGGAGCGGCCCGCTCGGGCGAGAGGGGGTTATTCGCGGGAGAAGCCGGAGGCTGAGCCTGTGTGGGAGCCCCAGCGGGTACGCAGCGGCACGCGCTCATCGGTGGCCACGGACGCCGCCCCGGCGGCCACCGTCTCGTACACCGCCAGGATGTCCGCCCCCACGGTGGCCCAGTCGAACCGCCGCACGTGCGCCGAGCCGCGCGCGCTCAGCCCGCCCCGCCGCTCGGCGTCGCCCAGCAGCCGGACCGCCGCCGCGGCCAGCGCATCCGCGTCCTCGTTGGCGAACAGGTCGCCCGCCGCCCCCTGGTCCAGGACCTGCGCGAACGCGTCCAGGTCCGATGCCAGCACCGGCGCCCCCGCCGACAGCGCCTCGACCAGGATGATGCCGAAGCTCTCGCCGCCCGTGTTGGGGGCCACGTACACGTCGACGCTGCGCAGCAGCCGCGCCTTGTCCTCGTCGCTGACCATGCCCAGGAACTCGACGCGGGAGCGCATCTCCGCGGGCAGCGAGGCCACGGCCTCCACCTCGTCGCCGCGCCCCGCGACGATCAGCCGGGTGTCCGGCCGCTCGGCGAGGATCTTCGGGAGGGCCGCCATCAGCACCGGCAGCCCCTTGCGGGGTTCATCGATGCGACCGATGAAGCCCAGCGTGCCGCCCTGCCATTCGGCCTTGGGCTCGGCGGACGCGAAGAAGTCGACGTCGACACCGTTGGGGATCACCACGGCGTCCCCGCCCAGGTGTTCGACGAGGGTGCGGCGCGCGTACTCGCTGACCGCGATCCGCGCGCTGATCTTCTCCAGCGCCGGCTGGAGGATCGGGTATGCCGCGATCATCGCCCGGGACCGCGGGTTCGAGGTGTGGAAGGTGGCCACGATGGGCCCCTGTGCGGCCCAGCAGGCGAGCAGGCCCAGCGAGGGCGAGGTCGGCTCGTGGATGTGGATGACGTCGAAGGTGCCGTCGTGCAGCCAGCGCCGCACCCGCGCCGCGGACAGGAAGCCGAAGTTCAGGCGGGCCACCGATCCGTTGTAGCGCACCGGCACGGCCCGGCCGGCCGAGACCACGTACGGCGGCAGCGGGGTGTCCTCGTCCGACGGCGCGAGGACGGACACCTCGTGGCCCAGCCGGATCAGGTGCTCGGCGAGGTCGCGGATGTGGAACTGGACGCCGCCCGGGACGTCCCAGGCGTACGGGCAGACGATGCCGATCCTCACGCGCCCGCCACCCCGGAAGCCTCCGACGCCTGCCCCGGCCCGACCGGCCCGGTGGTACCCGTAGTACCCGCAGACCCCGTAGTACCCGCAGGCCCCGAAGTACCCGCAGGCCCCGAAGTACCCGCAGGCCCCGCAGTACCCGTAGTACCCGCAGCGCCCTCCGGCGCGTCGAGGTCGTCGGTCCACAGCCGCTGCAGCATGTGCCAGTCCTCCGGGTGCGCGGCGATGCCCGCCGCGAAGGCGTCCGCCGTCGCCTGGGTGACCACCGCGGTCTTCTCCCGCCGGGTACCCGTCTCCGGGACCTCCACCGGCGGGTGGATGACGCCGCGCATCACGGAGCCGTCGTACCAGAGGTTCACCGGCAGCAGCCGGGCGCCGGTCTGCTGGGCGAGCAGGGCCGGCCCGGCCGGCATCCGTGCCGTCGCGCCGAAGAAGTCCACCTCGATGCCGGACGAGGACAGGTCGCGGTCGGCGACCAGGCAGACCAGGCCGCCCGCCCGCAGCCGCCGCGCCAGCGTCCCGAACGCGGCGCCGCCGCTGTGCGGCAGCACCTCCATGCCCAGGCTCTCCCGGTACGCGACGAACCGGTCGTACAGCGTCTCCGGCTTGAGCCGCTCGGCGACCGTGGTGAACGGCACGCCCACGCACGAGGTCACCCAGGCGCCCGCGAGGTCCCAGTTCGCCAGGTGCGGCAGGGCCACGACCGCGCCGCGGCCGGCGTCCAGCGCCTCCCGCAGGTGGTGCTCGCCCTCGATCACGACGCCCTCGCGGATCCGCTCCGGGGTCCACGCCGGCAGCCGGAACGATTCCATCCAGTAGCGCATGTACGAGCGCATGCCGGCCCGGGACAGCTCCCGGAGCCGCTCCGGTCCGGCCTGCGGGACGACCCGCGCCAGGTTGGACTCCAGCCGCAGCACGCTCTTGCCGCGGCGCTTCCACACCACGTCGGCGATCTTGCGGCCGAGCGCCTCGGCCACCGGCTCGGGCAGTTTCCTGACCCCGCTCCAGCCGGCCCCGTAGAGCCCGTCGGTCAGCTTGTCCCGGAAGGTCACGCGGCACCGCCGTCGCCCGAAGGGGCCGGCGCCGCGTCGGAGCCGGCAGCCGCGTCCGCCTCGGCGGCCTCACGGCGCACCGTGACCACCCGCTGCACCAGCGTGATCAGCGACCCCACGGCCACCACCCACAGGGCCACCGGGAGCAGCACCCCGATCCACGAGGGCACGCCGAAGGTCTGCAGCCCCGACAGGCCGGCCGCGACGAGCGAGATCACCAGCCGCTCGGCCCGCTCGATCAGCCCGTTCACGGCCACCGGAAGCCCGATCGACTCGCCGCGGGCCTTCGTGTACGAGACCACCTGGCCGCTGGCCAGGCAGAAGATCGAGACCGCGCACAGCGTGTTGTCGTGGCCGGAGCCCGCGTACCAGAGCGCGAGGCCGCCGAAGATCGCCGCGTCGGCGACCCGGTCCAGGGTGGAGTCGAGGAATGCGCCCCACCGGCTCGACACGCCCGCCTGGCGGGCCATGTTCCCGTCCACGAGGTCGGAGAACACGAACAGGGTGATGACGATGGTTCCCCAGAAGAACTCTCCCCGGGGGAAGAAGACCAGCGCACCGGCCACCACTCCGGCGGTGCCGATGAGGGTGACCGCGTCCGGACTCACCCCCCGGCGGAGCAGAAATGCGGCGAACGGTGTGAGGACACGCGTGAAGAATGCACGCGCGTACTTGTTCAGCATGGCCTTCCCAGAGGGTCGGTGGGCCGCGCGGCCACAGCGGCCACCGGCTGGCCCATCGTAGCCAGGGCCCCGGGGTTAACCCCCGCGCACCCACCGGTTCGCGTCGGGTACGACGTATGGACGGCATGTGGCACCGGTGCAAAGCTCGAAGGATCGCGGTTGGTACCGGAGCCACCGGTTCCCTCTCCGCCTCACCTCACCGCTCGGACCGGGAGGCTCGACAGACATGGGCGACAAGGCGCACACCTCCTCCGCGGCCGCCGGGGCCGCCGGCAGGGCACCGTCGGCCGACCGGCCGTCCTCCGTACGGAACGTGGTCCTGGTCGGCCACAGCGGTTCCGGCAAGACCACCCTGGTGGAAGCCCTCGCCCTGACCGCCGGCGCGGTCAACCGGGCGGGCCGGGTCGAGGACGGCGGGACCGTCTCCGACCACGACGAGATCGAGCACCGCCAGCAGCGCTCGGTCCAGCTCTCCCTCGTCCCCGTCGAATGGGGCGGCATCAAGATCAACATCCTGGACACCCCCGGATACGCGGATTTCGTCGGGGAGCTCAGGGCCGGTCTGCGCGCCGCGGACGCGGCCCTCTTCGTCGTCTCCGCGGCCGACGGCGTCGACGGCGCCACCCGGATGGTCTGGGACGAATGCGAGGCCGTCGGCATGCCCCGCGCCATCGTCGTCACCCATTTGGAGGCATCGCGGGCCGACTATGCCCAGATGACCTCCGTCTGCGGCGACATCTTCGGCGCCGACGACCCCGACGCCGTCATCCCGCTCTACCTGCCCCTCCACGGCCCCGCCGGCCCCGACGGCCACGCCCCCGTGGCCGGCCTCCTCGGCCTGCTCTCCCGGCGCGTCTACGACTACTCCTCCGGCGAGCGCGTCGAACGCGACCCCGACCCCGCCGAACTCGCCCTGATCTCCGAGGCCCGCAACCGGCTCATCGAGGGGATCATCGCCGAGAGCGAGGACGAGGGCCTCATGGACCGCTACCTCGGCGGCGAGGACATCGACCTCAAGACCCTCGTCGACGACCTGGAGCGGGCCGTCGCCCGCGGCACCTTCCACCCCGTCCTGATGGCCGCCCCCGCCGCCGACGGCGCCCGCCAGGGCCTGGGCACCGTCGAACTCCTCGAACTCGTCACCGGCGGCTTCCCCACCCCGCTGGAGCGCGCCCCCGTCACCGTCACCACCCCCGACGGCGCCGCCCGCCCCGCCGTCACCTGCGACCCCGACGGCCCCCTCCTCGCCGAGGTCGTCAAGACCTCCTCCGACCCCTACGTGGGCCGCGTCTCCCTCGTCCGCGTCTTCTCCGGCACCCTGCTCCCCGACGCGACCGTCCACGTCAGCGGACACGGACTCGCCGACCGCGGCCACGAGGACCACGACCTCGACGAACGCATCGGCGCCCTCACCTCCCCCTTCGGCAAACACCAGCGCACCGTCACCCGGTGCATCGCCGGCGACCTCGCCTGCGTGGCCAAACTCACCCGCGCCGAGACCGGCGACACCCTCTCCGCCAAGGACGCGCCCCTGCTCATGGCGCCCTGGGAGATGCCCGACCCGCTCCTCCCCCTCGCCATCCAGGCCCACAGCAAGGCCGACGAGGACAAGCTCTCCCAGGGCCTGGCCCGCCTCGTCGCCGAGGACCCGACCATGCGCCTGGAACAGAACCAGCACACCCACCAGGTCGTCCTGTGGTGCCTGGGCGAAGCCCACCGCGACGTCGCGGTCGAACGCCTGCGCAGCCGGTACGGGGTCCAGGTCGACCCGGTCCCCCACAGGGTCAGCCTCCGCGAGACGTTCGCCGCGAAGGCGTCCGGCCGCGGCCGGCACGTCAAACAGTCCGGCGGCCACGGCCAGTTCGCGATCTGCGAGATCGAGGTGGAGCCGCTGCCCCCGGGCAGCGGGATCGAGTTCGTCGACAAGGTCGTCGGCGGGTCGGTGCCCCGCCAGTTCATCCCCTCCGTCGAGAAGGGCGTACGCGGGCAGGCCGCCCGCGGGGTCGCCGCCGGCCACCCGCTGGTCGACGTGCGCATCACCCTGCTCGACGGCAAGGCGCACTCGGTCGACTCCTCCGACGCCGCCTTCCAGACCGCCGGCGCGCTCGCCCTGCGCGAGGCGGCCGCCGAGGCCCGGATCGACCTGCTGGAACCCGTGGCGGAACTCGCCGTACTGGTGCCGGACGACTACGTCGGGGCGGTGATGAGCGACCTGTCCGGGCGCCGCGGCCGGGTCGTCGGCACCGAGCAGGCCGGTGACGGCCGCACCCTGGTGCGCGCCGAGGTGCCCGAGATCGAGATCGACCGGTACGCGGTGGACCTCCGCTCGCTCTCCCACGGCACCGGCCGCTTCAGCCGCGACTACGCCCGCCACGAGCCGATGCCGCAGGCCGTGGCCGACAAGATGCGCGAACACTCCGAGAAGCGGACGTAGTAACTCGAATGCACTCGGAGGCCGCCCACCCAACTCGTGTGTGGTGGGCGGCATTTCCCTGTCCGCCGACGCGAACGGACCAGCCCCGATAGGCTCTTCGGCAGGTGTGCCGGGTGAGACGACGGGGAACGAGCCGCAAGGGGGAACAGCGTGCGGACGGCCGTCCGCACGCGCCGGTCGGGGCACGGCAGTCGGGGCACGGCAGTCGGCACAGCACAGCGATGGGGGCAACGGTGGCGGACGACTTCGATTTCAGGCCCGGGGCGCAGGTGCCCCTCTCGGGGGCGAGCGGCCAGACCGCGGCGACGAACGCCCTCGCCTCGGCCGCGTACCGGGACAGCCCGACCGAGGACATACTCAAGGCGAACAACGAGTGGCACGAGTCCGTGGTCAAGGCGGGCAAGCTGTCCCTCTTCGCCCCCAACCTCGGCGAGGCCTTCTGCGCCGCCGTCGAGGCGCGCATGCTCGGCGCCGGCCGCAAGCCCCTCATCCAGTCCTTCGGCGCCGAACCCCAGACCGTCGTCGAGCACTGCCTGGCCGCCTCCCAGATCCGCAAGGAACGCGACCACAAGCTCCGGCTGATCACCCTGGTCTGCGGGGTGCTGTTCCTGCCCGGCACCCTGCTGTGGGTCGGCCTCTTCCAGCTCCGCAAGACCCTGGCCAAATCCGCGGCGAAGCAGGCCACTTGGCTGGGCACCGCGGTCCTCGTCGCCATCGCGCTGGCCGCCGCCGTCCTCATGTTCAAGCTGCCCTTCACCGGCTTCTGGGGCTACTACCTACGCGGCATGATCATCGCGCCGGTCGCCGGCTGGTACCTGGCCAAGCGGATCTGCGAGGCCACCGCCGTCGACATGCGCGCCCGCTGGGACGGCCTGCTCTCCGGCGGCGGCGTCGGCGCCAAGATCCCCAACGCGGTCCCGACCGACCCCGGTGAGACCGCCGCCGAGCAACTGCGCCAGCAGCTCGCCCGGCTCACCGCCGAGGACCGCAGCAACTCCGTCTTCTACGCCGGCCCCAAGGGCATCCTCGGCATGGGAACCCGCTGGGGCAGCTGGCAGCTCGCCGAGGAACTCGTGTCCGCGAAGCCGGGCATCGACATCCACCCGTTCCGCAGCTGGGACGTGATCCGCGCGATCCACGACCAGCTCCGCATGATCGAGCGCGGGCCTCTGCACACCGGCGGCTTCCCGACCCCCTCGGTCAAGCACTGGATCGTCTCCCCCGTCGGCGAAGGCGCCAAGGAAGTGGCCCGGCCCGCCGGCGACGGCGTCGACACCTTCCAGGTCACCGGCCAGGAGATCAGCCGGATCTGCAACGAGCAGCAGTTCAGCGCCGGCAACCGGCACTACCTCGGCATCCAGTTCGCCCTCTGGGACGGCCAGTTGGTCATCACCATGATGGTCACGGTGACCGTGCTCTACCAGACCCTGCGCATCGAGGTCACCGGCCACGCGCTGGGCCCGGTCAACGGCTTCTTCACCACCAAGTCCTCGCCGAAGACCCACGAGGTCTCCAAGACCATCCGGTTCTGGGAGAGCGTCGAGGTCAAGGAACCGCTGGTGGACGCCTCCGAGGTGGTCCGGCTCGCCGTCCGCGCCCCGCTCACCTGGTACCCGCCGCTGCTGAACTTCCTCGGCGGCAAGCTGGTCCTGCCCGAGCCGTTCGGCCTGCGGCACGTCTGGGCCGACCCGCCGTGGCGCCACCGCTTCATGGCGGACGACGCGCTGCGCGCCGCCACCCCGGTCCTGCGCGTGGTGCACACCGCCGCGATGCGGGTACTGGAGGAGAACGGCGTGGACACCGAGCGGTTCAACAGCCGCTCCATGATGGTCAGCGGCCTCATCCAGGACCCCAGCCCGCGCAAGGCGGACCTGTACGACGCGTAGCCGCGGGGCCGACCGGGCCCGCCCGATCCGGCGGCCGGGCCCGGCCCCCCGGCGCCGGTCCGGGGGCGGGCTCGTACGGCTCAGCCCGTCGGCCACGCCTCCGCGAGCATCTGGCGGGTGTCGGCGAGCAGCTGCGGCAGCACCTTGGTGTGCCCCACCACCGGCATGAAGTTGGTGTCCCCGCCCCAGCGGGGCACGACGTGCTGGTGCAGGTGCGCGGCGATGCCGGCACCGGCCGCCCCGCCCTGGTTCATGCCGATGTTGAACCCGTGCGCTCCGGACGCCTTGCGCAGCGCGACCATGGCCCGCTTGGTGAGGTCCGCCAACTCGGCCGTCTCGGGGCCGTCCAGCTCGGTGTAGTCGGCGACGTGCCGGTACGGGACGACCATCAAGTGGCCGCCGTTGTACGGGTAGAGGTTCAGCACGGCGTACACGTGCTTGCCCCGCGCCACGACGAGCCCGTCCTCGTCGGACATCTCCGGAATCCCGCAGAACGGGCAGCCGTCGCCCGCTTCCGGGCCGGTCGGCTTGTTCTCGCCCTGGATGTACGCCATCCGGTGGGGCGTCCACAGACGCTGGAACGCGTCCTGCGTCCCCACCCCGATCTGCTGCTCCGGCTCAGTCGTCATGACATGCAGCATATGACCTCGGGTAAGGCGATGGAGAAGGCCCCCTGGAAGCCATCGCCTCCAGGGGGCCTACCCCGCAATCAGGAAGAACCGGTCAGACCTGAACCCGGCGTTCCACCACGTCGGCCAGCTTGGCCAGCGCCTCGTCCTTGGGAATGCCGTTCTCCTGCGAACCGTCGCGGTAGCGGAAGGAGACGGTGCCCGCGGCCATGTCGTCGTCGCCGACGATGACCATGAACGGGACCTTCAGCTTCTGGTGGTTGCGGATCTTCTTCTGCATGCGGTCGGAGGACGCGTCCACGTCCACCCGCAGGCCCTTCTTCTTCGCCTCGGCGGCGAACTCCTGCAGGTACTCCACGTGCGCGTCGCCGATCGGGATGCCGATGGCCTGCACGGGGGCGAGCCACGGCGGCATGGCGCCCGCGTAGTGCTCCAGCAGCACCGCGAAGAAGCGCTCGATCGAGCCGAACAGGGCGCGGTGGATCATGACCGGGCGCTGGCGGGTGCCGTCCGGGCCGGTGTACTCCAGGTCGAAGCGCTCCGGCAGGTTGAAGTCGAGCTGGACGGTCGACATCTGCCAGGTGCGGCCGATGGCGTCGCGCGCCTGCACCGAGATCTTCGGGCCGTAGAAGGCCGCGCCGCCCGGGTCGGGGGTCAGCGGGAGGCCCTGCTTCTCGGCGACCTGCTGGAGGACCGCGGTGGCCTCCTCCCAGACCTCGTCCGAGCCCACGAACTTCTCCGGGTCCTTGGTGGACAGCTCCAGGTAGAAGTCGGTCAGACCGTAGTCGCGCAGCAGGTTCAGCACGAAGGTGAGGGTGCGGTCGAGCTCCTCGGCCATCTGCTCACGGGTGCAGTAGATGTGCGCGTCGTCCTGGGTGAAGCCCCGGGCGCGGGTCAGGCCGTGCACGACGCCCGACTTCTCGTACCGGTACACGGTGCCGAACTCGAACAGGCGCAGCGGCAGCTCACGGTAGGAGCGCCCGCGCGCGTCGAAGATCAGGTTGTGCATCGGGCAGTTCATGGGCTTGAGGTAGTAGTCGGTACCACCGTCGAGCTGCATGGGGGGGTACATGCCCTCCGCGTACCAGTCGAGGTGGCCGCTCTTCTCGAAGAGGGCGCCCTTGGTGGCGTGCGGGGAGTAGACGAACTCGTAGCCCTCCTCCTCGTGCCGGCGGCGCGAGTAGTCCTCCATGACACGGCGGATGATGCCGCCGCGCGGGTGGAAGACGGCGAGGCCGGAGCCGATCTCGTCCGGGATGGAGAAGAGGTCGAGCTCGTTGCCGAGGCGGCGGTGGTCGCGCTTCTCGGCCTCGGCGAGGAAGTCGAGGTGGGCCTTCAGCTCCTCCTTCGACGGCCACGCGGTGCCGTAGATGCGCTGGAGCATCGGGTTCTTCTCGCTGCCGCGCCAGTAGGCGGCCGCGTTGCGCATCAGCTTGAACGCCGGGATGTTGCGGGTGGTCGGCAGGTGGGGACCGCGGCAGAGGTCCTTCCAGCACAGCTCGCCGGTCTTGGCGTCGAGGTTGTCGTAGATGGTCAGCTCGGCGCCGCCCACCTCGACGTCCGCGCCGTCGTCGGTCGACGCGGCGCCCTTGATGCCGATGAGCTCCAGCTTGTACGGCTCGTCGGCGAGCTCCTCGCGGGCCGCCTCGTCGGTGACCACGCGGCGGGAGAAGCGCTGGCCGCGCTTCTGGATCTCCTGCATCTTCTTCTCGACGGCCTTCAGGTCCTCCGGGGTGAAGGGCCGGGCCACGTCGAAGTCGTAGTAGAAGCCGTCCCGGACCGGCGGGCCGATGCCCAGCTTGGCCTCGGGGAAGAGCTCCTGCACGGCCTGCGCCATGACGTGCGCGGTCGAGTGGCGCAGGATGTCGAGGCCGTCTGCGGAGGAGATCTCCACCGGCTCGACGGTCTCGCCGTCCTGGACCTCGTACGCGAGGTCCTTCAGCTCGCCCGCGATGCGCGCGGCGACGATGGTGCGCTCACCGGCGAAGAGCTCGGCCGCCGTAGTGCCCGTGGCCACCACGCGCTCGTCCCGCTCGGAATCGCGTTGGATGATCACACGGACGTCTGACACCGGTCTCTCCTGACTCTGGGGTGCGGGCAGCGGATCACTGCGCGCGCCTGAATCGTACCGAGCGGAGGCGGTCGGCCGCGAAACGGTTACGGGGCCGGCCGGGCCGGCGGGCTCAGGTGTCGTCGGCGTCGGGTCCGCAGGCCTCCTCGAAGAAGTCCAGGTTCTCCTGGAGGGACTTCATCAGCCGGTCCCGCTCCACCTCGTCGAGGCGTACGGGGACCACCTCGGCCACGTCCGTCAGGCGCCGGAATCCGCCGCGCCGCTGGAGCCGCCCGCTCAGCCGGACGGGCACGCCGACCAGGTGGGCGTGCCCGGCGATGGCGTACGCCTCCTCGTCGAGCACGGCCCGCACGTACGGCACCTCCGCCCCGGCCAGCACCCGCAGCCGCACGGTGCCGCCGCCGCGCGGTGCGGAGCGGCGCATCCGGACCACGGTGCCCGCGATCCGGACCGCGACGGCCGGTTCGGCGCGGGTGTAGCGGGCGGCGGCGTCGCGCAGGGCGGGGAGGTCGCCGGGTGAGAACTCGACGGGTTCGGGGCGGGCCGCGCAGCCCGCGGGCGCGCCCGCGGCGGGCGCCCAGGCGAGGGCGATGCGGGCGCCCTCGGTGCCGCGCACCAGGGAGATCAACGCGTCGGCCAGCTCCCGGCTGACCCCTGCCTCGACCGCCGTGTCGAAGGCTTCCATGCCGCCGGTGGCGCGCTGGTAGTCGATGGCCTCACGGGCCGCGTGCAGGGCGTGGTGGAGCCGGGTGACGGTGCCGCGGCCGCCGTCGACGGGCACGAAGGCGGTGAGTCGGCGGCCGCCGGGCGCGGGGCCGACCAGGACGCCGTCGACGGTCCGCTCGGCCTGGCTGCGGTGGCGGGCGCCGTGGTAGCCGGCCCGGGCGCGGTCGGCGAGGGCGCCGGCGAGGAGCAGCCGGCGGGCGGCGGAGCGCAGCTGTTCCTGGACCGGCCAGGCGGATTCGTGCGGGAGTCCTTCGGGCAGGTCGCGCCACCAGCGGATCTCGTCGCTGGGGACGGTGAGTCCGTAGAGGACCTCGCGGGCGGAGGGCAGGGCGCTGCGGGAGAGGGCGGTGAGTGCCTCGTCGAGCAGGTCGCCGCTGTCGGGGAAGCCGTCGCTCTCGGGTACGAGGAGGCTGGTGCCGCCGTACGGTGCGGTGCCGGGCGGGGTCCAGCGGGCGTACCGGCCGGCGGCGCCGCCGCGGCGCTGCCAGCCGTGCCGGTGCAGCAGGGCGCCGAGCACGGCGGGGTCGACGGTGCCCGGTACGGGTCCGGCGGGTTCCGCGAAGTGCGGGGACAGGGGCTCCAGGTGGGGCCGGTTCATCGCAGGCTCCCTTCCGGCAGGCGTCACGGCCTGCCTCCCGACCCGACCCGGGTCATGATCCGGCACAGTGCCCGGTCGTCGAAGATCCGGCTGGTCGGGATCCGGACGGTGGTCCGGCGGCGGCCGGTGACCGGGTGTCCGGCCAGGTTGGTCCAGTAGCAGCAGTGGCGCAGGTCGAGCCGGTCGTGTCCGGCGCCGATCCAGTGCTCGCGTTCGCGCGGTACGAGCATCACGACGAGGATCTTGTGGACGGCGACGGGGGTGCGGGCCAGTTTGACGAGGTGTTCGTTGTCGAGGGTGAAGGCGAAGGTGGGCCCGGGTGGTGCCGGGGCGACCTGGTAGGTGGCCTTGAGCTGCACCTTGATGGTGACCTCGTCGTCGACGGTGTGCTCGGGGGCGCCGTGGCTGACGTGCCAGTCGATGCCGTTGTCGGGGAAGGGCTGGGACAGGGAGCAGCCGGCCGCGGCGGCGACGGCGTGCAGGTAGCCCACCTGGAGCGTCTCCATGCAGGCGGTGGTGGCGAGTGTGCCGCGCAGCGGTTCGGTCCGCTCGGGCACGCCCTCTTCGGGCTGTGCGAGCGCCATGGCTCCCCGTGGTCTTCCGGTCGGGCCGGGCGCCGTGGCGCCGGACGTTCCATGACGACCGCTCAGTTGTACGGTCCCCCACTGGAGTTGTCTCCGCAGTGGCCGGGCCGCAAACGGCGTACGGGGCGAACGGCCCGGGTATCACGGTCTCGGGCGGGGGTGGCCCGATCCGGCTGGGTCCGGGGGCCGTGCGCCTGCCGCCCCATCGGGGACGAGGAGTTCGGACATGACACGCTGGTACGAGGGCCCGCTGGCCGCCTTTGACACCGAGACCACCGGAGTGGATGTCGAGCAGGACCGCATCGTGTCGGCCGCGATCGTGGTGCAGGAGTGCGCGGGTGGCCGGGTGCGTTCGACGCGGTGGCTGGTCAATCCGGGGATCCCGGTGCCCGCCGGGGCCACGGAAGTGCACGGGCTGACGGATGCGCACCTGCAGAAGCACGGCCGCTGGCCCGCGCCGGTGGTGGAGGAGATAGCCCGCACGCTCGGGGAGCAGGCGGCGGCGGGGCGGCCGCTGGTGGTGATGAACGCCCCGTTCGATCTGACGCTGCTGGACCGGGAGTTGCGTCGGCACCGGGCGGCGTCGCTGGCCCGCTATCTGGACAACAGGCCGCTGACGGTGCTGGATCCGCGGGTGCTGGACAAGCATCTGGACCGGTACCGCAAGGGGCGCCGGACCCTGACGGATCTGTGCGCGCACTACGGGATCGCCCTGGACGGCGCGCACGACGCGGCGGCGGACGCGGTGGCGTCGCTGGAGGTGGTGCGGGCGGTGGGCCGGCGGTTCTCGGGCCGGCTGGAGCGGCTGACGCCGGCGGAGCTGCACACGCTGCAGGCGGTGTGGCACGCGGCGCAGGCGCGGGGGCTGCAGGCGTGGTTCGCGCGCAACGGTTCGGAGGAGGCGGTGGATCCGCACTGGCCGGTGCGTCCCGAGCTGACGACCGCGGCCTGAGGGTCCGGCGTCCGCGCCCGGTGCGCGGGTACGAAAAAGCCGGCCCGTCTTGCGACGGACCGGCTTCTCCCGGTGGGCGATACTGGGATCGAACCAGTGACCCCTTCGGTGTGAACGAAGTGCTCTCCCGCTGAGCTAATCGCCCGGGAACGGACTGAACCATACAGGTGCGGACGGGGTTCCATCAAACCGCGCCGTCGGACGGCTCCCCGGCCGGAGTGCCGCCGGCCGCCAGGAGGGCGCGCAGGCCACGCCGTCCGGCGCGCATCATCAGGGCGTGGTTGAGGCGGAACAAGGGCCGTCCGGGTAAGGCGAGCCGCCTCATCAGCGGCTTGCGGACGAAGACTTCCTGGTCGTAGCGGGCCAGGGTGCCGCCGGCGGGGGCGGCTGCCACGGTCCAGCGCACCCAGCCTTCGAGATCGCCGTGGAGTGCGGCTTCCAGGACTCCGGCGGCGGGGTCGTGGCGCTGTTGGGTGGCGGTGACGTGGAGCTCGTAGGGCACGACCGACCGGAAGACGGCGGTGCCGGTGTGCTCGCCGAGGCGGCCGACGCGGCGGATCTGCGGCCACCAGTCGGGGTAGCGGTCGGCGTCGGCGAGTACGGCGAACACCCGGGCGGGCGGGGCGTCGAGCTCCCAGACGCTGTGGAAGCGGTAGTGGCTCCAGTCCATGAGGACAGTGTGTCGGCGGCGGCCGCGCCTGCCCCCCGTCCTGCACGGACCGGCGCACGGCTGCGCGTACTCAGGTGGTGCGCGGTGGGATCTGAGTACGCGCGCCCATGTCCTCGCCGGGTGACCGGGGCCACACTCCGGGGCATGGACAACCTTCCCCCGCCGGCCGAGGAGCTGGTGCTGCTCGACCGCGAGCTCGCCCGACTCGATGCCCACCGTGCCCGGTTGCTGGCCCGCCGGGCCTGGCTGCTGGGCGTGCTCCAGCCGCCCGCCGCCGCCCCGTTCGCCCCCTGGTCGCCGCCGCCCGCGCGGGCGGCGGGCCGGCCGGGTCAGGGCCCGGGCGCCCAGCACGTGCTGCTGACGCTGGGCGCGGTGCTGGTGGCGATCGCCGCGCTGGCGTTCACGGTCGTGAGCTGGGGTGCGCTGGGCATCGGCGGCCGGTCCGTGGTGCTGGCGGCGGTGACCGCGGCGGCCCTGGGCGCGCCGGCGCCGCTGCTGCGCCGCGGTCTGGGTGCGACGGCCGAGGCGGTGGCGGGGCTGGGTCTGGCGCTGACCGTGCTGGACGCGTACGCGCTGTACGCGGTGGGCCTGCGGGGTGTGGACGGAACGGCGTACGCGGCGGGGGCGGCGGCGGTCCTGGCCGCGGGCTGGGCCGGGTACGGGTGGCTGTTCCGGGAGCTGCGGCTGCCGTGGCCGGCGGCGCTGTTCGTGGCGCAGCTGCCGCTGCCGCTGGCGGCGCTGGCGGCGGACGCCCCGCCGGTGGCGGTCGGCTGGGCGCTGCTGGGCACGGCGGCGCTGGACGGGGCGCTGGCGCTGCGGGTGTCGGCGGTGCTGCGCTGGTTCGCGGGGTCGGCCGGGGCGATGGCGGGCGCGGGGGCGCTGCTGACGGCGCTGACGGAGTCGTGGTCGACGGGCCCGCGGACCGCGACGGCGGTGGCGGCCGAGGCGCTGCTGCTGGTGGCGGGCGGGGTCGCGGTGGTGGCGGCCGGGCGGGCACCGCGGGTCGCGGTGGCGGTGTCCGGGGCGGGCGCGCTGGCGCTGGTGGCGGGTCTGGGCGGGCTGGTGCGGCCGTCGGGTGCCGGGGCGTGGGTGGTCGTCGGGTATCTGCTGTGCGCGGCGCCGCTGCTCGCGGTGGTGCGGGTGCACCGGGCGCCGGCGCCGGTGCGGCGCGGTGTGCTGGGCGCGGCCGCGGTGACGGCTGGTCTGGCGGTGCTGCTGGTGCTGCCGGGGCTGGGTCTGTCGCTCGTCGCCCGGGGGGCGGTGCTCACCGAGGTGTGGCGGGCGGGCACGCCGTCGGTGTCGCTCGTGTGGCCGGGCGGGGTGATCCCGGTGGTGCTGCTGCTGGCGGCGGCCGGTGCGGGATGGCTGGGGCGGCGGCTGCGGCTGCCGTGGCTGGTCGCGGTGGCGGTGGCCTGCGGGGCGGCCGGGCTGTTCGTACTGCCGACGGCTCTGGCGCTGCCGGTCGCGGCGGTGCTGGCGGTGCAGGTGGCGGTGGTGACCGCGGTGTTCGCGGCCGCCCGGCCGGGGCCGTACCCGTGGTCGGCCGGGCGGCGGTCCGGGTGGGCCCTGGAGGCGTGCGGGGTGCTGGGCGCGGCGGCGGTGTCGGTGGCGGCGCTGGACGGGCGGGTGGCGACCTTCGCGGTGTTCGCCGTGCTCGGCGGCGCCTGCGCGGCGGGCGCGGCCCGGCCGGTGCCGGCGGTGCTGGCGGTCGGGTACGCGACGGGGCTGCTGGTGGCCCTGGGGCGGCTCCTGGAGCGTGACTGGCACGTCTGTGCGCTGCTGGTGCTGCTGGTTCCGGCCGCGGTGGCGGTGCGGCCGCCGCGGGTGTCGCGGGTCGCGGTGGAGGCGGCCGCCGGTGCGGCGGGGGCGCTGGCGGTGCTGCTGGCGCTGACGGCCGGGCGGCCGGCGTGGCTGGCGCTGGTCCTTGCGCTGGCCGGGGTGGTGTGCGCGGGCGCGGCGGTGCGGCCGGAGCGGCGGCGGGCGGGCTATGCGGCGGGCGCGCTGCTGCTGGCCGCCACGTGGGTGCGGCTGGCCGCGTCGGGGGTCGCGGTGCCGGAGGCGTACACGCTGCCGGTGACGCTGCCGGCGCTGGTGGTCGGATGGCTGCGGATGCGGCGCGACCCGCAGGCCTCGTCGTGGGCGGCGTACGGTCCGGGGCTGGCGGCGACCCTGCTGCCGAGCCTGGCGGCCGCGTGGGGGGACGCGCACTGGCTGCGGCCGCTGCTGCTGGGCGCGGCGGCGCTGGCGGTGACGCTGGCCGGCGGCCGGTTGCGGCTGCAGGCTCCGCTCCTGCTGGGCGGCGCGGTGCTGGTCCTGGTCGCGCTGCACGAGCTGGCGCCGTACGTGGTGCAGGTGGCGGGCGTGCTGCCGCGCTGGCTGCCGCCGGCGCTCGCGGGGCTGCTGCTGCTCGCGGTGGGGGCGACGTACGAGAAGCGGCTGCGGGACGCGCGGTGGGTGCGGGAGGCGCTGGGCCGGCTCCGGTGAGCGGGAACGCCGAAGGCCCGGAGACTGTGGAACAGTCTCCGGGCCTTCGGACCCGGGTGGGCGATACTGGGATCGAACCAGTGACCCCTTCGGTGTGAACGAAGTGCTCTCCCGCTGAGCTAATCGCCCGGGCACACCGCAAACATTACCCCATGTCCGAGGGTGCCCCCGACCCCCTGCGCGGACGCCGGGAAGGTGCCCCCGAGCAGGTCGGGGGCCTGCGGGTCACTGATCGATGTTCCACGGCATCTCGAAGCCGAACTTCCACAGGTAGGTCCCGAGCAGGGCTCCGGTGATCACCAGGCCGATGCTGATGAGGATGAGATTGCGGCGGCGGACCCGGGGGTCCATCGCACGCTGTGCGGCTTCGGTGACCTTGCGCTTGGTCCAGCGCAGGACCAGCTGTGCCCAGACGAATTCGGTCGCCCAGATCGCCATGCCCGCGAAGATCACGAGCCAGCCCGGTCCGGGCAGCGGCAGCATCACGATGCCGGCGCCGACGACGGCCAGTCCGACGATGAAGACGCCGACCTGCCAGCTGAGGTGCAGGGTCCGGCGGGCCTTGATGAACTCCGGCGCCCGGGAGCCCAGCGGCTGCTCCGTTCCGGGCGTCTCGGCGTTCTTTTCTTCGTCACTCCCCGTATTCATGGGCGCCAACCTACCGGAGCTCCCAGCACACGTGCACGGCCTCCGGGATCCGCCGTACGAGGTACCTGAAGACCCACAAAACGGTCAGAGGGGTTTACAACGGCACCGTAGGTGGCATGTCGATTTCGCCGACGTGCGAATCCCCGAGCGCACACTGAGCGAAAGGCCCTGGCGCTTATGAACACCACGGTCAGCTGCGAGCTGCACCTGCGCCTCGTTGTGTCGAGCGAGTCCTCACTGCCTGTACCCGCGGGCCTGCGGTATGACACGGCCGATCCCTACGCCGTGCACGCCACCTTCCACACCGGAGCCGAGGAGACGGTCGAGTGGGTATTCGCCCGAGACCTCCTCGCCGAGGGCCTGCACCGGCCCACCGGTACCGGAGACGTCAGAGTCTGGCCGTCCCGGAGTCACGGTCAGGGCGTCGTCTGCATCGCCCTGAGCTCACCGGAGGGAGAAGCCCTGCTCGAAGCCCCTGCAAGAGCACTGGAGTCGTTCCTGAAGCGCACGGACGCCGCCGTCCCACCGGGCACCGAGCACCGGCACTTCGACCTCGACCAGGAGCTCTCCCACATCCTGGCCGAAAGCTGAGCCAGCGCGGGAGCCGCTCGACACCGTCCGACTCGGGGCGACGGTGCGAGCTGGACAACCACATACGGCAGTACCGGCGCTGTTCCCGCGGAAGCCACCCACGGGGACGGCGCCGGTGCGCTTTTCCGGGGAGCCGCTAAAGTCGGCCAGCATCGGCGGGAACCGGCCCGCCGCAGCCCCAGGGAGCGATTGACGTGCAGATTCCCCACGACACCCGTCGTGCACTCGACGTCGTCGTCGACCTTGTGAACACCGCCCCGGACGAGGACCAGCCCGACGGCCTGTCCGATGTCGGGGCGCTGCGGGACTTCGTGCGGGAGCACGAGATCAGCGACGTCGGCGAGCTGGGTGCCCGGGACCTCGCCGGGGTACGGGCGGTCCGCGCGCGCTTCGGACAGGTCTTCGGCGCGAAGAACTCCCGGACCGCGGCCGTCGTGATCAACGACCTGGTGGCCGCGGCGGGCACCACCCCGCGGCTGACGGACCACGACGGCTACGACTGGCACGTGCACTACTTCGCGCCCGGCGCCTCCGTGGGCGACCACATCGCCGCGGACTGCGGCATGGCGCTCGCCTTCATCGTGGTCTCGGGCGAGCGGGAACGGCTGCGCCGCTGCGAGGCCCCGGACTGCCGGCGAGCCTTCGTCGACCTGTCCCGCAACCGCTCGCGGCGCTACTGCGACAGCCGCACCTGCGGGAACCGGCTGCACGTGGCGGCGTACCGGGCCCGCCGCAAGGAAGCCGGCGAGTAGCGGCGCCGGCGGCCGCACCGGGAGCCGGGGCCCCGCGCGGCCGCCGTCCGGTCCGCCTCACAGCAGGAACAGGTCGTGCATGGCGGCCATCAGCAGCAGTGCGGCGATGACCGCCAGGAAGATCATCAGCGGCGGCTGGGACAACGCGAACAGGCAGCCGCGGCGCTCCGGTACGGGAGCCGCCGGTTCGGCGGGACCGGCCGCGGGGACCGCCGCGGCCGCGGTGACGGGGTGCTCGCCCCGCGAAGTGTCGAGTGGCATCTCGGGGCGAATGATGGCGCAGCCCACCCCCGCCCCGCTCCCAACACGCGAGTTTGCGCAGCGAGTTCGTCAGATTCCGTGCTTCTTGAGAATCGCTTCTATGTCGGAGAAGTCATCCGCGGGGGTGGCGGGCCGGTCCTGCCCGGTGCGCGGTGCGGCCGCGGCCGGGCGGGTGGGGGCGCCGAGCGAGGGCGCGGAGGCACCGGGGGCCACGGCCGCGGGTCCGGCCGCCGCGGCGGCTGCGGCGGCCTTGCGCTCCTTGCGGGTGCCCTGGCCGCGCCGCTCCACCGCGCGGGTCGTCATGAAGAGCAGCCAGGACACGCCCAGCACTCCGAAGCCCAGCCACACGGTCGGATTGAAGACGATCCCGGAGACCCACTCGACGAGTCCGGTCATCACCAGGCCGAGCGGAACCAGGGCGTAGGCGGCGATCCGGGTCGCGGCCAGGAAGCGCTTGCGGTACGCGGTCAGCGCCGCAATGCCCAGGCCGGCCGCGGACACCGCGGAGCATATGGTCTCGGCAAGCATGCGATCCTCCAGGTCGGCGGGTCCCCGGACGGTGCCGGGGGTCTGTCCCCTCCATCGTGCACCGGCCGCCCTCCACCGGGCCACGCCCACGGCCGTCCCCGACCGGATCTCCGGGAGATCTCCGGGGCGCCCTCCTCCGCAGGTGCCGGTCCGCGGACGATTCCCCGGCCGGGCAGACGGCCGGAACCCTGAGGGTCCGGCCCGGGTGCGCGGGCCCGGTCCCTCACGGTCCCCGCCCGGGGCACCGGCCCGGTCCCCCAGGGTCCGGTTGGGGTGGCGGCGGGGCGGCTGGGAGACTGGGGACATGAGTGATTCCCAGCCCGTTTCCCCCGCGAGCCCCGTCGTCCTGGACGTCTGGTGCGAACTCCAGTGCCCCGACTGCCGAAGCGCCCTGGAGGACCTGCGCGCGCTGCGGGCCCACTACGGCGACCGGATGGACATCCGGCTGCGCCACTTCCCGCTGGAGAAGCACAAGCACGCCTTCGCCGCCGCGCAGGCCGCCGAGGAGGCCGCCGAGCAGGGGCAGGGCTGGCCTTATGCGGAGGCGCTGCTCGCGCGGACCGAGGAGCTGGGCGACCGCGGCGAGGCCGTATTGCTCGACGTCGCCCGCGAACTGGGCCTGGACGCCGAGGAGTTCGACACCGCCCTGATCGACGGCCGGCACATCCTGATCGTGGACGCGGACCAGGCGGAGGGCAAGGCGATCGGCGTGACCGGCACGCCGACCTACGTCATCGGCGGCGAGCGCCTCGACGGCGGCAAGAGCCAGGAGGGCCTGCGCGAGCGCATCACGGAGATCGCCGACCGGCTGCTGACCGCCGGCGCCTGAGCCCCCGTACGCGCCCCGCACCGCGTCCCGTACGCGTCCCGTACGCACCCCTTGTACGCGTCCCCGGCCGGCGGCCCCGGGCCCCGGCCGGGACGGACGGCGGCCGGCGGCCTCCTGCGGGTCAGACGAGGTCCTTGGCGTAGTTGTACGAGGTGGGCCGGTAGCCCAGCGACTCGTAGAGCCGCAGCGCCGGGGTGTTGCCGCTGAAGACGTGCAGTCCCAGCAGCCGCGACCCGGCCGCCACGGAGACCTGCTCGGCCAGCAGCATCAGGGAGCGGCCGTGGCCGCGCCCCCGGTGGCGCTCGGCCACCTCGACGTTGAAGACGTACGTGCCGCGCCGCCCGGGGAGCACCTCGTTCTCGGCGACCCACACGTGGCCGAGCGCGGCGCCGCCGTCCCGCTCCGCCAGCACCGACAGCCAGAGCCCGGGCGTCTCCAGGCCCTGCGGGAGCAGCGCGTCGTGGTCGTTGCGGGACTTGGTACGGGCGGCCTCGACGGGCAGCCCGCGGTCCGCCCAGTCCTGGGCGTACTCGTCGACGGCGCGTTCGCGCCAGGGCCCGAACTCCTCGGCCGTCATCGGGCGGCCCACCACCCCGGCCGGCAGCGGGCGGGCCTCCTCGCCGAGTTCCTTGGCCATGTTGCGGCCGAGTTCGCGGTAGCCGAGCGCGGCGGCGAGGCGGTTGCCGGCGGCCGAGTCGGCGGGCACGGAGGTGCGCACTCGGCTGCAGTTCCAGGAGCGGAGCACTTCCTCGGCGGCGAGCGCGGCGACGGCCCCACGGCCCCGGCCGCGGTCGGGTTCGTCGATCCGCAGCCCGCGGATCTCGCCGACGACGGGCCCGAACGGCGTGTCCGTGCCGAGTTCGAGGCCTCCGACGACGCGGCTGTTGACGCAGACCGCGTAGGCGCGTACCCGCGCCCCGCCGCTGCTCTGCTGGATCGGCCCGGTCGGCCGCAGGGTGGTGGTCATCATTCGAGTTCTACCTGCCCCGCGGCCTTCCGTCACCGGAAATTACCGGCCGGGCCGCCGCCGTGCGCGGATCGGGACGACGGACCGGCGCGCGGACCCGCCCGCGGACGGCTTGCGGAGGCTCACGGATCGAGGTCCGCGCCGGCCCGTTCGTCGAAGATCCGCATGGCCTTGGCGGTGACCGGTCCGATGCCCGTTCCCAGCTCACGCCCGTCGACCCGGTGGACGGCCTGCACGTCGCGCAGGGTGGACGTCAAGAAGACCTCCTCGGCGCCCTCCAGTACGTCGAACGGCAGGTCGGTCTCCTTCGCCCCGGTCCATTCGACGGCCAGGGCGCGGGTGATGCCCGCGAGGCAGCCGGAGGCGACGGGCGGAGTGTGGATCTCGCCGTCGAGGACCACGAACACGTTGGACCCGGTGCCCTCGCAGAGCTGCCCGACCGTGTTCGCGAAGAGGGCCTCGGAAGCCCCGGCCCGGTTCGCGCGGGCGAGCGCGACGACGTTCTCGGCGTACGAGGTCGTCTTCAGGCCGGCGACGGCGCTGCGCTCGTTGCGCACCCAGGGCACGGTGATCACGGCCGTGGAGTCGGGGCGGCGCACGGTCTCGCCGAGCGCGACGACCAGCGTGGGGCCGGCCTCGCCGCGGTCGGAGCCGAGCGGCGAGAGTCCGCCGGTGTAGGTGATGCGGAGCCGGCCCAGCGGCACGGGGCTCGCCTGGAGCACGGCCCGGCAGGCGCGCCGGACCTCGTCCAGGTCGGGGTCGGGCAGGCCGAGGCCGCGCGCCGAGCGGGTCAGCCGGTCGAGGTGGCGGGTGAGCGCGAAGACCTGCCCGTCCACCGCCTTGAGTGTCTCGAAAACGCCGTCGCCCACGGTCAGCCCGTGGTCGAACACGGACACCTTCGCGCTGTCCGCGTCCCGCAGCTCTCCGTCGAGCCAGATTGTCACCGTACGGTCCCTCCACTCGCCTGGTACGTGCCCGACGCTACCGCGAGCAGCCGGGACGCCTTCAGCTCGGTCTCGGCCCATTCGCGGTCGGGGTCGGAGCCCCAGGTGATGCCGGCGCCGGTGCCGAAGAGCAGCCGGGGGCCGCCCGGGGCCTCGCGGTCGATCCAGAAGGTGCGGATGCCGACGGCCAGCTCCGCGGTACCGCGGTCGGCGTCGACCCAGCCGATGCCGCCGCAGTAGGGCCCGCGCGGCGCGGTCTCCAGTTCCTCGATGATCCGCAGCGCGGAGGACTTGGGGGCGCCGGTGACGGAGCCTGGCGGGAAGGCGGCCGTGAGCAGCTGCGGCCAGCCGGCGCCGTCGGCGAGCTCGCCGCGGACGGTCGAGACCAGGTGCACCAGCCCGGGGTGCTCCTCCACGGCGCACAGTTCGGGAACGGTGACGGAGCCGGTGGCGCAGACGCGACCGAGGTCGTTGCGGACCAGGTCGACGATCATGACGTTCTCGGCGTGGTCCTTGGGGAGCAGGTCGCCCGCGGTGCGGCCGGTGCCCTTGATGGGGCCGGACTCCACGGTGCGGCCGGTGCGGCGGAGGAAGAGCTCGGGGGACGCGGTGGCGATCTCGACGCCGTGCGCCGGCAGCCGAATCGTTCCTGCATAGGGGGCGGGATTCCCGCGGGCCAGCAGGGCGGTGAGCGCGTCCACGTCCGCGCGGCCCGGATCGGGCAGCGGCGCGGACAGCACCCGGCACAGGTTCGCCTGGTAGACCTCGCCGGCCGCGATGTACTCGCGGATCTTCCGCACCCCGCTCACGTACGCGGCGCGGTCCAGGGAGGAGCGCCACTGTCCGGCGTCCGGTCCGCTCCAGGCGCCGGGCACGGGAAGGGGCACCGGATCGGGGCGTACGTCGCCGAAGCGGGCGCAGGTCAGGCGCCCCTCGAAGTCGGCCGAAACCGCCCAGAAGCCGGTGGACTCCAGGGCGCTCGGGTCGCTGGTCACGTCACGCAGGTCGGTCGCGAGGCGGCCGCCGAAGCGGGCGATGGGTGGCAGGTCGTGCACGGCTGCGAGTCTATGGCGGCCGGCGCTGCGGCGCCGGTGCGGACCGACCGGGTACGGCCGCGGCACGGGCCGGGGGCGCGGCGCGCGTACGACCCGGGCGCGGTGCGGACACGGCTGAGGTGCAGGTGGGGTGCGGGTGAGGTGTCCCGCGGTGAACCAACGGCGGCAAGCTGCGGAAACGCGTTTTTGAGCTGGCCCAGGAATCCGCTAGAGTTCAACACGTCGCCGGGGAGCGCAGGAAAAACCCCAAGCAACACGGCGACATGCGGACGTGGCTCAGTTGGTAGAGCATCACCTTGCCAAGGTGAGGGTCGCGAGTTCGAATCTCGTCGTCCGCTCGAAGTGGGGGATCTTCCCGAACCCCTACAGCTCCATGGTGGAGTGGCCGAGAGGCGAGGCAACGGCCTGCAAAGCCGTCTACACGGGTTCAAATCCCGTCTCCACCTCCAAGGACGATTAGCTCAGCGGGAGAGCGCTTCCCTGACACGGAAGAGGTCACTGGTTCAATCCCAGTATCGTCCACTGGATCTCCGGATCCCGGATCTTCGGATCCCCCGCGCGATTAGCTCAGCGGGAGAGCGCTTCCCTGACACGGAAGAGGTCACTGGTTCAATCCCAGTATCGCGCACGCACCAACCCGACCTGCGGTTTTCGAACTGTGGTTCCCGCGCGATTAGCTCAGCGGGAGAGCGCTTCCCTGACACGGAAGAGGTCACTGGTTCAATCCCAGTATCGCGCACCGCCCGGAAGCCCCGGCCGTCTCGACGGCCGGGGCTTTCGCGTATGCCCAGAAGTGCTCGGGCGCGCGTATGTGCGCTGTACGTCGTGACCGGGAGCGGGCGACGGCGCCCCGGAAGGCGCCGTCCCGCGTGCTCGGACCGCCGTCAGGAGGAGAAGAGCATCCGGCCGAAGCCGCCGTGACGCTGGTGGTGGCCGTGTCCGTGGCCGTGGTGCTGCGGGGCGCCCCAGGCGGGGGCCGGTGCCGCCGGGTAGGCGGGCGGCGCCGGCGGCGGCGGGACCTGCCCGTACTGCGACTCCAGGCGGGTCAGGGCCTCCAGCTCGCCGTAGTCCAGGAATATGCCGCGGCAGCCGCTGCACTGTTCGATCTGAACACCGTTGCGGTTGTACGTGTGCATGATGGCGTGGCACTTCGGACACTGCATGATCGGCTCAACTCCTCGCCGTCGGACGTCGTCACCGGAATGCATGCCCGGTGGCGTGGAGCTCACCCTACGACGGACGACGTTGCTCCAAGTCGGGCGGGAGTGTGCCGATTCGGGCACAGCTTTGCACCATCAGCTGCTCCACGTCGTCCAGTCCGCGGCCCTCCGCCCGGGACTTCGCCAGGGCCAGAGCGGTGGTCTGCACGGTCAGCGCGCGGGCGGCGACGTCGAGTTCGGGCCACGGATCGGAGCCGGCGGGGCCCGCGGCGATGCCCCCGGCCGCCCGGTAGGAGTCCAGGAACCGCTCCCACACCACCACGCCCAACAGGCCGGCGGCGTACCAGGCGGCCGGGCGGGCCAGGTCCCAGGCCGGGTCGCCGAGACCGAGGTCGTCCACGTCGATCAGCAGCCACGGGCCGTCCGGTGCCGGGTGCCGCACCAACTGCCCCAGGTGCAGGTCGCCGTGGCACAGCACGGACGACGGCGGCGCGGGTGCCTCGCCGCGCGCCCAGGCCGGCAGCCGGGCGGCGGCCGCCAGCACCACCGGGGCCTGCGGGTGCTCCCCCGCGGCCGCCATCCGGGCCAGCGCCCTGGCCACCTTGGCGGGCCCGCGCATCGGCGGCACCGGGCCGGGCAGCGCGGCCGCGGGCACCCGGTGCAGGCGGGCCAGCAGCCGGGCGGCATCCTCCCAGGGCGCGGCGTCGGGCCGGTCGGGGTCCACGGGCTGGCCGTGCGGCCAGGCCGACACGGGACGGCCGCGGAGCAGGGTGGTCAGGGCCGTGTCCCCTTCGGGGGCGGTGACGGCCAGCGGGGCGAGCAGGATGCCGCCGAGCGGCGGGGCCGCGGCGATCCCGATGCGGACGGCGAGGGCGGCGTGGTCGCTGTCGGGCGCGTGCGCCTTGACCACGACCCCGCCGTTGCGCACGACGGTGCCGTCGGGGCGGTCGGCGAGCAGGATGTGCTGCCGGGGGACGCCGGGGCGTTCACGGGTGCTCCCCGCGGCGCCCCGGGCTGCGAGGGCGGCCAGCTCCGCGGCGAAGCGGTTCATGTGTTCCCCCAGGTCGTCGGGCCTGCTGGGATCGTACGCGGAGGCCCTCGCGGAGTGCTCGGCGTGGGCGCGCGGGGCTGGGCCGGTCGCCGATGCGGCGCCGGTCGGGGCCGGGCAGACGGCTGCGCGAAAGGGTGCCGTGGCGCCCGTCCGGGGCGGGTGGGGCAAGGGCGGCGGGGCTGCCGCCGGGGGCGGGGTGGGGCTGCCGCCGGGGCGAGGTCCTCGCTTGGCCGGCCGGGGGCGGGGGGTCCGTGGCCGGGGGACGGGCTCGGGGTGGGGAGCCCGCTGCCGGGGGGCGGGCTCGGGGTGGGAGTCTGCTGCCGGGGGGCGGGCTCGGGGTGGGGAGTCCGCGGCCGGGGGGCTCGGGGTGGGGAGTCCGCTGCCGGGGGGCACGGGGTGGGAGTCTGCTGCCCGGGGGGGCAGGCATGGGGTGGGGAGTCCGCGCCCGGGGGCGGGGAGTGCTGCACGGGGCGGGCATGCGAAAGGGTGCTGCTCGTACGACTCCCCAGCCGTACGAGCAGCACCCTTCCCTGTCGTCCGCCGCACCCCCGTCCCCACGGGGCTGATGGCCGATGTCCCGGCCCGGGCCGCTCTCCCGGACCCGGGGCGCCGCTCAGCGCCCCAGCATCACGCCCACGGACGACGCCTGTGTGACCACCGCTTCCCAGCCGCCGAAGACGACGACCAGCAGGGTGGCGAGGGGCAGGGCCATGGCCGCGGCCACCAGCGGGTGGCGCGTGGCCGCCTTGGTGCCCCGGGTGCGGACCAGTGTCCGGCCTGCCGTGTAGGCCATGTCCCTCTCCCTCTCGTTCTCTGTTCGGTTTGCAGCGGCGAGTGTCTGACCTCGGGGGACGAGTACGTCACCCGCCGCTTGTCTTCAACACTAGGCGCGCGATCACGCCGGGTCCTCATGCCCTCGTACCCATTACCGGGCCTCCGGGAGGATGAGGGTCCTGCCCCCGGAGTACTCCCCTGGGTGGAGACGGCGCCCCCGACCTCGGGGTCTTCCCGGAAGGGTCGGCCACCCGGGGTGACTTCGCTCACTTCCGGCGCTGCCCCGCTCACCCTCCGTCCGCGCCCCGGGACGGGGTCCGGCCGTGCGGTCTTCGTACGCCCGTCCCATGCGCTCGGCGCCGCGCGCGCCCCCCGCCGGGCGCCACGCGCCCCCAACACCCTTGTTCTCGAAGATCTTTGGCCGCCGGCGGGCGCCCGGAGGCGCGCCGACCGCGGCTTCTGATCAACCCTCAAGTGTCGCGCTCCGCACTGACAATCGAATCTCCCGCGGAGGGCGCGGCCTCTGAGCGCACATGGCGGATGGTCCGTAAGCTGTGGCACGTCAACAGGACGACCGGGCACACGGGGTGGACATGGCGATGATGCGGCTCCGGCGCGAGGACCCGCGTGTCGTCGGCTCGTTCAGGCTGCACCGGCGGCTCGGTGCCGGCGGCATGGGCGTGGTGTACCTCGGCTCGGACCGCCGGGGCCAGCGCGTCGCCCTGAAGGTGATCCGGCCGGATCTGGCCGAGGACCAGGAGTTCCGCTCCCGCTTCGCCCGCGAGGTCTCGGCCGCCCGCCGGATCCGGGGCGGCTGCACGGCGCGCCTGGTGGCGGCCGACCTGGACGCCGAGCGCCCCTGGTTCGCCACCCAGTACGTGCCGGGCCCCTCGCTGCACGACAAGGTGGCCGAGGACGGCCCGCTGTCGGCGGCGCAGATCGCCGCGGTCGGGGCCGCGCTCTCCGAGGGCCTGGTCGCCGTGCACGAGGCCGGAGTGGTCCACCGGGACCTGAAGCCCTCCAACATCCTGCTGTCCCCCAAGGGACCCCGGATCATCGACTTCGGCATCGCGTGGGCCACCGGTGCGAGCACCCTCACGCACGTCGGCACGGCGGTCGGCTCCCCCGGCTTCCTCGCCCCCGAGCAGGTGCGCGGCGCGGCCGTCACCCCGGCGACCGACGTCTTCGCGCTCGGCGCCACCCTCGCGTACGCGGCCACCGCCGACTCGCCCTTCGGGCACGGCAGTTCCGAGGTCATGCTGTACCGGGTGGTGCACGAGGAGCCGCAGCTTTACGGGGTCCCCGACGCGCTCGCGCCGCTGCTGCAGGCCTGCCTGGCCAAGGATCCGGAGGACCGGCCGACCACGCTCCAGCTGTCGATGCGGCTCAAGGAGATCGCGGCCCGCGAGGCCCAGGGGCTGTCCGACGTGCGGCCGCCGGCCCAGCGGGGCGAGCCGGAGCGGCCCAGCGGGCGGCTGGCCGAGCAGTACGCGCAGCAGCGCACCGAGCGGCGTACCGCGGGGACGCCCGTGCCGCGGCCCTCTCAGTCGCGGCCGGCCCAGGCGTCTGGGGCGGGGACGGGTGCGGCGCCGGCGCCGCGGGGTCCCGCCTCCCGGCCGTCCGCGTCGCGCGGGGCCGGCGCCCGTACGGGATCCCGTATGGGCGGGCGTCCCGGTGCTCCCCGCACCACCGGGGCCGGACGGCGGCCGGTGGGTCCCGACCGGCGGCTGCTGCGGCAGCGGCTGATCGTGTTCGTGGTGGTCACGCTGATCGTGGCGCTGGGCATTGCGGCGGCGCAGAAGCTCTAGCGGGGTGCCGCCGGCGGTACGGCACGCTCCAGGCTGAGCGGGCCACCCTTCGGCCTCGGCGGCGTTTGAGGCGGACCTCAGCCATCTTCGGCCTCGCCGGCGTTTGAGGCCAACCCCCGGCCACCTTCAGCCTCGCCGATGCCTTGGGGTGCAATTCCCAGCCTCGCCGACGCCTTGGGGTGCAATTCCCAGCCTCGCCGGCGTTTGAGGCGCGGGGTTTGGGGCGGAGCCCCAAGGCTGCAACCCGGCTGACGCCGGGCACCGGGCCCTGCCCGGACCCGCTCCTCAAGCGCCGGAGGGGCTGGAAGGTGCGCGGGGTTGCCGGGCTCCGCCCGGACCCGCTCCTCAAGCGCCGGAGGGGCTGAAGGGTGCGGGGGGTTGCCCCGGAGCCGGGCGGGTCAGGTGGTGGGGCGGCCCGTCGCGACGGCGTAGAAGGCTACGGCCGCGGCCGCGCCCACGTTGAGCGAGTCGACGCCGTGCGCCATGGGGATGCGTACCCATTCGTCGGCGGCGCGCAGCGCCTGCGTGGACAGGCCGTCACCCTCGGCGCCGAGCATCAGCGCCACCCGTTCCAGCGTGTGCGGAGCGGCTTCGTCGATGGCGGAGGCCTTCTCGTGCGGGGTCAGGGCGAGCAGCTTGAACCCGGCCTCGCGGACCGCCTCCAGACCCTTCGGCCAGGCGTCCAGGCGCGCGTACGGGACGGAGAAGACCGCGCCCATCGACACCTTGACGGAGCGCCGGTAGAGCGGGTCGGCGCAGTCCGGCGAGAGCAGGACCGCGTCCATGCCGAGCGCGGCGGCGCTGCGGAAGATCGCGCCGATGTTGGTGTGGTCGTTGACCGACTCCATGATCACGACGCGGCGGGCGTTCGCGAGCAGCTCGTCGGCGGTCGGCAGCGGCTTGCGCTGCATGGACGCCAGCGCGCCGCGGTGCACGTGGTAGCCGGTGACGCGCTCGGCGATCTCCGGGCTGACGGCGTACACCGGGGCGGGCAGCTCGTCGATGACGTCCTTCATGACGTCGACCCACTTCGCGGACAGCAGCATGGACCGCATCTCGTAGCCGGCGCTCTTGGCCCGTCTGATGACCTTCTCGCCTTCGGCGATGAACAGGCCTTCCGCGGGCTCGCGCCGGCGCCGGAGTTCGACGTCGGTCAGGCCCGTGTAGTCGCGCAGGCGCGGGTCGTCGGGGTCTTCGACGGTGATGAGATCAGCCACAGGGTGATACTGCCTTGTCCTGGGTGTGGTGCCAACGCCGGGAACGAGATCCGTTACCGGCGGTTACGGATGGTCGGCCGGGTGCTCGGTCAGGTCCTCGGCCACGTGCTCGGTCAGGTGGCGAGCGGCGGGATGCCGACGTTCACGACCTCGCCGATCACGATGACGGCCGGGGGCCGGACGTCCTGCGCGCGGACGGTCTCGCCCACCGTCGCGAGGGTCGCGTCGACCCGGCGCTGCGCGGCCGTCGTGCCCTCCTGGACCACCGCGACCGGCGTCTCGGGCGCGCGCCCGCACTCCACCAGGCGGGCGGCGATCGCGCCGATCTTGTCCACGCCCATCAGGACGACCAGGGTGCCGGTCAGCCGGGCCAGGGAGGCCCAGTCGACCAGGGAACGCGGGTCGTCGGGGGCGACGTGCCCGCTGACGACGGTGAACTCGTGGGCCACGCCGCGGTGGGTGACCGGGATGCCGGCCGCGGAGGGGACCGAGATGGAGCTGGAGATGCCGGGGACGACGGTGCAGGAGATGCCGGCCTCGGCGAGCGCCTGGGCCTCCTCCATGCCGCGGCCGAAGACGTACGGGTCGCCGCCCTTGAGCCGGACCACGGCCTTGCCGGCCTTGGCGTGCTCGATCAGCGCGTTGTTGATGGCCTCCTGCGCCATGAAACGGCCGTACGGGATCTTCGCCGCGTCGATGACCTCGACGTGCGGCGGCAGTTCGTCGAGCAGGTCGCGGGGGCCGAGGCGGTCGGCGATGACCACGTCAGCCTCGGCCAGCAGGCGGCGGCCGCGCACGGTGATCAGGTCCGGGTCGCCGGGGCCGCCGCCGACGAGGGCCACGCCGGGGGCATGCGGGCGCTCGCGGTGCGCGCGGGCGGCGAGCGAGCCGTCGCGCAGGCCCTCGACGATCGCGTCGCGTACGGCGGCGGAGCGGCGCGGGTCGTTGCCGGTGAGCACCGCCACGGTGACGCCCTCGCTGCGGCCGGTGGCCGGGGTCCAGGCGGTGGCGGCGTCGGCGTCGTCGGCGCGCACGCACCAGACGCGGCGGCGCTCGGCCTCTGCGGAGACCCGGTCGTTGGCCTCCCGGTCGCGGGTGGCGACCAGGACGTACCAGGCGTCGGCGAGGTCGCCGTCCTCGTAGCGGCGGCGCTCCCAGCGGATCTCGCCGGTCTCGGCCATGACGTCCACCGAGGGGGTGGCCGACGGGGAGATCAGCACGATGTCGGCGCCGGCCGCGACCAGGGCCGGCAGCCGGCGCTGAGCGACCTGGCCGCCGCCGATGACGACGACACGACGGCCGGTGAGGCGGAGGCCAACGGGGTAGGCGGGGTGTTCGGCGGCCATGCGGCTCTCCTCGTGCGGGAAGCGGTGTGCTGCGTGCTGCGTGCTGCGTGCTGCGTGCTGCGTGCTGCGTGCTGCGTGCTGCGTGCTGCGTGCTGCGTGCTGCGTGCTGCGTGCTGCGGGATGGTGCGGGTCTGCGGCGGCGCCGGCGCGGATCGCGAGGCCAACGTTACGGGGCGGGGCTGGGGCGTGCGGTCCCGGGTCTCGGTGCTGCGGTGCAGGCGGGGCGGTGTGCGGCGCCGGGCGGTGGCGGCCCGGCCCCCGGAACCGGTCCGCTCGGCTTCCGGCCTGTCCGGCAGCTCCCGGCCTCGCCGCTCCCCCGAGACGCCACCTCCAGCCTCGCCCATGCCCTGGGCACAACCTCCGGCCTCGCAGTGCCCTGAGGCCTAACCTCCGGCCTCGCAGTGCCCTGGCGCGCCACCCGGCTTTGCCGGTGCTGCGGGCGCGGAAACTCAGCCTCGCCGGCGTTTGAGGCGCGGGGTTTGGGGCGGAGCCCCAAGACAACCCGGCTGACGCCGGGCACCGGGCTCCGCCCGGACCCGCTCCTCAAACGCCGGAGGGGCTGAAAGGTGCGCGGGGTTACCGGGCCCTGCCCGGACCTGCTCCTCAAGCGCCGGAGGGGCTGGGGGTACGTGGGTTGCGGGGCCCTGCCCGGACCCGCTCCTCAAGCGCCAGAGGGCTGGGGGTACGTGGGTTGCGGGGCCCTGCCCGGACCCGCTCCTCAAGCGCCAGAGGGGCTGAAGGGTGCGCGGGGGTGCCGGGCTCCGCCCGGAGCCGCTCCTCAAGCGCCGGAGGGGCTGGATTCGCCCCGGGCGTCGGCGGGGGTGAAGGTGGCCGCGGTCAGCCGCCGAGGCTTGGTGGGGCTCCAGGTCCGCTGCAGAGCCGGAGGGCCGGTGGGCCCCGGGGGCGCGCCCGGGTGGGGTGGGCCGGGCGCGCGCGGGGGTTACTTCTCGGTGACGCCGGCTGAGTCGAAGGTGGCTACCTCGTGCATCGCGCGGGCCGCGCTCTGCACCAGCGGGAGGGCCAGCAGGGCGCCGGTGCCCTCGCCGAGGCGCAGGTCGAGGTCGACGAGCGGGCGCAGGCCCAGCTTGTTGAGCGCGGCCACGTGCCCCGGCTCGGCACTGCGGTGGCCCGCGATGCACGCCGACAGCGACTCGGGGGCGATGGCACGGGCCACCAGCGCGGCCGCGCCGGCGCTGACGCCGTCCAGGATGACCGGCGTACGCAGGGACGCGCCACCGAGCAGCAGACCGACGATGGCGGCGTGCTCCAGCCCGCCGATCGCGGCGAGGACGCCGATCGGGTCGGCCGGGTCGGGCTGGTGGAGTTCCAGGGCGCGGCGGACGACCTCGACCTTGCGGGCGTGCGTCTCGTCGTTGATGCCGGTGCCGCGACCGGTGACCTCGGCCGGGTCGGTGTCCGTGAAGACGGAGATCAGGGCGGCGGACACGGTGGTGTTCGCGATGCCCATCTCACCGGTGAGCAGCGCCTTGTTGCCGGCCGCGACCAGGTCGCGGGCGGTCTCGATGCCCACCTCGATGGCGGCCACGGCCTCTTCGCGGCTCATGGCCGGGCCGGTGGTCATGTCGGCGGTGCCGGCGCGGACCTTGCGCGGGAGCAGGCCCGGTGTGGCCGGGAGGTCGCCCGCGACGCCCACGTCGATGACGCACACCTCGGCGCCGACCTGGTTGGCGAAGGCGTTGCAGACCGCGCCGCCGCCGAGGAAGTTGGCGACCATCTGCGAGGTCACCTCCTGCGGCCACGGGGTGACGCCCTGGGCGTGCACGCCGTGGTCCCCGGCGAAGATCGCGACGGCGGCCGGCTCGGGGATCGGCGGCGGGCAGACCCGGGACAGCCCGGAGAGCTGCGCGGAGATGATCTCCAGCATGCCGAGCGCGCCGGCCGGCTTGGTCATCCGCTTCTGGCGTTCCCAGGCCTCGCCGAGCGCCTTGGCGTCGAGCGGGCGGATGCCGGTGACGGTCTCGGCGAGCAGGTCGTGCGGCTCTTCGCCGGGCAGGGCGCGGCGGCCGTACGTCTCCTCGTGGACCACCCAGGACAGCGGGCGGCGCTTGGACCAGCCTGCCTGCATCAGCTCGGGCTCGTCCGGGAACTCGTCGACGTAGCCGACGCAGAGGTACGCGACGACTTCGAGGTGCTCGGGCAGGCCGAGGGCGCGGACCATCTCGCGCTCGTCGAAGAAGCTGACCCAGCCGACGCCGAGGCCTTCGGCGCGGGCGGCGAGCCAGAGGTTCTCGACGGCGAGCGCGGAGGAGTACGGGGCCATCTGCGGCTGGGTGTGCCGGCCGAGGGTGTGGCGGCCGCCGCGGGTGGGGTCGGCGGTGACGACGATGTTCACCGGGGTGTCGAGGATGGCCTCGATCTTCAGTTCCTTGAACTGCTTCGCCCGGCCCTTGGGCAGCGACTTCGCGTACGCCTCGCGCTGGCGGGTGGCAAGCTCGTGCATGGTCCGCCGGGTCTCGGCGGAGCGGATGACGACGAAGTCCCAGGGCTGGGAGTGGCCGACGCTCGGCGCGGTGTGCGCCGCTTCGAGCACGCGCAGCAGCACCTCGTGCGGGATGGGATCGGTGCGGAAGCCGTTGCGGATGTCGCGGCGCTCGCGCATCACGCGCAGGACGGCCTCGCGTTCGGCGTCGGCGTAACCGGGGGCGGCGGGGCGCCACTCGGCCTCCGGCTCCTCGGCGTACTCCTCGGCGAGCTCCGCCGGGATCTCCTCGGCGAGGTCCTCGGCGAGACCCTCCGTGAGGTCCTGCGTGAGGTCCTCGGCGGCGGGCGCCGCGGGTGCGGCGACGGGCTCGGCGGGCTGCGCCGGCAGGGCTTCGGCGTGCTGGACGTCCTCGATGCCCTCGGCGTTCTCGACGGGGGCGGCGACCTCGCCGGCTTCGTCGGCGGGCAGCTCGGGGGCGGCTTCGGCGACGGGCGCGACGGGCAGCGGTACGGAGAGGACGACCACGGGCTCGGGCTGCGCCTCGGCGGCGGCCTCGGCGACCGCGACCGGCTGCGCGGCCGGTACCGGCTCGGCGAGCGGCGGTTCGACGGCCGACTGCTCGACGGCCTGCTCGGCGGTGGCGGCCACGGTCTGCTCGGGCACCGCCGCGAGCTCGGGCGCGGCCTCGGCAACCGGCTGCGGGGCGGCGGCCTCGGCGGCCGCGGGCTCCGCCGGCGCGACGGGCTCGGCCCCGGCGGGAAGCTGCTCGGGCTGGACCGCCTCGGGCTGGAGCTGCTGCGGCTGACCCTGCTCCGGCTGGAACTGCTCCGCCGGGATGGCCTCCGGCTGCACCGGCTCGGCGGCCGGTACGGACTCGACGGCCGGTACGGACTCGGTGGGCTGGGCCGGCGCCGCCGCCACGGGCTCCGCGCCGGGAACCGGCTGCCCGGCCTCGGCAGGCACGGCCGCAGCAGGAACCGGCTCCGGCAGCACGGCGTCGGCCGGCACGGCCTCGGGCTGGACCTGTTCGGGCTGGGCCGGCTCGGGGTGCACGCCGTCGGGCGACGTGCCCTCGGCCTGGACCTGCTCGGGGTGCGCGCCCTCGGGCTGGACCGGCTCGGCGGCCGCCACCACTGCTTCGGCCGGCGCCGCTTCGGCCGGCGCGGGTACGGGTTCCACGGCCACGGCCTCGGCCACGGCCGCGGCCTCGGTCACCGGCTCGGCCGGCAGGGCGGCGGCCGGGACCGGCTCCGCCGGGGCGGCGACGGCGTCCGGCTGCTGCTCGGCGACCGGCGCGACGGCGACGGGCTGCTCGGCGGCGGGCTGCTCCAGGACGGGCACCGACTCCGGCACGACCGTTTCTGCAGGGGCCTCGGCAGGCTCCGGGGCCACCGGCTCGCCGGGCAGGACGGCCTCGGGCTGCACCGGCGCTGCCACGGCCTCGGGGTGCGCCGGCGCTTGCGGCTGCGCCACCGGCACCTGCTGCTGCGGCACCTGCGGCGGTACCGGGACCTGCTGCGGCGCCTGGGCGGCTTCCTCGCCCCACGGCGCACCGGCCTGCGGCGGGATCTCCCCGAGCTGCGGTCCGGGCAGCACTCCGGTCTCGGAGCGCGGGATGTCGAGGTACTCGGGACCGGTGGTGGGCGGTCCGGCCTGGCGGAGCGGAACCGGCCCGCCCTGCGCGGCCTGCGCCATCGCCGCGGGGGCCACGGGCGCCGCGGCCGCGGCCTGCGCGGCGGGCGCGGCCGGACCGCGGTCGGCGAGGGAACGTACGACTCCGCCGGTGGCGTCGGGCACCGGCGGGCCCATGTGCAGCGGGCGGCGGACCGGCTGCTGCTGGGCGGCGGCCGGGCCGGCGGGCTGCGGGAGGCGGACGCCGCTGAGGTCCACGGCGCCGGAATCCCGGCCTCCGGCCTCGTGCGCGCCGGTCTCGTGCGCGCCGGCCTCGTGCGTGCCGGTGTCGTGCGCGTACTCCTGCGGGTACTCCTGAGCGGGCTCCGACGGGAACTCCGGGGAGAATTCCTGCGCGTAGGCCTCCTGCGGGAACGGCGCGGGCGGCACCAGCTGCGGGTCGCTCCACGAGCCCTGGGCGCTCGGCATCAGCAGCATTTCCTCGTCCTCGGCCGGTTCCGCGCCGTGCGCGGCGTCGGCCGGATCGAGGAAGGCATAGGCCCCCGGGGCGGGGATGCCCGGCTGATCCACCATGCCCGCGTTCTCCGGGAGACCCTCCGGAACCTGGCCGGTGTCAGTCATGCGTACCCCTCGCCCATCGGTTGTGCGTCTTCGATCAGCTCGCCGGGCGGCCGCTCGCGGCACACCCAGCGCCCCTCATCAAGAACGAGCATGTGTGCCGTGCGGCACGAACGCCCGCCGACAACAAGCATTGTCGCGTCCGTTCGCCGCCATGACAGCCAGAACCGCCACGGCCCGCTGTGGACTGCGCCACGTCGCGCGTCCTCCGGAGCTCGCCGTACCACAAAAGGCGCCCTGCGAGGGCGCCTTTCTCGGACATTGACGAACGAAACGCCGAAGGTCCAGGGCGGTACAACGATCGGCCAGCCTACCCCGCGTGGCGGGACGTCAGGCCCGGGGGGCGCGGTCCGTCCGCTCCGCGGACAGCAGGAAGACGACGGAGCGCTCACGCTCGTCCCAGGTGTGCGGGTCGAGGCCGACGGACTGGAGCAGCGCGCAGCCGACGGTGTAGCCGCCTTCGGTGAGGGCGCGGCCCACGGCCTCGGCCTCGTCGCGGGTGGAGGCGTGCGTGACGATCCGCTCGGGGCGGCGTTCGGCGCAGGCGGCGACCACGGGTACGCCGCCGCCGGCGATCCGTACGACGTCCGGTTCGGGCAGGCTCTCCAGGACGTGCGGGGCGCGGCCGTGCACCACCTGGAGCTGGACGCCCCGGGTCCGGGCCAGCGCGGTGACGCGGTCGCAGGCGTGCGGGTCGGCGTCGACGGCGATGACGGCGGCTCCGAAGGCGGCGGCGTCGACGGCGAAGGCGCCGCTGCCGGTGCCGACGTCCCATACGAGGTCGCCGGTGCGCGGGCCGAGCCGGGCGAGTTGGAGGGCCCGCAGCTGCTCGCCCTCGCCTTCGGACGCCTCGGCGAGCGGGCGGGCCCAGCCGCGGTCCGCGCCCTGGCCGGCGGAGGTTCCGGCGAGCCAGCCGCCGTCGGCGCTGTCGACGGTGCCGCCGCCGCCGATGACGATGACGACGTTGGGGTCGCGCCAGGCGTGGTCGGCCGCCTTGTCGGAGGTGAGTACGGAGACCTGCTCGTTGGCGGTGCCGAGCTCCTCGCAGATGACGAAGGTGCGGTGGACGCCGTCGAGCAGGAGGGCGAGTTCGGCGGGCCCGGCGCCCGGGGAGGTGAGGACGGCCACCTTGGGGTGGGCGCGGCAGACGTTGACGGCGCGGCGCAGGGTGCGCGGGTGGGCGACGACGACCCGGGCGTCGTCCCAGGGCATGCCGGCCCGGGCGAAGGCGGCGGCGACGGCGGAGACGGCCGGCACCACCTCCACTTCCAGCCCGTGCTCGGGGGCGCGCAGCGCGCGGACCACGCCGAAGAAGCCGGGGTCGCCGTCGGCGAGTACGACGGCGGTGCCGCGGTGGCCGGCGATCCGGCCGGCGGCGAGGCCGAGGCTGCCGAGGCGGACGCGTTCGGCGGTCGGCGGGATTTCCGGGAGTGCCAGGTGGTGGGCGGCCCCGGCAACCAGGGTGGCGGCGGAGAGCGCGGACCGCGCGGCCGCGGTGAGGGGCGAGCCGTCCCAGCCGATCACCGTGACCCGGTCGGCCATATTCTCGGTCTCCTGGGGGTCGGCGACGGCAGTGGGGGAAGCTGCCCGTGACTGCACGGACACCGTGAGACTACCTGGTGGTAGCCAATGTGGTCCGGACCTGTGGCCGCCCTGCCCGTGGGCCGTGGCCGCCCCGGCCCGGGCCGCGGTTTGGGCGCCGGACCCGGCCGACGCTTCCACGGCCTCGACGGCCGGAGTTCGTCGCCGGCCCCGCCCGCCGCTCCCCCGGCCTCGACGGCCGGTGGAGCGCTCAGTTCCAGTCGGTGTATCCGGCGTAGCCTCCGGCGTCGGCGAGCTGGCCGTCGAGTCCGTCGAGGTCCTCGGGGAGCAGGCTCCAGACGATCAGGTCGGTGCGGGTGTCCGCCCAGCCGCCGTCCGGCGTCTGGGTGCGCACTATCCACGCGTTGCGCAGGACGCCCTCGCTGATGCAGCCGATCTTCTGGGCGACCTGCTGGGAGGCGGCGTTGTCGGCGGCGGTGCGCAGTTCGAGGCGCTCGAACTTCTGGTCGCGGAACAGCCATTGGGCGACGGCGAGGACGGACTCGCAGGCGTAGCCCTCCCCTCGGGCCCAGGGGGCGGTGACGTAGCCGATCTCGGCCGTGCGCACCCGCCAGTTGACGTTCTGGAGGTGGACGACGCCGACCAGACGCTGGGTCAGGAACTCGGTGACGGCGAGCACGATGCCGCGTCCTTCGGTGCGTTCGGCGTGCGAGTGGTGCAACGCCCAGTCGCGGCCGTCCTGGACGGTGTACGGGTGGGGCACCGAGGTCCAGGCGGTGATGAGTTCGTCGTTCATCATCTCCGTGAGCGCCATGACGTCCGCCTCCTCGAAGGGGCGCAACACCAGCCGGTCCGTGCTGATGGAGACGTCCGGGAAGGTGGTAGTCATGCGCAGCTCCAAGCCTGAGACCGGTAGCGGGCGACCGAGGCCCATAGACGGACAGCATGCAGCATCCGCCCGTGGATGTGCATGGCCGGGTGCACGGGTGCGGTACGGGTCCGGCGGGGTCGCGTACGGGTCCCGGGCAGGCGAAGGCCCCGCGTTCCGGGGCGGATACGCGGGGCCGGGTCCGGGCGGTGCGGCCCGGGTCGCCGGGATCAGGCGGCGGGCTTGCCGAAGGCGGGGACGACCGAGCCGTCGTACTTGTCGTCGATGAACTTCTTGACCTCGGGCGAGTTCAGGAGCGTGGCGAGCTTCTGGATCCGCGGGTCGTTCTCGTTGCCCTTCTTCACGGCGAGGAAGTTGGCGTACGGGTTGCCCTCGGACTTCTCCAGGGCCAGGGAGTCCTGGGCGGGCTTGAGGTCGGCTTCGAGGGCGTAGTTGCCGTTGATGACGGCGGCGTCGACCTCGCCGAGGGCGCGGGGCAGCGTGGCGGCCTCGAGCTCCTTGAACTTCAGGCCCTTGGCGTCGGTGATGTCGGAGAGCTTCGCCGTGGTGCCGACACCGGACTTGAGGGTGATCAGGCCGTTCTCCGCGAGCAGGTGGAGGGCGCGGCCTTCGTTGGTGTTGTCGTTGGGGACGGCGATGGTCTGCCCGGACTTGATGTCCTTGAGGGCCTTGACCTTCTTGGAGTACAGGCCGAGGGGCTCCAGGTGCACGTTGACGACCGGCACGATGGTGGTGCCGTTCTTCGCGTTGAAGTCGTCGAGGTAGGGCTTGTGCTGGAAGAAGTTGGCGTCGACCTGGCCGTCCTGGGTGGCCGTGTTCGGCAGGACGTAGTCGGTGAACTCCTTGACGTTCAGCTTCAGCCCGGCCTTGGCGGCGAGGTTGTCCTTGACGAACTTCAGGATGTCGGCGTGCGGGGTCGGGGAGGCCGCCACGGTGAGCACCGCGTTGGCGTCGGCCGTGCCGTCGGCCTTCTTGGCGGCCGGGTCGGACGAGCTGCCGCAGGCGGTGAGACCCAGGGCGAGCGCGGCGGAGACGGCGGCGACAGCGGTGACCTTGATGTTGTTGCGCACGAAGAGTGCCTCTTTCTTGGTGGTGCGGTGAACGCCCGAGCACGACAAGTGCGGGCTGTGAGGGGAGGAGAAGTCTTGTGTCAGGCTGTCCGGCCGCGGCGTGCGAGCAGGCGCACCGCGCCGTCGCCGATCAGCTGGATGGCGGTCACGATCAGGATCAGCACGACGACCGTGACGAGCATGAACTCGCCTTCGAAGCGCTGGTAGCCGTAGGTGATGGCCAGGCTGCCGAGGCCGTCGCCGCCGACGGCGCCGGCCAGTGCCGAGTAGCCGATGAGGGCGATGACGGTGGTGGTGAGGCCGGAGACCAGTGAGGGCAGCGACTGCGGGAGCAACACCTTCCACACGAGGGTGGGTATACCGCCGCCCATGGCCTGGGCCGCCTCGACGAGGCCGTGGTCCACTTCGCGGACCGCCGTCTCCACCAGGCGGGCGAAGAACGGGATCGCTCCGATGGACAGGGGCACGATCATCGCGGTGGGCCCGATGTAGGTGGGGATGCCGGTGAAGACGCCGATCACCCACTTGGTGACGGGGATCAGCCAGATCAGCAGGATGATGAACGGCATGGAGCGGCCGATGTTGGTCACGACGCCGAGGACCTTGTTGAAGGGACGGTTCTGCAGCAGGCCGCCCTTGTCCGTGAGGACCAGCAGGACGCCCAGCGGCAGGCCGCCCAGGACCGTGACCACGGTGGCCCACAGGACCATGTACAGGGTGTCGTACGTGCCCTGGGAGAGCAGCGGCTGCATTTCGGACCAGGTCACTTGGCACCATCCTTGATGAGCTCGGCGGCGGCGACCACCTCGGCGGCGTCCGTCTCGTACGCGTCCTCGACGACGTCCACCTGGAGGCCCTGCTCGCGCAGGAAGCCGACCGGCACGACGTTGTCCTCGTAGCGGCCGGGCAGCTCGATGCGCATCCGGCCGATCTGCTTGCCGCCGACGGTGTCCATCGCGGCGCCGAGGATCGAGATGTCGATGTTGTACGTGCGGGCCAGTTGGGAGATGACCGGCTGGGTGGCGGCCTCGCCGTGGAAGGTCACGTCGACGACCGTGCGGTCCTCGTCGGTGGCGGAGCCGCTGACCGGGAAGAGTTCGGCGGCGAGCTCGGAGCCGGGGGTGGCGAGCAGCTCGGAGACGGTGCCGGACTCGATGATCCGGCCGTTCTTCATCAGGGCGGCAGAGTCGCAGACGCTCTTCACGACATCCATCTCGTGGGTGATGAGGAGGACGGTCAGCCCCAGGTCGCGGTTGAGGTCGCGCAGCAGCTGGAGGATCGACCGGGTGGTCTCGGGGTCCAGGGCGCTGGTGGCCTCGTCGGAGAGGAGGACCTTGGGGTCGCCGGCCAGGGCGCGGGCGATGCCGACGCGCTGCTTCTGGCCGCCGGAGAGCTGCCCCGGGTACGCCTTGGCCTTGTCGGCGAGTCCGACGAGGTCGAGGAGTTCGAGGGCCTTGCGGGAGCGCTCGCGGCCGGAGACGCCGAGGATCTCCAGGGGCAGCTCGATGTTGGCCTGCACGGTCCGCGAGGACAGCAGGTTGAAGTGCTGGAAGACCATGCCGATGCGGCTGCGGGCCTGGCGCAGTTCCCGGCCGGCCCGGTTGCCGCGGCCGGCGAGGGCTGTGAGGTCGACGCCGTCCACGGTGACGGTGCCGGTGGTGGGGCGTTCGAGCAGGTTGACGCAGCGGATCAGGGAGGACTTGCCGGCTCCGCTCTGACCGATGACTCCGTAGACCTCGCCCTCGCGGACGTGCAGGTCGACGCCGTCCAGGGCAGTGACCTCGCGGCCACGGGACTGGTAGACCTTCGTGAGGCCCGATGTGGTGATCACAGGATTTCCGTCGCTGTCGAGTGCACGGCAAAGCGGTGCCGGCACGGGGCATTCATCTGGGGACGCGATACGGGCTGAACCGGGAGGAATTACTCAGTGCAGCGCAGGCGCGCAAGAGGAGCAGATCCGACGTCACGGACAGGCTCACCGGTCTCGCTTCGGGGCGCGAGGCTCAGGAAGGGGGCCCTCAGAAGGCGCACATTCGACACATACAGCGAGCACCGGGCGTCATCATCGCCTCGGTCGCAAGGGTGCGGCTGCTCGTCGTGGTCATGGGCCCAGTAAAGCAGACCTGCCGCGGGACCGATCAACGCTGTCCGGATAGCGGACAGATTTCGGCCGCATACCGGACAGTGCACCCCACTCCCCCACCCCTGTCCCGAGGGCCGGAAACCCTGTGGTGACCTGCGCGGACACCGATGGGAGGCACCCCCTCGAAAGCTCCGCCCACGGGTCCGCATCGGGGTGCGCTGTGGTCAAGACCACGGTCCGCGGACGGGCCGGCTCCGACGGCCGGTGCGGGGTCGCCCGTACGCGCGGGGGCGGGGCTGCCGGGCCGTGCGGGGGCAGGATGCCGGGCCGTGCGGGGGCAGGGCTGCGCGCGGGCGGCCGATCCGCCCGTACTACCCTCGCTGCATGCTCGACGCCCTGACGGTCACGATCGGTGTGGCCGCACTCGCCCTCGCCGCCTGGTGCGGTTTCGCCGCCTACCGCGACCAGCCGACCAAGGACTGGCACTTCATCGGCATGGCCGTGGTGAGCGTGCTGGTGCTGGCCCAGCTGGTGGTGGGCCTGGTGCGGCTGGCCCGGGGCGACCGTCCCGACGAGGGCGGCGTGATCTTCGTGGCGTACCTGATCGGCGCGTTCGCCGCGGTCCCGGCCGCCGGGTTCCTCTCGCTCAGCGAGCGCACCCGGTGGGGCTCGGTGACGGTGGCCGCGGGCGCCGCGGTGCTCGCCGTGCTCGAAGTGCGGCTCTACGACATTTGGGGGAGCCCCGGTGCCTGACACGACGCCCGGCACGACCGCGCCCGACACGACGACGCAGCAGCAGGAGCGGGACGGCGGCGCGCGGGCCCGGCTGGTGTCCGGCCCGGGGCTGCTGCTCGTGTGGCTGTACGGGGTGATCACGGTGGGCGCGGTCTCGCGCTCGCTCTACCAGATCTCCACCGAGTTCGACCGGGCCCCGCTCGCCTACACGCTCTCCGCGGTCGCCGCCCTCGTGTACGCCTTCATCACGTACTCGCTGGTGCGCGGTGGGGAGACGGCCCGCAAGGCGGCGCGGATCTGCTGCGCGGCCGAGCTGACGGGCGTGCTGACCGTGGGTACCTGGACGCTGGTGCGGCCCGAGGCCTTCCCGGACGCGACCGTCTGGTCGGACTTCGGGATGGGCTACCTCTTCATCCCGGTGATCCTGCCGGTCACGGGCATCCTGTGGCTGCGCCGCCGGCGCGACGCCCGGGCCTGAGCCCCGGCGCCGCGCTCCTCGGCCGCTTCGGATCGTTTCGCTCGGGATCGTCCCGCTGATCGTTTTCAGGCGCTGACGACGTAGGCGGTGGCCGCCTTCTCCAGGACGATCAGGCGGATGCCGTCGGCGCTGGTGCGGTCGTCGACCCGGGCGTAGCCGGCCTTGCGGTAGAGGCGGAGGTTGCTCTCGCTGCGCTCGCCGGTGAACAACTGGAAGCGGCTGGTGCCGCCGCGGCCGGCGAGGTCCTCCTCGACCGCGCGCAGCAGCCGGGCCCCGAGGCCGTGGCCCTGCAGGCGGGGGTGGACGCAGAGCTTGCCGATCCGGGCGGTGCCGTCCTCGGCGGCGGTGCCGCGCACCGCGCCGACGACCTCGTCGCCGAGCCGGGCGACCAGGACGGTGTCCGCCGCGAGCTCGGCCTTGAGCGAGTCGAGGGACTGGACGAGCGGTTCGATGCGGTAGTTGCCGTAGAGCTCGGCCTCGCTCTGGAAGCACAGGTATTGCAGTCTGAAGATCTGTTCGGCGTCTTCCGCTTTCGCCTCAGAGATGGTCACACTCATGCCCATGTGCGCATGCCTCCCGCTCACCTGGTAGCCCGCTGGTCTACCGCTCCTTTCCCCGCAGTTCAGGAGCCGCAACCTCTGCCGCCAGCATTCTGCGCAGACATCCCAGGCAACGGGAACGTACGGGTCCCAAACTTCCTTGTGAGATACCCAACTCTCCTGCGATTTCACGGTAAGTGAGGTCTCGGGGCGAAAGAAGTGCAAGAAGCAGCTCGGGGCAGCGTCCCGGCAGACGGGCGACGGCCGAACGGAGTGCGTCCTGAGCCTCCCCTTCCAGTGCGGCCCGCTCCGGGGAGGGCGCGTCCCCGGCCGCGAGGCCGCCGTCGGGGATCTCGCGCAGGGCCTGGCGCCGGGCGCGGCGCGCCTCGGCCCGGACGGCCCGGCGCAGCCAGCGGGCAGCCTCGGAGGGTCGGCCCGCCGCGCGGTCGTTCTCCAGCAGCCGGACCCATACGGCCTGTTCGAGGTCGGCGGGGTCCACTCCGGTGCCCGGAGCCTCGGCGGCGGCCTCCGCGGAGAGCAGGGGGCCGAGTTCGCTCATCACGTCCATGCCGGGGGGACGCACGACGGCGGCCGGCGGGTTTCCCCACCGGCCGCCGCTCACTCGTACGGGCCATTTCGGCGTCGTCGTTGACGGCTACCGGTCGGTGAAGTCGGCGGCGGCCAGCAGGGCGGTGTCCGGCTGGTCGGTGAAGATGCCGTCGATGCCCAGTTCGAAGTAGGTGCGCAGGGCGCCGAAGGCGTCGCCGTAGGCGGTGGGGTCGGTGCCCTTGCGGAACTCGGCGGGCAGGAAGTTGTTCTCGTTGCGCGCGGTGTAGGGGTGCAGGATCAGGCCCTGGGCGTGCGCGTCGCGGACCAGGGTGGTCGGCGGGCCGAGGCGGCCGGCGGCGTCGCGCGGCACGACGAGGTCCAGGGTCGGGCCGATGCCCTGCGCGTACCCGGCGATCCAGGCCAGTCCCTCGGGGCGGACCAGGTCGGCGACCGTACGCGGGTCCCCGGCCTGCTGGAAGTCCCAGGGCCGGGTGTTCGCGGCGGACAGCAGGACCACCTTGGGCGCGGCGACCAGCTTCGCCAGCCGCTGGATGCTGGACGGCTCGAAGGACTGGAGGAAGACGGCGGCGTTGCGGCCGTCGCGGCCGTACCGGCGCAGCAGCTTCGCGAGGGGCTCCTCCAGGCCGAGGCCCAGGCCCCGGAAGTAGGAGGGGTGCTTGGTCTCGACGTGCAGCCAGATCTCGCGGCCGCGCCGGCGGCCCTCGCGGCGGGCCCAGCGCAGCACCTCCTCGAAGGTGGGCACGGCCCAGCGGCCGTCGTAGAGCGTGTTGCGCTGGCGCAGGGCCGGGATCCGCTCCTTGGCCCGCAGCGTCTTGAGCTCGGCGAGCGTGAAGTCCTCGGTGAACCAGCCGGTCACCGCGACGCCGTCGACGGTCTTCGTGGTGCGGCGGGCCTCGAACTCGGGGTGGTCGGCGACGTCGGTGGTGCCGCCGATCTCGTTCTCGTGCCGGCAGACGAGATGGCCGTCCTTGGTGGGCACGAGGTCCTGCTCGATCACGTGGGCGCCGAGGTCCAGGGCCAGCTGGTAGGAGCCCAGGGTGTGCTCGGGGCGGTAGCCGCTGGCGCCGCGGTGCCCGATGACGGTGGGGACGGGCAGCCCCCGGTAGCCCTGGCCGTGCCGGCTGTCCTCGGCCGCGGCGGCGGCCGGTCCGGCGCCCAGGCCCACCGCGGTCCCGCCGGCGGCGAGCACCGCCGCGCCCAGCACGGTCCGCCGCGCTGCCCCACCCTGCGTCATGAGTGCTCCTTGGTCTGCTCTCGTGGACGGGCCCGTGACCTGGGGTCTCTGTGTCTCCAGGGGGTTCACGGCCCGAAGTTCGGCGGACCGATGGTAGGCAGCCGCGTCTTACGGGAGGGCGATGCCGGCCGGAACATGGCGGAAACGTGCGTCAACACTGCGTATCGCCTTCGTGAACCCGATGTGCGATCAGCGGCGACCCGCGAGTATCGTCCTCACCTGCACTGACTCGCTGTGGTGCACGACCGCTTTCGACGCCGGAGGGCCCACGTTGTTCCGTACCGCGCTCATCAAAGCCACTGTCGGACCCGTCATGCGCATGATGTTCCGGACCCGCGTCGAGGGCCTCGAGAACATTCCGGGCAGCGGTGCGGTGATCCTCGCGGGCAACCACCTGACCTTCATCGACTCGATGATCCTGCCGCTGGTGTGCGACCGGACGGTGCACTTCATCGGCAAGGACGAGTACGTCACCGGGAAGGGCCTCAAGGGCCGGCTGATGGCCTGGTTCTTCACCGGCTCCGGCATGATCCCGGTGGACCGGGACGGTGCGAACGGCGGGGTCGCGGCCCTGATGACCGGCCGCCGGATCCTTGAGGAGGGCAAGATCTTCGGGATCTACCCCGAGGGCACCCGCTCCCCCGACGGCCGCCTGTACCGGGGCCGCACCGGCATCGCCCGGCTCACCCTGATGACGGGCGCGCCGGTGGTTCCGTTCGCGATGATCGGCACCGACAAGCTCCAGCCGGGCGGCAAGGGCATGCCGCGGCCGGGCCGGGTGACGGTCCGCTTCGGCGAGCCGATGGAGTTCTCCCGCTACGAGGGCATGGACCGCGACCGGTACGTGCTGCGCGCGGTCACGGACTCGGTGATGGCCGAAGTCATGCGCCTCTCCGGCCAGGAGTACGTCGACATGTACGCGACCAAGGCCAAGGAGGCCGCGTAGCCGTCCGGCGCGCGGTGCAGGGCCGGATCCCGACGGGGGTCCGGCCCTTCCGCGTCACTGGCGGCTGAGCGACCGGCTGATGCCGGCCAGGATGGTGGTGGCCAGCGTCCAGCCGGTGACGATCAGCAGGTACGAGAGCCACTGCTGCCATCCCCCGGGTGCGAAGGCGGCCTCCTGGCCGAATCCGATCACGGGCAGCAGCAGGTCCAGGGTGTAGAAGACCGGGTTGAACTCCGGCGCCTCGCCCGCCTTGAGCGGCGGCGGGGTCCGCACGGCGAAGGCCACCGACCCGCTCAGCAGCAGGGCGAACAGCCAGCCCGCCGCGCGCATGGGCCGGTAGCCGTAGCCGACGGTCGCGTCCTGGAGGAGGCCCCACAGCCGGGCGTACCGGGGCAGCGTACGGCGGTGGCGGCGCAGTTTGGCCAGCTGGACGGTGCGGGCGGCGGCCTCGTCCCCCGAGGTGCGGTAGGCGGCGGCGAGCTGTTCGTACGCGTACGGCAGGTAGCCCGCTTCGTCGCGTTCGAGGAGGGGCAGCCGCTCCTCGGCGGGGTGGTGGGGGGCCAGGGTGCGGTAGGTCAGGCCGTCGAGTCGGACCTTGTCGGGCAGCACCTCGGTCGGGACGTGGAGCAGGTCGAGCTGGGAGCGGCGCAGGTTGACGATGCCGCGGACGGGCTCGGCGCCGCGCAGCCACAGCTCGCCGATGTCGGCGCTGCTGATGCGCAGGGCCTGGTCGCCCGGGTTGGCCAGGACGGCGCGGTGCAGGTCGAGCTGGCCCGGGATGCGGGCGCCCTTGAGGTCGACCCGGCCGACCGCCCGGATGTCCTTGGCGGACAGGTCGGTGCCGACGGACAGGGTCTCGGCATGGATGGCGCTGCCGCCCGGGTTGGCGAAGGAGCCGCCGTCCAGGAGCACCCGGCCGGCCACGGTGGTGCCGTTGAGCAGGAACCTGCCGTGGACGGTCAGGCGCTTGGCACGGATGTCGGTGCCGACGGTGGTGTGGTTGAGCAGCAGGCTGGTGGGCTGTGACTCGTCACCCCGGGTGGCCGCGCCGGGGGTGCCGATCACGGCGTCGTTGAGGAAGACGCCGCCGCCGATGCGCGCGCCGGAGAGCCGGAGCTGGCCGGCGACGCGGCAGCAGGACAGCCGGAGGTAGACCTCCAGGTCGAGGTTGGAGGCCTCCAGGCCGGGCAGGACGGAGTCGGTGAGGACCAGGGCCCGCATCCGGGCCCCGTAGAGGTCCGGCTCCTCTTCGAAGTGGCAGGAGCGCAGCCGTACGGGGTGGTCGATCGCGGCGTACTTCAGGCGCAGGACGCCGGTGATGCGGGCGCCGGACAGGGTGAGCCCCGCGGCGGCGCCCTCGCTGGTGGGGGCGGTCAGCAACAGGGCCCGCAGCACTTCGGCCCGTACGGTGCGCTCGGGACCCCAGGACGCGCCGGCCGCGGTGTCCTCGTCGGGGCCGTCACGGAAGTCCACGACCTCGTCGTACGGGAACGCCTGCCAGACGCGGCGTTCCGCGGGGGTCAGGTCGGTGATCTCCATCGGCCGGATGCTGCCGCCCGGATGATCAGACTGTCAACTCGGTGCAGCCCCGGCCGTCCTGGCGGAGGGTCAGGACGGCCGGGCCCGGCCGGGGGACGGCGCCGCGGGGGGCGCCGGGTGGCGCGGTCAGTGCTCGATGCCGTCCTGGAGCTTCTGGCCGCGCAGCAGGAACCAGGCGGCGACCGCGGTGGCCAGCAGGACGGCGGCGCCGACGCCGGAGGCGAGCCGCAGTCCGTCCACGAAGGCATCCTGGGCGGCGGTGACCATGGTGTGCGCGGTCGCCGGGTCCACGGCCTTCGCCGCTTCGACGGCCCCGCCGAGGGATTCGTGTGCGGCGGAGGCGACCTCGGCGGGCACTGCGGCCGGGGCGGTGAAGCCCTGGTAGACGCCGGTGACGATGGAGCCGAGCAGGGCGATGCCGAGGGCGGCGCCCAGTTCGTACGCGGTCTCGGAGACGGCGGAGGCCGAACCGGCCTGCTCCTTGGGGACGCTGGAGAGGATGACGTCGGCGGTCACGGTGAAGGAGAAGCCGGCGCCGAGGCCGACGACCAGCAGGGCCGCGCCGAGCAGCGGGTAGCCGGTCTCCTTGTGGACCAGGGTGATCACGCCGAGGGCGAGTCCGATGGCGGCGAGGCCGCCGGCGACGACGGCGCGCACCGAGTACTTGCGGGCGTACCGGCCGGCGACCAGGCCGGTGACCACCGCGCCGACGGCGGCGGGGAGTTCGGCCAGGCCCGCCTCCAGGGGTTCGCGGCCCTGGACGAGCTGGAGGAACTGCGAGAGGAAGAAGACCAGGCCGGACAGTCCGAAGACGGTCAGCAGGTCGGCGAGTACGGCGCCGGAGAAGCCGCGGTGCTTGAACAGGCGCATGTCGAGCAGCGGCGCGGGCAGCGTGAACTGGCGGCGGACGAAGGCGTAGAGGGAGCCGGCGCCGATGACGGCGGCGAGGGCGACCTGGCCGGTCATGCCGTGCGTGGCGACTTCCTTGACGGCGTAGACGAGGCCGATGATGCCGACGAGCGAGAGGCCGACGCTGACCAGGTCCCAGGGGCCGGTCACCGGGTTCTTCGACTCGGGGAGCAGCTTGATGCCGACGAGGACCAGCACGATCATCACGGGCAGGTTGATGAGGAAGACCGAGCCCCAGTAGAAGTGCTGGAGCAGGAACCCGCCGACGACCGGGCCGACGGCGGCACCGGCGGAGGCGGTGGCGCCCCAGATGCCGATGGCGAGGCTGCGCTCCTTGGGGTCGTGGAAGATGTTGCGGATGAGCGCGAGGGTGGACGGCATCAGGGTGGCGCCGGCGACGCCGAGGAGCGCGCGGGCCACGATCATCATCTCGGGGCTGGTCGCGTAGGCGTTGAGGACCGAGACGGCGCCGAACGCGGTCGCGCCTATCAGCAGCAGCTTCTTGCGGCCGATGCGGTCGCCGAGGCTGCCCATGGAGACGAGCAGGCCGGCGATGACGAAGGAGTAGATGTCGCCGATCCACAGCAGCTGGCTGCCGGACGGCTTGAGGTCCTCGCTGAGCGAGGGGGTGGCGAGGCCGAGCACGGTGGCGTCGACGGCGACCAGCAGCACGGCGAGCACCAGCACGGACAGGGCGACCCACCGTCCGGGGCTCTTGACCTCCGTCTCCTTGTGCAGGCTCAGCTGTTCCGTACCGGTCATTTCTCCACGCTCCGTCGGGCGCCACCGAGCAGCAGCTCGATGATCATGTGTTGGAAGTCCTTGGCAGCGACCCGGCCGTCCATGACGGCCCAGGCGCAGGTGCCGATGAGGCCGTAGAGGGCCTCGGTGAGCCAGGCGGGGCTGAGGTCGATGCGGATGTCGCCCTCCTGCTGTCCGCGGCGGAAGAGCGCCGAGACGCGGGCGTCGAGCCGGGCCCAGCCCTCGTGGACCTGGTCGCCCTCGAAGAGCTGGTTCTCGGTGACGAGGAAGGCCAGCAGTTCGGCGTTGGGCTCCGCTTCGGCGACGAGCCGGCGCAGCGCGTCGGGCGCGGTGCCCTCGTCGAGGCGGGCGTTGTCGAACGCCACCTCGAACTCCCGGATGCCGAGCTCTTCGAGGGCGCGCACGAGCGCGTCGCGCCCTGCGAAGTGCCGGTGGAGGGTCGCCCGCCCGATCCCGGCGGCTTTGGCGACCTCGTCCATCGTCGCGGTCGATTTGCGGGAGAGCAGGGCGGCCGCGTCACGCAGCACCTGGTCACGATCCATGGCCATGAGACAACCATACCCCAAATGAGACGTCGATGTCTCATTCCAAAGGGGAGATGCCCGCTGAAGGTGCCAGCGGTCGGGCTGACGGCCGGGGACTTCGCGGCGCCGGCCGCCTGGACCGGGCACGTGGGCGGGCGGCCCGGCGGGGCGGGCACGACGAAGGGCGGCAGCGGCGCTGTGCCGGTGCCGCCCTTCGAGGGGGGTTACTTCTTCGCGGTGGACCAGGCGTGCTGGATGACCAGGTCCGCCTTCAGTTCGGCGAGCTGGACGGCGACGGCGCTCGGGGCGGTGCCGCCGCGGCCGTTGCGGGAGGCCAGCGCGCCGGGCACGTTGAGGACCGTACGGACCTCGGGGGTGAGGTGCTCGGAGATCTTGGCGAACTGCTCGTCGGACAGCTCGTCCAGCTCGATGCCCAGCGCCTCGCACTCCTTGACGCACTCGCCGGCGACCTCGTGCGCCACCCGGAACGGCACGCCCTGCTTGACCAGCCACTCCGCGATGTCGGTGGCGAGCGAGAAGCCGGCCGGGGCCAGCTCCTCCATCCGCTCCCGGTTCACCGTGAGGGTGGCCATCATGCCGGTGAAGGCCGGCAGCAGGACCTCGAGGGTGTCGCAGGAGTCGAAGACCGGCTCCTTGTCCTCCTGGAGGTCCCGGTTGTAGGCCAGGGGCAGCGCCTTGAGGGTCGCGAGGAGGCCCGTCAGGTTGCCGATCAGGCGGCCCGACTTGCCGCGCGCCAGCTCGGCGATGTCCGGGTTCTTCTTCTGCGGCATGATCGACGAGCCGGTGGAGAAGGCGTCGTGCAGGGTCACGAAGGAGAACTCCTTCGTGTTCCAGATGATGATCTCCTCGGCGATCCGGGACAGGTTGATCCCGATCATCGCCGTGATGAAGGCGAACTCGGCGACGAAGTCACGCGAGGCCGTACCGTCGATGGAGTTGCCCACCGAACCGCGCTCGAAGCCGAGGTCGGCGGCGACCGCCTCCGGGTCCAGGCCCAGCGAGGAGCCGGCCAGGGCGCCCGAGCCGTACGGGGAGACCGCGGTGCGGGTGTCCCACTGGCGCAGCCGCTCGGCGTCCCGCGACAGCGACTGCACGTGCGCCAGCACGTGGTGGGCGAAGAGCACCGGCTGCGCGTGCTGGAGGTGGGTGCGGCCGGGCATGGCCACGTCCGCGTGTGCCTCGGCGAGGCCCACCAGCGCGTCCTGGAGGTCGGCGATCAGGGCGCCGATGGTCCGGGCGTGGTCGCGCAGGTACATCCGGAAGAGGGTGGCGACCTGGTCGTTGCGGGACCGGCCGGCCCGCAGCTTGCCGCCGAGGTCGGCGCCGAGCCGCTCCAGCAGCCCGCGCTCCAGGGCGGTGTGCACGTCCTCGTCGGCGATCGTGCCGGTGAACGAGCCGTCGGCGACGTCCGCCTCCAGCCGGTCGAGCCCGTCGATCATGCGGGTCAGCTCGTCGGCGGTGAGCAGCCCGGCCTTGTGGAGCACGCGGGCGTGCGCGCGGGAGCCGGCGATGTCGTACGGCGCCAGCCGCCAGTCGAAGTGGACCGACGCGGACAGCTTCGCCAGCGCCTCGGCCGGGCCGTCGGCGAACCGGCCGCCCCAGAGCCGGACGTCACCGTTGTTGCTGCTCACAGCTACTGCTCCTCAAGAGTGCACGGCCGGTACGGCGTGCTTCGGATGTGCAACCGCCTCCCCGCCGCGGAGGTAACGGGGAGGCGGCCGGTGTCGCCGTACGCCGCGCCCCGGCCGACCCGGGGTGCGCTCACGGGCGCCCGGGGGGACCGGATGCGGCGCGGCGTACGGTGCTGTCGCCCGTGATCAGGCGAGGTCGCGGCGGGCTGCGATCTTCGACGAGAGCCCGAAGATCTCGATGAAGCCCTGGGCCTTCGACTGGTCGAAGGTGTCGCCCGAGTCGTAGGTGGCGAGGTTGAAGTCGTACAGCGACTCGTCGGACTTGCGGCCGGTGACGACGGCGCGACCGGCGTGCAGGGTCATCCGGATGTCACCGGTGACGTGCTGGTTGGCCTCGTTGATGAAGCCGTCCAGGGCGCGCTTGAGCGGGGAGAACCACAGGCCGTCGTAGACCATCTCGCCCCAGCGCTGCTCGACCTGCCGCTTGTAGCGGGCCAGCTCGCGCTCGACGGTGACGTTCTCCAGCTCCTGGTGGGCGGTGATCAGGGCGATCGCGCCGGGAGCCTCGTACACCTCGCGGGACTTGATGCCCACGAGCCGGTCCTCGACCATGTCGATCCGGCCGATGCCCTGGGCGCCGGCCCGCTCGTTGAGCTGCTGGATCGCCTGGAGGACGGTCACGGGGCGGCCGTCGATGGCGACCGGGACGCCCTCCTTGAAGGAGATGACGACCTCGTCGGCCTCGCGGGGGGTGGCCGGGTTCGAGGTGTACTCGTAGATGTCCTCGATCGGCGCGTTCCAGATGTCCTCCAGGAAGCCGGTCTCGACGGCCCGCCCGAAGACGTTCTGGTCGATCGAGTACGGGGACTTCTTGGTGGTCGCGATGGGCAGCTGCTTGGCCTCGCAGAAGGCGATCGCCTTGTCACGGGTCATCGCGTAGTCGCGGACCGGGGCGATGCACTTGAGGTCGGGGCCGAGGGCGGCGATGCCGGCCTCGAAGCGGACCTGGTCGTTGCCCTTGCCGGTGCAGCCGTGGGCCACGATCGAGGCGTTGTGCTTCTTCGCGGCGGCGACGAGGTGCTTGACGATGGTCGGCCGGGAGAGCGCCGAGACCAGCGGGTAGCGGTCCATGTAGAGGGCGTTGGCCTTGATGGCCGGGAGGCAGTACTCGTTGGCGAACTCGTCCTTGGCGTCCGCGACTTCGGCCTCGACGGCACCGCAGGCGAGCGCGCGCTTGCGGATGACGTCCAGGTCCTCGCCGCCCTGGCCGACGTCCACGGCAACGGCGATGACCTCGGCGCCCGTCTCCTCGGCGATCCAGCCGATGGCGACGGAGGTGTCCAGGCCGCCCGAGTAGGCGAGTACGACGCGCTCGGTCACGGGTTTCTCCTTACGGTGCAATCAACGACAGGCATAACTATGCACTACTCCGTATGTTTCGTCAAAGAGGAGGGAAACATGCTGGTCAGCCACGGCGTGTCTCCCTAGAGTGCAGATATGCGCTACGTGTCCAGCCCCTTCCTCGACCCCGCAGAGCGCCTGCTGCTCGGGATACCGCCGGAACGTGCCGTCGACACCGCGGACCCGCTCGCCTGGGCCCGGCTGGACCGGAGGGTGTGCCGGGAGACGGATCCGGAGGCACCTGTACCGGTCCGGCGCCCCTCCTCCCCGGAACGCCCCGACTGGAGCACCGCACCCCGCTGGGACGGCGCCGCGCGGCCGCCGGGCGTCGCCTGGTCCGCGGACCCGCCCGCCGCCGCCGAACTCGCGCTCGGCCTCTGCCACCACGACCCGCGGGTCCGCGAGCAGGCCCTCGCACTCACCGCCGAGCGCCCGCGGCTGCACACGGAAGTACGCCCGCTGCTGCTGATCCGGTGCGCCGACGCGCACCCGCCGGCCCGCGCCCGCGCCCGCGACCTGCTGGCCGAGACCGCCCCGGACCTGCCCGCCGAGGCCGCCGGGCGGCTGCTCCCCCTCGCCGCCCTCCTCAGCCTGCGCGAGCACGGCGGCTGGGTCTGGGACTACGTCACCGCCCGGCTGGGCGGCGTCCCCGCCGCACGGCTGCTCGAGCTGACGGAGAGCGACGACCGCCGGGTACGGGAAGCCGCCCTGCGCCTCGCCCTGCACCACCGGCTGCTGCCGCCCGCGGCCGTCGAAGCGGTCCTGACCGGCGCCGGCGAGACCCGGATCCGGCGCGTCGCGCTCGACGCCGCCCTGCGCGACGGCCTGCTCACCCCCGCCCTGGCCGAGACCCTCGTCACCAGGAGCCCCGACGGGCTGATCCGGCACACCGCGCTCGACGCGGCGCTGCGCGACGGCCTGCTGCACGCCCGGCGGCTCGCCGAGCTGGCCGGCCGCGGCAGCGACCCGGTGGTGCGCCGCCGGTGCCTCGCCGGGGCGCTCGACGCCGTGGGCACGGACGACCCGGCCGGCGTCCTCGACGTACTGGCCGCCGCCTCCTCCGCGGTCGTCCGCTCCAGCGCCGTCACCGCACTGCACCGGGTGGGCCGGGGCGCAGAGGCCCGGGCCTACCTGGGCGACCCGTCGGCCCGGGTCCGGTCCGCCGCCCGGCTGGTGCTGCGCCTGCGGGGCGAGGACCCGGCGGCGCACTACCGGGCGCTGTGCGCCGACCCGGCCGCTCCCGGCCTGGCCCCCGGCCTGGCGTTCGGGCTGGCCGAGAGCGCCGGCCCGGAAGCGGCCGCGCTGCTGCGCCGGATGACCCGGCACGCCGAGGGCCGGGTCCGCGCGGCGGCGCTCGCGGCCCTGCGGATGGCGGACGCCGTCTCCCCCGACGAGCTGATGGCCTTCATGACCGACCCGCACCCGCCGGTGGTCCGCGTGGCCCGCAAGGCGCTGGTGCCGTACGTACTCCTCCTCCCGGAGGGCTGGCTCGCCGAGCTGGTCGCTCCCGGCCGACCCCGTCACACCCGCCGGGCGGGCCTGCGACTGCTCTCCGCCCACGGCTTGGACCTGCGCAAACGCGTCCTGGCCGACCTGGAGGACGACGAGGACCCGGAAGTCCGCTACGAGGCCCAGCGGGCCCGCTACGAAAGAGGGCCGCAGTGACGGGACCGGACGAAGGGACCGCTTGCCGCCGGGACCGCTTGCTGATGGAAAGGAGCGGTCGGCGCGTTCGGCCGGGGAGATAATCCGGCCATGGGAAAGATCTACGAGCGCATAGACGGCCGGCTGCGTCAGTTCATCGAGGCACAGCCGGTGTTCTTCACCGCGACCGCCCCGCTGGCCGGTGACGGACACATCAACCTGTCGCCCAAGGGGCGCGCCGGCACCCTCGTCGTCATCGACGAACAGACCCTGGCCTACCTGGACTTCGGCGGCAGCGGCGCCGAGACCATCGCGCACGTCCGGGAGAACGGCCGGATCACCCTGATGTGGTGCGCGTTCACCGGGCCGCCGAACATCGTGCGCGTGCACGGCGACGGCGAGGCCGTGTTCCGCGACGACCCGCGCTGGGCGGAGCTGATCGCCCTGTTCGGGGACGCCGACGGGCCGTCCGCCCGCGCGGTCATCGTGGTGCACGCCCGCCGGATCGCCGACACCTGCGGCTACGCCGTCCCCTTCATGGACTACAAGGAGGAGCGCACGCTGCACGCCGAGTACTTCGGCCGCAAGACGGACGACGAGTTCGCGCAGTACTGCGAGAGCAAGGACTACGTGGGGCAGAGCCTGGACGGCCTCCCCGCGCTGCCGCTCCCGCTGCCGCCGCGTACCGTCTGACGCATGCGAACCGCTCTCCTCATCGGCTCACTGCTCGTCAGTGCCCTTGCCGGGCCCGCCCGTCCGGCCGAACCGGCCGCGCTGCCCGAACCGCTGCCCGCCCGGATGGCCGACACCGGCCGCGGCACCCAGCTGATCACCGCCGTCGCGTCCGGGACCGGCGCCACCACCGGCAAGGTGACGTGGTGGGAGCGGCGGGCCGGGCGCTGGGTCGCGGTCGGGAGCTCCGGGGCCCGCTTCGGCGCCAACGGACTCACCGAGGGCGCCACCCGGCAGCAGGGCACCAACACCACGCCCACCGGCCTGTACGCGCTGCCCTTCGCCTTCGGCGTCCGGCCCGCACCGGCGGGCACCCGGGTCCCGTACCGGCCGGTCCGCCAGGACTCCTGGTGGTGCCAGGACAACGCCTCCGCGTCCTACAACCGCTGGGTGGAGCCGCTGCCGGCCGACTGCACGGCCGCCGAGTCCGAGCACCTGGTGACCTACGCGCAGCAGTACGCGTACGCCATGGTGATCGGCTTCAACTACACGGAGCCGGTGCGCAATCGCGGCGCGGGCATCTTCCTGCACGTCAACGGCAAGGGCTCGACGGCGGGTTGCGTGTCGGTGCCGGAGGAGTCCATGCGCCGGATCCTGGCGTGGGCGGATCCGCGGCGCAGCCCGCACATCGCGATCGGCACCACCTCGGGCGCCACGGACATCACCCGCTACTGACCCGCCGGGACCCGGCGTGGGGGCCCGGCGTACGGAGCCGGCGTACGGGCCCCGCGCCCGCGGGCGACGGGCGCCCTCGCGGCGGAGCCGGCGCCCGTACGGCTCAGCTCTCCTTCTGCGCCAGCCGCAGGAGGTGGTCGGCGAGGGCCTGGCCGCCCGCCGGGTCACGACTGATGAGCATCAGGGTGTCGTCGCCGGCGATGGTGCCGAGGATCGCCTGGAGCTCGGCCTGGTCGATGGCCGAGGCCAGGAACTGGGCCGCGCCCGGCGGGGTGCGCAGGACCACGAGGTTGGCGGATGCCTCCGCCGAGATCAGCAGTTCGCCGGAGAGGCGCCGCATGCGCTCCTCCTTGGCCGACTCCCCCAGCGGGGCCTGCGGGGTGCGGAAACCGCCCTCGCTGGGCACCGCGTAGATGAGCTCGCCGCCCGTGTTGCGGATCTTCACCGCGCCCAGCTCGTCGAGGTCCCGGGAGAGCGTCGCCTGGGTGACGCTCAGCCCGTCGTCGGCGAGCAGCTTCGCCAGCTGGCTCTGGGAGCGCACCGGCTGCCGGTTGAGGATGTCCACGATCCGGCGGTGGCGGGCGGTCCGGGTCTGCGGGACGGCGGGGCCGCCGTGCTCGTTGTCCTGCGCCTGACTCATCGTCGTCTCATTCTCCGGATCGTCCGTCCCCGTAAGCTGCGTCGAGGATGCCGGGCAGCGCCTGCACGAACGCGTCCGCCTCGGCCTCGGTCAGTACGTACGGCGGCATGAGCCGTACGACGTCGGGGGCGGGCGCGTTGACCAGGAAGCCGGCATCCTGAGCCGCCTGCTGCACCTTCGGTGCGAGGGGCTCGGTCAGCACGATACCCAGCAGGAGGCCCGCCCCACGGACATGGGAGACGAGCGGGTGCTTCCCGGCCGGAGCGGACCCTTCGATTCCGGAGCGCAGCCGCTCCCCGGTCTCCTTGACCCGGTCGAGGAGGCCCTCGCCGGCGATGGTGTCGAGGACGGCGAGTCCGGCGGCGCAGGCGACCGGGTTGCCGCCGAAGGTGGTGCCGTGCTGGCCGGGCCGGAGCAGGTCCGAGGCCGGGCCGAAGACGGCGGTGGCGCCGATGGGCAGGCCGCCGCCGAGCCCCTTGGCGAGGGTGACGACGTCGGGCTCGACGCCTTCGTGGGCCTGGTACTCGAACCACTGGCCGCACCGGCCGATGCCGGTCTGCACCTCGTCGAGGACGAGCAGGGTGCCGGTGGCCCGGGTGATCTCGCGGGCGGCCCGCAGGTAGCCGGGCGGCGGGACGACCACGCCGTTCTCGCCCTGCACCGGCTCGATGATCACGAGGGCGGTGTCCTCGGTGACGGCCGCGCGCAGCGCCTCGGCGTCCCCGTACGGGACGTGCGTGACGTCGCCGGGCAGCGGGCGGAACGGCTCCTGCTTGCCCGGCTGCCCGGTGAGGGCGAGGGCGCCCATGGTGCGGCCGTGGAAGCCGCCCTGGGTGGACACCATGTGGGTGCGCCCGGTGAGTCGGCCGATCTTGAAGGCGGCCTCGACCGCCTCTGCACCGGAATTGCAGAAGAAGACGCGGCCGGGGCGGCCGAAGAGCTGGAGCAGCCGCTCGCCGAGGGCGAGGACCGGCTCCGAGATGTACAGGTTGGAGACGTGGCCGAGGGTGGCGACCTGGTCGGACACGGCCCGGACGACGGCGGGGTGGGCGTGCCCGAGGGCGTTGACCGCGATGCCGCCGACCAGGTCGGTGTACTGGCGGCCGTCGGCGTCCCAGACCTGGGCGCCCTCGCCGCGGACGAGGGCCACGGCGGGGGTTCCGTAGTTGTCGGTCAGCGTGTGCTGCCAGCGCTGTGCGTACGCCTCGTTGCCGCTGCCGTTCACTGCGTTCCCCCTTCGTTCTCGTGCTTCGCGTCGGGCACGACCATCGTGCCGATTCCTTCGTCGGTGAAGATCTCCAGCAGGATGGCGTGCTGCACCCTGCCGTCGATGACGCGGGCGGTGTGCACGCCGTTGCGCACGGCGTGCAGGCAGCCCTCCATCTTCGGGACCATGCCGCTGGACAGTTCGGGCAGCAGCCGTTCCAGTTCGGTGGCGGTGAGCTGGCTGATGACCTCGTCGCTGTGCGGCCAGTCCGCGTAGAGGCCCTCGACGTCGGTGAGGACCATCAGGGTCTCGGCTCCGAGCGCGGCGGCGAGGGCCGCGGCGGCGGTGTCGGCGTTGACGTTGTAGACGTGACCGTCGTCGGCGCTGCGGGCGATGGACGAGATGACCGGGATCCGGCCGTCGTCGAGCAGGGCCTCGATGGCGCCGGTGTCGATCGCGGTGATCTCGCCGACCCGCCCGATGTCGACGAGTTCGCCGTCGATCTCCGGGGTGTGCTTGACCGCGGTGATGGTGTGGGCGTCCTCACCGGTCATGCCGACGGCGAACGCGCCGTGCTGGTTGAGCAGCCCGACCAGCTCGCGCTGGACCACTCCGGCCAGCACCATCCGTACGACGTCCATGGCCTCCGGGGTGGTGACCCGCAGGCCCGCCTTGAACTCGCTGACCAGGCCCTGCTTGTCGAGCTGGGCGCTGATCTGCGGGCCGCCGCCGTGCACCACGACCGGCTTGAGGCCGGCGTGCCGCAGGAAGACGACGTCCTGGGCGAAGGCGGCCTTGAGCTCGTCGTCGATCATGGCGTTGCCGCCGAACTTGATGACGACGGTCTTGCCGTGGTGGCGGGTCAGCCAGGGCAGTGCCTCGATGAGGATCTGTGCCTTGGGGAGGGCGGTGTGTTTGCGCGCAGTGGTCATGAGCTGTAGGCGCTGTTCTCGTGTACGTACTCGGCGGTCAGGTCGTTGGCCCAGATGACGGCGGACTCGGTGCCGGTGGCGAGGTCGGCCGTGATGTGGACCTCGCGGTCCTTCATGGAGACCAGGTCGCGGTCGTCGCCGACGGAGCCGTTGCGGCAGACCCAGACGCCGTTGATGGCGACGTTGAGCCGGTCCGGGTCGAAGGCCGCCCGGGTGGTGCCGATCGCGGAGAGCACCCGGCCCCAGTTGGGGTCCTCGCCGTGGATGGCGCACTTGAGGAGGTTGTTGCGGGCGATGGAGCGGCCGACCTCGACGGCGTCGTCCTCGGTGGCGGCGCCGACGACCTCGATGCGGATCTCCTTGCTGGCGCCCTCGGCGTCGCCGATGAGCTGGCGTGCCAGGTCGGCACAGACCGCGCTGACCGCGTCCGCGAACTCCTGCTCGCCCGGCGTCACCCCGGACGCTCCGGACGCCAGCAGCAGCACGGTGTCGTTGGTGGACATGCAGCCGTCGGAGTCGACCCGGTCGAAGGTCGTACGGGTCGCGGCCCGCAGCGCCGTGTCCAGGGCCGCGCTGTCGACGTCGGCGTCCGTGGTCAGCACGACCAGCATGGTGGCCAGGCCGGGAGCGAGCATGCCCGCGCCCTTGGCCATCCCGCCGACCGTCCACCCGTCCCCGCCCGCCACGGCCGTCTTGTGGACCGTGTCGGTGGTCTTGATGGCGATCGCGGCGGCTTCCCCGCCGTCCGCGGACAGGGCCCGCGTGGCCGCCTCGATGCCGGGGAGCAGCTTGTCCATGGGCAGGAGCACACCGATCAGACCGGTGGAGGCCACGGCGATCTCGCCCGCGTTGTGCTCGCCGCCGAGGACGGCGGCCGCCTTCTCCGCGGTGGCGTGGGTGTCCTGGAAGCCCTTGGGGCCGGTGCAGGCGTTGGCGCCACCGGAGTTGAGGACCACCGCGGACACCGCGCCACCGCGCAGGACCTGCTCGGACCAAAGCACCGGGGCGGCCTTGACGCGGTTGGACGTGAACACTCCCGCGGCGGCCAGGCGCGGCCCGTGGTTGACCACGAGCGCCAGGTCCGGGTTCCCGTTCTCCTTGATGCCGGCCGCGATGCCCGCCGCCGTGAATCCCTGTGCTGCCGTGACGCTCACTGCATCTCCTTGATCGATCCGCCGTGGTGGCGGGTGATGTCACTGCCGCCCGCGCAGCGCGCCGGTGCGGCCTTCGTCCTCGTCCTCAGCCCGGTGGCTGCCCGTGGAACGCTCACGGAGCGACTCCGATCGTGGAAAGTCCGCAGGCCTCGTCGAGGCCCAGGGCGATGTTCATGCTCTGCACCGCGCCGCCGGCGGTGCCCTTGGTCAGGTTGTCGATGGCGCTGATCGCGATGATCCGGCCCGCCGATTCGTCGTACGCGACCTGCACCTGAACGGCGTTGGAACCGTAGACGGACGCCGTGGCGGGCCACTGTCCCTCGGGCAGCAGGTGCACGAACGGTTCGTCGGCGTAGGCCTTCTCGTACGCGGCGCGCACGGACTCCGCGGTGGTGCCGGGGACGGCCTTCGCGGAACAAGTCGCGAGGATGCCGCGCGGCATCGGCGCGAGGGTCGGCGTGAAGGACACCGAGACCCGGGAGCCGGCCACCGGGGACAGGTTCTGGATCATCTCGGGGGTGTGGCGGTGGCCGCCGCCGACCCCGTAGGGGCTCATGGAGCCCATCACCTCGGAGCCGAGGAGGTGCGGCTTGAGCGCCTTGCCCGCCCCGGACGTGCCGGTGGCGGCCACGATCACCGCCTCCGGTTCGGCGAGGCCGTCCGCGTACGCCGGGAGCAGGGCGAGGGTGACGGCGGTGGGGTAGCAGCCGGGGACCGCGACGCGCTTGGCTCCGGCCAGCGCGGCGCGGCCGCCGGGCAGCTCCGGGAGGCCGTACGGCCAGGTGCCGGCGTGCGGGGAGCCGTAGAACGTCTCCCAGTCGCCCGCGTCCTTGAGCCGGAAGTCGGCGCCCATGTCGACGACGAGCGTCTCGTCCCCGAGCTGCGCGGCGACCGCGGCGGACTGGCCGTGCGGGAGGGCCAGGAAGACGACGTCGTGTCCGGCGAGGACCTCGGCGGTCGTGGGCTCCAGCACCCGGTCCGCGAGCGGCAGCAGGTGCGGCTGGAGTCCGCCGAACCGCTGGCCGGCGTTGGAGGCCCCGGTCAGGGCGCCGATCTCGACCTCCGGGTGGGCCAGCAGCAGGCGCAGCAGCTCACCGCCCGCATATCCGCTCGCCCCGGCCACCGCGATTCGTACCACCATCGGACCCTCCTCCTCGATGGCATGACTATACGTATCGCTGCACTTTTATGCAAAGCCCTATCGGGGCGCGGCCGAGTCCCGGTGGAGCGGGTGCCGGACCCATACGTTCGGCTCCACGTAGACCGCGTAGCCGAGCTCCGGCTCGCAGTGGACCGGGGCGAGGGCGCCGGGGACCTCGACGGGGCCGCGGGTGTCGAAGGGCAGGCCGGTCCAGGCGCGCCAGTCGGCGACGCCCGCCGAGACGGTCATCGAGGCAGGGGCGACCTTCTCTATGGCGCCGCCCGCGCGGACGTGGACCCGCAGCCACGGGTCCTGGGGCAGGCCGTCCGGGCGGGTGCGGGCGGCGTACTCGTGGATGGAGGTGCCGGGTTCGGCGTGCTTGTGGCTGGGGCGGACCGGGGCGACGATCTCGGCGAAACCGCGGGCGCGGGCGTTGTCGCGCATCGCGGCCAGCATCCGGCCGGAGAGCCCGGCGCCCTGGCGGCCGACGGCCACGGTGATCTCGATGGCGCTGACGGTGTCCGGCTGCACGCCGTGGCGCAGGTCGGAGAAGGCCCACAGGAAGATCTGGTCCCAGCCGCGGTCCGGGAGCTCGCCGCGGCCGGGGCGGTTCAGGGCGAAGGGCAGGCTGAAGCCGCGGGCCACGATCTCGTCGCCGTCGGTGGCGACGAGGACGTAGTCGGGGAGTTCCGTGACGATCCGGCCGTACAGCAGCCAGCCCAGCGGGTCGTGGAGCACGAACTCGGGCCAGGTGTCCTTCATGTCCCACAGGGCCCCGGCCAGTTCGGGGCGCTCGGCGAGGGTGGTGATGCGCAGGGTGTCGGCAGTGTCGTTCATGGCCGCAGGCTAGGACCCGGATCGACCATGATCAACACGTTTCCGTACCCGGCAGGCCGCCGCAGTCCGCGAGGCGGCGCACGGCCTCCGCGAGTTCGGCGGCGCCGGAGACCCCGGCGAAGCTCAGGCGCAGGTGCGGGGCGGGGGGTTCGGCGCTGAAGAAGAGGCGGCCGGAGGTCACCGCGACCCCGCCGCGCAGCGCGGCCGCCGCGTACCCGGCCTCGTCGGCGCCGTCGGGCAGCCGGGACCAGAACTGGTAGCCGCCGTCGGGCAGCCGGGCGGGCGACAGCGCGGGCAGGTGCCGGCGCAGCTCGTGGGCGAGCACGTCGCGCCGGTGCCGCAGCTCGGCCCCGACGGCCCGCAGGTGGCGGGGCCAGGCGGGCGATCCGACGAGTTCCAGGGCGGCCTCCTGGAGCGGGCGCGGCACGAAGAAGCTGTCGACGACCTGGATCGCGCGCAGCCGGTCCAGGACCGGCCCGCGGGCGGCGAGCGCGCCCACCCGCAGGCTGGGCGAGGTGGCCTTGGTGAGCGAGCGGATGTGGACGACCACCCCGTCCGGGTCGTCGGCGGCCAGCGGCGGCGGCAGCGGCACCGCGTCGTCGTGGCCGAGGTGGCGGGCGTAGTCGTCCTCGACGACGAAGGCGCCGGCGGCCCGGGCGATCCGCATGACCTCGGCGCGGCGGACGTCCGAGAGCACCGATCCGGTGGGGTTCTGGAAGAGCGGCTGGCAGATGAAGACGCGGGCGCCGGTGGCCTCGAAGGCCGCCTCCAGGAGTTCGGTGCGTACGCCGTCCCCGTCGGCGGGCACGGGCACCGGGCGCAGTCCGGAGGCGCGGGCGATGGCGAGCATGCCGGGGTAGGTCGGGGACTCGACCAGGACGGGGGCGCCGGGCGGGGCTAGCGCGCGCAGGGCGGTGGTCAGGGCGCTCTGGCCGCCGGCCGTGACGAGGACGTCGGCGGCGGAGGCCTGGCCGCCGATCTCGCGGGCGAACCAGTCGCGCAGCTCGGGCAGGCCCTCCAGGGGCGGCCGGGTCCAGGCGCCGGGGCGGCGGCCGGCCCGGGCGAGGGCGGCGGCCATGGCCCGTTCGGGCTGTACGGACGGGTGCAGGTAGCCGCTGTTGAGCCCGATGACCCCGGCCGGCGGCACGGCCAGGCAGGCCAGCACGCCGAGCGCGTCGACCGAGCGCGGCACGCTCTCCCCGGCGGGCTCGGCGCTGAGGGTGACCTCCTGCCAGGAGGTGTCGCCGGGTACGGCCGGCCCGGTGCGGGGTTCGGCGCGGAAGGCGCCCGCGCCGGGCCGGGTGACGACGAGCCCCTCGGCGGCGAGCCGGGCCAGCGCCCGGGTCACGGTCACCGGACTCACCCGGTAGCGCTCGACCAGCGCCCGGCTCGACGGCAGCTTTCCACCGATCGAGTAGCGGTCGAGCTCCGCTCGCAGGGATTCTGCCAACTCCGCCACACTGCTACGCTCGTTCATGAGAGCACAGAATAGCGCTACCCCTTCACAGGCGATAGCGGTCCCGGCGCCAGGGGCCGACCGCGGCCCGGAGGACGCACACGGGCACGACGACGGCGTCGGCGGGGCCGGGCGGGGCGCGGTGTGGGCGGCGCTCGGCGTCGCCGCCTTCTCGCTGACCTTCCCGTCCACCGCCTGGGGCCTGGAGAGCTTCGGCCCGTGGTCGCTCGTCGCGCTGCGCGCCCTGCTCGGCGCCGCCGTCGCCGGCGCCTTCCTGGCCGCCCGCCGGGTCCCGGTCCCGGCCCGCGCGCACTGGCCGGCGCTGGCCGTGGTGGCCGGCGGGGTCGTGCTCGGCTTCCCGCTGCTGACGACCCTGGCGCTGCGCACGTCCAGTACCTCGCACGCGGCCGTGGTGATCGGCCTGCTGCCCCTGACCACCGCCGTCTTCGCGGCCTTCCGCAACGGCACCCGGCCCTCGCGCACGTTCTGGGCCGCGGCCGTCGCCGGCGCCGCGGTGGTGCTCGCCTTCACGCTCGGCCCCGGCGGGGGCTCCCTCGCGCCGGGCGACGGCTACCTCTTCGCGGCGCTGCTCGTCTGCGCCGCCGCGTACGTGGAGGGCGGCCGGCTGGCCCGGGTGCTGCCCGGCTGGCAGGTGATGGGCTGGGCGCTGGTGCTGTGCGTGCCGCTCGCGCTGGCTGGCGCCGCCCTCGCGCTGCCGCACGAGCCGGTCCGGCTCTCCTGGCACGGGGTGACCGGCCTGGTGTGGGTGGCCGCGGGCTCCACCTTCTTCGGCGGGTACGTCTGGTACCGCGGCATCGCCGAGATCGGGGCGGCCCGCGCGAGCCAGCTCCAGCTCGCCCAGCCGCTGCTCACCCTGGTGTGGTCGGTGGCCCTGCTGGGCGAGCGCCCCACCGCCGCGGCGCCGTTGACGGCCGTGGCGGTACTGGTCTGCATCGCCGTCACCCAACGGGCTTAAATGGCCCGAATCGCCGTAAACTGCTTTCACCGGAACACCCCGCCTCGGAGGAGGTCACCAATGCGCGCGACCGAGGGCGACCAGCTGGTGCAGCACGGCAGAGTCGTGGGACAGCACGACAAGGTGGGCGAGATCACCCAGGTGCTCGGCGAGAACGGCACCCCTCCCTACCGCGTCCGGTTCCAGGACGGCCACGAGGCAGTGATGTCTCCGGGCCCCGACTGCGTCGTACGGCATCCCGCCGAGCCCGCACACTGACACGACTCAGCGCGGCGGCACCGCCGTCGGGTAGTGGTCGGCGACGACCCTGGCCATGGCACCGTTGGCATCCGCGGCCACCTGTTTCGCGGAGAAGAACACGTGGCCGCGGACCTCGGGATGGCGCGCGGCGAGCGTCAGGTGCCGGGACAGCTCCGCGGGCTGCCGCCAGGCGGGCGTGGGACTGTCGGCGGCGCAGCGGTACAGGGCCTCCCCGACGTACAGGTCCACCCCGGTGCCCCGTACCGTCTTCGCCCACCACGGTACGAGTTCGGCGTAGTCGGCCGCGGTGTTGCCGATGTGCCAGTACAGCTGCGGGGTGATGTAGTCGACCCAGCGCTCGACGACCCAGCGGCGGCTGTCCGCGTACAGGTCGTCGTACGTGCTGAGCCCGGCGGTCTGCGAGCCGCGCGGGTCGGCGGACTTGTTCCGCCAGATCCCGAACGGGCTGATCCCGAAGCGGGTGCCGGGGCGCAGCTCCCGGATCCGCGCGGACGTCTCCCGCACGAGGCTGTCGGTGTTGTGGCGCCGCCAGCCGGCCCGGGACGCGAAGTCGCCGCCGTACTCCCGGTAGGCGTCGTCGTCGTCGAAGCTCTCGCCGGCCACCGGGTACGGGTAGAAGTAGTCGTCCCAGTGGACGGCGTCGAGCGGATAGCGGGCGACCGCGTCGAGCACGGCCTCCTGGACGAAGGCGCGGACCTCCGGCAGGCCGGGGTTGTAGTAGAGCTTGCCGCCGTAGGCCACGACCCACTCGGGATGTCGGCGCGCCGGGTGGCCGGCGACCAGCCGGGACGGGTCGGTGTGGTTCGCCACCCGGTACGGGTTGAACCAGGCGTGCAGCTCCAGCCCGCGCGCGTGGGCCTCGTCCACCGCGGTCGCCAGCGGGTCCCAGCCCGGGTCGCGGCCCTGCTCCCCGGTCAGCCACTGCGACCACGGCTCCAGCTCCGAGGGCCACAGGGCGTCGGCGGTCGGGCGCACCTGGAGCACGACGGCGTTGAGGCGGCGCTCGACCGCGGTGTCGAGCAGGCTCAGGAGTTCGGCGCGCTGGCGGGCAGCGCTCAGGCCGGACCTGGAGGGCCAGTCCACGTTCTGCACCGTCGCGATCCACATGCCGCGGAACTCCGGCGTGACACCGCCCGCCCGTCCGCCCGCTCCCGCCCCGGCCGTCCCGGCGGCCGGCCCGCCCGCTCCCGGCCTGCCGGGCCCGGACGCGTCCGCCCCGGCCGCTCCGCCCGGTCCGGCGGCCGGCCGGCCCGCCGCGGCCGCCGGTCCCGCGCCGCCCGCGCCCGCTGTCACCGCGCCGGCCAGCGCCCCGGCCGCGCCCGCCAGCAGACCCCTGCGCCCCATGTGCGTCACGCAATGCTCCCGTCTCACAGAGTGACGAAGATCTCTACCCGACAGAATGCCCGCCCCGGCCCCCATGGTGGTGACGACTCGGGAGTAACGTCGGGGGGCGTGGCGGGCGCCGGAGTGCAGTTATCACTGCCGGATCGGGGGACCTGCCGGCGGACGACCTGGAAAGGCACGAAGTGACTGACCTCCCTACCGACATCACCCGCGTCGGCGTAGTGGGCTGTGGCCAGATGGGCGCGGGCATCGCCGAGGTGTTCGCCCGCAGCGGCCTTGAGGTCAAGGTTGCCGAGACCACCGGCGAGGCCTTGGAGATCGGGCGCACCCGGCTGTACAACTCGCTGACCAAGGCCGCCGAACGCGGCAAGATCAGCGAGGAGGAGCGGGACGCGACCCTGGCCCGCCTGACGTTCACCACCGACCTCGGCGAGTTCGCCGACCGTGACCTCGTCATCGAGGCCGTCGTCGAGAACGAGCAGGTCAAGACCGAGATCTTCCAGGTGCTCGACCAGGTCGTCACGCGGCCTGACGCGATCCTCGCCTCGAACACCTCCTCCATCCCGCTCGTGAAGCTGGCCGTGTCGACCTCCCGCCCGGACCAGGTCATCGGCATCCACTTCTTCAACCCGGCGCCGGTGCAGAAGCTCGTCGAGCTGATCCCCGCGCTGACCACCGGCGACCAGACGGTCAAGCGTGCCGACGCGCTGGTGCGCGACGTGCTGGGCAAGCACGCGATCCGCGCCCAGGACCGCTCCGGCTTCGTGGTGAACGCGCTGCTCATCCCGTACCTGCTGTCCGCGATCCGGATGTTCGAGTCCGGCATCGCGAGCCGCGAGGACATCGACAACGGCATGGAGATGGGCTGCGCCCACCCGATGGGCCCGCTGAAGCTCTCGGACCTGATCGGCCTGGACACGGTCGCCTCGGTCGCCGACTCGATGTACGCCGAGTTCAAGGAGCCGCTGTACGCCGCTCCCCCGCTGCTCCAGCGGATGGTCGACGCGGGCCGCCTCGGCCGCAAGACGGGCTCGGGGTTCTACCCGTACGGGTGATCCGGCCCGCGCCGTCCGCGCGGCTCAGCCGAGCCGCAGGTGGTGCAGCATGAGGAGACCGGCCGCCATGTTGGCGGCCGGTACCTCACCCCGCGCGATCATGTCGGGCACCAGCTTGAGCGGGACCCACTCCCGGCGCGAGGACTCGAAGTCGTCCTCGGGGTGCCCGGTGTAGGTGGCGCCGTCCGCCCAGTAGAGGTGGTGGCGGGCGTCGGTCAGGCCGTTGGAGGGTTCGACGGTCATCAGGTGGTGGAGCGGGCCGGGGCGCCAGCCCGACTCCTCCTCCATCTCGCGGGCCGCGGCGCGGGCGATGTCCTCGCCGTCCTCGACCACGCCGGCGGGCAGCTCCCAGCCCCAGCTGTCGGTGATGAAGCGGTGCCGCCACAGCAGCAGCACCTCGTTGGCCCCGTTGACCGCGGTCGCGACGGCGACCGGCCGCATCCGGATCACGAAGTGGTCCAGGTGCCGGCCGTCGGGCAGCTCGACATCGGCCAGGTTCACTCGGAACCAGCGATTCCCGTACACGTTCTGCTCACTCAGATTCGTCCACTGCACTGTTCTGCCACCTTCCAATCGAGTAGGTGGCAACATGGCAGCAGCTGTCACGTCACAGGGGAACGCGCAGCGCTCCGTCGATGAGCTCGGCGGTCTCCTCCGCCCCGGTACAACCGCTGGTCAGGAGCTGTTCCCGGACCGCCCGCAGCCGGTCCCGCAGCCGGTGCGACTCCATCCCCCGGGCCCGCTCCGCCATCTCGGCCGCCGCCGCCACCGCGCGTTCCGCTTCGCCCTGCCGCAGCTGGATCTCGCAGAGCATCGCCAGCCGGTGCACCCGGCCCCGGTCGTGCGCCGGCGTCCCCGCCGCCGCGGCCGCCTGCTCGTACGCGGCCGGAAGGTCCCCCAGACTCAGCAGCGCCTCCGCCACCTGGACGTTCACCAGCCCCGGCTGGACGTAGCCGGTCTCGGCCGGCTCGGCGCCGCGCCGGATCCGCTCCGCGGCCGCCTCGGCCCGCCCGATGCAGGCCAACGCGGCCGGGGTGTCCCCGAGTTGCGCGTACGCCTTCGCCTGCATCGCGTACAGGTCCGCGGCCAGCGCCGGGGTGGTGTGCCGGCCCGCGGACCGCAGCGCCGCCTCCGCGAAGGCCACCGCCTGCCGGAACTCCCGCAGGTGCAGCGACTGGTTGACGATCAGCGCGATGACGTACGCGCCGAGCCCCCGGTCCCCGCTGGCCTTCGCCAGGCGCAGCGCCTGGTGGAAGTAGCGCTGGGCGAGCCCGTGCGCGTCCGAGTCGTACGCGCAGATGCCGGCCACGGCCACCAGCGAGCCGGAGGCCCGGTGCAGTTGGCGGCCGAGGTCGTCGGAGTAGCTGCCGCGCAGCAGCGGGGCGGCCTCGCTGCCGAGGAACCGCACGATCCGGGCCCGGGTCGCCAGGCCGCCCGCCCGGCGGTACATCAGCTCGTAGTGCGCGCGGGCCGCCCGCAGGATCTCGATGTGCTCCGGGCCGACCCGGGTGGGCCCGGAGCGCGAGACGTCGGCGTCCTCGGGCGGGTTCTCCCACTCCCACACCGGTATGACGGCGGGCGTACCCGTCACGGCCGCCGCCGCGAGCTGCTGCGGGCGGCCCTGTACGTCGCACCGCCACAGGGCGGTGGCCCGGTCCACGAAGCCGCTCAGCGGGCAACCGTGCGCCTCCGCGGCGGGCAGGCCCGGCACGCCGAGGCCGATGTCGTCCAGGCTCAGCGTCCGCTTCAGCCGGCGGGCGAGCACCTCGCAGATCAGGTCGGGCACCTGGCCGCGGGGGCGCTGGCCCTTCAGCCAGCGGGCCACCGCGGTGTGCTCGTAGCGCAACGCGAGTCCGCGGGCCCGGCCCGCCTGGTTCACGTGCGCGGCCAGACCGGCGTGGGACATGCCCGCCTCCACGAGGAGGGCGTCGAGCAGGGCGTTGTGCTGCTGCATGGGCCGCTCCATGGGCTCGTCGGACTCAGCCTAGACCGCGGGGCGTTGGGAGGAGACGCGCTTGCCGCGGCCGCCTGGGACACGGTGTGCAGCGCCTTGTCGGTTGCGGTTCACACGGGGTGGGCGGTGCCCGGTTCACGGGGTGTGCTGTGCCCGGTTCACGGGGTGTGCTGTGCCCAATTCACACGGGGTGTGAACCCGGTGCGCGCATAAATGCGTTTCGCACCCTGCCGCGGGCGGGCCGGGGCCGGTTGACTGAAGCGCCTCGCCAAGAGGCAGCCCGGGCCGTCGGCTCCCCCTCGTACAGTGCGACGGCCCGGTACCGCGTCGCCCGCCCTGCTGTCTGCCCGACACTCCATGGCAGGGCGGGCGACGCACCTGCGGCAGCCGCGATCAGGCACCGTTCTCGGGACCTGTCAGGTCCCGTGCGGAGTCGCTGCCCGGCACACCGCCTGCCCGTGCGGTGGTGCGGGCACCAGGCGGCGGTCGTTGCGCACCACCAGCAGGGCGACATCGTCGGCGAGTCGCCCGCTGGTGTGGCGTAGCAGCGCGGCGTGGACGCCGGCCACCAGGCCGGCCGGCGAGAGCGCACCCGCGGCGCCGGCCGCCTCGGTGAGGGCGGCGCGCAGCGGGAAGTACCCGCCGGTGTGGTCGCGGGCGTCCTCGGCCCCGTCCGTGTGCAGGAACAGCGCCTCGTCGGGGAGCAGCCGGGACCGCAGCTGGGCCGGCAGGTCGGCGGGCAGCGGGAAGGCGCCGAGCGGCGGCAGCGGGTCCTCGCCCGACAGGACTTCGGCGTACCCGTCCCGGCCGGCCGGGCACTCCCCCGGCAGCCGGCGGAGCCGGTAGGGCCAGGGGTGCCCGCAGTTGAGCGCCTGCAGCCGCCCGTCGGGGGCGATCTCCAGCAGCAGGACCGTCACGAACTCCTCGGCGACCGGGCTCTCCGGCTCCCCTGCGCAGGCCGCCGGGTGTTCCGCCCGGACCCGCTCCCGCAGGTAGCGCTGGAGGGCCCGTTCCATCCGGCGCAGCACCGCGGCGAGCTGCTGTTCGTCGTGGGCGGCCTCCCGGAAGCTGCCGAGGACGGCGGCGGCCGCGCCGAGCGCGGGCAGCCCGTGCCCGCGTACGTCCCCGATGACCAGCCGGACCCCGTAGGGGGTGGCCACCGCCTCGTACAGGTCGCCGCCGACCGCCGCGCCGCGGCTCGCGGACAGCTGGGCGGCCGCCAGGGCCAGCCCCTCCATCCGGGGCGGCAGCGGCCGCAGCAGCACCTGCTGGGCGGCTCCGGCGATCTCCTGGGTGCGGCGCAGCTCGCCGAGCAGGCACTGCCGGATGTACAGCGCGGTGCCGGTGGCCAGCAGCAGGAACGCGGCGACGCTCACCAGCCGGGCGAGCAGCGCGTCCGGGGCGGGGGCGCACAGCTGCCAGGAGACCGCCGCGCCGCCCCAGGCCACCACGGCCATCCGGCGGAACTGGGACACATCACCGGGCGCGGTGCACCGCGTCCTCGTACGGGTCATGCCGGCGACCTCCCCGAAGGCTCTTCGTCTGGGCGGGCCGGTGACTCTGCGTTTCCCCCTCGGCCGGATCGATTGTGTCGATCGTCCGGTTCTGCTCAGGGGTTCGCCGGGACTTCTCACCCGAACGAGTGAGGGGCGCACCCGGTCTCCCGGGTACGCCCCTCAGTGATCCTCACGGACCGTGGCCGTGGCGCCGGCCGTGGCCGTGCCGGAGGCCGTGACCTGCGGTCAGGCGCCGCGCAGCACCGCTCCGGTGCGCTCGGCGGCCAGCGCGACCGCCGCGTCGCGGGCGGCCGTGGACTCCTCGGCCGTCAGCGTCCGGTCGGCGGCGCGGAAGCGCAGCGCGTACGCGAGCGACTTCTTGCCCTCGCCGACCTGCTCGCCGGTGAACACGTCGAACAGCCGCAGCGATTCGAGGAGTTCGCCGGCGCCCTTGCGCAGCGCGGCCTCGACCGCGGCGGCGGGCACCGACTGGTCGACGATCAGCGCGACGTCCTGGGTCGCCACCGGGAAGGTGGAGATCCTGGGCGCCTGCAGGGCCTCGCCGCCGGCCGCCGCGAGGCGGTCCAGGTCGATTTCCATGGCGCTGGTGCGGGCCGGCAGCCCGAGCTCCTTGACGACGCGCGGGTGCAGCTCACCGGCGTGACCGATGACCTGCTCGACGCCGTCGAGGGTGACGAGCAGTTCGGCGCAGCGGCCCGGGTGCCAGGGACCGTACTGGCCCTGCCGGACCACCAGTTCCGCGCCGGCCTCGGCGGCCAGCGAGCGGGCCGCCTCGACGCTGTCCGCCCAGTCGGCCGGGCGGCCCTTGCCCCACCAGCCGGCCTGCTCGCGCGCCCCGGCCAGCACGACCGCGGCGTGCCGCGGCTGCGCGGGCAGCGCGGCGTTGAGGGTGGCGACCTCTTCGGCGGTGGGCCGGCGGTCGACGGGCAGCCGTACGGCGACGCCCGCGGTCGCACCGGCCCGGAAGACCAGACCGGTCTCGAACAGCGCGAGGTCGTGGCTGCCGCGGCTGTCGTTGCGGCGCAGCGCGCCGAGCAGGCCCGGCAGCAGGGTGCTGCGCAGCGCCGGCTCCTCGTCGGAGATCGGGTTGACGAGGGTGACGACCTGGCGGGTGACGTCGTGCGCGGGCAGCTGGAGCTGGTCGAAGACCTGCTGTCCGAGGAACGGGTAGTTCAGCGCCTCGACGTAGCCGGCGCCGGCCAGTGCGCGGCCGACCCGGCGGTGCAGCTGCTGGCGGCCGGTGAGGCCGCGGCCCGACGGAGGCTGCGGGAGGGTCGACGGCAGGTTGGCGTAGCCCTCCAGCCGGATGACCTCTTCGGCCAGGTCGTTGGGCTCGCGCAGGTCGGGGCGCCACGAGGGCACGGTCACGACGAGCTCGTCCTGCCCGTAGACGTCGCAGCCGACCTCCTGGAGGCGGCGTACGACGGTCTCGCGGCCGTAGTCCACGCCGGCGACCTTGTCCGGGTGGTTCGCCGGCATGGCGATGGTGTGCGGCGCGGCGGGGGCCATCACCTCGGTGACGCCCGCCTCGGCGGTGCCGCCGGCCAGCAGCACGAGAAGGTCGACGGTCCGCTGGGCCGCCGCGGCGGCGGCCTGCGGGTCGACGCCGCGCTCGAAGCGGCGGGAGGCCTCCGAGGACAGCTTGTGGCGGCGGGCGGTGCGCGAGATCGACAGGGCGTCGAAGTGCGCGGCCTCGACCACGATGTCGGTGGTGCCCGTGACCTGGCCGGTCTCGGGGTCGGTCACCGGGTCCGCGATCTCGGTGTCGGCGCCGCCCATGACACCGGCGAGGCCGATCGGCCCGCTGTTGTCGGTGATCACCAGGTCCTCGGCGTCGAGGGTCCGCTTGACCCCGTCGAGGGTGGTGAACTTCTCGCCCTGCTCCGCGCGGCGGACCCCGATGGGGCCGTCGACCCGGGTGCGGTCGTAGGCGTGCAGCGGCTGGCCGAGCTCCAGCATCACGTAGTTGGTGATGTCGACGGCGAGCGAGATCGGGCGCATGCCGGCCTTCTGGAGGCGGCGCTTGAGCCAGATCGGGGACCGGGCGTCCGGGGACACGCCGGTCACGGTGCGGGCCGTGAAGCGGTCGCAGCCCTGCGGGTCGGAGACCTTGATCAGGTAGCCGTACGAGTTCGGGGCCGGGACGTCGAGCAGCGCCGGGTCGCGCAGCGGCAGGCCGTACGCGGTGGCGGCCTCGCGGGCCACACCGCGCATGGACAGGCAGTAGCCGCGGTCCGGGGTGACGGCGATGTCGAGGACCTCGTCGACGAGCTCCAGGAGTGCGATCGCGTCGGTGCCGACCTCGTGCTCCGGGGGGAGCACGATGATGCCGTGGGTGCCGTCGTCGCCCATGCCCAGCTCGTCGCCGGAGCAGATCATGCCGTGGGAGGTGCGGCCGTACGTCTTGCGCGAGGCGATCGCGAAGTCGCCGGGCAGCACGGCGCCGGGGAGCACCACGACGACCTTGTCGCCGACGGCGAAGTTCCGGGCGCCGCAGACGATCTCCTGCGGCTCGCCGGTGCCGTTGGCCTGGCCGACGTCGACGGTGCAGAAGCGGATCGGCTTGCGGAAGCCCTCGAGCTCCTCGATGGTCAGCACCTGGCCGACGACCAGGGGGCCCTTGAGGCCCGCGCCGAGCTGTTCGACGGTCTCGACCTCGAGACCGGCGTCGATGAGCTTGGCCTGTACGTCACGACCGGTCTCGCCCGCAGGCAGGTCGACGTATTCCCGCAGCCAAGAAAGCGGGACCCGCATCAGATCTCCATCCCGAACGGCCGGGTGAACCGGACGTCACCCTCGACCATGTCTCGCATGTCTTCGACGTTGTGGCGGAACATCAGCATCCGCTCGATGCCGAACCCGAAGGCGAACCCGCTGTACTTCTCGGGGTCCACGCCGCAGGCGGTCAGCACCTTGGGGTTGACCATTCCGCAGCCGCCGAGCTCGATCCAGCCCTCGCTGGAGCAGGTGCGGCACGGACGGTCGGGGTTGCCCACCGACTCGCCGCGGCACACGTAGCACTGCATGTCCATCTCGGCGGACGGCTCGGTGAACGGGAAGAAGTTCGGGCGCAGCCGCGTGGTCATGTCCGCGCCGAAGAGCGCCTGCACCATGTGGTCCAGGGTGCCCTTCAGGTCGGCCATGGTCAGGCCCTCGTCCACGGCGAGCAGCTCGACCTGGTGGAAGACCGGGGTGTGCGTCGCGTCGAGCTCGTCGGTACGGAAGACCCGGCCCGGGCAGACGACGTAGACGGGGGGCTCCCGGTCGAGGAGCGTGCGCGCCTGCACCGGGGAGGTGTGGGTGCGCAGCACGACGCCGGACTCGTCGCCCTCGGTGCCTTCCGGCCCGCGGACGAAGAAGGTGTCCTGCATCTGGCGCGCGGGGTGGTCGGGCGTGAAGTTGAGGGCGTCGAAGTTGAACCACTCCGCCTCGACCTCGGGCCCTTCCGCGACCTCGTACCCCATGGCCACGAAGATGTCCGCGATGCGGTCCATCAGCGTGGTCAGGGGGTGGCGGGCGCCCGCCGGCACGCGGTCGTAGGGCAGCGTGACGTCCACTGCCTCCTCGACCAGCACGCGCTCGTCGCGCTCGGCCTCGAGCTCGACGGTGCGCGCCCCGAAGGCCTTGTTCACGGCGCCGCGGGCCTGTCCGACCCGCTTGCCCGCCTCGGCCTTGGCCTGCGGGGGCAGCGCGCCGATCTCGCGGTTGGCGAGCGCGAGCGGCGAGCGGTCGCCCATGTGGGCGGTCTTCGCCTCGCGCAGCGCTTCGAGGTCGCCTGCGTCGGCGAAGGCGGCGAGCGCCTCGTCCCGCATGCGCTCGATCTCTTCCGGTTTCAGTGCCTCGACCTCGACAGGGTCGTACGACTTGTTCGGTGCCGACATCTCTTCCCGTACTTCCGATGGGCTGGCTGGAGGTCCCCGCCCGGCTGCGTACCTGACGGACTGCGTCAGGCTCGTCACAGGGACGCAAAGGTGCCAAAGGACGAGTCTACGGGCCGCGGGAGGTGAAGGGGCCCGTGGGCCGCCTGGCGAGACTCCCGGTGGTGGCTAGGAGAGGTAGGCCGGCGCGCTCACGGGCAGGGTAAATCGGAATTCGGCGCCGCCGCCGGGGCCTCGGCCGACCGTGATGCCGCCGCCGTGCGCCTCGACGATGCCCTTGACGATGTACAGGCCCAGGCCGGTGCCGCCGCGCTTGCTGCCCCGCCAGAAGCGGGTGAAGACGCGCCCCATCGATTCCTCGGGGATGCCGGGGCCTTCGTCGGTCACGGTGACGGCTGTTCCCTTCACGGCGGGCTCGGTGTGCTTGAGCTGGGCGGGTGCCACCTCGATGGTGACGGTTCCCTCGCCGTGCCGCACCGCATTTTCGAGGAGGTTGCCGAGCACCTGGTCGATCTTGTCGGGGTCGGCCCACAGGTCGGGCAGCGGGCGCCGGATCCGGACCAGGAAGCGTTCGGGGGCCTGCCCGTTCGCCGTGAGGGCCTGGATGTGCCGGCCGACCGCCGTGCCGATGTCCACGGGCTGGCGGCGCAGCTCCAGGCGGCCGGAGTCGATCCGGGAGATGTCCAGCAGCTCGGCGATCAGCCGGGTGACCCGGTTGGCGTCGGCGTCGACGGTCTCCAGCATCAGCCGCTTCTGGTCGTCTGTGAACCGCTCCCACTTGGCCAGCAGGGTCGCCGTGAAGCCCTTGACGGAGGTCAGCGGGGAGCGCAGTTCGTGGGCGACGGTCGCGATCAGCTCGGCGTGGCTGCGCTCGGTGCGGCGCCGGGCCTCGGTGCCGCGCAGGGTGATCACGAGGCGGCGCACCGGGCCGGTGGGGTGCTCGCGCACGTACCGGGCGGAGACGAGCACCTCGCGGCCGCCGGGGAGCAGCAGGTTGCGCTCCGGCTGGCCGCGGCGGGTGGCGAGGCCGCCGTACGGGTCGGTGAGCGCCCACCAGCGGCGGCCTTCGAGGTCCTCCAGCGGCAGGGCGTGCTCGATGCGGGTGCCGAGCGCGGTGCGCGGGTCGACGGCGGTGATGCGGGCGGCGGCGCGGTTGAAGCAGACGACCCGGCCGGCGTGGTCGGCGACAACCAGGCCGTCGGGCAGGTCGTCCGGGTCGAGCCCGAAGGGGTCCGCCGCGCCGAAGGGGTCGGCGGCGCCGGGCTGCGCTCCGGGGGCGGCGGCGGGGCCCGCGGCTGCGGGTGCGGCGCGGTCCGGGCCGGGGAGGGGCTGGCGGGGCACGGCGCCGGGCACCGTGCCGGGCGCAGCCTCGTGCACGTGCGGCGAGCTGTTCGTACCGACGGTCATGTCCCCGTACCCCACATCTCCGAGTGCGCAGTGGGCCCCCGGGCCGCCACATTACTAGCTGGGGGTGACGGAGCGGCACCCTCCGGGCGCCCGCTGTGCACGCGCCGAGGCGTACAGGCACACCGCGGCGGCGGTGGCGAGGTTGAGGCTCTCGGCCTTTCCGTGGATCGGCACCCGCACCACGGCGTCGGCCAGGGCCCGGGTCTCCTCGGGCAGGCCCCAGGCCTCGTTGCCGAAGACCCAGGCGGAGGGGCCGCCCATGGTACCGGCGTCGAGTTCCGCGTCGAGGTCGTCGGTGCCGGCGCCGTCGGCGGCGAGGATCCGTACGCCGGCGGCCCGCAGCCCCTCGACGGCCTGCTCGACGGGTACGCCCACGGCGACCGGGAGGTGGAAGAGGGAGCCCACCGAGGCCCGTACGGACTTGGGGTTGTACAGGTCGACGGAGGCGTCGGTGAGCACCACCGCGTCGGCGCCGGCGGCGTCGGCGCAGCGCAGCACGGTGCCGGCGTTCCCGGGGTCGCGGACGTGGGCGAGGACGGCGACCAGCTTGGGCCGGGCCTTGAGGATCTCCTCGAAGGGCGAGTCCAGGAAGTGGCAGACGCCGACCAGGCCCTGCGGGGTGACGGTCTGCGAGACCTCGGCGAGCACCTCGTCGGCGGCGTAGTGGACGCGGGCGCCGGCGGCCAGGGCCGCGTCGATGATGTCGGCGTAGCGTTCGGCGGCCTCGACGGTGGCGAACAGCTCGATCAGGGTCGCGCCCGCCTCGCCCCGGTGCTCGACGGCCTCGCGGACGGCCTGCGGCCCCTCGGCGATGAACCGGCGCTCCTTGGTGCGGAAGTTGCGCCGCGCGAGTCGGCGGGCGGCGGCCACCCGGGGGGATCGCGGGGAGATCAGCTCGGCGGGGGTTGCCATGGGGGTCGGCTCACTTCCGTACGTGCGAAGGGGTCGTTCAAACGCACCGGACCCGCAGGCGCGTGGCCTGCGGGTCCGGGCTGATGCCTACGAGGCGGTGTTCGGCCTCGTCGAAGGGGGCCTGAATCAGGCGGCGGCCTTCGGGGCGTTCACGTCGGCCGGAAGCGCCTTCTGGGCAACCTCGACGAGCGCGGCGAACGCGTTGCTGTCGTTGACGGCCAGCTCCGCGAGGATCTTGCGGTCCACCTCGATGTTGGCGGCCTTCAGACCCTGGATGAGGCGGTTGTACGTCATGCCGTTCTGGCGGGCAGCGGCGTTGATGCGCTGGATCCACAGCTGACGGAAGTCGCCCTTGCGCTTCTTGCGGTCGTTGTAGTTGTAGACCAGCGAGTGGGTGACCTGCTCCTTGGCCTTGCGGTACAGGCGCGAACGCTGACCGCGGTAGCCGGAGGCCGCCTCGAGGATCGCCCGGCGCTTCTTGTGGGCGTTTACTGCCCGCTTGACGCGTGCCACTTTTAACTCCTTGTAGCGGGGCCGTGGTTGTGTTCACACGGCCCGAATTCGATGGGGTCCCGGTGTTGACGTCCGCTCCCGGGTGCGGGAGCGGTGGACGTCACTTGCCGAGAAGCTTCTTGATCTTCGCGGCGTCGCCGGGGGCCATCTCCGCGGTGCCGGTGAGGCGGCGGGTCAGCTTGGACGACTTGTGCTCGAGCAGGTGGCGCTTGCCGGCGCGCTCACGGAGCACCTTGCCGGAGCCGGTGATCTTGAAGCGCTTCTTGGAACCGCTGTGCGTCTTGTTCTTCGGCATGGCGCCGTAGTCTCCTCGTCGGTGGCGCTCCCACCGGTCCTTGCGGACCGGCACCGGGAGCGTCAGTTGTGTCGGTTGATCCGGGGCAGGCTGCTCCGGAATCAGGCCTCGGCGGATTCCTCAGCTGCGGTTTCCTCAGCTGCGGGCGCTTCGGCCTCGAGGGCCTCGGCCTCGGGCGCCTCGTCGACGACGTCCTCGTCGGACGCCTCCGCGGGCAGGCCCTGGGCCTGGCGCTCGGCCTTGCGGGCGGCCTGCGCCTCGCGGGCTTCGGCCATCGCCTCGGTCTTCTTCTTGTGCGGACCGAGAACCATGATCATGTTTCGGCCGTCCTGCTTCGGGTTCGACTCGACGAAACCGAGGTCCTGGACGTCCTCCGCCAGACGCTGCAGCAGTCGGTAGCCGAGCTCCGGCCGGGACTGCTCGCGACCACGGAACATGATCGTGATCTTGACCTTGTCGCCCTGCTTGAGGAACCGGACGACGTGACCCTTCTTGGTGTCATAGTCGTGCGGGTCGATCTTCGGCCGGAGCTTCATTTCCTTGATGACCGTGTGCGCCTGGTTCTTGCGCGCCTCACGGGCCTTCATGGCCGACTCGTACTTGAACTTGCCGTAGTCCATGAGCTTGCAGACCGGAGGCCGTGCCGAAGCCGCGACCTCGACCAGGTCCAGGTCGTACTCCTGGGCAAGCTCCAGCGCCTTGGCAAGCGGAACAATGCCGACCTGCTCGCCGCTGGGACCGACAAGTCGCACCTCGGGAACGCGAATCCGGTCGTTGATGCGGGGCTCGGTGCTGATGGATCCTCCTCGGTTGCACCAACGGCTGTCTGGAGGACAGCCGCTTGACGTCTGTGTCATCAGACCAACCGCGCCGGAACATGAAAAATGCCCCGGTACGGACACAGGCAGGGCTCCATGAAAACCGGAACACCGCCGCATGTACCGCGCGGGGCGCAACTCGGGCAGCTTTCCATCGTCCGTACGGAACGATGGATACCGCCTGACCGGTGACCCGCCGCCCCGGAGGACGGTCAGGTGGGAGAACGGAGCCTCCACTTGTGGGCCGGGGACACACGTCTCCGGCCGGTCGTCACACAAGGTTAGCAGCACCGCGGCGCGGGCGCTAACCGGGTGGACCGGACCGGCTTCGTCCGCTGCCACCCGTCCGGCTTATCGTGTGAGGCATGACTGACGCGACGCCCCCCACCGCCCCCGAGGCCGGCCAGGCCACGGACGCCCCCGACTACGACGCCATGACCCGCGACATCGCGGACGTGCCCGCGGTCGAGGTGATCACCACGGTGGCCGTGCACCTGCTCAGCGCCGCCGCGGTCAACCTGGGTCTGGACAAGCCGGACTCCGAGCACAAGGACCTCGACGAGGCCCGCAAGCTGATCACGGCGCTGGCCGGCCTGGTCACCGCGAGCGCCACCGAGATCAGCTCCTTCCACGCGGCCCCGCTGCGCGACGGCCTGAAGTCCCTGCAGCTGGCCTTCCGCGAGGCGTCGATCGTCCCGGACGAGCCGGGCCAGGGCCCGGGCGAGAAGTTCACGGGCCCGGTCTTCTCCTGACCCCTCGCTCTTCCCCACCTCCTGATCCACACCTGACGAGGCCGCCGCCCGGACACGCTGTCCGGGCGGCGGCCTCGTCGTTTCGCGCGGTACGCCCGCCCGCGGTCAGCGGGTGAAGAGCGGTTCGCCTGGGGGTGCGGGGGCCGCGGCCGGCAGCAGGGCCAGGTTCAGGCCCCGTACGAGCCGGGCGCGCAGGGTCTCGTCGGCGGCCAGCGCCTGCGCGACCCGGCGGGCGGCCGCCGGGGCCTGCGTACCGTCCACGAGGACGATCGCGAGGATGCCGTCGGCGTCCGGGCCGCCCGGGGCGAGGTGGGCGCGCACGACGGCCGGCTCGGCGGCGACCGCGGCGCGGACCGCGGCCGTGACGGCCGGGTCGGCGAGCGGGTCCGCGGAGGTGCGGCCCTCGGCGAGCGCGCGCAGGGCCGCCCCGGTCAGCTGGTAGGCGACCGGGCCCGCCATGTCGAGGACGACGGTGTCCGCCTTCTCGTGGGCGGCGGCCTGCAGCGCCTGGTGCAGGGGCACGGCCACCGGCCGCGCCTGCGGGTCCCAGCGCGCGAGCGACTCGGTCGAGGTGAAGGCGGGCAGGGCCCGCCGGTCGCCGGCCCGCAGGGTGGGGACGGCCATGTCGCTGGTCTTCTCGCGGCGCAGCCCGGTCTCCGGGTCCTCCTCGACCTCGCCGAGCACGGCGACGACGGGGACGAGGAGCCGCGCGCCCGCGAGGGCGGCGAGGACTTCCGGCTCGGTCGATCTGTCCTCGGCCCACGCGGCGAGCGCCGCGCTCAGCCGGGGGTCGGCGGAGCCGTCGTCGTCGGGGAAACCGGAGTCGGGAATGTTCTTCAGGGCCACAATCACCCGACCCTATCCCCTCCCGCCCGGCCCCCCGCAGCCGCCGCTCACCGCCGGGCGGGCTCGGGGAAGCGGGGCACGCCCCCCTTCCCCGAGCCCGCCTACCCGGGGTCCGGGTGCCGCCTGCGGCGGCGGCCGAGGGCGAGGCCCGCGGCGAGCAGGACGACGCCGGCGCCGCCCGCCGCGAGCGCGGGCAGCCGGACGGCGTCGTGGGGCGGGCCGGGGCGCTTCGGGCCGGGGCCGAAGTAGCGCCGGGGGTAGCCGGCGGGCACCGGCACCGCGGGTTCGGGCCGCAGCCGGGCGGCGGCGGCGAGGGCGGCCGCCGGGTCCACCAGGCCATGGCCGCGGCTGTCGTCGCGGCCCCCCTCGGGGGCGTCGCGCGCGGTCTCGGAGAGCAGGTCCTTGATCTGCGCGGGCGACAGCGCGGGGTAGGCGGAGCGCAGCAGGGCGGCGGTGCCGGAGACGAACGCGGCGGCGGCGCTGGTGCCCCAGCCCTCGTAGTAGCTGCGGTCGGGGTCGGCGATGACGATGTCGACGCCGGGGGCGCTGACGGTCGCGTACCAGTGCCGGGTGGAGAAGGAGGCCTTGGTGTCGTTGCGGTCCACGGCGGTGACGGCGATCACGCCGGGGTAGGCGGCCGGGTAGGAGACCCGGTCGCCCTGGCGGCCGCCGTTGCCGGCCGAGGCGACGACCACGATGCCCTTGCCGAGGGCGTACTGGACGGCCTCGTCCTCGGCGGCCTCGTGGTGGGCGGACTCGCTGTCGTCGCCCAGCGAGAGGTTGATCACGTCGGCGCCGTGGTCGGCGGCCCACCGGATGCCCTCGGCGAGTGCGCCGCCCTTGCTCTGGCGGGCCTTGGCCCGGCCGGGGTCGCCCTCCTCCAGGATCACGCGTACGGGCAGGATCCGGGCGCCGGGTGCGATGCCGAGGACGCCCTGGCCGCGGCCGGGGCCGTGCCCGTGGCCGGCGATGATGCCGGCCATCGCGGTGCCGTGGCGGGCCCAGCTGCGCTCGCCCCGGTCGGCGCCGAAGCCGACCAGGTCGGTGCCGTCGAGCACCTGGCCGCGCAGGTCGGGGTGGGTGGCGTCGACTCCGGTGTCGAGTACGGCGACGGTGACGCCGTCGCCGTCGGTGGTCTGCCATGCCTCGTCGGCGTGCAGGGCGGCCAGCGCCCACTGCCGGTCGCGGATGCCGTCGGCGTGCGCGGGGGCGGCTGCGGTGGCGGTGGCGGCTGCGGTGGTGAGGCCGAGGACGAGTGCCAGGCTCACGGAACGGCCGGCCCGGCTCGTCGGGCGTCCGGGGCCGCTCGTCGGGTGTGCGGCCCCGCTCGTCGGGCGTGCGGGGCCACTCGTCGGTGCGGCCCCGGACGTCGGGCGTCCGGCCACGGACGTCGGGTGTGCGGCCCCGGACGTCGGGCGTGCGGCTCGGCTCATGGGGCGTCCGCCGGCTGCGGGGCGGGACTGGCGGCGGTGCGTCGCAGGGCGCGTTCCACCCGGTCGGCGACGGCCTGCGCCTCGTGGCCGAGGCCGGCCTGGGCGGTGGCGCTGGTGTCCGCGGCGGCGGTGGCCGAGGCGGCGGGGCGCGGGCGGTCCACGGTGCGGCCGTCGGCGAAGGCGGAGACGGCGTAGACGACGACGGGCGCGTCGGGCAGGACGGACACGGCCCAGCCGGCGCGCTGCCGGTCCGCGAGGCCGTACGCGGGTGGCGGCGGGGCGGTCGGCTCGAAGCGGGTCCGCAGGCCGGTCATGGCGTCCGGGCCGGCGGGGGTGAAGACCATGCCGACGCTGACGACCGAGCTGCGGGTGGCGTCGGTATAGGTGGCGCGCAGCAGCCGGGTGCAGCCGACGGGGGTGAGGGCGCCGGTCCATGCGGCGCCGAGTGCGGGGGCGCAGGGGGCGTCGGGGGCGACGGAGCTGCGGGTCCAGCGGCGGTCGGAGCTGCCGGGTCCGGCGCCGTCGCCGACGAGGACGGGCGGGAAGAGGGTGTCGACGGGCTGTTCGTGCCAGAGGGCCGCGGCGCGGTTCCAGGCGGCCTGCCCGGCGGGCACTTCCTGCGCCTTGCGCACGGCCCAGGTCCCGGCGACCGCCCCGACGACCAGCCCGCTCCCGAGGATCCAGCACACGGCCGCCCCGGCGCGGGCGCGTCCGCCGCGCGGGCGCGGTGCCGGGTCCGGCGGTGGGGCCGGGCGGGGTGGCGGGTCGGGGTGGGGGCGCGGGTCGGGTGGGTGGTGACTGGCTGTCATGCGGATCCGCCCCCGTCCCGATACCGCGCGTACGCCGGGTACTTTACGGGGCCGCGCCGGGCCGCGTGCCCGGTGCGGGCCGGGGAACCTCTACCCACGGGTAGTGGTATCTGGCACGCTGCGCGCATGACTACCCCCGCCGCCGACCGGGCCCGTTACGACCGGGCCACCGCCCACCTCGACGCGCCGCTCGCGATCGTGGACCTGGAGGCGTTCGACGCCAACGCCGACGACCTGCTACGGCGGGCGGGCGGCAAGCCGGTCCGGGTCGCCAGCAAGTCGGTGCGGTGCCGGGCGCTGTTGGAGCGCGTACTGGCCCGGGACGGCTTCGCCGGCCTGATGTCGTACACGCTCGCCGAGTCGCTGTGGCTGGCCCGCTCCGGTTTCGACGACGTACTGCTCGCGTATCCGTCCGCGGACCGGTCGGCGTTCGCGGAGCTGGCGGGCGATCCGAAGCTCGCGGCGGCCGTGACCGTGATGGTCGACGACGTGGCGCAGCTGGAGCTGATCGACGCGGCCCGGGCGGGCGGCGCCGAGGAGGTCCGGGTGTGCCTCGAACTGGACACCGCGCTGCACCTGTTCGGCGGCCGGGTGCGGGTGGGTGCCCGGCGCTCGCCGCTGCGCGAGCCCGCGCAGCTGGCGGAGCTGGCCCGGGCGGTGGAGCGGCGGCCCGGCTTCCGGGTGGTCGGCCTGATGGGGTACGAGGGGCACGTCGCGGGGGTCGGGGACGCGGTGGCGGGCCGGCCGCTGCGGTCCCGGGCGGTCCGGCTGATGCAGGCGGCCGCGCGCCGGGAGCTGGCGGCGCGGCGGGCCGAGACGGTGCGTGCGGTGCTGGCGGTCGTGGGCGAGCTGGAGTTCGTCAACGGGGGCGGCACCGGCAGTGTGCAGCACACGGCGGCCGAGGACGCGGTGACGGAGATCGCGGCCGGGTCGGGGCTGTACGTGCCGCGGCTGTTCGACAACTACACGTCGTTCCGGGGGCGTCCGGCGGCCCTGTTCGCGCAGCCGGTGGTGCGGCGGCCCGGGGTGGGCGTGGTGACCGTGCTGGGCGGCGGCTATCCGGCGTCGGGGGCGGCGGGCCCGGACCGGCTGCCGCAGCCGTACCTGCCGCAGGGTCTGCGCTACGACCCGCAGGAGGGGGCGGGCGAGGTGCAGACCCCGCTGCTGGGATCCCCGGCGGACGATCTGCTGATCGGTGACCGGGTCTGGTTCCGGCACGCGAAGGCGGGCGAGATGTGCGAGCGCTTCGAGGAGCTGCACCTCGTCGAGGGCGACCGGGTGACGGCCACCGTCCCGACCTACCGGGGCGAGGGGCGCACCTTCCTCTGAGCCGGCCCGGCGTGTGGTCCGCCCTGCGGTCCCGAGCAGCCGGTTAGAACACCGTGTCGAGCTGGTCCGGGATGACGCTGCCGTCCCGGCGGAGCACCGCGCCCGGAGTGCCGTCGGCCCCGGTGTAGCCGGTGGTGGCGCACGGGTACGGGGTCGTCTTCCGCTGCTTGGGTTCGATGAACATGGGGTTCACGATCCAGCGGCCGTCGCCGTTGTCGTACGCCCGGCACATCAGCTCGTTCTTGTTGCGGTTGACGACCAGCCGCAGGGCGGTCGCGTCGCGCAGGAACGACACGTCGGTGTCGGAGTCGCCGGCCGCGAAGACCTGGCGGCGGGCGGCGGGCGCGACCCTCTCGGCGGCGGCGCCCCGCACCCCGAAGATCTCCTTGTTGATCCAGCAGCGCTTGCCGTCGATGTACGTGATCATCGAGTCCTGGCCGTCGCGGACGGTTCCGCAGCCCTTGAGGTGCGGCGTGAACTTCCCGGCGTACGTGGCGACGTTGCGGATGCCGATGACGTGGCGGGCGTCGATGCCGACGCCCTCGGCCCACACCTCGACCACGGGCTGCGGCGAGGCCGAGCTGATCCACACGTCGAACCCGGCGCGCCGGAGGGTGCGGACGAGGTCGCGCTGCTGGTCGTAGTAGCGGACCCAGCCGGTGGCGGTGGCGCTGCCGACCCGCTGCTTGGTGCCGATGGGCGCGGCGAGGTTCTCGGTGCGCGCGGCAGCGGCGAAGGAACGTATCTGCTTCGCGGTCCAGCCGTGCATGAGCTGGGCGAGCCAGGCGTAACCGGGCTCGGTAGTGCGGCGGTTCCAGCCGGCGAAGGCGGGGGCGCCGGCGGTGGTGGCGCCGGTGCCGTAGACGGCGAAGACCTGGTCGGCGCAGGCGGTGCCGGCCGCGGAGCCGGTCGGCAGCGGCGCGCCGGGCGCGGCGAGGGCGCCGCAGGCCCCGGCGAGCGCGCGGGCGGCCGGGGCGGTCAGGTAACGGCTGGTGGTGGACCAGTCACGGCCGGCCGGCTGGCGGATCTTGCCGTTGCGCAGCATCCAGAACATGGTGGCGTCGCCGACGTCGTTCTTGACGACGGTGTTGTCCCAGTCGAAGACGGCGACCGGCTTGGCGCGGCCGGGGCGGTGCGGGTTGCACGTGCCGTACGTGTCGACGAGGCGCTGGAGGCGGGCCTGGTTTCCGCCGTACCAGCCGGCGCCGACCTGCGGGGAGGTGCAGTCGGCGGCGGGCCGGGCGGCCTGGGCGGGGGCGGCCGCGGCGAGGCCGCCCGCGGCGATGGCGAGGGCGGCGGCGACGGCGGGCAGCCCGCGCCGGGTGCTGAACGTGGTCACTCGGGTGGCGCTCCTGTCTGAGGAAGATCGTCACGGAGGCTGGACACGACAGCCGGGCGTCGCGCGACGCCCGGCTGTCGTGGTGGGGGGATCGAGGTGAACCCTCGGGGTCCGGATGGACCCTAGGGGTCCGGGTGAACCCGTGAGGTCCGTGTGAACCCGTGAGGTCCGGATGGACCCGTGAGGTCCGGATGGACCCGTGAGGTCCGGATGGACCCTTGGGCCCCGGCCCCTGGGGATGAGGGCCGGGACCGCGGGTTCCGGGGCCTACAGCGGGGTCACGTAGGCGCCGGAGATGCCGCCGTCGACCAGGAAGTCGGTGGCGTTGATGAAGGAGGAGTCGTCGCTGGCGAGGAAGGCGACGGCGGCCGCGATCTCGGTGGGCTCGGCGAACCGGCCCAGCGGGATGTGCACGAGGCGGCGGGCGGCGCGCTCCGGGTCCTTGGCGAAGAGCTCCTGGAGGAGCGGGGTGTTGACGGGCCCCGGGCACAGGGCGTTGACGCGGATGCCCTCGCGGGCGAACTGCACGCCGAGCTCGCGGGACATCGCGAGCACGCCGCCCTTGGAGGCGGTGTACGAGATCTGCGAGGTGGCGGCGCCCATGATCGCCACGAACGAGGCGGTGTTGATGATCGAGCCGCGGCCCTGGCGCTGCATGTAGGGCAGGGCGGCCTTGCAGCAGAGGTAGACGGAGGTGAGGTTGACGTCCTGGACGCGCCTCCAGGCGTCCAGGCCCGTGGTGAGGATCGAGTCGTCGTCGGGGGGCGAGATGCCCGCGTTGTTGAAGGCGATGTCGACGGAGCCGTAGGTGTCGTAGGCGACCTTGAAGAGGTTCTCGACCTGCTCCTGGTCGGTGACGTCGACCTTGACGAAGGTGCCGCCGACCTCCTCGGCGGCCGCCTTGCCGGCCGTCTCGTCGATGTCGCCGCAGACGACGTGGGCGCCTTCGGAGGCCAGCCGGCGCGCGGTGGCCAGGCCGATGCCGCTGCCGGCGCCGGTGATCACGGCGGTGCGGCCGACGAGGCGGCGGCAGACGATTTCTTCGGTGCGCTCGGTCATGTGGTTCAGGCCTCCGTGCTGATGAAGACGTTCTTGGTTTCCGTGAAGGCGGCGAGGGCGTCGGGGCCGAGCTCGCGGCCGAGTCCCGACTGCTGGTAGCCGCCGAAGGGGGTCCAGTAGCGGACGCTGCTGTGGGAGTTGACGGACAGGTTGCCGGCCCGTACGGCGCGCGAGACGCGCAGGGCGCGGCCCACGTCGCGGGTCCAGAGGGAGCCGGAGAGCCCGTACTCGGTGGCGTTGGCGAGGCGGACGGCGTCCTCCTCGTCCTCGAAGGGCAGGACGACGGCGACCGGCCCGAAGACCTCTTCGGCGGCGACGGGCGCGGTGGCGCAGACACCGGTCACCAGCGTCGGCGGGTACCAGAATCCGGGGCCGTCGGGGGCGCTGCCGCGGACCGCGGTGAGGTCGTCGGTGACGTAGGAGCGGACGCGTTCCAGCTGGGCGCGGGAGATCAGCGGGCCCATCTCGGTCCGCTCGTCGGCGGGGTCGCCGACGACGACCTTCTCGATCGCGGGGGCGAGGCGGGCGAGGAAGTCGTCGTACACGGACCGCTGGACGAGGATCCGGGTGCGGGCGCAGCAGTCCTGGCCGCTGTTGTCGAGGAAGGCCATCGGGGCGGCCGCGGCGGCCGCCTCGAGGTCGGCGTCGGCGAAGACGATGTTGGGACTCTTGCCGCCGAGTTCGAGGGTGACGCGCTTCACCCGGTCGGCGCACTTGGCCATGATCTGCTTGCCGACGCGGGTGGAGCCGGTGAAGACGATCTTCGCGACGCCGGGGTGTTCGACCAGCGCGTCGCCGGCGACCGGGCCGGCGCCGGGCAGCACCTGGAAGAGGTGCTCGGGCAGGCCGGCGGCCAGGGCGAGTTCGGCCAGCCGCAGCGCGGTGAGCGGGGTGGTCTCGGCCGGCTTGAGGATGACGGCGTTGCCCGCGGCGAGGGCCGGGGCGGTGCCCCAGGCGGCGATCGGCATGGGGAAGTTCCAGGGCGCGATCACGCCGATGACGCCGAGGGGTTCGAGGAAGGTGACGTCGAGGCCGCCGGCGACGGGGATCTGGCGGCCGGAGAGGCGCTCCACTCCCCCGGCGGCGAATTCGAGCAGGTCGCGGACGTTGCCGGCCTCCCATCGGGCGTTGCCGATGGTGTGGCCGGCCTCGCGGACCTCCAGCTGCGCGAGTTCCTCGACGTGCTCGTCGACGACCGCGGCGAAGCGGCGCAGCAGCCGGGCCCGGTCGGCGGGGGCCGCGGCGGCCCAGCCGCGCTGGGCGGCGGTGGCGCGGGCGACGGCGGCGTCGACGTCGGCGGCCGTGGCGGCCGGGACGGTGGCCACGACCTCTTCGGTCGCGGGGTTCAGTACCTGGTGTTCGAGCGGGTGCAAGTGGTGCCTCACATGCGTTCGAAGGAGCGGCGCAGTTCCCAGTCGGTCACCGCGGAGTCGTAGGCGTCGAGCTCGACGCGGGCCATGTTGCGGTAGTGGGCCACCACTTCGGGGCCGAACGCGGCCTTGGCGATGGCGCTGTTCTCCCACAGTTCGGCGGCCTCGCGCAGGCTGCCGGGTACGTGCTCGTAGTCGGCGGTGTAGGCGTTGCCGGTACAGGCGGGGGGCAGTTCCAGCCGGTTCTCGATGCCGTACAGACCGGCGGCGACCAGTCCGGCGACGGCCAGGTACGGGTTGACGTCGCCGCCGGGGAGCCGGTTCTCGAAGCGCATCGAGCGGCCGTGGCCGACCACGCGCAGGGCGCAGGTCCGGTTGTCCGCGCCCCAGGCGACGGCGGTGGGCGCGAACGATCCCGGCCGGAAACGCTTGTACGAGTTGATGTTCGGGGCGTAGAGAAGGGAGAAGTCCCGCAGGGCGGCGAGCTGTCCGGCGAGGAAGTGCTGCATGACCGGTGACATGTCGTGCGGCAGGCCGCTGCCGTCGCCCGCCATGACGTTGCGGCCGTCGGCGTCGGCGAGCGAGAGGTGGATGTGGCAGGAGTTGCCCTCGCGCTCGTCGTACTTGGCCATGAAGGTGAGCGACATGCCCTCCTGGGAGGCGATCTCCTTGGCCCCGGTCTTGTAGACGGAGTGCTGGTCGCAGGTGACGAGTGCCTCGTCGTAGCGGAACACGATCTCGTGCTGGCCGAGGTTGCACTCACCCTTGGCCGACTCCACCGTCAGGCCGGCGGCCGCCATCTCGTTGCGGACCCGGCGCAGCAGCGGCTCTACCCGGCCGGTGCCGAGCACCGAGTAGTCGTTGTTGTACTGGTTGGCCGGGGTCAGGCCGCGGTAATTGGCGTCCCAGGCCTGTTCGTAGGTGTCCTTGAAGACGATGAACTCCAGCTCCGTGCCGACCTGGGCGCTCCAGCCGTGCTCGGCGAGGCGGTCCAGCTGGCGGCGCAGGATCTGGCGGGGCGCGGCGACGACGGGGGTGCCGTCGTGCCAGGCGAGGTCCGCCATGATCATCGCGGTGCCGGCGTTCCAGGGGACGCGGCGGAGCGTGGACAGGTCGGGGTGCATGGCGAAGTCGCCGTAGCCCCGGTCCCAGGAGGACATCTCGTATCCGTCGACGGTGTTCATCTCCGCGTCGACGGCGAGCAGGTAATTGCAGCCCTCGGTGCCGTGGGCGAGGACGTCGTCGAGGAAGAACGGTGCGGCGAACCGCTTGCCCTGGAGCCGCCCCTGCATGTCGGGGAAGGCCAGGACGACTGTGTCGATCTCGCCGGCGGCCACGAGGGAGCGGAGCTCCTCGATGCCGAGCGGCGGCGTGCGGTCTACCACGGGATTCTCTCCTTCGGTGCGCCGAGAAGCCATAAGGTATGGGGAACAACCATTGCTTGGGAAGAGGGGAATTCGACGTGGTGAACGAAAAGGCGGCCGACGGGGGCACGGACCGGCTGAACCCGGTGCTGCGACAGGTGCGCGCGGGCAACGGTTTCGAGGAGGCGCTGGAGCAGATCCTGCAGGTGGTCCGGCTCGGCCTGGTCCCCGGCGGCGAACGGCTGCCGCCGGAGCGCGAGCTGGCCGAACGGATGGGCATCAGCCGGGTCACCCTGCGCGAAGTCCTGAAAGTGCTCCAGGACCAGGGTCTACTGGAGAGCCGCCGCGGCCGGTACGGCGGCACCTTCGTGCTGCCGCGCCCCGACACCCCGGCCGGCGGCGCCGAGGCCGAGCTGCGCCGCCGGGTGGCCGGGGTGGACATCGAGGACGTCCTGCGCTTCCGGGAGGTGCTGGAGGTGGGCGCGGCCGGCCTGTGCGCCGCGCAGGGGCTGGCCGGGGAGGACGCCGCGCGGCTGCGCGAGGCGCTGCGGGCCACGCACGACGCGCCGCTGTCCGACTACCGCCGGCTCGACACGCTCTTCCACCTGACCCTCGCCGAACTGGCCGGATCCCCCACCCTCACCGCGCAGTACGCGGCCGTCCGGGCGACCGTCAACGAGCTGCTGGACTGCATCCCGCTCCTGGTGCGCAACCTCGAACACTCCCAGCAGCAGCACGAGGTCCTGGTCGAGGCGGTGCTGGAACGCGACGCGGAGGCGGCCCGCGAGGTGATGCGCGAGCACTGCTGCGGCACGGCGGCCCTGCTGCGCGGCTTCCTGGCGTGAGCCGCGCGGGGCGGCCCCCGAGGCAGCGGGCGAACCCGCGGGCGCGGCGGGCGTGAGGATTCCGTAACCGCCGTTTAACGCGCGGGTCTTGCGCATGGCCGGATCCTGCCGCAAAGGTATGCGCCTAAACCTTTGCCGGGGTACGGTCCACCCCGGGCAAGCCCCCCGAGGCAGGAGCGCACATGGCCGAGTACGCAGACAACCCCGCACCCGTGCCCGTATCCGCACCGCCCGCACCCGCAGCACCGCCGGGAGCCGACACCGCCGCCGGAGCCGATGCGGCCTATCTGGAGCGCCGCACCCTGCGCCGCGGCAGCGCGGGCTGGCTGCTGCTCACCGGCCTCGGCGTCGCGTACGTCGTCTCCGGCGACTTCTCCGGCTGGAACCTGGGCCTGGCCAAGGGCGGCTTCGGCGGCCTCGCCATCGCCACCGCCCTGATGGGCGCCATGTACGCCTGTCTGGTGTTCTCCCTCGCCGAGCTGTCGGCGATCCTGCCCACGGCCGGCGGCGGCTACGGCTTCGCCCGGCGCGCGTTGGGCACCTGGGGCGGCTTCCTGACCGGCACCGCGATCCTCATCGAGTACATCCTGGCCCCCGCCGCGATCGTCATCTTCATCGGCGACTACGTGGAGTCCCTCGGCCTGTTCGGCCTGACCAGCAGCTGGCCGGTCTACCTGGTCTGCTTCGCGCTGTTCATCGGCATCCACCTGTGGGGCGTCGGCGAGGCCCTGCGCTTCAGCCTCGTCGTCACCGCCATAGCGGTGGCCGCGCTGCTGATCTTCGCCGTGGGCGCCTTCACCGAGTTCAGCGCGGCCGGCCTCGACGACATCCCCGTCGACACGGCCGCCACCGGCGCGAGTTCCTGGCTGCCCTTCGGCGTCCTCGGCATCTGGGCCGCCTTCCCCTTCGGCATGTGGTTCTTCCTCGGGGTCGAGGGCGTCCCGCTGGCCGCGGAGGAGGCCCAGGACCCGGTGCGCTCCATGCCGAAGGCGCTGTCGATCTCCATGGGCATCCTGGTGCTCCTCGCGGTCGTCACCTTCCTCGCGGCGACCGGCGCCCAGGGCGCGAACGCCGTCAAGGACGCCGGCAACCCGCTCGTCGTGGCCCTCGAAGGGGACGGCGACCCGACCGCGCTCAGCCGCTTCGTCAACTACGCGGGCCTGGCCGGGCTCGTGGCCTCCTTCTTCTCGCTCATCTACGCCGGTTCCCGCCAGCTGTTCGCCCTCTCCCGGGCCGGCTACCTGCCCCGCTTCCTGTCCCTGACCAGCCGCCGCAAGGCCCCGTACCTGGGCCTGCTGATCCCCGGCGCGCTCGGCTTCGCGCTCGCCGCGGGCACCGGCAACGGCGCCCGCATGCTGAACATCGCGGTGTTCGGCGCGACGATCTCGTACGCCCTGATGGCGCTCTCGCACATCGTGCTGCGGCGGCGCGAACCGGACCTGGCCCGGCCGTACCGCACCCCCGGCGGCATCGCGACCTCCTCGGCGGCCTTCGTGCTGGCGCTGTCGGCGCTCGTCGCCACCTTCCTGGTGGACAAGGACGCGGCATTCATCGCAGTCGCCGTGTACGCCGTCGCCCTGGCCTACTTCGCGTTCTACAGTCGGCACCGCCTGGTGGCTTCGGCCCCCGAGGAGGAATTCGCCGCCCTGGCCGCAGCCGAAGCCGAACTCACCCGCGACTGAGCCGGCGCCCCGGGGCGGGGCAAGCCCCCGGCCTCACCCCGCCCGCCCATCCCCCCGCCCGTCACCCACGTCCGCCCGCCCCGTCCCCCCGTCACGCACGTCCGCCACTCACGTCCGCCACTCACGTCCGCCACTCACGTCCGTCCCGTCCCCCCGTCACGCACGCCCGCCCGCCCCGCCCGCCCGTCATCACGTCCAGTCGGAGGTCCTCGCTGTGCCCAAGCCGCTCATCGGCATCACCACGTACCTGGAAGCGTCCACCCGCTACGGGCCCTGGGACCTCCCCGCGGCCCTCGCGCCCTCCGGGTACCACGAGCTCGTCCAGGCGTCCGGCGGCACCGCGGTGCTGCTCCCGCCCGACGAACCCGAGGTGGCGCCCGAGGTGCTGGACCGGCTGGACGGCCTGGTCGTCGCGGGCGGCCCGGACGTGGATCCGTCCCGCTACGGAGCGGCCCGCGACCCGCGCACCGGACCCGAGGCGCCCGAGCGCGACGCGTGGGAGCTGGCCCTGGTACGCGCCGCCCTGGCGGGCGGCACCGTGCCCGTCCTGGGCGTCTGCCGTGGCATGCAGGTGCTGAACGTCGCCCTCGGCGGCACCCTCGTCCAGCACATCGACGACCACGCGGCAGGGCCGGGCGTGATGGGCATGCACCCGGTCCGGCCGGTGGCGGGCACCCGCTACGGGGGCCTCGCCCCCGAGGACACCGAGGTCCCCACCTATCACCACCAGGCGGTGGACCGCCTCGGCGCCGGGCTCGTCGTCTCGGCGTGGGCCGTCGACGGCACGGTCGAGGCCGTGGAGCTGCCCGGCGAGCAGTGGGTACTGGGGGTTCAGTGGCACCCGGAGCGGGGCGCGGACACCCGCGTCATGCGCTCCCTGATCAACGCCTGCCGCCTCCCCACCCCCGTCGGCTGACCCACGCCCGTCAGCCCCGCCGGCTGCCCGCGGGGCAACCTCCTGCCCCGGCGGCAACCTCCCGCTTCGGCGGCAACTTCCAGCCCCGCCGGCGCTTGAGGAGCGGGTCCGGGCGGAGCCCGGCAACCCCGTCGCACCCCCCAGCCCCTCCGGCGCTTGAGGAGCGGGCCCGGGCGGAGCCCGGTGCCCGGCGCCAGCCGGGTTGTCTTGGGGCTCCGCCCCAAACCCCGCGCCTCAAACGCCGGCGAGGCTGAATTTCCCGCACGCAGCACCGACAAGCCCGGGGGTTGCGCCCCGGCAAGGCTGGATCGGCCCGCTCAGGCCGAGGTCCGCCTCAAACGCCGGCAAGGCCGGCGGGGGGGCGCCCAGCGCGTCGGCGAGGCTGGAGGTTGCCGGCCAGGCGGGGCGCGCCGTGAGGGCGGTGGTGGGGTGCGGGGTCAGGCGGGACTGCGGGTGAGGGAGAGGAGGTCGCGGGCAGGGCCCGCGGGCCGGACCGCGGCCGGCCAGACGGCCCGCAGCGCCCGATCCAGCGACGCCCCGGCCACCGGCACCGCCACCAACTGCCGAGCCGCCAGCTCGGCGACAAGCGCCAGCTCACTGAGCACGCACGGCCCCACCCCCCTCAGCGCCGCCGCCTTCACCGCGGTCGTCGACGCCAGTTCCATCAGCGGCGCGGCCAGCCCCCCGTGCGCCGCCAGCGCCGCGTCGAGCACCTGCCGGGTGCCCGAACCCCGCTCGCGCAGGATCAGCGGGGTCGCGGCCAGCTCCGCGGGCGGCAGTTCGCCGCGCCGCCGCGCCCACGGGTGCCCGGGAGCCACCGCCACGACCAACCGGTCGCGGGCGATCACCGCCGAGTCCAGCCCGTCGGGCACCGCCGGCCCCTCCACGAACCCGAGGTCGGCCTCGTGCGCGAGGACCCGTTCGGCGACGGCCGCCGAGTTCTCCGCGTACAGCGACACCGCGGTTCCCGGCCGCTCGGCGCGCAGCGCCACCAGCCAGCCCGGGAGCAGGTACTCGGCGATCGTCATGCTCGCCGCGACCCGCAGCCGCGAGTCCCGCCGCCCCCGCAGCGCCTGGGCCGCCGCGTCGAACGCCTCCGCCGCGTCCACGACCGCCCGCGCCCAGTCCGTGACCAGCGCGCCCTCCGCCGTCAGGGTGGAGCCCCGCGGCGACCGGTCGACGAGCGCCACCCCGAGCCGTACCTCCATCGTGCGGATCCGGCTGCTCGCCGCCGGCTGGGTGATGCCCAGCTGCCGGGCCGCCGCCCCGAGGCTGCCCAGGCGGGCCACGGCCAGCAGCAGCTCCAGGGCGCCGAGGTCGGGCACCCGGTGGGCGAGGGGAAGGTCCGGCACCATACTGCTCATAAGTCCAGTTTATGGGGCCATAGGAAGATCACCTCTACTCGGCGGCCGCCGCCGGGCAGAGGCTGGGTGCATGGCCCCCCTCGCACAGCTCGAACCCCGCACCCGGTCCCCCCGGACCACCCGTACCGCCCCCGCCCCCGATCCCGTACGCCGCTTCCCGGCGCTGCGCCACCTCGGCCCCAACTGGTACGCCTCCGTCATGGGCACGGCGATCATCGCCAACGCGGGTGCCACCCTCCCGTTCCAGTTCACCGGTCTGCGAGTGGCCTGCCAGATCGTCTGGGCGCTGTCCGCCCTCGCCCTCGCCGTCCTGCTGACGGCCCGCGCCGGCCACTGGCTGCACCACCGCGACCAGGCCCGCGCCCACCTCCTGGACCCCGCCGTCGCCCCCTTCTACGGCTGCCTGGCCATGGCGCTGCTCGCCGTCGGCGGCGGCACCCTCATCGTCGGCAAGGACCTCATCGGCACCACCGCCGCGGTCGCCGTGGACACCGTGCTGTTCACCGCGGGCACCGCGATCGGGCTGGCCGCCGCCGTGACCGTCCCCTTCCTGATGGTCACCCGGCACCAGCTGGAGGCCTCCTCGGCGACCCCCGTGTGGCTGCTGCCCGTGGTCGCGCCCATGGTCTCGGCCGCGCTCGGCCCGCTGCTCATACCCCACCTGGCCGCCGGCCAGGCCCGCGAGGCGATGCTGCTCGCCTGCTACGCGATGTTCGGGATCAGCCTGCTGGCGACCCTGCTGATGCTGCCCCTGATCTTCGGGCGGCTGGTCGTCAGCGGCCCCCTGCCCCTGCCCCTGACCCCCACCCTGTTCCTGGTGCTGGGCCCCATGGGCCAGTCGGTGACCGCCGTCAACCAGCTCGCCGACCAGGCCCCCACCGCCATCTCCGGCCCCTACGCGGACGGCCTGAGCGCCTTCGCCGTCGTCTACGGGGTGCCCGTCATCGGCTTCGCCCTGCTGTGGCTGGCCCTGGCCGTGGCCATGGTGGTCCGCGCCGCCCGCTCGGGCATGGGCTTCGCGATGACCTGGTGGGCGTTCACGTTCCCCATCGGGACCTGTGTGACCGGAGCGGAGGGGCTGGCGCGGCACACGGGTCTGATCGCCTTCGAGTGGCTGGCCGTGGGTCTCTTCGCGGTCCTGGTCGCCGCCTGGCTCGCCGCCGCCGCCCACACCCTCCGCGGCCTCACCACCGGCCGCCTCCTCGCCGGCTGACCTCGGGCGCGTCCGGCCCCGCCGGTGCCCTCGCGGCAACTCCCAGCCTCGCCGGTGCCCTGGCGGGCAATCCCCAGCCTCGCCGACCCCCAGGCTGCAATCCCCAGCCTCGCCCACCCCCAGGCTGCAACCCCCAGCCTCGCCCACCCCCAGGCTGCAACCCCCAGCCTCGCCCACCCCCAGGCTGCAACCCCCAGCCTCGCCCACCCCCAGGCTGCAACCCCCAGCCTCGCCCACCCCGGGGGTGCAATCCCCAGCCTCGCCGGCGTTTGAGGCGCGGGGTTTGGGGCGGAGCCCCAAGACTGCAACCCGGCTCCGCCGGGTACCGGGCTCCGCCCGGACCGCGCCTCAAACGCCGGCGAGGCTGTTTTCGCCCCGGGCACCGGCGAGGCTGGAGGTCGCACCGCAAGGCGTCGGCGCGGCCGAAGAGCCGGCAGGGGCTCGGGCGCGGCGAGGGGCCGGCAGGGACGCGGGCGCGGCCGGCTAGTTCGAGCCGGTCGGGGCCGGCTCCAGGTTCCACGCTTCGTGGGGAACCCCCTCAAGCGGCGTGGCCGAAGGCACCGGCACCGGCCCGGCACCGGAGCAGCCCGCCGTCAGCAACACGGCACCGAGAACCACGGCAAGAAGTCGTCCAGAACGCATGCCCGCAGGCTACGCGCCCCACCCACCCCGGCACCCCGGCGGGCCCGCCCGGCCCGGCCCGCCCGGCCCGGCCCACCCGGCCCCCGGCCCGCCCCGCTCAGCGGGCCGTCCGCAGCGCGCCGGTCAGGACCGCGGCCGCGTCCGCCAGCGAAGGCCCGTACCAGGTCAGGTGGCGCCCGCTGACCAGCGCGGCCGGTACCCCGGGGAAGGCCTCGGGCCCGTCGTCCGCCGAGAAGGCGTACGGCTCGTCCGGCAGGACCACCAGATCGCACCCCTCGGCCGCGGCCCGCGCGGACGCCACCCGCGGGTACCGCTCGGCGTGCCCCGCGTACACGTTCCGTACCCCCAGCCGCGCCAGCAGGTCCCCCGCGAACGTGTCCCGGCCCAGCACCATCCACGGCCGCCGCCACACCGGCACGACCGCCGACCACTCCCCCGCCGGGCGGACGGCCGCCCACGCCGCTTCCGCCTCGTCCAGCCAGCGCGGACGGGCCAGCCCGCAGCCGGCGACCAGTACCCGTTCCAGTTCCCGGAAGGCCTGCGGCAGGTCGCGCACCTCGGTGACGAGCACGTCCAGCCCGGCGGCCCGCAGCGCGTCGAGGTCGGGCGCCCGGTTCTCCTCCTCGTTGGCGATCACGAGGTCGGGGCGCAGCGCGGTGACGGCGGCGACGTCGGGGTTCTTGGTGCCGCCGATCCGCGCGACCGCCAGGCCCTCGGGGTGGCTGCACCAGTCGGTGGCGCCGACGAGCAGCCCGGGGGCGGTCACCGCGACCGCCTCCGTGAGCGAGGGCACCAGGGAGACGACCCGCATCAGCGGCCGGGGGGCTCGGGCGTCGCGTCGATGTGGTCGCCGACGGCGACGACCAGGATCCGGGTGTCCTCCGTGGCGGCCCGCCAGCGGTGCCGCACCCCGCCGGAGAGGAACAGCGAGTCGCCGCTCTCCAGCCGGTAGGCCCGTCCCTCGGCCTCGACCTGGCAGGCGCCGGCGACCACGTACATCAGTTCGTCGTTGCGGTGCCGGTACTCGCGGCCGGCGTCCTGCTCCCCGGTGAACTCCATGGCGTGCAACTGGTGGTGGCCGCGGACCAGCGGCCGCACCCCGGCGGCGGGCGAGAGCCCCGGTACGTCGTCGGCGCGCACGAGGTCGACGGTACGGGTGGTGTCGGACGCGGCCAGCAGCTCGACGGCGGTGGTCTCCAGCGCGTCCGCGACCCGTTCGAGGGACCGCATGCTGGGCCGGGCCCGCTCGTTCTCTATCTGGCTGAGGAAGGGGACCGACAGGCCGCTGCGCGCCGACACGGCGGCAAGGGTGAGCTGGAGCGCGCGGCGCCGCTTGCGCACGGCGACGCCGACGCGCAGGGGCTCCCTCGCGTCCTTCTCCCGGTCTTTTTCCTTGTCGTCCCGGTCGGCCGTGTCGTCCATGGCGGGGCTGCCCTCCCCTGGTCCAGGCACATCGGTGTGCTGTAAGCACCTTACGCAGCTTCGGTCCCAGGTTTCTCGCCCACGGCGCAGCCGCGCTACGCCCCCGGTGAACGCCGGTGCCACTCCGGTCACTGTCGGTGGTGTGAGGCATCATCGTCACCGTGACGCGACGCCTGATGCTCCTCGACACCGCCTCCCTCTACTACCGCGCGTACTTCGGCGTCCCGGACTCGGTCCGGGCCCCCGACGGCACCCCGGTCAACGCCGTGCGCGGGCTGCTGGACTTCATCGGGCGGCTGGTGCAGGACCACCGCCCGGACGACCTGGTCGCCTGCATGGACGCGGACTGGCGGCCGCACTGGCGGGTCGAGCTGATCCCGACGTACAAGGCCCACCGGGTGGCCGTGGAGACGGAGACCGGGCCGGACGTGGAGGAGACCCCCGACACGCTCCTGCCGCAGATCCCCGTCATCGAGGCCATGCTGGACGCCTTCGGGATCGCCCGGGTCGGCGTCCCGGCGTACGAGGCGGACGACGTGATCGGCACCATCACGGCCGGGGCGAGCGGCCCGGTGGACATCGTGACGGGCGACCGCGACCTCTACCAGCTGGTCGACGACGCCCGCGGGGTCCGCGTCCTGTACCCCCTCAAGGGCGTCGGCACCCTCCAGCTGACCGACGAGGCGGTGCTCCGCGAGAAGTACGGCGTGGACGGCCCGGGGTACGTGGACCTCGCGCTGCTGCGCGGCGACCCGAGCGACGGGCTGCCGGGCGTGCCCGGCATCGGCGAGAAGACCGCCGCCAAGCTGCTCGACGCGTACGGCGACCTGGCGGGGATCATGGCGGCCGTCGACGATCCGGCGTCGAAGCTGACGCCCTCGCAGCGCAAGAAGCTGGACGGGGCACGGCCGTACGTGGCGGTGGCCCCGACCGTGGTGAGGGTCGCGTCCGACATCGCGCTGCCGCCGTACGACCCCACGCTGCCGCGCGAGCCCGCCGACCCGGCCGCCCTCGACGACCTGGCGCGGCGCTGGGGGCTGGGTGGAGCCGTGGGCAGGCTGGTCTCCACTCTTCGGCACTGAGATGTTAACTTAGGTAAGCCTAAGTCGTTCGGCACCGTCCGGCACCCGCCGTCCCGGTGCGCGGCGGCACTTCAGGGGATCAGGGGAGAACCGTGGCAGAAGGACCCGCCCGCAAGGTCGGCACCGCCGATGTCATCCGCACCGAACAGCTGACGCCGCACATGGTGCGGCTCGTCCTGGGCGGTGACGGACTGGCCGGATTCGGCGCGGGCGAGTTCACCGACCACTACATCAAGATCCTCTTCGCGGCCGAGGGCGCCGTCTACCCGGAGCCCTGGGACCTGGAGCAGATCCGCGCCGCGTTCCCCCGAGAGGAATGGCCGCGCAACCGCGCCTACACGGTGCGCGCCTGGGACCCGGCGCACCGGGAACTGACCGTCGACATCGTCGTCCACGGCGACGAGGGCCTCGGCGGCCCCTGGGCGGCGCGCGTCCAGCCCGGCGAGCGCGTGTACTTCCTCGGCCCCGGCGGCGCGTACGCCCCGGACCCGGCCGCCGACTGGCACCTGCTCGCGGGCGACGAGAGCGCGCTGCCGGCGATCGCCGCCGCCCTGGAGCGCATCCCCGCCGGCGCGACCGTGCACGCCTTCCTGGAGGTCTCCGGGCCCGAGGAGGAACAGAAGATCATCACCGCGGACGGGGTCTCCCCGGTCTGGCTGCACCGCGGCGAGCGGCCGGTCGGCGACCTGCTGCGGGAGGCCGTGACCGCCCTCGACTTCCCCGCCGGCACCCCCCAGGTGTTCGTGCACGGCGAGGCCGGCTTCGTCCGCGAACTCCGCCGCCACCTGCGCGTCGAGCGCACCGTGCCCCGCGAGCGGCTGTCCGTCTCCGGATACTGGCGGCTCGGCCAGACCGATGAGGGCTGGCGCGCGATAAAGCGCGACTGGAACGCCCAGGTAGAAGCCGAACAGGAACCCACCCCGCACCCGTAGCCCCCGGGGCCGCGGCACGCACTCAGCCCCGCCGGCTGCCCGCGGCACGCATTCAGCCCGGCCGGCCGACCAGCGGCGCATTCGTCAGCCTCGCCGGCCGACCAGCGGCACGCATTCAGCCTCGCCGGCCGGCCTGCGGCGCACTCTTCAGCCTCGCCGGCCGACCAGCGGCACGCATTCAGCCTCGCCGGCCGGCCTGCGGCGCACTCGTCAGCCTCGCCGGCGTTTGAGGCGCGGGTCCGGGCAGAGCCCGGTGCCCGGCGGAGCCGGGTTGCAGTCTTGGGGCTCCGCCCCAAACCCCGCGCCTCAAACGCCGGCGAGGCTGGAAATGACCCAGGTGCGTCGCGCCAGGAAGCCGGCCGAGCTGGAGGTTGCCCCCAGGGCGTCGCGCCATGAGGCAGGCCACGCTGGAGGTTGCCCCCAGGGGCGTCGCGCCAGGAGGCCGGCCACGTGCTGGAGGTTGCCCCCAGGGCGTCGCGCCGGGAAGGCCGGCCAAGCTGCGGGTTCGCGGCAGGGCGCCGGCGCGGCCGGATACCGCCAGGCAGCGCCGACCAGGCCGGGGACTGCACCCCAGGGCGTCGGGATCCCCCGCGCCCCGGCGCGTAGGGTGGGGCGGTGAGACGCCGCGCGACCCCACCCCCGTCCCCCCTCCCGCAGCGGGACGGAATCGACCCCGTCCGCCTGCGGCTACCCGCGGACGGCACCTGGGTCACCCTCGGCGGCTACCTCCTCGACCGCTACGCCGACGGCCCCGGCGCCGAAGCGGTCGCCGCGCTCCTCGCCGCCGGCCGGGTGTACGGCGAGGACGGCCGGCCCCGCCGCGCCGAGGACCCGTACGCGCCCGGCGGCTACCTGTGGTTCCACCGCGAGCTGCCCCCCGAGGCACCCGTGCCGTTCGAGGTGTCCGTCGTGTACCGGGACGCGCACCTGGTCGTGGCCGACAAGCCGCACTTCCTCGCCACCACCCCCCGCGGCAGCCACGTCACCCAGACCGTCCTCGCCCGGCTCCGCCGCGACCTCGCCCTGCCCGCCCTCAGCCCCGCCCACCGGCTGGACCGGCTCACCGCCGGGCTGGTCATGTTCACCGTGCGGCCCGAGGACCGCGGCGCCTACCAGGGGCTCTTCCAGAAGAAGGAGATCCTCAAGGAGTACGAGGCCGTGGCCCGCCACGACTCCGCGCTCGCCGCGACCCTGCCGCGCACCGTCCGCAGCCGCATCGAGAAGGTCCGCGGGGTCATCGCCGCCACCGAGGTCCCCGGTCCCGCCAACGCCGAGAGCCTCGTCGAACTCCTCGGACACCGCGGCCCGCTGGCCCGCTACCGGCTCACCCCGCGCACCGGCCGCACCCACCAGCTGCGCGTGCACATGCACGCACTCGGCATCCCGATCCTGGGCGACCCGGTCTACCCCGAGGTCACCGACCCGGCCCCCGACGACTACCGCGACCCGCTGCAACTGCTCGCCCGGCGCCTGGAGTTCACCGACCCGGTGACCGGCCGCGCGCACCGCTTCGAAAGCGCCCGCACCCTCGCGGCCTGGCCCCCGTAACGGGCGCTCCGGGCACCGCCCCACCCGGCCGCTCCGCCACGCCGCGGCGCGCGCTCGCCGCCCGGCCGCCCCGCCCCCAGGCACCGCAACCGGCACACCCGAGCGCGGCGGGTCGGCCCGGTCTCACCCCCGCCGCTCCCCCGCGATCCGCAGCGCCGCGTCCGCCGTCGCCTCCGCGAACGGCACCGGATCACGCCGAGGGTCCGCACCGTGGATCAGGATCACGCCCTCGATCAGCCCGAACACCAGGTCGTTGCGCAGCTCCAGCTCACCCGGCCCGAGCGCCGCCCCGGCCCCGGTCTGCGCCAGCAGCCGCCGGTACGTGCCCTTCAGCTCGCCCCGCATCCGGCGGAAGCCGGCGAACCCGTCCGCCCGCACCTCCGGCAGCAGGTACAGCGCACCGGGATTGTGCGGCCCGCGGCACAGCAGCAGCACGTCCGACCGGCACAGCTCCCACAGCCGCTCCGCCGCCGCCCGGCCCTCCTCGGCCAGCAGCCGGCGCCCCAGCTCCAGCGAGGGCGCCACCGTCGACTCCAGGAGTTCGGCGAGGAGTTCCCGCTTGCCGCCGAAGTAGTGGTACATCGTGGCCTGCCGCAGGCCGGCCCGCTCCGCCACCGCCCGGGTGCTGGTCGCCGCGTACCCGCGGACCGTGAACAGTTCGGCCGCCGCCCCGAGGAGTTCCTCCCGGGGCGACAGCCCGCTCTCCGGCCTCAGCCGGTCCGCCCTCGGGCGACCGACCCGGCGACGACCCGTGGTGCTCATGATCCGATCGTCGCACAGCACCACCGGGCATGATCATGCCCGCAGCGCACATCAGACGGGCCGCCCGCTCGGAGGAAGGTCCGAAAGACGGCCACTCCACCGCGCCGGCTACCCCACCGAGCTGTACGCCACCACACCGCGCAGCAGCGCGTCCACGGCCTTGCGGGCGTTGCGCGCCACCGTGCTGCTGCCGCCGCCCGCGGTGGACGACGGTGCGGCCGCCGCGACCTGCCCGAGCACGTCGATGACCTGCTTGCACCAGCGGACGAAGTCGCCGGCCGGCATCTCCGCCTCGCGCAGCACCTCGTCCAGGCCCTTGTCCGAAGCCCACTGGTAGGCCGCCCACGCGAAGCCGAGATCGGGCTCGCGCTGGCCGACACCGCCCTCGGCCTGGTTGATCCGGTGCTCCTCCTCCAGGGCGTCCAGCCGCCCCCAGATCCGCACCATCTCGCCCAGCGCGGCCTTCGCCGCGCCGCCCGGCACCTTCGGCGCCACCGCGTCGTCCGACTGCCGCGCCTCGAACACCAGGGCCGACACGCAGGCCGCGAGCTCGGCCGGGCTCAGGCCCTCCCAGACCCCGGCCCGCAGGCACTCCGACGCCAGCAGGTCCAGCTCGCCGTACAGCCGGGCGAGCCGCCTGCCGTGCTCGGTGACCTCGTCCTCGCGCAGGTAGTCCAGCTCGGTCAGCAGCCCGTGGATCCGGTCGAAGGTCCGCGCGATGGTGTTCGTACGCCCCTCGATCCGGCGCTCCAGCTGCTTGGTGTCCCGCTGCAGCCGGTGGTAGCGCTCCGCCCAGCGCGCGTGGTCCTCGCGCTCGTCGCAGCCGTGGCACGGGTGCGCCCGCAGTTCCGCGCGCAGCCGCGCGATCTGCCGGTCGTCGGCCGCGGCCGCCCGGCCCGGCCGGTGCCGCTCCGGCTGGATGTGACCCGCCTTGGTGCGCAGCGCCGACGCCAGGTCCCGCCGCGACTGCGGCGAGCGCGCGTTGAACGTCTTGGGGATCCGCATCCGCTCGACGGGCTCCACCGGCACCGGGAAGTCGATCGACGCCAGCCGCTTGACCTGCCGTTCCGCGGTCAGCACCAGCGGCCGCGGGCCCTCCTGGTACTCGTACCCGCGGTGCCCGTTGACCCGGCCCGCCGGCACGCCCGGGTCCAGCACCAGTGCCAGACCCGCGAACTTGCCCGTCGGCACGTGGATGATGTCGCCCGGCTTCAGCCGCTCCAGCGAGGCCGCGGCCTGCACCCGGCGCTGCGAGGCGCCCTGCTTGGCCAGCTCGGTCTCGCGGTCCTTCAGGTCGCGGCGCAGCTGCGCGTACTCCTCGAAGTCGCCGAGGTGGCAGGTCATGCCCTCGCGGTAGCCGTCCAGGCCCTCTTCGTTGCGCTGGACCTGCCGCGAGATGCCGACCACCGACCGGTCCGCCTGGAACTGCGCGAACGAGGTCTCCAGCAGCTCCCGCGAGCGGTGCCGGCCGAACTGCTGCACCAGGTTCACGGCCATGTTGTACGACGGCCGGAAGCTGGAGCGCAGCGGATACGTGCGCGTGCCCGCCAGGCCCGCCAGCGCGCCCGGGTCCATGCCGCGCTGCCACAGCACGACCGCGTGGCCCTCGACGTCGATGCCGCGCCGCCCGGCCCGGCCGGTCAGCTGCGTGTACTCGCCGGGGGTGATGTCCGCGTGCTGCTCGCCGTTCCACTTGACGAGCTTCTCCAGGATCACCGTGCGCGCGGGCATGTTGATGCCCAGCGCCAGCGTCTCGGTGGCGAACACCGCCTTCACCAGGCCGCGGACGAACAGCTCCTCGACGACCTCCTTGAAGGTCGGCAGCATGCCCGCGTGGTGCGCGGCGATGCCCCGCTCCAGGCCCTCCAGCCACTCGAAGTACCCGAGCACGTGCAGGTCTTCGGCCGGGATCGACGCGGTGCGCTCCTCGACGATCTCGCGCACCTTCAGGCGCGCCTCGTCGTCGTTGAGCCGCAGCCCCGCGTGCAGGCACTGCTGCACGGCGGCCTCGCAGCCGGCCCGGCTGAAGATGAAGGTGATGGCGGGCAGCAGGCCCTCGTTCTCCAGGCGGTCGATGACCTCGGGCCGGCCCGGCGTCCAGATCCGGCTGCGCGAGCGCCGCTCCCGCTCCCGGTCGGCCTCGCGGACCATCTTCCCGCGCCGCCGGTCCCTCGGGTTGTACGTCTTGCTGTTCTCCATGCGCGCCATGCGCAGCAGGTCGGGATTGACCTCGCGGCGGGCGGAGCCGCGGCCGCCGTGGTCGCTCTCCTCCTCGAAGAGGTCGTAGATCCGCCGGCCGGCCATCACGTGCTGCCACAGCGGAACGGGCCGCTCCTCGGAGACGATCACCTCGGTGTCGCCGCGCACGGTGTCCAGCCAGTCGCCGAACTCCTCGGCGTTCGAGACGGTCGCCGAGAGCGAGACCAGCGTCACCGACTCGGGGAGGTGGATGATCACTTCCTCCCAGACGGCGCCGCGGAACCGGTCGGAGAGGTAGTGCACCTCGTCCATCACGACGTACCCCAGGCCCCGCAGCGACTGCGAGCCCGCATACAGCATGTTCCGCAGCACCTCGGTGGTCATGACCACGACGGGAGCCTCGGAGTTGACGCTGTTGTCGCCCGTGAGCAGGCCGACCTTCTCGGCGCCGTAGCGCTTGACCAGGTCTGCGTACTTCTGGTTCGAGAGCGCCTTGATGGGGGTGGTGTAGAAGCACTTGCGGCCCTGGGTGAGGGCCAGGTGCACGGCGAACTCGCCGACGATCGTCTTGCCGGATCCGGTCGGCGCGGCGACGAGCACGCCCTTGCCGGCCTCGAGCGCCTTGCAGGCCTCGATCTGGAACGGGTCCAGGCCGAATTCGTACATCTCGCGGAAGGGGGCCAGCGCGGTGGCCGCCTCGGCGGCTCGGATCCGGGCGGCGGCGTACCGCTCGGCGGGGGAGAGGTCCTCTGTCATCTTGCCTCCGAGCCTACCCGCCCCCTCTGACAGCGGGCGCGATCTTTATTGACCGGTCAGGACCCGTACCGCACCCGGCACGCACTCCGCCGTGACCGGCAGCGGCCCGAGCGGTTCCCCGTCGGCGTACGCGGTGATCCCGGCCGCCTCCAGGGTCACCTTGGCGGCCCGGTGGACGGTCACCTTCGGGTGACTGAGATGGGTACCCCGGTACACCCGCGGGAACACCCGCAGCAGCGTGGTCCGGCTGCACGCGCCGACCACCGTCACGTCGAAGAGCCCGTCGTCGGTCCGCGCCCCGGCGCAGATCCGCATCCCGCCGCCGTACGAGGACCCGTTGCCGACCGCCACCAGCGTCGCCTCGGTCTCGATCACCGGGCCGTCGTCCAGGGTGATCCGGTACGGGAACGGGCGGAACGCGGCCAGTTCGGCCAGGATCGCCAGGTCGTACTTGAACCGGCCGGCCGGCAGCCGCATCCGGTTCCCGCGGTCGTTGACCCGCGAGTCGAATCCGGAGCAGAGCACCGTGCCGTACCAGCGTCCCGCCACCCGGCCGAGGTCCACCTCGCGGATCGCGGACCCCTTGAGGGCCGCGGCGGCCAGCCGGCCCGCGGCCGCCGGGTCCGCCACCGGCAGGCCCAGCTCGCGGGCGAAGTCGTTGCCGGTGCCGACGGCCACCACGCCCAGCGGCACCAGGGTCCCGGCCACCGCCTGGAGGGCGAGCGAGACCATCCCGTCACCGCCGACCGCGATCACCGCCCCGGTGCCCTCGCGCACGGCCCGCCGCAGCCGGGCCAGGGCGTCGGCGGCGTCGGTGCCCACGACCGAGCGCACGGAGAAGCCGGCGGAACGCAGCGCGGCCGCGGCCGGCTGCGCGGCGTGCGCGCCCCGGCCGCGGCCCGCGGTGGGATTGACGAAAAGGGTGATCTCGGCGGTCACCGCCCGGACATTACCCGTCAGGTGGCGTCGTCGTAACCGTTGATCCGGTGCCGGCCGCCGTCCGCCTGCTCGGGCAGGGCCGCGGGGGCGGTCACCGGCTCGACGTCCCCGAGGTCCTCGGGGGTGAGGTCCAGCTGCGAGGCCTCGTCGTCGTCCAGGTCGGCGTCCGGGTTGCGGCGCCGGCGCCTGCGGTCGTTGAGCCAGCAGATCAGCAGCGCGACGAAGTACAGCGCCACGATCGGCAGGGCCAGCGACAGCATGGTGAGCGGGTCGCCGGTCGGGGTCGCGAACGCCGCGAAGACCGTGATGCCGAGGATGAAGCCCCGCCACCAGCCGGCCAGCCGCTTCGCGGTGAGCACCCCGGTGGCGTTGAGCAGGATCAGCAGCAGCGGCAGCTCGAAGGCGAAGCCGAAGACCACGACCATGCGGGTCACCAGGTCGAGGTAGTCGTCGACCGGCAGCAGGTTGCGGGCGTGCTCGGGGGTGAATTCGAGCAGGATCTCCGCGGTCTGCGGGAGGATCTTGTACGCGAGGACCGCGCCCGCGAGGAACAGCGGAGCGCCGACCCCCACGAAGCTCATCGCGTACTTGCGCTCGTGGCCGTGCAGACCGGGCGCGACGAACGCCCACAGCTGGTACAGCCACACCGGCGCGGACAGCACCAGGCCGGCCGCCAGCGCCACCTTCAGGACGATGGAGAACGGCCCGATGAGGCCGTTGACCGTCATGTCGGCGCAGGGCCGGCCGTTGACCTGCCTGACCACGCCCTCGGTGCAGCCCACCGAGTCCAGCATCGGCTGCAGCAGGAACGCGATGATGTCCTTGTAGAAGAACGCGGCGACAGCCGTGATCAGCAGAATCGCCAGAACCGACTTCAGCAGACGGTTCCGCAGCTCACGCAGGTGCTCGGCAAGGGGCATCCGCCCTTCGGCGTCCTTGTCCTGCTTCTCCTGCTTGCGGGCAGACTTGAGCAACCCACGTCCCTCGTCTCGTGCAGTGGTCAACAGCGGGGTGGAGCGTGCCGGGTCAGCCCTGCGTGGTGCGACCGGGCTCGCTCACCGGGCGGGCGCTGGTGACGTCGCCGGGCGCGGCCTGGATGGTGCGGGGAGCGGCCTGCGGCGCGGGCTGGTCGGCGGGCGCGGGCACGTCGACCGGCTCGTCGTCCTTCTTCATGGCCTTGGCCTCGCTCTTGAGGATGCGGGCCGACTTGCCGAGCGAACGGGCCATCTCCGGAAGCTTCTTGGCACCGAACAGAAGCAGGACGACAGCGATGATCAGAACGATCTCGAGGGGCTTCAGATTGCCGATCATGTGTGGCTTCCTTCTCACCGGGGCAGCTGGAGGTGGTGGCTGCGACCGCGCGGGGCACGCCCCTCGGATCGCGTAACCCAAGGATCGTAACCCGCACCGGTTAACGCCCGGCAATCCCCGGGCAACCTCACGCTTGCGGACCGGCCTGCCCAAGTGCCTCTCCCGAACGGGCCAGACCGGTCGCGGCGGCCTCCAGATCTCCCGCCGCCTGCCCGATCCGCAGGCTGGCGTCCGCGACCTGCCGGGACAGCCGGCGCACCTCGGTGAACACGCGCACCGCCGGCACGGCGAGCACGACCAGCCCGAGGAAACCCAGCGCAATTGCGATCATCGGCCACAGCATGGGCACGAGCTTAAGCGCTCCCGGGCCCGCTCAGACGCTCCGCAGGGTGCGGACGCCACCGCCCGTCAGCAGCTCCACGATCCGCTCCCCGGCGGGCTTGCGCACCGACACCCCGCACTCGGGGCAGGTGAACGAATAGAACGTGGAACGCCTGCTGCCGCCGATCGCCAGCCGCAGCGCCCCCGCCGCCAGCTCGAACCGGGCCCGGCAGTCGGGGCAGGCCGCCTTGAAGAGGACCTCCCCCACCACCGCGAGCCCGGACTTCCCCTGCTTCCCCGACTCTCCCCGCGCCATGCGTGCCGCCCCCTCAGCCGTGAACACCGTGCCCGTCCCGTACATCCCCCGCACCGGGCAGGTCGTACGCCTCCAGGGCCTCGCGGGCCGCCCGGGCCGCGCTGTCCGCCAGTGCCTGCGGCGCCACGATCCGGCCGTCCCGGCCCAGCCGCAGCGCCAGCCGGCGCAGCGACGCCGGATCCGGCGTCCGCAGCGTGATGCGCAGCCCGCCGTCCGCGAGCTCGCGCGCGCTGTCGTGCGGGTAGTACTCGGCGACCCAGCGGCCGCCCGGACCCACCTCGACCACGACCTCCGGGTCCTCGGCGGCCGGCTGCACCAGCCCCTCGGACAGGTCCCGCGGCTCGATCGCCGGCGGGTCGGCCCGCTCGTCGAGCAGCCGGATCTCGGCCACCCGGTCGAGCCGGAAGGTGCGCCGCGCCTCCGAGAGGTGGCACCACCCCTCCAGGTACGTGTGACCGACGGCGAACAGCCGGATCGGGTCGACGGTCCGCTCGGTCAGCTCGTCACGGGCCGGCGAGTAGTACCGCAGCCACAGCCGGCGCCGCTCCGAGATCGCCCGGTCGACGTCCGCGAAGACCCCGCCCTCCGACTCGAAGGTCACCGACAGCCGCGCGCTGGCCCCGGCCGCCTCACCGGCCGCCGCCTCCAGCTTCGCGGTGGCCCGCAGCAGCGCGTCCCGGTCGCTCTCGCGCAGCCCGGGCAGCGTCGACACCGCCCGCGCCGCCACCAGCAGCGCGGTGGCCTCGTCGGCGGCGAGCCGCAGCGGCTCCGCCGTGGACTCCCCCGACGCGTCCGGGTTGCGCCACCAGATGCGCTCCCCGTCGGTGTCGATGTCGAGCAGGTCCCCGCCCCGGAAACTCGTCCCGCACATCGGCAGCACGTCGAGGTCCGAGATCAGCTCGTCCTCCGTGATCCCGAACGCGCGCGCGACGTCGGCGATGTGCGCCCCGGGGCGCTCGCGCAGATACGTCACGAGCGACAGCATCCGGCGGGTCTGGTCAATGGCATTCGCAGCCATGCTGGTACGCGTCCCCCTCAGCCCTTGGCCACGGCTCGCAGCCGGTCCACCACATCGGCCCGCAGATCAGCGGGCTCCAGCACCACCACATCGGGCCCGAACTCGACCAGCCAGGCGTCGAGTCCGTGCCCGTACGGGATCTCCAGCTCGTCCCACCCGTCGCCCAGCTCCCGCACCGCAGCGGCCTTCGCCCGCAGCGGATATCCGGAGCCAGCGCGCAGCCGGATCAGCGCCGAGCGGTCCGCGGTCTCCCCGGCCCAGCTCTCGACGCTCTCCCGTACGGTCACCACGTCCGGCACCTCGGCCGTGTACGCCCCGGCCCGCGACTTCACCTTGCCGGTGATCCGCGACAGCCGGAACACCCGCTCCGCGCCCCGGCCCCGGTCGAAGCCGGCCAGGTACCACTGGCCGCGCCAGCACTCCAGCGCCCACGGCTCGACCTGCCGCTGCTCGGGCCGCGCCGCATTGGACTTGCGGTAGTCGAAGGTCACCGGCCGCCGGTCCCGGCAGGCCAGCATCAGCGGCTCGAACGCCGCCTCGTGCACCGGGATCCGCGGCTCGATGGCACTGTGCTGGCCCTCGTACGGATCACCGGCCTCGGGCATGCCGGCGGCCCGCAGCTTCTGCAGTGCGCCGCTCGCCGCGCCCGCCAGCCGGGCCTGCTGCCACACCTTCGCCGCCAGCCCCAGCGCGGCGGCCTCCTCGGCGTCCAGCGACACCGGCGGAAGCCGGTTGCGGTCACGGCGCGCCAGGTAGCCCGGCTCGCCCTCCAGGTTCTCCACCGTCTCGATGACCAGGCCGAGTTCCCGCAGGTCGTCCTTGTCCCGCTCGAACATGCGGTTGAAGGAGTCGTCGTTCGCGGCTTCCATGTACGCCTCGATGGATCCGCGCAGCTCGCGCTTGCTGAGCGGCCGCCGCGTCCCCAGCAGACACAGCGCCAGGTTCATCAGCCGCTCGGCCTTGGCAATCGCCATCGACGCCCTTCCCCGCATACGTATTCAGTCGTGACCGTTGACCGTACCGCTCCGGCGCGTCCCGGCAAAAGTGAGGGGCCCCCGCCGGACGGCGGGGGCCCCTCACTGATCACGACTGTGCGGATCAGACGCCCATCAGGTCACAGACGAAGATCAGCGTCTCGCCCGGGGCGATCACGCCGGCGCCCGCGCCGCGGTCGCCGTACGCGAGGTGCGCGGGGATCGTCAGCTTGCGACGGCCGCCGACGCGCATGCCCTGGACACCCTGGTCCCAGCCCTTGATGACCTGGCCGGCACCGAGCGTGAACGGCAGCGGGGCGCCGCGGTTCCACGACGCGTCGAACTCCTCGCCGGTGGAGAAGGCCACGCCGACGTAGTGGACCTTGACGTTGTCGCCGGCCTTGGCCTCGGCGCCCTCGCCCACCCAGATGTCCTCGATCAGAAGGTCCGACGGCGCGTCGCCCTCGGGGAAGTCGATCTCGGGCTTCTCGAGCTGGTTGCTCACGGAACTGCTCCTCAAACTAAAACCGGTCAACCAGGACAGTCTTACATCACGGCGAGGATGTCGAGCGCGAAGACGAGCGTCGACTTAGCCGGGATGGCTCCCTGCGCCTTGTCGCCGAAACCCTGGTCCGGCGGGAGGACCAGCAGGACGCGGCTGCCGGCCTTCTTGCCCGCGATGCCGTCCTTGAGGCCCTTCACGGTCAGCTGGTCCAGCGGCCAGTTCACCGTGTTGCCCTGCTCGTAGGTGCTCTCGAAGGCCTTGTCGCCCTTCCAGATCTTGCCCACGTACTTCACCACGACGGTGTCGGTGGCCTTGACGACCGGACCGGTGCCCTCGATGACGTAGTTCGACACGAGCTTCGTGGGCGCGTCGACCGCGGGGACCTTCACCGAGGGAGCCTTGCCGTCGGTGTTCGTCCCGACGACCGGCAGGTTCTTGTCGTCCTGCGGCACGGTCTTGCCCGTGGCGGACAGCGGAATCGTCTTGGCCTTCACGATGTCCACGACGAAGACCAGCGTCGCGTTCGGCTTGATCTTTTCGCCGGAACCCTGGGCTCCGTAGCCGAGCTCCGGCGGGATCACCAGCTCGACACGGCTGCCGACCTTCTGGCCCTCAAGGCCCTGGTCCCAGCCCTTGATGACGCCGCCGGCGCCGATCGTCAGCTGGAAGGGCTGCTTCCGGTCGAAGCTGTTGTCGAACGGCTCCGTGCCGTCCCACGTCTGGCCCAGGTAGTTGACGTCGGCCGCGTCGCCCTTCTTCAGCGCGGGGCCCTTGCCCTCGCTGATGACCACGGTCTTCAGCTTCTTGGGCGGTTCACCCTCCCCCTTCGCCAGGGTGGGCTTCTCTCCGAACTTGGCCCCCGCGGTGATCGCGGGCACCCCGTCCTTCATCGACGTGGAGCTGGAGTCGGAGCCCTTGTCGTCGCCGCAGGCCGCTGTCGACAGCAGCAGCAGGGGGACGACCAGCAGGCCGGCAAGTCGGCGCACGTATTCCTCAGATCTCAGACGGCACAACGGTCGCCGCCACTCTAAGGCGTACCAAGGGCCCCGTACGAGAACGGTACGGAGCCCTGTGGTGCGTCACACGCCGGGTCGTGCGCCGGTCGCCGCGGTCACATGCCGGCGATCAGCTTCTCCACCCGGTCGTCCACCGAACGGAACGGGTCCTTGCACAGCACGGTGCGCTGCGCCTGGTCGTTCAGCTTCAGGTGCACCCAGTCCACCGTGAAGTCCCGGCGCTGCTCCTGCGCCCGCCGGATGAAGTCGCCGCGCAGCCGCGCCCGAGTGGTCTGCGGGGGCACCGACTTGCCCTCGAAGATCTTCAGGTCGTTGCAGATGCGCGCCGCCTGCCCCTTGCGCTCCAGGAGGTAGTACAGGCCGCGACGACGGTGGATGTCGTGGTAGGCGAGGTCTATCTGCGCCACCCGCGGGTTGGACATGGTCATGTTGTGCTTCGCCCGGTACCGCTCGATCAGCTGGTACTTCATGACCCAGTCGATCTCGGTGCCGATCCGGTCCAGGTCCTCCTGCTCGATCGCGTCGAGCGTGCGGCCCCACAGCTCCAGGACCTGCGCCACCACACCGGTGCGGATCCCGCGCCGGTCGACGAAGTCCACGGCCTTGTCGTAGTACTCCCGCTGGATCTCCAGCGCCGACGCCTCCCGGCCGCTCGCCAGGCGCACCTTGCGCTGGCCGGTGATGTCGTGGCTGACCTCGCGGATCGCCCGGATCGGGTTCTCCAGGGTCAGGTCGCGCATCACGGTGCCCGCCTCGATCATGCGCAGCACCAGGTCGGTCGCGCCGACCTTGAGGAGCATCGTCGTCTCGGACATGTTCGAGTCGCCCACGATGACGTGGAGGCGGCGGTAGCGCTCCGCGTCGGCGTGCGGCTCGTCGCGCGTGTTGATGATGGGCCGGGACCGGGTCGTCGCGGAACTGACGCCCTCCCAGATGTGCTCGGCCCGCTGGCTGACGCAGTACACCGCACCGCGCGGGGTCTGCAGCACCTTGCCCGCGCCACAGATCAGCTGACGCGTGACCAGGAACGGAATGAGGATGTCCGCAAGGCGCGAGAATTCCCCGTGGCGTGCCACCAGATAGTTCTCGTGGCAGCCGTACGAGTTACCCGCCGAATCCGTGTTGTTCTTGAAGAGATAGACGTCTCCCGCGATTCCCTCCTCGTGCAGACGGCGTTCGGCGTCGACCAGCAGGCCTTCCAGAATGCGCTCGCCCGCTTTGTCGTGCGTGACCAGTTCGGTCAGGTCGTCACATTCGGGAGTGGCATATTCCGGATGTGAACCCACGTCAAGATACAGACGGGCGCCGTTCCGCAGGAAGACATTGCTGCTGCGGCCCCATGACACGACTCGGCGGAAGAGGTAGCGCGCCACTTCGTCAGGAGACAGTCGGCGCTGTCCCCTGAACGTGCACGTGACGCCGTACTCGTTCTCCAGCCCGAAAATGCGGCGGTCCATGACTGAACATTACGCCTTCTGCTGTGTTCTGAAACCGGGTTCGAGAGCGCCGTTTCGATCAGTTTTCCAAGAGCACGCCCGGCGAACCCGCCGCCGACCGGGTCCGACCCGGCGCCGCGAGCACCCGCTGAGTACCCATCAGCACCACCAGCGCCGCCGCACCCGCACCCACCGCCACACCGAAACCGAGCGCCGCGCCACCGCGTTCCACCGCCGGACCGGCCAGCGCCGTCCCGATCGCCGCGCCCACCCCGAAGAAAGTCACCAGCCACGAGAACGCCTCCGTCACCGTGCCGCTCGGCGCGTGCCGGTCCACCACGATGAACGCGCACGCGATCGCCGGCGCCAGGAACACCCCCGCCAGCGCCGCCAGCCCGGTCATCGCCACCGGCCCCGGCGTCAGCAGCAGCGGCAGGTAGCACACCGCCAGCAGCGCCACCAGGACCCGCAGCCGCCGCTCCGCCGCACCCGTCCACTCCCGCGCCCCGTACGTGACCCCGCCGATCAGCGCGCCCAGCCCCAGCGCCGCCATCAGCCAGCCGTACACCGCGTCCCCGCCGTGCCCGTCCGCGTACGCCACACCCGCCACGGTGATCGACCCCAGCGCCGCCCCCACGAAGAAGAACGCCCCCAGCAGCGCCAGCAGCCCCTTCGAGCGCAGCGCGCCCAGCCAGTGCGCCTCACGCGGCTCCGAACGCCAGGTCCGCGACGGCTCCGACACGACCACCGACAGCGCGCCCAGCACGCCCACGACGTTCAGCACCACCAGCGCCGCCGCCGGCGACCACAGCGACACGCACAACGTCACCAGCAGCGGGCCCACGGTGAACATGACCTCCTGGGCCACCGCGTCCATCGCGTACGCCGCGTGCACCCGCTCCTCCTTGCCGCCGAGCACGCTCGGCCACAGCGCCCGCAGCCCGCCCTCCAGCGGCGGCGTGAACAGCCCCGCCACCACCACCGCCGCGTACGCCACCGCCACCGAACCGGTGCCGGCCACCGCCAGCCACACCATGCCCAGCGCCGACACGACCGCCGCCGGCAACTGCACCCGCGGCTGCCCGTACAGGTCCACCGCCCGGCCCAGCAGCGGCTGCCCCACCGCGTTCGCCACCCCGTACACCGCCGCCAGCGCGCCCGCCAGGCTGTAGCTGCCGCCCTCCGCACGCGTGAACAGCACGATCGCGATCGGCGCCGTCCCGTTCGGCAGCCGGCCTATGAGCGTGCCCACCAGCAGCCGCGCCGCATGCCGGGTCCTCAGCAGTTCCGCGTAACCCGCGGCCATGTCCGCCCCTCTCCGCCCCGACCCAGCCGGGAGTAATACGTATAACTAACTCCGTCATACGTACCATGGCACCAAGCCGCCGGTCCACCCCGCGCACACCGCACACCACGGCCGCCCCACCCCCGACCCGCACTCCAGGAGCACCTGTGACGAGGCCCACCAGCCGCGACGTGGCCCAGGCCGCCGGCGTCTCCCAGGCCACCGTCTCCCTCGTCCTCGGCGACAAATGGCGGGGCCGGATCTCCGAACGCACCGCCGGCCTCGTCCGCGAAGCCGCCCGGACCCTCGGCTACCGCCCCAACCTCGCCGCCCGCAACCTCCGCCTGGGCCGCACCCGCACCGCACTCCTCGTCGTCCCCGCCCTCACCAACGAGTTCTTCGCCCGCGTCTACACCGGCGCGGCCCGCGTGGCCGCCGAACACGACTTCGGCGTCGTCCTCTACCTCTCCCCCGACGGCACCGGTCCCGCCCGCGACCCCTTCCCCTCCGCCCGCGCCGCCCTCGACGGCGTCATCGCCTCCTCCATGGCAGCCGGCGCCCTCGAAGCCATCCACGGCGCCGAGCTCCCCCTGGTCATGCTCGACAGCAACCCCACCGCCGGGGACGCCGCCGCCTTCGTGAACGTCGCCCTCGCCGACGGCATGCACCAGATCGCCGGCCACCTCCTGGACCTCGGCCACCGCGACTGCCTGCACCTGGCCTCCGCCGTCGACTCCTGGACCTTCGGCGTCCGCGCCCAGGCCCTCACCGAGGCACTGCGCGACGCCGGCGCCCGCCTGCGCACGGTCCGCTCGGCCCTCACCGTCGACGCCGCCCGCGAAGCCATGGAAGCCGCCCTCGCCGACCCCGCCACCCGCCCCACCGCGGTCGTCTGCGACGACGACATCCTCGCCGCCGGCGCCTGCAAGGCCGCCCGCCGACTGGGCCTGAGCGTCCCCGGGGACCTCTCCGTCACCGGCTTCGACGACCTCGCCCTCGCCGGCGCCGTCGAACCCGAACTCACCACCGTCGCCCTCCCCGCCGAACGCGTCGGCGAGGAAGGCATGCAGGCCCTCCTCGCCGTCCTCGACGGACACCCCTGGCACTCCCCCGACCTCCCGGTCACCCTGAAGGTCCGCGGCTCCACCGCACCCCCGCCGGCCCCCTGACCCCGCGCGGCGCCCCCCTTGAGGCCGACCCCGGACACAGCGGTGCCCCGGCCCGCACACCCGGACCGGGGCACCACTCCACTCGAGGGACGAAGAACGGGGAGTACTACTCCGCGTCCTCCGGAGCCTCGTCGTTCGACACCGCGTCGGCCTGCGCCTCCGCCGCCACCACCGGCTCCAGCAGCCGCTCCAGCTGCCGGCCCCGGATCCGCTTGAACTTCCGCTGCTGCGCACGGGTCCGGTCCAGCACCGCGACCTCCAGCCGGTCCGCGGGAATCTCCCGGTCCGCACCGTTGGCCTGGTTGGACAGGGCCTGCACCGCCAGCTTCAGCGCCTCGGACAGCGTCATGCCGTCCTGGTGGCGCTGGTCCAGGAACGTGCTGATCTGCTCGGCGTTGCCGCCGACCGCGACCGAGCCGTGCTCGTCCACGATCGAACCGTCGTGCGGCAGCCGGTAGATCTGGTCGCCCGCGGCCGTCGCGCCGACCTCCGCGACCACCAGCTCCACCTCGTACGGCTTCTCCGCCGCCGACGAGAAGATGGTGCCCAGCGTCTGGGCGTACACGTTGGCCAGCCCACGGGCCGTCACATCGTCGCGGTCGTAGGTGTATCCGCGCAGATCCGCGTAGCGCACACCGCCGATCCGCAGGTTCTCGTACTCGTTGTACTTGCCGGCCGCGGCGAAGCCGATGCGGTCGTAGATCTCGCTGAACTTGTGCAGCGCACGGGACGGGTTCTCGCCGACGAACACAATGCCGTCGGCGTACTGCAGCACCACCAGGCTGCGGCCGCGGGCGATGCCCTTCCGGGCGTATTCCGCCCGGTCGGCCATGGCCTGCTGCGGGGACACGTAGAACGGAGTCGACACCGGCTGTCCGTCCCTTTCTTCTCGGGTGACAGGGGCTTAGAGGAGGGCCGCGCGCGGCCCGTCGGGCTGCTCCAGGCGGCGCTCGGTGATCGAGCGGGCCAGCTCCGAGGATTCGGCCTCGGACAGCCTCCGGTAGCCCTCGTCGGTGATGACGGTGACGATCGGGAAGATCCGGCGGGCCATGTCCGGGCCACCCGTGGCCGAGTCGTCGTCGGCCGCGTCGTACAGCGCCTGGACGACCAGGGTGGTGGCCTGCTGCTCCGTCAGATCGGGGCGGTACAGCTTCTTCATGGAGCCGCGGGCGAAGATCGAACCCGATCCGGTCGCCGCGAAGCCGTGCTCCTCGGACCGGCCGCCCGTCACGTCGTACGAGAAGATCCGGCCCTTCTCCTTGCCCTCGTCCCAGCCGGCGAACAGCGGGACGACGGCCAGGCCCTGCATGGCCATGCCGAGATTGCCGCGGATCATGGTGGACAGGCGGTTCGCCTTGCCCTCCAGCGAAAGGGTCGCCCCCTCCACCTTCTCGAAGTGCTCCAGCTCCAGCTGGAACAGCTTCACCATCTCCACGGCGAGGCCGGCGGTGCCCGCGATGCCCACCGCGGAGTACTCGTCGGCCGGGAACACCTTCTCGATGTCCCGCTGCGCGATCATGTTCCCCATGGTCGCCCGCCGGTCACCGGCGAGCACCACCCCGCCGGGGAACGTCGCGGCCACGATGGTGGTGCCGTGCGGCGCCTCGACGATCCCCTCCGGCAGCTTCCGGTTCCCCGGCAGCATCTCCGGCGAGTGGTCCGCCAGGAAGTCCATGAACGACGAGGACCCCGGCGTCAGGAAGGGAGCCGGCAGACGCCCGGTGCTACGAGTGTTGGCTTCCACGCGTTTCCCTCCAAGTATTGGATGGCCCGACGCATCCGGTCGGGGTTCTCCTTCAACAGGCCAAGGCCCGTGTTGCAGTTGAAGCAAAGTACGCCACGGACCCTACCCGTCTTGTGACAGTGATCCACATGCACGGCCGGGACGCGAAGGCAGGGATACTAGAGGGTCACCCGCACACCGCGCGCAACGCTTCAACCCCACCTTCCCAGGCATCCACCCCGCCGTTAACCTTCGATTCGAAGGCTACTGGCCGCCCTTTTGTACGAAACTCCGAACGAAGTCCTCGGCATTTTCCTCGAGCACATCATCGATTTCGTCGAGCACGGAGTCGACGTCGTCCGAGAGCTTTTCCTGTCGTTCCTTGAGGTCGGACTGCGCTTCCGCGGCCTGCTCCTCGACCTCTTCGGTCGAGTGCGTGGCCTTCTGCTGTCCGCCGCCGGTGTCCTTGGTCGCCATGTCTACCTCACCCCGCTCGGTTCGCACGCTCGTGGAGAGATTCCGGGGACGGAATCTCAAGATCAGACCCTGCTCAGACCCTACATTCAGAGCCCCGATTTCGGGCCGGTGATTCAGGAACGCCCGGGTTCCGTGTGCCTCATGTCCATGATTCCCAGGCGCGGGTGCTTTCAGCCGCGGTCACCCGCCCGAAAGCACCCGGACCAGGTCCTCCGCCGTGCGGCAGCGGTCCAGGAGCTCCTTGACGTGGTTCCTGGTGCCGCGCAGGGGCTCCAGGGTGGGGACCCGCTGGAGCGAGTCCCGCCCCGGCAGGTCGAAGATCACGGAGTCCCAGGAGGCCGCGGCCACGTCGTCCGCGTACTGCTCCAGGCAGCGGCCGCGGAAGTAGGCCCGGGTGTCCTCCGGGGGCTTGCTCTCGGCCCGCTCCACGGCCGGCTCGTCCAGCAGCCGCTTCATCTTGCCGCGGGCCACCAGACGGTTGTACAGGCCCTTCTCGGGGCGCACGTCCGCGTACTGGAGGTCGACCAGGTGCAGCCGGGCGGCGTCCCACTCCAGCCCGTCCCGCCTCCGGTAGCCCTCCAGCAGTTCGCGCTTGGCGATCCAGTCCAGCTCGCCGGACAGGCTCATCGGGTCGCTCTCCAGCCGCCCGAGCACGTCCTCCCAGCGGCCGAGCACGTCCTTGGTCTGGTCGTCCGCGTCGGAGCCGAAGCGCTCCTCGACGTACTTCCGCGCCAGCTCGAAGTACTCCATCTGAAGCTGTACGGCGGTCAGGGTGCGTCCGCTGCGCAGCGTGATGAGCTGGCGCAGGTCCGGGTCGTGGGAGACCTGGTGCAGGGTGCGCACCGGCTGGTCGATGGCGAGGTCGACGGTGATGAAGCCGTCCTCGATCATCGAGAGCACCAGGGCGGTGGTGCCGAGCTTCAGGTAGGTGGAGATCTCGGAGAGGTTGGCGTCGCCGATGATCACGTGCAGCCGGCGGTACTTCTCGGCGTCGGAGTGGGGCTCGTCGCGGGTGTTGATGATGGGCCGCTTGAGGGTGGTCTCCAGGCCGACCTCGACCTCGAAGTAGTCGGCGCGCTGGCTGATCTGGAAGCCGTGCTCGCGGCCGTCCTGGCCGATGCCGACGCGCCCCGCGCCGGTGACGACCTGGCGGCTGACGAAGAAGGGCGTCAAGTGGCGCACGATGTCCGAGAAGGGGGTCTCCCGCTTCATCAGGTAGTTCTCGTGCGTGCCGTACGAGGCGCCCTTGTTGTCGGTGTTGTTCTTGTACAGGTGGATCGGCTGGGCGCCGGGCAGCTGGGCGGCCCGTTCCGCGGCCTCGGCCATGATCCGTTCGCCGGCCTTGTCCCAGAGGACTGCGTCGCGCGGGTTGGTGATCTCCGGCGAGCTGTACTCGGGGTGCGCGTGGTCGACGTAGAGCCGCGCCCCGTTGGTGAGGATGACGTTGGCCAGGCCGATGTCCTCGTCGGTCAGCTGGCTGCTGTCGGCCACCTCGCGGGCGAGGTCGAAGCCGCGGGCGTCCCGCAGCGGGTTCTCCTCCTCGAAGTCCCAGCGGGCGCGCCGCGCCCGGTGCATCGCCGCCGCGTAGGCGTTGACGATCTGGGACGAGGTGAGCATGGCATTGGCGTTCGGGTGCCCGGGGACGGAGATCCCGTACTCCGTCTCGATCCCCATTACTCGCCGTACGGTCATGCGGCCCTCCTTGCCCGGCGGCGTTCCCCTCCGGGAACGGCGCTCAAGTACCGCTGGTGCTCCGGTGCGTGTGCGGTGCCGGTCCCCGCACTGCGCGGCCGGCGGTACGGAAGAGCCTAGAGCGGCTCCGCGCTGGTGGGGAGATCATTTCGGTCATTGCCGGTGTGCCGGTGCCCGGCTGAAAAACAGTCGGCTGCGGGTGCCCCGTGCAGGGCACCCGCAGCCGCCCTGGTCCGTCAGAGGTACTGACCGGTGTTGGCCACCGTGTCGATGGAGCGTCCGGTGTCCGCGCCCTGCTTTCCGGTGACGAGAGTGCGGATGAAGACGATCCGCTCTCCCTTCTTTCCGGAGATCCTGGCCCAGTCGTCGGGGTTGGTGGTGTTGGGCAGGTCCTCGTTCTCCTTGAACTCGTCCACGCAAGCCTGGAGGAGATGGGAGACCCGGAGGCCCTTCTGGTTCTGGTCGAGGAAGGCCTTGATGGCCATCTTCTTGGCCCGGTCCACGATGTTCTGGATCATGGCGCCGGAGTTGAAGTCCTTGAAGTAGAGGACTTCCTTGTCGCCGTTGGCGTACGTGACCTCGAGGAAGCGGTTCTCCTCGGATTCCGCGTACATCTGCTCCACAACGGTCTGGATCATGCTGTGGACGGCGACGGGGGCGGATCCCTGGTGCTCGGCGAGGTCGTCGGCGTGCAGCGGGAGTGTCGCCTTGAGGTACTTGGCGAAGATGTCCTTGGCCGCCTCGGCGTCCGGGCGCTCGATCTTGATCTTCACGTCGAGCCGGCCGGGGCGCAGGATGGCCGGGTCGATCATGTCCTCGCGGTTGGAGGCGCCGATGACGATGACGTTCTCGAGGCCTTCCACGCCGTCGATCTCGGCGAGCAGCTGCGGGACGATGGTGTTCTCCACGTCCGAGCTGACGCCGGATCCGCGGGTGCGGAAGAGGGATTCCATCTCGTCGAAGAAGACGATGACGGGGGTGCCCTCGCTGGCCTTCTCGCGGGCACGCTGGAAGACGAGGCGGATGTGCCGCTCGGTCTCGCCGACGTACTTGTTGAGGAGTTCGGGGCCCTTGATGTTCAGGAAGTAGGACTTACCGGCGGCCTTGCCGGTCACCTCGGCGACCTTCTTGGCAAGGGAGTTGGCGACGGCCTTGGCGATGAGCGTCTTGCCGCAGCCGGGCGGGCCGTAGAGCAGGATGCCCTTGGGCGGCCGCAGTTCGTGCTCCTTGAAGAGGTCGGGGTAGAGGTAGGGCAGCTCGACCGCGTCGCGGATCAGCTCGATCTGGTCGCCCAGGCCGCCGATCTTGTCGTAGTCGATGTCCGGGACCTCTTCGAGGACGAGTTCCTCGACCTCGCTCTTCGGGACCACCTCGTACACGTAGCCGGAGCGGGGCTCCAGCAGGAGGGCGTCGCCGGGGCGGATGGTGATGTCCAGCAGCGGCTCGGCGAGCCTCACCACGCGCTCCTCGTCGGTGTGCCCGACCACCAGGGCGCGCTCGCCGTCCTCGAGGATCTCCTTGAGGGTGACGATGTCCCCGGCGCGCTCGAATTCCATGGCCTCGACCACGTTGAGCGCTTCGTTGAGCATGACTTCCTGGCCGCGCCTGAGGTCTTCGGGCTCGACGCTGGGGCTGACGTTCACGCGGAGCTTTCGGCCGCCGGTGAAGATGTCGACGGTGCCGTCCTCATTCGACTGAAGGAAGACACCGAATCCGGCCGGCGGCTGTGCGAGCCGGTCGACTTCCTCCTTGAGCGCCACGATCTGGTCTCGGGCCTCACGGAGCGTATTGGCGAGCCGCTCATTCTGAGCGGAGACGCCCGCCAGATTGGTCTGAAGCTCGACGATCCGCTCTTCGAGAATCCTCGTGTGACGCGGCGAGTCGGCGAGCTTGCGGCGCAGGACGGCGATTTCCTGCTCAAGATAGGCAACCTGGCCAGCGGGGTCTTCAGACCCCCGCGCGGGCCGGATGCCGCGGTTCATGTCGTCGTCGTGGGCTGCCACGGTCCTCACCTCCTCCATGGGGAGCTGGACGCTTCCTGACCCTACCTGGGCTGGTGGTGATTGAAACCCCTAGATCACAAAGACGGTAGAGGTGTGTCCGATCTTCACCCTTGCGTACTCCCTCACGTCAGGGAAATACCCACCGATCAACATCGGAAAGCAGCCGAAGGTAAGGTCGAACTGTTCAACACCCGTCAGGGGTGGCGCGACTTGCGCCGGGTTGGATCAGAGCGGGCAGGGAACGGCAGGAGATATGACCGTGCAGCAGGAGGCTCCGGGCGTGGACGCAGGCGTGGGCCGGGAGGCGCTGGAGGTCTGGATCGATCAGGATCTCTGCACTGGGGACGGCATCTGCGTGCAGTATGCGCCGGAGGTCTTCGAGCTGGACATCGATGGTCTGGCGTACGTGAAGAGCGCGGAGGACGAGCTGTTGCAGGCGGTGGGGGCGACCACTCCGGTTCCGCTGCCGCTGCTCCAGGACGTCGTGGATTCGGCCAAGGAATGTCCGGGCGACTGCATTCACGTGCGTCGGGTTTCGGACGGGGTCGAGGTCTTCGGACCCGACGCGGAGTGACGGATCACACACTCTTCGCTGCGGTGGTGTACCGCAGGAACTTGCCACCGTCCCAGTGCCACTTGGTGGTGCTGCGGGTGTCGGGGCAGCAGCGGGGGACGTCGGCCGCGGAGTAGCCGAGCAGGGTGGCGGTGACGGTGCCCTCGCGGACGGAGAGCGCGGTGGCGTTGAGGCGGTCGGCGGGGTCGAGCAGGGTGGCGACCACCCGTGGCCGGCCGGCGGGCGAGCCGGTGAGTACGTAGATCCCGCTGGGCGGGGTGCCGGAGCCGGCGGCGCAGCGGACCGCGGCGACGGTCTCGGGGCGGCCGTCTCCGTCGAGGTCGCCGGCGGCGCTGGCGGTGACGGCCTGCTCGAGTCCGCGGCAGTCGAGCGGGTAGGCGACGGCGGCCGGGTCCGGGACGGGTACGTCGGGGGCCTGGAGGTTCTTGGTGCCGTCGGGGGCGGCCGGGCCGGCGTCCGGTTCCAGGAGTCCGGCGCCGGTGACGACGGCGGCCACGGCGAGCGCGGTGGTGAGCCAGTGCACGGGCCGGGTGCGGGTGTGGCCCGCGGGGTCCGGGGCGGGGGCTGCGGGGGCCGGGACGGCGGGGGTGTGCACGCGGAGTGGCTCCTGTGGGCGCGGCCGACGGGTGTTCGCGGGGAGAGCCAGCATCGTGCCACACCTCACAGGGCGGTGGAACGGCCGGGTCCGTGCGGGCCCGCGGAGCGCCGGCGCGTCCGGAGGTGCGCCGGGCGGGCGGCACGGGCCTGGGGGCCGCCGCGGGGTGTACGGGCAACGAAACGGCGCCGTGGCGCAGTTCCCGCGGTGTGCGGGGAACTGCGCCACGGCGCCTGGTCGTTGGGTGCGGGTCAGCCGCGGCCGGAGCCACCCGACTGGCTGCCGGGACCCTCGTAGTCGTCGCCGTAGGCGCCCTTCGCGGGGCGGCGGCGGCGCAGCGGGGCCTCGACGCCGTCCGCGAGGCGGCGGGCGGTGACGAGGAAGCCGGTGTGGCCGATCATCCGGTGGTCCGGGCGGACGGCGAGGCCTTCGACGTGCCAGTTGCGGATCATCGATTCCCACGGCTGCGGTTCGGCGAAGTTGCCGATCTCGCGGATGGACTCGACGGTCTTCGACAGCTGGGTGGTGGTGGCCACGTAGCAGCAGAGGATGCCGCCGGGGACGAGCGCCTTGGAGACGGCCTCCAGGCATTCCCACGGGGCCAGCATGTCGAGGATCACGCGGTCGACGTCCGTGTCGGACAGGTTGTCCTGGAGGTCGCCCACGGTCAGCTGCCACGCGGGGTGCGGGCCGCCGAAGTAGCGCTCGACGTTGGCCGTGGCGATCTCGGCGAAGTCCGCGCGGCGCTCGTAGCTGTGGAGCATGCCCTGGTCGCCGATGGCGCGCAGCAGGAAGCTGCTCAGGGAGCCGGAGCCCACACCTGCCTCCACGACGCGGGCGCCGGGGAAGATGTCGGCGAAGGCCAGGATCTGGCCTGCGTCCTTGGGGTAGACCACGGCGGCGCCGCGGGGCATGGACAGGACGTAGTCGGGGAGCAGGGGGCGCAGCGCGAGGTACGCGACGTTGCCTGTGGTACGGACAACACTGCCCTCGGGAGCGCCGATCAGCTCGTCGTGCGGGAAGGAACCCTTGTGGGTGTGGAAATTCTTCCCGGCTTCGAGCGTGAACGTGTAGTGGCGGCCCTTGGGGTCGGTGAGCTGAACCTGGTCCCCGACCTTGAAGGGCCCGCGTCGGCGGGCGGCACCGGTCGGTTCGGACATGTGACCAGTGTATGGGTGTCAGGAGTGCGGCCGTGCCATGGCCTGGACGAAGGCCTTCTCGACGTCGTGTGTGGACAGGACGCCGTAGATCTCGCCGGTGGGTTCGATCACGAGGTATTCGGTGGCGGGGGCGGCGCGGAGGGTTTCGAGGAGTTCTTCGCCGGCGAGTTCCGCGGAAACCTTCATGCCGTCGGTGAGGTCGTGGGAGACGGTGCTGACGTCGACCCAGGGGCGGCGGTGTTCGGGTACGGAGGCGACGGCGGCTTCTCTGACGAGGGCGGTGGGGTCGCCGTGTGCGTCGACGACGACGAGGGCGCGGGCGCCGGCCTGGTTGGCGCGGCGCAGGGCCTCGGAGAGGGGGGTGGCGGCTTCGACGGGGATGGCGCGGCGGGTGAGGGTGCGGGCGCGGAGCCGGGGCAGGTGTTCGCGCAGGCGGGCCATGCGCAGGCTGTTGCCGGCGCCGGTCCAGATGATGGCGGCGAGGATCGCGGCGAGGAGTGCGTCGGTGACGGTGTCCATGCCGCCGAGTTCGTCGGCGTTGTTGCCGAGGATCTCGCTGTGGGTGATCCAGGGCAGGCCGACGAGGACGGCGAGGGCGAGGGCCCGGCCGGTCCAGGCGGCGGCGATGGTGCCGGTCATGGGCTTGCCGGTGATGCCCCAGACGACGGCGCGGAGCATGCGGCCGCCGTCGAGGGGCAGGCCGGGCAGCAGGTTGAAGGCGGCCACGATGAGGTTGGAGATCATCAGGCCGGCGAGGAGGACGCCGGGGATGCTGCTGGGGCGGGTGGCCTGCATGCCGGCGTAGAAGAGGCCGGCGAGGACGAGGGAGAGCAGCGGGCCGACGAAGGCGAGGACGAATTCGCGGCCGGGGGTCTCGGATTCCTTCTCGATCTCGGAGACGCCGCCGAAGAACTGGAGCCGGATGCGTCGCACGGGGAGTTTGTAGCGCAGTGCGGCGACGGTGTGGGCGAGCTCGTGGACGAGTACGGAGGCGTAGAAGGCGACGGCGAAGAAGAGCGCCACGAGGTAGCGGGCGGCGCCGAGGTCGGGGAGGACGGTTTCGAGGCGGTCGCCGAAGATCCAGGTGATGAGGGCGGCGACGAGGAACCAGCTGGGCGAGACGTAGACGGGCACGCCGAAGGGGCGGCCCATGAGGAGTCCGCCGCCGGGTTCGGGCTGCCGTCGTCCGTTCGGCTTGGTGTCCGAGGGGCCTTCCGGGGTGTCGGTGTCGGCCACTGCTGTCCTTCGGTCGGCTGGTCGGTTCGGGGACGGTCGCTGCCCGGGGCCGGCGGGGTGGGTGTGTGCGCGGTTGCGCGGGGTGATGCCTCGATCATGCAGTGCGAGGGTCCTTGCCGTCGATGGTATGCGCGGCTTGTCGGTGGTGGGTCGTAGGGTCTTCGTCATGACGACGATCCCCGGTTCCGGTGGCGGCGATGCCGTGGCGCCCTCTTCGCTGTCCCCGTCGCGGGCGAACGACTTCATGCAGTGCCCGTTGCTGTACCGGTTCCGGGTGATCGACAAGCTGCCGGAGAAGCCGAGTGCGGCGGCGACGCGGGGGACGCTGGTGCACGCGGTGTTGGAGCGGCTCTTCGACCATCCGGCTCCGGAGCGGACGGCGCCGCGGGCGAAGGCGCTGATTCCGGGGCAGTGGGACCGGCTGCTGGCGGCGAAGCCGGAGCTCGGTGAGCTGTTCGCGGAGGACGGTGACGGGGCCGGGCTGGCGCGCTGGCTGACGGAGGCCGAGGGCCTGGTGGAGCGCTGGTTCACGCTGGAGGACCCGACCCGGCTGGAGCCGGTGGAGCGGGAGTTCTTCGTGGAGACGGAGCTGGAGTCGGGGCTGCGGCTGCGCGGGATCATCGACCGGGTGGACGTGGCGCCGACGGGCGAGGTGCGGATCGTCGACTACAAGACGGGGAAGGCGCCGCGTCCGGAGTACGCGGAGGGCGCGCTGTTCCAGATGAAGTTCTACGCGCTGGTGGTGCGGCGGCTGAAGGGCGTGCTGCCGCGGCGGCTGCAGCTGGTGTACCTGGGCAGTGGTGACGTGTTGACGTACGACCCGGTGGAGGCGGATCTGGAGCGGGTGGAGCGCAAGCTCCTCGCGTTGTGGGAGGCGATCCGTGAGGCGACGGAGACCGGGGAGTGGCGGCCGCGGCCGACGAAGCTGTGCGGCTGGTGCGACCACCGGTCGGTGTGTCCGGAATTCGGCGGTACTCCCCCGGTGTATCCGTTGGAGGTCGTGCGGCGTGGCGAGGGCGGGCTCCCGACCGAGTCGTGATCGTCGGCTCAGGGCAGAATGGGGCCGAACTGGCGTGATCCGCCCGACGATGTGAGGTTTTCCGTGGCTATCCGTGTCCTCCTGGTCGACGACCAGCCGCTGCTGCGCACCGGTTTCCGGATGATCCTGGAGGCGGAGCAGGATCTTGCGGTGGTGGGTGAGGCCGGGGACGGCTTGCAGGCGCTGGACCAGGTGCGGGCGCTGCAGCCGGACGTGGTGCTGATGGACATCCGGATGCCGCGGATGGACGGGGTGGAGGCCACCCGGCAGATCACCGGTCCGGAGCGGAACGGTCCGGCGAAGGTGCTGGTGCTGACGACGTTCGATCTTGACGAGTACGTCGTGGAGGCGCTGCGGGCGGGGGCCAGCGGGTTCCTGCTGAAGGACGCGCCGGCGGTCGAGCTGGTGCAGGCCATCCGGGTGGTGGCGGGTGGCGAGGCGATGCTCGCGCCGAGCATCACGCGGCGGCTGCTCGACAAGTACGCGGGGCATCTGCCGTCGGGCGAGGAGCAGGTTCCGGACACGCTCGGGACGCTGACGGAGCGCGAGGTCGAGGTGTTGAAGCTGGTGGCGCGCGGGCTGTCGAACGCGGAGATCGCGGCGGACCTGTTCGTGAGCGAGACCACGGTGAAGACGCACGTGGGGCATGTGCTGACGAAGCTGGGGCTGCGGGACCGGGTGCAGGCGGCGGTGTACGCGTACGAGAGCGGCCTGGTGCGGCCCGGCGCGCAGTAGGGGGCGTGCGGGGTGGTCCCCGGCGGTCCCGGGTGGCTCCCGTCACGCGGGGGCCGCGGTGTCGGGGTGCCCGGTGGCCCCGGCGCCGGTGGGCGCCGGGGCGGGGGGCGTCAGCCCTTGCTGATCTCCCAGAAGCGGAAGACGGTCGAGGCGTCGAGGGACCACTGGAGTCCGGTGACGTTCTCGCGGGCGACGGCGTACTGCTTGCTCTGCCACAGGGGCAGGACGGGGATCTCGTCGGCGACGATGTTCTGCAGCCGGGTGTAGTCGGCGGTCGCGAGCGAGCGGTCCGAGGCGGCCGCGGTCTTCGGGAGGATCTTCCCGGTGATGTCGGCGTTCTCGTACCGGTTGTTCAGGACGTTGCCCTTGCCGAAGAACGGCTGGGTGAAGCTGTCCGGGTCCGGGTAGTCGGGGATCCAGCCCTTGACGTACACCCCGTACTTGCCGGCGGCGACGCCCTTCTCGTACTGCTCGTAGGGGACGGACTCGACCTCGGCCTGGAAGAGGCCGCTGGCGTTGAGCTGCTTGGCGATGGCCTCCAGCTCGCGGTCGGTGGCGGATCCGAAGCGGGAGGGCGTGGACCACAGGGTCAGCTTGACCTTGTCGGTGAGCCCGGCCTTGCGCAGGGCCTGCTTGGCCTTGTCGGGCTGGGGGGCGCCGCCGTAGCGGTCGAAGAAGGCCGTGGTGTGGGCGCCGACTCCGGCCGGGATCATCGAGTAGAGCGGGGTGGCGGTGCCGTTGTAGATGTCGCGGACGAGCGCCTCGCGGTCGACGAGGTAGGCGATGGCCTTGCGGACGGCGCTCTGGCCGGCGACCGGGTCCTCGGTGTTGAAGACGAGGTACTGGACCTCGGCTCCGTTGCCCTGGACGACGTCGATCTTGTCCGTGCCGGCGCCGCTGCCGAGGTCGGCGATGTCCTGGGCGGCGAGGCCGCGGAAGGCGAAGTCGATGTCGCCCTTTTCCAGGGCGCTCTTGAGGGCGGCCTGGTCGTTGGGGAAGAACTTCATGGTGAGGCCGGAGTTCTTCGCCTTGGCGTCGCCCTTGTAGGTCTCGTTCACGCCGAATTCGGCGCTGCTGTCGCTGAACGAGTCGAGGGTGTAGACGCCGGATCCGACGGCCTTGCCGTCGGTGCGGAGCTTGTCGGCGGGGTACTCGCGGTGGTCGACGATCGAGCCGGCGCCCGCCGCGATCTTGCTGGGGAAGGTCGCGTCGGAAGTCTTGAGACGGAAGACGATCTTCGTGTCGTCGGGGGTCTCGATGCTCTCGATGGAGGAGAGCAGGACCGCGGGGCCGTTCTCGTCGTTGATCTTCAGCGTGCGCTCGAAGGAGAACTTGACGTCCTTCGAGGTGAGGCCGTTGCCGTTGCTGAACTTCAGCCCGGACTTGAGCGTGCAGCGGTAGACCTTGCTCGCGCTGTCCTCGAACGCGCACTCCTGGGCGGCGTCGGGCTCCGGGGAGGTGCTCCCCTTCGGGAAGCTGAGCAGGGTCTGGAACACGTTGTTGAACAGGAGCCAGGAGCCGGCGTCGTAACCCGATGCCGGGTCCGTCGCCTGCACCTTGTCGGACATCCCCATGACCACCGAGCCGCCGGAGCCGGTGGATGCCGCTTGCTCGGAACCGCAACCGCTGAGCAGGGCTGCCGCGGTGACCGCGCCGAGCGGGGCCGCCAACCACTGGTTACGTCTGTTCACGGAACGTGCCTCACTGTCTTGACTGTTTGTCCGCCGGCCCGCGACTCCCGCTGCCGGTTTGCTGCCGGTTGCTGCCCGGAATCAGCCGCTGACTCCGCGGCCGAGCTCCCACAGCTGAAGGTCGGAGATGGAGTTGACCGACCACTCCACACCGGTGATGCCGTCGCGTGCGGCGACGTACTGCTTGGCCTGCCACAGCGGCAGGACCGGCACGTCCTCGGCGACGATGTCCTGGATCCGCCCGAAGCTCTGGCCGGCGAGGGTGCGGTCGCCCGCGCGCCGGGATTCGGGGATCAGCTTGTTCCGTACCGTGCTGTTGGCGTACGGCGTGTTGAGGAAGTTGCCCTGCTCCAGGAACGGTGCGAGGAAGTTGTCCGCGTCGGGGAAGTCGGGGAACCAGCCGAGGCCGTAGACCGCGTACTCGCCCTTCTTCTGGGCGGGGCGGAACTGCGCCCACTCGGTGCCCTTGACCGTCACGTCGAACAGCTTGGTGGCGTTGAGCTGGGCCTTGAGGGCCTCGAACTCGGCGGCGGTGCCGTCGCCGTAGTGGTCCGTCGTGTAGTTCAGGGTGAGCTTGACGGGGGTGGCGACGTCGGCTCCGCGCAGCAGGCGGGCCGCGGCGGCGGTGTCGGCCTCGCCGTACTTGTTGAAGAACGAGTTGACGTGGCCGCCGACGCTGGTGGGCACCAGGGAGTAGAGCGGCTCGGCGGACGTGCCGTACGCCTTGGCGATGAGGCCGTTGCGGTCGACGGCGGCCGCGAGGGCCTGCCGGACGGCCTTCTCCTTGACGGAGGGCGCCTCGGTGTTGAAGCCGAGGTAGCGGATCTCGAGGCCCGGCATCGGGACGAGCTTGACGCCCTTGGGGGGCGTGGTCGACAGCTTCTCGACCTGGTCGGGCGAGAGGCTGCGGGACATCATGTGGATGTCGCCGTCCTCCAGGGCCTCGCCCATGGCGGCGGAGTCGGCGAAGGAACGCAGCTCGACCTTGTCGTTCTTGACCTTGAGGTCGCCCTGGTAGCTGTCGTTCTTCGTGAAGACGGCACGGACCAGCCGGTTGTCCTGGACCTCGGGCTTCATCGTGTACGGGCCGGAGCCGTCCACGGCGAACCCGGCGCGCAGCTTCTTGGCGTCGTACGTCTTGCTGTTCACGATGCCCGCGGCGGGGGTGGACAGCTTGTACGGGAAGGTGGCGTCGGGGGCCTTGAGGTGGAAGACGACGGTGTCGTCGCCCTTGGTCTCGACGGTGTCGAGGGTGGAGAGGAGGCCGACCGGGCCGTTGTCGTCGTTGATCGCGAGGACGCGGTCGACGGAGAACTTGACGTCCTCGGCGGTCAGCGGGTCCCCGTTGGAGAACTTCAGGCCGGGGCGGAGCGTGCAGCGGTAGCTCTCGGCGCCCTGGTCGGTGAAGCGGCAGTCGGAAGCGGCCTCGGGGACGGGTTCGCCGCCGCCGCGGGGGATGTGCATCAGCGTCTGGACGGTCTGGCGGAGCACGTTCCAGGCTCCGGCGTCGTACGCGTAGGCGGGGTCGAAGGGGGCGGGTGCGTAGTCCGCGGCCTCGAACCGGTCGGTGGTGCCGACGACGATCGCTCCGCCGCCCGCTCCCCCGCCGGTGGCGCTGCCGCAGGCGGCGAGCGCGGGGGTGAGCAGTGCGGCGGCAGCCGTCAGCGCCAGGGTCTTGCGGTTCATGCTCGGAGTTCTCCCTCAACCGGCACTTCTTCACAGCGGTTTCAGGGCAGTGCGCGGCGGCCGCCCGTTCGGGGCGGAACGATCGGGCCGGGTCAGTTGACGATCGGTTCCGGGCGGGCTGCGTACAGGGGTGTGTACGCCGGTCCACGGATGCGGCGCAGTGCCAGCGTTGACATTAGTGGGCCCGGGTGCGATGGCTGGAACTGGCCGGACTTGGGGCGTAATCGCACGGTGATGGGTGCGCACTGCCTGCGCACGGTCCTGCGGGGGCGCTTTCGGTCAGGAGATGATCAATCCGGACACATGGGAAGGCCCGCGGGCGCGCAAAGGGGACGCGAGGGGTGTTCCCGGGTGACAAAGGTCACCCTGGGTCACAAACCTACGGTGATGGAAATCCGGCCCCCGCTCCCGCGGCGGGCCGGCCGGCTCGTACGGGCCGTAACGGATCAGTTCATTCCGGTGATCAGGGACCGCAGGAACGACAGGTCGACGTCCTCCAGCGAGGCGACCACGGTGCGCCCGGGCGCGGGGGCGATGGAGCCGACGGAGGGTACGGCGACGACCCGGCAGCCGGCGGCCTCGGCGGAGGCGACGCCGGTGGCGGTGTCCTCGATGACGGCGCAGCGCGAGGGGTGCGCGCCCAGGTCGCGGGCGGCCCGCAGGTACGGGTCGGGGTGCGGCTTGGTGCGGGGCACCTCGTCGCCGGCGACGCTCAGGGCGAAGCGGTCGGGGCCGAGCGACTGCAGGATGCGGTCGATGACGCGCCGGTGGGAGGCGGAGACGAGTGCCGTGGGCACGTTGTGCCGGGCGAGTTCGGCCAGCAGGCGTTCGGCTCCGGGCATCAGGGGCACGTGGTCGGCGATGCGGGCCTCGAAGCGCTCGTTCAGCAGGACGGAGAGCTCGGCGAGGGTGATGTCGGCGCCGGTGGCCTCGATCAGGTAGCGGCCGCTGCGGCTCATGGGGCCGCCGACGACGACGTGCTTCCAGGAGGCGTCGAGGCGGTGGCCGAGTTCGCCGAACACGGCGACTTCGGCGTCCCACCAGAAGCCCTCGGTGTCGACGAGCGTGCCGTCCATGTCGAGCAGCACGGCCTGGAGGGCCGAGCCGTCGGCCGTCCGGAGGACGGATGCGGGAACCGTGCTGGTCATGCGGCACACCTCTGGCAGGGGACGAGAAGGCCGGCCGCCTTTCTCCCGCGGAGGCATGCCCCGGGAGTCAGGCGACCGGCCTGTGTAGGACCGTCCAGTGTACGTCGCTGTGGGTCAGCGCGCGTTGAAATACTTCGCTTCGGGGTGGTGGATGACGATGGCGTCGGTGGACTGCTCGGGGTGGAGCTGGAATTCCTCGGAGAGGTGGACGCCGATCCGCTCGGGCTGGAGCAGGTCGGCGATCTTCGCGCGGTCCTCCAGGTCGGGGCACGCGCCGTAACCGAGGGAGAAGCGGGCGCCCCGGTACTTGAGGTCGAACATGTCCTCGACGGCGGCGGGGTCCTCGCCGCCGAAGCCGAGTTCGGCGCGGACCCGGGCGTGCCAGTACTCGGCGAGGGCCTCGGCGAGCTGGACGGACAGGCCGTGCAGTTCGAGGTACTCGCGGTAGGAGTCGGACGCGAACAGCTTGGCGGTGGCCTCGCCGATCCTGGAGCCGACGGTGACCACCTGGAGGCCGACCACGTCGGTCTCGCCGGACTCTTCCGGGCGGAAGAAGTCGGCGAGGCACAGGCGGCGGCCGCGGCGCTGGCGGGGGAAGGTGAAGCGGGTGCGCTCGGAGCCGTCCTCGTGGAGCAGGATCAGGTCGTCGCCCTTGGAGACGCAGGGGAAGTAGCCGTAGACCACGGCGGCTTCGAGGAGGTTGTCGGTGTGCAGCCGGTCGAGGAGGCCGCGCAGCCGCGGACGGCCCTCGCTCTCGACGAGCTCCTCGTACGTGGGGCCGCCCGCGCGGGCCTGCTTGAGGCCCCACTGGCCCTTGAAGAGGGCGCCCTCGTCCAGCCAGGAGGCGTACTCCTTGAGGCCGATGCCCTTGATGACGCGGGTGCCCCAGAACGGCGGGGTGGGCACCGGGTTGTCGGTGGAGACGTCGGAACGGCCGCCCGGCTCGGGCTCGTCGACCTGGAGGACGGGCACGTCCCGCTTGGCGACGCGGCGCTGCTTGAGCTCGGGGAGGGCGGCGCCGGGGACGCCGCGCTTGACGGCGATGAGGGCGTCCATGAGGCGCAGGCCCTCGAAGGCGTCGCGGGCGTAGCGGACTTCGCCCTCGTAGATCTCGTGGAGGTCCTGCTCGACGTAGGCCCGGGTGAGGGCGGCGCCGCCGAGGATGACGGGGTAATCGGCCGCCATCTTGCGCTGGTTGAGCTCCTGCAGGTTCTCCTTCATGATCACGGTCGACTTGACGAGGAGGCCGGACATGCCGATGACGTCGGCCCGGTGCTCTTCGGCTGCTTCGAGGATCGCGGAGACGGGCTGCTTGATGCCGAGGTTGACGACGTTGTAGCCGTTGTTGGAGAGGATGATGTCGACGAGGTTCTTGCCGATGTCGTGGACGTCGCCGCGGACGGTGGCCAGCACGATGGTGCCCTTGCCCTCGGCGTCGGACTTCTCCATGTGCGGTTCGAGGTGGGCCACGGCGGTCTTCATGACCTCGGCGGACTGCAGGACGAAGGGGAGCTGCATCTGGCCGGAGCCGAAGAGCTCGCCGACGACCTTCATGCCCTCCAGGAGGGTGTCGTTGACGATGTCGAGGGCGGGGCGGGTCTGGAGCGCCTCGTCGAGGTCGGCTTCGAGGCCGTTCTTCTCGCCGTCGACGATGCGGCGCTGGAGGCGCTCGTCCAGGGGCAGGGCGAGGAGTTCCTCGGCCTTGCCGGCCTTGAGGGACTTGGTGTTGACGCCCTCGAAGAGCGCCATCAGCTTCTGCAGCGGGTCGTAGCCCTCGGCACGGCGGTCGTAGATGAGGTCGAGGGCGGTGCCGACCTCCTCGTCGTTGAAGCGGGCGATCGGGAGGATCTTGCTCGCGTGGACGATCGCGGAGTCGAGGCCGGCCTTGACGCATTCGTCGAGGAAGACGGAGTTGAGCAGGATGCGGGCGGCCGGGTTGAGGCCGAAGGAGATGTTGGACAGGCCGAGGGTGGTCTGGACGTCCGGGTGGCGCCGCTTGAGTTCGCGGATGGCCTCGATGGTGGCGATGCCGTCGCCGCGGGACTCCTCCTGGCCGGTGCAGATGGTGAAGGTGAGGGTGTCGATGAGGATGTCGGACTCGTGGATGCCCCAGTTGCCCGTGAGGTCGGCGATGAGCCGCTGGGCGATGGCGACCTTGTGCTCGACGGTGCGGGCCTGGCCGTCCTCGTCGATGGTGAGGGCGATCAGCGCGGCGCCGTGCTCCTGGGCCAGGCGGGTGACCTGGGCGAAGCGGGACTGGGGGCCGTCGCCGTCCTCGTAGTTGACGGAGTTGATGACGGCGCGGCCGCCGAGCTTCTCCAGGCCGGCGCGCAGCACGTCGACCTCGGTGGAGTCGAGGACGATGGGCAGGGTGGAGGCGGTGGCGAAGCGGCCGGCGAGCTCTTCCATGTCGGCGACGCCGTCGCGGCCCACGTAGTCGACGCAGAGGTCGAGCATGTGGGCGCCCTCGCGGATCTGGTCGCGGGCCATCTCGACGCAGTCGTCCCAGCGGGCTTCGAGCATGGCCTCGCGGAACTTCTTGGATCCGTTGGCGTTGGTGCGCTCGCCGATCGCCATGTACGCGGTGTCCTGGCGGAACGGGACGGTCTGGTAGAGCGAGGAGGCGCCGGGCTCGGGGCGGGGCTCGGGGCGGCCGGGGGTCAGGTCGCGGACCCGCTCGACGACCTGGCGCAGGTGCTCGGGGGTGGTGCCGCAGCAGCCGCCGACGAGGGAGAGGCCGTACTCGCGGACGAAGTTCTCCTGGGCGTCGGCGAGCTCGGGGGCGGACAGCGGGTAGTGGGCGCCGTCCTTGGTGAGCACGGGCAGGCCGGCGTTGGGCATGCAGGAGAGCGGGATGCGGGAGTTGCGCGCGAGGTAGCGCAGGTGCTCGCTCATCTCGGCGGGCCCGGTGGCGCAGTTCAAGCCGATCATGTCGATGCCGAGGGGCTCCAGCGAGGTCAGCGCGGCGCCGATCTCGGAGCCGAGGAGCATGGTGCCGGTGGTCTCGACGGTGACGGAACAGATCAGCGGGACGCTGACGCCGAGGGCCGTCATGGCGCGTCGGGCGCCGATGATGGAGGACTTCGTCTGGAGGAGGTCCTGGGTGGTCTCGACGAGGAGGGCGTCGGCGCCGCCTGCGATGAGGCCTTCGGCGTTGACCTGGTAGGCGTTGCGGATCGCCTGGTACGTGATGTGGCCGAGGGTGGGCAGCTTGGTGCCGGGGCCCATGGAGCCGAGGACCCAGCGCTGCTGTCCGGTGGCGGCGGTGTACTCGTCGGCGACTTCGCGGGCGATGCGGGCGCCGGCCTCGGAGAGTTCGTGGTTGCGCTCGGGGATGTCGTACTCGGCGAGGGCGGAGAGGTTTGCGCCGAACGTGTTGGTTTCGACGCAGTCGACGCCGACGGCGAAGTAGGCCTCGTGCACGGAGCGGACGATGTCGGGGCGCGTGACGTTGAGGACCTCGTTGCAGCCTTCGAGGTCCTGGAAGTCCTCAAGAGTGGGGTCCTGGGCCTGGAGCATGGTTCCCATGGCTCCGTCGGCCACCACCACGCGCGTGGCGAGCGCCTGGCGAAGGGCGTCGGCCCGGGTCTGGGTGTCTGCGGACGGGTTCGGCAACGAGGCCATGGAATGCTCCCTAGTGCGACGGCTGTCGGCTTTGCACCCTGTGTGTCCAGGGTGCACGCCGTCAGCGTAACCGCGCAGGTGCCGGGCAGGTGAAGGCGTCCCAGCCTCCGGACGACCACCTTGGCAACTAAGGGATGCATCCTGTTGCGGGGGTGGCTGGCCGGACTCGGTCTTGACAGACTTTCCCTCACCATGCACAAGGTCGGCATCGACCGATAGTGTTCGTCATTGTCGAACCACGTCTGGTCCGCTGTCCCACCCGGGGACCGGACCGGGAAGCACAGGAGGCTGCGCGATGGCACGGAACATCCAGTCGCTCGAACGGGCTGCTGCGATGCTGCGCCTGCTCGCGGGAGGTGAACGTCGGCTGGGACTGTCCGACGTGGCCTCCTCGCTCGGCCTCGCCAAGGGCACCGCGCACGGCATCCTGCGCACCCTCCAGGCCGAGGGCTTCGTCGAGCAGGATCCGGCCTCGGGCCGCTACCAGCTGGGCGCCGAGCTGCTGCGTCTGGGCAACAGCTATCTGGACGTGCACGAGCTGCGCGCCCGCGCGCTGGTGTGGACGGACGACCTGGCCCGCGCGAGCGGCGAGAGCGTGTACGTGGGCGTGCTGCACAAGCAGGGCGTGCTGATCATGCACCACGTCTTCCGGCCGGACGACAGCCGCCAGGTGCTGGAGGTGGGGGCCATGCAGCCGCTGCACTCCACGGCGCTGGGCAAGGTGCTGTCGGCCTACGACCCGGTGGCGCACAGCGAGGCCGTGGAGGGCGAGCGCAAGGGCTTCACTCCGGCCACGGTGACCGACCTGGCCGGCTTCGAGGCCGTCCTGGACATGACCCGGGCGCGCGGCTGGGCCTCGGACGTCGAGGAGACCTGGGAGGGGCTGGCCTCGGTGGCCGCGCCCATCCACGACCGGCGGCGGATGCCGGTGGGCGCGGTGGCGGTGGCCGGCGCGGTGGAGCGGGTGTGCGGCGCCGCGGGCGAGGTGCGCTCGGAGCTGGTGGCGGCGGTACGGGACTGCGCGCGGGCCGTCTCGCGCGACCTGGGCGCCGGCCGCTTCTGACCTTCCGGCCGGACCGGGTCGCCGGTCGCATCCGGCACGGTCGCCGGGTTGCCTCCGCCAGTGCCCCGGACGCCGCGGCGGGCCGCCGGCGGCCCGCCGCGGCCGATTTTGATCGCCTCACGGACCTCACGAGCGTGGCAGCTGCGCGCCACGCCCCTCCAACGTGCCCGTTTTCGTCTCCGTTGGGGGATTCTACCGAGTGGTAACGATCCGACATTCGGCGGCTTCGAACTCTTGACGCCGTCTTCACCCAGGCGGAAAACTGCCGTTCACCGGTCGGCATTGTCGAACACCTAACGGCAATACGCGTTAAGGTATGGCAGAGCCAAGGGCCGGAATCGCACTCACCGAGTGCGCGGACCACCGGACGGGACCCGGCGGACCGCTCACCCCCTGGACGTAGGACAAAGGAGTCGCGGGTGTCCAGCTCCGACATCTTCATCGGCGAGACCATCGGTACCGCCCTGCTCACACTGCTCGGCGGTGGCGTCTGCGCCGCGCTGACTCTCAAGAGCTCCAAGGCCCGCGGCGCGGGATGGCTGGCCATCACCTTCGGGTGGGGCTTCGCGGTGCTCATCGCCGCCTACGTGTCCGCACCGCTCTCCGGCGCGCACCTGAACCCGGCGGTCACCGTCGGCATCGCCGTCAAGGACGGCGAGTGGGGCGACGTGCCCGTCTACCTCGCGGGCCAGCTCCTCGGCGCCATGCTCGGCGCCGTGCTGATGTGGATCACGTACTACGGCCAGTTCCGCGCGCACCTCACCGACCCGGAGCTGAAGCCCGACCTCACCCAGCCCGCGGGCCCGGTGCTCGGCATCTTCTCCACGGGCCCCGAGATCCGCCACGCGGTGCAGAACCTCGCCACCGAGATCATCGGCACGGTCGTCCTGGTCCTCGCGATCCTGACCCAGGGCCTGCAGGACGGCGGCAAGGGCCTCGGCGTCATCGGCGTCCTGATCACGTCCTTCGTGGTGGTCGGCATCGGCCTCTCGCTCGGCGGCCCGACCGGCTACGCGATCAACCCGGTGCGCGACCTCGGTCCGCGCATCGTCCACGCCGTCCTGCCGCTTCCCAACAAGGGCGGCTCGGACTGGGGATACTCCTGGATCCCGGTGGTGGGCCCGCTCGTCGGTGCCGCGATCGCCGGCGGCCTGTACAACATCGCGTTCGCCTGATTCGCAAGAACAGCAGCAGCTGCACGAACCACCTGACTCGCTTCCCTCTTACGAACCGCCAGGAGCAGACAACATGACCACGAGCACCGGAACCCACGGCGCCGGCCCCTTCATCGCCGCGATCGACCAGGGCACCACCTCCTCCCGCTGCATCGTCTTCGACCGCGACGGACGCATCGTCTCCGTGGACCAGAAGGAGCACGAGCAGATCTTCCCGAAGCCGGGCTGGGTCGAGCACGACGCCACCGAGATCTGGACCAACGTCCAGGAAGTCGTCGCCGGCGCCATCGAGAAGGCCGGGATCACCTCCGCCGACGTCAAGGCGGTCGGCATCACCAACCAGCGCGAGACCACCGTGCTGTGGGACCGCCACACCGGGCAGCCGGTGCACAACGCCCTCGTGTGGCAGGACACCCGCACGGACGGCCTGTGCAAGGAGCTCGGCCGCAACGTCGGCCAGGACCGCTTCCGCCGCGAGACCGGCCTGCCGCTGGCCTCGTACTTCGCCGGCCCCAAGGTCCGCTGGCTGCTCGACAACGTCGAGGGCCTGCGGGCGCGCGCCGAGGCCGGGGACATCCTCTTCGGCACCATGGACTCCTGGGTCATCTGGAACCTGACCGGCGGCGCCGAGGGCGGCGTGCACGTCACGGACGTCACCAACGCCTCGCGCACCATGCTCATGAACCTGCACACCCTGGCGTGGGACGAGCGGATCGCCGAGTCCATGGAGGTGCCGCTGAACGTCCTCCCCGAGATCCGCTCCTCCGCCGAGGTCTACGGCCACGTGAAGGCGGGCGTCCTGGCCGGCGTCCCCGTCGCCTCCGCGCTCGGCGACCAGCAGGCCGCCCTGTTCGGCCAGACCTGCTTCGCCGAGGGCGAGGCCAAGTCCACGTACGGCACGGGCACGTTCATGCTCATGAACACCGGCGACAAGATCATCAACTCCTACAGCGGCCTGCTGACCACGGTCGGCTACCAGATCGGCCAGGACAAGCCGGTCTACGCCCTGGAGGGCTCGATCGCCGTCACCGGCTCGCTCGTCCAGTGGATGCGCGACCAGATGGGCATGATCAAGACCGCGGCCGAGATCGAGACGCTGGCCTCCTCGGTCGAGGACAACGGCGGCGCCTACTTCGTGCCGGCCTTCTCCGGCCTGTTCGCGCCGTACTGGCGCTCCGACGCCCGCGGCGTGATCGCCGGCCTCACCCGCTACGTCACCAAGGCGCACATCGCCCGTGCCGTGCTGGAGGCCACCGCCTGGCAGACCCGCGAGATCACCGACGCCATGACCAAGGACTCCGGCGTCGAGCTGGCGGCGCTCAAGGTCGACGGTGGTATGACGTCCAACAACCTGCTGATGCAGACGCTCTCGGACTTCCTGGACGCTCCGGTGGTGCGCCCGATGGTCGCCGAGACCACCTGTCTCGGCGCCGCCTACGCCGCCGGCCTGGCCGTCGGCTTCTGGCCCGACACGGACGCGCTGCGCGCGAACTGGCGCCGGGCCGCCGAGTGGACCCCGCGGATGCCCGCCGACCAGCGGGACCGCGAGTACAAGAACTGGCTCAAGGCCGTCGAGCGGACCATGGGCTGGATCGACGAGGACGACCACAGCTGACACCGGCTGACGTCCTTGCCGATCACCGACAGCTGACGAGGAGCTAACAATGAGCAGCCTGCAGAGCGTGCCCGCACTGGGCACGCACCCGACCGCCGGTTCGACCGCGAGCCGCGCCGAGACCAGAGAGCAGCTGGCCAAGGCCACGTACGACCTGCTGGTCATCGGCGGTGGAATCCTGGGCACCTCGGTTGCCTGGCACGCCGCGCAGTCGGGTCTGCGGGTCGCCATGGTGGACGCCGGCGACTTCGCCGGCGCCACCTCCTCGGCCTCCTCCAAGCTGGTCCACGGCGGTCTGCGCTACCTGCAGACCGGCGCGGTCAAGCTGGTCGCCGAGAACCACCACGAGCGCCGGGTGCTGGCCAAGGACGTGGCCCCGCACCTGGTCAACCCGCTCACGTTCTACCTGCCGGTGTACAAGGGCGGCCCGGTCGGCGCCGCCAAGCTGGGCGCGGGCGTGTTCGCGTACTCGGCGCTGTCGGCCTTCGGCGACGGCATCGGGAAGGTCATATCCCCGGCCCGCGCCGCCGCCGACAACCCCGGCCTCAAGACGGACAACCTCAAGGCCGTCGCCGTCTACTACGACCACCAGATGAACGACTCCCGGGTGGCCGTCATGACGGTCCGCGCGGCCGTCGAGTCCGGTGCCGTCGTCCTCAACCACGCCGAGGTCACCGGCCTGCGCATGACGCAGGGCCGGGTCTCCGGCGCCGAGCTCAAGGACCGCCTGGAGGGCACCGAGTTCGGGATCGACGCCCGCGTCGTGCTCAATGCCACCGGCCCGTGGGTGGACCACCTGCGGCGCATGGAAGACAAGCACTCCATGCCGTCGATCCGCCTCTCCAAGGGCGCGCACATCGTCATGAAGCGCAAGTCGCCGTGGAAGGCCGCCATGGCCACCCCGATCGACAAGTACCGCATCACCTTCGCGCTGCCGTGGGAGGACCAGCTGCTGCTGGGCACCACCGACGAGAAGTACGAGGGCGACCCGGCGGACGTGCACGCCACCGAGTCCGACATCCAGCAGATCCTCGACGAGGCGGCGTTCTCCGTGAACGACGCGGACCTCGACCGCTCGCTGATGACGTACGCCTTCGCCGGCCTGCGGGTGCTGCCCGGCGGCCCCGGCGGCGTCGAGAAGGCCAAGCGCGAGACCGTGGTCTCCGAGGGCCGCGGCGGCATGCTGTCGGTCGCGGGCGGCAAGTGGACCACGTACCGGCACATCGGCCGCGTGGTCATGGACAAGCTGGCCAAGCTGCCCGGCAGCCCCCTCACCGAGGACATGGAGTCGGTGAAGTCGCTGGTGCGCCGGATCCCGCTGCCCGGTGTCGCCAACCCGAACGCGGTCGCGCACCGGCTGCTGGTGGACCGCGAGCCCGGTACGCGCATGGACCCGCTCACCGCGCGCCACCTGGCCACCCACTACGGTTCGCTGGCCTTCGACATCGCCCGCCTCGTGAACGAGGACCCGGCGCTGGGCGAGCGCATCCACGAGGACGGCCCGGAGATCTGGGCGCAGGTCGCCTACGCCCGCGACCACGAGTGGGCCGAGACGGTCGACGACGTGCTGCGCCGCCGTACGACGCTGACGATCCGCGGTCTGGACACCGACGGCGTGCGCTCGCGCGTCGAGGAGATGCTGGGCCGCAGGGCCTGACTCCGGGCGCCGCGCGGCGCTTTCGCGAGCCTTTGCAGGGGCGGTCCGTACCGGGGCCGCCCCTTTGCCCAGCCCACTGCCGTTTTCCGCACGCTGTGGCGGGGATGGATCCAAGCCGTAGGCTGACCCCGGAAACGCAAGGGAACTTCGGAAGGAGACCTGGGTGATCGAGCTTGAGGGCGTGCCCGAGCTGATCGACCCGGTCATGGTGGCCGCGTTCGAGGGCTGGAACGACGCGGGTGACGCGGCCTCCGGTGCGGTGGCGCACCTGGACCGGGAGTGGAAGGGCGAGGTCTTCGCGGCGCTGGACGCCGAGGACTACTACGACTTCCAGGTCAACCGCCCCACGGTGTGGCTGGACGGCGGAGTACGGAAGATCACCTGGCCGACGACGCGGTTGTCGGTGGTGCGCATCGGCGGGGCCAAGCCCCGTGACCTGGTGCTGGTCCGCGGGATCGAACCGTCCATGCGGTGGCGGTCGTTCTGCAACGAGATCCTCGGATTCGCCCATGAGCTGGGCGTCGAGATGGTCGTGATCCTGGGCGCCCTGCTGGGCGACACCCCGCACACCCGGCCGGTGCCGGTCAGCGGGGTGACCTCGGACCCGGATCTGGCGCGGGCGCTGGACCTGGAGGAGACCCGGTACGAGGGCCCGACGGGCATCGTCGGGATCCTCCAGGAGGCCTGTACGCATGCCGGGGTGCCGGCGGTGTCGCTGTGGGCGGCGGTGCCGCACTACGTGTCGCAGCCGCCGAACCCGAAGGCGACGCTGGCGCTGCTGAACCGGCTGGAGGACCTGATCGACCTGCGGATCCCGCTGGGCGAACTCCCCGAGGACGCACGGGCCTGGCAGCTGGGCGTGGACCAACTGGCCGCCGAGGACAGCGAGGTGGCGGAGTACGTCCAGACGCTGGAGGAGGCCCGGGACACCGCGGACCTGCCCGAGGCGTCCGGCGAGGCCATCGCGAGGGAGTTCGAGCGGTACCTGCGGCGCCGGGACGGCGGTCCGGGCCTGGCCACGGACGGCGGCGACGCGACGTACCTGCGCGACACCTCCGGCGGGCGGGGCCGCCCGCCGCGCCGGAAGTCGGGCGAGCCGCCCGAGCCGGGGCCGGCCGCGCCCCCGGAGGCGCCGGAGGCCTCGGAAGACCCCGGCGACGACGAGACCCCGGAGCCGTAGCCCCGGCCTCGCCCGTGCCCTGGGGGCGCGCCCCCAGGCTTGCCGGCGCTGCCGGCGGGCGACATCCAGCCTCGCCGGCGTTGCCTGCGCGAAATCCAGCTTCGCCGGCGTTGCCGGCGGGAGATCCAGCCTCGCCGGCGTTTGAGGAGCGGGTCCGGGCGGAGCCCGGTGCCCGGCGCCAGCCGGGTTGTCTTGGGGCTCCGCCCCAAACCCCGCGCCTCAAACGCCGACGAGGCTGGAGGTTGCCGGCCCGCGGGTGCGCCGCCCGGGCGCCGGAGGCTGAGGGTGCCGGCGAAGCAGGGAGGTCGCCCCCAGGGCGACGACGAACGCGGTGGGCCGGGTACCCGTACGGGTACCCGGCCCACCGCGTTCGCTTAGAGCGCGACGCCCAGGAGCGCGTCGACCGTGCGGGAGACCAGACCGGGCGCCGACTCGTCGGTGCCGCCCTCGGACTCCTGGAGCGCGGCCCAGCGGTCGACCGCGGCGAGCGCGGCGGGGGCGTCCAGGTCGCGGGAGAGCGCCTCGCGGACCTCTTCGACCAGCGCGTCGGCGGACGGCCCGTCGGGCCGCGAGACGGCCGCGCGCCAGTGCCCGAGGCGGGCGACGGCGTCGGCGAGGACCTGGTCGGTCCACTCCCAGTCGGACCGGTAGTGGTGCGACAGGAGGGCGAGGCGGATCGCGACCGGGTCCACCCCGGCGCGGCGCAGCGCGGAGACGAAGACCAGGTTGCCCTTGGACTTGGACATCTTCTCGCCGTGCAGGGCGACCATGCCGGCGTGGACGTACGCCTTGGCCATGGGGAACTCGCCGGTGAGCACCTGGGCGTGGGAGGCGCCCATCTCGTGGTGCGGGAAGGCGAGGTCGGAGCCGCCGCCCTGGATGTCGAAGCCCATGCCGAGGTGGTCCAGGGCGATGGCGACGCACTCGATGTGCCAGCCGGGCCGGCCGCGGCCGAGGGAGCCGCCGTCCCAGCTGGGCTCGCCGTCGCGGGCGGCCATCCACAGCATCGGGTCGAGGGGGTTCTTCTTGCCGGGGCGGTCCGGGTCGCCGCCGCGCTCGGCGGACAGCAGCCTCATCGCCTCGGCGTCGAGGTTCGAGACCCCGCCGAAGTGCGCGTCGGACTCCACCGAGAAGTAGGTGTCGCCGTCGAGTTCGTAGGCGGCGCCCGCGTCGCGCAGCCGCTCCACGAGCGGGACGATGCCGGGTATGGCCTCGACGGCGCCGATGTAGTGCTGCGGGGGGAGCATCCGCAGGGCGGTCATGTCCTCGCGGAACAGGGCGGTCTCGCGCTCGGCGAGGTCGGTCCAGTCGTGGCCGTCGCGCAGGGCCCGCTCCAACAGCGGGTCGTCCACGTCGGTCACGTTCTGGACGTAGTGAACCTGACGCTTGGTGTCGAGCCACACGCGCTGCACGAGGTCGAACGCGTTGTAGGTCGCCGCGTGACCCATGTGGGTCGCGTCGTAGGGGGTGATCCCGCAGACGTAGATACGGGCGACGGGACCCGGGGAGAGGGTGATCGTCCCCTGGGTCGCGGTGTCGTGGATCTGGAGGTCGCGGCCCTTGCCGGGCAGGGCGGGAACCTCAGAAGCTGGCCAGGCATGCATGCCTTGAGCCTAACCGGACGGATGTTCCGGAAACGAACCGGATCGGCACTCTTGGCTTGTTCCCCGCTCTTGCGGGTCGGCCGGCCCTGTGCGTGACCGGCCGTGGCGGCCCCGTTGCACGTCAGACGGGCGGCCAGGGGATCGAGGGCCACTGCCCGGAGGGCTCGGGGTGCCGCCCGGTGCGCAGCAGCTGCGCCACTCGGCCCCGTACGGCGGCCAGCTCGGCGGGGGTGATCAGTTCGGCCAGCCGGGTGGCGAGCGGGGTGCCGTCCGCGAGGTCGGCGGTGAGGCCGGTGAGCATGGCGACGGCCTCGTCGGTGAGGGGCTCGCCGGCCCAGCCCCAGAGCAGGGTGCGGAGCTTGTCCTCGGTGTGGAAGGTGACGCCGTGGTCGATGCCGTAGAGGCGGCCGCCGGGGGCGGGCAGCAGGTGGCCGCCCTTGCGGTCGCCGTTGTTGATCACGGCGTCGAGGACGGCGAGGCGGCGCAGCCGCTGGTCGTCGGCGTGCACGAGGAGCGCGGTGCGGCCTTCGGCGACTTCGGCGAAGGCGACGGGCCGCCAGCCCTCGCCGGCTTCCTCGCCGTCGACGAGGGCGAGCAGGCGGGCGTCGGGGGCGTCCGGGTCGGGTTCGATCCACTGCTGGACCATGCCTTCGCCGTACGGGCCGTCGCGGAGCACGGTCGGCGGGATGAGGTCCCAGCCGCTGGCCCGCGAGAGGAGGTAGGCGGCGACTTCGCGGCGGGCGAGGTTGCCGTCGGGGAAGTCCCACAGCGGCCGCTCCCCCGCGACCGGTTTGTACACGCATTCGGTGGCGGCGCCGTCACGGGTGACGGTGCAGCGCAGGACGGCGTTGGAGGCCTCTCGGATCTGCCCGCGCACGGTCAGTTCGCCGTGGGCGAGCAGTTCCTCGGTGTCCCCTGCCTGTGGTGTCACGACGTCTCCGGTCACGCGCCGCGGCGGTATCCGTTCTGGCGCGGGCATACGTGGCCCTCCGGGTCGAGCGGCAGGCTGCACAGCGGGCACGGCGGCCGCCCGGCGTTGACGACGTCCAGGGCCCGCTTGGCGAAGGCGCGGGCCTGGGCGCCGGTGAGACGGACCCGCAGCATGGGCGGGCCGTTCTCCTCGTCCTGGAGGAGCCGCTCCTCGGCTTCGGCGAGGTCTTCCTCGGAGTCCGCGTCGAGTTCGACGAGGGCCTGGGCCTCGACGATCATGCGCTGTTCGTCGCCGTCCCAGGCGAGTGCCATGGTGCCGACCCGGAACTCCTCGTCGACGGGTGCGTCGAGGGGGGCGGTGTCGCTGGCCTCGGGGGGTGCGACGGCGGGCACCGGGGCGTTGCCTCCGGTGCGCCGTACGACCTCGTCGAGGAGTTCGTCCATGCGTTCGGCGAGGGCGGCCACCTGGGTCTTCTCCAGGGAGACGCTGGTGACGCGGGGGCCCGAGGAGGCCTGCAGGAAGAACGTACGGCGTCCAGGCAGGCCGACCGTACCGGCCACGAAGCGGTCCGGCGGGTCGTAGAGGAACACCTGACGGGGCACGTCCAGTCTCCAAGGGGGATCGGCTGCGAGGGCAGGTCGGCGCGGGCGTGGCAGGGCCGGTTCGGCACATCCACCCTACTGCGCCGTTCGATCACGCCGCGCCCGCGGCACCCCCGACGACCGCGTTCCCGCCATTCTCGCCGGTTTCGGCGCTTTTGGCGGCTTCGCGGGGGGCCAGGCCGTCGAGGCCGCCGGTGTCGCCGAGGCGCAGCAGGAAGGGCCGCAGGGGGGTGTAGCGGATGACGGTGACCGAGCAGGGTTCCACGGAGATCCGCTGGAAGAGGTCGAGGTGCATGCCGAGGGCGTCGGCGACCAGGGACTTGATGATGTCGCCGTGCGAGCACATCACGTAGAGGGCGTCGGCGCCGTGCTCGGCCTCGATGCGGGTGTTCCAGTCGCGGACGGCCTCCACGGCGCGGTGCTGCATGGCGCGCATGGACTCGCCGCCGGGGAAGGCGGCCGCGGAGGGGTGCTGCTGGACGACCTTCATCAGGGGTTCGTCGGAGAGTTCGGAGAGCTTGCGGTTGGACCAGTCGCCGTAGTCGCATTCGCCGATGCGGTCCTCGGTGTGCAGGGGCAGTCCGGGCCGGGCCGCGAGCAGCGGGGCGAGGGTCTCGTGGCAGCGCTGGAGCGGGCTGCTGACGGCGGCGGCCAGCGGCAGCGCGGCGAGCCGGGCGGGGAGCGCGGCGGCCTGCCCGGCGCCGGTCTCGTCGAGTGCGACGCCGGGGGTCCGTCCGGCGAGCAGTCCGGCGGTGTTGGCGGTGGAACGTCCGTGCCGTACGAGGATCAGCGTGGCCATGGGGGTCAGCGTAGGCGCTGCGGCCTGGGTGCGGGCCGGGCGGTGGCAGGGAAGAATGCCCCGGGTGATTGTGGACTGCGCGATTTACCGCAACGGCGCCCGGGTGGACGGGCCGGCCGACTTCTCGGACGCCCTCGACGAGGCGCGGGCCATGGGTGACGCCTTCCTGTGGATAGGGGTGCACGAGCCGACCGAGAAGGAGTTCGACCTGGTCCGCAGCGAGTTCGGGCTGCACCCGCTGGCGGTGGAGGACGCGCTGACCGCGCACCAGCGGCCGAAGCTGGAGGTGTACGACGATTCGCTGTTCGTGGTCCTCAAGCCGGTGCGGTACGACGAGGAGAGCGACACGGTGTCGGCGGGCGAGCTGATGCTGTTCATCGGGGACGCGTTCGTGGTCACCGTCCGGCACGGGCCGGGGGCGCCGCTGGCCGCGGTGCGGCGGCGGCTGGAGGAGGACCCGGCGGTGCTGCGGCACGGGCCGACGGCGGTGCTGTACGCGGTGAGCGACGCCGTGGTGGACCACTACATCGAGGTGGCGGGCGAGCTCCAGGGCGACCTGGAGGAGCTGGAGACGGACGTGTTCGCGCCGAACGCGGCGGACACGAAGAACACCGCGGCCCGCATCTACGCCTTCAAGCGGCAGGTGCTGGAGTTCCGGCGGGCGACCAACCCGCTGACGCTGCCGATGGCGCGGCTGGCGGGCACGGGGGTGCCGTTCGTGCACGAGCACGCGCGGCCGTTCTTCCGGGACGTGGCCGACCACCTGGCCAAGGCGAACGAGTACGTGGAGGGCCTGGACCGGCTGCTGTCGGACGCGCTGGCCGCGCACCTGGCGCAGATGGGGGTCCGGCAGAACGACGACATGCGCAAGATCTCGGCGTGGGCGGCGATGGCGGCGGTGCCGACGATGGTCGCGGGGATCTACGGCATGAACTTCGAGCACATGCCGGAGCGCCGGCAGGTGTGGGGCTACCCGGTGGTGCTGCTGGTGATGGCGGGCGCGGTCGTGGGCCTGTACCGGCTGTTCAAGCGGCGCGGCTGGCTGTGAGACCGCGCCCCCGGGCGCCGTACGGGTACGGGTTCCGGGGGCGGGTGGCGGCGGGGCGCGCGGCCCGGTCAGGCGAAGCCGGCGGCGGGTACGGCCGGTCCGCCCAGTGCGTTGCGGCGCTCGGGCATGGTCAGGCGGACGGCCCGGTGCCAGCCGGCGAACCGCTCCCAGCGGTAGGCGCCGTGGATCCCGGCGCGCAGCACCGCGGACTTCGCGGCGGGCCAGTCGAGGAGGCGGCCCATGTGGGCCATGACGGCGAGGCTGACGTCGCGGTAGACGACGATCTCGGCGAGGGCGCTCTCGCGCAGCACCCGTTGGATGGTCCGGCCGTGGCCCTCGGCGGCGAGGCGCAGGAGTTCCTCGTGGCAGTACGCGAGGTGGTTGTCCTCGTCGTTGCTGATCAGGCGGATGGCCTTGCCGACCTCGGGGTGGTCCCCGAAGTGCCTCACGAGCATGTCCATCTGGTCGGCGGCCCGCTGCTCGGTGACGCGGCTGTGCGCGAGGTAGACGACGATGTCCTCCTCGCTGAGCGGCCGGTCGCCGCGCAGGGTGGCGTGCGCCAGGCCGATGCCGCGCTGCTCCAGGAGCATCGTGTAGTCGGTCTCCGGGGGCACCGGCACCGGCGGCAGGCCGCGCTTCTTGAGCAGCGCGTGGAAGATCCGGCCGTGCTTGTCCTCGTCGGCGCCGTGCCGGGTGATCTTCGGGGCCATGTCCGCCATGCCCGGCGGGACGAGGGCGGCGATCCGGGCGTTCTCCCAGCCGCCCTGCGATTCGCCGCTGGCGGCGATGGAGCAGAACAGCTGGAACGAGTCGTCGTTGTCGACGATCTCCTGGAACAGACTTCGGGCCGAGAGCATGACTGCCACCTCCTACGGACCCCCTCGGACCGAGTCAAAGGCCGATCGCGGTGGCGGGCAACCGCGCGGTGGCGGCACTGCTCCGAACGACGGACACGAAGGGGCGGCCGGCCGGGCGTAACCCGGCGGGCCCGCGCGGCGTTGTTGGCAGTGACGGCCGTGGCGGGGAGGACCCCCCGAGCCCCCACCACGGCCGCTGAGACGGATCCGGCCGCCGGACGCGAAGTCCGGCGGCCGGGGTGTGTCCGGGGCGCGTGTGGGGGGTGTGGCGGGGGCCGGCGGCTCAGGCGAGTCCGGCGAGCTCCATGGCCTCGACGCCGGCGCGCAGCGCGGCCAGCCGCTCCTCGCGGGTGAAGCCCGCCGGGGCCAGGGTCAGGGTGGTGACGCCGGCTTCCGCGTAGGCCTTCATGCCGTCCGCGATCCGCTCGACCGGGCCGAGCAGCGCGGTCGAGTCGATCAGGCTGTGCGGCACCGCGGCCGCCGCGCCCGTCTTGTCGCCGGCCAGGTACTTGTCCTGGATCTCGGCGGCTTCCTTCTCGTAGCCCATGCGCTGCGCGAGCTGGTTGTAGAAGTTCTGCTTGCGGCTGCCCATGCCGCCGACGTACAGGGCGGTGTACGGGCGGAACATGTCGGCGAGGGCGGCCACGTCGTCGCCGAGGGCCAGCGGCACGGTCGGGCAGACGTCGAAGCCGTCCATGGTCTTGCCGGCCTTCTCGCGGCCCGCCCGGATGTGGGTGAGCGCGGTGGCCTCCAGGTGCTCCGCGGCCGGGAAGATGAGGAGCGCGCCGTCGGCGATCTCGCCGGTCTGCTCCAGGTTCTTGGGGCCGATGGCCGCGATGTAGAGCGGGATGTGCTCGCGCTCGGGGTGCACGGTGAGCTTGAGGGGCTTGCCGGGGCCGCCGGGCAGCGGCAGGGTCCAGTGCTCGCCCTCGTAGCTGAGCCGCTCGCGGGTCATGGCCTTGCGGACGATCTCGACGTACTCGCGGGTGCGGGCCAGCGGCTTGTCGAACTTCACGCCGTACCAGCCCTCGGAGACCTGCGGGCCGGAGACGCCGAGGCCGAGGCGGAAGCGGCCGCCGGTGAGCGAGTCGAGGGTGGCCGCGGTCATCGCGGTCATGGCGGGCTGGCGGGCCGGGATCTGGAGGATCGCGGAGCCGACGTCGATGCGCTCGGTCTGGGCGGCGACCCAGGCGAGGACCGTCGGGGCGTCCGAACCGTAGGCCTCCGCGGCCCAGCAGACGTCGTATCCCAGCCGGTCCGCCTCCTGGGCGACGGCGAGATTGTCGGCGTCCATGCCCGCGCCCCAGTAGCCGAGATTGATGCCGAGCCGCATGTCGTCCCCTTACCGATGAGTAACGTTGGTCTGCGCGGACTCTAGCGCGCCCGGGCCCCGTTCGGCAGTGCCCCAGTAGTCTCACCGGTCATGGAACAGAGGCATCTCGGCCGAACGGGCCTGCGTGTTTCCAGGGTCGGGCTCGGCACCCTCACCTGGGGCCAGAGCCCCGGCGGCGCGGCCGAGTCCGACGCGGCGGAGCAGCTGAAGATCTTCTGGGAGGCGGGCGGCACGCTCGTCGACACGGCCGACGTGTACGCGGGCGGCGACGCGGAGTACCTGCTGGGGCAGTTGGTGGGCGGCCTGGTGCCGCGCCGCGACCTGGTGATCGCCACGAAGTCGGGCACCGTACGCGACGCCGACCGGCGCTGCGACGGCTCGCGCGGCCACCTGCTGGCCGCGCTCGACGCGTCGCTGGCGCGGCTGGGCACCGACTACGTGGACCTGTGGCAGGTGCACGCCTTCGACCCGTACACGCCGCTGGAGGAGACGCTGCAGGCCGTGGACCTGGCGGTGAGCAGCGGCCGGGCCCGGTACGCGGGCGTGGCGGACTTCAGCGGCTGGCAGCTGGCGAAGGCGGCGACCTGGCAGCTCGCGGCGCCGGGCGTACGGACCCGGCTGGCGTCGACCCAGATGGAGTACTCGCTTCTCCAGCGGGGCGTGGAACGCGAGGTGCTGCCGGCGGCGCTGGACCTGGGCGTCGGCCTGCTGCCGGCCTCGCCGCTGGGCCGCGGGGTGCTGACGGGCAAGTACCGCGACGGCGTCCCGCCCGGCTCGCGGGGCGCGTCGGAGGTGCTGTCCGGTTTCGTGGCGCCGTACCTCGACGACACCGCGCGGCGGATCGTGGACGCGGTGGTGACGGCGGCGCACGGGCTCGCGGTCACCCCGCTGCAGGTGGCGCTGGCGTGGATCCGCGACCGCCCCGGAGTGGCCGCGCCGCTGGTCGGCGCGCGGACGGCGGCCCAGCTCGCGGAGGCACTGTCGGCGGAGGCCCTTAGTCTTCCGGAGGAGATCTGCCAGGCGCTGGACGATGTGTCGGCGCCCGTGCACCGCTACCCCGACCAGGACTGGAGCACGTTGTGAGTACGGAACGCGCCGAACGCGCCGAAGGCGCGAAGAGCGGGCCCGACGCGGAACCGGCCCCCCCGGGCACCCCCGCCGAAGCCCCCGCCGAAGGCGCGGAAAACGGCCCGGCAGAACCAGCGACGGAGCCGACCCCGCCGACGACAGATCCAGCCCCGCCGGCGTTCGAGGCGCAGGACCGGGCGGAACCCGGCACCGACGCGGCAGCGGAAGGCACGCCCGCCCCGCAGACGCCCGACGCCGACCCGACGGAGGAACCGGAGACCAATCCAGCCCCGCCGGCGCTTGAGGCGCAGGACCGGGCGGAACCCGGCACCGACGCGGCAGCGGATGGCACGCCCGCCCCGCAGACGCCCGACGCCGACCCGACGGAGGAACCGGAGACCGATCCAGCCCCGCCGGCGCTTGAGGCGCAGGACCGGGCGGAGCCCGGTGCCGACGCGGCAGCGGAAGGCGCGGAGCCCCCGGCCGGGCCGACGGACGCGAACGGCGCCGATACGGCGACGGCCCTGAGCGAGGCGGCCGCCGAACTCGCGGCCCAACGCATCGAGCGCGAGCGAATCGCCCGCCGGAAGGCCGAGCGCGCCGCCCCGGTCGAAGCCGGGGCGAAGCTGAGCGGCACGGCGGCCGAGCTGCTGGCCGCCGTACGGGCCGTGGAGGGCGGCCGGCAGCCCGACACCCGGTCCTTCGACGGCCGTCAGGCCCCGGCCCCGCGCCGGCCGGCCGCCCCCACCACGCCCCCGCCGAGCCCGGCACCCGCCCCCACCCCGGCACCCGCACCCGCACCCGCACCCGCACCCGCACCCGCCGACGACCTCGTAGCGGCCGTACGCTCCGTGCTCACGGCCGGCGGCGCCCCCGCGGCACTGGCCGGCCCGGCCGCGGCGACCCTCGGCGAGGGCGCGGCCGACGTGCTGCGCCAGGACCCGTGGCGGCTCCTGGAACTGCCCGGCGTACGGCCCTCGCAGGCCGACGGGTTCGCACGCGCGCTGCTGGGCGATCAGTGCGGTCCCGGGGACGAGCGCCGGTCCGTCGCCCTGGTCGGCTGGCTGCTGGCACAGGCCGCGCTGAAGGGGCACACCGCACTGGAGGTTCCGGTGCTGACCGGCGCGCTCGGCCGGTACGGCGTACCGGACGCCGACGAGGCGCTGGAGGCCGCCATCTCGGACGGCGCGGTACTGGTGTTCCCGGAATCCGACGAGGACGGGGATGAGTACGCGGACACCGCGGCCCCCCAGGGCACGGACGAAGCCGGATCCGGAACCGGCGCCACCGGCGACGGCGGCCCCCCGGAGCCCGTCCGGGTGCTCGTCGGCCTGGAGGGGCACGCGCTCGCCGAGGAGAGCCTCGCGGACGGCCTGGCCCGGCTGCTCAGCACCTTCGGCAAGAACGGCGGCGCGGACCACGACCGGCCGGAACTCTGGGAGCAGGCCGCCGAGGCCGCCCCCGGCCCCTCGGCGGCCGAGCTGATCCGGACGGCGGCCGGTCACGGCCTGGTGGCCCACACCGGCGCCGAGGCGGCCCGCGCGGAGCCGCTGGCCCTGGTGGCGGCCGCACACCGGATGGGGCTGCGCGCGTACGCGGCCGTGCACACCGGCGACGGCCGGGCGCGGGCGGCCACCGGGCTGCCGGAGGGCGCCGCCGTGACCGTGGCGGGTCTCCTGGACGGCTCGGAGGGGCCCGGCCGGGACGCCGACGGCGCGTTCGCCCTGGACCTGCTGGCGGTGCTGGATGCCCCGCAGCTGGACGTGGACACGGCGGCGGCGCTGGTGGAGTCGGTGCCGGACGGGGCCCGGCTGGTGCTCAGCGGCGACCCGGCGGTGCTGGGCGCGGCGGGCCCGGGGCGGGTGTTCGGCGATGTGCTGGCCTCCCGGGCCTGCCCCCAATTGGCGTCCCGCACCCCGGACCCGGGTCCGCTGGGCGAACTGGTCTCGGGGATCGGCATCGGCGAGCTGACCCAGGTCGAGGCGCCCGGCAAGGAGGTCGTGATCGTCCCGGTGCGCGACGCCGGGGAGGCGGTGCACCGCACGGTGCAACTGGTCGCGGACTCGGTGCCGCGCGCGTTCGGCATCGAGCCGGGGCACACCCAGGTGATCACGCCCGGACACGGCGGCTCGGCGGGCACCCGCGCGCTCAACGCGGCCCTCAAGGAGCGGCTGAACCCCGGCCCCGGCCGGTTCGGCGGCTTCGACCCCGGGGACCGGATCGTGTACGTGCCCGCGCCGGGGCGGGCCCGCCCGGGCCGGGTGGTGACGGCCGATGCGGCCGGCCTGCACCTGGAGTGCGCGGGTGAGCCGGTCGTCGTCCCGCGGGAACAGGTGGAGACGGCGGTCCGGCACGGCTGGGCCGTGACCGCGCACCAGGCCGTCGGCGCGCGCTGGCCGGCCGTGGTGGTCGTGCTCCCCGGGGACGCCGCGGACGCGCTGGCGCGGGACTGGGTGTACACGGCGTTCGGCCGCGCCGAGCGGCACCTGTCGGTGGTGCACGGGGTGGACCAGGCGCTGCCGCGGGCCGTGGCGGAGGTCCCGGCGCGGCCGCGGACCACGCGGCTGACGGACCTGCTGCGGTCCCTGGCGGCCGCGGCGGCCGCGGACGACCGGCTCTGATCCCATGACCCGGGCGCGGACGTGACGACGCCCGGGCGGCCCTCCGGAAGGAGGACCGCCCGGGCGAGCGGCGGGCGTGCCGGTGGACGGGACGGTCGTGCGGCGCGGTACGGGCTCCCGGCCCGGCCGCGGGCCGGCGGCTAGGCGCGGCCCGAGTCGAGGACCTCCAGATCCTCGTCGCCTTCCTCCTCCTCGACGTCGTAGTCGAAGCTCTGGCTGAGCCGGCCCGTGAACACGGAGCTGGCCTCGAAGCGGTGCAGTACGTGATCGAAGTCGGGGTGGTCGAAGGGTGCGCCGAGCCATTCGCCGGGCTCGGCGGGCTCTTCCGAGGTCACGATCCAGAGGGTGGAGTCGCCTTCCGCGAGCCCGAACTCCTGGTGGCGGCTGGCGATTTCGTCGGCTTCGTATTCGCTGAAGAGGACGCCGAGCGCGTCGGCGGTCCCCGGGTTGTTCATGGCGTGGCCGTGGTCGGGGTCGGCGGCGGCGACCATTTCGGCGTGGGCGACGAACCGCTGCGGGTCCGCGACGACGTAGTCGCGGCGGATCATCACGCTGAAGACGCCGGGCTCCTCCGGGCCGCTGTACCGGCCCGGTTCTCCGGAGGCCGGGATCTCGAAGGGGGTGACCTCGTCGTAGCGGTCGTAGAGGAGCTCATCGTATTCCTCGGCAGCCGCGGCCAGTTCGTTGAACGCGGCGTAGACAGCCGGGTCATCGTCCCCGGTCCGGCGCTCGACCGCCGCCAGGTGGCGGTCCAGCGCGGTTTTGATCGCCTCGGCGGCGGCGCGTACCTCGGCAGCGGTGGGCTGAGCGACATCAGACATAGTGCAGACGCTATCCGTACCTGGTCGCTGCGCGCACAATAGATGCGATGCCGGAATACGAATTTGTCGACGTGTACGTGCCCCGCGGTGTGACGCGCAAGGAGGCGACCCGTCTGCTGACCGACCATGCGGAGTACGGGAATTGGGAGCTGGACCGGCTGACGCTGCGCCGGGACGGCAGCCGCCGGGTGCGGCTGCGCCGCCGGATCATCCGCCAGCTGCGTCCCACATGGTGAGCGGCCGGGCCCCGCGCGGGATGCGCGGGGCCCGGCCGTCCGGAACCTGCCGGCGGTGTCCTGCGGCCGGCTGTCAGGCGGCGGCGCGGGCGCGCCGGTAGAGCACGGCGCCGGCGAGCAGCATGCCGCCGCCGATGGGCAGGACGACGCCGAGGGCGCCGTCGGCGCCGGTGTGCGCGAGGGCGCCGCCCCGCGTCACCGTCTCGCCGCGGGAGCCCGCGTCCGAGCCGTGCGCCCCCTCGCCCGTGCCCGTGCCCGAGGTGCCGGGCTTGCCGGGCTGTCCGGGCGTACCCGGGTGACCGGGCCTGCCGGGTTCAGCGTGCTGTCCGGGCTTCCCCGGCGTTCCCGGGTGGCCGGGCTTGCCGGGCTCACCGGGGTGTCCCGGCTTTCCGGGCGTACCGGGGTGGCCGGGCTTGCCGGGTGTTCCCGGGTGTCCCGGCTTGCCCGGCGTGCCCGGGTGGCCGGGCTTGCCGTGGGCGGTGTTCGCGCAGTCGTTGCCGAGGGCCGGGTTGAGGAGCCCGACCACCGAGACGGTGTTCCCGCAGGCGTTCACCGGCACCTCGACGGGCGCCTGGACGGTGTTGCCGGATCCCACGCCCGGCGAATCGTGTGCGCCCCCCTGGGCCTGCGCGCCCGGCCGGCCGTGGCGGCCGTCCCCGGTGTTCGCGCAGTGGTTCCCGAAGGCCGGATTGAGGATCCCGATCACGGAGACGGTGTTCCCGCAGGCGTTGACCGGTGCGTGGACCGGCGCCTGGACGGTGTTGCCGGACAGTACGCCCGGCGAGTCCGACGTGCCCCCGGCGGCGCCGGCGTCGGCCTGGGCGTATCCCCCGCCGAGAGCGAGGACACCTCCCGCGGCCGCCACGGTGATCAGCGTCTTCCGGGTGACCCTGGTGATCCTGGTGACCTGTCGCATGTGCTTACCCCCTGCTGCATCTTTTGCTTCGTGCGTGCACCGGCGCACGGGCTCCCCCGCTCGTACGCCGAAACCCCGGAGCCCCGGAGCGCGGATCGCGCACTCCGGGGCCGGGGACCCATACCCTCGGAAGGGTGTGAATCGGCGTCAGAATCAGGCGTTGACGCAGGTGTTGCCGAAGGCCGGGTTCAGCAGGCCGATCACGTTGACCGTGTTGCCGCACACGTTGATGGGAACGTGGACGGGGACCTGGACGACGTTGCCCGAGAGCACGCCGGGGGAGCCGATGGCAGCACCCTGGGCGCCGGCGTCGGCGGAAGCCAGCCCCGCACCCGCGAGAACCAGGCCACCAGTGGCGGCCGCGACGGCGGCAACCTTCTTGATCATCATTCCTCCTAGTAGGCAATGCGGTCCCAGCCGCGGACCGCATCACCAGTAACGAGGAGGTGCCACCAGGGCTACGAGCGTATGAGCGCATTCACTCTTCTCAGTGGATTGCGCACACCTGCACGAGGTTTCAGCAGTTGTCGATGAATCGGTCCAGAACGCGTACGCCGAACTTCAGGCCGTCGACCGGCACCCGCTCGTCGACGCCGTGGAACATGCCCGCGAAGTCCAGCTCCGGCGGCAGCTGCAGCGGCGCGAAGCCGAAGCAGCGGATGCCGAGGTCGTCGAAGGACTTCGCGTCCGTACCGCCCGAGAGCATGTACGGCACCGCGCGCGCGATCGGGTCCTCGGCGACCAGGGCCGTCTGCATGGCGTCGACCAGCCGGCCGTCGAAGCCGGTCTCCAGGGCCTTGTCGGCGTGCACGTCCTCGCGCTTGACCCGGGGGCCGAGCAGCCGGTCCAGGTCGGCGAGGAACTCCTGCTCGTAGCCGGGCAGGAAGCGGCCGTCCACGTGCGCCACGGCCTCGCCGGGGATCACGTTGACCTTGTAGCCGGCGCCGAGCATCGTCGGCGCGGCCGAGTTGCGCAGCGTGGCGCCGACCATCTTGGCGATGCCGCCGAGCTTGGCGAGGGTCTCGTCCATGTTCTCGGGGTCGAGCTCGGTGCCGAGCGCGTCCGAGAGCTCGTCCAGGAACGACCGGACGGTCTTGGTCACCCGCACCGGCCAGGTGTGCCGGCCGAGGCGGCCCACCGCCTCGCACAGCTCGGTGATCGCGTTGTCGTTGTTCGTCATCGACCCGTGGCCGGCGGTGCCCTCCACCGTGAGCCGCATCCAGTGCATGCCCTTCTGGGCGGTCTCCACCAGGTAGAGGCGCAGGTTCTCGTTGACGGTGAACGAGAAGCCGCCGACCTCACCGATGGCCTCCGTGACGCCGTCGAACAGGCCGGCGTGCTTGTCGACCAGGTGCCGGGCGCCGTACAGGCCGCCCGCCTCCTCGTCGGCGAGGAAGGCCAGGACGATGTCGCGCGGGGGCTTGCGACCGCTGCGCATCCGCTCCCGTACGACCGCGAGGGTCATCGCGTCCATGTCCTTCATGTCCACCGCGCCGCGGCCCCAGACGCAGCCGTCGGCCACCTCGCCGGAGAACGGGTGGTGCGTCCAGTCGGCCGCGTTGGCCGGCACCACGTCGGTGTGGCCGTGGATGAGCAGCGCCGGCCGCGAGGGGTCCTCGCCCTCGATGCGGGCCACCGTGGAGGCGCGGCCCTTGTGGGACTCGATGATCTGCGGCTCCAGGCCGACCTCGGCGAGCTTCTCCGCGACGTACTCCGCCGCCTTGCGCTCCCCCGGCCCGGAGTGGTCGCCGTAGTTGCTGGTGTCGATCCGGATGAGGTCACTGCAGAGCCCGACGACCTCGTCCTCGCCGGACCCGGTCCTGCCCGTGTTCGAATCGCTCACGCTGATTCCTCCCGCTTCGTCAGCCGTTCTTCACAGTCCTCCCCCATCCTCGCCTCCCGACGCGCTCCGCCCAAGGCCCGTCCGCGCCGGTCAGGGGGTGTGATCGAGGCAGTCCGAAACCCTGGTAATGTTCTCTTCGTCGGAGCGGCCCGGAAGGGACGCGAGACAGACACCTTGTCCGGGTGGCGGAATGGCAGACGCGCTAGCTTGAGGTGCTAGTGCCCTTTATCGGGCGTGGGGGTTCAAGTCCCCCCTCGGACACCACTGAAGAACCCCAGCTCCGGCTGGGGTTCTTCGCGTTTCCCCGGTGCCTGTCGGAGCCGTCGACGATACCGGCCGGATGATCCAGCGGGGGGACGGGCCGGCCCTCGCCGCGGCCCGGACCGGGGCGGCGCGGGCACTCGGCGGCGGGGGCGCCGTCTCGGGCATCGTGCACGGGGACGTCACCGTCGCAGCGGAGCCGCAGGTGCGCAGCGGCTACCTGCGGCAGGTCGAACGGATCGCCCCGCCGGAGCTGCGCGGGCGCGAGCCGGAACTGGCGGGGCGTGCCTGGAGCGGCTGCACGCCCGGTCCGACCGGTACCGCGCGGAGGGCTGGCACCGCACGGGGCATCTCGAACCACGACGAGCGGTCGCAGGCGCTCGCGGCGGTCGTGTCGGCCCTGGTGTCCCTGGGCGACACCGTCCGGGCCGGTGAGCTGGTCGCGGAGGTCCCGGGCCCGCGCGAGCGGGCGCAGGCACTGCGGCAACTGGCCGCGGACGCGCCGGAGGCGGCGGCTCGGCGGCTCCTCGCGGAGTCCCTGCAAGCGGGCGGCTACGCGGAGGCCGTCGGCGACCTGGACTCGCTGGATCCCTCGGTGCCGGCCGCCCTGGCCGACGCGCAGCTCGGAGGGTGTGAGGGGCCGGCCGGTACGGGTGGCGGTCCGGACGGCGCGGGTGCGGTCCGGACGGCGCGGGTGCGGTCCGGACGGCGCGGGTGCGGGCATGGCGTGAATGCGCGCGTACGGCGTGAGGGCCCGCGGGGAGGGTCGTACGGCCGGGGGCGCGGGCCGCCGGAGGGGGCCGTGCCGCTCACGGGCGTGGGAAGGCCCCGCGCCCGACCGTCTTCGGTTCCGGTGGTCGGGGCGGGGCTTCGCGTGGTGCGGGGCCGTCAGCGGGGGGTGTCGGCGGCCAGTTCGGCGACGCGGCGGCGGACCAGGAACCAGCCGCCGACGAGGGCGGCGGCGATCAGCGGGAGGAACTTCACCGTGGTGCGGCCCACACCGCCGTCGCACCACATCAGGACGAGGACGGTGACGAGGAAGAGCAGGGTGACGATCTGCGTGTACGGGGCCCAGGGCAGCCGGTAGGCGGGGCGGGTGACGCGGCCGTCCTGCGCGCGGCGCCAGAAGTGCAGCGAGCAGAGCATGACCATGGCCCAGGTGCCGAGGATGCCGATGGAGGCGAGGTTGAGGACGATTTCGAAGGCCTCGCCGGGCATCCAGTAGTTCAGACCGACGCCGGCGACGCCGAAGGCCGCGGTGAACAGGACGCCGCCGTAGGGGACCTTGCCCTTGTTCATGCGGGCGGTGAACTTGGGCGCGGAGCCTGCCATGGCCATCGAGCGCAGGATCCGGCCGGTGGAGTAGAGGCCGGAGTTGAGGCTGGAGAGCGCGGCGGTGAGGACCACCAGGTTCATGATGCCGGCGGTGCCGGGGATGCCGAGCTTGTCGAAGACGGTGACGAACGGGCTCTGGTCGGCCGAGTACGCGGTGTACGGGAGCAGCAGCGCGAGCAGGACCACGGAGCCGACGTAGAAGACGCCGACCCGCCACATGATCGAGTTGATGGCCTTCGGCATGATCTTCTCGGGGTTCTCGGTCTCGCCGGCGGCGACGCCGCACAGCTCGACGGAGGCGTACGCGAAGACCACGCCCTGGATGACCAGGAGCATGGGCAGGACCCCGGACGGGAAGAGGCCGCCGTTGTCGGTGACGGAGCCGATGCCGGGCACGTGGCCGTCGATCGGGTGGCTGGTCGCGACGAGGTAGATGCCGACGAGCATGAAGGCGACCAGGGCCGCGACCTTGACGATCGAGAACCAGAACTCCATCTCGCCGAAGTACCGGACCGAGATGAGGTTGGCCGCGAGGACCACCGAGAGGGCGATCAGGGCGAGGATCCACTGCGGGACGTCGCTGAACGCGGCCCAGAAGTGGGCGTAGGTGGCGGCCGCGGTGATGTCGGCGACGGTGGTCGTGGACCAGTTGAGGAAGTACAGCCAGCCCGCCGTGTACGCGCCCTTCTCGCCCATGAACTCGCGGGCGTAGCTGACGAACGCGCCGGAGGAGGGGCGGTACAGGACGAGTTCGCCGAGGGCCCGGACGACGAAGAAGGCGAAGAGGCCGCAGACCGCGTAGGCGATGGCGAGCGAGGGGCCGGCGCCGGCGAGGCGGCCGCCCGCGCCCAGGAAGAGGCCGGTGCCTATCGCTCCGCCGATCGCGATCATGTTGATGTGGCGGGACTTCAGGTCCTTGCTGTAGCCCTCGTCACCGGCATCGACGTGCGGGGACGCGGCTGCGGCCCGGTCGGTGGCGGACGCCGGGCCGGCCTCGGCCAGGGTGCGGTCGCTCATGTATCGGTTCGCCTTCGTGGAATGGGACAGGCAGGTCCGGGCGGCGGCACGGAGGCGGCCTCCGGCGCGCGGCCCGGGGCCCGCGGGGTGCGACGGTGCGCGGGTCCCGGGGCTTGGGTGTATCGGCCAAGGAGACCATGAGGGGGCGGATCGGCCAAAACCGGGAGGTCTTGATCGGTCGGGTTCGGCGGGGGCGCGGCCCGCGACGCCGCGCGGACGACAACGGCCCCGACACCTCGCGAGAGGTGTCGGGGCCGTTCGAGCCTCGCCGGCGTTTGAGGCGCGGGTCCGGGCGGAGCCCGGTGCCCGGCGCCAGCCGGGTTGTTCGTTGGGGCTCCGCCCCAAACCCCGCGCCTCAAACGCCGGCGGGGCTGGAATTGCCGCACGCAGCGCCGACAAGGCTGGGTGTTGCGCCCCCAGGGCGTCGGCGTGGGGCGGGGTTGTCCTTGGGGGCGTTGGGCCTCGGCGGGGCGCGGCCGGGGGCTAGTGGGGGGCTGGGGGCGTGTGTTCGGCGGCCTGGTCCAGGCGGAAGGCTTCGTTGCCGAGGCCGATGCGCGCATGCGCCTCCGGCTTCGTACGGCGCATCACGGCACCGTGCACCAGGCCGACGGCGACGGCGACGGCGATGACGCCCGGCAGCACCCAGTTCAGGGTGGAGCCGGGGCCCGAGCCGACCAGGACGTCGAAGTCCTTGACCGTGTAGACGGCGATGCCGAGCAGGGCGAGGCCGGCCAGGCCCGCGGCGACGAGCCGCCAGATCTGGGCGCCGGCCGCGCCGCGCCGGACGAAGAAGGCGATGACGGCGAAGGAGGCGGTGGCCATCAGCAGGATCACGCCGAGCGCGCCGACGTTGCCCATCCAGGTGAAGAGCTGCAGGACCGGGGCGGTGGGGTCGCCGACCGGCTTGTCGTCGGAGACGGCGAATGCCCCGACGACCAGGACGGAGATCACGGTCTGGAGGAGCGAGCCGGTGGCGGGGGCGCCGCTGGTGGGGCTGGTGCGGCCGAACGCGGCGGGCAGCAGGCCCTCGCGGCCCATGGCGAAGGCGTAGCGGGCGACGACGTTGTGGAAGCTGAGCATCGCGGCGAACATCCCGGTGACGAAGAGCACGTGCAGGATGTCGGTGAACGCGGTGCCGAGGCGGGCCTCGGTGAGCCCGAAGAGGAGGCCGGGGCCGGCCTTGGCGGAGCTCTCGACGATGGCGCCGGGGCCGGTGGCGACCGTCAGGGCCCAGGAGCTGAGCGCGAAGAAGAGGGCGGCGAAGCCGACGGCGAGGAACATCACCCGGGAGACGACGATGTGCGGCTTGCTGGTCTCCTCGGCGTAGACCGGGGACTGCTCGAAGCCGACGAAGGCGGCGATGCAGAAGCACAGGGCGGTGCCGAGGCCGGCGCCGCCGAGGGTCTCGGGGTTGAACGCGTGGAGCGAGAGGCCCTCCTTGCCGGGGTCGGCGAGGGCCGCGACGTCGAAGATCACGACGAGTACGCACTCGATGAGCAGCAGGACGCCGAGCACGCGCGCGTTGAGGTCGATCTTGAGCCAGCCCAGCGCGCCGGTGACGGCGACCGCCGCCAGGGCGGGTATCCACCAGGCGACCTCGGCGTCGAGGTAGGTGGCGCAGAGGCCGGAGACCTCGAACCCGAGGATCCCGTACACGCCGACCTGCATGGCGCTGTAGGCGACGAGGGCGACGAAGGAGGCGCCGGCGCCGGCGGTGGGGCCCAGTCCGCGGGCGATGTACGCGTAGAAGGCGCCGGCGTTGTGGACGTGCCGGCTCATCTCCGCGTAGCCGACGCTGAAGAGCACCAGGACGACGCCGAGGATGACGAACAGCAGGGGCTGTCCGACGATGCCCATCACGCCGAAGGTGGTCGGCATCACGCCGGCGACGACCATCAGCGGGGCGCTCGCGGCGAGCACGGAGAGCAGGAGGCCGGCCGTGCCGAGGCGGCCGGCGCGCAGGGCGCGGTCCTGTCCCTTGTAGGTGCGGATCTCCGTCGCACCGGTGAGCGTGCTGGATCTGCCCGACGTCATGGCGGGTGGTGTCCTTTCGGGTGCGCCGGCGGCGGGCCGGCGGGTCAGGCGGAGCCGAGCGCGGCGGTGCGCGCGGCGAGGAAGGCCTTGTGCGGGTCGCGGTCGGGGTACGACCAGGGGGCGCGGGTGGCGTGCCGTCCGATGCGGTGGAAGAGGGCGGCCGCCTCGGCGGGCCGGCCCTCGCAGAGTTTGGCGTGGGCCAGGAAGTTCAGGTCGATGCGGTTGCGCGGGTGGTCCTCGCGCTCCCATTCGAGCCACCAGTCGAAGGCGGACCGCAGGACCTGGCGGGCCCGGCGGCCGGACCAGTGCGCGGCGGGGTCGGGGGCGGCGCCCGCGGCGGCCAGTACGCGGTACCGCTCGGCGTGCGCGATGACGGGGAGGACGGCGAGCGGGGAGTCGGCCGGGGACTCCTCGGCGGCCCAGGCGGCGAAGTCGTAGACCTCGTGGAGCGGGTCGTGGCCGCCGGCGGGGGCGCTCTCGGCGAGACGGGCCACCATCACGTGGTGGGCGTGGTGGTGCTCCTGGTGCCGGGCACGGACCTGGTCGAAGTTGCGGCTGAACTCCTCGCTCGTGCCGAAGGCGCCGGCGAGGAGGAGCAGGCCGAGCCAGGGGGTGGGGTCGGCGGGGACCCGGGCGGCCGCGGCCGCGCAGGCCTGTTCGGCGGCTTCGGCGGAGCCCTTGCCGCGCAGGGCGGTGAACACGCCGGCGCAGGCGAGCAGGGTGGCGGCGTCGGCGCTCTCGGGTTCGGCGAGGAGCCATTCGCGGGCCCATGCGGTGGCGGCCGGGGTCTGGGCGAGGACCACGACGCGGTGTCCGCGGCGGTCCCAGTCGTCACCGGTGGCGGCCAGCAGGGACCGTACGGGCGCCCACCGGCCCTGGGTGAACTGGCCACGTACGTCGACGAGTTCGGTGTCGCACAGGGCCGGGTCGAAGAGCTGGGCGTCCTTCTTGCGGGGGCGGCCGAGAGGCGGCGGAGGGGGAGACATCCGCGGGACTTCCCTCCAGGGCGCTGCGCGTGGGTCCGGCCGACGCCGGACGGCGTCTGAATGATCACGCACAGCAAAGCGGTAGGGGTTGCTCCGAGTCAAGGTCTGAGCCATATGCTGGCGCGTTTTCAACTGCTGGCAAATCAGGATCAGTTGGCACAGGCCGGTGCACGGGTCACTGCGGGGGGGCGGGTCCGGGCGGAGCCCGGCAACCCCGCCGCACCTTTCAGCCCCTCCGGCGCTTGAGGAGCGGGTCCGGGCAGGGCCCGGCTGACCCCGCCGCACTCTCCAGCCCCTCCGGCGCTTGAGGAGCGGGTCCAGACAGGGCCCGGCTGACCCCGCCCGCACCCTCCAGCCCCTCCGGCGCTTGAGGAGCAGGTCCGGGCAGGGCCCGGCTGACCCCGCCCGCACCCTCCAGCCCCTCCGGCGCTTGAGGAGCAGGTCCGGGCAGGGCCCGGCTGACCCCGCCCGCACCCTCCAGCCCCTCCGGCGCTTGAGGAGCGGGTCCGGGCGGAGCCCGGTGCCCGGCGCCAGCCGGGTTGTTCGTTGGGGCTCCGCCCCAAACCCCGCGCCTCAAACGCCGGCGAGGCTGGGAATTGCCCGCTCGCAGCGCCGGCGAGCCCGGAGGTTGCCCCGCAGCGCCGGCGAGCCCGGAGGTTGCGCCCCGCATCGCCGGCGGGGCTGGACATGCCCGCCGCGTTTCGCGCCCGCAGGGCCGGCGGGGCTGGAATTGTGCGGCGTGGTGCGGGGAGGGCGTGGCGCGCAGGGCACCGTTCAGGCCGTGGCGCGGGCGGCGGCGCGGCCGGCGGTGCGGCCGGAGAAGAGGCAGCCGCCGAGGAAGGTGCCCTCCAGGGACCGGTAGCCGTGCACCCCGCCGCCCCCGAAGCCGGCCGCTTCGCCGGCCGCGTAGACGCCGGGCAGCGGCTCGCCGCCCTCTGCCAGGACCCGCGAGTCGAGGTCGGTCTCCAGTCCGCCGAGCGACTTGCGGGTCAGGATCGACAGCCGTACGGCGATCAGCGGGCCGGCCTTCGGGTCGAGGATCCGGTGCGGCGCGGCCGTGCGGATGAGCCGGTCGCCGAGGTACCTGCGGGCCCCGTGGATGGCGGTGACCTGGAGGTCCTTGGTGAAGGGGTGGGCGATCTCGCGGTCCCGGGCGGTGATCTCGTGGCGCAGCGCCGCCTCGTCGATCAGGTCGTCCTTGGTGATCGCGTTCATCCCGCGGACCAGGGCGCCGAGGTCCCGCTCGACCACGAAGTCGATGCCGTTGTCCATGAACGCCTTGACCGGGCCGGGGACTTCGGCGCGGGCCCGGTTGATGACGTCGCGGATCGAGCGGCCGGTCAGGTCGGGGTTCTGCTCGGAGCCGGAGAGCCCGAACTCCTTGCCGATGATGCGCTGGTTGAGCACGAACCAGGTGTGGTCGTGGCCCGTCTTCATGATGTGTTCGAGGGTGCCGAGCGTGTCGAAGCCGGGGAAGAGCGGCACGGGCAGCCGCCGCCCGGTCGCGTCCAGCCACAGCGACGAGGGGCCGGGCAGGATCCGGATGCCGTGCCGGGCCCAGATCGGGTCCCAGTTCTCGATGCCCTCGGTGTAGTGCCACATCCGGTCGCGGTTGATGTGCCGGGCCCCGGCCTCCTCCGCGATGCCCAGCATCAGCCCGTCCACGTGGGCGGGCACGCCGCTCAGGAGGCGGGCGGGCGGGGTGCCGAGCCGGGTGGGCCACTGCTTGCGGACGAGGTCGTGGTTGCCGCCGATGCCGCCGGAGGTGACGATCACGGCTTGGGCGCGCAGTTCGAAGCTGCCGACGACCTCGCGGCTGCTCGCGGCACCGCGTACGGCGGTCGAGGGCGCCAAGATCTCGCCGGTGACGGTGTCCACGGCGCCCGCGCTGCGGCCGAGCCCGGTGACCCGGTGCCGGAACGCCATCGTGACCAGGCCGCGGGCCGCTCCGATGCGGACCCGGCGGGCGAAGGGTTCGACCAGGCCGGGGCCGGTGCCCCAGGTGATGTGGAAGCGGGGCACGGAGTTGCCGTGCCCGTTGGCGTCGTAGCCGCCGCGTTCGGCCCAGCCGACCACCGGGAAGAAGCGCACCCCCTGGGCGTGCAGCCAGCTGCGCTTCTCGCCCGCGGCGAAGTCGACGTACGCCTCGGCCCAGCGGCGCGGCCAGGCGTCGTCCTCGCGGTCGAAGCCGGCGGTGCCGAGCCAGTCCTGGAGGGCGAGGTCGCGGCTGTCCCTGATCCGCATGCGGCGCTGCTCGGGCGAGTCGACGAAGAAGAGCCCGCCGAAGGACCAGTGGGCCTGGCCGCCGAGCGACTGTTCGGGCTCCTGGTCGAGCAGGATCACCTTCCGGCCCGCGTCCACGAGCTCCGCGGTGGCCGCGAGGCCCGCCAGTCCGGCCCCGATCACGATCACGTCTGCGTCGTACGCCATGCGTTTGCCGTCCTCTGTCGGTGGTGGGACAGATCCTGGCTACGCGGCGGTAACCCGTCAACACCGGTGGTTGGATGATCCGCATGAGTACCGCAGATCCCTCTGACGAGGTGCTGGACGTGGTGGACCGGCAGGACCGGGTGACGGGGCAGGCCCGGCGCGGCGAGGTGTATGCCCGCGGCCTCCTGCACCGGTGCGTGTTCGTGCAGGTCAAGGACCCCGAGGGGCGGGTTTTCGTACACCGCCGGACGGCGTCGAAGCTGGTCTTCCCGTCCCGCTACGACATGTTCGTCGGCGGGGTGCTGGGCGCCGGCGAGAGCTACGCGCAGGCCGCGCTGCGCGAGGCCGAGGAGGAGCTGGGGGTGTCCGGACTGCCGCAGCCGGTGCCGCTGTTCAAGTTCCTGTACGAGGGCGAGGGCGGCGCCTGGTGGTCGTACGTGCACGAGGTGCGCTGCGCGCTGCCGGTGTCCCCGCAGGCCTCGGAGGTGGACTGGTACGCGTATCTGGACGAGGCGGAGCTGGCCCGGCGGGCCGGCGGCACGGCCCGCGGGCGGGAACCGGGGCCGGAGCAGGGGCCGGAGCAGGAGTGGGAGTGGGTGCCGGACGGGCTGGACGCGTACCGGCGGCTGGAGGCCTTCCGTGCCGGGTGCGCCGGGGGGACGGCCGAGCGGTAGGTGCCCGGATAGATTGCCCGGATGATCGACTTCGTGAAGGACGTACGGCTCTGGTTCGCGCCGCGGCGGCTGCGTGACGAGGGCGGTACCCCCGACTACCGGTTCTCCCTCGCCAACGAGCGCACGTTCCTGGCCTGGATCAGGACCGCGCTGGCGCTGGTGGGCGGCGGCTTCGCGGTCGACCAGTTCCTGCCGGACCTGCGGTGGGGGGTCCGGGTCGGGATGGCGCTGGCGCTGCTGCTGGTGGGCGCGCTGTGCGCGTTGCGGGCCGTCAACCACTGGGTGCGGTGCGAGCGGGCCATGCGGCGCGGCGAGGACCTGCCGGTGTCGCACTTCCCGGTGGTGCTGAGCCTCGGGGTGGGCCTGGTCGCGCTGGCGATGGTGGTGGTCGTGCTGTTCGGCTGGACGGAGCCCGCGTGAGCGCGGCGGCCGCGGCGCCCGCGGGCGGCGGGGGCGGCGACGGACGGGGCGGTGACGACGGCGGGGACGGCGGTGCCCGCGATCCGGGGCTGCAGCCGGAGCGCACCCGGCTGGCGTGGCGGCGTACGACGCTGACCGCCACGGCGGTCGCCGTGCTCGCGCTCAAGCAGGGCCTGCGCGCGGGCGGCGCGCCGGTGGCGACGGCCGGCACCGCCCTGATCGCGCTGCTGTGGCTGGGGTTCCTGTGGGTGGCGCACCGGCGGATCAAGGAGCTGGCGGCGGACCGGCCGCCCGGGCTGGCCCCGCGGTCGGCGCTGGCCGGGACGCTGTGCACGGTGGCGCTGGCCGGGTTCGCGGCGGCGCTGATCCTCTGAGCCCATGCTCACGCCCGCGCCCGCGCCCGCGCTCACGTCCCCGGCGCCGGGCGGTTCGGCGGAACGGGGTCTGCCGGGACTCCGGATCCACTGACCCCGTCTGCCCGTCTGCCCGTCTGCCCGTCTGCCCGTCTGCCCGTCTGCCCGTCTGCCCGTCTGCCCGTCTGCCCACCAGCATGCCGGTGTGCCGGTGTGCCGGTGTGCCGGTGTGCCGGTGTGCCGGTGTGCCGGTGTGATGGTCGTGCTTGCCGGGGACGCGCGGACACAACAGGCGATACCGGGGCAATCAGGTCTAGCCTCGCCCGTATGACGACTCTGCACCACGAGCACCCCACCCACGAACACGCGCACGGCCCGGGCTGCGGGCACACCGAGGTGGCGCACGGCGACCACGTCGACTACGCGCACGACGGCCATCTGCACCGGGAGCATTCCGGCCACTGGGACGAATGCGAGACGGACGAGCACGTCTCCCACGACGGGCACGAGCACGCGCACGGCCGGGACTGCGGACACGACGCCGTGCCGCACGGCGACCACGTCGACTACCTGCACGACGGCCACCGGCACGCGCAGCACGACGGCCACTGGGACGACCACTGACGCGAGCGGGCGTCCGCGGGCCCGTGAGGGGCCCTCTCCCCGGGCCGGGCGGCGGCTGGCAGGATGCACGGGCCAGTCGCCGCGACCCGGGGAGAACGCATGGCCGCCGAAGAGCCGTACACCGTCCAGTTGGCACCCGAAGTGCACGCCTACATACAGCCGGACGGGGGCTGGTGCCTCAACAACGCGGGCTTCGTGAGCGACGGCGGGCGGACCCTGCTCGTCGACACCGCGGCGACCGAACCGCGGGCCCGGCGGCTGCGCGACGCGGTGGCGGAGGCCGGTGTGCCGCTGCCCGATCTGATCGTGAACACCCACCACCACGGCGACCACACGTACGGGAACTGCGTGTTCACGCCCGGGGCCACCGTGATCGGGCACGAGAACTGCCGCTCCGAGCAGCTGGACGCGGGCCACCAGCTCCATCTGATCTGGCCGCAGACCCCGTTCGGGGACATCCGCATCACCGCCCCCACCGTGACGTACTCGGACCGGCTGACCGTGCACCTCGGGGACACGGAGGTACGGGTCCTGCACCCGGGCCCCGCGCACACGGTCGGCGACTCGGTGGTGTGGCTGCCGCGCCAGGGCGTGGTGTTCACCGGCGACCTGGTCTTCGCCGGGGGCACGCCGTTCATCCCGATGGGCTCGCTGGCCGGGTCGCTGGCGGCGCTGGACTTCCTGCGCGGGCTCGGCGCGCAGACCGTCGTACCGGGGCACGGGCCGCTGACCGACCCGTCCGCGTACGACGCCACCGAGCGGTACCTGCGGTACGTGCTCACGCTCGCGGAGGCCGGGCGGGCCAAGGGGCTGACCCCGCTGGAGGCCGCGCAGCAGGCGGACCTGGGCGAGTTCGCCGGGTGGCGGGAGAGCGAGCGGCTGGTCGCGAACCTGCACCGGGCGTACGCGGAACTGGACGGGGCGCCGGGCGGCAGCCGGCTGGACGCGATCGCGGTGTTCACCGACATGGCGGTGATGAACGGGGGCGTGCCGGTGAGCTGCCACGCCTGACGGGCGGCCGGGGGGCGGCGGGTCGGCCGGGGCGGCCGGGGCGGCCGGGCCGGAGTGGTCCGGGCCGCCGGGCCACCGGGAGTGGCCGGAGTCACCGGCCGCCGGGAACGGCCGGGGTGACCGGAGTCGCCGGAACCCGGGGTGACCGGAGTCGCCGGAGCCCGGGGTGACCGGAGTGGCCGGAGCCCCGCGTGGCCCGCGTCGCCGAAACCCCGCGTGGCCCGCGTCGCCAGCCCCGTGCGGCCCGCGTCGCCGAAGCCCCGGGTGGCCGGATCCGCTGCTCGGGGCGGCGGAATCCGGCCCGCCCCCTGGACGGCATACCGACTGGTCGGCATGATGGCCCGAGATCGTCACCACGGGACCCGTCCACTCCGCACGGAGGTACGCACCATGACGCCAGCGACCCCGGCCGCCGCCCCCAGGGGCCTGGACCCGGACCGGTTGCGCGCCCATCTGGAGCGCGTCCGGCCCGGCCTGACCGGCGGGCCGCTGACCGCCCGGCTGATCGAGGGCGGCCGCTCCAACCTCACGTACGAGGTGACCGACGGCTCCGCCCGCTGGGTGGTGCGGCGCCCACCGCTGGGGCACGTGCTGGCCACCGCGCACGACATGGGCCGCGAGCACCGCGTGATCGCGGCCCTGCACGGGACGGCCGTGCCCGTGCCGGCGCCGCTGCTGCTGTGCGAGGACGACTCCGTGCTCGGGGCGCCGTTCTACGTCATGGAGTTCGTCGAGGGCGTCCCGTACCGGACCGCGGGGCAGCTGGCGGCGCTCGGCCCGGAGCGCACCCGGCAGGCCGTGCTGGGCCTGGTGGACACGCTGGTGGAGCTGCACGCGGTGGACCCGGCCGCGGTCGGGCTGGCGGACTTCGGGCGGCCCGAGGGCTTCCTGGACCGGCAGCTGCGCCGCTGGGGCAAGCAGCTCGCGGCCTCGCGCGGGCGCGAACTGGCCGGCATCGACGAGTTGCACGGCGCGCTGGGCCGCGCGCTGCCGCACTCCCCCGCGCCGGCCGTCGTCCACGGCGACTTCCGACTGGACAACGTGCTGATCGGCGCCGACGACTCGATCCGGGCGGTGCTGGACTGGGAGATGTCCACGCTCGGCGACCCGCTGACGGACCTCGGGCTGCTGGCGATGTACAGCTCCGACCTGGGGCTGACGGATTCCCCGGTGAGCACGACGAGCGGCGCCCCGGGGCATCCGGCGCCGGCCGAGCTGATCGAGCGGTACGCCGCCCGGTCCGGCCGGGACACCGGGGAGATCTCCTGGTACACGGCGTTCGCCTGGTTCAAACTCGCCGTGATCCTGGAGGGCATCCACTACCGCTTCACGCTGGGCCAGACCGTCGGCGCCGGCTTCGACCGGATCGGCGAACTGGTCCCGGTCTTCATCGCACACGGCCTGACCACCCTCCAGGAAGGCTGAGAGACCGCCATGGACTTCGCATTCGACGCACGCACCGAGGAGCTGCGGGAGCGGCTGCTCGCCTTCATGGACGCGTACGTGTACCCGGCCGAGGCGGTCGCCGAGGAGCAGCGGGCCAAGCTCGCCTCGCCGTGGGACACCCCGCCGGTCGTCGCGGAACTGAAGGCTCAGGCCCGGCGGCAGGGGCTGTGGAACCTCTTCCTGCCCGACGCCGAGCACGGCGCGGGACTGACCAACCTGCAGTACGCGCCGCTCGCCGAGATCACCGGCCGCAGCCCGCAGCTCGCGCCGACGGCCCTCAACTGCGCGGCCCCGGACACCGGGAACATGGAACTGCTGGCCCAGTTCGGCAGCCCGGCGCAGCGCGCGCAGTGGCTGGCGCCGCTGCTGGCCGGGGAGATCCGCTCGGCCTTCGCGATGACCGAGCCCGAGGTGGCCTCCTCGGACGCCACGAACATCGAGACCCGGATCGAACGGACCCCTGACGGGGGCTCGTACGTGGTCACCGGACGCAAGTGGTACATCTCCGGGGCGATGAACCCGGACTGCCGGATCTTCATCGTGATGGGCCAGACCGACCCCGACGGCGCCGACCCGCGCCGCCGCCAGTCGATGATCCTCGTGCCGCGGGACACCCCCGGCGTCGAGGTACGGCGGGCGATGACCGTCTACGGGTACGAGGACCACTACCACGGCGGGCACGCCGAGGTCCGCTTCGACGGGGTACGGGTACCCGCCGACAGCCTGATCGGCGAGGAGGGCGGCGGATTCGCCATCGCCCAGGCCCGGCTCGGCCCGGGCCGGATCCACCACTGCATGCGGCTGATCGGCATGGCGGAGCGCGCGATCGAGCTGATGTGCCGGCGGGCGGTGGCCCGCACCGCCTTCGGCAAGCCGCTCGCCGCGCAGGGCGTCGTGCAGAACTGGATCGCGGACGCGCGGGTGACGGTGGAGCAGCTGCGCCTGCTGGTGCTGAAGACGGCCTGGCTGATGGACACGGTCGGCAACCGCGGGGCGCACACCGAGATCCAGGCCATCAAGATCGCCACCCCGCGGGCGGTGGCGGACATCCTCGACCGGGCGGTCCAGCTGCACGGCGCGGGCGGGGTGAGCCAGGACTTCCCGCTGGCGGAACTGTGGGCGGCGGCGCGCACCCTGAGACTGGCCGACGGGCCCGACGAGGTCCACCAGCGGTCGCTGGCCCGGCAGGAACTCAAGAGGTACGGGGTGTAGGGGGCTCGGGTCGAGGTCCGCGTACGCGCCCCTGAGCCGTGTCAGGGGCGCGAGGGTGGGGCGCGGCTTCAGGGGCGCGGCTTCAGGGGGGCAGGCGGCTTCAGGGGCGCAGGGCTCGCAGCAGGAGGTCCGCCATGTGGTCGGCGACCTGCTGCGCGCTCAGTTCGCCGTCCGCCCGGTACCAGGTGGACAGGTGGTGCACGGAACCGAAGTGGTAGTCCACCACCAGGTCGGCGGGGGTGTCGGTGGAGAAGACCCCGCCGCGCTGCCCCTCCTCGACCAGGGCCCGGAACCGCTCGTGGTAGCGCCGTCGTTCCGCCCTGACCTGCTTGCTCTTCTCGGGGCTGAGCTGGTGCATCGACCGGAAGAAGATCATCGCGTCGTCGAGGTTCTCGATGGTGGTGACGACGACGTCGGCGGCCGCTGCACGCAGCCGCTCCTCGACCGGGCCGCCGGAGCCGGCGATCGCGTCGAGCCGCTCCTGCTGGAGGCGCAGCATGCGCGCGTACACCTCGTGCAGCAGGTCGTCCTTCGAGCCGAAGTAGTGGTAGAGCGCGCCCTTGGTGACGCCGGCGGCCTCGACGATCTCCTGGACGGAGGTCCGGTCGTAGCCGCGTTCGGCGAACAGCCGGGTGGCGACTGCCATCAGCCGCTGCGGCACGGGCGTCTCGTCCTCGCCGCCGCCGCCCGTTCCCGTGGTCATGGCCATGTCCGCCGCCTCTCCTGGCTTGCCGGTCGTACGCGGGAACTCAGCCACGTGCGCGCAGCTCCCGCCGCAGGATCTTCCCACTCGTGGTCGTGGGCAGCACCGGGAGGATCTCCACTTCGCGCGGGTACTTGTACGCGGCCAGCCTGGCGGCGCAGTACGCCGCCAGTTCGTCGGGGTCGGCCGTCGCACCGGGCCGCAGGCTCACGTACGCCTTGACGGTCTCGCCGCGGTACGCGTGCGGGACGCCGACGACGGCGGCCTCGCGGACGGCGGGGTGCGTGTAGAGCACGTCCTCGACCTCGCGCGGCCACACCTTGAAGCCGGAGGCGATGATCATGTCCTTCTTGCGGTCGACGACGTACAGCCAGCCGTCGGGGTCCATGAACCCGATGTCGCCGGTGCGCAGTTCGCCGCCGGGGAAGGCGGCCGCGGTGGCGTCGGGCAGCCGCCAGTAGCCGGGCACCACCTGGGGGCCGCGTACGACGATCTCGCCGGGCTCGCCGAAGGGCACCTCGGCGCCCTGCTCGTCGACGATGCGCACGACCGTGTCGGGGCCGGGCGCGCCGACCGAGAGGGTGCCGGTGGCCGGGTCCACGGGAGCCTCGCGGTGCGGGGGCACGGAGGCGCAGGGCGCGGTGCACTCGGTGAGCCCGTAGCCGTTGCGCAGGTGGACGCCGTAGTCGGCGCGCAGCCGGGCGACGAGCGCGGGCGGCAGCGGGGCGCCGCCGGAGGACAGGATCCGGAACGAGGAGAAGTGGTCGCGCGTGCTGTCGGGGTGCGCGGCCAGGGCCGTGAAGGCGGTGGCCGGGCCGATGGCGTACGCCGGCCGGTGCTCGCGGAAAGCGTCGAGGACCACGCCGGCCTCGAAGCGGTGGGCGAGCGCGAGGGTGCCGGCGTTGACGAAGCAGGCGGCGAGCTCGCAGACCATGCCGGTGATGTGGAACAGCGGCGCGAGGGCGAAGTAGCAGGACCCCTCGGGCAGCCCGTGCGCGGCCCGCTGCCGTTCGGCGTTGTACGTGAGCGCCCCGTGCGGGTTCATGGCGCCCTTGGGGGTGCCGCTGGTGCCGGAGGTATAGCTGAGCAGCGCGATGTCGCCCGGGCCGGGCTCGGCCACGTCCGGCGCGGGGTGGCCGCGGCGGGCCACCTCCACCAGGTCGTCCGCGTCGCCCGGCACGGCCAGCCGGGGCCCTCCGGGCAGGGTCCGCAGATCGTCACGGCCTTGCATCGTGTGCACGTCGACGGTGAGCACGGCGAGCCCGCCCGGCACGCCTGCACTGCGCGCAGCCACCGGCCTGCTGCGCTCACCGCCCGACCCCGCCGGGGTAAGGCCTCCACTCCCCGACCCCGCCGGGGCAGGGGGCCCGTTCCAGCCTCGCCGGCGTTTGAGGCGCGGGTCCGGGCGGAGCCCGGTGCCCGGCGGAGCCGGGTTGTCCTTGGGGCTCCGCCCCAAACCCCGCGCCTCAAACGCCGGCGAGGCTGGAAATTGCACCTCGCTAGCCGCCAAGGCTGGGGACTGCACCCCGCCAGCCGGCAAGGCTGGAGGTTGCGCCCCGCCAGCCGGTGAGGCTGGGGGTGTGTCGCGGTCGGCCGGTGAGGGGGCTGCGGTCGAGGCGACCGTGGCGCGGAGGTAGGTTTCCCAGGCTCGGTCGGAGCAGATCAGCGCAGCCGGCTCCGCGTCCCGCAACACGTGCGCCACCTCCCCACCCCGGTACATCGGATTGACCGGCACCACGATCGCCCCCGCCTTCCAGGCGGCGAGCACCGCGAGCACGAAGTGCGGGGTGTTCTGGAGCATGACGGCGACCCGGTCCCCGGCCCGCACCCCGCGCGCGGCAAGGTGCCCGGCGATGGAGTCGGACAGCGCGTCGGCCTCCCGGTAACTGACCCGCCCGTCGAAGTAGGCGAGCGCGACCCGCTCGGGGGCCCGCCCGACGGCGTCCCGGAAGGCACGCAGCACGCTCGGCCCGGGGCTCACCGGCGCCAGCTGCGCCGCACTGAGCAGCCCGAGCCACGGCTTGGCCGCGTACCGCGACCCGACCGGCACCCCGGGCCGGACCCCGGACCCCGGCCCCGCCCCGGGCACCGACCCTGACCCCGGCCCCGGCCCCGGCCCTGACGCCGACCCTGACCCCGGCCCCGGTCCCGACGCCGACCCTGGCCCTGGCCCCGGCCTCGGTCCCGACGCCGACCTCGCCCCCGACCCTGGCCTCGGTCCCGACCCCGACCGAGGCCCCGACCCCGCCGCTGACCCCGGTCCCGCCGTCGCCCCCAGGTGTGTCATCCGTCCTCCCACTTCTGTTGCAGGTGGTTCATACTGCCGAGCCACCGATCGGGGTTCGTTGCCCGGGTCGCGTAGTAGTCGGCCACCTCGGGGTGCGGGAGGATCAGGAAGGTGCCCTTCGCCATGCCGTCGAACAGCGCGTCGGCCACCGCCTCGGGCGTGATCGCCGTGGGGGCGAGGACGAGTTCGCCCGCGCTGCCCGCCGCGGTGAGCATGTCGGTGCGCACGCCCTGCGGGCAGATGGCGTGCACGTCGACGCCCCGGTGCCGGTAGGTCAGCGAGAGCCACTCCGCGAAGGCGAGCGCGCCGTGCTTGGTGACGCTGTACGGGGCCGCCCCGATCATGGTGAGCAGCCCGGCGGCGGAGACCGTGGAGACGAAGCGGCCGCTGCCGCGCTCCAGCCAGTGCGGCAGCAGGGCACGGGCGGCGCGCACGTGCGCCATCACGTTGGTGTCCCAGGCCGCCTCCCACACCTCTTCGGCGGCGAAGGCGTCGCCCGGCGAGCCCAGCCCGGCGTTGGCGCAGTACACGTCGACGGCCCCGCCGAGCGCTTCGCGGGCCCGGTCGGCGACGTCCGAGGCGTCGCCGGGCAGCGCGCGGGCCCCGCCGCCGAGTTCGGCGGCCACGGCTGCGGCCTTCTCCGGGTCGAGGTCGTTCACGACGACCCGCGCGCCCTCCGCGGCGAACCGGCGGGCCAGCGCGGCCCCGATGCCGCCGCCCGCGCCGGTCACGACCACGCCCTGTCCCTCGAAAGCGCCCACGGGAACCACCTCTCTGCCGGATACCCGGCCGACCGCCGGACCAGCGGCAGACTAACCAGTCGGTATGTACGGCCGGAAGGGGTGGAACCGGCCGGAACCCGGCCGCGCGGACCCGGCCCGCTCCCCCGCCCCGCCCTACGGTGGGCGCCATGACGACGCTGTCACGACGCGCATTGCTGGCACTGACGGGAGCGGCCGGGGTCGCGGGCGCGGCGCACGCGGCGCACGCGGCGCCGGGAGCAGCCGCTGCCGCCTCCTCCCCGGCCGCTTCCCGCGTCTCCTCCCCCGCCGCCGCTTCTCCCGCCACCACTGCGCGCACCGCCGCTCCTCCCGTCGCCGCCGCCGGCCACGACCGGGGCCCCGTGCGCACGGGGTTCGCACGCCTCGCGGAGTCCGGATACGCCGCACTGTCCGGCCGCCGCGTCGGCGTCGTCACCAACCCGACGGGGATCACGGCGGACGGCCACCACATCGTGGACGTCATGCACGCGGACGACCGGGTGGATCTGGTCGCGGTGTTCGGCCCCGAGCACGGCTTCCGGGGCACCGCGCAGGCCGGCTCCTCCGAGGGACCGTCCCGGGATCCGGCGACCGGGCTGCCGGTGTACGACGTCTACGGGCTGCGCGGCCGCCCGCTCACGGACGTGTTCACGGCCGCCGGGGTCGACACCGTCGTCTTCGACATCCAGGACGTCGGCGCCCGCTTCTACACGTACATCTGGACCCTGTACGACTGCATGGAGGCGGCCGCGTCGGCCGGTCTCGCCGTGGTGGTGCTGGACCGCCCCAACCCGGTGGGCGGCCGGCAGGCGTGCGGCCCGGTGCTGGAGCCGGCGTACGCGACCTTCGTGGGGCGGGCGCCCATCGCGCTCTGCCACGGGATGACGGCGGGCGAGTTGGCCGGGCTGTTCCGCGCCGAATTCCTGTCCGGCGGGCCGGAGTTGGACGTCGTACGGATGGAGGGGTGGCGGCGGGACGCGTTCTTCGACGGTACCGGGCTGCCGTGGGTGCCGCCCAGCCCCAACATGCCCACGCCCGACACCGCCCTCGTGTACCCGGGGACCTGCCTGTTCGAGGCCACCAACCTGTCCGAGGGCCGTGGCACCACCCGCCCCTTCGAACTGCTGGGCGCGGAAGGGGTGGACCGGCGGTGGGCGGCGGCCGCGGACGCGCTCGGGCTGCCGGGCGTCTGGGTGCGGGAGGCCCATTTCACGCCGGTGTTCTCGAAGTTCAAGGACCGGACCGTGGGCGGGGTGCGGCTGCTGGTCCACGACCGCGAGGCGTACGACCCGGTGCTGACGGGCATCGGCCTGCTCGTGACCGCGCGCCGGACCTGGCCCGGTTTCGCCTGGCGGGCGGACCGCTGGATCGACCGGCTGACCGGCTCGGACCGGGTCCGGACGCTGATCGACTCGGGCGCGGAACCGGCGGAGGTGGCCGCCGACTGGCAGCCGGGGCTGGCCCGGTTCCGCGCGGTGCGCGCACGCCACCTGCTCTACCCGTAGGACACGCCGCCTGATCCGCCCGCACGAGGTGCGCGGGTGTTCTCCTGTCACGTCTCTGGCCGGGCGGCGGCGGCAGCGGGATGCTGGAGCTCCGGTGCACTGCCTCGGCTTCGCGGAGGGGGACGTCATGTCGGGTGTGGGTGTGGGGCCGTTCACGGAGCTGACCTTCGACGCCGACGGGGATCCGGATCCCGGGCAGCGGGCGGCGCTGCTCCGGCTGGACGCCACCGACCTGGTCGTCTTCTCGCACGGCTGGAACAGCGACCGGTCGGTCGCCACCCGGCTCTACGACCGGTTCTTCGCACCGTTCCCGGAGCTGGCCGCCCCAGGAGTCCGGCTCGGGTACGCGGGGGTGCTGTGGCCGGCCATGAGGTTCTCGGACGAGCCGATCCCGGACTTCGATCCCCCGAAGGCGGCGGGCGGACGGGAGTCCGGCCCCGCCCTGGACGCGGCGACCCGGGCGGCCCTCGGGGAGTTCTGGCCGGGCCGCGGGCCGGAGCTCGACCGGATCGCCGAACTCCTGCGCCTCCAGCCCGAGTCGGAGGCCGCGTTCGCCGAATTCGGGTCGCTGGTACGGTCGCTGGCCGGACTCCCGGACGGCCTGGTGACGGCGACGACGGCAGCCACAGCGTCGGCTACGACGGCGGTCGCCGGTTCCGCGGGCGGCGGCGGGCAGGTGCCCGCGATCTTCGGCGCCGACACGCTGGGCGTGTGCGCGGACTTCACGCAGGCACTCGTCGAGTCGGGGGCCGCGCCGCCGTCCCCGGGCGGGGCCGCGGCTTCGCTGAGCGGCGGCCTGCGCACCCTGTGGAACGGCGGCAAGGAACTGCTGCGGCAGGCCACTTACTACACGATGAAGAAGCGGGCCGGCCACATCGGCGAGCACGGGCTCGGACCCGTACTGGGTCAGCTCGCCCGGACCCGGCCCGCGCTGCGCGTCCACCTCGTGGGGCACAGCTTCGGCGCCCGACTGGTGTCCTGCTCACTGCGCGGACTGCCGCCGGAGGTCCGTACCGTGAAGTCCCTGACGCTCCTTCAGGGCGCCTTTTCCCATTACGCGTTCGCCGCCTCGCTGCCGCACGAGCGGCGCCGGGGCGGGCATCTGGGCGGGCTGCACGGCCGGGTGGACGGGCCGGTGGTGTCGTGCCATTCGCGGCACGACTCGGCGCTGGGGGTGTTCTATCCGCTGGCCTCGCGGCTGGCCCGGGACTCGGCCGGGTTCTCCGCGTCCGACGCCCGCTGGGGCGCGATGGGCCACGACGGCATCCACGCGGTGCCCGGCGCGGTACGGCTGACCCTGGACGCGGCGCTGCGCGACGGGCTGCCGCGTACGGGCTGCGTCAGCGTGGACGCGGCGGCGGTGGTACGGCGGGGAGGGGCGCCCTCGGGGGCGCACAGCGACATCTGCCACGCCGAACTCGCCCGGGTGGTGGTCGAAGCGGGGCGCTTCGGGCGCTGAGATCCCGCCAATGCCTCCGGGGCGCCCCTCCGTGCCCGCATGCCCCCCGACCGCGCCGGGCATGTTCGTGCGAGGGAGGTGGCGGTGCGATGGCAGGATTCCGGAGTCTGGCCGGCCAGGTACGCGACGTCCGCAACGACCGGGCCCTGCGGCGCCATTCCCTGCGCCGCTGCCTGGAGCGCTTCGCCCCGTACGGGCACCGGGCGACCTGGTGGCACCTGTGCGACCGGCACGGCATCGGCCCCGAGGACCGGGCGGCCGACCCGCTGCGGCTGGTGGCGGCCCTGGAGGAGCTGGAGGAGGCCCGCGGGGTCTGGCTGGCGTACGAGAGGGAGTTCGCGGAGCGGCGGCGCCGGGAGAAGCACCACGGGCTCAGGCGCCCGGACTGGGCGTGGCACGGGGAGCCCGCGGTGGTGCGCTGCGCCGATCCCGACGTACGGCCCGAGGGCACGCTCCCCGATGTGCTGCGGCGGCTGGTACGGGCCCTGGAGGCGGAGGATCCCGGCACGGTCTGCCCGGTGTGCGGGGAGGCCGAACTGCTGTGGCCGCACCCGCGGCCGGCGACGGAACCCTGGCACGGACCGGTGTGCCGCGGCTGCGGCATCGTGGTCCCGCGACCGGCCGTGACGGGCGGGACGTGACACGTCCGGCGACGCACCCGGGGCCGGCTCGGGTCCGGCGGGCGCGGCACGGGGGTGTGGGTGACGTGACGGCCGACGTGACGGCCCGGGCGGCGGGTCGGGTGAAGAGGCCCAGGTGAAGGCCCGGGTGGCTCTGAACGGGATGCGTTCGGCGGCGGGCGGGCCGGCGGTGCCGCAGTCTCCGCGTCCGTCGGTGCCGTCGGCGGCGGCCTCGAACGCTCAGCTGGTGGCGGGGGCCCTGTCCCAGATCTCGTCGGTCCAGCGGTCCTCGTAGGGCAGGTCCAGCAGGCCGGTCTTGAAGCGGAGCATCGGGTCGGCGCCGCAGGCCCGCAGCCGCGCGGGAGCGTTCTCCCGGACCCAGGCCCGGAGTTCGTTGACGGGCTCCTCGCGGGTGGAGTCCGTCCAGGAGCCGAACACGGTGGGCTCGTCTCCGATCAGGTCGTCGATGTACGTGCTCAGGTAGGCGTCCAGGTGCGCGTCGGCCGGTCCGCCCAGGGGCTGCTCGGCCCACCGGGCGAGGTACGGGGTGACGGTGGAGTGCACGGTCACGCAGCACTCGAACACGTCGCCGGCGTCCTGGACCGGCTGTTCGGCGGCCAGGGTGTCGGTCCACCAGGCGTCCAGGAAGCCGGCCAGTGCGGCGGCCTGGTCGGCCGGCCAGTCGCGCCAGCCGCTGGCGCCGAGCCCGGCCAGGAAGTGCCCCCAGGCGTGCAGCCACCCCTCGGCCAGCCCTTCGGCGACCTGGGGCAACAGCCGGCGCATGACCGCCGGATGGTCGTCGTAGTGGCTGGGGACCTCGTGCAGGAAGTACGAGACGGCGTCGCGGGTCAGCGGCACGTCCGGGACCCGCAGCAGCGCGACGTCCGACTCCGCGTGGCAGTACCCGCAGCCGGTCTCGCCGCGGCTCACGTGCCCCGCGAACACGTCCCCGATCCGGCGGACGGCGGCGACGAGCGCTGGGGACGGCGCATACGGGGTGGGCTTCGCGGGGTCAGGTGTCGTCATGGGTCGTCCAATGGCTCGGTACGGCAACCCCCGGCCTGCCGGGTCGGCGCGCGAGCGGGTCGCGCGGCGGACGGGGTCGTGCGGCGGACGGGTGGCGTCGCTACAGGCGGGAGCCGGTGAGGTTGCGGCCGAAGGTGTCGTCGGGGTTGGACAGGACGCAGTTCTCCAGCGAAAGGCAGCCGCAGCCGATGCAGTCGGTGAGGTGGTCGCGGAGCCGACCCAGCTGCTGAATGCGGTGGTCGAGTTCGGACCGCCACGCCTCGGACAGCCGCGCCCAGTCCTCACGGTTGGGTGTCCGCCCCTCAGGCAGCTTGGCGAGGGCCTCGCCGATGGTGACCAGGGGGATGCCGACCCGCTGGGCGGCACGGATGAAGGCGACGCGGCGCAGCGTGTCACGCGTGTAGCGGCGCTGGTTGCCGGCGGTGCGGCGGCTGCTGATCAGGCCCTTGGACTCGTAGAAGTGCAGGGCGGAAACCGCGGCGCCGCTACGGGCGGCGACCTGGCCGACGGTCAGTTCGTGGATCTTCTCTGGGATCTGCGGCACTCCCCGAGGGTAGACGGCCGCGCCGACACCGTCCGAACGGAGGTCCGTTGACAGACGCAGGGCACCCCACCATGCTGAGCAAGCGCTTATTCCACACTCTGGGAGGCAAGGGCATGGCCGAGCCGAGGATCTTCACGTCCGCCGACGAACTCCGCGCCGGGATCGGCGAGCCGCTCGGCCCCAGTGACTGGCTGGAGGTCGACCAGAAGCGCATCGACCTCTTCGCGGACGCGACCGGCGACCACCAGTGGATCCACGTCGACCCGGAGCGCGCGGCCACCGGGCCGTTCGGCTCGACGATCGCGCACGGCTACCTGACCCTGTCCCTGCTGCCCAGCCTGGTGCCGCGGACGATGCGGGTCGAGGGCATGCGGATGGGCCTCAACTACGGCACGAACAAGGTGCGTTTCCCGGCTCCTGTGCCGGTCGGCTCGCGGCTGCGGGCGACCGTGGTGATCACCGAGGTGGCGGACGCGGGCGGCGGGGTCCAGGTGACCGCGACCGTCACGGTCGAGCGCGAGGGCGGCGACAAGCCGGTGTGCGTCGCGGAGTCGGTCTCCCGCTACTACTTCTGAGTCCCGGTACGACTTCCGGGCCCCGAGGCCGCTTCCGGGCCCGCCGCTACTGCCGGGCTCCGACCATGCGCAGGACGAGGTCGGCGTAGAGCGCGCCGACCTCGTCGGGGGTGCGGTGTCCGGCCGTGCTGAACCAGCGGGCCACGTCGATGCAGAGGGACAGCACGGCGAGGGTGGTGCCGGGCAGGTCGGGGACGTCGAACTCGCCCGCGCGCACCCCGTCGGCGAGGATCCGCCGGACCGCCGCGTCGCTCTGGCGGCGCAGTGCCACGATTTCGGAGCGGTGCTCCGGACCGAGAGCATCGAGCTCGTACTGGACCACCCGTGCGGTGGTGTGGTGCCCTGCGTGCCACCGTACGAAGGACCGGACGGCGGCGTCGAGCCGCTCGGCGGCGGTGCCGGGGCCGTCCGCGGCCGTCTCCAGGAGCTCCAGGGCCTTGTCGTGCCCGATCCGGCTGATCCGGTGGAGCAGCTCTTCCTTGGTCTTGTAGTGGATGTAGAGCGCGGCCGGGCTCATCCCGGCCCGCCCGGCGATGTCCCGCGTGGTGGTGGCGTGGTAACCGCGCTCGGCGAAGGCCTCCACCGCCGCGACGAGCAGGCGCCGCGCGGCGTCCGGAGTGACCTCCGACCACGCCTGGTAGCCGTCGGTCTCCGCCGCGCTGTCCATTGCTCGCTCACCCTCGTCGCCGTGTGGAGGTGAACACCTTACCGGAGGGTGAGCAAGCGCTTAGATTTTCGGCTGGTAGGGGTCGTAGTCCGTCATGATCTTCTCCATCCGGGCCTGGTCCACCCGGCTGACGATCTGGCCGGCCTCCTGCCTGTCCCGGATCACCTTGGCGAGCGTGAAGGCGGAGGTCGTGAGGTAGAGGACGGCGATGCCGAGGAAGGACCGCACCCAGGCGTCCGCGTCGAGGTTGTAGATCCCCATGGCGACGGCGCCGAGCGCGATCCCGAAGGAGGCGACGGCCTGGCCGTAGTACGCCCCCGTGTTCTGCTGCCTGACCGGTGTCTCGTTCATGGGTCCAGCATCCGGCGGCCGTGGCGGCCGGCCCATCCGCGCGGATACTCAGGCGGGCCTGGGGCGGTACTCAGAAGGCCGAAATCCCGGTGAGGGCACGGCCGATGACGAGTTTCTGGATCTGGCTGGTGCCCTCGTACAGGGTCATCACGCGGGCGTCGCGCAGCAGCTTCCCGGCCGGGTACTCGTCGATGTAGCCGTAACCGCCGTGCACCTGGAGGGCGTTGCTCGCGGCGCGGACGGCCGCTTCGGAGGCGAAGAGCTTGGCGGTGGACGACTCGGTGGCGAACGGCCGCCCCCGGTCGATCAGATCGGCGACCCGCCAGGTGAGCATCCGGGCCGCGTCCACGTCCACGGCGATGTCGGCGATCAGCTCCTGGACCAGCTGGTGGTGGGCGATGCTCCGGCCGAACTGCTCGCGCTGTCCGGCGTACGCGAGGGCCGCGTCCAAGGCCGCCTGGGCGATGCCGACGCAGCCGGCGGCCACCGACATCCGCCCCTTGGCGAGGGCGGACATCGCGATGGAGAACCCCTTGCCCGCGGGCCCGAGCAGCGCCGAGGCGGGCACCCGTACGTCGTCCAGCACCAGCTCGGCGGTGGCCTGGCCGCGCAGGCCGAGCTTGCCGTGGATCTCGCGGCGGGTCAGGCCCGGACTGTCGGCGGGGACGAGGAACGCCGAGATCCCGCGGTGGCCGGGCTCCTCACCGGTGCGTGCGAAGAGCAGCACCAGGTCGGCCCAGGTGCCGTTGGTGATGAACATCTTGCCGCCGGTGATCCGGTACGCGTCCCCGTCGCGGACCGCCCGGGTGGTGAGGCTGCCCGCGTCGGAACCGGTGCCCGGTTCGGTCAGGCCGAAGCAGCCGAGGGCCTCGCCGGAGCAGAGCCGGGGCAGCCAGGTCCGCTTCTGCCGCTCGTCACCCCATGCTGCGATGGTCTTGGCCACCAGGCCGAGGGAGACGGAGACGATCCCGCGCACGGCCGAATCGCCGCGGCCCAGCTCCTCGGTGACCAGCACGTACGAGAGGTGGTCGCCGCCGCTGCCGCCGTACTCCTCAGGAACCGTCAGGCCGAGGAAGCCGAGGCCGCCGAGCTTCTTCACGACGGCCCGGTCCACGCCCTCGGCGCGGTCCCAGGCGGCGGCGTGCGGGGCGATCTCTCGTTCCACGAAGTCCCGGGCGAGCGCGCGGACCGCGGCCTGCTCCTCGCTGAGCTCCAGATTCATGGCCACCTCGCGGGTCGGTGCGCCGCGGTGCGGAGGAAGTTAATTAGCGGCGCTAGTTTATGGCGGGCAGGCCCTACTATGTGGCGCATGGCCCGACCGCGCAAGCCCCTCCTGAGCAGAGACCGCATCGTCGAGGCGGCGGGCGCCCTCGTGGACGCGGAGGGGCTGGAGGCGGTCTCGACCCGGCGGCTGGCCGCCGCGCTCGGCGTCAGCGGGCCCTCGCTCTACAACCACTTCCGCACCAAGGACGAGATCCTGGAGGCGGTCGCCGACGCGGTGAGCGCGCGGGTGGACCTGTCGATGTTCGAGCCGGACGACGGCCGCGACTGGCGGACGGCGCTGCACGACTGGGCGCACTCCTACCGCGGCGCGCTGGCCGACCACCCGCACATCGTGCCCGTACTCGCGCGGGGGCCGGGGCGACGGCCGGCCGGACTGCGGCTGGCGGACGCGGTGTTCGGGGCGATGACGGCGGCGGGCTGGCCGCCCGCGCAGGCCACCCGGATCGGCGCGCTGATGCGGTACTTCATCCTGGGCTCGGCGGTGGGTTCGTTCGCCCGGGGTTTCGTGGACGACGAAACGGCGTACGACCCGGCGGACTATCCGCACCTGGGCCAGGCCCACCTGCTGGCCGAGCGGCAGCGGGCGGTGGACGAGGGCGCGTTCGAAACGGGCCTCGCGGCCTTGTTGGACGGGCTCGCGCTGCAGTTCGCGGCACTGCCGCGGGGCGCGGCGGAGACGCCGGACGGCCGCGAGGGCCACGAGGGCCGCCGCGAGGGCCCGTAGAGCCTCCGGGTATCCGGGTTTCTGGGTTTCTGGCTTTCCAGGGGTTCGGAGTTTCGGGAGTTCTGGGGTTTCCGGCTTTTCGGCGGGTGGCGCCCTCGGGTCGGGGGGGGGTGCCACCCGCCGGCGGGTCAGAACACGACGAGGGAGCGGCCGCCCTTGCCCGCGAGCATGGCCTCGAAGGCGGCCGGAATCCCGTCGAGGGCGATCCGGTCCGTCACCAGGGCCCCCAGGTCGAGGCGGCCGGCCCGGACGTGGTCGGCGAGGACCGGCAGGTCGCGGGCCGGGTCGCAGTTGCCGTAGACGCAGCCCGAGAGGGTCCGGGCGAAGTGGAAGATCTCCAGGGCGTGGAACGTGACCTGCTGCTCCTTGCCGCCGATGCCGACGACCGTGGTGCGGCCGCCGCGCCGGGTCGCGTCCCAGGCCGCCCGGATGGTCTCGGCGCGGCCCACGCACTCGACGGCGACGTCGGCGCCCTGCCCGCCGGTGAGCGCGCGGACTTCCTTGGCGGTGGTCGCGGAGGCCACCACGAACTCGGTGGCCCCGGCGGCGCGGGCCAGCTCCTCCTTCGCCGGGGACACGTCGACGGCGACGATCGGGCCGGCGCCGGCGATCCGGGCTGCCTGGAGCGCGGCCAGGCCCACGCCGCCGGCGCCGAAGACGGCCACCGACTCGCCGGCGCGCACCCGCGCCGAGTGGTGCACCGCGCCGTAGCCGGTGAGGACGGCGCAGCCGAGCAGCGCGGCTTCTTCGAGCGGGACCCCGGCGGGTGCGGGCAGCACGCAGTTCGCGGCGACGACCGTCTCCTCGGCGAACGCGGCGACGTTCAGCCCCGGGTGCAGCGCGGCGCCGTCGGTGGTGTGCGCGTACACGGCGCCGACGCCGGTCAGGGCCTCGGCGCACAGCCAGACCTCCCCGATCCGGCAGTGGTGGCACCGGCCGCAGGACGGCGCCCAGTTGAGGACGACGCCGTCGCCGGGGGCGACGTGCGTGACCCCGGGACCGACGGCGAGGACGGTGCCGGAGCCCTCGTGGCCGAGGACGGCGGGGACCGGTACCCGCATGGTGCCGTTGGTGAGCGAGAGGTCGGAGTGGCAGACCCCGGCGGCGGCGAGGCGGACCCGGACCTGGCCGGGGCCGGGCTCGGGCAGGACGATCTCCGCTATCTCCAGCGGGGCTCCGACGGCGGGCAGTATGGCGGCGCGGACCATGTTCGTCGTCTCCGTGTTTACGTGGCTCGGACGTGAGTGGCTCGGACGGTGAGCGGCTCAGAACTGCAGGGACTTGGTCTGGAGGTACTCGGCGAGGCCGTGCGGGCCCAGCTCGCGGCCCACGCCCGACTGCTTGTAGCCGCCGAAGGGCGCGAGCGGGTTGAAGCGGCCGCCGTTGATGTCCACCTGGCCGGTGTCCATGCGGCGCGCGAAGGCGACGGCCTGCTCCCGGTCCGCCGCCCAGACCGCGCCGCCGAGGCCGTACACCGTGCCGTTGGCGATGCGCAGGGCGTCGTCCTCGTCCTCGTACGGCAGGATCGACAGGACCGGGCCGAAGATCTCCTCCTGCGCGATGGCCATCTCGGGGGTGACGTCGGCGAACACGGTCGGGGCGATGTAGTAGCCCCGGGCGTGCGGGGCTTCGGTGCCGCCTGCGACGAGGCGCGCGCCTTCCTCGACGCCCTGCGCGATGTAGCCGCGCACCCGGTCGCGCTGCTTCGCGTTGACGACCGGGCCCAGGCGGGTGGCCTCGTCGCACGGGTCGCCGACGGGGTAGCGGGCGACCGCGGCGGCGGCGAGGGTGACGGCCTCCTCGTACTGGTCGCGGTGGACGAGCATGCGGGTGAGCGCGTTGCAGCTCTGCCCGGAGTTGTTCATGACGTGGCCGACACCGGTGCCGACCGCCTTGGCCAGGTCGGCACCGGGCAGGATGACATTGGCCGATTTGCCGCCCAGTTCGAGGGCGACGCGCTTGACCGCGGCTCCTGCGGTGGCGCCGACCTGGCGGCCGACCGCGGTGGAACCGGTGAAGGAGACGAGGTCGACGTCGGGGTGGGCGGCGAGCGCCTGGCCGGCTACCGGGCCGGTCCCGGTCACCAGGTTGAAGACGCCTGCCGGCACGCCGGCCTCGTGGACGGCCTCGGCGAAGAGCTGTGCGGTCAGCGGGGTGTCCTCGGCGGGCTTGAGGACGACCGTGCAGCCTGCGGCGAGTGCGGGTGCCACCTTGGCAACGATCTGGTGCAGCGGGTAGTTCCAGGGGGTGATGGCACCGACCACGCCGACCGGTTCGAGGAGCACGGTGGAGTCCCCGATCTCCTCCTCGAAGGCGTACGAGGCCGCCAGCTCGGCCATCGAGGAGGCCACCGCGACGGGGGCGCCGACGTGCACCGTCCCGGAGAAGCCGAGCGGCGCGCCCAGCTCCGCCGTGATGGTCTGCGTGAACTCGTCCTTACGGGCGACCAGGACATCGCGGAGCGCCCCGATCAGGTCGGCGCGGTCGGCGGCCGGGGTGGCGGCCCAGCCCGGGAAGGCGGCGCGGGCCGCCCGTACGGCCGCGTCCACGTCCTCGGCCGTGCCGGCCGGGACCGCTGCGATGACCTGCTCGTCGGCCGGGTTGACGACCTCGATCCGGTCGCGGCCGGCGGCGGGCCGCCAGTCTCCGCCGATGTACATCCCGTCGTGGGCCTTCATCGCATGCCTCCCGAGCACGAGCGCGTGGAACCTCGCGGACACCCTACAAACTAGCGCCGATAGTTTTGCGGGCGCCAGTGCTAGATGATGCCGAAAAGCATCCCCGCCCCCAGCACCACCAGCGAGGTGAGTGCCGCCCACTTCACGGTGAAGCGGGTGTGGTCGCCGAACTCGACCTTGGCCATCCCGACGAGTACGTACACGGCCGGGACCAGCGGGCTCGACATGTGCAGGGCCTGCCCGACCAGGGAGGCGCGGGCGATCTCCAGGGACGAGACCCCGTGCGCGGCGCCCGCCTCGGCGAGGACCGGCAACACGCCGAAGTAGAAGCCGTCGTTGGACATGAAGTACGTCAGCGGGAGGCTGAGCAGGCCGGTGACCAGCGCCATGTGCGGGCCCATGCCCTCGGGGATGGCGCCGACCAGCCAGTCGGCCATGTCCTTGACCATGCCGGTGCCGGTGAGCACGCCCGTGAACACGGCGGCCGCGAAGACCATGCCGGCGACGTTGAGCACGTTCTCGGAGTGCGCGGCGATGCGGGCCTTCTGCTCGTTCATCTTCGGGAAGTTGACGGTGAGCGCGAGCGCGGCGCCCAGCAGGAACAGCACCGGGATGGGCAGCAGCTCCATGATCATCGCGGTGAGGAGGACGAGGGTGAGACCGGCGTTGAACCAGTACAGCCGCGGGCGCAGGGTGACGCGGTGCGGGTCGAGGCCCTGGAAGCCGTCGTCGTCGGCGGCCGGCCCGGCGTCGTCGGAGCCCCCGGCGTCGCCGGAGGACGCGACGTCGTCGGAGGGCGCGACGTCGTCGGAGGGCGCGACGTCGTCGGAGGGCGCGACGTCGTCGGAGGCCGCGGCGTCGTCGGAGGTCGCGGCGGAGCCGGGGTCCGAGCCGGCGCCGGAGGACTTGGTGGCGCCGGAGGTCTGGGTGGTGCCGGAAGTCCCGGTGGTGCCGGGTCCGCCCGCCGCGACGAGGACCTGCTCGTCGGCGGTGGTGGCCGCGGGGTCCGCCGCGATGGCGCGGTCCTCCAGGATCACGAGCGTGCCCACGCGCTTGCGCTCGCGCAGGCCCAGCACGTAGGCGAGGCCGAAGACGAAGAGCAGGCCGACGGCGAGGGCCGGGATCATCGGGACGAAGATGTCGGCGGCGTCGAGCTTGAGCGCGGTCGCGGCGCGGGCGGTCGGGCCGCCCCAGGGCAGGGTGTTCATGACGCCGTTGGCGGTGGCGGCGACGCCCGTCATGACCACGAGGCTGAGCCCGAGCCGCTTGTAGAGCGGGTACATCGCGGAGACCGTGATCATGAAGGTGGTGGAGCCGTCGCCGTCGAGGGAGACGATCGCGGCGAGCACCGCCGTACCGACCACGACCCGCACCGGGTCGGCCTTGCAGAACCGCAGGATGCCCCGGACGATCGGATCGAAGAGTCCGACGTCGATCATCAGGCCGAAGTAGACGATGGCGAACATCAGCATCGCGGCGGTCGGCGCGAGTTTGCCGACGCCCTCGATGACGTAGTCGCCGAGCTGCGCACCCTGTCCCGCGAAGACGCAGAAGAGGGCCGGGATCAGTACGAGTGCCGCGATCGGCGACATCTTCTTCATCATGATCAGGACCAGGAAGGTCGCGATCATGGCAAAGCCGAGAATGGTCAGCATGGAAGGAACCTCACGTTCGCCCTTGGATCCGCCCCTCAGGGCTCCAGGCCCGGCGGTCCGGACGAACGTAGGTCCCGGCCAGATGCGTTAACAAGACGTGAACTCGCGAGCAATACGAGCAAAAGCCCAGCTCAGGGCAGGGGCGTCAGCTCGACCGGGAAACCGTTGAGCACGGCGGTGCCCGAGAGCGGGTCGAGGCGGCTGCCGTCGAGCAGCTGGTTCACGTTGACCCCGGGGTCGGCCGCGGCCACCGCGAGCCGGGCTCCGTCCCGGTCGTGGCCCCAGCCGTGCGGGAGGCTGACCACGCCGGTGCGGACGGTGTCGGTGACCTCGACCGGCGCCTCCACACTGCCGCCGTCCCCGCTGATCCGGGCCCGCCCGCCGTCGGTGAGTCCGATACGGGCCGCGTCCTCGGGGTGGACCTGGAGGGTGCAGCGGTTGGAGCCGCCGGTGAGGGCGGGGACGTTGTGCAGCCAGCTGTTGTTGGAGCGCAGGTGGCGACGGCCGACGAGGACGACGCCGGCGGGGCGTTCGGCCAGGGCGCGCTCCAGCCGGGGCAGTTCGGCGGCGATCGGTTCGGGGAGCAGCTCGATCCGCCCGCTGCGGGTGCGGAGCAGGGCGGGCAGGCGCGGGCGCAGCGCGCCGAGGTCGATTCCGTGCGGGTGGGCGAGGAGCCGTTCCAGACCGAGCCCTTCCGGCCCGCGCTGTCCCTGCCGGTCGTCCGGTCCCGTCGACCCGCTCTGCCCGGCTTCTTCGAGCAGACCGAACTGGTCGCCGTACGGCCCGAGGCGCAGCATCAGGTCGAGGCGGCGCTCGGGGCCGCTGGTGCCGGCGAGCCGGGCGGCGAGGGCCTCGGGGTCCTGCCCGTGCAGGGGGGAGCGCGGGTCGGCGGTGGCCTTGGCGAGGGCGGCTCCGATGGCCAGCCGGTCGACGGCGTCCGGGTCGGTGCCGTGCCGGCCGCTCGCGGCGAGGATCAGGCGGGCGTGGATCTCGCATTCGTCGAGCAGCCCGTCGCGCAGCGGGACGGCGGGGCGGGTGTAGCGGACCTGGTTGCGGACGGCGAAGGCGTTGAAGGCGAAGTCGTGGTGGGCGCTCTGGGAGGGCGGCGGCGGGGGCAGTACGACGTGGGCGTGGCGGGAGGTCTCGTTGAGGTAGGGGTCGACGCTGACCATGAAGTCGAGGCCCGCCAGGGCAGCGTCGAGCCGCCGTCCGTCGGGGGCGGACAGCACGGGGTTGGCGGCGATCGCGATCAGCGCCCTGATCTGCCCCTCCCCCGGGGTTTCGATCTCCTCGGCGAGTGCGGCGGCGGGGAGTTCGCTCTTGGCTTCGGGGTGGCCGCTGACCCGGCTGCGCCAGCGGCCCAGCGCGAAGCCCTTGCCGGGTCCGGCGGGGCGGGGCCGGGCAGCGGTGGCGGCCAGCGGGAACATCGCGCCGCCGGGCCGGTCGAGATTGCCGGTGAGGATGTTGAGTACGTCGACGAGCCAGTTGGCGAGGGTGCCGAACTCGACGGTGCAGCTGCCGATGCGCCCGTACACGGCGGCGGTGGGCGCGGCGGCGAGCTGACGCGCGAGGGTGCGGATCTCCTCGGCGGTCAGGTCACAGGCCGGTGCGACGGCCTGTGGAGTGAACGCGCCCAGGGCCTCGGAGAGTTCCCGGATTCCCGTGACGTGTTCTTCGAGGGCGCCGAGGGCGGTGAGCTTCTCGTCGAGCAGCACGTGGGCGAGGCCGGCCAGCAGCAGCGCGTCGGTGCCGGGGCGGACCGCGAGGTGGCGGTCGGCGAGTTTGGCCGTACGGGTCCGTCGGGGGTCGACGACGACCAGGGTGCCGCCGCGGGCGCGCAGGGCCTTGAGGCGGCCGGGGAAGTCGGGGGCGGTGCACAGGCTGCCGTTGGATTCGACCGGGTTGGCGCCGAGGAGGAGCAGGAAGTCGGTGCGGTCGAGGTCGGGGACGGGGATGGCCTGGGCGTCGCCGAAGAGCAGCCCGCTGGAGACGTGCTTGGGCATCTGGTCGAGGGTGCTGGCCGTGAACACGTTCCGGGTGCGCAGCGCCTGGAGCAGCTGGCCCGGGTAGAGGGACCCGGCCATGGTGTGGACGTTCGGGTTGCCGAGCATCACGCCGACGGAGTCCGGTCCGTACCGTCCGGTCAGCGGGGGCAGGGCGGCGGCGATGGCGGCGAAGGCCTCGTCCCAGCCGGCGGGCCGGAGCCGGCCGTCGCGGCGGACCAGCGGGGTGGTGAGGCGGTCGGGGTCGGCGTCGAGGGCGCCGAACGCCGCGCCCTTGGGGCAGATGAAGCCGTGGCTGAACACGTCGTCGCGGTCGCCCCGGGCGCCGGTGACGGCGTCGCCCCTGATGGTGAGGGTGAGTCCGCAGGTGGCTTCGCAGAGCGGGCAGATGCGCAGGGCGGTGCGGGTGGTGGCATCGGACACGGGTCCTCCACTGAGCGGCGGGCGGTGCGCGCGAGCGGCCCGAGCATACCGACCGGTAGGGACGGTGGGGAGGCCCGCGGCCGGTTCAGTCGAGCGACCGCGCCAGGTAGGCGTGCATCATCGCGCGGGTCTCGGCGATGAGTTCGGGGTCGCCCGCGGGCACGTACCGGAACGCGAGCTTGAGGAGTGCGTCGGTGGCCTCGACGGCGACCAGCACGGCCCGGTGCAGCGCCTCGCCGGGGGTACGGCCGAGGTGCCCGGCGAGCAGCTCGGTGAGCCGGGCGGCGACGAGGTGGTTGGCGTCGGCGGCCGCGCTTTCGGGCGGGACGGGCACCCCGAAGTCGACGAGGCCGAAGCCGGGGACGGTGCGCTTCATGGCGAGGTACTCGTCGAGTACGGCGTCGACGGCCGGCCGCCAGTCGGTGGCGGGCAGGGCGGCCAGGCGGGTGGCGATGGCGTCCGCGTACTGCTCCAGGTTCCGGTGCGCGAGCGCGTCGGCCATGGCCCTCTTGTTGCCGAAGAAGCGGTAGACGGAGCCGATGGGGACGCCGGCGCGGACCGCGACGGCCCGGGTGCTCAGCTGTTCGTAGCCGGTCTCGTCGAGGAGCTCTGCGCAGGCGTCGAGGATCCGGGTCAGCCGTTCGGCGCTGCGCTGCTGGACCGGGGTGCGGCGGAGGGGGTTGGCGGGAGGCACGGGTCCATCATGCCGCTCCTCAGTTCAGGAGGAGGCTGAGCCCCCCGACGGTGTACGTGATCATCAGCGCGAGCATCGGCAGTTGTCCGGCGACCGCGCGGGCGGGCGGGAAGAGTCGTACGGAGCGGTCGTGGGCGGCGACGACGCCGAGGACGTGACCGGTGACGACGGCGATGACCTGGAGGGCGGCGAGGCCCTCGGGGCCCAGTGGTGGAGCGGGCGGGAGGGCGTTGTCAGTGCCGAGTGCCATCATGACGGTGCGTGGCCCTTCGGTCACGAAGAGCGAGAAATAGTGTGCGGTCAGATAGCCGAGTGCGATCGGCAGGAGGGAGTGGGCGAAGGCGGTGAGGGGGCGGGGTACGGGGCCGGACACCAGGCGGGTGGCGGCGGCGCAGAGGCAGTAGAGGAGGGCGACGAGGCCGACGGAGCCGAGGAGCCCGAGGGTGGCCGCGGGGGTGCGGCCGAGGGGGGAGGTCTGCACGGCGTTGATCCAGGCGGGGTGGTCGGAGAAGCCGTCGTAGGCGGTGGAGCCGAGGAGTACGCAGACAGCGGCGACGAGTCCGGGCCGTTCGGGGGTCGCATCGAGGCCGTGGAGGGGGTTGCGCACGACGAGGCGGCCGTCGGCGCGGCGGCCCAGCGGGGACAGGCGGGACAGCAGGGTGGAGTACGCCTCGAAGGCGTCGCCGTGGTCGAACCAGTGCTCGCCGAAGCGGGCGGCGAGCGCGAGCTGGAGCGCGGCGTAGGCGGTCAGTGCGAGCAGGAGGGGGGTGGTCGAGGCGGGATCGGGTGACACGAGTTCGAGCCAGGTGAAGCCGAGCAGGCCGGCGGCGGCCGGCCACAGGCCGAGGCGGGGCGGCAGCGGGCGGTCGGGGGTGCGGGCGGCGCCTCGACGGGCGCGGCGGATCAGCCGGTGCAGGGTGCGGAGCGGGTTGAGGAGGCGCCAGACGGGGCCGAGGAGGAGGGAGGCGGGCACGAGACCGACCCACAGGAGGACGTAGACGGCGCCGGGTCCGGGGTTGCGGTCCGGATCGTCGGGGCCGAGGAGGAGGCAGAGCAGGACGGCCAGGGCGGCGGCCAGGCCGAGCAGGCGCAACGCGTGGCGGGTGGCGGGCGCGTCGGCGAGGCGCTGGACGGCGGCGGGCAGCGGGCGGCCCGCGCGGTCGCCGCGGAACCGGGAGGTGGACCAGAGCAGCCCGAGGGCGAGGAACGAGACGAAGAGGGCGGCGAACGCTCCGGCGAACGCGTAGAAGGGAGAGATGGGCAGGTCGTGCTGCGAGCCGATGCCGTGGGCGAGCAGGGCTCGCCAGGAACCGGGGGCCGGGCCGGGGGCCCCGGCGGCCGGGCCGACGAGGTCGGCCAAGCCGGGGCCTGAGCCGGAGCCCGGGCCCGGGAGGGCTTGTGCGGTCAAGCCCGGCCCGTTGCCGAGGGGGGCGGGCAGCGCCGCCGGTCCTGCGAGGTCCGAGGCGGGCAGGGCGTGCCGCCCGGCCGGGCCCGATCCGGCGGCTGCCGATCCGAACAGGCCTGGTCCGGCCTGGGCTTGTCCGGCCAGAGCCTGCCCGACCGAGCCGGCTCCGGTAGAGGCTCCGGTAGAGGCTTGTTCGGTGAGGACTGGGGTCGTGAGGGCTGGGGTGGTGAGGGGCAGGGCGAGGGAGGAGGTGAGGGGTGCGGAGAGGGAGGTGAGGGGCACGGGGGTGGTCACCGGACCAGGAGTTGGGTCAGGACCAGGCCCGATTCGTGGGTCTCGACCTCGAAGAGGCCGGTGCGGTCGACGGTGAGGACGAGGGTGGCCGGTTCGCCGGCGGGGAGGGCCAGTTCCTTGTCGTAGCCGTGGACGTGGAGGGTGTCCGCCTGGTCGCTGGTGACCAGGAGGGCGACGCGCTGGCCGCGGGTGAGCGAGATGCGGCCGGGGGCCGGGGTCACCCGGCCGTCGTGGACGGTCACGGTGACGGTCCGGTCGGCCCGGGCCGGGGCGGCCGTTGGCGGGGCGGTGGGCGGGGCGGTGCCGTGCGCGTGGCCGCCGGTGGTTCCGGTGCCCGGGCCGGGGGCGAGGCGGACGGTCGATTCGACGGGGCGGTCGGCCACGGCCCAGGCGGTGTGGTCGTCGGCGTACAGGCGGACGGTCAGGGTGTGCGTGCCCGGGGGCACCTGCGCGGCCGGCAGGTGGTACCAGGGCCCGTACAGCCGGGCCAGTTTGCGGCCGTCGAGGAAGAGGTGGGCGTGGCCGGCGCCGCGCAGTGCGGCGCCGCCGGTGCTGTCCGGGGTGAAGTGGAAGTTCCGGACGGTCAGCTGGAGGTTCCAGCCGTCCTCGCTGTCGGGACGCGCTTCGAGGCCCACCTGCGGCGCGCCCGCCGCCGGGACCTCGCGGAGGCGGTGGCCCGTGCCGTCGTCGGTGGTGAGCAGGGTGCCCGCGGTGCCGGTGGCCTGCTCGTGGCTGGTGCCGGGCTTGTGGTGGGTGGTGGCCCGGCCGCCGCAGCCGGCCGCGGCCACCACTACGAGCAGGGCAGCGGCAAGCGCGGTGGCCCCCCGCCACCGCGCCGGCGCCGGACCTCGGCGCGCCACCGGACGGCCGACCCCGCACGCCCCGCCGACTCCGCACGCCCCACCGGCCAGTCCTCCCGGGGAGCCCGCGGATGCGGCCGGTCCGGCCGGAGCCGCCTGGCCCGGGCCCGGGACGCGCTCGCCGGCCGTGCCGGTGCGGCTGACCGGGCGGTGCGGGTCGGTCGGGGTGCTCACGCGGCACCGCCTTCGGGGCGGGGGTGGGTGGTGGGGCCGGTGGACGTGGGGGCGGGTTCGGCGGTGGGGGTGGGGGGTTCGGTGGGGGCGGGAGACTCGGTGGGGGCGGGGGCGGGAGGGTCGGTGGGGGTGGGGCGGGCGGAGGCGGTTACGGCCCAGAGGACCCAGATCAGGGCGAGGAGGCCGCGGAACCAGGCCGGGCTCAGCGGGATCCACGGGATCATCAGGACGGCCTTGTCGAAGGCGTCGAGCAGGGTGAGGGCGCCGAGGGCGACCGTCGTGCGGCCCAGCCACGGGCGTTCGCGGTGCAGGGCGATGCCGGCGCCGGTCCACCACACGCCCATCAGCAGCAGGGCGAGGGCCGGGACGGGGGTGTGCACCAGCGCGGTGGTGGATCCGGCGACGTCGAGGGCGAGGCCGGCGGCGCCGAGGGCCGTGCACACGGTGCCGAGCCGGTCGCGGCGCAGCCGGCGCCACCACAGCACCCCGCCGACGAGGGCGAGCACCGCCGCCACGGCCAGCGCGATCTGGGTCTCGACGCGCTCCAGGCCGCGTGCTCCGTACCAGTCGCAGCCGGCCGGGAGGCGGCGCGCCTGGACGTTGTAGTCGGCGCAGACGAGGAGCTGGACCAGCTTGACGGGCTCGCCGGCGAGGCGGGCCGAGGCGCCCGAGACGTCGCCGCGCTGCCCGCCGCACTGGGGCAGGGTGCCCGGGGTGGAGCCGTCGGGGCCGTCCTGCCAGCAGTTGCCCCGGCCCTGGCCGTCCCACCAGACGTCCATGCCGTTGGGCCGGGACGTGCCGGACCGGTCCTTGCCGAGGATGTTGCCCGCGTACCGGTTGTGGTGGGAGGTGTCGGCCTGCTTGGACCAGGCTTCCTCGCCGCGGATGAAGGCGGGTACGGCGCTGAGGAAGAAGGCGGCGCGGTCGTGCCCGTACACCCAGTTCTTCTCGTAGATGTTCCAGTTGCCGCCCGCGGTGATGATGCCGGTGCCCGGCGGCATGGATATCTGGGGGCAGACGACGCCCTGTTCGTAGCCGCGCTCGGCGGGCGGCTTGGCGCAGGTGCCGTCGGCGACGTGGCGGTAGTAGTCCTGGTTGTTGTCGTGGATGAGGTTGCGCTCGAACTTCGCGTGGTTCTGCGGGAGTCCGGGGTGTCCGGGGAAGGCGCTGTCCATGGAGGCGCCGCCCATGTTGTGGTCGAACTCGCTGTCGTGGACCCAGACGGAGTCACCGGCTGTGCCCGAGTAGCCGACCATGTTGTGGTGGCTGCGGCAGTTCGTGATCTCGATGGAGTGGCGCGGCACGTCGTAGCCGCGGCCGTCGTTGATGTCGGAGGCGCTGCCCGGGTAGATGCCGGAGTCGCCGTTGCCGTACGACTCGCAGTTCTTGTACAGGCCGTGGTCGCTGGCGAAGGTCAGGAAGCCGTACTCGTCGTTCCAGCGGGTGAGGACGTCGTCGATGACGAACCCGTCGCCGGCCAGGACGTACAGCGAGTTGAAGGTGGTGCGCTGGGCGGTGAAGTTGCGGAAGTAGATGCCGTTGGACTTGTCGGCGCGGATCCCGTTGAGCTTCTGGTACTTGGCGTCGACGACCACGTCGAGGCGGGAGGCGCCGGTGCCCTCGATCTGCAGGTTCGTCTTGCCGAGGATCGCGACGAGGTTCTGGTTGTGGCGGCACCGGAGCTGCTGCTCGTACGACAGGATCTGGTAGCCGAGCGAGGAGTCGGAGGCCTTGAGGCGGGCGCAGTCCCCGGTGGGCTTGGGGAGTGAGGGCTCCTCCTCGTAGAGGCCGGGCAGGATCGCGATGTTCATGCCGGGCCGGTCCACGGCGTCCACGGCCTGCTGGATGTGCCGGTAGCCGCTCTTCAGGCACCGCTCGAAGAGGGCGAGGTTGCGCCGGCGCAGGGCGTCGGGGAAGCCCGCGATGCGGCGGGTGAAGACGGCCCGGTCGGTCTTGCAGACCAGCAGGTCGGGCTCGCCGGTGCGGTAGGCGGGGACGCTGCCCGAGCCGTCCGGGAAGGTGACGGGCCGCTCCTCGTGGGCCTGCGCCGCGGGCGCGGCTGCCACCAGGGCGACGAGGGCGAGGAGGGCGGCGATCAGCGCCGCCGGCACGGCAGGGAACCTGCGGATCCACGACATGCGCGTGAGAGTAGAGCAATGTTCATCTTTTGGGAGCCCCCTCGGCACGACGAATCCCCTGGGCGCCGACCGCCCGCACACCACCCGCCCGCACACCACCTGCCCGCCCCCGCTCGCCCGCCGCCTGGATCAAGGCACCGTTGACGGACGGGCCGCGGAATCCTACTGTCGACCATAGGATTCCTTCGGCAGAGCGGGAGCGGGCACATGAGCGGCGGCAACGAGCAGGCCAGGAAGACGGCGGAGGGACTGGAGTACCTCACCGGCTTCGGCAATGAGCACAGCTCGGAGGCCGTGCCGGGAGCCCTCCCGATCGGGCGGAACTCCCCGCAGCAGGCTCCGCTGGGCCTCTACGCCGAGCAGCTCAGCGGCAGCGCCTTCACCGAGCCGCGCACCCACAACCGCCGCTCGTGGCTCTACCGGATCCGGCCCTCGGCCGCGCACCCGCCCTTCGTGCGCACCGACAACGGCGGCCTCCGCACCGCGCCGTTCACCGAGACCGTGCCCGACCCCAACCGGCTGCGCTGGAACCCGCTGCCCGACCCGGCCCCGGGCACCGACTTCCTGGCCGGCCTGTGGACCCTCGGCGGCAACGGCGACGCGACCCAGCGCACCGGCATGGCCGTCCACCTGTACGCCGCCGACACCTCGATGACCGACCGGGTGTTCAGCGACTCGGACGGCGAGCTGCTCATCGTCCCGGAGCGCGGCGGCCTGTTGCTGCACACCGAATTCGGCAAGCTGCGCGCCGAGCCCGGCCACATCGCGCTGATCCCGCGCGGCGTCCGGTTCCGCGTCGAGCTGCTCGACGCGACCGCCCGCGGCTACGTGTGCGAGAACTACGGTCAGCCCTTCGAGCTGCCCGGCCTCGGCCCGATCGGGGCCAACGGCCTCGCCGCCGCCCGCGACTTCCAGGCACCGGTCGCCTCGTACGAGGACGTCGAGGGCCCGGTGGAAGTGGTCAACAAGTTCTGCGGGAACCTCTGGTCCGCGACGTACACCCACTCCCCCCTCGACGTCGTCGCCTGGCACGGCACGCACGTCCCGTACGTCTACGACCTGCACCGTTTCAACGTCATCGGGACGATCAGCTACGACCACCCGGACCCGTCGATCTTCACCGTGCTGACGTCGCCGTCGGACACCCCGGGGCTGGCGAGCGTCGACTTCGTGGTGTTCGCGCCGCGCTGGCTGGTCGGCGAGGACACGTTCCGGCCGCCGTACTTCCACCGCAACGTGATGAGCGAGTACATGGGCCTGATCGAGGGGGCCTACGACGCCAAGGCGGAGGGCTTCGTGCCGGGCGGCGGCTCGCTGCACAACATGATGTCGGCGCACGGACCGGACCGGGAGACCTTCGACAAGGCCAGCGCCGCCGACCTCAAGCCGCAGAAGATCGACGACGGCCTCGCCTTCATGTTCGAGACCCGCTGGCCGATCACCGCGACCCCCCAGGCCGCGTCCGCCACGCACCTCCAGCGCGGGTACGACCAGGTCTGGCAGGGCCTCCAGCGTCACTTCCGGGCGGCGGGGGCCTGAGCGGGCTTAGCATTCCTGCACGTCGCCCCGCCCGTACGGAGAACCCCGCGTGACCGCTTTCGCCCCCGACTCGCTGGTCCTGAACCGGAAACTGCCCCTCTGGTACCAGGTCTCGCAGTCACTGCGCGCCTCGATACTCGGGCGCACCCCGGACGCCTCGCTGCGGCTGCCCACCGAGGAGCAGCTCGCCGAGCACTACGGGGTGAGCGTGCTCACCATGCGCCAGGCCCTCAAGGAGCTGGAGGCGGAGGGGCTGATCAGCCGGCACCGCCGGCGCGGCACCTTCATCGAGCCGGGGGCGCAGCGCGGGGCTCCGGTACGGCTGCTGGGCTCGGTCGACGCGATCGTGGCCCAGCAGTCGGGCGAGCTGACGACGGTCCTCGGCCATGGCCGGGGGCCGGTGCCCGGGGAGCTCGCCGAGTACTTCCCGGGCGCCGCCGAGGTCGTCACGTACCGGCGGCTGCGGCGGGACGGGGAGACCGGGGAGCCGACGAACTGGGCGGAGAACGCGGTACTGCCCGAGCTGGCCGCCGCCGTCGACGTCGCCGACCTGGAGCGGTGGCCGATGACGAAGGTGCTGCGGGACGTGGTCGGGGTGCGGATCAGCCGGATCACGGACACCGTCGAGGCGCGGCTCGCCGACCCGGCGACGGCGGACCTGCTGGAGGTGCCGCTGCTGAGCCCGATCCTGCACTACACGGGCGTCACGTATGACGAGGACGGCCGGGTGGTGGACGTCGCGCGGATCCGCTACCGCGGCGACCGCTTCTCGTTCACCGTGACCATGGACGCGCACTGACGCCCGCGCGCATCACCTCCCCGCACCGCGTCACCGGTGGCTCAACCAGTGACTGCGTCGCTGCTTCGCGTCACTTCTTGTCGTCGTCGGAGGCGCGCTCGCCCTCCGCCTGGGAGGGGGTGGTCCGCGTGGTCTGCGGGTGCTGCCGCTGCCTCCGCTCGGTGTCGTCCATGTCCTCGTCGAGGCGTTCGCCCTCGGCCTGGGACGGGGTCGTGTATTCGTCGTACTGGCTCATGCCGCCTCCTCGGTCGCCGCATGTGCCCCTCTTCGGAGCCTAGCGCGCCGGCCGCGAACCGGCCCGGGTACGGTGTGCCGCCGTACGGCAGCCCCTACCATGCGTGCGGTGAGCGATGACGCGCCTCTGCTGGACGACCTGCTGCCGTGGTCGGTGGCCCCGCTGCGGCTGGGCCGCACCTGGGTACTCGCCCCGGACGCCCGTACGCTGCGGGACCGCTGGACCGCGCTGACCGCCGCCGAGGGGCGGCAGCGCGAGGAGCTGTTCGTGCCGACCCGGGCCCGGAGCCCGCGCAGCGGGGCGGCCGCGCTGCCCGGCCAGCGCGGCGCGACCGGACGGTTCGCGCAGGCGCCCGGCGCGTTCCCGGAGCCCGTACGGGTGCTGGCCGAGCCGTTCGACGCGCAGTGGCTGCTGCCCGACCACCGACTGATCGACGCCGCCCGCCCGGAGCTGTGGAGGGTGTGGGACGAGCAGCAGGTGTTCCTCGTCGAGAGCGGCGCGGCGGGCGTCCCGCTGGTCGCCACTTCGCTGCTGCCGGCCGGGCGGACGGGCCGGATCAGGCCGCTGCACCGGCGGCCGGGCGGCGCGGAGCCCAATCTCGCGCCGGGCCTGCTCGACCTGCTGGGCGAGCGGTACCGGTGCTGGGTGACGCCGGAGGACGTGCTGTCGTGGGCGCTGGCGGCGGCCCGCCCGGGGCCGCGGGGCCTGGAGGTGCCGCTGCCGGCCGACGCGGCGGGCTGGCGGGCCGGCCTGGAGCGCGGTCACCGGCTGTTGCGGGTCCAGCTGGCGGGCGCCCGGGGCGGCGAGCCGCCGAAGCTGCCGGGCGGGCGTCGGCCGTACGTACGGGCCGCGGTGCCGGAGCGGCCCGGGGAGCTGTCGTACGACGCGGAGGCGGCGGAGCTGCGGCTCGGCACCGGGGTGGTCTCGCCGGTGCCGGCGCAGGTGTGGGAGTTCGAGGCGGGCGGCGGCCGGGTGCTGGAGCGGTGGTTCGCGGCCCGGACCGCGCACCGCGACGGGGCCGGGCTGGCGGCGCTGGGACCCACCCGGTGGCCGCAGGAGTGGACCTCCGAGCTGCTCGGCCTGATCACGACCTTGGCCCTGCTGACGGATCCCGCCGCGGCCGGTGCCACCGGCGCCACAGCCGACGTCGACGCCGATGCCGATGCCTCCGATGCCTCAGATGCCGACGGCGCGGACGGCGCGGACGGCGCGGACGGCGACGCGGACGGCGTCGGCCACACCCGTCTCGCCCACCTCACCCACCCCTCCGACCACATCGGCGTGGCCGAGCTGCGGGCGGCCGGCGTGCTGCCCGTCCCGGCCGCCGCACGCCGGCCCGCGTCGGTGCTGGACCATCAGGAGGAAGGCCCGGGCGGCCAGTTCGCCCTGCTCTGACGGCCGCGGGCAGTCGGCCCGGGGGCGATCGGCGCACGGTCGGGCGGTCTGCGGGCCGTCAGGACGCGGCGGTCAAGGCGCGGCCGGTCAGGGCGCGGTCGGTCAGGGCGCGGTCGGTCAGGGCGCGGTGGGCAGGAACGAGCCGAACAGCCTCCGCAGCATGCGCTCGAAGACCTCGTCCATGTCCTGCGGCGCCAGTCCCTCGCCGAGCGCCTCCGCCAGCCGCGGATAGCGGCCCGTGGCCACCTGCCCCATCAGGTAGGCGCCGCGCACCGCCCGGTCCTGGTCCTCGGTCCACGGCAGCGAGCGGCTGCGCTCGGCGGTGGCCAGTTCGCCCGACACGAAGGTCGTCACCAGGCCGTTGACGGACGCGATCAGTTCCATCTTCTGCCCGGCGGCGATCTCCAGTCCGTCCATGCAGGCGAGCGAGTACTCCAGGTAGCGCAGCGCGTGCGGGCTGAATCCGTACACCGGTGAGATCAAGCGGGGCAGCCACGGGTGCCGGTGCATCAGCGCCCTGGTCTGCCGGGCCAGGTGCAGGAGGCGGGCCTGCCAGTCGCCCGCGGGCCGCGCCGGGTAGTCGTACTCGGCGCTGACGGCGTCGACCATCAGCTCGTACAGGTCCTCCTTGCGCGGCACGTAGTTGTAGAGCGACATGGTGCCCGCGCCGATGCCGGCCGCCACCCGCCGCATCGAGACCGCGTCGATCCCCTCGACGTCGGCGATCCGTACCGCCTCCGCCGCGATCGACTCGCGGCTGTGCGCGGGCCGCGGCCCGCGGCCGGCCCGCTCGGGGCGGGCCCAGATCACCTCGGGTACAGCGGGGCGGCCGCTGGGAGTCATTGATCATCACCTCGCCACCATCCTAGTTACGTACACCGTACGTAGTGGGCTAGGGTGGCCGGCATGACAACTACGTACGCCGTACTTAGTGAGGGTGTGGAGAAGAGTTACGGCGCCGTGCGCGCGCTGCGCGGGCTCGATCTCGCCGTGCCGCAGGGATCCGTCTGCGGGCTGCTCGGGCCGAACGGAGCCGGCAAGACCACCGCCGTGCGGGTCCTGACCACCCTGACGCGACCGGATGCCGGCCGAGCCCTGGTCGCCGGCCACGACGTGGCCCGCGAGGCCGCGGCCGTGCGCCGCAGCATCGGCGTGACCGGCCAGTACGCCTCGGTCGACGGGGATCTGACCGGCCGGGAGAACCTCCGGCTGTTCGCCCGGCTGACCGGGCTGCGCGGGGCCGCGGCCCGGGCCCGCGCCGACGAACTCCTGGAGCGCTTCGGCCTGTCCGAAGCCGCCGGCCGGCCCGCCCGCACCTGGTCCGGCGGCATGCGGCGGCGGCTCGACCTCGCCGCCGGACTGCTCACCCGGCCGCGGGTGCTGTTCCTCGACGAGCCGACCACCGGCCTCGACCCGCTCAGCCGCAACCAGGTCTGGGAGGCGGTCCGGGCCCTCGCCGACGAGGGGACCACCGTCCTGCTGACCACCCAGTACCTGGAGGAGGCGGACCGGCTGGCCGACACGGTCGTACTCGTCGACCGGGGCCGGGCGGCCGAGACCGGCCCGCCCGCCGCGCTCAAGGCGCGGATCGGCTCCTACGCCGAGGTGACGGTCGCCGAGGGCACCGAACCCGCCGCGGCCGCGGCCGTGCTCGACCGGCTGACCGGAGCCCGGCCGGTGCTCGATCCGGCGCGCCGCACGGTCGGAGCAGTCGCCACCGACCCCGCGCTGACCCTGCCCCGCATCGTCCGGGAACTCGACCGCGCCGGGGTCCCGGTGTGGGACGCCACCTTGCGCCCGCCCACCCTCGACGAGGTCTTCCTGCGCCTGACCGCCCCGACCGGGGAGCGAGCCGCATGAGCACGGTGCTGTACGACGGTACGGCCGTCCTGGGCCGGCAGCTCCAGCGGGCGCGGCACGCCCCCGCCCTGCTGATCATGACCCAGACCATGCCGATCACGATGCTGCTGTTCTTCGGGTACGTCTTCGGGAGCGCACTCGCGGTGCCGGGCGCGGAGTACCGCTCCTTCCTGGTGCCGGGGCTGCTGGCCGCGACCGCCGCCAACGGGCTGATGACCGGGATGTTCGCCGCCGCGCAGGACGCGCACCGCGGGGTCATGGACCGGTTCCGCACGCTGCCCATGAGCCGGGCCGCCGTGCCGCTGGGCCAGACCGCCGCGGACCTGGTGACCACCGCCGCGGGGATGGTGCTGCTGATGCTGGTGGGGCTCGCGGTGGGCTGGCGGGTCGAGGGCGGCGTGCCCGGCGCCTTGGGCGCGTTCGGGCTGCTGCTGCTCTTCAGGTTCGCCACCGCCTGGGTGGGCGCCTACCTCGGCATGCTCGCGCCGAGCGAGGAGGCGGCCGGGCAACTGGGCAGCGCCACCTTCGTCCTCCCGCTGCTGTCGAGCGCGTACATCCCCACCGGCGGTCTGCCCGCCTGGCTGCGCGCGGTCGCGGAGTGGAACCCGATCAGCGCGGTGGCGACGGCCGTGCGCCACCTGTGCGGGAACGCGGGCGGCGAGGCTGCCGCGGGGGCGTCCTGGCCGGTGGCACACCCGGTCGCGGGTGCGCTCTGCTGGTCGCTTGCACTGCTGGCGGTGTTCGTACCGCTGGCCGCGCGCCGGTTCGCGCGCGGCCGGGACTGACGCGCCGGGGACCGGGCGCCGCGGCCCGGTCCCACACCGGGCCCACCGCGGGCGCCGCGGCCGGCCGGTCAGGGCACCGGCGTGAGGGGGAAGAGGACGGTCCTCGGGAAGTCGGCGGTGGTGGCGGTGCCGAGGGCACGGCGTGCGGGGGGGTGCGGCCGCGCTGTGGGCGGCACTGCGGGGCGCGGGCGGCCCTTCCGGCGGGCACGGGATGACAGGCGAGGGACACCATAGAGGGGCGTACCGCCTCAAAGGCGGGATATCGGGGGGTGACAGAGCGGGGTGCCAGCCGATAGGCCTGCATGTCATGTCAGCTCCCTTCGCCAAGCCCGCGCCGCCCTCCGCGCCGGCTCCCTCGGCGCACCACGCCGGGCACCCACAGCCGCTCCCCCTCGACGGGATCACCGTCGTCGCCGTCGAGCAGGCCGTCTCGGCGCCGTTCGCCACCCGCCAGCTCGCCGACCTCGGCGCCCGCGTCGTCAAGATCGAGCGCCCGGACGGCGGCGACTTCGCCCGCGGCTACGACACGGCGGCGGCCGGGCTCGCCTCGCACTTCGTGTGGGCGAACCGCGGCAAGGAGTCGGTGGCCGTCGACCTGAAGGACCCGCGCGGCCGCGAGCTGGTCGGGCGGCTGGTCGCGGACGCCGACGTGTTCGTGCAGAACCTCGCCCAGGGCGCGGCGGCCCGGCTGGGGCTCGACGCGGCCACGCTGTGCGCCCGGCATCCACGGCTGGTCGCCGTCGACATCTCGGGGTACGGCCCGCAGGGCCCGTACGCGCACAAGCGGGCCTACGACATGCTCGTGCAGTGCGAGGCGGGCCTGGTCTCGGTGACCGGGACGCCGGAGCAGCCGGTCAAGGCGGGCATCCCGGCGGCCGACATCGCGGCGGGGATGTACGCGTTCTCCGGCGTCCTTGCGGCGCTGCTGCGGCGCGGCTCCACCGGCCGCGGCGGCCCGGTGGAGGTGTCGATGCTCGACGCGCTGGCCGAGTGGATGGGCCATCCGCTGCACCACACCATGCACGGCGGCGTGCAGCCCGCCCGTACCGGTCTCGCGCATGCGGTGATCGCGCCGTACGACGCCTATCCGACGGCGGACGGGAGCCTGGTGCTGCTGTCGGTGCAGAACGACCGGGAGTGGCGGCGGCTGGCCGAACAGGTTTTGGAGCGGCCGGAGTTGGCCGAGGATCCGGGGTACGCGACGAATGCGGCGCGGACCGCGAACCGGGAGCGGACCGACGCCGTGGTGGCGGCCGCCCTGGCGGGTCTGGACGCGGGGACGGCGATCGGGCGGCTCGAGGCGGCCGGGATCGCCTGCGCGCGCCTCAATTCGGTGGCGGGGCTGGCCGGGCACCCGCAGCTGGCCGCGCGGGACCGGTGGCGGGAGGTGGACACGGCGGCCGGGCCGCTGCGCGCGCTGCTGCCGCCGATCGTGCTGCCGGGCGGGCCGGAGCCGCTGATGGGTGCGGTGCCGGCCCTCGGCGAACACACCGGTGCCGTCCTGCGCGCCCTGGGGATGACGGACGCGCAGCTCGACGGGCTACGCCGGGACGGTGTGATCGCCTGAGGCCAGGTGACGGGGTGCCGGGTGGGGCGGGGTCAGCGGCGGCTGCCGAAGAGCGAACGGCGCAGCCGGCGCAGCGGGGCGAACAGCGACACGCGCGCGCTCCGGCTCCGGTGGACGTGCGTGTGGTCACGCGCCGTCAGTTCGCGCATCAGCAGGGTCGCTTCGGCCGCGTCCCGGTGCGGGACGGCGGGTCCGCCCAGCACGGCGAGGTGGCGGTCGAGCCGCGAACTGGTCGCACTGCTGCCGCAGGTGATGGCAGGCACGCGGGGCGGCCTGCTGCGCATCGCTATCTGTTCCATGTCTCTCCCCACCCGTACGAAGGCACCCGGCCCGGGCAGGTTAACCCTATCGCCCTCTCGGCGCAGTCGGGTATCCCGGGAGGGTGATTTGACCGTCACAGCACCACATTTGACGCTCACTCACCGAAGTCGACCGTTACTCTCCGCACCCACACTTCGCCGGACGCCCGCGAGACCCCCACCGGACCCCGGATCCGACCCCGATCCGACCCCGATCCGGGCCGCCCCGCGGAGAGTTGAACGAACGTTACGAACCGACGGGCTGGCAAAGGACGATCGCTGGTCTAACTTGGAGTGATCGCCCGATTGCGTTGCGCGCCGACAGGGGGCTCCGTGACCGAAGTACCGAGCGGTGAGCGGGTGGTGGCGGGCCGGTACCGGCTGCTGGGCCCCTTGGGGCAGGGCGGCATGGGCACGGTGTGGCGCGCCCGGGACGAGGTCCTGGGCCGCGAGGTCGCCGTGAAGGAGGTGCGGGCCCCGGCCGGGCTCGACGCCCCCGAGATCCGCCGGCTGTACGCCCGGCTGGAGCGGGAGGCGTGGGCGGCGGCCCGGATCTCGCACCGCGGGGTGGTGACCGTCTACGACGTGGCGACCGAGGACGGCCGCCCGTGGATCGTGATGGAACTCATCCGCGGGCTGTCCCTCGCGGAGGCGCTGGCCGCGGAGGGCCCGGTGCCCCCGCAGCGGGCGGCGCACATCGGCGCGCAGGTACTGACGGCGCTGCGGGCCGCGCACGCCTCGGGGGTGCTGCACCGGGACGTGAAGCCGGCCAACGTGCTGCTGGCCAACGACGGCCGGGTGGTGCTCAGCGACTTCGGGATCGCCCGGCTGGAGGGCAGCGCGGCTCTGACGATGACCGGCGAGGTCGTCGGCTCCCCCGAATTCCTGGCGCCGGAGCGGGCCTTGGGGCGCGATCCCGGGCCGGAGTCCGACCTCTGGTCGCTGGGCGTGCTGCTGTACGCGGCCGTGGAGGGCGTCTCCCCGTTCCGCCGGGACAGCGCGCTGAACACGCTGCGCGCGGCCGTCGAGGAGGAGCCGCCGCCGACCCGGCTGGCGGGCCCGCTGGCGCCCGTCATCGAGGGGCTGTTGCGCAAGGACCCGGCCGGGCGGCTGCCCGCGGCGGAAGCCGCCCGCATGCTGCGGATCGTGGGCGCGGGCGGTGCGGTACGGGCCGTGGACGGGCCGTCGGCCGGCGCCTCCGGGCCGGCGCCCGGTGCCGTCACCGAGCCGGCCGGGCCCGGGCCGTACCCGCCGGGCGCCCGCACCGGGGTCCCGTACGCCCGGACCGTGTCCGGGGCCGCCGTGGCGCAGCCGGGTCCGGCTGATCCGGCGCGTCCCACCCGGGCCGGGCTGGTGCTGACGGTGGGGACGCTCGCGCTGCTGCTCGCGCTCGCGGCGCTGGTGTGGCTGCTGGTGAAGGACCGCGGCACGGCGGACGACCGGGGCGACGCGGGCGGCCGGACGGGTACCGCGGCGGGCCCGGCGCCGGCGACGACCGGTGCGGACGGCACGGGGCCGGGAGCGGGAGGCACGGCCGGGACGGCGGCCTCGACGGTCTCGGCCTCGCCCCCGGGCGGCGCGCACGAGCAGAGCGTCCGGATCCGGCTGCTCACCGACCGGGCGTACTACACGGGCGGTTGCCCGCCCGTGCCGGAGCGGGCGCCGCGCTTCCGGGGGCTGGTCGAGGTGGGCAGGCTGCCGGCCCGCGTCGAGTACCGCTGGGCGGCCCGGGACGGCGGGGTGCCCGCCACGGCCTGGGAGGCGCTCGTGCTGGGCGCGGGTACGGAGCGGACCCGCACGGTCGGGTACACGGTGACGGCGTACCGGGCCGGCGGGGTGCTGAGGGACGCGGTGCGGCTGGAGGTGCGGCTGCCGGCCGCCGCCGACTCGCCGTGGGCGGAGTTCACGGTGACGTGCGAGGAGGCTCCGCCGACCGACGGGGCCTCCCCTTCCGGCACGCCTTCTCCTTCCGCCTCTTCTTCGCCTCCCGGCCACGGGACGGGCGCGGCGCCCGCCACGGGTTCGGCCGCGGGCACCGCCGGGGCTCGGGCCGTGGGGCTCGAGCCGTGGGGGCTCAGGCCGCCGAGGTGAAGACGGGCAGGTAGCCGCCGGACTGTCCGGAGGCGGTGGGGTGGTACGACTCGCCGATGTTGAGCCAGTTGACGCTGTGCAGCCACGCGCTGCCGGAGCAGATCTCGTGGCCGGTGAAGGCGCCCGCCACCGGGGCGAAGGCGAATCCGTGGTCGCGGGCGCGCTTGTCGGTCGCCGCGTTCAGGTAGTCGGAGGCCCCGTTGATGGCGGAGCGTTCGGTCTCGGACAGGCCGGTGGTGCAGCTGCCGCCCAGCTTGTAGAAGCGGGGGTAGCCGATGACGACCACGCGGGCGTTGGGGGCCTTGGCGTGGATGGCGTTGTAGACGGTGTCGAGCTGTCCGGGCAGGGTGCTGTCCACGTACGCCTTCGCCTGGGCGATGCGGCTGAGGCAGGTGGACTCGGACTGGAGCACGCAGGTGGTCATGACGTCGGCGAAGCCGGCGTCGTTGCCTCCGATGGTGATGCTGACGAGGTCGGTGTCCGCGTTGAGCGGGGCGAGCTGACTCCCCGTGACATCACCCGTACGAGCGCCCGAACAAGCCGTGAAGGCGAACGTGTCGGGTGAATGCGCGTTCTTCCAGAGGACCGGGTAGGCCTTGGTGCTGCGCTTGCAGTTGCCGCTGGCGCTGTCGTAGCTGCCGGCGCCGACTCCGGAGGAGTACGAGTCGCCGAGCGCCACATAGCCGAAGGACGCGGCCGGTCCGGCCGCTTGCGCCGGGCCGGCGCCGAGCAGGGCGGCGGATGCCGCGAGGAGCAACGAGGTTGAGAACGCCGCGAACCGTGACAGTTTCATGGACCCTCCCCTAACACGTTTTCTGCCACTCCCGTCGTAGCGCCGACCCGGACCTTCTGGAAGTGTCCATGCCAAGAATCTCCGGGGAGGAGATGGGGGGAATACCCGGGAAAACCTTCACCACCCGCTGGTTTCGCTCGATGAGTTGTGCGGCCGAACCGGCGAAACACGGGTGCGTGCGGACAGTTCGTGCCGGATCATGGGCGCCATGTCAGCCATCCCTGAGGACCCCCGGCACGCGCTGCCGATCCGGCTCAGCGTCGACGACAGCGACTCGCCCTCGGATGTCGTCGACGCCCTCTTCCTCGGCCGCTTCGCGACGGGCGAGCAGCCGTACTCGCACAGCGTGACCATCGAGCGGGTCAAGTCCGGGGCGACACTGCTGCCTCCGGGGGCCCGGGTGCTGCGCTCCACCAAGGACACCGACCGCAGCGCCACGCTCGCCGAGGGCGAGGGGTGGACCGTCCTCGTCTCCCGCTGGAACCGCGGCGCCGACGTCACCGTCACCGCCGTGACCGAGGAACTCGCCGCCGCCACCCTCACCCTGGCCACCGACGGCGCCCAGGACGAACCCGAACCCCAGCCCGAGAACGTCACCATGGGCTTCTGGTACGTCTCGCCCCGCCGCGGCCCGCATCGCACCACCCGGCAGATCGGCGCCGGCACCTGGGCGGAGGTACGGCCCAACTACACGGCGCCGGTGGCCGAGGCCATGGACCGGCTGATGAAGATCACCCCCGACGACATCGCGGGCCGGCTGCTGCTCCTGCACGGGCCGCCCGGCACCGGGAAGACCTCCGCGCTGCGCACGCTCGCGCGGTCCTGGCGGGACTGGTGCCAGGTGGACTGCGTCCTGGACCCGGAGCGGCTCTTCAACGACGTCGGGTACCTGATGGACATCGCGATCGGCGAGGACGAGGGCACGTCCCGGGGCCGCTGGCGGCTGCTGCTGCTGGAGGACTGCGACGAACTGATCCGCGGCGAGGCGCGGCACACGGCCGGGCAGGCGCTGTCACGGCTGCTGAACCTGACCGACGGGCTGCTCGGGCAGGGCCGCAACGTCCTCGTCGGCGTCACCACCAACGAGGACCTGGAGCGGCTGCATCCCGCGGTGGTGCGGCCGGGGCGGTGCCTGGCGCGGATCGAGGTCGGGCCGCTGACGCGGCGGGAGTCGGTGGACTGGCTGGGTACGGAGGAGGGGGTCGCGCGGGAGGGGGCGACGCTGGCCGAGCTCTTCGCCCTGCGGCGCGGCACCACCCCCGCCTCCGTCCCCTCCCAACCCCCCTCCCCCAACGCGGGCCTCTACCTCTGACCACCCGCGGTTCCGACCCCGCGCCCCTTCACCCCCACCGGCTGCCCGGGGCGCAATGTCAGCCTCGCCGGCAACGTCCAGCCCCTCCGGCGCACCCCCAGCCCCTCCGGCGTTTGAGGAGCGGGTCCGGGCAGAGCCCGGTGCCCGGCGGAGCCGGGTTGTCCTTGGGGCTCCGCCCCAAACCCCGCGCCTCAAACGCCGGCGAGGCTGGAAATTGCCGCACGCAGCGCCGACAAGGCTGGGGGTTGCGCCCCAAGGCACCGGCGAGGCAGGAGGTTGGCCCCGGGGGCGGCGAGGCAGGAGGTTGGCCCCCGGGGGGAGGCGAGCAGGAGGTTGGCCCCCGGGGGGAGGAGGCAAGGCTGGAATTGCCGCACGCAGCGCAGACAAGGGCTGGGGGTTGCACCCCAAGGCGCCGACCCGGCCGGGGGTCAGGGGGTGTAGTGGGCGCGTAGGGCGTCTTGGGCGAGGGAGAGGGCTTGGGCTTGGGGGAGGCCCAGGCGGTGGACCCGCTCCGCGTACGCCTGCGCCGCCCCGGCCGCCTCGCGGACCGCCGCGTCACCCGCCGCCGCGACGAACGTCCCGTTGCGCCCACGGGTCTCGATCACCCCGTCCGCCTCCAGCGCCTTGTACGCCTTCGCCACCGTATTGGCGGCGAGGCCCAGTTCCTCCGCCAGCCCCCGTACGGTCGGCAGTCTGAAGCCGACCGGCAGCCGGCCCGTACGCGCCCGGTCGGCGATCTGCGCGCGCACCTGCTCGTACGGTGCGGTGGATCCGGCCGGGTCGACGGAGATCTTCAGGCTCACGCTCTTCGAGGTCACGCCCCGATTCTCGCGCACCGCGCGAAATTCGGAGGCGCCCGCCCCGGCGCCGGACGTAGCGTCGGCTCACATGACCGTCATCGTCCGTGACCTGCGGCCCGGCGACCCCGCAGACGCCGGGGCCGTCGTACGGGTGCGCCGCGCCGCCCTCCCCTTCATGATCGCCACCCCGCCGGGTGTCGCGTTCGAGCTCGCCTCCGCCCACCCCGGGCAGCACCACCGGCTGCTGATCGCCGAGCGGGACGGCGAGGTGCTCGGCACCGCGCAGGTCGGCATCGCGCACGAGAGCGACCAGCCGGGCCAGTCGTACGTCAACGCGTACGTGCATCCCGCGCACCGCGGCCGGGGCGCGGGTTCGCTGCTGCTGCGGACCGCCGAGGAGCACCTCGCGGGCCGGGGCGCCACCACCGTGTACGCGTGGGTGCTCGACGAGCCGGCGTACCGCGAGTTCGCCGGCCGGCAGGGCTACGCGCCCAGCCGCTCCGCCCACTTCCTGCGCCTCGACCTCGCCGCGGGCCGGCTGCCCGAGCCGGGGCCGGTGCCCGCCGGGGTGGAGCTGCGGCCCGCGTCGGCCTTCGCGGCGGACCCGCGCCCGCTGTTCCGGCTGGACGCGGAGACCACCCTCGACGAGCCGGGCGACGTCGGGACCCTCCTCGACGACTACGACCACTGGCTCCGGCACGTCTGGCAGAACCCGGACCTGGACCGCGAGCTGACGACGGTCGCCCTGGTCGACGGCGAGCCGGCCGCGTTCAGCGCGCTGGTGACCGATGGCGCCGGCCGCTGCTCCTCGGCGATGACGGGCACCGGGCGGGCGTTCCGCGGCCGCGGGCTGGCCAAGCTCGCCAAGCACACCGCCCTGCGGCGGGCCCGCGCGGCGGGCTGCACCGAGGCGTTCACCGGCAACGACACGGGCAACGAGCCGATGCTCGCGGTCAACAAGTGGTTCGGCTACGAGATCTGCGCCACCGAGGTGCGGTACACCAAGACCCTGGGGGAAGTGTGACGAACGAGACGGGCAAGACGGGCAAGACGAACGAGGTGACCGTGGTGCTGAGCAAGGCCGGCCGGGTCAAGATCAAGTACCCGGCCGGGCTGCTCTCCGACGACGGCAGCCGGGTCAGCGTGCGCGCGCCCTGGGCCGCCGAGGGGGTCCGCGACTTCGGCTTCGTACGCTTCGAGCCGGGTGACGTGTTCACCGAGCACTTCTGGCGCGACCGCTGGTACGCGGTCAAGGAGGTGCGCACCGGCGCGGGCGTGCTCAAGGGCTGGTACTGCGACGTGACCCGGCCCGCGGTCGTCGAGGGCGGCGAGGTCCGCATCGAGGACCTCGACCTCGACCTGTGGGTGTCCGCGGACGGCGGCGAGGTGCTGCGGCTTGACGAGGACGAGTTCGCGCAGAGCGGTCTGGCGCAGCGCGATCCGCACGCGGCGGCGCAGGCCGTGGCGGCCCTGGACGAGCTGGAGGCGCTGGCCCGGCAGGGCGGGTTCGGGGCCCTGTGGCCGGCCGCCGCCGCTACGGAGTGAGCCGCTTGCGGTAGTGGATCCGGTCGTACGGGCCGTCCACCCGGCGCTCGGTGACCTCGTACCCGAAGCGCGGGTAGATCCGCTGGTTCTCCCACATCAGGGCGTTGGTGTAGAGCCGTATCTCGGGCAGTCCGAGTGCGCGTGCGCGGGTCTCGGCGAAGGCGAGCAGGTGCCGGCCGAGGCCCGTGCCGTGTGCGGCGGGGTGGACGGCGACGCTGTCGAGGAAGAGGTGGTCCGCGGCGGGGACCAGGACCACCAGCCCGGCCACCGGGTCGCCGGTGACGAAGACGTGCCCGGCGGCGATCCCGGCGGCGTGGTCGGCGTCCATCGGGGCCGGCCGGATGCCGATGCGCTCGACGTAGTGGACGTAGGCGGCGTCGGTCACGTCGCGGACGGCGGGCAGGTCGGCCGCGGTGGCGGGGCGGGGCGCGAGGTGTGTCCCGGGCCGCATCCCCGGGTTTCTTTGGGGGTGTTCCTGCGGTTGTGTCCGGTTGTGCGCCGGGGGCTGGTCGGTCATGTCGTATGAGCTTAGGTCCATACTTTCCCCCAATGGCCCGTCCTCACTGCGCAGAAATGGGATCTTCCGGCACATGAGCTCCTTCCTTCCCCACGCCCCTCTGCCGAGCGGACCGGTCGGGCCCATACCGGACATTTCTGTGGTCGTCGCGGTGTACAACGCGATGCCGTACCTGACGCAGTGCCTCGACTCGATCGCCGCGCAGACGCTGGGCGCCGAGCGGATCGAGGTGATCGCCGTCAACGACGGCTCCACCGACGGCAGCGGCGCCGAGCTGGACCGCTTCGCCGCCCTGCACCCGCACGTCCGCGTGCTGCACCAGCCGAACTCCGGCGGTCCCAGCGCGCCCCGCAACCGCGCGCTCGACCTGGCGCGCGGCCGGTACGTGTACGTCGTCGACTCCGACGACTACCTGGGCGAGGAGGCCCTGGAGCGGCTGCTGGCCATGGCCGAGGCCCAGGGCAGCGACATCGTGCTCGCGAAGGTGGTCGGGCTGGGCCGGTCGGTCGCGGAGAAGGCGCACAAGCACCTGGAGCAGGCGGACCTGTACACGTCCGAGGTGTACCGCTCGCTGCACAGCGCCAAGCTGTTCCGCCGGGAGCTGCTGGAGCGGGACGGAGGCATCCGCTACCCCGAGGACCTGTGGTTCGGCGAGGACCAGATCTTCGTGACCGCCGCCTACCTGGAGGCCGAGCGCATCTCCGTGGTCGGCGACTACGACTGCTACTACCTGCGGCGGCGCGACGACGGGCAGAACATCACCGCGCGCCACCGGACCGCGAACGAGAGCATCCAGCACATCGAGCGGGTCATGCGGATGGTCTCGGACCGGGTCACCGACCCGGTGGGCCGCCGCCGGATGCTCGGCCGGCACTTCCGCAACCTGGTCGGCAAGGCCCTGATGCCGGCGGCCCGGGCGTACCGGAACGACCCGGCGTACACGGCGGAGGTCTACGGGCGCGGCCGGGCGCTCTGCGAGGCGTACTGGACCCCGGACATGGCCGGCGAGCTGTCGGCGCTGGACCTGCTGCGGCTGTACTGCTTCACGCAGGGCAAGTTCGACGCGTTCGCGGAGCTGTCGGCGTACGACCCGGCGGAGAACCCGGCGGAGCTGTTCGTCGACGGCGGCCGGGCGTACCGCCGGTTCCCGCTGTTCCGCGACCCGGTGGCCGGGCTGCCCGACAAGCTGTACGACGTCACCGCCAAGCTGAAGGCCCGCCACCGCCTCCAGACGATGACCTGGAAGGACACCCGGGTACGGCTGACCGGGTACGCGTACGTGGACGCGCTGGGCACCGGGCGGATGGCCAGTCGGCTGCTGCTGCGCGAGCGGGCGACCGGCCGCGAGCTCCGGGTCCCGGCGGTCGCGTGCCCGTCGCCCGACCTGGCGGCGGACGGCGCCAAGCGCGGGGTGGACCTGGAGATGGCGGGTTTCCGCGCCGACGCGGACCTGGCGACGATCGACGGGGGCGCGCCGATCGCGCCCGGCGTGTGGGACTGCTTCCTCGACGTGCAGGCGGACGGGCTGACCAAGACGGTGCGGCTGGGGCGGGTGCAGGGCCCCGAGCTGGACCGGACGGCCCGGCAGTCCCGGGTGGTGGGTCGCGACGACGCCGTGGGCACGGAAGTGACGGTCGCCCCGTTCTTCACCGGCTACAACAACCTGAGCTTCGAGGTCGTCCGCCGCTTCGTCCTGCCCACGGCCTGAGCGCCCGCCGCGGGGCGGGCCCGGGCGCGTGGGACGGCCCCGCGACGGGCCGAGTCTGAGGTGCTGCTTACCGCGGCCTTAAGCGGATCCTAAGGATCGTCGTCGGCGGCCGGCGGGCCCGGATTTCGGGGGGTGCGGCGGCTAGCTTGCGTGTCGCAGGCACGATGTGCGCCACCCGAAGGAGAAGCTCCATGACCGCTCGCCGCACGGCCGCCGCCGTCACCGCCCTCGGCTTCGCGCCGCTCGCGCTGGCCGGCCTCGCCGCCGCGCCCGCCGCCGCCCACGGCTCGATGACGGATCCGGTCAGCCGGGTGGCCGCCTGTTACGCGGAGGGCCCGGAGGCGCCGAGGTCCGCGGCCTGCAAGGCGGCGGTGGCGGCGAGCGGGCCGCAGGCGTTCTACGACTGGAACGCGGTCAGCATCGCCAACGCGGCCGGCCGCCACAAGGCGCTGATCCCGGACGGGAAGCTGTGCTCGGCCGGGAACTCCAAGTACCGCGGGCTGGACCTGGCGCGCCGGGACTGGCCCGCGAGCCGGATGTCGGCGGGCAGGCACACCTTCCGCTACAAGGGCACGGCCCCGCACCGGGGTTCGTTCGCGCTGTACGTGACGAAGGACGGGTACGACCCGTCGAAGCCGCTGAAGTGGTCGGACCTGGAGGCGAAGCCGTTCGCGCGGGTGACCGACCCGCGGATGCGGGGCGGTGACTACGTGTTCACCGGGACGGTGCCGCGGAAGTCCGGCCGCCACCTCGTCTACAGCGTCTGGCAGCGCTCGGACAGCCCGGAGGCTTTCTACACCTGCTCCGACGTGGTCTTCGCGGGCGGCGGCGGGGGCGGTACGGGTGGCGGTGGGGGCGGGAAGCAGTCGCCCGCGCCCACCCCGGCGGCTCCCACGGCCTCCGCGCCCACCGACGACCGGATCGAGAAGGACGCCGGGAAGACGGGCGGCGGGCACGGCACGCACGGCGGGAGCACCGGGGGTACGGGGACCACGGGGACCACCGGGGGCACGTCGGGAGGTACGACCGGAGGCGCCACCGGCGGGACGGCCGGGGACACGAGCGGCGGGACCACCGGTGGCGGGGCCGGGGACGCGGCGGGCGGCAACGAGCCGGCGGCCGACGGCAGCGCGTCGCCGCTGGACCGCGGCTTGGCCGAGACCGGCGGCGGCTCCGCCACCCCGCTGATCGCCGTCTCCGGTGCCGGAGCGCTGGCCGTCGGGGCGGCGGTGCTGTTCGCGTCGGTGCGGCGCCGGGCCGGCGGCGGGCGCCACGGCCGCTGACGGACCGGCCCGGTCCGAGTCGGACCGGGCCAGCCCGAGTCGGACCGAGTCGGACCGCTTGCGCGTCAATCGGTGTCGAAGACCGACGCGCACGTGGTCCGTTCGGCGTGCGCCGGGTCGAGCGCGTTCTCGGCCTCGTGGAAGGCGATCCGGTCGGTCAGGCCGATCGCGACGTGCTCGGAGAGGTCGAGCGGGCACAGGTCCTGGAGCACGACGTTGCGCACCGCGGGCCCGTCCAGGAACCCGCTGCGGTAGGGGGTGACCACCTCGTCGTACCGGGTGGCGATGACGGTGTACGTCACCCCGGGGACGGTGTCGCCGCCCGCGTTGAGCCGGGTCAGGAAGTCGGAGCCGGCGATCTGGTCGGCGAGTCCGGGGGTGGCCGCGCTGATCAGGTCCTCGGCGCCGGGGAAGAACGGCAGCAGCGCGGTCAGCCCCGACAGGGTCGTGCCGTGGTTGTCGGGAGCGAGTCCGACCAGGGCGTTGACCTTGTCGGCGCCGCCCAGGAACTTCAGGTACCAGCGCGGCATCATGCCGCCCTGCGAGTGTCCGACGAGGTCGGCCTCGGGCGCGCCGGTGGCCGCGAGGACCTTGTCGACGAACACGTCGAGCTGCCGGGCGGACTTCTCGACCGGGCCGAGCCCGTTGAAGAAGGGCACGCCGGGCAGCTGCCCGTAGTCGAGCGAGTAGACGCAGTAGCCGCGGTGCACGAGGTACGGCGCGAAGGCCAGCCAGTTGTCGACGGAGTTGCCGAACGTGCCGTGGACCAGGACCACGGGGCGCGGGTGGGCCGCGGACGGCTTGCAGGACCAGTTGTTCCAGCCGCTGCCGGGGGCGGATGCGGCTTCTGCGGCCGCGGTGGGGGTGAGGACGGCGCCCGCCAGCATCAGGGCGGTGAGCGGTCCGAGCAGTCGTCTCCAGGGCAGCATCGAGTGATCTCCTTGCGGGGGGAATGGGGACGTGCGTGGGGATTCGCCCGTGATCCGGATCACATGGTGAGCTGCACTCGCCAAATTACGGGCGGGTAGCAGAAGGGGGAAGTTACGCGTCAGTAAAAACTGTCGCGTCGTCACCGACCGACGAGAAGCCGCGCGTCACGCCACCGCCACTCCGTACGCCGCCCCGGCACGCCCCTCCCCTGCCGGGCCCCAGCCGCGCCAGTGCCCTGGGCGCAACCCCCAGCCTCGCCGACGCCCTGCGGCCTCCAGCCCGGCCGGCGCCCAACCTCCAGCCTCGCCGACGCCCGTGGGGCAACCCCCAGCCCGAGGGCCAACTTCCAGCCTCGCCGGCGCCCCGAGGGGCAACTTCCAGCCTCGCCGGCGCCCCGAGGGGCAACTTCCAGCCTCGCCGGCGTTTGAGGCGCGGGTCCGGGCGGAGCCCGGTGCCCGGCGGAGCCGGGTTGTTCTTGGGGCTCCGCCCCAAACCCCGCGCCTCAAACGCCGGCGAGGCTGGGGGGTTGCGCCCCACGGCGTCGGCGGAGCCGGATACGCCCGAGGCCGCGCCTCAAACGCCGGCGAGGCCGGAGGGTGCCGCCGGGGCGGGATGTTGCGCACGCGGGTGTCGGCGAAGCCGAAGGGGCGCCACCGTCAGCCGGCGAGGCTGGGTTTCGCGCACGCGGCGTCGGCGGAGACGGAGGGGGCTCGGGGCGGTGTCGCCAGGGTGGCGGGGAGGATCGCGGTGGGGCCGAACTTCGTTCGGACTCGGTCGGCGACCGCCTCGATCCGGCGGGACTTCTCGTCCTGCGGGTCGAAGCTCAGCTGGTGCGCGGCCCGTTCCCCCGGCCGGAGGCCTTCCGCCCGCAGGGACAGCGCCCGCACCCGCGCCCGCTGCAAGCCGAGCGCCCCGTACAGCCCGTAGGCCGCGGCGGTGAGCTCGGCGGAGTGCGCGGTGGGTTCGGCGAGCGTGCGGGTACGGGTGACCACGGTGCGGTCGGCGCAGCGCACGGTGAGGGACAGGGCACGGCAGACCTGCCCGCTGCCGCGCAGCCGGACGCCGAGCTCCTCGGTGAGGGAGAGCAGGGCGCTCCGGTGCCGCACCGGGTCGATCTCGTCACGGCCGAAGGGCCGTTCGGCGGCGAGGGAGCGTACGGGGGCGCCCGGGACCACCGGCGTACGGTCGATCCCGTGGGCCCGCTCGTGCAGTTCGCGGCCGGCCCGGGCGCCGAGGATCCGCTGGAGGGCGGGGAGCGGGGCGGCGGCGATCCGGCCAACCGAGTCGAGCCCGTAGCCGCTCAGGGTGCGGGCGGTCCGGGTGCCGACCCCGTCCAGGGCGGCGGCGGGCTTGCAGGCGAGGAACTCCCGTACGGCGGCGGGGTCGGCGGGCACGACGAGGGTCTGCCCGGGGCGGGCCTGCCGGGCCGCCATCCTGGCCAGCATGGGGTTGGCGGCGGCGCCGATCGCGCAGTCCGCCCCGTACAGGGCGAGCGCCCGGACCCTCAGGACCGCGGCGAGTTGTGCGGTGTCGCGGCCGAAGTAGCGCAGCGCGCCGTATACATCGGCGAGCGCGGAGTCAGGGGGCAGTTCCTGGACCGCCGGGGTGAGGCCGGTGAGCAGGGCGACGAGTCCGGTGTACGCGGCGGGGTCGGGCGGGGTTCCGTCGGGGCGCCGGAAGGTGGCGCAGAGCACGGTGGGCCCGCCTCCCTGCGGGTCCGTCCCCCGCTCCGCCCCTTCCCGAAGCGGGGGCACACGCCGGCGGGGCCGGCGTGCGGCACGATCCGGCCCGGCCGGCGCGTGAGGGCCGGGGTCGTGGGCGGAGCCCCGAAGAGCGGGCCCGCCGGTCATCCCGCGCTCCCCGGGCTGGAGTGCCACAGCTTGCGGCCGGTGGCCGGGCCGGAGCCGGGCGGCTGGAGGTCGGCCCACGGGTTCATCTCGTACCCGGTGGGCAGGTGGATGCGCCGGCCTCCGTCGGCAGGACCGGCGGGGGCGGACCCGCCGGCCGAGGCGGACCCGCCGGCCGGGACGGACCCGTCCGCAGGTGCAGATCCGCCGGCAGGACCGGCGGCAGGCGCCGCGAGGCGGGCGGCGACCGCGTCCAGGCCTCCGGTGCGGCGCAGTTCGGCCAGTTCGGCCAGGTTCCAGGCGGCGGATCCGACCACGCTGAGGCTCCGGGGGCCCCGGCGCTGCACCACTCCGCGCACCAGCAGCAGCCAGGAGTGGAAGACGGTGTGCGCGCAGGCTTCGTGGCTGTCGTCGAAGAAGGCGAGGTCGACCAGGCCGGTGCCGTCGTCGAGGGTGGTGAAGATGACCCGTCGGCCGGAGCGGACCGGCGGGGTCTGGGTGGCCGCCTTGGCGCCCGCGACCAGGACGGTGCGGCCGTGCTCGGTCCCGCCCAGCCGGCGGGCCGGGACCGCGCCGAGTTCGGCCAGGAAGGCGTGGTGGTCCTCCATCAGGTGCCGGGAGGTGTCCATGCCGAGGACGCCGAGCTCGGCGCTGAGCTTCTCGGCCTCGTTGAGGTCGGGCAGGCCGACGGGGCCGGTCCGGTGGCCGCCGCCGAGGGGCAGCTGCCGGCCGTGCGCGGTGTGGCCGCGCCGGTCCCGGTGGAGTTCGGACAGGTGCAGCAGGAGGTCCCGGCGGTTGCCGCCGAAGGCGTCCAGCGCGCCGACCTGGGCGAGGCGTTCGGCGACCGGGCGGCCCGGGTGGGCGCGGTCCCAGAAGTCGCGCAAGGAGGTGTAGGGCCGGCCGGCCTCGATGCGGGCGGCTTCGGCCTCGCTGATGCCGTGGACGTCGGCGAGGGCGAGCCGCAGCCCCCACACCCGAGGATTCTCGGACACCAGTTCGATCCGATGGGTGGTCGCGGACCGGTTCACGTCCAGCGGAAGCACCGGCACCCCGCGCCGCCGCGCGTCCGCGAGCAGCAGCCGTTTGGGGTACATGCCGGGGTCGTGGGTGAGCAGTCCGGCGTAGAAGGCCGCCGGGTGGTGCGCCTTGAGCCAGGCCGACTGGTAGGTCGGCACGGCGAAGGCCACCGCGTGCGCCTTGCAGAACCCGTACGAGCCGAAGGCCTCGACGATCTCCCAGGTACGGGCGACCACTTCGGCCGGGTAGCCGCGCCGGGCCGCGTGCCGCGCGAACCAGGGCTTGATCCGGCCCTGCGACTCGGGGTCGGACAGCCCGCGGCGCACCCGGTCGGCCTCGTCCCGGCCGCAGCCGGTCATGATGTTCACGATCTCGATGATCTGCTCGTGGAAGACGACCACCCCGTACGTCTCGCGCAGCGGCTCCGCCAGGTCCGGATGCGGGTAGCGGACCGGGGCGCGGCCGTGCCGGGCCTCGATGAACGGCCGCACCATGTCGGCCGCGACCGGCCCGGGCCGGAACAGCGAGATGTCCACGACGAGGTCGTGGAAGTCCGCGGGCTGGAGCCGCCCCACCAGGTCGCGCTGGCCCGGGGATTCGATCTGGAAGCAGCCGAGGGTCTGCGCCGAGCGGATCAGCTCGTAGGTCGCCCGGTCGCCGGGCGGCACCTGCGCCGGGTCGTCGAGGTCGAGCCGCTCCCCCGTGGCCCGCCCGATCTCGGCGACGGCGTGCGCCATCGCGGACTGCATCCGTACGCCGAGCACGTCGAGTTTGAGCAGCCCGAGGTCCTCGACGTCCTCCTTGTCGAACTGGGACATCGGCAGGCCCTCGCCGCTGGTGGGCACGACGGGGGTGCGGGCGAGCAGCGAGGCGTCGGAGAGCAGCACCCCGCACGGGTGCATGGCGACGCCGCGCGGCAGCGCGTCCAGCGCCTCGACGAGCTCCCACAGCCGGCCGTGCTCCTCCGCGCGTACGGCACGCAGTTCGGGCAGTTCGGCCAGGGCCGCGCGGGCGTCGCGGGCCCGGATGTGCGGGAAGGCCTTGGCGAGCCGGTCGATCTCGGCGGGGTCCATGGACAGGGCGGCGCCCACGTCCCGGATCGCGTGCCGCACCCGGTAGGTCTCGGGCATGGCCACGGTGGCGACGCGCTCGGCGCCGAACCGACCGATGACCGCCCGGTAGACCTCCAGCCTGCGGGCGGACTCGACGTCGATGTCGATGTCGGGCAGCACCGGCCGCCGCTTGGACAGGAAGCGCTCCATCAGGAGGCCGTGCTCGACCGGGTCGGCGTGCGCGATCCCGAGCAGGTGGTTGACGAGGGAGCCGGCGCCGGAGCCGCGCGCGGCCACCCGGATGCCCATCTCCCGTACGTCCTGGACCACTTGGGCGACCGTGAGGAAGTAGGAGGCGTACCCGTAGTACGCGATGATGTCCAGCTCGTGGTGCATCCGGTCCCAGTACGCGCGCTTGCCCGCGTAGCCGCGCAGCACCATGCCCGCGGCGCACCGGGAGGCCAGGACCCGCTGGGCGCTGCGGCGGCCGGCGCCCACCAGCCGGGGTTCGGGGAAGTGCACCGAGCCGATGCCGAGGTCGTCCTCGGGGTCGACGCGGCAGGATTCGGCGTCCTGCCGGGTCTGCGCCAGCAGCCGCCGGGCGTCCGCCCCGCGCTGTCCGGCGGCCTCGGCGACGCGTTCCGCGGCCACCGTCATGGCCGCGGCGTCCTTGAGCCAGCGCTCCCCGCCGTCCAGGGGGCGCCGGGGGTCGAGGGGCACGAGCCGGCGGGCCGCGTCGAGCACGTCGGCGACCGGCCCCTGGCCGCGGTCCGCGTACCGCACGGCGTTGGTGAGGACGGCCGGTACGCCCTGCTGCGCGGCGAAGCCGACGGTACGGGCGGCCAGCCGCAGGGAGCCGGGGCCGGTGCCGGTACGCCCGTGGTGGACGGCCTCCAGCCGCAGCGCCTCCCCGTACGCCTCCCGCCAGGGGGCGAGCAGCCGGGCGGCCCGGTCGGGGCGGCCGGCGGCCAGGGCGCGGCCGACCTCGGAGTCCGGCCCGAGGAGGACGAGGACGCCCTCGCCGTGGTTGTGGCCCCACGGGAGCTGCGGCCGGCCGGTGGCGTCCGCGTGGGCGGCGCTGACCAGCCGGCACAGCGTGGCCCAGCCGGTGGCGCCGTCGCGGGCGAGGAAGACGGCGCGGGGCGCGGACTCGTCGACGAAGGCCCCGCCCTTGACGGGGGTGCGGCGGCGTTCGGTGGCGCGGGGCAGGTCCGGCGCGCCGGGGACGGGGTCGACCGCGAGGCCGGTGCCGAACAGGGGCCGGATGCCGGCCTTCGCGCAGGCCTTCGCGAACCGGACGGTGCCGGCGAGGGTGTCCCGGTCGGTGAGGGCGAGGGCGTCCATCTGCCGTTCGGCGGCGCGTTCCGCCAGCCGTTCCGGGTGGGAGCCCCCGTACCGCACGGAGAATCCGGAAACGGTGTGCAGATGCGTAAAACCAGGCACCCGCGCCTCCTGCTCTCCCTTGGTGAACCCCCACCTCCGTTTCCACCATAGACCACTTTCGAACATGAGTACGACACAAATGTTCGAGGCTCGGTGGATCATCCGTTCGGCCCTCCCCTGCTGCGCCACGGACGCCGCGCGTCGAGCGTGAGGGCATGACACGGACAGACGCAGGCCCCTCCCGGGGATCCCCCGGTTTCCTCTCCGAGATCAAGGACGCCGTCACCGTCCGGGCGGCGCTGCTGGTCATCGGGGTGCTGGCGCTCCAGGTCGCCTTCATCACCTCCTACATCGGCGCCTTCCACCACCCCGCGCCGCACGAGATCCCGATCGCCGTGGTCACTCCCGCCCGGCAGGCCACCGCCCAGGCCGTCCAGCAGCTCTCCGCGCTGCCCGGCGACCCGCTCGACCCGCGCGCGGCCCCCGACGAGGCCACCGCGACCGCGCAGATCCGCAACCGGGACGTGGACGGGGCGCTGATCATCGACCCCGCCGGGACGACCGACCGGCTGCTGGTGGCCGGCGGCGCGGGCGCCTCGCTGTCCCAGGCGCTCGAAGAGGTCGTCAAGGCCGCCGAGGCGACCCGGCAGCGCACGGTGACGGTCACCGACGTGGCCCCGGCCGACCGCGGCGACGCCCGCGGGCTGTCCTCCTTCTACCTGGTGGTCGGCTGGTGCGTGGGCGGCTACCTGTGCGCCGCGATCCTCGCGATCAGCGCCGGGGCCCGGCCCGCCAACCCGGCGCGCGCCGTCATCCGGCTGGGCGCGCTGCTGGTGTACGCGCTCGTGGCCGGCCTGCTCGGCGCGGTGATCGCCGGCCCGGTGCTGGGCGCGCTGCCCGGCAGCATCTGGGCCCTGTGGGGGCTGGGCGCGCTGGTCGTCTTCGCGGTCGGCGCGATCACCCTGGCCTTCCAGGGGCTGGCGGGCGTGGTCGGCATCGGGCTGGCGATCCTGCTCGTCGTGGTGCTCGGCAACCCGAGCGCCGGGGGCGCCTACCCGTATCCGCTGCTGCCGCCGTTCTGGCGGGAGATCGGCCCGGCCCTGCCGCCGGGCGCGGGCACGTACGCGGCCCGTTCGATCGCCTACTTCAGGGGCAATGACGCGGGCCCCTCGATGCTGATCCTGGCCGGCTGGGCGGCGCTGGGCGCGGCGGTCACGCTGGCCTGCGCGGTGTTCCGCCGGGGGCGCCCGGGCACGACGGTCGGCAGCGGTCTCCCCGAGGACGCGCCGGCGGACGCGTGAAGGAGCGGCCGACCGCCTCTCGTCGACGCCTTCCTCGGCGAAGGAGGCGGGGATGCCGCACTGGGCACGCCGTTCCGCCACGGCGCGGGCGCACGATTCGACGCCCTCGGCGGGGGCGGCGGGCGGCGGGCCCGGCATCCGGGTTTCTCCCCGAGTGCGCCCTACCGCGCTCCTCCTCCGTCGGAGACAATCGCCACGACGGGCTTGTCGGCTGACTCCAAGGAGGCGAGGCGTGCGCAATCGGGTGCGCGCCGCGGACGGGCGGCATCTGATGGTGGAGCGACTCGGCGACCCGAACGGCAAGCCGGTGTTCCTGCTCCACGGCACCCCCGGCAGCAGGCTGGGACCGGCCCCCCGCGGCATGGTCCTCTACCAGCGCCGTATGCAGCTCATCGCGTACGACCGGCCCGGATACGGCGGATCGGACCGCCTGCCGGGCCGTAGCGTCGCCGACGTGGCCCAGGACGTGGCCGCGATCGCCGACTCCCTGGAACTGGAGACCTTCGCGGTGGTGGGCCGCTCGGGCGGCGCCCCGCACGCGCTGGCCTGCGCCGCCCTGCTCCCGGACCGGGTCACCCGGTGCGCCACCCTGGTCGGCCTGGCCCCCCGGGACGCCGACGGCCTGGACTGGTACGACGGCATGACCACCTTCAACGTGCGCGAGCACAGCACGGCGGCCGCCGCCGACCCGGAGGAGATCGCCGCCTCGCTGATCCCGCGCTCGGACTCCATCCGCCAGGACCCCGGCCGGCTCCTCGACGAACTGCGCCGCGAGCTCACCGAGAACGACCGGATCATCGTCTCCGATGCCGGCCTGCGCCTGATGCTGGAGCGCAACTACCGCGAAGGGCTGCGGCAGTCGGCCTACGGCTGGATCGACGACGTCACCGCCTTCGCCCGCCCCTGGGGCTTCGACCTGGCCGACATCACCTGCCCGGTCCTGCTGTGGCACGGCGAGAAGGACGTGTTCTCACCCGTGGGCCACTCCCGCTGGCTGGCCCGGCAGATCCCCGGCGCCACGGCCAACTTCGAACCGGCCGCCGCCCACTTCGCCGCCTTCCGGGCCCTGCCGGACATCCTCACCTGGCTGCTGCGCGACCTGGCACCGCCCCCGCAGCAGCAGTCGGCCTGACGCGGCGGGGACCGCCCCGGCCGGCGGGCGGACCTCCCGGTCCGCCCGCCGCACCCCGTGGCCCCCGCACCCCGTGGCCCGCTCCCCTCACACCGCCAGCGGCTCCAGGTCCCGGTGCACCCGCCGCTCCTCGCGCGCGTACCGGGTCAGGCCGTGGTCCTCGCCGAGCAGCCGCTGGAGCTCCGCGATCGTCTCGTGGCGCAGCCGGGCCGCCTCCTCCTTGCGCCCGATCCGGTCCAGGCTCACCGCCATGTTCGAGGAGCAGGCCAGCGTCTCCGGGTGGTGGACCCCGAGCACCTCGCGCAGCCGTGCGGCCGCCGCCCGCTCGATCTGCAGCGCGCCCGCCGGATCGCCCAGGTCGGCGTGGGCGTTGGCCAGGTTGAGGGTGGCGAAGATGGTGTGCGGGTGGTCGTCGCCGAGCACCTCGCGCATCACCCGGATCGCGCCCTGGAGCATCGGCTCCGCCGTCTGCGGCGCGCCGACGCCCCAGTGGAAGACCGCCAGGTTGTTGATCGCGGCCAGGGTGTACGGGTGCCGCTCCCCCGGCACCTTCATGTACTCGTCCACGACCTCCTGGGCGATGTCCCGCGCCGCGAGCGGGTCCCCGGTGGCGAACAGGTCCGCGGCCAGGTTCAGGTCGCAGGCCAGCAGGTCCGGGTTGACCGAGGTGTACTTGGCCCGGTAGCGGTTGCGGGTGGCCGTGGTCAGCCGCAGCGCGTCCTCCAGCTGCCCGGCCCGGCGCAGCGAGACCGCGAGGTTCTTCGCGGCGGACAGGGTGCCGGGGAAGGTCCGGCCCAGGGTCCGCTTGTACGCGTCGTACGCCCGGCTCAGCAGCTGCACCGAGTCCTCGTACCGGCCGACCTCCCGCAGGTCGCGGGCGAGGTTCTGGGCCGAGGAGAGGGTGTACGGGTGCTCCGGGCCGAGCACCTCGGTGCGCCGGTCGAAGACCTCCTGGTCGATCTCGCGGGCCCGGGCGTACTGGCCGACCATGCGCAGGTTCAGCGCGAGGTTGTTGGCCGCCGCCAGGGTGCGGGGGTGCGCCTCGTGGAAGATCTGGCTGAAGCCCTCGTGCGCCTCGGTGGCCAGTTCCATGGCCTTGCCGTACTGGCCGAGCGCGCCGAGGTTCATGGCCAGGCCGCTGGTGGTCATGTACGTGTGCGGGTGGGAGGCGCCGAGCGCGTTCCGCTGGCGCTCCAGGGTGACCTCGTCCAGCTCCTTCGCCTCCACGTAACGGCCCTGCGAGCGCAGGATGTTGGAGAGGTGGAAGCGCAGGTAGAGGTACTGGAGGTCGCTGTCGCCGAGGGTCTCCTTCCACGCTTCGCGCAGCTCGCTGCCGAGCTGGTAGGCCGCCTTGAAGTCGCCGCGCTTCCACAGGTAGCGGACCCGGTCGATGAGCAGTCGGCGGGTCTCGGGCTCCCGGCAGAGCCGGGCCTCCGACGGGGGCAGGTGCGGCCAGATGGTGTTGAACCGCGGCCAGGTCTCCGGGTTGTCTATCGGCTCGTCGTCGTCGGGCCGGGCCCCGGCCAGCACCCGGTGCACGGCGTGCCGGGCCTCGCGCTGCTCCTCCTCGCTGAGCTGGGCACGGATGACGGCCTGCACCAGGCGGTGCACCTGGATGCTGTTGCTGACCTGGTCGACCTTGGCGAGCGCGAACCGGCCGATCTCGCGGATGACCCGGCCCAGCACCAGCTTCTCCTGGAGCGAGGGGTCGTACGGCTTGAGGGCGTCGATCATCTCCTTGCTGTAGAGGAGGTTCGCGGAGATCGGCTCGGGCGCGAAGAAGGCGCACAGCTGGAGCAGCCGGACGGCGGCGGGCGAGCGGCTCTGGAGCCGTTCGATGGAGACGTTCCAGGTGGCCGCGACCGGCTCCGGGTAGCCGGCCGGCTGGTTGAGGCCGAGCACCCGGGCGGCCTGCTGGGCGAGCTGTTCCAGGTACGAGCCGACGGGGGTGGCGGTCTCGGCGATCCAGGCGCCGGCCTGCTCGACGGCCAGCGGCAGGTCGCCGACGGCGGTGGCGACCTGGTCGGCGTCCTCCGGGGTGAGCCCGGGGGCGCGCCGCTGGAGGTGCTCGATGGACTCCTCGCGCAGGAAGACGTCGACGGGCAGGGCGTCGCCGTACTGGGACCAGCTCTGGTTGCGGGAGGTCACCAGCACGTGGCCGGGCCCGCCCGGCGGGAAGAACCGCTTGAGGGTCTCGGGGTCGTCGGCGTTGTCGAAGACGAGCAGCCAGCGGGAGGTGGGCACCCCGCGCCGCAGCAGGTCGATGGCCTCCTGGGAGGCGGCCGCCATGTCCTCGCCGGTCTGCGCGCCGAGCCGGACGGCGAGTTCGGCGAGCCCCGCGACCACGTCGTCGGTCTGCTCGGAGGAGATCCACCAGACCAGGTCGTAGTCGGCCATGAACCGGTGCACGTACTCCAGGGCCACCTGGGTCTTGCCGACGCCGCCGAGCCCGAAGAGGGTCTGCGGCTGCGGCAGCACCACGGAGATCCCGCCGCCGAGCTGGTCGCGCATCCGCTCCAGCACGATGGAGCGGCCGGTGAAGCCGGTGTTGCGGGGCGGCGCGTTCCAGATCTTGGGGACGGTGCCGGGGAACCGCGGCCCGGGCGAGGCCGCCTCGGGCAGCTGGACGGGCCGCTCCAGCGCGCGCAGCAGGGCGGCGGTGGCGTGGTGCTCGTCGAGCCGGAACAGGTCGATCGGGTTGCGGTCGATGTACGGGGTGCTCAGCCGTACGTCGCCCACGCGCAGCGCGACCAGGTTGCGCCGGCCCCCGGTGGGGTCCTCGGCGGCGGCCCGCTCCCACACGTCCACCGCCCGGGCGGACTTGAGGTAGGCGCTGGAGAGCAGCACCACCGTGCGGGCCGGGCTGTCGGTGGAGATGCCGGCGCCGAGGGTGTCGCCGGGGCGGGGCTCGGCGGAGACGTCCTTGGGCACGACCCGGAAGCCGGCCCGGGTGAGGACGGACTCGATCCAGTCGGCCCACATGCGGTTCTCGGCGACGTACGAGAGGAAGAGGTCGGCGGGCAGGGCGGGGCGGCGGCGGGTGAAGGCGTCGCGGATCCGCAGCCTGATCTCCTCGCGGATGGCGGGCATCGAGGTGACCTCGCCCTCGGAGACCACGGCGGTGAGCCGTTCGAAGGCGGAGAGCAGGGAGTTGGTGAGCCCGGCCTCGTCCCCGAAGGTGGCGAGGGTCTCCTCGTAGGCGTAGTAGGGCCGGTACGGGATCTCCACGGCGCCCCAGTAGGCGGTGGCCTCGTCGCCCGCGAGGCCGCTGGGGAAGCGGTCGAACTTGATGCGGGCCAGCGCCCGTCCGGCGTCGGCCTTCTCCTTCTCGCCCTCGTCGATGCGCATCGGGACCGGGTAGATCTTGATGTCGCGGTCGCCGTAGCGCTCGTAGACCTGGCGGGCGACGGCGGCGGCGCCGTCGATGGACTGGTCGGAGAGGGTGAAGCAGTCCACGAGCACGTCGGGCAGGTGGAAGGTGCAGATGTCGGCGATGTCGCTGAGGCCGGTGCGGCTGTCGATGAGGACGTAGTCGTAGTTCGCCTTCATGTCCGCGCGCAGCGCGTCGAAGAAGAGGCCGCCGCCGAGCCGGTCGTAGAAGTTGTCCCAGTCGAAGGTGGAGACGGTGGCGGAGTACTCGCGGTTCTGGCGGCCGGCGGAGACGAAGTCGAGGGTGCCGCCGGAGGGGAACTCCCAGCCGAGGTTCTCCGGGGCGAGCGAGACCGCGTGCTGCTGGATCCGCGCGTAGTCGCGGTGCCAGTCGTCGGCCCGCTGCACCGGGCTGGTGGCCGCCCACGCGTACTCGGTGATCAGGTCGATGACGCCGGTGGTCGCGCCGAGCGTGGAGGGGTCGAGGAAGGGGTGGAAGAACCGGTGCAGGCCGGGGGCTTCCAGGTCCCAGTCGACGGCGAGGACGCGCTTGCCGTTGGCGGCGAGGACCCACGCGGTGTTGGCGAGGGCCATGGTGCGGCCGGTGCCGCCTTTGTACGAATAGAAGGTGACGATGCGTCCGTCACGACTCGCGGTCATCCGTGTCCTCCGCATCGGGGCCGAATTCGTCGTACTCGGGCAGCGCGTGCTCGTGGTGCGGTTTGTCGAAGCGGGAGCCGGCCGGGAAGGGGGCCGGGGGCGGCAGCGGCGGGCCGCCTGACATGCCCATGGGGCCGACCAGCCGGGGGCGTTCGCCGTGGCTGCCGCCGGCCGGCGGGTAGACCTGGGCGTGTCTGAGGAACTGCTGGGCCGCGGCCTCGACCACCTGCGGGAGTATCTGGCCGAGGGTCTCCATGTTGTTGACGCCGTTGGCGGCGGCCCGGCACGCGGCCCGGCCCTGGCTCATCTTGACCGGCATCGTCTCTTCCAGCCGGTGGGTCAACTCGCTCTCCTTCACGCGGCTCTGGTGGTCCAGCCGGTTCCACGGCACGACCACGCTCACCCAGGGCCGGGGGTCCTGGTCGAATGCGGCGAGGCGCTGCCTGCGCAGGTCGTCGGCCACCGCCCAGCGGTCGACGAGCAGGATCTCCGGGCGGGTCGGGGGCTGCTTGCTGTCGAAGTGGCCGGCCTCGTCGTCGAAGGAGGCCAGGATCGTCCGGTAGTTCAGGGAGCGCACCAGGTCCTCCGCGACGGCGGCGACGGGCCGTCGGGAGTCCGGGTGGTACGGGTTCCAGTCGAGGGCGGAGTCCCCGTAGTAGTCGGCGCTGCGCCCGTCGGGGAGTTCGTGGCGGGTGCCGGCGGCGACGGTGATCTGCAGGGTGCGGGAGGCGAGTCCGGTGCCGCGGCGGCCGGCGCCGCCGCCGAAGGCGCTGGGGACCATCCGGTAGTCGACGGGCCGGCCGGCCTGGAGGCGGACCGATTCGGCGACGCGCACGATGCGCTTGGCGAGTTCGTAGACGGCCCGCTCGTACTGCTCGGCGTAGGAGCGGAGTTTGATGAGTCCGTACAGCCCGTCGGTGACGTAGCGGTCCCCGAAGGTGTTGTGGTTGAACTGCAGGCGTTCGGCCGGTCCGGGCAGCTGCGCCGGGGGCACCGGCACCCACAGGGCGGGCACGATCGCCTCGGTGGGCTGATTGCTCAGTGCGCCGTGGTGGATGGCGCGCTGCGCAAAGGCATACCACTCCTTTCCGCACATCTCGCTGGCGAAATAGCGCGGCGAGAACAGCGGAACGAAGACCAGGCACGAGGCGAGTGCCGATCCCAGGCGCTCCGACCAGCCTTCGCCGGAGCGTATCTCCCGGTCCATGAATCCCGCAGGGGCGCCGGCCGGGAGATCCGTCAGGGCCATCACGTGGCCGCAGAGATCCCTGAAGAGCCGTTCGACCCACATGTCGGGGTCGGGCCCACCGGCTCCGTACCTCGGCGTGTGCGCATAACTGAGAAAGAAGTACGGCTGCACTGATGAAGGCACACGACCCCCGTCCCGTGACAACTACTCACATCGGATGGAGCGAGGAAACATCATTCCGGATGCTTCCGCGCCACATCCCCCCAACCTTCAGTCAATCAACGCCTATTTTCAGTCACACCGGCAAGACCGTGGCGTGCGGTTCCGGGAAATTCCCGGGAATACCGGAGTGCCCCCTTCAAACCCCCGCGGCCTTGAGTTCCCAGTGCAGGTCTGCGACCAGCGCTTTGCCGGTGGTGGTGAGTTCGGCGGCGGCCGCGAGCCGGTCGAGCACCCGCAGGATGTCCTCGGCCTCCGCGCCGCCGTCGTCCATCGGGCCGCCCGGCCCGGCCCGCCGGCAGGCCTCGACCGCGACCCGCTCGTGGACGTCGGCCAGCAGCCGGGAGACCGGTACCGGATGACCGCGCCAGGGGGACGCGTGCAGCCACTCGCCGTCGAGCGCGTACAGGTCGGTGACCTCCGTCAGGGCCCGCAGTCGGGCCCGGCGCCGCCCGGTGAGCAGCGCCAGCGCGGTCTGCGGCACCCCGCCCGACCAGGGCACGCCCAGGGCGCCGGGGCCGTGCCGGCCGGCCTCGCCGCGGCCGGTGGTGCGCGGTCCGCCGGCGAGCGGGGTCAGGGTGGTGAGGCCGGTGGCGGCCTGCCGGGCCAGGTCGGGCACGGTGCGGTGCAGCAGGGTCCAGGCGGCGGCCAGCCGGTCCTGCCATTCGGCGGCCTCGCCGGCGCCGAGCCGCAGCCGCGGCGGCCGGGCGAAGCAGTTGCGGTGCGGGTCGAGGTCGTCCAGGACGGCGCCGGGCGCCTCGGGTCCGGCGCCGGGCCACACCCGTACGGGCTGCCAGCGCCGGTCCCCCTCGGATGGCCGGAAACGGTGCTCGGCCCGGCCCTCGCGGACCGCGAACCCGTCGTCGGCGGCGCGCAGCTCGGCCGACCCGTCGGTGCCGGGGCCGGCGGTGCGCAGCAGCCCGAGCGTCGGCAGGTACACCTGCCCGTCCCGGTAGGGCACCGGCACCCGGGCCGCCAGCCGGCCGCGCAGCACGGCCGCTGCGGCGAGCGCGGCCAGCCGCCGCCCCGCCGCGGGTCCGGCGGGCCGGCCCTGGCGTACGGCGTCGAGGGCGGCCAGCAGCCAGGTGCGCGTGTACGGGTGGTCCAGTACGGGGTCCAGGGCCCCGGCCGCGTGTCCGGCGGACTCGATCTCGGTGAGCAGTTCCCAGGACCGCTGCCAGGCGGGGCCGCCGGCGCCGGCCAGGTCCTCGTGCAGGCGGGCCAGGAGCATCCGGGTCAGCTGCTGCTGGGCGGCGTCCAGCTCCTCGGGTGCGGCGAGTTCGGCGGCGGTGCCGGTGCGGGCGGTGCGGCCGGCCACGCCGTCGACCAGCTCGCGCAGGTCGGCGCAGTAGACGGAGGGGTTGTCGAAGCCGGTCAGGGCCCGGTAGCGGTGGGTGTAGAGGCCACCGCCGCACGAGCGTACGACGGGGCAGGCGCGGCACTGCGCACTGACCCCGGCGAGGCCCAGCTGGCGGGCCCGTACCCCGGGGTGGGCGGCGACCTCGTCGAAGGCGTGCCGGAAGACGTCGAATCCGGTGGCGGCGGCGCCGTCGAAGGCGCTCTTGAGCGAGTCGACCTGTTCGAGGGTGCCGTCGGTCTCGACCACGATCAGGTCGGTGGGGGCCAGACCCAGGGATTCGGTGAGGCTGGGGCCGCCGCGCAGGGTGCTGAAGAGGGATTCGAAGATCCGGACGGGCACCGGGCGGCCGAGCCGCTCCCAGTGGTCGAAGACCCGCAGCAGCCAGCGGGCGTAGGCGTCGGGGGTGCCGTCGGGCCGGGGCGGCGGGGTCTCCCAGGTGGCGTGCGGGAGCAGGAAGTCGATGCGGGGCGGTTCGAGTGCGGTGAGGGCGTCGAGCACGGTCACCGGGTCGTTCTCGATGTCGACGGTGCAGAGCAGGCCCTGGAAGAGGTGGCGGTACTGCTCGCGGCGGAGCAGGTCGAGGGCCTTGAGGACCAGGGGGTGGCTGGTGCGGCCGTCCGCGAAGCGCCGGTGCCGGTCGTTCGCCGCACGGTCCCCGTCGAGGGAGACGCCGACCTTGACGCCGAATTCGGCGAACAGGTCCAGGTAGCGGCTGCCGAGCTGGAGGGCGTTGGTGTGGATCCGCAGGTCGAGGGCGGCGGTGCCGGCCAGGGCCCGGGTGAACTCCTCGCAGACGAAGCGGAGTCGGGCGGTCCCGGCAAGGAGCGGCTCCCCCCCGTGAAGAATCACGGTGACGGAGGGGAGCGCATGATCTCTCGCGTGTTCCGCGAGCCGGGCCGCGGTCTGCGCGACGACCTCTTCCGAGATCGTTTTCGGACGGGCCCGCCAGCTTTGGTCCGCGTGTTCGTAGACATAGCAATGATCACAAGCAAGATCGCATCTGCTGTGAACTTTCAGGACGATCTCGCGAAATGCGATCAGGCCGGTCATTCCACCAGTCTAGAGCGCGGACTTCGCTCTCAGAGCGCCGAGTTGAAGATCGCTTCCTCGACCGTGCGGCGCGTTTCGGACGGAAGCACCCGACTGAGGACGGCCGTGGCGGAACTGCTGCGGACGTCGATCTTGGCCAGGGGAACGCGACGGTTCTTCACTGCACTGGTCGAAGAGGTTGCAGAGGTCTTCACGGCCGTCCTTAGGGAATGGGCATGGAAATGACAACAGCGACGCGCTAGTGTCGGTGTGGACTTTACTCTTCAGGCCACTATTGGCAACCGAGACATGAGGCCAGGTCAAGCGTTCTATCGAAAGAGTGAGCACCAGAACAGCAGACTGGGGGGTTGGCTGTGGTGGACTTTTCCGGATCGCTGAACAGCATGACGTTTCGGCACGAAGATCTTCCGTCGCTTTTCCATCACGCCGACACCGCCGCGATCTCCCGCCAGCGGGAATCCACGCAGGCCACGCGCGCGCAGCTGTTCCTCCTCGTGCTCGCCGCGGCCCTGTCCGCACTGCCGGCCGTCCCCCTCGGTCCACTCCGGTTGTTCGGCACACTCAGCACTCTGGCGTATGCCGCGGTGCTCGGGATCGGCGTCCGCGCCACCCGGCGCCGGGCCCGCCCGCAGTGGCAACTCAACCGTTCCGCAGCCGAGTTCATCAAGTCGCTGGCATGGCGCTACGCCGTGCACGGCGCCCCCTTCGGCTCGGAGAGCGAGGATCCGGAAGGGTTGTACCGTACCCGGCTGGAGTCGGGGCTGAACGAGCTGAAGAAGATGGGCTGGACCGATCCGCGCGAGGCCGAGGGCTTCTCCCGCGGCGCCGAAATCACCGGCGCCATGCGGCAGTTGCGGGCCCGCGCCTACAGCGTCCGGCGCGAGACGTACGTACGGGACCGGCTCATCGAGCAGCGCAACTGGTACCGGCGGCGCGCCGAGGTGTCCCGGCGGGCGACCGCCCTGTGGTCCTGGACCATCGTGCTGCTCACCACCCTCGCCCTGCTCTTCGCCCTGCTCCGGGCCCTGGGTTCGGGTCCGGGCGCCGGCGTCGCCGGACTGCTGAGCGCGGCCGCCGCCGCGGGCATCGCGTGGAACGAGATGCGCCGCCACCACCCGCTGATCGAGGCGCACACCCTCGTCGAGCAGGACCTGGCGGCCATGATGGTGGTGATGCAGACGACCATCACCGAGAGCCAGTGGCCCTCCGCCGTCTACGAGACCGAGCGCTACGTCTCCCCCCAGCACACCGACTGGCTCGCCCGCCACAGCAGTTGACGCAGACCGGGATACGACGGTCAGTCGCGCAGCACCCCGTCCCGCCAGATGACCGTGACCGGTTTCCCGAGGGTGCGCGCGTACGCGACGATCTCCCCGGTGCCGCCGTGCCCGCGGGCGGGCTGCCCGTCCCAGACGGCCACCAGCCGGTCGCAGCTGTCCGCTATGAAGGTGCCGGCCGCGTAGTAGGCCTCGTCGGTCGCGTGACGGAAGCCCATCCGGACCTCCTGAGTGGCGCGGCCCAGGAGCATCCGGTAGCGGGCCAGGGATTCCGGGTCCGCGAAGTCCTGCTCGTAGTCCTCGCTGGGGATGACCACGGTGAGGTCGGCGCCGCATTCCAGGGCGATGTCGGCGAACAGCTGGTCGGCGCCGTCGGCGAGGCTCGACAGGGCCTCCAGCGGGCCCTCGTGGCCGCGCAGCAGGGTCCGCAGCCGCTCCCCGACGTGGGCGAGGAGCTCGGCCGGAATCGTCCGGTGCCCGGTCACCCCGATGCGTTTCATCCCGGCAGTCCCCCCGTCAGCCGCCCCCGCGCACGCACGCCCCCGGACATCCTCCCAGAAGGCGGGAGAACGTCCAGGGGCGCATGAGGGTGCGAGGGGCCGGAGGGCCGAACGCGCCGAGTGCGCCGGGGCGGGGCCCCGGGTCAGGGAGTGCCGTGGCTCAGTACACGCTCACCCCGTACGCGGCGAGCGCCTCGGTGACCGGCTGGAAGAAGGTGGTGCCGCCGAACGAGCAGTCACCGCTGCCGCCCGAGGTCAGGCCGACGGCCTGGCTGCCGGAGTAGAGGGACCCGCCGCTGTCGCCCGGTTCGGCGCAGACGTTGGTGCGGATCATCCCGTACACGACGTCGCCGCCGCCGTAGTTGACGGTGGCGTTGAGGCCCGTGACCCGGCCGCTGTGGGTGCCGGTGGTCGAGCCGCGCCGGGTCACCGACATGTTCACGGTCGCGTTCACGGCGCCGGTGATGTCCTGGCTGCCGACCGCGCCCGGGTGGGCCAGGGACGCGTTGTCGTAGCGGACCAGCCCGTAGTCGTTGCCGGGGAAGCTGGATCCGACGGTCGGCCCGATCGCGGTGGTGCGGGCCGAGCTGGTGTACCAGGTGCCGGCGCCGTCGGTGCAGTGACCGGCCGTCAGGAGGTAGTACGTGCTGCCGCTGCGGACGTTGAATCCGAGCGAGCAGCGCCAGCTGGAAGCGTAGATCGCGTCGCCTCCGGCCAGCAGCCGGGACAGCTTGCCGGGGATGCGCTCGATCCGCAGGGCGCCGGCGTCCGCGCCGGCCTCCCGCCGGATTCTGGCGAGTTCGGCCTTGGTCACGGTGGAGTCGGCGGCGACCACGAGGGTGCCGGTGGCGGGGTCGGTGTGCCAGGCGGTACCGCCGACGTCGGCCCGCAGGACCGAGGCTCCGACGGCGGCGAGCCGGTCGGCGGAGTAGCCGCCCCGGTCCGCGTCCGAGCCGGCGGCGCCGGCGGGGGTGGTCAGTGCGGCAACGGCGGCGACGGCGGCGCCGAGCGCCGCGAGCCGGGTGGGGGTGATGCGCTTGAGCCTCACTTGTCGTCCTCCCTGGGGGGATCGGGGGCCCGTGGTGGGGGTGCGCTGCTCGGGAGTGTTGCGGCGTCAGTTTTGCTCCGCAAGGGCGCCTTTCAGCCGTCGCTCGCCCGCGTCGACGGGGAACGGCAGGGTGTTCCCGGGCGGCGGGAACGGGCAGATGAAGTGGTCCGCGAAGGCGCAGGGCGGCAGCAGCGCCCGGTTGAAGTCGACGGTGACGGAGCCGGCGGCGTCGGGCGCGGCGGGCTTGAGGAAGCGGAAGCGATAGCTGGTGGAACCGCCGGTGGCGTCGCCGAACACCGCCCACAGCCCGCCGGTGTCCGCGTCCACGGCGACCTGGAGGGTGTGCTCGGTGCCCGCGTGGCGGAAGGTGAGCTCGCCGCCGAGGCCGAGCCCGCGCGAGCGGCCGTCCGCGTTCATCACCTCCACGGTCCGCTGCGCGTCGAACGGCCGGAACGTGCCGGTGAGGACCCAGTCCTTGCGGTGCGGGGTGGCCTCGATGCCCTGGAAGGCCGCGCGGGCCGGCGCCCGCGGGTCGAAGACCCGCACCCCCCACTGCCCTTCGCGGCGCAGCACCACCAGGTGGCGCTCGCCGTGCGCGAGGCGGGCGGCGGCGGCCGGGTGCCGGCCGGCGCCGAGCACGACCCCGACGTCCGCGCCTTCCGCGCCGTCAGCGTTGTCGAGGGGGCGGCCGTCCAGGGTGATGCCGTCGGCCGCGGCGGCGGTCACGGCCACGCCGCCGCCGGTCTCGGTCCACCGGCCCGGAACGGCCGGAAGGCGACCCTCCGGATAGTCGGCGAGCCAGTGGGTCGCGGTCAGCGAGAGCGGTCCGTAGGGGGCGGACACGGTGTCCACCCGCTGTTCGTGCCAGTGCTGCCAGGCGGTGTACGCGTCGCCGCCGTGGATGTCGTCGATCATGCCGGTCACATTTCCACACCGGCCGGTACAGGCATCCCGGAGTACGCCGTACGGGCTCGCGCCCGCTCCCGTACGGCAGCTGACCGGGCCTCAGGAGCGCCCGGACACCGGCTCGGCGTGTCGTTCGGCGCGGCGTGTCGTCCGGCGCCGTGCCGCGGCAGCCGGACCACGCGCACGTCCACGGCGGCCCGGGCGACCCGACCGGAGCTCAGCAGTTGCAGTCGCAGCAGCACCCGTCGCAGCAGCAGCCGTCGCAGTTGCAGTTGCAGTCGCCGCATCCGTCGCACCACGCGTCGCGCTTCTTGCGCGACCACGGGCCCTCGTGGTCCGTGCAGCACAGCCGGCACGTGCAGAACAGCCCGACCGCGACCGCGCAGCCTTCCAGCAGTCCGCGCCGCGGCTTCTGCGGCGGCGGCATCACCGGCGGCGGGCCGAAGCCCGGCCCCGAAGCGACCGTCGGACCCGCCTGGCCCCGCGGCCCGTCGGACCCCGCGGCGGCCGTGTGGGCGCACCCGGCCGTGCCGAAGGCGCGGTCCACCGAGGTGCGCAGTTCGTGGACGAGCAGCCGGTGGGCCAGTCCCGCGTCCGCGAACTCGGCGTCCTTGAGGGCGAGCCGGATGCCGTGCAGGGCGTCGTCGCACAGCCGCCGGGCCTCGGTGAGCGGGGTGCCGGTGGCGGTGAGGGGGTTCCAGGCGCCGGCCCGGGCGTCCGCCTCCCGGTCCTCGACGGCGTCGAGGAGGTGGGCGAGCCGCCCGAAGAGCCGGCCGGCCTCGGCGAGCGCGGCGGCGTTGCCGGGCCTGCCGGCGAGTTGCGCGGTATGCGCGAAGGCGGCCGCGGTCGCGGTCTCGGTGGGCTCGGTGACGGCGAGCACCGGGGTGCCGATCCCGGCCAGCACCTCGATGCCCGCCTGCCGGTCCACGGCGTCGACGAGGACCGCGGTGTCGAAGCCGAGGGAGGCGCCGGTGCGGGCCCCGGCCCGGTCCCAGGAGCGGGCGACCCGGCGGGCGGCCACCGCGAGGGGGGCGCGCGCCAACAGCCCGTCCCGGTCGGCGACGTGGTCCCGTACCTTCGCCGAGGCCAGCACCAGGGAGACGGCGGCCGCGAGCCGGGCGCCCTCGCCGCGGGCGACCGGGGCGCTGCGCATGCCGCGCAGCGGGCAGGGTCCGGCGGTGCGCCGGGTCCGCAGGTCCGGACCGGCCTGAGCCTCCGTCAGGACGGATACCAGCAGCCCGTCGTAGTTGGTGACGAGCCGGGCGAACTGGCCGTGGTCACCGCGAAGTGCCAGGCAGAGACCGCAGAGATGGGCCGTCCACTCGGCTTTGAAGCGTTCCCCGAGCCGGTGCGTGCAGGGCCTGACGATGCCGAACATTGCGCTCCCCCGTGTGTCGTGCGCGCGCGTGCGGGGCATCGTACCGAGGCTCCTCGTTCACCCGTACGCCCGCCTCATCACCCGCATGGAGCGATGCGTCGTATTTTCACTCAGTCAGCAGCCGTAGGCGTGCGGCACCTTGACGGTGCAGCGGATGTTCTGCACCAGAACCGTCACGAATCCTGTGCGCGGCGGCTATCCACTTGGCGCGCTGTCAGCATCATGGACGACCATAGGGAGTGCAGAACCAAGAACAGACCGCGGTGAAAGGAGGCGTCCATGGGTTCGGTGCGCAAGGCCAGTGCCTGGCTGGGTCTCGTCGAGGACAGCGACGACGAGCGGTACTACGACGACGAGTACGCGGAGGCTGCCCACGGCCCGCAGCAGCCCGAGGCGTGGGTGACCGACCCGCGGGTGCGGGTGGCGTCGGACTCCGCCGTCGTGCAGGGCCGCCGGATCGCCACGGTCACCCCGGACGGCTTCCGCGACGCCCGCGGGATCGGCGAGCTGTTCCGCGACGGCGTCCCGGTCATCGTCAACCTCTCCTCCATGGACCCGACCGACGCCAAGCGCGTGGTCGACTTCGCGGCCGGCCTCACCTTCGGTCTGCGCGGCTCGATCGAGCGGGTGGCGACCAGGGTCTTCCTGCTGACCCCGGCCGACACCCAGATCGTCAGCGAGAGCGGGCACCGCGGCCAGGACGGCTTCTTCAACCAGAGCTGAGCGGGGTGCTCACCGGAAGGCGTCGAGCCCGGTGAGTGCCTTGCCCAGCACCAGCTGGTGCATCTCGACGGTGCCCTCGTAGGTGAGGACCGATTCGAGGTTGGTCGCGTGCCGCATCACCGGGTACTCCAGGGAGATGCCGTTCGCGCCGAGGATGGTGCGCGCGGTGCGGCAGATCTCGATGGCCTCGCGCACGTTGTTGAGCTTGCCGAAGCTGACCTGCTCCGGCCGCAACCGTCCCGCGTCCATGCGCAGGCCCAGGTGGTGGGCCAGCAGGACGCCCTTGTGCAGTTCGAGCGCCATGTCCGCGAGCTTGGCCTGGGTCAGCTGGAAACCGCCGATCGGCCGGCCGAACTGCTCGCGCGTCTTCGCGTAGTCGAGCGCCGACTCGAAACTGGCGCGCGCCGCGCCCATCGAGCCCCACACGATCCCGTACCGGGCGTGGCTCAGGCAGCCGAGGGGGCCCTTGAGCCCGGTGACACCGGGGAGCACCGCGTCGGCGGGCAGCCGGACCTCGTCCATGACCAGCTCGCTGGTGACCGAGGCGCGCAGCGACCACTTGTGCTTGATCTCGGGCGCCGAGAAGCCGGGCGTGTCCGTGGGCACGGCGAAGCCGCGGATGCCCTCGTCGGTCTGGGCCCAGACCACGGCCACGGCGGCCACCGAGCCGTTGGTGATCCACATCTTGCGGCCCGTCAGCACCCAGTCGGTGCCGTCCTTCTTCGCGTACGTGCGCATGGCGGCGGGGTCCGAGCCGACGTCGGGCTCGGTGAGGCCGAAGCAGCCGATCAGCTCGCCGGCGGCCATGCCGGGCAGCCAGCGCTGCTTCTGCTCCTCGGATCCGTACCGGTGGATGGCGTACATGGCCAGCGAGCCCTGTACGGAGACCAGCGAGCGGATGCCGGAGTCGGCGGCCTCCAGCTCCAGGCAGGCCAGGCCGTACTGGACGGCGCTCGCGCCGGCGCAGCCGTAGCCCTCCAGGGACATGCCGAGGGCGCCGAGGGCGCCGAGCTCGCGGGCCAGTTCGCGGATCGGCAGCTCGCCGGTCTCGTACCAGCCGGCGATGTGCGGGAGCACGCGGTCGGCGGCCCAGCCGCGCACGGTGTCGCGGACCGCGAGGTCCTCGGGGCTGAGCAGGTCGTCGAGGCCGAGCGGATCGGCGGGTACGAAAGCCGGCATGGACGATGAAGACACGGCGGGGCCTCCCGGCGGCACACGAAAACTAGCAGTGTAAGTTTCCAGGTTTCGGTGCCGACGTTACGGCTCAGTGTGCCGCGCGTCCAGAGCGGGCCGGCTCGGCCGGACCGCGGCGTGCCGGGGCCGGCACCTTGACCCGCCGACCGGGCTGACCGGACGGGCCGGCCGACCCGGCTGCGGCGCCGCCACCGGCCGCCGGGCCCGCGCCGACGCCGGCCGGGGACTGCGCGGGCAGTGCGACCGCACCGCACTGCCCGGCCGTGCCCTCCGGCCCGTCCTGCGCCTGGGCGCAGTCCATGGTGCGGGGCAGCCGCAGGGCGGCGGCCGCACCGAGCAGCAGCAGTGCGGCGCTGACCAGCAGGGTCACGTGCAGACCCTGCACGAAGGCGTGACGGGCCGCGCTGTGGAGCGATTCACCCGCGGCGCCGCCGAGCCCGGCGGCGATCTCGTACGCCTCGCCGAGCGAGTGCGCGGCGCCGGCGCTGTCGGCGGCCGAGACCCCGGGAACGTCCCGCAGACCGGGCGCGTAGGCGGCGTTCATGACACTGCCGAGCAGCGCGATGCCCATGCCCGCGCCGAGCTGGTACGAGGTCTCGCCGATGGCCGCGGCGCCGCCCGCCTGCTGGGCGGGGGCCTCGCTGAGCATGGACTCGTAGGCGCCGAAGAGGGTGGTCTGGAGGCCGAAGCCGAGCAGCACGAAGCCGACGGTGAGCAGCAGCGGCCGGTCGTGCTGGCCCATCAGGGTCAGCAGCAGGACGGCGAGCGCGGTGAGGGCGAAGCCGAGGGAGACCATCAGCCGGGGGCCGACCCGGTGCAGCGTCCACGAGCCGAGGACGCCGGCGGCCATGGCCGCGAAGGTGAGCGGCAGCAGCCGCAGGCCGGTCTGGAGAGGGCTCAGGCCGAGCACCAGCTGGAGGTACTGGACGGCGATGAGCTCCAGGCCGACCAGGGCCAGCATGGCGAGGACGATGCAGCCGACGGAGGTGGAGAAGGTGACGCGGGCGAACATCCCGATGTCGACGAGCGGGTGCGCGCGCCGCTTCTGCCGGCGCACGAAGAGCACCAGCAGCAGGGCGCCGAGCAGCAGCGGGACTAGGGCCTGCGCACCGAGGAGGCTCTGGTCGGCGCCTGCCCGCTTGACTCCGAGGACCACGCCGAGGATGCCGGCGGCCGCCGTGAGCGCGCCCAGCACGTCCCAGGGTCCGTCGGTGGAGCCGCGCGATTCGGACAGCAGCCAGCGGGCGGCCGGCAGCAGGAGCGCCATCAGCGGGATGTTGATGAGGAAGACGGAGCCCCACCAGAAGTTCTCGACGAGGAAGCCGCCGAGGACCGGTCCGGTGGCCGCGCCGACCGCGGCGACCGCGGTCCAGACGCCGATGGCGACCGCGCGTTCGCGGCGGTCGGGAAAGACCTGCCGGATGATCGACAGGGTGGCGGGCATGATCATCGCCCCGCCGATGCCGAGCAGCACCCGGGCGGCGATCAGCACCTGCGCGTCGGTCGCGAAGGCGGCGATGGCGGAGGCCGCGCCGAACAGGCCGTAGCCGAGGAGCAGGATCCGGCGGCGGCCGACCCGGTCGCCGAGGGTGCCGAAGAGGATCAGCAGCGAGGCGCAGACCAGGGGGTAGGCGTCGACGATCCACAGCAGCTCGATGGAGCCGGGGCGCAGGTCGGCGGTGACCGCCGGGACGGCGACGTGGAGGATCGTGGCGTCGAGGGCGACGAGGAGGAGGCTGACGCACAGGACGATCAGGACGACCCAGCGGTTGGCTCCGCCGGCGGCGTCGTTCAGCCGCTGCCAGGGGGTGCTCCGACGGGTTCCGGCCGTGTTCGTCCCTGACATGTACGTACCTCCCAAGTGATCCCTCGCACTCGGCGGACCAGCGTTGACGTTGTGCCGCCCGGGGAAGTCGGCGGCGTCCTGCGGGGTCCGGCACCGGCACGCGAGGAACCGTCAGCGTACGCGAGTTCGCCTGTGGTTCACGTGGTCAAGCTCTCACGCTTGTGACAGCCGGGGTGTGGCGTACGCCACTGCCCTCCCGGCGCGTACACGCCTGGTCACGGCCCGTGTTCCCGCTGTGCGGCCACCGATAATCATGCCCGTGACCGATCTCGCCCGACCCGCATCGCCGCACCCGCCGCCGGCCTCCGCCCCGCCCTCCCTGCGCCGGGCGGCCCCCGCCCTGCTGGGCTTCGCCGCCGTCCGCGCGCTCGGCCTCGCCGTGCTGGCCGGGTGGAGCGCGGCCGCCGGCAGCAGTGCGCACACCCTCCTCTCGGCCCGCTGGGACTCGCTCTGGTACGCCCGGGTGGCGGGCGGCGGCTACGGGTACGAGGTGGCGCTCCCCAACGGGGACGTGCACTCGAACCTGGCCTTCTTCCCGCTGCTGCCCTGGCTGGAGCGGGCGGTGTCGGCGGTGACCGGGCTGTCGTACGGGTCCGCGGGGCTGGTCGTCGCGTGGACCGCCTCGCTGGCGGCGGCCTGGGGCGTCTTCGCGGTGGCCGACCTCCTGTGGGGGCGGCGGGCCGGTGTGATGGCGGCGGTGGTCTGGGCGGCACTGCCGGTCGGCATCGTGCAGTCGATGGCGTACAGCGAGTCGCTGTTCACGGCGCTGGCGGCCTGGTCGCTGTACTGCGCGCTGACCGGGCGCTGGGTGGCGGCGGGCCTGCTGGCCTCGGCGGCCGGGCTGACCCGGCCGGTGGGCGCGGCCGTGGTGGCCGCGGTCTGGGTGGCGGCCCTGCTCGCCCGGCGGCGCGGGGAGCGGTCGCGGCGGCAGTTCGCCGGCATGCTGCTGGCGCCGCTCGGGGCGGCCGGGTACGTGCTGTGGGTGGGGGCGCGCACCGGGGACGGGGTGCTGGGCTACCTGGACGTGCAGGCCGGCTGGGGCAACGGCTTCGACGGCGGCTGGGCGTTCGCCCGGTTCATCGGCGGCAAGCTGGCGTCGCCGGCCTTCGCGGCCGGGCTGGGGCTGATCGCCGGGGTGCTTCTGGTGCTGTGGGTGTACCGGCTGTGCCTGCGGCAGCGGCAGCCGGCGGCGCTGCTGGTGTACGCCGGGGTCGTGGTGGCGCTGGCGCTGTGCGCGTCGGGCTACTTCGGGTCGAAGCCGCGGCTGCTGCTGCCGGCGTTCCCGCTGGTGTTCCCGGCGGCGGTGGCGCTGGCGCGGTGGCGGACCGGGCGGGCGGCTGGCGTGCTGGCGGCCGTCGCGGCGGCGTCGGCGGCGTACGGGGCGTTCTGGCTGAACGGCTCGGGGCCCCCGTAGGCCGGCACGGCCGTCGCGGCGGGCCGACCGCCTTGCATAACGGAGCGATGAATTCCGAATATGACCGGTAAAGACATTTCCGGGATCCATTAAAGTCCGTGTAAGTCTTCTCGGGAATTCTCGAACCTTGGTTCACGATGGACCGGAGATCTCTCGGATTATCGGGAATAAGCCCCCCGTGAGACCTACTCCACATCACATGGTCATCACAAACCCAGCGATTCGTCCGGGTCGTGCACGCCCGCGCGGTAACGTCGATTGAGTGCGTACCGACCAAATCTTCACCCGTCTGGAGCGGGTCTTCGCCCGCCTGGACCGTGAACCCGAACGACCGGCTCATCTGCAAGTACCGCGGATGAGCCGGCACCGCGTGGTGCTCTTCGGCGCCACGCTCGCGTTCTATCTCGCGATCATCGTCGCCGTGCTGACCACCTCGTGGCTGGTGCGGCTGGACTGGCAGATCATGTTCTGGCGGCCGTACGAGCAGTGGCCCGAACTGCACGCCTTCCTCGACTACCTCGTCGTGCTCGGCCAGCGCGGACCCACCGCGGTGATGGTCGCCGCCTGGCTCGGCTGGCGCTCCTGGCGCCAGCACACCCTGCGCCCGCTGATCACCCTCGGCGTCGCACTGCTCCTCCTCAACGCCACCGTCGGCGCGGTCAAGCTCGGTCTGGGACGGCTCGGTCCGCACTACGCCACCCAGATCGGCTCGGCCGAACTCTTCGCGGGCGGCGATATATTTCCTTCCGGCCACACCGCCAACGCCGTCGTGACCTGGGGCATCCTCGCCTACCTGGCCTCGACCGTCCGCACCCGGCGCAACCTGTCGGTGCTCTCGGCGGTCGTCGCGCTCAGCGTCGGCGCCACCACGGTCTACCTCGGCACCCACTGGGTCAGCGACGTGCTGCTGGGCTGGGCCGCCGGGCTGCTGATCCTGCTCGCGCTGCCCTGGTTCGAGCCGGCGATCGCCCGCGCCGAAGCCCTCGTCTTCGACGTACGCGACCTGCTGCGCAGCCGCACGGCCCGCGGCTCCGGCGCGCCGGTCCCGGCCGGGGCGTTCGCGGCCCGCGCGAAGGTCCTCGCCCAGCGGGTCGCCGTGCCCGCCGAGGACGAGGCCGCCGGTCTGCAGCCCGCGGCCGCCACGGCCGGCCACGCGCCGGCCGGCCGCCCCGGCCCGCACCTCACCCCGCACCTCGCCGCCCGGCCGCACCTCATCCGCTCCGAGCGGACCCCGGTGACCCCGGCCGGCAGCCGCCGCCCGGTGCACGCCGAGCGCGCCGCCCGCAATCCCGCGGCCCGCCCCGTCACCGGCGGCTGAGCCGGCACCTCCGCGGGGACGGTACGCACACCTCCCCCGCCCCACCGCCGCGGTCCGGATCATCCCGGCCGCGGCGGCCGTGCGTCCGGCGGCCGGGTCCGGAGGTTCGGTGGAGCCTGGCGTTCGACGGGGCCGGGGGCCGCGCCGACCCGGCCGAACCGCCACGGCGGGGAACCCACTCGGACTTTGGTCCATCCCGGGTCACGCTTGTGTCACAGATCATCAACAGGCGTTTGCCCGTGGCGATTCACTCGTCCCGGCTGTTTCCCGGGGTGCGGCAATTCCCGCTCCGGGAGCCCCGGCCCGGTTTCCGCCGGCTGCCGGATATCCCGCGGCACGCCGTCCTTTACCGGCGCGGCCATTCCCCCGGCCGTCGGGCCTGGGGAACTGACGGGCCATGAAAGTGCCACCATTCCTTCACAGGATCCCCGGGTCGGGTGTCCGCTGCACCGCCCGCCCGAGCAGATCCCGCACGGCGGCGATCCGTTCCGTCAGTTCGGCCGGCTCCAGCACCTCGAACTCGTAGCCGGCCAGCATGATGTGGATGACCAGCACATCGAGGCTGACCGCGCCGGTGCGCAGCAGACAGGAATGCGCGTCCACGGGCTCGATGACCCCGTCCGAGGGGCCGATGGTCTGCGCGGCCGTCTCGGCCGGCACGAGCAGCCGCACCACGGCCCGGGCGGCGTACGCGCGGTGCGAGACACCCCGGGAGACGTACGCGGCGAGGTCCTCGGCGGGCGGCCGGCGCGGGGCGAAGCGGGGGCCGTGCGGGGGTCGCGGCTCGATCCGGTCGGCCCGGAACGTCCGCCAGTCCGCCCGGTCCAGGTCCCAGGCGACCAGGTACCAGCGGTGCTCGGTGCACACCAGCCGGTGCGGCTCCGCGCTCCGCCGGGTCGCGGCGCCCTCGTGGTCTCGGTAGTCGAAGCGCAGCCGCTCGCCGTCCCGGCACACGGCCGCGAGCTCGGTCAGCACGGAGGGGTCCACGGTGGAGCGCTGCCGGCCGCGCAGCATGGGCACGGTGAACTCGTTGAGGGCCGACACCCGGCGGCGCAGCCTGCCGGGCAGCACCTGCTCCAGCTTGGCCAGGGCCCGCACGGAGGCTTCGCCGATGCCCTCGACGCCGTTGCCCGCGGCCGTGCGCAGGCCGACCGCGACGGCGACGGCCTCGTCGTCGTCGAGGAGCAGCGGGGGCAGTTCGGCGCCCGCTCCGAGCTGGTAGCCGCCGCCGGTGCCGGGGCTGGCGTTGACCGGGTAGCCGAGTTCGCGCAGCCGGTCCACGTCCCGGCGGACCGTGCGCGGGGTGACGCCGAGGCGGTCCGCGAGGTCGGCACCGGTCCATTCGCGGTGGGCCTGCAACAGGGAGAGCAGGCGCAGCAGTCGTGCGGAGGTCTCGAGCATGACCCGAGTCTGCCAGCGGTGCCCGGCGGGCCGCCGGGGCGGAGGGGCGGCGGCGGGCGGGCTCAGGGTCGGTGCGGCAGCAGTGGTACGTCGAGGCAGTTGGCGGTCATCTCGCCGCCCTGGCCGGTCCAGCCGTGCGCGTCCTGCCAGCGGGCCACGGACAGGCAGGCCCGGTGCGTCCGCGGGGGCCGGGCGGCGGGCCGGAAGGAGACCGGGAGCAGCAGCCCGGCCGCGGTGTAGGGCTCGGCGCGGTTCAGGAAGCGTTCGACACACGGACGAGTGAGGTCGCCGCGGCAGGACCGGGCGGCGTCGGTGAACCACATGGCGGCGGCCCAGCCCTCCAGCTGCCACTGGGACAGCGGCCGGCCGTGCAGGCGCGGCAGCATGGCGGCGCGGAAGGCGGCGACCGCCGGGTGGGAGGCGTCTGCGTGGTTGCGGCTGGAGCCGGTCACCCAGAGCGCGTTGCGGCAGTGCGGGGCGTCGGCGTACTCCTCGCGGACGGCGTCGTGCCAGTTCTGGACGTTGGTGACCTTGGCGGTGACGCGGACCCCGGCCCGGTCCATGGCCGCGCACAGGCGGGCGTTGCCGTGGCTGTCGAGGGCGTCGAAGACCACGTCGGTGCCGCGGGCCTTGAGGTCGGCGGCGACCGCGCCGAAGTTGGGCAGGGCGAAGTCGACCTGTTCCTGCGCCACCCGGTAGCCCTCGGCCGCCAGCCCACGGGTGAGCAGGCGGGCGTAGGAGGCGGAGGCGGCCTGGTTGTAGGAGACGACGGCCGCGGTGCGGGCGCCCCGGTGCAGGCGGAACCACCGGTAGACCTCGGTGCCCGCGTACAGGGTGCCGTCCCGGCCGGGGGCGCGGCCGTCGCGCGGGGCGTCGCTGCCGTAGATCCCGTACAGGTGCGGGTAGGTGTCGTAGGCCGTGCCGATGGGCTGGCCGCCGATGTCGGGGACGCCGGCGCGGCTGACGAGCGGGGCGCCCGCGTAGTCGAGGGCGGTGGTGGCGACGAGGGCGAACACCTTCTTCTCGTCGACGAGTTCGTGGACGCACGCGTTGTTGCCGACGCCGCTGCCGCCGTCGTCGCACGTGTGCACCTCGACGGGCCTGCCGTCGAGGCCGCCGCGGGCGTTCAGCGCGGCGAAGTAGGCCGCCGCGCCCTCGCCGGGGCCGGCGAAGGCGTCGCCGCCGACCGGACTGGTGGTGCTGGCGATGATCCCGATCCGTACGGGCGCGGTGCCCGGCGCGGTGGCGGTGGCGGGCCGGGCGGTGAAGTCGCTCTCGGGCAGCCGGCTGCCGCACGCGGCGCCCAGTGTCAGGAGCCCCGCGAGCAGCAGGCGTTCAGCAACCCGCCGGGACCGCATTGCCGCTGAGCCGGACCAGCGCGCAGAGCGTCTTCAACGAGACCTTCCAGACCTGGTCCTGGAAGACGGCGGTGCCCTTGGCCGCGGGCAGTGCGGGGGCGCCGCCGACGAGCAGGTCGTAGGTCACCCGGGCGTCGGTGGGCGAGGTGAAGGTGACGTCGGTGACCCGCGCCGAGGACGTGGCCGCGTTGGGGTCGGTGGCGAAGCCCTCGAGGAGCGGCCGCACCGTGTCGCCGTCCTCCAGCACCCTCGTCTTCTCGGCGGTGCTCGCCTTCGGGTCGAAGAACGTCGTCCAGTTCTTCTCGATCTCCGCCTTGGCCGCCGCCGGGTCGGCGGGCCCCGGCGCGCTGGCCGGTGCGGCCGGCGAGACGGACGCGGCGGGCGGCGACGTGGCGCCGCCGTCCCCCGAGTCGTCCGAGCAGCCCGCCGCTACGGGTGCGATCACGAGGACCGCGGCCGCCACCCAGGCGGCGGTACGCGGATGTCTGCCCAGGACCATCTGGCTCACCACCGGTGTCCGGACGAGCCGTCCGGCTCGATGCTTCCAGGGTCAGGCCCGTCCGGGCATCGTGCAATCGCGATCGGCCGCCGTCCCCGGCCGTACGCGCACCGCGTCACCCGCCTCCGCCCCGGGGAGCCCCGATGCAGCCCACCCCGCGCACCGCCCTGTGGGTGGCCGTGACCGCGCTGGCCTGCGGCGCGGCCCTGTGCGTCACGGGCTGGTACGGGGTGTCGGGCGAGCGGTTCGCGGAACGTCAGATCCCCTACCTGGCCTCGTGCACGGTGCCGGGTGCCGCGCTGCTGGTGGCGGGTGCGGTGCTGCTGGCGACGCTGTGGCGGCCGACCGCCGGGTCCCCGGCCGGGGACGGCGGGCGGCCCGCAGAACCCGTACGGGCCGGACAGCCGGCGGGGGCGCCCGGAGACCGCGGGGAGCCCGGGGCGGCCGGGCCTGCCGGAGAGCACGGAGCCGCCGGCGGTCCCGGGGATCCCGGAGCCGCCGGAGAGCCGCGGGCGGCGGGCCGCTCCTCCGGCCCGCCGTTGCGGGTCCCCGGCGGCACCCTCGCGCACCGGCCGGACTGCCCGCTGGTGGACGGCCGGCCGGACGCGCTGCCCGCCGCCGGCGGACCACCCCTCACGCCCTGCCCGGTATGTGAGCCGCCATGGCCGGCCTGACCCACGGCCTGGCCCACGCCCTGGCCCAAGGGCTCACCCACGGCCTGCCCCACGGGCTCACCCTCGGGGGACAGCCGTCCGGGCTCGCCGCCCTCACCGGGCTGACGTACGAACTCACCCTCGCCGGGCTGGCGATCGGCTGCGCGGCCGCGCTCAGCGGCATCGGACTGATCGTCACCTACCGGGCGACGGGTGTCCTGAACCTGGCGCACGGCGCCGTCGCGATGGTCTGCGCGTACGTGTTCCGCCAGCTCGCCGTCGACTGGCGGCTGCCGGTGTGGGCGGCCGCCGCCGTCACCCTGGCGGCGGTCGCGCCCGGCCTCGGACTGGTCCTGGAGCGGGTCGTGTTCCGGCCGCTCGCGGTGCGTGAGGCGGGCCCGGACCGGACCCTGGTCGCCACCATCGGGGTGTTCGTGCTGCTGGTCGGCGGGGCCGTCCTGGTGTGGGGGCAGGGCGCCCGGGCGGACGCCCCGCAGCTGTGGCACACCGAGCCGTGGCCGCAGGCCGCGGCGGTCCTGCTGCTCTGCGCGGCGGTGTGGTGGGCGGACCGGAGGACGCGCTTCGGCCGGCAGTTGCGGGCGGTGGTCGCCAACCGGCCGCTGGCCGCACTCGACGGCATCGACGCGGACCGGATCGCGGCGGCCGGCTGGGCCTTCGGCTGTTTCACGGCCGGCCTGACCGGCATCCTGCTCGCCCCGTACGTACGCCTGGACCCGTACGGCCTGCCGCTCCTGGTCCTGGAGGTCCTCGCGGTGGCCGTACTGGCCCGGCTGCGCAGCATCCCGGTGGCGGTCCTCACCGCGCTGGCCCTGGGCGTGGCCCAGGCCCAGCTGACCCGTCTCCACCCGGAAGGCCCGACAGCCCCGTTGCTCCAGTCCCTCACCGCGAACCTCTTCGTACTGGCCCTCCTCGCCGGCACCCTCCTGGGCGCACTCCCGACACCGGCCCGACCGCCGGGAGCGGCGGCCTGGCCGTGGCAGCCCGACCCGGCGGTACGGCCGTCGCCCGGGCCGCCGGGCGGGACGGACGCCACGGCGGGAGGGACCGAACAGGACCGCGGCGCGGACGAGACACGGGGGACGAGCGGGCCGCGCCGCTCGCGCACGGCATGGGGAGCATCGGGGGCACGGGAGACGTGGGAGGCATGGGGAACGAGCGGGACGGGCGGGGTGGTGTGGGCGGCGGCCGCGGTCCTGCTCCTGCTCCCGTTCGGTTTCGGCGGGACCGATCTGCAGACCGCCGTACAGGTGCCCGCCCTCGCCGTGGTGCTGCTCTCCCTGGTCGTCGTCTCGGGGCGCGGCGGCCAGATCTCGCTGGGGCAGGCCGCGTACGCCGGCCTCGGCGCCCTGTTCACCGCGCACCTCGCGGCGGCCGGACTGCCGGGGCTGGCCGCCCTCGGGTGCGCGGTCCTGCTGGTCGCCCCGCTGGGCCTGCTCACCGGGTGGCCGGCGATCCGCCGGCACGGGCTCGCCCTGGCCCTGGTGACGCTGGCCTTCGGGGTCGCCGTCAGCCGGTTCGTCTTCGCGCAGCCGTACGCGACCGCGGGTCTGGCACCGGCCCGCCCGGCGGGCTTCGCGGACGACCGGGCGTACTACGCGCTCGAACTCGTCCTCCTCGCCGCCGTCCTGGCCGCGGTGGCCGCGCTCCGCCGGGGCCGCACCGGACGCGCCCTCGCCGCGCTGCGCGACCACGAGCCGGGGGCCGAGGCCGCCGGGGTGCCGGTGCCCCGGCTGAAACTGCTGGCCTTCACGGCGGGCGCCGCGCTGGCCGCACTCGGCGGCGGCATGCTCGGCATGGGGGTACGGGCCTTCGACCCGGAGGCGTTCGACCCGGTCCGCGGGCTCCTCTGGTTCGCCGCCCTCGTGGTGGTCGGCCACGACAGCCTGATCGGCGCGCTGATCGCGGCCGCGCTGCTCGTCGGTCTGGACGCCGGCACCCAAGGCGGCGTGGGCGCGGCCGTCATCGGCACCCTGGCCTGCCTGATCGGCCGCCTCCCCGCCCCGGCCACGCCGGCATTCGAACCCGGCCCCCAGCCACATCCAGCCCCGTCGGCGTTTGAGGCACCGCACCCGGCCCCGCCGACGCGTGCAGCCGGCGCTCGGCCGATTCCAGCCCCGCCGGCGATTGAGGCGCGGGGTCCGGGGCGGAGCCCCTCGCGACCCGGCTCGGCCCCGGTACCCGCCGGACTGCACGTCGAGGGACTGACCGCCCACTACCCCGACGGCTACCGCGCCCTGCACCACGTCACCCTCCACGCCCCCACCGGCCAGGTGACCGGCCTCGTCGGGCCCAACGGCGCCGGTAAGTCGACCCTGTTCCACACCCTCAGCGGCACCCTGCGGCCCACCGCCGGCCGCATCACCCTCGACGGCCACGACCTCACCCGGCTCGCCCCCTACGCCCGCGCCCGGCTCGGCCTGGCCCGCGGCTTCCAGCAGCTCGCCGTGTTCCCCTCGCTCGGCGTCGAGGACAACGTCCGGGTCGGCGCCGAGCACGGGCACCGCCGCGACCCCGCCGCCGTGGAGCGCGCCCTGCGCCTCTTCGGCCTCGACGGCCCGGTGCGGTACGCGGCCGTCGCGGGCCTGCCCACCGGCACCCTGCGCCGGGTGGAGCTGGCCCGCGCGCTGGCGGGCGGCCCCCGCGTCCTGCTGCTCGACGAGCCCGCGGCCGGCCTCGACGCCGCCGAGACGGCCGCGCTCGCCCGGATCCTGCGGGCCCTGGCCGCCGACGGCCTGGCCGTGCTGATCGTCGAGCACGACCTCGACCTGGTCGGCGAACTGGCCGCGACCGTGCACGTGATGGCGCGGGGTGAGCTCGATGGCCCTTGAGATGGCCCTGCACGGCGTCCGCGTGCGGTACGGGCCGCTGGAGGCCCTGCACGGCGTGGACCTGCCGGTTCCGGCGGCCGCCGTGACCCTCCTCGTCGGCCGCAACGGCTCCGGCCGCACCACCGTCCTGCGGGCCCTCGCCGGCACGGTCCGGCCGGCCGCCGGCACGGTGTCCTGGCAGGGCCGCGACGTCACCCGGCTGCGGGCGCACGAGCGGGCCCGGCTCGGCCTGTGCCTCGTACCGGACCGGCAGGCGGTGTACGGCACCCTGACCGTCGCCGGCCAGCTTGCGCTCGCCGCGCCGGACGGGGACATCGGGCCGGCCCTGGCGGGCTATCCGGAGCTGCGCCCGCTGCTGGCCCGGACGGCGGGCACCCTGTCCGGCGGTGAGCAGCGGATGGTCGCGGTGTCCCGCGCCCTGCTGCACCGCGACGCCCGCGTGGTCCTCGCCGACGAACCCGCGCTGGGCATGGCCTCCGGAGCCGCTGAGCGCACGTACGCGCTGCTCGGCGCGCTCGCTGCGGCCGGCGCCGCGGTGGTGCTCGCCGAACAGCGGGTCCCGGCGGCGCTGGCCGCGCCCGGCGTACTGGTCCACGTGCTGCGCCGGGGCGCCGTCGTCTTCAGCGGGGAGGCCGTGGAGTCGGCGGCGGCACCGCTGCGGCCGCCTTGGCGGGGATGACCAGCATCATCCCGGCCTCGATGTGGTCCGGGACGGGCCCGATCAGCTCGGCGTTCAGCGCGTACAGCTCCTGCCAGCCGCCCGCGATCCGGTACTTGCCGGCGATCGAGGTGAGGGTGTCGCCGGGCCGCACCACGTGTGCCCGCCCGGCCAGCCCGTAGCGGCGCGCGCAGGCCGGCCAGGCCTCCCATCCCTGGTCGCCGAGCACGTCCTCGGCGACCCGGATCTGCTGCTCCCGGGTGGCGAGGTCGGCGCGCGGCGCGAACCGGGGGCCGTCGTGCCGCTCCCAGGTCGGCTGACCGAACTGGAGCCCTCCGTAGAAGCCGTTGCCGGTGTTGACGTGCCAGCGGCCGCTGGACTCGCAGTCGGCCACGCAGTCCCAGGGCCACTCGCCGTCCGGGCCGCAGTCGCCGGGCCCGGTGCCGATGGTCCCCGCGGAGCCGACGTGCGCGACTCCGGAGGGGCCGGGGGCCGGCGGGGGCGGCGCCGTACGCACCACGCTCCGGACGTCCGCGGCCGCTGCCGCGTCGGCGGCGGGTACGAGCAGCCACGCGGCGGCGGGTACGAGCACCAGCGCGGCGGCGGCGAGCACGGCGGCGGGCCGGTTCCGGGGGTGAGCCATCGGGTCACGTTACGGACGCCTCCGGCCCGTGCCCGGGGCGCCGCGCGGGCCGGCCGGACCGCCCACCCGGTCGGCGGACCGGCCGCGGCCCGCCCGGCCGAACCGGCCCCGTCGGCAACTGCCCACAAAAGGGGCGTGACCCCGGCCGCGCCTCCCCCGTTGAGCCCCCGAGAGCCGGGAACGGCCCGGCCCACGCACGCCTAGTCCGAGGAGTCACCCCGTGTCGCGCATGCTCGACGTCAGCCCTGACGTACGCGCCGAGATCGGCGACGAAGAAGCCGAGCTGCTGCTCTCCGGCGAGACCGCGCCGGGCAGCTACGACTGCACCTCCTGCCGCACCCCGGGCGACTCCGAACGGGAACCGACCAGCACGGTCCTGTTCGTCGGCGACGAGACCGCGGTGCTCGCCTTCGCCCACGCCACCTGCATCCCCTCCCAGGTCGTGGCGGTCTCCGAGGACCAGTTGCAGGGCGCCGTCGCCAGCATCACCGGCGAGGCCCCGGGCGCGGCCGGTCCGGCGGGCCCGCAGTCGACGCCCGGTGGCCAGGCCGTCCTCGGCATCACCAGCGGCCTGCTGCTGATCAACGGGGAGCTGCACCCGGCGCTCGTCGTCGAGCCGACCGCGCCGATCGCGCGGCCGGGCACCACCGGCCCCGGCGACGACTTCCTGCCGCTGCTGATCGAGCAGGGCTTCATCCCGGTGTCCGACATGAACGGGCCGCCGTCGGTGCTCTCCGGCTGGTCCGTGCTGCTGGCGGCGGGTCAGCTGCACGCGATCCTGCAGCCCGGCGGCACCGGCGGCAAGCAGGTGGCCTGGTGGCAGGCCCACCAGGCGCTGCCGGTCACCGACGGCTGGCGGGCGGCCGTCAACCGCACCCAGCGGGTGCTGGTGTACGCGGCCCCGGTCGGCTCCATCGGCCAGCAGCCGCGCGAGGACCTGCTGCGCGACGCCCTCGACAAGGCGGCGGGCTCCGGTCTGCTGGTCGCCGCGGCGATGCCGCTCGCCGGCACCTGAGCCGGCCGGGCGGCCTGCCGCTCGCCGTGACCGGTGTGCGCCGGGGGTACGCGGATCCGTCCGGGTACCCCCGGCGATCTGCGTTTTCGCCCCGGCGCCCGCATCCGTCGGGCGCACGGTTCGTTGGCAGGTACGTGCACGCATACGACGCTCCGCGCCCGCAGCCGTACCCGAGCTCCTTCCAGAGCCCGATCCCGCCGATGCGCCCGCCGCGCGACCGGGAGACGCACACCAGCTCGCTGACCCCGATCTTCGACGCGCTGTACTCGGAGTACCTGCGGTCGTTCCGGGCCCTGCCCGGCGACCGCTCGGGCGAGGAGGACCACGGCTTCGTGGCGTTCGGCGCGAGCGGCGGCAGCGGAGGGTCCGGCGGCGGCTTCGGCGCGGCGTACCCGGTCCCGTACGGGAGCGGCGAAACGGGCGCGTACGGCGGCGGCTACGGCGGGCCGGGCACGGGCACGAGCGGCGGGGGCTGGCAGGGCGGCGGCTGGCAGCCCACCGGCCGCTGGAGCCCGCCGCCCGTGCCCGATCCCTGGCAGCCCCGCCAGGACGGCAGGCCGGCGTACGCGGGCCATCCGGAGCAGCTCGGCCCGGTGCCGACCGGGTACGCGGCCGCGGGCACACACGGCGACGGGCGGCCGCACCAGACCGGGACCCATGTCCCGGCGGCACTGCCGCCCGCGCCCCGGCGGAGTTTCTGACCCCGGACCGGTACTTCTTCCCGCCGCCGCTACTTCTTCTTGCTGCGCTTCTCGCGGACCCGCACCGAGATGTGGATCGGGGTGCCCTCGAATCCGAACTCCTCGCGCAGGCGGCGCTCGATGAAGCGGCGGTAGCCGGCCTCCAGGAAGCCGGAGGCGAACAGCACGAACCGCGGCGGCTTGGTGCCGGCCTGGGTGCCGAACAGGATGCGCGGCTGCTTGCCGCCGCGGATCGGGTGCGGGTGGGCGGCGACGATCTCGCCGAGGAAGGCGTTCAGGCGGCCGGTCGGGACGCGCGTCTCCCAGCCCTCCAGCGCCGCCTCGATCGCCGGGACCAGCTTCTCCATGTGGCGGCCGGTGAGCGCCGAGACGTTGACGCGGGGCGCCCAGGCGACCTGCTGCATCTCCGTCTCGATCTCGCGCTCGAGGTAGTAGCGGCGCTCCTCGTCGAGCTCGTCCCACTTGTTGTAGGCGACGACGATGGCGCGCCCGGCCTCGACGGCCATGGTCACGATGCGCTGGTCCTGGACGCTGATCTTCTCGGTGGTGTCGATCAGGATGACCGCGACCTCCGCCTTCTCGACGGCGGCGGCCGTGCGCAGCGAGGCGTAGTAGTCGGAGCCGGTCTGGAGGTGGACCTTCTTGCGGATGCCCGCGGTGTCGATGAACTTCCAGACGACTCCGCCGAGCTGGATCAGCTCGTCGACCGGGTCGCGGGTGGTGCCGGCCAGCTCGTTGACGACGACGCGGTCCTCCTTCGCGACCTTGTTGAGCAGCGAGGACTTGCCGACGTTCGGGCGGCCGATGAGGGCGATGCGGCGGGGGCCGCCGAGCGCGGCGCCGCCGAACGACTGCTCGGGGGCCTCGGGCAGCGCCTCCAGGACGGCGTCGAGCATGTCGCCGGTGCCGCGGCCGTGCAGCGAGGACACCGGGTACGGCATGCCCAGGCCCAGCGACCACAGGGCGGTCGCGTCGGCTTCGCCGCTCTGGCCGTCGACCTTGTTGGCGCACAGCACGACGGGCTTGCCGGCCCGGCGCAGCAGCTTGACGACGGCCTCGTCGGTGTCGGTGGCGCCGACCTTGGCGTCGACGACGAAGACGCAGGCGTCGGCGGCCTCGATGGCGTACTCGGCCTGGGCGGCGACGGAGGCGTCGAGGCCGAGGACGTCCTGCTCCCAGCCGCCGGTGTCGACGACCTTGAAGCGGCGGCCGGCCCATTCGGCCTCGTAGGTGACCCGGTCGCGGGTGACGCCCGGCTTGTCCTCGACGACCGCTTCGCGGCGGCCGATGATGCGGTTGACCAGGGTCGACTTGCCGACATTCGGGCGGCCGACGACGGCGAGGACCGGCAGCGGGCCGTGCCCGGCCTCCTCGATCGCGCCTTCGACATCTTCGATGTCGAAGCCCTCTTCCGCCGCGAGCTCCATGAACTCCGCGTACTCGGCGTCGCCAAGCGCTCCGTGGTCGTGCTGGTCGTTCATGAAGTCCGTTCCTCGTCGTTCGTGGTGATCGGTGGCCACCGTTCCCGGAGGGGACGGGTCCACTACTCGTTCAGTCTCGCCTAGCGCCCGGTCAGGCGCTTGGCGTGGTCCAGGTGGGCGGTCAGCCGCTGCTGGATGCGCACGGTGGCCTCGTCGAGGGCCGTGCGGGTGCGCCGGCCGGAGCCGTCGCCGGCCTCGAAGGCATCGCCGAAGACGATGTCCACGCGGCCCTTGAGGGGCGGCAGCGCCTTGATCAGACGGCCGCGCCGCTCGGTGCTGCCGAGCACCGCGACCGGCACGATGGGGGCACCGGAGCGTACGGCAAAGTACGCGAGCCCGGCGCGCAGCGCGGCGAAGTCGCCCTCGCCGCGGGTGCCCTCCGGGAAGATCCCCAGCACGCCGCCGTCGTCCAGGACGCCCAGCGCCCGGGTGACGGCGCCGCGGTCGGTGCCCGTACGGTCCACCTTGACCTGCCCGATGCCCCGCAGGAACGGGTCGAGCGGGCCGACGAACGCTTCCTTCTTGATCAGGAAGTGCACGGGCCGCGGCGCGGTACCCATGAGCATGGGGCCGTCTATGTTGTGGGAGTGGTTGACGGCGAGGATGACCGGTCCGGTGGCCGGTACCTTCCAGGCTCCGAGCACCCGGGGGCGCCAGAGTCCGTACATCAGGCCGATCCCGATGCGCCGTCCGACCGCCGCCCCCGTGAGGGAGGGCGTTTCGCTCACTTGGCGGCCCGCTTCTCCTCAACCAGGGTGACCACGCATTCGATGACCTGGTCGAGGGTCAGCTCGGTGGTGTCCACCTCCACGGCGTCGTCGGCCTTGGCCAGCGGGGAGGTCTTGCGGCCGGAGTCGGCCGCGTCCCGCTTGATCAGGGCTTCCTTGGTGGCGGCGAGGTCCGTCGCCTCCTTGCCCTTCAGCTCGCCGCTGCGGCGGGCCGCACGGGCCTCCGCGGAGGCGGTGAGGAAGATCTTGATGTCGGCGTCGGGCAGCACGGTGGTGCCGATGTCCCGGCCCTCGACGACGATGCCGCCGGCCGCCTCGGCGGCGATGGTGCGCTGCAGCTCGGTGATGAGCGTGCGCACCTCGGGCACCGCGCTGACGGCGCTCACCCGGGAGGTGACCTCCTGGGTGCGGATCGGGCCGGAGGCGTCCTGTCCGTCCACGGTGATGGTCGGCGCGTTCGGGTCGGTGCCGGAGACGATGGCCGGCTTGCCGGCCGCGGTGGCGACGGCGTGCGGGTCCTCGACGTCCACTCCGTTGGCGAGCATCCACCAGGTGATCGCCCGGTACTGGGCGCCGGTGTCCAGGTAGCGCAGCCCCAGCTTGGCGGCGACGGCCTTGGACGTGCTCGACTTGCCCGTGCCGGAGGGGCCGTCGATGGCGACGATCACGGCGGTTTCCACGGTGGTGGGCCCTTCTGGTTGCACGGCGTTTACGGGCGCGCGAAAACGCCCCTGTTCTAGGTTACCGAGTCCGCGCCCCCTCCCATGACCTCCGGCCGCGCGGGAGGGCCGCCGGGGGCGGTCCCGGGCCTACTGGGGGCGCAGGGCCCAGCCGCGTTCGCGCAGCTCGGCGCTGAGGGCCGGGACGGCCGCCGGCTCGACCATCAGCTGGACGTGGCCGGCCTGCTGGCCGGTCGCGTGTTCGATGCGCACGTCCTCGATGTTCACGCCGGCGCGGCCGGCGTCGGCGAAGATCCGGGCGAGCTCGCCCGGCCGGTCGCTGATCAGCACGGCGACGGTCTCGTACGCGGCGGGGGCGGCGCCGTGCTTGCCCGGCACGCGGACGCGGCCGGCGTTGCCGCGGCGCAGGACGTCCTCGATGCCCTCGGCGCCGCCCTTGCGGCGGGCGTCGTCGCCGGACTGCATGGCGCGCAGCGCCTGGACGGTCTCGTCGAGGTCGGCGGCGATGCCGGAGAGCACGTCGGCGACCGGGCCGGGGTTGGCCGAGAGGATCTCCACCCACATCCGCGGGTCGGAGGCGGCGATCCGGGTGACGTCCCGGATGCCCTGGCCGCACAGCCGTACGGCGGTCTCGTCGGCGTCGCCGAGCCGGGCCGCGACCATCGAGGAGACCAGCTGCGGGGTGTGGGAGACGAGGGCGACGGCGCGGTCGTGGGCGTCGGCGTCCATGACGACGGGCACCGCCCGGCAGTACGCGACCAGTTCCAGGGCCAGGTTGAGGACCTCGGTGTCGGTGTCCCGGGTCGGGGTGAGGACCCAGGGGCGGCCCTCGAACAGGTCGGCGCTCGCGGCGAGCGGGCCGGAGCGCTCCTTGCCGGACATCGGGTGCGTGCCGATGTACCCGGAGAGGTCCACGCCGAGGGCCTCCAGCTCGCGCTTGGGGCCGCCCTTGACGCTCGCGACGTCGATGTAGGCGCGGGCCGCGCCGCGCCCGATGACCTCGGCGAGGGTGGTGGCGACGTGCGCGGGGGGCACGGCGACGATGGCGAGGTCCACGGGGCCTTCGGGGGCCTCGTCGGTGCCGGCGCCGAGCGCGGCGGCGGTGCGGGCCTGGGCCGGGTCGTGGTCGGTGAGGTGGACGGTGATGCCCCGGCCGGCCAGGGCGAGCGCCGCGGAGGTGCCGATCAGTCCGGTTCCGATGACGACGGCGGTTCTCACGGGATGCTCCTTGGTCGGCTGCGCCGCCGGCGGACGGCGGGCGGGTGCCGGATCAGCCTAGCCAGCCGCCGGGCGTGCGGGGACCCGGCGCCCGCCATGTAGGACGGCGCCGGGTCTCCGTACGGCCGGAAGGGGGTCCCGGGCGGCGGCCGGGCGGACCGCAGTGGCCTGTCGGCGGGCGGCGGCCGGGCGGACCGCAGTGGCCTGTCGGCGGGCGGCGGCCGGGCGGACCGCGGTGGCCTGTTGGCGGGCGGCGGCCGGGCGGACCGCGGTGGCTGTCGGACGGCGGCGGCCGGTCAGGGGCCCGGCCGGGTCAGAGGCCCTGCTGCCTGATGATGTCCTCCAGGCTCGTCGACCCCTGGGGCAGGTCCCCGCCCGGGGTCAGCTTGTCGACGGCCTGCGGCAGCGACTGGGCGATCTGGTCGGCGGCCTGTTCGGGGCTGACGCCCGACTGCTCGGCGACCTGCTGGAGGGTGTCCGCGGGCAGCGCCTCCTTGATCTGGTCGGCGCTGACCGGCTGGTTCGCGCCGGTGCCGACCCAGGACTGGGCCTGGTCGGCGAGGCCGGCCTTGGTCAGCATGTCCATCAGCCCGCCGAGCGGGTTGCTGCCGCCGGCCTGGCCGCCGCCCGCACCGCCGCCCGTCAGGGCGCCGAGCAGCGAGCCGAGGATGTTGCCGGCCCCGCCGCCACCGCTCTGACCGCCGCCGCCGAGGAGGCCGCCGAGAAGGGAGCCGAGGTCATTTCCCGCCATGGTGGTGCCTTTCCAGGGGAGGGCCGGGCATCGCCGTCGGAGGGCTTCGCAGAGCAGGGGGCCGCCCGGCTTCGAGACACGGACAATCTCCCCCGGGCCCGTCCCTGCCGCCACTTGGCGGATCCGATCGGGGCGTTCTGGGGTAGAACCGTCGGCATGATCTTCCACATCGTCTCCCTGGCCGACTGGTCCGCCGCGCCGGACCTGCCCTTCGCCCCGCCCTCCCTGGAGTCCGAGGGCTTCGTGCACTGCTCGGCCGACCGGCCGACCGTGCTGGAAGTCGTGGACCGCCACTACCGGGACGCCCCCGGACCACTGCTCGCCGTGGAGCTCGACGAGCGGGCCCTGACCGCCGAAGTCCGCCGTGAGGGCGACACCGGCGGCCGCTACCCGCACGTGTACGGGCCGCTCGACCGGGCGGCCGTGACCCGCGTCTGGCAGGTCGTCCGGGGAGCCGACGGGACCGCCGAGAGTCTCGCGCCCTGGACCGCGACCGCCTGAACCGCCCGGGGCGGGTGCTTCTCAAGCGGCCCGCGGCACGCCAGGATGCTCCCGCTACGTACGACTGAGGAGGACCACATGAGCGAGACCCTTCCGCTGCCCTCGGCAGGCCGTCCGAGTCCCCGGCGCACGGTGCTGGCGGCGGGCGCCGCCGCGCTCGCGGGCGGCGCGCTCGTCGGCTGCGGCGAGGACAAGGGCACGGACACCGGCTCCGGGACGGTCACGGAGCCGGGTGCGGCCACCGGATCCGTGCCGGCCGCCGCCCCCTCCTCGAACGGAACCGCCCCTCCCAAGGGCGCCGGCGCGCTGGTGAAGACCGCCGACGTGCCCGTCGGCGGGGGCACCGTGATCAAGGACCAGAAGGTCGTCGTCACCCAGCCCACGGCGGGCGAGTTCAAGGCCTTCTCGGCGGTGTGCACGCACCAGGGCTGCCTCGTGAACAAGGTGGCGGACGGCACCATCGACTGCCCCTGCCACGGCAGCAAGTTCGCGGTCGCCGACGCCAAGGTGGTCAACGGGCCCGCCACCCGCCCGCTCCCCGAGAAGAAGATCACCGTCGCGGACGGGGAGGTCCGGCTCGCGTAGCCTTCGCCGCATGCAGGTGACTTCCGAGGCGCTGGTGCGCGACCACACCGTCTACGCGTGCGTGATGGGCTCGCGCGCGTTCGGTCTGGCGACCGAGACGAGCGACACCGACCGGCGCGGTGTCTATCTCGCCCCGACGCCGCTGTACTGGCGCTTCGAGAAGCCGCCGGCCCATGTCGAGGGCCCCCTGGAGGAGCAGTTCTCGTGGGAGCTGGAACGCTTCTGCGAGCTGGCCCTTCGGGCCAACCCCAACATCCTGGAATGCCTGCACTCCCCGCTGGTGACGCAGGTGACCCCGGTGGGCGAGGAACTCCTCTCCCTCCGGGGCGCGTTCCTCTCCCGGCACGCCCACACCACCTTCGCCCGGTACGCGGCGGGCCAGCGCCGCAAGCTGGAAGCGGACGTGCGCACCCACGGCGCGCCGCGCTGGAAGCACGCGATGCACCTGCTGCGGCTGCTGACCAGCTGCCGCGACCTGCTGCGGACCGGGGAGCTGACGATCGACGTCGGCGCCGACCGGGAGCGCTTCCTCGCGGTCAAGCGCGGCGAGACCGGCTGGGCCGAGGTCGACGCGTGGATGGCCCGGCTCGTCGAGGAGGCCGAGGGGGCCACCGCCGGCAGCCCGCTGCCCGCCGAGCCGGACCGGGCCCGCGTCGAGGACTTCCTCGTCCGCACCCGCCGCGCCTCCGCCGCCTGACCGCTGCCCGGCCCGGCCCGCGCCACCGCCGGTCAGGCCGCCGGGCGGACCCGTACGACGAACGCGTCGAGGGCGTCGAAGGCACTCGGCTCGGCGGGCAGCCGGGTCGCGGCCTGCGCCGCGTCCAGCACGGCGTGCAGCGCCTCGTAGTCGGCCGCCAGCCGGTCCGCGCCGGGACCGTCGTACGGGCCGTGCTCCGCGTCGACCTTCGCCTCGATCAGCTCCGCGAGGTGTCCGGGCGCCTCGGGCACCAGCCCCAGCAGGGTCGGCAGGTGCGCCTGGACCTCGCCCGCGCGCATCAGGTGGATGCCGGTGAGCAGCGCCCGGAAGGCGTAGAGCAGCGGCTTGAGCTCGCCGGTCTTCCCGAACAGCCGCCACTGGGTGGCGGCGAACCCCCGGTAGTGGTGGGCGTGGTGGCCCGTCAGGACGTCCGGTGCCAGCGCCGCCAGTTCCGCGTGCCCGTCCGTGGTGTGCACGATCAGCGGGGACAGCAGCTGTTCGAGTACGTAGCCGTTGCGGCGCAGCATGAGCCGGGCGAACTTCCGCAGGTCGTGCGTGACCAGGTCCATCTCGACCCCGTCCCGGACCCACATCCGGGTGCGGGACTCCTCCGGCTCGCGCAGGCCGAGCAGGGCGGGCGCGGGCAGGAGGTGCACCCCGCGGAGGTCCACGTCCGAGTCGCGGGACGGGAATCCGTAGAGGTGGGCGCCGGACACGGTGGCGAAGAGCAGCGGGTCGGGTTCCGCGGCGACGACGGGGGCGAGGTCGAGACTGAGGGCGTCGAGCATGGGTCAAGCGTCCCAGAGGGCGCCGAAGGCGATCAGCTCGGTGCGGTATTCGATCCGTTCCGACCATTCGCGCGGCCAGGCGGACGCACCGAGGTGGGCGCCCGCGAAGGCGCCGGCGAGGCAGGCGATCGAGTCGGAGTCGCCCGCCGTGCACGCGGCCCGGCGCAGGGCCAGGAGGGGCTGCTCGGGGAAGAGCAGGAAGCAGTGCAGGGCGGTGGCGAGGGCTTCCTCGGCGATCCATCCGTCCCCCGTGGCCAGGCAGGGGTCCAGTTCGGGCGACGGGGTGCGCAGGGCCTTCGCCAGCCGGTCGAGGGCGTCCAGGCAGTCGTCCCAGCCGCGCGCGATGTACGCCCCGGCGGACGGGTCCTGCGCGTGCCGCCACAGGTCGCCCAGCCAGCGCTCGTGGTAGGTGCCGCGCTGCTCTATGGCGTACGAGCGCAGCTGCCCGACCAGGCCGGTGGGCTCGGTGCCGCCGGCCAGCAGGAAGACGGCCCGGGCGGTGAGGTCGGAGGCGGCCAGCGCGGTGGGGTGGCCGTGCGTGAGGGCGGCCTGGAGCTGCGCGGCGCCGGCCCGCTCCTCTCCGGTCAGGCCGGGTACGAGGCCCAGCGGGGCCACCCGCATGTTGGCCCCGCAGCCCTTCGAGCCGGTCTGGCTGGCCTCCTGCCAGGGGCGGGCGGAGTCCAGGAGCATGCAGGCGGTCATGCAGGTGCGGCCGGGGGCCCGGTTGTTCTCGGGCGAGTGGTACCAGTCGACGAACTCCTCGCGCACCGGACGGGCCATCCGCAGCGGGCCGAGCCGGCCGCGGTCCATGGCGGTGCGCAGGCCGCGGGCGAGCGCGAGGGTCATCTGGGTGTCGTCGGTGACGATCGCGGGCCGGGGCAGTTCCATCTCGCGCCAGGGGCCGCACTTGGCGAGGATCGCCGGCACGTCGCTGAACTCGGTGGGGAAGCCGAGGGCGTCCCCGAGGGCCAGCCCGACGAGCGAGCCGGTCGCCGCGCGCTTGTTCCTGCGGTCGGTGCGGTCGGTGGGGTCCATCACACGGGTCCTTCCGGGCGGGGGCGGAGCAGGGGCGGGTGGAGGGCGGTCGCCGGACCGGCCCGGTAGAGGGCGGCGGGCTTGCCGCGGCCGCCGGTGAGGCGGGCGGCGCCGGGCACCGGTTCGACGAAGCCGGGGGTGGCGAGCACCTTGCGGCGGAAGTTGGGCGGGTCGAGCGCCGTGCCCCAGACCGTCTCGTACACCTGGCGGAGCTCGCCGAGGGTGAACTCGGGCGGGCAGAAGGCGGTGGCGAGGCAGCTGTATTCGAGCTTGGCGCCGATCCGGTCGCGGGCGTCGGCGAGGATCCGGTCGTGGTCGAAGGCCAGGATCCGACCGTGGCCGACGGCGGGCGGGCCAGGCGGACCGGGCCGGTCGGGCGGGCCGGGTTCCGCCGCGGGCAGCCATTGGGCGTGCGCGGCGTCGCCGCCGCCGTGCGGCTCCGGCAGGTCGGGCACGAGGGCGGTGAAGGCCACCGAGACCACGCGCATCCGCGGGTCCCGGTCCGGTTCGCTGTAGGTCCGCAGCTGCTCCAGGTGCAGGGCCTCGACGACCGGCGCGGGCAGCCCGGTCTCCTCGGCGAGCTCGCGCCGGGCCGCGGTCTCGGCGGACTCGCGCGGCAGCACGAAGCCTCCGGGCAGCGCCCACTCCCCGGCGTGCGGCGCCTGGCCGCGGCGGATCATCAGGGCGTGCAGGACGCCTTCGCGGACGGTGAAGACGGCGAGGTCGACGGTGACGGCGAACGGCGTGAAGGCGTGCGGGTCGTAGGCGTCCGGCGGCACGGCCGTCCACCCCCCTCCTTTTAATAGTCACTCTGACCATAAACCCGAAGGGCGGGGCGGGGCAAGCAAAATGCCCGCGGCGCGCAGAGCGCCGCGGGCATCGCCTGGTACGGGTGCGGCGGTGCAGCGGGGGCTGCGGTGCCGCGGGGGTGCTTACAGACCGACCTGCTTCATCAGCATGCCGACCTCGGTGTTGGTCAGGCGGCGCAGCCAGCCGGACTTCTGGTCGCCGAGCTCGATCGGACCGAAGGCGGTGCGCACGAGCTTCTCGACGGGGAAGCCGGCCTCGGCCAGCATCCGGCGCACGATGTGCTTGCGGCCCTCGTGGAGGGTCACCTCGACCAGGTAGTTCTTGCCGACCTGGTCGACGACGCGGAAGTGGTCGGCCTTCGCGTAGCCGTCCTCCAGCTCGATGCCGGACATGAGGCGCTTGCCCACCTCGCGCGGCAGCGGGCCGGTGATCGCCGCGAGGTACGTCTTGGTGACGCCGTACTTCGGGTGGGTGAGGCGGTGGGCCAGCTCGCCGTGGTTGGTGAGCAGGATGATGCCCTCGGTCTCGGTGTCGAGCCGGCCGATGTGGAAGAGGCGGGTCTCCCGGTTGGTGACGTAGTCGCCCAGGCACTGGCGGCCGTCCGGGTCCTCCATGGTGGAGACGACGCCGGCCGGCTTGTTCAGCGCGAAGAACAGGTACGACTGGGTGGCGACGGTCAGGCCGTCGACCTTGATCTCGTCCTTGGGCAGGACGCGCTTGCCCTGCTCCAGCACGATCTCGCCGTTGACCTCGACGCGGGCCTGCTCGATGAGCTCCTCGCACGCGCGGCGCGAGCCCATGCCGGCGCGGGCGAGGACCTTCTGCAGGCGCTCGCCTTCCTGCTCGGCGCCCGGGAAGGTCTTCGGGAGGTTCATCGCGGGCTTGTCGGCGTACCGGTCGCGCACGCGCTCCTCGATGCGCGCGTCCAGCTCGCGGGGACGCGACTGACCGCTGCGGCTGCCGGGGCCGCGGCGCGGGCCGCCCGCCCCGCCGATGCCGGGGGTCTTGGAGGTCTTGGGACCGCCCTTGGCGCCACCGCGCGCGGCGGCTCCACGGGCGCCGCCGCCGGCCCGACCGCCGTCACCCGCGCCGCGGGCACCGCCGCCGCCCGCCTTGGCGCCGGCGCGGCCGTTGCGCTCGCCCTCGGGGCCGACGTCGTAGCGGCGCTCCTCGGGGCGGGGGTTGCGGATGCGGGGCGCCGGCTCGCGGTCGCGGTCGGAGCCGCCACCCTGGTAGCCGCCGCCCTGGTAGCCGCCACCGCCGCCGGAGCGGTAGCCGCCGCCGCCGCTGCTGCCGCCGCGGGAGCCGCCGGAGCTGCCTCCGGAGCCGCTGCCGCCGCGGTAGCCGCCACCGCCGGAGCTGCCGCCCGAGCCGCCGCCGCGGTAGCCGCCGCCACCGCTGCCGGAGCCGCCACCGCGGTAGCCACCGCCGCCGCTGCCGCCGGAGCTGCCGCCGCGGGAGTTCCCACGACCGCCACCGCCGCCGCTGTTCCTGTTGCCGCCGCCGTTGCCGTTACCGCTGCTTCGCATCAAAGTTCCGTCGTCTTGTCGTCTTCATCGGTATCCGGTGAGTCCGGATCGAACGACGGAACACCCTCTTGCGTCTCGGCTTCGATCGCGTCCGCCTCGGGGAGGAAGGGCGCGAGCTCCGGGAGCTCGTCCAGGCCTCGCAGGCCCATCCGCTCCAGAAAGTAGTTCGTCGTCCTGTACAGGATCGCACCTGTTTCGGGTTCCGTCCCCGCCTCGGCCACCAGACCGCGCTGCAGCAGGGTCCGCATGACCCCGTCGCAGTTCACTCCGCGGACCGCGGAGACCCGCGAACGGCTGACCGGCTGCCGGTACGCGACGACCGCCAGGGTCTCCAGCGCGGCCTGGGTCAGCCGGGCCTGCTGGCCGTCCAGTACGAAGGCCTCGACGGCGGCTGCGTACCGCGGCCGGGTGTAGAACCGCCAGCCGCCCGCGACCAGCCGCAGCTCGAAGCCGCGGCCCTGGACCGCGTACCCGTCGGCCAGCTCGCGCAGCGCGTCCGCGACCTCGCGCGGGGTGCGCTCCAGCACCTTGGCCAGGTGCTCCTCGGTCGCGGGTTCGTCCACGACCATGAGGACCGCCTCCAGCGCGGGCCCCAGCTCCAGCTCCGCCACCTCGCTCATGCGCCCTCCTCCGGCACGACCTGCACGTCGAATTCGTCCGTCACCAGCGGCCCGTCCCCGGCCCCGTCGCCGCCGGTCCAGCGGACCGTGAGGGTGCCGAGCGCCTCCTCCTGGTCGAGCAGGACCGCCCGCTCCCGGTAGAGCTCCAGCAGGGCCAGGAAGCGGGCCACCACGGTCAGGGTGTCGGGGGCGTCCTCCACCAGTTCCCGGAAGCCGACCCCGCCGGCCGCCTCGCGGAGCATCCGTACGACGATCCCGGCCTGCTCCTGCACGCTGACCAGCGGGGCGTGGATGTGGTCGACGTACACCTGCGGCTTGGCCCGGGGCTGCATGGCCTGCACGGCCAGCCGGGCGAAGCCCTCGGCGCCGATGGTGATGACCACCTCGGGCAGGAGGGCCGCGTGGTGCTCCTCCAGGCCGACGGTCCGGGGGTGGCGCCGGCCCTCGGCGGCCAGCCGGTCCTCGAAGATCTCGGCGATGCGTTTGTAGGCCCGGTACTGCAGGAGCCGCGCGAACAGCAGGTCGCGGGCCTCCAGCAGGGCGAGGTCCGCCTCGTCCTCGACCTCGGCGGTGGGCAGCAGCCGGGCCGCCTTGAGGTCGAGCAGGGTCGCGGCGACCACGAGGAACTCGGTGGTCTGGTCGAGGTCCCAGTCCGCGCCCATGGCCCGGATGTGCGCCATGAACTCGTCGGTGACCCGGTGCAGGGCGACCTCGGTGACGTCGAGCCGGTGCCGCGAGATCAGCTGGAGCAGCAGGTCGAACGGCCCCTCGAAGTTCGCGAGCCGCACGGTGAACCGCCCGTCCGGCACCACACCGGCCCCCGCGTCACCGGCCTCGGGCCCGGTTGCGGGCTCGGGCTGGGGCTCAGTTGCGGGCTCGGGGTCGGGCTCAGGCCCGGTTGCGGGCTCGGGCTGGGGCCCGGTTTCCGGCTCAGGCCCGGTTGCGGGCTCGGGATCGGGCCCCCGCCGGTCCGCCAGGGGCTCCCGTACGGCCGTCACGGGCCTCGCGGCCGCCACGGCGGACTCCGGGGCCTCCAGGACTCGCACGGCCGCCACGGGCCCCCCTGCGGGCTCCTCGGCGGCACGGGACTCCTCGGCCGCCTCGGGCACACCGGCCGCCTCGGGCTCCTCCGCCACCCCCGGCACCGGGAACGACGATGCCCCCGGCCCGCGGCCCAGGGCCCGTCGCGGGGTGCGGGCGGGCCGGGTGGGCTCATCGGTCGGGGGCATGGCGATCCAAGGTGCGGCGTGCGAGGGGGCGGGGCGGCGGGCGCCCCGAGACCGCTTGGTCAGGCGGGCAGGCTACCGGCCGCGCAGTCGGCGGACCAGGATGCTCGCGTCGCCGCGCGACTCCAGGTCGGCGAGGACCACCGCGACCGCCTCGCGGACGATCCGCCCGCGGTCGACGGCGAGCCCGTGTTCCCCGCGCAGGACCAGGCGCGCGTGCTCCAGGTCCATCAGTTCCTCGGCGGAGACGTAGACCGTGATCTTCTCGTCGTGCCGCTCACGGCCGCTGGGGCGGCGGTTGGCCCCGCGCCCCTTGCCGCGCCGCGCGCCGCCGGCCGACGCCGGCGAACCCGGCGCGGCCGTTGTGCCGCCGCCGACAGAACCTTCCTGCGGGCGCCTCTGCCCGGCCACCATCGGGGCCGCGGAGGCTTCCGCGGGCTCCTCCTGGCCCCGGACCCGGCCCGTGGCGGCGACGCCGTCCCCGGACCCCGCCACCGCGTGCTCCGCCGCCGTGCCGGGGTCCTCGGGACCCGGGCGCCGCGGCGAGGAGGACTGCAGTGCCGTTCCTCCGGTGGTGCGGAACAGTTCGTCGGCTCCGGGCAGACTCACTCGGCGTGACACCGGGCGAGCACCTCCCTGGCGAGCTGGCGATACGCGGCGGCGCCGACGGAGTTGGAGGCGTACGTCGTGATCGGCTCGCCGGCGACGGTGGTCTCCGGGAAGCGCACGGTCCGCCCGATGACCGTGTGGTAGACGTGGTCGTCGAAGGCCTCGACGACGCGCGCCAGCACCTCGCGGCTGTGCACCGTACGGGAGTCGTACATCGTGGCGAGGATGCCGTCGAGCTCCAGCTCCGGGTTGAGGCGCTCCTGGACCTTCTCGATGGTCTCGGTCAGCAGGGCCACACCGCGCAGCGCGAAGAACTCGCATTCCAGCGGCACGATGACCTTGTGAGCCGCCGTCAGGGCGTTCACGGTCAGCAGGCCGAGGGAAGGCTGACAGTCGATCACGATGTAGTCGTAGTCGGCCATCAGCGGCTTCAGCGCCCGCTGGAGGGTCGACTCGCGCGCGACCTCGCTCACCAACTGCACTTCGGCGGCGGAGAGGTCGATGTTGCTGGGCAGCAGGTCCATGTTGGGGACCGCCGTCTTCAGCAGCACCTCGTCGGCCGACATGCCCCGCTCCATGAGCAGGTTGTAGACCGTCAGGTCGAGTTCCATCGGGTTGACCCCGAGGCCGACCGAGAGCGCGCCCTGCGGGTCGAAGTCGACGAGCAGCACCCGTCGTCCGTACTCCGCGAGCGCGGCACCCAGGTTGATGGTCGACGTGGTCTTGCCCACGCCGCCCTTCTGGTTGCACATCGCGATGATCTTCGCCGGGCCGTGGTCGGTCAGCGGACCCGGGATCGGGAAGTACGGCAGCGGCCGTCCGGTCGGGCCGATCCGCTCGCGGCGCTGGCGGGCAGCGTCGGGTGCGAGGGTGGCCGCGTACTCGGGGTCGGGCTCGTATTCGGCGTCGGGGTCGTAGAAGTGCCCCTCGGGCACATCGTTTTCGTAGTCGGCGAAACCGGTGGGCTCTCGGCCGCTCAGGTCGCCGGCCCTGGAGTTCACGTCTAGGCCGTCCATGCTCTTTCGGGGCGTCGTCATGTGCTGGTGGTTTGCGAAGGTGCGGACTGCGACGGAGCCGACAGCCTCAAGCCCGGCCGGGCCCTGGCCCCGCGCAGGCGTACCTGCTTGACCACCCCCAGGAGTAAATGTCGACTCATTCACAAGTCGTCTTACCTCCTCGGACGTGACCAGGACACTTATCGATAGGTCAGCGTGGCACCATGCCGACGGTTGGCGACTCTATGGCGTGTCACCGGTCCGCAGCAACACAATCGGCCGGACGCGGCACGATGTGTCGGCAACCGAACAACACTCTGTCAAGGGCGTGCGGGCTGCCGCTGCGAAGTTTCACGGGTGTGCGAAACGGTTAAAGGGTTACGTTCGAGGCGAGTTGAAGCCGCCTTCGGCGGGGCCCGCGAACGCGTACGGCCGGACCTTGCGGGCAAGGTCCGGCCGTACGCGTGAGATTGACGTCAATCGTTGACGCAGCGCTGCTGGCTCAGCCGAGGAGGGTGTTCAGCTCCAGGGTCGGCAGGCCGTGGGCCTCGGCGACCGGGCCGTAAACGACCTGGCCGTCATGGGTGTTGAGACCCAGGGCGAGCGCCTGGTCGCGGCGCAGCGCCTCGACCCAGCCGTTGTTCGCGAGCGACACGATGTAGGGCAGCGTGGCGTTCGTGAGGGCGTAGGTGGAGGTGTTCGGAACCGCGCCCGGCATGTTGGCGACGCAGTAGAAGACCGAGTTGTGGACCTGGAAGGTCGGCTCGGCGTGGGTGGTCGGACGGGAGTCCTCGAAGCAGCCGCCCTGGTCGATCGCAATGTCGACAAGGACACTTCCGGGCTTCATCCGGGAGACGAGCTCGTTGGTGACCAGCTTCGGGGCCTTCGCACCCGGGATCAGCACAGCGCCGATCACGAGGTCGGCCTCGAGCACGGCCTTCTCCAGCTCGAAGGCGTTGGAGACGATCGTCTGGATCTTCGTGCCGAAGACCTTGTCGGCCTCGCGGAGCTTGTTGATGTCGCGGTCGAGCAGGGTCACGTGGAAGCCCATGCCGATGGCGATCTGCGCGGCGTTCCAGCCGGAGACGCCGCCGCCGATGACGACGGCCTTCGCGGCCTGGGTACCGGGGACGCCGCCGGGCAGGATGCCGCGGCCGCCGGCCGAGCGCATCAGGTGGTAGGCGCCGACCTGCGGGGCGAGGCGGCCCGCGACCTCGGACATCGGGGCGAGCAGCGGGAGCGCGCGGTTGGCGAGCTCGACCGTCTCGTACGCGATGGCGGTGGTGCCGGACTCCAGCAGCGCGTCCGTGCACTCGCGGGAGGCGGCGAGGTGCAGGTACGTGAAGAGGGTCTGGTCCTTGCGGAGACGGTGGTACTCCTCCGCGATCGGCTCCTTGACCTTCAGGAGGAGGTCGGCGGTGGCCCAGACCTCGTCGGCGGTGCCGAGGATCTCCGCGCCTGCGGCGACGTACTCCGCGTCCGTGATCGAGGAGCCGACGCCGGCGCTCTGCTCGACGAAGACCTGGTGGCCGTTGCGGACGAGCTCGTGCACGCCGGCGGGGGTGATGGCCACCCGGAACTCGTTGTTCTTGACCTCGCGGGGGATACCGACCTTCACGTCGATCACGGTCCTTGGCTCAGGGGATTTAACGGGGCAATGCCATACATACCCATTGCACCAGTGCGCAGCAGGATGCACCACGGGATGACGTGGTGGAGCCAGTCTAATGAAGGATTTCGAGCTGTCTAGCCTTACAAACCAAATATCTCAGCCGGAACCACTACGGATTTCGCAGGCCGCAGGGTCTTCCAGAAGACGATCAGCAGTGCTGCGGTGCAGCCGGGCGGCCGCCGGGTCCCCCAGCCGGTCGAGGGTGTCGGCCAGCCGCACCTGGAGTGCGGCCTGGAGCCGCAGGTCGCCCGCCGCCCGCGCCAGCTCGACGGCGGCCCGGCAGGTGTGCAGCGATTCCTCGGGCCGGCCCGCGTACTCCTGGACCCGGGCCATCTCGCTCAACGCCCGTGCCCGGCCCGCCACATCGGCGAGCTTCCGGTAGCCCGCCGCGGCCGCGCGCCAGCTGCGCAGCGCCTCGCCGTAGCGTCCCGCGTACGTGTGCACGCTGCCGAGCCGCCCGTACAGGCGCACCTCGTCCGCACGCTCGCCGCGGGCCAGGCACTGTGACAGGGCGCGCCCGTACCAGTCGGCGGCCCGGTGCCAGTCCCCCAGCTCCTGGTGCACGCCGCCTACGGATTCCATCGCGCGGCCGGTCGCGTAGTGATCGCCGGCGGCCCGTCCGGCGTCCAGCGCGGCCCGGTAGCGCTCCAGGGCCTCGGCGGTGCGGCCGGTCTCGGCGTCGAGGTCGCCGATGTTCAGCAGGGCGGCGGCCCGCTCGCGGTGCAGCCCGTGCCGCTCCGCGACGTCCAGCACCAGCCCGTGCAGTCCGTACAGCTCGGGGGCGGCCGCCTCGGTGCCGCGGTGCGCCGCCAGCGCCCGCACCAGCGCGGCGACCAGCCGCCTGGCCAGGGTGTCCAGCTCGCCGTCGGCGACGGCGAGGGAGGCCGCGGCGGTGAGGGCGGGCAGCCGGGTGTCCAGCCAGGTCGCGGCGGCCGCCCGGTCGGCGAAGCGGAGGGCCCGCGGCAGCACCTCGGCGCCCTCCCGGGTGAGGTCGAGCCCGTCGTGCTCCTCGGCCCCCGCCTCCGCCGCGCTCCGGCAGGACTGCAGGAGCCGTACGGTCCGCTCCAGCATCCTGGCCCGTGCCAGCTGCACCTCGGCGGGGCGCTCGCCGGCCTCCAGGAGTTCCTTGAAGAGCGGGGCGAGGCAGCCGGGCAGCAGGTACTGGCCCGCGGCGGCGGGCCGCAGCAGGCCCAGCCGGACGAAGTCGTCGAGGGTGGACTGGGCGGCGGCCACGGAGCAGCCGACGAGGGCGGAGGCGCTGTGGGAGTCGACGACGCCCGCGGGGGCCAGCGGCAGCAGCCGCAGGGTCCGCTGGGCGGGCTGCGGGAGCGACTCGTAGACGAAGCGGAACGCGCGGGTGACCGGGCCGCCGTCCGTGGATCCTTCGTTGAGGCCGTAGAGCTGCTTGACCACGTCGGCCAGGGAGGCCTTCGGGTGGGTGGCGAGCCAGCCGCCGATCAGGGCGAGCGCGGCGGGCTGGCCGCCGCACTCCTCGGCGAGCGCCTCGGCGGCCCGCGGGTCCACGGTGGTCCGCACCTCCCCGACCCGCCGGACCAGCATCGCTAGGGCGGCGCGGGTGTCCAGGCCGCCCAGGGTGCACGGGCGGACGTCGGGGATGCCGGTGAGCGGGCCCTCGCCGGTGACCACGACCAGGCAGCCCGGGTCGTCGGCGAGCAGCGGGTCCACCTGCTGGGCGTCGGCGGCGGCGTCGAGGAGCAGCAGCACCCGGCGGCCGGCCAGCGCGGTGCGCAGGGCGGCGGTCAGGTCCTCCTCGCCCGCGCCGGGCGGGGTGGGGCGGCCGAGGGCCTCCAGGAGGTCGCGGGCGGTGCGGGCGGTGGGGACGCGTTCGCCGCCGGGGGCGGTGAGGCGGGCGGTGAGCACCCCGTCCGGGTAGTCGTCGGCGACCTCTCGGACGAACTCCTCGGCGAGTGCGGTGCGTCCGGAGCCGGGGCGTCCGGCGACGAGCAGCACCCGGGCCCGTGGCGCCTTGCGGCCGGTGAGGGTGTCGAGGCCGGTGCGCTCGATGTCCTCGCGCAGGCCCCGCAGTTCCCGCTGCCGCCCGAAGAACCCGGCCGGGCTGTTGCTTCCGCCGTGCAGCGCGTCTTCCGTCACGGACCGCTCCTTCTCCCTGCCGGATGACTCCCGGGAGGTTGAGCGTAGTTCACGCAGAGCGACGACCTGCGGGGAGCGCGGCGGGCAAATCGCCCGATCGGATCAGCAGATCGTCACAGCGGTCCAACAAGCGAAACCATCCCCTCCGACAACCCCCAGCCCCTCCGGGCAACCCCCAGCCCTCCCGGCACCCCCCAGCCGTTCCGGCACCCCCCCAGCCCTTCCGGGCAACCCCCAGCCCTCCCGGCACCCCCCAGCCGTTCCGGCACCCCCCCAGCCCTTCCGGGCAACCCCCAGCCCTCCCGGCACCCCCCAGCCGTTCCGGCAACCCCCATCCCCTCCGGGCAACCCCCAGCCCTCCCGGCAACCCCCAGCCCTTCCGGCAACCCCCATCCCCTCCGGGCAACCCCCAGCCCTCCCGGCAACCCCCAGCCCCTCCGGCGTTTGAGGAGCGGGTCCGGGCAGAGCCCGGTGCCGGCGGAGCCGGGTTGTTCTTGGGGCTCCGCCCCAAACCCCGCGCCTCAAACGCCGGCGAGGCTGGGAGTCGCCCCCAAGGCGCCGGCCAGGCTGGGGACTGCGCCCCCCGGGGCGCCGGCGAGACCGGGAATTGCACCGCAGGGTGCCGGCGAGGCTGGGGGGCGGCGCCAGGGCGCCAGCGAAGCGGGGGCGGCCCCAGGCACCAGCGAAGCGGGGGTGGCGCCAGGACACCGGCGCGGCGGAGGGTGGCCCAGGGCGCCGGCCGCGGCGGGGGCGGGGGCGGCACCAGCGAAGCGGGGGCGACGCTAGTGGACCAGCGGGGGCTGGATTCCGGCGCGGGGCAGGGCTGGGCCCGGTCAGCCCCGTACGGCCGCGCCGGCCAAGGCCCCCTCGGCCGGACGCAGCGCGTCCCGGTCAGGCTCCGTACGGCCGCGCCGGCCAGGGCGCCTCGGCCGGGCGCAGCGCCTCGACGCCGTCCCCGGCGAGCACCGCGGACAGCGCCAGCACCCCGGTGACCAGGCCGACGTTCTGCAGTTCGCCGGCGAGCACCCCGCGGACCAGGTCTGCGAGCGGGACCCGGGCGAACTCCATGTCGGCCTCCTCCTCGGAGACCTCGAAGCGCTCCCCGTCTGCCTCGGCGAGGTCACGGGCGAGGAAGATCCGGATCGCCTCGTCCGAGCCGCCGGGGGTGGCGAAGAGGTCGGTGAGCACCCGCCAGTCCGACGCCTTGACGTGCGCCTCCTCGTACAGCTCGCGCTGGGCGGCGTGCAGGGGGTTCTCGCCGGGGACGTCGAGGAGTCCGGCCGGGAGCTCCCACAGCTTGTGCCGGACGGGGTGGCGGTACTGGCGCAGCACCAGCACCCGGCCCTCGGCGTCGAGGGCGAGCACGCACACCGAGCCGGGGTGCACCTGGTAGTCGCGGCGCACCACAGCATGGTCGGGCATCCTGACCTGGTCCGACCGCACGGACGTCTTCGCGCCCTCGAACGGGGTGCGCGAGGCGACGACCTCCCACGACTCCGGTGTGTCCACGATGTCGTTGCCCATGGCCATGGCCGATACCTTCCCGAGAAACGCGACAGCCGGGGCACGATCCGTGCCCCGGCTGTCTACGTTATGCGGTCAGGCGCTCACTTCGCGGACTGCTGGCGCTCCACGGCGGCCTTCACCAGGCCCGCGAACAGCGGGTGCGGGCGGGTCGGGCGGGAGCGGAGCTCCGGGTGGGCCTGGGTGGCCACCAGGTACGGGTGCACCTCGCGCGGGTACTCGACGTACTCGACGAGCTTGTTGTCCGGGGAGGTGCCGGAGAACTGCAGGCCGGCCTTCTTCTCCAGCTCGCCGCGGTAGGCGTTGTTCACCTCGTAGCGGTGGCGGTGGCGCTCCTCGACGTACTCCTTGCCGTCGTACACCTCGCGCACGATGGAGCCCTCGGCGAGCTTGGCGGGGTACATGCCCAGGCGCATCGTTCCGCCGAGGTCGCCGGCGCCCTCGACGAAGGCGAGCTGCTCCTCCATCGTGGAGATGACCGGGTGGGCGGTGGAGGCGTCGAACTCGGTGGAGTTCGCGTCCGCGATGCCGGCCAGGTTGCGGGCGGCCTCGATGACCACGCACTGCAGGCCCAGGCACAGGCCGAGCAGCGGGATCTTGTTCTCGCGGGCGTAGGTGATCGCGCCGACCTTGCCGTTGACACCGCGGTCGCCGAAGCCGCCGGGGACGCAGATCGCGTCCACGTCGCCGAGCACCGCCGCGGCGCCGGCCGCGGTCTTGCAGTCGTCGGAGGTGACCCACTTGATCTGGACGCGGGCCCTGTTGGCGAAACCGCCGGCGCGCAGCGCCTCGGTCACCGACAGGTAGGCGTCCGGCAGGTCGATGTACTTGCCGACGAGCGCGACCTTGACCTCGTGGTCGGGGTTGTGGACCCGGTCCAGCAGGTCCTCCCAGACGGTCCAGTCCACGTCGCGGAACGGCAGGTCGAGCTTGCGCACGACGTACGCGTCCAGGCCCTCGGTGTGCAGGACCTTCGGGATGTCGTAGATGGACTTGGCGTCGATGGCGGCCACGACGGCCGCCTCGTCCACGTCGCACATCAGCGAGATCTTGCGCTTGATGGAGGTGGGGACGTCGCGGTCGGCGCGCAGCACGATGGCGTCGGGCTGGATGCCGATGTTGCGCAGGGCCGCGACCGAGTGCTGGGTCGGCTTGGTCTTCAGCTCGCCGGAGGGGCCGATGTACGGCAGCAGCGAGATGTGCACGACGAAGACGTTGTCGCGGCCGACCTCGTGGCGGACCTGGCGGACGGTCTCCAGGAACGGCAGCGACTCGATGTCGCCGACGGTGCCGCCGACCTCGGTGATGACGACGTCGACGTCGTCGGTCGCCATCCGCCGGATGCGGTGCTTGATCTCGTTGGTGATGTGCGGGATGACCTGCACGGTGTCACCGAGGTACTCGCCGCGCCGCTCCTTGGCGATGACCTGCGAGTAGACCTGGCCGGTGGTGACGTTGGCCGAGCCGTCGAGGTCGACGTCGAGGAAGCGCTCGTAGTGGCCGATGTCCAGGTCGGTTTCGGCGCCGTCGTTGGTGACGAACACCTCGCCGTGCTGGAACGGGTTCATCGTGCCGGGGTCGACGTTGAGGTAGGGGTCGAGCTTCTGCATCGTGACCCGCAGACCCCGCGCCTTGAGCAGCGCACCCAGGCTGGAGGCGGTCAGGCCCTTGCCGAGGGAGGACGCGACACCTCCGGTGACGAAGATGTGCTTGGTCGTCGTGGCTGTGCTGTTTCGAAAAGCAGCGGGCGGCATCGCCAAGAGGGGGCTCCCGTGGTCGCGAGGTGAAGGTGCGTCCGACTTCCACCCGGTCCGGCCGATCTCTCGGCCAGGTGTTTCGGGGGTGCCGAAGCTGCGGTTTCGGGGCCCCTGATTCGCACAGGCAGACCACCGGTCCACGGGGTACCAGCCTATCAGCGACCGGGCCGGTCGGCTTCCGGCCACGCGGTGTGAACAGGCCATCAGCTCCCCGTCACGCCGCCCTCGCACGGCCGCCACGCCGCCCTCGCACCGTCGCCACGCCGCCGTCCCGCCGTCGCCACGCCGCCCGCCGGGCGCGTCATGTTGGCGGACACGGGCCTCCCGCAACTCCCGTCACCCCTGACTCACCCGTTCGGAGTACTCACATTGCCGGAAGGCTGAAGGCGATCACTAGGGTGCAGTCGTATCCTGCTCGGATATCCGTGCCGAGGAGGCCGGCGAAGGCACCACCCCCGCCCGCTCCGGCAAGCTTGAACTCGTCAACGACCCCTGACCGCGAAGAGATCGCCCCGGCCCTCGGCGCCAGGGCGGACGTGGCCGTTCGACTGGAGAGATGCACGTGCCCGGGCGCATCGAGGATTACGCACTGATCGGCGACATGCAGACCGCAGCCCTGGTCTGCCGGGACGGAACGGCGGACTGGCTGTGCCTGCCGCGCTTCGACTCCCACGCAGTCTTCGCCGGGCTGCTCGGCACCGAGGACCACGGGTTCTGGCGGATCGGCCCGGCGCATCCCGCCGGCTCCGAGCCACCGCGCGCCGACCGCCGCCGCTACCGCGGGGACTCGCTGGTCCTGGAGTCCGAGTGGGACACGCCGCGCGGCACCGTCCGCGTCATCGACTTCATGCCGCCCCGTGAGGACCACGCGCCGCAGCTGATGCGGATCGTGGAGGGCGTCAGCGGCCGGGTGCCGGTGCGCTCGGCCCTGCGGATGCGGTTCAGCTACGGCCGGGTCGTGCCCTGGGTGCACCGCGTGGACGGCCGTACGGTCGCCGTGGCCGGCCCCGACTCGATCTGGCTGGACACCGACGCCCAGACGTACGGCAAGGACCTCACCACGTACGCCGACTTCACCGTGGCGCCCGGCGACCGGATCGCGTTCACCATCAGCTGGCAGCCCTCCCACAAGGAGCCTCCCGCGCTGCCGGACGCCGAGGCGGCCCTGGAGGCCACCTGCGACTTCTGGCAGAACTGGGTCGAGCACTGCACGTACCACGGCCCCTACCGGGAAGCCGTGGTCCGCTCCCTGATCACCCTCAAGGCGCTCACGTACGCGCCGACCGGCGGCATCGTGGCCGCGCCGACCACCTCGCTGCCCGAGGAGATCGGCGGCGTCCGCAACTGGGACTACCGCTACACGTGGCTGCGCGACGCGGCGATCACCCTCTCCTCGCTGCTGCGCACCGGCTACCGCGAGGAGGCCCGTGCCTGGCGCGAGTGGCTGCTGCGCGCGGTGGCCGGCGACCCCGAGAACCTGCAGATCATGTACGGGATCGCCGGCGAGCGCGAGCTCGGCGAGACCGAGCTGGACTGGCTGCCGGGGTACGAGAACTCCCAGCCGGTCCGGGTCGGCAACGGCGCCGCCCACCAGCTCCAGCTGGACGTGTACGGCGAGGTCACCGAGGCCCTGCACCTGGCCCACATGACGGGCCTGGCCCGCAACGACTACGCCTCGCTGCTCCAGCTCAAACTGATCCGCTACCTGGAGACCCACTGGAACGAGCCCGACGAGGGCATCTGGGAGGTCCGCGGGCCGCGCCGGCACTTCGTGCACTCCAAGGTGATGGCCTGGGTGGCGGTGGACCGCACGATCAAGCTCATCGAGTCCGGGGACGCGGACGGCCCGCTGGAGCAGTGGCGCGACCTGCGCGACGAGATCCACCGCGACGTGTGCGAGAAGGGCTACGACAAGGAGCGGAACACCTTCACCCAGTCCTACGGGTCGAAGGAGCTGGACGCCTCGCTGCTGCTGATTCCGCAGATGGGCTTCCTGCCGCCGGACGACAAGCGGGTCATCGGCACCATCGAGGCGATCCAGCGCGAGCTGTCCACCCCCGACGGGTTCATCCTGCGCTACCCGACGGCCGGCGAGGAGGCGGGCGTGGACGGCCTGGAGGGCGACGAGGGCGCGTTCCTGGCGTGCTCGTTCTGGATGGCCGACGACCTGGCGATGATCGGCCGGGTCGACGAGGCGCGCCGGCTGTTCGAGAAGCTGCTGGCGCTGCGCAACGACCTCGGGCTGCTCGCCGAGGAGTGGGACCCGCGGCTCCAGCGCCAGGTCGGGAATTTCCCGCAGGCCTTCAGCCACGTTCCGCTCATCGACACGGCTCTGCGGCTCACGGCGAGCGGGGCGTACGGGGGCTGATTAGCCTGGAGGGGTCCGCACCGCCCTTCCCGGAAGGGGGCACCATGACCCTCTCCAAGGCGGGCACGGCCCTGGCCGAGCTCCGCGAGGATCTGACCGGTGAGGTCCTCGCACCGGGCGATCCCGGCTACGACGAGGCCCGGACGATCTACAACGCCATGATCGACCGGCGGCCGGCCGTGATCGCCCGGTGCGCCGACCGGGCGGACGTGGTCACGGCCGTGCGCTTCGCCCGGGAGCTGGACCTGCCGGTCGCCGTGCGCGGCGGCGGCCACAGCGTGGCCGGGATGTCGCTCAACGACGGCGGGCTCGTCGTGGACCTGCGCCGGATCGACGAGGTGACGGTCCATCCGGCGTCGAAGGCCGTCCGCGTCGGCGGCGGCGCCGTCATGAGCCACCTGGACCGGGCCTGCGCGCCGCACGCCCTGGCGACCACCGGCGGCCGGGTCTCCACGACCGGCGTGGGCGGTTTCGTGCTGGGCGGCGGCACCGGCTGGCTGGACCGCGCGTTCGGGCTGGCCGTCGACAACCTGCTCGGCGTCGAGCTGGTGACGGCCGACGGCCGGATCGTGACGGCGAGCGCCGAGGAGAACCCGGAACTGTTCTGGGGGCTGCACGGCGGCGGCGGCAACTTCGGCGTCGCCACCTCGCTGACCCTGCGCCTGCACGACCTGCCGGCCATGTCGATGGCGCTGCTGATGTACCTGCCGGAGCGCGGGCCCGAGGTGCTGCGGACCTACCGGGACCTCATCGAGGCCGCGCCGTCCGAGGCGAGCGGCGCCGTCCTCTACCTGACCGCGCCGCCGGAGGAGTTCGTCCCGCCGCAGCTGGTGGGGCAGATGCTGTGCGCCGCGCTGCTGACCTACGCCGGGCCCGAGGAGGAGATGCGCACGCTCGCCGCGCCGCTGCTGGCGATCCCGCACGAGGTGGAGGTGGCCACGGCCATCCCGTACGCGGAGCTCCAGTGCATGCTCGACGACCCGCCGGGGTTCCGGAACTACTGGTCGGCGGAGTACCTCACCGGTGCTCCGGACGACTTCGTGGACGTGTTCTGCGCGCGCGCCGCCTCGATGCCGGTGCCCAGCGGCACCGTCCACGCCGTCTGGCCGCAGGGCGGCGCCATCGCGGCGGCCCCCGGCGACTACCCGGTGCCGTACCGGGACGCGCCCTGGGCGGTGCACCCGTTCGGCATGTGGGAGGACCCGGCCGACGACGAGCGGGGCCGGCAGTGGGTCAAGGACGTGTGCGCCGACGTCCAGCCCTGGGCCACCGGCGCGGTCTACCTCAACTTCACCGGCGACGAGGGCCCGGACCGGGTGGTCGCGGGCCTCGGCGCGCAGAACATGGAGCGGCTGGCCGCGCTGAAGCGGACGTACGACCCGGACAACGTCTTCCGCTTCAACCACAACATCCGCCCCGCCTGAGGGGTGCGCCCCCGCCGGACGGGCGGGGGCGCACGGGGCTCACGCGGCCGGTGCGCTCACGACACCGCGGCGATCACCTCCCGCGCCGCCCGCTCGCCCTCGGTGGCGCCGCCTTCCATGAAGCCCTGGAAGTCGTAGCTGCAGTGCTCGCCGCCGATGTGCACGTTGCCCTGGGCGGTGCCCTCGTACTTGGCGTAGCGGTGCAGGTAGCCCGTCGGCCAGTACGAGTACGCCCCGAGCGCGTACGGGTTGCGGTGCCAGGCGGACAGCTGGGCCCGGCCCGTCCAGGCCGCGCCGGTGCCGGGGAAGAAGGCGTCGATGCCGGCGAGCATGCGGGTGGCGAGGCCGCGTACGTACGGGTCGGACTCGGTGGCGAAGGGCGAGGCCGGGGTGAGGTTCCGGGCCGGGGTGCCGCCGCCGTACTGGAGGAGGATGCCGCCGGTGCCGGGCTGCACCTTGGTGGTGTCCCAGGTCTGCTGGACCTCGCTGTCGGTGAAGCAGTCGCCCGCGGAGACGCCGGGCCAGGGCCCGGTGCCGCGCCAGGGGCGGCTGGTGAACTGCATGTTGAGCTTGGTGCAGTGGCCCATGCGGGCGTCCCGGAGCAGGTTGCGCATCAGCGGGTCGAAGCCGGCCTGCGAGGTGTCGATCCGCTGGAGGACGGGCAGCGGGACGCACAGCACGGTGTGGTCGGCCACGACGGTGCGGGTGGCGCCCGCGTCGTGGAAGGTGAGCGTCTGGGTGCCGTCGGCGTTGGCGCGTACGGCGACCAGCTCGCGGCCCCTCACGAGCGAACCGGCGGGCAGGGCGTTGGCGATCGCGTTCGGCAGCAGGTCGTTGCCGCCGGTGATGTGGTAGCGCTCGTTGGACAGGCCCCAGACGTTGAAGTTGCCGGGGTTGGGCTGATAACCCATCAGCAGGACCAGGGCCAGGGCCGACTGCTCGGTGGTGTCGGCCCCGTACTCGACGGCGTAGGCGACGTCGAGGAAGCGGCCCAGGGGTGCGGTGTGTCCGCCGGGGACCCGGGTCTCGATCCACTCGTACAGCGTCATGTTGTCGAGTGCGGTGCCGGCCGGGGTGGTCGCGTTCCAGGCCACCTCGCCGGATTCCTGGAGGTCCCGGCGCAGGCGTTGGTAGACCGCGTTGAAGTCCTCGTCGGCCTGCTCGCGCGGGTAGTAGGCGCCGCCGAACCAGAGGACCTCCTCGGCGCCGTTGGGCCCGCCGCCGAGGAAGTCCTCGGTGACCAGGTCGAAGCGGCGGCACAGTTCGAGCATCTTCTTGTGGCTGGTGTCGATCAGCTCGCCGCCGATCTCGGAGGTCTGCCCGTACGCCCAGTGGCCGCGCTGGGTCCACATGCGGCCGCCGACCCGGCCGGGGTCGGCCTCGTAGACGGTGGCGGCGAGGCCGGCGTCCTTGAGGGTCAGGGCGGCGGTCAGGCCGGCGATGCCCGCGCCGACGATCGCGATGCGCGGGTTTCCGACGGGCTTGTGCCCGTCGGGGGCGGGGGCGGGGGCGGTGACCCGGGCGTGTGCGGGTGCGGTGGCGGCGCCGGCCGCGAGGGCCGTGCCCAGGCCGAGGGCCGCGGCGCGTTCCAGCAGGGCGCGCCGGGACAGGCCGCGGAGTTCGGCGACGGGGAGTCGGAGTCTGCGGGCGGCCGCATGGTCGGCGGCGAGGCGGCGCAGGGCGTGCATCAGGGGCGTACGGGCCATGACTGCTCCTGGATGTTCGCGGCGGAGGGGGCGGGGTCGGTGCCGGCAGCCTGGTCGTCGTCCTCGTCGGAGCGCTCGGTGGCGTCCTCCAGGACGATGCGGCCGATGATCTCGTAGCGCTCGGGGGCCCGGTACTTGAGATGGAGGCCGAGGCCGAGGCCGCCGAGGAAGACGGCCCCGATGATCCAGGGGATCAGCTTGAAGAAGAGCGAGCCGGCGGCCGCTCCGGCGGCGGTCTCCATGTTGAGGACCAGCAGCACGACCACCGCGGTCATGCCGATGCCTCCGAGCAGCGGGGCGACGAGGGTCTTGAACCAGTGCCGGTCCTCGGGGTGGTTCTTGCGGAAGTAGCCGATCACCGCGAAGGAGCACAGGGTCTGGACGATGAGGATGGCCATCGTGCCGAGGATCGCCAGCAGCGTGTACAGGTGCAGGTAGGGGTCCTGGCCGGTCAGCCAGAACAGGGCGACCAGGCCGACGGCGATGACGGTCTGCACGACCGAGGCGACGTGCGGGGAGCCGTGCCGGGGGTGCGTGCGGCCGAGCGCCGGGTGCAGGAAGCCCTCGCGGCCGATGGCGTAGAGGTAGCGCGCGGCGCACTGGTGGAAGGCCATGCCGCAGGCGAAGGAGCCGGTGAGCAGCAGCCACTGGAAGGCGTCGACGGCCCAGGCGCCGATGAAGGTGCGGGTGGGTTCGAAGAACAGGTCGAGGGGGGCGGCGGAGGCGGACAGGGCCACGGACTCGTCGAGGCCGTTGCCCGCGATGGTCATCCAGGAGACGAAGATGTAGAAGAGCCCGACGCCGACCACGGAGATGATCGTCGCCTTGGGGATGACCCGCTTGGGGTCGCGGGACTCCTCGCCGTACATGGCGGTGGACTCGAAGCCGACCCAGGACCAGAAGGCGAAGAACAGGCCGAGGCCCGCGGAGGTGCCGGTGAAGGCGTTCTTCGGGTTGACGGGCTCCACGGGGATCCCGTCGGGGCCGCCGCCGGCGACGAGCACGGCGATGGCGACGGCGAAGAGGACCGCGATCTCGGCGACGAGCATCACGCCGAGCGCCTTCGCGGTGAGGTTGATGTCGAAGTGCGCGAGGACGGCGGTGACGGCGAGCATCGCGGCGGCGTAGACGATCCAGGGCAGGTCCACGCCGAGCTGGTCGTGGACGGTGGTCTTGGCGAAGTACGCGAAGACTCCGACGATCGAGGCCTCGAAGACGATGTACGCGAGGACGGCGAGCATGCCGGAGGCCATGCCCGCGATCCGGCCGAGGCCGTGCGAGATGTAGCCGTAGAAGGCGCCGGCGGCCGTGATGCGCTTGGCCATGGCCACGTAGCCGACGGCGAAGACGGTGAGGACGAGGGTGGCGAAGAGGTAGCCGGCGGGTGCACCGGTGCCGTTGCCGAAGCCGACCGCGATGGGGAGGTTGCCGGTCATCGCGGTGATCGGGGCGGCGGTGGCGACCGCCATGAACACGACGCCGGTCAGGCCGACGGAGTTGGCCTTGAGGCGCTGGACACCGCCGGATCCGGGTCCGGCGGAAGGGGCAGAACTGGTGGAACTGGTGGTGCTCGTGGAACCCGTGGGACCCTGCGGCATTCCCGTCCTCATTCCGTTCGTACACGTGCCCGATGTGAGGGCGTCACTCTGTCGCCGAGTGACGCACACCACAATCGGCATGCGGTCCGATAATCACCTTGTGGAGCCGACGAGTTGTCGGGCCGACAGGGGGGATTGCCGGCGTCCGTGACCCGCCGGTGATGTTCTTGACACAAGGCGGCCGGTAGCGTCCCGCCATATGGACAATCAGGGCGGCGGCATCACGGTTCAGCGGGCACTGGAGCTGCCGGGACTGCGCAGCGGGCTCCCGGAGGTCGTGGCGGGCGCGGACCGCCTGGGGCGGAACGTGCGCTGGGTGCACGCGGGCGAGGTCCCGAACATCGCGTCCCTGCTCAAGGGCGGCGAACTGCTGCTGACCACCGGCCTGGGCCTGGGCACCCGGCCGGCCGAGCAGCGGGCGTTCGTCCGCCGGCTCGCCGACCGCGGGATCGCGGCCCTGGTCGTCGAGCTCGGCCCGCGCTTCACCCGGCTGCCGGCCACGATCGTCGAGACCGCCCGGGCGGCCGGCCTCCCGCTGGTCCAGCTGCACCGCGAGGTGCCGTTCGTGGCGGTCACCGAGGAGATCCACACCGAGATCGTCAACGGGCACTACGCGCTGCTCCAGCGGGCCGAGGAGGTCCACCGGCGCTGCACCGAGGCCCTCCTGGGCGGCGGCGGGATCCCGCAAGTCCTGCGCATCCTCGCCGACTTCACGGCCAACCCGGTGTTCCTGGAGACCCCGGACGGGCAGCTGCTGTACGCGGCCGCGGGCGGCGGCGACGAGGTCGGCGCCGACCCGCTGCAGATCTGGGAGGGGCTGCGCGGCCAGCGCGAGGCCCGCGCCGAGGGCCCGCCGGCCAACGCGGTCCTCGTCGACGTCCCGGGCGGCGGCCACGGCACCGGCTCGGTGCGGGCCCGCCTGGTGCTGCTGGGGGTCTCCGCGCCGCTGCTGCCCGTCCACCGGATCGCGGCCGAACGCGCGGCGAGCGTGCTCGCCGTCGTCCTGATGCAGGCGCGGCAGGAGGAGGAGCTCGCGGCGCGCGGCCGCGGCGACTTCCTGACCGATCTCGCCGAGGGCCGGATCGCGGCGGACGACGCCCCGGCGCAGGCCCGCGTGCTCGGCTTCCGGCCCGGCGAGGGCCCGCTGCTCCCGGTGGTCATGCGGCTCTCCTCGGACCTCGGACCGTCCGGCAACTGGGCGGTGCTGGTCCGCGCCGTGCTGGAGGAGCTGGCCTCGGTGGGCGTGCCGGTGCTGCTCGGCGTACGGCCGGTCGAGGGCCGGGTCCCGCTGCTGCTGGCGCTGCGCTCGGAGAGCGAGCGGGCGGCCGTAGCGGACCGGGTCGCGGGGGCCCTGCGGGCCGGCGTGGAGCGGGCCGGCCTGGACCGAGCGGGCGCCGGCCAGCCGGTGGTCGTCGTGGGTGTGGCCGGCGGCTGGGCGGCCGCCTCGGCCGGGCTGCGGCATGCGGCCGAGACCGCGACCGCCGCCCAGGGACTGCCCGCTCGCCCCTGGTACGACGCGCGCCGCCTCGACATCGACCTGCTGCTGTGGCGGCTGCGCGAACACCCGGACCTCGCCGCGTACGTGGAGCGCGCGATCGGCCCGCTGCGCACCCACGACCTGACGTCCCGTCCGGCGCTGCTGCCCACCCTGGAGACGTACCTGGCCCACGCGGGCCGCAAGGCGGAGACCGCCCGCGAACTGCACCTGAACCGGCAGACGCTGTACAACCGGCTGGCCCGGATCTCGGAGCTGCTGGGCACCGACCTGGACGACCCGGAGACGGTCCTCTCCCTCAGCCTCGCCCTGCGCGCCCGCCGCCACACGAGCTGACGGCGGTGGGCCGCCGCGGCGACCCCGGCACCAGGCCGCCGGTCGGCGTCGTGCCAGACCCTCACCACCCGGCCACCCCCACCGGCCATGCAACGCCGGGGGCCCCTCAGCCCCGCCTGGGGTCCCCCGGACGGAGTCTGGGGGAGTTTGAGGCGACACCCCCAGCCCCGCCGGCGCTTGAGGCGACACCCCCAGCCCCGCCGGCGCTTGAGGCGACACCCCCAGCCCCGCCGGCGTTTGAGGCGACACCCCCAGCCCCGCCGGCGTTTGAGGCGACACGCCCAGCCCCGCCGGCGTTTGAGGCGACACGCCCAGCCCCGCCGGCGTTTGAGGCGACACGCCCAGCCCCGCCGGCGTTTGAGGCGACACGCCCAGCCCCGCCGGCGTTTGAGGCGACACGCCCAGCCCCGCCGGCGTTTGAGGCGACACGCCCAGCCCCGCCGGCGTTTGAGGCGACACGCCCAGCCCCGCCGGCGTTTGAGGCGCGGGTCCGGGCGGAGCCCGGTGCCCGGCGGAGCCGGGTTGCTCCCCGCCGGACCCGAGACCGCTCAGCGCGCCCGTTCCGCCAGTTCGTCGTAGACGGACAGCACCTGCGCCACCGTGTCGTCCTCACTCGGCCACGTTGCCGCCTGCACCGGCCCCGCAACCGCAAGCTCCGCACACCGCTCCGGCGAGCCCAACAACCCCGCCACCGCGCCCCCGAGCGCCCCCGCGTCCCCGTACGGCACCAGCAGCGCCGCGTCGCCCACCAGTTCCGGTACGCCGCCCACCGCCGTCGCCACCAGCGGCACGCCCAGCCGCAGCGCCTCCTGCGCCAGCAGCGAGCGGGCCTCCCAGCGGCTGGGCAGCACCGCCACGTCCGCCGCCGCCAGCAGCTCCGCCACGTCCTCGCGCCGCCCAAGCAGCCGTACCGGAAGCCGTTCGGCCTCGATCCGCCGGGCCAGCGCCGCCCGTTGCGGCCCCTCCCCCGCGATCACCAGCAGCGGTACGGGATCCAGCGCCCGCCACGCCCGCGCCGCGTCCAGCAGCACCGAGTAGCCGCGCCGCGGCACCAGGCTGCCCACCGCGATCACCAGCGGCCGGTCCACCGCCCCGAGGTCGGCCCGCGCCTTGGAGTCCCGGCCGCGCGCCACCGGACGGTGCGCGGCCGGCACGGTCACGGGGGCGAGCCGGGCGTCGCGCGCGCCGCGCAGCCGCGCCCGGTCCACCTGGTCGGAGGAGGTGCCCAGCACCACCGCGGCCGCCCGCGCCACCCGCCGCTCCAGCATCCGGGTGAGCTGCCCCAGCGGGCCTTCGGCGGCGGGGCCGGCGTGCCAGGTCACCACGAGGGGAGCCGGCCGGCCGCGCAGCGCCAGTGCCGCCCGCATCCCGGCGTGCAGGCCGTGCGCGTGGACGATGTCCGCCCCGGCGCACGCGGCGCGCAGGGCGCTCACGGCGGCCGGGGTGAACTGTGCGCCCGCGCCGGTGAAGTCGTACTCCCCCTCGGCCTCGGCGGGCGCGCACACGGTCACCCGTACGCCCCGGGCGGCCAGCCCGGTCGCGAGCGAGCGCACGTGCGCGCTGGAGCCCGCGCTGCCGCCGCCGAGCACCTGGACGGTGCGCAACGGAGTGCGCCCGTAAGGCAGTACCGGTGTGCTGCTCACGTGCCGGAGCTCCTGGGGGAGGAAGGAAGAAGAGACGGGCTCAGGATGCCAGCCCGTACGCGCGTTCCGCGGCCGTCCGGGTGCGGATCCCGTACGGGATCGCGCCACCCCCCTCCAGGGATCACCCACATGGGCGACACACGGCCCCGGCGCGCCGCGTCACGCATCCGCGGTGACCCGCCGGCGCGTCACGCGGCCGGGCGTCATGCCTCCACGAGGCACACGCCCACGAGGCACACGCCCACGAAACCCACGCCCACGGAGCACAGGCCCCCGAGGCACACGCCCACGGAGGACGCATCCGCGAGCCACGCGTCCGCGCGGTTCACACGTCCGCCCGCGCCGCGGCGAGCAGTTCCTCGGCGTGCGCCCGGGCCGTCTGCGAGTCCTCCTGGCCGGCCAGCATCCGGGACAGCTCCCGCACCCGGTCCTCGCCCTCCAGGACGGTGACCCCGCTGCGGGTCACGGACCCGTCGTTGGTCTTCTCGACGAGCAGCTGCCGGTCGGCGAAGGCGGCCACCTGCGGCAGGTGCGTGACGACGACGACCTGCGCGGACTTGGCCAGTTTGGCCAGCCGCCGGCCGACCTCGACCGCCGCCTTGCCTCCGACGCCCGCGTCCACCTCGTCGAAGAGGTACGTCGGCACCGGGTCGGAACCCGCGAACACCACCTCGACGGCCAGCATGACCCGGGACAGCTCACCGCCGGAGGCGCCCTTGGCGATCGGACGCGGCTGCGCGCCGGGATGCGGGGCCAGCAGCAGCTCCACCTCGTCCGCACCGGTGGGCCCGCAGGCGACCGGGCGGCCGCCGACCTCGACCCCGTCGGCCGGGTCCTCGACGGCCGTCTGGCGGATGTCGATGGTGACCCGGGCGTGCGGCATCGCCAGCGAGGCGAGTTCGGCGGTGACGGCCGCGGCGAACTGCTCGGCGGCCGCGGTCCGCGCGTCCGTCAGCGCCTGCGCGAGACCGGAGAGTTCGGCCCGCAGGCCGTCCCGCTCGGCGGTCAGCTCGGCGATCCGGTCGTCGTCGCCGTCGAGTTCGGTCAGCCGGCCGGCGCCCTCCTCGGCCCAGGCCAGCACCCCTGCGATGCCCCGGCCGTCGGCGCCGTACTTGCGGGTGAGCTGGGTCAGCGCGGCCCGCCTCTCCTCCACCGCTGCCAGCCGCAGCGGGTCCGCGTCCAGGTCGTCGGCGTATCCGGCCAGCTCCCCGGCGACGTCGGCGAGCAGGATGCCGAGCTCGCCGATCCGCTCGGCCAGCGCCCCGAGCGCCGGGTCGTGGGACCGTACGCTCTCCAGCGCCCGGTGCGCCCCGGCGACCAGCGTGTTCGCGTCGACGCCCTCCGGGTCCTCGGGGTTGCCCGCGAGCGCGGCGTGCGCGAGCGCGGCGGCCGAGGCCAGGGACTCGGCGTGGCCGAGCCGCTCGGCCTCCGCGGCCAGCTCGGTGTCCTCGCCGGCCCGCGGCTCGACCGCGGCGATCTCGTCGAGCCCGAAGCGCAGCAGGTCGGCTTCCTGGGCCCGCTCGCGGGCCCGGGTGGTGAGGGTGTCGAGTTCGGTGGCGGCGGCCCGCAGCCGGCGGTACGCGGCCGCGTACTTCTCCAGCGGCACGGCGACGGCGTCCCCGGCGTACCGGTCGAGCGCCTGCCGCTGCCGGGCGGGCCGCAGCAGCCCCTGCTGGTCGGTCTGGCCGTGCACGGCCACCAGGTCGTCGGCGAGCTCGCCGAGCAGGCCGACGGGCACCGAGCGGCCGCCGAGGAAGGCGCGCGAGCGGCCCTCGGCGGAGACGGTGCGGCTGATCAGCAGCGCGCCGCCCTCGTCCAGCTCGGCACCGGCCTCCTCGGCCCGCAGCGCGGCGGGCGCGTCCGGGCGCATGACGAGGCGGCCCTCGACCACGGCGGCCTTGGCCCCGATCCGGACCAGGGCGGGGTCCGCGCGGCCGCCGAGCAGCAGGCCGAGGCTGGTGACGACCATCGTCTTGCCCGCGCCGGTCTCACCGGTCACCGCGGTGAAACCGGGCGACAGCTCGACCACCGCGTCGTCGATGACCCCGAGCGACCGTATCCGCATCTCCTCAAGCACGTCCCAGACCTTACCGAGATTTGCCGGGTGCCATGCGCCCCCGCCGCATCACCCGTCACCGAACGGGCGGAACCACCCGCCCGCGGTGACCGGGCCCGCTCCCGGTCGCCGGAAGGGGCCCGGCACGATCCGCCCACGGTGGGACGGCCCGTGGGACGGTCCTTAGGGACGTACTAGTGGGGCGCGCCGCGCCAGCCGGAGACCGGCAGCGCGAACTTCGCGACCAGGCGGTCCGTGAAGGACGCGTGGTGCAGCCGGGCCAGCCGGACCGGGACGGCGCCCCGGCGGACCTCCACCCTGGCCCCCGCGGGCAGCTCCAGGGTGCGGCGCCCGTCGCACCACAGCACCCCGTGCGGGGTGCCCGTCTGGACCTCGACGGCCAGGACCGACGTGGGCGAGGTCACCAGCGGCTTCGCGAACAGCGCGTGCGCGCTGATCGGGACCATCAGCAGCGCCTCGACCTCCGGCCAGACCACCGGGCCGCCTGCCGAGAACGCGTACGCCGTGGAGCCGGTCGGCGTGGCGCAGACGATGCCGTCGCAGCCGAAGCCGGTCACCGGCCGCCCGTCGATCTCCAGGACCACCTCGAGCATCCGCTCGGGGGACACCTTCTGCACCGCGGCCTCGTTCAGCGCCCAGTCGGTGTGGACCACGTCGCCGTTCGTGCGCACCACCACGTCGAGGGTCATCCGCTCCTCGACCTCGTACGCCTTGGTGACCACCCGGTCGACGACCCTGTCGAGGTCGTCGCGCTCGGCCTCGGCGAGGAAGCCGACCCGGCCGAGGTTCACCCCGAGCATCGGGACTCCCGAGCTCCGGGCGAATTCGGCGCCGCGCAGCAGCGTGCCGTCGCCGCCGAGCACGATGAGCAGCTCACAGCCGTCGAGCACGCCCGGCTTCGCCTCGGACACCAGCTCGACGGAGTCGGGCAGCGGCAGGTCCGCCGCCTCGTGCTCCAGGACCCGTACCCCCAGGCCGCTGCGCAGCAGCCCCTTGACGACGAGCTCCGCACTGCGGATCGCGGCCGGCCGGCCGGTGTGCGCGAGCAGGAATACAGTCCGCGTCGTTGCGGAATCTGCTGTTTCAGTTGTCACCGCGGCCCCTCCGCCACTGCACGGTCAACTTCCGCCGGGTCGAGTTCCGGTGCCCCCGCCCGCATCCACAGAAAGTACTCGACGTTCCCCGAGGGCCCCGGCAGCGGGCTGGCGGTCACTCCGAGCACGCCCAGCCCCAGCCCCCACGCCTGCCGCGCCACGTCCCGTACGGCCTCCGCGCGCAGTTCGGGGCTGCGGACCACGCCGCCGCTGCCGAGCCGCTCCTTGCCCACCTCGAACTGCGGCTTGACCATCAGGACCAGGTCGGCGCCGGGCGCCGTGCAGCGCACCAGGGCCGGCAGCACCAGGCCGATGGAGATGAAGGACAGGTCGCCGACGACGAGGTCGACCGGCACCCCGTCGATCTGTTCCACCGTCAGCTCGCGCACGTTGGTGCGGTCCTTCACGGTGACCCGCTCGTCGCTCTGCAGCGACCAGGCCAGCTGCCCGTAGCCGACGTCCACCGCGACCACGTGCGAGACGCCGGCGCGCAGCAGCACGTCGGTGAAGCCGCCGGTCGAGGCGCCCGCGTCGAGTGCGCGCCGGCCCGCCACCCGGAGGCCCTGCGGGGTGAAGGCGGCCAGGGCCCCGGCGAGCTTGTGGCCGCCGCGCGAGACGTAGTCGGGGTCGTTGTCGTCGGCGAGGACGACGAGCGCGGCGCTCGTCTCGACCTGGGTGGCGGGCTTGGTCGCGGTCGCGCCGCCGACGGTGACCCGCTTCGCGGCGATCAGCTGCGCCGCGTGCTCCCGCGAACGGGCCATCTTGCGGCGCACCAGTTCGGCGTCCAGTCGGCGGCGTGCCACTCCTGCCACGTTCGGTTCAGCTCCTGTTTTCGTACGGATCGGATGCGGGGTCCGCGTCGAGCGCGGTCAGCGCGTCGCGCAGTCCCCTGTGCACATCCTCGTACACCGCGACGTGGCCGTCCGCCGGGAGGTGGTCCGCGTCGGCCAGCCGTTCCAGCAGGGCGTCGGTCTCGGGCCGTCCGGTGGGGGTGCGCGGCACCCCGATCGGGGCGGACGCCGCGGGCCCGGCCGCGGGCTCGTCGAGGGGCCCGTCCGCCGCCGTCCCGACGGCTCCGCCGCCGTGGCCGGGCGCGTCGGGGCCGGTCACGGCGGGCATCAAGTCGGTCATGCCCAGACGCTACCCCGAAGCGCCCCCGGCCCGCGGCACGGCGTCGGGCCGCCGGCCACCCCGCCCTGCCGTACGTACGCACCCGCCCTACGCGGTCCACGGCCCTCCGGACGGCCGGCGGCGCCCTGCGGTACGGTCGGCACCACCATGGCCACGATCGAACAGTGCCGCGACGCACTCGACAAGCTCGCCGGCAGCATGACCCGAGCCGACGGCGAGGTCCGGGGCGCGCTCGCCCTCGACCGCTCGCTGAGCTGCCACATCACGGACCTGGACACCACGTTCCGGGGGCGCCTGCTGGGCGGCCGGATCCAGGTGGACGCCACCGATCCCGGACCGCCCCGCGACAAGGCGGCGATCCGGCTCGCGATGACCGGCGACGACCTGGTCGCCCTGGTCGGCGGCGAGCTGAACTTCGCGAAGGCGTGGGCCTCCGGCCGGGTCCGGCTGGAGGCCGGCTTCCGCGACCTGATCCGCCTCAGGACGCTGCTGTAGCCGCCGGTTCCTTCCCGGCCGCCGGGCCCTCCTCGGCCGCCGGGCCCTTCCCGGCCGGCTGACCGGCCGCTGCCGCCCGCCCCTTCGCAGCCGCCGCCCCGTTCTTCGGCCGGGCCTGGCGGGCCGCCGGGACCACCAGCGGGGTGCCGGTCTCCGGGTCGTCGATGATCTGGCAGCGCAGCCCGAAGACCTCCTCGACCAGCTCCGCCGTGACGATGTCCGCCGGCGCCCCCTCGGCCACGACCTCGCCGCCGCGCATCGCGATCAGGTGGGTGGCGTAGCGGGCCGCGTGGTTGAGGTCGTGCAGCACCGCCACCAGCGTCCGGCCCTGCTCCTCGTGCAGTTCCGCGCACAGGTCGAGCACGTCGATCTGGTGCTGGATGTCGAGGTACGTGGTCGGCTCGTCGAGCAGCAGCAGCGGGGTCTGCTGGGCGAGGGCCATCGCGATCCACACGCGCTGCCGCTGGCCGCCGGACAGCTCGTCCACGGCCCGGTCGGCGAGTTCGGCGACCCCGGTGGAGGCCATGGACTCCTGCACGATCCGCTCGTCCTCGGGCGACCACTGGCGCAGCAGCCCCTGGTGCGGGTACCGGCCGCGGGCCACGAGGTCGGCGACGGTGATGCCGTCGGGCGCGATCGAGGACTGCGGCAGCAGGCCCAGGGTCTTGGCGACCTTCTTGGCGGGCAGCGAGCCGATGGCCTGCCCGTCGAGGAGGACCCGCCCGGCGGACGGCTTCAGCATCCGCGAGAGGGCGCGCAGCAGCGTGGACTTGCCGCAGGCGTTGGGGCCCACGATGACGGTGAAGGAGTGGTCGGGGATCTCCACCGACAGGTTCTCGGCGATGACCCGCTGGTCGTAGCCGAGGGTGACGTTCTCCGCGCTGAGCCGCTGCACTTCCGTACTCCTTGAATCCTTTGAACCCTGCGGCTGCCCGCCTGAACCCCGCGACTGTCCGCCGGCCGTGTCCCGCGCCATCAGATCCGCCCCGCCTTGCGCTCGGTGACCAGCAGCCAGAGCAGGTACATGCCGCCGACCAGGCCGGTGACCACGCCCACGGGCAGCTGGTCGGCGCCGAAGGCCCGCTGCGCGGCCCAGTCCGACACGAGCAGCAGGACCGCCCCCATCAGGGCGGCGGACAGCGGGTTGGGCCCCGCCGAGCGGGTCAGCCGCCGGGCGAGCTGGGGCGCGGCCAGCGCCACGAAGGCGATCGGGCCGGCCGCGGCGCTCGCCGCGGTGGTCAGCAGGACGGCGGCGAGCATCAGCAGCATCCGGGTCCGCTCGACCTTGATGCCGAGCGCGTACGCCGCGTCGTCGCCCATCTCCATCATCCGCAGTGCCCGGCTCTGGCCGAGGACCAGCGGGAAGAGCACCGCGCAGACCGCCAGCAGCGGCCACACCTGCGCCCAGTCCCGGCCGGCCAGCGAGCCGGTCAGCCACACCGTGGCGCGGGCGGCGTCCACGTACTGCGCCTTGGTCAGCAGGAACTGGATGACGGCCAGCAGCATCGCCGAGCAGCCGATGCCGACGAGCACCATCCGGTATCCGTGGACGCCCTGCTTCCACGACAGCAGGTACACGGCGACGCCGGCGATCAGGCCGCCGACCAGGGCGCCGCCGGCGACCATGGTGGCCCCGGCGTGGAAGAGCACGATCGCGCAGAGCGCGCCCACGGCGGAGCCGTAGCTGAAGCCGAGGATGTCGGGCGAGGCGAGCGGGTTGCGGGCCACGGACTGGAAGACCGAGCCGGACATCCCGAGGGCCGCGCCGACGAGCAGCCCGACCAGGGCCCGCGGCAGCCGCAGGTCGTTGACGATGAACTCGTCCGCCGGGTAGCCGTTGCCCATCATGGTCTTCACCACGTCCAGCGGCGCGATCCGGTAGTCGCCGGTACCGATGAGGACGACGGCGGCCAGCAGGGCGGCGGCGAGCAGCAGCACCCCGGCGGCCAGCGCCCGGGGCTGCACGCGCAGCGATATGCCGCCGGGGGCGCGCAGAGTCCGCGACCGGGGGGTTCCGGCCCGCAGTTTCACGGTCACAGCTGAGCCATCCTCTTGCGGCGTACGAGGTAGATGAAGACGGGCCCGCCGATGAGCGCGGTGACGATGCCCACCTGTAGCTCGGAGGGCCGGGCGACGACCCGGCCGAGCACGTCCGCGCCGAGCAGCAGCACCGGCGAGAGGACCGCCGAGTACGCGAGCACCCAGCGCATGTCGGGCCCGGTGAACAGCCGTGCGAAGTGGGGGATCATCAGCCCGATGAAGACGATCGGTCCGCAGGCGGCGGTCGCGGCGCCGCAGAGCAGGGTGATGGCGACCATCGCCCCGATCCGGGTCCGGGTCAGGTGCGCGCCGAGCGCCCTGGCCGTGTCGTCGCCCATCGCCATCGCGTTGAGCGGCCGGCCCAGGCACAGCGCGAGGACCGCGCCGACGACGATGAAGGGGGCCACCTGCCGGACGGTCTCCATGTTCGCGGAGGCCAGCGATCCGACCGTCCAGAAGCGGAGCTTGTCCAGTGCCTTGCTGTCGAGGAGCTGGACGGCGTTGATGTAGCCGACGAGCGCCGCGCTGGCGGCCGTTCCGGCGAGGGCGAGGCGCACCGGGGTCGCGCTGCGGCTGCCGCCGAGTACGTACACGACGACGGAGACGGTCCCGGCGCCGGCGAAGGCGTACCAGACGAACTCGGTCAGCGTGGAGGCCCCGAGGAAGCTGATCGCGGAGACGACCGCGGCCGCGGCGCCGGCGTTGACCCCGAGGATGCCCGGCTCGGCGAGCGGATTGCGGGTCAGCGCCTGCATCACCGCGCCGGAGAGGCCGAGCGCGACGCCGACGAGCAGACCGAGCAGGGTCCGCGGCACCCGGACATCGTGCACGACCACGTCGCCGACGGTGCCGGTGTAGTGGAACAGGCCGTGCCAGACCTGGTCCAGGGACATGGCGCGGGCGCCGACCGCGACGCTCGCGGTGGCGATCACCGCCAGCACGCAGAGCGCGGCCAACAGGCCCGCGGCCCGCGCCGCATGGCGGGAGCGGGGCGCGGCAGCCGGGACGGCGCTCTGTTCGGATTCGGGGGGACTCTCGACCAACACGGAGGTTAGGCTAACCTATCCTGCCTGTGCGTCGAGAGTCCGGATGATCACCGGGCGGCCGGCACGGTCCCCGCAAGGACGTGACGGTCCCGCAAGCACGTCACAGCCCCAGCCGGGCCAGCGCCTTCCCCGCGTCCAGCGTGCAGGACCCCTCCCCCGCGTACGTCCAGGCAGCCGCGCACAGCGCCCGCAGCCCGTCCATCGCGTCCCCGCCGTCCCCGCCGTCCCCGCTCGGGCCGGCCAGTTCCAGGACCCCGTCCCGCGCCTGCGCCGTCCAGTCCCCGCACCGGAAGCCGGCGCCGGCCGCCGTCACCTCGGGCTGCCCGGTGAGCATGCCCCGCAGGTCGGAGTCCACGTACGTCGGCCGGTGCGGGGGCTCGGCCGTCAGCAGCAGCGCCGCGTCCGTGACACCGGTCAGGACGAGCAGCGAGTCGACGTCCCCGTTGAAGGCGCCCTCGATGTCCGTGTCCAGCCGGTCGCCGACGACCAGCGGCCGCTCGGCCCCGGTCCGCAGGATCGTCTCCCGGTGCATGGGCGGCAACGGCTTCCCCGCGACCTGCGGTTCGGCGCCCGTCGCGATCCGCACCACCTGCACGGCGGCCCCGTTGCCGGGGGCGATGCCCCGCGCGCCGGGGATCGTCAGGTCGGTGTTCGACGCGAACCACGGCACCCCGCGCGCGACCGCGTACGAGGCCTCCGCGAAGCGGCCCCACGGCAGGTCCGGCCCGCCGTAGCCCTGCACCACCGCGGCCGGGTCGTCGTCCGCCGACTCCACCGGCACCAGGCCCCGCTCGCGCAGCGCGACCCGCAGCCCTTCGCCGCCGATCACCAGCACCCTTGCCCCTGCCGGTACCTGATCGGCGATCAGCCGGGCCACCGCCTGCGCCGAGGTGATCACGTCGTCGGCCGCGGTGGGGATGCCCAGCTCGGTCAGGTGCTCGGCGACCGCGCCGGGGGTCCGCAGCGCGTTGTTCGTGACGTACGCGAGGCGCATGCCGTCCGCCCGCGCCGTGCCGAGCGCCGGCACCGCGTGCGCGATCGCCTGCCCGCCCGCGTAGACCACCCCGTCGAGGTCGAGGAGAGCCGTGTCGTACGCCTGGTGGAGGCTGCGTCCACTGCCCGCGGGCCTGGTCCTGCTCTGCCGGCTCATCCCTGTCCGCTCCTCATACGTCATGCGTCCTCGTACGACCGCACCTGACTCAAACCCACTACGCCTGATCGGGTACTTCTCCCCCGATCATCCCGCATCCCGAGACGCGACTTACCATGCATCAATGACCACACCTCGGCCTGCAGAGCAGGGACTGCGCCTGATCCCCTTCCACGGACTGCGCTACGTCCCCGAGCGGGTCGGCAGCCTCGCGGCCGTCACTTCGCCGCCGTACGACGTCGTCGTGCGTCCGGACGGCCTCGACCACCTCGAATCGGCCGACCCGCACAACATCGTCCGGCTGATCCTCCCGCAGGCCGACACCCCCGAGGCCCGCAACGAGCAGGCCGCGCGGACCCTGCGCGACTGGCTCGCCGAGGGCGTCCTCAGCACCGACCGGGAGCCCGCCCTGTACGTGTACGAGCAGCGCAAGGGCGACCTGCTGCAACGCGGCGTGATCGGCGCGCTCGAACTCTCCCCGGCCGACGCCGGCATCGTGCTCCCCCACGAGGACGTGATGCCGCACGTGGTCACCGACCGGGCCGGCCTGATGCGCGCGACCTCGGCCAATCTGGAACCGCTGCTCCTGACCTACCGCGGCGACGGCGGCACGGCTGCGGGCACGGGTGCCGCCGCGGTGATCGAGCGGACCGCGGGACACGAGCCGCTGCTGTCGACGACCACGGAGGACGGCGTCAGCCACCGCCTGTGGTCCGTCACCGTGCCGGCCGACCTCGCGGAGATCACGGCCGACCTGGCCCGCCGCCAGGCCCTGATCGCCGACGGCCACCACCGCTGGGCCACGTACCTGCGCCTGCAGTCCGAGCAGGGCGTCCCGGGCGAGTGGGACTACGGCCTGGTGCTGCTCGTGGACACCGTCCGCTATCCGCTGCAGGTCCGTGCCATCCACCGGATGCTGCGGCAGCTGCCCGTCGCGGACGCGCTGGCCGCGCTGGCGGACTCGTTCCGGATCCGTACGGTGGAGGGCCCGCTGGATCGTGCGATGGCCGAGCTGGGGGCGGCCGCCGACCGGGGCAATGCCTTCCTGCTGACCGGCGACGGCAGCTTCCACTTGGTCACCGACCCGGATCCGGAGCTGATCGAGCGCACGGTACGGCGCGACCGGCCGCAGGCATGGCGGCGCCTGGACGCGACCGTCCTGCACGCCACCCTCCTCGACCACCTGTGGCACATCCCGGACGCCCCCGAGCAGATCACGTACATCCACGACACCGAGGCCACGGTGGAGATGGCGGAGCGGCACGGCGGCACGGCGGTCCTGATGCACCCGGTCCGCGAGGACGTCGTACGGGATCTGGCCCGGCAGGGCGTGACGATGCCCCGCAAGTCCACGTCGTTCGGCCCGAAGCCGGCCACCGGCCTGGTCCTGCGCAGCCTGGGCTGACGGTTCCGGAAACGACGAAGGGCGGTACCCCGTTCGGGGTACCGCCCTTCCTCATGTGTGCGTCAGAGACCGTCAGGCCTTGTCGCCGGCCGGGTTCTCGACGTCGGCGTCGGCTTCGGAGCGCTCGATCGGCTCGTACTCGTCGTCGTCCTCGTCGTAGTACTCGGTCACGTCGCGCGCGGACTCGGCGGCCGCCACCTCGGCGGCGTCCTGCTCGTCCTCGTCCTCGTCCTCGTCGTCCTCATCGTCCTCGTCGACGACGTCTGCATCGGCGGGACGCCGGTCGAGGTCCGCGTCGTCCGCCTCGTCGTCGTCCTCGTCCGCGTCCATCGCGTCGACGAACTCGACCCCGTCGAGCGCGGCGAGCCGGTCGGCGGCGTCAGTGGCGCCGTCCTTGTCGGCTTCGACGGTCTTGGCGAACCACTCGCGCGCCTCGTCCTCCCGCTCGGCGGCGAGGAGGGCGTCGGCGTACGCGTACCGCAGGCGCGCGGTCCACGGCTGCACGGCGCTGGAGGCCAGCTCGGGGCTCTGCAGGGTCACGATGGCGGCGTCGAGCTGCCCCATGTCCCGGCGGGCACCGGCGGCGACGAGCCGCATCTCGACCTGTCCGGCCTTGTCGAGCTTCTGCACCTCGGGCTCGCCGGCCATGGCCAGCGCGCGCTCGGGGCGGCCGAGGCCGCGCTCGCAGTCGGCCATGACGGGCCACAGCTCGACGGAACCGGTCATCCGCTTGGAGGCACGGAACTCGGCGAGCGCCTCGCTGTACTTCTGCGTGGCGTACGCGGCGAAGCCGGCGGCCTCGCGGACGGCTGCGACACGGGAGGCCAGCCGCAGCGCGATGCGCGCGTAGGCGTACGCCTCCTCGGGCTCGTCGTCGATGAGCCGGGCGACCATCACGAGGTTCTTGGAGACCTCTTCGGCCAGACCCTTCGGCAGGCTCAGCAGCTCCTGGCGCACATCGGCGTCGATCTCGTGGCCGGTGACGTCCTCGTCGATCGGGAGCCGCTTGACGGGCTCACGGTCGCTGCGGTCACGGAAGTCCCGGTCACCGCGGTCGTCACGGCCGCGGAACCCGCCGCGGTCGCCACCACGATCGCCACCGCGGTCATCGCGACCACGGAAGCCACCACGGTCGTCACGCCCGCGGAAGCCGCCACGGTCGCCACCGCGGTCGTCACGGCGCGGGTAGCTCGGACGGTCGCCGCCACGGTCGTCGCGGCCGCGGAAGCCGCCACCACGCTCGTCATCACGACGCGGGAAGCTGGGACGGTCGCCACCACGGTCGTCACGACGCGGGTAGCTGGGGCGGTCCCCACCGCGGTCGTCGCGGCCGCGGAAGCCGCCACCACGCTCATCGTCACGGCGCGGGTAGCTCGGACGGTCGCCGCGGTCGTCGCGACGGAACGGGGGACGGTCGCCACCGCGGTCGTCACGACGCGGGTAGCTCGGGCGGTCCCCGCCACGGTCGTCGCGGCCGCGGAAGCCGCCACCACGCTCATCGTCACGACGGGGGTAACTGGGACGGTCGCCACCACGGTCGTCGCGACCGCGGAAGCCGCCACCACGCTCGTCATCACGGCGCGGGTAGCTCGGACGGTCACCGCGGTCGTCGCGACGGAACGGAGGACGGTCGCCACCGCGGTCGTCGCGGCCGCGGAAGCCGCCACCACGCTCATCGTCACGGCGCGGGAAGCTGGGACGGTCGTCGCGACGGAACGGGGGACGGTCACCACCACGGTCATCACGACGCGGGTAGCTCGGACGGTCCCCGCCACGGTCGTCGCGACCACGGAAACCGCCACCACGCTCGTCATCACGACGGGGGTAGCTCGGACGGTCGCCACGGTCGTCACGACGGAACGGGGGACGGTCACCACCACGGTCATCACGACGCGGGTAGCTCGGACGGTCCCCGCCGCCGGTCGGACGACCACCGCGGTCGTCACGACGGAAGCCGCCACCACGCTCGTCATCACGACGCGGGTAGCTCGGACGGTCGCCACCGCGGTCGTCGCGGCCACGGAAACCGCCACCACGCTCGTCATCACGGCGCGGGAAGCTGGGACGGTCGCCGCGGTCGTCGCGACGGAACGGGGGACGGTCGCCACCACGGTCATCGCGGCCGCGGAAGCCGCCACCGGTGCTGCCGCCGGTCGGACGACCACCGCGGTCGTCACGACGGAAGCCGCCACCACGCTCGTCATCACGACGGGGGTAGCTCGGACGGTCGCCGCGGTCGTCACGACGGAACGGGGGACGGTCGCCACCACGGTCATCACGACGCGGGTAGCCGCCGCCGGTGCTGCCGCCGGCGGGGCGGCCACCACGGTCGTCGCGGTCGTCACGGCGGAAGGGGGGACGGTCGCCGCCGCTGGGTCGGCCACCGCGGTCGTCGCGGCGGAAGCCGCCGCGGTCGCCACCGCGGTCGTCGCGGCCCCCGCGGTAGCCGCCCCTGTCGCCACCGTCGTTGCGCCGAGGCTCGCGCTCCGGACGATCGTCGGGAGAGTTGGACATGGGTGTGACTCCTGTCTTCGGGGTACCGCTAGTCATTCTTGCGCAACCAGCCCATGGCCGCGCTTCGGCGTATTTCAAGGTAAAAACAAAAAGGACCCTTGGTCCTCAGCGTGAACGCTGGGGACCAAGGGTCCTTTGAAAGATTGTTCGGCGGCGTCCTACTCTCCCACAGGGTCCCCCCTGCAGTACCATCGGCGCTGAAAGGCTTAGCTTCCGGGTTCGGAATGTAACCGGGCGTTTCCCTAACGCTATGACCACCGAAACCCTATCGGTTTCGAGCGAACAAGCACACTTTGTAGTTATGTTCTAGCTCTAGAAACCAGCAACCGTTCGTTGCTTCAGAACTAACACAGTGGACGCGAGCAACTGAGGACAAGCCCTCGGCCTATTAGTACCAGTCAGCTCCACCCGTTACCGGGCTTCCACATCTGGCCTATCAACCCAGTCGTCTACTGGGAGCCTTACCCTCTCAAGGAGGTGGGAATACTCATCTTGAAGCAGGCTTCCCGCTTAGATGCTTTCAGCGGTTATCCCTCCCGAACGTAGCCAACCAGCCATGCCCTTGGCAGGACAACTGGCACACCAGAGGTTCGTCCGTCCCGGTCCTCTCGTACTAGGGACAGCCCTTCTCAATATTCCTACGCGCGCAGCGGATAGGGACCGAACTGTCTCACGACGTTCTAAACCCAGCTCGCGTACCGCTTTAATGGGCGAACAGCCCAACCCTTGGGACCGACTCCAGCCCCAGGATGCGACGAGCCGACATCGAGGTGCCAAACCATCCCGTCGATATGGACTCTTGGGGAAGATCAGCCTGTTATCCCCGGGGTACCTTTTATCCGTTGAGCGACGGCGCTTCCACAAGCCACCGCCGGATCACTAGTCCCGACTTTCGTCCCTGCTCGACCCGTCGGTCTCACAGTCAAGCTCCCTTGTGCACTTACACTCAACACCTGATTGCCAACCAGGCTGAGGGAACCTTTGGGCGCCTCCGTTACTCTTTGGGAGGCAACCGCCCCAGTTAAACTACCCATCAGACACTGTCCCTGATCCGGATCACGGACCGAGGTTAGACATCCAGCACGACCAGAGTGGTATTTCAACGGCGACTCCACAACCACTGGCGTGGCTGCTTCAAAGTCTCCCACCTATCCTACACAAGCCGAACCGAACACCAATATCAAACTGTAGTAAAGGTCCCGGGGTCTTTCCGTCCTGCTGCGCGAAACGAGCATCTTTACTCGTAGTGCAATTTCACCGGGCCTATGGTTGAGACAGTCGAGAAGTCGTTACGCCATTCGTGCAGGTCGGAACTTACCCGACAAGGAATTTCGCTACCTTAGGATGGTTATAGTTACCACCGCCGTTTACTGGCGCTTAAGTTCTCAGCTTCGCAACCCCGAAAGGTCACTAACCGGTCCCCTTAACGTTCCAGCACCGGGCAGGCGTCAGTCCGTATACATCGCCTTACGGCTTCGCACGGACCTGTGTTTTTAGTAAACAGTCGCTTCTCGCTGGTCTCTGCGGCCACCCCCAGCTCACGGAGTAAATCCGATCACCAGTGATGGCCCCCCTTCTCCCGAAGTTACGGGGGCATTTTGCCGAGTTCCTTAACCATAGTTCACCCGAACGCCTCGGTATTCTCTACCTGACCACCTGAGTCGGTTTAGGGTACGGGCCGCCATGAAACTCGCTAGAGGCTTTTCTCGACAGCATAGGATCATCCACTTCACCACAATCGGCTCGGCATCAGGTCTCAGCCTTAATGAGGGACGGATTTGCCTACCCCTCGGCCTACACCCTTACCCCGGGACAACCACCGCCCGGGCTGGACTACCTTCCTGCGTCACCCCATCGCTTACCTACTACAAGTCTGGTTCGTCGGCTCCACCACTTTCCTTTCCCCGAAGGGTCCGGAACGGCTTCACGGACTTAGCATCGCCTGATTCGATATTGGGCGTTTCAAAGCGGGTACCGGAATATCAACCGGTTGTCCATCGACTACGCCTGTCGGCCTCGCCTTAGGTCCCGACTTACCCTGGGCAGATCAGCTTGACCCAGGAACCCTTAGTCAATCGGCGCACACGTTTCTCACGTGTGTATCGCTACTCATGCCTGCATTCTCACTCGTGAACCGTCCACAACTAGCTTCCGCTGCTGCTTCACCCGGCACACGACGCTCCCCTACCCATCACAGCGGGCGTTGGCCCTATTGCTGCAATGACACGACTTCGGCGGTACGCTTGAGCCCCGCTACATTGTCGGCGCGGAATCACTTGACCAGTGAGCTATTACGCACTCTTTCAAGGGTGGCTGCTTCTAAGCCAACCTCCTGGTTGTCTCTGCGACTCCACATCCTTTCCCACTTAGCGTACGCTTAGGGGCCTTAGTCGATGCTCTGGGCTGTTTCCCTCTCGACCATGGAGCTTATCCCCCACAGTCTCACTGCCGTGCTCTCACTTACCGGCATTCGGAGTTTGGCTAAGGTCAGTAACCCGGTAGGGCCCATCGCCTATCCAGTGCTCTACCTCCGGCAAGAAACACACGACGCTGCACCTAAATGCATTTCGGGGAGAACCAGCTATCACGGAGTTTGATTGGCCTTTCACCCCTAACCACAGGTCATCCCCCAGGTTTTCAACCCTGGTGGGTTCGGTCCTCCACGAAGTCTTACCTCCGCTTCAACCTGCCCATGGCTAGATCACTCCGCTTCGGGTCTAGAGCGTGCAACTCAATCGCCCTATTCGGACTCGCTTTCGCTACGGCTTCCCCACACGGGTTAACCTCGCTACACACCGCTAACTCGCAGGCTCATTCTTCAAAAGGCACGCAGTCACGACGCATTGAGTAAACTCAATGCGCGACGCTCCCACGGCTTGTAGGCACACGGTTTCAGGTACTATTTCACTCCGCTCCCGCGGTACTTTTCACCATTCCCTCACGGTACTATCCGCTATCGGTCACCAGGGAATATTTAGGCTTAGCGGGTGGTCCCGCCAGATTCACACGGGATTTCTCGGGCCCCGTGCTACTTGGGAGATTCTTAAGCAAGCCGCTGATGTTTCGTCTACGGGGGTCTTACCCTCTACGCCGGACCTTTCGCATGTCCTTCGACTACATCAACGGTTTCTGACTCGCCGACCGGCCGGCAGACCGATCAAAAGAATTCCCACAACCCCGCATGCGCAACCCCTGCCGGGTATCACACGCATACGGTTTGGCCTCATCCGGTTTCGCTCGCCACTACTCCCGGAATCACGGTTGTTTTCTCTTCCTGAGGGTACTGAGATGTTTCACTTCCCCTCGTTCCCTCCACACTGCCTATGTGTTCAGCAGTGGGTGACAGCCCATGACGACTGCCGGGTTTCCCCATTCGGACACCCCCGGATCAAAGCTCAGTTGGCAGCTCCCCGGGGCCTATCGCGGCCTCTCACGTCCTTCATCGGTTCCTGGTGCCAAGGCATCCACCGTGCGCCCTTAAAAACTTGGCCACAGATGCTCGCGTCCACTGTGTAGTTCTCAAGCAACGACCAGCCACCCATCACCCTGCTCTACAAGAGAACAAGTTCACTGGGGCCGGCATCGCGAAGGTTCGACCAAATCGGCCGTACCCTCAGATACCCAACAACGTGCCAAGCACAATCCCCGCCACTCTTCCGTGTTCCACGCCGAAGCAGTACTTACAGAAGGCTTTGAAGATTGTGCCAACTAATCAACGTTCCACCCATGAGCAACCGTGCGATTCATTCGATCGCAGTCGGCTATATGCTCCTTAGAAAGGAGGTGATCCAGCCGCACCTTCCGGTACGGCTACCTTGTTACGACTTCGTCCCAATCGCCAGTCCCACCTTCGACAGCTCCCTCCACAAGGGTTGGGCCACCGGCTTCGGGTGTTACCGACTTTCGTGACGTGACGGGCGGTGTGTACAAGGCCCGGGAACGTATTCACCGCAGCAATGCTGATCTGCGATTACTAGCGACTCCGACTTCATGGGGTCGAGTTGCAGACCCCAATCCGAACTGAGACCGGCTTTTTGAGATTCGCTCCACCTCACGGTATCGCAGCTCATTGTACCGGCCATTGTAGCACGTGTGCAGCCCAAGACATAAGGGGCATGATGACTTGACGTCGTCCCCACCTTCCTCCGAGTTGACCCCGGCGGTCTCCTGTGAGTCCCCATCACCCCGAAGGGCATGCTGGCAACACAGGACAAGGGTTGCGCTCGTTGCGGGACTTAACCCAACATCTCACGACACGAGCTGACGACAGCCATGCACCACCTGTATACCGACCACAAGGGGGGCACTATCTCTAATGCTTTCCGGTATATGTCAAGCCTTGGTAAGGTTCTTCGCGTTGCGTCGAATTAAGCCACATGCTCCGCCGCTTGTGCGGGCCCCCGTCAATTCCTTTGAGTTTTAGCCTTGCGGCCGTACTCCCCAGGCGGGGAACTTAATGCGTTAGCTGCGGCACCGACGACGTGGAATGTCGCCAACACCTAGTTCCCAACGTTTACGGCGTGGACTACCAGGGTATCTAATCCTGTTCGCTCCCCACGCTTTCGCTCCTCAGCGTCAGTAATGGCCCAGAGATCCGCCTTCGCCACCGGTGTTCCTCCTGATATCTGCGCATTTCACCGCTACACCAGGAATTCCGATCTCCCCTACCACACTCTAGCCTGCCCGTATCGAATGCAGACCCGGGGTTAAGCCCCGGGCTTTCACATCCGACGCGACAAGCCGCCTACGAGCTCTTTACGCCCAATAATTCCGGACAACGCTTGCGCCCTACGTATTACCGCGGCTGCTGGCACGTAGTTAGCCGGCGCTTCTTCTGCAGGTACCGTCACTTTCGCTTCTTCCCTGCTGAAAGAGGTTTACAACCCGAAGGCCGTCATCCCTCACGCGGCGTCGCTGCATCAGGCTTTCGCCCATTGTGCAATATTCCCCACTGCTGCCTCCCGTAGGAGTCTGGGCCGTGTCTCAGTCCCAGTGTGGCCGGTCGCCCTCTCAGGCCGGCTACCCGTCGTCGCCTTGGTAGGCCATTACCCCACCAACAAGCTGATAGGCCGCGGGCTCATCCTTCACCGCCGGAGCTTTTAACCCCCGCCCATGCAGGCAGGAGTGTTATCCGGTATTAGACCCCGTTTCCAGGGCTTGTCCCAGAGTGAAGGGCAGATTGCCCACGTGTTACTCACCCGTTCGCCACTAATCCACCCCGAAGGGCTTCATCGTTCGACTTGCATGTGTTAAGCACGCCGCCAGCGTTCGTCCTGAGCCAGGATCAAACTCTCCGTGAATGTTTACCCGTCTGCGCTTAATTAAAAGCTGCGGGTGCACACCACGCAAGAGCGGGACGATCACGCCGGAATAAGGCAGATCGTCCACAGCGTCCTCGCTGTAGTGTTGCCTGCCAGATCCGAAGACCTGCCAGGACTTTTTCAAAGGAACCTCAACTCACCGAAGTGAGTCGGGGTATCAACTTCTGGCGTTGATTTTTGGCACGCTGTTGAGTTCTCAAGGTGCGGACGCTTCCTTTGTACTGACCCTCTCGGGCTTTCCTCCGGGCGCTTCCTTCGTTCTTGCGTTTCCGACTCTATCAGACTCTTTCGGGCCCGACTTCCTCGGTGCTTTCCAGGTTCTTCGCTTTCGCGTTTTCCCTTTCCGGCGGTTCCAACCTTACCAGACTCTTTTCCGTGTCGTTTCCGACTTGGAATTCGAATTCCGGTGGCCGTTGGGGGCCTTTGCCTTTCGGCGTGTTCACTACGCTATCCGATTTCCCGTGGTGCTCATAATTGAGGCTCCGGGCCGGATTCGGGCATGCCGAATACGCACCCGCCAGGGTGAGTCGTAGGTAGTGGGTTGGCCGCTTCCGGATCTGCCGACAGCAGGGACCGTGTCAAGCGGCTCGGGCTACGTTAGGCCTCTGCAAGGGGTGCGTCAAGTTGAGGTACGGCGTGGCGCGTGGGCCCGGTACGGGCTGACCGTGGGGTCGTCCGCCTGCCAGAAACGCCACGGGTGGTGGGCGCCGTCGCCGCCGACTCCGGTGCGCGGACCGGAGCGGACCTGGTCGGACGTCACGGGCATGCCGGTCAGTACGGACAGCGGGGCGTCGGGGCCGGCGCACAGGTCGGTGCCGTCGAGGGAGCGGTCGATGCCCAGGGCAGTGGCGAGGCGGGCCGGCCCTTTGGCCAGTTCTCGGTCGGTTCTGGCGGAAAGTCGGCGTTTGCGGGCCAGCTCGGCACCCACCGTGATCTCACCCGCGCGGAGCAGCACTCCGCTCGCGCTGCCCCGGGGGCCGCACACCAGGTTGAGGCTGAACCACATGCCGTAGATGAAGTAGACGTACGCGTGCCCCGGCGGACCGAACATCGACGCGTTGCGCGCCGTACGGCCGCGGTAGGCGTGGGAGCCCGGATCGCTCTCCCCCTCGTACGCCTCCACCTCGGTGATGCGCAGCTCGATCGGGCCGTCGTCGGTGCGACGGACCAGGGTGCGGCCCAGCAGGTCGGGGGCCACGGTGAGGACCGGGCGGTCGAAGAAGCCGCGGGGCAGGGGCGTACGGTCGGGGCGCGCGCTCATCCGTCCGAGCGTAGTGGAATCGGCTCGGTGGGAACCGGGCCCTAAGGTTCCGCGTTTGTAGAGGTCAGATCCGTAGTGAAGGGGAGACAGACGCATGGGGTTCAAGAAGCTGTTCGCGAGCCTGGGTGCCGGCGGCGCCTCGGTGGACACGATCATCACCGAGCCGAACGTCGTGCCCGGCGGCATCGTCCAGGGTGAGGTCCGCATCCAGGGCGGGTCCGTCGAGCAGCAGATCGAGGGGCTGTCGATCGGCCTGCAGGCCCGCGTCGAGGTGGAGAGCGGCGACCAGGAGGTCAAGCAGAACATCGTCTTCAGCAAGCAGCGGCTCGGCGGCGCCTTCCAGGTGCAGCCCGGCGCGGTGCACGTGGTGCCGTTCGGCCTGGAGATCCCGTGGGAGACCCCGGTCACCCACTTCGCCGGCCAGCACCTGCACGGCATGAACATCGGCGTCAGCACCGAGCTGGAGATCGCGCGCGCCGTGGACGCGGGCGACCTGGACCCGATCAACGTGCACCCGCTGCCCGCGCAGCAGGCCATCCTGGACGCCTTCGGGCAGCTCGGCTTCCGCTTCCGCAGTGCGGACATGGAGCGCGGGCACATCCGCGGCACCCGCCAGACGCTGCCCTTCTACCAGGAGATCGAGTTCCTGCCGCCGCAGCAGTACCACGGCCTCAACCAGGTCGAGCTGACCTTCGTCGCCGACGGCAACGAGATGGACGTCGTCCTGGAGATGGACAAGAAGCCGGGCCTGTTCACCGAGGGCAGCGACACCTACCGCTGCTTCAAGGTCGGCCTGCACTCCTACCAGAGCACCAACTGGGCGGCCTACCTCAACGAGTGGATCGCCTCCGTCGGCTCCAAGCGCAACTGGTTCTAGGAGGAACCCCGTGTCGGACGACATCAAGCGCGCGCCGCTGCCGCACGCCTTCCACCCGGAGGTCGCCGCCTTCACGGTGACCAGTGCGGACCTGGCGCCGGGGGCCGAGCTGGCCCCCGCGCAGGTGCTGGCGGAGGGGAACCTCTCCCCGCAGCTGAGCTGGGAGGGCTTCCCCGCCGGGACCAAGAGCTTCGCCGTGACGTGCTTCGACCCCGACGCCCCCACGGGCAGCGGGTTCTGGCACTGGGTCCTGTTCGACCTGCCGGCCTCGGTCACGGAGCTGCCGACGGGTGCGGGCGGCGGGAAGTTCGAGGGGCTGCCGGCCGGAGCGGTCCACGTGCGCAACGACTACGGCACGAAGGACTTCGGCGGTGCCGCTCCCCCGGCCGGGGAACGGCACCGGTACGTGTTCACCGTCTATGCGGTGGACCAGGAAAAGCTGGGACCCGATGCGGACGCCTCTCCCGCAGCCGTCGGATTCCATCTGCGCTTCCACGCGCTCGGGCGCGCACAGCTGATCGGTGAGTACGCCGCACCTTCGCGGGATTGAGCGCTGGACTGATCGTTCGCCGGCCGTTTGCCCGGTCCTGGTCTAAAGGTGACCGGGACCGGGCATTTTTAATGCGTTGTCCCGCGTGGCGCGCGCGGCCAGAGTGGTTGCGGGCCGTGCCGCCAGGGTGGTCGCGGGGCCTGCGCACAGGAGGTGGGCGAGATGCGGGACACGCTGGTACTGAACGCGAGCTTCGAGCCGCTGTCGACGGTTTCCATGAACCGGGCCGTGGTCCTGGTGCTCCAGGACAAGGCCGTGGTCGAACAGTCCCATCCCGAACTCCGTGTGCGCGCCGCCGCGGTCGATCTGCCGGTGCCCCGCGTGATCAGACTCTGCAGGTACGTACGGGTGCCCTTCCGAAGACACGCCCCGTGGTCACGGCGGGGGGTGCTGGCACGGGACCAGCACAGGTGCGCGTACTGCGGGCGGCGGGCGACGACCGTGGACCACGTGGTGCCCAGGGCGCAGGGCGGCGGGGACACCTGGCTGAACACGGTGGCCTCCTGCGCGGAGGACAACCACCGCAAAGCGGCCCGGACTCCGGAGGAGGCGGGCATGCCGCTGCTGCGTCCGCCGTTCGTGCCGTCGCCGGCGGACGCCATGCTGCTGGCGCTCGGCTCCGGGCGCCGGGAGGTGCTGCCCGACTGGCTCGGGCAGTCCGCGTAGGGCTTCTGACGGCTTCGGGGTGCGGCGTATCTTTCGTACGCCGGTCACCGGAGGAGTAGCTGGACGATTGCGAGGACGCCGACCGCCACGATGACTGCGCGCAGCGCGGTCGGCGGGAGGCGCCTTCCGATTTTCGCGCCGATCTGGCCGCCGAGGGTGGAGCCGGCGGCGATCAGCAGGACCGCGGTCCAGTCGAACGTGGCGACGAAGAGGAAGAAGACCGCGGCGATCCCGTTCACCAAGGCGGCGACGATGTTCTTGACGGCGTTGATGCGCTGGAGGTCGTCGTGGAGCGCGAGGCCCATCAGGCCGAGGTAGAGGACGCCCTGGGCGGCGCCGAAGTAGCCGCCGTACGCGCTGGACAGGAGCATGCCGGTCAGGAGGGCGGGGCCGCCGTCGGGGTGGCGGGCCGCCGTGCCGGTCTCCTGTTGGCGGGCCCGCAGGGCCTTGGCGAGGCGGGGCTGGACGACGACGAGGACCAGGGCGATGCCGATGAGTACCGGCACGATGGTGTCGAAGGAGTCCGAGGGCAGGGTCACCAGGAGGACGGCTCCGGCGAGTCCGCCGACGAGGGAGACCGCGCCGAGGCGCAGGACGCGGCGGCGCTGGCCGGCGAGTTCCTTGCGGTAGCCGATGGCTCCGCTGATCGAACCGGGCACCAGGCCGAGGGTGTTGGACACGTTGGCGGTGACCGGGGAGAGTCCGGTGGCGAGGAGCACCGGGAAGGTGATGAGGGTGCCGGAGCCGACGATGGTGTTGATGGTGCCTGCTCCGACACCGGCGGCGAAGACCGCGAGCGATTCCCAGATGGACAAGGCCATCTCCTTCACATGGGTGAGACGCCTCCCCGCCATGAAGGTCGAGGGGCCTCACCGATCATGCAGGAAGCGGCTCGTCCCTCAGTCGATCGGGGGCTGCTCGCGTCGCTCGGCGCCGCCGTCCTTCTGCGTGCTGAAGCCGGAACCGCCGCCCATGGGGCCGAAGTTGCCCATGGCGCCGCTGAGGCCCTTGAGTGCGTCGCCGATCTCGCTGGGGACGATCCAGAGCTTGTTCGCGTCGCCCTCGGCGATCTTCGGGAGCATCTGGAGGTACTGGTAGGCGAGCAGCTTCTGGTCGGCGTCGCCGGCGTGGATGGACTCGAAGACGGTGCGGATGGCCTGGGCCTCGCCCTCGGCGCGCAGTGCGGCGGCCTTGGCGTCACCTTCGGCGCGCAGGATGGACGACTGCTTCTCGCCCTCGGCGCGCAGGATCTCCGACTGGCGTACGCCTTCGGCCTGGAGGATCGCGGCGCGCTTGTCGCGGTCGGCGCGCATCTGCTTCTCCATCGAGTCCTGGATGGAGGTCGGCGGCTCGATGGCCTTGAGCTCGACGCGGTTGACGCGGATGCCCCACTTGCCGGTGGCCTCGTCGAGGACTCCGCGCAGCGCTGCGTTGATCTCCTCGCGGGAGGTGAGGGTCCGCTCCAGGTCCATGCCGCCGATGATGTTGCGGAGGGTGGTGACGGTGAGCTGCTCGATGGCCTGGATGTAGCTGGCCACCTCGTACGTCGCGGCGCGGGCGTCGGTCACCTGGTAGTAGATGACGGTGTCGATGTTGACGACCAGGTTGTCCTGGGTGATGACCGGCTGCGGCGGGAAGGGGACGACCTGCTCGCGGAGGTCGATCCGGTTGCGGATCGAGTCGATGAACGGGACGACGATGTTGAGGCCCGCGTTGAGGGTGCGGGTGTAGCGGCCGAAGCGCTCGACGATCGCGGCGCTCGCCTGCGGGATGACCTGGATCGTCTTGACCAGCGCGATGAAGACCAGCACCACCAGAATGATCAGGACGATGATGATCGGTTGCATGCGGTTCCCCGTACCCTTCTAGCTTCCTGTCCTGCGCTGTTGAGGGCGCAGTTCCCCTTGTACGGAGTCTCGCAGACGCGCGTCTGCGGGGAGCGGGATTCGGTCACATGACGTCACATGACGACCGCGGTCGCCCCGTCGATCTCGACGACGTCGACCTGTTGGCCCGCTTCGAAGCTGCTGTCCGCGTCGAGGGTGCGGGCGGACCAGATCTCGCCGGCGAGCTTGATCCGGCCGCCGCTGCCGTCGACGCGTTCGAGTACGACCGCGGTGCGGCCGCGCAACGCGTCGATCCCGCTGGCGAATTGGGGCCGCTGGGCGCGGTGCCGGTTGGCGATGGGCCGGACGACGGCGATGAGCGCCACCGACACGGCCGTGAAGACGAGGACTTGGGCGACCACTCCCCCGCCGAGTGCCGCGGTGATCGCCGCGGCGACCGCGCCCGCGGAGAACATTCCGAATTCCGGCATGGCGGTGAGGACCAGCGGAATGCCCAGTCCGACCGCGCCGACGAGCCACCACACCCATGCGTCGATGTCCACATGGTCATGGTAGGTCGGCCGGACGCGGTCCGGACAGGGTGCGGGGGCGGCTGCCGCACCTGGGGGTCAGCGCAGGGGCAGGCCCTGGGCGCTCCAGCGGTCGCTGTCGTTGCGCTCGACGACCAGCGGGAGGCCGAAGCACAGGGAGAGGTTGCGGGAGGTGAGTTCGAGGTCGATGGGACCGGCGGTGACGACCTTGCCCTGACGGATCATGAGGACGTGGGTGAAGCCGGGGGCGATCTCCTCGACGTGGTGCGTGACCATGATCATGGAGGGGGCGAGCGGGTCGCGGGCGAGCCGGCCGAGGCGGCGTACGAGGTCCTCGCGGCCGCCGAGGTCGAGGCCGGCGGCGGGCTCGTCGAGGAGCAGCAGCTCGGGGTCGGTCATCAGGGCGCGGGCGATCAGGGTGCGCTTGCGCTCGCCCTCGGAGAGGGTGCCGAACTTCCGGTCGAGGAAGTCGGACATGCCGAGGCGGTCGAGGAAGGCGCGGGCGCGCTGCTCGTCGATGTCCTCGTACTCCTCCTGCCAGCCGGCCGTCATGCCGTAGGCGGCGGTGAGGACGGTCTGCAGGACGGTCTGGCGCTTGGGCAGCTTGTCGGCCATGGCGATGCCCGCGATGCCGATGCGGGGCCTCAGCTCGAACACGTCGACCTTGCCGAGGGTGCTGCCGAGGATGCCGGCCGTGCCCTTGGTGGGGAAGAGGTAGCTGGACGCGACGTTGAGCAGGGTGGTCTTCCCGGCGCCGTTGGGGCCGAGGATCACCCAGCGCTCCCCCTCCTTGACCGACCAGGAGACCTGGTCCACCAGAGCCCGGCCCTCGCGGACCACGGATACGTCCACCAGCTCCAGCACATCGCTCATGAGCGCGTTGTCTCCCATTGCAGTCTTGGTTGTCACAGTGCGCCTGTGGGCGCAGCCCCAGGGGAAAACCTACGCCACTCGGGGAGTGGGCCGGGGACGAGGTGGGTCGATAGGCCGGTCCGTAGGCTGGGGGGCATGCTTTCGGAACCACGTTCAGGGCGGCTGGCCGCCTGGGGAAACGCGTTGTTGGGCGGGCTGGTGTCACCGGACGAGGCCGTTGTGGCGATCGTCGGCGGGGATGCCGTGCACCGGGTGGAGGGGCTTCCCGGGGAGGCGGGTCCGGTCGGGCTGACGCTCGCGCTGGGCCGGCTGCGGGTGCTGGGGGTGACGGGTCTGCGGGTGGCGCTGCCCGCGCCGGGGCATCCGCTGGGGTTGTCCGGTCCGCCGGAGTTCAATGCGCGCGCGCTGGAGGCCGAGGAGGCCGTGGTGTGCGCGGGGTCGGCGCTGGGGCTCGTGCCGGAGGTGTCGGAGGCCGGGCCGGCGGGCGATGTGCACGTGGAGGTGGTCTGGCGCTGCCTGCCGGTACGGGAGGCGCCGCCGGCCGACGTGCCCTCGCTGGGTGAGGCGGAGCGGGAGCTGGCGGAGGGGCTGCGGGACGCGACGCAGGTGCTGACGCGGCTCGACGTGGCCGCTTCGGGGCCGCTGGCGGAGGCGGCGCTCGACGCGTACCGGGCGCGGGCGGACCGGGGCCGTGAGGTGCTGGCGCCGGGGTATCCGCCGCGGGCGGTGCGGGTGCTGGAGCTGGCGCAGCGGATCGGGCTGCTCGTGGACCTGGCGTACGGGTCCGGGCACGGGGGCGCGGTGTCGGCCTCGGAGATGTCGGCGCGGTCGCTGGCGCTGCAGCCGGTGGAGCGGGTGGCGCGGCGGGCGCAGGTCGCGGCGTACAACGCGTACGTGGAGGAGCGGGAGCGGGGGCGGTAGTACGGCGGACGCGGCGCGGCCCCGCTTCCGGGGAGAGGAGGAAGCGGGGCCGCGCCGGGACCGGGAGGGTCAGTGGTTGAGACCCGTGTTGCCGAAGGCGCCGTTCAGCAGGCCGATCACGCTGACCGAGTTGCCGACCGCGTTGACCGGGACGTGCACCGGGGCCTGGATCAGGTTGCCGGAGGCGACGCCGGGCGAGTTCAGGGCCTCGCCGTTGGCCTGCGCGCCGCCGTGGGCGGACGAGACGCCGGCGCCGGCGGCGACCAGGCCGCCCGCGATCATGGTGATGGCAGCGGCCTTCTTGATGTTCTTCACGTTCAGGTCCTCCAGTACGTTCACCGCGGCCAGCCGCCGCGGCATGCCATGGAGAACGGCCGCCGGGCGGTCAGGTTGCGCCATGTGGGCTACATACACCCGACGGTATGAATCTCATTCCGGACCGTTACCCGTCGACGAGGCCGTGCCGTACGGCGTACAGGGCGGCCTGGGTGCGGTCGGCGAGGTCCAGCTTCATCAGGATGTTCGACACGTGCGTCTTCACCGTCTTCTCGGACAGGACGAGGGCGCGGGCGATCTCCCGGTTGGAACGGCCGTCCGCGATCAGACCGAGGACCTCGCGCTCCCGCTCGGTCAGGGAGCCGCCGCGGCCGGCCGGTGCGCCCTGCTCCTCCGGGGAGAGCAGGGTCACCGCGACCTCCGGCTGGAGCAGGACGTGCCCGGCGTGGACCGAGCGGATCGCGCCGGCCAGGGCTTCGGGGTCGATGTCCTTGTATACGTAGCCGGCGGCGCCGGCGCGCAGGGCGGGGACGACGGTGCGCTGCTCGGTGAAGCTGGTGACGATGAGGACGCGGGCCGGATTGGCGAGCTCGCGCAGCCGGCGCAGTGCCTCGATGCCGTCGGTGCCGGGCATCTTGATGTCCATGAGGACCACGTCGGGGCGCAGGTCCTCGGCGGCGGCGATGCCCGCGTCGCCGTCGGCGGCCTCGCCGACCACCTCTATGTCGTCCTGGACCTCCAGGAAGGTGCGCAGCCCGCGCCGGACCACCTGGTGGTCGTCGACGACGAGGACGCGGATCTTCGGGCGAGGTGCGTCAGCCACCGGGGACCTCCATCTCGATCGTGGTGCCCGTGCCGGGCGCCGAGTGCACGGTGAGCGCGCCGCCGACGCCGCTCGCCCGGTCCCGCATGGAGACGAGGCCGAGGTGACGGCCGGCGCGGCGGACGGTCTGCGGGTCGAAGCCGCGGCCGTCGTCGGTGATGCGGAGCAGGGCGCCGGCGCCGCGGCGGGCGAGGTGTACGTCGACGGCGGCGGCTCCGGAGTGCCGCAGGGCGTTGTGGAGGGCCTCCTGGGAGACCCGCAGGAGGGCTTCCTCCTGGGCTGCGGGCAGGGCCCGGACGCCGTCGCAGGTGAAGGTGACGCGTGCGGAGTGCGCGCGGTCGAGTACGTGGATCTGGGTGCGCAGGGTGGCGACGAGGCCGTCCTCGTCGAGGGCGGCGGGGCGGAGCTCGACCACGGCGGCGCGCAGTTCGTCGGCGGCCTCGGCGGCGAGGGCGGCGACCTGCTGGAGTTCGTCCTTGGCGCGGCCCGGGTCGCGGTCGACGAGGGCGGTGGCGGCCTGGGCGGTGAGCCGCAGCGAGAACAGCTTCTGGCTGACCGCGTCGTGCAGCTCGTGGGCGAGGCGGGAGCGCTCCTCGGCGATGGTGAGTTCGCGGCTGCGCTCGTAGAGGCGGGCGTTGGTGAGGGCGATGGCGGCGTGCTGGGCGAGGATGCCGAGCAGTTCCTCGTCCTCCTCGGTGAAGCCGCAGCCCTCACGGGACGCCGTGGTGGGAGTGTCGCCGTCGGGGCGCGGGCAGCGCTTGTTGGCGAGGAACAGGGCGCCGAGGGTTTCGTCGCCGTCGCGGATCGGCAGGCCGAGGAAGTCGGACATGTCGGGGTGGGCGGCGGGCCAGCCCTCGAAGCGGGGGTCCTCGCGGACGTCGGCCAGCCGTTCGGCGCCGGGCTGGTGGAGCATCGCGGCGAGGATGCCGTGCTGGCGGGGCAGCGGGCCGATCCGGCGCCACTGCTCGTCGCTGACTCCGTCGACGACGAACTGGGCGAAGCCGCCGTGGTCGTCCGGGACGCCGAGGGCCGCGTACTCGGCGTCGAGCAGCTCGCGGGCGGAGGCCACGATCGTCTTGAGTACGTCCCGCACCTCCAGGTGGCGGCTCATGGCCAGCAGCGCGGTGCTCACGGCGGCCAGGCCGCTGCGGGGTCGGTGGCTCATGAGATCACCGTACCGGCGGGCCCCGGGCGGCCGGATCGGGCCCGCGGACCAGGGGCGGGGGCCGCAGGTCCTAGTCCGGGGGGCGGGTGCGCGCCTCCTCTTTAGGGAGGCGGTCCGCCTCTTTGTACGGAGAAGACGGTCCGCTCTTGTACCGGAGGGGTAGCCGGGTCTCTGCCTCGCGCAGGAGGGCGGCGGGGTGCTTCTGCTACTCAAGGAGGAGGGCGCTGACCCTCCGCATTGCGCACGCAACGCATGGTGAGACTGTTACGCGTCCGATGTGAGCCCGGGCATAGGACGCACATCACTTACTAAGGCGCCTAGTACCCACCTAAAGGCGTCGTCAGTGCGGGCTGAGACCGGGTCGAGCCCGGAATTCCGGACTTCCCGGGCGGCCCTGATCCACTAAGCGGGATCGTACGTCACACCTTTGCCACAGGATTTTGCCGCCGCTAAGAATGGCCGTCGTCGCACAGCGCCGCGGGTCTCCCGATCTCGCGGCGCTTTCCTGCGGCGCCCCGCTCTTCGTAAAGGTTGCTGCCCATGTCTGCGTCCAGCACTCCCGGTCATAATCGTCTGACCAAGATCCACAAGATGTCGATCGCCGGTGTCGCCACCCTCGGTGCCGCCGTGCTCGCCTTCTCCCTGGTTCCGGCCGACGCCGCCGAGGCCGAGACGGTCGTCGCCGCCCCGGTGAGCTGGACGAAGATCGTGGACGGCGCGCAGCCGAAGGCCCTGCAGGCCAGCCTGGCGCAGCAGCACCTCGTGGTCGACAAGGCCATCAAGGACGCGGCGAAGGCCAAGGCCGAGGCGGCTGCCAAGGCGAAGGCCGCCGCCAAGGCGAAGGCCGCCGCGAAGGCCAAGGCGAAGGCCAAGGCCGACGCCGCCGCGAAGGCGAAGAAGGAGCGCGCGGCCAAGGCCGCCGCGAGCCGTTCCGCCGCCCGCACGCCGGTCTACGCGAACAACCTGGACGGCTGGATCCGCGAGGCGCTCAGCATCATGAAGCGCGAGGGCATCCCGGGCTCGTACTCGGGTATCCACCGCAACATCATCCGCGAGTCCGGCGGCAACCCCCGCGCGATCAACAACTGGGACATCAACGCCCAGAACGGCATCCCGTCCCAGGGCCTGCTCCAGGTGATCCCGCCGACCTTCGCGGCGTACCACGTCAAGGGCACCAAGTACGACCTGTACGACCCGGTCGCGAACATCGTCGCCGCCTGCAACTACGCGGCCGACCGCTACGGCTCCATGGACAACGTGAACAGCGCCTACTAGGCGGCTGTGGCGCGGCCCGCGGCCGTGCCACCCGTACCCCCATGCGCCTCAGGGGCGGCACCCGGTTCCTTCCGGGTACCGCCCCTGAGGCGTTTCGCGCGTACCGGGCCCGCGAACGGGCCGGGCCGGCTACTTGCGCATGACCTCGGGCTCGTGGCGGCGCAGCAGGCGGGCCACCGCGAAGCCGCACGCGATGCCGATGAGGAGCAGCACCGTGATGTTGAAGCCCCACTGGCCGGCCGTGGCATCCCACAGCGGGTCGGTGTTGGTGGGGTTCTCCTGGTCCCAGGGCGGCATGAGCACGGCCAGGTTCAGGGTGGTGCCGGAGGCGGCGACGGCCCAGCGGGACGGCATCAGCCAGGCGAACTGCTCCAGGCCGGGCGAGTCGTACACCTGGAAGAGGATGCCGGTGAACACGACCTGGACGATCGCGAACATGACGAGCAGCGGCATGGTCTTCTCGGCGGTCTTGACCAGCGAGGAGATCACGAGGCCGAACATCATCGACGTGAAGCCGAGCGCGGTGACCGAGACGCACAGCTCGACGGCGGGCGGCATGATCAGGCCCTCGGCGGGCAGGTCGCGCGGGGTGAAGCCGATGGCGCAGATGATCGCGCCCTGGATGGCGGTGATGACGCCGAGGACGATCACCTTCGACATCAGGTACGCGGACCGGGACAGGCCGGTGGCGCGTTCCCGCTCGTAGATGACCCGTTCCTTGATCAGCTCGCGGACCGAGTTCGCGGCGCCGGAGAAGCACATGCCGACCGCGAGGATCAGCATGATGGTGCCGGCGTCGCCGTTGAAGCGGGACGGCGGCTTCGGCGGCGCGAGGCCGAAGGTCGCGGGGATGACCGTGGAGACCACGCCGAGCACGGCCGGCAGGATCACCATCAGGGCGAGGAAGCCCTTGTCGGAGGCGATCACCGAGACGTAGCGGCGGATCAGGGTGAACAGCTGCGAGCCCCAGGCCTGCGGCTTCGGCGGCTGCATCTGCGCGGTCGGCATGGTGACCGACTGCGGGGCCACCGCGTCGAGGTCGGCGGCGTACAGCTGGTAGTGCTGCGAGCCCTTCCAGCGGCCGGCCCAGTCGTAGTCGCGGTAGTTCTCGAAGGCCGAGAAGACGTCCGCCCACGTGCTGTAGCCGAAGAAGTTCAGCGCCTCGTCCGGCGGGCCGAAGTACGCGACCGAGCCGCCGGGCGCCATGACCAGCAGCTTGTCGCAGATGGCCAGCTCGGCGACCGAGTGGGTCACGACCAGGACGGTGCGGCCATCGTCGGCGAGGCCGCGCAGCAGCTGCATGACGTCGCGGTCCATGCCCGGGTCGAGGCCCGAGGTCGGCTCGTCCAGGAAGATCAGCGACGGCTTGGTCAGCAGCTCCAGGGCCACCGACACGCGCTTGCGCTGGCCGCCCGAGAGCGAGGTGATCTTCTTGTCCTTGTGGATGTCGAGCTTGAGCTCGCGCAGCACCTCGTCGATGCGCGCGGACCGCTCGGACTCGGCGGTGTCCCCGGGGAAGCGGAGCTTGGCCGCGTACTTCAGGGCGGTCCGTACGGTCAGCTCCTTGTGCAGGATGTCGTCCTGCGGGACCAGGCCGATGCGCTGGCGGAGCTCCGCGAACTGCTTGTACAGGTTGCGGTTGTCGTAGAGGACGTCGCCCTGGTTGGCGGGCCGGTAGCCGGTCAGCGCCTTGAGCAGCGTCGACTTGCCGGAACCGGACGGGCCGATGACGGCGATCAGCGACTTCTCGGGGACGCCGAACGAGACGTCCTTGAGGATCTGCTTGCCGCCGTCGACCGTGACGGTCAGGTGGCGGGCCGAGAAGGAGACCTCGCCGGTGTCGACGAACTCCTCCAGCCGGTCCCCGACGATCCGGAACGTCGAGTGGCCGACGCCGACGATGTCGTTCGGGCCGAGCAGCGCGGTGCCGGACTTGGCGAGCGGCTGACCGTTGACGTAGGTGCCGTTGTGGCTGCCCAGGTCGTGGATCTCGAAGCGGCCGCCGGTGGAGCGGAACTCCGCGTGGTGGCGCGAGACCTGGAGGTCGGAGACGACCAGCTCGTTGTCCAGCGCGCGGCCGATGCGCATGACGTGGCCCAGCGCGAGCTGGTGGAACGTCGTCGGGCTGCGGTCGCTGTAGCCGTGGCCGCCCGCGGCGGGGCGCGGGGCGCCCTGCTGCTGCGGGATCTGGCCGTGCGGCGGCTGGTGGGGCTGGGCCGGCGCGTGGTGCGGCTGCTGCGGGGCGGCGTGGTGCGGCTGCTGCCCGTACGGGGCCTGCTGCGGCTGCTGGTACGGAGCCTGCTGCTGCGCGGCGGGTGCGCCGTGCTGCTGCACCCCCTGCGGCGCGCCCTGCTGCATTCCGTGGTGGGCCGCCGCGGCCGGGGCGGCGGCGGCCGAGGCCACCGCGCCCGAACCGGCCTGGCCGGCCGAGAGGTTCAGCCGCGGCCCGTCGGTCGCGTTGCCGAGGTGGACCACGGTGCCGGCGGCGAGGTCGAGCCGCTGGACCCGCTGGCCCTGTGCGTAGGTGCCGTTGGTGCTGCCGTGGTCTTCGATGGCCCAGCCGTGGCCGTTCCAGCCGATGGTGGCGTGCCGCCACGAGACGCGCGCGTCGTCGATCACCACGTCACCCTGCGGATCGCGTCCGAGGGTGTACGACCTGGACGGATCGAGGGCCCAGGTCCTTCCGTTCAATTCCAGTACGAGTTCCGGCACTCCATGCCCCACTTGTTGTCCCCCGATGCCCCCTGACAGCAGGGAGTCTAGGGATGGCGAACTTCGGGGGGAACTATTTCAGGCCCGCGGCCGGAAGTGGAATCCGGGCCCTGTGGAGTGCGCCGGGGAAGGGCCGTTGACGTGGTCGCAAAGCCCCCGGAGAGTGGTAAGAGCCCATGAGTGCGTACGGATCATGCGCGAATGGGATATCCGGGATGACTCAGCACAACTCGGGGGTCCTCGCATGAATCCGCACCGCATGAATTCGGGCACGGGCGAAGTGGGCGCGGCGGGCGGAGCGTTCGGCTCCGGCGTACGGTCGCCGCTCCGTTGGGGCGAGGTGCTGCTGTCCGCGGTGGCCGCGGCGGGCTGGGCGCTGGTGGTGATGGCGGGGGTCGCGGCGCTCGGCCTGCACCTGCTGGGGGCCGATGCGGCCGGGCGGCTGGGGCCGATGACGGCGGCCGTGGTGGTGCTCGCGGTGGGCGGTTCGGTGACCCCGTCGGGAGACGTCTCGGCGTACGGACTGGACGGCGCGCAGGCGGCGACGGCGCTGGAGGTGCGGCCGCTGGGGGTGAGCCTGGCGGGGGCCCTGGTGCTGGGGTTCGTGTTCCTGAGGTCGGTACGGGCGGCCGGAGTTGCCGTGTCCGGATCCCAACTCGCGGCCCGCGCCGCGGCCGTGGCGGCGGTGTTCACGGCCATGGCCGGCGGGCTCGCGTGGGCCGGCCGCGACGTGGTGACGCTGGACGGGACGCGGTGGGCGCCGGGCGGGGGCAGCGCGGGTGACGGCGCGGGGAGCGGCGCCGGCGGCGGGCTGGAGATTCCGGGGATCGGGGACATCGGGGACATCGACCTCGGGGGCATCGGAGGCATCGGGGACGTCGGGGGGCTGCTGCCGGACCGGTTGCGGGACCTGGTGGACGCGCAGGCGCGGGTCGGGTTCAGCGCGGACGCCGGGGCGACGCTGGCGGGCGCCGCGGTGTGGGTGTCGGCGGTACTGCTGGTCGCGCTGCTGGCCTCGCGGCGGACCCCGGTACCGGCCGGTTGGGCGGTGATCGACCGGTGGGTGCGGCCGGCGGTGTCGGCGGTCGTGGCGGTGCTCCTGGTGTCGGTGGCGGCCGGGCTGGCGGCGGCCGGCTGGGCGATGGCCGACGACGCGCATCCGCGCCGGATCGCGGGCGCGGCGCTGCTGGGGGCGCCGAACGGGACCTGGCTCGCGGTGCCTCTGGGGATGCTGGTGCCGTTCCGCGGGCGGGCCAGCGGCGGGCTGGCGGACCTGCTGCCCGATCCGCTGGACGAGCTGCTGTCCGTGTCGGCGGACCGGCCGGTGACGGTCACCCGACTGGCGGAACTCGACGGGCGGGTGTGGCTGCTGGTCGCCGCCGTCGCGGTGCTGATGCTGTACGCGGGGGTGCTGACGGCCGTACGGACCCCTGCCCGCGGGGGCGGCGGGGTCGGCGGGGTCGGGGTGGTGGGCACCGCGGTACGGCTCGGCCTGGCGACGGGGGCGGCCGTACCGGTACTGGTGTGGCTGACGGGTTTCTCGGCGGACGCCTCGCTGTCGGTCCTGGGAGTGGACGCCTTCGGGGCGGGCGTCGAACTGCGGGGCGACGCGGGGGCGGGGGCGCTGCTCGGTGCGGCGTGGGGCGCGGCGGCGGGCGCCCTGGGCGCCTTGGGCGCCGTGGGCGCCCGTCTGCGGGGCGGACCGCCGGCTCCGGCCGGGGCGGGGGCGCATGCCGGGGCGGGAGGTGGCGCGGGAGGTCGTCAGGGGGGCGCGGCGGGTTTTGGCCCGCATGGCCACCCCCAGGGGGCGGACCCTCGAGGGCCCGAGCAGCTCCCCGGGCCGTATCGGCCGTCGCCCGTACCGGGGGTCCGGCCCGGCGAGGTGAATCCGTACCGGACGGCGGGGTCGGCAAGCGGGCGGGGGGACGGGCGGCACTGGGGCGCCACCGTCCCGGGCGGGCGGCAGGGGCCGGGCGGGCGGGATCAGGGTGCGGGCGGGGCGGGCGCGGCGGGGGACGGGCGGGATCAGGACGCCACGATCGCGGGTGGGCCGCCTGTGGCGGGGCCGCGGCGGGGGCCGGGCAAGGGGCCGTCGGGGGGCCGGGCCCCGTTCACCCCGCCGCCTCCGCCGCCCCCGCCTCCGCCGCCGCCTCCCCCGCGCGGCCCCCGCTGACCGGCTACGCCCCCCGCGCCGGTGCCCTGGGGGGCAACTTCCAGCCTCGCCGGTGCCCGGGCGGCGCACCCCGCCTGGCCGGCAACTTCCAGCCTCGCCGGCGCCCTGGGGCGCAACTTCCAGCCTCGCCGGCGTTTGAGGCGCGGGGTTTGGGGCGGAGCCCCAAGACAACCCGGCTGACGCCGGGCACCGGGCTCCGCCCGGACCCGCTCCTCAAACGCCGGAGGGGCTGAAAGGTGCGCGGGGTCGCCGGGCACCACCCGGGCCCGCGCCTCGAACGCCGGAGGGGCTGGATGTGGCCCGGAGGGGGTGGGGCGTCCGGTGGGCGGGATGGGGGGCGCCGGGGGGTGGGGTAGGGGATACGGTGAGGGCACCATGAGCGCTTCGCAGACCTCCGACATCCCCACCCTCCTCGTCAAGATCTTCGGCAAGGACCGTCCCGGGATCACCGCCGGGCTGTTCGACACTCTCGCCGCCTTCTCCGTCGACGTCGTCGACCTGGAGCAGGTCGTGACCCGCGGCCGCATAGTGCTGTGCGCCCTGGTCACCGCGCCCGGCTCGGCGGGCGGCGAGGGCGAGCTGCGCGCCACCGTGCACAGCTGGGCCGAATCGTTCAAGCTCCAGGCCGAGATCATTTCCGGTACCGGTGACAACCGGCCGCGCGGCAGCGGCCGCTCCCACGTGACCGTGCTGGGGCACCCGCTGACCGCCGAGTCCACCGCCGCCATCGCCGCCCGCATCACCGCCACCGGCGGCAACATCGACCGCATCTTCCGTCTCGCCAAGTACCCGGTGACGGCGGTGGAGTTCGCCGTGTCCGGCGCCGAGACCGAACCGCTGCGGACCGCCCTGGCCACCGAGGCCGCGCAGATCGGCGTGGACATCGCGGTGGTCTCGGCCGGGCTGCACCGGCGGGCCCAGCGGCTCGTCGTGATGGACGTCGACTCGACGCTGATCCAGGACGAGGTCATCGAGCTGTTCGCGGCCCACGCGGGCTGCGAGGACAAGGTCGCCGAGGTCACCGCGCAGGCGATGCGCGGCGAGCTGGACTTCGAGCAGTCCCTGCACGCCCGGGTCGCGCTGCTCGCCGGCCTGGACGCCTCGGTCGTGGACAAGGTGCGCGCCGAGGTGCGGCTGACGCCCGGTGCCCGGACCCTGATTCGGACCCTGAAGCGGCTCGGCTACCAGGTCGGCGTGGTCTCGGGCGGGTTCACGCAGGTGACGGACGACCTGAAGGAGCGGCTGGGGCTGGACTTCGCCTCCGCCAACACGCTGGAGATCGTCGACGGCAAGCTCACCGGCCGGGTCACGGGAGAGATCGTGGACCGGGCGGGCAAGGCGCGGCTGCTGCGCCGGTTCGCGGCGGAGGCCGGCGTACCGCTGGCGCAGACCGTCGCCATCGGCGACGGCGCCAACGACCTGGACATGCTGAACGCGGCCGGGCTCGGAGTGGCCTTCTGCGCCAAGCCGGTGGTGCGCGAGGCCGCGCACACCGCGGTCAACGTGCCCTTCCTGGACGCCGTGTTGTACCTGCTGGGCATCACGCGCGAAGAGGTCGAGGCCGCCGACCTGCACTGACCGACACCCGACACGGCAGGGCCCCGGCGCGAGGTGCCGGGGCCCTGCCGTGTTCGCGCCCGGTGTGCGGGGCCGCGGTCAGTGCTTCGGGGTCCAGAAGTCGAGCAGGGTCCCGACGCCGTGTTCGAGGGACTTCCAGGAGCCGGTGAACCCGACGATGGCCAGCGCCGCGGTCGGGAACCCGCTGCGGGCCATCCGTACCAGGGTGTCGTCCTTGGCGCTGCCGGACAGGGCGTCGGCGAGCGCCTGCATCCCGGGGTTGTGGCCGATGACGAGGAGGTCGCCGACGTCGTCGGGGGTTTCGTTCAGCAGGGCGATGAGCTCGCCCAGCGAGGCTTCGTAGAGCCGGTCCTCGTACACGGTCCGCGGGCGGTGCGGCAGTTCCTGGACGGCGAGCTTCCAGGTCTCGCGGGTCCGCGCGGCGGTCGAGCAGAGGGCCAGGTCGAAGGTGATGCCGGTTTCGGCCAGCTTCAGTCCTACGGCCGGGGCGTCCTTGCGGCCGCGGTCCGCCAGCGGCCGGTCGTGGTCGGACACCTGCGGCCAGTCGGCCTTCGCGTGCCGGAGTAGGACGATCCTGCGGGGTGTGTCGGCGCTCATGCCGTTCAGCTTCGCATGAAATGAGCCACGGGGCGCAGGGTGTTGACGGGCTCACCCGACCGGGGCGGGGGCGCTCCGGCGCGCGGCGGGAACACCGGCGCGGGCGCTGCCGCGGCCCGGGAGCGGCACCCGTACGGGCAACCCGTACGCATCGCCGGGGCACCCCTGCGGGTCAGCCGCCCAGCCGGTGGATCCGGTCGACGAGCTCGGCCATCGGCGAGGCCCCGGCGACTTCGGCTCCGCCGGATCCCGCGAGCAGGAGCAGCAGGGCGGCGAAGGCGGCGACCGGGAGGGCGAGGGCCCACCAGGGCAGCCGGGTGTCCGCGGGGGAGCCCTGGGCGCGGTGTCCTACGAGGGTCCGGGTGTGGACGGGTGTGGACATGACCGCCTCCGCGGGTGCTGCGGGTGTCCGGCCGGGTGGGGGCCGCTGTGCCTTCGAATCTATGGATTCGAGGCGGTGCTTCCCATCCGGAATCCCACCCACTTCACCCTGAGCCTGACCCCCTAGGGGATGCGGGGGATAACCCCACCCCCGACCGGCGTCGGGCACCTTCGGCGTCGGCAGCCCGGCGTTCGGGCCCGGGCGGCGTCAGGGGGAGGCGAGGGTCGCGATGACGGCGATGACGACCGTCACGCCGAGCATCGCGCCCAGCACGATCGCGAGCTTCTTGCGGCCGTTCTGCGGATTCGGTTCCAGGACAGACATGGCTTCAGTCTCCCATGCCGCATTCGTCCTCGACCGTGCGGTCCCGCCCTGCGAGGACGCCCACCGCGATCTGGGGGACCATCAGGCCGGCCATGAGGACGAGCGGCAGGTCCCAGCCGCCGCTGTGCTGGTAGAGCACGCCGATGAGCAGCGGGCCGGGGATGGAGATCAGGTAGCCGGTGCTCTGGGCGAAGGCGGAGAGGCGGACCACGCCGGCCGCGGACCGGGTGCGCAGGCCGATCATGGTGATGGCGAGCGGGAAGGCGCAGTTCGAGACGCCGAGCAGGACGGCCCAGAGCCAGGCCCCGCCGGCCGGGGCCGCGTAGAGGCCGGCGTATCCGGCCAGGCCGAAGGCGCCGAGCCCGGCGACGATGACGCCCTGGTTGCGGACGGCGCCGGCCAGCCGCGGGATGACGAAGGCCAGCGGGACGCCCATGACCATGGTCACGGCGAGCAGCACGCCGGCGGTGCCCGCCGACACTCCGGCGTCGCGGAAGATCTGCGGCATCCAGCCCATGGTCACGTACGCGCCGGTGGCCTGGAGGCCGAAGTAGCCGGCCAGCGCCCAGGCCGTACGGCTGCGGGTGACGCGCGGTCCGGCGGCCCGGTCGCCGGCGGGGGCCGCGGCCCGGGCGGCTGCGCGGTCGCGGCCGGCCTCGCGGGCGACGGGGATCCAGGGCAGCACCGCGATCACGGCGAGGACGGCCCAGACCAGCAGGCCGTACCGCCAGTTGCCACCGAGAGCCTCTGTCATGGGCACGGTCGTGGCGGCGGCCAGCGAGGTGCCGATGGCGAGGGCCATGGAGTAGAGGCCGGTCATGGTGCCGATGCGGTCCGGGAACCAGCGCTTGACGATCACCGGCAGGAGCACGTTGGTGAGGGCGATGCCGGCGAGGGAGAGGGCGCTGGCGGCCAGGAAGCCGACGGTGCCGCTCGCGAGCGGGCGGATCACGAGGCCGGCGGCGACGGCGGCCATGCCCGCGCAGACCACGGCGGCCGGGCCGAAGCGGCGGGAGAGCCGGGGTGCGGTGACGCCGAAGACGGCGAAGCACAGGGCGGGGACGGAGGTGAGGAGGCCGGCGACGGCGCCGCTCATGCCGAGGCCTTCGCGGGTCTCTTCGAGGAGGGCGCCGAGGCTGGTGATCGCGGGGCGGAGGTTCAGCGCGGCCAGCACGATGGCGACGATGAGGAGCGGGCCGAGCCAGCTGGGCACGGGGCGCTCCGCGGGCGGCTGTACCGCCGCACGGGGTGCGGCCGTACGGTTCAGGACCTGTATCTCTTCGTCGGGCATTCAACCATCATAGAATCATGGGATGATTGGTTGTCCAGTCCCGCATCGCACCGAGAGGGCCCCATGCCGCTGACCTCGCCCCGGCGTTCCGCGCTCGCAGACCAGGTGATCGCCCAGCTCAGGAACCAGATCACCACGGGCGAATGGCCCCTGGGGTCGCGCATTCCGACCGAGCCCGAGCTCGTCGAGCTGCTGGGTGTGGCCCGGAACACGGTCCGGGAGGCGGTCCGCGCGCTCGCGCACAACGGGCTGCTCGACATCCGGCAGGGTTCGGGGACGTACGTGATCGCCACGAGCGAGCTGGCCGGGGTGATGCACCGGCGCTTCGCGGGGGCCGATCCGCGGCACATCGCCGAGCTGCGTTCGACCCTGGAGTCCTCGGCGGCGCGGCTGGCCGCGGAGCGGCGCACCGAGCGGGACCTGGTCCAGCTCGACGCGCTGCTGGCGCGCCGGGAGCAGGCCTGGGAGAGCGGGGACGCGGAGGTGTTCGTGGCCGCGGACGTGAGCCTGCACATGGCGGTGGTCGCGGCCTCGCACAACGACGTGCTGCTCGGCCTGTACGCGGACCTCGGCGAGCTGCTGCGGGACTGGCTGCGGGAGGACGTCGGCACGGAGCTGACGCCGGACACCCACATGGACCACGCGCGGCTGGTGGAGGCGATCCGGCGGGGCGACGGGGACGCGGCCGCGTCGGAGGCGGCCGGCTACCCGTTCGAGTGGCTCAAGCACGCACCCGGCGGGCGCGGCGCGCACCCGGGCGCGGACGGCGCCGGCGCGGCGACGGCGGGCGGCGGCACGGGCACCGGCGACTCGGGCAGTGCGGGCGGTGCCGGAGGTGCGGGCGGTGCCGACGACGGCGGGGCGGTCAGCCCGGCCGGTGGCTGACCCAGGCCGAGCGGACTTCCTTCCAGCAGCGGCTGGTCAGCTCCACGCGCCCGGCGGGGCCGACCGGCACGGCCACGGTGTCCCCGTCCACGTCCCACCAGCGGTCGCACTCCACGTGCAGGGCGACCAGGTCGGTGCGCGGGTACGGGTTGTGGCAGTGCGCCGTGACGCGGGAGCCGGCGATCTCGGTGTCGCAGTCGGAGCCGAAGAGGCGTTCGCGGTCGGGGCGGGCGGGCTGGGCGGGCGGTTCGGCGGGCAGGTCCCGGAGCAGGGGCTCGGCGGGCAGGTCCCGCAGGGCGGGCGCGGCGGGCAGGTCGGCGGGGCCGGGGGCCGGCTCCGCCCCGGCGGCGGCGCCGGAGACCGTGCCGGCCAGGGCGCTCGGCGCGAGGAAGCCGGTCAGCACCACCGAGGTCACCAGCAGGGACATCGCTCGATTCCGCCTCGGGCGCACACCCGTACCTCCTCCCCGCACCTCGCCGAGAAGATCCCGGCTCGGTCAGTTTGCAGGCATTTGTCCACATCTTCGACTCGGGAGATCCCGCCGGGCCCGCACCCGGACGGCGACGGCCGCGACTCCGGGTGGGAGCCGCGGCCGTCGCCGCCGTACGGGAGGAACCGGGTCAGGCGCCCATCGCGTGCAGGCCGCCGTCCACGTGGACGATCTCGCCGGTGGTCTTCGGGAACCAGTCGGACAGCAGGGCGACGACGCCCTTGCCGGCCGGCTCCGGGTCGCTCATGTCCCACTCCAGCATCGAGCGGTTGTTCCAGACGTCCGCCAGCTCCGAGAAGCCCGGGATGGACTTCGCGGCCATCGAGCCGATCGGACCGGCCGAGACCAGGTTGCAGCGGATGTTCTCCTTGCCCAGGTCGCGGGCGAGGTAGCGGCTGGTGGCCTCCAGCGCGGCCTTGGCCGGGCCCATCCAGTCGTACTGCGGCCAGGCGTACTGCGCGTCGAAGGTGAGGCCGACGACGGCCGCGCCCTCCGCCGGGAACAGCGGCTTGCAGGCCATCGTCAGGGACTTCAGGGAGAAGGCCGAGACGTGCATGGCGGTCGCCACCGACTCGAAGGGGGTGTTCAGGAAGTTGCCGCCGAGGGCGTCCTGCGGCGCGAAGCCGATCGAGTGGACGACGCCGTCGAGGCCGCCGAGCTCCTCGCGGACGAGGCCCTCGAGGCGGGCCAGGTGCTCGTCGTTGGTGACGTCGAGCTCGATCACCTTGACCGGCTTCGGCAGCTTCTTGGCGATGCGCTCGGTCAGCGACGGGCGCGGCCACGCGGTGAGGATCACCTCGGCGCCCTGCTCCTGGGCCAGCCGGGCGGTGTGGAAGGCGATGGACGACTCCATCAGCACACCCGTGATGAGGATGCGCTTGCCGTCGAGAATTCCGCTCATGGTGATCAGTGACCCATGCCCAATCCGCCGTCAACGGGAATGACGGCTCCTGTGATGTACGAGGCGTCGTCCGACGCGAGGAAGCGGACGGCCGCGGCGATCTCCTCCGGCCGCGCGTAGCGGCCGAGCGGGACCTGCCCGACGATGCCGGCGCGCTGCTCGTCGGTGAGCACCTTCGTCATGTCGGTGTCCACGAAACCGGGCGCGACGACGTTGAAGGTGATGTTGCGGGAGCCCAGCTCGCGGGCGAGGGAGCGGGCGAACCCGACCAGTCCGGCCTTGGAGGCGGCGTAGTTCGCCTGCCCCGCGGAGCCGAGCAGGCCCACGACCGAGGAGATCAGGACGACGCGGCCCTTCTTGGCGCGCAGCATCGCGCGGTTGGCGCGCTTGACCACACGGAAGGTGCCGGTGAGGTTGGTGTCCACGACCGAGGTGAAGTCGTCCTCGGACATGCGCATCAGCAGCTGGTCCTTGGTGATGCCGGCGTTCGCCACCAGCACCTCGACCGGGCCGTGCTTGTCCTCGATCTCCTTGTAGGCCTGCTCCACCTGCTCGGCGTCGGTGATGTCGCAGCGGACCGCGAGGACGCCGAGCCCGGTGAGTTCCTCGGGCGGCTCGCCCGAGCGGAACGTGATGGCGACCTGGTCGCCGGCCTCTGCGAAGGCACGGGCGATGGCGAGGCCGATGCCCCGGTTACCTCCGGTGACGAGAACCGAGCGGCTCAACGGATCACCCTTTCCCTAGCTGTCTGGTCAACCGAAAACCTATCGGTCCCTCCCTGTATACGGAGAATCGGGCCTCGACAGGGCCTGGTGAGTCGCTCTGTGGGGTCCCTACAGAAAGATGTAGGCACGAGACGCCCGGTCGCGACATGATCGGAGTCTCCGGACCCGACCACAGGGAGACCTCCGTGCCTCATTCCATCGACGCCGCGTTCACGGCGCTGCCCTTGCGGGCGCTCGCCGACGCGGCGCTCGCCCGCGCCCGCGCACTGGGCTGCGACCATGCCGACTTCCGGCTGGAGCGGATCCGCAGCGCCGCGTGGCGGCTGCGGGACGCCAAGCCGTCCGGCTCCTCCGACACCACCGACCTCGGGTACGCGGTCCGGGTGGTGCACGGCGGCAGCTGGGGCTTCGCCTCCGGCGTCGACCTGACGATGGACGGCGCCGCCAAGGTGGCCTCGCAGGCCGTCGCCATGGCCAAGCTGTCGGCGAAGGTGATCGCCGCCGCGGGGTCGGACGAGAGGGTGGAACTGGCTCCCGAGCCGGTGCACGCCGAGCGGACGTGGATCTCCGCGTACGAGGTGGACCCGTTCGACGTGCCGGACGAGGAGAAGGCCGCACTGCTGGCCGAGTGGAGCGGCCGGCTGCTCGGCGCGGACGGGGTCGCGCACGTCGACGCCTCGCTGCTCGCCGTCCACGAGAACAAGTTCTACGCGGACACCGCCGGCACCGTCACCACCCAGCAGCGGGTCCGGATCCACCCGCAGCTCACCGCCGTCGCGGTGGACGGCAAGACCGGCGAGTTCGACTCGATGCGCACCATCGCGCCGCCGGCCGGCCGCGGCTGGGAGTACCTGACCGGCACCGGCTGGGACTGGAACGCCGAGCTGGAGGAGATCCCGGGACTGCTCGCGGAGAAGATGCGCGCGCCGAGCGTCGAGGCCGGCCGCTACGACCTGGTCGTCGACCCGTCGAACCTGTGGCTGACCATCCACGAGTCCATCGGCCACGCCACCGAGCTGGACCGCGCGCTGGGCTACGAGGCGGCGTACGCCGGCACCTCGTTCGCCACCTTCGACCAGCTGGGCAAGCTCCGGTACGGTTCGTCGATCATGAACGTGACGGGTGACCGCACCGCCGAGCACGGCCTGGCCACCATCGGCTACGACGACGAGGGCGTCCAGGCCCAGAGCTGGGACCTGGTCAAGGACGGCACCCTGGTCGGCTACCAGACGGACCGCCGGATCGCGCAGCTGACCGGCCTGGGCCGCTCCAACGGCTGCGCGTACGCGGACTCCCCCGGGCACGTGCCGGTGCAGCGGATGGCGAACGTCTCGCTCCAGCCGGACCCGGGCGGGCTCTCCACCGAGGACCTGATCGGCGGGGTCGAGCGCGGCATCTACGTGGTCGGCGACCGCTCCTGGTCGATCGACATGCAGCGCTACAACTTCCAGTTCACCGGCCAGCGCTTCTTCCGGATCGAGAACGGCCGGCTGGCGGGCCAGCTGCGCGACGTCGCGTACCAGGCCACCACCACCGACTTCTGGGGCTCGATGGAGAAGGTGGGCGGCCCGCAGACGTACGTCCTGGGCGGCGCCTTCAACTGCGGCAAGGCCCAGCCGGGCCAGGTCGCGGCGGTCTCGCACGGCTGCCCGTCGGCGCTGTTCCGCGACGTCAACATCCTGAACACGACGCAGGAGGCCGGCCGATGAGCTCGCTTTCGAACAGCCGCACCGCCCCGCACGAGATCGTCGAGCGGGCGCTGGAGCTGTCCACCGCCGACGGCTGCGTGGTGATCGCCGACGAGCAGTCCACCGCGAACCTGCGCTGGGCGGGCAACGCGCTGACCACCAACGGCGTCACCCGCGGGCGCACCCTCACGGTGATCGCGACCGTCGACGGCAAGGAGGGCACGGCCTCGGGGGTCGTCTCGCGCTCCGCCGTCACGGCCGCGGACCTGGAGCCGCTGGTGCGGGCCGCCGAGGCGGCCGCCCGTACCGCCGGCCCGGCCGAGGACGCCCGGCCGCTGGTGGCGGGCACCCCCGCCTCCCCCGATTTCACGGACGCCCCCGCGGAGACCTCCTCCGCGGTGTTCACGGACTTCGCGCCGGCGCTCGGCGAGGCCTTCGCCCGGGCCCGCGCGGGCGGCCGCGAACTGTACGGCTTCGCCAACCACGAGATGGTCTCCACGTACGTGGGCACCTCCACGGGCCTGCGGCTGCGGCACGACCAGCCCACCGGCACGCTGGAGCTCAACGCGAAGTCCCCGGACCGGCAGCGCTCGGCGTGGGCCGGCCGCTCCACCCGTGACTTCAAGGACGTGGACCCGGGCGCGCTGGACGCCGAGCTGGCCAAGCGGCTCGGCTGGGCCGAGCGCCGGATCGAGCTGCCCGCCGGGCGGTACGAGACGCTGCTGCCGCCCACCGCGGTCGCCGACCTGCTGATCTACCAGATGTGGTCCTCGGCGGCCCGGGACGCGGTGGAGGGCCGGACGGTCTTCTCCAAGCCCGGCGGCGGCACCCGGCTGGGCGAGCGGCTCTCCGAGCTGCCGCTGACGCTGCGCAGCGACCCGAACGAGCCGGGCCTGGAGTGCGCGCCGTTCGTGATCGCGCACAGCTCGGGCGACGACGCGTCGGTGTTCGACAACGGCCTGCCGCTGCCGCCCACGGCGTGGCTGCACGAGGGCGAGCTGGCCCGGCTGACCACCACCCGGCACAGCGCGGAGCTGACCGGGCAGCCGGTGGCGCCGACGATCGGCAACCTGATCCTCGACGGGGGCGGCGAGAAGTCCCTGGAGGAGATGGTCGCCGCCACCGAGCGGGGCCTGCTGCTGACCTGCCTCTGGTACATCCGCGAGGTCGACCCGGCCACGCTGCTGCTCACGGGCCTGACCCGGGACGGCGTGTACCTGGTGGAGAACGGCGAGGTCGTGGGCGAGGTGAACAACTTCCGCTTCAACGAGTCGCCGGTGGACCTGCTGTCCCGGGCGACCGAGGCGGGCCGCACCGAGAAGACGCTGCCGCGCGAGTGGAGCGACTGGTTCACCCGGGCCGCGATGCCCGCGCTGCGCATCCCCGATTTCAACATGAGCTCGGTCAGCCAGGGCGTCTGACGCCCATAGACTGGCCGGGAACGTTCCCCCTTCACAAGGAGTCGAGAGACCGTGACGGACATCGTCGACGAACTGAAGTGGCGTGGGCTCTTCGCCCAGTCCACCGACGAAGAAGCGCTGCGCAAGGCGTTCGCGGACGGTCCCGTCACGTTCTATTGCGGCTACGACCCGACGGCGGCCTCGCTGCACGTCGGGCACCTGGTGCAGGTGCTCACGATGCGCCGGCTCCAGCTGGCCGGCAACCGGCCGCTGGCGCTGGTGGGCGGGGCCACGGGTCAGATCGGCGACCCGCGGCCCACGGCCGAGCGCACCCTGAACGACCCGGAGACGGTCGCGAACTGGGTGGGCCGGCTGCGCGCGCAGATCGAGCCGTTCCTGTCCTTCGAGGGCGAGAACGCGGCGGTCATGGTGAACAACCTGGACTGGACGGCGGGCATGTCCGCCATCGAGTTCCTGCGCGACATCGGCAAGCACTTCCGCGTCAACAAGATGCTGACGAAGGACTCGGTCGCCAAGCGGCTGGAGTCGGACCAGGGCATCAGCTACACGGAGTTCAGCTACCAGCTGCTCCAGGGCATGGACTTCCTGGAGCTGTACCGGCGGCACGGCTGCACGCTCCAGCAGGGCGGCTCCGACCAGTGGGGCAACCTGACGGCCGGTCTCGACCTGATCCACCGGGTGGAGCCGGAAGCCGCCGTGCACGCGATGGCGACGCCGCTGATGGTGAAGGCGGACGGCACCAAGTTCGGCAAGACCGAGGGCGGGGCCGTGTGGCTCGACCCGGAGATGACGACGCCGTACGCGTTCTACCAGTTCTGGCTGAACGTGGACGACCGGGACATCTCCACCTACATGCGGATCCTGTCCTTCCAGAGCCGTGAGGAGCTGGAGGAGCTGGAGAAGCAGACCGCCGAGCGGCCGCAGGCCCGGGCCGCGCAGCGGGCGCTCGCGGAGGAGCTGACCACGCTCGTGCACGGCGCCGACCAGTGCGCCGCCGTGATCTCCGCGTCGAAGGCGCTGTTCGGGCAGGGCGATCTGGCGGAGCTGGACGAGGCCACGCTGGCCGCGGCGCTGTCGGAGCTGCCGCAGGCGCGGACCGAGGGGCTGGTCCCGGTCGTGGACCTGCTGGCGGAGACCGGCCTGGTGGCGAGCAAGTCGGCCGGCCGCCGGACGGTGAAGGAGGGCGGTGCGTACGTGAACAACGTGAAGATCGCCGCCGAGGACGCCGTGCCGGACGCCGCGGACCTGCTGCACGGACGCTGGCTGGTGTTGCGCCGCGGCAAGAAGAACCTGGCCGCAGTCGAGGTCACCGGGGTCTGACCGGTCGTACGACACGGGGGCCGGTGCGGACGGGAACGTCCGCGCCGGCCCCTTCGCCGTGCCGGGGGCGGGTCCGGAGCCGGCCGGCAGCGGGAGCGGCCCGGGCTACGCCGTCCGCCTGTTGCCCTTCAACGCCATGTACACCATGTCGCCGAGGCCCACGACGACGACGGCGCCGGCCAGCTGGAGCAGGTGCCGGGTCCAGTCGATGCCCCGGGTGTCTTCGACGCCGATCCATGTCGCGACCGCGTTGCCCAGGACGCTGCCGATGATGCCGAAGACCGTGGTCAGCCACAGCGGCTGGTGCTGCTTTCCGGGGAGGATCGCCCGGGCGATCAGGCCCAGCACGAATCCGACGATGATCGCCCACAACCAATGCATGACGCCTCCTCGTGGCGCGATGTGCGCATGTGGGCCCAGTGTCGATCGCTACGACGAATGGTGCATGTCGGACACCTCCGTTCGTGGGACACCCGCTCTCCACGCCGCGGACCGGGCGGGCTACGGTGGAACCGGTCGGACCGGGGAGTGTCCGGTGACGGAATCGGGTGATGGAACGTGATGCGCAGGCACAACGGCACCGAGGTCTTCCGGATCACGGGAGCCCGCCAGGGTCTGGCCGAGGACGTGCGCGGCCGGCAGCGCCGGTACGTGATCTCGATGGCGATCCGCACCCTGTCGGTGATCCTGACCGTGGTGCTGTGGAACGTCGAGCGGCACGTCGCCGTGGTCACCCTGATCGCCGGCGCGCTGCTGCCGTACGTGGCCGTGGTCATCGCCAACGCGGGTCGCGAATCGGCCCCTTCGCTGCCGTCGCATTTCATCCCGACGCCCGTCCGACCGGCTCTGGAGACCGGAAACCTCAGGAAAAGCTCAGATCAATCGTGAGGTTCCGGTGCACCGCACCCGGTCGTGCGTGACATACTGCCTACGCGCTCCGCATCCCCCGTCGGAGCGACGGACCGACGCCGGGCAGCTCCCCCCGTGGCTGCCCGGCGTCGCCATTCCGTACCCCGCGCCCCGAGGCGCCGGTACGTGCTGACTTAGGGTTGAGTCCGTGAACTCCCCTGACACCGCTGCCTCCACCGAGACGACCGCACCCATCTGCTCCGCCAAGGGCTGCCGCGACGCGGCCGTGTGGGTGCTGGCGTGGAACAACCCGAAGCTGCACACGCCGGAGCGCCGCAAGACCTGGCTGGCCTGCGAGGAACACCGCGAGCACCTCTCCCAGTTCCTGGGCGTGCGCGGTTTCCTGAAGGACGTCGTGAGCCTGGCGGAGTGGGAGGCCCCGGCTTCGGACCCGGCGCCCGCCCCGGACCAGGCCTCGGACTCAGCCGCCGATCGCTGACATCGGACGGTCGGGCTGCAGGAAGGACGGGTCGTCGAGTCCGGACCCGGCCTTCTTGCCCCACATCGCCACCTTCCACAGGCGGGCGATCTCCTCGTCCGGGGCGCCGGAGCGCAAGGCGGCCCGCAGGTCGGACTCCTCGGTCGCGAACAGGCAGGTGCGCACCTGGCCGTCGGCGGTGAGGCGGGTCCGGTCGCAGGCCCCGCAGAACGGCCGGGTGACGGAGGCGATGACGCCGACGGTGGCGGGGCCGCCGTCGACCACCCAGCGCTCGGCGGGGGCGGAGCCGCGCTCGGCGGCGCCTTCCTCGGTGAGGTCGAAGCGGGTGCGCAGCGAGGCGAGGATGTCCCCGGCGGTGATCATGCCGTCGCGCTTCCAGCCGTGCTGGGCGTCCAGCGGCATCTGCTCGATGAAGCGCAGCTCGTAGCCGTGCTCCACGGCCCAGGCCAGCAGGTCGGGGGCCTCGTCGTCGTTGAGTCCGGGCATGAGCACGGCGTTGACCTTCACCGGGGTGAGGCCGGCTTCCTGGGCCGCGGCCATGCCGTCGATGACGTCCTTGTGCCGGTCGCGGCGGGTGAGGGTCTTGAAGACCTCGGGGCGCAGCGTGTCCAGCGAGACGTTGACGCGGTCGAGTCCGGCGTCCTTGAGGGCGCGGGCGGTGCGCTTGAGGCCGATGCCGTTGGTGGTCAGCGACATCCTGGGGCGGGGCGCGAGCTCCGCGCAGCGCGCGACGATGCCGACGAGGCCGGGCCGCAGCAGCGGCTCGCCGCCCGTGAAGCGGACCTCGGTGATCCCGAGGTCGGTGACGGCGATGCGGATCAGGCGGACGATCTCGTCGTCGGTGAGCAGATCGGGCTTCGCGAGCCACTGCAGGCCTTCTTCGGGCATGCAGTAGGTGCAGCGCAGGTTGCACCGGTCGGTGAGAGAGACACGCAGGTCGGTGGCCACGCGGCCATAGGTGTCGATGAGCACTGAGGGCCCCCTCCCCTTGTCCGGAACTAGAGGTCTTCTGCTTGTTCGAGCCTACGCGACGCTCATGACATCCAGGGGCGCCGGATCGAACGAGACGCGGCGTGGCCGCGTCGTAGGGAACTACGACGCGGCCACGGAGGGTGTTCGGTGTTTTCCGCTGGGTTCCGGCGGGCTCAGTGGGCTCCGGTTCCGGTCAGCGAGCGGACTTCCAGCTCCGCGTACTTCGCGGGGTCGGCGGTCTCCTTGGACAGGACGGTGCCGAGCCAGCCGAGGAGGAAGCCCAGCGGGATGGAGACGATGCCGGGGTTCTCCAGGGGGAACCAGTAGAAGTCGGCGTTCTTGAACATCGAGGTCGGCTTCCCGGACACGACGGGTGAGAACAGCACCAGGACCACCGACGAGATCAGGCCACCGTAGATGGACCAGAGCGCGCCCTGGGTGGTGAAGCGCTTCCAGAAGAGGCTGTAGAGGATCGTCGGCAGGTTGGCCGAGGCGGCGACGGCGAAGGCGAGGGCCACCAGTCCGGCCACGTTCAGGTCGCGGGCGAGGGCGCCGAGGCCGATGGCGACCGCGCCGATGCCGACGGTGGCCCAGCGGGCGGCCCGTACCTCCTCGGCCTCGGTGGCCTTGCCCTTGCGGATGACGTTCACGTACAGGTCGTGGGCGAAGGAGGAGGACGAGGCCAGGGTGAGGCCGGCGACCACGGCGAGGATGGTGGCGAAGGCGACCGCGGAGATCACCGCGAGCAGGATCGCGCCGCCCGTGGAGCCGGATCCGCCGCCGACCGCCTCGGCGAGCATCGGGGCGGCGGTGTTGCCCGCCTTGTTGGACTTGACGATGGCGTCGCGGTCGAGCAGCGCGGCGGCGCCGAAGCCCAGGGCGATGGTCATGAGGTAGAAGGCGCCGATGATGCCGATGGCCCAGTTGACGGACTTCCGGGCGGCCTTCGCGGTGGGGACTGTGTAGAAGCGGATCAGGATGTGCGGCAGGCCCGCCGTGCCCAGGACCAGGGCGATGCCGAGCGAGATGAAGTCGATCTTCGAGGTGGCGTTGGCCCCGTACTTCAGACCGGGCTCCAGGAAGGAGGCGCCGTGGCCGCTGTTCTCGGCGGCCCGGCCGAGCAGCTCGGAGACGCTGAAGTCGAACTTCAGGAGCACCAGGAAGGTGATGAGCAGGGCGCCAGCGATCAGCAGGACGGCCTTGACCATCTGGACCCAGGTGGTGCCCTTCATGCCGCCGATGGTCACGTAGACGATCATCAGGACGCCGACGAGGGCGACGATCGCGACCTTGCCGCCGTCGCTGGTGATGCCGAGGAGCAGCGAGACCAGGACGCCGGCTCCGGCCATCTGGGCCAGCAGGTAGAAGATCGAGACGACGATGGTGGAGGTGCCGGCGGCGGTACGGACCGGGCGCTGGCGCATCCGGTAGGCGAGGACGTCGCCCATCGTGTAGCGGCCGGAGTTGCGCAGCGGCTCGGCGACCAGCAGCAGGGCGACGAGCCAGGCCACGAGGAAGCCGATGGAGTAGAGGAAGCCGTCGTAGCCGAAGAGGGCGATGGCTCCGGCGATGCCGAGGAAGGACGCGGCGGACATGTAGTCGCCGGAGATCGCGAGGCCGTTCTGGAAGCCGGTGAACTGGCGCCCGCCGGCGTAGAAGTCCGCGGCGCCGCGGGTCTGGCGGCCGGCCCAGACGGTGATGATCAGGGTGCCGACGACGAAGAGCCCGAAGAGGGTGATGATCAGCGGGCGGTGCTCGGTTGCGGACCCGGCGGCGAGCGGGCCGGCCTGGTCGAGGAGGGCTCGGTTCACTGTCCGGCCTCCATGCGGGACTTGATGGCGTCGGCCTTCGGGTCGAGCTGGGTGGCGGCGTGGCGGGCGTACCACCAGGCGATGAGGAAGGTGGTGGCGAACTGCGCGAGGCCGAGGGCGAGGGCGACGTTGATGTTGCCGTAGAGCTTGATCCCCATGAAGCCGCCCGCGTAGTTCGACAGCAGGACGTACAGCAGGTACCAGGCGATGAAGGCCACGGTCAGGGGGAACGCGAACGACCGGTGGGCCTGTCGCAGCTCGCCGAACTCGGCGCTCTGCTGGACCTCGGCGAATTCCTCCGGTGTCGGCAGGACACGTGCGGCGGCCGGGGTCGGCCCCGACTCTGCGGGTGGCGGCGCTGCGTCGGTGGTCACGGGCTCTCCTTGCGGTGCGGATGCGGTGGGGGCGACGGACAAAACAACCTCCAAGGGACGCGGCGGCGCTGATCCCCTGCTGTCAACGGCACGGATGGCAGATCAGGCCGGTTCAACGGCGGTTTTTTCTTTCGGAATTCATTGCTTCGGCGGGAAGATCGGCGCTAGCTTCACTCGTCATGTACCCGTCCATACGCAACCCGCGTCCGGACGGCACTTACACGGATGATGTGGAGAACCCATGGCTCATCTCGGGTCCCGACGCCGCCGCGCACTCGCCGTGCCGGTCGGCCTGGCGCTCACGGCCTCGCTCGGCTTCCTCCCGGCGGTGACGGCCTCGGCCGCGCCCCTGGACACGGTGGCCCAGGCCGCAGACACCACCGGCCCGAAGCTTTCGTACGTGGTGAACCTCGGCCCGTACGGCCAGGTCAAGCAGGTCAAGAAGGCGATCGAGCGGGCCGGCGGCACGGTGGTGATCGCCCATGACAAGATCGGCGTCATCGTCGCGCACTCCGCGAACCCCGACTTCGCCAAGACCATGCGGACCGTCAAGCACGTCGTTTCCGCGGGTGCCACCCGTACGGCCCCGCTGTCGGCGGTCCAGACGACCGACGAGGGCACCACCCAGAAGCTGAGCGCGGCGGACGCCGCCAAGGCGGCCGCGAAGGCCGCCCCGGGCGAGGAGCCGCTGGAGCCCAACCAGTGGGACCTGCGGGCGATCAAGGCCGACCAGGCGCACAAGATCAACGATGGCAGCCGTCGGGTCACCGTGGGCGTCATCGACACGGGTGTGGACGACACCCACCCGGATCTCGCCCCGAACTTCTCGAAGGAGCAGTCCGCCAACTGTGTCGGCGGCGTCGCCGACACCAGCGAGGGCGCCTGGCGTCCGTACGCGGACGGCAGCGACCACGGCACCCACGTGGCGGGCACCATCGCGGCCGCGCGCAACGGCGAGGGCATCAGCGGTGTCGCGCCGGGCGTGAAGGTCGCGGCCATCAAGGTGAGCGAGCCGGCGACCAGCCTGTTCTACACCGAGGCGGTCGTCTGCGGCTTCATGTTCGCCGCCGAGAAGGGGATCGAGGTGACCAACAACAGCTACTACGTCGACCCGTACCTCTTCAACTGCAAGACGGACGACGACCAGAAGGCGCTGGTGGAGGCCATCGGCCGGGCGACGAAGTACGCGGAGCGCAAGGGTGTGCTCCACGTGGCCTCGGCCGGCAACTCGAACCAGGACCTGGCGGCGGACTCCCTGGAGGACACCACCAGCCCGAACGACACCACCCCGGTGACGCGCACCATCGACCCCAGCGTCTGCCTGGACCTGCCCACCCAGCTCCCGGGCGTGGTCTCGGTCAGCGCCACGGGTGACAAGGGCCTGCGCTCGTACTACTCGAGCTACGGCCTCGGTGTCGTCGACGTCTCCGCCCCCGGCGGCGACAAGTGGCAGATACCCGGCACCCCGGACGCCAACGGCCGGGTGCTGTCGACCCTCCCGGGCGGCGGCTACGGCTACAAGCAGGGCACCTCGATGGCCGGCCCGCACGTCGCCGGTGTCGCGGCCCTGCTCAAGAGCGTTCACCCGGGTGCAACCCCGGCCCAGCTCCAGCGCATGCTGAAGGCCCAGGCCGACAAGAAGACCTGCCCGGACAAGATCTACGACGCCACCGGCGCCCTGATCGACGCCGTCACCTGCGAGAGCAAGTGGGGCCAGACCGGCTACTACGGCTACGGCGAGGTCAACGCCCTCAACGCCGTCAAGTGGTAGTCACCGCGTGACGGTCGCCTAGGCAGTGCACGGCGAAGGGGCCGGGCGGGGGAGATCCCCGCCCGGCCCCTTCCCGTGTTCCCGACCCCCGGGCAGCCGGGCTCACGGGCTCACCGGTGACGGCTCACGGCGTGATGAGCACCTTCAGGGCGCTGCGGTCGTCCATGGCGCGGTAGCCGGCCGGGACCTCGTCGAGGGTGACGGCCCGGTCGAAGACGGGCGAGGGGTCGATGGTGCCGTCCAGGACGTCCTTGAGGAGCTCCGGGATGTACGCGCGCACGGGGGCGACGCCGCCGCGCAGGGTGATGTTGCGGTCGAACATGACGCCGAGGTCGAGTCCGGTGCCGCTGCCGTGCGGGACGCCGACGTAGCCGATGGCCCCGCCGTCGCGGGTGATGTTCACGGCCGTGCGCATGGACTGCTCGGTGCCGACGGCCTCGATGACGGCGTGCGCGCCCTCGCCGCGGGTGAGTTCGCGTACGGCCGCCTCGGCCGCCTCGCCGCGCTCGGCGACGACGTCGGTGGCCCCGAAGAGCTTGGCGATGTCGGTGCGGGCGGAGTGCCGGCCCAGGGCGATGATCCGGTCGGCGCCGAGGCGCTTGGCGGCGAGGACGCCGCACAGCCCGACCGCGCCGTCGCCGACGACCGCGACGGTCGAGCCGGCCTTGACGCCCGCGCCGAGGGCCGCGTGGTGGCCGGTGCCCATGACGTCGGAGAGCGCGAGCAGCGCGGTCAGCAGGTGGTCGTCGGAGGCCGCGTCGGCGGGCAGCTTCACCAGGGTGCCGTCGGCGTGCGGGACCCGCACGGCCTCGCCCTGGCCGCCGTCGTAGCCGACCGAGCCCCAGAAGCCGCCGTGCACGCAGGACGTGTAGAGGCCTTCGGTGCAGTACGCGCAGACCCCGTCGGACCACATGAAGGGGGCCACGACCAGGTCGCCGGCGCGCAGCCCGGTGACGGCGGAGCCGGTCTCCTCGACCACGCCCAGGAACTCGTGGCCGATGCGCTGGCCGGGCTGGCGCTCGGCCTCGCCGCGGTAGGCCCACAGGTCGCTGCCGCAGATGCAGGCGCGGAGCACGCGGACGACGGCGTCCTCGGGTGCCTGGACGGCGGCGTCGGTCACCTCCTCCACGCGGATGTCGTGCGGGGCGTGGATGACGGTGGCGCGCATGCTGCTGTCCTCGGGGTGTGCGGATTCAGCCGGAAGTGTCGGGTACGACTTCCCTACGGTACGCCTGGTGCGCGTCGAGGGCTCCGCGGGCCAGCAGGTACTGGGCGGCCAGGTAGGTGAGCATGATCCAGAAGTCGGGGCGGGGCAGCTGGGGCCACTCCGCGACACCGGTGGCGATCAGGGTGTCGGAGATCAGGAAGAGCGCGCCGCCGGCGCCCGCGACCCGGCCCAGCGCCCCGGACCGGTAGGCCATGGCGGTGAGCAGCAGGCTGTATCCGGCCACCGGGACGCGCAGGTCGGCGGGCAGGTCGGACCAGAGCAGGGCGACCGTGCCCACGAGGGCGACGGCGTATCCGGCGCCGGTGAGCGGCGAGGTGCGGCCGCGGCCGAACAGCACGAGGTAGCAGACGTGCCCGGCGGCGAAGGAGCCCATGCCCAGCAGGAAGGCGAGGTCGGCGTCGAAGAGCAGGGCCAGGTCGCCGCCCCAGCCGAAGAGCAGGGCGGCGGTCAGCAGCCGGGGGGCCCGCCGGGTGAGGACGTGGGCGACGAGCAGCGGCATCAGCAGCGGCTTGGCCAGGACGTGTCCCGGGTGCCAGTCGGCGAGCAGCGCGATCAGGTCGGCCGCGGCGGCCGCGGCGAAGGCGGCGAGCAGTACGCGGGCGAGGCGGGCCCGGCGCGGCGAGTCCGCGGGGGCGCCGGACCACGGGGGGGTGCGGACGGGGGCGGGGGCGTCGGGGTGCGTCATGCGGCACGCTCCGGAGCGGGGACGGCGACGGCGACGGCGCCGGACGCGGAGCCGTCGGCGGCAGCGGGCCCGGACTCGGCGACCGCGGACCCGGGCGCGGTGGCCGGCTCGGACGGCCGGGCCTGGGGGGCCGGGCTCCAGCCCGGGCCGCGGAACACCCGCCCGGCCCGCTCGTGCCAGCTGCCGGCGGCGCGTACGTCGCGTGCGATGGCGGCGTACTCGTGGGTGGCCACGCGCAGCGGGTTGAAGGTGTCGATGTTCTTGGTCAGGCCGAAGACCGGCTTCTCGGTCTCGCCGGTCCAGGAGCCGAACATCCGGTCCCACACGATCAGGATCCCGCCGAAGTTCCGGTCCAGGTAGCCGCCCTGGGAGGCGTGGTGGACGCGGTGGTGGGAGGGGGTGTTGAAGACGAACTCGAAGGGGCGGGGCAGCTTGTCGATCCGCTCGGTGTGGATCCCGAACTGGTAGACGAGGTTGACCGAGTAGCAGAAGGCGACGGCCGCCGGGTGCACTCCGCAGGCGATCAGCGGCAGGTAGAACGGCCAGGAGGTGACGCTGGTCCAGGGCTGGCGGAGGGCCGTGGTGAGGTTGAACTTCCGGCTGGAGTGGTGCACCACGTGGCAGGCCCACAGGATGCGGATCACGTGGTGTCCGCGGTGCTGCCAGTAGTAGCAGAAGTCCTGGGCGAGCAGCATGAGCAGGACGGTCCACCACAGCACGGGCACCCGCAGCGGGGTGAGTTCGTAGACCGCCGTGTAGATGGCGAGGACCGGGATCTTCCAGACGAAGTCGAAGGCGAGGCTGCCGATCCCCATGCCGAGACTGGTGGCGGCGTCCTTCTTCTCGTACCCGGCGGCGTCCTCGTCGGGATGGATGCGGTAGCTGACCATCTCGACGACGGTGAGCAGGACGAAGGCCGGTATGGACCACAGCACGACATCGGGCAGGTTCGGCATGACAGGACCATAGAGGCGGGTCCCGGGGTCCGCCAGGGGTTGTTACCAATCAGTATCCGCGGATGTTACCGGGGGTACCGGCAGATCGGCGGGTACCCGCCTGTACGGACCGCCGACCCCCGCCGATACTGGGCGCCCGGGTCCGGGGGCGGCGGAGGGGCGGGACGCGTGACGGGTTTCGAGACACTGCTCGCGAAAGCGGCGGGAACCGCCGTGAGCGCACTGGTCAAGGCGGCGCTCGGCCGGGCGCCCGGCGCCGGTCTGGCCGCCGGCCCGACCGCGCCGGCCCCGCGCTGGCGCCGCCCCGCCACCCTCGGAGAGCCCGAACTGCTGCGCCTGACCGAGGAGTTGCAGCGCCGCCTGCGCGGCCCGGCCGACCGGCTGCCGGAGTCGGAGCGGGCCGCCGCCGTCGAGGCCGTACGGGACGCCTTCGCCGCGCTGGGCGCGCTCGGCCCGGACGCCCTGTTCGCCCTGGACCTCGACCCCGACCGGCTGGCGGCGGCCGTCCTCGCGCACACTCCGCCGGCCGGCCTGAGCGGGCCCGCGCAGGCCGGCTACCGGGAGCTGGTCGGACTCTGCTGCCGGCACGTGCTGGAGTACGCCACCACGCTGCCGGGCTTCGGCGCGCGCGCCGACGTCGAACTCGTCCGCCGCACCGGCGACCTGGCCCGCTCGCTGGCCGACGTACGGGAGCGGCTCGGGCCGGTGCCCGACGCGGCCGCGCACGCCTTCGAGCAGCGCTACGCCGAGTACCTCGCCGCCACCCAGTCCCGGCTGGAGCTGTTCGGGCTCACGCTCGGCCGGGGGCACCGGGAGTGGCCGCTCGACACCGCGTACATCAGCCTCGCGGTGAGCGCCGACGGCCGGCCGCCGGGCGGCCCGGGGGTGCCCGGGCCCGGGCTCGGCGCCCCGGTCAGCGCGGAGCAGGCCCTCGCGGGCGCGGCCAGGGTGCTGCTGCGCGGGCCGGCCGGGTCCGGGAAGAGCACGCTGGTGCAGTGGCTGGCTCTGAACGCGGCCCGCCGCAGCTTCGGCCCCGAGCTGCGGGACTGGAACACCTGCGTGCCGTTCGTGCTGCGGCTGCGGTCCTTCAACTCCCCCGGCGCGCTGCCGGACCCGGACGGCTTCCTGGCCGCGGCCGGGGTGCCGCTGCACGGCTCGGCGCCGCCCGGCTGGACGGGCCGGCTGCTCGCCGAGGGGCGGGCCCTGGTCCTGGTGGACGGCGTGGACGAGGTCCCGCAGCGGCTGCGCAACCGGGCCGAGGCCTGGCTGCGGAACCTGATCGCGGCCTACCCGCACGCCCGCTACGTGGTCACCACCCGGCCGTCGGCGGTGCCGGAGGGCTGGCTGGCCGGCCAGGGCTTCACCACCCACTCCCTGCTCCCCATGGAACGCGACGGCATCCGCACCTTCATCGGGCACTGGCACCGGGCGGCCCGTGCCGAGGAGCGGCCCGACGACCTCGCCGGCCTCGACACCTACGAGGCCTCCCTCGTCAAGGCCGTCACCACCCGCCGCGACCTGGGCCGGCTGGCCACCAACCCGCTGATGTGCGCGCTGCTGTGCGCCCTGAACCGGGACCGCCGGATGCAGCTGCCCCGGGCCCGCAAGGAGCTGTACGACGCCGCCCTCGACCTGCTGCTCGTACGACGGGACACCGAGCGCGAGATCAACGGCGTGGAGGGCGTCGAGCTGACCCGCGACGAGCAGATGGTGCTGCTCCAGCGCCTCGCGTACTGGCTGATCCGCAACGACCAGCAGGAGGCCCGCCGCAAGGACGCGGTGCTCATGATCGACGGCTGGCTGGACGCGATGCCGCAGGTCCGCGCCCAGGGCACGGCCGAGCAGGTCTTCTCGCACCTGCTGATCCGCAGCGGGGTGCTGCGCGAACCGGCCCCGGGCGCCGTGGAGTTCGTCCACCGGACCTTCCTCGACTACCTCGGCGCGAAGGAGGCCGTGGAGAGCCGGGACTTCGGGGTGCTGGCCCGCAACGCCTACGACGACGGCTGGGACGACGTCGTACGGATGGCGGTGGGGCACGCCCGGCCCGGCGAGCGCGCCCACCTGCTGCGGAGCCTGCTGCGCCACGCGGACCGGTCCCCGCGCTACCGCAGCCGGCTGGTGCTGCTGGCCGCGGCCTGCCTGGAGCACGCGCCCGAACTGGACCCGGCGGTACGCGCGGAGATCGAGACCCGCACCGCCGAGCTGCTGCCGCCGCGCGGCCGGACCCAGGCGGAGGAGCTAGCGAAGGCCGGGGAGCTGGTCCTGGAGATGCTGCAGGGCGCCGACGAGCTGGCCGCCCGGGAAGCGGCGGCCACCGTGCGCACGGCGGCGCTCGTGGGCGGCGACCGGGCGCTGGAGGTGATCGCCGGGTTCCGGGCCGACGAGCGGGCCGAGGTGCAGCTCGAACTGGCGGTGAACTGGGGATCGTTCGACGCGACCGCCTATGTGGACGCGGTCCTCGGCGCGATTCCGCTCCCGGGCGCGTTCCTCCAGACCCGGACGGCCGAGCAGGTGGCCGAGCTGCCCCGGCTGCGCCACATCACCCGGATCCAGCTGGAGGGCGACCACGGCATCCCGCGGGACCTCCTCTCCCATCGGGACCTCACGGGCCTGTTCCTCACGAGCAACGCGAGCCTGCGCGACCTCGGGCCGCTGCGCGGGCTGCCACAGCTGCGCCAGCTCGGCATCAACGGCTGCCCGCACGTCGACCTCGACACGCTGCGCGGACTCCCGCTGGAGGCCCTCTACCTCTACCGGCTCGCCGACGGGCTCGGCCTGGAGCCGCTGGCGGACCTGCCCGCGCTCACCCACCTCGGGCTGGACTTCGACACCGGCCCCGCCTCGGTGGGCGAGATCCCGGTCGGCCCCGGGCTGATCGGGCTGGCGCTCTACCGGGGAGCGCACGGGCTGTCCCTGGACGGACTGGAGAAATGGCCCGGGCTGCGGTCCCTGACCATCGGCGGCGACCGGCAGGCCGTGCAGTTGGAACGCCTCACCCCGCTGCCGGCGCTGACCTTCCTGCACATGACCGGGCAGAGCGCACTGGACGTGGCCACCCTGCTGCGGCACCGCGAGCTGACCCACCTCTCGGTGAGCCAGTCCGCGCTCGCCTCCGGACTGGAGCCGCTGCGCTCCCTGCCACGGCTGGAGCAGCTGTACCTCACCGACTGCGGCGGCCCGGTCGACCTGCGGCCGCTGCGGGACCTCGACCGGCTGACGGTGCACGTCTCCGGCACTGCGCAGCCGCTCGGCGCACACCTCTTCCCGCCGGACCGGCTCGTGGTCCACGAGTGAGCCGGTCCGGCGGGAGGGGGTGCGGTTCACGACATCCGCCCGGTCACCAGACCCGTACGGACCCGCCGCGGGCGAAGGCCGGGCTGGTGGCCTGCGGCGGGATCTCGGTGAGCGGCCGCGCGACCTCCGCCACGGTCGGGCCGTGCTTGGCCGCGATCGGGTCGAGGACGGCGAGGTCGAAGCCGTAGACCCGGGCGGCGTTGCCGCCGACCATCGCGGCGACCTCCTCGCGCGGGAGCCCCGCGTACGCGATGCGCAGGCCCTCGCGGGAGTACGGGGTGGTGCCCTCGTCGTGCGGGTAGTCACTGCCCCACATGATCTTGTCGAGGCCGATCCGGTCCCGCAGCGGCACCTCGTGCGGGCGCATGAAGCTGGCGCCGACGAAGCAGTTGTCCCGCCAGACCTCGCCCGGACCCTTGCCCATGGACTCGGCCAGGCCCGCGCCGAACTTCTTCTCGGCGGTCTCGGCCGACGCCCCGGCCGCGACCAGGCGCCCGTGGTAGTAGTCCAGCATCTCCACGACCCCGGGGATCCAGCCGGAGCCCTGTTCGGTGAGGACCAGCTTGAGGCCCGGATGGCGGCGGAACGCGCCCCCGAAGATCAGGTGCCACAGGGCGCGGTGCGAGAACCAGGTGGCCTCGACCATGAAGACCGCCCGCGCGGCCGGTTCGTCGCCCAGCGGCGGGGACGCGGAACCCCCGTGGTGGTTCACCGGTACGTCCAGCTCGTCGCAGACCGCCCAGATCGGGTCGTACACCGAGGAGTACAGCTCGGGCACGGTCGAGCCGGGCGGTACGCCGGGCAGCAGGATGCCGCCGGTCAGGCCCGCGTCGCGGCAGCGGCGGATCTCCGCGACCGCCGCGTCCACGTCGTTCAGCAGGATCTGCGCCACGCCCGCCCGGCGGCCCGGGGCGTCGGCGCAGAAGTCGGCGAGCCAGCGGTTGTGGGCCTGGAGGCCGGCCCAGCGCTGCTCGTACTCGGCCCGGGTCGGCGGCTGGGCCATCAGGGAGGCGTTCGGGAAGAAGGGCGGGATGGTGTTGGGGAAGAGGACCTCCGCGACGATGCCGTCCGCTTCGAGCTCGGCCAGCCGGCGGGGCGAGTTCCAGTTCCGGTCGGCGGTGTCGGCGAGCAGGTCCTCGTACGGATTGACGTATCCGGCGGCCCAGGCGTCGAAGTCCTCGTGGTGGCGCTTGTCCAGGTACGGCCTGTAGTCGAGGAGGTCGGCGCCCGCGTGGCAGTCGGCGGAGATGACGGTGTAGCGGTCGTCCATCAGGAGGCCCCCAGGACCGGGAAGTCGTTGTCCGTCAGCCAGTGCCGGCCGACCTCGCGGGAGCGCGCCCATGAGGCCTCGACCGCCGCCTGGTCGGGCGACTGGCCGAGCTCCGCCGGGGTGGGGCCGATCCGGCGGGCGACCGGGGCGAGCTTGGCCGTGTCGAAGCCGAAGACGTCGGCGGCGGCCAGGCCCAGCATCCGGCGGGTCTCGGCCACCGGGATGTCGTGGAAGGTGTTCTTCAGCCAGGTGCGGGTGTGGGGCCAGGTGCCCTCGGGGTGCGGGAAGTCCGAGCCCCACAGGATGTTGTCGACGCCGATCTCGTAGCGCTGCGCCAGCTCGCGGCGCTTGGTGTTGGTGGCGCAGACGAACACCTGCCGGTCCAGGTACTCGCTGGGCGGGCGCTTCAGCTCCGCGAACGGGGACAGCTTCTTGCCGCCGTGCGCGCCCAGGTAGAGCCGGTCCATGAACCACAGCTGGTTCGGCAGCCACCAGCAGCCCGACTCGGCGACCCCGAACTTCAGGCCCGGGTGGCGCTCGAAGACCCCCGACCAGAGCAGGAACCACAGCGGCCGGGCCGGCCACCACGTGACCTCGGAGACGTAGATGCCGAGGTGGTCGCCGTACTCGTGGCGCGGGGCCGCGCCGGAGTGGGTGACGATCGGCATGGCCGTCTCGGCGGCGGCCGCCCACACGGGGTCGTAGCGGCGGTCGTGGTAGGGCGCCTTGTCCACCCACATCGAGGGGATCATCAGCGCGCCGAGGCCGGACTCCTTGGCCCGGTGGATCTCGGCGACCACCTTCGACGGCTCCCCGGTGATGGGCAGCAGGGCGACACCGCAGTGCCGTTCGGGGTGGGCGGAGACGAACTCGGCGAGCCAGCGGTTGTGCGCCTGCGCGCCCGCCATGCCGAGTTCGGGGTCCTGGTCGCCGGACAGGCCCAGGCCCACCCCGAAGGGGGCGGCGGTCTGGCTGTCGACGGCGTCCGCGTCGGGGAAGACGACCTCGGCCGCGACCCCGTCGCCGTCGAGCTCCTTCAGCCGCTGGGTGGTGTCCCAGCCGCCCTTGAGGCCCTCCTCGTGGTCGTGGAACCACTTCTCGGCGAAGGCCTCGTTGCGCACCCCGAGCCGGGTGGCCTCCTCGCGGCGGGCGTCGCGCTGGCCGAGGAATTCGTCGAACTCGGGGTGGAACCGGGAGTCGAGGTAGGGGCGGTACCGCTCGGTGGGCAGGCCCGCGTGGCAGTCGGAGGAAATGATCAGATACGGGTCTTCGTACGGAGTCTCACTCACGGGTGTGTCACTCACGAGGCGTCCCTAGTCGAGGATGAAGCGTTCCAGGTAGGCGGGGTTGGCGCGGTCGAGCATCGACTGCGAGCGGGCCCTGATCTGCCGGTCGCTGTGCTCGCTGGCCGGGAGCATCCAGAAGCGGTCGGCGCGGATGCCGTCCACGACGTGCTCGGCGACCTCCTCGACCGGGGTGAAGGCGATCTCCTGGCCGGCTTCCCTCATCGCGGCCTCCCACTGGTCGAGGCTGCGGTACGGGGTCCTGCGCGGCCGCTCCTTGGCGTACCGGTCGGGGCGGTTGCGGTGCGACTCCCACAGGCCGGTGCGCAGCATGTGCGGCCCGGGGAAGAGCACGGAGGCGCCGACGGAGGCGCCCTCCGCCCGCAGGTGGGCGTAGAGGGACTCGGTCATCGTGACCACGGCCGCCTTGGTGACGGCGTACACGGAGGCGGTGGGCAGGGGGGCGATGCCGCCGTCGCCGGAGGAGGTGTTGACGACGTGGCCGGGGGCGCCGCCGGCGATCATGCGGGGCACGAAGGCCTGGATGCCGTGGAAGACGCCCCAGACGTTGACGGAGAACGCCCACTTCCAGTCGTTGGGCTCGTGCTCCCACATCCGGCCCTCGGCGCCGGATCCGACGCCGGCGTTGTTGCACAGCACGTGGACCGCACCGAAGGCCCCGTACGCGGCGTCGGCGAGGGCGGTCACCGAGTCGCGGTCGCTGACGTCGACCACCCGGGCGAGCACCTCGGCGCCCTCGGCGGCGAGCTCCCCGGCGGCCTTGGCGAGGGCGCCCTCCTCGACGTCGGCGAGGACCACCTTGAGGCCCTCGGCGGCGAAGCGGCGGGCCATGGCCCGGCCGATGCCGCTCGCGGCTCCCGTGACCACGGCGACCTGTCCGGATTCGAGCCGCATCTCAGACGCTCCCTTCCGGGGGGCCGTCGAAGGCCTGCTGCGGGTCGTCGTAGCGCTGGTGGAGGTACGGGAGGAGGGCCTGCGCGCTGACCCGTTCGACGACCCGGCCCTGCTGGTCGGTGGTCTTCTCGCCGATGGTGATCTCGACGAGGCGGCGGACCGGGAGGTCGGCGACCGGGTCGAACATCGACTCGCGCAGGACCACGTCCCCGGTGACGTTCTCCAGCTTGCGGACCTTCTCGTTGCGCGTGCAGTGCACGAGCACCGGGTCGCCGTCGAAGCCGGAACCGTCAACCGCGGGAAGGAACTTGAAGTAGAAGTCGGTCTTCTGCACGGGCTCGGGGAGCGGCAGGGCGCGGTCCACGGCCCCGCGGACCTCCACGAAGGCGATGCCGTGCCGGGCCAGGGCCGCGCGCACCACCAGGCCGTCGCGCTCCACGGTGACCTCGCCGAGCTTCTTGGGCTCGCCGAAGACCTCGCGGCCGCCGGTCAGGGCCCGCTCCAGGGTCATCGGCATGACCAGCGGGTACCAGCCCTCGACCCCGCCGTGCCGGGCGGCGACGGCGACGGAGCCCGCGCCGAGCGGGTAGCCGGGCAGGTCGACCTTGCTGATGTTGGCCCGGACCAGGGGGCGTTCGGCGGGCTTGAGGGGCGGCGGCAGGACGGCCGCCACCACCTCGGGGTCGCTCTCCCACACGGCCACCACACCGGTGGACCAGATGTCGGGGAGCTTGGAACTCTTCGCGCGGGAGGCCGCGATCTCGGCCTCGGTGCGTGCGCCGTAGCGTACCCGTGCCATGGGTGTACCACCCTTCGTTGGGTTCGTCCCGGGGGTTCTGTAACACAGTTACACCGCCGCCGATGAAGGGTAAAGAGGCCTGCACGGACCAGAATTGACGAATCATCAGATTCCGGGGGACGGAATGACTCGAAGCGCGCTGACCCGCTCGGACGTGCTCGCGGCGGCCGCGTCCCTGGTCAGACAGCACGGGCCGGCGGCCCTGACCATGCGCAAACTGGCCGCCGAGCTCGGCACCGCCGTCACCTCCATCTACTGGCACGTCGGCAACCGCGAATCGCTGCTCGACGCGCTCGTGGAGCGGACCGTGACCGAGATGGGCGCGATCCGGCCGGCCGGCCGCACCCCCGCCGAGCGGATCGTGTCGGTGGCCCGGATGCTCCGCCGCGAGGTGCGCGACCGCCCGCACCTGATCGCGATGGTCCACGAACGCGGCCTGACCGAGCGGATGTTCCTGCCCGCCCAGCAGGCGCTGGTGCACGAGGTGCACGCGGCCGGGCTGCGCGGCAGCGCCGCGGCGGACGCCGTACGGGCGATCCAGTTCCAGATCGTGGGCTTCGTCCTGGTCGAGCGCAACCGCGAGCGCTCCCCCGCCCAGTCACCGGCCGAGGGCGACCTGTGGGACCCGGCCACCGCCCCCGAGGACCCGGCCCTGGCCCGCGCCCTGGCCCGTCCGGCCGACCCGGACCGCCTCTTCCTCCTGTCGGTCCGCGCCCTGGTCGCGTCACTGCTGCCGCCCGCCGGATGAAGCGGGCGTCGGGCACCTCGTACCGGCTGTTCCCCGGCCCGGTCGACGCCTGCGCCTCGCCGGCCCGCCTCACGGCCGGCGACCTGGTCGCCGAACTCGGCCGAGGCGCCCGCCCCGAGCCCGTCACCCTCCCGCACTCCCGGCCGGATCCGGGAGTGCGGGAGCGGGGTGTCGGTGCGGGCCCGTATTCTCTGTGACCATGCTCGACGACCGTACGACCGCAGAGACGACGTGGCCCGCCGCGTACCCGCAGGGGTACGCGGTGGTCGACGTGGAGACCACCGGGCTCGCTCGCGACGACCGGATAGTGTCCGCCGCCGTCTACCGGCTCGACGCGCAGGGCAACGTGGAGGACCACTGGTACACCCTGGTCAACCCGCAGCGTGACCCCGGTCCCGTCTGGATCCACGGCCTCACCAGCGACATGCTCGACGGCGCGCCCCTCTTCCAGGACATCGCCGAGGAGTTCGCCGGCCGCCTCGCGGACCGGGTGCTCGTCGCGCACAACGCTATGTTCGACTGGCAGATGATCGCCCGGGAGTACGCCCGGGCGGCGACCGCCGCGCCGGTCCGTCAGCGGCTGTGCACCATCGCCCTGTCGAAGGAGCTCCGGCTGCCGCTGCCCAACCACAAGCTGGAGTCGCTGGCCGCGCACTTCGGGGTCGTGCAGCAGCGCGCGCACCACGCGCTCGACGACGCCCGGGTGCTCGCCGAGGCGTTCCGGCCCTCGCTGCACGCCGCCGCGCGCGACGGCGTACGGCTGCCGCTGCTGGAGTGCCGGCCGCTGACCGAGTGGTCGGACTCCCCCGCCGCACCCCGCATCGGCTACCAGGCCTCGTACGGATCTTCGGGCGGCAGCTGGCGGCCCTCGCGCAAGCGGCCCCCGTGCCCGTACCCCAACCCGGGCCGGTACGAGGACGGCCGGCCGCTGCGGCAGGGCATGCGGATCGCCTTCTCGGGTGACACCTCGGTGGACCGGGAGCTCCTGGAGGACCGGGCCGTCGAGGCGGGGCTACACGTGGCCACGAGTGTGTCGCGGCTCACCAGCCTGCTGGTGACCAACGACCCGGACTCGGCGACGTCGAAGACGGTGAAGGCGAAGACGTTCGGCACGCCGGTCGTCGACGAGGCCGCCTTCACCCAGCTGCTGCGGGACGTGGCTGCGGCAGACGGGTGACCGTGGGGCGACGCGCCCGGCGCCCGCTCGCCCCCCGGTACCCCGCGGTCCCACCCTGTGGCGCATGGCACGTTGTGAGGTCTGCGGAAACGATTACGGCATGTCCTTCGAGGTGCACGCGCAGGGCGCGGTGCACGTCTTCGACTGCTTCTCCTGCGCCATCCACCGCATGGCGCCCATCTGCGAGCACTGCCGGGTCCAGATCATCGGCCAGGGCGTCGAGGTCGATGGCCAGTGGTTCTGCGGCGGGCACTGCGCCCGCGCGGAGGGGGAGGTGGGCATCGTCGACCACGTCTGACCCCCGCCGTCCGGCTCCCCGTCGTCCGCACGCCCGGGCGCCCGCAGACCGGGCCCCGGGCGTTCGCGTACCCGCGTGGCCGCACGGCCGCGGTGTCCGGGCGGGTGGGGCACCCCCGCGGCCGGGGCCCGGACCGCTGCGGGTACCGTCGACGGCGTGTACCGCTTTGTGCTGACCCGGCAGTGGGTGTTCCTCACCCTCTTCGCCCTCGCCCTCATCCCCGGGATGATCAGACTGGGCTTCTGGCAGTTCCACCGCCACGAGCACCGGGTCGCGCAGAACGAGCTGATCGCCGGCAGCCTCGCCGCGAAGCCGGTCCCGGTGACCGACCTCGCCGCCCCCGGCCGCGAGGTACCGCGCGCCGACTACTGGCGGACCGTCACCGCCACCGGCCGCTACGACGGCGCCCACGAGGTCGTGGTGCGCATGCGGACCTCCGCCGACGACAAGGTCGGCTTCCACGTCGTGACCCCGCTGGTGCTGCCCGACGGCCGCGCCGTGCTCGTCAACCGGGGCTGGGTGGCGAGCGGCGGCGACGTACGCGCCTACCCGCCGGTGCCCGCCGCCCCCCGCGGCGAGGTCACGGTGACCGGTCGCCTCAAGGCCGACGAGACCAGCGCCGGCAGCGGCATCAAGGACCGCAAGGGCCTGCCCGACCGCCAGGTGATGCTCATCAACAGCGAGCAGCAGGCGGCCGCCCTGAAGCGGCCGGTGCTCGGCGGCTACCTGGAGCTGACCGCGCCGGTCCCGGCCGGCGACAGCCCCGAGCCGGTCCCCGAGCCCGACCACGACTCGATCGGCCCGCACATGGCGTACGCGGTCCAGTGGTGGCTGTTCGCCGCCGCCGTCCCGGTGGGCTGGGTGGTGCTGGTGCGCCGCGAGAAGCGCGACCGCGACGAGGCGGCCGCCCGGGCCGCCGCGACGGCGGCGGCCCTGGCCGCGGACGGCCCGGAACCCGAGCCCGCCACCGCGTAGCGTGTGACGCATGGATCTTGGACTGAGAGACCGCGTCTACGTCGTCACCGGAGCCGGCCGCGGGCTGGGCCTCGCCGCCGCGCGCGAACTGGCCGCCGACGGCGCGAAGGTCGTCGTGAGCGGGCGGGACGAGCAGCGGATCACGGCAGCCGCCGCCGCGATCGGCCCGAACGCCGTCGGCGTGAGCGCCGACAACGCCGACCCGCAGACCGCGCACCGGCTGATCGCCACCGCGCGGGAGCACTTCGGCCGCTTCGACGGCATCCTCGTCAGCGTCGGCGGCCCGCCGCCCGGCTTCGCCGCCGACAACACGGACGCGCAGTGGACGGCGTCCTTCGAGTCGGTGTTCCTGGGCGCGGTGCGGCTGGCCCGGGCGGCGGCGGCCGAGCTGGACGAGGGCGGCGTCATCGGCTTCGTGCTGTCCGGTTCGGTGCACGAGCCGATCCCCGGGCTGACCATCTCGAACGGGCTGCGGCCCGGCCTCGCCGGGTTCGCGAAGTCCCTCGCGGACGAACTGGGCCCTCAGGGCATCCGGGTGGTCGGCCTGCTGCCGGCGCGGATCGACACCGACCGGGTGCGGGAGCTGGACGCGCTGTCCGGCGACGCCGAGGCGGCCCGTGTCGCCAACGAGTCCCGCATCCCGCTGCGCCGGTACGGCACTGCCGAGGAGTTCGGCCGCACCGCCGCCTTCCTGCTGTCGCCGGCCGCCTCGTACCTGACCGGTGTGATGCTCCCGGTCGACGGCGGCTCCCGGCACGGCTTCTGAGCCGGCTCTGCGGCCCGGCGTCTCCGTCCCGGCGGCCCCCGTCCCGGCGGCTCCGTCCCCGCGGCTCCGTCCCCGCGGCTCCGTCCCCGCGGCTCCGTCCCCGCGGCTCCGTCCCCGCGGCTCCATCCCCGCGGCCCCCGTCCCGGCGGCTCCATCCCCGCGGCTCCATCCCGGCCGGTGGGCTGATCGCCGGCCGGGACCCCGTCAGGTGACGCGCCGGGCGTGGTGGGACGCCACCTGGAGGCGGGCCTCCGCCGGCAGGTCGGCCAGCCCCGCCGAGGCGCGGGCGTGCGCCAGCACCTCGTCGGCCAGTCCGGCCAGCGCGTCGGCGGGCACGGCGTGCGGCGCGAGCCGCATCCGCACCCGGGCCCGCGGCGCGCCGCGCCGCCCGTGCAGGGTGACCTGGCAGTGCGCCACCCCGTCCAGCGCCGCGGCCTCCGCGGTCAGCGCCGCTTCCAGGGCGTGGCCGCGGAGCACCGCCCCGGCGCCGTCGCCGGTGTCGACGAGGACCGCGGCGAGCCGGGACCGCCGCAGCTGCGCGAGCAGCCACCACAGTGCGAGGAGCACCAGCACGGCGAGGGTGGCGATGACCGCCGGCCACCACCATCCGTGCTCCTGCCACCGCGTGCGTTCGGCGTCGCCGAGCAGCACGTCGTGCCGTCCCTCGTAGGGCCGGAATCCGGTCAGCAGGACCGTGCCGAGCGCGGTCAGCACGAGCCCGGCGAGCCCGAGCAGGATCCGGTTGACGGTCCCCAGCATGCGCGTCACCCCTTCCGGGCCGGTCGGGTGACCCGTACGTGCAGGCGCGGTGCGTGGGCGAGGCCCAGTTCGTCGACGGCCACCGCCAGCACCGTGTCGAGTTCGGTGCGTACGTCGTCCAGTTCGCGGAAGTGCGAGGAGACGCCGACCCGGATGCGGGCGCGGCCCACGGTGACCTTGACGGCCTGCACCCCGGAGACCTCCATCGCCCGGTCCCGCACGATCAGCCCGGCCGCCTTGCGGGTCAGCCCGGCCCGCACCGACGCGTCGGGGCTGCGCATGGTCAGGACGTGGCGCAGTCCCGGGGTCAGCGCCAGGACGAGCAGCAGGACGCCGAGGAGGACCAGGACGACGGCGGCGGTGACCGTCCCGGGGTCGTCGAGGGTGTGGCCGGCCAGCCGGTCGGCGAGCGCCCGGCGCCATTGCATGCCGGGCCGGTCGAGGCGCACGGCGGTGACGTCGTACAGGAGGAGCGCGGCGGCACCGAGTACGACGGCGGCGGTGAGGGCCGCGGGCACGCGGCGGGCCGAGCGGAACCGGCCGGCCCGAGCGGGCGGCGGAGCCGGTCCGGCGGGTGCGGGACCGGCCGGGGTCGCGTCTGCCGGGGCGGGGCCGGCGGGCGCGCCGCTCACCGGAGCCGGGCCCGGGCGCCCGGGCGGGTCTGGAGGGAGTGCAGCCGCTCCACGTCGATGTCGACCTCGGGTACGGCCATCCCGGCGAGTTCCTCGATGCGGTCGGCGACGCGCCGGCGGACGGCGGCGCACTGGGCGCCGAGGTCGCCGGGGTAGCCGAGTTCGAGGGTGATGCGGACCCGGGCGATGTCGTGGTGGACGGTGACCGAGGCGTGCGGCGGCGCCGCCTCGGGCTGCGGTGCCCCGAGGGCCTCGCGGGCCGCCTGGGCGGCGATCCGGGCGACCACCCGGTCCGCGATCCGGGTGGCCCCGCGGTCCGCGGGGGCGAGGCGGACGGTCCTGGAGGACCGGGGCGCGGGCGACGTCATCCGGTCACCGCCGCCGGTCGTCGCGCGAGCGGAAGAAATCGCCCGGTTCCAGGTCGCCGTCGAAGAACCTGCCGGCGACGAATCCGACGGCGCCGAGCGCCGCCACCAGCAGGAAGGCTCCGAAGCCGCCGAAGTACCCGGCGAACCCGAGTGCCATCCCGGCGGCCATTCCGGTCACGGCCATGCTCATCGCGCGCTCCTCTCGCCACCACGCGCCTACTGGATCCGGGTCTCCGGCTCGTCGTCGGGCTCGTCGGGCAGCTTGACGTCGGTGACCGCGATGTTGACCTCGACGACTTCGAGGCCGGTCATGCGCTCCACCGCCGAGACGACGTTCTCACGGACGGCCCGGGCGACCTCGGTGATCGACACGCCGTAGTCGATGACGATCTCCAGGTCGAGGGCCGTCTGGACCTCTCCCACCTCGGCCTTCACCCCGCGCGATACGGACTTGCCGCCACCGCCGCCGGGCACCCGGTCGCGTACGGCGCCGAACGTGCGGGACAGCCCGCTGCCCATGGCGTGCACGCCGAGCACCTCGCGGGCGGCCAGGCCCGCGATCTTCTCCACCACGCCGTCCGCGATGGTGGTGCGGCCGCGTTCGGCCGCGGGGAGGGTCTTGCCCCCGGTCACGCTGGTCTTGCTCCCGGTCACGCTTTCGGTCATCGTCTGTGTCCCTTCGGGCGTACGGGGCTCCTCGACCACGGTAAGCGCGCGCACCCGGTGGCGCTTGGGGGACGCCTCCCCCGGTGGGACGCGCGCGGCGCGGCAGGGCGGGACGCCTGGCTCCTTCCCGGCCGGGCGGGCTCTCATGCCGGTGGGGGCCGAACGTGGCGTGGGGGGCCGGGCGGGTGCCCGGCCCCCCACGGGAGCACACGGTGTCGTCCTGGCGCGGACGGGTCGGTCAGTCGGAGATGCCGGCCAGGTCGCGCAGGCGGCGGGCCTGGGCGGCGCGCTCGGCGGCGCGCTGTTCCTCGTACCCGCGCGTGGCGGCGCCGCGCAGCAGGGCCTTCGTCTCGACGACGGCGTCCCGGGGCGCGGCGAGGAGGGCGGCGGTGAGGTCCTTCACCGCGCCGGTGAGTTCGGGGGCGGGCACGACGAGGTTGGCCAGGCCGATCCGCTCGGCCTCCGCCGCGTGGACGAAGCGGCCGGTCGCGCAGATCTCCAGGGCGCGCGCGTACCCCACGAGGGAGACGAGCGGATGGGTTCCGGTCAGGTCCGGCACCAGGCCCAGGCTCGTCTCACGCATGGCGAACTGCACGTCCTCGGCCACGACCCGCAGGTCGCAGGCGAGGGCCAGCTGGAAGCCGGCCCCGATGGCATGGCCCTGTACCGCGGCGATGGTGATGATGTCGTTGCGCCGCCACCAGGTGAATGCCTCCTGGTATTCGGCGATCGTCGCGTCCAGTGTTTCGTCGGAACCGCGTGCCAGATCAAGGAAGGACGGCTCTCCCTCGAAGCCCTCGGGGGTGAACCCCTGCCGGTCGAGCCCCGCGGAGAAGGACTGTCCTTCGCCGCTGAGGACGACGACCCGCACGCTGCCCGGCAGCGACCGCCCGGCCTCCGTCAACGCCCGCCAGAGCGCGGGGGATTGAGCGTTTCGCTTGGCCGGATTGGTCAGTGTCACCGTGGCGACCGTGTCTTCGACGGTGAGCCGTACGCCGTCCTTGTCGAGCAGAGCCATCATCGCCTCCGGGGAGAGCAGCCGAGTCATAAGTGACTGCACAGTAACCACCCAGTCGACCTCTCGGCCGACCGGGGGTCACGAAGGTGATGACGGTGATGATCCTCGGCGTGGCCCGGATCAGGCCGCGGCCGCCTTCTTGCCGCGCGTCGCGCCACCGCGACCTCGCAGCGTGACTCCGGACTCGCTGAGCATCCGGTGGACGAATCCATAGGAGCGGCCCGTTTCCTCGGCCAGCGCCCGGATGCTCGCACCGGAGTCGTACTTCTTCTTCAGGTCTGCCGCGAGCTTGTCGCGCGCAGCGCCGGTTACCCGGCTGCCCTTCTTCAGAGTCTCGGCCACCCGTGCCTCCTCATGGGAAGTGCGCTCTGGTGCTTCTCATGATCACCCCTCTCGGCCTTCCTGGCCACCCATTCGACAAGGTCCGTCGGGCCGCATTTTTCGCGGACGGTCCGGCGGGCCTGCGGAGGGAGCCCTCCGGCGGCGGGAATCGGCAGGTCAGAACGGCCAAAGGATCAACGCGAAGCCCCGGTCGCGCCCCCTCGGGGACACGGCCGGGGCCGGTGTACAGCACGCAGCGGTACGAGACCGTCTCACTCAGATGATGGATCACCCATGGGCCGAATGATCCAGAACGCCGTGGATCACCCGCCGCGCGGCCTCAGGCCAGCGCCACCAGGTCCTTGTAGTCGGGGCCCCACAGGTCCTCGACGCCGTCCGGGAGCAGGATGATGCGCTCCGGCTCCAGGGCGTCGACCGCGCCCTCGTCGTGCGTGACGAGGATGACGGCGCCCTTGTACGTGCGCAGCGCGCCGAGGATCTCCTCGCGGCTGGCGGGGTCGAGGTTGTTGGTGGGCTCGTCGAGGAGGAGCACGTTGGCGGAGGAGACGACCAGGGTGGCCAGGGCCAGCCGGGTCTTCTCGCCGCCGGAGAGCACGCCCGCAGGCTTGTCCACGTCGTCGCCGGAGAACAGGAACGAGCCGAGGGTCTTGCGGACCTCGACCAGGTCCAGGTCGGGGGCGGCCGAGCGCATGTTCTCCAGGACGGTGCGCTCCGGGTCCAGGGTCTCGTGCTCCTGGGCGTAGTAGCCGAGCTTGAGGCCGTGGCCGGGGGTGACCTCGCCGGTGTCCGGCTTCTCGGTGCCGGAGAGCAGCCGCAGCAGGGTGGTCTTGCCGGCGCCGTTGAGGCCGAGGATGACGACGCGGGAGCCCTTGTCGATGGCCAGGTCGACGTCGGTGAAGATCTCCAGGGAGCCGTACGACTTGGACAGGCCCTCTGCGGTGAGCGGGGTCTTGCCGCAGGGCGCGGGGTCCGGGAAGCGCAGCTTGGCGACCTTGTCGGAGACGCGGACCGCCTCCAGGCCGGAGAGCAGCCGCTCGGCGCGCTTGGCCATGTTCTGCGCGGCCACGGTCTTGGTGGCCTTGGCGCGCATCTTGTCGGCCTGCGAGTTGAGGGCGGCGGCCTTCTTCTCGGCGTTCTGGCGCTCGCGCTTGCGGCGCTTCTCGTCGGCCTCGCGCTGCTGCTGGTAGAGCTTCCAGCCCATGTTGTAGACGTCGATCTGGGAGCGGTTCGCGTCGAGGTAGAAGACCTTGTTGACGACGGTCTCGACCAGGTCGACGTCGTGGGAGATCACGATGAAGCCGCCGCGGTACGTCTTGAGGTAGTCGCGCAGCCAGACGATCGAGTCGGCGTCGAGGTGGTTGGTGGGCTCGTCGAGGAGCAGCGTGTCGGCGTCCGAGAAGAGGATCCGGGCGAGCTCGACGCGGCGGCGCTGACCACCGGAGAGGGTGTGCAGCGGCTGGCCGAGCACCCGGTCGGGCAGGCCGAGGGCGGCCGAGATGGTGGCGGCCTCGGACTCGGCCGCGTACCCGCCCTTGGTGAGGAACTCGGTCTCCTGGCGCTCGTACTGGCGCAGGGCCTTCTCGCGGGTGGCGCCGGCGCCGGTGGCGATGCGCTCCTCGTTCATCCGCATCTTCTTGATCAGTACGTCGAGCCCGCGCGCGGAGAGGATCCGGTCGCGGGCGAGTACGTCGAGGTCGCCGGTGCGCGGGTCCTGCGGGAGGTAGCCGACCTCGCCGGAGCGGGCGATGCTGCCGGCGGCCGGCTGCCCCTCGCCCGCGAGGCACTTGGTGAGCGTGGTCTTGCCGGCGCCGTTGCGGCCGACGAGGCCGATGCGGTCGCCCTTGGCGACGCGGAAGGACGCGGACTCGATGAGGACGCGGGCGCCGGCGCGCAGCTCGATGCCGGTGGCGGTGATCACGGAAATACTCCAGGGCGGTATGGACGGCGGAAGGACAGCGCTGCTCGCGCCTTTGAGGCAGGGCGCGATTCTTCGACGCCGCTAATGCACAAGGAGATGTGACATGAGGACCAGTCTAACGGGGGTGCGCAACTACTTTCCGGGGCTGTGAGTGGCCTCACCCGGGCGCTCGTTGCCCAGCGGCCTGCGGTGCGGGCCGACTCGGCCGAGGGAGTCGACGGCGATCACGCCGTCCGTCCACGACGCGTCCGGTCCGGTGCAGGGCCGGGCGATCAGCAGGACGGCGCCCAGGCGGGCCTGCCGGGCCGGGTCGTGGGCGCAGCCGGGCGGGGCGGTGGCGATCCAGCGCAGGTCGCCGTCGGCGGTGCGGAACGCGGCGATCCGGGCGGGGGTGACGACGGCGATCATGCGGGCCGCCGGGTCCAGGGGCTGGAGCACGCCGGCCGGGTCGGCGGGCAGGCCGGGCACGGCCCGGTGCCAGCGGACCGTGCCGTCGGCGGGTGCGGTGTCGGTGACCAGGCCGTCGTCCCAGAGGGTGAGGGCGTGGCCGGGGTGGGACCGGACGACGAGCGGGCGGCGGCCGTCCCGGCGGTACGTCCACACCGGCGGGCCGCCGGCGGGCGGGCGGCCCTCGACGGCGTCGCCGTGCAGGCGGGGTACGGGGTCGGGGACGGTTCCGAGGACGGGGGCGGCGGCGGGCCCGGGGGCGCCGGCGGTGGCGGGCCGGGGGGTGAGGCGGTCCCCGAAGGGGGCGGGGCCGGCGTGCCGGGCGGCGGCGCCCGCCAGCGGCAGGGCAAGGAGGGCGAGGGCCAGGGCCAGGCCCGGCGGCGGGAGGGCACGGCGGATCCGGCGGCGCCGGCGGCCGGGCGGGGGGCTGGTCACGGGCCCCGGATCCTAGCGGCGCGGGGGGCCGGGGGGCGGGCACCGGGGGCGGTGGTCCCCCGTTCGGCCCTCGCCCAGCGCCGGAGGGGAGGGTACGCACCAGGATGAAGGGGTCGGTGTTCGACGCGGGACGACGAGGGTGGTGCGGGATGCAGTTCGACGACGACGCCAACCTGGACACGTCGGAGGTCCAGGATGTGCGGGGCAGCCGCATCCCCGGCGGCAAGGCCACCGTCGGCGGTGGCATCGCCGCCCTGATCGCGCTGGTGCTGGGACTGCTCTTCGGGGTGGGTCCGGAGCAGCTGGGGCTGTCGTCGGGGGACGATCCGCCGGCCGCGAGCGCGTCCTCGGCGGCGCAGGTGCAGACGGCCTGCCGGACCGGGGCGGACGCCAACAGACGGGAGGACTGCCGGATGGTGGCGGTGGTCAACAGCGCGCAGGACTTCTGGCGGCAGGAGTTCGGCCGGCGCGGCGGCCGGTACTCGCCCGCGCAGACGGTGTTCTTCACCGGCCGCGTGGGCACGGCGTGCGGTTCGGCGACCTCGGCGGTGGGCCCGTTCTACTGCCCCGCCGACCACAAGGTCTACCTGGACCTCGGGTTCTTCGAAGAGCTGCGGACCAAGTTCGGGGCCAGCGGCGGCCCGTTCGCGCAGGCGTACGTGGTCGCGCACGAATACGGGCACCACATCCAGAACCTGACGGGCACTCTGCAGAAGGCGCAGGACGGCCGGCAGGGCGCGAACAGCAACGCGGTCAAGGTGGAGCTGCAGGCCGACTGCTACGCGGGGGTGTGGGCGCGCAACGCCACCCGGACTCCGGACGAGACCACGGGCCGGCCGCTGATCACGACCCTGACGGACGAGGACATCAACGACGGGCTGAGCGCGGCGGCGGCGGTCGGCGACGACCGGATCCAGGAGAAGTTCCAGGGCCGGGTGAGCCCCGAGTCGTGGACGCACGGCTCGGCCGAACAGCGCCGGCAGTGGTTCTACGAGGGGTACCGGACCGGCGACATGGCCCGGTGCAACACCTTCCGCTGAGCGCCACGACCGCCTGCCACACTGTGGCGCGGGTCACGTTACGAGAGGGAGTGATCGTCATGGCAGGCGTTCCGTCCATCTGTCCGACACTGCTCTACAGCGACGCGGCGGCGGCCATCCAGCAGCTGACGGAAGCGTTCGGTTTCACCCGGGTCGCTGTGTACGAGGGTGACGACGGCAGCGTGATGCACGCGGAGCTGGCGTACGGGAACGGCGTGGTGATGCTCGGCAGCAAGGGCCGCGGCGGGGTCTTCGACTCGGCGATGGCGGGCGCCGGGCCCGCGGGGGTCTACGTGGTGGTGGAGGACGTGGACGCGCACCACGCGCGGGCCGTGGAACACGGCGTGGAGATCGTGACGCCGCCCACCGACCAGGACTACGGCTCCCGCGACTACCTCGCCCGCGACCCGGAAGGCAACCTCTGGAGCTTCGGCACGTACGCCCCCACCCTCTGACCCGCCCTCAGCCTGAGCGGGCCGATCCAGCCTCGCCGGCGAGGCTGGAAGTTGCTCCTCGGGCGGCCTGCGAGGCTGAAGGGGAGGTGGGCGGCGGGGTCATTCGCCGCCGGTGTGGACCTGGAAGGCGGCTCGGCGGAGGGCTTTGGCCAGGGCCGGGTCGGGGTGTGCGGCCGCCAGGGCGATGAGCACCTGGACGGTACGCGGATGCCCGACGGCCCGCACCTCGTCCAGCAGCCGCGGCACCGTCGTCCGCACCGCCGAATCCAGATGCCGCACCAACAGCTCCGCCTCGCCGTGGTCGGCGACGGCCGCAGCCGTGTCCACCCACAACCAGGTGCTCTCCTCCCGGGTCAACGCGTCCTGCGCGTCCTCGGGATCGGCGCCGTCGTGCTCCGCCAGCCACAGCAGCGCGTACGGCCGCAGGGCGGATTCCCCGGCCGCGGCCCGCACCTCGGGCTCGGCGGGGGCGCCGACCACCCGGAGCGCCTCGAAGGCCAGGCCCCGTACGAGCGCGTCCTCGCCGCGCGCGGCCTGGAGGAGTTCGGTGACGGCGCTGCCGACCGGCCGGGCCGCGAGCCAGGCCCGGTACTCGGCGCGCGCCGGACCGGGCGTGAGCCGGGCGCAGCCGCGGAGCATCGCGGCGGCGGACTGTTCGATGTTGCCGGCGGGGCTCTGCGCGGCGACGCAGATCTGCTCCAGCTTGACCCAGACCGCCCAGCTGCCGAGCGGTGTGAGGGTGGCTCGGGCGGGGCCGAGGGTGAGCGCGTCGACGGCGCCGAGGCAGCCGAGGGCCCAGCGCAGCAGCCGGGCGAGGGAGGCGGCGTCCGGGGAGGGCGCCGTCTCGGGGGTGCCGTAGGGGACTTCGCAGCGCTCGTCGCGGAGTTCGGCGACGCGCTGGCCGAGCATGTCGAGCAGGGCGGGCACGGTGACCGGGCCGGCGGAGAGCTGGAGGAGGGAGAGCAGCTGCGGCATCGCCTCGACCACCTCGGCGACGGCGGCGGGTGCGATGCCGTCGGGCGCGGGGTGGATGAGGGACCAGGCGTCGAAGACGGCGACCCAGCCGCGGAGCACGGCGGAGTCGTCGCGGTCCCAGGCGTGCAGCCGCCAGCCGGGGCGGGCGCTGCCGCCGTGCACCTCGACGAGGCCGGAGAGGCGGGCGCGGTCCCAGCCGACGCGGACCTGGCCGGACGTCAGGCCCAGTTCGGCGGCGGCCTGTTCGACGTCGGCGTCGGAGAGCAGCGGTCGCGGCCCGGTGTATCCGGTGCCGGCCGCGTTCGCGGTGCGCCGCTCGGCCCAGCGGGCCAGTCTGGCGGCGTCGGAGAGTGAAGCCCTGACGCGTTGTGCGAGTTCGGCCGGGCCGGGGGTTCCCTCGGGCGGCCGGGGCGCGGGCCGGGTTCGCCGGTTCGTCACCGCCGTACGTGCCGTGGTGATGGAACGCGGCGAGACGAGTCGGAGTCTGGAGTCGCGAGCCAACTGCTCATCAGGCTTTCGGGACGTCACGAGGAGCAGTCTCGCCCGTCCTCGGCCGAAAGCCCAAACGGAACCGGTCGTTACCGCTGGTGGCAGAGGGTACAGATCGGGACAAGACGACCGGCTCCGGCGTGACTCCGCCGGTTCTCCGGCGCTCCGGGGCGCCGTCACCCCCACGGCGGACCCTTCCGTCACATCAGGCACACCACACCCGCCGGTCACGTCAAGAGGATGCGGCCGACGTCACATCAAAGGGGTGAGGAAGCGTCGCAGCGCCTCTTCGTACGCGGCGGGCGAGGCGTTCCACATCGCGCCGTGCGGGGCGTCGGCGACGGGGTGCAGGGAGACGAGTCCGGGGCGGCTCGCGGCCAGCTCCCGGGAGAGCCCCCAGGGGGCGAAGGTGTCGCCGGGCCCGTGGAAGATCAGGACGGGGACCCGCAGCCCGGCCGGGTCGGCGGCCTCGGGCAGCCGGTCGCCGCGCAGCCCGGCCCGGCCCTCGGCGGCCCGGATCGCCAGCGGGAGCAGCGGGCCGGGGGTGCGGCGGGCGGCGGCGAGGGCGCGCAGGGTGAGGTGCCAGTCGAGGACGGGCGAGTCGAGTACGAGTCCCGCGACGCGGTCGCGCAGGGCGGAGCGGGAGGCGGCGTGCAGGGCCATGGCGGCGCCGGTGGACCAGCCGTGCAGGACGACCCGCTCGGCGCCGAACCGCACGGCGTAGCGGATCGCGGCGTCCAGGTCCCGCCATTCCGATTCGCCGAGGTGGCAGAGGCCGTCCGGGGAGGGCGGGGCGCCGAGGTCGTTGCGGTAGGCGAGGTCGAGGACCGGCATCCGCTGCGCGTGCAGGAAGGGCATGAGGTTCATGGCGTGCTCGCGGGTGGCGCCGAGGCCGTGCACGGTGATCACCCAGGTGCGGCGGGCGCCGGGCAGGAACCAGGCGGGCAGCGCGCCGAGCTCGCCGGGCACGTCCACGTCGGCGTGGTCGAGGCCGAGGGCGGTGCGCGGGTTGCCGCGGTACAGCTGAGGGGTGAGGCGGACCCGCAGGCCCGGGGTGAGCTCGCCGTGGGTGATCCGTTCGAGCCGGCGTACGACGGTGTCGGGGGCGTGCGGGGCCTCGCCGAGCACCGGCCCCACCACGGCGTGCACACCGGGCGCGTCGAGTCCGTAGACGCCGGGCAGCAGGGCGGGCAGGGCGCGGGTCAGCTCGACCCGTCCGGCGTCGGCGGAGTGGACGCTGAGCCGGGGGCTGCCGGGCAGGGGCTGTCCGGGGGCGGGCCGCAGGGCCGCGTCGCCGGCGTACCGGCCGGCGGCGACCGCGGCCGCGCCGGCGCCGATGAGGGTGGTGACGGCCGCGGCCGTCACTGTTGCGGTGCGCACCGCTCCAGTGTCGGGCGAGTGCGGCGGACCGGCCAGTTCGCAGGGTGATCTGGATCTCTTCGGGGTCCGGGCGCGGCCCGCCGTAACCGGCGGAAACCCTTCCGGTCTGCTTCCGTTTACGTGGCTCTGACGTGCGTAAATCGCAGCAGGCAGGAAAAATTCGGAGCAAATCGCCACGGTGGGGACCAGTCGGCCGTCGAGCCGGTACACCACTCCGACCGTGTCAGTTCATCTTCCGTTCACCCAGGTTGCCTACGGTCGCCGAGCCACTGACCTCAAACAGAAGCCTGGGTAAATGGAGCACATAACGCTTCTCCTCGGGATCGTGATCGTCACCGCTCTCGTGTTCGACTTCACGAACGGTTTTCACGACACTGCCAACGCGATGGCCACCACCATCTCGACTGGCGCTCTCAAGCCCAAGACGGCGGTGGCCATGTCCGCCGTGCTCAACCTCGTCGGCGCATTCCTGTCCGTGGAGGTCGCCAAGACGATCTCCAAGGGCCTGGTCAACGAAGAGGGCATCCAGCCTGAAGTGATCTTCGCGGCACTGGTCGGCGCGATCCTCTGGAATCTCGTCACCTGGCTGGTCGGCCTGCCGTCCAGCTCGTCGCACGCCCTGATGGGCGGCCTGATCGGTGCCGCGGTCGCTTCCGCCGGCATCGGAGCCGTCAACGGCGACGTCGTCGTCACCAAGGTGCTGATCCCCGCGATCGCCGCGCCGATCGTGGCCGGTGTGGCCGCGATGCTGGCCACCAAGGTCACGTACAAGGTCGGCGGCAAGGTGGGCGACAAGACGTCCGCCAAGGGCTACCGGGCCGGGCAGATCGCCTCGGCCGGTCTCGTCTCCCTCGCGCACGGCACCAACGACGCGCAGAAGACGATGGGCATCATCACCCTGGCACTCGTCGCCGGCGGCGCCATCGCGCCCGACGCGAACCCGCCGGTCTGGGTCATCGTCTCCGCCGGCATGGCGATCGCGCTCGGCACCTACCTCGGCGGCTGGCGCATCATCCGCACCATGGGCAAGGGCCTGACCGACCTGCAGCCGCAGCAGGGCTTCGCCGCCCAGACCTCGGCCGCGAGCGTCATCCTGGCCTCCTCGCACCTGGGCTTCTCGCTCTCCACCACCCACTCGTGCTCCGGCGCGGTGATGGGTGCCGGCCTCGGCCGCAAGGGCGGCGTGGTCCGCTGGTCCACCGCCACCCGCATGTTCGTCGCGTGGGGCCTGACCCTGCCGGCCGCCGCGCTGGTCTCCGCCGGCGCCGAGCTGGTCATGCGCACGGGCGACATCGGCATCGCCGCCGTCACCGCCTTCCTCGTGGCCTCCTGCTTCGCCATCTGGCGGATCTCGCGCCGCCAGGTCGTCGACCACCACAACGTGAACGAGGTCGACGAGGCCGCGGAGCAGCCCGGCGTCGTGACCACCGCCATCGCGGCCGTCACCCCGCCCCCGGCCGGCACCACCGCCGCCGTCACCGACGAGGACCTGAAGGCCACCATCCCGGCCCCGGCCCACGGCGAGACCCCGGCCGCTCCGGCCGCCGCGGTCTGACGCGGCCGGACCAGAACAGAGGATCAGCAGTATGAAGATCGACTGGGCAGCTCTCGGCTCCGTCTTCGGGGTCAGCCTCACCGCCACCGTGGTGCTCGTCACCCTCTTCACCCTCGGTCTCGTCGGCCTCTCCAAGCACGAGGCCGCCACCGAGCAGGGCGGCACCGCCGCCCTGGCCCGTACCGGCGCCTACGCCGCCTTCGCGCTGTGCGCGGCGGCCGTCGCCTACGGGATCTACCTGATCGTCATCTGACGACCGTCGCGAAGCTCCCCCGGAGGACGCCTCAGGGGGAGCTTTCGCGTACCCGCGCGGGCCCGTCGGCGCTCGGCCCGGGGCCGTCCGGCGCTCGCCCGAGGGTCCGCTGCGGGCCCGCTGCGGGCCTGCTGTGGGCCTGCTGTGGGCCTGCTGTGGGCCTGCGCACACTGTCCCGCCGCAGGTCAACGGCGAGTTGACGGGCCATCTCGCAGCGTGGTGGACTGCCCGAGCCAATACGGCGGCAGGAGAGGAAGTCCGGTGTGAATCCGGCGCGGTCCCGCCACTGTCACCGGGGAGCGCTCCCCCACCGTGCGTCACGGCCCCCCGCGGGCTGGAAGGCCGGGGGAAGCGTCGATCCGGGAGCCAGGAGACTCTCACCGCCGGTCACGTCGAACCAGGGCGCGGACCCTGAGTGAGGACATACCTGCCCATGCGTGCCGATCGCGTTTTCGCGTACGGCGCGGCGGCCGGGCTGATCGGCGACCGGATCCTGGGCGATCCGCGCCGTGGGCACCCCGTCGCCGCCTTCGGCCGTGCCGCCGCCGCCGTGGAACACGTCCTGTGGAAGGACGACCCCCGCCGGCAGCGCGGCCGCGGAGCCCTGCACACCCTGCTCTGCGCCGGGGGCGCGGCCGCCCTGGGCGCGCTCGGCTCCCGGGCCGTGCGGACCGCCCCCGCCCCCCTACGGATCGCCCTGACCGCCGCCGCCACCTGGACCGTCGTCGGCGGCACCTCGCTGGGCCGGGAGGCCCGTGCCATCGGCGGGGCGCTCGCCGCCGGCGACGCCGACGTGGCCCGGGAGCGGCTCCCCCACCTGTGCGGGCGCGACCCGCACTCCCTCGACGAGCAGCAGATCGCCCGGGCCGTGGTGGAGTCCGTCGCCGAGAACACCTCGGACGCCGTGGTCGGCGCGCTCGTGTGGGGCGCCGTCGCGGGCGTCCCCGGGCTGCTCGCCTTCCGCGCCGTGAACACGCTGGACGCGATGGTCGGGCACAAGTCCCCCCGTTACCTGCGCTACGGCTGGGCCTCGGCGCGCCTGGACGACGTGGCCGGCTGGCCGGGCGCCCGGCTCACCGCGGCCGCGGCCGTCCTCGCGGGTCCGGACCGTCGGGGGGCGGTCCGGGCCTGGCGTGCCGATGCCGCCAAACACCCCAGCCCCAACGCCGGCCCGGTGGAGTCGTCGTTCGCCGGCGCGCTGGGCGTGCGGATGGGCGGCACCCTCGCGTACGCGGGCCGCGTCGAGCACCGCCCGGTCCTGAACGGGGCGGCGGGGCGGCCGGTCCGGGCCGCCGACATCGAACGGGCGGTACGGCTCTCCCGCCGGGTGACCTGGCTGGCGCTGGGCGCCTGCGTGGCGGGCCGCTCGCTCGTCTCCTCGTACGTACGGAAGGGACGCCGATGAGCGGGGCACTGGGGGGCGGACTGCTGGTGGCCGGCACCACCTCGGACGCGGGCAAGAGCGTGGTCACCGCGGGCATCTGCCGCTGGCTGGCCCGCCAGGGGGTGAAGGTGGCCCCGTTCAAGGCGCAGAACATGTCCCTGAACTCCTTCGTGACGCGCGAGGGCGCCGAGATCGGCCGGGCCCAGGCCATGCAGGCCCAGGCGGCCCGGGTGGAGCCGACCGCGCTGATGAACCCGGTGCTGCTCAAGCCCGGCAGCGACCGCAGCAGCCAGGTGGTGCTGCTGGGCAAGCCGGTGGGCGAGATGAGCGCGCGGGGGTTCTTCGGCGGTCCCGCGGGGACGGCCGGACCGGCCACGCCCGGCGGCCGGGAGCAGCTGCTGGGCGTGGTCACGGACTGCCTGGCGCAGTTGCGGGGCACGTATGACGCCGTGATCTGCGAAGGCGCCGGCAGTCCGGCCGAGATCAACCTGCGGCGCACCGACATCGTCAACATGGGGATCGCGCGGGCCGCCCGCTTCCCCGTCGTCGTGGTCGGCGACATCGACCGCGGCGGGGTCTTCGCCTCCTTCTTCGGAACCACCGCGCTGCTGGGCGCCGCCGACCAGGAACTGGTCGCGGGCTACCTCGTCAACAAGTTCCGCGGCGACGTCTCGCTGCTGGAGCCGGGCCTGGAGATGCTGCGCGGCCTCACCGGCCGCGCCACCTTCGGGGTGCTGCCGTTCCAGCACGGGCTGGGCATCGACGAGGAGGACGGGCTGCGGGTCTCGCTGCGCGGCGCCGTCCGCGAGTCGGTGGTGGCGCCGCCGGTCGGCGAGGACGTCCTGCGGATCGCGGTCTGCGCCGTCCCGCTGATGTCGAACTTCACGGACGTGGACGCGCTGGCCGCGGAACCCGGCGTGGTGGTGCGGTTCGTGGACCGGGCCGAGGAACTGGCCGACGCCGACCTGGTGGTCGTGCCCGGCACCCGCGGCACGGTGAAGGCCCTGGAGTGGCTGCGCGAGCGCGGTCTCGCCGCGGCGCTGGCCCGGCGGGCCGCCGAGGGGCGCCCGGTGCTGGGGATCTGCGGCGGCTTCCAGGCGCTGGGCGAACTGATCGAGGACGACGTGGAGTCGCGGGCGGGCACCGTCGAGGGCCTCGGACTGCTTCCGGTCCGGGTCCGCTTCGCCGCGGAGAAGACCCTCGCACGCCCGGTGGGCAGTGCCCTCGGCGAGCGCGTCGAGGGCTACGAGATCCACCACGGGGTGGCCGAGGTGCTCGGCGGAACTCCCTTCCTGGACGGCTGCCGGGTGGGCGAGGTGTGGGGCACCCACTGGCACGGATCGCTGGAGAGCGACGGCTTCCGCCGGGCGTTCCTGCGGGAGGTCGCGCGGGCCGCCGGGCGGCGGTTCACCCCGGCCCCGGACACCTCCTTCGGAACCCTGCGCGAGGAGCAGCTGGACCTGCTGGGCGACCTGATCGAGGAGCACGCCGACACGGACGCGCTGCTGCGGCTGATCGAGACGGGGGCCCCGGCGGGGCTGCCGTTCGTGCCGCCGGGTGCGCCGTGAGGGGCGCGGCCCTGCGGGGCGGTTCCCCTACCCGCCCCTTCCCGAAACCGGGCTCTGCCCGGACCCGCGCCTCGATCGCCGGCGAGGCTGACGGCGTGCACCACATCCAGCCCCGCCGGCGATTGAGGCGCGGGGGCCGGGGCGGAGCCCCGGCAACGGTCCGCACCATCGAAGGAGTGAGCAACGCATGAGCAGCACGCCCTACCCGTTCACCGCAGTGGTCGGCCAGTCCGACCTGCGGCTGGCGCTCCTGCTCAACGCCGTGAGCCCAGCGGTCGGTGGTGTGCTCGTGCGCGGCGAAAAAGGGACCGCCAAGTCCACCGCCGTCCGCGCGCTGTCGGCGCTGCTGCCGCAGGTGGACGTCGTGCCCGGATGCCGGTTCTCGTGCGCGCCCGGGACGCCCGACCCGGCCTGCCCCGACGGCCCGCACGAGCCCGGCCCGGGTCAGGCCCGGCCCGCCCGCATGGTCGAGCTGCCCGTGGGCGCCTCCGAGGACCGGCTGGTCGGCGCACTCGACATCGAGCGGGCCCTGGCGGACGGCGTGAAGGCCTTCGAGCCCGGGCTGCTCGCGGCCGCGCACCGCGGAATCCTGTACGTGGACGAGGTCAACCTGCTCCACGACCACCTGATCGACGTCTTGTTGGACGCGGCCGCGATGGGCGCCTCCTACGTCGAGCGCGAGGGCGTCTCCGTCCGGCACGCCGCCCGCTTCCTGCTCGTCGGCACCATGAACCCCGAGGAGGGCGAGCTGCGCCCGCAGCTCCTCGACCGGTTCGGCCTGACCGTCGAGGTCTCGGCCTCGCGGGACCCCCAACAGCGCGTCGAGGTGGTCCGCCGCCGGCTCGCGTACGAGGACGACTCCGCCAACTTCGCCGCCCGCTGGGCCGGTGACGAGGAGGCCGTACGGGCCCGGGTGGTGGCCGCGCGGGCGCTGCTGCCGAAGGTGGCGCTGGGCGACGCGGCGCTGCTCCAGATCGCCGCGGCCTGCGCCGCGTTCGAGGTGGACGGCATGCGCGCCGACATCGTCATGGCGCGCACCGCGACGGCGCTGGCCGCGTGGGCCGGGCGTACGGCCGTGCGCAAGGAGGACGTCCGGCAGGCTGCGCTGCTGGCGCTCCCGCACCGGCGCCGCCGCAATCCCTTCGACGCGCCCGGGCTGGACGAGGACCTGCTGGACCGGATCCTCGACGGACTGCCCGACGACGAGCCGGAGCCCGAGCCGGAGCCGGAGGGTCCGGGCGACGACGGGCCCGAGGGCGGCCCGGACGGCGGCGGACCCGACGGCGGCCCCGGCAACGGCGGGGTGCCCCCGCAGGGCGGCGCGCCCGACGGGCCGCAGCAGGACGGGGAGCCCGAGCCCCCGCAGGACCCGGCCGCGCCGGAGCCCGAGGGGCCGGGCCCGGAGCAGGATGCCCAGCCGGAGCCTGCGCGCGGCTCGGCGCCCGAGCAGGCCGCCGTACGCGCCGCCGCCCCGTTCCGTACGAAGGTCCTCAGCGTGCCCGGTCTCGGCGAGGGCGCGTCCGGGCGGCGCTCGCGGGCCCGTACCTCGCACGGCCGCACCACCGGCGCGCACCGGCCCCGAGGGCAGCTGACGAAGCTGCACCTGGCGGCGACCGTGCAGGCGGCCGCCCCGCACCAGCGGGCCCGCGGGCGTTCCGGTCCGGGGCTGCTGATCCACCGCGACGACCTGCGGCAGGCGGCCCGCGAGGGGCGCGAGGGGAACCTCGTGCTGTTCGTGGTGGACGCCTCCGGGTCGATGGCGGCCCGGCAGCGGATGAGCGCGGTGAAGGGCGCGGTGCTGTCGCTGCTGCTGGACGCCTACCAGCGGCGCGACAAGGTCGGTCTGGTCACCTTCCGGGGCAGCACGGCCGAGCTGGCGCTGCCGCCCACTTCCTCGGTGGACGCGGCGGCCGTGCGGCTGGAGCGGCTGCCGACCGGGGGCCGCACCCCGCTCGCCGCGGGCCTGCTGAAGGCCCGTGAGGTGCTGCGCGTCGAGCGGCTGCGGGACCCCTCGCGGCGGCCGCTGCTGGTCGTCGTCACCGACGGGCGGGCCACGTCGGGCCCGGACGCGGTGGGGCAGGCGGCCCGCTCGGCGCGGCTGCTCGCGGACGGCGGCGTCGCATCGGTGGTCGTGGACTGCGAGTCCGGGCCGGTGCGCCTCGGCCTGGCGGGGCGGCTCGCGGCCGACCTGGGCGGCACGGCCGTGACCCTGGACGGGCTGCGGGCCGACTCGATCGCGGGCCTGGTCAAGGACGTACGTACGGCTTCGGACATCAACCACAGCAACAGGAGGGCCGCGTAATGCCCCAGGGACAGCCGAGCGTCATCCCGCAGGACGGTCTGACGACGCGCCAGCGCCGCAACCGCCCGCTGGTCTTCGTGCACACCGGCCCGGGCAAGGGCAAGTCGACGGCCGCGTTCGGTCTGGCGCTGCGCGCCTGGAACCAGGGCTGGCCGATCGGGGTGTTCCAGTTCGTCAAGTCGGCGAAGTGGAAGGTCGGCGAGGAGAACGCGCTGAAGGTGCTCGGTGCCTCCGGCGAGGGCGGCTCCGTCGTCTGGCACAAGATGGGCGAGGGCTGGTCGTGGGTGCAGCGCGACGCGCAGCTCGACAACGAGCAGGCGGCCAAGGAGGGTTGGGAGCAGGTCAAGCGCGACCTGGCGGCCGAGACCCACAAGCTGTACGTGCTCGACGAGTTCGCGTACCCGATGCACTGGGGCTGGATCGACACCGACGAGGTGATCGAGGTGCTGCGCACCCGTCCCGGCACCCAGCACGTGGTGATCACCGGCCGCAACGCGCCGGAGAAACTGGTGGAGTTCGCGGACCTCGTCACCGAGATGACCAAGGTCAAGCACCCGATGGACACGGGTCAGAAGGGCCAGAGGGGCATCGAGTGGTGAGTTCCGTGCAGATCCCGCGGCTGGTCGTGGCCGCGCCCTCGTCGGGCAGCGGGAAGACCACCGTCGCGACCGGCCTGATGGCGGCGTTCACGGAGCGCGGCCTGGCCGTGTCGCCGCACAAGGCCGGTCCGGACTACATCGACCCCGGCTACCACGCGCTGGCCACCGGGCGGCCGGGGCGCAACCTGGACGCCTTCATGTGCGGGCCGGAGCTGGTGGCGCCGCTGTTCGCGCACGGCTCGGCGGGCTGCGACCTGGCGGTGGTCGAGGGCGTGATGGGCCTGTACGACGGGGCCGCGGGCCGCGGTGAGCTGGCTTCCACGGCGCACGTGGCGAAGCTGCTGCGGGCGCCGGTGGTGCTGGTCGTGGACGCGTCCTCGCAGTCGCGGTCGGTGGCGGCGCTCGTGCACGGGTTCGCGTCCTTCGACCCCCAGGTGCGCATCGGCGGCGTGATCCTCAACAAGGTCGGCTCGGACCGGCACGAGGAGATGCTGCGGGAGGCGCTGGACGAGGCCGGGATGCCGGTGCTGGGCGTCCTGCGCAGGGCTCCGCAGGTGTCGGCGCCCTCGCGGCACCTGGGGCTGGTACCGGTGGCGGAGCGCCGCGCGGACGCGCTGGAGTCCGTACGGGCGCTGGCCGATCAGGTGCGTGCGGGCTGTGATCTGGAGGCGCTGCTGGCGCTGGCCCGGACCGCGGGCCCGCTCTCCTGCGAGCCGTGGTCGCCGGTGTCCGAGCCCGAGCGCAAGGCGACGGTGCCGTCGTTCGAAGCGCCGGGCCCGGAGTTCTGGTTCACGCCCGAGCGCCCGGTGATCGCCGTCGCCGGCGGGCCCGCGTTCACGTTCTCGTACGCCGAGCACACCGAGCTGCTGGCGGCCGCCGGCGCCGAGGTCGTCGCCTTCGACCCGCTGCACGACGAGGCGCTGCCCGAGGGGACGGCCGGGCTGGTCATCGGCGGCGGCTTCCCCGAGGTGTACGCGCCGGAACTCGCGGCGAACGAGCCGCTGCGCAAGGCGGTCGCGGAGCTCGCGGCGGCGGGCGCGCCGGTCGCCGCGGAGTGCGCCGGGCTGCTGTACCTGGCCCGGTCGCTGGACGGGAAGCCGATGTGCGGGGTTCTGGACGCGGACGCCCGGATGTCGGAGCGGCTGACGCTCGGCTACCGGGAGGCGGTGGCGGTCTCGGACAGCCCGCTCGCGGAGGCGGGGACGCGGCTGCGCGGGCACGAGTTCCACCGCACGGTGATCGAGCCGTCCGCCGGGCCGTCCGCGGCCTGGGGGTTCGCCCTGCCGGAGCGCCGGTTGGAGGGCTTCGTGCAGCGGGGTGTGCACGCCAGCTACCTGCACACGCACTGGGCCGCTGTGCCTTCGGTCGCCCACCGGTTCACCGGTGCCGCCGCCGCCTGGGCGGGGGCGGTCGCCGCGGCCGCGGCCGGAGTGGGCGGCGACAGACCGTGACCCCGGCGCACCCCTCACTCCGCGATGCCCACCACCAGCCAGATGCCGGCGACGCCGCCGACGGTGCACAACAGGGTGGACAGCGCGGGGTGCTTGTGGTGCGCCTCGGGGAGGATCTCGGCCGCCGCGAGGTACAGCAGGACACCGCCGAAGAAGCCGAGATAGGCCCCGAGCGCTTCCTTCGGAAGAGTGAAGAGCAGAGTGGACGCCGCGCCCACGACGGGGGCCGCGGCATCCGCGAAGAGCATCATGAGGGCCTTGCGGCGGGCGTTGCCGTAGAGGCTCGTGAGGGTGTACGTGTTGAACCCGTCGGCGAAGTCGTGGGTGATGACGGCGAGTGCGACCGCCACCCCCATCCCGCCGCCCACTTGGAACGCCGCCCCGAGCGCCACGCCGTCGGCGAGGCTGTGGGCGACCATCGCGGCGGCGGCGGTCAGGCCGACCTGCGGGACCCGGCCGTCCGGGCCGCTGCCGTTCTCGGCGCCGTGCGCTGCCTGGCGTACGGCCAGCAGCCGCTCCCCGACGTGTGCGACGAGGAAGCCGGCCACGAACAGCAGCAGGGCGACCGGCACGCCGAACACCGGGCTGCCGGCCGCCTCCAGCGCCTCCGGCAGCAGGTCCAGGCCCACCACGCCGAGCATCAGCCCGCCCGCGAGGCCCAGCACGAGGTGGCGGCGGTCGGTGACGCGCTGCGCCGTCCACCCGCCTGCCAGGGTCATCAGGAACGCGCCCAGTGCCACGATCACCGCCATACGCCCCTGCTTACAGACTGGCGGGCTTTCGTGCACGCTGATCCCCCACGTTTCGAGAGGACCCTGGATTGACCGGTCACATATCCGGCGCTGCTCCGGCACGCGTCGTCGTCGGTGTGGGTGCCCGTACGGGCGTGTCCGTGGACGAGGTCTGCGCGCTGGTCGAGGTCGCGCTGAGCGGGGCGGGCCTGCCGCGCAGCGCCGTCACGGCGCTGGCCACGGTCGAGGGGAAGGCCGGGGAGGCCGGGATCGTGGGGGCGGCCGAACGTTTCGGGGTGCCGCTGGTGTCGTACGGGGCGGGGGTGCTCGCGGGCATCGCGGTGCCGCATCCGTCCGCGGAGGTCCGGGCGGCCGCCGGCACGCCCTCGGTGGCGGAGGCCGCGGCGCTGGCCGGCGGCGGCCGGCTGCTGGTGCCCAAGACCCGCTCGGCCGGGGCGACCTGCGCGGTGGCGGTGGCCCCGGCGGCGGTGCAGCACGACCTGCGCCACCACGGGGACGCGGAGGTGCGGGGCGCCGCCGGGGCGGGTCTCGTCGACCTGGCTGTCAACGTGCGCTCCGACACCCCGCCGGGCTGGCTGCGGCAGCGGATCGCGGGCTCGCTGGACGGGCTGGCCGCCTACCCGGACGGGCGGGCGGCCCGGGCGGCGGTCGCGGCCCGGCACGGCCTGCCGGTGGAGCGGGTGCTGCTGACGGCGGGCGCGGCGGAGGCGTTCGTCCTGCTGGCGCGGGCGCTGCCGGTGCGCCGGCCGGTCGTGGTGCACCCGCAGTTCACGGAGCCGGAGGCGGCGCTGTGGGACGCGGGGCACACGGTGGAGCGGGTGCTGTTGCAGGAGTCGGACGGCTTCCGGCTGGATCCGGCGACGGTGCCGGACGACGCGGACCTGGTGGTCGTCGGCAATCCGACCAACCCGACGTCGGTGCTGCACCCGGCGGACCTGCTGGCGAAGCTGGCCCGGCCGGGCCGGTTCCTGGTGGTCGACGAGGCGTTCATGGACGCGGTGCCGGGCGAGCGGGAGGCCCTCGCGGGGCGCACCGACGTGCCGGGGCTGGTGGTGCTGCGGAGCCTGACCAAGACGTGGGGGCTGGCGGGGCTGCGGATCGGCTACGTGCTGGCCGAACCGGAGACCATCGCGGCGCTGGAGCGTGCGCAGCCGCTGTGGCCGGTGTCGACGCCCGCGCTGGTGGCGGCGGAGGCGTGCGTGTCGGAGCGGGCGCTCGCGGAGGCGGAGGCGGCGGCCCGGCAGATCGCGGTGGACCGGGCCCACCTGCTGGCCGGGCTCGGGGAGTTCGACGAGATCCGGGCGGCGGGGCCGGCCGAGGGGCCTTTCGTACTGATCCGGCTGGAGCACGCGGACGAGGTGCGGGAGCGGCTGCGGCGTCTGGGGTTCGCGGTCCGGCGGGGCGACACGTTCCCCGGTCTGGGGCCGGACTGGCTGCGCCTGGCGGTCCGCGACCGCGCCACCACGGGCCGCTTCCTCCAGGCCCTCGACCAGGCCCTCACCCTGGCCGGCCACTGACCCCCGCCCCGGCGGCAACACCCAGCCTCGCCGGCGCTTGAGGCGGCCTGAACGGGCAGCCCCCGCCCCGGCGGCAACACCCAGCCTCGCCGGCGTTTGAGGCGGCCTGAACGGGCAGCCCCCGCCCCGGCGGCAACACCCAGCCTCGCCGGCGCTTGAGGCGCGGGTCCGGGCGGAGCCCGGTGCCCGGCGGAGCCGGGTTGCCTTGGGGCTCCGCCCCGAACCCCGCGCCTCAAGCGCCGCCGAGGCTGAAGACGGCCCGCCGGGCCGGTCAGACGCGGCCTCGGCTCCCACGCCCGCGCGTGAGCGCCAACGCTCCGGCACCGGCGCCAAGCAACAGCAGCGCACCCCCCGCGACGTACGGCGTCATGGAGGAGCCCCCGGTCTCCGCCAGGTTCTCCCCCGTCCCCCCGGATTGCGGCTTCACGTCGTTCTTCACCTCCGGCTTCACGACGGCGGGCTTGGCCGGCTTGCTGGGCTCCGGGGTCGGCCGGGTGGCGGTCGGCGCCTTGCAGGTGGCCTGGGCCAGGACGACCTCGCCCTCGACCTCGGCGACGTTCAGCTTGAGGGGGTTGACGGAGACCCGCAGCCGCAGGGCGGTCGCGGCCGCCGTGCGCGAGGTGGTCTCGGTGCTCGACAGGTCGAGGGTGACCTCGCCGACGGCCGGGACGGTCACCTTGGTGGTGCCGCCCGAGGTCAGCGTGACCTTTTTGCCGAGCACGGTGACCGCGCCGAGGACGTTGGACGTGGCGACGGGCCGCTTGCCCGCCTCGCAGACCGCGCGGGAGGTGACCTCGTCGACCTGGATCAGGGAGAGCAGCGGCAGTCCGGGCAGGTGGACCCGCGCGTGGGCGAGGTTCGCGTAGCCCTCGGCGCGGTGCCGGTCGGCGGTCGCCCGCGCGGTGGCCGCGTCCGCCCTCAGCACCTGGAACGGGCGGCCCTGGTCGACGCCGTCCAGGGTTACGCTGAGCGCCGTCTTCCCGGCCGACGCCGGGGCACTGACCTCGTTCAGGGACGCCTTGAGCGGTACGTGGACGGTCTTGTTGAGCAGCCCGATGTCGAGTCCGGTGCGCAGGACGACGGCGCTCGCCTTCCCGTCCCCTCCGGTGGTGGCGTGCGCGGGACTCGCGGCGGCCAGGGCGAGGGGGCCTGCAGCCAGCGCGGCGGCGGCCAGCGCGGCGGAGGAACGGCGTGCGGGCATGCGGAAGGTGTTGCTGTTCAAGGTGGTGGAACCCCCAACGAGAAATGGAGCCGGCGGCGCAGCCAATGGGGGACATCGCGTGCGCCGAGGGCTTCGACTCGGGAATCTTTACGCACTGAGAGTGAACGGGCGGCAACCTGAGGTGAGTTCACTCCAAAGGGGGGTTTCCGTGCTCACATTCGAATCTAAGGGCACGGGGGTTCCCAAACACCCCGTCCGTCACGGGCAGAGGTGGCGCGAGCCCGCGCCCGCACCACCTCCACGCGCCCGCGCAGCGCTCCGGCGACCATCGGGAACGAGCCACGCCGGGGCCGGGTAACGGCCCGTCAACACGGCTCCTCGACCGCCGTGGCCGCCATGGCCGCCGGTCAGGCGACGGGCCGCCCGTTCAGCACGACCCGTCGCGGATCGGCCAGTACGCCGACGTCCGCGCGCGGGTCCGACCCGTACACGACGAGGTCGGCCGGTGCGCCCTCGACCAGCCCGGGCCGGCCCAGCCACTCGCGGGCCCGCCAGGCCGTCGCCGACAGCGCGTCACCCGCCGGCAGGCCCGCCTTGACCAGCTCCGCGACCTCGGCGGCGACCAGCCCGTGGGGCAGCGAGCCGCCGGCGTCCGTGCCGACGAAGACCGGCACGCCCGCGTCGTACGCCGCGCGGACCGTGTCGTAGCGCCGCTCGTGCAGCCGCCGCATGTGCGCGGACCAGCGGGGGAACTTCGACTCGCCGCCGTCGGCGAGACGGGGGAAGGTGGCGATGTTCACCAGGGTCGGGACGATCGCCACGCCGCGCTCGGCGAACAGCGGGATCGTGTCCTCGGTCAGCCCGGTGGCGTGCTCGATGCAGTCGATGCCCGCCTCGACCAGGTCCCGCAGCGAGTCCTCGGCGAAGCAGTGCGCGGTGACGCGGGCGCCCAGCCGGTGGGCCTCCGCGATGGCCGCCTCGACCTCGGCGCGCGGCCAGCAGGCGGTCAGGTCGCCCGCGTCCCGGTCGATCCAGTCGCCGACGAGCTTGACCCAGCCGTCGCCCCGCTCCGCCTCGCGGGCCACGTAGGACACCAGGTCCGCGGGCTCGATCTCGTGGGCGTAGTTGCGGATGTAGCGCCGGGTGCGGGCGATGTGGCGGCCCGCCCTGATGATCTTCGGGAGGTCGGGCCGGTCGTCGATCCAGCGGGTGTCGGACGGCGAGCCGGCGTCGCGGATCAGCAGGGTGCCGGCGTCCCGGTCGGCCAGCGCCTGCTTCTCGCTCGTCGCGTCGTCGACCGGCCCGTGCCCGTCGAGGCCCACGTGGCAGTGGGCGTCGACCAGCCCGGGCAGGGCCCAGCCGGTCACCGTCACGGTCTCGCGGGCGGTGACCGGGCGTTCGAACGACACCCGCCCGCCGATCACCCACAGCTCGTCGCGGACCTCCTCCGGCCCGACGAGCACCCGCCCCTTCACGTGCAGCACAGCCTGATCAGCCTGATCGCTCATGCCCGCACTGTACGAGGCGCCCCGGGGACCGTACGAGGCCTCCCGGGGGCGCCGGTTAGGCTCGGGGCACAGCCCCGGACGATCCCGGACGTAACCGGACGCCTCCGGCCGGCTCCGGCCGCCTCCCTCGCGTCCGCCACGGCCCGACCCCGTCCGCCACGGCCCCGACCAGCCCCACCGCACCACCCCGTACGGTTCCGAACGAAGAGAGCAGCAGCGTGAATCCCGCCGTGCCCCACCCCTTCCTGGACCTGGCCCCGCTCACCGCGGAGCGCTTCGCCTCGATCGAGAGGCGGGTCGCGGCCCTGCTCTCCACCCGGCAGGACGTCGTGATCACGCAGGGCGAGGCGCTGCTGCCGCTGGAGGCGTGCATCCGGTCGGGGGCGCGGCCCGGTTCGACCGCGCTGAACGTCGTCACCGGCCCGTACGGGACCACCTTCGGCAACTGGCTGCGCGACTGCGGCGCCGACGTCGTCGACCTGGTGGTGCCGTTCGACTCGGCGGTCACCGGCGCGCAGGTCGCGGCGGCGCTCGCGGACCGCCCGGAGATCGACTTCGTGTCGCTGGTGCACGCGGAGGCGGCGACCGGGAACACCAACCCGGTCGCGGAGATCGGCGAGGCCGTACGGGCCCACGGCGCGCTGTTCATGCTGGACGCCGTGGCCTCGACGGGCGCCGAGCCGCTGCTCCCCGACGCGTGGGGCGTCGACCTGTGCGTGATCGGCGCGCAGAAGGCCCTGGGCGGGCCGGCCGGGGTGTCGGCCGTGTCGGTCAGCGAGCGCGCGTGGGACCGGTTCGCGGCGAACCCGGCGGCGCCGAGGCGCTCGTACCTGTCGCTGCTGGACTGGAAGGAGCGCTGGATCGACGGCGGGCGCAAGGCGCTGCTGCACGCGCCGGCGCAGCTCGAGATGCTGGCCCTGGAGGCGTGCGCCGAGCGGGTCGAGGCGGAGGGCCTGGCGGCGGTGGAGCGGCGGCACGCGGCCGCCGCGGCGGCCGTCCGGGCGGGCGCGGTGGCGCTCGGCGGCGGCGTCTGCCCGTACGTGCGGGAGGCGGCCGCGGCCGCGCCGGTCGCGACGACCCTGCGGGTCGCGGACGCCTCGCTGGTCGCGGCGAAGGCCGTGGCGGCCGACCCGGCCGTGCCGGTGGCCGCCGGCGGCGGGGCGCTGGCCTCGCAGATGCTCCGGGTCAACCACTACGGTCCGGCGGCCTCCTTGGCCACCGTCCGCGCCTCCCTGACCGCCCTGGCCACCGCCCTCGGCGTGCCCGCGGCCCCGGCCCTGGACGCGGCCGAGGCCGCCTGGGCGGCACGCTAGTGCTGTGACCGGCAAACCTCTCCGGCCACAGGACCAGCGGTGGGCGCCCCGGCCTGTCCGGCGCCGCCGGTTCGCCGGGCGCGCCCGCTCGGCATGCGGGCGCGCGTCGGCGGGTGGTCGGGGTGTGGGCGGTCCGGGGCGCGTCAGCGGGTGGTGGGGCGGTCGGCGAGGGCGTTGAGGAGGCGGTCCACGTCGGCCTCGGTGTTGTAGAGGTGGAAGGACGCGCGCAGGGCGCCGGCGCGGGCCGCGGTGAGGATGCCCGCCGCGGCCAGTTCCGGCTGCCGGTCCGCGAGCCCCGGCACGGCCACGATCGGGGCGCCGCCCGGCACCGGACGGTGGCCGAGCTCCGCCAGGCCGGCCCGGTAGCGGGCGGCGAGGGCGGTGTCGTGGGCGTGGACGGCGGCCATCCCGACGCCCAGCAGGAGTTCGAGCGCGGGCTCGGCGGCGTGGTAGGCGAGGAAGGCCGGGCTCTCGTCGAACCGGCGGGCGGTGTGCGCGAGTTCCGGCATGGGCCCGTAGGTGGCGTCCCAGATCGACTCCGCGGCCACCCAGCCCGCGTACAGGGCGGGCAGCGCCTCCTGCGCCTCCTCCGACACCGTGAGGTAGGACGCGCCGCGGCTGGCGAGGAGCCACTTGTAGCCGGCCGTGACGGTGAAGTCGTACGGGCTCGCGTCGAAGGGGAGCCAGCCCGCCGCCTGCGTGGCGTCCACCAGCATCCGCGCCCCGTGGCCGGCGCTGGCGGCGCGGACCGCGGCCAGGTCGGCCTGCCGTCCGTCCGCGGACTGGACCGCGCTCAGCGCGACCAGCGCGGTGCCGCTGTCGACCGACTCGGCCAGCGACTCCAGCGGCGCGAACCGCACCTTGAGGTCGCCGCGCACCACGAACGGGTTGATCACCGAGGCGAAGTCGTCCTCGGGCAGCAGCACTTCCGCACCGGACGGCAGTGCGGCGGCGACCAGGGCGACGTGCGTGGCGACCGCGGAGCCGAGGGCCACCCGGTCCGGGCCCACCCCCACGAGGCGGGCGAAGGACTCGCGGACCCGCGCGATCCGCTCGAAGTCGCCGAAGCCGGCGGCCTCGCCGGCGCCGGCCGCCTCCGCCATCTCCCGTACCGCCGCGACACCGCGGCGCGGCATGATCCCGCAGGTGGCCGTGTTGAGGTACGTGGTCGTGCGCGCGAACTCCGCGCCGGTCAGTTCGGCAAGGGGAAGGTCCATGCGCCCACTCTGGGCCCCCTCCGACCCAAAGTCCATTGACTAAAATCCCATGACGGACCTAAGTAATGCTTATAGATGCACGTCGGAGGGGTAAGAGCAGGAGATCGTCAGGCGCCGGGGGACGGAACGGCGCAGGCGCCGTCGGGGTCGCAGGCTTCGGCCGCGACCGTCTCGACCTCGTCGCGGCCCTGCCAGGCCTGCTCCAGCGCCTGAGTGAAGACCTCGGCGGGCTGCCCGCCCGAGACGCCGAAGCGACGGTCGAGGACGAAGAACGGCACGGCGTTCGCGCCGAGTTCGGCCGCCTCCCGCTCGTCGGCGCGCACCGCGTCCGCGTACGCGTCCTCGTCGGCGAGGACCGCGCGGGCCTCGGTCTCGTCCAGTCCGGCTTCGACGGCGAGGGCGATCAGCACCTCGGGGTCGAACACCGAGCGCTCCTCGGCGAAGTTGGCGCGGTACGCGAGGTTCAGCAGCGCGTCCTGGCGGCCGCGGTCGGCGGCCAGGTGCAGTAGCCGGTGGATGTCGAAGGTGTTGCCGTGGTCCCGGCCCTCGGTGCGGTAGCCGAGCCCCTCGGCGCGGGCGTTCTGGGCGACGTTCTCCTCCATGCCGCGCGCCTCCTCGACGGTGCGCCCGTACTTCCGGGCGAGCATCTCGACGACGGGGCCGGTGTCGCCCTTGGCGCGGTGCGGGTCGAGCTCGAAGGAGCGGTGCACGACCTCGATCGCGTCCCGGTGCGCGAACGCGGCCAGCCCCTTCTCGAACCGGGCCTTGCCTATGTAGCACCAGGGGCAGGCGATGTCGCTCCAGATCTCGACGCGCATGTCTTCCTTCTCTCCGGTCCGTGGGTCGGGGTGGCCGTGCGGTGACGCAGCCGGTGCGGAGGGATCCCCTCCGGTCACCGGGCAGCACAACAAGCCCCCCGCCCGCCCCATTCCCGCCGACCGCCCCGACCCCACCGGATCACCGCGACACCAGGCCGCCTAGTCCCCCGCGCGCCCCGCTCCGGCGGTGCCGCCGACGCCGTCCGGCGCCGCGGATCCGCTGCCGCGGAAGGGCGGTACCGCGAGCCACAGGACGCGGTGCGAGCCGGCACGCGGATCCGGCTCGGCGGGCCGCCAGCCGTGCGCGGCGTAGAAGGCCTGGGCGCGGAGGTTGTGCTCGTAGACCTCCAGCCGGGCGCGGACCACCCCGGCGCGCCGCCACACCTCGACGCACACCGCGTGCAGTTCGCGGCCGATGCCCTGGCGCCAGTGGCCGGGGTCCACGTGGAGCTGGGTGAGCGTCATCTCGCTGTCGACGACCCGGAAGGCCGCGACCCCGGCCACCTTGCCACGCCGCTCGGAGCACAGGACGCTGCCGTCGCCGCGCTCGACCGCGCGCGCCCACCCCTCGCGGGTGCGGGCGAGTTCGGCCTCGCCCTGGTAGGCCTCTTCCGGGATCCGGCCGCTGTAGTACGTGGCGCGCGCCCGGGTGTGGAGCGCGGCGATCTCGTCGAGGTCTGCGGGGAAGGCGTTCCTGATCATGGGAGGGGAGACGCTTCCGGCATCCGGACCGTTCCCGCCGCCGACGTGGCGTGCAGCACTACTTCCCCAGCGCGGCCGCCATCATCTTCTGGGCGACGGGAGCCGCCAGCTTGCCGCCCGCGATCTCGGAACGGTCGGTGTCCGAGTTCTCGATCACCGCCGCCACCGCCACCTGCTTGCCGCCGGCCTTGCCGTACGAGGTGAACCAGGCGTACGGGTTCAGGCTGTTGTTCACGCCGCGCTGGGCGGTTCCGGTCTTGCCACCGACCTCGGCGCCGCTCACCTTGGCGGTGCCGCCGCCTCCCTCCTCGACCACGGTCCGCATCGCGTCGCGGATCTTCGAGGCGGTGTCCTCGCTCATGATCTCGGTGGATTCGGCGTCCTTGAAGCTCTCCAGCACGTTGCCGTTGGCGTCGGTGACCTCGGAGACCATGTGCGGGGCGACCAGCTTGCCGCCGTTCTCGATGGCCGCCGAGACCATCGCCATCTGGAGCGGGGTCGCCGTCACGTCGAACTGGCCGATGCCGGTCTGCGCGACCTGGTCGGGCGACATCTTCTTCCGGGGGTAGTTGCTCGCCGTGGCGCGCACCGGGATGTCCTGCTTCTCGTCGTTGAAGCCGAACTTCTGCGCCATGTCGAGCATCTTGTCCTGGCCCAGCTTGTAGGCGAGGTGCGCGAAGACGTTGTTGCAGGAGTACCGCAGCGCGGTCCGCAGCGAGGCGTTCTTGCAGGGCGCCGAGGCACTCTCGTTCTTCAGGACGTACCGGGTGCCGGGCAGGGTGTACGGGTCGGGGCTGTCGGTGGGCTCGTCGATGGAGTCGTAGAGCCCTTCCTCCAGCGCCGCCGCCATGGTGACCAGCTTGAACGTCGAGCCGGGTGCGACCGGCTGGCGCAGGGCCAGGTTGAGCATGGCCTTGCCGTTCTCGGCGGACAGTTCCTTCCAGGCCTTGCCGTCCTTCTTGGTGCCGCCGGAGATCCGGCCGGGGTCGTAGGACGGGTTGACCACGATGCCCAGGACCGCCCCGGTGGCCGGGTCGATCGCGACGGCGGCGCCGGTCTTCCCCTTGAGCGCCTCGTAGCCGGCCTTCTGCACCGCCGGATCGATGGTGGTCAGCACGTTGCCGGGGTCGGACCGCTTGCCGGTGAGCACGTCGAGCGGGTCCTTGAGCCGGTTGTCCGACCCGTCGAGCACCTTTTCGTACAGCTTCTCCAGCTGGTTCTTGCCGAAGACCTGCGAGCTGTAGCCGGTGACCGGCGCGTACAGCGGGCCGTCGGTGTAGGTCCGCATGTACGCGTAGTTGCCCTGGTCCACCTTCTTGGAGCCGGTCACCGCCTTCCCGCCCACGATGATGTTCCCGAGCGGGCCCGAGTACCGCGCGATGGTCGTCCGTGTGTTGTTCTCGTCGTCTGCGAGGGCCTGGCCTTGGTACGCCTGGACCCAGGTGACCCGCACGAGCAGAGCGAGTACCAGGAGCAGACAGAAGACCGACGCACGCCTGATCGTTTTGTTCATCCCTCTGGATGACGCACGAACCGGCCCGGGCGTTCCGGTCTGCCCCGTTTGTGGCGGGGTTCTCAGCTTTTCCTCATCATCAGACCTCCTTCGAAGGCGGCGATGACCGCCTGGGTGCGGTCCCGCGAGCCCGTCTTGGCCAGGACGGCGGCCACGTGCGTCTTGACGGTGGCCGGGCCCACTCCGAGCCGCTCGCTGATCTCGTGGTTCGACAGCCCGCCGGCCATCAGGCGCAGGACGTCCGCCTCCCGCCCGGTGAGCCGCGCCGCCCACGCCGGGGCCGCCGGCTCCCGCCGGGCGTGCTCCGCCGCGAGGGCCCGGACGGCGGCGGGGAAGAGCACCGAGTCACTGCGGGCGACCAGCCGGACCGCCCCGATCAGCTCCTCGGCCGCCGCCCGCTTGAGCAGGAACCCGGCGGCCCCGGCCCGCAGCGCCTCGTACACGTAGGCGTCGTTCTCGAAGGTGGTCACGACCACGACCCGCGGCGGCTCGGCCAGGGTGGCGAGGATCTGCTCGGTGGCCCGGATCCCGTCGATACCGGGCATCCGCACGTCCATGAGGACCACGTCGGGCCGCAGCTCACGGACGACGGACACCGCCTCGGCCCCGGTGGCGGCCTCCCCCACCACGTCGAGGTCCGGCTCGGCATCGAGGATCACCCGCAACGCCGTGCGCACCATCCGCTCGTCGTCGGCCACCACCACCCGCAACACGCCCCCACCAGGCCCCCCGGCCGACCCGCCGGACATCGACCCGCCGGACATCGACCCGTCGGACATCGAATCCCCGGCCTCGGGCTGCCCGGTCACGGCCGGGGCCCCGGCCGGGCGGCGAGGGGGAGGGCAGCGCGCAGTCGCCAGTGGCCGTCGCGCTCCCCGGCCTCGGCCGCGCCGCCCAGCAGCGCGGCCCGCTCCCGTATCCCGTGCAGGCCGCGGCCCCCGGTGCCGCCCCCGGTCTCGCGGCCGGCAGGCACCGCCGCCGCCCCGGCCGTCGGATTGGTCATCACGATCTCCAGCTCCTTCCCGTCTGCGTCCCCGTCCACCGCGATCCGCACGGCCACGGGCCCCGTGCCGTGTTTCAGCGCATTGCTCAGGCCCTCCTGGACGATCCGGTAGGCCTCCCGCGAGACGGTCTGCGGCACTCCCGACCAGTCCCCGCCCACCGCCTCCACCGCGATCCCGGCCGCGCGGGTCCGGTCCAGCAGCCCGTCCAGATCGGCAGCCAGTGTCGGTGCCGGTGCGGTGTCCGGCCGCGCCCCGTCGCCGTCCCTCAGCAGCCCCAGGACGGTGTCCAGCTCCCCGACCGTGCGCCGGGTGGTCTCCTCGATCGCCGCCAGCGCCTCCCGTACGAATTCCCGGTCCGTGTCGAGCACCCTGCGGGCCGCGCCCGCCTGCAGGGTGACCGCGCTGAGCGCGTGGCCCACCGAGTCGTGCAGCTCCCGCGCCAGCCGGTTGCGTACGGCCAGGTCGGCCGCCCGCTCCTCCGCGGCGGCCAGCCGGTCGGCGGGGGTCGGCCCGAGCAGCACCGGTGCCAGCCGGGCCAGCAGCGCCCCGGCAGCCGCCGCACAGCCGGCCAGAGCCACCAGCAGCGCCAGTCCCACCAGCGGAGCCACGAGCACACCGCCGTGGGAGAACCAGGGGTACACGACGGTCTGTGAGTGCCGCACCCGCGATGAGAACGGCACCACCAGCAGCACCAACGCCATCGGCGGCACGGCCAGGGTGAGGCCGCTGAGCACCGCGCCCACGCCCAGGTGCAGGGTCCACCAGCCCGAGGTCCGCCCGCGCGCGGCCCAGGTCCGGGCGGGCCCGTCGGCCAGCCGTTCCCCCGGCACCGCGCACATCGCCCGTACCGCGGCCACCGACATCGGCCGCACCAGCCGGAACACTCCGCTGACCGCGACCACCGGCAGTGCCATGCCGTACGCCATCAGGGAGAGCCCGAGCGAGCTGAACGCGCTCCGACCGCCGGTGAGGACACTGCCCACCACCCCGGCGAGCAGGAAGTACGGCATGAACAGGGCGCCGCCGAGTATCAGGTGCACCCACCGCAGCCCGGCCGCGGCCCCCGCGAGCCGCGCGGCCGCCCGCCGCAGCCGACGCCCGGCGCCGACCCCGGCCTCAGCGCCGGCCCCGGCCCCAGCCCCGGCCCCAGTCCCAGTCCCAGTCGCGGCCGCGGTCCCCGGACTGTTCCGTGCGGCGCTCACACGGTGCGGCGGGCCGTGAGGAACCGGGTCAGGACCGCCGCCACGATGCCCCCAGTGATCATTTGGCCAGCGTAGGCGAACAACAGTGCGGTGGGGGCCTGTTGGTCCGTGTCGAACAGCTCACCCGCCAAGGCGATCGTCATCCAGGCGCCCCAGCAGGCGGTGGCGGAGGATCCGATCCAGGCGACGGCCAGCGGCATGCGCGCCCGAACCCGGCCGCCGCGGGCGAGTATCAGTGCTCCCGCCCCCGCGCCAAGGGCGAAGAGCGCGTGGACGCCGTGCATCATGCGGGCTGTGGAGGATTCCGCGTCCACCCCGGCCCCGCCGAGCCCAGCGGCGCCCCCGAACGCCCAGTACAGGTGGGGCGCGGCCACCGCCAGGGCGGCCACCGCCGCCGCACCGGCCGCGACACGGGCCGCGTCCGTCATCCGGGCACCGAGGGGCCCCTGCCAGCGTCTGCCCCACCGCTCCCGGGCGTACGGCACGAACAGGCCGGCCAGCGCGAGGGCCTGGACGATGAAGCCGGTGTAGACGACGGCGAACACCCACGGTTCGAGGAAGGGCTCCGCGTCCGCCTTCAGTGGCGTGCCCCCGAAGGCCTTCAGCACCAACTGGGCCGGATACCCGGCGCATATGGGCGCCAGCAGCCCGGTCGCCACGTACACCGGCACGGTCAGCAGCCAGGCCGGAACCCGCAGCCCCCACGGCCGGGTCAGCAGCAGCACCAGGACGGCGAGGGTGGCGTCCATGGCGATCGTGGTCGCGTTGGCCACGGTGAGCGTGAGGTCCGGGTCCCGCAGAACGCTGCCTTCGGGTATCCCGATGTGACTCCCCGCCACCCAGGCCGTCTTGAGCGCGAGGTAGGGCACGGTGGCCGCCAGCGCGACGGCCCGCAGAGCCCGGCGCGCGGGAGTGAGTGAGCCTCCGGCGACGGTCCGGGCCGACGTGGATACCGAGACAGGGGCGGAGATGGAGACGGAGACGGAGGCGGGCGCAGGGCCAGGTTCGCGAGCCGAGGCAGAGACAGGGGCAGGGACAGGGACAGAACGAGAAGGAGTGGGAGCGGGAGCGGGAGAGACAGGTTCAGGGGCAGGGGCGGCGCTTCGCGTGGTCATGACCCCACCATCCCGGCCGACCACCACCCTCCACCTCCCCCGCCGAGGGGATCCGCCTCCCCCACGCGGGGGAGAAACGCCCACTACCCCGGGTGCCCCACCCGGCCCGGCTGCCCCGCGCCCGGGCGTCCCCACCCGGCCCGGCAGCCACTCGCCCCCGCCGACCGCGGCTGCCTCTCAGCGCCGCCGCGACGACGCCCGACCCCCGCTCAGAGCCGCCGCGTCGCCAGTATCAGGCGGTCTCGGGCGTCGAACAGCGCGGCCTTGATCACCTGCTCGTGCCCCGGGGTCAGCCGGGCGCCCGGCACCGAGCAGCTGATCGCGTCCCGGGCCGGCGTGCGGTACGGCACGGCCACCCCGAAGCAGCGCAGCCCGAGGGTGTTCTCCTCGCGGTCCACCGCGTAGCCCTGTTCCCGCACCAGCGCCAGCTCCTCGATGAGCACCTCGCGGTCGGTGATGGTGTGCTCGGTGACCGGCTTCAGCCGCTCCGGCAGCAGGGCGCGCACCTGCTCGTCGGTGTGCGTGGCCAGCAGCGCCTTGCCGAGCGCCGTCGAGTACGCGGGCAGCCGCCGGCCGACCCGGGTGAAGGGGCGCAGGAAGTGCTGGGACTGCCGGGTGGCGAGGTACACCACGCTCGCCCCGTCCAGCCGGGCCAGGTGGATGGTCTCGGTGGTGTCGTCGGAGAGCCGGTCCAGGGTGGGCCGCGCGGCCGCGACCACCTCGTCGCCGTCGATGTACGAGCTGCCGACCAGGAGCGCGCGGACCCCGATCCCGTACCGGGTGCCGGTCGTGTCCGTCTCCACCCAGCCCAGGTCGACCAGGGTGCGGAGCAGCATGTAGAGGCTGGACTTGGGGTACCCGATCGCCTCCTGGATCTCGGCCAGGCTGTGCAGGCCCGGCCGGGCCGCGCACCACTCCAGCAACTCGACCGTGCGGACGGCGGATTTGACCGGTGCCGCCCCTGACTCGGCTGTAGCCATCGCCTCTTTGCCCCTCTTGTCATGCGTCCGGTGCGGAAATAGAGTCCGGACCAGAACCGATCATTCACCCTTACGAACGCCGTTCAGAATACTGAACGGACTCGCGCGGGCCAGTACGGACCCGGAGCCCCCGCAGGGCCGGGCCGGCCCGGGCAGATCCAGGAGGCAGTGGCGCCATGGCAGCAGCACCAGTCTGGAGTGTGGACCCCCGCACCGGGAAGCAGCGCGAACAGGTTGCGGCGCAGGCCACACCCCAGGCGGTGGACGCGGCCGTGCGAGCGGCGCACGACGCGCGCACCGCGCTCGCCGACCGCACCGCCCGGATCGCCTTCCTGCGCGCCGCGGCCCGGACGCTGGACGAGGCGGTGGCGGCCGTGGTCGAGACCGCCGACGCCGAGACGGCCCTCGGCACCGCCCGCCTCACCGGTGAACTCGCCCGCACCACCTACCAGCTGCGCGCCTTCGCCGACCTGGTCGAGGAGGGCGGCTACCTGGACATCCGGATCGACCACGCCGATCCCGCGCTCACCCCGCCCCGCCCGGAGCTGCGCCGCTACAAGGTGCCGCTGGGCGTCGTCGCCGTGTACGCGGCCTCGAACTTCCCGCTCGCCTTCTCGGTCCCCGGCGGCGACACGGCCAGCGCCCTCGCGGCCGGCTGCCCGGTGGTGGTCAAGGCGCACCCCGACCACCCCGCGACCTCCGAACTCTGCGGCGCGCTGCTGCGCCGGGCCGCCGTCGAGGCGGGGCTGCCCGAGGACGTCGTCACCGTCGTGCACGGCTTCGACGCGGGGCTGGAACTGATCCGCCACCCGCTGGTGACCGCGGCCGGATTCACCGGTTCCATCCGGGGCGGGCGGGCCCTGTTCGACGCGGCCGCCGCCCGGCCGGTGCCGATCCCCTTCCACGGCGAGCTCGGCTCGCTCAACCCGGTCGTGGTCACCGCCGCGGCCGCCGCCGAGCGCGCCGAGGAGATCGGCGCGGGGCTCGCGGGTGCGATGACCCTCGGGGTCGGCCAGTTCTGCGTGAAGCCCGGCCTGGTGCTGGTGCCGGAGGGCCCCGACGGCGACCGGGTCGCCGAGGCCCTCGCCAAGTCCGTCGCCGGGACCGCCCCCGGTGTGCTCCTCGACCTCCGGATGCGGGACAACTTCCTGGCCGGGGTACGTGAGCGGGTCGCGCTTCCCGGGGTGACCGCGCCGGTCGCGCCGGGGGCGGGCGCGGACGCGCCTGCCGAGTCGGGCGCGGACGCCGATGTCGGCGCCCGTGCCGGTGGCGGCTCCGGTGAGCTGACGGTCGGCGCGGGCTTCCTCTCGGTGCCCGCCCGTCACCTGACCGAGCCCGAGGGCCCGTACGGGCTCCTGCTGGAGGAGTGCTTCGGTCCGGTCACCGTCCTCGCGCGGTACGCCGGCCAGGACGAGGCGGCCGCGGTGCTGGGGCGGCTCCCCGGGAACCTCAGCGCCACCCTCCAGCTGTCGGACGCCGAGGCGGCGGGCGCGGCGGGCCCGGCCGCGGAACTGATCGCCCAGGCGGCCTCGCTGGCCGGGCGGGTCCTGGTCAACGGCTGGCCCACCGGCGTGGCCGTGGCGCCCGCCCAGCACCATGGCGGGCCGTACCCGGCGGCGACCTCGCACTCCACCTCGGTCGGTGGTACCGCGATCGAGCGGTGGTTGCGGCCGGTGGCCTACCAGTCCGTACCGGATGGACTGCTTCCGGCGGAGTTGCGCGAGGGGAATCCGCTGGGGCTCCCCCGCCGGGTGGACGGCTCCCCCGCCAACGCCTGACTCCCGCCCCCGCCCAGCGCCCCTCGGCTCCGCCGGCTGACCGTGGCGCGCCGATTCAGCCTCGCCGGCGTTCGAGGCGCGGGTCCGGGCGGAGCCCGGTGCCCGGCGCCAGCCGGGTTGCAGTCCCGGGGCTCCGCCCCAGACCCCGCGCCTCAAACGCCGGCGAGGCTGGATGTGCCCCGCTCAGGCCGAGGTTCGCCTCAGGGCGTTGGCGAGGCTGGAGGTTGCCCCAGGGCACCGGCAAGGCTGAGGTGGGCTCTGCCCAGCCCCGCGCCTCAAACGCCGGCGAGGCCGGGGGTCGGCCGGACGGCACCCCGGGCCCCCGGCGGTGTCCGGGCGGGCAGAAAGTGCGTTGCCGGGTCGTGGGGTGGGGCGCCAGACTCGGGGGGTGCCCAGACCCCATGGATTCACGTACGAGCAGCGCGGCGACGGCAGCGTCGTCATCACCCACCAGGGCCGGGCCGCGGGCACCCTCCGCGGCGGCCGGGCCGAGAAGTTCCTGGCCGAGGTGGAGTCCGGGGACGGGCAGCTGGTGATGGCCCGGTGGACCGGCGCCTACAAGTTCGGCAACGAACGCGCCGCCCGCAACCACCCGCGCAACCGCCGCTGAGCCGCCGAGCGGCCACTGAGCCGCCCGGCCGAACTTCCCGCAGGGTAAGGGAACGGCAAAGGCACTCCGGTCGTTCACCGGGCATGACCGCTATGACCCCTGGTTCGAACCTGCCGCTGAACACCGTCCGCGTGACGGTCGACGTGGCCGCTCCGGTACGGCTCGACGTGTCCGGGCTGCTGCTCGCCGCGGACGGCAAGGTCCGCTCCGACGACGACTTCATCTTCTACAACCAGCCGTCGGGTCCCGGCGTCGCCTACCGGTCCGGCGGCGGTACGGCTCCCGACGCGATCGTCGTGGACACCTCCGCCGTTCCGCCCGGCATCGAGAAGATCGTGGTCACGGCCAGTCCGGACGCCGCGGGGCAGAGCTTCCAGGGCATCGAGCCCACCGCGACCGTGCGCAACGCGGACGACGGCAGCGTCATCGCGTCCTTCACCCCGCCGCAGCTGGGCTCCGAGACCGCGCTCGTGGTCGTCGAGGTCTACCTGCGCGGCGGGGTCTGGAAGGTCCGCGCGGTCGGCCAGGGGTATGCGAACGGCCTGGCGGGCATCGCCACCGACTTCGGCGTGTCCGTGGACGAGCAGCCCGCCGCCGCGGCCCCCGTCGCCCCCGTGGCCCCGCCGGCGCCCCCCGCCCCGCCGGCCGCCCCGCAGCCCGGCGCATGGCCGGCCCCGCCCGCGACCCAGGCCCCGCCGGCGCCCCCCGCACCCCCCGCAGCCCCCGCGCCGCCCGTCGCCGCCCCGGCCGCCGCCCCGAGCGGCAAGATCAACCTCGACAAGGGGCGGGTCAGCCTCCAGAAGAACCAGACCGTGTCCCTCGTCAAGGGCGGCCGCCCGCTGCTCTCGCAGGTCAAGATGGGCCTCGGCTGGGAGCCCGCGTTCCGCGGCAAGGACATCGACCTCGACGCCTCGGTCATCGCGTACGGCCCGCAGCGCAACCACCTGGACAGCTGCTACTTCGGCAAGCTCTCCATCCTGGGCGGCTCGATCAAGCACTCCGGTGACAATCTGACCGGTGACGGCTCAGGGGACGACGAGGTGATCGTGGTCGACCTGGGCCGGCTGCCCGCCGAGGCCACCGGTCTGGTCTTCACCGTCAATTCGTTCTCGGGCCAGAAGTTCACCGAGGTCGCCAAGGCCTACTGCCGCCTGATCGACGCGGCCACCGGCGAGGAGCTGGTCCGCTTCGACCTCACCAGCGCCGAGCCGCAGACCGGCGTGATGATGGCCAAGCTGATCCGCCAGTTCTCGGGCGAATGGGAGATGACCGCCCTCGGCGAGTTTGTGAAGTCGCGCACAGTCCGGGGCATGGTCAAGCCCGCTGCGCAGGCACTTTGACGAAAGGGCGGGTCCGAGGTGACACATTCAGGCGATATTCGAGGATGACTGTCAGTGCCCGCCCCTAACCTGGATCCCATGTACGACACACTCATGCCTGCGGGCCCGGCTCGCCCATCCGCCGCCGAGGCGAATGAGGCGATACGGCTGCTCGTGGAAAACCTCGCGGGCGAGGAGTGGCCGGCCGAAGCCTACGAATTCCTGCTGGAGGAGTGGGCCGCGGCCTCGCGCGCGGAAGCCGAGGCGGCCGAGCTCTGATCCGGACGACGCAGGGAAGGGCCGGCCGCGCCACGCGCGGCCGGTCCTTCCCCGTCCCGGTCCCGGTACCCTTCCTGGCCCCCGTCCCGGTCCCCGTCCTCGTCCCGCTCGGGCCGGTGGATCAGTGCTTGCGGCGCCACGGGCCGGTGATCGCCAGCATGATCCCCGGGTCCTGGATGCTGGCGAACAGCGTCCGGCCGTCGGGCGAGAAGCAGACCCCGGTGAACTCCGAGTACTCCGGCTCCGCCTCGGTGCCGATGTTCAGCTCGTTGCGCGCCAGCGGGTAGGTACGTCCGCTCTCGGTGGCACCGAAGAGGTGCTGCAGCCCGGAGCCGTCCTCGGCGATGATCAGACCGCCGTACGGGGAGACGGTGATGTTGTCGGGCCCGTCGTAGCCGCCCTCCACCGACGGGTCGGCGTTCACCCCGATCAGCACCGTCAGCCGGACCGTGCGGCGCTTCGGGTCGTAGAACCAGACCTGGCCGTCGTGCGCCGCACCCGGGCTCTCCTCACGCGCGAACGAGGAGACGAAGTACGCCCCGCCGTCGGCCCACCACATGCCCTCCAGCTTCCGGGCCCGGGTGACCTCGCCCTCGCCGAACTGCTTGCGGACCGGCACCGTACGGGCGTCGCGGTCCGGCACGTCCACCCAGTCGACGCCGTAGACGGTGCCGATCCGGGTGGCCCGGGACAGGTCGTCCACGAACCGGCCCGAGCTGTCGAAGCACTTGGCGGCCTGCAGCACGCCCGCGTCGTCGGCGAGGGTGCGCAGCCGGCCGCGGCCGTGCCGGAAGCCCTGCGGCGGGACCCAGCGGTAGAGCAGGCCGTTCGGGCCGGAGGCGTCCTCGGTGAGGTAGGCGTGACCGCGCTTGGGGTCGATGACCACGGCCTCGTGCGCGTACCGGCCGAACGCCTTGACGGGCCGCGGGTCCTGGTTGGCGCGCCGGTCGTGCGGGTCGACCTCGAAGACGTAGCCGTGGTCCTTGGTCATGCCGTTCTTGCCCGCGAGGTCCTCGTTCTCCTCGCAGGTCAGCCAGGTGTCCCAGGGGGTGCTGCCGCCGGCGCAGTTGGTGGACGTGCCGGCGATGCCGACCCACTCGGCGACCTCGCCGCCGCGCCGGACCTCGACGACCGTGCAGCCGCCGGCCGCGCCCGGGTCGTAGACGAGCCCCTCGGTCAGCGGCACCGGGTACGCCCAGCCCGAGCGCTTGCCCTTCAGCTCGTGGTTGTTGACGAGCAGCGTGACCCCGCGGTGGCCTTCGAAGGCGGCGGTGCCGTCGTGGTTCGAGGGCGTGGACTCGCCGGACTCCAGCTTCGTGACACCGCTGTGCGTCAGGACGCGGTACGAGAATCCGGCGGGCAGCGCGAGGAGGCCGGCCGGGTCGGCGACCAGCGGACCGTACCCCGGCGCGCAGTGCTTGCCGTCCGCGCCGGCGCCCTGCGCCGTGCTCTCGTCGGCGGCCAGGGCGCCGGGGGCGGTGGCCAGGGCCCCGACCGTGCCGGTGAGGGCGACTCCGGCTCCCGCGATCGCGGTGCGGGCGGTGAATTCTCTGCGGCTGAGCGGCATCGGTTCTCCTTGTGGGGACGCGTGCGCCTGTACGGGCGTCCCCCGGAGGAAGTCCGGGGGAGGTCGCGGACAGGCTCGCGGCCGTGCCTGAACGGCAGTTGAACTTCCCGCGAAGGACGGTCGCCCCGTTGGATGAAAACCGGCCCGGCGGCCGGATTCCGTCCGTGTCAGCCCTGCCGCGAGCGCGCCTTGAACGCCGCCTTCCGGGCCTCCTTCGCCGCCTTCTTGTCGGGGTGCAGCCGGCCCATGGCCTCCAGCACCTCCGCGGTGGCCGGGTGCGCCACCCGCCAGGCCGCGTCGAAGAACCCGCTGTGCCCTTCGGTCAGTCCGGCCATCAGGGCTGCCAGCCCCTCCGTCTCCCCGTCCGCGGCCAGCTGGGCCGAGATCGTGTCCACGGTGAGCCAGAAGACCATGGCCTGGTCCGGCACCGGCACGTCTGCGGCGCCGCGCTCGGCCAGCCAGACCCGGGCCAGCCCGCCCAGTTCCGGATCGTCGAGCACCGCGCGCACGGCGGGCTCGGCGGCGCCGTCCGTGAGAGCAAGCGCCTGCTGGCAGCGCAGCCTGCGCAGCGGGCCGCCGGCGTCGCCGCCCCGCGCGGCGGCCAGGAGTTCGGCCGCGGCGCCCGGCACCTCGCGGCGGGCGAGCCACTGCTCGATCTCCGCCTGCGCCGTGTCCTCGGAGAAGTACGAGACGGCGTCCAGCAGGGCATCGGCGCCCTTGTCCGCGAAGTCGCCGACGGCGGGGGCCTCCACCCCGGCCTCCTGCATCCGGGCGCGGACGCCGAACAGGCCCAGCGGGGTGAGCCGCACCAGCCCGTACCGGGACACGTCCTCCACGTCCTCCGCGTCCTCGCCCCCTTGCCCGGCACCGGCACCGGGCACACCCTGCGCCCCCGCCGGGAGCGCCCCGTCCCCGAACGCCCCGTCCGCGTACGCCTCGTCCGATTCGTCCACCTCGGCCATCAACGCCTCGTCCACCGGCCGGTATTCGACCAGCCCGATCGGCTCCAGCTGCCGGAACTGGTCGTCGAGCCGCATCATCGCGTCGGAGACCTGTTCCAGCACCTCGTCGGTCGGATCGGCCATGTCGTCGGGCACGATCATCGAGGCGGCGAGCACCGGCAGCGGAACCGGCCCGTGCGCGGCCCCGCCTTCCGCGACGGTGAGCAGGTAGAGGTTGGCGAGCACCCCGTCCAGGAACTCCGATTCGCGCTGCGGGTCCCAGTCCAGCCGTCCGAAGTCGATCTCGCCGCCGGAGTCCAGCGCGTCCACGAGGTCGTCGAGGTCCGGCACGGCCGCGTCGGCGAGCACGGCGTCCAGGGCGGTCAGCCACAGGTCCAGGACGTCGGCGGGCGCGCCGCCGGCGACCAGCCCGAGTTCCTCGCCGTGCACCACCGTGCCGCCGGTGTCGCCGGCCCCGCCGGTGTCCTCGGCTTCCTCGGTCACCTCCACCAGCCCGGTGTCCACGGCGATCCGCCAGGCCTCGCTCGCGTACGCGAGGCCCTCCGGGTCCTCGTCGAGGCCGAGGTGCACCGCCGCCTGCGGCAGCAGCTCCTCGACGAGCTCGCCGCCGGCGCCGACCCTGGTGGCGGGCCCGGCCCAGCGGGCGAGGCGCACCGCGCGGGCGAGCAACGGCGTCCCGAGGGCGTCTCGGGCGAGCTCCGCGTCGGAGTGCAGCCGTACCGGCGGCAGCGTGGGGCGCTCTGCGGACATCGGGTGATTCTCCTCGTCGCGGTGGGGTGCAAGGTCGGGGCGCAGGTCGGGTCCGGACGCGTGCGGGACCGCCTTGGGCGGGCCCCAGCGTAGACGCATTTCACCGCATCCCGGCCGGTTCATCGCACCGTCAGGTTCCGTACCCCCGGTAGACCTTGACAACATCCCTGGTCACACAAGACATTGACGCGCGTAGATCTATGCAGATCGCACCGCCACTCCGTTCCCTCATCAACACACCGGAGTCCTGCCCATGCGTTCCCGTCCTCAGGTGACCGGACCCCTTTCCCGTTCCGCCGCCGTCGCGGCCGTCGTGGCCACCGCCCTGGCCACCGGCCTGCTCGCCGGAACCACCGCCGCCGCCGACGGCGAGGCCTCCCTGCGCGTCCACGACATCCAGGGCGCCACCCGAATATCCCCGTACGCCGGCAAGCAGGTCGCCGGCATCGAGGGCGTCGTCACGGGCGTCCGCACCTACGGCTCGCGCGGCTTCTGGATCCAGGACCCGCAGGCCGACGACGACGCGGCCACCAGCGAGGGCGTCTTCGTCTTCACCAGCTCGATCCCGACCGTCGCGGTCGGCGACGCCGTCCAGGTCTCCGGCCTGGTCGGCGAGTACGTCCCCGGTGGCCTGAACTCCGGCAACCAGTCGGTCACCCAGATCAGCAAGCCCACCGTGACGGTGGTCTCCTCCGGCAACGCGCTGCCCGAGGCCGAGCACATCAACGAGTACTCGGTTCCGGAGCTGTACGCGCCCCAGGGCGACGCGGCCGCGGCCGGCAGCATCAACGGCCTCACCCTGGACCCGTCCACCTACGCCCTCGACTACTACGAGTCGCTGGAGGGCATGAACGTCCGCGTCGGCACCTCCCGCGTCGTCGGCGCCACGGACCCGTACGCCGAGCTGTGGGTCACCGTGAAGGGCTGGGAGAACAACACCCGGCGCGGCGGCACCCTCTACGGCTCGTACGAGTCGCAGAACACCGGCCGCCTGCAGATCCAGCAGCTCGCGCCGCTGGCGCAGCAGCCCTTCCCGGTGGCGAACGTCGGCGACAAGCTGACCGGCATCACCGAGGGCCCGCTGGACTTCAACCAGTTCGGCGGCTACACGCTGGTCGCGCGCACCCTGGGCACCCTCCAGACCAAGGTCCTGGAGCGCGAGAAGACCAAGGCGCAGAAGCCGGGCGAGCTCGCCGTGGCCACGTACAACGTCGAGAACCTCGACCCGAGCGACGCGCAGGAGAAGTTCGACGCGCTCGCCAAGGCGGTCGTCGAGAACCTCGCCTCGCCCGACATCGTCGCCCTGGAGGAGATCCAGGACAACAACGGCGCGAAGAACGACGGCACCGTCGCCGCCGACCAGACCCTGGTCAAGTTCACGGACGCGATCAAGGCCGCGGGCGGCCCCGCCTACCAGTGGCGTTCGATCGACCCGGAGAACAACAAGGACGGCGGCGAGCCCGGCGGCAACATCCGCCAGGTCTTCCTCTTCAACCCGGAGCGGGTCTCCTTCACCGACCGCGACGCGGGCAACGCGACCACCGCCACCGGTGTCGTCGCCGACGGCGGGCACGCCGCGCTGACCCACTCCCCCGGCCGGATCGACCCGGCGAACACCGCCTGGGAGGCCAGCCGCAAGCCGCTCGCGGGCGAGTTCGTCTTCCGCGGCCGCACCGTGTTCGTCATCGCGAACCACTTCGGCTCCAAGGGCGGCGACGAGGCCCTGACCTCGCACCACCAGCCGCCGGTGCGTTCCTCGGAGGCCAAGCGGCTGCTCCAGGCTCAGGCCGTGAACACCTTCGTGAAGGACCTGATCTCGGTCCAGCGCAACGCGAAGGTCGTCGTCCTCGGTGACATCAACGACTTCGAGTTCTCCGGGACCACGAAGGCGCTGACCGACGGCGGCGCGCTGTACCCGGCGGTCAACTCGCTGCCGCGCTCGGAGCGGTACTCGTACGTGTACCAGGGCAACTCGCAGGTGCTGGACCAGATCCTGACCAGCCCGGCGGTCAAGAACTTCACGTACGACAGCGTGCACATCAACGCGGAGTTCGCCGACCAGAACAGCGACCACGACCCGCAGGTGCTGCGCTTCCTCCCGTAGTCGGGGAGGAGGGCGGGTGCCCGGCCGCCGTCCCGGCCGGGCACCCTGCCACACTTCGGCCATGATCTTCCGAGTTGCCGTCCGCGCGGACCTGCCCGCGGTCCTCGCCCTGCTGGCCGACGAGGAGCGGGTCGTCGACCCGGCCTCGATCGTGGTCGGCGAGGCGCACGAGCGGGCCTTCGCCGACATCGAGCGCGATCCGCGCAACGAAGTACTGGTGCTGACCGAGGCGGATCCGGACGGCGCCGTGCTCGGCTGCCTGCAACTGACGTACATCCCCGGGCTGGGCCAGGGCGGCGCCGAGCGCGCGCTGGCCGAGGCGGTCCGGGTCCGGGCCGACCGGCGCGGCGGCGGTCTGGGCCGGGAGCTGATGGCGCGGGCCACGGAGCGGGCCCGGCGGCGCGGCTGCGCACTGCTCCAGCTGACCAGCAACAAGCGGCGCTCCGACGCGCACCGTTTCTACGAGTCGCTCGGGTACGCGCGCAGCCACGAGGGCTTCAAGCTGCCGCTCGGCGACTGAGCCGGTCCCCGCGGGAGTCCCCAAAAGGGCGTTCCCGGGCCAAGTCGGGACTTTCGGCACTAGCGTGATCCTCGCCACAACGACCGGCGTTTTGGGCCGGTTGTGGTGTTGAGTGTCCCCACGCCCGAATGATTGTGCCCCGCTCCCCGCCTGGAGGACCGCGTGTTCACCTCCATCTCACTGGCTCAGCAGATAGGCCTCGGCGTCCTGCTGGTGGCCGCCCTGGTCTGGGTGCTCGGCCTCGGCCACATGCTGTGGGACAGCCGCTTCCACCACCCGGAACCGGGTGCGTACGAGGGTCTGGCCGTCATCCCGGCGCAGCGCAGCGCGGCCGGGCATCCGATGGAGCGGGTCCAGCTGACTCCGGAGGAGCAGGAGGCCTTCGCGGGCCTGGTGCGCACCATCCCCCTGAACTGAGCCCCATCCCCCCGGACTGAGCCCCCCCCCTGAGTCGCGGTCCGACCCGTCGGGCCCCTCCCCACGGGCGCTGCCCCGCCCCGTGATGTGCGACAGCCCGCCGACCGGAGTCCGGTCGGCGGGCTGTCGCACGTCGCAGGGCGGGCGCCGGGGGCGCGCCGGCTCAGTTGTGGCTGTGCAGGACGTCGTTGAGGCCGCCCCAGACCGCGTTGTTCGGGCGGGCCTCGACGGCGCCCGTGATGGAGTTGCGGCGGAAGAGGATGTTGCTCGCGCCGGAGAGCTCCAGGGCCTTGACGACCTGGCCGTCCGGGAGGCTGACGCGGGTGCCCGCGGTCACGTACAGGCCGGCTTCGACGATGCACTCGTCGCCGAGCGCGATGCCGATGCCGGACTCGGCGCCGAGCAGGCAGCGCTCGCCGATGGCGATGATCTGCTTGCCGCCGCCGGACAGGGTGCCCATGGTGGAGGCGCCGCCGCCGATGTCGGAGCCGTTGCCGACGACGACGCCGGCGGAGATCCGGCCCTCGACCATGGAGGTGCCGAGGGTGCCGGCGTTGAAGTTGACGAAGCCCTCGTGCATGACGGTGGTGCCCTCGGCGAGGTGCGCGCCGAGGCGGACGCGGTCGGCGTCGGCGATGCGCACGCCCTTGGGGGCGACGTAGTCGGTCATCCGCGGGAACTTGTCGATCGAGGTGACCTGGAGGTGCAGGCCCTCGGCGCGCGCGTTGAGGCGGACGGTCTCGACCTGGTCGACGGCGACCGGGCCCAGCGAGGTCCAGGCCACGTTGGCGAGGAGGCCGAAGACGCCGTCGAGGTTCTGGCCGTGCGGCTTGACGAGACGGTGGCTGAGCAGGTGCAGGCGCAGGTAGGCGTCGTGCGCGTCCAGCGGCTTGTCGTCGAGCGAGGAGATGACGGTGCGGACGGCGACCACCTCGACGCCCCGGCGCGCGTCCGGGCCCAGGGCCTTGGGCGCGGCCTCGCCGAGGAGCTCGACGGCCTGCTCGGCGGTGAGCCGCTCGGTGCCGGCCGGGCCGGCCTCCGCGACCAGCTCGGGGGCGGGGAACCAGGTGTCGAGGACGGTGCCGTCGGCGGTGATGGTGGCAAGTCCGGCGGCGACGGCGCCGGTGGTACGCGTAGTCATGCCCGAACGCTAACCGGCGACGGCCGCTGCGGGCGAACCGGTCTCATGTGCCGGTCGCGCCGCGGGCCGGCGGGTCCGGCGGCCCGCGTACAGCACGGTCGCGCCGGCCGCGCCGCCCAGCAGCGCGCACAGCGGCCACAGCAGTCCGGGGGCGGTCGCGTACAGGGCGCCGCCCAGGGGCGGGCCGAGGACGACACCGACCACGGAGACCCCGGCGTACAGGCTCTGGAAGCCGCCGACCGCGTGGGCGGGCGCCTCGTCGGCCATGTACGCGGTGGCGGTGGTCTTGTAGAGGATCTCGCCGAGGCTGAGCAGGACCATCATGGCGACGGTGGTGGCGATGCCGACGCCGAGGAGCAGCATGCCGTATCCGGCGCCGACCAGAACCAGCCCGGTGCCGATGACGCCGAGGGCGGGCCGGTTGCGCAGGGTGAGGGCGGCGGGGAGTTCGAGCAGCAGGATGACCCCGCCGTTGATCGCGACGATCAGGCCGAAGGCCCGGGTGCCGATGCCGTGGTCGGCGAGGAAGACGGGGAAGGTCGAGTACTGCTGGCGGTAGACGATGTCGATGACGACGATCGCGCCGAGCAGGACGAGCACGGCGGGCCGGGCCCGCAGTTCGCGCCGGAGGCCGCGGCCCCGACCCCCGTCCGGGGCCGCGGCGCTCCGGGCGGCGCCGCGCGCCGGGACGACGCGGGCGGTCCACAGGGCGAAGAAGAGCGTGCCCAGGCCGTCGCCGACGAAGAGCCAGTCGTACGACAGGCCGGTGGCGAGGAGGGCGCCGAGCGGCGGGCCGATGGTGAAGCCGCCGTTGGAGGCGCAGCGGATGACGGCGAAGGCCTGGCGGCGGGCGCCTTCGGGGACGGTCACGGCGACCAGGGCGGCGTTCGCGGCGCGGACCACGCCCGAGGCGTACTGGGCGGCGGGCAGGACGGCGTACAGGAGCGGGGTGGGCACCAGCGGCAGGCAGAGCAGCACCGCGCCGCCGACCGCGGAGGCCGCGAGCAGCACCCGGCGGTGGCCGTGCCGGTCGCCGAACCAGCCGCCGGTGAAGTTGCCGGCGACCAGGCCGACTCCTCCGATGCCGGTGACCAGGCCCGCCTCGGCGGTGCCCAGGCCGCGCGGCCCGGTCAGGTACACGAAGACGAAGACGAAGGTGAAGCTGACGACCGCGTTGACGAACACCCCGCCCGCGAGCAGCCACACCGCCTTCGGCACGTCCTTCAGCCCGAGCGGTGCGCCCTTCGAGCCGTGCGGCACTTGCCCGGACTCGCGCGCCACTTGCCCGGACTCGTGCGGTACTTCCTTGGACCCCTTCGGCACGAACGACCCCCCGTACGCGTACTTAGTCAGTTCCTTTTGGGAACTCACTCGTGCCGGCAACCTACCATGGGCTCATGACAGTCCCCGAGCAGCGCCCGCCCCGCCGAAGGGAGCCGGGAGATGCCCCAGCGCACCGGCCTCGGTGACGCCGACTGCGCCATCGCCCAGGCGCTCGACGTCGTGGGCGACTGGTGGACCCTGCTGGTCGTCCGCGACGCGGCCCGCGGGCTGTCCCGGTTCGAGGAGTTCCAGCGGGAGCTGGGCGTCTCCCGCAAGGTGCTCACGGAGCGGCTGAAGCTCCTCGTGGACGCCGGGGTGCTCACCCGCGAGCCCTACCAGGAACGCCCGGTGCGGCACGCGTACCGGCTGACCGCGCGCGGCCGGGCGTTGCTGCCCGTCCTGGTGGCGCTCCAGGACTGGGGCGACACGTGGGTGCTGGGCGAGGGCGAGACCACGGCGACGGCCGCGGAGGCATCGCGGGAGGCCGAGCGGGTGCACGCGCTGGCGGGCACCCGGCTGCCGGACCTGCTGCTGCCGGACCAGGACGGGGAGTTGCGCGATCCCGTCGCGGACACCGCGCACACGGTCCTGTACTGCTTCCCGGGAGCGTACGCACGGGCCGAGGCGTACCCGCCGGGCTGGGCCGCCATCCCGGGGGCCCGCGGCTGCACCCTGGAGTCGTGCACCTACCGGGACCGGCTGGCGGAGTTCACGGCGGCGGGCGCGACGGTGACCGGGGTGTCCACCCAGCGGCCGGACGAGCAGCGGGAGTTCGCCCGCGCGGAGGGCCTGGGCTTCCCGCTGCTGTCGGACGCGGACCTGGGGCTGACGGCGGCGCTGCGGCTGCCCACCTTCCGGGCGGCGGGGGTGAGCCGGCTCAAGCGGCTCACCCTGGTGGTGGACCGGGACCGTCGGATCCGCGAGGTCTTCTATCCGGTCCAGGACATCGCGGCGAGCGTCACGGCGGCGCTGGCATCACTCGGCACCGCGCGCGATTAGGCCGCCACCGCGGCGGGGACGCGGCCCGGAGGCTCGGGGCGGCAGCCCCCGAGCCTCAGCGCAGGAGCCCGGCGGCTCAGCGCAGGAGCCCGGCGGCTCAGGGCAGCAGCCGGGCGGCTCAGGGCAGCAGCCGGGCGAGCGTGTCCCGCGCCCAGGCCTCGTCGTACGGCGCTCCCGTGAGCAGCACCTGGAGGCAGATCCCGTCCATGGCGGCCACCAGCGCCCGGGCGGTGCCGGGGTCGGTGCGGTCCGCGAGCAGCCGTTCCATCGCCTCGTACCACTCGGCGGCCACCGGGCGCAGGGCCGGCCGGCGCAGCGCGGCGAGGTAGAGCTCGTACTCCAGTTCCGCCGCCGGCCGGTCGCCGACGAGCCACTCCCCCAGCAGCCGGGCCAGCACCTCGGCGAGGCCGGCGCCGGGGGCGGCCGCGTGCCGGTAGGCGGCCGCGCGCCGGGTGAAACCCTCGTTCGTCCGCCGCAGCGCCGCGACGAGGAGTTCGTCGAGGGTGGCGAAGTGGTAGGTGGTCGAGCCCAGCGGGACGTCCGCCTCGGCCGCGACCGAGCGGTGGCTCAGCCCCGCGATGCCCTTCGCCCCCACCACCCGGATCGCCGCGTCGATGATCCGGGAGCGGCGCTCGGGGTCGTGGCGGCGGGCGCCGGCCATCAGTGCGCGCCCCCCAGGTTCAGGAGCACGACCCCGCCGATCACCAGGGCGATCCCGGCCAGTTTGGCGGCACTGGCCGCCTCCCCGAGGAAGATCATGCCGATCGCGGCGATGGCGGCGGTGCCGACGCCGGCCCAGATCGCGTAGGCGGTGCCGACCGACATCGACTTCAGGGTCTGGGCGAGCAGGGTGAAGGCGATGACGTAGCCGAGCAGCGTGCCGAGCGACGGCCACAGCCGGGTGAATCCGTCGCTGTACTTCATGGCGGTGGTTCCGGCGACTTCCGCCGCTATGGCGGCGGCGAGGAGCGCGTAGGGCATGTGTACCACCGTACACAACGATGCGTACGACCGTACACAACGGCGCGGGATACGGTGTGCCTTCCATCAGGGGACGGGACTCGGTACGGAGTGCAGATGACGCAGAACACGGGGTGGGGCCCGCAGCCGTGGGGCGGGTGGCTTCCGCCGCTGCCGCCGCAACCGGGGGTCGTGCCGCTGCGGCCGCTCGGCATCGGCGAGATGATCGGCGGCGCCTTCAGCACCATCGGCCGCTACTGGAAGACGCTGTTCGGCATCACCCTGGCCACCCAGGCCCTCGGCATCCTGGTGCTGGCCGTCGGCAGCGGCATCGCGTACGCCGCCGTCCACGAGGACCTCTCGATCCTGCTGGACACCACGTACGGCGACGACCCGTCCGCCGAGCACGCCCGCCGGGTGCTGGCCGCCGCCGTCCCGCTCGGCGCGCTCGCGCTGCTCGTGATGCTGCTGGGCATGGCCGTGGCCGCCACCCTCGCCCCGGCGGTCCTCCAGGAGGCGGTGCTCGGCCGCCCGACGCCGTTCCGCGCGATGTGGCGCCGCACCTGGTCGCGGCTCCCGTCGGTGGTGGGCACGTTCGTCCTCACCGGCCTGATCGTCGGCGCACCGATGGCGGCGGCCGTCGCCCTGGCCGCCGCCACGGCGGCCCTCGCGGCGGGCGCGGGCGGCGGGGAGGACGCGTCCGGGCTCGTCGTGCTGTTCCCGCTGTTCGTCCTGGCGGCCGCCCCGGTGAGCACCTGGCTGGGGGTCCGCCTCAGCCTGGCGCCGGCCGCCTCGGTCTGCGAGGCGCTGGGGCCGGTCACGGCGCTGCGGCGCTCCGCGCACCTGGTCCGGGGCGCCTGGTGGCGCGCGTTCGGCACGTTCCTGCTCGCCGGGCTGGTCGCGGCGATCCTGTCGTACCTGATCCAGCTGCCGTTCGTCTTCGTCGGCTTCCTCGGACTGATCCCGGCCATGCTCGAAGGCTCCGGCGACAGCGCGCCCACCGCCGGGATGATCGGCGGGTTCGTCCTGTACGCGGGCTGCCTGCTGCTGGGCACGGTCGTCAGCCAGGTGTTCCAGATCGGCTTCGTGCAGTTGGTCTCCGGCCTGGTGTACGTGGACCGGCGGCTGCGCCGCGAGGACCTCGCCGGCAGCCTCCTCGCGGCGAACTTCCCGCCCTCGGGCCCGCCCGCACCGCAGGGCCCGCACGGCGTACCGGGACCGCAGGGGCCGTACGGACCGCAGAGCCCGTACGGACCGCCCGGCCGGACGGGTCAGGGAGGACCGGCGGGTCAGCCTGGTCCGTACGGCGCGCCGGGACCCACCGACCGACCGTGAACCAGGCGGCGCGGGACGGACAGCGCACGCCAAAGGCCCCGGGCGGATGCCCGGGGCCCTGGTGTGCACGGGTGTGCCTCGGCCTTTGCAGGCCTGGCCGGCCGTTGCCGGCCGGATCCGCCGGTGTCAGCCGACGTTGAAGCCGAGGGCGCGGAGTTGTTCGCGACCGTCGTCGGTGATCTTGTCCGGGCCCCACGGGGGCATCCAGACCCAGTTGATGCGCAGCTCGCTGACGATGCCGTCGGTGGCCGACTTCGCCTGGTCCTCGATGACGTCCGTCAGCGGGCAGGCCGCCGAGGTCAGGGTCATGTCGAGGGTGGCGATGTTCGCGTCGTCGATGTGGATCCCGTAGATCAGGCCCAGGTTGACGACGTCGATGCCCAGCTCCGGGTCGACCACGTCGTAGAGGGCCTCGCGGACCTCTTCCTCGGTGGCCGGCTTGATGGTCGCCTCCGGCGTTGCGTTCTCGGTCATGCCGTCTTCCTCTCGGCGTCGCCCAGAACCTGGGCGGTCGCGTCCTTCCAGGCCATCCAGCTCAGCAGAGCACACTTCACGCGAGCCGGGTACTTGGAGACGCCGACGAACGCGACCGCGTCCTCCAGCACCTCCTCCATGGCCTCGTCGGGCTCGATCTTGCCCTTCGACTGCATCATCTCCAGGAACACGCCCTGGATCTTCTGCGCCTCGGCCAGGTCCTTGCCGACGAGCAGCTCGTTCAGTACGGACGCGCTGGCCTGGCTGATGGAGCAGCCCTGGCCCTCGTAGGAGACGTCGGTCAGCGTCTCCCCGTCGTACTTCACGCGCAGCGTGATCTCGTCACCGCACGTCGGGTTGACGTGGTGCACCTCGGCGTCGCCGTCGCGCAGACCGCGCCCGTGCGGGTGCTTGTAGTGGTCCAGGATCAGTTCCTGGTACATCGAATCCAGCTTCACAGCGGCCCTCGTCGCCCCTCGTCGTCCTCGTTATCCGAAGAAGTTCCGTACGTGCTCCAGCCCGTCGATCAGTGCGTCGACCTCGGCGGGAGAGGAGTACAGGTAGAACGACGCCCGAGTGGTCGCAGGAATTCCGTACCGCAGGCAGACCGGGCGCGCGCAGTGGTGTCCCACGCGGACCGCGATGCCCTGCTCGTCCAGTACCTGGCCCACGTCGTGCGGGTGGATGTCGCCCAGCGTGAAGGAGATCGCCGCGCCGCGGTCCTCGGCCGTGGTGGGGCCGATGATCCGCAGGTCGGGGACCTCCAGGAGGCGCTTGACGGCGTACTCGGTGATCGCGTGCTCGTGCGCGGCGATCTTGTCCATGCCGATCGCGGTGAGGTAGTCCACGGCCGCGCCGAGGCCGACGGCCTGCGCGATCGGGGGCGTACCCGCCTCGAACTTGTGGGGCGCCGGAGCGTACGTCGAGGCGTGCATCGACACGGTCTCGATCATCTCGCCGCCGCCGAGGAACGGGGGCAGGTCCTCCAGCAGCTCCTGGCGGCCCCAGAGGACGCCGATGCCGGTCGGGCCGCACATCTTGTGGCCGGTGAAGGCCACGAAGTCGGCGCCGAGCGCCTGCACGTCCAGCGGCATGTGCGGAGCGGCCTGCGAGGCGTCGATCAGCACGAGCGCGCCGACGTCCTGGGCGCGCCGGACGATCGCCTCGACCGGGTTGACCGTGCCCATGATGTTGGAGACCAGCGTGAAGGAGACGATCTTCGTCTTCTCCGTGATGACCTCTTCGATGTTGGACAGGTCGAGCCGGCCGTCGTCGGTGAGGCCGAACCACTTCAGCTTCGCGCCGGTGCGCTGCGCGAGCAGCTGCCACGGCACGATGTTGGAGTGGTGCTCCATCTCCGTGATGGCGATCTCGGTCTCGCGGTCGACCCGGTAGGGCTCGTCCGCCCAACCGAGCATGTTCGCGACCAGGTTGAGCGACTCCGAGGCGTTCTTGGTGAAGATCACCTCGTCGCGGCTCGGCGCGTTGATGAAGGCGGCGACCTTGTCGCGGGCGCCCTCGTACAGCGCCGTGGCCTCCTCGGCGAGCACGTGCACGCCGCGGTGGACGTTGGCGTTGTGCTGCTCGTAGTACTCGTTCAGCGCGTCGAGCACCTGGCGCGGCTTCTGCGAGGTCGCCGCGTTGTCCAGATAAACGATCTTCTTCCCGTCGTGGACCACACGATCCAGCAGGGGGAAGTCCTTGCGGATCGCCTCGATGTCGAGGAGGCCGGGCAGCTGTGTCACGCGGTCGCGCCACCCTTCACGTACTTGTCGTAGCCCTCGGCCTCCAGCTGGTCGGCGAGCTCGGCGCCGCCGGACTCGGCGATGCGGCCGTTCGCGAAGACGTGCACGAAGTCGGGCTTGATGTAGCGCAGGATGCGCGTGTAGTGCGTGATCAGCAGGGTGCCGACCTCGCCGGTCTCGCGGACCCGGTTGACGCCCTCGGAGACGATGCGCAGCGCGTCGACGTCGAGGCCGGAGTCGGTCTCGTCGAGGATCGCGATCTTCGGCTTGAGGAGCTCCAGCTGGAGGATCTCGTGGCGCTTCTTCTCACCGCCGGAGAAGCCCTCGTTGACGTTGCGCTCGGCGAAGGCCGGGTCCATCTGGAGACGCTCCATGGTCTCCTTGACCTCCTTCACCCACAGCCGCAGCTTGGGGGCTTCGCCGCGGACGGCCGTGGCCGAGGTCCGCAGGAAGTTGGAGACCGAGACGCCGGGGACCTCGACCGGGTACTGCATGGCGAGGAAGACACCGGCGCGGGCGCGCTCGTCGACGGACATCTCCAGGACGTCCTCGCCGTCGAGGGTCACGGTGCCACCGGTGATGGTGTACTTCGGGTGACCGGCGAGCGAGTACGCCAGGGTGGACTTGCCGGAGCCGTTCGGACCCATGATGGCGTGCGTCTCACCCTGCTTGACGGTGAGGTCGACGCCCTTGAGGATCTCGCGGGCACCGTTTTCGGCCTCGACGGAGACGTGCAGGTCGTGGATTTCAAGCGTAGCCATGGATGCCTCAGGACTCCTGGGTGAGGGAGACGAGCACGTCGTCCCCTTCGATCTTTACGGGGTAAACGGGGACGGGGCGCGTCGCGGGAAGTCCGGACGGCTTGCCGGTGCGCAGGTCGAAGGCGGAGCCGTGGAGCCAGCATTCGATCTGGCAGTCCTCGACCTCGCCCTCCGAGAGCGAGACGTTCGCGTGCGAGCAGATGTCGTGGATCGCGAACACCTCCCCCTCGGTGGAGACGATGGACACCGGCGTACCGTCGAGCTCCACCCGCTTCGGGGTGTCCTCGGTCAGTTCACTCAGCGCACAGGCCTTCACGTACGTCATCAGACGGACGCTTCCAGCTCGGCCTCGATCTTGGAGATCAGGCGGTCCTCGATGTCCTGGACGCCGATCTGCTGAACGAGCTCGGCGAAGAAGCCGCGCACGACCAGGCGGCGGGCCTCGTCGGCCGGGATGCCGCGGGCCTGCAGGTAGAACAGCTGCTCGTCGTCGAAGCGGCCGGTCGCCGAGGCGTGGCCGGCGCCGGCGATCTCGCCGGTCTCGATCTCCAGGTTCGGGACCGAGTCGACCCGCGCGCCGTCCGTGAGGACGAGGTTGCGGTTCATCTCGTACGTGTCGGTGCCCTCGGCGGTCTTCTGGATGAGGACGTCGCCGATCCACACCGCGTGCGCGCCTTCGCCCTGGAGCGCGCCCTTGTAGACCACGTGGGACTTGCAGTGCGGGGCGTCGTGGGTGACCAGGAGGCGGTGCTCCTGGTGCTGCTTGGCGTCGGTGAAGTAGACGCCGAGCAGTTCGGCCTCGCCGCCGGGGCCCGCGTAGCTGACGCGCGGGTGCAGGCGCACCAGGTCGCCGCCGAAGGTGACGACGACGGACTTGAAGCTGGCGTCGCGGCCGACCAGGGCGTTGTGCTGGGAGCAGTGGACGGCGGTGTCGTCCCAGTCCTGCACCGACACGACGGTGACCTTGGCGCCGTCGCCGATGAGGAAGTCCACGTTGGCGGCGCGCACGCCGTCGCCGGTGTGGTCGATCACGATGATCGCCTCGGCGAAGGCCTGCACGTCGAAGACGGTGTGGCCGAAGGTGGTGCCGCCCTCGCCGTGCAGCGAGACGCGCACGGGCTCGGTGAGGACGGTCTCCTTGGGCACGGTGACGACCGTGGCCTTGGCGAACGACGAGAAGGCCTGGGCGGCGATCCGGTCGACGGGCGTGCCGGCCTTGCCGATGCGCTCGTCGCCGCGGTCCACCGACTCGACGGTGACCCCTTCGGGGGCGTCGATCTGGGCCTTCATCGACCCGTTCGCGATGGCGGTGCCGTCGTGCAGCCCGCGCAGCCGCTCCAGCGGAGTGAAGCGCCACTCCTCCTCGCGGCCGTGCGGCACGGGGAAGTCCGCCACGTCGAAGGACGGGGGCGCGCTCATCCGGGTGGCGACGGTGGACTCGGCGGCCACCGCGATCGCGCCGGCGGTGGTCGATCCCGCCGGAATGTTCTGAGCCTCAGCCATGGCTGTCGTGTTGCTCACTCTCTTAAAAAGCACTGCGTACGTCGAAGAATGCCGCGGTGCTGCGGTCGGGTCGGGCGGGTCGGCGTCAGCCGACGGAGCCCTCCATCTGCAGCTCGATCAGCCGGTTGAGCTCCAGCGCGTACTCCATGGGCAGCTCCTTCGCGATCGGCTCCACGAAGCCGCGCACGATCATGGCCATGGCCTCGAACTCGGTGAGGCCGCGGGCCATCAGGTAGAAGAGCTGGTCGTCGGAGACCTTGGAGACGGTCGCCTCGTGGCCCATCGTCACGTCGTCCTCGCGGACGTCCACGTAGGGGTACGTGTCCGAGCGGGAGATGGTGTCGACCAGGAGCGCGTCACAGAGCACGTTGGACTTGGAGCCGTGCGCACCCTCGCCGATCTCGACCAGGCCGCGGTACGAGGTGCGGCCCCCGCCTCGGGCCACCGACTTGGAGACGATGTTCGAGGAGGTGTTCGGCGCCATGTGGACCATCTTGGAGCCGGCGTCCTGGTGCTGGCCCTCGCCCGCGAAGGCGATGGAGAGGGTCTCGCCCTTGGCGTGCTCGCCCATCAGGTAGACGGCCGGGTACTTCATGGTGACCTTGGAACCGATGTTGCCGTCGATCCACTCCATGGTCGCGCCCTCGTACGCCACGGCGCGCTTGGTGACCAGGTTGTAGACGTTGTTCGACCAGTTCTGGATCGTCGTGTAGCGGCAGCGGCCGCCCTTCTTCACGATGATCTCGACCACGGCGCTGTGCAGCGAGTCCGAGGAGTAGATCGGGGCGGTGCAGCCCTCGACGTAGTGGACGTAGGCGTCCTCGTCGACGATGATCAGCGTCCGCTCGAACTGGCCCATGTTCTCCGTGTTGATACGGAAGTAGGCCTGCAGCGGGATGTCGACGTGGACACCCTTCGGGACGTAGATGAACGATCCGCCCGACCACACCGCGGTGTTCAGCGAGGCGAACTTGTTGTCACCGACGGGGATGACCGTGCCGAAGTACTCCTGGAAGAGCTCCGGGTGCTCCTTCAGCGCGGTGTCCGTGTCGAGGAAGATGACGCCCTGCTCCTCCAGGTCCTCGCGGATCTGGTGGTAGACGACCTCGGACTCGTACTGGGCCGCGACACCGGCGACGAGGCGCTGCTTCTCCGCCTCGGGGATGCCGAGCTTGTCGTACGTGTTCTTGATGTCCTCGGGCAGTTCCTCCCACGAAGCGGCCTGCTTCTCGGTGGAGCGCACGAAGTACTTGATGTTGTCGAAGTCGATGCCGGAGAGGTCGGAGCCCCAGGTCGGCATGGGCTTCTTGCCGAACAGGCGCAGACCCTTCAGGCGCAGGTTCAGCATCCACTCGGGCTCGCTCTTCTTCGCCGAGATGTCGCGGACGACGTCCTCGTTGAGCCCGCGCTTGGCGGCGGCGCCGGCCGCGTCGGAGTCGGCCCAGCCGTACTCGTAATTGCCCAGACCCTCGAGTTCGGGGTGAGCAGTCTCCGTGGGGAGAGTCATGCGGGGTTCCTCCCGGCCGTGCTTGCAGATGCTGATGGGTGAGCCTGTGCGGCGCTGCGCGGAATGAACGTGGTGCACACTCCGTCGCCGTGGGCGATCGTGGCCAGACGCTGTACGTGTGTCCCGAGCAGGCGGGAGAAGACCTCGGTCTCCGCCTCGCACAGCTGCGGGAACTGCTCGGCAACGTGGGCGACCGGGCAGTGGTGCTGGCAGAGCTGTTCACCGCTGTGCGGACCGGGCGCGCTTTTCGCGATAGCAGCGTACCCGTCCGCGGTCAACGCCCTGGCCAGTGCCTCGGTGCGGCCCTCGGGGGCGGCCGCGTCGACGGCCTGCCGGTAGGTCTCGGCCGGTACGGCCAGCCGGGCCCTGGCGAAGGCGGCGACGGCCGCCTCCCCCTGTTCGCCACCGCCGGCCGCCTGCGCGATCCAGTGCAGGGCGTCGGTGGCCAGCGAGTCGTAGGACTGGTCGAACGCGTCGCGTCCGCAGTCGGTGAGCGCGAAGACCTTCGCGGGCCGGCCCCGGGTGCGCGCCCCGTAGACGCGCTGCTCGCGGGCGGCGACCACGTCGTCCGCCACGAGGGTGTCGAGGTGGCGTCGTACGGCGGCCTGGGTGAGGCCGAGGCGCTGCGCGAGGTCGGCGACGGTCGAGGGACCGTGGTCCAGGATCGACCGCGCGACCCGGTTGCGGGTTGACCGCTCTCCGGGCGCGAGCTCCCCCTGCGGGGTCTCGATCATCCGTTCGCCGTATTTCACAACGCCATTGTTGCGTAATTAAGCGAGACCCCACAAGCCGTGATGGACGCCACTCCGGGTGGCATCCATCACTAAGGGTTACCTAATCAATCGACGGAGAGTAATTCAGAATCAAGCAATCCGGTTTGGCTTCGGGCCCCCCGCCCAGGTCACCCCGGGCCCGATGCCCCCGGGACCTGCCACCCCCTCGCCCTCCGTAGACTCCCCCGCATGAGCAACGATCCCGCCGTGGAAATCCGCGGACTGGTGAAGCGGTACGGCACCAAGACCGCGGTGGACGGGCTGGACCTCACCGTCCGTGCCGCGGCGGTGACCGCGGTGCTCGGCCCCAACGGCGCGGGCAAGACCACCACGGTGGAGACTGCCGAGGGCTACCGCCGCCCCGACGCGGGCACCGTGCGCGTCCTCGGGCTCGACCCGTTCGCCCAGGCCGAGGCCCTGCGGCCGCGGATCGGCGTGATGCTCCAGTCCGGTGGGGTGTACTCCGGCGCCCGCGCCGTCGAGATGCTCACCCACATGGCGAAGCTGTACGCCCACCCCCTGGAGATCGCCCCGCTCGTCGAGCGCCTCGGCCTCGGCGGCTGCGGGCGCACCCCCTACCGCCGGCTCTCCGGCGGCCAGCAGCAGCGCCTCGCGCTCGCCATGGCCGTCGTGGGCCGCCCCGAGCTGGTCTTCCTCGACGAACCGACGGCCGGCCTGGACCCGCAGGCCCGCCGGGCCACCTGGGAGCTCGTGCGCGAGCTGCGCGCCGACGGGGTCGGCGTGGTCCTCACCACCCACCACATGGACGAGGCCGAGCAGCTGGCCGACGAGGTCGCCGTCATCGACGCGGGCAAGGTCATCGCCCACGGCACCCCGGAGAGCCTGTGCCGCGGCGGCGCCGAGAACACCCTGCGCTTCACCGGCCGCCCCGCCCTCGACCTCGCCTCCCTGCTCAAGGCCCTGCCGCACGGCACCGAGGCCGCCGAGCTCACCCCCGGCAACTACCGGGTCACCGGCAGCGTCGGACCCCAGCTGCTGGCCACCGTCACCTCCTGGTGCGCCCAGCACGGCGTGATGCCCGACCGCCTCTCCGTCGAGCGGCACACCCTGGAGGACGTCTTCCTGGAGCTCACGGGCCGGGAGCTGCGCTCGTGACGCGGACCGCCACGACGCCGAAGGTCACGACGCCGACCGCCGTGACGCCGACCGCCACCGGTAAGGAGCTGCGCGCATGAGCGCCGGTACGTTCACCCCCCGCCCGGGGGCCGCACCCGTGTCCCGCATGGTCGCCGCGCAGACCGCGCTGGAGACCCGGATGCTGCTGCGCAACGGCGAGCAGCTGCTGCTCACCGTGATCATTCCGGCGCTGCTGCTCGTCCTCTTCTCCTCCGTCGACATCATCAGCCTGCCCGGCGGCGAGAGCGGCCCGCAGGAGCGGGTGGACTTCCTCGCCCCCGGCGTGCTGGCGCTGGCCGTGATGTCCACCGCCTTCACCGGGCAGGCCATCGCCACCGGCTTCGACCGCCGCTACGGCGTGCTCAAGCGGCTCGGCGCCTCGCCGCTGCCGCGCTGGGCCCTGATGGCGTCCAAGACGCTGTCCGTGCTGGTCACCGAGGTGCTGCAGATCGCCCTGCTGACGGCGATCGCCTTCGCGCTGGGCTGGTCCCCCCAGGGGAACCCGCTGTCGGTCGCCGCGCTGGTCCTGCTGGGCACCGCCGCCTTCTCCGGGCTCGGCCTGCTGATGGCGGGCACCCTCAAGGCCGAGGTGACGCTGGCCGCCGCCAACCTGGTCTTCCTGCTCCTGCTGGTCGGCGGCGGAGTGATCGTGCCGCTGGAGAAGTTCCCGGACGCGGTCCGCGACGTCCTCGCCCTGCTGCCGATCTCGGCGCTCTCGGACGGGCTGCGCGACGTGCTCCAGCACGGCGCCGCGATGCCGTGGGGCGACCTCGCCGTCCTCGCCGTGTGGGCGGTCCTGGGCCTGGGCGCGGCCGCGAAGCTCTTCCGCTGGGAGTGACCTTCCCGCGAGGATGTACTCGTCCGTAACCTGGCGGCGCCCGCGAGCGGGCGCGCCGGCCGGAAGCGGTGGGCGGGACCGAGGGGAGGGGGCGGCATGACGCAGCGGGAGGCCGCTCTGCGGCTGGACGAGCAGTGGGCCCGGGTCAGGTCGGGGGAGCTGGACGCCGGGCCGGCGGAGCAGGCCCGGATGCTCGACGAACTGATCACGGCGCTGCGCCGGCCGGCCGAACAGGACCCGGAGTGCACCGCCCGGCTCGGACTGCGCCTGGGCGACCTGGCCGCCCGACGGTTCGCCCACGGCGACCGGGCGGGGGCGCTGTCCGCGGTGGACGAGGCGCTGGCCCATGCCCGGCGCGCCGCCCCGCACTCCCCCGAGTACGCCCGCTGGTACGCGCGCGGTCTGATCAACCATGGGGTGTGGCTCGCCTGGCCGCTCAGCGACGAGCGGCGGCTGCCCCGGCACCCGCTGGGCCCGAGCGCCGAGGACGGCCCGGATCCGATGGAGCGCGCGGCGGGCGAGCGGGCCCGGGACCTGACCCGGGCGGCCGTCGAGGTGTGGCTGGGGCTGACCTCCGACGACGGCGTGGACCCGGTCAACCGCCGTGGGCTGGCCCAGGCGAAGGTGTTCCTCGCCGACCGGCTGGCCGAACTGGGGCTGGCCCACGACGCGGTGGCGTGGTCGGTGTCCGCCGAGAACGACTTCCGCTTCCTGCTGGCCGCGCCGGCCGGCCACGGCGGCGGCGCGCCGGACGACGAAGCCCTGGAAGAGGCCCGCGAGGAAGCCGCGGAAGCCCTCGCGCACCTGGCCCGCCAGTTGGAGCTGCGGCTGCGCTACCTGTCCTTCGACAGCCTGGAACGGCTGCGCGCCGACGGCCTGCTGCCGGACCGGCTGCTGCCGCAGGCCGTGCTCGCGGCCCGCATCCAGGGTGCCGGCGCCGAGGAGATCGCGGACCGCCTGCATCTCGATGCGGACACGGTTGCCGGCTTCCTGGCGAGCCGCCCCTGGCGTGCGGTGTGGCGGCTCGACGTCCGCGAGCCGGGCGGGCTGTGGACCGTACAGGGGTATCCGTGGCACAGCTCGGCCGAGGTGACCGACCGTACGGCCGAGGACGTGGGGGCCGGGCTGATAAGGGAGTTCACGGCCTCGCCGGACCATCCGGGGCCGGCCGCGCACTGGCGGGTGCACGTGTGGTGGCACGAGGAGGGCGACCCGGCGGGTTCCCGCTTCCGGCTGATGCACGCGCCCGGCACCGGTGCGGACCGGCCCCCCTCGTGAAAGTTTGCACAAGGCGCGGCCTACGATAGGGCCCGTGTTGAACCCCCTCGCCTTCATCGCCCGGCGCTGGACGCCCACACCCCGGGCGCTCCGGCGTGCCGCGCTCGCCGCACTCGTGATGAGCGTGGCCATCGTCGTCACCGGCGGGGCCGTGCGCCTCACCGGATCCGGTCTGGGCTGCGACACCTGGCCCAAGTGCACCGACGACAGCCTCTTCGCGACGCCCGCTCAGGGCTTCCACGGCGCCATCGAGTTCGGCAACCGGATGCTGACGTACGTGCTGTGCGCGGCCGTCGGGGCGGCGATCATCGCGGCCCGGTCGACCAAGCCGTGGCGCCGGCCGCTGACCCGGCTGGGCTGGGCCCAGTTCTTCATCGTGATGGGCAACGCCGTGCTCGGCGGCATCACCGTCTGGACCGGCCTCAACCCGTACAGCGTGGCGGGCCACTTCCTGCTCGCCACCACGCTCATCACCGTGACCACGGTCACCTGGCAGCGCACCCGCGAGGGTGACGGCGCGCCCCGGCCGCGGGTGCCGCGGCCGGTCCGCAAGCTCTCCTGGGCGCTGCTGGCGACGACGTTCGTGCTCATCGCCGCGGGCACCGTGGTGACGGGCTCGGGTCCGCACGCCGGTGACAGCAGCGACGTCGCGCGGATGCCGTTCGACTGGGAGTCCGTCGCCCACCTGCACGCGATCGCCGCCTGGCTGGTGTGCGCGCTGGCGCTGGCGATGTGGCTGGTGCTGCGGGTGGTGGACGCCCCGGACGACACCCGGGCCCGCGCCCGGGACCTGCTGATCGTGCTGGTGGCGCAGGGCGGCATCGGCTACGTCCAGTTCTTCACGAAGCTGCCGGAGGCGCTGGTCGCCGCGCACATGCTGGGCTCCTGCCTGGTGTGGATCGCGGTGGTCCGGGTCGCCCTGAGCCTGCGGGAGCGCCCGGTGGCCACCGCGGACATCCCGGCGCAGAACGACCCCGAGCTCAGCCGGGTCTAGTCCGTCCGGTCGCCGCGGCCGGCGGGTTCAGCCCGCCAGGCCGTAGACGCGGCGGGCGTTGCCCGCCGCGATCATGGCGGCGACGCGTTCGGCGTCCCGGTGGGACCAGGCGCCGTCGCCGACCCAGCCGCCGAGCACCCGGGCCAGCGCCTCGCGGAACACCCGGGCTCCCACCACGTGGAGTTCGGGCAGTGTGCCGCCGCCGCTGGAGAACAGCAGTTTGCCGAACGGCGCGAGTTCCAGGAGTTCCGCCAGGACCTCGGCGGCGCGCGCCCCGGTGTGCGCGAGCGCCGGGCCGAGGTCGGCGTACACGTGCGGGAAGGCGCCCGCGAGGTGCGCGGCGTGCCGGTGGTACGGGTAGCCGTGCAGCAGCACCAGGTCGGTGCCCAGGCCCGCGGTGGCCCGTACGAAGTCCGTGAGCAGGGTGGGGTCCGTACGGTCGATCCGCTGGTGCGGGTCGCCGGCGCCGGCGTGCAGCTGGAGCGGCAGCCCGGAGGCCACGGCGCTCCACAGCAGGTGCCGCAGGAGGACCGGATCGCGCACCTCGCCGCCCTTGGGCCGGCGGGCCAGCCAGCGTCCGGCGGCGCCCCGCACCTCGCCGGGGCCGGGCGGCTCGGGGGCGAAGGCGAGGGCGCTGCTGGCACCCGCGACCGAGGTGAAGGCGACGGCGCTGTGCGCGGCCGCGTGCACCGCCTCGGCGAGGTTGGCGAGGAAGGACTCGACGGTGCCGGAGGTGTCCGCTACCTGCTCGGCGAGCAGTTCGAGGCGGACGATCTCATGGGCCTCGGCGTCGCCCGCGGCGGCGAGTTCCCCGGGGTCGGTCAGGTCGCCGGGCAGGCCGGTGTCGACCAGGTAGGTGGAGATTCCGGAGCCGCGCAGCAGCCGCCGCCCCGATTCGAGCACGCCGAGCTCCCGGCGCCGGGCCAGGTAGCGGGCCGGCGCGCAGTGCGGTTCGAGGCCGAGCAGCGGCGGGCACCAGCGGCGCACGGCGAAGCCGGTCTGCGTGTCGAAGAAGGTGGTGCCGGCGGCCGCCGGGCCGGTGGCCCGGGCCAGGTGGGCCTCGAAGGTGCCGAGGCCCAGCTCCGTGCGGAGCACTCCGTGGCAGTACTGGTCCACCAGGGACGGCGTGTCGATCATCCGGGCATCCCGTTGTGGACGTCGGGGTCCCCCCGGACGGGGTCCGGGAGGACGTGCTTCCACACGTCCTAACGGGTGACCCCGGTGTCAGGTGTTGCTCGTGCTGTTGCCCGAGCGCTGCCCCCGACGCCGACGGCTGCCGCGGCGGCGCGGCCGGCCGCTGCTACTTGCCGCCGCCGAGCTGGAGGCCGGCCATCCGCTTCCATTCGTACGGGCCGGTCTTCACCTTGGCGGCGAAGTCCCCGTCGAACTCCTCGTGGAGGGTGAGTCCGGCCTTCTGGGCGGCCTGCTGGGCCACCGCGTGGCTGGGGGCGACCAGGTCGCCCCAGCCGCCGTCCTCGCCGACGAGCACGATCCGGGTGCCCATCTGTCCGATGTACGCGAGCTGCCCCTCGGCGCCGCCGTGCTGCTGGGCGAAGGCACCGATCTGCTTGGCCAGTCTGGCCGCGATGCGCTCCTGCTTGGTGTCTGCCATGGACAACATGCTACCGGTGAGTAATCAACGGAGGAAGGGATCCACGGCCACCGCCACGAAGAGCAGCGACACATAGGTGATGGACCAGTGGAACAGGCGCATCTCCTTGAGCTTCGCGCCCGTGATCCCGGCCTTGGCCCGCGCCTGCAGCGCGTGCGCCTCCCACAGCCACCAGCCGCCGGCCACCAGCGCGACCGACGTGTAGAACCAGCCGGTGTAGCCGAGCGGGGTCAGCAGCAGCGAGACGGCGACCATCACCCAGCTGTAGAGGACGATCTGCCGGGCCACGACCGTGTTGCCGGCCACGACCGGGAGCATCGGCACGCCGACCCGGGCGTAGTCGTCCTTCACCTTCATGGACAGCGGCCAGTAGTGCGGCGGCGTCCAGAAGAAGATGACGAGGAAGAGGATGACCGCGGCCCAGGAGACCTCGTTCTTGACCGAGGACCAGCCGATGAGCACCGGCATGCAGCCCGCGATGCCGCCCCAGACGATGTTCTGGGCGGTACGCCGCTTCAGCAGCATCGTGTAGACGACGACGTAGAAGAGCAGCGCGCCGAGGGCGAGCGCGGCGGACAGCCAGTTGACGAGCAGTCCGAACCACAGCGTCGAGATCACGCCGAGCGTGATGCCGAAGACCAGCGATTCGCGCGGACTGACCATGCCGGTCACCAGCGGACGCTGGGCCGTGCGGTCCATCAGCGCGTCGATGTCGCGGTCGATGTACATGTTCAGCGCGTTGGCGCCGCCCGCGGACAGGTAACCGCCGAAGCAGGTCGCGAAGACCAGCCAGAGCGACGGCACGCCCTGTTCGGCGAGGAACATCACCGGCACTGTGGTGATCAGCAGAAGTTCGATGATCCGCGGCTTGGTCAAAGCCACGAAAGCCATGACCCGGGCCCCGAACGGCCGGTGATCGGGGCTCGTCCCGAGTACCCCCGCTGGACGGGATTCGACGGCCGTCACGCACACCCCTGACAGAGACTCCCAGCAAGCTCCCGCAAGGCCCGTCCATCATGTGAACGTCCCGTGAGGCTTGCGCGTACCACGCCACTCTAGACGTTGCCCATACGTGGCCCCGCGCGGGGGTGGCGTCGTGTTGGGCCGGGAGCCGTAACCCCGGCTCCGATATCCGGACGCGGCGGCGGCGAGCACTCGAATAGCTGCACGCCGCCGCGGGGGTAGGCTCGGAATCGCAGCCGGTGCACCGTCCGTCACCGGTTCTCAGACATTGGGAGAGGAGCCCTGACCCACGGTGAGCACCAAGCCGACCAGCACAGAGCTCGACTGGACCGAACTGGACCAGCGGGCCGTCGACACCGCCCGCATCCTGGCCGCTGACGCGGTCCAGAAGGTCGGAAACGGCCACCCCGGTACGGCGATGAGCCTGGCCCCCGCCGCGTACACCCTCTTCCAGAAGGTGATGCGGCACGACCCGGCGGACCATGAGTGGGTCGGCCGCGACCGCTTCGTGCTCTCCGCGGGGCACTCGTCCCTCACTCTTTACACCCAGCTCTACCTGGGCGGCTTCGGCCTGGAGCTGGACGACCTCAAGGCGTTCCGCACCTGGGGCTCCAAGACCCCCGGCCACCCGGAGTACGGCCACACGGCCGCCGTCGAGACCACCACCGGCCCGCTGGGCCAGGGCATCGCCAACGCGGTGGGCATGGCCATGGCCGCCCGCTACGAGCGCGGCCTGTTCGACCCGGAGGCCGCCGCGGGCACCTCCCCGTTCGACCACATGGTCTACGCGATCGCGGGCGACGGCTGCCTCCAGGAGGGCATCTCCCACGAGGCGTCCGCGCTGGCCGGCCACCAGAAGCTCGGCAACCTGGTGCTGCTGTGGGACGACAACCACATCTCCATCGAGGGCGACACCGAGACGGCCGTCTCCGAGGACACCCTCAAGCGGTACGAGGCGTACGGCTGGCACGTCCAGCGCGTCGCGCAGCAGGAGAACGGCGACCTCGACCCGAAGGCGCTGTTCGCCGCCCTCCAGGCCGCCAAGGCCGAGACCGAGCGCCCCTCCTTCATCGCGATGCGCTCGATCATCGCCTGGCCGGCCCCGCACGCCCAGGGCACCGAGGCCTCGCACGGCTCGGCGCTCGGCGACGACGAGGTCGCGGCCACCAAGCGGGTCCTCGGCTTCGACCCGGAGCAGACCTTCGAGGTCTCCGACGAGGTCATCGCCCACGCCCGCAAGGCTCTCGACCGCGGCCGCGAGGCCAAGGCCGCCTGGGAGAAGGACTTCTCCGCCTGGCGCACCGCCAACCCGGAGCGCGCCGCGCAGTTCGACCGCATCCAGGCCAACGAGCTGCCCGAGGGCTGGGAGGGCGAGCTCCCCGTCTTCGAGCCCGGCAAGGGCGTCGCCACCCGCGCCGCCTCCGGCAAGGTGCTCGGCGCCCTCGGCGCGGTCATCCCGGAGCTGTGGGGCGGCTCGGCCGACCTGGCCGGCTCCAACAACACCACGATCGACAAGAACTCCTCGTTCCTGCCGGTGGGCAACCCGCTGCCGGAGGCCGACCCGTACGGCCGGACCATCCACTTCGGCATCCGCGAGCACGCCATGGCCGCGGCCATGAACGGCATCGCGCTGCACGGCCACACCCGCATCTACGGCGGCACCTTCCTGGTGTTCTCCGACTACATGCGCAACGCCGTCCGCCTGTCCGCGCTGATGCACCTGCCGGTGACGTACGTGTGGACGCACGACTCCATCGGCCTCGGCGAGGACGGCCCGACCCACCAGCCGGTCGAGCACCTCGCCGCGCTGCGCGCCATCCCGGGCCTGAACGTGGTCCGTCCGGCGGACGCGAACGAGACCGCCCTCGTCTGGCGCGAGATCCTCAAGCGCCACACCAAGGTGTTCGGCAAGGGCGCCCCGCACGGCCTGGCGCTCACCCGCCAGGGCGTTCCGACGTACGCCCCGAACGAGGACACGGCCAAGGGCGGCTACGTGCTGTTCGAGGCCGAGGGCCCCGACGGGAAGACCGCCGCCGCCGAGGTCGTCCTCATCGGCACCGGCTCCGAGGTCCAGCTCGCCGTCGCCGCCCGCGAGGCCCTCCAGGCCGACGGCGTGCCGACCCGCGTGGTCTCGATGCCGTGCGTCGAGTGGTTCGAGGAGCAGGACCAGGCGTACAAGGACAGCGTCCTGCCGCCGTCGGTCAAGGCCCGCGTGGCCGTCGAGGCCGGCATCGGCCTGACCTGGCACCGCTACGTGGGCGACGCGGGCCGGATCGTGTCGCTGGAGCACTTCGGAGCCTCGGCCGACGCGAAGGTGCTGTTCCGGGAGTTCGGCTTCACCGCCGAGGCCGTGACCGCCGCCGCCCGCGCATCGCTCGCAGCCGCCGCCGACGCGCGCTGACACCGGCACCAGAACTAGTAGGAGATGCAACTCTCATGACAGACGCACTCAAGCGCCTCTCCGACGAGGGCGTGGCGATCTGGCTGGACGACCTGTCCCGCAAGCGGATCACCTCCGGCAACCTCGCCGAGCTGATCGACCAGCAGCACGTGGTCGGTGTCACCACCAACCCGGCGATCTTCCAGAAGGCCATCAGCGGCGGCGAGGGCTACGGCCAGCAGCTCGCCGACCTCGCGGCCCGCAAGGTCACCGTGGACGAGGCCATCCGCATGATCACGACGGCGGACGTCCGTGACGCCGCCGACATCCTGCGCCCCGTCTACGACGCGACGCAGGGCCAGGACGGCCGGGTCTCCATCGAGGTCGACCCGCGCCTGGCGCACGACACCGCGGCGACCATCGCCGAGGCCAAGCAGCTCGCGTGGCTGGTGGACCGCCCGAACACGCTCATCAAGATCCCGGCGACCAAGGCCGGCCTGCCGGCGATCACCGAGGTCATCGGCAAGGGCATCAGCGTCAACGTCACGCTGATCTTCTCGCTGGAGCGCTACCGCGAGGTCATGGACGCCTACCTGGCGGGCCTGGAGAAGGCCAAGGCCGCCGGCCTGGACCTCTCCAAGATCCACTCGGTCGCGTCCTTCTTCGTGTCCCGCGTGGACTCCGAGATCGACAAGCGCCTCGACGGCGTCGGCACCGACGAGGCCAAGGCCCTCAAGGGCAAGGCGGCGCTCGCCAACGCCCGTCTGGCCTACGAGGCCTTCGAGGAGGTCTTCTCCTCCGACCGCTGGGCCGCGCTGGACAAGGCGCAGGGCAACAAGCAGCGTCCGCTGTGGGCCTCGACCGGCGTCAAGGACCCGTCGTACAAGGACACCCTGTACGTGGTGGACCTGGTCGCCCCCGGCACCGTGAACACCATGCCCGAGGGCACCCTGGAGGCCACCGCCGACCACGGCGAGGTCTCCGGCGACACCATCCGCGGCACCTACGCGCAGTCCCGCGCGGAGCTCGACGCGGTCGCGAAGCTGGGCATCTCGTACGACGATGTCGTTCAGCTGCTCGAAGACGAGGGCGTCGAGAAGTTCGAGCAGTCCTGGAACGACCTGCTGAAGTCGACCGAGGCGGAGCTCGCGCGCCTCGCCCCCACGGAGGCCTGAGCATTTTGTCTGTAAACGGAGCGAACCCGCTTCGTGACGCACAGGACCGGCGGCTCCCGCGCATCGCGGGGCCGTCCGGCCTGGTCATTTTCGGCGTTACGGGCGACCTCTCGCGCAAGAAGCTGATGCCGGCCGTCTACGACCTGGCCAACCGCGGGTTGCTGCCGCCGGGCTTCTCCCTCATCGGCTTCGCCCGCCGCGAGTGGGAACACGAGGACTTCGCGCAGGAGGTCTACGAGGCCGTCAAGGAGCACTCCCGTACGCCGTTCCGGGAAGAGGTCTGGCAGCAGCTCGTCCAGGGCTGCCGGTTCGTGCAGGGCGACTTCGACGACGACACGGCGTTCGAGACGCTGAAGGCGACGATCGAAGAGCTCGACAAGCAGCAGGGAACGGGCGGCAACTTCGCCTTCTACCTGTCCGTGCCGCCGAAGTTCTTCCCCCAGGTCGTCCAGCAGCTCAAGAAGCACGGGCTGGCCGAGAAGGAGGGCTCCTGGCGCCGCGCGGTCATCGAGAAGCCGTTCGGCCACGACCTGGCCAGTGCGCAGGAGCTCAACAAGATCGTCCACGAGGTCTTCCCCCGTGACGAGGTCTTCCGGATCGACCACTACCTCGGCAAGGAGACCGTCCAGAACATCCTGGCGCTCCGCTTCGCCAACACGATGTTCGAGCCGATCTGGAACCGGTCCTATGTGGACCACGTGCAGATCACCATGGCCGAGGACATCGGCATCGGCGGCCGGGCCGGGTACTACGACGGCATCGGCGCGGCCCGCGACGTCATCCAGAACCACCTCCTCCAGCTCCTCGCGCTGACGGCGATGGAGGAGCCCGGCTCCTTCCACCCCAAGGCGCTGGTGGCGGAGAAGCTCAAGGTCCTCACGGCCGTCGAGCTCCCCGAGGACCTGGGCAAGCACACCGTGCGCGGCCAGTACTCGGGCGCGTGGCAGGGCGGCGAGAAGGTCGTCGGCTACCTCGAAGAGGACGGCATCGACCCCAAGTCGAAGACCGACACGTACGCCGCGATCCGCCTGGAGATCAACAACCGCCGCTGGGCGGGGGTCCCGTTCTACCTGCGGACCGGCAAGCGGCTGGGCCGCCGCGTCACCGAGATCGCGGTGATCTTCAAGCGCGCCCCGTACCTGCCGTTCGAATCGGGCGCCACCGAGGAACTGGGGCAGAACGCCCTGGTCATCCGGGTGCAGCCGGACGAGGGCATCACGGTGCGCTTCGGCTCCAAGGTCCCGGGCACCTCCATGGAGGTCCGCGACGTGACGATGGACTTCGCGTACGGCGAGTCGTTCACGGAGTCCAGCCCGGAGGCCTACGAGCGGCTCATCCTCGACGTGCTCCTCGGCGACGCGAACCTCTTCCCGCGCCACCAGGAGGTCGAGCTGTCCTGGAACATCCTCGACCCGATCGAGCAGTACTGGGACAAGCACGGCAAGCCCGCGCAGTACCCGGCGGGCACCTGGGGACCGGTCGAGGCGGACGAGATGCTCGCACGAGACGGACGGAGCTGGCGCCGGCCATGAAGATCGACCTGACGGAGACCACGTCCAGCAAGATCAACAGCGCCCTGGTGCAGGCCCGCCGGGACATCGGGACGCCGGCGATCGGCATGGTGCTCACGCTGGTGATCGTCACCGACGAGGAGAACGCGTACGACGCGCTCAAGTCGGCGAACGACGCCTCCCACGAGCACCCCTCGCGGATCATCGTCGTGATCAAGCGCGTCAGCCGCTCGCCCCGCAGCCGGCGGGACGCGCGACTCGACGCGGAGGTGCGCGTCGGCACCGACTCGGGCACCGGCGAAACGGTCGTGCTGCGCCTGCACGGCGAACTGGTCGACCACGCCCAGTCCGTCGTCCTGCCGCTGCTGCTGCCGGACGCCCCCGTGGTCGTCTGGTGGCCGGAGGGCGCGCCCGCGGACCTCGCGGGCGACCCGCTGGGCGCCCTCGGCCAGCGCCGCATCGCGGACACCTACGCGGCCGAGGACCCCATCGGGGCCCTCTCCGCGCGGGCGGCCGCGTACGCGCCGGGCGACACGGACCTGTCCTGGACCCGGATCACCCCGTGGCGCTCGATGCTCGCCGCGGCCCTGGACCAGCAGCCCGTGCGGGTCACCTCGGCGGTCGTCGAGGGCGAGGACGAGAACCCCAGCTGCGAGCTGCTGGCCATGTGGCTGGCGGACCGCCTGGAGGTCCCGGTCCGCCGGACCCGGTCGCGGGGTCCGGGCCTGACCGCCGTACGCCTGGAGAGTTCGGACGGCGCCATCGTCCTGGACCGGGCGGACGGCTCGCTGGCCACGCTGTGCATGCCGGGGCAGCCGGACCGCGCGGTGGCGCTCAAGCGCCGCGACACGGCCGAGCTGCTCGCGGAGGAGCTGCGCCGGCTGGACCCGGACAACACGTACGAGTCCTCGGTGAAGTTCGGCGTGGAGCGGCTGGCGGCCCAGGCGAAGGCGGCGCCCGCTGCGGCGGAGCCGGCGGCCGCCGGGACCGCGGACGAGCAGGCGGCGGACGCGTCCGCCGCCGCGTCGTCCGAGTCCGCGCCCGCACGCAAGACGGCGAAGCCCGCCGCCAAGAAGGCGGTCGCCAAGTGAGCATGACGACTCCCCAGGTCGTCGTCCACCGCGACAAGGACCTGATGGCGCAGGCCGCCGCGGCCCGGCTGATCACGAAGATCGTGGACGCCCAGGCCGCGCGCGGCTCGGCGTCCGTCGTCCTCACGGGCGGCCGCAACGGCAACGGGCTGCTCGCGGCCCTCGCCGCGGCGCCCGCCCGGGACGCGGTCGACTGGTCGCGTCTGGACCTGTGGTGGGGGGACGAGCGGTACCTCGCCGCGGACGACCCCGAGCGCAACCACACCCAGGCCCGGGCGGCCCTGCTGGACGCGGTGCCGGTCGACCCGGCGCGGGTGCACGTCATGCCCGCCTCGGACGGCCCGTACGGCGCCGACGTGGACGCGGCCGCGGTCTCGTACGCCGACGAGCTCGCGGCGGCGGCCGGCCCGGAGGACCACGGCCCGGTGCCGCGGTTCGACGTGCTGATGCTGGGCGTGGGCCCGGACACGCACGTCGCCTCGCTCTTCCCGGGGCACCCGGCGGTGCGGGAGACCGGGCGGACGGTCGTCGGGGTGCACGGCGCCCCGAAGCCGCCGCCGACCCGCATCTCGCTGACCCTCCCGGCGATCCGGGCGGCCCGCGAGGTGTGGCTGCTCGCCGCGGGCCAGGACAAGGCGGGCGCGGTCGCCATCGCGCTCGGCGGCGCCGGCGAGCTCCAGGCACCGGCCTCGGGCGCGTACGGACGGACCCGGACGCTGTGGCTGCTCGACCGGGCTGCGGCCGCCCAACTCCCGCCGCAGCTCTACCCGCCGGCCTCCGCGTAGGCACGGAAGCGCGATGGGCCCCGCTCCCCTCGGAGAGCGGGGCCTTTCGCGTGCACCGGCCGGGCGGGGTGCATCATCCGGCCCCGGCGGCGTTTGGGGCGCGGGGTCCGGGGCGGAGCCCCGGAACGTCAGCGCCCGCGCAGCTCCCGGTACTTGGCCACCAGAGCAACGCTGGACGGGTCCAGCCCCGGCACCTCGGCCCCCTCGGTCAGCGCCGGCTCCACCCGCCTGGCGAGCACCTTGCCGAGCTCGACGCCCCACTGGTCGAAGGAGTCGATGTTCCACACCGCGCCCTGGACGAACACCTTGTGCTCGTACAGCGCGACCAGCTGACCCAGCACCGACGGGGTGAGCTCCGACGCCAGGATGGTCGTCGTGGGGTGGTTGCCGAGGAACGTCTTGTGCGGCACCAGCTCCTCCGCCACCCCCTCCGCCCGCACTTCGTCGGGCGTCTTGCCGAAGGCCAGCGCCTGCGTCTGCGCGAAGAAGTTCGCCATCAGCAGGTCGTGCTGGGCGGCGAGCGCCGGCTCCAGCTCCGCGACCGGCCGCGCGAAGCCGATGAAGTCCGCCGGGATCACCTTGGTGCCCTGGTGGATCAACTGGTAGTACGCGTGCTGCCCGTTGGTGCCCGGCGTGCCCCACACCACCGGGCCGGTCTGCCAGTCCACCGGATTGCCGTCGCGGTCCACGGACTTGCCGTTGGACTCCATGTCGAGCTGCTGGAGGTACGCGGTGAACTTCGAGAGGTAGTGGCTGTACGGCAGTACCGCGTGCGCCTGCGCGTCGAAGAACTCCCCGTACCAGATGCCCAGCAGGCCCATCAGCAGCGGCGCGTTGGCCTCCGGGGGCGCCGTACGGAAGTGCTCGTCGACCAGCCGGAAGCCGGCGAGCATCTCGCGGAAGCGGTCCGGGCCGATCGCGATCATCAGCGACAGGCCGATGGCCGAGTCGTAGGAGTAGCGGCCGCCGACCCAGTCCCAGAACTCGAACATGTTGGCCGTGTCGATGCCGAACTCCGAGACCTTCCCGGCGTTCGTGGACAGCGCCACGAAGTGCCTGGCGACCGCGGCCCGGTCTCCGCCGAGCCCGTCCAGCAGCCAGCCGCGCGCGGACGTCGCGTTGGTGATGGTCTCGATGGTGGTGAAGGTCTTGGAGGCGATGACGAACAGCGTCTCGGCCGGGTCCAGGTCCCGCAGCGCCTCGTGCAGGTCGGCGCCGTCCACGTTGGAGACGAAGCGGACCGTCAGGTCGCGGTCCGTGAAGGGCCGCAGCACCTCGTACGCCATCGCCGGACCGAGGTCGGAGCCGCCGATGCCGATGTTGACGACGGTGCGGATCCGGCGCCCGGTGTGGCCGGTCCACTCCCCCGACCGCACCCGGTCGGCGAAGGCCGCCATCTTGTCGAGGACCGCGTGCACCTCGGGGACGACGTTGGCCCCGTCCACGTCGATCTCGGCGTCCGCGGGCGCCCGCAGCGCCGTGTGCAGGACCGCCCGGTCCTCGGTGGTGTTGATCTTCTCGCCGCGGAACATCGCCTCGCGGAGGGCGGCCACCCCGGTCGCCTCCGCCAGGTCCCGCAGCAGCCCCAGCGTCTCGTCGGTCACCAGGTGCTTCGAGTAGTCGATGTGCAGGTCGCCGACCTGCAGCGTGTACGAGGAGCCGCGGCCCGGGTCGCCCGCGAACAGCTCCCGCAGGTGCGTGCCGCCCAGTTGCTCGCGGTGCTTGCCCAGAGCCGCCCACTCGGGGGTCCGGTTGAGCCTGGTACGGCCACCGCCTGCGTTCATCTCGGCCATAGCAAATCATCCCGTCCTGTTGTGCCCCGCCGTGCTCCAACCTAAAGGATCAGGGGCGTGGCTTCGCACACGACAAACACAAGGGCCCGGCCTGCGGAAGTCTTCACTTCCGCGGGACGGGCCCGTGGTCACTCACATGCGTCAGATCTCGCCGCGGAGCTTGGCGAGCGCCTCGGCGAGGATCGCCTCGCCGTCGGCGTCGGTGCGCCGCTCCCGCACGTAGGCGAGGTGCGTCTTGTAGGGCTCGGTACGCGGCGGAGCGGGCGGATGCTCCCGGTCCTGACCGGCCGGGAACCCGCAGCGCGGGCAGTCCCAGGTGTCCGGCACCTGTGCGTCACTGGCGAAGCTCGGCTGCGTCTCGTGCCCGTTCGAGCACCAGAAGGAGATGCGCAGGCGCGGCGCGGACTCGCCGCGCTCCGCCTCGCCCATCGGCCCCGCTCCGACCCGACTTCCACGGATCGCGTTGCCACTTGCCACGGTCGTAACTCCCTGCGTGGTAGCCCGGACAAGCCCTGTCCGCTGCGCGAAGGCAGGTGGAGATTCTAGCAGTTGGCCACGTCGCCGGGCGGCGCCGTGGCCAAGGTCGGATCCCGCCCGGCTCGCGCCGGCGGGACCCTTCGGGGATCGGTCAGCTGTCCAGCTTCATGATCAGGCCGAGCGCGACGATGCACGCGAACCACAGCAGACCGATCACCACGGTGATGCGGTCGAGGTTGCGCTCAGCGACGGAGGAGCCGCCGACGGACGACTGCATGCCGCCGCCGAACATGTCGGAGAGGCCGCCGCCCTTGCCCTTGTGCATCAGCACCAGCAGCATCAGCAGCAGGCTGAAGACGATCAGGGCGATCGAGAACCCCATAATCACGGCTGGATCCTACTTTCCTGGGCTTTCCGGGATTTCCGGGACTTTCCTGGAATGGAAGCGGGGGCCGGGCGACTGTCTCAGCCACCGGCCCCCGCAAGGGTACGACGGATCCGTCCTACCGCCTACTCACAGCAACTCTCACTGGTCGCGGAAGCGGACGATCTTGACGAACTCATCCGTGTCCAGGGCCGCGCCGCCGATGAGGGCGCCGTCGACATCGGGCTGCGCCATGATCGCGGCGATGTTGCCCGACTTCACGGAGCCGCCGTACTGGATGCGGACCTTGTCGGCCAGCTCCTGGGAGTACAGCTCGGCCAGCCGGCCGCGGATCGCCCCGCAGACCTCCTGGGCGTCCTCGGGGGTGGCGACCTCGCCGGTGCCGATGGCCCACACCGGCTCGTAGGCGATCACGACGGTCTCGGCCTGCTCGGCCGGGAGGTCCTTGAGTCCGCCGTCGACCTGGGCGAGCGTGTGCGCGACCTGGTTGCCGGCCTTGCGGACGTCGAGGCCCTCGCCGACGCACAGGATCGGGGTGATCCCGTGCTTGAAGGCGGCCTTGACCTTGGCGTTGCAGAGGGCGTCGTCCTCGCCGTGGTACTGGCGGCGCTCGCTGTGGCCGACGGCCACGTACGAGCACTTCAGCTTGGCGAGCATCGGGCCGGAGATCTCGCCGGTGTACGCGCCGGAGTCCTGCGCCGAGATGTCCTGGGCGCCGTACTTGATCTTCAGCTTGTCGCCGTCGACCAGCGTCTGGACCGAGCGCAGGTCGGTGAAGGGCGGCAGCACCGCGACCTCGACCGCGTCGAAGTCCTTGTCGGCGAGGGCGAAGGCGAGCTTCTGCACGTGGGCGATGGCCTCGAGGTGGTTGAGGTTCATCTTCCAGTTGCCCGCCATCAGCGGGGTGCGGGTGGTCTGGTTCGTCATGGGGGTGTCAGTTCTCCAGTGCCGCGATGCCGGGGAGCGTCTTGCCCTCGAGGTATTCGAGGCTGGCGCCGCCGCCGGTCGAGATGTGTCCGAAAGCGTTCTCGTCGAAGCCGAGCGTACGCACGGCCGCGGCGGAGTCGCCGCCGCCCACCACGGTGAAGGCGCTGCTGTCCAGGAGCGCCTGCGCGACGGCCGAGGTGCCGCCCGCGTAGTCGGGGTGCTCGAAGACGCCCACGGGACCGTTCCAGAACACGGTCGCCGCGTCGGCGATCTTCGACGCGTACAGCTCGCGCGTCTTCGGGCCGATGTCCAGGCCCTCCTTGTCGGCGGGGATGGCGTCCGCGTCGACGGTCTCGAAGACGGCCGGGGTCTTGCCCTTGAGGTCGGGGAATTCCGTGGAGACCAGCACGTCGACGGGGAGCACCAGCTCGACGCCGGTGTCCTTGGCGCGCTCCATGTACTCGGTGACGACCGGGATCTGGTCCTCCTGCAGGAGGGAGATGCCGACCTCGTGGCCCTGCGCCTTGAGGAAGGTGTACGCCATGCCGCCGCCGATGAGGATGCGGTCGGCCTTGCCGAGCAGCTCGTCGATGACGGCGAGCTTGTCGGAGACCTTGGCGCCGCCGAGCACGACCACGTACGGGCGCTTGACGTCGGCGGTGAGCTTCTGGAGGACGCCGACCTCGGTGGCGATGAGGTGGCCGGCCGCGTGCGGGAGGCGCGCGGGCAGGTCGAACACCGAGGCGTGCTTGCGGTGGACGGCGCCGAAGCCGTCACCGACGTACACGTCGGCGAGCTCGGCGAGCCGGTCCGCGAAGGCGCCGCGCTCGGCGTCGTCCTTCGAGGTCTCGCCGGGGTTGAAGCGCAGGTTCTCGATGACGGCGACCTGGCCGTCGGCGAGCGCCGCGACGGTCTCCTTGGCGGAGGCGCCGACGGTGTCGGTGGCGAACGCGACGTCCTGGCCGAGCAGTTCGCCCAGGCGCTGGGCGGCCGGGGCGAGCGAGAAGACCGGGTCCGGCTCGCCCTTGGGGCGGCCGAGGTGCGAGGCGACGACCACGCGGGCGCCGGCCTGGGCGAGCTTCGCGATGGTCGGCTGGACGGCGCGGATGCGGCCGTCGTCGGTGATCTTGCCGTTCGCGAGCGGGACGTTGAGGTCCGCGCGGACGAACACGCGCTTGCCCGCGACGCCTTCGGCGAGAAGTTCGTCGATCGTCTTCATTGCTGGTGTGACTCCTTTGAGCGCTTCGCCCGGGTCGGGCGAAAAGGGGACAGGGCAAGCGACAGGGCCCGAGCGGCGCTTCGTTGCGCTGTTCGGACCCTGTGCTCACATCGTGGTGCCTGCCCTGAGACCTAGAGCTGGCCGCCGACGAATTCGGTGAGGTCGACGAGACGGTTGGAGTAGCCCCACTCGTTGTCGTACCAGCCGATGACCTTGACGCTCTTGCCCTGGACCATGGTCAGGGAGGAGTCGAAGGTGCAGGAGGCGGGCCAGTTCACGATGTCGGAGGAGACGATCGCGTCCTCGGTGTAGTCGAGGATGCCCTTCAGCTGGCCCTCGGCGGCCTTCTGGAACGCGGCGTTGACCTCGTCCTTGGTCGCCTCCCGCTCCAGCTCGATGACCAGGTCGGTCACGGAGCCGGTGGGGACGGGGACGCGCATCGCGATGCCGTCGAGCTTGCCCGCGAGCTCGGGGATGACCAGCGCGGTGGCCTTGGCGGCGCCCGTGGTGGTCGGGATGATGTTCTCGGCGGCGGCACGCGCGCGGCGCAGGTCCGAGTGCGGGAAGTCCAGGATGCGCTGGTCGTTCGTGTACGCGTGGACCGTGGTCATCATGCCCTTGACGATGCCGAAGTTCTCCAGGAGAACCTTGGCCATCGGCGCCACGCAGTTGGTGGTGCAGGAGGCGTTGGAGATGACGTGGTGGTTGGCCGCGTCGTACTTGTCCTGGTTGACGCCCATCACGATCGTGATGTCCTCGTCCTTGGCCGGAGCCGAGATGAGGACCTTCTTCGCGCCGGCCGCGATGTGCTTGGCGGCGTCGGCCTTCTTCGTGAAGATGCCGGTCGACTCGATGACGATGTCGGCGCCCAGCTCGCCCCACGGCAGGTTCGCGGGGTCGCGCTCCGCGAAGGTCTTGAAGGTGTTGCCACCGACCGTGATGGTGTCCTCGGTGTGGCTGACCTCGGCCTTGAGGCGGCCCAGGATGGTGTCGTACTTGAGCAGGTGCACGAGCGTCGCGTTGTCGGTCAGGTCATTGACACCGACAATCTCGATGTCCGCCCCCTGCTCCAGGAGCGCCCGGAAGTAGTTGCGGCCAATACGGCCAAAACCATTGATGCCTACGCGGATCGTCACGAACCGATCTCCTCGTTGGTGCGCCGGCCTGTCCGCCGGCGAGCTGTATGGGATGTCCCCGACCGCTTCCGACCCTACCTCTCCGTGAGCCTTTGAGTGACATCGAATGGCCCCGGACACTCCCCGGGCCCCCGGCCGGGACCGGCCCCGGCCACCCGTACCAGGCCTTCGGTACGGGCGGCCGGACTTCGGCCCCGGTCACGCAGAGTCAGCGGCGGAGGGAGTGCAGTGCCTTACCGATGAGTACCGAGCGGTCCGCGGGGGCGGTGAGGTGCTCCAGCCCGAATCCGAGGAGGACCGTGTCACGCGTTGTGACCGATGCGAACGACCGGAACAGCTCGCCCGTACGGGACCAGTCGCCCGGAACCTCGGGGCTTCCGGCCGGCGAGCCCTGGGCGGTCCAGCCGCCCAGCGAGGTCTCGAAGCCCTCGACGTCCCGCTCCGCGCCCGCGACGACGAGCTTGGCGTCGTCCGCGAACACCCCGCGGCCGCCCGAGCTCGGGTCGGTGATGTAGGAGAGGGACACCTCGACCTTCTTGCCCGCGTAGGCGCTCAGGTCGAAGCCGGTCTGCTGCCAGCCGTTTGAGGAGCCGGTGAAGCTGTTCCAGGCGCCGCTGGTGCCGGTGGCGGTGCAGCCGCCACCGGCGACGGTGAGGTAGTGGCGCAGGAACGGCTGGCCGTTGACGAAGAACCCGCCCCCGCACTCCTCCGGCACGGTGGCGGAGGTGAGGCCGGAGGCCTCGGGCAGGGTCGTCCAGTCCTCGGCGCCCGCGGTGTGGGCCTCCAGGACGGCGTGGTCGTAGCCCGGCTCGACGTTCCAGTTGAGCGCGACCTTCAGCTGCGGCCTGTCGGCGGCCGAGACCCCGGTCAGGTCGACCGTCCGCACCAGCCGCTTCCAGTCGCTGTCCTCGTGCGTGGCCGAGGCCATGTACGAACCGGCGTACGGGGCGTACGGGTTGACGACGCCCTTGTACGTGCCGCCCTGCGCGCTCTTGAACTGCGGGAACTGCGCCGGGGCCAGGGCCTCGGAGGTGACGGTGTACGCGCCGGGGGCGTTCAGCGGGTTCCCGGCGACGTCGCCGAGGGGACCGCCCGCGCCGGCCAGCGCCCTGGCGCCGGTGAAGCCGGTGGCGCCGCGGGCGTTGGCGCGGCCGTAGGCGCCGAGCCAGTACTGGCTGAAGTCGTCGGTCAGCGCGCGGCCGACCTGGGCGCGGCCGCCGGCGAGTTCGCCGGCCTCGATCAGCTTGCCGCCCTCGTTGAGGTAGTCGCGCAGGGCGAGCTGGGTGGCGCCGCCGGGCGCCTGGGCGCCGGTGTAGTGGACGGCGGTGCGGAAGTGGGACAGCACGCCGAGGGCGTGCGGCGCGCCCTGGGTGGCGACGTCCCAGACCACGGCGGAGCGGCCGTTGGCCCGCAGGGCGTCCACGTACGCCTTGGCGTGCTGCGCCGGGGCGCCCTCCTCGGCGATCACGAGGACGTCCGCGCGCGGGCGGGTGGCGACGGTGTACGAGAAGTAGTTGCTGGCGACGGTCCGGCCGGAGGCGTTGCGGCCGGTGAACCAGACCTCGACGGTGTCGCCGCGGCCGGCGCCTTCGACCTTGGCGCGGTACTCGTCGAAGCGCAGGTTGTCCTCGCCGCCGTAGATCTCGCCGCCCTTCCAGGGCTTGAGGTCCGCGCGGTGGGTGCGCCCGCCGTTGATGCGGTAGTTGAGCTTCTTGTCGCGCAGCGCCTTGCGGGCGGTGACGGACACCGGCTGGGCGCCGCCGCGGGCGTAGGAGGTGGCGAACCGGTTCGGCGTGAAGTCGGCGGCGGTCATGCCCACCGAGGAGGTCGCCCGGTCCGGGTGCGAGGCGGTCTCGGCGACCGACAGCGCGAACGGCACGTTCTTGGCGTACTCGGCCTGGATGAGCTTCTCGTCGTCCGGGAAGTTGAAGCCGGAGGCGCAGTCCTCGGGCTTCCACGCGTCGTTCGGGTCGCTCTCGGAGGCCGTCTGGCAGGTCGTCATCTCCGGCGTGAACATCATGACGCCGTTGACGTTGGCCGCGTGGCCGTCGGCGTCGCCGTTCGTCGTGTACAGCTCGGAGGAGACCTGCGGGTAGTAGCCGGGGACGGCCGGCTTCTCCGGGGTGCCGGCGAGCGCCTTGTAGATCACGTCGTCGGGGGTGGGGGTGGCGACCTGCCAGCCCACGCCGTAGAGGATCAGCTCGGCGGCCGAGTGGTAGTTGATGCCGTACTCGAAGCCTATGCGGCGCTCGAACCGGTCGAGGGCCTTGGTCTCGGGCTCCGAGTTGGGGCCGGTGCCGCGGTAGGTCTCGTTGTACCGGCTGGGCGAGGAACCCTCGTCGTCGTACGCCCACTTGTAGGCGAAGTTCCGGTTGAGGTCGACGCCGTCGCCCGTGCCGTGCTCGCCGTCGCCGTTGTTGTCGCGCATGTTCTTGCGCCACAGCCGGTCGCCGTCGGGGGCGTGCGTGTAGTCGTAGCCGTCCGGGTTGGCGGAGAGCAGGAACCACATCTCGGTGGTGTTCACCAGCCGGGTGATCCGCTTGTCCTTGCCGTAGCCGTCCAGGACGTGGTGCATCAGCCGCCGGGTCATCTCCGGGGTGATCCACTCGCGGGCGTGCTGGTTGGACATGTAGAGCACGGAGGGCCGGGAGCCGTCCTTGGTCTGCCGGGCGCCGCGGGTGACCTTGAGCGCGAGGATGTCCTGGCCGCGGACGGTCTTGCCGATGGAGACGACCTTGGCCAGGCCCGGGTTGGCCTGGGCGGTGCGGACGATCTCCTCCTTGAGACCGCCGGGGCCGCTGTACGGGCGGAAGACCCCGTCCCCCGCGGCCCGGGCGCGGGCCGCGGCCTTCGCCGGGAGCCGGCGCTCTGCGAGCTTCACGCCCTGCGCGCCGAGCGCCTCGGCCTGGGCCCCGGTGAGGAACAGCTCGACCCGGGCGGTGCCCTTGGCCGGAGCCCGCTCGCTCAGCTCGTGGCCGTCCTGGCCCGCCGCGAGGACGAGCGGGACCTGCTCGCGGGTGATGTCGGCGTCGTAGACCCGTACCTCGTCGGCTGCCGGTGCGGTGCTGTCGCCGCCGGACTGCGCCTGGGCCACCGGGACGGCGGCCATCGAACCGAGGACGAGTGCGCTGGCGGCGAGGATCGATCTCGCACGGTGCCTCATGGGCCCCCCTGGGCGTCGTGTGCCACGAAAGTGGATGGACGTAAGGCTCACGACCCCACATGACCATGTCAATACAACGTGCCGAAACGCGGCCGGAACACGCCGAAAGGGACCTGCACGCGGGTGCGCAGGTCCCTTTCACGGTCGTCACGGGCGGAGGGGGCTCCGTCAGCCGGCCATGTTGTCGGCCATCTCCTCGGTCAGGTTCGACTCGGTGCCCGGGATGCCCAGGTCCTGGGCCCGCTTGTCGGCCATCGCGAGCAGCCGCCGGATCCGGCCGGCCACCGCGTCCTTGGTCAGCGGCGGGTCGGCGAGCGCGCCGAGCTCCTCCAGCGAGGCCTGCTTGTGCTCCATGCGGAGCCGGCCGGCCGCCGCGAGGTGCTCGGGCACCTCCTCGGCGAGGATCTCCAGGGCGCGCTGTACGCGGGCCCCGGCGGCCACGGCCGCCCGCGCCGAGCGGCGCAGGTTGGCGTCGTCGAAGTTGGCCAGCCGGTTGGCGGTGGCGCGGACCTCGCGCCGCATCCGCCGCTCCTCCCAGGCGAGCACCGACTCGTGCGCGCCGAGGCGGGTCAGCAGGGCGCCGATGGCGTCGCCGTCGCGGACCACCACCCGGTCCACCCCGCGCACCTCGCGGGCCTTGGCCGCGATGGAGAGCCGGCGGGCCGCGCCGACCAGCGCGAGTGCGGCCTCGGGACCCGGGCAGGTGACCTCCAGCGAGGAGGACCGGCCGGGCTCGGTGAGCGAGCCGTGCGCCAGGAACGCGCCGCGCCAGGCCGCCTCGGCATCGCAGGTGGCACCGGAGACCACCTGCGGGGGGAGACCCCGGATCGGGCGGCCGCGGCCGTCCACGAGGCCCGTCTGGCGGGCCAGCTGGTCGCCGCCCGCGACGACGCGGACCACGTAGCGGCTGCCGCGCCGCAGGCCGCCGGGGGCCATCACGACGAGGTCCGAGGAGTGTCCGAAGATCTCCAGGATGTCCTTGCGCAGCCGGCGCGCCGCGATCCCCGTGTCGAGTTCCGCCTCGATCACGATCCGGCCGCTCACCAGGTGCAGACCGCCCGCAAACCGAAGGATCGCCGAAACCTCCGCCTTCCTGCAGCAGGTCCGGGTGACGGGGAGCCGGGAGATCTCATCCTTCACCGCTGCCGTCATCGCCATGGGCCGATCCTTCCATGCATCCGAAAAATACGGTCGTACGCGGCGGCGAGCAGCTCCGGGTCGTGCTTCGCAGAGAAACCCCCGGAGCCGTCGGCCTGGGAGGTAACCCCAAGCCTGGCCGCAACCGGCGCCAGCTCGACCGCGGCGCCGAACCGCTTGGCGGCATCGGCGAGGGACTCGCGGTCGGGCACGGCAGCCTCGTCGGCCAGCACCACGTCCAGGGCGAGTTTAGGGGCGTGTCGGGCCAAAACCTCCAAATGACGCTGCGGAGAGAAGCCTTCTGTTTCCCCGGGCTGGGGAGCGAGGTTCAGCGACAGCACCCGGCGTGCCCGGGTCTCGACCAGCGCATCGAGCAGCTGGGGCACCAGCAGGTGCGGGATCACCGAGGAGAACCAGGAGCCCGGGCCGAGCACCACCCAGTCCGCGTCGAGCACCGCCTCGACCGCCTCCGGGACGGCCGGCGGGTCGTGCGGCACGACGTGCACGGACTGCACCTCGCCGGGCGTGAGCGCCACCGTGGCCTGCCCGCGGACGGTGTCCACGTCGTCCGGGCGAGCCGGATCGTGGCCCCGTACCAGCGCCTGCAGCTCCAGGGGCACCGCCGACATCGGCAGCACCCGGCCCTGCGCGCCCAGCAGCTTCCCGACCAGGTCGAGGGCGCTGACGTGGTCGCCGAGCTGCTCCCACAGGGCCACGATCAGCAGGTTGCCGACCGCGTGCCCGTGCATCTCGCCCTTGCTGGCGAAGCGGTGCTGGATGACCCGGGCCCAGGTCTGGCCCCAGTCGTCGTCGCCGCACAGCGCGGCCAGCGCCTTGCGCAGGTCGCCGGGGGGCAGGACGCCGAGCTCCTCGCGGAGCCGGCCGCTGGAGCCGCCGTCGTCGGCGACGGTGACCACTGCCGTCAGGTCGCCCGTGATCCGGCGCAGGGCCGCCAGGGACGCCGACAGGCCCATGCCGCCGCCGAGGGCGACGACCTTGGGCTGGGCGCCGCGCCTGCGGGCCGCCCGGGGCGCGGACTCGTCGCGCCCCGGGGTCAGCCGGCGCAGGCGGCGCAGCCGCAGGCTCCTGCCGGTCACTCGCGCCCCATGTCCCGGTGTACGACGACGGTCTCGACTCCCTCGGAGGCAAGGCGGGCGGCGAGCTTCTCGGACATGGCGACGCTGCGGTGCTTGCCGCCCGTGCAGCCGACCGCGATCGTCACGTACCGCTTGCCCTCGCGCCGGTAGCCCGCGGCGATGAGCTGGAGGAGCTCGGTGTAGCGGTCCAGGAACTCCTTGGAGCCGGGCTGGTCGAAGACGTAGTCCGACACCTCGGTGTTCAGGCCGGTGAAGGGGCGCAGCTCCGGGACCCAGTGCGGGTTCGGGATGAAGCGGCAGTCGACGACGAGGTCGGCGTCGACGGGCAGGCCGTACTTGTAGCCGAAGGACATGACGGTGGCCCGCAGCTCGGGCTCCTCGTCGCCGGCGAACTGGGCGTCCATCTTGGCGCGCAGCTCGTGCACGTTCAGGCTGGAGGTGTCGATGACCAGGTCGGCGTCGCCGCGCAGCTCGCGCAGCAGGTCGCGCTCGGCGGCGATGCCGTCGACGATGCGGCCGTCGCCCTGGAGGGGGTGCGGGCGGCGGACCGACTCGAAGCGGCGGACCAGCGCGTCCTCGGAGGACTCCAGGAAGACGATCCGCCGGGTCACCCCGCGGCTGTCGAGGTCGGAGAGGGACTCGCGGAGGTTGTCGAAGAAGCGGCGGCCGCGGACGTCGACGACGACGGCGATGCGCGCCACATTGCCCTGGGAGCGGGCGCCCAGCTCCACCATGGTGGGGATCAGCGCCGGGGGGAGGTTGTCGACGACGAACCAGCCGAGGTCCTCCAGGCACTTCGCGGCCGTACTGCGGCCGGCTCCGGACATGCCGGAGATGATCACCAGCTCGGGGATGGCCGCCTCGGCGGCCGCGGCTGCCTCCACGCTCGTGCCCGTACTCACCTGTGCTCCGTCTCGGTCGTGCACTGTTGCGTCGTGCTCGGTCATTGCCGGTTCCCCCGTTCGGACGAGCTCCCCGCGGGCGCGGGGGTCTCATCCTCAATGATCTCTCCTGTCGCCGTGTTGACGGCAGGGCCGGCGGGGACCGCCCGGGCGAGGGCCGCGGCCACGGTCTCGGCCGTCTTGCGGCCTATGCCGGGGACCTCGCAGATCTGGTCGATTGTCGCCTGTCTCAGTCTTTTCACCGAACCGAAGTGTTTGATCAAGGCTTGTTTGCGCGTCTCGCCCAGTCCCGGCACCGCGTCCAGCGGGCTCGCCTTGATCCGCTTGCCGCGCTTGCTGCGCTGGTACTGGATGGCGAACCGGTGCGCCTCGTCGCGCACCCGCTGGAGCAGGTAGAGGCCCTCGCTGGTGCGGGGCAGCACCACCGGGTCGTCCTCGCCGGGCAGCCAGACCTCTTCCAGCCGCTTGGCCAGGCCGCACACGGCGACGTCGGTGATCCCGAGCTCGTCGAGGGCCCGCTGGGCGGCCGCGACCTGCGGCTGCCCGCCGTCGACGACGACGAGCTGCGGCGGGTACGCGAAGCGGCGCGGCCTGCCCTCGTCGTCCCGGTCCTGCGGCACCTCGCCGTCCCCGTCCTCCGCGCCCCACTCCCCCGTACGCAGCTTCTCCTGGAGGTAGCGGCGGAAGCGGCGGGCGACGACCTCGTGCATGGAGCGGACGTCGTCCTGCCCCTCGCCGTGCCAGACCTGGGTGTCCCCGACCCGACCCTTGATCTGGAAGCGCCGGTACTCGCTCTTGCGGGCCAGGCCGTCCTCGAAGACGACCATGGACGCCACGACGTCGTCGCCCTGCAGGTGGGAGATGTCGAAACATTCGATGCGCAGCGGCGCGCCGTCCAGGTCCAGGGCCTCGGCGATCTCCTCCAGGGCCCGCGAGCGGGTGGTGAGGTCGGCGGCCCGCTTGGTCTTGTGCAGAACCAGGGACTGCTGGGCGTTGCGCCGGACCGTCTCCATCAGGTCCTTCTTGTCACCGCGCTGCGGGACCCGGAGGCTGACCTGCGCCCCGCGGCGGCCGCCGAGCCATTCGGCGACGGCGGGCGCGTCCTCGGGCAGCGCCGGGACGAGCACCTCCTTGGGGACGCCCTCGCCCTGCTCCTCGCCGTACAACTGCTGGAGGGCGTGTTCGACGAGGCCGGCGGTGTCGACGGCCTCGACCTTGTCGGTGATCCATCCGCGCTGGCCGCGGACCCGGCCGCCGCGGACGTGGAAGATCTGGACGGCGGCTTCGAGCTCGTCCTCGGCGAGAGCGAAGATGTCGGCGTCGGTGGCGTCGGCGAGGACGACCGCGTTCTTCTCCATGGCGCGGCGCAGCGCCCCTATGTCGTCGCGCAGCCGGGCCGCCTTCTCGTACTCCATCTCCTCCGCCGCCTCGTGCATGAGGCGTTCCAGGCGGGAGAGGTAGGTGCCGGTGCGGCCGGCCATGAAGTCGCAGAAGTCCTCGGCGAGTTCGCGGTGCTCCTCGGGGGTGACCCGGCCGACGCAGGGGGCCGAGCACTTGCCGATGTAGCCGAGCAGGCAGGGGCGGCCGATCTGGGCGGAGCGCTTGAACACCCCGGCAGAGCAGGTCCGCACGGGGAAGACGCGGAGCATCAGGTCGACGGTCTCGCGGATGGCCCAGGCGTGCCCGTACGGGCCGAAGTAGCGCACGCCCTTCTTCTTGGGGCCGCGCATGACCTGGACCCGCGGGTATTCCTCGTTCAGGGTGACGGCGAGGGAGGGATAGCTCTTGTCGTCCCGGTACTTGACGTTGAACCGGGGGTCGAACTCCTTGATCCACGAGTATTCGAGCTGGAGGGCCTCGACCTCGGTGGAGACGACGGTCCACTCGACGGAGGCGGCCGTGGTCACCATCGTGGCGGTGCGCGGGTGGAGTCCGGCGACGTCCTGGAAGTAGCTCGCCAGGCGCTGGCGCAGGCTCTTGGCCTTCCCGACGTAGATCACCCGGCGGTGCTCGTCGCGGAATTTGTACACCCCGGGGGTATCGGGGACCTGTCCCGCCTTGGGGCGGTAGCTGGAGGGGTCGGCCATGGCATCCACCCTACTGGCGGGGTGCGACAACCGGGCCTACCGGCGGGTGCGACAACCGGGCCCTGAGGCACGGCGACGACCGGGCCCGTCTGCCGGGCCCGGTCGTCTTCGTGCCGTGGTGCGCCGTGCCCGCTAGCCGCGGGCGGTGGCGGTCCGCCGGGTTCTGCGGAGCGCCAGGGCGCCCAGTGCGCCGAGGGCGAGTGCGCCTCCGGTGGCCCCGGCCGCCAGGGGTACGGCGGACGGGGAGTCCTGCGGGGCGGGCGCGGCTACCGTGGGGGCGTAGCCGCCGGCCTTGCCCGCCTTGGCGTAGGCGGAGCCGGGCAGTTTGCCCCCGTAGGCCTTCGCGACGCGGGTGCGGTACGCGGCCAGGGTGGTGCCGCGGGATCCGACCACGCGGACGGCGTCCTGGTCGAGCGGCAGGACCCGGGAGCCCTTGGCCACGTACCAGGCGTCGATCTGGGGCTCTCGGAAGACCGTGCCGCCGGGGAGCGTGCGGGCCCCCTGCGCGGCGTAGCGGAATTCGTCGTCGCCGGTGGCGATGTTCACCACCTGCCAGCCCCGGTCCGTCTTCGCCGTCCACAGGGCGGCGAGCTGGCCGTCCGAGGCGACCGCCTTGCTGACGAGGAACTCCAGCCGGGCCACCGGGGCGCCGGCCTTCCCCGCGACGAACTCGGGCGAGAGGTAGTGGACGGGCAGGGCCGCGCCCTCGATGCGGGGCCGGGCCGCGGTGAGCGCGACCTTGCCCTCGCGGGCGAAGAACCGGGACAGCGTCGACAGGGTGGCGGGTGCCGCGGCGGCCTCGTGGGCGGCGGCACGGCTGCCGGGGTCGGCGGACGGGGGCTGCGGGGTGACGGCCGAGGCCTGCGGGGCGAGGCCGAGCAGGGCCGCGGCGAGGACGGCGCCGAGGGTGGTGGCGCGCAGCCGCTTCGGGGTCGTGGAGGTCATCGCGGTCACGCCCCGATCCGGTAGAGCGAGTGGGTCCAGGAGAAGGAGCTGTTGTTGACGTACCAGGAGTGCGAGGCCCAGTTGTAGCGGTCGCTGGAGGGCCACGGGTCGCCCCAGTACACCCAGCTGTTGTCGGTGTCGTAGCCGTAGACGACGTGCATGTGCCCGCCGCCGGACGACCACTGGATGCGGGTCTCGATCGGGCGGTTGGCGTCGACCTCGGTCTGGACGGTGGAGTAGCGCAGCCAGCCGTTGACGTACGAGCCGGAGTTGATGCCCGCCCAGGCGAGGCCGGTCTGCACGTTGCCCAGGGTGGCCTGGTTGTTGGGGCAGTCGTAGCCCTGCTGGCGGTTGAAGGCGGCGTTGCAGAACTGGTTCTGGGTGTAGGTGCGGCCGAAGTAGGTGGCGATGGTGTTGCCGCTCGCGGCCCAGCACCAGTTGGTCTTCTGCTGGGCCTGCATCGTGATGCCGAGGCGCTTCCATATGTAGGCACCGGTCGGCGACTGTTCTGACTGCTGTACGTTGCCCGGCCCGGCGGCGGGCACGGCGGTTGCGGTGCCGACGGGCAGGGCGAGCAGCAAGGCGGTGACGACGGCGGCCAGGGTCAGCCGCCCCTTCGTGTGGCGCATCGCGTTCCTCCCGAGTGGGGATTTCGTGGGGATGGAGGAGCGCGTCCGGACGCTGTGGAGGAGCATCATGGTGTTGTCGCGACCAGGTCAACAGGCTTCAATACGCGGTGACATTGCAATGTGAATGGCGGAACGCCGGTGTGAACAGCTGACACCGCACCACCAGGTTCCCCGGCGTCACCGGCACGGATTCCCGCCTTCACTGCCACACCGCACGTGAACGTTCACAGAGGAGTCACCATGGGGCGGACCACCGGCCCGGCCCCGCTTGCCCCGGGCGCCGCACGAGCGTCGGAGGCCGTCGCCGGCCAGCTCGAACAGCTGCTGCTCGGGGGCCCCTTCCACCTCGCGCTGCGGGCCGCGCTCGCGGCCCGCGGCCTGCCGCTCCACCGGGTCCAGCACCGGCTCGCGGCACGCGGCATCAAGGTCGGGGTGACCAGCCTCAGTTACTGGCAGCAGGGGGCCCGGCGCCCGCAGCGCGCCGAGTCGCTCAAGGCGGTACGGGCCCTGGAGCAGATCCTGGAACTGCCCGAGGGCTCGCTCGTACGGCTGCTGGTCCCCGGCGGGCCGCCCCCGGAGGCGCCGCATCCGGCCCGCCCGACCGCCCGGCCGTACCGCGCGCTGGTCGCCGCGGGCGCCGCCGTCGAGGAGCTGCTGGCCGGGCTGGAGGTCCCCGCGGACGGCGGCCTGCACACGGTGGGCCACCACGAACGGGTCCGCATCGGGCCCGCCCGCGAACTCCTGGGCCGCGACTCCCAGCACGTGCTGCGCGCCCACCGGGACGGGGTCGACCGCTACCTGGCCATCCACCACGGCGATCCGGGGTGCGACCCGGCCCGGGTCGAGGTCCGCGCGCACGAGAACTGCCGTACCGGGCGGGTCCGCTGGGACCGCGACACCGGGGTGGTCGTCGCCGAGCTGCTCTTCGACGCCCGGCTGCGGGCCGGGGACACGTACGTCTTCGGCTACGGCTTCGAGGACGGCACCGGCGGGCACAGCGTCGAGTACCTGCGCGGCTTCAGCTATGCGGGCGGCCAGTACGTGCTCCAGGTCCGCTTCGACGAGGCGGCCCTGCCGGTGCGCTGCCGACGCTTCACGCAGAGCGCGCCGGGCGCCCCGCGCGCCGACCTCGCCGACCTCACGCCGAACGGCCGGCACCGCGCCGTCCACCTGCTCGAACAGGGCGTCCGGCGGGGCCTGGTCGGCATCGCGTGGGACTGGGACTGACCGCCCGGAGCCGGGCGCCGGGCGCCGGGCGCCGGGTGGTGCGGGGGTGCGGGGCGTTCGCCTGGGCGGGGTGGCGCTCGCGCGGGGGTCAGCCGGCGATGAGCTTGCCGCCCTCGGCCCGCACGGGCACCTCGGGCAGCGGGTCGGTGGCCGGGCCGCGCAGCACCTTGCCGGTGGCGACGTCGAAACGGCTGCCGTGGCAGGGGCAGTTGCCCTCGCCGTCCTCGATCTTGTCCAGGACGCAGCCCGCGTGGGTGCACTGGGCGCTGAAGGCCTTGTACCGGCCCTCCGCCGGGCAGCTCACGACCAGCTTGCGCTCCCGGAACAGCTTCGCGCCGCCCACCGGCACGTCGGCGGCGGCTCCCACCTCCACCGGCGCGGTCGGCGTCGCGGGGGTGCGGCCACCGCTGTTGCCCTCCGTGGAGCAGGCGGCGAGCGTCGCACCGGCGCCGGCCAGGGCTGCCCCCTTGAGGACGGTGCGGCGGGCGGCAGACTGCTCGGGCATGGCTTCTCCACGGTTCGGGGTGCGGGGATGTGGTTCCCGACGATACCGGGGGCCCCGGAGCGCGGTACCCCCGCATGGGATACCTTCCCCGCGTGATCGTCGTCGGCGGAGAAGCACTGATCGACCTGGTTCCCGCGGCCGGGGGAATGCTGCTGCCCCGGCCGGGCGGCGGACCGTACAACACCGCGCTCGCCCTGGGCCGGCTCGGCGCCCCGGCCGCCTTCTGCTCGCGGGTCTCCACGGACGGCTTCGGCGAGACCCTGCTCGCCGGGCTGCGGGCGGCGGGCGTGGACCTGTCACTGGTCGAACGCGGCCCGGAGCCCACCACCCTGGCCGTGGCCTCGGTCGGCGCCGACGGCTCCGCCGCGTACGGCTTCTACACCGAGGGCACCGCCGACCGGCTCTTCTCCCTGCCGGCCGCGCTGCCGCCCGCCGCCCGGGCGCTGGCCCTGGGCACCTGCTCCCTGGTGCTGGAGCCCGGGGCGAGCGCGTACGAGGCCCTGCTGCGCCGGGAGTCGGACCGCGGGCTGCTCACCCTGCTCGACCCGAACATCCGCCCGGCCCTGATCCCCGACCCGGCGGCCTACCGGGAGCGGTTCCTGTCCTGGCTGCCGTACGTCCGCGTGCTGAAGCTGTCCGAGGAGGACGCGCGGTGGCTGGGCGGCGGGACCGAGGCCTGGCTGGCGGCGGGCCCGTCCGCGGTCGTGGTCACCCGCGGCGCCGCGGGCCTGTCGGTGACGACCCGCGACGGCGAGCACCACAGCGTGCCGGGGTGCCGGGTGGAGGTGGCGGACACGATCGGGGCGGGCGACACCGTGAACGCGGCGCTGCTGCACCGGCTGACCGTCGAGCCCGGCGCGCCCGACTGGCCCGCCGTCCTCTCCTACGCCGCCCGAGCCGCCGCCCTCACCTGCACCCACCCGGGCGCCACCCCGCCCTACGCGTCGGAGCTGTAACCCCACGCCTCCAGCCCCGCCGGCCGGCCTTGGCCCCCTCCGGCTTCGCCGACGCCCTGAGGGGCAACTCCAGCCCCTCCGGCGTTTGAGGAGCGGGTCCGGGCGGAGCCCGGTGCCCGGCGCCAGCCGGGTTGTTCGTTGGGGCTCCGCCCCAAACCCCGCGCCTCAAACGCCGGCGAGGCTGGAGGTGGCGCCTCAGGGTGCCGGCGGGGCTGGAGCGGGCTCTGCCCAGGCCCGCGCCTCAAACGCCGGCGAGGCTGGGAATTGCGCCCCAGGGCACTGACGAGGCTGGGGCGGGCCCCGCCCGAGGTCCCCGCCTCGTCGGCGCCGGGGGTCAGGCCTTGCGGGTGCGTGCCGGCTTGGCCGCAGCCGTCTTGGCGACCGCCTTCTTCGCCGCGGCCTTCTTCGCCGCCGGCACCACCGCCTCGTCCGCAGCCGCCTTCGCCGCCTTGGCGGCGGACGTCTTGGCGGCGGACGTCTTGGCGGCCGCGCCGCCCTTGGCCGCCGTCTTCCTCGCAGCGCTCCGCGCAGCCGGCTTCCGCGCGGCCGGTACCGACGCCGCGTCGCTGACCCGGTCCGCTCCCAGGATGTCCCGCAGGAACTTGCCGGTGTGGCTGTCGCCGACCGACGCGACCTGCTCGGGCGTGCCCTCGGCCACCACCAGGCCGCCGCCGTAACCGCCTTCGGGGCCCATGTCGATGACCCAGTCCGCGGTCTTGATGACGTCCAGGTTGTGCTCGATGACGATCACCGAGTTGCCCTTGTCGACCAGCCCGGACAGCACCTTGATCAGCTTCGAGATGTCCTCGAAGTGCAGGCCCGTCGTCGGCTCGTCCAGGACGTACACCGTCCGGCCCGTGGAGCGCTTCTGCAGTTCGGAGGCCAGCTTCACGCGCTGCGCCTCGCCGCCGGAGAGGGTGGGCGCGGACTGCCCCAGGCGCACGTACCCGAGGCCGACCTCGTGCAGGGTGCGCAGGTGGCGGGCGATGGTCGGCACCGCCTCGAAGAAGCCGAGGGCCTCTTCGATCGGCATGTCCAGGACCTCGGCGATGGACTTGCCCTTGTAGTGGACTTCCAGGGTCTCGCGGTTGTAGCGCGCGCCGTGGCAGACCTCGCACGGCACGTACACGTCCGGCAGGAAGTTCATCTCGATCTTGATCGTGCCGTCGCCGGAGCAGTTCTCGCAGCGGCCGCCCTTCACGTTGAAGGAGAAGCGGCCGGGCAGGTAGCCCCGGACCTTCGCCTCCATCGTCTCCGCGAACAGCTTGCGCACGTGGTCGAAGACGCCCGTGTACGTGGCCGGGTTGGAGCGCGGGGTGCGGCCGATCGGCGACTGGTCCACGTGCACGACCTTGTCGACCAGGTCGTCGCCGTCGACCCGGGTGTGCCGGCCGGGCACCGACCGGGCACCGTTCAGCTCGCGCGCCAGGTGGGTGTACAGGATGTCGTTGACCAGGGTCGACTTGCCCGAGCCGGAGACGCCGGTGACGGCGGTGAGCACGCCCAGCGGGAAGGACACGTCGATGTCCTGGAGGTTGTTCTCGCGCGCGCCGTGGACGGTCAGCTTGCGCTCGCCGTCCACCGGCCGCCGGGTGTCCGGCAGCGCGATCGACTTCTTCCCGGACAGGTACTGCCCGGTCATCGACTCCTCGTTGGCCAGGAGCTCCTTCAGCGAGCCGCTGTGCACGACCTTGCCGCCGTGCTCGCCGGCGCCGGGGCCGATGTCCACGATCCAGTCGGCCACCTTGATGGTGTCCTCGTCGTGCTCGACGACGATCAGGGTGTTGCCCATGTCGCGCAGCCGCACCAGCGTCTCGATCAGCCGGTGGTTGTCGCGCTGGTGCAGGCCGATGGACGGCTCGTCCAGTACGTACAGCACGCCGACCAGGCCGGAGCCGATCTGCGTGGCCAGCCGGATCCGCTGGGCCTCGCCGCCGGACAGGGTGCCGGCGGCCCGGCTGAGCGACAGGTAGTCGAGGCCGACGTCGACGAGGAAGCGCAGCCGCTCGTTGACCTCCTTCAGCACCCGCTCGGCGATCTTCTTGTCGCGGGCGTCCAGGCGCAGCCGGCCGAGGAAGTCGGCGCACTCGCTGATCGACATCGCCGACACCTCGGCGATGGACTTCTCCATCACCGTGACGGCCAGCACGATCGGCTTGAGGCGGCTGCCCTCGCAGGTCGGGCAGGGCACCTCGCGCATGTAGCCCTCGAAGCGCTCGCGGCTGGAGTCGCTCTCCGCCTCGGAGTGGCGCCGCTTGACGAACGGCACCGCGCCCTCGAAGGCGGTGGTGTAGGCGCGCTCCCGGCCGTAACGGTTGCGGTAGCGGACCTGGATCTGGGTCTTGTGCCCGTACAGCAGCGCCTTCCGGGCGCGCTGCGGCAGGCCCGCCCACGGGATGTCCGTACGGAAGCCCAGCTCGTCGGCGAGCGCGCCGATCAGGCGCTGGAAGTAGTCCTTGGTGTGTCCCAGGGACCAGGGCGAGACCGCGCCCTCGTCGAGGCTCTTGTCCTCGTCCGGGATGATCAGCTCGGGGTCGACCTCCATGCGGGTGCCGATGCCGGTGCAGTCCGGGCACGCGCCGAAGGGCGAGTTGAAGGAGAAGGACCGCGGCTCCATCTCCTCGAACGACAGGTCGTCGTACGGGCAGTAGAGGTGCTCGGAGAACATCCGCTCGCGCTCGGGGTCGTCCTCCGCGAGGTCCACGAAGTCGAGGATGACCATGCCGCCGGACAGCCCGAGGGCGGTCTCCACCGAGTCCGTCAGGCGGCGCTTGGCGCTGTCCTTGACGGTGAGGCGGTCGACGACCACCTCGATGGTGTGCTTCTCCTGCTTCTTCAGCACGGGCGGCTCGGAGAGCTGGATCGTCTCGCCGTCGACCCGGGCCCGGCTGTAGCCCTTGGTCTGGAGGTCGGCGAAGAGGTCCACGAACTCGCCCTTGCGCTCGCGCACCAGCGGCGAGAGCACCTGGAACCGGCTGCCCTCGGGCAGGGCGAGCACCTTGTCGACGATGGCCTGCGGCGACTGGCGGGAGATCGGGCGCCGGCACTCGGGGCAGTGCGGCTTGCCGATGCGCGCGAAGAGCAGGCGGAGGTAGTCGTAGACCTCGGTGATGGTGCCGACCGTGGAGCGCGGATTGCGCGAGGTCGACTTCTGGTCGATCGAGACGGCCGGGGACAGCCCCTCGATGAAGTCGACGTCGGGCTTGTCCATCTGGCCGAGGAACTGCCGGGCGTACGAGGACAGCGACTCGACGTAGCGGCGCTGCCCCTCCGCGAAGATCGTGTCGAACGCGAGGGAGGACTTGCCCGACCCCGAGAGCCCGGTGAAGACGATGAGTGAGTCGCGGGGCAGGTCGAGCGAGACGTTCTTGAGATTGTGCTCGCGAGCGCCGCGGACGATGAGACGGTCGGTCACGCCGGTCCGCACCTTTCTTGAGAGAGCGGGGGACGGGTCCCCTGTCCCAGGGTATGGGGGCGGCCACACCAGTGCGCCGCGGTGAGGATTCCGAGCTTATAGCACGCGCATTCGATTTGCGGCGGTCGGAAGGCTCCTTCACCCGAAGGAGTGGCGGAGCTATCGTCGGGCGCATGAACGATCACGTACATGACCTGGCGCTCCTCGGCTCGGCGACCGACCGTCTGCTGGCCTCGCTCGCCACACTCGACAACGCGGCACTGGCCGAGGCGTCACGCCTGCCCGGCTGGAGCCGCGGCCACGTCCTGGCCCACCTCTCCCGCAACGCGGACGCACTCGTCAACGTGTTCGAGGGCCGTCCGATGTACGCGAGCGCCGACGCCCGCGACGGCGACATCGAGCGCGACGCGCCCCGGACCCTCGACGCGCAGATCACCGACCTGCGCGAGAGCACGGCCCGTTTCCTGGCCACCACCGAGCCGGCCCAGGACTGGTCCCGGACCGTGGAGCTGCGCAACGGCGTCAAGGACGCCGCCGCGAACATCCCGTTCCGCCGCCTCATCGAGGTCGAGCTGCACCACGTCGACCTCAACGTCGGCTACGAGCTGGAAGACCTGCCCGACGAGTTCACGCAGCGGGAGATCACCTTCCTCGCCGACCGCTGGTCCGGCCGCCCCGAGGTGCCCCCGGTGACCCTCGTACTCGGGGACGGGGACGGGGACGGGGACCCCACCTGGCACACCGGCGGCACCCAGGGCGCTCCCGTGACCCTGAACGGCACCGGCGCCCAGCTGCTCGGCTGGCTGGCCGGCCGCGGCGACAAGGGCGCCCACCTGACCGTCACCGGCGGCGACCTCCCCACCCTGCCCCCGCTCTAGACCGTCTCTTCCGGATCTTGTAGAGACGACCTGGGCCACGACGAATTAGGCTGCCGACATGACATACAGCGGAGCGGTGAAGGTTGGCGGGCCGGCGGACGTGCACGAGCTCGCGGACCTGATGATTTCCAAGGTCGCGGTCGGCCCGATGGACAACAACGCGTACCTGCTGCGCTGCCGGGCGACCGGCGAGCAGCTGCTGATCGACGCGGCCGCCGAGGCGCACACCCTGCTCGCGCTCATCGGGGACGACGGCATCGCCTCCGTGGTCACCACGCACCGCCACGGCGACCACTGGGGCGCGCTGCAGGAGGTCGTCGACGCGACCGGGGCGCGGACGTACGCGGGCCGCGACGACGTCGAGGGCATCCCGGTGCCCACGGACGTGCCGGTGGGCGACGGCGACACGATCCGGGTCGGCCGGGTCGAACTGACCGCGCGGCACCTGGTCGGCCACACCCCCGGCTCGATCGCCCTCGTCTACGACGACCCGCACGGACACCCCCACGTGTTCACCGGCGACTGCCTCTTCCCGGGCGGGGTCGGCAACACCCATGACGACCGCGACGCCTTCACGAGCCTGCTCGACGGGGTCGAGGCCAAGCTGTTCGGCGCGCTGCCGGACGAGAGCTGGGTCTACCCGGGACACGGCGGCGACACCACGCTCGGTGCCGAGCGCCCGCACCTCGCGGAGTGGCGCGAGCGCGGCTGGTAGCGGATCCCGGCCTGCCCTCCCACCCGTGATCCGGGCCGGAGGGCAGGTCACGGGCCGTCCCTCGGCTCCCGGGGCCGCGCCCGTACGTCAACACCGCACCGCCGGGAACTCGTTCGGGTCGAGCACCCCGGGACCACGCTCCGTGACGACCCCGGGCCGGGTAGACGGAGCCCCATGCAAGAACCCCACGCCTCGACCCCGCCCCCGGACCTCGAACCCCTCACGGCCCCGGCTCCCACCACCGGTCCGGCTCCAGAGCCCCCTGCCACCCGGCTCGACGGCAGCCCCCAGCCTCGTCCGGGGGTACCCCCGGGCGGAGTCGGGGGGAGTTCGAGGCTCGTGGTCCCGGGCGGGGACCCGGAAGCGCAACCCGGCCCCGCCGGGCCCGCGCAGCGGACCTCGACCGGCATGCCCCGCCTGGCCGCCGCCTCGCTCGCGGGCACCGCCATCGAGTTCTACGACTTCTTCGTCTACGGCACCGCGGCCGCGCTCGTCCTCGGCCCGCTGTTCTTCCCGACCTTCTCGCCGCTCGCCGGCACCCTCGCCGCCTTCGGCACGTTCGGCGTCGGGTTCGTGGCCCGGCCGCTCGGCTCCGCCGTCTTCGGCCACATCGGCGACCGCTACGGCCGCCGCCCCGTCCTGCTGGCCTCGCTGCTGCTCACCGGGCTCGCCACGGTCGCCGTCGGCTGCGTCCCGACGTACGCCTCGATCGGCGTCGCCGCCCCCGTCCTCCTGCTCGTCCTGCGCTTCCTCCAGGGGTTCGGGCTGGGCGGCGAGTGGGGCGGCGCGGTGCTGCTGACCGCCGAGCACGCCCCGGCCCGGCGCCGCGGACTGTGGACGAGCTTCCCGCAGGTCGGTCCGCCCATCGGCTTCCTGCTCGCCAACGGCGTCCTGCTGGCGCTGTCGGCCGCCCTCACCGACGCCCAGTTCCGCTCCTGGGGCTGGCGGGTGCCGTTCTGGGCGGCGGGCGTACTGGCCGCCGCCGGGCTGCTGCTGCGCGCCACCCTGGAGGAGACGCCCGAGTTCCGGGCGCTGGCCGCGTCCGGACAGCGGGCCGAGGCGCCGCTCGCCGAGGTGTTCCGCGGCCACTGGCGGCTGGTGCTGCTCACCGCCGGCGCGCTCGCGTCCGCGTACGCCGTCTTCTACACGGTGACCACCTGGTCGCTGGCGTACGGCACCGAGCACCTCGGGGTGGGCCGGACCACCATGCTCGCCTGCATCATGGCCGCGGTCGCCGTCCTGGGCGTCGCCACCCCGGTCTGCGCCGTGCTCGGCGACCGCTACGGGCGGCGGCCGCTGTGCCTGGCCGGCTGCGCGGCGACGGCGCTGTGGATGTTCCCGATGGCCGCCCTGCTGCGCACCGGCAGCCCGCTGCCGATGGCCTTGGGCTTCGTCGGCGCGCTGACCGCCCTGGCGGCGGTGTTCGGGGTGATCGCCGCCTACCTGCCGGAGCTGTACGAGCCCCGGGTCCGCTGCACGGGCGCGGCCGTCGGCTACAACCTGGGCGGGGTGCTGGGCGGCGCCCTCACCCCGATCGTGGCGACCGCGCTGGCGAGCGGCACGGGACCGCCGTGGGCGGTGGCCTCGTACCTGGCCGGCCTCTCCCTGGTCAGCCTCTGCTGCTTCGCGCTGCTGCCGGAAACCGTCCCGGTGCCGCACCGGGCCACCGCGGCCGAACCGCTCGCCGCCTGACGGGCGGCGGCACCGTACGCGGCCGACGGCCTGCGGGCCGCCGCGGCGCGCGGGTGCGGATACGGCCGGAGCCGGCCGGGGCGCTGCCCCGGCCGGCTCCTGTGGTCCTGCCCCGCGCGGTCAGGCCTCGACCGACTCCTTGGCCTCGGCGGCTTCCGCCGCCGCCTGCTTCTTCGAGGCGATCAGGCTGGTGATCGTGGTGATGACCAGGACGCCGCAGATGACCGCGAGCGAGAACGGGATGGAGATCTCGGGGACGTCGACCCCGTTCTCGTGCAGGGCGTGCAGCACGAGCTTGACGCCGATGAAGCCGAGGATGACCGACAGGCCGTAGCTGAGGTGGACCAGCTTCTTGAGCAGGCCGCCGATGAGGAAGTACAGCTGTCGCAGGCCCATCAGCGCGAAGGCGTTCGCGGTGAAGACGATGTACGGGTCCTGGGTGAGGCCGAAGATCGCCGGGATCGAGTCCAGCGCGAACAGCACGTCGGTGGTACCGATGGCGAGCATGACGACCATCAGCGGGGTCAGGACGCGCTTGCCGTTCTTCTGGATGAAGAGCTTGGTGCCGTGGTACTGGTCGGCGACGCCGAACCGCTTCTCGACCGACTTGAGGAGGCGGTTCTCCTCGAACTCCTCTTCCTCGTCGTCGGAGCGCGCCTCCTGGATGAGCTTCCAGGCGGTGTAGATCAGGAACGCGCCGAAGATGTAGAAGATCCAGGAGAAGTTGGCGATGACCGCGGCGCCGGCCGCGATGAAGATCGCGCGCAGTACCAGGGCGATCAGGACGCCCACGAGCAGCACGCGCTGCTGGAGGTGGGACGGGACCGAGAACTTCGCCATGATCAGGACGAAGACGAAGAGGTTGTCGACGCTCAGCGACTTCTCGGTGATGAAGCCGGCGAAGAACTCGCCGGACGCCTGGCTGTTGCCGAAGAACAGCAGGCCGAGTCCGAAGAGGACGGCGAGGACGATCCAGACGACCGTCCAGGTGCCGGCTTCCTTGATCGACACGTCGTGCGGCTTGCGGCCGATGAAGAAATCGGCGCCGATGAGGATGCCCAGACCCAAGATGGTCAGCACCCAAAGGGTCAACGAAACGTCCATTACGCCTCCGGCAGATCGCTATGGCTCAAGGTCAGCGTCATCGCTGCCGGAGGTCTCTTCCACCCGGACGGCCGATCGGCCGCGGGCCGCCGCCCCGGGACCGATGGCGGTCCGTATTGACGGGAACGACGTGCAGAAACAGCAGGAATACTCCCCTCCGCACACATAAGAGTACCGGGAGAGACCGCCAAAGGTAAAGGGATGCCCAAAGAAAGGTCAGCTGGCGGTCATCGGCAGGTCAGGGAGTGGTCTGCGGGGGCCGGAGGAAAGGAGCGCGGCCGACGGAGTCCCGTCGAGGGCGTGTTCGGCGCAGGGCGGTCAGTGGCCGTAGCCGTAGCTCCGGCCGGCCGGGCCCGGGCGCTCCGCGATCCTGGCCAGCACCCGCTCCAGGACCGCGCCGCCCGACGGGGGCAGGCTCGGTTCGAAGGTCCAGGCGTGGCCCACCCAGGGGTCCGCGAGGTGGTCGTCCGGCACCGGCGACAGCCGCAGCATCGACTTCCAGAGCGGGTCGAGCAGCGGCCCGTAGGCCGAGGCCTCGTCGCGGTCCGCGACCATCAGCAGGTGGACGCCCACCGCCGGCCCCTCGTCCGCGAGGTAGCGCAGCCGTGTGACGGCGCGGTCGTCGAACCCGTGCGGGAAGTCGTGGACGATCAGCAGCTGATCGGCGGTGTCGAGGTCGGGCGGCAGCGAGTCGGGCGCCCCTCCGCGCACCGCCATCTGGACCAGGTCCACCCGCCGGGTGAGCCGGGCCAACAGCTCGGTGACCCCGTCGGCGCCGCCGGCGGCGGGACCCGCGAGCAGCCCGGCCTGCCGCAGCGGCGCGAGGGCCTGCGCACCGGCCCCGGCCGGGTCGATGGCGTGTACGCGGAAGCCGCCGGCCGGGTGGACGGCCAGCAGGCGTACGGCGTGCGCGACGGCGGTGTCCAGGGCGAGCCGGCGCAGCGGCGCGGTGTCCATCGTCATCGCCGCCTCCGAGCCGGTGCGGCCGCTGTCGATCCACACACCGCGCTCCAGCGGCAGCCGGACCAGCATGGGGATGCGCAGGTCGGGCCGCTCGGGCAGGTGCAGATCGCCGAGCCGGAGCGACATCGGCCGCTCGTCGGGCAGCCGGTGGTCCTGCCACTGCGGCGCGTCCCAGCGTGCGAAGGCGGCGGGCAGGGCCGGTTCGACGACCGCCGATTCGGCGGCCAGCCGGTCCAGGTCGCGGTCGAGTACGGCGGCCGCCTGGGCCACCAGTTCGTCACGGCGGGCCCGGGCCGCGTCGCGGGCGGCGTCGCCGGTGCCGCCGATCCGGCTCCGCGGGTCCGAGAGCGCCTGGTCCAGCTCGCGGTCCAGGCGGGATTCGGCGAAGTCGACGGCGCTGCGGTAGGCGGCGACCGAGCGCGCCGCGTCCTCGAACATGCCCCAGACCTGGTTGTGGAGGCGCTCCTCCATCGACCAGCCGGTGGCGTCCCCGGCGACCGGCGGCGGCGCCTCGCCCGGCCCGGCCGCGGGCACCGCCGGCCCCGGGGGCGGCGCCTCGGTCCGTGCCCGGCGCGGATGCGCGTAGTTGATGCCGCCCCCGGACAGCGGCGTACCCGAGGTGCCGGGCACTCCTGAGGCGCTCGGCAAGCCCGGTGCACCCGAGGCATCCGGCGTACCCGAGGCACCCGGCAGGCCCGGTGTGCCCGGGTACGGCACGCCGGAGACGGGCACGTCGTCCGACGGGCCCGCACCACCGGCTCCGGTCGCGGTCGTGGCTGTGGCCGTGGTCGCGTCGGGCGAGCCGCCCGGGACCGGCAGGGTGGAGGGACGGGGCGGAGACGGTACGGCCGCCGCGTGCGCCTCGGCGGCGAGGGCGGCCGCCGCCGGGGCCGGCAGCCCCTGGTCGGCGAAGAGCCCCGCGAGCCCGTCGGCGTACCCCTGGCCGACCGCCCGCACCTTCCAGGCGCCCTGGCGCCGGTACAGCTCGAAGCCGACGACCGCGGACTCTGCGTCGAGCCCCGTGAGGGTGAAGCCGGCGATGTCGCCGCCGTCCTCGCCCAGCAGCGCGAGGTGCGGCGCGGGGACCGCCCCGAACCGGGCGGGTCCGCCCGCGGGCAGCGCGAGCAGCACCCCGATCCGGTGCACGGCCGCCGGGACCGCGTCGAGGTCGACCGTGACCCGCTGCCCGGCGGCGACGGCCGCCGGGACCTCGGCCCCGGGGAGCTGCGGCCGGCCGGGATGGGCGACCGAGTCGGGTCCGGGGAGCCGGCCCCGCTCGTCGCCCAGGGTGGCGCCGACGAGCACGGGAGTGCCCGCCGAGACCCGGATCTCCACCCGCGTGTGCGGCAGCGGGTGGTTCTGCCCCCGCACCAGCTCGGCCGTCATCGCCGTCGTTCCCCCGTCGTGTCCGGTCGTGCGTACTGCTGCCGTGCCTACAGGTGGGGGACGATCGCCGGGAGCAGGTCCTGGAAGGTGCGGCCGTTGGCCGCATTGCCCAGGGCCGTCATCTTCCAGCCGCTGCCCGCCCGGTGGACCTTCGCCATGATCTGCGCCGTGTACTGGCCGCCGCCGTCGAGCGTGTAGCGGGCCAGCTCCTGGCCGTTCGTCTCGTCCACGATCCGGCAGAAGGCGTTCTCGACCTCCTGGAAGGTCTGGCCGGTGAAGGAGTTCACCGTGAAGACGATCTGGTCGACGTGCACCGGGACCCGCTGGAGGTCGACGAGGATCGCCTCGTCGTCGCCGCCCTGGCCGACGCCGCCGACCAGGTTGTCACCGGTGTGCCGGACCGAGCCGTCCTCGCTGACGAGGTGCCGGAAGAAGACCACGTCGACGGGCTGCTTGTCGGCGAAGAGCACGGCCGAGGCGTCCAGGTCGATCTCCCGGGTCCGCGAGCCGAACAGCCCGCGGCGCTTGGCCGCCTGCCATCCCAGGCCCATCCGCACCGCGGTCAGGGTTCCCCCGTCGGCCTTCTCCAGGCTGATGGCCTGCCCCTTGGTCATGTTGACCGTCACGCGCTGTCCCCTCTCCTAGCGATCCTCACGCGGCGAGTTCCCGCGGCTGCCCTGCCGTGCCCAACCCTACGCACCGGCACCGGCGAACCGGCCGGATGCGTACGAATCTGTGTCTCTCCTGAGACACACCCACGAAACCCGCCCGCCGGGCTCAGGCGATGCCCGCCTCCTTCATCTGCCGCAGCTCCTTCTTCAGCTCTCCGACCTCGTCGCGGATCCGGGCCGCGACCTCGAACTGGAGGTCCGCGGCGGCGGCCCGCATCCGCGCGGTCATCTCCTCGATCAGCTCGGCCAGTTCGGCGGCCGGCCGGTCGGTGAGGACCTCCCTCTTGGCCCCCTTGGCGGCCTTGCCGCCGCCCTTGGCCGCCTTGCCGCCGAGCGCGGGCACGGGCGCCTTGGCCCCCTTGCCCTCCTTGGCCTGCCGGTATCCGCTGCCCAGCAGCTCCTCGGTGTCGATCTCCTCGCGGGCGATCGTCGCGACGATGTCGTTGATCTTCTTGCGCAGCGGCTGCGGGTCGATGCCGTTCGCCGTGTTGTACGCGACCTGCTTCTCCCGGCGGCGGTTGGTCTCCTCGATGGCCTTCTCCATCGCCGGGGTCATCTTGTCGGCGTACATGTGGACCTCGCCGGAGACGTTGCGCGCGGCCCGGCCGATGGTCTGGATGAGGGAGGTCCCGGAGCGCAGGAAGCCCTCCTTGTCGGCGTCGAGGATCGCGACGAGCGACACCTCGGGCAGGTCGAGGCCCTCGCGGAGCAGGTTGATGCCGACCAGGACGTCGTACTCGCCGGCCCGCAGCTCGCGCAGCAGCTCGATGCGGCGCAGCGTGTCCACGTCGCTGTGCAGGTAGCGGACCTGGATGCCGAGCTCCAGGAAGTAGTCGGTGAGGTCCTCGGCCATCTTCTTGGTGAGGGTGGTGACCAGGACCCGCTCGTCCTTCTCGGTGCGCTTGCGGATCTCGTGCACCAGGTCGTCGATCTGGCCCTCGGTGGGCTTGACGACGACCTCCGGGTCGATGAGGCCGGTCGGCCGGATGATCTGCTCGACGAAGCCGTCGCCGCGCGAGAGCTCGTACTTGCCGGGAGTGGCGGACAGGTAGACCGTCTGGCCCACCCGGTCGAGGAACTCCTCCCACTTCAGGGGCCGGTTGTCGAGCGCGGAGGGCAGACGGAAGCCGTGGTCGACGAGCGTCCGCTTGCGGGAGGCGTCGCCCTCGTACATGGCGCCGATCTGAGGGACCGTCACGTGCGACTCGTCGATGACCAGAAGGAAGTCTTCGGGGAAGTAATCAATGAGGGTGTGCGGCGCGGACCCGCGCTCCCGGCCGTCCATGTGGAGCGAATAGTTCTCGATGCCGGAACAGGAGCCGATCTGCTGCATCATCTCCAGGTCGTACGTGGTGCGCATGCGCAGCCGCTGGGCTTCCAGCAGCTTGCCCTGCTTCTCCAGCTCGGCGAGTCGGTCGGCGAGCTCGGTCTCGATCCCGGCGATGGCCTTCTGCATGCGCTCGGGGCCGGCGATGTAGTGGCTGGCGGGGAACACGTACAGCTCGCGGTCCTCGCTGATGACCTCGCCGGTCAGCGGGTGGAGCGTGGACAGCGCCTCGATCTCGTCGCCGAACATCTCGATGCGGACGGCGAGCTCCTCGTAGACCGGGAAGATCTCGATGGTGTCGCCGCGCACCCGGAAGGTGCCGCGGGCGAAGGCCACGTCGTTGCGCGTGTACTGGATGTCGACGAAGCGGCGCAGCAGCTGGTCGCGGTCGATCTCCTCGCCGACCTTGAGGGGGACCATGCGGTCCACGTACTCCTGCGGGGTGCCGAGGCCGTAGATGCAGGAGACGGACGCGACGACGATCACGTCGCGGCGGGTCAGCAGCGAGTTGGTGGCGGAGTGCCGCAGCCGCTCCACCTCCTCGTTGATCGAGGAGTCCTTCTCGATGTAGGTGTCCGACTGCGGGACGTACGCCTCGGGCTGGTAGTAGTCGTAGTACGAGACGAAGTACTCGACCGCGTTGTTCGGCAGGAGCTCGCGGAACTCGTTCGCCAGCTGGGCCGCGAGGGTCTTGTTCGGCGCCATGACCAGGGTCGGGCGCTGGAGCCGCTCGATCATCCAGGCGGTGGTCGCCGACTTTCCGGTGCCGGTGGCGCCGAGCAGTACGACGTCCTTCTCACCCGCGCGGATGCGCTTCTCCAGCTCGGCGATGGCCGCCGGCTGGTCGCCGCTGGGCTGGTAGGGACTGACCACCTCGAAGGGGGCCACCGTGCGTTCGATCTTCGATACGGGCCGCATGACACCACCGTACGACTCCCCACTGACACACCGGTCGCCTCGCGCCCCGCGTCAGGGTTCCCGCGGGTACGAGGAATCCTCGTAGGTCGGCCGGGCGGGCCACACCGGGCGCTGGGGCACGGGCTCCCGGTACCGCACCTCGCCGGGCTTCTGCCAGTCCTGGGTGCCCATGACCAGCAGCGGGTCGAACATGACCACCACGGCGGCCACGATCAGGAAGACCACCGGGCCGATCAGCAGGGGTGCCAGCAGGGTGGTGGGCCGGTCGCCGGCGAGCTCCCCGTACCCGCCGCCGATCCGGACCCGCAGCGCGGTCATCGCGGTGTAGTGCATGCCGGTGACGGCGAGCCCCATCACCAGGCTGGCGCCGATCGCGGGCAGCAGTCCGCGGACGCTGACGGCGGCCCAGAGGGCGGCGGTGGAGGCGACGACGGCGACGACGACCGACAGCGCCACCACTTTCGTGTCGTACTCCAGGTGCCCGTGCAGCCGCATGCCGGCCATGCCCAGGTAGTGCATGGAGGCGACGCCGAGGCCGGTGATGGTGCCGCCGGTGACGAGGGACATCGGGGTGCTGCCCCGGTATCCCACGATGAAGATCCCGATCCCGACCATCACGATCGCAACTCCGAGGCTCGCGAACGTGGTCCGTTTGTCGTAGTTCAGTGGCGACTCGGCGACGGAAAAGCCCATCATCGCAATGAAATGCATGGTCCAGATTCCGGATCCGATGGCGGTCGCCCCCAGGGCCAACCAGCCGGGCCGCCAGGAGCGCTCGACGAGGAGGGACCGGGTCGTGCAACGGAGTCCGAGCGCGCCGCCCAGGCAGGCCATGAGGTACGCCGCGAGGGGCGTGATCAGGCCATAGCTGAAGCCGTCGACCGTGCCGTACGTGCCGGACATCGCGCCCGTTCCGTGCATCCTCGCCCGCCCTTCACCCGTTCCAGGCCGTCTTCCAGTCGAACTCGTGCTGGTGCGTGCCCGATTGATGGCGAGATTAGGCCGAACGGGCAACCTCGCGCACCGCCTCCGGCCAGATTGGCCCGCCCGATTTCCGCCAAGGCGCCGTTCCGGACGGATTCGTTCACTCTGCGGTCATCCGCGGCCCGTCCCCCGTTGCTGATGCGCTGTCACGCTGCCTGTGGTCACCACCGCGTCGCCCGCCGGTCCGCCCGGCTGCCGACACCGAGGAGAACGCACATGTTCGTACGATCCTTCGCGGCGGCCGCCGCCGCCCTCCTGGGCCTCACCTTCGTCATCCCGGCGGGCTCCACCGTCGCCGGCGCCCCCTCCGCCTCATCGGCCTCGTCCACCTCATCTGTCTCCTCTGCCGCTTCCGGCGCCGCCGTGCCCGCCGCGCGGTCCGCCGCCCCGCCCCCGGCCGCCGGCGCGCCCGCCGCGGCCTCCGGCGGGCCGGGTCCGGCCGCCGGGCAGGGCGGGCCGCGCGGCCGCGCCGTGCGCGTCCAGGACCCGTACCGGCTGAATGCCCCGGTCGTCCTCGCCCACCGGGGGGCCTCCGCGTACGCCCCTGAGAACACCCTCGAGGCGATCGACTACGCCGCCCGCCTGGGCATCGACTGGGTCGAGAACGACGTCCAGCGGACCAAGGACGGCGTGCTCGTCGTCATCCACGACGACACCCTCGCCCGGACCACGAACGTCGAGAGCGTCTTCCCCGGCCGGTCCCCCTGGCGGGTCGGGGACTTCACGGCGGCCGAGATCGCCCGGCTGGACGCGGGCAGCTGGTTCGGCGCCGCGTACGAGGGCGCCCGGGTGCCCACCCTCCGGCAGTACCTGCGCGAGGTCGGGCTGAACCAGCAGCGGCTGCTCCTGGAGATCAAGAAGCCCGAGCTGTACCCGGGCATCGAGCTCGACGTCCTGCGGGTGCTGGACGAGGAAGGCTGGCTGGACGAGCACCACGTGACACACCGTCTGGTGGTCCAGAGCTTCAGCGCCGCCTCCGTACGGACCGTGCACCGCGAGCGGCCCGACCTGACCACCGGCTTCCTCGGCACGCCCCGGGTCTCCGAACTGCGCGACTACGGGGCCTTCACCGACCGGATCAACCCCGCGTACACCACCATCTCCAAGGAGTGGGTCGCCGCGGTGCACGCCGTCCCGGGCGCCCACGGGCGGCGGCTGACGGTGGACGCCTGGATCGTCAACGACGCGGCGACCGCGCGGCGGGTCCGCGACCAGGGCGTCGACGGGCTCATCTCGAACAACCCGGACGTGGTCAGAGACGCCGTGGGCGGCTACTGACCGCCTGCCGGCCGGGCACTGTCAGTGCCCGGCCGTACGGTGGTGGCGTGAACGAGAACAGCGACGGGCAGCAGCTCGAATGGACCCTGGCGGACAGCGCCGTCGGCCCGCTGTTCCTCGCCGCCACCGGCACCGGGCTGGTCCAGGTGGGGTTCCACGGCGAGGAGCGGATGGGCGGCGCCCTGGAGGCGCGGCTCGGCCTGACGGCGGTGCGGCCGCCGGCGGGCCACGAGGTCCTGCTCGCCGAGCCGATACGCCAGATCCGCGCGTACTTCGCCGGCGAGCTGAGACGGTTCCGGCTGCCCCTGGACTGGCGGTTCAGCGCCGGTTTCAACCGCCAGGTCCTCCAGGAGCTGGCCCGCACCGTGCCGTACGGCACGGTGGTGGGGTACGGGGACCTGGCCGCGCGGGTCGGCCAGCCGGGCGCCGCCCAGGCCGTGGGGGCGGCCATGGGGTCCAATCCGCTGCCGGTGGTCGTGCCGTGCCACCGGGTGGTGGAGAGCGACGGCGGTCTGGGCGGCTTCGGTGGCGGCCTGGAGGCCAAACGCATCCTGCTGGCGCTGGAGGGCGTGCTGCCGCAGCCGCTCTTCTGATCCGCCGGCCGCCCCGCCCGGCCTTCCGGCCTCCTACGCCCCGCCCTGCCTTCCGGCCTCCTCGCCCGGCGCGGCCTGGCCGGTCGGAGCTGTGCCGGGGGTGCCGGGCCGGGCCCGGGCGGGCCGGTCGGAGCTCTGCCGGGCTCACCCGTGTACCGATCCGGTAAGGGGTGCGACACTTCGCCGGTGACTACTGACTCTTCTCCCCGCGCACAGCCCGGCCCGGCGGTGACGGCCGCCGATCTCCCCGCGCTCCAGCGGCGGATCTCCCGGGTGCTCATGGCGACGCAGATGGTCAGCAGTCTCGGCGTGCCCATCAGCATCGCGCTGGCCCCGGTGCTGGCCACCGAGATCAGCGGCTCGGAGGAGCTCTCCGGGCTGGCGTCGAGCGCGGCCGTGGCCGGTACCGCGCTGGTGTCGCTGCCGCTCGCGGCCCTGATGACCGCGCGCGGCCGCCGGCCGGGCCTGGTCGTCGCCTACCTGACCGGCGCGGTGGGCGCGGGCCTGGTCGTCCTCGCCGCCGCCGTCGGCAGCTTCCCGCTGCTGCTGCTCGGCATGGCGCTGTTCGGCGCGGCGTCCTCCGCGAACCTCCAGGCCCGGTTCGCGGCCGCCGACCTCGCGGCCCCCGACCACCGGGCCCGGGCGATCTCCACGGTGGTGTGGGCGAGCACGATCGGGGCGGTGCTGGGCCCGAACCTGTCCGCACCCGCCAGCCACGGATTCGCCGGCACCTCCATACCCGAGACGGCGGGCCCCTTCGTGTGGGCCGCCGGGATCTTCGTCCTGTCCGCCGCCCTGGTGACCGTCCTGCTGCGGCCGGACCCGCTGCTGACCGCGCGGGCGCTGGCCGGGCCCACCGGGCAGAGCGCCGCCGCCCGGTCCCTCAAGGCCGGGTTCGCCGCGGTGAAGGCCTCGCCGCGGGCCCGGCTCGCGCTGGTCACCATCGCCGTGTCCCACACCACGATGGTGTCGATCATGGTGATGACCCCGCTGGACCTCAGCCACCACGGCGCCGGTCTCAGCCTGATCGGCCTCGTGATCAGCGGTCACATCGCGGGCATGTTCGCCTTCTCGCCGGTGATGGGCTGGCTCTCCGACCGGCTCGGCCGGCTGTCGGTGATCGGGCTGGCGGCCGGACTGTTCTCCATCGCCGCGCTGCTCGCCGGCACGGCCGGGCCGCGGCACGAGCAGACCGCCGCGGGCCTGTTCCTGCTGGGGCTCGGCTGGTCGGCGGGCATGGTCTCGGGCTCGGCCCTGCTGACCGACTCGGTGCCGCAGGCCGCCCGGGCCGCGGTCCAGGGCCTCTCCGACCTGACGATGAACACGGCGGCGGGGGTCGGCGGCGCGGTGGCCGGCCTGGTGGTGGCGCAGGCCGGCTACGGCTGGCTCAACGCGATCGGCGCGGCCCTGCTGCTGCCGATGGCGGGCCTCGCCCTGCTCACCGCCCGCCGGCACCCGGCCGGGGCGGGCAAGGGCGACGCCGCCTGAGCCGTGGGCGCCCGCGGGGCCGCGGCCGTGGAGCCGGAGCCCCAGCCGCAGCCGCAGCCGTAGCCGTAGCCGTAGCCGTAGCCGTCAGAGGGTGATGTGGTACGCCTTGCGGAGCGTCTCGTGGACGGTCCAGGTGGTCTTGTCGCCCTCGCGGAGCACACAGGCCGTGCCCGGTCCGACCTCCAGCGTGTCGCCGCCCTCGACCTCGATGGTGGCGCGACCGCTGATCACCACGAAGAGTTCGTTGGCCTCGGTGTCCGTGACCACGCCCGGGGTGATCTGCCAGATGCCCCGCAGCTGCTTGCCGTCCGGGGACTCCCACAGGACCTTGCCGGTCACCACGGGGTCGCCGGAGACGATCTGGGAGGGGTCGAGGTCTTCGGTCTCCAGTTCGGCGTCCGCGATGGACACGGCGAACGAGGCGGGGGCGGGGGTCTGGTCACTGGTGCTCATGGCGCGTCACCCTAGCCTGCCGGTCCGGCCCGCCAGGGTGGCCAACGCGTCCATGATCAGGTGCGCCGACCCGTCACCCTGTCCACCCGGCGGCGCGGGCGCGTTTGGGGGCCCGTCTCCCGCGCCATGGATGGGTACATGCCACTGCACTCATCGGCCGTACCGGTCCTGTCGGAGGAAGTCCGGGAGGCGATGGCCCGGCAACGGCCCGTCGTCGCCCTGGAATCGACGATTCTCGCCCATGGCCTGCCACGCCCGCGCAACCTGCTGGTGGGGACGGAGCTGGAGGCCCTGGTCCGCTCGGAAGGCGCCGTACCGGCCACCGTCGCGGTGCTCGACGGGGTGCCGTACGCGGGCCTGGACAAGGATCAGCTGGAGCGGATCGCGGGTGACGACGCGGTGCGCAAGCTGGGCCACCGCGATCTGGCGCCCGCGATGGCGGCGGGCGCCTCGGGGGCGACCACCGTCTCGGCCACCGCGTTCCTGGCCGCGCGGGCGGGCCTGCGGGTCTTCGCCACCGGCGGGCTGGGCGGTGTGCACCGGGAGTGGACGCGGACCCAGGACGAGTCCGCGGACCTGGCGCTGCTGGCGCGGACCCGGATCACGGTGGTGTGCGCGGGCGTGAAGTCCATCCTGGACGTGCCGGCCACGCTGCAGCGCCTGGAGACGCTGGGGGTGGGCGTGATCGGGTACGGCACCGACCGTTTCCCCGGCTTCTACCTGGCCAGTTCCGGCGAGCCGGTGGACTGGACCGTGCACACGCCCGGGGAGGTGGCCGGGGTGATGGCCGCGCAGGACGCCCTGGACGGGCCCGCGTCGGCGCTGCTGGTCGCGAACCCGGTGCCGGTGGCGAAGCAGCTCGATCCGGCGCTGCACGACCGGGTGCTGGCGGAGGCCCTCGCGGAGGCGCGGGAACGCGGTGTCACCGGGCAGGCGGTGACGCCGTTCCTGCTGGAACGCCTGGTCACGCACACCGGAGGGGCGTCCCTGGAGGCCAATCTGGCGGCCGTGCGCGGCAACGTACGGCTGGCGGCGCGGATCGCCGCCGCCTGGGCGGAGCGGGCGGCGCGGTGACCGGCTCGTCGGTGGCGGGGTCCGCCGCGACGGGGTCCCCGGTGGCCGGGTCCCTGCTCGTCGTGGGCGATGTGATCACGGACGTGGTGGCGGTGCACGCCCGGCCGCTGGCCCCGGCGACGGACACGGCGGCCCGGATCCGCACGCTGCCCGGCGGGGCGGGCGCGAACGCGGCGTGCTGGGCGGTGCACGCGGGCCTGCGGAACGTCGGCCTGCTGGCCCGGGTGGGCGCGGAGTCGGCCGGATGGCACGAGGAGGCGCTGGTACGTGCGGGGGTGCGGGCGCGGCTGGTCCTCGATCCGCACGAGCCGACCGGCACGGTGGTCTCGCTCGTGGACGGGACGGCCGAGCGGACCTTCCTGACGGACAGCGGCGCGGCGCTGCGGCTGTCGCCCGCGGACTGGTCGGCGGAGCTGCTGGACGGGGTGTCCCACGTGCACGTGTCGGGGTACCTGCTGTTCGCGGAGACCAGCCGGGAACTCGCCCGGCTGGTGCTGCGTGCGGCGCGGGACCGCGGGGTACCGGTGAGCGTGGATCCGGCGTCGGCGGGATTCCTCGCGGCGCAGGGGGCGGATCGTTTCCTCGCCGACATCGCGGGCGCCGGGATACTGCTGCCCAACGAGGCGGAGGCCCGGCTGCTGGCGGGGCTGCCGGCGGACGCGGACCCGTCCCTGGCGGCCGCCGAGCTGAGCCGGCGGGTCCCGCTGGTCGTGGTCACGCGGGGCGCGGCGGGCGCGCTGGTGGCCGAGGGCGGCGAGGTCACGGCCCGGGTGCCGGGCACCCCGGCGCGGGCGGTGGACTCGACGGGCGCGGGCGACGCGTTCACGGGCGGCTTCCTGGCCGCGCGGCTGGCGGGCGCGGACCCGGCGACGGCCGCCGCGTCCGGCTGCCGGGCGGGCGCGGCGGCGGTGACCCGCCTGGGCGGCCGCCCGGCGTGAGGCCGCCCGTCAGGCGGGCGGCAGTCCGGACCAGGCCGGGTGCCGGGGGTCGTCGGCGCGTACGAGGACGTCGGCGGCCTCCGTCGGCTCGGTCTCGGACTCGTAGCGGGCGAAGGCCGGCAGCGTCCAGCGCTCGCTCTCGCGGGTGCGGCGGGCCAGCGCACCGGCGGACAGGCCGACGTGCACGCTCAGGTCGAAGGGGAACCAGTGCCGCAGCAGCAGCGGCCCGTGCACGATCAGCACGCCGCCGGGCGGGAGTTCCGCGTACGGGCTGCGCGTGGCCCGGTCGGTGACGGGGTCCCAGAGGTCGGGCAGCAGCCGCCCGCTGCCGTCCGGCTCCGCCGGCACGAACACCTCCCGCCACAGGGCGGGGACGTCGTACCACTCGTCGAGGTAGCTGTCGGCGTCCTCGCGGCCGTGCTCGAAGCGGAGGGAGGCGGGCCGCAGGAACCCGTCGGCGGCGACGGCCAGTACGGGACGTCCGCGCAGCCGCAGCGCGTCCGCGACCAGGGCGGCCAGCGCGCCGGTGTCCGCGGCGGGCGCCCCGTCGATCGCCACGCGCACCCGGCCGCCCGGCGGCGCGGACGTGCGGAGCGGTCCGTCGAGATGGCGGGCGAGGGCCTCGGCCATCCGTTCCCAGGTGATCGGTTCCAGCTGCACGGGCCCATTGTCAGTGGTCGACCCTAGCTTGGTGATCAGTGGATCTGCGGTGGGCGAAGTCCGCCGGATCCGGCCTGGGGAGGGGTCTGCCATGTCTCGGAACACCACGTATCTGGAGCTGTCTCAGGAGGACGGCGGTGCCCACAAGTTCTACGAGGTGACCGTCGACGGGACCGCGGTGTCGGTGCGGTACGGGCGGATCGGCGCGGACGGCCAGACGCAGGACTCCGCCTTCCCCACAGCCGCGAAGGCGCAGGCCGCCGCCACGAAGAAGATCGCGGAGAAGATGCGCAAGGGGTACGCGCCCGCGGTCCGGGGGCAGCGCGCGGCCCGGGCGGTGACCCGCCGCCAGGTGACGGCGGCGCCTTCGACGGCGCGGGCCGTGGCCCCGGTGCTGTGGCGGTTCCGCACGGGGGCGGCGGCCTTCGGCATCCACGTGGACGAGGACCGCTGCTGGGTCGGCAATCAGTCGGGCGACGTGTACACGCTCAGCCACAGCGGCGAGGTGCTCGCCCGCTATTCGCTGCCGGACGGCGTCAAGTGCCTGGTGGCGGACGAGTTCTGGATCTATGCGGGCTGCGACGACGGCACGGTGTACGACCTGTCGTCGAAGGTGCCCTTCGGTGCCTACGACATCGCCGCGGACGTGGACATCTTCTGGCTGGACATCCGCGAGGGCGTGCTGAACGTGGCGGACCGCAACGGCGGCCTGACGGTCATCGACCACGAGGACGAGTTCCAGTGGTCCCGGCGCTCCTCGGGGTCGAACGCGTGGATGGTGCGGGCGGACGACCGAGCCGTCTACCACGGGCACAGCGAGGGCGTGACGGCGTACGCACCCGACGGCAGCGGCGAGTTGTGGCACACCCGGACCGACGGCGGCGTGCTGTTCGGCTGGCAGGAGGAGTCCGCGGTGTACGCGGGCACCGGGCGGCACACCGTGCAGCGGCTGGCGAAGGACACCGGCGCGGTGGAGGCCACCTACCGGTGCGACGCGGCGGTGTACTCGTGCGCGACCTCGCCGGACGGCCGGCACGTCTTCGCCGGCGACCTGGCCTCGTCGGTGTACTGCTTCGACGCCTCCGGGCACCGGCTGTGGAAGCTGGGCACCGGCGCCGGGGCGGCCCTGTCGATGCAGTACCTGAACGGGAAGCTGTACCTGGTCACCACGGACGGCTCGCTGGTCTGCGTGGACGCGAGCGAGGCGGCCATCGCGGCGGCCGAACAGGGCACGGTGCCGACGGCGGTGGACGTGAAGTCCGCTGCGGCGCTGCCGACGTACACCCCGGCGGCGTCTCCCGCAGCGGTGGCGACGGTCACCGTGGCGCCCGCGGGGGCCGTGGTCGTCGAATGCGTGCAGGTCGGCGGGCGGCTGCGGGTGCAGGTGGTGTCGGGCGGCTTCGAGCCCGGCTGGCACGTGCAGTTCCCGCGCGGCATCCGCGAGGCCGGAGCCCGCTACGTGGTGGACGGCCTGCATCCGTCCGTCGGCGGCTTCTACCGGGTGCGCGGCGAGATACACCGCCTGGTCTGAGCGGCGGGCCGGGTCGGACGAGACGGCCTAGTGGGGGGCGCAGGCCGGGGGGTCGACGTCCACGGACAGCGGGCTGCCCTTGGGCAGCACGTAGGTGACGTAGAGGACCACCGGTTCGGTGCCGTGGTTGCGGCCGATGTGGACGTCGCCGCGGCCCCCGGGTTCGAAGACCACCGAGCCTGCCCCGCTGACCTCCACCGAGCAGTCGTCCAGGGTCCGGGTCAGGGTGCCCGACTTGACCACGGCGACCACCTGGCCGGGGTGGTAGTGCCAGCCGGTGTGGCCACCGGGCTGGATGGTGACCTCGCGGACGATCACGTCGGTGGGGCCCTGGCCCTTCACCTTCACGCCCGCGTTCGCGGTCCCGGCGGCCAGCACCACCCCCGAGATGCCCGACCCGGCAGTCGCCGGCGCCGCCTTCGGGGCCAGCACCGGCCCCGCTCCGCGCGCCGCGGCGACTCCCCGCACCCGTATTCGCCGTCCCTGCCCGTCACCCCGCACGCAAACCCCTCCCCCATCCGGCTCATTGACACAAACGGACCACACCCTAGATCCAATTCCCCTGGAACCAAGATCGGTTGGTGAATCCGTGCGGGAGAGGTGCGAGCGGATCCCGGCGGCGGTATCAACCGGGCATGAATCTCGTCGTCTTCGAAGTGCCGAAGCCCGTGCACTGCGCGGAGTGCCGGCGGGGGCCGCTGCCGATGCTCGTCCGCGAGGAGGGCGTGCCGCGCTGCCTGGACTGCGCCGACCTCGGGCATCTCGTCTACCTGCCGCGCGGCAACGCCGCGCTCACCCGGCGGGCCCGCGAGGGCAGTTCGCTGTACGCGGTGGTCGTCCGGTACGTCAGGCGCCGGCGCCGCCACGAACGGCAGGGGCTGCTCGTCGAGGAGGAGGCGCTGGCCCGCGCCGAGGTCCGCTGCCTCGCGGACGCCGAGGCGCGGGCCCGCCGGCGCGCCCGCGACCAGGTGCGGCGGGCGGCCGCGGACACGCGCTTCACGGCCGCGTTCGCCGCGGAGATACAGCGGCTGTTCCCCGGCATCCCGCCGGAACGCGCCCTGGCGGTCGCCGCGCACGCCTCGGCGCGCGGCAGCGGCCGGGTGGGCCGCACCGCGGCCGGACGCGCCCTCGACGAGGACGCGGTCTCGGTCGCGGTGCGGGCCTCGGTACGCCACGACGACACGGACTACGACGCGATGCTGATGGCGGGAGTCCCCCGCTACCAGGCCCGCGCCCGGCTGGCGCCGCGCATCGAGGCGATCCTGACGGCCTGGCGGCACCCGGAGGCCGCGTAGACCGGTCCGGGGACTATCGGGCGGCGGAGGGACGGAAGCGGCGGTAGAGGACCGCGCCGCCCAGCAGCAGGGCGGCGCCGGCGGGCGCCGCGTAGCCGAGCCCGTCGGCCCCGGTGTGGGCCAGTGCGGGGGTGACCGGCTTGGCGGGCGCGGGCGGCGCCACCACCGGGCGGACCACCGGGGGCTTGCGGGGCGGCTGCTGCGGCGGCTTCGCGCCGCTGCGCCCGGGCTCCGTACCGTTGACGGACGTGTTGCCGGTGGAGCTGTTGCCGACGCCGACGACGTTCACCGAGTTGCCCGAGACGTTGACCGGGAGGTCGACCGGGAGCTGGACCGCGTTCCCGGAGAGCACCCCGGGCGAATCCTTTCCGCGACCTTCCGCCACGGCGCCCCCGGCATTCCGGGGCCCCGGCCCCGGTTTGGACCCGTACGGCGTCGCCCGCGGCGCATGGTCCCCCTCGTTCACGCAGGTGTTGCCCGCGGCCGGGTTGAGGAGCCCCACCACGCTGACCGTGTTCCCGCAGGCGTTCACCGGCACGTGGACCGGAAGCTGCACCAGGTTCCCGGACAGCAGTCCCGGCGACCCTGCGGCCTGCCCCGCGGCACCCGTGTCCGCGAACGCGTACCCGGCGGCCCCCGCCACCGACAGCGCACCGCTCGCGACGACCGCCGCGATCAAGCCGTTCCGACGACTCTGCCGCATCAGTTTCCCTGCCTTCCGGAGGAGTTCACGGGCGTTCCGCCCGCACCCGGATCAACGCGGTAAACCCGTTCGGGTTATAGAGCCGGTACTCATTTCACTCCATCGTGTACTGGGACCTCCGTACTTCCCGATCTTCGCCCTCACGGGCGGCGCAGGGCCTCGACCGGGTCCGGGCACGGGGGGCCGGCGGGCCACCAGTCGGGCTCGGGCCCGGTGCCCGCGTACGGGTACCAGAGGCCGTCGCGGCCCAGACGGATTTGGCGGCCGCCCGCCGTGAGGGCGTTGCGGTGCGGGCGGAACTGGCCCTCGCCCGCGGCCAGGAGCGCCGGGCCGGCCCGGTCGAAGGGGCCCGCGGGCGGGTCCCACGCCTCCTCCAGTACGGCGAGCCCGGCCCGCCCGCCGTGCCGCCAGGCCGTGGCGGCGCGCGCCAGGTCGGTGGTGGACCGGCCGGTGGCCCGGGCGAGGTCGCGGTAGAGCACGCGGGCCTGGCCCGTCAGGCCCTGCGTGGGATGCGCGGCGGCCAGCCGGACCGCGTCCTGCCAGAGCGTCAGCCCGGCGATCGGGTCCCGCCCGGTGCCGAGGATCGCGTGCGCGCGCGCCGCCGCGTCCGTCGCCAGCTGGTCCAGGGCCAGCGGGTCCGGGGCGCCCGGCCCCTCCGGGTACGACGGCGGGTGCGCGGGGACGGCCGGGTCCGGCAGCGGGGCGGGCAGCGGCGGCAGGCTCCGGGGCGCGACGGCGGTACGGGCCGGCACCCCGGGCAGGCCGGCGGCTTCCGCCGTCTGTTCGCGGGCGGCGTGCGCGGCATTGCGCCGGGTCAGCTCCTCGACGACCTCGCGCTCGCCGCGGCCGCGCAGCAGCAGGAGCACGAACGGGTCCTCGTCCAGGAGGTGCGCCACCCGGTAGCAGAGCGCCGCCGCGTGCTTGCACGGCGGCGGGCCGGAATCGGGGCAGGAGCAGCGGGGCACCAGCTCGCCCGGGCCGGGGAGCAGCGCTTCGGCGAGGCCCTGCGGCACCTCCCGTTCGAGGAGGGCCGCCAGGTAGGCGGGGTCGGCGGCGGTCCGTTCCAGGAACACCTCCCAGTCCTCCGCGTCGAACACCGCCAGGCCGATCTCGGTGCGGTACGGCCGGGACCGGCTGCCCCGCACGTACGCCACCAGCCGGCCGGGGGTGACGGTGACCGCCTCGACGTGGCCCTCGGCCGCGTAGCTGCGGCCGCGCGCGAGGCGCCCGGAGTCCCGGGACCGCTCCTCCAGGGCGGCCACCCAGGCCCGCCCCCACCAGGTGGTGGCCTCCGGCCCGCCGTGCAGCGTGTCGAAGGTGCGGCGGCGGTCGTCCCGCGCGGTGATCATGAGGGCCTGCGCAGGGAGACGAGATCGGCGAGGTCGGCGTCGGACAGTTCGGTCAGGGCGGTCTCGCCGGTGCCGAGCACCGCGTCGGCCAGGGCCCGCTTGGAGGCGAGGAGTTCGGCGATGCGGTCCTCGACGGTGCCCTCGGCGATCAGCCGGTGGACCTGCACGGGCTGGGTCTGCCCGATCCGGTACGCCCGGTCGGTGGCCTGCTCCTCGACCGCCGGGTTCCACCAGCGGTCGTAGTGCACGACGTGTCCGGCCCGGGTGAGGTTCAGCCCGGTGCCGGCGGCCTTCAGGGACAGCAGGAACACCGGCACCTCACCGGACTGGAAGCGGTCGACCATCTCCTGTCTGCGGTCCACCGGGGTGCCGCCGTGCAGCAGTTGGGAGGACACCCCGCGCGCGGTCAGGTGGTCGGACAGCAGCCGGGCCATGGTCACGTACTGCGTGAAGACCAGCACGGACCCGTCCTCGGCGAGGATGGTGTCCAGGAGCTCGTCCAGCAGGGCCAGCTTGCCGGAGCGGTGTGCGATCCGCGGCCGGTCCTCCTTCAGGAACTGCGCCGGGTGGTTGCAGATCTGCTTGAGCGAGGCGAGCAGCTTCATGACCAGTCCGCGGCGCGCGATGCCTTCGCTGGCCTCGATCAGCGCCATGGTCTCCGTGACCGCCGCCTGGTACAGCGAGACCTGCTCGCGGGTGAGGGCCACCGGGTGGTCGGTCTCGGTCTTCGGCGGCAGTTCGGGGGCGATGCCCGGGTCGGATTTCCTGCGGCGCAGCAGGAAGGGCCGCACCAGCCGGGAGAGCCGGGCCACGGCCTCCTCGTGTCCCGGGTTCTCGCCCTGCTCGGCGGCCCGCGCGTGCCGGGCCCGGAAGGCGGTCAGCGGGCCCAGCAGCCCGGGCGTGGTCCAGTCGAGCAGGGCCCACAGCTCGGACAGGTTGTTCTCGACGGGGGTGCCGGTGAGCGCGACCCGGGCCGGCGCCGGGATCGTCCGCAGCGCCTTCGCGGTCGCGGAGTACGGGTTCTTCACGTGCTGGGCCTCGTCGGCGACGACCATGCCCCAGGCCTGCCCGGCCAGCCGCTCGGCGCTCGCGCGCATCGTCCCGTACGTGGTCAGGACGAAGCCGCCGGCGAGCCCGTCGAGGCTGCGGGTGCTGCCGTGGAAGCGGCGCACGGCCACGCCCGGCGCGAACCTCTCGATCTCCCGCTGCCAGTTGCCCAGCAGCGAGGCCGGGCAGATCACCAGGGTGGGCTCCGGCCGCGCCCGGTGCAGGTGCAGGGCGATCAGCGTGACCGTCTTGCCCAGGCCCATGTCGTCGGCGAGGCAGCCGCCCAGGCCGAGCGAGGTCATCAGGTCCAGCCAGGCCAGCCCGCGCTGCTGGTACTCGCGGAGCACCGCCGCCAGCCCCGGCGGCTCGGGAAGCGGCGCGAGCTCCCCGGTCAGCCGGGCCCGCAGGGCCGCCAGCGCACCGACGGGCACCGCGGCCACCGGCTCCCCGTCGACCTCGGCCGTACCGGTGAGGGCCAGGGCCAGCGCGTCGACCGGGTCGAGCAGCCCCAGCTCGCGTTTGCGGGCCTTGCGCACCAGCACCGGGTCCACGGCCACCCACTGGTCGCGCAGCCGCACGATGGGCCGGTGCGCCTCGGCGAGCACGTCCAGCTCGGCGGGGGTGAGCCGGTCGCCGCCCAGGGCCACCTCCCATTCGAACGAGAAGAGCTTCTGCGCGTCGAAGAAGGACGTCCCGTCGGCGGCCGAGCCGGGCGCCGCGCGCACCACCGCGGTGGCGGTGAGGCCACGGGCGAGTTCGCGCGGCCAGTGCACCGGCACGCCGGCCGCGGCGAGCCGGGCCGCGGCGACACCGAGCAGGTCCTCCAACTCCTCGTCGGACAGCGCGAGGACGTCCGGCACCGGCTGGTCCAGCAGCCGCAGCAGCGGCGGCCAGACCCGGGCGGCCCGGCGCAGCGCCAGCACCGCGTCGATCCGGGCCCGCGGCCCGAAACTGTCGGCCGCAGCCAGGCCCGCCCACAGCAGGCCGGCGTCCGTCACCCGCGTCGGGTCGGCCAGGCTGTGCACCTGCACCACGGCCGCACCCGCCCGGCGCACGGCCTCGGCCGAGCGGCCGTCCGATGCGTCCGATGCGTCCGTCGGGGGCTCGTCCGAGGCGTCGAAGACCCCGTACGCGTTCAGGTCGAGGCGAAGCGAGATGCCCACGCCGGCGTCCGCGCCCGCGGCCACCTGCACCGCCCAGTCGCGTATCCCCGGCACCCGCTGCGGCTCGCGCGCCGCGAACGGACGCCCCGCCGCATACGGCGCCGCCGGCGTGCGCGGCAGGCTGTCCGCGACCGCGTCGAGGAAGGCCCGCAGCAGCGCCTCGGGCTCCGGGAGCCTGAGCGGTCCGCGGCCCGGCAGCGGGGTCGCGTGCCCTTCGTACGGCATCGCGGCGGCGATCGCCCGCAGGTGGGCGAGGTCGTCGGCGGTGAGCGGACCGGCCCGCCACGCGTCCTGGTCCGCGGCCGTCACCCCGGGCAGCAGCCGGCCGCGGGCGGTGAGCTGGAGCGCCTGGCGGGCGGCCGCGGCCCAGCAGCGGGTCGCGGGATGGACGCCCGGCGCGGCCGCCGCCGCACCGAGCAGCGGCAGCGCCGGTCCGACGGGCAGCACCACGGCCGGCACCGACCGGCTGCGGGCACCGGCCCCGTGCGGGCCGACGACCGTCAGCAGGGTGCGCCGCCCGGCCTCCGGAAGGCCGTCCTGGAGGGCCTCCGGCACGTCGTCCGGCAGCGGTTCCGAGCCGGGCGACCAGAACGCGATCCGCCCCTCCCGCGGCACTTCCGCGGGCAGGAAGACGGCCGCGTGGCGCAGCAGGGCGCGCCCCGTCCCGTACGGATCCATCGAAGCCACCTCCCCCGGCAACACGTCGGCCGATCACTCAATGCGAGTCTAGGCGCGATCACTGACAACGCCCTTGACCTGCGCAGACACCGACCGTCTCGGTGCGGGTCAGCCGGCGGTCCAGCGTCCCGACTCCGATGCGTAACCGTACGTCGGCCGTCCCGCCGCCGCGCTCGTACGGAACGGCCGTCCGCCGTCGTCGATGCGGGCGGTCCCCGACCTGCCGCCGGCGGTCCACCGGAGCTCCAGGTACCAGCCGCAGTCGCAGCCGCTCGCGCTCGCCTCGACGCGCAGCACCACGGGCTCCCGGGCCGAGACCCGCATCGGCAGGGCGGGGGCCGGGATCTCGTGCTCCCCGTCGTGCCCGGCAACGGGCCGCGCCAGCGGACGCGGCGCGTCCAGATTGACCGTGAAGACGGCGGGCGTGAGCGAGCCGCCGCACCCCTGGGACATCGTGTACACGTTCCAGGGCAGCGGGGTCCCGCGGCCCGTCACGCGCACGTGCAGCGCCTGCAGCACCACCGGATGCGCGGTCCGCCCGGCCACCGTGACCTCGACGATCTGGCGCTCGGCGTGCACGGCGCGCTGCGCCGACGCCCAGACCGCGGCGTCCTGCTCGACGGGCGGTGCGGGCACGTCCTGCGGGCGGCGCCCGATGAGGTACGCGTGGTCGCAGCCGTTCTGCCAGACCTGCGAGCGCACCCCGAGGGTCAGCGGCCGCGCGGGCACGGCCGCCGGGCCGGTACGGCTCGCGGACGGCCGCGCCGACGGGCGGCCGCTCGGAGGCACGGAGGCCTGCGCGGTCGCCGTCGTGCCGGACGGGCTGGGTGCGGCCGACGGGGACGGCGTGGCGGAGCCGGCCGTGGTCGGGGCGGCCCCGCCCCCGGGGATCCGGGTGCCGGTGAGCGGCGCCGGCGGACGCAGCCCGTCCTTCCGCTCCGCGTCGCCACCGGGCAGACCGGCCGCGAGCGCCAGTACGGCGATCAGCCCGGCCGCCGCGCCCGCCACGGCCACCGCCCGCCCACGACGCCGGTACCAGGGCGTCCCTGCCGCCGGCACCGGCGTCGGCCCCACCAGCACGGCCGGAAGCTGCCCACCGGCCGGATCCACCCGATCCGCCGGTTCCGCGCGACCCGCCGGTTCCGCGCCACCCGCGGCCGCCGGCGCGGCCCCTGACAGCTCCTCAGCCGCCGCCTCGGTCACCGCCTCGGTCACCGCTGCCGCCGACGCCTCGGCCACCGCCCCGGCCACCGTCCCGGCCGGCGCCCCGGCCGGCGCCTGCGCCGGTACGGCCGGCTCCGCGCGCGCCGTGTTCTCCCGTACGCCCGCCCGCCGCCGGGCGTCGGCGAGCAGCCAGGCCCGGTGCAGGTCCAGCGCCTCGGCCGGCGACGCCCCGCAGGCCCGGGCGAACCGGTCGACCACGGCGAACTCCGCGGGCACGGCGTCCCCGTTGCAGTACCGGTGCAGCGTCGACGTGCTCGTGTGCAGCCGCCGCGCGAGGGTGCCGTAGCTGAGCCCCGCCCGCCCCTTCAACTCCCGCATGAGGCATGCGAATGCCTCGGTCTCCGATGCTCGTTCCATCCCGCCCACGACTTCCCCTGTTCCGCAACGCCGTTCCATGCGGCGGGTGTTCCCCCAGGTCACCGCATGTTCAGCCGTTCCAGTGTCCCGTATCGGCGCGGCTCCATTGTCCGCGACCCCGGGTGTGGGCGAACCTTCTGGTGCACCAGCCGAACACATCGCTTCACAACGGGGAGAACCACCGTGTTCCAGCGTTCCACCGCCCTTGCGGGCGCCGCCCTCGCCGCGGCCGCCGTCATCGCCGTCGCCGTGCCGGTCACCACCGCCACCGCCGCTCCCAAGGCCGCCGCTCCGACCGCGCCCGGCTTCATCAAGGGCACCGACCTGCCCAAGCACCCGAGCTCCGCGTGGACCGCGGGCCCCGTCAAGAAGGGCCTGCCGGAGCACCCCGTCTTCTGCCTCGGCAAGACGCTCCCCGCCACGAACGTGTGGCACCGCGAGTTCGGCACCGACGTGGACGCCCACGCCCTCCAGCTGTCGGTCCGCGCCGCCTCCGAGGCCGACGCCAAGAAGCTGGCCGCCGCCCTGGAGAAGAAGGTCGCGGCCTGCGCCGCCGACTGGCTGCGCAAGACCTCCGGCGGCACCGCCAGCTGGAAGGACTACGGCAAGCTCACCGTCGAGGAGGGCGCCCACGTCTACGGCGTCCACACCGCGGTCCCGGACTCCGAGCACGGCGTGAACCTCTTCGGCATCGGCCGCGACGGCTCCACCGTCACCGTCGTCGACTGGTCGCAGATGGGCACCCTGGTGGACGCGCCGGCCACCGCCTTCAAGAAGACGACCGTCACGGCCGTCAAGAAGCTCAACCCGTAGCGGACCGCCTGCGGGCGGCAGCGGTGAGACCATGTACGTGAGGCGAGGCGATGGCCATGCGTACCGGTAACGAACCGCTGACCGCCCGCAGCCCTCTGCGACTGCGGTTCTGGCTCAGCGTCTGGGGCATGATCTGGGCGGTCGCGGGCACCGCGGTGTTCGCGCTGTCCGAGCGGCCCGGCTGGGCGATCACCTGTGCCCTGCTGACGCTCCTGATCGGCGCCGACCTGATGGTGGTCGTGCACCGCCTCCACCAGGGCGCCCACTACCAGCCGGGCCCCGACATCCCGCCCTACGAGCCGCCCGGCCACGACGACCCGCCCGGCCGGTGATCCGCCCGGCCGGTGCCGCGCACCGCCGCAGAACCCCGGGAGCCGTCGCCCGGGAGTCGTCGCCCGGGGGGCCTCAGTCCTCGAAGCGGGCCGCCGCCAGGTACTCCGGATTCGGGTCGAGGGCCGCCGCCAGCCTGAAGTGCCGCCTGGCGGGCTCGGGCCGTCCCGACCGCTGGAGGGTCCGGGCCAGCGCGAAGTGCGCGAAGGCGTTGTCCGGCTCCCGCTCCAGCACCAGCTCGAATTCCAGCTCCGCGGGACGGAGCTGGGCGGCAGCGAAGAAGGCCCGGGCCCGCAGCAGCCGGGCCGCGGTGTTCTCGGGGTGCACCGCTATCACCGAGTCGAGCAGCTTGACGGCACCCCGCGGGTCCCGGGCCGCGAGCAGCTGTTCGGCGGCGCGGTAGTCGATGACGTGCGTCTCCGGGCTGGTACCGCTTTTGTCGGACACGGCCACGTTCCTTCCCACTTCCAGGGTGTTCCACTCCGGGCACGGGCCGCGCCCGTACCCGCCCCGCCCATCCGTGCCCGTCGTGGTCGGCCCGCGCCCGCGGTCAGCCCGTTTCGGCGGCAGCGGCGGCCCGTTCGACGAGCTCCGCCCACACCTTCCGGACCTGCGGCTCCAGCGCCGCAAGCGGACCGTCGTTGTCGATCACCAGGTCGGCGACGGCGAGCCGCTGCTCGCGCGTGGCCTGCGCCGCCATCCGGGCCCTGGCCTCGCTCTCGGCCATCCCGCGCCGACCGGTCAGGCGGGCCAGTTGCGTCTCGGGCGCCGCGTCCACCACGACCACCAGGTCGTACAGCGGCGCCAGCCCGTTCTCGGCGAGCAGCGGCACGTCGTTCACGACGATCGCGCCGGGCCCGGCGGCGGCTTCCAGCTCGGCCGAGCGGTCCCGGACCAGGGGGTGCACGATCGCGTTGAGCGTGCGCAGCTTCTCCTGGTCGGCGAAGACGATCGCACCGAGCCCGGGCCGGTCGAGGGTTCCCTCGGGGGTCAGTACGGACTCCCCGAAGGCCTCGACGACGGCCGCGAGTCCGGGGGTGCCCGGTTCCACGACCTCCCGCGCGATGCGGTCCGCATCCACGATCACCGCTCCGTACCGGGCCAGCAGCCCGGACACCTCGCTCTTGCCGGCGCCGATGCCGCCCGTCAGACCCACTTTCAGCATGGGCCGAAGCTTAGACCGGCCGCCGCCGCCCCAGAAGAGCGGCGTACGCCCCACCCGCCCGGACGACCGCGCCCCACCCGCCCGGGCCCGGCCGCCGACCGACTGCCTGCCTGCCTGCCTGCCTGCTACGCGTCGCCTTCGCGCTCCGCCAGGAAGCGCTCGAACTCGCGCCCGATCTCGTCCGCGGACGGGATCTCCGCGGGCTCGGCGATCATGTTGCCGCGGGTCTCGGAGCCGGCCGCCGCGTCGTACTGGTGCTCAAGGCCCTGGACCAGCGAGACCAGTTCCTCGTCGCCCTCCCGGATCTGACGGTCGATCTCGGTCTGGGTCCGGTGCGCCTCGGCGCGCAGCGAGTGCGCGACGCCCGGCAGCACCAGTCCGGTCGCGGCCGTGATCGCCTCCAGCGCCGTCAACGCGGCGTCCGGGTACGGGGAGCGGGCGATGTAGTGCGGGACGTGCGCGGCGACGCCCAGCACGTCGTGGCCGGCCTGCCCGAGCCGGAACTCGACGAGCGACTCGGCGCTGCCGGGCACCTGGGCCTCGTCGAACGGGCTGCGGTGGCCGGGCATCAGGTCGGTGCGGTTGCCGTGCGGGGTGATGCCGACGGGCCGGGTGTGCGGCACGCCCATCGGGATGCCGTGGAAGTTGACGGACAGCCGGACGCCGAGCCGCTCCACGATCTGCTCGACGGCCTTGGCGAAGCGCTCCCACTCCACGTCCGGCTCGGGGCCGGAGAGCAGCAGGAAGGGCGCGCCGGTGGCGTCCTGCACCAGCCGTACGTCGAGTTCCGGCGCCTCGAACTCGGTCCAGTGGTCGCGCTGGAAGGTCAGCAGCGGGCGGCGGGCCCGGTAGTCCACGAGCCGGTCCGCGTCGAAGCGGGCCACGACCTGGTGCGGCAGCGTGTCGAGCAGCCGCCCGACGATCTGCTCCCCGGTGTCCCCCGCGTCGATGTACCCCTCGAAGTGGTAGAGCATGACCAGTCCGGCGGAGTCCTGGGCCAGAGCCAGGTCGACCACCGCCAGGCCCTTGGCGTCCCATTCGTACAAACCCTGTGGATCAAGCACGGTTACCACTCCTCCTCGCGTCAATGCCAAGAACGTACGAGGAGTCGCGACCATTCCCCCGCGCGTGAACGGGCACATGAACATGCCGTGAAACGCGGTGAGGCCCGCCCCCCGAAGGGGACGGGCCTTACCGGTTCAGCTCAGCCTCGCGCCGGGGCGCGATGCGCTGCGATCAGCTCTGGCCGCCGGCCAGCTTCTCGCGGAGCGCGGCCAGGGCCTCGTCCGACGCCAGGGCGCCGGAGGTGTCGTCCGACTCCGAGGAGTACGAACCACCCGAGATGCCCGCACCGGCGTTGCCACCGGCGGCCGGGGCGGCAGCGCCCTCGGCGGCAGCGGCCTCGTCGGCCTCGCGGCTCTTGATGACCTGCGCCTGGTGCTGCTCGAAGCGGACCTGCGCCTCGGCGTACTGGCGCTCCCACGTCTCGCGCTGGGTGTCGAAGCCCTCGAGCCAGTCGTTGGTCTCGGGGTCGAAGCCCTCGGGGTAGATGTAGTTGCCCTGGTCGTCGTACGACGCGGCCATGCCGTAGAGGGTCGGGTCGAACTCGACCGAGGCCGGGTCGGCACCGAAGGACTCGTTGGCCTGCTTCAGCGACAGCGAGATCCGGCGACGCTCAAGGTCGATGTCGATGACCTTGACGAAGATCTCGTCGTTGACCTGGACGACCTGCTCCGGGATCTCGACGTGGCGCTCGGCCAGCTCGGAGATGTGGACCAGGCCCTCGATGCCCTCGTCCACGCGGACGAACGCACCGAACGGAACCAGCTTGGTGACCTTACCCGGGACGACCTGACCGATCTGGTGGGTCCGGGCGAACTGCTGCCACGGGTCTTCCTGCGTCGCCTTCAGCGACAGGGAGACGCGCTCGCGGTCCATGTCGACGTCGAGGACCTCGACGGTGACTTCCTGGCCGACCTCGACAACCTCGGACGGGTGGTCGATGTGCTTCCAGGACAGCTCGGAGACGTGGACGAGACCGTCGACGCCACCCAGGTCCACGAAGGCACCGAAGTTGACGATCGAGGAGACGACGCCGGAGCGGACCTGACCCTTCTGCAGGGTGGTGAGGAACGTCTGGCGCACCTCGGACTGGGTCTGCTCGAGCCAGGCGCGGCGGGACAGGACCACGTTGTTGCGGTTCTTGTCCAGCTCGATGATCTTCGCCTCGAGCTCCTTGCCCACGTAGGGCTGGAGGTCGCGGACGCGACGCATCTCGACGAGGGAGGCCGGCAGGAAGCCACGGAGGCCGATGTCGAGGATGAGACCACCCTTGACGACCTCGATGACGGTACCGGTGACGATGCCGTCTTCTTCCTTGATCTTCTCGATCGTGCCCCAGGCACGCTCGTACTGAGCGCGCTTCTTGGACAGGATCAGACGGCCTTCCTTGTCCTCCTTCTGGAGAACCAGGGCCTCGATCTCGTCGCCGACCTTGACGACCTCGTTCGGGTCGACGTCGTGCTTGATCGAGAGCTCGCGGCTCGGGATGACGCCCTCGGTCTTGTAACCGATGTCGAGGAGAACCTCGTCCCGGTCCACCTTGACGATGACGCCGTCGACGATGTCGCCGTCGTTGAAGTACTTGATCGTCTCGTCGATCGCCGCGAGGAACGCGTCCGCGTCGCCGATGTCGTTGACCGCAACCTGCGGAGTGGTGGCGGTGGTCTCGGTGCTGCTCGTCATGTGGGAAAGGGCTCCGGTTACGGACAGAAAGTCGTAGGTACTGCTACGCCGGGAGCCCTTATCGGCATCTGCCGAAGCCGGACAGCCAAGGAAGCCCGAATCCGCAGAGCGGTAGGGCCTCGAAAACCGAGGGGACATCAACAGAAGCAAGCGCAGCCTGCTAGGTCTGAGGAGCACAGGCTCGCAGCGCAACTTGTAGCATACGGGGGCAGCCGGACAGGGTCAATGCGCGAAGGCGCCGACCCCGGACAGAACACCGCACAAACGGCACAACTCGTGTGCCGACAGGCACGGCTGCGTGGTGCGAAGACTACGACGGCGGGCCCGATGAACCAAGAGGATGACGTCTCCGAAGGCGTGTACGAGGCAATCGATGCGGAAGCCGGGGAATCCGACGACGCCGAGGCCACCCGGCGTGACGCCGGAGAAGCGGAGAGCAGCCGGGCCAGCCGCGGCTGGTGGGACCGCAACGCCGACGAGTACCAGAGCGAGCACGGCGCCTTCCTCGGCGACGACCGCTTCGTCTGGGGGCCGGAAGGACTCGACGAGGCGGACGCGGCCCTGCTCGGCCCGGCCGCAGCCCTGCACGGCAAGGACGTCCTGGAGATCGGCGCCGGCGCCGCCCAGTGCAGCCGCTGGCTGGCCGCCCGGGGCGCCCGGCCGGTGGCCCTGGACCTCTCCCACCGCCAGCTCCAGCACGCGCTGCGGATCGGCGACGGTGACGTACCCCTCGTCCAGGCGGACGCCGGGGCGCTGCCCTTCCGCGACGGCTCCTTCGATCTGGCGTGCTCGGCGTACGGAGCGGTGCCCTTCGTCGCGGACCCCGTGAACGTGATGCGCGAGGTGCGGCGGGTCCTGCGCCCGGGCGGCCGCTGGGTCTTCTCCGTCACCCACCCGATCCGCTGGGCGTTCCCGGACGAGCCCGGCGCCGAGGGCCTGTCCGTGTCGGCCTCCTACTTCGACCGCACGCCGTACGTGGAGCAGGACGAGACGGGCGAGGCCCTGTACGTCGAACACCACCGGACGCTCGGCGACCGGGTGCGGGACGTCGTCGCCGGCGGCTTCCGGCTGCTGGACCTGGTCGAGCCCGAGTGGCCGGCCTGGAACAGCCAGGAGTGGGGCGGCTGGTCCCCGCTGCGCGGCCACCTGATCCCCGGCACGGCGATCTTCGTCTGCGAGCGGGACTGACGGCCTTGCCCGTGTCGATACGCACCGAGGCGCTCGCCGCCCTCCCGGTCCGGGAGGCCCTGCCCGCCCTGACCGCCGCCCTGGACACCCACGGCACCGCCGTGCTCTGCGCGCCGCCCGGCACCGGCAAGACCACCCTGGTCCCGCTCGTGCTGGCCGGGCTGGCCGGCCCGGACGGGCGGCCCGGCGACGGCCTCCCGGCGCGCCGGGTGCTGGTCGCGGAGCCCCGCCGGATCGCGGCCCGCGCCGCGGCCCGCCGGATGGCCTGGCTGCTGGGCGAGGAACCCGGCGCCCGGGTGGGCTTCACGGTCCGCGGCGAGCGGGTCGCCGGCCCGGCCACCGTGGTGGAGGTCGTCACCACCGGTGTGCTGCTCCAGCGCCTGCAGCGGGACCCGGAGCTGTCCGGGGTCGACGTCGTGGTCCTCGACGAGTGCCACGAACGCCACCTGGACGCGGACACCGTCGCCGCCTTCCTCCTCGACGTGCGCGCCACGCTCCGCCCGGAGCTGCGGCTGGTGGCGGCCTCCGCGACCACCGACGCGGCGGGCTGGGCCCGGCTGCTGGACGACGCCCCGGTGGTCGAGGCCGCCGGCGTCTCGTACCCGGTGGAGCGGGTGTGGGCGCCGCCGGCCCGGCCGGTGCGGCCCCCGCACGGGATGCGGGTCGACCCGGCGCTGCTGACGCACGTCGCCGCGGTGGTGCGGCGCGCACTGGCCGAGCGGGACGGCGACCTGCTGTGCTTCCTGCCGGGCGTGGGGGAGATCTCCCGGGTCGCCGGGCAGCTCGGGGCGGTGGGAGCGGAGGTCCTCCAGGTGCACGGCCGGGCCCCGGCCGCCGTACAGGACGCGGTCCTCGCGGGCGGCACCGGACGCCGGGTCATCCTGGCGACGGCGGTCGCCGAGTCCAGCCTGACCGTGCCCGGCGTGCGGATCGTGGTGGACGCCGGCCTGGCCCGCGAGCCGCGCACCGACCACGCCCGCGGCCTGGGCTCCCTGACGACCGTACGGGCCTCCCGGGCGGCGGCGCGGCAGCGGGCGGGCCGGGCCGGGCGCGAGGCCCCCGGCGCCGTGTACCGGTGCTGGTCCGAGGCCGAGCACGGCCGGCTGTCCGCGTTCCCCGCGCCCGAGATCAAGCTCGCCGACCTGGCCGGCTTCGCCCTGCAGGCGGCCTGCTGGGGCGACCCGGACGCGACCGGGCTGGCGCTGCTCGACGCCCCGCCGGCCGGGGCGATGGCCGCGGCCCGCGAGGTGCTGGCCGCGGTCGGCGCCGTGGACGCGGCGGGGCGGGCCACCGCCCGCGGCGGCCGCATGGCCCGACTGGGCCTGCACCCGCGCCTGGCCCGCGCCCTGCTGGACGCGGCCCCGCAGACCGGCGCCCGGCGGGCCGCCGAGGTCGTGGCCCTCCTCAGCGAGGAACCGCCGCGCGACTACGGCGACGACCTGGCGGCGGCATGGCGCACGGCCCGCCGCGGCGGCGACGGCTATGCGGCGCGCTGGCGCACCGAAGTCCGGCGCCTGAGCCGGGCGGCCGAGGCGGCCGCGGGGGGCGGGGGCGGGGACTCGCAGCAGGGTGGGCCGGGGGACGACGCCGTGGCCGGGCTCGTGGCGGCGCTGGCGTTTCCCGAGCGGGTGGCGCGGGCGCGGGGCGCGGGCGCGTTCCTGATGGCGTCCGGCACCGGCGCGGAACTCGCGGACGGGTCCGCGCTGCGCAGCGCGCCCTGGCTGGCGGTGGCGGTCGCGGACCGCGGCGCGCACGCCGCCTCGGCGCGGGTGCGGCTGGGCGCCGTACTCGACGAGGACACCGCCCGGGCCGCCGCCGGGCACCTGCTGTCCGCGGGCGAGGAGGTGCGCTGGGAGGGCGGCGAGGTGCTCGCCCGCGGTGTGGAACGGCTGGGCGCGATCGAGCTGGCCGCGCGCGCCCTGAAGAACCCCGATCCGGCCCTGCTGCGGGCCGCGCTCCTGGACGGGCTGCGCGACGAGGGGCTCGGGCTGCTGCGGTGGACCCCGGACGCGGCGGGACTGCGGGCCCGGCTCGGCTTCCTGCACCGGGTGGCGGGCGAGCCGTGGCCGGACGTCTCGGACGAGGCGCTGCTGGCGCGGCCCGACGACTGGCTGGAACCGGAGCTGTCGCGGGCCCGGCGGCGGTCGGACCTGGCCCGGATCGACGCGGGCCAGGCGCTGAACCGGCTGCTGCCCTGGGCGACCGGGCACGCGGCCCGCCTCGACGAGCTGGCGCCGGAGCGGCTGGAGGTGCCGAGCGGTTCCCGGATCCGGCTGGACTACTCGGCGGAACAGCCGGTGCTGGCGGTGAAGCTCCAGGAGATGTTCGGGCTGCGGCAGACGCCGCGGGTGGGTGGGGTGCCGGGGGTGCCGGTCCTCGTACACCTGTTGTCGCCGGCCGGGCGGCCGGCGGCGGTCACCGCGGATCTGGCGTCCTTCTGGGCCGGGGGGTACCGGGCGGTGCGGGCCGAGCTGCGCGGGCGCTACCCCCGGCACCCGTGGCCGGAAGACCCCGCGACCGCCGAACCCACCCGCCACACCAACGCCCGCCTCAAACGCTGAGACGGGTCGCGGTCAGGTGGGGTCGGGGGCGTCCGGGGCGGTGGCGTCGCGGGGTTCGGGGCGCCGGGCGCGGGCTTCGAGCCAGAGGGCGAGGGCCAGCAGCGCGACACCCCCCACGACCAGCCCGCCGGGCGCGTACGTGTGCAGGAAGAGAATCTTGGTCCGGTTCGAGGCGACCAGCTCCACCGTGTGCCGGAGGTAGTCCTCGCGCATCTTCACGTGCCCGTCGAACACGACCAGCCTCTGGCCCGGCGCCGCCGCGGTCAGCGACCCGCCGCGCAGCTCCTCGGTGTGGATCTCCTCGCCGTTGACGGGCGCGCCCGTCACGGGCTCCACCCAGAACATCCGCTTCGTCGTGTACCAGCGGCTGGTCCCGAAGGACTTCTCGATGGTCGACGCGTCGAAGCCCGGCAGCGGCATCTTCTTGGGGAAGGGCACCTTGGTCCACGGGATCGTCTGCTCGTAGTAGTAGACGTCCAGACCGCGGAACTTGCGGGGGCCCACGTAGTGGATCGGCGCGGAGGTACGGCTCTGCGCGTCGAAGTAGAGGTAGTCGCGCGGCTCGGTGAAGAAGGGCCACTTGTACTCGATGCCCTCGCGCCGGACCGGGTCCCCGTCGACCATCTCGCCGGTGGCGTGGACGGGGTCCTGGGTGTGGGCGTCGAAGATGTACCGCTCGGGGACGGACGACACCATCTTGTCGTCGGGCCCGGCCATGTAGGTGAGCGCGTCCCAGACGACGACGTCCTTGCCGGCGTCGGCCTCGATCTCCTCGGAGCGCTCGACGTTGCCCTTGAGCGTCTGCACGATGGTGATCTTCGAGACCTTCTTCGGCTTCAACGTGCCGTAGTCGAGGAGGGTCGCGGGTTTCGCCTCCAGGACCACCTCCTGGTACTGGCCGGGCGGGATCTTCGCGAAGCTCGGGTACATCCACCAGCGCAGCAGCGGTGCGAGCGCGGTGCAGAACACGGCGAGGGAGAGCAGGACGAGGCTCGCTCTGCGTCGCATGGCCGCCTCCTCTTACTTTCCGGGCGCGGGCGGGACGGTGGTGAGCAGCGGCTTGGGTGACGTGCCGCCTTCGGGCGGGCCGATCGCCGTGGCGGTGAAGACGAGGGCCAGCGCGGCGGCCAGCCCGATGGCGGCGGCGAGCAATGCGCGCATGGCGGTGCCTCCGGAATCTGATACGGCGTCAGGGCTGGGGCACCGTAGCAATGCGGGGGCCAGATGAGAACACCGGACGCCGCGGGCCCGGCGGGAGGTGCCCACCCGACAACCCCCGGCCTTGCCGATGCGCTCGGGGCCCTTCCGCCTCACCGGTGCCCTGAGGGGCAACCTCCAGCCTCGCCGACCCCGCGGGGCGCAAATCCCAGCCTTGCCGGCGTTTGAGGCGCGGGGTTTGGGGCGGAGCCCCAAGACCAACCCGGCTGGCGCCGGGCACCGGGCTCCGCCCGGACCCGCGCCTCAAACGCCGGCGAGGCTGAAGGTTGCCCCTCAGGGCACCGGCAAGGCGGGGGGCGCCACGTCAGCCGGCGAGGCTGGAGGTGCCCCTCAGGGCATCGACAAGGCCGGAGGTTGCCCCTCAGGGCATCGACAAGGCCGGGGCGCCACGGTCAGCCGGCGAGGCTGGCGCTGCCGGGTGTGGCGCTCCGGGAGGCCGCAGGGGACGGCGAACCCGTGGGGGTGGCCGAGGACGCCGGCGTCGGCTTCGGAGTCGGGCTCGGGCTCGGCTCCGGGATGAACGTCGGGCTCGGCTTGGAGGTCAGCGTCGGCTTGGGCTTAGGCGTCGAAGTCGGCGTCGGCGTCGGCGTGGGCTTCGGCGTCGGCGTCGGCGTCGGCGTCGGCGTGGGCTTGGGCGTCGGCGTCGGCGTCGGCGTCGGCGTCGGCTTGGGCGTCGGAGTCGGCGTCGGCGTCGGCGTCGGCGTCGGCGTCGGCGTCGGCTCCGGCGTGGGCGTGGGCTTGGGCGTCGGCGTCGGCTTCGGCTTCGGCTTCGGCTTCGGCTTCGGGTGGGCGTCCGGGACCTCGTGGGTGCCGGTCGTGTAGAACGCGTACCAGGACCGCACCGTGAACAGGTACTCCGACGAGCGGTTGTAGCTGAGCACCGCCCGTTCCAGATCGGCCGCGCCCCGCAGGTCCCGCCCGCCCGCGCACAGGTAGCGGCCCGCCGCCAGCGCCGCGTCGAAGATGTTGCCCGGGTTGCGCAGGCCGTCGCCGTCCGCGTCCTGCCCCCAGGCGCGCCACGTGGACGGGATGAACTGCATGGGCCCGACGGCCCGGTCGTACCTGCTGTCGCCGTCGTACGCACCCCCGTCGGTGTCGCGGATGTTCGCGAAGCCCTTGCCGTTCAGCACCGGGCCCAGGATCGGGGTGAGGGTGGTGCCCGCCGCGTCGACGAGGCCGCCGCGCGCCTGCCCGGACTCGACCTGCCCGATCGCCGCGAGCAGCTGCCAGCGCAGTCCGCAGCCGGCGTCGGAGCCGGCCACGGTCCGCTCGGCCCGCAGGTAGGCCGCGAGCACGGTCACGGGTATCCCCCGGCTCCCGGTCCGCGGGATCCGTAGCACCGGTGCGGAGCGCGGCGCGACGGGCCGCCGGGGCACGGCCGCCGGCGGAGTCGGGGCGGGCGTCACGGACGGGCCTGGTCCGGGCGCGGCACTGCCGGCGGGCTGCGGCGAGACGAGCGGCGGCAGGGCGGTGTAGTACGACGAGGACGAGGAGGAGCCGCGCGGGTCGGGGCCGGGCGGCGCGGCGTGCGGGGCGCTGCCGGGGTGTGCCTCGGCGGCCGACGCCCGTTCCGCCGCCGGTCCTTGGGAGGCGGTGACCGCACCGACGACGAGCGCCGAGACCAGCGCGGCCGCGCTCCCGCGCCGCCACGTGCGTCCTGCCCCGCGCCGTGTCCGGCGTCCTGTCCTCGCTGCCATGGCCGGGCCCTCTTCCCCCTCGACGGCTCCTGCGTCCGCGTGACCTTACGACAACTTCCGGACATCCGGCACAGGTTGGCGGCAGCGTTCACCACTTCGCCACGACCCGCACCACCTGCGCATACTGGAACGACGTGATCCACATCCAGTGATCCACATCAACTGATCCGCATCCGCTGATCCCAGCCGGTGATCCCCGGCCGGTGATCCGCAGCCGGTGATCCCGGTGATCCACACGAGAGGCCGTCATGCCGTTCACGCTCAGCCACGCGGCCGCCGTCCTGCCGGCGCTGCGCCGCACCGGCAGGGCCCGCGGCCCGCTCGTCGGCTCGGCTCTCGTCGCGGGTTCCTTCGCCCCCGACCTCACGTACTTCGCGGCGAGCGCGGTCCCGGGCGCGATGGCCTTCGGCACGTTCACGCACTCCCCGGCCGGGGTGGTGACCGTCGACGCCGTGTTCACCGCGGTGCTGGCCGGTGTGTGGCTGCTGCTGCGCGAACCCCTCACCGCGCTGCTGCCGGCCCGCCTGCGCGGCAGGGTGTACGCGGTGGCGCGCGGCGAGCACTGGCGGGGCCGGGCCCGGCTGGCGCTCGCCGCCTGGTTCTACGTCTGCGCGGTGGCGGGCTCCGTCACCCACGTGGTGTGGGACAGCTTCACGCACCACGACCGCTGGGGCACCGAGGCCCTGCCGTTCCTGAACCGGGTCGTGTGGGGGCAGCCCGTGTTCTCCGTCGTGCAGTACGCGGGATCCGCGGTGGCGCTCGGCGTCCTCGGCTGGTTCCTGTGGACCGCGGTGCGCCTCCAGCCCGCCACGGCGACCGTGCCGGCGGCCGTACCCCGCCTCGGGCGCCGCGAACGCACCGCGGCCGTGGCGCTGCTCGCCGCGGCCACGGTCGCCGGAGCCGTACAGCGGGTCCTGCTCTGGTACTCGTACGACCCGCAGGTCACCAGCCCGCTCGACGTGATCCCCGCCCTCTGCTTCGGCGCCGGCACCGGCCTCGCCTGCGGCCTGCTGCTGTACGGGGCGGCCGTACGGCTGTGGCACCGGTCCCGCGCACGGACCCGGACGCCCGCCCTCCCCGGCTAGCCCGGAATGCACCGCCTGGCACCGGCAGCCCGGTGCGGTGCGAGAACCACGCGCCCGCCCCCTCCGAGAGCGAGACCACGCGCCCGGCCGTCTCCGGGAGCGAGAGCATGCGCCCGCCCGCCTCCCGGGGCACGAACACGGGCGCCCGCCCTCCCCGGGCGGGAGGGCGGGCGCCCGGTGACGGCACACGGGGTCAGTGCGCGGCGGACTCCCAGTCCGGGCCGACGCCCACCGACACGTCCAGCGGCGCCCGCAGTTCGACGGCCGCGCCCATCTCGCGGCGGACGAGCTCCTCCACCGCGGCGCGCTCGCCCGGAGCGATCTCCAGCACGATTTCGTCGTGGACCTGGAGCAGCATCCGGGACGTGAGCCCCGCCTCGGTGAGCGCCTTGTCCACGCGCAGCATCGCGACCTTGACGATGTCGGCGGCGGTGCCCTGGATCGGCGCGTTCAGCGCCATCCGCTCGGCGGCCTCACGGCGCTGGCGGTTGTCGCTGTTGAGGTCCGGGAGATACCGGCGGCGGCCGAAGACCGTCGCCGTGTACCCGGTGGCGCGGGCCTCGTCCACCACGCGCCCGAGGTACTCGCGGACCCCGCCGAACCGCTCGAAGAAGGTCTCCATCAGGCCGCGCGCCTCGGCGGGCTCGATGTTCAGCTGCTGGGCGAGACCGAACGCGGACAGCCCGTACGCGAGGCCGTACGACATCGCCTTGATCTTGCGGCGCATCTCGGCGTCGACCTGCGACCGCTCCACGCCGAACACCTGGGAGGCGACGGTGGTGTGCAGGTCCTCGCCGGACAGGAACGCCTCGATCAGGCCCGCGTCCTCGGAGAGGTGGGCCATCACGCGCAGCTCGATCTGGCTGTAGTCGGCCGTCATCAGGGACTCGAAGCCCTCGCCGACGACGAAGCCGCGGCGGATCGCGCGGCCCTCGTCGGTGCGCACCGGCACGTTCTGCAGGTTGGGGTCGGTGGAGGACAGCCGGCCGGTCGCGGCGACGGTCTGGCTGAAGCTGGTGTGCACCCGGCCGTCGGCGGCGACCGTCTTGACCAGGCCCTCGACGGTGACGCGCAGCTTGGCCTGCTCCCGGTGACGGAGCATGATCACCGGCAGTTCGTGGTCGGTCTGCGTGGCCAGCCAGGCCAGCGCGTCCGCATCCGTGGTGTACCCGGTCTTCGTCTTCTTCGTCTTCGGCAGGTCCAGCTCGCCGAAGAAGACCTCCTGGAGCTGCTTGGGCGAGCCGAGGTTGAACTCGTGGCCGACCGCCGCGTGCGCCTCCTTCACCGCCTGCTGCACCGCGCCCGCGAACTGCTGCTCCATGGCGTCCAGGTGGTCGCGGTCGGCGGCGATGCCGGCCCGCTCCATCCGGGCGAGGAGCTCGGACGTCGGCAGCTCCATGTCGTGGAGCAGCTCGGCCGCGCCCACCTCGTCCAGCTTGGCGGTGAAGGCGTCGCCCAGGTCGAGGACCGCGCGGGCCTGCGCCATCAGCGCCTCGGCCTCCGCGGTGTCGTCCGCGCCGAAGGCCAGCTGGCCGTCGGCGGCGGCCGGCGCGAGCTCCCGGTGCAGGTACTCGTTGGACAGCGCGTCCAGGTCGAAGGAGCGGCGGCCCGGCTTGACCAGGTAGGCGGCGAGCGCGGTGTCCATGGTGACGCCGGCGAGGGTCCAGCCGTGCTCGGGGAAGACCCGCATCAGGCCCTTCGCGTTGTGCACGACCTTCGGCTTCGCCGCGTCGGCGGCCCAGGCGGCGAACGCCCGCTCGTCGGCCTCGTCCAGCTCGGACGGCTCGAACCACGCCGCGGCCCCGCCGGCCGCGGCCAGCGCGATCTCGCTGACATTGCCCTGGCCCAGCGCCCAGCTGTCGACGGTGGAGACGCCCAGCGGGCCGCCCGCGTGGGCTTCCAGCCACGGGGCCAGCTCGCCCGCGCCCAGCACGGAGGCGTCGAGCTCCACGCCCGCCGCCGGAGCCGGGGCCTCCTCCTCGGCCGCGCCCGGGTCCACGGCCAGCAGCCGCTCGCGCAGCGAGGCGTTGCGGATCTCCAGCACGTCCAGCACGCCGAGCATGGCGGTCCGGTCGTACGCGACGCGGACCAGGTCGGCGGGGGTCTTGGGCAGCTCCACGTCCTTGACCATCTCGGTCAGGACGCGGTTGAGCTTGACGGCCTCCAGGTGGTCCCGGAAGTTCTGCCCGGCCTTGCCCTTGACCTCGTCCGCGCGCTCCACCAGCTCGGCGAACGACCCGAACTGGGTGATCCACTTGGCGGCGGTCTTCTCGCCGACGCCCGGGATGCCCGGCAGGTTGTCGGACGGGTCGCCGCGCAGCGCCGCGAAGTCCGGGTACTGCTGCGGGGTGAGCCCGTACTTCTCCTCGACCTTCTCCGGGGTGAACCGGGTCAGCTCGGAGACGCCCTTGGTCGGATACAGCACGGTGGTGTGCGCCGAGACGAGCTGGAAGGAGTCCCGGTCGCCGGTCACGATCAGCACGTCGAAACCGAGGGCCTCAGCCTGCGTCGCCAGCGTCGCGATCACGTCGTCGGCCTCGAAGCCGTCGACCGCGAAACGCGGCACGTGCATCGCGTCGAGAAGTTCGCCGATCAGCTCGACCTGCCCCTTGAACTCGTCGGGGGTCTTGGACCGGTTCGCCTTGTACTCGGGGAACTCCGTCGACCGCCACGTCTTGCGGGACACGTCGAACGCCACCGCGAAGTGCGTGGGCGCCTCGTCGCGCAGGGTGTTCGCCAGCATCGACGCGAAGCCGTAGATGGCGTTGGTCGGCTGGCCGGTCGCCGTCGTGAAGTTCTCCGCGGGCAGCGCGAAGAACGCCCGGTACGCCAGGGAGTGCCCGTCCATGAGCATCAGGCGGGGGCGGTCCGCTGCGGTCGTCTGGTCGGTCTTCTTCGATGCTGAATCTGCCACGCCCCCGATCCTAGGCGCCCCCACCGACAAATCCGCCGTCGGCGACGGCGGAGGAGCGTGACAGGATCGGATGCGTACGAGAAGACTGCTCAAAGGGGAGCGACATGGCCACCAAGCCGCCCGCAGGTGATCCGGTTCAGGACGCGCCGCAGGTAGCGCCCCCGCAGCACGCTGCCGCGGGCCTCCCCGCGATCGGGCACACCCTCAAGATCGCCCAGGCGCAGATGGGCCTGCGGCGCACCGCGCAGACCCTCCTCAAGGTCAACCAGAAGGGCGGCTTCGACTGCCCCGGCTGCGCCTGGCCCGAGGGCGACAAGCGGCACACCGCCGAATTCTGCGAGAACGGCGCCAAGGCCGTCGCCGAGGAAGCCACCCTGCGCCGCGTCACCCCCGACTTCTTCGCCGCGCACCCCCTCGCCGACCTCGCCGGCCGCAGCGGCTACTGGCTCGGCCAGCAGGGCCGCATCACCCAGCCCGTGCTGCTCGAACGGGGCGCCCGGCCCGACGGCGAGGACCGCTACGACGCGATCACCTGGGAACGCGCCTTCGCGATCATCGCCGAGGAGCTCCAGGCCCTGGACTCCCCCGACGAGGCCCTCTTCTACACCTCGGGCCGCACCAGCAACGAGGCGGCGTTCCTCCTCCAGCTGTTCGCCCGCGAATTCGGCACCAACAACCTGCCCGACTGCTCGAACATGTGCCACGAGTCCTCCGGCTCGGCGCTCAACGAGACCATCGGCATCGGCAAGGGCAGCGTCTCCCTCGAAGACCTCCACCAGGCCGACCTGATCATCGTCGCCGGCCAGAACCCCGGCACCAACCACCCCCGGATGCTCTCCGCCCTCGAAAAGGCCAAGGCCGCCGGCGCGAAGATCATCTCCGTGAACCCGCTGCCCGAAGCGGGCATGGAACGCTTCAAGAACCCCCAGACCCCCCTCGGCATGTTCCGCGGCGCGGCGCTCAACGACCTGTTCCTCCAGATCCGCATCGGCGGCGACCAGGCCCTCTTCCGCCTCCTCAACAAGCTCGTCCTCGAAGCCTCCGACAGCGCGCCCGAAAGCCCCTCCGGCACGGGCCAAGCCGCCATCGACGAGGCCTTCATCCGCGAACACACCCACGGGTACGAGGAATTCGCCGCCGCCGCCCGCGCCGCCGACTGGGACGACACCCTCACCGCCACCGGCCTGCGGCGCGAGGAGATCGAAGAAGCCCTGCGCATGGTCCTCGCCTCGCGGCGCACCATCGTCTGCTGGGCCATGGGCCTCACCCAGCACAAGCACTCCGTCGCCACGATCCGCGAGGTCGTCAACTTCCTGCTGCTGCGCGGCAACATCGGCCGCCCCGGCGCCGGCGTCTGCCCGGTCCGCGGCCACTCCAACGTCCAGGGCGACCGCACCATGGGCATCTTCGAACGGCCCGCACCCGCCTTCCTCGACGCCCTCGACAAGGAATTCGGCATCACCTCGCCCCGCCACCACGGCCTCGACGTGGTCCGCGCCATCGAGGCCCTGCGCGACGGCAAGGCCAAGGTGTTCTTCGCGATGGGCGGCAACTTCGTCGGCGCCACCCCCGACACCCACGTCACCGAGGCCGCGATGCGCAACGCGTCCCTCACCGTGCACGTGTCGACGAAACTCAACCGCTCCCACGCCGTCACCGGCCGCCGCGCCCTGATCCTGCCGACCCTGGGCCGCACCGACAAGGACGTCCAGGCCTCCGGCAAGCAGTTCGTCACGGTCGAGGACTCCATGGGCATGGTCCACTCCTCCCGCGGCAACCTCACCCCCGCGAGCCCCCACCTGCTCTCCGAGCCCGCGATCGTGGCCCGGATGGCCCGCGCCGTCCTCGGCGCCGCCTCCGCGACGCCCTGGGAGGACTTCGAGCACGACTACGCGGTCATCCGCGACCGGATCTCCCGCGTGGTGCCCGGCTTCGAGGACTTCAACGCCCGGGTGGCCCGCCCCGGCGGCTTCACCCTGCCGCACGCCCCCCGCGACGAGCGCCGCTTCCCCACCGCCACCGGCAAGGCCAACTTCACCGCCGCCCCCGTCGAGTACCCGACGGTCCCCGCCGGCCGGCTGCTCCTGCAGACCCTGCGCTCCCACGACCAGTACAACACCACGATCTACGGCCTGGACGACCGCTACCGCGGGATCACCGGCGGCCGCCGCGTCGTCCTCGTCAACCCGCAGGACGCCGCGGAGCTCGGCCTCGCCGACGGCGCGTACACCGACCTGGTCGGCGAGTGGAAGGACGGCGTGGAGCGGCGCGCGCCCGGGTTCCGGGTGGTCCACTACCCGACCGCGCGCGGCTGCGCGGCCGCCTACTACCCCGAGACCAACGTGCTGGTCCCCCTCGACTCGACGGCCGACACCAGCAACACCCCGGCCAGCAAGTCGGTGATCGTCCGCTTCGAGCCGGCCGTCTCCCCGGCCTGACCTCCGCCCGGCCGGTCCGCGGCCGCCTCCCCCTCCCTGACCGGCATCCCGGTCACCTGATATGAAGAGCCTTGTTAACGGTCGTTTACGAACGGAGCCGGCCCCATGGGCGAGCAGCGCCACGTGAAGTTCCCGCAAGAGGTCATCGACGAATACGCCGGACTCGGCGTCGACCTGCCCGCACTCTTCTCCGCCGGACACCTCGGCACCCGCATGGGCATCCAGATCCTGGAAGCCGCCGCCGACCGCGTCGTCGGCACCATGCCCGTCGAAGGCAACACCCAGCCCTACGGACTCCTGCACGGCGGCGCCTCCGCCGTACTCGCCGAAACCCTCGGCTCCGTCGGCACCATGCTCCACGGCGGCCTCAACAAGATCGCCGTCGGCGTCGACCTCAACTGCACCCACCACCGCGGCGCCCGCTCCGGCCTCGTCACCGGCGTAGCCACCCCGCTCCACCGCGGCCGCTCCACCGCCACCTACGAGATCGTCATCACCGACGAACAGGACAAGCGGATCTGCACCGCCCGCCTCACCTGCATGCTCAAGGACGCCGGCACCGCCACCGCCGTCCCCGCCACCTGAGCCGCCCGCCCGCACCGCACACCGCCGGGCTCCCCGCGCACCCCCAGGGCGCCCGGGGAGCCCCGGCATTCCCCCCGCGACGGTTGTGTCACCGATCGTGACGGCCTACCTTCCCCTCATGGGGACCACGCCGCACACCACGGCCCGGCACACCGCCTGCGCCCTCCTCGCCGCACTCGCACTCGCCGGATGCACCGGTTCCGCCACGCCCGGCCCACCCGCGACCGGCACACCGGCCACCAGCGCCCCCGCACCCCGCCCCAGCAGCCCCGCCGACATCTGCACCGCCCTCGTCTCCTACTGGATCACCGAGGCCCTCACGGGCGGTAAGTGGGCCGGCCTCGACTGGGAGCAGAAGGGCATGTCGAACGGCCAGTACGAGATCCACGAACAGGTCCTCGCCGAGGCCCGCGCCGAGGAGCGAACAAGCGGCCGCCAAGCGGCACTTGACTTCGCCGGACCCCGCGTCCGGCAGCGCTGCACCGAGGAGCGCGGCGCCACCCGCAGCTCAGAGAACTGGCGACCCCCGGCCTGACCCCCTCACCGGATTCCCGACCCCGCTGTCCGCCTTCCGGTCACCCGGCCGGGCGGCGCGACCCCGGCGCGCACTCAGCAGGTCGGACCCCCTTTGCGCGCCCCGCACCCCCCGGTCCCCCGCACCGCGCGCACCTCGCCATCCCTTTACGTTCCGTAATCGCCACACCCGGCGGAATGCCCGGCGAAAGACCGTTTTCCCACGTCAAGCGCGTGCGGCCGCCATATTTCGGCCACACCCTGCTACCAAAATGACCAAACGATCAGCGTCAGTAGCATGAAACCCTCAAGCCCCTTAGCGGAGCTGGGAATTCTCACCATGCGGACGATCACCCCCACCCCCAAACGCCCGATCTGTCGCTATTACCGGCACACATTCTTGGCCTTGGCATAACAAGAGCGTCACATCCTCCTTTCCCGCCTCCCCCATCTCGCCACCTCCGCTCTAGAGTCACGGCCAGTCACCGCGCCGCCGGGCGCATCGCAGCACGGCCGCGTACCTCCCAGTGCGGCCCGGCGACAAAACGGCACCTCGCATAGGGGGCCGCGCCAGGGAAAGGAAGAATCGTGCGACACCGTTCTTTGCTCATCCTCACCACCGTGATCACCACGGGAGCACTGACCCTCACCGCCTGCGGATCGCGCGACGGCAAGACCGACGAAGGCAAGACCGACGGCGGCAAGAAGACCGTCGTCGTCATCGGCGTCGACGCCCCGCTGACGGGCTCGCTCTCCGCACTCGGCCAGGGCATCAAGAACTCCGCCGACCTCGCGGCCAAGACGGCCAACAAGAACAACGAGGTCCCCGGAGTCGAGTTCAAGGTCGAGGCCCTCGACGACCAGGCGGTCCCCGCCTCCGGTCAGGCCAACGCCACCAAGCTCGTCGGCAACAAGGAAGTCCTCGGCGTCGTCGGCCCCCTGAACTCGGGCGTCGCCCAGCAGATGCAGGGCGTCTTCGCCTCCGCCAACCTGGCGCAGGTCTCCCCGGCCAACACCAACCCCTCGCTCAGCCAGGGCGACAACTGGGGCAAGGGCGAGTTCAAGCGCCCCTTCAAGACCTACTTCCGCACCGCCGCCACCGACGTGGTCCAGGGCAAGTTCGCCGCCCAGTACCTCTTCAAGGACGCCGGCAAGAAGAAGGTCTTCGTCGTCGACGACAAGCAGACCTACGGCGCCGGCCTCGCCGCGATCTTCTCCGACGAGTTCAAGCGCCTCGGCGGCAAGGTCGTCGACACCGACCACGTCACCGTCAAGGAGACCGACTTCTCCACGACCGCCGACAAGGTCAAGTCCTCCGGCGCCGACTCCGTCTACTTCGGCGGCCAGTACCCCGAGGGCGGCCTGCTCTCCGACCAGATCAAGAAGACCGGCGCCAAGGTGCCCGTCATGGGCGGCGACGGCATCTACGACCCGGCCTTCATCGCCGCGTCCGCCGAGGCCAACGACGGCGACCTCGCCACCTCGATCGGCTACCCCGTCGAGAAGCTCCCCACCGCCAAGACCTTCATCGCCGACTACGCGGCCGGCGGCTACAAGGACCCGTACGCGGCCTACGGCGGCTACTCCTACGACGCCGCCTGGTCCGTCATCCAGGCCGTCAAGGCCGTCGTCACCGCCAACGGCGGCAAGGTCCCGGACGACGCCCGCGCCAAGGTCGTCGAGGCCCTCGGCAAGGTCTCCTTCGACGGCGTGACCGGCAAGGTCGCCTTCGACGAGTACGGCGACACCACCAACAAGCAGCTCACCGTCTACAAGGTCGAGGGTGGCGCCTGGAAGGACGTCAAGAGCGACACCTTCACCGAGTAGCACCCCCACGGGCCCTCCCGGCCCGGACCCAGGCCACCCGGCCTGAACCGCACCACCTGAACCACCCCACCGCGCGAGGGCGCAAACAGCGCCCTCGCGCGGAGTCTTATCCGACACGCTCATCGGAGGCCCTGCGGTGCACGAACTGCCGCAACAGCTGGCCAACGGCCTTGCCCTCGGTGCCCTTTATGGCCTCATAGCCATCGGGTACACCATGGTCTACGGCATCGTCCAGCTCATCAACTTCGCCCACGGCGAGATCTTCATGATCGGCGGCTTTGGAGCCCTCACCACCTACACCGCCCTCCCCAGCGGTACTTCACTCCTGGTGGCGATCCCGCTCATGATCATCGGTGGCGCACTCGCCTCCGTAGCGGTCGCGACCGCAGCGGAACGCTTCGCGTACCGCCCCCTGCGCAGCGCGCCCAGGCTCGCCCCCCTCATCACCGCCATCGGCCTCTCCATCGCGCTCCAGCAGCTCGTGTGGCAGTTCTACCCGGACGCCAAGAAGGCAGTGACGTTCCCCGAGTTCAAGGGCGACGCCTACCAGATCACCGACAGCCTGACGATCCAGCGCGCCGACGCCTTCGTCCTCGTCCTCGCCCCCCTGTGCATGCTCGCCCTCGGCGTCTTCGTCGCCAAGAGCCGCAGCGGCCGCGCCATGCAGGCCACCGCGCAGGACCCGGACACCGCGAAGCTGATGGGCATCAACACCGACCGCATCATCGTCATGGCCTTCGCCATCGGTGCCGCGTTCGCCGCCGTCGCCGCCGTCGCCTACGGCCTCGACAAGGGCCAGATCAACTTCGAAATGGGCTTCATCCTCGGCCTCAAGGCGTTCACCGCAGCCGTCCTCGGCGGCATCGGCAACATCTACGGAGCCATGGTCGGCGGCGTCGTCCTCGGCCTCGCCGAATCGCTCTCGATCGCCTACATCGAGGACATCCCCGGCATGCAGCAGCTCGGCGGTGGAGCCTGGTCCAACGTCTGGGCGTTCGTACTCCTCATCGTCGTCCTCCTCGTGCGGCCACAAGGCCTGCTCGGTGAGCGCGTCGCGGATCGGGCGTGAGAACCATGACCACCGACAGCACCACGAAGACCACCACCGCGGGCGCCCCCAAGAGCAGCCTGCTGTACGCGATCATCGGCGGCAGCCTCGCCACGATCGCCAGCACCTACCTCGCCTGGACGTGGACCACCGACTTCCCCGGTGACCTCACCATCTACGGCAGCCCCGCCCCGCTCCAGATGCTCACCCTGGTCGGCGCGCTCCTCACCGCCGCCTTCGCGCTCTCCGCGCTCGGCACCAAGGGCTTCGGCTGGCTCACCCCCACCGGCGCCCGCAAGGCCGTCTGGCTCCTGGCCCTGGGCACCTTCGCCACCACCCTGTTCACGGTGGTCTCCATCGCCGTCGAACTCGGCGGCGTCGCCCACCTCGAACCCGGCGCCTACGTCGCCGTCGTCGCCTCGCTCGTCCCGGCCCTCGCCGCGTACAAGCTCCCCGACGACACCCGCAAGGCCGCCCCGGCCGGGAAGCTGCCCTCCTGGGCCGAAATCCTCGTCATCACCGGCGCCTTCGCCGTGGGCCTCTACGTCGTCACCTTCGGCATCGACACCGACGACAAGGAACCGCAGCTCTTCATCGCGTACCTGATCATCGTCCTGTTCGCCACCACGGCCCTCCTCAAGTCCGGCCTGGTCGAACGGTTCTCCGAGATCACCGCACGCAACCGCCAGGTGACGATCATCGGGACCATGGCCGCGGCCGTCGCCTTCCCGTTCATCCAGCAGAGCGGCGACACCTACACCCTCATCGCGGTCAACATCCTCATCTTCGCGACCGTCGCCCTCGGCCTGAACGTCGTCGTCGGCCTCGCCGGCCTCCTCGACCTCGGCTACGTCGCCTTCCTCGGCGTCGGCGCCTACACCGCGGCCCTCGTCTCCGGAAGCACCGCCTCCGCATTCGACGTCAAGCTCCCCTTCTGGGCCGCAGTCCTCGCCGGCGCCCTCGCCTCGCTGATCTTCGGCGTCGTCATCGGCGCCCCCACCCTGCGACTGCGCGGCGACTACCTCGCCATCGTCACCCTCGGCTTCGGAGAAATCTTCCGCATCGCCATGGGCAACCTCGACGGCGTCTCCGGCCCGGACATCACCAACGGCCCCAACGGCATCCCGAACGTCCCCCACCTCGAACTCTTCGGGTGGAACTTCGGCGAAGCCCACACCGTCATGGGCGTAGAACTCGGCGCCTACGCCAACTACTACCTGCTCATGCTCCTCGTGATGGCCCTCGTCATCGTCATCTTCGCCCGCGCCCAGAACAGCCGCATCGGCCGCGCCTGGGTCGCCATCCGCGAAGACGAGACCGCCGCCACCGCCATGGGCATCAACGGCTTCCGCGTCAAGCTGATCGCCTTCGCCCTCGGCGCCACCCTCGCGGGCCTCGCCGGCACCGTCCAGGCCCACGTCAACACCACGGTCGTCCCCGAGAACTACGTCTTCGCCGGCCCCGTGCCCCCGAACTCCGCGTTCCTCCTCGCCGCCGTCATCCTCGGCGGCATGGGCACCATCCGCGGCCCCATCCTCGGCGCCGCACTGCTCTTCCTGATCCCGGCCAAGCTGCAGTTCCTCCAGGACTACCAGCTCCTCGGCTTCGGCATCGCCCTCATCCTGCTCATGCGCTTCCGCCCCGAAGGCCTCATCGCCAACAAGCGGGCCAAGCTCGAGTTCCACGACGACACCGCTGACCAGGCCCCCACGGACCTGGCCACCGCCAAGGCGGGGGCGTGAACATGACCACCACCACCAGCACCTCGCCCGTCCTCGAAGCAAGCGGCGTCACCATGCGCTTCGGCGGCCTCACCGCCGTCCGCTCCGTGGACCTCACCGTCAACGCAGGCGAGATCGTCGGCCTCATCGGCCCCAACGGCGCCGGCAAGACCACCTTCTTCAACTGCCTCACCGGCCTGTACGTCCCCACCGAGGGCACCGTCAGCTACAAGGGCACCGTCCTGCCGCCCAAGCCCCACCTCGTCACCCAGGCAGGCATCGCCCGCACCTTCCAGAACATCCGACTGTTCTCCAACATGACCGTCATGGAGAACGTCCTCGTCGGACGCCACACCCGCACCAAGGAAGGCCTCTGGTCCGCCCTCCTGCGCGGCCCCGGCTTCAAGAAGGCCGAAGCCGCCTCCGAGGCCCGAGCCATGGAACTCCTCGCCTTCATCGGCCTGGAGAACAAGGCCCACCACCTGGCGAAGAACCTCCCCTACGGCGAACAGCGCAAGCTCGAAATCGCCCGGGCCCTCGCCAGCGACCCCGGCCTCATCCTCCTCGACGAGCCCACCGCCGGCATGAACCCCCAGGAAACCCGCGCGGCCGAAGAACTCATCTTCGCCATCCGGGACCTCGGCGTCGCCGTCCTCGTCATCGAGCACGACATGCGCTTCATCTTCAACCTCTGCGACCGCGTCGCCTGCCTCGTCCAGGGCGAAAAGCTCATCGAAGGCACCGCAGCCGAAGTCCAGGGCGACGAGCGCGTCATCGCCGCCTACCTGGGAACCCCCTTCGAGGGCGACCCCGGAGCCGCCGAAGTCGCCGAAGTCGAAGCCGCCGAAGCCCACGCCGCCGAAGCGGCCGAAGCAGAAGCCGAGCCCGAGGCGGAGGCGGAGGCGGAGGCAGAAGCCGAGGCCGAGGCTGAGGCAGAAGCCGAGGCCGAAGCAGAAGCCGAGCCCGAGGCGGAGGCAGCAGCCGAGCCCGAGGCCGACCCGACCGACACCGAAGCGGACACGGACGCCCCCGCGGCAACCGAACCCGCCGAGGACAGCACCACCCGCACGGAACCGGAAGGAGAGGCCAAGTGACCGCACTGCTCAAGGTCGAAGACCTCAAAGTCGCCTACGGCAAGATCGAAGCCGTCAAGGGAATCTCCTTCGAGGTCAACCAGGGCGAAATCGTCTGCCTCGTCGGCACCAACGGCGCCGGCAAGACCACCACCCTGCGCACCCTCTCCGGCCTCATCAAGCCCCGCGGCGGCACCATCACCTTCGACGGCCAGCCGCTCAGCACCGTCCCCGCACACAAGATCGTCTCCCTGGGCCTCGCCCACTCCCCCGAGGGACGCCACATCTTCCCCCGGCTGACGATCGCCGAAAACCTCCAGCTCGGTGCGTTCCTGCGCAGCGACAAGGAGGGCATCGAGAAGGACATCCAGCGCGCCTACGAGATGTTCCCCATCCTGGGCGAACGCCGCAAGCAGGCCGCCGGCACCCTCTCCGGCGGCGAACAGCAGATGCTCGCCATGGGCCGCGCGCTCATGTCCCAGCCCAAGCTGCTCATGCTGGACGAGCCCTCCATGGGCCTCTCGCCGCTCATGATGCAGAAGATCATGGCGACGATCGCCGAGCTCAAGGCCACCGGCACCACCATCCTGCTCGTCGAGCAGAACGCCCAGGCGGCGCTCTCGCTGGCCGACCAGGCGCACGTCATGGAGATCGGCAAGATCGTCCTGTCGGGCACCGGCCAGGAACTCCTCCACAACGAGGACGTCCGCAAGGCCTACCTCGGCGAGGACTGACCCCCGCCGTACGCACAAACGACTGAGGCCCGCCCCCGGATGTTCCGGGGGCGGGCCTCAGTCGTACGTACGGGCCGGCCACGGCCCTCCCGCGGGCCCTACTGGCCCTTGGCCGCGTTCTTCTTCTCCTCGGCGTCCTCGATGACCGCCTCGGCCACCTGCTGCATCGACATCCGCCGGTCCATCGACGTCTTCTGGATCCACCGGAACGCGGCCGGCTCGGACAGCCCGTACTGCGTCTGCAGCACGCTCTTCGCCCGGTCCACCAGCTTGCGCGTCTCCAGCCGCAGCGAGAGGTCCGCGACCTCCTTCTCCAGCGCCTTCAGCTCCGCGAACCGCGACACCGCCATCTCGATGGCCGGCACCACGTCGCTCTTGCTGAACGGCTTCACCAGGTACGCCATCGCACCCGCGTCACGGGCCCGCTCGACCAGGTCGCGCTGCGAGAACGCGGTCAGCATCAGGACCGGCGCGATGGACTCCTCCGCGATCTTCTCGGCCGCGGAGATCCCGTCCAGGACGGGCATCTTCACGTCCAGGATCACCAGGTCCGGCCGGTGCTCCCGCGCCAGCTCGACGGCCGTCTGCCCGTCCCCGGCCTCGCCGACGACGGCGTAGCCCTCCTCCTCCAGCATCTCCTTGAGGTCGAGACGGATGAGCGCCTCGTCCTCGGCGATGACGACACGGGTCGTCAGCGGCGGGACGTGCGACTGGTCGGCGTCTACGGGCGTGGGCGACGACTCGGACTCGGCGGCGGTCACGGGAGACTCCTTGAGGCGGGGCTGTGTGCTGCTGGAATGAGCCTACCTAGCTGCAACGTCGCCGAGTCACCCGGTACACTCCGACGTGCAAGCCTGCCGGGTTGGCGCAACTGGTTGACGCGGAGGTCTCAAACACCTCTGTCCGCAAGGACGTGTGGGTTCGAATCCCATACCCGGCACATGTCCGAAAAGCGGACGTTCACCTTCGCGTGAACGTTCGCTTTTTGCTACACGCCGCCACTTTGCATCACACAGAGTGGCGACATGACGTATCACACCCTCACGGTGCGCCAGACGGCCCTGTCGTTGCTCCGGGACGGCGTCCGGAACAGCGACGTCGCACGGCGACTGAACGTGCCCCTCGGAACAATCGGCTACTGGAAGCACATGGACCGCGCGAAGCGTGGCGAGTGCCCTGGACGCCAAGCCCGGCCGGACTGCCCGAGGTGCCACGAGGTGCCTCTTGACCATGAGGCCTACTCATACCTCCTGGGCCTCTACCTGGGCGACGGTCACATCAGTTGGTACTCGGCCCACCGGGCACCCAGCCTCATGATCACCTGCGATAACAAATGGCCGGGCCTGATGGACGCTTGCGAGGCGGCCATGCGGCGCGTCCTCCCGCTCCACAGCACGTGCCGGGTACGCAGCACCGGGTGCCACAACGTGAAGGTGTACTCCCAGCACCTCGAATGCATCTTTCCCCAGCACGGCCCGGGCAGGAAGCACGAGCGGCGCATCGCGCTCGAACCGTGGCAGCAAGAGATAGTCGACGCCTACCCGTGGGAGTTCATCCGGGGGCTCATCCACTCGGACGGCTGCCGGATCACCAACTGGACCACGCGCCTCGTCGGCGGCGAGCGAAAGCGCTACGAGTACCCGCGGTACTTCTTCACCAACAAGTCCGACGACATCCGGAAGCTCTGCACGGACACGCTGACGAAGGTGGGGGTCGAGTGGACGATCCTTGCTCGCGGCAGCGACCCGTTCAACGTGTCCATAGCCCGAAAGGCGTCCATCGCGTTGATGGACGCCCATGTGGGGCCGAAGTACTGAGCCGGCGGCTCAGCCCTCCGTGATGGCCGGGGCCGGGTCGGACTTGTAGTTGGCGGGGCCGAAGTTCGTCTTCACGTACTCGGCCCAGGAGCCGTCCTGGACCATCTTCTTCAGGGCCGCGTTGATCTTCGTGCGGAGCTCCGCCTTGCCCTTCTTGACGCCGATGCCGTACTTCTCGTTGCTGAGGCTGAGGCCGATCAGGCGGAACTGGCCCTGGTACTTCTTCTGCGCGGCGAACCCGGCGAGGATCGAGTTGTCCGTGGTCATCGCGTCGAGGAAGGTGTCCTTGAGGGCGACGGCGCACTCGGAGTAGTTGCCGAGTTCCATCATGCTGGCCTTGGGGGCCAGCTTCTCCTTGACGTTGCGGGCCGAGGTGGAGCCGGTCACCGAGCAGAGGCGCTTGGAGTTGAGGTCCGAGGCGTCCTTGATGGTCTTGTCGGAGGCGCGGACCATCAGGTCCTGGTGGGCGGTGAAGTACGGGCCCGCGAAGTCGATCTTCGCCTTGCGCTTGTCGGTGATCGAGTAGCTGGCGACGACGTAGTCGACCTCGCCGTACTGGAGCAGCAGTTCGCGGTCGAGGCTGGTGACCTGCTTGAACTCGATCTGGTCTGCCTCGTAGCCGAGCTGCTTGGCGACGTAGGTCGCGACGTCGACGTCGAAGCCGCTGAAGGTGCCGTCGTGGTCCTTGAAGCCGAGGCCGGGCTGGTCGAACTTGATCCCGATGGAGATCTTCTCCTGCTCCTCGCTGCTGCCGCCGCAGGCGCTGGCGGTGAGGGTGAGGGCGAGGACGGCCGCGGAGAGGCCGGCTCGGGAGGAGATGCTCATACGGGGGACTTCCTTCGGTTCTTGCGCGGAAGGAAGTGCACGTTCTTCCTCGGCTGCAAGGAACCTAGAGAGCCGGTCGGTGCAGCGTCATCAGAGTTGAGCAAAACTTGAGGATAACGATCCGGTTCCGCCGGAGATCTTGCGGCGGCCCGGTCGTGGCGCGGGAAGATCGTCCGCGGCGGTCACGCGCCGTGTGGGCGGTGCCGCCGCGGAGTGACCCGTTCCGGTGCGCGGGGTGTCAGCGCGGGCGGGGGTCAGCGGACTGCGTCGCCGATGTGGTGGACGCGGACCAGGTTGGTGGAGCCGGAGACTCCGGGCGGTGAGCCGGCGGTGATGACGACGGTGTCGCCGGGTGCGCAGCGGCCGATGCGGAGGAGTTCTTCGTCGACTTGGGCGACCATCGCGTCGGTGGAGTCGACGTGGGGGCCGAGGAAGGTTTCGACGCCCCAGGTGAGGTTGAGCTGGGAGCGGGTGGCTGGGTCGGGGGTGAAGGCGAGGAGGGGGATGGGGCTGCGGTAGCGGGAGAGGCGGCGGACGGTGTCGCCGCTCTGGGTGAAGGCGACGAGGTATTTGGCGCCGAGGAAGTCGCCCATTTCGGCGGCGGCGCGGGCGACGGCGCCGGCTTGGGTGCGGGGTTTGTTGCGGTCGGTGAGGGCGGGGAGGCCTTTGGCGAGGATGTCTTCTTCGGCGGCTTCGACGATGCGGGACATGGTGCGGACGGTTTCGACGGGGAATTTTCCGACGCTGGTTTCGCCGGAGAGCATGACGGCGTCGGTGCCGTCGATGACGGCGTTGGCGACGTCGGATGCTTCGGCGCGGGTGGGTCGGGAGTTGTCGATCATCGAGTCGAGCATTTGGGTGGCGACGATGACGGGTTTGGCGTTGCGCTTGGCGAGTTTGACGGCGCGCTTTTGGACGATGGGGACTTGTTCGAGGGGCATTTCGACGCCGAGGTCGCCGCGGGCGACCATGATGCCGTCGAAGGCGGCGACGATGTCGTCGATGTTCTCGACGGCCTGGGGCTTTTCGATCTTTGCGATGACGGGGAGGCGGCGGCCTTCTTCGTCCATGATGCGGTGGACTGCTTCGATGTCGCGGCCGCTGCGGACGAAGGAGAGGGCGATGACGTCGGCGCCGGTGCGCAGGGCCCAGCGGAGGTCTTCGACGTCTTTGTCCGAGAGGGCGGGGACGGAGACGGCTACGCCGGGGAGGTTGAGGCCTTTGTGGTCGGAGACCATGCCGCCTTCGATGACGCGGGTGTGGACGCGGGGTCCGTCGACGGCGGTGACCTGGAGGGTGACGCGGCCGTCGTCGACGAGGATGCGTTCGCCGGTGGTGACGTCGGTGGCGAGTCCGTTGTAGGTGGTGCCGCAGGTGTGGCGGTCGCCTTCGATGTCTTCGACGGTGATGGTGAATTCGTCGCCGCGTTCAAGGAGTACGGGGCCTTCGGTGAAGCGGCCGAGGCGGATCTTCGGGCCTTGAAGGTCGGCGAGGATGCCGACGCTGCGGCCGGTCTCGTCGGAGGCCTTGCGTACGCGGTGGTAGCGCTCCTCGTGTTCGGCGTAGGTGCCGTGGCTGAGGTTGAAGCGGGCGATGTCCATTCCGGCTTCGACCAGGGCTTTGATCTGGTCGTATGTGTCGGTGGCGGGGCCCAGGGTGCAGACGATTTTTGCTCGGCGCATGGGGCGAGGGTATGCCCCTACCGATCAGTAGTGGATGGGTTCGGGGTGGCTGCTCAACAACCTTTTGGTGAAGGGTTGTTGACAAGTCTCGAATGGTGAGCGGGGGTGCTCCGATGAGCACCCCGCGCGGTGGGGTGGGGGGTGTCAGAGGCGCGGTGGGGTCATGGTGAAGCGGGCGTTGACGGAGGCGTAGACGGTTTGGCGTTGGGGTTCGAGGTCGAGGGCGGGGGCGGTTTCGGTGTCGGCGGCGAAGGCCATGGAGCGCATGGTGCCGGCGGTGCCGGGGCGGCCGAAGGGTTGAGTGTCTTCGGCGCCGAGGTCGGCGAGTTCGACGAGGGCGGCGAGTTGGGCGCCGAGGGCGGTGGCGTATTCGCGGGCGCGTTGGACGGCTTCGAGTACGGCTTGGCGGCGGGCGTCGCCGTGGGCGGGTGAGTCGGGGCGCAGGGCCCACCAGGGTCCGTCGACGCTGGTGAGTTCGAGGTCGGCGAGACGGGTGGTGAGTTCGCCGAGGGCGGTGAAGTCGCCGAGTTCTGCGGTGAGGTGGACGCGGCCGTGGTAGGCGCGGATGCGTTCGGCGCGGCCGTGGCGGGTGAGTTCGGGGGTGATGGAGAAGGTGCCGGTTTCGAGTTTTTCGACGGCGTCGCCGTAGCTTTTGACGAGGTCGAGGACGGTGGTGTTGCGGCGGGTGAGGTCTTCGAGGGCGGTGCGTCGGTCGGTGCCGCGGGCGCTGATGGTGATGCCGAGGCGGGCGATTTCGGGGTCGACTTCGATGTGGGCTTCGCCGCGGACGGCGACGCGGGGTACTTCGGGGGTGCCGTAGGGCTGGGGTGTGGGGTCTTGGGTCATGCGTTCCACTGTCGCATTGGGGGTGGTGGGTGTGTCGGTCATCGGATCGAAACCTGCCAGGGGTGTTGTGGCCGGTTGTCGCTGGGTCAGAATCTACGCGCGTTGGTGTTGGTGTCTACGCGCGTTGTTCGGTCTCACGAGGGAGATGACATGCCGTTCGATCGTCGGACGTTTCTGGGTACGTCGGCTGCTACGGGTGCTGCGGTGGCGGTGGGTGGGGCGGTGGCGGCTCCGGCTGCGGCTGCTTCCGGTGGGCGGCGGCCGCATCCGCGTCCGCGGACGTACGCGTTCACGGTGATGGGGACGACGGACCTGCACGGGAATGTCTTCAACTGGGATTACTTCACGGACAAGGAGTTCGACGACAAGGCGCACAACGATGTGGGTCTGGCGAAGATCTCGACGCTGGTGGATCGGGTGCGTGCGGAGAAGGGGCGTGGGAACACGCTGCTGATCGATGCGGGTGACACGATCCAGGGGACGCAGCTGTCGTATTACTACGCGAAGGTGGATCCGATCACGGCGCGGCGTGGTCCGGTGCATCCGATGGCGCAGGCGATGAATGCGATCGGGTATGACGCGGCGGCGTTGGGGAATCACGAGTTCAATTACGGGATTCCGGTGCTGCGGAAGTTCGAGGAGCAGTGTGATTTTCCGCTGCTTGGGGCGAATGCGTTGGATGCGCGGACGTTGCGGCCGGCGTTCGCTCCGTACAGCATGCACCGGTTGTGTACGCCGCACGGGCCTGATGTGAAGGTGGCGGTGCTGGGTCTGACGAATCCTGGTATTGCGATCTGGGACAAGCAGAACGTGCAGGGGAAGATGACGTTCCCCGGGTTGGAGGAGCAGGCGGCGAAGTATGTGCCGCGGCTTCGGTCGATGGGTGCGGATGTGGTGATCGTGTCGGCGCATTCGGGGTCGAGCGGTACGTCTTCGTACGGTGACCAGTTGCCGTACATCGAGAATGCGGCTGCGCTGGTGGCGGAGCAGGTGCCGGGGATCGACGCGATTCTGGTGGGGCACGCGCACACGGAGATTCCGGAGTACCGGGTGGCGAACAAGACGACGGGCAAGGAGGTCGTGTTGTCGGAGCCGTTGAAGTGGGGGCAGCGGCTGACGTTGTTCGACTTCGAGCTGTCGTTCGCGCGGGGCCGGTGGAGCGTGGACAAGGTGTCCGCGAAGGTTCTGAACTCGAACACGGTGGCTGAGGACCCGAAGATCACGGGGTTGCTGTCGGACGAGCACCGCAAGGTGGTGGCGTACGTGAATCAGGTGATCGGTACGTCGACGGCGGCGATGGTGTCGGCGGAGGGTCCGGTGAAGGACGTTCCGATCATCGATCTGATCAACCACGTGCAGGCGGACACGGTGAAGTCGGCGCTGGCGGGTACGGAGTGGGCGGCGCTGCCGGTGTTGTCGCAGGCGTCGTGCTTCTCGCGTACGGCGTCGATTCCGGCGGGTCAGGTGACGATTCGCGATGCGGCGGGTCTGTATCCGTTCGAGAACACGCTGGAGGCTCGTCTGATGACGGGTGCGCAGCTGAAGGACTACCTGGAGTATTCGGTCAGGTATTTCGTGCAGACGGCTCCGGGCGCGCCGGTGGATCCGGCTGCGCTGACGAATGCGGAAGGGATCCCGGATTACAATTACGATGCGCTGTACGGGCTGTCGTACGACATTGACATTGCGCAGCCGAAGGGTTCGCGGATCGTGGGTCTGTCGTTTGCGGGGAAGCCGTTGGATCCGGCGGCGCAGTTCGTGTTGGCGGTGAACAATTACCGGGCCTCGGGTGGCGGTAACTTCCCGCATGTTCCGCAGGCCCGGCAGTTGTGGGCGAATTCGGATGAGATACGCAACACGATCATCGGTTGGGTGAAGGCGAAGGGGACGATTGATCCGGCGCAGTTCGCGTCGGTGGACTGGCGTCTGACGCGGGCGGGTGTGCCGGTGTTCTAGTGCGGCGCCCCTTGGGGGGCGTCAGGGGTGTTCGACGAGCGGGAGCAGTTGTCCGGGGATGCGGGTCCGGGGCTGCTCCCGTTCGTGTAGGCCGAAGCGGGTGAAGGCGGTGCGGTCGGGGAGGGGGTAGGGCTCTTTGCCGGTGAGGGTGTTGAGGATGGTGGCGCTGCGCCAGGCGGCGAGGCCGAGGTCGGGGGCGCCCACGCCGTGGGTGTGGCGTTCGCCGTTCTGGACGAAGACGGTGCCGGTGACGGTGGGGTCGAGGTGCATGCGGTAGCGGTCGTCGATGCGGGGGCGGCCGGCGGAGTCCTTGCGGATGTAGGGGTCGAGTCCGGCGAGGAGGCTGCTGAGGGGGCGTTCGCGGTAGCCGGTGGCGAGGACGACGGCGTCGGTGGTGATGCGGGAGCGGGTGCCTTGTTCGGTGTGTTCGAGGTGGAGTTCGACTTTGGTGGTGGCGACGCGGCCGGCGGTGCGGACGCTGACGCCGGGGGTGAGGACGGTGTCGGGCCAGCCGCCGTTGAGGGTGCGGCGGTAGAGCTCTTCGTGGATGGCGGCGATGGTGGCGGCGTCGATGCCCTTGTGGAGTTGCCATTGGGCGGGGACGAGGCGGTCGCGGACGTTTTCGGGGAGGGCGTGGAAGTAGCGGGTGTAGTCGGGGGTGAAGTGTTCGAGGCCGAGCTTGGAGTACTCCATGGGGGCGAAGGAGGGGGTGCGGGCGAGCCAGGTGAGGCGTTCGCGGCCGGCGGGGCGGGCGCGGAGGAGGTCGAGGAAGACTTCGGCTCCGGACTGGCCTGATCCGATGACGGTGACGTGGTCGGCGGCGAGGATGCGTTCGCGGTGGTCGAGGTAGTCGCTGGAGTGGAAGACGGGGACGGTGGGGGCGTCGGCGAGGGGTTTGAGGGGTTCGGGGACGTAGGGGGCGGTGCCGATGCCGAGGGCGAGGTTGCGGGTGTAGGTGCGGCCGAGCGCTTCGGCTTCGCCGTCGGGGTCGAGTTGGGTGAAGTCGACTTCGAAGAGGGCGCGTTCGGGGTTCCAGCGGACGGCGTCGACCTGGTGGCCGAAGTGGAGGCCGGGGAGGTTGCCGGCGACCCAGCGGCAGTAGGCGTCGTATTCGGCGCGGTGGATGTGGAGCTGCTCGGCGAAGTAGAAGGGGAAGAGGCGTTCCTTGTGCCGGAGGTAGCGCAGGAACGACCAGGGGCTGGCGGGGTCGGCGAGGGTGACGAGGTCGGCGAGGAAGGGCACTTGGAGGGTGGCTCCTTCGATGAGGAGTCCGGGGTGCCAGCGGAATTCGGGGCGTTGGTCGTAGAAGGCGGTGGCGGGGCCGCCGTCGTGGGGGCCGTGGGGAAGGCCGTGGGCGAGGGCGGCCAGGGAGAGGTTGAAGGGGCCGATGCCGATGCCCACGAGGTCGTGGGGGGTGTCGAGTTGGGTGGTCATCGGATGCTGCCTTCCAGGAGTTTCACGAGGTCGTGGAGGTCCCTCGTGGTGGTGTGGGGGTTGAGGAGGGTGGCTTTGAGCCAGAGGCGGCCGTCGGCGGTGGCGCGGCCGAGGACGGCGTGGCCGTCGTGGAGGAGGGTGCGGCGGAGTGCGGCGATGCGGGTGTCGGGGAGGTGGGTGGGGCGGAAGAGGACGGTGCTGATGGTGGGTGGTGCGTGGATTTCGAAGTGGGGGTGGTTGTCGAGGAGTTCGGCGAGCCGGTGGGCGGTGGCGCAGGTGCGGTCGATGAGGGCGGCGAGGCCGTCTCGGCCGAGGGAGCGGAGGGTGGCGGCGATTTTGAGGATGTCGGGGCGGCGGGTGGTGCGCAGGGAGCGGCCGAGGAGGTCGGGGAGGCCGGCGTCGGTGTCGTCTTCGGCGTTGAGGTAGTCGGCCTGGTGGTGGAGGGGGGCGAGGAGGTGCCGGTCGGGGACGGCGAGGAGGCCGGCGGCGGCGGGTTGCCAGCCGAGTTTGTGCAGGTCGAGGGTGATGGAGTGGGCGTGTTGGAGGCCGTTGAGTAGGGGGCGGTGGCGGGGGCTGAAGGCGAGGAGGCCGCCGTAGGCGGCGTCGATGTGGAGTTCGGTGCGGTGGGCGGCGCAGACGGCGGCGAGGTCGGCGAGGGGGTCGATGAGGCCGGCGTCGGTGGTGCCGGCGGTGGCGGCGACGAGGGTGGGGCCGGGGTGGTCGGTGAGGGCGCGGTCGAGGGTGTCGGGGTGGAGGGTGCCGTCGGGGGTGGGGAGGGTGAGGGGGGTGGGGAGGCCGAGGAGCCAGGCTGCGCGGGGCAGGGAGTGGTGGGCGTTGGCGCCGTGGACGAGGCGGACGGGGCCGTGGCGTTCGCGGGCGAGGAGCAGGGCGAGCTGGTTGGCTTCGGTGCCGCCGGTGGTGACGAGGGCGTCGGGGTCGGGGGTGCGGGGGTCGGCGGTGCGGGCGTTGGCGGTGCGGGCGTTGGCGGTGCCGGGGTCAGGAATGTGGGGGGCGGGGCTGCGGGGGTCGAGGGTGCGGGCGTGGGAGGTGCCGGGGACTGGGCTGCCCGGGACAGGACTGCCGGGCGTGGGGGTGTCGGGGGTGTCGGGGGTGTCGTAGAGGTGGCGGGCGAGGGTGCGGGTGACGAGGGCTTCGAGGGCGGAGGCGGCGGGGGCCTGGTCCCAGGAGTCCAGCGAGGGGTTGAGGGCGGAGGCGGCGAGGTCGGCGGCGGCCGCGACGGCGAGCGGCGGGCAGTGCAGGTGGGCGAGGCAGCGGGGGTCCGCGGGGTCGGCGGCGCCTGCGGCGAGGGCGCGGACGAGGGTGCGGAGGGCTTCGTCGTCGCCGGTGCCGTGTGCGGGGAACACGTCGCCGAGGGTGGTGGTGAGGCGGGCGGTGACGGAGCCGGGGCCGCCGGGGGGCAGGGGGCCGTTGCGGTCGCGGGCGCCGGTGCCGAGGGCGTCGAGGACGGTGGCGAGGAGCGGGCGCAGGGCGGCGGGGCCGGCGGTTCCGCCGGCGAGCGGCGGAAGGGGGTGTGGGTGGGGGTGCTGGCCGGGCGGGGCTGTCATCGGGTTCCTCACGGCGGTCGGCGGCGGGGCGGGTGCCGGTGCCGTGGCGATCTGGTGCGCGGCCCGTGAGGGGTTTCCGGTGGGGGTCCGCCGGGGCGGTCCGGCTGTACGTGGGTCGCGCGCCGGGCGCCCGCATGCGGGCGGTTCCTGGCACCCGCTCTGGTCAACGATCCGCCCCGAATGGGGTAACCCTGCCCCGCCCCGACCGCCGCTTTTCAGCCGCCCCGACGCAAACGCCCGTACGGTCCGGCGCCCCGCCGAAAGGGGCCCGGCCTGAGCGGGCCGATTCGGCCTCGCCGGCCGACCCGGCACCACCTTCAGCGCCTCGTCGGCTGCCCGAGAGACAACGTCCATCCCCGCCGGCCGCCCGACGGCGCCCATCCCCGCCGACCGTCCGACGGCCACCCCCATCCCCGCCGGCAGCCCGAGGGGCAACTTCCAGCCTCGCCGGCAATCCCCAGCCTCGCCGGCGTTTGAGGCGCGGGTCCGGGCAGAGCCCGGTACCCGGCGCCAGCCGGGTTGCAGTCCTGGGGCTCCGCCCCAGACCCCGCGCCTCAAACGCCGGCGAGGCTGAGGGGTTGCGCCCCAGGGCACCGGCGAGGCTGGAGCGGTCCCCGCCCGAGGCGCCGCCTCAAACGCCGGCGGGGCTGGATTTCCCGCACGCGGCGCCGACAAGCCCGGAGGTTGTACCCCTGGGCGCCGGGGAGGCTGGGCGGCAGCATGCCGTCGGGGCGTGGGGCGGGGCGGGTCGGGGGGTTAGGGGGTGGTGCGGATGTGGAGGGCTCGGGTGAGGTCGTCGAGTTGGTCGACGAGCTTGCGGCGCAGGGCGGGGATCATCTCGGCGGTGTCGAGGCAGTCCTGGCCGATGCGGAGCGCGTCGGGGTCGACCGCGTGCGCGGGGAACGCGTACCGTCCGGCGGCTTCGGCCATGGCGGGCCCGCGGCGGTCGGCGAGCGCGACGGCGTCGGGGTAGAAGCGGGCGACGTACGGCCGGACGAGTTCGGCTTGTTCCGGCTGCCAGAAGCCCTGCGCGGTGGCGCTGAAGAGGTAGTTGGAGAGGTCGTCGTGGGCGAACATGCGCTCCCAGGCGGCTTCCTTGGCGGCGGCGTCGGGCATGGCGGCGCGGCAGCGGGCGGCGCCTTCGCGGCCGGTGGCGGTGGGGTCGCGGTCGAGTTCGGCGGCGATGTCGGTTTCGTCGGCGGCGCCGAGGACGCTGAGGCGGGCGAGGATCCGCCAGCGCAGTTCGGGGTCGAGTTCCGGTCCGCCGGTGACGGTGCCGTCGGCGAGCCAGGCGGCGATGGTGTCGGGCTGGGTGGCGCTGTCGATGAAGGTGCGTACGGCGGTGAGGCGCAGCCCGGCGTCCTGGGCGCTGCGCCGTTCGGTGCTCTGGCCGGACTTCCAGTCGTCGGCGGTGAGGCCTTCGGTGCGGCGGATCAGGGCGCGGGTGGCGGAGGTGAGGACGGCGAGGGCGGCGGGGCGGTCGGCCGTGGTGACGTAGCGGTCGGCGATGTGGGTGCGGGCGAAGCCGAGGACGCCTTGGACGATGGCGAGGTCGTTTTCGGCGGGGAGGTGGGTGTGGGCGGTGTCGAGGTAGGCGGAGGGGTCGAGTTCGCCGTCGCGGACCATGTCGCGCAGGGAGTTCCATACGACGGCCCGGGTGAGCGGGTCGGGGATGGTGGAGATGCCGCGGAGGGCGGTGTCGAGGGAGTGCGCGTCGAGGCGGACCTTGGCGTAGGTGAGGTCGGCGTCGTTGAGGACGAGGAGGGCGGGGCGGGGGCCGGCGCCGGAGACGATCTCGTCGGAGGGGACGTCGAGGTCGAGGACGTCGCGGGGTTCGAGGGTGCTGTCGGGTGCGTGGTCGAAGGCGGCGACGTTGATGCGGTGGGGGCGGCTGCCGTCGCGGCGTACGGCGAGGGTCCAGCCGTCGGGGCTTTCGTGGATTTCGGGGGTGAGGGTGTCGGTGCCGGTGGTGCGCAGCCAGGTGTCGGCCCAGGCGTGGACGTCGCGGTCGGTGTGGGCGGCGAGGGAGTCGACGAAGTCGGCGAGGGAGGCGTTGGCGAAGCGGTGGCGGGTGAAGTGGGTGTTGATGCCGGCGAGGAAGTCTTTTTCGCCGAGCCAGGCGACGAGCTGGCGGAGGGCGGAGGCGCCCTTGGCGTAGGAGATGCCGTCGAAGTTGAGGAGGGCGGAGGCGGTGTCGGGGACGGCGGCGGGGTCGGGGGCGACGGGGTGCGTGGAGGGGCGCTGGTCGGCGTCGTATCCCCAGGCTTTGCGGGTGATGGCGAAGTCGGTCCAGGTGTCGGTGAAGCGGGTGGCTTCGGTGAGGGTCTGGTAGCCCATGTATTCGGCGAAGGACTCGTTGAGCCAGATGTCGTCCCACCAGCGAAGGGTGACGAGGTCGCCGAACCACATGTGGGCCATTTCGTGGGCGATGACCATGGCGCGGGTCTGGCGTTCGGTGTCGGTGACGGCGGAGCGGTAGACGAATTCGTCGCGGAAGGTGACGAGGCCGGGGTTTTCCATGGCGCCCGCGTTGAATTCGGGGACGAAGGCCTGGTCGTAGGAGTCGAAGGGGTACGGCTCGGTGAACTTGGCGTGGTAGCGGTCGAAGCAGTCGCGGGTGATGCCGAGGATTTCGTCGGCGTCGGCGTCGAGGTGGTCGGCGAGGGAGCGGCGGCAGTGGATGGCGAAGGGCAGGCCGGCGTGTTCGGTGCGGATGCTGTGCCAGGGGCCTGCGGCGACGGCGGCGAGGTAGGTGGAGATGACGGGGGTGGTGGCGGCGCGCCAGGTGGTGGCGCCGTCTTCGCGTTCGCCGGTCTTTTCGGTGATGCCGTTGGCGAGGACGGTCCAGCCGGCGGGGGCGGTCACGGTGATCGTGAAGGCGGCCTTGAGGTCGGGCTGGTCGAAGGCGGCGTAGACGCGCTGGACGTCGTCGAGGAAGAGCTGGGTGTAGACGTACGTTTCGCCGTCGGTGGGGTCGGTGAAGCGGTGCATGCCCTCGCCGGTGTGGGAGTAGCGCATGCGGGTGTCGACGCGGAGCTCGTGGGGGCCGGCGGTGAGGCCGGTGAGCGGGAGCCGGCCGTCGTGGAGGGTGGCGGTGTCGAGGGGTTGTCCGTCGAGGGTGGCGGAGCGCAGGGTTTCCGGTTTCAGTTCCACGAAGGTGTCGCCGTCGCTTCGGGCGGTGAAGCGGATGGCGGTGGTGGAGTCGAAGGTCTCGTCGCCGGTGGTGAGATCGAGGTCGATCGCGTAGTGGTCGACGTCGAGGAGCTGTGCTCGGAGCTGCGCTTCGTTGCGCGTCAGTACGGACATGGGCCCCATGCTGCCTGATGGGGCCCTGTCTGCCGTAGGCCGTTCAGGCCGTCTCTTGCGGATCCGGCCTGGCCGGCAGGGTCCGGAAGGGACGGCCTGGGGGGTGTGGGGGTTTCTACTCTTCGCCCGCGGCGATCGTCTCGTGGTGGCGGATGACCTCCGCGATGACGAAGTTGAGGAGCTTTTCCGCGAAGGCGGGGTCGAGTTTGGCGCTCTCGGCGAGCTCGCGCAGGCGGGTGATCTGGCTGGCTTCGCGGGCGGGGTCGGCGGGTGGCAGGTGGTGCTTTGCCTTGAGGTGGCCGACCTGCTGGGTGGCCTTGAATCGCTCGGCGAGCATGTGGACCACGGCCGCGTCGATGTTGTCGATGCTGTCCCGGAGCCGGGACAGTTCCTCACGGACGTTTTCGTCGATGTCGCTGGTCTTCATGTGGCCTGAGCTTACGCGGCCGGGCCGGTGGGATCATCGGTCGGCCGTTCTGTGAGACGGGTTCCGGCCGGGGCGGGTGGGGGGTGATGGGGGTGCCGGCGGCTGTGGCCGGCGGGGGTGATCGTGCCTGGTCACCGGGTGTGGGGGTGCGGTGACCTGCCGGTCGCGGTCGGGGGTGGGGGCGGTGAGTGCCGGTCGCCTTCGGGGGCGGGGTGCCTCGGCCGTCCGGCCGGTTGTACGGGGGCCGGACGGCCGAGGCGGGGACGCTCGTACGGGCTCGGGCTCGGGCTCGGGCTCGGGCTCGGGCTCGGGCTCGGGCTCGGGCTCGGGCTCGGGCTCGGGCTCGGGCTCGGGCTCGGGCTCGAGTTCGGGTTCGGGTCACGGGCCCAGGGCTCGGGGCCGAAGCTCGGGGCCGAGGGCTCAGGGCTGGGGCTGGGCCCGGGGCTGGGCCCGGGGCTGGGCCCGGGGCTGGGACCCGGGCACGTGCACGGACACGTGCGCCGGGGCCGTGGGTGCCGGGGCCGCCGGCCCGCTCCGGGTGGGTCCGGGCGGGTGGTGGCGGCCCCGGCGGGGGTCACATGCCGGCCGCGGCCGACTTGATGGCGGCGGCGAAGGTGGAGACCTCCGTGTAGACGCCGGGGTAGTCGGGGCGGGCGCAGCCTTCGCCCCAGCTGACGATGCCGACCTGGATCCAGGCGCCGGCGTTGTCGCGGCGGAACATGGGGCCGCCGGAGTCTCCCTGGCAGGTGTCGACGCCGCCGACGCCCAGCAGGCCGGCGCAGATCTCCTCGCCGGCGATGAGGGAGCCGCCGTAGGCGTCCTGGCAGTCGGCGTCGGAGACGAAGGGGACGTTGGCCTTGAGGAGGTAGCGCTGCTGGCTGCCGCCTTCGCGGGCGGCGCCCCAGCCGGCCACGGTGAAGGTGCCGTTGTTGTAGGCGGTGGTGTCGGCGATCTTGAGGGTGGGGAGGTTGATGGGCTTGGCGAGCTTGATCAGCGCCCAGTCCTTGCCGCTGCCGTTGTAGCCGGGGGCGCGCAGCACCTTGGTGGACTTGACCTTGATGGCGCTGCTGCTCTGGAGGTCGACGACGCCGGCGGTGGCGGTGATGGAGGTGGTGTTGCCGGAGGCGCCGACGCAGTGGGCGGCGGTGAGGACGATCTGCTGGGTGTAGAGGGCGCCGCCACAGCCCATGGAGAGGCGGACCATGAAGGGGAATTCGCCCTGGGCGGCGCGGGTGCCGCCGACGACGGGGGCCGGCGAGGCGGTGGCGGCGGCCGGCTGGAGGCTGAAGGCGGCGAGGGCTACGGCGCCTGCGGCGAGGGTGCGCTTGATGAAGCGGGCAGGGGTCTTCTGCTTCCGGGTTGTGTTCAACACACTGCCTTTCGTGGGGGGTGGGGCTGTGCGTGTGGCGTGGGTGCGCCTGCCGGGCGCACCGGAACACGATGCGCCTGACGCGTACATGTCACACCCTGGTCCACGTGTCGAACAAGAAGGCGTTTTTGGCCAAACCCGGGGCCGGTGCCGCACGGTCCTCAGCGGCGCGACGCGTGGCACGACCTGACAAAGTCAAGACCGTCCGGGTGAGTGCGGTTCAGCCGGTGTCCCGGGTGGGTAGTAAAGCCCTGTCGCACGAGTCAAGGATCCGGGCCCGACCTCCCGCCAGGGGGCCGGGCCCGGATTCATGTACGGGCCCGGATTCACGCACGGGCCCGGCCGGCCGCCGGACTCGCCGGCCTTCCCCCCTCCCCCGCCCGTCAGTTGGCGCCGTACACCGGGCGGGCGGGCTGTGACTCGGCGAGGAGGGCGGTGGCCGCGCGGCCGGCTTCCGCCGGGGTCCAGCGGGCGCCCTTGTCGGTGGTGGCGCCCGGGCGCCAGCCGTCCATCACCGTGATCCGGCCTCCCTCCGTCTCGAAGACCCGACCGGTGACGCCCGCCGAGGCGTCCGAGCCCAGCCAGACCACCAGCGGGGACACGTTCGCGGGCGCCATGGCGTCGAACTCACCCTCCCCCGGCGCGGCCATCGTCTCGGCGAAGGCCTGTTCCGTCATGCGGGTGCGGGCGGCCGGGGCGATCGCGTTGACCTGGACTCCGTAGCGGCCCATCTCGGCGGCGGCGACGAGGGTGAGGCCGAGGATGCCGGCCTTGGCCGCGCTGTAGTTGCCCTGGCCCACCGACCCCAGCAGGCCGGCCCCGGAGGAGGTGTTGACCACCCGGGCGGCGGGCGCGCGGCCCGCCTTGGCCTCGGCCCGCCAGTGCGCGGCCGCGTGCCGCAGCGGCAGGAAGTGGCCCTTGAGGTGGACCCGCATGACCGCGTCCCAGTCGTCCTCGTCGAGGTTGACCAGCATCCGGTCGCGCAGGAAGCCCGCGTTGTTGACGAGGGTGTCGAGGCGGCCGTAGGTGTCGACCGCGCAGGCGATCAGCGAGGCGGCTCCCTCGGTGGTGGCGATGTCCCCGCCGTGCGCGACGGCCGATCCGCCCCGCGCCCGGATCTCGTCGGCGACCTGCGCGGCGGGGCTGCCGGGGGCGGGGACGCCGTCCAGGCCCACCCCGAGGTCGTTCACCACGACCCGGGCGCCTTCCGCGGCGAACGCGAGCGCGTGCGCCCGGCCCAGTCCCCGGCCCGCGCCCGTCACGATCACGACCCGACCTTCGGCGATACCCATATCAGCTCTCCTCTGTCTTGTTGGCGTTTGCCGCGTCGAGGAAGGCCGGGCGTTCGCCGCCGCCGTGCACGAGCAGGCTCGCGCCGCTCACGTAGGCCGCCCGGTCCGAGGCGAGGAACACCGCCGCCGCGCCCACGTCCGAGGGCTCGGCGAGCCGGCCCAGGGGCACGGTCGCCGCGACCGCCGCGACGCCGCGCTCGTCGCCGTAGTGCAGGTGCGCCAGTTCGGTCCGCACCATGCCCAGGACGAGACTGTTCACCCGCACCTCGGGGGCCCATTCCACGGCCATCGAGCGGGCCAGGCTCTCCAGTCCGGCCTTCGCCGCACCGTAGGCCGCCGTGCCCGGTGACGGTCGGGTGCCGCTCACGCTGGTGATCATCACGATCGAGCCGCGGGCCGTGCGCAGCTGCTCGTACGCGGCGAGGGAGGCGGTGAGCGGGGCGGTGAGGTTGAGGTCGAGGACGCGGGCGTGGCGCTGTGCGCCGCCTTCGGCGAGCGGCCGGTACGGGGTGCCGCCGGCGTTGTTGACCAGGCAGTCGAGGCGCCCGTGGCGGGCCGCGACCTGCGCGAAGAGGGCGTCGACGGCCGCCGGGTCGCGCAGGTCGGCGGGGATGTGGGTGGCGGTGCGGCCGCCGGCGGCGACCGGTGCGTCGGGTGGTCTGCGGGCGCAGAGGACGACCTCGGCGCCCGCGGCGAGGAACGACCGGGCGATGCCGGCTCCGACGCCGCGGGTGCCGCCGGTGACGACGGCGACCCTCCCGTCCAGCTCCATGGGCTGCTACCTTCCTCACCTAACAAATGTTTGGTGGAAAGGTAGCTGATCCTCCCATGGGTGTCTCCACCTCCCGCCCGGACAAGGGCGTCGCACTCGTCACCACCGACTTCCCTCCCGTCAACGCGCTGCCCGTGCAGGGCTGGTACGACCTCGCCGACGCACTGCGCGCGGCCGGCCGCGACCCGGAGGTCCGGTGCGTGGTGCTGGCCGCCGAGGGCCGCGGCTTCAACGCCGGGGTCGACATCAAGGAGATGCAGCGCGACCCCGGCCACGGCGCGCTGATCGGCGCCAACCGCGGCTGCTACGAGGCCTTCGCGGCGGTGTACGAGTGCGAGGTGCCGGTGGTGGCGGCGGTCAACGGCTTCTGCCTGGGCGGCGGCATCGGCCTGGTCGGCAACGCCGACGCGATCGTGGCGAGCGACGACGCGGTCTTCGGGCTGCCGGAGCTGGACCGCGGGGCGCTCGGCGCGGCCACGCACCTGTCCCGGCTGGTCCCCCAGCACCTGATGCGCGCCCTGTACTACACCTCGCGCACCGCGACCGCCGCCGAGCTGCACGCGCACGGCTCGGTGTGGGAGGTGGTGCCGCGGGAGCGGCTGCGGGCCGCCGCGCTCGCGCTGGCCGGGGAGATCGCCCGGAAGGACGGCTACCTGATCCGGCTGGCGAAGGCCGCCATCAACGGCATCGACCCGGTGGACGTGCGCCGCAGCTACCGCTTCGAGCAGGGATTCACCTTCGAGGCCAACCTCAGCGGGGTCGCCGACCGGGTCCGCGACTCCTTCGGGAAGGGGCAGGACGCGTGACCGACAAGACCATGAGCGCCGACGACGCCGTGGGCCGGCTGGCCGACGGGATGACCGTCGGCATCGGCGGCTGGGGCTCGCGGCGCAAGCCGATGGCCCTGGTGCGAGCACTGCTCCGGACCGGGATCACCGATCTCACCGTCGTCTCGTACGGCGGTCCGGACGTGGGCCTGCTCGCGGCGGCCGGCCGGATCCGGCGCCTGATCGCCCCCTTCGCGACCCTCGACTCGATCCCGCTGGAACCGCACTTCCGGGCCGCCCGCGAGCGCGCCGCCTTCGAGATGACCGAGCTCGACGAGGCGATGTTCATGTGGGGGCTGCACGCCGCCGCGAACCGGCTGCCGTTCCTGCCCGTACGCGCCGGCATCGGCTCCGACGTGATGCGGGTCAACCCCTGGCTGAAGACCGTACGGTCGCCCTACGAGGACGGCGAGGAGTTCGTCGCCGCGCCCGCCCTGCGCCTGGACGCCGCCCTGGTCCACCTCAACCGGGCCGACCGGCTCGGCAACGGCCAGTACCTGGGCCCCGACCCGTACTTCGACGACCTGTTCTGCGAGGCCGCCGACACCGCGTACGTGTCCTGCGAGCAGATCGTGGAGAGCGCCGAGCTGACGAAGGACGCCGCCCCGCAGACCCTGCTGGTCTCCCGGCACTCCGTCACCGGCGTCGTCGAGGCCCCGCACGGCGCGCACTTCACCTCCTGCGTCCCCGACTACGGCCGCGACGAGGCCTTCCAGAAGCTGTACGCGACCACTCCCTGGGGCGAGTTCGCCGAGCGCTTCCTGTCCGGGCCGGACGAGCACGCCTACCAGTCCGCCGTCCGCACCTGGCACGAGGAGCAGAAGTGAGCGGCGCAGAAGTGAGCAGCGCAGAGGCGCGAGGAGCAGAAGTGATCAGCCGTTCCGAATACTGCGTGGTGGCGTGCGCCGAGGCCTGGCGGGACAACGGCGAGGTGCTCGCCAGCCCCATGGGGCTCGTCCCGTCCTTCGGTGCCCGGCTCGCCAAGCGGACGTTCTCCCCCGACCTGCTGCTGACCGACGGCGAGGCCGTGCTCGTCGGGCTGGACGGCACCGTCGAGGGCTGGCTGCCGTACCGCCGCCACCTGGCGATGGTCACCGGCGGCCGTCGGCACGTGATGATGGGCGCCAGCCAGATCGACCGGTACGGCAACCAGAACATCTCGTGCATCGGTGCCTGGGAGCGCCCCGCCCGCCAGCTCCTCGGGGTGCGCGGCGCGCCCGCCAACACCCTGAACAACCCGGTCAGTTACTGGGTGCCCCGGCATTCGCCGCGGGTGTTCGTGGAGCGCGTCGACATGGTCAGCGGGGTCGGGTACGACCGGGCCGCGGCCGTCGGCGCCCGCCACCACCGGCTGCCGCGGGTCGTCAGCGACCTCGGCGTGTTCGACTTCGAGACCCCGGACCACCGCATGCGGCTGGCGTCGGTGCATCCGGGGGTGAGCGTCGAGGAGGTCGTGGCGGCCACCGGCTTCGAGCTGGCGATCGGGGAGCGGGTGCCGTTCACGCGGGAGCCGACCGCGGCCGAGCTGCGGCTGATCCGCGAGGTCGTCGACCCGCAGGGCCTGCGGGACCGGGAAGTGCGGGCCGCCTGATGGAGACGGCGCTCACGAAGCTCGTCGGCATCGAGCATCCGGTGGTGCAGACGGGGATGGGCTGGGTGGCGGGTCCGCGGCTGGTGTCGGCGACCGCGAACGCGGGGGCGCTGGGCATCCTCGCGTCCGCGACCATGACGCTGGAGCAGCTGCGGTCGGCGGTCCGCGAGGTGAAGTCCCGTACCGGCGCCCCGTTCGGGGTGAACCTGCGGGCGGACGCCGGGGACGCGGCCGAGCGGGCGCAGCTGATCGTCGACGAAGGGGTGCGGGTCGCCTCGTTCGCGCTGGCGCCGTCGCGGGAGCTGATCGCGCGGCTGAAGGACGCGGGCGTGGTGGTGATCCCGTCGGTGGGGGCGCGGCGGCACGCGGAGAAGGTCGCCGGGTGGGGTGCGGACGCGGTGATCGTGCAGGGCGGCGAGGGTGGCGGGCACACCGGGGAGGTGGCCACGACGGTGTTGTTGCCGCAGGTGGTGGACGCGGTGGACATCCCGGTGGTCGCGGCGGGCGGTTTCCACGACGGGCGGGGGCTGGTGGCGGCGCTCGCGTTCGGGGCGGCGGGCGTCGCGATGGGCACCCGTTTCCTGCTCACCTCGGATTCGACCGTTCCGGACGCCGTGAAGGCGCGCTATCTGGCGGCGGCGGTGAAGGACGTCACGGTGACCACGGCCGTGGACGGGCTGCCGCACCGGATGCTGCGCACCCCGCTGGTGGCGTCGCTGGAGCGGTCGGGGCGGGCCGGGGCGCTGCTGCGGGCGGTGCGGCACGCGGCGGGGTTCCGCCGGATCTCGGGGATGGGCTGGCCGCAGATGGTGCGGGACGGGCTGGCGATGAAACACGGCAAGGACCTGTCCTGGAGCCAGGTCCTGCTCGCCGCGAACACCCCGATGCTCCTGAAGGCGTCCATGGTCGAGGGCCGTACGGACCTCGGAATCATGGCATCGGGCCAGGTCGCGGGCGTGATCGAGGACCTTCCGTCGTGTGCGGAGCTCGTCGCCCGGGTGATGGCCGAGGCACAGCAGGTACTGGACGAGCTGCCAAGGAGATACGACACATGAGCCGTGCTCGAAGAACGCGACGGATCCGGCTGGCTTCGGCGGGGGCGCTGCTGTGCGCACTCGCCGTGGGGACGCTCCCGGCGACCGCGCACGCGACCGCCGGGAGCCCGGGGAGCGCCGGGACTCCGGGGAGCGCCGGAAGTGCGGGGAGCGCCGCGGCCGCGCTGCTGCGCCAGCATCCGCGGGCGCCGTACGGGACGACGGCGATCCGGCAGATACCCCTGCAGGGCGCGGTCAACGTCCGTGACCTGGGCGGATACCGCACGTACACGGGCGGTCAGGTGCGCCAGGGCCTGGTGTACCGCTCGGACGCGCTCGGCAAGGTGACGGACGCCGACGTCGCCACCCTGGCGGGGCTGGGGCTGGCGAAGGTCGTGGACTTCCGGATCCCGCTGGAGGTCCAGTACGACGGCGGCGACCGGCTGCCGGCGGGGCTCGCGGTGACCTCGCGGCCGGTGAGCGACCTCGGGCTGTTCGGGACGCTGCTGACGGCGATCGGGAGCGGCGACCCGGTCCGGCAGGAGGCGATGCTGGGCGGCGGACGGGCGGAGGCGTACATGCGGGACATCTACCGCACGTTCGTCACGAGCGCCGAGAACCGGGCGCAGTTCGCGGCGACGCTGCGGGACCTGGCGGCCGGCGGGCAGGGCCCGCTGCTGTTCCACTGCACGTCGGGCAAGGACCGTACGGGCTGGCTGGGCTACGTGCTGCTGCGCGCGCTGGCCGTGCCCGAGGGGACGGCCGCGCAGGACTACCTGGCGTCGAACGCGTTCCGCGGCGCGTACGACGCCCGGGTCCGCGAGGGGCTGCGGCAGTCCGGCCGGATGCAGAATCCGGATCTGCTGATCCCGCTCCAGGAGGTCCGTCAGGACTACCTGGACGCGGCGACCGCGCAGCTGGCCGCCGACTACGGCGACTTCTACGGGTACCTGACGCGCGGGCTGGGCCTCGACCTGTCCACGCTGGCGAAGCTCCATTCCCGGCTGGTCCGCTGAGTCCCGGCCGGTCCGCCGGGTGCGCTGGGCCTGCCGGCGCCCGCAAACGCACCGGGGCCGGTGCCGTGATCGCTCACGGCACCGGCCCCGGTCATGCTGCGCGGTGCGGGTCAGGCCGTGCGGCCGGACGCGGGACGGCCGCCGCCGCCCTGGCGGCGGGCCTGGCCGCCACCGGTACGGGCCTGGCCGCCGCCGGTGCGCGGCTGGCCGCCGCCGGTGCGGGCCTGGCCGCCGCCGGAGCGGGTGCGCGAGGTCGTGCCGGTGCCCGTGGCGGCGGCGCCGCCGGCGGGCTGGCCGCCGGTGCGGGGCCGGCGGGTGCGGGCACCCGCGGTGGTGGCGCCGGCGGCGGGCGCGCCGCTGCCGGAGCCGGCCGGGCGGGAGCGCCGCGGCTTGGCCGGGGACTTCGCCCGGGCGGGGGCCGCCGGCTGGGGCACGTCCACGACGACCGGGACGCCGGAGGGCTCGCGGGCGCCGGTGAGGCGGGCCAGCTCCTCGTCGGAGGAACGGATCTGCGCGGCGCGCGGGGCGATCCCGGCGTCCGACATCAGGCGGCTCATGTCGCGCTTCTGCTCGGGCAGCACCAGGGTGACCACGCTGCCGGACTCGCCGGCGCGGGCGGTGCGTCCGCCGCGGTGCAGGTAGTCCTTGTGGTCGGTGGGCGGGTCCACGTTGACGACGAGGTCGAGGTCGTCGATGTGGATGCCGCGGGCCGCGACGTTGGTCGCGATCAGCGCGGTGACCTGGCCGTTCTTGAACTGGTCCAGGGTGCGGTTGCGCTGCGGCTGGGAGCGGCCGCCGTGCAGGCCGGAGGCGCGTACGCCGCTGGCGAGGAGCCGCTTGACGAGGCGGTCCACGGAGCGCTTGGTGTCCAGGAACATGATGACGCGGCCGTCGCGGGCGGCGATGCGCGCGGTGACGGCCTTCTTGTCGGTCTCGTCCAGGACGTACAGGACGTGGTGCTCCATGGTGACGACGGCGCCGGCCGAGGGGTCCACGGAGTGCGTCACCGGGTCGGTGAGGAACTGCTTGACCAGCCGGTCGACGTTCTTGTCGAGGGTCGCGGAGAAGAGCAGCCGCTGGCCGCCCTCCTCGACCTGCTTGAGCAGGGCGGTGACCTGGGGCAGGAAGCCCATGTCGGTCATCTGGTCGGCTTCGTCGAGGACGGTGATCGCGACCTGGGCGAGGGTGACGTCGCCGCGGTCGATGAGGTCCTTGAGGCGGCCCGGGGTGGCGACGAGCACTTCGGCGCCGCGCTTGAGGGCGGTGGCCTGCCGGTTGATCGACATGCCGCCGACGACCGTGGCTATGCGCAGGTTGACGGAGGTCGCGTACGGGGTCAGCGCGTCGGTGACCTGCTGCGCGAGCTCGCGGGTCGGTACGAGGACCAGGGCCAGCGGCGCGCGGGGCTCGGCGCGGCGGCCGGCGGTGCGGGCGAGCAGGGCCAGGCCGAACGCGAGGGTCTTGCCGGAGCCGGTGCGGCCGCGGCCGAGGAGGTCACGGCCGGCGAGCGAGTTCGGCAGGGTGGCGCCCTGGATGGGGAAGGGCTCGGTCACACCCTGGGCGGTGAGGGTCTTGAGCAGCGCGGCCGGCATGTCCAGGTCCTCGAAGGAGGCGACCGGGGGCAGGGCGGGGGTCAAGGTCTCCGGCATGGTGAATTCCTGGGGCCGCGCCACGGCCTTCGGGCGGCCAGCGGCGGCCTTCGGGCGGCCCTGGGCGGCGCCCCGGTTGCTGCTGGGGCGGCGGGGGGCACGGGCGGAGCTGGAGCTGGTCATGCGGAGACGCCCTCCTGAGTGACGGACAGAGCGGACAGCGCAAACCGGGGCCCGCACCAAGCGGTGCGGGCCCCGGCCGTGCGGTGAGCAATCAGGCGGGGAGGATGTTCTCCGCCTGGGGGCCCTTCTGGCCCTGCGTGACGTCGAAGGTCACCTTCTGGCCTTCCTGGAGCTCACGGAAGCCCTGGGTGGCGATGTTGGAGTAGTGGGCGAACACGTCCGGGCCGCCACCCTCCTGCTCGATGAAGCCGAAGCCCTTTTCCGAGTTGAACCACTTCACGGTGCCGTTGGCCATAACAATCTCCTGAATGTGAGGGAACCCATCCGGAGATGCCGGAAAACAGTAAAAGCGCCTGAGGAACATTCCCGTCAGGCGCGCATAAAGTTCATGGGTACCACAACTGCAACTCTCCAAAGCTAACACATCACGGTGGGGTAGCTGAGCCGCCCGCCCCCGGTGCGTTGTTCCCCACACCGGCCGGGCGGCGGCACGGGGGCCCGGGCCGCCCGCGCCGGGGCCCGTGCCCGGGCCCCGTTCCGGGCCGCCCGCCCGGCCGTCAGAGGCGTTCGATGATCGTGACGTTCGCCTGGCCGCCGCCCTCGCACATGGTCTGGAGGCCGTAGCGGCCGCCGGTCCGCTCCAGTTCGTGCAGCAGTGTCGTCATCAGCTTGACGCCGGTGGCGCCCAGCGGGTGGCCCAGGGCGATGGCTCCTCCGTTGGGGTTGACCTTCGCCGGGTCCGCGCCGGTCTCCTTCAGCCAGGCGAGCACGACGGGGGCGAAGGCCTCGTTGATCTCGACCAGGTCGATGTCGTCGAGGGTCATGCCGGCCTTCTTCAGTGCGTACGCGGTCGCCGGGATGGGGGCCGACAGCATCCGGATCGGGTCCTCGCCGCGCACCGACAGGTGGTGGATGCGGGCCCGAGGGGTCAGTCCGTGCTCGCGTACGGCGCGTTCCGAGGCGAGCAGCATGGCGGCCGCGCCGTCGGAGACCTGGGAGGAGACGGCGGCGGTGATGGTGCCGCCCGCGACGACCGGTTTCAGGCCCGCCATCTTCTCCAGGGTGGTGTCGCGGCGCGGGCCCTCGTCGGTGGTCACGTTCCCGTAGGGGACGGTCTCGCGGGTGAAGCGGCCCTCGTCGATGGCGCGGGCGGCCCGCCGGTGGGAGCGCAGCGCGAACTCCTCCATGTCGCGGCGGGAGATGCCCCATTTCTCGGCGATGAGCTGGGCGCCGTGGAACTGGTTGACGGGCGCGTCGCCGTAGCGGGCCCGCCAGCCCGCCGAGCCGGCGTAGGGGCCTTCGGTCAGGCCGAGGGGCTCGGCGGCCTGCCGGGAGGCGAAGGCGATCGGGATCATCGACATGTTCTGGGTGCCGCCGGCGACCACCAGGTCCTGGGTGCCGGAGAGGACGCCCTGTGCGGCGAAGTGCACGGCCTGCTGGGAGGAGCCGCACTGGCGGTCGACGGTGACGCCGGGGACCTCTTCGGGCAGCCCGGCGGCCAGCCATGCGGTGCGGGCGATGTCGCCGGCCTGCGGGCCGACCGTGTCGAGGCAGCCGAAGACGACGTCCTCGACGGCACCGGGTTCCACTCCGGAGCGTTCGACCAGGGCCTTCAGCACGTGTGCGCCGAGGTCGGCGGGGTGTACCCCGGCCAGTCCCCCGCCCCGCCTGCCGACGGGGGTGCGGACCGCTTCGACGATGTAGGCCTCGGGCATGGCTGCTGCTCCTTCGGATCGGATCCTTGGGTTACGTCCGCACGGCGATGCCGTCCAGCACCATCGACAGGTACTGGCGGGCGATCTCCTCGGGGCTGTGCTGGCCGCCGGGCCGGTACCAGGAGGCCGCCACCCAGACCGTGTCGCGGACGAACCGGTAGGTGAGGCGGATGTCCAGGTCGGCCCGGAAGACCTCGGCCTCGACCCCGCGCTCCAGCGTCCCCAGCCAGGCCTTCTCGAACTTCTGCTGCGAATCGGAGAGGTAGTGGAAGCGGGGCTGCGCGGCCAGGGTGCGGGATTCCTTCTGGTAGATCGCGACGGCGGCGCGGTGCCGGTCGATCTCGCGGAAGGACTCGGTGACGAGGGCCTCGATGGTCTCCCTGGGGCCGAGTCCGGCGTCGAGCACGGCGTCGTACCCGTCCCACAGCTCGGTCAGGAAGGTGGAGAGGATCTCGTCGAGCATCGATTCCTTGGAATCGAAGTGGTAGTAGAGGCTGCCGGCGAGCATGCCGGCGGCGTCGGCGATCTTGCGGACGGTGGTGGCGTTGTAACCCTGTGCCGCGAACACCTCGGCGGCGGTGTCGAGGAGCTCGCGCCGGCGCTCGGGCGAGGCGGTCACCGGGGGCTTCTTCCTGGCGGTGGCGGGCTGCTTGCTGTCGCTGTTCTTCGTGGGCACGCGACCATTCTGTAGCCAGGGGCCGGACGCGCCCTAGGCGCGCTGGCTGCTGACGGAGACGGTCTCGCCCGTCATGTAGGAGGAGTAGCTGCTGGCGAGGAAGACGATGACGTTGGCTATCTCCCAGGGTTCGGCGTACCGGCCGAAGGCCTCGCGGGCGGTGAGTTCCTCCAGCAACTCCTGGCTGGTGACCTTCACCAGGTGCGGGTGCATGGCCAGGCTGGGGGCGACCGCGTTGACGCGGACGCCGAACTCGGCGGCCTCCAGCGCCGCGCAGCGGGTCAGGGCCATCACCCCGGCCTTGGCGGCGGCGTAGTGGGCCTGGCCGGTCTGTGCGCGCCAGCCGACGACGGAGGCGTTGTTGACGATCACCGCGCCGCCGCCGCCGTCGCCGGGGCCGTGGCTGTCGCGGAGTCGGCGCAGGGCGGCGCGGGTGCAGCGGAAGGTGCCGTTCAAGGTGACGTCGAGGACGTTCGACCACTGGTCGTCGGTCATGTCGACGAGGTGCGCGGTGCCGCCGAGTCCGGCGTTGTTGACGACGATGTCGAGGCGGCCGTGGGTGTGTTCGGCGAGGTCGAAGAGGGCCTGTACCTGGTCCTCTTCGGTGACGTCGCAGGGCAGGGCGGCGACGCGGCCGGCGCCGAATTCGGCGGTCAGGCGTTCGGCGGTCTCCTTCAGGCGCCGGGCGTGGGCGTCGCCGATGACGATCCGGGCGCCCTCCTCCAGGAACCTGCGGGCAGTGGCCCCGCCGATGCCGGCTCCGGCGGCGGCGGTGATGACGGCGGTGCGGCCGTCGAGCAGGTGGTGGCCGTGCGTGTAGGCGGGTGTGTGGGCGGGTGTGTGGGCGGGTGCCGCTGTCATGCCCGTACCTCCGTGGGAAGCCGCTCCTCGACGCTGCTCATGGCCGTACGTTAATCTACCAAACACTTGTTAGGGAAGGATCGTACGGAGGAGGCGAACGGCTGGTGGACCTCACGCAGACGCCGGAGCAGGCGGCCTTCCGGGTCGAGGCCCGGGCCTGGCTCCGGGAGAACGTGCCGCCCGGCCCGCTGCCCTCCCTGGAGACGGCCGAGGGATTCGCGGCCCACCGGGAGTGGGAGGGGCGGCTCGCCGCGGACCGCTGGTCCGCGGTGTCGTGGCCCGCGCGGTACGGCGGACGGGACGCGGACATCTTCCACTGGCTGGTGTTCGAGGAGGAGTACCACGCGGCCGGGGCGCCCGGCCGGGTCTCGCAGAACGGCATCAGCCTGCTCGCCCCCACCCTCTTCGACCACGGCACGCCCGAGCAGCGGGACCGGGTGCTGCCGCCGATGGCGCGCGGCGAGGTGATCTGGGCGCAGGCCTGGTCGGAGCCGGAGGCGGGCTCGGACCTGGCCTCGCTGCGGTCGACGGCGGTGCGCACGGACGGCGGCTGGCTGCTGTCCGGGCAGAAGACGTGGTCCTCGCGGGCCGCGTTCGCGGACCGGGCGTTCGGCATCTTCCGCAGCGACCCGCAGGCGCCCAGGCCGCACCAGGGGCTCACGTACCTGATGTTCGACCTGCGGGCGCCGGGGGTCACCGTGCGGCCGATCGGACGGCTCGACGGCAAGCCGGCGTTCGCGGAGCTCTTCCTGGACGGGGTGTTCGTCCCCGACGAGGACGTGATCGGCGAGCCGGGGCAGGGCTGGCGGATCGCGATGTCGACGACCGGCAACGAGCGGGGGTTGACGCTGCGCTCGCCGGGCCGGTTCCTGGCGGCCGCGGACCGGCTGACGGCGCTGTGGCGCGAGCGCGCCGACCCCGCGGACACGGCGCTGCGCGACCGGGTGGCCGACGCGGTCGTCGGCGCGCGTGCGTACCAGCTGTTCACCTGGGCGAACGCGACGCGGTTCGCGGCGGGGGAGGTGATCGGCGCGGAGTCCAGTCTGAACAAGGTGTTCTGGTCGGAGCTCGACATCGCCCTCCACGAGACGGCCCTGGACCTGTTGGGACCGGACGCGGAGCTGGCGGCCGGACCCTGGTCGGAGCCCTGGCTCTTCGCCCTGGCCGGGCCGATCTACGCGGGCACCAACGAGATCCAGCGCGACATCATCGCCGAGCGGCTGCTCGGCCTCCCGAAGGGCCGCCGCTGATGCGTTTCCAGCCCACCGCCGAGCAGGCGGACTTCGCGCGTTCGGTCGGCTCCCTGCTGTCCGCGGCCGCCGTGCCCTCGGTCGTACGCGCCTGGTCGGCGGGTGACCACGGGCCGGGGCGGGCGCTGTTCGAGAAGCTGGCCGGCACCGGGGTGTTCGCGCTCGCCGTGCCGGAACGGTACGAGGGCCTGGGCCCGCTCCCCGACGTGGCGGCGGTCGCCTTCACCGAGCTGGGGCGGTACGCCGTACCGGGCCCGCTGGTGGAGAGCGCGGCGGCGGCCGTGCTACTGGACCGGCTCGGGCAGGACGGGACGGCCGGCCGGTTCCTGCCGGAGCTGGCCGACGGGTCGGCGCAGGCCACGCTGACCCTGCCGGGCGGGAGCCCGTACGCGCTCGACGCGGACGCGGCGCGGTGGCGGTTCGCGGTGACCGCGGCGGGCGAGCTGTACCTGTCGCCCGGCCCCGGCGCGGCGCTGGCCTCGTCCGACCCGGCCCGGCGGCTGTTCCGGCCGGAGCCGGGCGGCGAGCTGCTCGCCGCGGGGCCGCACGTGCTGGCGGCGGCCGCGACGGCGGGCTGCTGGGCGCGGCTGCTGACGGCGGCGCAGTGCCTGGGGCTCGGCGAGGCGCTGCTCGCGCAGACGGTGGCGTACGTGCGCGGGCGCACCCAGTTCGGGGCGGCGATCGGCTCGTTCCAGGCGGTCAAGCACCGGCTCGCGGACACACTGCTGGCGCTGGAGTTCGCCCGGCCGCTGGTGTGGGCGGCGGCGCTGGATCCCGGCCCGCGGGAGGTCGCCGCGGCCAAGCTCGCGGCGGGCGAGGCGGCCTATAGGGCGGCGGGTACGGCCCTGCAGCTGCACGGCGCGGTCGGCTACACGGAAGAACTCGACCTCTCCCTGTGGCTCCGCAAGTCCCGCCCCCTGCGCGACGCCTGGGGCACCCCGTCCCAATGCCGAGCCACCACCCTGCCCCCCGCACGCCCGCAGTAACCCCGGCCCCACCGATACCCGGGGCCACACCCCCGCCCCGCCGATACCCGGGGCCACACCCCCGCCCCGCCGATACCCGGGGCCACACCCCCGCCCCGCCGATACCCGGGGCCACACCCCCGCCCCGCCGATACCCGGGGCCACACCCCCGCCCCGCCGATACCCGGGGCCACACCCCCGCCCCGCCGATACCCGGGGCCACACCCCGGCCCCCGCCGACCCCTGGGGCCACACCCCGCGCCGCCGACCCCTGGGGCCACATCCCGCCCCGCCGACCCCTGGGGCCACACCCCGGCCCCACCGACGCCCGGGGTACAACCCCCCATCCCGCTGGTGCCCTGACGGGCAATTCCCAGCCTCGCCGGCGTTTGAGGCGCGGGGTTTGGGGCGGAGCCCCAGGGCAACCCGGCTCCGCCGGGCACCGGGCTCCGCCCGGACCCGCGCCTCAAACGCCGGCGAGGCTGGGTGTTGCGCCGCAGCGCTTCGGCGAGGCTGGGGTGTTGTGCCGCAACGCTTCGGCGAGGCTGGAAATTGCCGCACGCAGCACCGACAAGGCTGGGAGGGGCTGCACCCCGAGCAACAGCAGGGTGGGGGGTGCACCCCGAGCAGCAGCGGGGTGGGGGGTGCACCCCGAGCAACAGGGGAGTGGGGGTTGCAGCCCGGGCGTCGGTAGGGGCGGGGCGGTGGCGGAGGGGGTGGTTTTCGGGCGGGTGGGGGGATCCGGCCACTCGGTGGGGATCGCACCCTCCAGGATGGTCGGATGACGAACTCAGCCCGCGCACGCGCCTTCGACCGGGCCGCCGCCCAGTACGGCGCGTACCGCCCCGCCTACCCCACCGCCCTCTTCGAAGTCATGGAGGACCTGGCCGGCCGCCGGCTGCGCGGGGCACGGGTCGCCGACATCGGTGCGGGCACCGGCATCGCGACCGCCCTGCTCCACGCCCGCGGCGCCCGCGTACTCGGCGTCGAGCCGGGCGCGGCGATGGCCGCGGAGTTCCGGCGGCGCCTGCCCGGCGTCCCTCTCGTGCGCGGCGACGGCAACCGCCTCCCGCTGGCCGACCGCTCCGCCGAGTTCGTGACGTACGCGCAGTCCTTCCACTGGACCGACCCGGCCCTCTCGATCCCGGAGGCCGCGCGCGTGCTGCGCCCGGGCGGCGCGCTCGCGCTGTTCTGGAACGAGCCGGACGTGTCCGTGCCGTGGATCGCGGGCCAGGACGCCCGCCTGCGGGAGGCGTTCGGCCCCGGCTGGTACGTGTCCGACCACACCCTGCCGGACTCCGCGCCGGCCTTCACCCGCCGCCGGATGCTGTGGTCGCGGCGGGTGTCCCTGGACGCGCACCTGGCCAAGCTGGCCACGCACTCCCTCTTCCTCGTCGACGGCCGCCCGGGCACCCGGGAGTTCCTCGCGGAGGAAAGGGCCCTGCTGGCGCGGGAGTTCCCGGCCGGCGAGGTCGAGGAGCACTACGCGGTGACGCTGCGGCTGACCGTACCCGTTCCCGCATCCGCATCAGCACCCGGCGGCTCTCACAGCAGCGGGTCGTAGTAGCTGGGGTCCTCCAGGGGCGGGGCGTGCTCGATGTCGCGGTAGCGGTGTGACCACAGGTGCCAGGCGCGGCTGCCGGCCATCCAGTGCGACATCGCGTCCAGGCAGCGTTCCAGGTAGGCCGTGGACACCGGGGATTCGGCGAGGGCTCGGCGGGCGGCGAGGTAGTCCTGGGTGCGCACGGCGACCATGCCGGCCGCGCGGGCCGCGGCCTGCGGCCAGCCGAGGCGGTGGGTGTGGCGCAGCACGGCCACGATGTTGTTCATGTCGCCGCGGGCGTACTCCTTGTTGAGGGAGATGATGTCGTTGGTCCAGCAGCAGACGTCGTTGGCGGCGATCCGTACGGCCTGGCACAGGTCGTGGGCGACGAGCTCCTCCGGGAGGCTCTCGCCCTGGGAGGCCTCGATGAGGTCCCAGCAGGCGTCGACGGCGCCGACGACCCGGCGGAACGGCAGGTAGTCCTCCAGGGAGGGCGGGGTGGTGAACCGCCGGTTGGATATCTCGCTGCGGTAGACGTCCACGAACGCGCACAGGTGGCCGGCGAACCTCTGGCGCCAGCCGAGGGCCATCCGGCGGGCCGTACGGGGCCACATGTCGGCGAGTGCGACGGTCAGCGGGTTGGTCGGGCGCCCGGGGGGCGGACCGAGGTCCGGGGTGAGGATGGCGCGGATCTCGGCGAGCACCTCGCCGACCAGCAGGGCCCGCTCGGCCGGGCGGCCGGATTCGTCGAACTCGTCGTCGAAGACGAACAGCCAGGCCGCCCATTCGGCGAGCAGCTCGATGTCGCAGGCCGTGGGGAACGCGCGGGCCGCGAACATGCCGTAGCCCGCCCGGTCGAAGCGCTCGCCGGACACGACAGTGGTGACCAGCCCGAACCGTCGCCCGTAGTAGCGGACATGGGCCTCCGCGAGGTCCGCCGCCGGATGGACGAGCGAGGGGAACGGGCACGGGATGGGTGGTAACTGCGACAGGACATGGTCTTGCATGACGCGCCCCCCGGTTCACTGTGCCAGGGGTGTCATACCCGCCGGAACGTGGTCGCGTAACCCGTCCCCGCCAACCCCCGGCGCAATCCCAGCCCCGCCGGCGTTCGAGGCACAAGCCCGGCCCCGCCGGCGTTTGAGGCACAAGCCCGGCCCCGCCGACGCTCAGGCGCAATCCCAGCCTCGCCGGCGTTTGAGGCGCGGGTCCGGGCGGAGCCCGGTACCGGCGGAGCCGGGTTGCCGTACACCACGCCCTGGGCACGCGCCGTCAGCCGGCCGTACTGCCGCCGTCGACGGCGACGGCACGCGGCGTCAGCCGGCCGTACTGCCGCCGTCGACGGCGAATTCCGCCCCCGTGATGTACGAGGCCGCGTCGGAGCACAGGAAGCGCACGAGTTCGGCGACTTCCCGCGGGCGGCCCATCCGCCCCATCGGCACGTGCGACCAGTCCCGCCCGGCGGACACCGCGGCCACCATCGGCGTGTCGACGGCGCCCGGATGCACCGAGTTGACGCGGATCGCGTCCCCGGCGAGGTCGAGCGCCGCGGAGCGGGTCAGCCCCCGCAGGGCGAACTTCGTGGAGCCGTAGGCCGCGTGGCGGCGGATGCCGACGAGTCCGGCCGTGGAGGAGATGTTCACGATCGAGCCGCCCCCCGCGGCCCGCAGCAACGGCGCAACGGCCTGGATGCCGAGGAACGGGCCGATCAGATTGACCCGCAGCAGCTCCTCGAAGCCACCGAGCGACTGCTCCTCGACGTGCGCGGTGCGCCACAACGCCGCGTTGTTGACCAGCGCGGAGACCGCACCGAAGGCGTCGACCGCGGCTTCGGTGACGGCGGCCCAGCCGGCCGGGGAGGTGACGTCGTGGGCGACGAAGATGCCCTGCCCGCCGAGTTCCGCCGCGACCGCCCGGCCCTCTTCCTCCCGTACGTCCGTCACGACGACGCGCGCCCCCGCGGCCGCGCAGACCCGGGCCTCCTCGGCGCCCTGCCCGCGCCCCGCCCCGGTGACGACGACGACCTTCCCGTCAAGGAGATCCACGCCCGCCCCTCCCGCCGCTCGACTATTTCGAATCGGCATACTTCTAGCAGTCGGGCCCTGCAAGGGGAAGGGAACGACCGGAGCCCGGTCGTAGACTGCGGCCCGTGGCAGACACGGCAGGCGGCACGCACGGACGCACGCTCCCGGCGACGAGCTGGGCGGTGCTGGGACTCCTCTCCTTCGGGGAGGAACTCTCCGGGTACGACCTGAAGAAGTGGGCGGACGGCTCCCTCCGCTTCTTCTACTGGAGCCCCTCCTTCAGCCAGATCTACGGCGAACTCAAGCGGCTGGAGAAGGCCGGGTACGCGCGCTCCCGGCTGGTCTCCCAGGAGACCGGCAGCCGCGACAAGCGGGTGTACCGGATCACCGACGAGGGCCTGGCGGCCGTACGGACCTGGGCCCGCGAGGCCCCCGTGGACCCGCCGGTCCTCAAGCACGGCCCGATGCTGCGGCTGTGGCTCGGCCACCTCCTGGAACCGCAGCAGATGCGCGACATCCTCGCCCGGCACCGGGCGTACGCCGAGCAGATGCGCCTCCGCGCCGCCACCGACGCCGAACACGCCCGCCACGACCCGGCCTGGGCCTCCCCCGCCCTCACCCTCCGCTGGGCCGAACGCCACTACGCCGCCGAACGCGACCTCACCGACGCGATGCTCGCCGACATCGAGGCCCTGGAAGCGGCCCGGGCCGCGGAAGCCCCGGAGGCCGAGCCCGTACGGGACTGATCCACGCGGGCGGGGGCGGGTGCGCCTCAGCCCCGATCGCGGCGCCCCGCGCTTTCATGAAGGCATGACGAGGACGAACAACTGGGCAGCGTTCGAGGCGGCGGAACCGGAGTTCGCGAAGCTGGTGCGGGAGCGCTTCGGGCAGTACCCGCACCACGTCCTGGCCACCCTGCGCAAGGACGGCTCCCCGCGGGTGAGCGGGCTGAACGTGGAGATCCGCGGCGGCGAGCTGTGGCTCGGCATGATGGCCGGCTCCCTCAAGGCCCAGGACCTGCGGCACGACCCCCGCTTCGCGCTCCACTCGAATCCCGGCCCGGACGACACGATGCCCGACGGCGACGTACGGATCTCCGGCACGGCCGTGGAGATCACCGACCCGCCGGAACTCCACCGCTACGCGGAGGAGGACCCGGAGAACGCGGACACCCACCCCTTCCACCTGTTCCGCGCGGAACTGACGGAGGTCGTCCGCACGACGGTGAAAGCCGATGACCTGATCATCACCACCTGGCACCCGGACGGCACTCCCCCACGCACCCTCCGCCGCGGCAACGACGACGAACCAGCCCGGGAGGACTGACCCCCTCCCGGACCGACAGAGAGCATCCCGCCGCGCCGCCCCCGAGTCAATACCCGCCAGTAACGTCCACCCCGGAGACGGTGACCGCCTATCGTGCGCAGCGACGGGAACGGACCGCGCAGGCACACGAGGAGGCCTCGGTGAGCGGCAGCGGATGGACCAGCAGCTCGGTTTCCTACGCAAAGCCCCAGGCGGCGGGCAGCCCCGACGCGTGGTCCCAGGAGGCCGCGGCCAAGGGCCGGCGGGGGACCCAGCGCATCGTCCACGCCGGGGAGCAGGCGGCGCCGGCGGATGCCGCCACGCTGCTCGGCCTGGAGACGGGCGCACCCGTGGTCGTGCGGCGGCGCGTCATCGAACTCGACGGCGAGCCGGTCGAGCTGACGGACACCTACTACCCCGCGCACCTCGCGGCCGGCACCCGGCTGGCGGAAACCGCCAAGATCCCCGGCGGAGCCGTCACCCTCCTCGCCGCACTCGGCCACACCGCGGCCCGCATCGTCGAGGAGGTCACCGCCCTCCTCCCCACCGCGGACCAGTGCGACCAGCTGCGCGTCACGCCGACCGAACCGCTCCTCCGCATCAGCCGGGCCACCCTCGATGCGGACGACCGCCCGTTCCAGGCGGACGTAATGTTCATGCCCGCCCACCGCCAGCACCTGTGCTACGAGATGACGATCGGATGATGTCTACAGCGACCCGGTGAACGCCACAGCGCCCGCCATCCCTGGTCGGGGACATGGCGGGCGCTGTGTCGGGGTGCCGTACTTCGTTGTACGGGCCGTTTGAGGGGTCCTCCGGGAGGGAGGGGTACTGCGAGGTGCTGCCGAGTCCCTCCCCCGGAGGGGAGGGGCCGGAGGATCAGACCATCAGGGAGCGGTCCGTGGGCTTGACCGGGTACGGGAGGGTGCTGGCGCCCGTCAGGAAGCGGTCCACGCCGCGGGCGGCCGAGCGGCCTTCCGCGATGGCCCACACGATCAGGGACTGGCCGCGGCCCGCGTCACCGGCGACGAAGACGCCGTCGACGTTGGTCGCGTACGACGCGTCGCGGGCGATGTTGCCGCGCTCGTCGAGGTCCAGGCCGAACTGCTGCACCAGGCCGTTGGCCTGGTCCGTGCCGGTGAAGCCCATGGCCAGGGTGACCAGCTGGGCCGGGAGGACCCGCTCGGTGCCCGGCTTCTGGGTCAGCTTGCCGTCCACGAACTCGACCTCGACCAGGTGCAGGGCCTTGACGTTGCCGTCCTCGTCGCCCTCGAAGTGGGTGGTGGAGACGGAGTAGATCCGCTCGCCGCCCTCCTCGTGCGCCGACGTGACCTTGTACAGCATCGGGAAGGTCGGCCACGGCATCGCGGCCGGGCGCTCCTCCGAAGGGCGCGGCATGATCTCCAGCTGGGTGACCGACAGGGCGCCCTGGCGGTGGGCGGTGCCGACGCAGTCCGCGCCGGTGTCGCCGCCGCCGATGACGATCACGTGCTTGCCCTCGGCCGTGATGGGGGGCGCCATGAAGTCGCCCTCCTGGACCTTGTTGGCGAGCGGCAGGTACTCCATGGCGAAGTGGATGCCGCCCAGCTCGCGCCCCGGGACCGGCAGGTCGCGGGAGACGGTCGCGCCCGCCGCGATGACGACCGCGTCGAACCGCTTGCGCAGGTCGGTGGCGGTGACGTCGCGGCCGACCTCGATGCCCGTGCGGAACTTGGTGCCCTCCGCGCGCATCTGCTCGATGCGGCGGTTGATGTGCACCTTCTCCATCTTGAACTCGGGGATGCCGTACCGCAGCAGCCCGCCGATGCGGTCGGCGCGCTCGTACACGACCACGGTGTGGCCGGCCCGGGTCAGCTGCTGGGCGGCGGCCAGACCGGCCGGGCCCGAGCCGATGACGGCGGCGGTCTTGCCGGACAGCCGCTCGGGCGCCTGCGGGGTGACGTCGCCGTTGTCCCAGGCCTTGTCGATGATCGAGACTTCGACGTTCTTGATGGTGACGGCCGGCTGGTTGATGCCGAGCACGCACGCCGACTCACAGGGAGCGGGGCACAGGCGGCCCGTGAACTCCGGGAAGTTGTTCGTCGCGTGCAGCCGGTCCGCCGCCGCCGACCAGTCCTCGCGGTACGCGAAGTCGTTCCACTCGGGGATCAGGTTCCCCAGCGGACAGCCGTTGTGGCAGAACGGGATGCCGCAGTCCATGCAGCGGCCGGCCTGCTTGCTGATGATCGGCAGCAGCGAGCCCGGAACGTAGACCTCGTTCCAGTCCTTGAGCCGCTCGGCCACCGGACGGGTGCAGGCGGTCTCGCGGGGGGTGGTGAGGAAGCCCTTCGGGTCAGCCATGGGTCGCCGCCTCCATCATCTTCTCGGTGGTCTCGGATTCCGAGAGTCCGGCCCGCTCAGCGGCGTCCTTGGCGGCGAGCACTGCCTTGTACGTGGTCGGGATGATCTTGCTGAAGCGGGTCACCTCGGTGTCCCAGCCGTCGAGGAGGGACCGGGCGACGGTGGATCCGGTCTCCTCGTGGTGGCGGCGCACCACATCGTGCAGCCACTGCGCGTCCTCGTCGGACAGGCCCTCGATCGCGTCGAGGTTGCCGACGTTGACGTGGTCGCGGTTGAGGTCGATCACGTACGCGACACCACCCGACATGCCGGCCGCGAAGTTGCGCCCGGTCTCGCCGAGGACGACGGCCCGGCCGCCGGTCATGTACTCGCAGCCGTGGTCGCCCACGCCCTCCGAGACGACCAGCGCACCGGAGTTGCGGACGCAGAAGCGCTCGCCGGTGCGGCCGCGCAGGAACATCTCGCCCGCGGTCGCGCCGTAGCCGATGGTGTTGCCCGCGATGACCGAGTACTCGGCCAGGTGGTCGGCGCCCCGGTCGGGACGGACCACGACGCGGCCGCCGGAGAGGCCCTTGCCGACGTAGTCGTTGGCGTCGCCTTCCAGGCGGAGGGTGACACCGCTCGGCAGGAACGCGCCGAAGGACTGGCCGGCCGAACCCGTGAAGGTGAGGTCGATGGTGTCGGCGGGCAGGCCCGCGCCGCCGAACTTCTTGGTGACCTCGTGGCCGAGCATGGTGCCGACGGTCCGGTTGATGTTCCGGATCGCGAGCTGCGCCCGGACCGGCTGTGCCTCCTCGGCGGTCGCCGCGCCCAGGGCGTCGGCGGCCAGCTCGATCAGCTCGTTGTCCAGGGCCTTCTCCAGGCCGTGGTCCTGGGCGACGACCGCGTGGCGGACCGCGCCCTCGGGCAGCTCGGGCACGTGGAAGAGCGGCTCCAGGTCGAGGCCCTGCGCCTTCCAGTGCCGTACGGCCTGGGTGGTGTCGAGGAGCTCGGCGTGGCCGACGGCCTCTTCCAGGGTGCGGAAGCCCAGCTCGGCGAGGATCTCGCGGACCTCCTCGGCGATGAACTCGAAGAAGTTCACGACGAACTCGGCCTTGCCGGAGAAGCGGTCGCGCAGGACCGGGTTCTGGGTGGCGATGCCGACCGGGCAGGTGTCCAGGTGGCAGACGCGCATCATGACGCAGCCGGAGACGACGAGCGGCGCGGTCGCGAAACCGAACTCCTCGGCGCCGAGCAGCGCGGCGATGATGACGTCGCGGCCGGTCTTGAGCTGTCCGTCGGTCTGGACGACGATCCGGTCGCGCAGCCCGTTGAGCAGCAGGGTCTGCTGGGTCTCGGCGAGGCCGAGCTCCCAGGGGCCGCCCGCGTGCTTGAGCGAGGTGAGCGGGGAGGCGCCCGTACCGCCGTCGTGGCCGGAGATGAGGACGACGTCCGCGTGGGCCTTGGAGACACCGGCGGCGACCGTGCCCACGCCGACCTCGGAGACCAGCTTCACGTGGATGCGGGCGACCGGGTTGGCGTTCTTGAGGTCGTGGATCAGCTGAGCCAGGTCCTCGATGGAGTAGATGTCGTGGTGCGGCGGCGGGGAGATCAGGCCGACGCCCGGGGTGGAGTGCCGGGTCTTGGCGACCCACGGGTAGACCTTGTGGCCGGGCAGCTGGCCGCCCTCGCCGGGCTTGGCGCCCTGGGCCATCTTGATCTGGATGTCGTCCGCGTTGACGAGGTACTCGCTGGTGACGCCGAAGCGGCCCGAGGCGACCTGCTTGATCGCCGAGCGGCGCGCCGGGTCGTACAGGCGGTCCGGGTCCTCGCCGCCCTCACCGGTGTTGGACTTGCCGCCCAGCTGGTTCATGGCGATGGCGAGGGTCTCGTGCGCCTCCTGGGAGATGGAGCCGTACGACATGGCGCCGGTGGAGAAGCGCTTGACGATCTCGGAGACCGCCTCGACCTCGTCGATGGAGATCGACTCGCGGTCCTTGAAGGCGAACAGGCCGCGGAGCGTCATCAGGCGCTCGGACTGCTCGTTCACGCGGTCCGTGTACTTCTTGAAGATGTCGTACCGGCGGTTGCGCGTGGCGTGCTGGAGGCGGAAGACCGTCTCGGGGTCGAACAGGTGCGGCTCGCCCTCGCGGCGCCACTGGTACTCGCCGCCGATCTCCAGCGCGCGGTGCGCCGGGGCGATCCCGGAGGCCGGGTACGCCTTGGCGTGGCGGGCGGCCACCTCCTTGGCGACGACGTCCAGGCCGGCTCCGCCGATCTTGGTGGCGGTGCCGTTGAAGTACGTGTCGACGAAGTCCTGGTCGAGGCCGACGGCCTCGAAGACCTGGGCGCCGCGGTACGAGGCCACGGTGGAGATGCCCATCTTCGACATGACCTTCAGGACGCCCTTGCCGAGGGCGTAGATCAGGTTCCGGATGGCCTGCTCGGGCTCGACCTCGGAGAGGAACGTGCCGGCGCGCAGCAGGTCCTCGACCGACTCCATGGCCAGGTACGGGTTGACCGCGGCGGCGCCGTAGCCGATCAGCAGGGCCACGTGGTGGACCTCGCGGACGTCGCCGGCCTCGATCAGCAGGCCCACCTGGGTGCGCTGCTTGGTGGCGATGAGGTGGTGGTGCACCGCGGAGGTGAGCAGCAGCGACGGGATCGGCGCGTGCTCGGCGTCCGAGTGGCGGTCGGAGAGGACGATCAGACGGGCGCCGCCCGCGATGGCGGCGTCGGCCTCGGCCTTGATGGCGTCGATCCGGGCGGCGAGGGCGTCGCCGCCGCCCGAGACCCGGTAGAGGCCGGAGAGCGTGACGGCCGTCATGCCGGGCATGTCGCCGTCGGCGTTGATGTGGATGAGCTTGGCCAGCTCGTCGTTGTCGATCACCGGGAACGGCAGCATGACGTTGCGGCAGGACACGGCCGTCGGCTCCAGCAGGTTGGCCTGCGGGCCGATGTGGGAGCGCAGCGAGGTGACGAGCTCCTCGCGGATGGCGTCCAGCGGCGGGTTCGTGACCTGCGCGAACAGCTGGGTGAAGTAGTCGAAGAGCAGCCGGGGGCGCTCGGACAGGGCCGCGATCGGGGAGTCCGTACCCATGGAGCCGAGCGGCTCGCCGCCGGTGCGGGCCATCGGCGCCAGGATGATCTTCAGCTCTTCCTCGGTGTACCCGAAGGTCTGCTGGCGGCGGGTGACCGAGGCGTGGGTGTGCACGATGTGCTCGCGCTCGGGGAGGTCCTCGAGCTCGATCTCGCCGGCTTCGAGCCATTCCGCGTACGGCGCGGCGGCGGCAAGCTCGGCCTTGATCTCGTCGTCCTCGATGATCCGCTTCTGGGCGGTGTCGACGAGGAACATCTTGCCGGGCTGCAGGCGGCCCTTGCGGACGACCTTGGCCGGGTCGATGTCGAGCACGCCGACCTCGGAGCCGAGGACAACGAGGCCGTCGTCGGTGACCCAGTAGCGGCCGGGGCGCAGGCCGTTGCGGTCGAGGACCGCGCCGACCTGGGTGCCGTCGGTGAAGGTGACGCACGCCGGGCCGTCCCACGGCTCCATCATCGTGGCGTGGTACTGGTAGAACGCCCTGCGCGCCGGGTCCATGGAGGTGTGGTTCTCCCACGCCTCCGGGATCATCATCAGCACGCTGTGCGGGAGCGAGCGGCCGCCGAGGTGGAGCAGCTCCAGGACCTCGTCGAAGGACGCCGAGTCGGAGGCGTCGGGGGTGCAGATCGGGAAGATCCGCTCCAGCTTCGCCGCGCCGCCGACAGAGCCGTCGCGCCCGTTGTCGGCAGAGCCGTCGCGCCCGTTGTCGGCAGAGCCGAACACCTCCGAGGCGAGCTGGGATTCGCGGGCCTTCATCCAGTTCCGGTTGCCCTTGACCGTGTTGATCTCGCCGTTGTGCGCGACGAAGCGGTACGGGTGGGCCAGCGGCCAGGACGGGAAGGTGTTGGTGGAGAAGCGCGAGTGGACCAGGGCGACGGCCGAGGCGAAGCGGCGGTCGGAGAGGTCCGGGAAGAAAGGCTCCAGCTGGCCGGTGGTCAGCATGCCCTTGTAGACGATGGTGCGGGCGGAGAGCGAGGGGAAGTAGACGCCGGCCTCGCGCTCGGCGCGCTTGCGCAGCACGAAGGCCGTGCGGTCCAGCTCGATGCCGGTGGCGCCGCCGCCGGAGACGAACAGCTGGGAGAAGGCCGGCATGGTGGCGCGGGCGCCGTTGCCGAGCAGGTCGGGGGTCACGGGGACCTCGCGCCAGCCGAGGACCGTGAGGTTCTCCTCGGCTGCGATCGCCTCGATCTGCGCGACGGCCTGTGCGGAGCCGTCGGCGGGCAGGAAGGCGATGCCGACGGCGTACGCGCCGGCCTCGGGGAGCTCGAATCCGGCGACCTCGCGGAGGAAGGCGTCGGGGACCTGGGACAGGATGCCGGCGCCGTCGCCCGAGTCGGGCTCGGATCCGGTGGCGCCGCGGTGCTCGAGGTTCCGCAGTACGGTCAGTGCCTGCTCAACGAGGGTGTGGGTGGCCTCGCCGGTGAGGTTCGCCACGAATCCGACGCCACAGGCGTCCTTCTCGTTGCGCGGGTCGTACATGCCCTGCTGGGCGGGGCGACCGTCCATGGGCGACCAGGCAGTGGTGCTGGGGCCGGTCGCGGAGTGCGTGGATGCGGAACGCATCGGCTCTCCCGTCGTCGTCGTGGCATATGCAATAGCCGAGGGACGACGTTGGCCCTCTGCGAAATTTCGTGCAGGTTACATGATGACCGCAATCCCGGTAGCCGGATACTGCATTCCAGCATGCGGACACCGCGGCGGCCACCACGCAGGTTGCGCGAGGCAGAAAAGTGGGACCCTCACGGGCTGATCGCGAGTTCGGGGTCCTGGGGGGCGCGAGATGGGCACCCTTGCCCACGCGCGTTCGTCTCATGCCCGGCGTACACAGGATCGAAACGGCCGGGTAATGGACTACTTATGTTGTGCGACGCATAGTGTCTCACTTTCGCGGCGGTCGGCCTAGGGCGGACGGCCCCGGCGTGCCGGGGCGTACGTCACACACGGTCCCGCACCACGATCCCGCACTTCCGCCCGTACGGCCTGTCCGGTGCACGAGCGAGGCCGCCCGGAGGCCGCCGGGGCTGCCGGCGGCCTCCGGGCGGCCTCGACCGTCCTTCGTGCGGCGATCAGCCGACCGTGTGGCCGATCAGCGCGCCGATGCCGTACGTGACCGCGGCCGCCGCGCCGCCGAGGGCGAACTGGCGCAGGCCGCTGTACCACCAGGTGGACGCGGTGACCCGGGCCACGACCGCGCCGCAGGCGAAGAGGCCGGCCAGCGCCGCCAGCACCGCGGGCCACAGGGCGGTGGCGCCGAGCAGGTACGGCAGCAGGGGCAGCAGCGCGCCGAGCGCGAAGGAGCCGAAGGAGGAGACGGCGGCCACCATCGGGGACGGCAGGTCGTCCGGGTCGATGCCCAGCTCCTCGCGGGCGTGGATCTCCAGCGCCTGCTCCGGGTCGCGGGACAGCTGCATCGCCACCTCGCGGGCGAGGGCGGGCTCGACGCCGCGGGAGACGTAGAGCTCGGCGAGCTCCTCCATCTCGTCGATCGGGTGCTTGCGCAACTGCTGGCGCTCGACGTCCAGTTCCGCCTGGACCAGCTCGCGCTGCGAGGCCACGGAGGTGTACTCGCCGGCCGCCATCGAGAAGGCGCCGGCGGCGAGACCGGCCAGGCCGGTGATGACGACGGTCTGCGGGGCGACCGCGCCGCCCGCCACACCGGTCATCAGCGCGAGGTTGGAGACCAGGCCGTCCATCGCTCCGAAGACCGCCGGCCGCAGCCATCCGCCGTTCACATCGCGGTGCGTGTGGTTGTCGCGGTGGGCCTCGTGCAGCGGTGCTTCGACGTCGATGATGGACATGTGGCTTTACTCCCCTTTTGCGCATGCGGAAGCCATGAGGCATCCGGCTCTCCCCCAACACCTCGAAACTACGCACGATTTTCGGCGCCCGCCAGCAAGGTAGGCCGTACTTACCTGGGGTTTTGGCCGCTGGCGACCGGGTGACCGGGGTGTTTCGCGCCGACCGACAAACCCACTGTCATGGCACAAATCCCCCAAGGGCTCATGATGAGTCCCATCAAGTCGAGAGGCGCGCCATGGAGCTGATTGCATGCAATCCGCAAGTCCTCCTCGAACGGGCGAGGGGCGCTCTTCTGGGGCTCGCGGTCGGTGACGCGCTCGGCGCCCCTGCGGAGAACATGAAGCCGTCGGAGATCCGCGCCCGGTGGGGCCGGATCGAGGGGTTCGTCTCGGACGATCCCGCGGGTACCGACGACACGGAGTACGCGATCTTCTCCGGGCTGCTGCTCGCGCGGCACGGTTCGGCCCTGACGGTCGCCCATGTGGAACGGGCCTGGCACCACTGGATCGCCGACCTCGACGAAGGGCCGTTCCGCGGGGCCGGCTTCTCGGAGCGCGGCACCCTGGAGAACCTGCGGCGCGGGCTGGCCGCCCCGATCTCCGCCCAGCACCGGCACGCGTGGAGCGACGGGCTGGCGATGCGGGCGGCCCCGTTCGGCGTGTTCGCGGCCGGCCGTCCCGCGGAGGCGGCCCGGCTCGTCGCCATCGACGGCTGCGTCAGCCACGACGGCGAGGGAATCTACGGCGGCCAGGCCGTCGCCGCGGGGGTCGCGGCCGCCATGGCCGGCGGCAGCGCCGCCGCGGTGGTCGCCGCCGCGCTGTCCGTCATCCCCTCCGACTCCTGGACCGCGCGCTCGCTGCGGCGGGCGGTGACGGCCGCGCCGCGCGGCGAACGGGCCGTCCGGTCCGCCGTGGTGATCGGCGGCTACCCCTGGACGGACCTGGCGCCCGAGGCGGTCGGACTCGCCTTCGGCGCCTTCGCGGCCGCGCGCGGCGCGTTCTCGGAGTCCGTCCTGACCGCCGTCAACATGGGCCGCGACGCGGACACCACCGCCGCCGTGGCGGGCGCGCTGTCCGGCGCGCTGTCCGGGGTCTCGGCGATCCCCGAGGAGTGGTCCTCGGTCATCGGCCCGGTCCGCGGCAGCTGCCTGCCGTCGATGCGCGGCTACCACGTCCTGGACATCGCCGACCTCCTCACCCCGGAAAGCGAGCCTGCCCGATGACGCCGCCGCCCTACGCCGCCCCGCGCCCCCCGCTGCCCACCGACCCGGTCGCCTGCGAGCCGCACCCCGGCCTGCCGGCGGACCGGAAACCGGAGGGAGAGGTGGACGGCGAGGTGAACGGGGACGAGCTGAACGGGAAGGTGAACGGGCACGCGGGCACGGGCGCGGCGACGGCACCGGCACTGGCACCGGCACCGGCAGCAGCGGCCGGGCCCCGGCGGATCGAGGGGCTGCTGCTCGGGCTCGCCGCGGGGGACGCCGCCGGGTGGCCGGCCGCACGGCACCGCGCCTCGCGGATGCCCGAGTGGACCCGCCGCCTCACCCGCGAGCTCGACACCTTCGCGGAGCAGAACGCCACCACCACCCTCCCCGTGCCGATCGCCCTCAACCAGCCGCCCGAACCGCTCCGCCTGGGCCCCTCCGACGACGCCGAATGGGCCGCCTTCGTCGCCGAGTCGGTGCTCACCGCCGCCGGTTCCCTGCTCAGCGACCTCTCCCGGTCGCGGCGGATGCGCGCGGCCATCGACCTCGCCTGGAACGCCCTGGCCAGCGAGGTCGCGGCGGCCGCCGAACGCGCCCCCGAGGTGGAGTCCGCCGTGCTGCCGCTGCGCGCCCGGATCTCCGTACGCGCGGGCCTGGGCAATCTCGCGGCCGGGCTGCGGCCGCCCGCGACCGGGCACGACAACCCGCACTACTTCGACGACGCGGCCTGCGTGCGGGCGGCCGTACTCGCGGTCGTGCACCCCGGTGATCCCGAAGCCGCCGCCGAACTGGCCGAGTTCGACGCCCGCTACACCCAGGACGGGGACGGGGTGCACGGGGCCCGCGCGATGGCGGCCGCGGTCGCCGCCGCGCTCGGCGGGGCCGACGTGGACGGCGCCGTCGCGGCCGCCCTGGGCCAGCTCCCCGAGTCCACGGAGATCGGCCGCAACGCCCAGCACGCCGTGAAACTGGCCCGAGCGCTGCCCCCGGACAGCGGCGCGTTCGCCCTCGTCCCCACCCTGGAGCACGAGATCGTCGACCACGTCTACAGCTACGGCATCGCGGCCGCCGAGACCGTGCCGGTCGCCCTCGCACTCGCCACGGCGGCCCGCGGCCGGGTCACCGAGGCGGTGCCGGCCGCCGCCTGCCTGTCCCGGGTCGCCGACTCCGCGCCCGCCCTCGCCGGCGCGCTCACCGGCGCGCTCGGCGGCGGCGACGCGCTGCCCGTCGGCTGGCGCGAGGCCTGCCGGACCCTGTCCGGCTGTGTGCTCCCCCGCCTCGCCGGCACCGATCTCGTGGAACTCGCCGGGCTGCTCGCACGCTCGGAACTGACCTCACCCAAGGGATGATTCAGACATGACGCTCACTCTGGAGGAAAGGGCGGCCGGCGTCCTCGTCGGCGCGGCCGTCGGCGACGCGCTCGGCGGCCCGGTGGAGGGCTGGACCCCCGACCAGATCGCCGAACGGCACGGCGGCCGGGTGCACGGCATCGTCGGCCCCTTCCACGACGACTGGCGTACGGCGCGCCCGATCGCGCCATACCACAAGGGCGACGGGCACGTCACGGACGACACCCTGATGACGCACGCCCTGGTCCGCGTCTACGAGAAGGTGCGCGACCACCTCGACGCGTACGCGGTCGCCGACCACCTGGTGCCCGATCTGATCTCCACCCCGCGCTGGATCCCGGAACTGGAAGCGGAAGCCCTCCCCCTGCACCGCGTCTTCCTGGCCGAGAAGTGGATCGTGGCCCGCCTGCACTACGGGCACGTGGACCCGCGCGAGGCGGGCAGCGGGAACATCGTCAACTGCGGCGCCGCGATGTACATGGCGCCGGTCGGACTGGTCAACGCCGGCAATCCGGAAGGCGCCTACGCCGAGGCCCTCGACATCGCCGGCGCCCACCAGTCCTCGTACGGGCGGGAGGCCGCCGGGGTGTTCGCGGCCGCGGTCGCGGCGGCCTGCGTGCCGGGCGCGACGGCCGCCGCCGTGGTGGAGACGGCGCTGGCCCTCGCCAAGGACGGCACCCGGTCGGCGATCGAGGCGGTCTGCGAAGTGGCCGTGCGGCACACGGACTTCGAGTCGGCGCTGGCGCCGCTGCGGACGGCCGTCGCCCCCTTCGACTCGGTCGGCCCGGACTACCGCGCCCCGTCGCTGGCCGCCCGGCGGCCCTCCCGGCTGCACTCCATCGAGGAGCTGCCGGTCGCCCTCGGCATGCTGCTGGTCGCCGGCGGGGCGTACGAGCCCGCCGTCCTGGGCGCGGTCAACTACGGCCGGGACTGCGACTCGACCGCCACCATGGCGGGGGCGATCGCCGGGGCCCTGGGCGGCGAGTCCGCGGTGCCCGCCGCCTGGTCGAAGCAGGTCGCGGAGGCCAGCCGGCTCGACCTGCACGCCCCGGCGGCCGCGCTCGCCGAGGTCGCCCGGGAGGTCTTCGACCGCGACCTCGCCCGGCGCCGCGCCCACGAGTCGGCCTTCACCACGATCGCGACCCCCCGATGACCCCGCCGCCCGGTCCCCCCGCGCCGTCGCCGTCACAACCGTCGCCGTCACCGCCGTCGCCACCGCCGCCATCGCTCGAGCCGACGCCGACGTCATCGCCGGGGCCCGCGCCGGCACGGACGCCGTTGTCGCAGCCGGAGCCCGCGCGGCCGCTGCGGCTGACCTGGGCGCAGCCGGAGGACCTGGTCGGGCACGAGCTGCGGCAGGCGGCCGAGGACGGGCGGGACGCGGAACCGTGGCGGCGCGCGTGGCTCGCCGCGGGCGGCCGGCCCGCACCGGAGCGGGCCGGGGCCTCCACCGGCGCGCCCGCTCCCGGGCTGCGCGCCCTGGCCCTGCGCCTGCTCACCGAACTCGACGCCCTCCCCTCCCCGTTGGCCGCGCGCGAGCCCACCACCCTGTCGGCGATCACCACCGCCTGCCCCCACTGGCCGGCCGACGGCCCCGGCCCGTCGGACACCGGGCAGGACCACGCCAGGCACTCCGAGCCGGACCGGCGGGGGCGTCACGGGCCGGACCGCCGGCCGGGCGGCAGGCCCGGCGCGGGACCGCGGCCCGCGGCCGGGGACCCGCCCCGGGCCGCGTTCGTGGCGCGGCTGGAAGCCGCGTGGGTGGGGCGGGCCGTCGGGTGCGTGCTCGGCAAGCCCGTCGAGAAGCTGCCGCTGCACGCCATCCGGGCGCTCGCACAGGCCGCCGGCAACTGGCCCCTGACCTCCTGGTTCACCGAGAAGGGGGTGCCCGCGGAGCTGCTGGCCGCGTACCCCTGGAACCGGCGCAGCGCGCCGACCTCCCTCGCCGAGAACATCGACGGCGCGCCCGAGGACGACGACCTCAACTACCCGCTGCTGGGTCTGCGGCTCCTCCAGCGGCACGGCAAGGGGTTCACCACCGCCGACGTGGCCCGTGTCTGGCTGGACGAGCTGCCGGCCGGGCGTACGTTCACCGCCGAGCGCGTCGCGTACCGCAACCTGCTCCTCGGTCTGGAGCCGCCGCTCACGGCCACCCGTCACAATCCGTTCCGCGAGTGGATCGGGGCGCTGATCCGCGCCGACGTCCACGGCTGGACCAATCCGGGCGATCCCGCGGCCGCCGCCCGGCAGGCGTACCGCGACGCCCGCCTGACGCACACCGCGAACGGTGTGTACGCGGCCATGTTCGCGGCGGCCGCGCTGGCCCGGGCCGCCGCCGGGAGCGGTGACGTGCACGACGCGCTGCGCGCCGGGCTGGCCGTGGTGCCACCCCGCTCGCGACTCGCCGAGGCGGTCCGGTTCGGCATCGACGCGGCCTGCGCGCACCCGGACTTCGACCGGGTCGCGGACCTCCTGCACGCCCGCTACGGACACCTGCACTGGGTGCACGCCGTCCCCAACACCGCCCTGATCGCCGCCGCCCTCACGCACGCCGACGGCGACTTCGGCGCTTCGGTGTGCCGGGCCGTGTCCGGCGGCTGGGACACCGACTCGAACGGCGCCACCGCGGGCTCCCTCGCGGGCCTGCTGGCCGGTTCCGTACGGGCCCTGCCCGCACACTGGACGGCCCCGCTCCGCAACCGTCTCGCCACCACCGTCGCCGGCTTCGACGGCATCGGCTTCGACACCCTGGCCACCCTCACCGCACAGGAGGCAGCGCTCCAATGACACCGCCCGCATCCCCCGGCCGCCCCCGGATCGCCGTGCTCGGCAGCGCGAACATGGACCTGGTCGCGTACGTGGCCAAGGCCCCGCGCCGCGGCGAGACCGTCACGGGCCGCGAGTTCCGTACCATCCCCGGCGGCAAGGGGGCCAACCAGGCGCTGGCCGCGGCCCGTTCGGGCGGGGCGGTGACGATGATCGGGGCGGTCGGCGCGGACGAGTCCGGGGTGCGGCTGCGGGCCGTGCTGGCCGGGGCCGGCGTGGACACGGCCGGGCTGCGGACCGTGGAGGGGGCCAGCGGCACGGCCCACATCACGGTGGACGACGAGGGCGGCAACGCGATCGTGGTGGTGCCGGGTGCCAACGGCACGGTCACCGCGCTCGAAGCGGGCGACGAGGAGCGGATCGCCGGCGCGGGCGCGCTGCTGCTCCAGCTGGAGCTGCCGCCGGCCGGCGTGCTCGCGGGCGCCCGGGCGGCCCGCGCGCACGGGGTGCGCACGGTGCTGACGCCCGCGCCCGCCCAGCCGCTGGCCGCCGAACTGCTCGCCGCGACCGACCTGTTGGTGCCCAACGAGCACGAGGCGGCCGCGCTGACCGGTCTCACCGACCCGCTCCAGGCCGCCGCGGCGCTGCTGCACGACGTGCCGGAGGTGGTGATCACGCTGGGCGCGGCCGGCTGCCTGTACGCGGCGCGCGGCGCGGACCCGTACACCGTGCCGGGTCTGCGGGTGCGGGCGGTGGACACCACGGCCGCCGGGGACACCTTCGTCGGGGCGCTCGCCGTCGCGCTGGGCGAGGGTCGGCCGATGCGGGACGCGCTGGGCTGGGCGTCGGCGGCGGCCGCGCTGTCGGTGCAGCGGCCGGGCGCCTCCGCCTCGATGCCGGAACGCGCCGAGATCGACGCTCTCGCCGCGGAGCACCGCTCATGAACACGACGGCCGGTACGGCGGCCGACACGACGGCCGACCCGGCGACCGGTACGGCTCCCCCGCTGGCCGGATTGCGGGTCCTGGACCTCGCCACGCTGTTCGCGGGGCCGCTCGCCGCCACGATGCTCGGCGACTTCGGCGCCGAGGTCGTCAAGATCGAGCATCCGCACCGCCCCGATCCGTCCCGCGGCCACGGCCCCGCAAAGGACGGCATCGGCCTGTGGTGGAAGATGCTCGGCCGCAACAAGCGGACCATGACCCTGGACCTGTCCACGCCCGGCGGCCGTGACGTGCTGCTGCGGCTGGCCGCCTCCGCCGACGTCCTGATCGAGAACTTCCGTCCCGGCACCCTGGAGAAGTGGGGGCTGGGCTGGCCTGAGCTGTCCGCCGCCAACCCGCGGCTGGTGCTGACCCGGGTCACGGGCTTCGGGCAGTTCGGCCCGTACGCCCACCGCGCCGGTTTCGGGACCCTCGCGGAGGCCATGAGCGGCTTCGCGGCGATGACGGGCGAGCCGGAGGGCCCGCCCACCCTGCCGCCGTTCGGGCTCGCGGACTCGATCGCCGCGCTGGCGACGGCGTACGCGGTCATGACGGCGCTCGCCGCGCGCGCCGGTACCGGCCGTGGCCAGGTGGTGGACCTGGCGATCATCGAGCCGATCCTGACCGTGCTCGGCCCGCACCCGCTCTGGTACGACCAGCTCGGCTACGTGCAGCCGCGGACCGGGAACCGGTCCACCAACAACGCCCCCCGCAACACGTACCGCACCGCGGACGGCCGCTGGCTGGCGGTGTCGACGTCCGCCCAGTCCGTCGCGGAGCGGGTGATGCGGCTGGTGGGGCGGTCGGAGCTGATCGCCGAGCCGTGGTTCGCGACCGGCACCGGCCGCGCCCGGCACGCGGAGACGCTCGACGAGGCGGTCGGCGGGTGGATCGCCCGCCACAAGGAGGACGAGGTGCTCGCGGCGTTCGAGCAGGCGCAGGCGGCGGTGGCGCCCGTGTACGACGTACGGGACGTGATGGCGGACCCGCAGTTCGCGGCGCTGGACACGGTCACGGAGGTCGCCGACCCCGAACTGGGGTCCCTGCGGATGCAGAACGTCCTGTTCCGGCTGTCCGAGACCCCCGGCGGCATCCGCTGGGCGGGCCGCCCGCACGGCGCGGACACCGACGCGGTGCTGTCCGAGCTGGGACTGACCGCCGACGAGATCGCCGCACTGCGCGCGGGAGGCGTCCTGTGACCGTCCACGAGACCCCGCTGACCTGGCTGTACGCGCCCGGGCACCGGCCGGAGGTGGTCGCGAAGGCGATCGGGTCCGGCGCGGACGTGGTGATCGTGGACCTGGAGGACGCGGTGCCCCCTGACCGCAAGGAGTACGCCCGGACCGCCACCGCCGAGCTGCTCGGCACCCACCCCGCCGTGCCGGTGCACGTCCGGGTGAACGCCCTGGAATCGCCCTGGGCCGAGCCGGACCTGGCGGCGCTGGCCGGCCTGCGCGGGGTCTCCGCCCTCCGCCTCCCCAAGATCACCGAACCGGCGTCGGTGGCGTGGGTCGCGGAGCGCACCGGGGGCACGGCCCTGTACGCCCTGCTGGAATCGGCGCTCGGCATCGAGCGGGCCTTCGACATCGCACGGGCGCACCCGGCGCTGCGCGGGCTGGCGCTGGGCGAGGCGGACCTGCGGGCCGACCTGGGGCTGGTCTCGGACGAAGGCCTGGACTGGTCCCGCTCCCGAGTCGTCGTCGCGGCCCGGGCGGCGGGGCTGCCGGCGCCCGCGCAGTCTGTCTACCCGGACGTACGCGACCTCGACGGGCTCGCGGTGTCCTGCGCGCGGGGGCGGGCGCTGGGCTTCCTGGGGCGGGCGGCGATCCATCCCCGGCAGTTGCCCGTGATCGAGCGGGCGTTCCTTCCCTCGGCGGCGGAGGTGGACGCGGCGCGCCAGATCCTGGACACCGCCCGGGCCGCCCCGGGGGCGGCCGCGCTCCCCGACGGCCGTTTCGTCGACCCCGCGGTAGTGGCCGCCGCCCACCAGGTCCTCGCCCTCTCCACCCGAACCCCCTGACCCCCCACCGCCCGCCTGCGGCGCACCTCCAGCCCACCGATGCCGGGGGCATCTCCAGCCTCGCCGGCCACCCGAGCGGCAACCTCCTGCCTCGGGAGCAACCTCCAGCCTCGCCAGCCACCCGGGTGGCAACCCCCCGCCTGGGCGGCGCCATCCAGCCTCGCCGGCGTTTGAGGCGCGGGTCCGGGCGGAGCCCGGTGCCCGGCGCCAGCCGGGTTGCAGTCCTGGGGCTCCGCCCCAAACCCCGCGCCTCAAACGCCGGCGAGGCTGGGGGTTCCCGCCACAGCGCAGGCGCCCGCCCGGCTGAACGAGGGGGCCCGGGCACGCGAGAGGCCGGTCACCCCCTGGGGGTGACCGGCCTCTTCGGCGCTCGACTCAGAGCTTCTTGGCCTCGGCAGCCGGCTCCCCGACCACAACACCCTCGGCATCGCCACCCGCGTCGGCCCCGCCATCGCCATCCGCGGGGTCGGCCTTGGCGGAATCGCCCTTGGCGAAGTCAGCCTTCACGGAGTCGGCCTCGGCAGAGTCACCCTTCACGGAGTGGCCCTCCGCGGAGTCAGCCTTGTCGAGGTCAGCCTTCGCGGAGTCGCCCTTGGCAGAGTCACCCTTCGCAGGGTCCCCCTTGAGGGAGTCACCCTTCGCAGAGTCACCCTTGACGGAGTCACCCTTGGCGGGGTCGCCCTCCGCGGGGTCGGCCTCGGCGGAGGCCACCTCCGCGGAGTCGGCCTCCGCAGAGTCGGCCTCTCCCGCCTCGTCATCGGTCTTCGCCGGGCCCGTGCCCGGCCCCGGCTCCGGTTCGACGACCAGCTCGCGCCCCGGTCGCAGGCGGGCGGAGAGGATGAAGTAGGTGACCGCGAGGACGAAGACCACGATGGCGGTCCACACGTTCAGGCGCAGGCCCAGCACGTGGTGCGCCTCGTCGACGCGCATGTACTCGATCCAGCCGCGCCCCGCGCAGTACCCCGCGACGTACAGCGCGAACGCCCGCCCGTGGCCCAGCTTGAAGCGGCGGTCGGCCCAGATGACCAGCAGCGCGACGCCCACGCACCACAGCGACTCGTACAGGAACGTCGGGTGGTAGGTGCCCGCGACCCGGTTCGGGCCCTCGTCGATCTTCAGGGCCCAGGGCAGGTCGGTGGCCCGGCCGTACAGCTCCTGGTTGAACCAGTTGCCCCAGCGGCCGACCGCCTGCGCCAGCGCGATGCCGGGCGCCAGGGCGTCCGCCCAGGCCGGCAGCGGGATGCCCCGGCGGCGGCAGCCGATCCAGGCGCCGACCGCGCCGAACGCGATCGCGCCCCAGATCCCGAGGCCGCCCTCCCAGATCTTGAAGGCGTCGACCCAGTTCTCACCCTCGCTGAAGTACAGCTGGTAGTCGGTGATCACGTGGTACAGGCGTCCGCCGACCAGGCCGAAGGGCACGGCCCACACGGCGATGTCGGCGACCGTGCCCGGCTTGCCGCCGCGCGCGATCCAGCGCTTGTTGCCGAGCCAGACGGCGACGAAGACGCCGATGATGATGCAGAACGCGTAGCCGCGCAGCGGGACCGGTCCGAGATGGATCACACCGGTCGACGGGCTGGGAATGTAAGCAAGTTCCATGGCAGGACCGACGCTACCTTGCCGGGCGGTACCGAAGGCAACCCGCCCGGCAAGGTGAAACCAAATCCACACACGGCGCGGTCGGGCGCCGCACCCGCTCAGCCCTTGGCGGCGGCCTCCACCTTCGCCTTGAGCTTCGCCGGGGTCAGCGGGTTCGCCTGGTCGGCGAAGATGTCCTTGCCGTCGAGCTGCACGGTCGGCGTGCCGCGGAACTGTCCGGCCCGGAAGGCCTCGTACGACTTGTTCACCCACGCGTTGTGGGTGCCGTCCTCCAGGCACTTGGTGAAGGTCGGGGTGTCGAGCCCGGGCACCTTGCCTGCCAGCTCGATCAGCTTGGAGTTCTTGGCGAACGCGTCGTCGGTCTCGGCCGGCTGGTTCACGAACAGCACGTCGTGGTAGGCGGAGAACTTGCCGGCGTCCTGCGCGCAGGCCGCCGCGTTCGCCGCCTTCAGTGAGCCGCTGCCGCCCATGTTCCCGTCGATCAGGGTCACCAGGTGGTATTCGACCTTGAGCTGCCCCTTGGCCTCCAGCTCGTGGATGGTGGCGCGGTAGCCGTCCTCGAAGGACTTGCACGCCGGGCAGCGGAAGTCCTCCCACACCGTCAGGGTGGACTTCGCCGCGTCCTTGCCGGTCTGGATGGCCAGGGCGTCCTTGCCGGTCGCGCCGGAGGGGGCGACGACCGGTCCGGCCGTCGACTTGCCGCCGTCCTTCCCCGCATTCGCCGCGATCAGGCCGACGACGGCGGCGAGGCCGAGCACTCCGACCACCGCTCCGGCGACCACGAGGGTCCGCCGGCGCTTGTCCTTGGCCTTCTGCCGCTCGCGCTCCACATGGAGCCGCTCCCGGGCCGACCGCTTCGCTTCAGGGTTCTTCTCACTCACGTCCCGCAAACGAACCGGGGAGGCACTCGCGTGCCTCCCCGGTCCCGGTTCCACCCGATCGGGCTACAGAACCCGGCGTTCCGTCACCGTGCGCTCAGCTCCGCCGTACGCCCTCGGCGAGCTCGGCGGCCAGTTCCCGTACGGACTCCAGGCCCGTCGCGAGGTCCGGCGCGTCCAGCAGGCGCTGCACGAAGGCCGAGCCGACGATCACACCGTCCGCGAAGCCCGCGACCTCCTTCGCCTGCTCGGCGTTGGAGACGCCCAGGCCCACGCAGACCGGCAGGCCACGGTGGGCGGCGGGGGTGGCGCGGGTGCGCCGGACCAGGTCCTGGGCCTGCGCGCCGACCGAGGCGCGGGTGCCGGTGACGCCCATCAGCGAGGCCGCGTACACGAAGCCGCTGCCGGCCTCCGTGATGGTGGCGAGCCGCTCGTCCTTGCTGCTCGGCGCCACCACGAAGACGGTCGCGAGACCGTGCTTCTCGGCGTGCTCGCGCCACAGCGCGGACTCCTGGACCGGCAGGTCGGGCAGGATGCACCCGGCCCCGCCCGCGGCCGCCAGCTCGGCGGTGAAGCGCTCCACGCCGTAGCGGTCGATCGGGTTCCAGTAGGTCATGATCAGCACCGGCGCGCCGGTGGCGGCGTGGGCCTCGCGGACCGTGCGCATCACGTCGGCGATCTTGACTCCGCCGCGCAGGGCGATGTCGTCGGCGGTCTGGATGACCGGGCCGTCGAGGACCGGGTCGGAGTGCGGCAGGCCGACCTCGACGATGTCCGCGCCGCCCGCCACGACCGCCTTGACGGCCTCGATGCCGCCGTCGACGGTCGGGAAGCCCGCCGGCAGGTAGGCGACGAGGGCGGCGCGGTCCTCGGACTTCGCCTTCGCGAGGGTGTCGCTCAGCAGTTGGATGTTCCCCTGGCTCACTTCTGCTCCCCCTCGGCGTCGTAGAGCCCGAAGTAGCGGGCCGCCGTGTCCATGTCCTTGTCGCCGCGGCCGGACAGGTTGACGACGAGGAGTCCGTCCTTGCCCAGTTCCTTGCCCAGGTCGAGGGCGCCCGCGAGGGCGTGCGCCGACTCGATGGCCGGGATGATGCCCTCGGTGCGCGACAGGAGCCGCAGCGCCTGCATGGCCTGGTCGTCGGTGACCGCGCGGTACTCGCCGCGGCCGCTGTCCTTGAGGTAGGCGTGCTCCGGGCCGATGCCCGGGTAGTCGAGGCCCGCCGAGATCGAGTAGGGCTCGGTGATCTGGCCCTCCTCGTCCTGGAGGACGTACGACCGGGATCCGTGCAGGATGCCGGGCTCGCCCGCGGTCAGGGTGGCCGCGTGCTCGCCGGTCTCCACGCCGTGGCCGGCCGGTTCGAAGCCGACCAGGCGCACCCCGGCGTCGGGGACGAAGGCGTGGAAGAGGCCGATGGCGTTGGAGCCGCCGCCGACGCAGGCCGCGACGGCGTCGGGCAGCCGGCCGGCGCGCTCCAGGATCTGGCGGCGGGCCTCGACGCCGATGACCCGGTGGAAGTCGCGGACCATGGCGGGGAAGGGGTGCGGGCCCGCGACCGTGCCGAAGAGGTAGTGGGTGCGGTCCACGTTGGCGACCCAGTCGCGGAACGCCTCGTTGATCGCGTCCTTGAGGGTCCGGGAGCCGGACGTCACCGCGATGACCTCGGCGCCGAGCATCCGCATGCGGGCCACGTTCAGGGCCTGCCGCTGGGTGTCGACCTCGCCCATGTAGATGGTGCATTCGAGGCCGAACAGGGCGCAGGCGGTCGCGGTGGCGACGCCGTGCTGGCCGGCGCCGGTCTCGGCGATGACGCGGGTCTTGCCCATGCGCTTGGTGAGCAGCGCCTGGCCCAGCACGTTGTTGATCTTGTGCGAGCCGGTGTGGTTGAGGTCCTCGCGCTTGAGGAAGATGCGGGCGCCGCCGGCGTGCTCGGCGAAGCGCGGCACCTCGGTCAGGGCGCTGGGGCGGCCGGTGTAGTTGACCATCAGGTCGTTGAGTTCGGCCGTGAAGGCGGGGTCGTGCTTGGCCTTCTCGTACTCGACGGCGACCTCGTCCACGGCGGCGACGAGGGCCTCCGGGATGAACTTGCCGCCGAAGTCGCCGAAGTAGCCCTCGGCGCTGGGGACCTGACCCTCCAGGTCTGGAATGAAGAACTCGCTGGACATTGCGGTACCTCTCGGGAGCGATCGGCTGGAGTCACCGTATGCGCCGGATACCCGCGCGGCGGGGCCGCCACGGGCCGCGGGAGGAACAAGGGGCACGGGAGACCGGCCCCCTTGCCGTGCGGGCGTACGCACCCGTCCGGGCGGCGCGGGGCCGGTCCGGGGGTGGCGAGCACCCGTGCGGGCCGGCGCTGGCCGGTCCGGGTACGGGTGTCAGTGCACGCGGGCGGGGCGCTCGGGGCGTCCGGCCCTGTTCCTCGCTACAGCGCAGCGCCGGCGCGCCATCGCATGCCGTCGACCTGGCCGGGCTCCGAGCCGATCACGTACCGGACCCGCCGCCCGTGCACCCGGCGCGCCGGGGCGCGGCAGCCGCGCGGGCGGCAGCCGCGCGCCAGGGGCGCGTGGTGTGTCGCGACGGCGGACACCGAGGCGGAGCGCAGGCTCGGCCGGGTGTGGGCGCCGGGGCGGGGGCGGACGGTCATGGCAGGGTCAGCTCCGGCCGTGCCGCAGTGCCGGGTGGGCGCCGGCGGCGACGAGGTCGGCGACGGCCGCCTTCGGGTCGCGTCCGGTGACCAGGGACTCGCCCACGAGCACGGCGTCCGCGCCCTCGTTGGCGTAGGCGATCAGATCGTGCGGTCCGCGGATGCCGGACTCGGCGATCTTGACGATCCCCGCGGGGATCTCGGGGGCGACCCGCCCGAAGGTCGAGCGGTCGACCTTGAGGTCCTTCAGGTTGCGCGCATTGACGCCGATGATCTTGGCGCCCGCGGCGACGGCCCGTTCCACCTCTTCCTCGTCGTGCACCTCGACCAGCGGGGTGAGTCCGATGGACTCGGCCCGCTCGATGAGGGAGACGAGGGCTTCCTGCTCCAGGGCCGCGACGATCAGCAGCGCGAGGTCGGCGCCGTAGGCGCGGGCCTCCCACAGCTGGTACGCCGTGACGATGAAGTCCTTGCGGAGGATCGGGATGTCGACCCGGGCGCGCACGGCTTCCAGGTCGGCCAGGGAACCGCCGAAACGACGCTGTTCGGTGAGGACCGAGATGACGGCCGCACCGCCCGCCTCGTAGTCGGCGGCGAGTCCGGCCGGGTCGGCGATCGCGGCCAGCGCGCCCTTGGAGGGGCTGGAGCGCTTGACTTCGCAGATCACCTTGACGCCGTCGCCGCGCAGGGCCGCGACGCCGTCCTTCGCCTGGGGCGCCTTGGCGGCGCGCTCCTTGAGCTCGTCGAGGCTGACCCGCGCCTGCCGCTCTGCGAGGTCGGCGCGGACCCCTTCGATGATCTCGTCGAGCACACTCACGCGAGCGGCCCCCTTCCGGGTCGGTGACGATGGTCGGCCGGCTTCGCGGTTGACGGGCAACAGCAAGGTCGGCAATTCAAATGGTATCCGCAGGAGGGCTTGCCCTCCGCATGTGGTTGACGGCGTCCCAGCACCTGGACATTCGGAATACGGGCTTCTGGTGCCGGGCGCCGGGCGCTCAGGGGGCCAGGGCGCTGCCGAAGGGCAGGTTTCGGACAACCGTGAAGACCCCGACGAGGGCCCCCACGGCCCACCAGTACGCCGGTTTCAAGGCCGGCACGGGCTTGGACCCTCCCTGCCAGGCGCGAACCAGCCACAGCGCGGTGAAGCCCGCGAAGAGGAAATAGGCCGCGACGCCCAGCGCGTTCGCCCCGAGCGCGGCGGGAAGATCGCCGTGGGCGAACGCGTGGGCGCTGCGCAGTCCGCCGCAGCCGGGGCACAGGATCCCGGTGAGCCGCAGCAGTGGGCAGACCGGGTAGTGGCCGGGTTCGTTGGGGTCGACGGTGGCGACGTACGCGAAGGCGGCGGCGACGGCCGCGAGGGAGAGCAGGGGCGCGCCCAGACGGCGTACCCGGGCGCTGCGGGGCGCCCCGGCGGGCGGGGCCGGCGCGGCGGGGGCCGGCGGGCCCTGGGGGGCGGGTGCGGCCCCGGCGGCGGGCCCGGGCGGCGTAGGAGTGGCGTCCACCCGGTGATTCTCGCCGGTTGCGCGGAAAGGCGCAGCCCTGGGGGCTGCGCCTCTCCGAGAACTGCCCGGACGGGGGCGTTACGCCTTCGCGCCCGCCTCCGTGAGGGAGCGGACCGGCTTCTTGGCGCCCATGCCCGCGGCCCTCATCGCGAGGCCGACGACACCGCCGAGCGCGACGACGATCAGGCCGGCCCAGAAGCCGAGCGGGTTGGCCATGACCATGAAGGCGCCCGAAATGCAGAAACCGATGAAGGCGATGGTGACACCGGTCCAGGCGGCCGGGGTGTGTCCGTGGCTGCTGCCCGCCATGAGTTGCTCCTCGTTGCTCTGTCGAACGTGGTGTGTCGCACGCTCGGATCTCATTGTCCCGCACCCGTGCCCCTGGTCTTTGCCGGGGGTGGGGGCGGGCGGGAAGGGGGGAGGGTCGGTGGGGTCCGGCGGTCAGCCGGTGGGGTCCTCACCGCGGTCGAGGGCCTTCCACAGGTCCTCGGGCCGGTCCGGGTCCACCCGGACGGGCGCCGTGCGGGTGCGCGGGGCGCCGTCCCGCTCGTACCGGCCGCCCATGGCGGGCCAGCCCTTGCCGAACCGCAGGGCGAGCAGGCCCGCCAGCAGGATCAGCACGCCGCCGACGGCCGTGACGTACGGCCAGGCGGTGTGGGTGAGCCCGGCCGCGGCGGCCGCGGTGTCCGCGGTGGTGCGGGCGGCCTCGGCGTCGAGGGCGGCGCGGTCGGCGGCGCCGAACACGGCGGCCGCGACGGCGCCCGCGCCGCTCAGCGCGAGCAGGGCGGAGACCAGGACGCGGCCGGGGCCCCGTACCGCGAAGACGGCGACGAGGGCGGCCAGGCCGACGATGGCGAGGGCCGCGGGCACCTGTGTGACGTTGGTGCCGTCCGTGGCCAGCCGGAGCGTTCCGCCGCCGACGTCCGCGGTGCCGCGGGCCCAGGTCCGCCCGGAGGCGAGCAGGACGACGGTGGCGCCGAGGGCGCCGGTCAGCAGGGCGGCGGCGACGCTGCGGCGGCTGCCGCGGGCGGCGGCGGCAGCGGGGTCACCGCTTGCTGCCGCCGCGCTCTCGGCATCGGATCGGGGCTGGGGTACGGCACTCACGTACACCACTATCCCCTACGGGTCCGGCGGCCCCGGGTCCAGGTCCGCCGAACGCCCGGGTCAGCGCTGGTGGAGGCGGTTCGCGGCGCCCACCGCGCGCAGCACGGCGGCCGCCTTGTTCCGGCACTCGTTGTCCTCGGCGACCGGGTCGGAGTCGGCGACGACGCCCGCTCCGGCCTGTACGTAGGCGGTGCCGTCGCGCAGCAGGGCGGTGCGGATGGCGATGGCGGTGTCGGAGTCCCCGGCGAAGTCGAGGTAGCCGACGCAGCCGCCGTACAGGCCGCGGCGGGAGGGTTCCAGCTCCTCGATGATCTGCATGGCGCGCGGCTTGGGCGCGCCGGACAGGGTGCCGGCGGGGAAGCAGGCGGTCAGCACGTCGAAGGCGGTGCGGCCCTCGGCGACCTTGCCGGTGACGGTCGAGACGATGTGCATGACGTGCGAGTAGCGCTCGATCGACATGAAGTCGACGACCTCCACGGAGCCGGGCTCGCAGACCCGTCCCAGGTCGTTGCGGCCCAGGTCGACGAGCATCAGGTGCTCGGCGCGCTCCTTGGGGTCGGCGAGCAGCTCCTCGGCGAGGTCGTGGTCCTCCTGCGGGGTGGCGCCGCGGTGCCGGGTGCCGGCGATGGGGTGCAGCATGGCCTGCCCGCCCTCGACCTTGACGAGGGCCTCCGGGCTGGAGCCGACCACGTCGAAGCCGTCGAAGCGGAAGAGGTACATGTACGGGGACGGGTTGGTGGCCCGCAGCACCCGGTAGACGTCGAGGGCGGAGGCGTGGCAGGGCGTCTCGAACCGTTGCGAGGGCACGACCTGGAAGGCCTCGCCCGCCCGGATGCGCTCCTTGATGTCGTCGACGGCCTTGCGGTACGACTCGCCGCCCCACAGCGCGCTGACCGTGCCGTCTTCGAAACCGGGCAGCTCGGAGGCGGGCAGCGGGGCCGGGGCGTACGGGGCGGGGCGGGCGAGGTCCGCTTCCATGGCGTCGAGGCGGGCCACGGCGCCGGCGTAGGCCTCGTCCACTCCGGAGTCGAGGTCGTTGTGGTTGATCGCGTTGGCGATCAGGAGGACCGAGCCGTCCCAGTGGTCGAGGACCGCGAGGTCGGAGGTGAGGAGCATGGTCAGCTCGGGGAGCTGCAGGTCGTCGGTGCCGTGGTCGCCGATGCGCTCCAGGCGGCGGACGATGTCGTAGCCGAGGTAGCCGACCATGCCGCCGGTGAAGGGGGGCAGCACCCCGTCCACGAAGGCGTCCAGGTCGCGGGGGGTGTGCAGGGTCTCGATGGTGCGGCGCAGGGCCTCCAGCGGGTCGCCGTCGACGGGCACGCCGACGGGCGGGGTGCCGATCCAGCGGGCCTGGCCGTCGTGCGCGGTGAGGGTGGCGTCGCTGCGCACGCCGATGAAGGAGTACCGGGACCAGGACCGCCCGTTCTCGGCGGACTCCAGGAGGAAGGTGCCGGTGCGCTCGGCGGCGAGCTTCCGGTAGAGGCCCACGGGGGTGTCGCCGTCGGCCAGCAGCCTGCGGCTGACCGGGATGACGCGGCGGTCGACCGCGAGCTTGCGGAACGTATCGAGATCCATGGTCTGGGACCTGCCTAGTTCGAGAGCGGGAGCTGGTCGGCGTCGAAGCACGTACGGGCGCCGGTGTGGCAGGCGGCGCCCACCTGGTCCACCTTGACGAGGAGGGTGTCCGCGTCGCAGTCCAGCGCGACTGATTTCACGTGCTGGAAATGGCCGGAAGTATCGCCCTTCACCCAGTACTCGCGGCGGCTGCGGGACCAGTAGGTGCAGCGTCCGGTGGTGAGGGTGCGATGCAGGGCCTCGTCGTCCATCCAGCCGAGCATGAGCACCTCACCGGTGTCGTACTGCTGCGCGATGGCGGGAATCAGGCCGTCCGCGGACCGCTTGAGCCGGGCTGCGATCGCCGGGTCGAGGCCGCTGGAGGTGTCGGGCGTGCTCATGGGTGCCATTGTGCCGCGCGGCGCGGGGCCGCCGGACGTGCTGTCCGCCTGATGGAACAGGCATCCGGGCGATTTCCGCCGTAGGGTGACGGCCATGTCTACCCATGCGAAGCGTGAACGACTGCTCCTGGCCGACCTGTTGGAACAGGCCGGACCCGACGCCCCGACCCTGTGCGACGGCTGGACCACCCGCGAGCTGGCCGCACACGTGGTCGTACGGGAACGCCGGCCGGACGCGGCGGGCGGGCTGCTGCTGGGGGTGTTGAAGGACCGCCTCGACAAGGCGATGGCCGAGTACGCGGCGAAGCCGTACGAGGAGCTGATCCAGCTGATCAGGACCGGGCCGCCGAGGAGGTCGGTGTACGCGCTGAAGCAGGTGGACGAGGCGGCGAACACGGTGGAGTTCTACGTCCACGCCGAGGACGTGCGCCGGGCCCAGCCGGACTGGACCCCGCGCGAGCTGGATCCGGTGTTCTCGGACGCGCTGTGGTCGCGGCTGGAGAAGCTGGCCCGGATCACCGGGCGCCGCTCCCCCGTCGGCATGGTGCTGCGGCGGCCCGACGGGCAGACGGCGGTCGCCCGCAAGGGCACGCCGGTGGTGACGGTGACCGGCGAGCCGGGGGAGCTGGTGCTGTTCTGCTTTGGCCGTCAGGACGCGGCGCGGATCGAACTGGACGGCGACAAGTCGGCGGTGGCCCAGCTCACCACCGCCAAACTCGGCATCTGACCCGCTACCCCGCCTCCCGGAAGCGCCCCCAGCCTCGCCGACGCCCGGGCATTCCCAGCCCCTCCGGCGCTTCAGGAGCGGGTCCGGGCGGACCCCGCCAACCCCGCGCACCCCTCAGCCCCTCCGGCGCTTGAGGAGCGGGTCCGGGCGGAGCCCGGTGCCCGGCGCCAGCCGGGTTGTCTTGGGGCTCCGCCCCAAACCCCGCGCCTCAAACGCCGGCGAGGCTGGAATTTGCCGCACGCAGCGCCGACAAGGGCTGGGTATTGCGCCCGGGCACCGGCCAGGCTGGCGGGTCAGCGGACGGGGTGGCCGGCCTGGCGGAGGGCGGATTTAACCTCGGCGATGCGGAGGTCGCCGAAGTGGAAGACCGACGCGGCCAGCACCGCATCCGCCCCGGCCTCGATCGCCGGCGGGAAGTCGGACAGCCGCCCCGCCCCGCCGGAGGCGATGACCGGGATCGTGACGTGCTTGCGCACCGCCGCGATCATCTCGACGTCGTAGCCGTCCTTCGTGCCGTCGGCGTCCATCGAGTTCAGCAGGATTTCCCCGGCGCCGAGCTCGGCGGCCCGGTGGGCCCACTCGACGGCGTCGATCCCGGTGCCCTGGCGCCCTCCGTGCGTGGTGACCTCGAACGTCCCGGCCCCGGTGCGCCGCGCGTCGACCGACAGCACGAGGACCTGGCGGCCGAACCGCTCGGCGATCTCCTGGATCAGCTCGGGGCGGGCGATGGCGGCGGTGTTCACGCCGACCTTGTCCGCGCCGGCCCGCAGGAGCTTGTCGACGTCGTCCGCGGTGCGCACGCCGCCGCCGACGGTGAGGGGGATGAAGACCTGCTCGGCGGTGCGGCGCACCACGTCGTAGGTGGTCTCCCGGTTGCCGGAGGAGGCGGTGATGTCGAGGAAGGTCAGCTCGTCGGCGCCTTCGGCGTCGTACAGCTTGGCCATCTCGACGGGGTCGCCGGCGTCGCGGAGGTTCTGGAAGTTGACGCCCTTGACGACGCGGCCGTTGTCCACGTCGAGGCAGGGGATCACGCGTACGGCGAGGGTCATGCGGCACCTCCGCGGTAGGCCTCGACCTCGACCTCGACAACCAGGTTGGGGTCGACGAGCCCGGCGACGATGACCATCGTGCTGGCGGGGCGGGCGGCGTCGAAGAGCAGCTTGTGGGCGCGGCCCACCTCGTCGACGTCGCGCGCGTGGGTCAGGTACATGCGGGTGCGGACGACGTGCTCGGCGCCGAGGCCGACCTGCGCGAGGGCGCCCAGCGCCACGTTGAAGGCGTTGACGGTCTGCTCGTACGGGTTGCCCGCGACGACGGACCCGTCGACCACGGAGACGCAGCCGGACACCAGGACCATGCCGTTGGGGAGCTCGACGGCGCGGGAGTACGCGATCACGTCCTCCCAGGGGCCGCCGGAGGAGATCCGCTTGACCTCGTTCGTGCCGTCGCTCATGCGGAGACCACTTCCAGCGCCTCTTCGAGGGTGAAGGCCTTGGCGTACAGGGCCTTGCCGACGATCGCGCCCTCGACGCCCAGCGGGACGAGCCCGGACAGGGCGCGGAGGTCGTCGAGGGAGGAGACGCCGCCGGAGGCGACGACGGGCCGGTCGGTGGCGGCGCAGACGTTCTTCAGCAGCTCCAGGTTGGGGCCGGTGAGGGTGCCGTCCTTGCCGATGTCGGTGACGACGTAGCGGGCGCAGCCCTCGGCGTCGAGGCGGGCGAGGGTCTCGTAGAGGTCGCCGCCCTCGCTGGTCCAGCCGCGGCCCTTGAGGGTGGTGCCGACGACGTCGAGGCCGACGGCGATCTTGTCGCCGTGCTCGGCGATGACCTTGGCGACCCAGTCGGGGGTCTCCAGGGCGGCGGTGCCCAGGTTGACGCGGGTGCAGCCGGTGGCGAGGGCCTTGGCGAGGGAGGCGTCGTCGCGGATGCCGCCGGAGAGCTCCACCTTGATGTCCATGGCGCGGGTGATCTCGGCGACGAGGTCGCGGTTGTCGCCGGTGCCGAAGGCGGCGTCGAGGTCGACGAGGTGCAGCCATTCGGCGCCGGCCGCCTGCCAGGCCAGGGCGGCCTGGAGCGGGGAGCCGTACGAGGTCTCGCTGCCGGACGCACCGTGCACGAGGCGGACCGCCTGGCCGTCGCGGACGTCCACGGCGGGGAGGAGTTCGAGCGTGTTCACGGTCATCAGAGGGTCTCGATCCAGTTGGTGAGCAGCTGGGCGCCGGCGTCGCCGGACTTTTCGGGGTGGAACTGGGTGGCCCACAGGGCACGGTTCTCCACGGCCGCGACGAAGGGTTCGCCGTGGGTGGCCCAGGTGACCTTGGGGGCGCGGATCGCCGGGTTGGTGATCTCCAGGGTCCAGTCGCGGACCGCGTAGGAGTGCACGAAGTAGAAGCGGGCGTCGTCGTCCAGGCCGGCGAAGGCCTGGGAGTCGGCGGGCGCGTCGACGGTGTTCCAGCCCATGTGGGGGACGATCGGGGCGCGCAGCGGTTCGACCGTGCCGGGCCACTCGTCGAGGCCTTCGGTCTCGACGCCGTGCTCGATGCCGCGCTCGAAGAGGATCTGCATGCCGACGCAGATGCCCATGACGGGGCGGCCGCCGGAGAGCCTGCGGCCGACGATCCAGTCGCCGCGCGCGTCCTTGAGGCCCTTCATGCAGGCGGCGAAGGCGCCGACGCCGGGGACCAGCAGGCCGTCGGCGTCCATGGCCTTGTCGTAGTCGCGGGTGATCTCGACGTCGGCGCCGACGCGGGCGAGGGCGCGCTCGGCGGAGCGCACGTTGCCGAAGCCGTAGTCGAAGACGACGACCTTCTTGGTGGCCCTCTTGCCGGATGAGGCGCTCATGCCCAGATTCCTTGGATCCGCAGGACTCCGGCTGCCAGACACATCATGGAGCCGATGGCGAGCAGAACGACGACGCCGCGGGGCATCTTCTGCTTCTTGAAGGAGTAGACGCCGCCGGCCAGGAAGAGGCCGACGACGATCAGGATGGTGGAGAGACCGGTCACGGTTAGAGCGCGCCCTTCGTGGAGGGGAGGATGCCTTCGGCACGGGTGTCGCGCTCGCTGGCGTAGCGAAGCGCGCGGGCCAGGGCCTTGAACTGGCATTCCACGATGTGGTGGGCGTTGCGGCCGTACGGGACGTGGACGTGCAGGGCGATCTGGGCCTGTGCGACGAACGACTCCAGGATGTGCCGGGTCATCGTCGTGTCGTACGAGCCGATCATCGGCGCCATGTTCTCGGGCTCGGTGTGCACGAGGTACGGGCGGCCCGAGAGGTCGACGGTCACCTGGGCGAGGGACTCGTCGAGCGGCACGGTGCAGTTGCCGAACCGGTAGATGCCGACCTTGTCGCCGAGGGCCTGCTTGAAGGCGGCGCCGAGCGCGAGGGCGGTGTCCTCGATGGTGTGGTGCGAGTCGATGTGCAGGTCGCCGTCGGTCTTGACCGTGAGGTCGAAGAGGCCGTGGCGGCCGAGCTGGTCGAGCATGTGGTCGTAGAAGCCCACGCCGGTCGACACGTCGACCTTCCCGGTGCCGTCGAGGTCTATCTCGACGAGGACCGAGGTCTCCTTGGTGGTGCGTTCGACCCGTCCGATGCGGCTCATGCCTGCTGCTCCTTCTTCAGTGCGCGAACCGCTTCCAGGAACGCGTCGTTCTCCGCCGGCGTGCCCGCGGTGACCCGCAGCCATCCGGGTACTCCGTTGTCCCGGACCAGGACGCCCCGGTCGAGGATCTGCTGCCAGGCGGTGTGGGAGTCCGCGAACATCCCGAACTGCACGAAGTTCGCGTCGGACTCGGTGACCTCGTAGCCGATGGCGCGCAGTTCCGCGACCAGCCGGTCCCGCTCGGTCTTGAGCTGTTCGACGTACCCCAGGAGGGTGTCGGTGTGCTCCAGGGCGGCCAGCGCGGTGGCCTGGGTGACCGCGGACAGGTGGTACGGCAGCCGGACCAGCTGTACGGCGTCCACGACGGCGGGGTGCGCGGCCAGGTAGCCCAGGCGCAGGCCGGCCGCGCCGAAGGCCTTGGACATGGTCCGGGAGACCACCAGGTTGGGGCGGCCCTCGATCAGCGGGAGGAGCGAGTCCCCGTGGCTGAACTCGACGTACGCCTCGTCGACGACCACGAGCGAGGGCTTCGCGGCCTGCGCGGCCTCGTAGAGGGCGAGGACCGTCTCGCTGTCGACCGCCGTGCCCGTGGGGTTGTTGGGCGAGGTGATGAAGACGACGTCGGGGGCGTTCTCGGCGATGGCCTGCTCGGCGGCGGTCACGTCGATGGTGAAGTCGTCGCGGCGCGGTCCGGAGATCCAGCCGGTGCCGGTGCCGCGCGCGATCAGGGCGTGCATCGAGTACGAGGGCTCGAAGCCGATGGCCGTGCGGCCGGGCCCGCCGAAGGTCTGCAGCAGCTGCTGGATGACCTCGTTGGAGCCGTTGGCGGCCCAGACGTTCTCCATGGCGACCGGGTGCCCGGCCGTACGGGTGAGGTAGGCGGCCAGCTGGGTGCGCAGCTCGACCGCGTCCCGGTCGGGGTAGCGGTTGAGGCCGCGGGCGGCCTCGGCCACGCGCTCGGCGATGCGCCGCACGAGGGGCTCGGGCAGCGGGTAAGGGTTCTCGTTGGTGTTCAGCTGGACGGGCACGTCGAGCTGGGGGGCGCCGTAGGGGATCTTGCCCCGGAGTTCGTCCCGGACGGGCAGGTCGTCGATGCCGATCGTGCGTTCGGGCGTGTCGCCGCTCATGACTGGGGGATCTTCCATCCGAAGCGCGCCTTGAGGGCGGCGCCGTGCGCGGGCAGGTCCTCGGCCTCGGCCAGGGTGACCACGTGGTGGGTGACCTCGGCGAGGGCGTCGCGCGTGTAGTCGACGATGTGGATGCCGCGCAGGAAGGACTGCACGGACAGGCCCGAGGAGTGGCAGGCGCAGCCGCCGGTGGGCAGTACGTGGTTGGAGCCGGCGCAGTAGTCGCCGAGCGAGACCGGGGACCAGGGGCCCACGAAGATCGCGCCGGCGTTGCGGACCCGGGCGGCCCACGCGGCGGCGTCGGCGGTCTGGATCTCCAGGTGCTCGGCGCCGTACGCGTCGACCACCTTGAGGCCGTCCTCCAGGTCGTTGACCAGCACGATCGCGGACTGGCGGCCGGCCAGGGCGGGCTTGATCCGGTCGTCGACGTGCTTGGAGGCGGCTACCTGCGGCTCCAGCTCCCGCTCGACGGCGGCCGCGAGCTCCTCGGAGTCGGTGACCAGGACGGCGGCGGCCAGCGGGTCGTGCTCGGCCTGGCTGATCAGGTCGGCGGCGACGTGCACCGGGTCGGCGGTGGCGTCCGCGAGGATCGCGATCTCGGTCGGGCCGGCCTCGGTGTCGATGCCGATCTTCCCGGTGAAGTACCGCTTGGCGGCCGCGACCCAGATGTTGCCGGGGCCGGTCACCATGTTCGCGGGGGCGCAGCCGTCCGGTCCGGTGGTGCCGTGGGCGAACATGGCGACGGCCTGGGCGCCGCCGGCCGCGTACACCTCGTCCACGCCGAGCAGCGCGCACGCGGCGAGGATCGTCGGGTGCGGGAGACCGCCGAATTCGGCCTGCGGCGGGGAGGCGAGGGCGACGGACTCGACGCCGGCCTCCTGCGCGGGCACCACGTTCATGATCACGGAGGACGGGTAGACGGAGCGGCCGCCGGGCGCGTACAGGCCCACCCGCTCGACCGGCACCCACTTCTCGGTGACGGTGCCGCCGGGGACCACCTGGGTGGTGTGCGCGGTACGGCGCTGGGCCGCGTGCACGATCCGGGCGCGCCGGATGGACTCCTCCAGGGCCGCGCGGACGTCCGGATCGAGCCGCTCCAGGGCGCTGTGCAGGGCCTCGACGGGCACCCGGACCCGCTCCAGGGTGACGCCGTCGAACTTCTGCGCGTACTCGATCAGCGCCGCGGTGCCGCGATGATGCACGTCCTCGCAGATGGGCCGCACCTTCTCCAGGGCGGCTTCCACGTCGAATTCGGCACGGGGCAGCAGATCGCGCAGGGCTCCACCCTCGGGGAGGGCCTCGCCGCGCAGGTCGATACGAGAGATCACACCCCGATTCTCTCAGACCGCCTCACGCCACCGGTCGCCTGTATCACTGGCTGATACGCGCCCCGGATGTCATCCGTGACCACTAGCGTTCGCAAGGACGACCGAGGGGAAGGGGGGCCTCCCGTGGACGAAGTACGCGAGGTACAGCCCGATGGGCTCGACGGGGCACCGGCGGATCTGCGGGCGCCCGAGCTGCGGATGTGGCGGGCCTTCCGCACCGGCGCCGTCTGCGACCTGAGCGCGCACGCCGCCGACCGGGACGATCCGATGGCCGACCGTGCCTGGGGGCCCGAGCGCAGCGTGCGCGCGGAGGTGATCGCCCGGCTGCTGCTCAGCGGGCCCGCGGCAGTGCCGGGCCGGGTCGCGTCGCTGAAGGTGCGCGGCGCCCGGATCACCGGCCGCCTCGAACTGTCGGGCGGCACCGTCACCCCGTACGTGGAGCTGAACGCGTGTCGTTTCGACAGCGAAGTGCAACTGTCCGAGACCCGGTTCACGACGCTGCGGATGATCAACTGCTCGGTGCCGCGGATCGAGGCGGCCCGCCTGCACACGGAGGGCGACCTGCACCTGCCGCGCTGCCGGGTCGCCCGCGGCATCCGGCTGACCGACGCGCAGATCGGCACCGACCTGCTGATCAGCCAGGCGGTGGTGCAGCGGGACAGCAAGGGGCGGGCGATCGCCGCGGACGGCCTCTCGGTGGCCCAGGACTTCCAGGCCGAGCTGCTGGAGACGTACGGCGAGGTCAGCCTGCGCGGCGCCAAGGTCGGCGTCTCGATGAGCCTGCGCGGGGCCCGGCTGCGCAATCCGTACGGGCGGCGCGCCCTGAACGCGCCGCAGCTCACCGTGGAGCGGACCCTCTACCTGACGTCGGTGGCGCTGGACCCCGGCGGCGAACCCGGATCCACTCCCCCGTACGGGCTGGGGCAGACGCCGGTGCGCGGCAGCCGGGTGCAGCGCTTCGAGTGCCGGGGCGGGCTACGGCTGGACGACGGGCGGTTCGGGGACGCGGTGGACTTCTTCGGCGCCCGGTTCGTGCTGGCCGGGGACCAGGAGGTGTCGATGCGCCGGATCCAGACCCCGGAGCTGCGGTTCGTCGGGGAGCGGCCGGAGCAGGGGCGGGTGGTGCTGTCCGGGGCGAAGGTGGTGAAGCTCGTCGACCAGGCCACCAGCTGGCCCGGCCCGGGCATGGTGTCGATGGACGGCTTCAGCTACGAGTTCCTGGCCCCGCGGGGCCTGTTCCCGCTGGCCCGCCGCCTGGAGTGGGTGGAGGCGGCGACCCCCGAGTACTCGCCGGAGCCGTACGAGCGGCTGGCGGCGGTGCTGCGGGCCGGCGGCGAGGACGCGGAGGCCCGCGAGGTGCTGCTCGCCAAACAGCGCAGACGCCGCGAGACGCTGCCGCTCGCGGCGAAGCTGTGGGGGTACCTCCAGGACTGGACGGTGGCGTACGGGTACCGGCCCGGGCGGGCCGCGCTGTGGATGGCGGTGCTGTGGGCGGCGGGCGCGGCGGCCTTTTCCCGCCATGATCCGCCCGCCATCAAACCGGAGGAGCATCCGCTGTGGAACCCCGTCCTGTACGCGCTGGACCTGCTGCTCCCCGTGATCGATCTCGGCCAGGACGGGTACTGGCGGCTGGAGGGCGGCTGGCAGTGGGCCGGGGCCGTGCTGGTGCTGCTGGGGTGGGTGCTGGCGACGACGGTGGCCGCGGGCGCGTCCCGGCTGCTGCGCCGGGGGTGACGGGCGTGGTCCCGCGGCGATTACCCTGACCGACGTGACCACCGTTCGTCTGCCGCTCTTCCCGCTGAACTCGGTACTGTTCCCGGGCCTCGTCCTGCCCCTGAACGTTTTCGAGGAGCGCTATCGCGCCATGATGCGCGACCTGCTGAAGTCCGGCGACGAGGAGCCGCGGCGCTTCGCCGTCGTCGCGATCCGCGACGGCCGCGAGATGGCGCCCACCGCCCCCGGACTCCCCGACCAGACGGCGCTGCCCGAGAAGGGCCCGGCCGCCGGCTTCGGCCCCGACCCCGTCCAGGCCTTCCACCGGGTGGGCTGCATCGCCGACGCGGCGACCGTCCGGGAGCGCGAGGACGGCAGCTTCGAGGTGCTGGCCACCGGCACGGTCCGGGTGAAGATCCTGTCGGTCGACGCGAGCGGCCCCTACCTGGTGGCCGAGATGGAGGAACTGCCGGAGGACTCCGGGGAGGGCGCGGGCGCGCTGGCGCAGGGCGTCCTGCGGGCGTTCCGGGCGTACCAGAAGCGCCTCGCGGGGGCCCGCGAGAGGTCCCTGGCCACCGGCGCGGACCTGCCCGACGAACCGTCGGTGGTCTCGTACCTGGTGGCGGCGGCGGCGGTGCTGGACGTCCCGTCCAAGCAGCGGCTGCTACAGGCCCCGGACACCGCGACCCGGCTCGCCGAGGAGCTGAAGCTGCTGCGCAGCGAGACGGCGGTCATCCGGCACCTGCCGTCGCTGCCCGCGGTGGACCTGACCCGGTCCCCGACCAGCCCGAACTGACCGGAACCGACCCGAGGGGGGCCGCGGCGATGGCGAAGAAGTCCACGAAGGCGACGCAGGCGACGAAGCAGGGCGCGGGCGGTACGCCGGCCACGGTCGCGCTGACCGCGGCGGGGGTGCCCTTCACGGTGCACGCGTACACGCACGACCCGGCGGCCGCCTCCTACGGGGAAGAGGCCGCCCAGGCCCTCGGGGTCTCCCCCGACCGGGTCTTCAAGACGCTCGTCGCGGAGGTCGACGGGGCGCTGACGGTCGCCGTGGTCCCGGTGTCGGGCTCGCTGGACCTGAAGGCGCTCGCCGCGGCGGTGGGCGGCAAGAAGGCCGTCATGGCCGACCCGGCCGCGGCGGAGCGGTCCTCCGGGTACGTACGGGGTGGCATCTCGCCGCTGGGGCAGCGGCGGGCGTTGCCGACGGTGCTGGACGCGTCTGCTCTTGCGCACGCCACGATCTGCGTCTCGGCGGGCCGCCGGGGCCTGGAAGTCGAACTGACCCCCACCGCCCTCACCACCCTCACCAACGCCACGACCTCCCCCGTGACCCGCCCCTGACCCGGCCGTGGGCCCGCCCGGCGCCTCGGCCGGCAACCCCCGGCCTTCGCCGACGCCTTGGGGGTGCACCACCCGGGCTTGTCGGCGCTGCGTGCCGGAAATCCAGCCTCGCCGGCGTTTGAGGCGCGGGGTTTGAGGCGGAGCCCCAAGGCTGCAACCCGGCTCCGCCGGGCACCGGGCTCCGCCCGGACCCGCTCCTCAAACGCCGGAGGGGCTGAAGGGTGCGCGGGGTCAGCGGCGCCGGGCGGCCGGGTGCGCGGGATCAGCCGCGCCCGGTGGCGGGGTGGGCGGGGTCAGCGGGGCGGGGTGTCGGTGGGGGGCGCGGTGACGTCCGCGGACCCGGCGGCACGGCCCGCATCCGGGGCGGCGTCGGCGGCACGGCCCGCATCGGCAGCCGCGTCGGGGGCCTGGGCGGGCTCGACGGGGTGGGCGTAGGGCGGGGGGTAGCCGGCGTCCCAGGCCGGGGCCGGCTCCGGCTCGCGCGGCCCGAACACCCCGACCAGCCCCAGATGCACGGCCACGGCCGCCATCGGCCACGCCAACAACACCCCGTACGCCAGCAACTGCAACGGCGCGTCGAAGGGAACGTCCTTGCCGACGGCCCGCGCGGCGGCCACGACGTCGCGGGACGGGCCGAGCCACAGGCCGAACCGCCACCCGAGCAGCGCGGCGAGCACGGATCCGAAGGACAGACCCATCACCACGGCGACCCCGCCGCTCCGGCGCGCCAGGAAGACCACGACCCCGCTGAGGATGCCGAGCCCCAGCGCGATCAGGAAGAACGTGCCGTCGGCGCCGATCCGCCCCTCGTTCTCGGTGTCGCGCAGGAAGACCGCCTCACCGTTGGAGACGTACTGCACGCGCGGTGCCAGCCAGGCCCACAGCAGGCCGAGCAGCAGCCCCGAGAACGCGACGGCCAGCATGACGACGGCGCCGTCCTTGAGGTCCTGGGCGACGGACGGCGTCGGCGGCCGGTCCTGCTCGTCCGGGACGGGCACGGGCGGCGGCGGGGCGAAGGCTTCGGTCACCCCCACATCGTGCCAGGTGACGCCGGACCCGGCGTCAGCGGACCGCTGCCCGCCGGTACGCCCAGGTGGCGAGGGCCAGCGAGAGGACGCCGACGGCCGCGCAGACCGCCAGGTCGGCGGCGACCACGGCCCAGTCGGGGTGCGGCGCGAAGGTGTGGGCGAAGGCCTCGACCCCGTACGTGGACGGCAGCAGGTCGCGGGCCCACACGATCACCGACGGCATCCGCTCGGGCGGCAGCACGCCCAGCAGCAGCGCCGCCGACATGCCGAGCTGCCCGGCCAGCGTGGCCAGCTCCTGGCGGGGGGCGAGCAGCCCGAGCGCCGCGCCGAGGCCTGCGAGGGCCGCCCCGGCCAGCGGGACCACGGCCGCCAGGATCCACAGTCCGCCCATCGGCAGCCCGAAGAGCACGCAGCCGAACACGGCCGTCACGAGCGTGCCGGGCACGGTGAAGGAGGCGTACGCGCCGGCCGCGCCGAGCACCACCGCGGCGGGCGGCACCGGCAGGGTGGCGTAGTGGTCGAGGCCCCCGGAGGCGCGCAGCTGGCCGAAGTACTGGGCCAGCAGGTTGAGCGCCACGAAGGCGACGACGAGGACGGAGGAGCCGGCGACCACGGCGCGCGCCTCGCTGCCGCCGTCCACCACCCCGCGCATCAGGACCATGATCCCGACGGACTGGAAGGTGGCGACGAACAGCAGCGGGATGCGGGCCACCCGGGCCCGGGACAGCTGCGCGCGGTAGACGGCGGCCAGCGCGGGGAACAGCCGGGCCCGCGGGGCGAGCGCGGCGGCCGGCTCCGTGGCTTCGTCGTCGAGCGCCGCCGGTACGGGCGCCGGGGCGGCGGGAACGGCGGCGGAGGCGGGAAGGCTCACGTCTTGACCAGGCCCTTCGTACGGCCGCCGAGCGCGAGGTAGACGTCCTCCAGGCTCGGGGTGGCCAGGGTGAAATCGTCGAGGGCGGCGAAGGCGGGGCCGCCGGTGACCGCGGCGACCGCGGCCCGGGCCTCGTCGGGGCCCATCCGCAGCACCCAGCGGCGGCCGGCCTCGGTGGCCGCCGGTCGCAGTGCGGCGACCTCGGGGACGTGCATCGGCGGGGCCTCGCGCCACACCAGCTCCAGCCGGACCTCGTCGGCGACCTGCGCCTTGAGTCCGGCGGGGGTGTCGCAGGCGATGACCCGGCCGCGGTCGACGACGGCGACCCGGTCGAGGACGGTCTCGGCCTCGATGACGTTGTGGGTGACGAGGACGACGGTCGCGCCGTGCCGGGCGCGGCGGCGGTCCACCGCGTTCCACACGGCCCGCCGGGCGACCGGGTCCATGCCGGTGGTGGGTTCGTCGAGGACGAGGACGGGGCGTTCGCCGACGAGCGCGGCGGCGAAGCAGGCGAGGCGGCGCTGGCCGCCGGAGAGCTTCTTCAGGGGCCGGTCGGCGATCTCGCCGAGGCCCAGCTCCTCGAGGACGGCGTCGCGCTCGGCGCGGGCGGTCCGTGCGTCCAGGCCGCGCAGCCGGCCGGTGGTCTCGGCGGCCAGGGCGACGGTCAGCTCGTCGAGCGCGGTGGATTCCTGGCCGAGGTAGGCGAGCAGCCGGGAGGCGCGCTCAGGGTGGCGCACGATGTCGTGGCCGAGGAGGCGTACGGAGCCGGAGTCGGGCCGCATCAGCCCGGTCAGCTGGCGGACCAGGGTGGACTTGCCGGCGCCGTTGGGGCCGAGCAGTCCGAAGATCTCGCCGCGCCGGATCTCCAGGGAGATGCCGTCCGTGGCCCGGACCGCGGGCAGCGCCGGGGTGCCGCGGCCGCCGCGCGCGGCGGGGTACGACTTGACCAGTTCGGACACCGTGCAGACCACGGCGAACGGCTCGACGGCCCCTGCCCCGGGGGTCCGGTCGCCGTGTCCCGCGGCGTGTCCCGCCTCTGCTGTGCCCGTGCTCACGAGGGAGCAGCCTACGCGTCTCAGCCGCCCGCGACGCCCGCGGGTCCGACCCCCCACCCCACCCCGCCGCCTCCACCCCCCTCCGGACGACACCCCATTTCAGTCGCCGGCGCCTGCCACCCAGCCTCGCCGGCCGACCTGTGCCGCGGCCTCCAGCCTCGCCGGCTGCCCGGGCGCCACGCCGTACCTTGGGCGGCGACATCCAGCCTCGCCGGCGTTTGAGGCGCGGGTCCGGGCGGAGCCCGGCAACCCCCCGCACCCTCCAGCCCCTCCGGCGCCCGCACCCTCCAGCCCCTCCGGCTGCCCGCACCCTTCAGCCCCTCCGGCGCTTGAGGAGCGGGTCCGGGCAGAGCCCGGTACCCGGCGGGAGCCGGGTTGCCCTTGGGGCTCCGCCCCAAACCCCGCGCCTCAAACGCCGGCGAGGCTGGAAGTTGCACCCCAGCGCGCCGGCGAGGCTGGAATGGGCGTCGGCCAGGCTGGGGCCGCACCCCGGCGGGGGTTATTCGGGCAGGTCGCCCGTGACCTTCTCGGCGGCCCTGTCCAGGCTCTTCTCCGCGGCCCGCTCACCGGTCGCGGCCCCGGGAACGGCCGCCCCGGCGGCCCCGGGCGCCCCCGCACCCACATGCTCCGCGGCGGCCCGCACATCGATCTCGCGCCAGAACCCGGCCCGGATCGCATACCGGTCGTGCTCGTCGATCTGGTCGTCCTTGTGCGCGAGCAGCCCGAACCGCGCCGCGTACCGCAGCAGTTCGCCGTCGATGCGGTGCGGGATCCGCGGGTACATGGTGGCGAGCTTCTGCAGGTGCACCGTTTCGGGCAGGCGTTCCATCCAGCGCCGGGCGAACACCTGGCCGACCTCGAACGGGTCACCGCCGACGGTGGTGATGTCCTCCTCGCGGTCCGCCCAGCGCTGCTCGGCGCTGGTCAGCTGGGCGAGGGTGGGCAGGGAGGCGGTCTCGGCCGGTTCGCCGAGCGGGCCACCGCGTTCGATCCAGCCCCGGTCGGAGGACCAGCGCAGGGTGGCCGTGCCGCTGGGCTGGGCGGTCTGCGGCCCGGGGACGGGCGCGTGGGCGCGCAGCCCGGCGAGGTCCTTGGGGGTGGGTACGCCCTTGGCGGCGGTGGTGGCGGGCCCGCCGGGCGGGTTGTCGGCGGGGGCGGGCGCGGGGGCGGCGCCGTTGCGGGCGGCTTCGGCGAGGGCCGCCTCGGGCAGCGGGGCGGAGAGGATCGCGGCGATCTCGGGGCGGGGCGCCGGCGGCGGGGCGCAGATCCCGGCGAGGTCCTTGGCGCGGACCGCCCGGGTGATCCAGGCCCGGTCGAGCACCCGGCGCTCGTCGGCTTCGGCGACCAGGTCCTCGGACTGGTTGTAGTCGCCGTCGGCGGCCTGGACGGCCCACAGGTGGACGGCGACGCCGTGTTCCTTGGCGGACATCAGGCCGGGCAGCAGGTCGCCGTCGCCGGTCACCAGGACCACGTCCGAGCAGGCGCGGTTTCTGGCCAGCTCGGTGAGCTCGGCGTGCATGGCCGCGTCGACGCCCTTCTGGGCCCAGCGGCCGTCGCTGCGGGTCAAGGCGCCGAGCCGGACGGTGACCCGGGGCATCACGCGCAGTCGCCGGTGCTCGGGCTGGGGCACCCGGTCGGGTGCGCCGTCGAACCAGTAGATCCGCAGCAGCGGGCGCTCGGTGTCGGCCTCGGCGCGTTCGCGCAGCCCCTGGATGAGGGCGGCGTGGTCGACGGTGATGCGCGAGCGGGAGGGCTCTCCCGCCAGGAGGCTCGCGGCGGCGCCCAGCAGATAGCCGGCGTCCACCAGGACGACGCAGCGGTCCACGCGTTCCACCCTCTTCCGGGGAGCGATCCAGGTTTTCCCCGAGTCTGCCCGACCGTAAGGGCGTTGACGGCCGGAACTCGATCATCGGCGTGGCGGATCCTGCGGTTCCCCCGACTACGCATAGTTACGCATAGTAATGATCCAAAATGCGCGGTCTATGGTGGTATGTGAGTGTGAAGGCGGCCCTGGCCCCTACACCCCCCACGGAGGCTTCCCATGGCCAAGAACAAGAACCGTCAGCACGAGAGCAAGTCCCAGAACCGCACCGCCCCGCAGGAGCAGTCGAAGAGTTCGGCCGAGTCGGTGTCCGAGCCGTCGTCGTCCGCCCCGAGTCCGATGGACATGGCGCGCAAGAGCAAGCAGAAGCGCTTCGGCCACAACTGACGCCGGCCGTGGAACCCCCGAGGGGCGCGCCCGCATCGCGGGCGCGCCCCTCGGCGCGTGACGGCGGCCCGTACGGCGGGCCGCGGGCCGGTCAGCCGGCCAGGCAGGACGGGCCGAGCAGCACCTTCAGGTCGCCGAACAGGGCCGGGTCGGGCTGCACCCGGTGCCGGTCGAGCCGCAGCACGGTGGTGCTGCGCGGCCCCTGGAGCTTGATCCGCACCTCGGTGTTGCCCTTGTGGTGGCGGAGGATCTCGCCGAGCCGGGTGACCATCGGCGGGGTCACCTTGACCGTGGGGATGGTGAGCACCACGGGTGCGTTGGTGCCCGCGGAGGACAGGTCGGGGACCATCATCTCCATCGCGACCAGCCGGGGGACGTCCTCGCGCTTGTCGAGGCGGCCCTTGACGAAGACGACGGTGTCCTCGACGAGCTGGGTGGAGACCAGCTGGTAGGTGGCGGGGAAGAACATGCATTCGATCGAGCCGGCCAGGTCCTCGACGGTGGCGATCGCCCAGGCGTTGCCCTGCTTGGTCATCTTGCGCTGGAGGCCCGAGATGATGCCGCCGATGGTGACCACCGCGCCGTCGCCGTGCTCACCGCCGGTGAGCTGCGAGATCCCGGCGTCCGTCTTGTCCGAGAGGACGTGCTCCAGGCCGAACAGCGGGTGGTCGGAGACGTAGAGGCCGAGCATCTCGCGCTCCTGGGCGAGCAGGTAGGACTTCTCCCACTCGACGTCGGAGAACTCGACGTCGAGGCCGAAGCCCGGCTCGCTGCTCTCCTCGTCGCCCATGCCGCCGAACAGGTCGAACTGCCCCTCGGCCTCCTTGCGCTTGACCGCCACCACGTTGTCGATCATCGGCTCGTGGTGGGCGACGAGGCCCTTGCGGGTGTGGCCCATCTCGTCGAAGGCGCCGGCCTTGATCAGCGACTCGACGGTGCGCTTGTTGCAGACGACGGCCTCGACCTTGTCCAGGAAGTCGGGGAAGGAGCTGTACTTCCCCTTCGCCTTCCGGCACTTGATGATCGAGTCCACGACGTTCTGCCCGACGTTGCGCACCGCGGTGAGGCCGAAGAGGATCACGTCGTCGCCCTGGGCGGCGAAGTTCGACTCCGACTCGTTCACGTTCGGCGGGAGCACCTTGATGCCCATCCGGCGGCACTCGTTCAGGTAGATCGCGGACTTGTCCTTGTCGTCCTTGACCGAGGTGAGCAGGCCGGCCATGTACTCGGCCGGGAAGTTCGCCTTGAGGTAGGCGGTCCAGTACGAGACCAGGCCGTACGCGGCGGAGTGGGCCTTGTTGAAGGCGTAGCCGGCGAAGGGGACCAGGACGTCCCACAGGGCCTTGATCGCCGCGTCGCTGAAGCCCTTGCTCTTGGCGCCGGCCTCGAAGATGACGAAGTTCTTCGCCAGTTCCTCGGGCTTCTTCTTGCCCATCACGCGGCGCAGGATGTCGGCCTCGCCGAGCGAGTAGCCGGCGATGATCTGGGCGGCCTTCTGGACCTGCTCCTGGTAGACGATGAGGCCGTAGGTGACGTCGAGGACCTCGCGCAGCGGCTCTTCGAGCTCCGGGTGGATCGGGGTGATCTCCTGCTGCTTGTTCTTGCGCAGCGCGTAGTTCGTGTGCGAGTTCATGCCCATCGGGCCGGGCCGGTAGAGGGCCGACACGGCGGAGATGTCTTCGAAGTTGTCGGGCTTCATCAGGCGCAGCAGGGAGCGCATGGGCCCGCCGTCGAACTGGAACACGCCGAGGGTGTCGCCGCGGCCGAGCAGTTCGAACGTCTTGGGGTCGTCGAGCGGGAGGGCCAGGAGGTCGATGTCGATCCCCTTGTTGGCCTTCACCATCTTGACGGCGTCGTCCATGATCGTGAGGTTGCGCAGGCCGAGGAAGTCCATCTTCAGCAGGCCGAGCGACTCGCAGCTCGGGTAGTCCCACTGGGTGATGGTGACGCCGTCGGTGTGCCGCACCCAGACGGGTACGTGGTCGGTGATCGTCTCGCTGGACATGATCACGCCGGCGGCGTGCACGCCCATCTGGCGGACCAGGCCCTCCACACCGCGGGCGGTGTCGATGACCTTCTTCACGTCGGGCTCGTTCTCGTACATCGAGCGGATCTCGCCGGCCTCGCTGTACCGCGGGTGCTGCGGGTCGAGGATGCCGGAGAGCGGGATGCCCTTGCCGAGGACGTCGGCGGGCATGGCCTTGGTGAGCCGGTCGCCCATGGCGTACGGGTAGCCCAGGACGCGCGCGGAGTCCTTGATCGCGTTCTTGGCCTTGATGGTGCCGTAGGTGCCGATCATGGCGACCTTGTCGGCGCCGTACTTCTCGGTCACGTACCGGATCACCTCGACGCGCCTGCGCTCGTCGAAGTCGATGTCGACATCGGGCATGGAGACGCGTTCGGGGTTCAGGAACCGCTCGAAGATCAGGCCGTGCGGGATGGGGTCGAGGTCGGTGATGCCCATGGCGTACGCGACGATCGAGCCGGCGGCGGAGCCGCGGCCGGGGCCGACCGCGATCCCCTGGTTCTTGGCCCACATGATGAAGTCGGCGACCACGAGGAAGTAGCCGGGGAAGCCCATCGAGATGATCGTGTCCATCTCGTACTCGACCTGCTTCATGCGGTCCTCGGGGATGCCGCCGGGGAACCGGCGGTGCATGCCCCGCATGGTCTCCTCGCGGAACCAGGTGACCTCGGTGTAGCCCTCCGGGATGTCGAACTTCGGCATCAGGTTCCGGAACTGGAACATGCCCTCGGTCTCGACCTGCTCGGCGACGAGGCGGGTGTTGGCGCAGCCCTCCTGCCAGGCGTCCGAGGAGTCGATCGCGTACATCTCGTCGGTCGACTTCAGGTAGTAGCCGGAGCCGTCGAAGCGGAAGCGGTCGGGGTCGGAGAGGTTCTTGCCGGTCTGGATGCAGAGCAGGGCGTCGTGCGCGCCGGCCTCGCTCGCGTAGGTGTAGTGCGAGTCGTTGGTGACCAGCGGCGGGATGCCGAGCTTCTTGCCGATCTCCAGGAGGCCGTCGCGGACCCGGCGCTCGATCTCGATGCCGTGGTCCATCAGCTCCAGGAAGTAGCGTCCCTCGCCGAAGATGTCCTTGTAGTCGGAGGCGGCCTGCACGGCCTCGTCGAACTGGCCGAGCCGCAGCCGGGTCTGCACCTCGCCGGAGGGGCAGCCGGTGGAGGCGATCAGGCCCTCGGACCACTTGGCGATGGTCTCCTTGTCCATCCGCGGCCACTTCGTGAGCCAGCCCTCGGCGTACGCGTCGGAGGACAGCCGGAAGAGGTTGTGCAGACCGGTGGCGTTGGCCGCCCAGATCGTCTTGTGGGTGTAGCCGCCGGAACCGGAGACGTCGTCCCGCTTCTGGTGCGGCTGGCCCCACTGGATCCTGCGCTTGTTGCGCCGGGACTCGGGGGCGACGTACGCCTCGATCCCGATGATCGGGGTGATCCCGGCCTTCTTCGCGGTGTGGAAGAAGTCATACGCGCCGTGCAGGTTGCCGTGGTCGGACATCGCGATGTGCGACATGCCCATTTCATTGCACGCGGCGAACATGTCCTTGAGCCGCGCAGCACCGTCCAGCAGCGAGTACTGGGTGTGTACGTGCAGGTGCGTGAACGGCTGCTTGGCCACGGCGGTGGACCTCCGGAAAACAATCGCCGACAGGATGGGGGGACAGCGTCGAAGTCTACGTCGGGCGGCTGACAGATCCGGGGCACAGACGGGTACCGTCGGGCGTTGCACACCATGAACAGCTGTCCCACCAGCCCTCACCAGGAGGCATCCGCCATGGCGGTTCCCGAGACGACGACCGAGCAGCGCGCCGAGCAGATCCTCGACGTGTTCGACACCGCCTTCGGTGAGCTCCTCGCCGCCGACCCCGCCGCCTTCCAGGTGAAGTTCCGCAAGATGGCGGCCTCCGCGTTCGCCTTCTACCGGGGCACGGCCTGCCTCTTCTACGCCGACCTGGAGCGGGAGCGGCACGGCGGCCCGTACCTGGACGACCGGACGGGCCGGGTCTGGATCCACGGCGATCTGCACGCCGAGAACTTCGGCACCTACATGGACTCCCACGGCCGGCTGGTCTTCAACGTCAACGACTTCGACGAGGCGTACGTCGGCCCCTTCACCTGGGACCTCAAGCGCTTCGCCGCCTCCGTCGCGCTGATCGGCTACACGAAGGCGCTCAGCGACGAGCAGATCAGCGGGATGGTCCGGATATACGCCGACGCCTACCGCGAGCGGATCCGGCTGCTGGCCGCCGGCGCCAAGCACGAGGAGGTGCCCTCCTTCACCCTGGAGACCTCCGAGGGCCCGCTGCTGGACGCCCTGCGCGCGGCCCGCTCCCGCACCCGCTTCGGGCTGCTGGACTCGATGACGGAGATACGGGACCACGAGCGCCGCTTCACGGCCGGCGCGGGCACCATCGAGCTGGACGCGGCCACCCGGTACAAGGTCCTCGCGGCCTTCGACGCGTACCTGGAGACGCTCCCCGAGGCGAGCCTGGTGCGGCCGGACTCCTACCGGGTCAAGGACGTGGTGGGCCGGCGCGGCGTGGGCATCGGCTCGGCCGGGCTGCCCTCGTACAACATCCTGCTGGAGGGGCACAGCGACGCCCTGGAGAACGACGTCGTGATCTACCTCAAGCAGGCGCAGACCCCGGCGGTGTCCCGGCACATCACCGAGCGCTCGGTGCGCGAGTACTTCCGCCACGAGGGGCACCGCACGGTGATCTCGCAGCGCGCCCTGCAGGCGCACGCGGACCCGTGGCTGGGCTGGACGGAGATCGAGGTCGACGGCCGGCAGATCGGCCAGCTGGTGGCCGAGGTGTCCCCGTACGCGGTGGACCTGGACTGGTCGGACATCGACGACGTCGACGAGATAGCGGCGGTCGTCGCCGACCTGGGGCGGGCCACGGCCACGATGCACGCGGCGGCCGACGCGGACGAGAGCGGCCAGTCGCTGGTCCCGTTCTCGACCGAGCGGGCCATCGACGCGGCGATCGCGGCGGACGAGGAGGGCTTCGCGCAGCTGCTCGTGGACTTCGCCCACGCGTACGGCGCCCGGGCCCGGGCCGACCACCAGATCTTCGTGGACCTGTTCCGCAACGGACGGCTGACCGTCTAGAACGGACGGCCGACCGCCTGGTCCCACCGGCCGCGGCCACCGGGACCGGCCCCGGTGGCCGGTCCTGAGGGGTGGGAATCGGGGTTCACAGGGAGTCGTGGCAAACTTCCGGGCGATGGACATTTCAGGGATGGGGCTCAGAGCACTGCGGGCGGCGCTGTTCAGCGCCGTCGTCGTGCTGCTGTCGTCCGCGTCCCACGTGCTGACCTCCCGGGCGCCGCTGCCCCCGGCGCTGGTCGGGGCGCTCGGCGGCGCCGTGTTCGCGGCGGCGTACGCGCTGGCCGGCCGCGAGCGCGGGTTCTGGCGGATCGCCGGGCTGCTGGTGCCGCTGGAACTGGCCGCCGACACCGTCTTCACCACCGGCCAGGACGTCTGTTACGGCCCGGCCGGCGGTCCGGTCTCCGGTCCGCTGCGCTCCCTCGGCCTCGACGTGCTGTGCGGGGGCGGCCCGGTCGGCACCCCGCTGGCCCGGGTCGCGGGCCGCACCGGCGAGCCGGCCGCGCTGCTCGCGTCGGCCCATCCGCTGACCCCGTGGCTGCTGCTGGGCGGGCACGTCGTGGTGGGCCTGCTGGCCGCCTTCTGGCTGTGGCGCGGCGAGCACGCGCTGGGCCGGCTGCTGCGCGCGGCGGCCTCCTGCGCCTTCCGGCCGCTGCTGCTGGTGGCCGCGGCCGCGGTCACGGCCGGTGCCCGGCCGGCCCGGCGGGCGGTACGCGCCGTGCGCGCCGCCGCCGTCGCCCGCACCCGCTTCCCGGTGCACTCCGTGGGCCTGCGGGGACCTCCCGTGCCGACGCCTTCCGGCGCCTGAGCACGTACGGCAGTCCCCCACCCGGCTTTCCTGACACACCCACGGAGATTTCCCATGAGCAACCGCAACAGCAAGGCGAACAAGGACGCGGCCCGCGAGCGCATGCGCGCGGAGCGCGAGCGCCAGGCGAAGAAGGACAAGGCCCGCCGCCAGGTGATCGTGGCCGGCTCGATCGTCGCGGTCCTCGCGCTGGCCGGCGGCGTCGGCTACGCCGTGATGCAGGGCAACGACGGCGGGTGGGAGGATGCGCCCAGCGCGAAGCTGGTCATCCCGAAGAACGCCACGGGCGAGAACGGCACCACCGTCGTCATCGGCAAGCCGGCCGCGAAGAAGACCCTGGACCTTTACGAGGACGCGCGCTGCCCGATCTGCGCGACCTTCGAGCAGACCGCCGGCGCGCAGATCAAGAAGGACGTCGACGCCGGCAAGTACAAGCTGAAGTACGTCGGCGCGACCTTCCTCGACAACAACGGCGGCACCGGTTCGAAGAACGCGCTGAGCGCGCTGGGCGCGGCCCTGAACGTGAGCCCCGAGGCGTTCCTGGAGTACAAGGCGGCGCTGTACTCGAAGGAGAACCACCCGGAGGAGATCGACGACAAGTTCGGCAAGGACTCCTACCTGCTGAAGGTCGCCGAGCAGGTGCCCGCGCTGAAGGGCGACGCGGGGTTCAAGAAGGCCGTCGAGGACGGTACGTACGACCGCTGGGCGATCGAGATGTCGAAGGTCTTCGACAAGAGCGGGGTCACCGGCACCCCGACGATGAAGATGGACAGCACGAAGATCGACATCCCGCAGACCCTCGACGCGTTCAACGCCGCGATCGACAAGGCCCTCAAGAGCTGACACCGGGACATTCCCGGACAACGGGTGGGCGAACTTTCGAAGTTCGCCCACCCGTTGCGTTTCTGACACTGTCAATGGATCAATACCGATCAGTAATATGATCGGCCGTGACCAGTCTTCACTCCTCTTCTGCCGCAGCGCCGCGTCGCCGCACGGTCGTCAAGGCCGCAGCCGCCACCGCCGCGTTCGCTCCTCTCGCCGCACAGGCCGCCGTGGGGACGGCGACCGCCCATGCGGCCGAGGCAGGCGCCCCCGCCTTCCTCCACGGCGTCGCCTCCGGCGACCCGCTTCCCGACGGCGTCCTGCTCTGGACGCGCGTCACCCCCGCGCCCGAGGCCGTGCCCGGCTCGGGCCTGGGCGCCGACACCGAGGTCAGCTGGGAGGTGGCCGAGGACAAGGCCTTCTCCCGGGTCGTCGTGCGGGGCGCCACCACCGCCACGGCCGCCTCCGACCACACCGTCAAGGCGGACGTCCGCGGGCTCCGCGCCGAGACCTCGTACTGGTTCCGCTTCACCGCCGGCGCCACCGTGTCCACCGTCGGCCGCACCCGGACCACCCCGGCCCACGACACCGCGGCCCCGGGGGTCCGCTTCGGTGTCGTCTCCTGCGCCAACTGGGAGTCGGGGCACTTCTCCGCGTACCGCCACCTGGCGGCCCGCGCCGACCTGGACGCCGTCCTGCACCTCGGCGACTACATCTACGAGTACCCGACCGGGGGTTACCCCGAGGCGAAGTACGTGGTCCGCCAGCACGAGCCGAAGCACGAGATCGTCTCGCTGGCCGACTACCGCACCCGCCACGGCAAGTACAAGACGGACGCCGACCTCCAGGCGCTGCATGCCGTGCACCCGGTCATCGCGATATGGGACGACCACGAGTTCGCCAACGACGCCTGGTCCGGCGGCGCGGAGAACCACACGCCGGGCGCCGAGGGCGAGTGGGCGGCGCGCGTCGCGGCCGCCAAGCAGGCGTACTTCGAGTGGATGCCGGTCCGCCCCTCCGTCGCGGGCACCACCTACCGCCGGATCCGCTTCGGCAACCTCGCCGACCTGCACCTGCTGGACCTGCGCTCGTTCCGCTCGGAGCAGGTCAAGGTGGGCAGCGGCAAGGTCGACGACCCGGAGCGCTCGCTCACCGGCCGCGCCCAGCTGGACTGGCTGAAGGCGGGTCTGGCCGGCTCGGACGCCACCTGGAAGCTGGTCGGCACCTCGGTGATGATCTCGCCGATGGCCTTCGGCTCGGTGCCGGCGCACATCCTGGGGCCGCTGGCCGAGCTGATGGGCCTGCCCAAGGAGGGCCTTGCCGTCAACGTCGACCAGTGGGACGGCTACACCGACGACCGCAAGGAGCTGCTGGGCCACCTGACCCGGCAGAACGTCAAGAACACCGTGTTCCTCACCGGCGACATCCACATGGCCTTCGCCAACGACGTCCCGGTCACGGCGGCCACGTACCCGCTCTCCCGGTCCGCCGCCACGGAGTTCGTCGTCACGTCGGTCTCGTCCGACAACATCGACGACCTCCTGCACGTGGCCCCGCGCACCCTGTCGCTGGTCGCGGAGACGGCGGTCAAGGCCGCCAACCGCCACGTGAAGTGGGTCGACATGGACTCGCACGGCTACGGCGTCCTGGACGTCACCGCCGAGCGCTCCCAGATGGACTACTACGTGCTGTCCGACAAGCGGAAGGCGGACGCCACGTCCTCCTGGACCCGTTCCTACCGGACCCTGAACGGCACGCAGAAGGTCGAGCGGGTCGACCAGCCCGTTCGCTGACGATCCATCAAAATCTTTCGGTGATCATGCCGTCCGGATTACGATCCGGACGGCATGATCACCGGTTGGCCGAAAGTTCTTGACTTCGGCCTGACATGCACACGTAAACTCCGCGCCAACGAGGAAAACCTCCGCACCCCCCATATCTTTGCGAGGAGTTCACGTGCGCGCCTTCGCCCGCATATCCCCCACTCTCCGCCGCCGCGCCCTCGGCACGGCCGTGCTGGCCGGAACCCTGGCCTTCGCCCCGCTGTCCGCCCCCACGATGGTCGCCGCCGCCGCCAAGACCGGCGCCGAGGTCTGCGCCGAGGACGCGTCGGCCGCCGCCAACGCCCGGGTCGCGCGCCCCAAGGACGGCCACGCCGCCGAGCCCAACGCGATCACGGACGCCCAGGCCAAGGCCATGGACGCCGCCCTCCAGGCGAAGCTCTCGAAGAAGGCGCAGACGCCCCGCAGCCTGCGCGGCGCCGAGGCCCTCACCACGATCCCGGTCTACTTCCACGTCGTGCACTCCGGCACCACCGGCAAGCTGACGTCGACCGACATCAGCAACCAGATGGCCGTTCTCAACGCCGCGTACGGCGGCCAGGGCACCGGCAACGTGAACACCAACTACCAGTTCTCGCTGGTCTCGACCGACTACACGGACAACTCGTCCTGGTACAACCTGGCGAGCGGCTCCACGGCCGAGAAGAACATGAAGACGACCCTGCGCAAGGGTGGCGCGAACGCGCTGAACGTCTACACCGCCAACCTCTCCGGCGGGCTGCTCGGCTGGGCCACCTTCCCCAGCTCGTACTCCTCCGCCCCGAACATGGACGGCGTCGTCCTCCTCGACACCTCGCTGCCGGGCGGCTCTGCCGCCAACTACAACGAGGGCGACACCGCCACCCACGAGGTCGGCCACTGGATGGGCCTCTACCACACCTTCCAGGGCGGCTGTAACGGCAACGGCGACTACGTCTCCGACACCCCCGCCGAGAAGAGCGCCGCGTACGAGTGCCCGACCGGCCGTGACACCTGCGCCTCGAAGCCCGGTGCGGACCCGATCCGCAACTTCATGGACTACACGTACGACTCGTGCATGTACCAGTTCACCGCCGGCCAGGTGAGCCGCATGACGAGCAACTGGACCGCCTACCGCGGCTAGTCCCCCGCTGCCGCCCGAGCGGTGCGGCAACGGGACAGGGGCACGGCCCGGCATCTGCCGGACCGTGCCCCTGCGCCGTGTTCGGGCCCCGCGGGACCCCGCCCGCTACAGCGAGTCGAGGAAGCCGAGCGCCGCCCGCCAGGCCTCCTCGGCCGCCTCCACGTCGTAGTCCGGCAGGTCCGGGTCGGTGAACAGGTGCCCGGCGCCCGGGTAGCGGTGCACCTCGACGTCCGCGCCCGCCCGCTGCATCCGCAGGTACCAGGCCGTCAGCCAGTCGTGCGGCTCGAACGGGTCGGGGTCCGCGATGTGCAGCTGCACCGGCAGCTCGTCGACCGACGCCCCGTCCGCGATGTCGGACGTGCCGTGCAGGAGCAGCAGCCCGCGCGCCTTCTCGTCGGCGAAGGCCAGGTGCTGGGCGAGCGAGCCGCCGAAGGAGAAGCCGGCGTAGACCAGCCCGCGGTCCGAGTACGGGGCGGCCGCGAGCACCGCCCGCTTGAGCAGTTCGTCCCGGCCGACCTCCTCCTGGAAGGCCATGCCGTCCTCGACGGTCTCGAAGGTGCGCCCCTCGAACAGATCGGGCACGTGGACCTCGTGCCCGGCGGCGCGCAGCCGGTCGGCCGCCGCGTGCACCGCGGGCCGCAGCCCGTACGTCGAGTGGAAAAGCATGATGTTCATGGGTCCATCGTGCCAGCCGCCACCGGCCGGGGTCGGCTACGGTCGACCGAAGGAGGTCGGTCCCATGGAAAGCGTGCTGCGTCCCCTGTGCCTGATCGGCGGCTCGGTCCTCGTCACCCTGATCGCCGGGTGGCTGCTGGACGTGCTGCTGCGCCGGGCCGATGCCCGGCACCGCGAGACCCCGCTGTGGGGACTGCTGCGCCGCTGCCGGATCCCGTTCCAGATGGTCCTGTGCACCGCGCTGCTCCTGGGCGCGCACCACCGGGCCGGACTTCGGCCCGAGTACCAGGCCACCGTCGAGCGCGTCCTGGTCCTGGTCCTGATCGCCGTGTCGGCCTGGCTGCTCGTACGGATCGTGACGGCGGCCGTCGACTCGGCGTACGCGCGCTACGCGGCCGGGGCGGGCGCGGAATCGGCCCGGGTGCGCCGGGTCCGGACCCAGGTGACCCTGATCCAGCGGGTGGTGACGGCCGCCGTCGGCGTGGTCGCGGTGGCCGCGATGCTGCTGACCTTCCCCTCCATGCGCGCGGTCGGCGCCTCGCTGCTGGCCTCCGCGGGCATCCTCGGCGTCGTCGCGGGCATCGCCGCCCAGTCCACGCTGGGCAACCTCTTCGCCGGACTCCAGATCGCCTTCGGCGACACCGTGCGGATCGGCGACACGGTCGTGGTCGACGGGGAGTGGGGGCAGGTCGAGGAGATCACCCTGACCTTCCTGGTCGTACGGACCTGGGACGAGCGCCGCATCACCATGCCGGTCTCGTACTTCACCGCAAAGCCGTACGAGAACTGGTCGCGCGGCGGGGCCGAGATGACCGGCACGGTCTTCCTCCACCTCGACCACGCGGCCCCGGTCGCCCTGCTGCGCGACCGGCTGGAGAGCGTGCTGCGCGAATGCCCGTCCTGGGACGGCCGCAAGAGCGGGCTGGTGGTCACCGACACCGGCCCGACCGGCATCCAGGTGCGGGCCACGGTCAGCGCGAAGGACGCCGACGACCTGTGGACGCTGCGCTGCGAGGTCCGCGAGCGGCTGATCGCCTGGCTGTGCACGCACCACCCGTACGCGCTGCCCCGGGTCAGCACCGCCGAGGCCCCGCCCCGGCCGGCCGCCGGCACGTCCTGACCCGGCCGTTTTCCCGAGCCCCGACCGTGCCCGGCCGGACCGGCCTTCAGGGCCGCAGGCTGCGCACGTCGAGGTGGCGCAGCACCCGGTCGACGATCTCCGGGTCGGCGCCGGGCTCGCTGCGGGCGGCCAGCACCTCGTGGCGGGCGGCCGACATCATCTCCCGCTGGATCCGCTGGACGGCGCGGACCCGTTCGACCCGCTTCTGGTAGGCCTCGCGGCGTTCCTCGTCGACCATGTCGGGGCTGATCCGGGCGCCGACGTCGTAGGCCCGGCGCAGCAGCGTCTCCATCAGGTCCTCGGGCAGCTCCTCGACTTCCTCGATCTCCTTGAGGCGGCGCTTGGCGGCCTTGGCCGCGCGGATCGCCAGGTGCCGCTCGAACTCCCGCTCCGCGTCGGTGTCGGCCTGCACGCCCAGCCACCGCACCACCCGGGGCAGCGTCAGGCCCTGCACCACGAGCGTGCCCATGACCACGGTGAAGGCGATGAAGACGATGACGTCGCGCTGCGGGAACGGGCCCGCGTGGTCGGTGCCGAAGGGAATGGCGAGGGCCAGGGCCACGGAGGCCACCCCGCGCATGCCGGACCACCACATGACCACGCTCTCCCGCCAGCTGAGCGGGATCTCCTCCTCGTAGTCGCGGCGCTTGTGCAGCTTCTTGGCGAGCCAGGCCGCGGGCAGCAGCCACAGCAGCCGCACCACGACGACCACGCCGAGGATCGCCGCGGCCCAGCCGGTCATCTGCTCGGCACGGCCGGTGGCGGTGCCGAACACGTGGTGCAGTTCCAGGCCGATGAGCCCGAACGCCACCCCGGTGACCAGGGTGTCGACGACCTCCCAGAAGGTGTGCCCGGCCAGCCGGCCGAGCACGTCGTCGGCGTCGCCCGCGTACTCGGCGAGGAACAGCGCGGTGGTGAGCACGGCGAGCACGCCCGAGCCGAGGAACTCCTCGGCGAGGACGTACGCGACGAACGGCACCAGCAGGGTGAGGCCGATCTGCAAGGTGGCGTCCCCGAGCCGGCCCATCAGGCGGCCGGTGCCCCAGCCGAGGCCGAGCCCGACCGCGAGCGCGACGACCGCGGACAGCGCGAACTCCCCCAGCGCCTGCGGCCAGGAGAAGGAGCCGCTGACGGTCGCGGCGATCGCCACGTGGTAGAGCACGATGGCCGTCACGTCGTTGAACAGCCCCTCGCCCTCCAGGATCGACACCAGCCGGCGCGGCAGCCCGAGGGCGCCGGCGACGGCGGTGGCGGCCACCGGGTCGGGCGGTGCGACGAGCGCGCCGAGCGCGACGGCGGCGGCGAGGGGCAGGCCGGGCACCATCGCGCGCGCGACCCCGGCCACGGCCGCGGTGGTCACGAAGACCAGGGCGACGGCGAGCAGCAGGATCGGCCGGGCGTTGGCCGCGAACTGCCGCCAGGAGGTGCGCTGTACGGAGGCGTAGAGGAGCGGCGGCAGCACCAGCGGGAGGATGTACTCGGGCGGGACGTCGACGTTCGGCACCGCGGGGATCAGGGCGAGCGCCGCGCCGCCGAGCGTCATCAGGACGGGCGCGGGCAGCCCGAGCCGGTCCCCGAGCGGCACGCTGACCACGGCCCCGAGCAGCAGGACGAACAAAAGGGCGAGCTGATCCACTCGCCCACCCTGCCACGCCGGTGCGAACAACCCGCGGATACAGGGCATCGCGGCGCCACGGGCCGGGCCGGCCGCGGGTGGCCCGTACGGCGGTCTCCCTAGGGCAGCGGGCGGCGCATGGCGCGGTGCGGCATGCCGGCGTCCTCGAACTCCGGGCCGTACGCGGCGTATCCCAGGCGCTCGTAGAAACCCAGCGCGTGCGTCTGCGCGTGCAGGTCGACCGAGGTCAGGCCGCGCCGGGCGGCTTCCGCCTCGACGGCGCGGACCAGGGCGGCGCCGATGCCGAGGCCGCGGGCGGCCTCGGTGACGGCGAGCCGGCCCAGCGAGCCGGTGCCGGGACCCTCGATGCCGGTGAGCAGCCGGGCGGTGCCCAGCGGCGCGCCGTCGGCGCCGACCGCCAGGACGTGCACGGCGGCCGCGTCGTGCGCGTCGTACTCGATCTCCTCGGGCACCGACTGCTCGGTCACGAAGACCGCGCGCCGGACGGCGAAGCACGCCGCCCGGTCGTCCGCCGTGGCGGCGACCCGCACCTGAGGAGCGGCGGTCACTCGCTCTCCGCCCGGATGATCTCCAGCGCGTGCTGGAGGTCCTGCGGGTAGGTGCTGGAGAACTCGACCCACTCGCCGTCCGACGGGTGGTTGAAGCCGAGGCGCACCGCGTGCAGCCACTGCCGGGTCAGGCCCAGCCGCTTGGCGATGGTCGGGTCGGCGCCGTACGTCAGGTCGCCGACGCAGGGGTGCCGGTGCGCGGACATGTGCACGCGGATCTGGTGGGTGCGGCCGGTCTCCAGCTTGATGTCGAGCAGGGAGGCCGCGCGGAACGCCTCGATGAGGTCGTAGTGCGTGACCGAGGCCTTGCCGTCCTGGATGACGGCCCACTTGTAGTCGTGCTGGGGGTGCCGGCCGATGGGCGCGTCAATGGTGCCGCTCATCGGGTCCGGGTGGCCCTGGACCAGCGTGTGGTAGCGCTTGTCCACGATCCGCTCGCGGAACTGGTACTTGAGCGAGGTGTAGGCGCGCTCGGACTTGGCGACGACCATCAGGCCGGAGGTGCCCACGTCGAGGCGGTGCACGATGCCCTGGCGCTCGGCGGCGCCGGAGGTGGAGATCCGGTAGCCGGCGGCGGCGAGGCCGCCGATCACGGTGGTGCCGGTCCAGCCGGGGCTCGGGTGGGCGGCGACGCCCACCGGCTTCATGATGACGACGATGTCCTCGTCGTCGTGGACGATCTCCATGCCTTCGACGGGCTCGGCGACGATCTCCACGGGGCGCGGGGCGCCGGGCATCTCGACTTCGAGCCAGGCGCCGCCGTGCACGCGCTCGGACTTCCCGACGACACTGCCGTCGACCGACACCTTGCCGGAGGCGGCGAGCTCGGCCGCCTTGGTCCGGGAGAACCCGAACATACGGGCGATCGCGGCGTCCACGCGCTCGCCTTCGAGGCCATCGGGTACGGGCAGGGTTCGGATCTCGGGAATCGTGCTCACCCGTCGAGTATGCAGGACTCCGTCGCCCGGCCCCGCCGCGTCAGTCCTTGTGGACGGTCCCGTCCGGGTCCAGACCCTTGAAGGAGAGCAGCACGATCAGGATGCCGCCGCACACGATCGCGGAGTCCGCGAGGTTGAAGACGGCGAAGTTCGCCGGCGCGATGAAGTCGACCACGGCGCCCCGGAAGATCCCCGGGGAACGGAAGATCCGGTCGGTGAGATTGCCCAGCGCGCCGCCCAGCAGCAGACCCAGCGCGATCGCCCAGGGCAGGCTGTACAGCTTGCGCGCCAGGCGCACGATGACCACGATCACGGTCGCCGCGATCAGCGTGAAGATGATCGTGAAGGCCTCGCCGAAACCGAAGGCGGCGCCCGGGTTGCGGATCGCGTCGAACCTGAGCAGGTCGCCGACGATCTCGATCGGCGCCCGGTGCTCCAGCTTCGCCACCACGAGCATCTTGCTGCCCAGGTCCAGCAGGTACGCGAGCACGGCGACGACCAGCAGGGCCGTGATCCGCCGCCGCCCCTTGGGCTGCGCGGCCTCCGGCCCGGCTTCGCCGACCTCTGGCGTACCGGTGATGCTCTCCGCCTCTGCCACGTGGATTCCCTCAACCTAGGTGCTCGACCACCACGAGGGTACGTCACACCCGTCGAGGCACCGCAGGTCGTCACGGCCTTCCTAGTGCCGGCGCTCCTGCTGCTGCTTGCACTCCACGCACAGCGTGGCCCGTGGGAAGGCCTGCATGCGCGCCTTGCCGATGGGCTTGCCGCAGCTCTCGCAGACCCCGTACGTGCCCGCCGCCAGGCGCTCCAGGGCCCGCTCGCTCTGCTCCAGCATCTCGCGGGCGTTCGAGGCCAGCGAGAGCTCGTGCTCCCGGGTGATGTTCTTCGCCCCGGTGTCCGCCTGGTCGTCGCCCGCGCCGTCGCCGGAGTCCCGCATCAGCCCGGAGATGGCCTGCTCGGAGGCGTCCAGCTCGGCGCGCAGCCGCAGCACCTCGCTCTCCAGCTCGGCCCGGGCCCCGGCCACCTCGTCCGGGGTCCAGGGGTCCTCGCCGGGGCGTACGGCGAGCTCGCCCGGCTCCACCGGCCCGGCGCCGGTCGCGCGGGTCCTGGGCAGGCCGCTGGTGGCCGCCTCGGCCGTCTTCCTCGCCGTGGAGGTGCGCGCCGTACCGCTTGCCGTGCCGGTGCTCTTCTTCGCGACCACTTCGGCTCCCGTCTCCTGCTGCTCGGCGGCCGCGGCCGCCTCGGTGGTGGCGGCCCCGGCCGGGGCCTTGCCCGCTGCGGTCCGCCGGGCGGGCGCGGCCTTCCCGGCCGCCGCCGGAGCCGCGTCGCCGTGCGCCGCCTTCGTCGGAGCCCGCTTCGCCGTTGCCCGCTTCGCGGCGGTCTTGCGCGGCGCGGCCTCGCCCGCCGCCTTGCCGGCCGCGGTCTTGACCTGCACGGTCTTGCCGGCCGCGGTCTTGACCGGTGTGGTCGTGGCGGCCGCGGCCTTGTCCACCGCCGTCCCGTTCGGCGCGGCCTTTCCGGAAGCCGTCTTGCGGGGCGTCGCGGAACCCTTCACGGCGGCCTTCTTCGCGGCCGTCGCGGTGCTCTTCTTGCCGGCCACGCCCTTGGCCGTGCCGGCGGACTTCTTGGACGCCGTCTTCTTCTCGGCGGTCTTCTTCGCCACCATGGCCGCGGCCCCTTCACATATTGTGATCTTGCGCGCGAATCGTGCTGGGACGATAAATCGACTCCGGCGCCGCGGCAACGGGGCACGCCGCCACCCGGACCCGCCCACTGCCCCCACCAGGTGTGTCTGCCCTCCCTTGTTCCCAGCTCGCCGCCCGGTAATCCGCTCCGCGGGAGCCACCGGCGCCGCGGCGGGCGCGTCGGGCCATTCGGGCGACGCCCGACGGCTCCCGCGCGCCCCCGCCCCGCGGCCGGGACCGCACCCCGCGCGGCGCCCCGCAAACCGGTCTGCCGAGCCGCCCCGCGGCCCTTACACTGGGCCCAGCGAGAGGCATGGATGGGGACGAGTAGCGTCGGACGCAGCCAGGAGCGACCCGGGGACGGTGAGAGCCCGGGGGCGAGCGCGATGCGAAGGATCACCCCGGAGCCGCCGGAAGAAAGCCCGCACGGGGCCCGCAGGGGTCCGTGCGGCGAGTAGAACCGGCTTCGCACCCCAATGAGGGGGTCATCGGGCGCGCACGCGCTCCGGCGGCCAAGGAGGGTGGTACCGCGGGAGCTGCGCGCTCTCGTCCCTCCGGACGGAGACGACAGCCCGCCGGAGGAAGAGTTCAGCCTCATGACCACACCGCCGCAGTACCGCCCGGTCCCCGCCCAGGTCGACCTGCCCGCCCTGGAACACGCCGTCCTGGAGTTCTGGCAGGAGAGCAAGACCTTCGCCAAGACCCTGGAGCAGTCCGAGGGCCGCCCGGAGTGGGTCTTCTACGAGGGCCCGCCGACCGCCAACGGCATGCCCGGCGCGCACCACATCGAGGCCCGCGTCTTCAAGGACGTCTTCCCCCGGTTCCGCACCATGCGCGGCTACCACGTCGCCCGCAAGGCCGGCTGGGACTGCCACGGCCTGCCCGTCGAGCTCGCCGTCGAGAAGGAGCTCGGCTTCAACGGCAAGCAGGACATCGAGGCGTACGGCATCGCCGAGTTCAACGCCAAGTGCCGCGAGTCCGTGACCCGCCACACCGACGCCTTCGCCGAGCTCACGACCCGCATGGGCTACTGGGTGGACCTCGACGACGCCTACCGGACCATGGACCCGGAGTACGTCGAGTCCGTCTGGTGGTCGCTTAAGGAGATCTTCAACAAGGGCCTGCTGGTCCAGGACCACCGCGTCGCCCCCTGGTGCCCGCGCTGCGGCACCGGCCTCTCCGACCACGAGCTGGCCCAGGGCTACGAGACGGTCGTCGACCCGTCCGTCTACGTCCGCTTCCCGCTGACCTCCGGCCCGCTCGCCGGTGAGGCCGCGCTGCTGGTCTGGACGACCACCCCGTGGACCCTGGTGTCCAACACCGCGGTCGCCGCGCACCCGGACGTCACGTACCTCGTCGCCACCAACGGCGAGGAGAAGGTCGTCGTCGCCCAGCCGCTGCTGGAGAAGGCGCTCGGCGAGGGCTGGGAGGCCACCGGCCAGACCTTCACGGGCAAGGAGATGGAGCGCTGGACGTACGAGCGCCCGTTCTCGCTCGTCGAGTTCCCGGCTCCGGCCCACTACGTCGTGAACGCCGAGTACGTCACGACCGAGGACGGCACGGGTCTGGTCCACCAAGCCCCCGCCTTCGGCGCCGACGACCTCGCCGTCTGCCGCGCGTACGGCCTGCCCGTCGTGAACCCGGTCCGCCCCGACGGCACCTTCGAGGAGGAGGTCCCGCTGGTCGGCGGCATCTTCTTCAAGAAGGCCGACGAGCAGCTGACCGCCGACCTCGACGCCCGCGGCCTGCTCTTCCGGCACATCTCGTACGAGCACAGCTACCCGCACTGCTGGCGCTGCCACACCGCGCTGCTGTACTACGCGCAGCCGTCCTGGTACATCCGCACCACCGCCGTCAAGGACGCGATGCTGCGGGAGAACGAGAAGACGAACTGGTTCCCCGACTCGGTCAAGCAGGGCCGCTTCGGCGACTGGCTCAACAACAACATCGACTGGGCGCTGTCCCGCAACCGCTACTGGGGCACGCCGCTGCCGATCTGGCGCTGCGAGGAGAACCACCTCACCTGCGTCGGCTCGCGCGCCGAGCTGTCCGAGCTGTCCGGCGCCGACCACTCGGCCCTGGACCCGCACCGGCCGTACATCGACGACGTCACCTTCACCTGCACGCACGAGGGCTGCTCGCTCGAAGCGGTCCGCGTGCCGGAGGTCATCGACGCCTGGTACGACTCGGGCTCGATGCCGTTCGCGCAGTGGGGCTACCCGTACAAGAACAAGGAGATCTTCGAGAAGCGCTACCCGGCGCAGTTCATCTCGGAGGCGATCGACCAGACCCGCGGCTGGTTCTACACGCTGATGGCGGTCGGCACCCTGGTCTTCGACAAGTCCTCGTACGAGAACGTGGTCTGCCTGGGCCACATCCTCGCCGAGGACGGCCGCAAGATGTCCAAGCACCTGGGCAACATCCTGCAGCCCATCCCGCTCATGGACCAGCACGGCGCGGACGCGGTCCGCTGGTTCATGGCGGCCGGCGGCTCCCCGTGGGCGGCCCGCCGCGTCGGCCACGGCACCATCCAGGAGGTCGTCCGCAAGACCCTCCTCACGTACTGGAACACGGTGGCCTTCCAGGCCCTGTACGCCCGTACGTCGAACTGGGCCCCCTCCGCGGCCGACCCGGCGCCGGCCGACCGCACGGTCCTCGACCGCTGGCTCCTTTCGGAGCTCCACACCCTCGTCTCCGAGGTCACGGAGGCGATGGAGTCGTACGACACCCAGCGGGCCGGCAAGCTGCTGTCCGCCTTCGTCGACGACCTCTCGAACTGGTACGTCCGCCGCTCGCGCCGCCGCTTCTGGCAGGGCGACAAGGCCGCGCTGCGCACCCTGCACGACGTGGTCGAGACGGTCACCCGCCTGCTGGCCCCGCTGACCCCGTTCATCACCGAGCGGGTCTGGCAGGACATGATCGTCCCGGTGACCCCGGACGCCCCGGAGTCGGTGCACCTCTCCACCTGGCCGGTCGCGGACACCTCGGCGATCGACCCGGTCCTGTCCCAGCAGATGCTGCTGGTCCGGCGCCTGGTCGAGCTGGGCCGCGCCACCCGCGCCGAGTCCGGCGTCAAGACCCGCCAGCCGCTGTCCCGCGCGCTGGTCGCGGCCACCGGCTTCGAGGCCCTCTCGCAGGACCTGCACGCGCAGATCACGGAGGAGCTGAACGTCTCCTCCCTGGCCTCCCTCTCCGAGGTCGGCGGCTCGCTGGTGGACACCACCGCCAAGGCGAACTTCCGTGCCCTGGGCAAGCGCTTCGGCAAGGGCGTACAGGACGTCGCGAAGGCGGTGGCCGCGGCCGACGCCGCCGCGCTGTCCCTGGCCCTGCGCGCCGGCAACGCCACCGTGACCGTCGACGGCGAGGAGGTGGCCCTCTCCCCCGAGGAGGTCATCATCACCGAGACCCCGCGCGAGGGCTGGTCCGTGGCCTCCGACGCGGGCGCGACCGTCGCCCTCGACCTGGAGATCACCCCGGAGCTGCGGCTGGCGGGCCTGGCCCGCGACGCGATCCGGCTGATCCAGGAGGCCCGCAAGAACTCGGGCCTCGACGTGGCCGACCGCATCGCCCTGCGGTGGTCCGCCGAGTCCGACGAGGTCGTCACGGCCCTGACGGACCACGCGGCGCTGATCGCGGACGAGGTCCTCGCCACGGACTACGCCGCCGGCGAGGCGGACGGCACGTACGGTGACCCGTTCACGGACGAGTCCCTGTCCCTGACCTTCCGCCTCCGCAAGGCGTAACCGCCCTGCGGCCCCGCCGCCCGAAACGGCGCCCCCTCCGGGGGGCGCCGTTTCTGTTTCCCCACCCCGCCCTTTCCCGAAAGCGGGGGCGCCGGACGGACTCGATGCTGCCGGGCAGCGGCACATTCCAGCCTCGCCGGCGTTTGAGGCGCGGGGGTGTGGCGCCGGACGGACTCGATGTTGCCGCACAGCGGCACATTCCAGCCTCGCCGGCGTTTGAGGCGCGGGGTCCGGGGCGGAGCCCCGGGAAACGGCGAAAGGGCGGGTAGGGGACCAGCCCCGCAGGGCACCCCACGCCGCCCGCCCGGGAACCGGCCCGCACGCGAAAGGGCCGGGCCCCCGGATCCACTAGGGGATCCAGGGGCCCGGCCCTGACAGCCTGCCGACGGCTATGCGCTCAGCGCGCGCCCCGTCAGTTGTCGTCCTCGTCGATCAGGAAGCCGCGCATGGGAGACGGCGCCTGCTGCATCGGCTGCGGAGCAGCCGGCCGCACCGGAGCCATCGGCTGCGTCATCGCGGGCGACATCTGCTGCTGCCCGCCACCGTAGGACGGTCCGCCACCCATCGGCGAAGGCCCACCCATCGGCGAGGGACCGCCCATGGAGTGGCCGCCCATCGACCCGGCGGGAGCCATCGAAGGCTGCGGAGCCGGCGGCAGCGAAGCGGTCGCGGGGGTACGCGGCGGCGCGAGCGAGTCGTCGGCCTGGGTCTCCAGCTGACGCAGCTGGCTCTCCAGGTACGACTTCAGACGCGTGCGGTACTCGCGCTCGAAGCCGCGCAGGTCCTCGACCTTGCGCTCCAGCGTGGCGCGGGCGGACTCCAGGGAGCCCATCGCGACGCGATGCTTCTCCTGCGCGTCCCGCTCCAGCGCGTCGGCCTTGGCGCGGGCGTCCCGCTCCAGGCCCTCGGCGCGCGAACGAGCCTCGCCGACGATCTTGTTGGCCTCGGAACGGGCCTCCGCGATCGCCTGGTCCGCGGTCTGCTGCGCGAGCGACAGGACACGGGCGGCGCTGTCGCCACCAGGACCCTGGCCCTGCGGCAGCTGCGGCGGCTGGTGCTGCTGCATCTGCTGCTGCATCGGCGGCTGCATCTGCTGCTGCATGGGCTGCTGCATCTGCTGACCCATGGGCTGACCCATCGGGTTCTGGCCACCCATGGAGGGGTTGCCCTGCATCGGGTGCTGCATCGGGCCGCCCATGGGGCCGCCCATCGGGCCGGGACCCTGCGGACCGTGTCCACCGGGGCCGGGCGGGAGCTGCGGCGCACCACCGGGCAGCTGGGGCGGACCCATCTGCGGGGGCTGCTGCTGGACCGGCGGGCCGGATATGGCGGCGGGCACGGGTGCACCGGGGCCGCGCTGGTCCTGGGGCTCAGGCTTGCGCATGCCCTGCTGCTGCTGGTTCTGCGCGGCGGCACGCGTCGCGGCGGCCAGCTTCGCGCGCAGGTCCTCGTTCTCGCGCAGCAGGCGGGTCAGTTCGCCTTCGACCTCGTCGAGGAAGGCATCGACCTCGTCCTCGTCGTAGCCTTCTCGCAGGCGGACGGTCGTGAACTGCTTGTTCCGCACGTCCTCAGGGGTCAGCGGCATCTCTTCTTCACCTCTACGTAGTCGTCGGCAGTCGGCAAGACCGTATCGTCCGCGGTCATCCTCATCTGGGTCATCTCGCGAAGCCGCTCACGATGGAGATCAGGATGTAGACGATGATCATCAGAACGAAGAAGGACAGGTCGAGTGCCACGCCCCCGAGACGCAGCGGCGGAATGAACCGCCGCAGAAGCTTGAGCGGTGGATCGGTGACAGTGTAGGTGGCCTCCAGAACGACCACCATCGCCTTCCCGGGTTCCCATGAACGTGCGAACTGGAAGACGTAGTCCATCACCAGTCGGAAGATCAGCACGATGAGGAAGCACATCAGAGCGATGTAGACCACCTGTAGTGCGACGCCCATCCCGCGCTTCCCTCTCCCCTGCCTTCACCGCTCCGGCCGCGTCGGCCGGACCGTTCGTTCCCGGTCTCTCTTCCGGCCCCAGGACCGAAAACCTGTCTAGCTCTGGTTGAAGAACCCACCCTCTGCAATACGGGCCTTGTCCTCCGCCGTGACATCGACGTTAGCAGGAGACAGCAGGAACACCTTCTGAGTCACGCGTTCAATGCTGCCATGCAGGCCGAAGACCAGACCGGCCGCAAAGTCGACAAGTCGCTTCGCATCGGTGTCGTCCATCTCCGTGAGATTCATGATCACGGGGGTGCCTTCGCGGAAGTGTTCCCCGATGGTACGGGCCTCGTTGTACGTCCGGGGGTGCAGTGTCGTGATGCGGTACGGCTCCCGCTCGGACACGACCTTGGGCATGATCACGGGGGCGTTCTTCTCCAGGCTCGGTCGTTCAGGTGTGATGGATGCCACGGGGGCGATTCGCGCCGGACGTCCACTTTCCACCGGTTGTGAGATGGGTTCGCGCTGCGCCGGCGGCTGTACAGCTCGTACCGGTTCGTCCTGTTGTGCGGGCTGATGCGGAGGCTGATGCCGCCGGCGGTCCCGTTCCGGTTCGGGCTCGGGCTCGAACTCGTCGTCGGGGTCGAACCCCGGGCCGTCGTATCCATCGTCCTCCACGAGGCCGAGGTAGACCGCCATCTTGCGCATCGCGCCGGCCATGCTCTGAGTCCTCCGCTCTGTGGTGGATCGGTCTGCCGCCAGTGTCAGTTTTGTCACCAAGGCGCCAAGTGCCCGCGATCCACGTGGTCTGCCCGCTCATCAGTGGGATTGACCATATTTTCTGCTGTGGTCCGACTTGCTTGGCGACGTTACCCGAGGCGGGGTCGGTCTCCGAGTACCGCAGTACCGACGCGCACATGTGTCGCTCCGGCCGCCACGGCCTGTTCGAGGTCACCGCTCATCCCCGCCGAGACCATCGTGGCAGTCGGATGAGCAGCGCGCAGGCGGGATGACAATTCCACCAGTCGTGCGAACGCGGCCTGTTCGCGACCCGCGTACGGACCCGAGAGCGGCGCCACCGTCATGAGGCCGTCGAGGCGCAATCCCGGAGCATCCGTCACGAGCCGGGCCAGTTCGTCGATCTGGTCCGGGGCGGCGCCGCCGCGCTCCCCCCGGGTGCCCGACTCCGCGTCGAGCGCCACCTGGAGGAGGCAGCCGAGTTCGCGGCCGGCCCGCTCGGCCGCCGCGGAGAGCGCGGTGACCAGCTTCGGGCGATCGACCGACTGCACGATCTGCGCATATCCGGCCACGGAACGAACCTTGTTGGTCTGCAACTGGCCGACGAAGTGCCAGGTCAGCGGCAGATCCGCACAGGCCGCGGCCTTCGGGGCGGCGTCCTGGTCCTTGTTCTCCGCCACATGACGGACGCCCAGCTCGGCCAGCAGCCGTACGTCGCTCGCGGGGTAGGTCTTGGTGACGACGACGAGCGTCACCTCTTCCCGCTTGCGCCCGGCCGCGGAGCAGGCGGACGCGATGCGTCCCTCCACCCGCGCCAGGTTCGCGGCGAGCTCTGACTTACGGTCCGTCATCTTTCAATCCAACCAGACATATCCGGCAAGCCGCCCGGTCACCCGGTCGCGGCGGTACGAGAAGTGGTCGCGGGACTCAAGGGTGCAGAACGGCGAACGCCGCACGTCCTCGACGCCCAGGGCGGCCAGCTGCGCGTGCACCCCGGCGACCACGTCGACGGCGGGCGTTCCCCAGCTGGTCTCCGCGTGGGCCTCGGGCACCACCGCCGCCACCTCGTCCCGCATCCGCGCGGGGACTTCGTAGCAGCGCCCGCAGACGGCGGGGCCGGTGCGGGCGGTGATCCGGCCGGGGTCCGCACCCAGTGCGGTCATCGCCTCGACGGCGGCGGGCACGACGCCCGCGACCAGTCCGGGCCGCCCGGCGTGGGCGGCGGCCGCGATCCCGGCGACCGGGTCGGCCAGCAGGACCGGGGTGCAGTCGGCGGTGAGCACCGCGAGCGCCACTCCCCGGCGGGCGGTCACCACCGCGTCCACGGCGGGGACGGCCGCGCCGTCTTCCCATGCCCCGTCGACCACGGCCACGTCCCGGCCGTGCACCTGGTTCATCCAGACCACCCGGCCCGGGTCGATGCCCAGGGCCTGCGCGGCGCGCGTCCGGTTGGCCAGCACAGCGGCCGGGTCGTCCCCCACGGCGCCGCCGAGATTGAGCTCCTCGTACGGAACGGCGCTCACTCCGCCCCACCGGTCGGTGAAGGCGAAGTGCGCGCCGCTCACAGTGTGCTGCTCGCCTATCACTTCAAGAAGTCCGGGACATCCAGCTCTTCGGCGGGGCTGTCCTGGTACGGCCGGGCCGTCGGGACCTGCGGGGCGGTGGCCGTCGGGGTGGCCGGCACCTCGACGACGGGGATCGCCTCGACCGGGGCCGGGGGATCCTCGCGCGGGGTGACCGAGCCGAGGCCGCCGAAGGCGGGCCGGGCCGGCTCGGCGGCGCGGACCGGGGCCGCGGGCTCCTCGCGCTTGGTGGACGCGGCGCCGATCACGTTGTCCCGGCGGGCAGGCGGCTGTCCGCCGTCGAAGCCGGCCGCGATGACGGTGACCCGCACCTCGTCGCCCAGGGCGTCGTCGATGACGGCGCCGAAGATGATGTTGGCCTCGGGGTGCGCGGCCTCGCTGACCAGCTGCGCGGCCTCGTTGATCTCGAAGAGACCGAGGTCCGAGCCGCCGGAGATGGAGAGCAGCACGCCACGGGCGCCGTCGATGGACGCCTCCAGGAGCGGCGAGGAGATCGCCATCTCGGCCGCGGCCACCGCGCGGTCGTCGCCGCGGGCCGAACCGATGCCCATGAGCGCCGAGCCGGCCTCGGACATCACGGACTTGACGTCGGCGAAGTCGAGGTTGATCAGACCCGGGGTGGTGATCAGGTCGGTGATGCCCTGGACGCCCGAGAGCAGGACCTGGTCGGCCGACTTGAAGGCGTCGAGCACGCTGACCTGGCGGTCCGAGATGGACAGCAGCCGGTCGTTGGGGATGACGATGAGGGTGTCGACCTCTTCGCGGAGCTCGGCGATGCCGTCCTCCGCCTGGTTCGCGCGGCGGCGGCCCTCGAAGGTGAACGGCCGGGTGACCACACCGATCGTGAGGGCGCCCAGCGAGCGCGCGATGTTGGCGACGACGGGTGCGCCGCCGGTGCCGGTGCCGCCGCCTTCGCCGGCGGTGACGAAGACCATGTCGGCCCCCTTGAGGACCTCCTCGATCTCCTCGCGGTGGTCCTCTGCCGCCTTGCGGCCGACTGCCGGGTTGGCGCCGGCGCCAAGGCCGCGGGTCAGTTCCCGGCCGACGTCGAGCTTGACGTCGGCGTCGCTCATCAACAGCGCCTGGGCGTCCGTGTTGATGGCGATGAACTCGACGCCCTTGAGACCGACCTCGATCATTCGGTTGATGGCATTGACACCACCGCCGCCGACACCGATGACCTTGATGACTGCGAGGTAGTTCTGCGGTGCTGCCACGTCGAAGGCCTCTCGCCTCGAGTTACGTGTCGCCGCCTCGCGGGCCTGCGGTGCGACGACTGATGCCGAAAAGGGGGCGGTTCGACAGCGCGACTGCCGACCCGAACCCTAACCCTGAAGTTTAGGGTTAACTGTGTGTCTGTTCCTTGGACTCTTCCGAACAGGACACTAAGTCGACAAGTGGCGCGCGTTCAACGAACACGCCGAACCTCCCGTTTTTCTTTTCACCCTATGTGATCACCCGGATCGCTGGCCAACCAGGGTGCGCCGCTGTTCGACCTCGCGTCAACTCCCGCTCACCGCAGGGGCGGTGGGAGCGCTCACATCGAACTGCGTCGCGCCCGGCGCCGCCTTCATCAGAGCGGTCAGCGTGCGGGCCTTCGACTCCCCCTGTTCGGCGCTGCCCCACACGACCGTACGGCCCCGGGTCAACTCCAGTACCACGGAATCGTACGAGCGGACCCGCATCGTCCGGGTGTCCCGCGCGACCGCCGGGGGCAGCTCCGCCGCGATGCCGACCGCCTCGTGCAGCAGCCGCTCCTCGCCGAAGCGTCGCAGACTCGGCGACTCCTCCGCGTCCAGCCGCAGTTCCGGAACGCCTGCGGGAGCCTTGGCGACCGTGGCGAATCGCACACCCGTGGCGTCCACTTCCACGTATCCCGTGCCCTTTTTGACCAGCAGGACGGGTTTGCGCTCCGTCACTTTCAGACCGATTCCGTGCGGCCAGGCGCGGACCACGTCGACGGTGTCGATCCGCGGCAGCGCACCGCGCACCCGGGCGGCGATCTCGTCGGTGTCCACGCTCGCCATCGGCGCGCCGACGGGAACGGCGGCGGCCGTGCGGACCTGTTCGGCGGTCAGCACCCCGGTGCCGGTGATGCCCACCTTTTCGACGCGCAGCCAGGAGGACCCGTACAGCACCCAGGTGCCGCCGCCCGCGAGGAGGACGGCGGCGGCCAGGACCGCCACCGCGAGGACCTTGCGGGAGCGCGGGCCCCGGGGCCGGGCGGCCGCGGAAACCCGTTTCGGCTTCCGCGGCTTCCTCGGGCCGGGCGACGCGGGAGGTCCGGCCGCGTCCTTGGTGCCACCGCGCTGCGCGGTCGTCGGTCCGGCCACTCCTGTCGCCTCCTGCGTCCGTGGTTCCCCTGACCTCGGTGTCAGCGGTTCCTGTGTGCGGCGATCGCCTCGTACACCATGCCGACCAGCAGCTCGTCGGCGTCCCGGCGGCCGAACTCGGCGGCGGCGCGCGACATCTCGTACAGCCGGTGCGGGTCCGCGAGCACCGGGAGGACCTGGCTCTGGATCCATCCGGTGCTGAGCTCCGCGTCGTCGACGAGCAGGCCGCCGCCGGCCTTGACCACCGGCTGGGCGTTGAGCCGCTGTTCGCCGTTGCCGATCGGCAGCGGCACGTACGCGGCGGGCAGCCCGACGGCGGAGAGTTCGGCGACGGTCATCGCGCCCGCGCGGCACAGCATCATGTCGGCGGCGGCGTACGCGAGATCCATCCGGTCCACGTACGGTACCGGGATGTACGGCGGCATCCCGGGCATGTTGTCGACACGCGGCAGTTCGTTCTTCGGGCCGACCGCGTGCAGGATCTGGATGCCCGAGCGCTGGAGCGTCGGCGCGATCTGCTGGATCACCTCGTTGAGGCGGCGGGCGCCCTGCGAACCGCCGGACACCAGCAGCGTCGGCAGGTTGGGGTCGAGGCCGAAGGCCGCCCGCGCCTCGGCGCGCATCGCGGGCCGGTCGAGGGTCGCGATGGAGCGGCGCAGCGGGATGCCGATGTAGCGGGCGCCGCGGAGCTTGCTGTCCGGGGTGGAGACCGCGACTCCGGCCGCGTAGCGGGAGCCGATCTTGTTGGCGAGGCCCGGGCGGGCGTTGGCCTCGTGGACGATGATCGGCACGCCGAGCCGCTTGGCGGCGAGGTAGCCGGGCAGGGCCACGTAGCCGCCGAAGCCGACGACGCAGTCGGCCTTGGTCCGCTCCAGGATCTGCTCGGCGGCCTTGATCGTGCCGCGCAGCCGCCCGGGGACGGTGATCAGTTCGGGGGTGGGCTTGCGGGGCAGCGGGACGGCCGGGATCAGTCCCAGCTCGTAGCCGCGTTCCGGCACCAGACGGGTTTCAAGGCCGCGTTCCGTGCCGAGGGCCGTGATGCCCACGGAAGGGTCCTGCCTGCGCAGGGCGTCCGCGAGGGCGAGCGCCGGCTCGATGTGGCCGGCGGTCCCCCCACCGGCGAGTACGACATGCACCGAAATTCACCGCTCTCCGGACGGACGCTTCTTGACGCGCCGTCTCATCGATTTCCATCTCAGCCCGGTCCGCTTCCAGCCGGTCTTCCTCGGCTGTCGCATCGCGAGCGCCGCGCGCGCCGCCGGTTCCTCCCGCGCGAAGGCGATGAGCAGTCCGACGGCGAACATGGTCGGCAGCAGGGCCGAACCCCCGTAGGAGAACAGCGGGAGCGGGACTCCGGCGATCGGCAGCAGACCGAGCACCGCACCGATGTTGATCACGGCCTGTGCCGTGATCCAGGTGGTCACGCCTCCCGCGGCATACCTGACGAAGGGGTCCTCCGTGCGTCCTGCCACGCGGATACCCGCATAGCCTAGGGCCGCGAACAGGGCCAGCACCGACAGCGTCCCCGCGAGACCCAGTTCCTCCCCGGTGATGGCGAAGATGAAGTCGGTGTGGGCTTCGGGTAGTTGTCCCCATTTTTCCACACTCGCGCCCAGGCCGGAACCGAACCATCCGCCGGACGCCAGAGCGAAGATGCCGTGTACGGCCTGCCAGCAGTCGCCCTTGGGGCCCAGGTCGGTGGCACCGATGCAGGCGAGCCGTTCCATCCGGTGCGGGCTGGTCTTGATGAGCACGGCCACGATGAGACCCGCGACGGCGAGCACGCCGACGAACAGCCGGGTCGGCGCGCCGGCCACCCACAGCAGTCCGAAGAGGATCGCGGTGAGGATGATCGCGGTGCCCATGTCCCCGCCGAGCATGATCAGTCCGAGCAGCATGAACGTCACCGGCACCAGCGGCACCAGCAGGTGCTTCCACTGGCTCAGCAGCTGCTTGTCGCCCTTGCGCGCCAGCAGGTCGGCGCCCCACAGGATCAGCGCCAGCTTGCCGAACTCGCTGGGCTGGAGCATGAAGGGGCCGCCCAGCGAGATCCAGTTCTGGTTGCCGTTGATCGACACCCCTATCCCGGGGACCTGGACCAGCACCATCAGGAAGACGGTCCCGGCGAGCGCCGGGTACGCCAGGGCCCGGTGCAGCTTCACCGGCATCCGGGAGGCGACGAGCAGCAGCCCGGTGCCGATCAGGGCGGCGAGGAACTGCTTCTGGAAGAAGTACGAGGCGGACAGTCCCAGCTGCAACGCCTTGATCATGGATGCCGAGTACACCATGATCAGGCCGAGCACCGTGATCAGCAGACCACTGCCGAAGATCAGGTAATACGCGGTGAGCGGCCGGTCCCAGGTGCGCCGCAACTGCCGGTACGTACGCCGGAACCGCTCAAGCGGTCCGCGGCCGCGGCCGGACGGTCCCGGCCGCGGGGACCTGGGGGTCCTCGGAGATCTCAGGGACCGCTTCCGGCCCGGTGCCTTCGGCACGGACGGCCGCCGCCCCGCGCCCACCGCGACGCGCTGCATGTCTGTTCCCCTCCACTCGTACGAGCAGCCGGCCGGACAGACCCTGCCCCGGCCTAGGCGCTCTCGGCGGCCAGTTCGCGTACGGCGTCGGCGAAAGCGTCACCCCGCGCGTTGTAGTTCGCGAACATGTCCATCGAGGCGCAGGCGGGGGCCAGCAGGACCGTGTCGCCGGGCTCTGCGAGCCGGGCCGCTTCCCGGACCGCCGCAAGCATCGCCCCAGTGTCGGTCCGGTCGAGGTCGACCACCGGGACCTGCGGGGCGTGTCGCGCGAGCGCTTCGCGGATCAGCTCCCGGTCGGCGCCCATCAGCACGGCGCCGCGCAGCCGCTTCGCAGAGTTGCGGACCAGGTCGTCGAAGGTCGCGCCCTTGGCGAGGCCGCCGGCGATCCAGACGATCGGTTCGTACGCGGCGAGGGAGGCCTCGGCGGCGTGGGTGTTGGTGGCCTTGGAGTCGTCGACGTACGCGACCCCGGCGACGTCGGCCACGTGCGCGATGCGGTGCGCGTCGGGGCGGAAGTCGCGCAGGCCGTCGCGGACGGCGCGGGGCTCGACGCCGAAGGCGCGGGCCAGCGCGGCCGCGGCGAGGGCGTTGGCGATGTTGTGCGGGGCCGGCGGGTTGACGTCCGAGACCTCGGCGAGTTCCTGGGCGTTCTTCTGCCGGTTCTCGACGAAGGCGCGGTCGACGAGGATGCCGTCGACGACGCCGAGCATGGAGGGGCCGGGGGCGCCGAGGGTGAAGCCGATGGCCCGGCAGCCCTCTTCGACGTCGGCCTCCACGACCAGGTCCTCGGTGGCCTTGTCGGCGACGTTGTAGACGCAGGCGACGGTGTTGCCCTCGTAGATGCGGCCCTTGTCGGCGGCGTACGCCTCCATGGAGCCGTGCCAGTCGAGGTGGTCGGGGGCGAGGTTCAGCACGGCCGCCGAGTGGGCGCGCACCGAGGGCGCCCAGTGCAGCTGGTAGCTGGAGAGTTCGACGGCCAGGACGTCGTACTCCTGCTCGCCGAGGACCACGTCGATGATGGGGGTGCCGATGTTGCCGACGGCGGCGGTGCGCAGGCCGGCGGCGCGCAGGATCGACGCCAGCATCTGCGTGGTGGTCGTCTTGCCGTTGGTGCCGGTGATCGCGAGCCAGGGCGCGGCGCCGGGGCCGCGCAGCCGCCAGGCGATCTCCACGTCGCCGACCACGTCGACGCCGGCGGCCGCGGCCGCCGCGAAGAGCGGGCTGGAGGGCTTCCAGCCGGGCGAGGTGACCACCAGGCCGGTGCCCTCGGGCAGGGTGTCGGCATCGCCGAGGCGGACCTCGATGCCCAGCCCGGCCAGTTCGGCGGCGCGGGCCCGGTGGTTCTCGCCGTCCCCGCCGTCGACCACGGTCACGCGGGCGCCGAGGCCGGCCAGGGCGCGGGCGGCGCTGATGCCGCTCACGCCGAGGCCGGCGACGGTGATGTTCATGCCCTGCCAGGAGGTCACTTCTCTGCTGCCCATCCCGCGTAGAAGAGTCCGAGACCGACGATCACGCACATGCCCTGGATGATCCAGAAGCGGACCACGACAAGGACTTCGGACCAGCCCTTGAGTTCGAAGTGGTGCTGGAGCGGCGCCATCCGGAAGACCCGCTTGCCGGTGAGGCGGAACGAACCGACCTGGATCACCACGGACATGGTGATGAGGACGAACAGGCCGCCGAGGAGCGCGACGAGCAGCTCGGTGCGGGAGCAGATCGCCAGACCGGCGAGCGCGCCGCCGAGGGCGAGCGAGCCGGTGTCGCCCATGAAGATCTTGGCGGGCGAGGTGTTCCACCACAGGAAGCCGAAGCAGGCTCCCATCAGGGCGGAGGCGACGATCGCGAGGTCCAGCGGGTCGCGCACCTCGAAGCAGGCGGCCGGGTTGGTGAGGGTCTCCGCGTTGGCGCAGGACTCCTGGTACTGCCAGACGCCGATGAAGGTGTAGGCACCGAAGACCATGACGGCCGCGCCGGTCGCCAGACCGTCCAGGCCGTCCGTCAGGTTCACGCCGTTCGACATCGCGAGGATCATGAACAGCGCCCAGATGACGAACAGCACCGGGCCGATGGACCAGCCGAAGTCCATGACGAAGGACAGCTTCGTGGACGCCGGGGTGAGGTTCTTGGAGTCGGAGAACTGGAGCGCGAGCACCGCGAAGGCGATGCCGACGATCAGCTGTCCGGCCATCTTCGCCTTGGCCCGCAGGCCCAGCGAACGCTGCTTGACGATCTTGATGTAGTCGTCGAGGAACCCGACCAGGCCCATGCCGGCCATCAGGAACAGCACGAGCACGCCGGAGAACGTCGGCTCGCTGGACGTGATGACCTTCGTCAGGGCGTACGCGATGAGCGTGGCCAGGATGAAGGAGATGCCGCCCATGGTGGGCGTGCCCTTCTTCCCGGCGTGGCCGCGCGGGCCGTCGTCCCGGATGAACTGGCCGTAACCCTTGCGCGCCAGCAGCTTGATGAGCAGCGGGGTGCCGATGAGGGTCAGGAAGAGCCCGATGACTCCCGCGAACAGGATCTGCCTCATCGGCCCGAGACCTGCCCCTCTGCAGCGGCGCCGTCGAGCAGCGCGAGCGCGACCCGCTCCAGACCGACCGACCTGGACGCCTTCACCAGCACGACGTCTCCCGGGCGCAGTTCACTGCGCAACAGGTCGACCGCCGCCTGTGCGTCGGACACGAGCACCGACTCCTCACCCCACGAACCCTCGTTATATGCGCCCAGTTGCAGCCAGGAGGCTTCCCTGCCCCCGACTGCGACGAGCTTGCTCACGTTGAGCCGGACGGCGAGCCGTCCGACCGCGTCGTGTTCAGCGAGCGAATCGTCACCGAGCTCGGCCATGGGACCGAGCACCGCCCACGTACGTCCCCCCTGCGCCCTGGTGGCGCCTCCCATGGCGACCAGCGCGCGCAGCGCTGCCCGCATGGACTCGGGGTTCGCGTTGTAGGCGTCGTTGACGACCGTCACGCCGTCCGAGCGCTCGGTGACCTCCATCCGCCAGCGGGACAGCGTGCCCGCCTCGGAGAGCGCGCGGGCGATCTCGTCGACGGACATGCCCAGCACATGGGCGACGGCGGCCGCGGCGAGCGCGTTCGACACGTGGTGCTCACCGTACAGCCGCAAGGTCACCGTGCTGCACCCGGTGGGTGTGTGAAGCGTGAAGGAAGGCTGTCCCTGCGGCGTCAGGCGGACGTCCTCGGCCCGGACTTCGGCGTCGGGCGCCTCTCCGAACAGCACGGTACGGGCCCGGGTGCGGGAGGTCATGGCGCGGACGAGCGGGTCGTCGGCGTTGAGGACGGCGACGCCGCCGTCGGCCGCCGCGGGCAGGGCCTCGACCAGTTCGCCCTTGGCCTGGGCGATCTGCTCGCGGCCGCCGAACTCGCCGATGTGGGCGGTGCCCACGTTCAGGACGAGGCCGATGCGCGGCGGGGTCAGGCCGGTGAGGTAGGAGATGTGGCCGATGCCGCGGGCGCCCATCTCCAGGACGAGGTGCCGGGTTTCGGCGGTGGCCTGGAGCGCGGTGAGCGGCAGGCCGATCTCGTTGTTGAGGGAGCCGGGGGTCCACACGGTCGGCGCGTGGTGCTGGAGGACCTGCGCGATGAGGTCCTTGGTGGAGGTCTTCCCGGCGGAGCCGGTCAGGGCCACCACGTCGGTGCCGAGGCGCTCGACGACCGCGCGGGCGAGGGCGCCGAGGGCCTCCTGGACGTCCGGGACGACCACGGCGGGCACGCCCACGGGCCGCGCGGCGAGGACGGCGGCGGCTCCGGCGGCGACGGCGCGCTCGGCGTAGTCGTGGCCGTCGACGTGCTCGCCGACGAAGGCGACGAAGAGGCTGCCGGGCCGCACGTCCCGGGAGTCCTTGACCACGGGCCCGGTGATGCGTGCGGACGGATCCGGTATGTCGTGGGCAAGCCCGCCGGTGATGTCGGCGATCTCGGCGAGGGAGAGGGCGATCACGGTTACACCTCGGCCTGTCGGGCGTGCTCGCGCTGTGCCTCGATGGCGGCGCGCAGCACCTGTCGGTCGTCGAAGGGGCGGACCACGCCGCCGGTGTCCTGGCCCTGCTCGTGGCCCTTGCCGGCGACGAGCACGGTGTCGCCGGGTTCGGCGCGGGCCACGGCCGCCGCGATGGCGGCGGCCCGGTCGGGGTCGACGAGTACGTCGCCGCGGTCGGCGGCGGGCACCGAGACGGCCCCTTCGAACATGGCGGCGAGGATGGCCAGGGGGTCCTCGGAGCGCGGGTTGTCGGAGGTCAGCACGGTGGTGTCGGCGAGCCGGGCCGCGGCGGCGCCCATCGGGCCGCGCTTGGTCTGGTCGCGGTCGCCGCCGCAGCCGATGACGATGTGCAGCCGGCCCTCGGTGACCTTGCGCAGGGCGCGCAGGACCGATTCGACGGCGTCCGTCTTGTGCGCGTAGTCGACGACGGCGAGGTACGGCTGGCCCGCGTCGACGCGCTCCAGGCGGCCGGGGACGCCGGGGACCGCGGCGACGCCGTCGGCGGCGGCCTGCGGGTCGATGCCGGCGGCGGCGAGGGTGACGATCGCGGCGACGGTGTTGGCCACGTTGAACGGGCCGGGCAGCGGGGCGGTGGCCCGCACCCGTACGCCGCCGGGGCCGGTCAGGACGAGGGTGGAGCCGACCGGGCCGGAGACGACGTCCTCGGCGCGCCAGTCGGCGGCCGGGTCGCCGTCGGCGGAGAAGGTGACGACCGGGATGGCCGACTCCTTCGCCAGCCGGCGCCCGTACTCGTCGTCGAGGTTGACCACGCCGAGGCGGGCGCGGCGCTCGGTGAAGAGCTGCGCCTTCGCCTGGAAGTAGTCCTCCATGTCGGAGTGGAACTCCATGTGCTCCGGGCTGAGGTTGTTGAAGACGGCGACGTCGAAGACGGTGCCGTCGACCCGGCCGAGCACCAGCGCGTGGCTGGAGACCTCCATCGCGACCGCCTCGACGCCGCGCTCGCGCATGACGGCGAAGAGGGCCTGGAGGTCGGTGGCCTCGGGGGTGGTGCGCTCGGACTTGATGCGCTCGTCGCCGATGCGCATCTCGACGGTGCCGATGAGTCCGGTGCTGCGGCCGGCGCCGCGCAGGCCGCCCTCGACCAGGTAGGCCGTGGTGGTCTTCCCGGAGGTGCCGGTGATGCCGATGCGCAGCAGTTCGCTGCCCGGGCTGCGGTAGATCGCCGCGGCCAGCTCGCCCATCCGGGCGCGCGGGTCGGGGACGACGAGGACCGGCAGTCCGGTGGCGGCGGCCCGTTCGGCGCCCGCGGGGTCCGTGAGGACCGCGGCGGCGCCGAGGCCGGCGGCCTGCGCTGCGAAGTCGGCGCCGTGCAGGCGGGCACCGGGCAGAGCCGCGTAGACGTCGCCGGGCCGCACGGCCCGCGAGTCGTGCGTGATGCCGGTGATCTCCGCCGGGGCGGAGGCCGTGACGTCGGTTCCCAGCAGCGCGGCCAGCTCACCCAGCGGGGTCGGGCGCAGCGTCGCGGGCCGGGGCGCGCCCGGCGGCACTGCCGGGGCGTCTTTCTGGGCGGTTCTGGGCTGATCAGCGTGGGGCACGGCGGTGAGCGTACCGGGCGCACCCGGCCCGCCGGGAATTGAGGGGGCCGGGGTGCGGTGGTTCCCGGGGTCCTGGGTGATCGTCGTCACTGTGGTGCCTTACGGGGTGAAGGTGACCGGCAGTCCTGCCGGGGCGGTGCCGGAGGGGGCGATCTGCTGGGTCTTGAGGGCGAACTCCATGACCTTCTTGTAGATGGGGCCGCAGATCTGGCCGCCGAAGTAGCTGCCCCTGGTCGGGTTCTGGATGGCGCAGTAGACGGTGATCCGCGGGTCGTCGGCGGGGGCGAAGCCGGCGAAGGAAGCGGTGTAGCCCTTGTAGCGGCCGGTGGCCGGATCCACCCGGTTGGACGTTCCCGTCTTGCCGCCGACGCGGTAGCCGGGGATGCGCGCCTTGGTTCCGGTGCCCTCCTGGTCGTCGACGACCGATTCGAGCATCTGGGCGAGCGTCTTGGCGGTGGCCTCGCTGACGACCCGGGTCTTGGGGGGGTCGGCGGCCGGCGTGAACCGGCCGTCGGGGCCGCGGCTGCCGCGCACCAGGGTGGGTTCGATGCGGACGCCGCCGTTGGCGATGGTCGAGTACACGGAGGCCGCCTGCATGGCGTTGAGGGACAGGCCCTGACCGAAGGGGATCGTGTACTGCTGCGAGGTGGACCAGTCGCGGGGCTTGGCGAGGATGCCGCGGGATTCACCGGGGTAGTCGAGGCCGGTGGGCTGCCCGATGCCGAAGTTCGTCAGGTACGAGTACAGGACGTCGTTGGCGTCGGACTGGGTCTTGCCGAGCCGGCCGGTGGCCATGATGGTGCCGATGTTGCTCGACTTGGCGAGGACGCCGTTGAGGGTCAGGTACCAGGTCGGGTGGTCGATGTCGTCCTTGAAGAGCCGGTCTCCGCGGTGCAGCCGGTTGGGCACGGTGACGTGGGTGAGCGGGCCGGCGGCCTTCTCCTCCAGTACGGCGGCCATGGAGATGACCTTGGCGGTGGAGCCGGGTTCGTACACGTCCTGGAGTGCCGCGTTGCCCATGGCCGCGGAGCGGGCCTTGCTGAGGTCGTTGGGGTCGAAGCCGGGGGCGTTGGCCATGGCCAGGACCTCGCCGGTGCGGGTGTCCTGGACGATGACGTAGCCGCGGTCGGCGGCGGAGGCGCGGACCTGTTCGGTGATGGCGTTCTGCGCGGCCCACTGGATGTCGCGGTCGATGGTGAGTTCGATGTCGGCGCCGGGCACGGCGGGCTTCTCGTGGGAGCCCGCGGTGGGCACGCGGCGGCCGCCGGCCTGGGCGTACCGCAGTTCGCCGTCCTCGCCCGCGAGCTTCTCGTCGAGGGCGGATTCGAGGCCGCCGGCGCCCTTGCCCTCGGCGTTGACGTATCCGATTATCCCGGCGGCGAGGTCTCCGTTGGGGTACACCCGCTTGCTGCTGGGCTCCTGGAAGACGCCGGCGAGGACGTTGGCGCCGGGGCCGGTGCCGCGCTTGTCGGCCTGGGCCTTCTCCGAGAAGGCCTTCTTGAGGTCCTTGATCTGGTTCCAGACCTGCGGGGTCTGGCGGCGGGCCAGGACGACGTACTTGGTGTTCGGCGTCTTCAGGCGGGCCGTGATCTCCTTCGGGTCCTTGTCGAGGAGCGGTCCGAGGAGGGCGGCGGCCTGCTCGGGGGCGTCGAGTGCCTTGCTCTCCTGGGGCGTGAACATCGTGGGGTCGGCCGTGATGTCGTACGCGTCGACGCTGGTGGCGAGCGCGATGCCGGACCGGTCGGTGATCCGGCCGCGCTCGGCGGCCAGGGTGTAGGTGGCGTACCGGTTCTTCTGTGCCTGGGCGGTGTACTCGGAGGCGTCCACGGCCTGCACCTGGAGCAGCCTCACCACGAAGGCCACCATGACCAGGGTCAGGCCGATGCTGACCAGCCGCAGGCGGGGCTTGGGGCTGCCGAGCCGGATGTTGCGCGCGGCCGCGGGCCGGGGCCGGCGGGGCCGCGCGGCGGCGGTCCGGGGGCGCTCGCCGCCGGTACGCGGCCGGCCGGGGCCGGGTACGCGCCGCCGGGGCGGTTCCTGGGGGCTCACCGGGCCTCCCCCGGGTGCCGGGGGCGGGGGGAGCGGGCGGGGCACGGGGCGGGGCCCGTGCCGCGGGCCGGTTCCTGGGCGGTCACAGCGTCACCTGCCGGGGGTCGGGGTGGGCTTCGCGTCGGGGTCGGGGGTGCCGGGTTGAGGGGCGGCGGGGGCACCGGCGCTGGCGCCGGCGCTGTTGCCGGTGCCCGTGGTGTTGCTGCCGGTACCGGCACTGCCCGTGCCGGTGGTGCCGGTGCCGGTGGTGCCCGTGCCGGTGGTGCCGGTGGTGCCGGTGCCGGTGGTGCCGGTGGTGCCGGTGCCGGTGGTGCCCGTGCCGGTGGTGCCGGTGGTGCCCGTGCCGGTGGTGCCGGTGGTGCCGGTGCCGGTGGTGCCCGCTCCGGTGGTGCCGGTGCCGGTCCCCGCGGACGGGGCGGGGCCCGCAGGAGTCGCGAGGGGGCTGCCGCCCGGGTGCGGGGCGGGGGCGGCCGCCGGCGGGGCGGCGACCGGGTCCTGCGGTGGGGCGGAGGCGGTGCTGGGCACGCCGTTGAGCTTGCCGTCGGGGCCGAGGAAGACCGGGCTGCCGCCGGGCACCAGGCCCAGTTCGCGGGCGCGGCGCTCCAGCGCGTCGGGCGCCGAGAAGGCGTCGACGTCCTTCTGCAGGGCCTGCTGCTCGTCGGTGAGCGCGGTGGTGTCCTTCTTGAGCCTGCTGAGGTGGAAGGAGCCCTCGTTGAGGGCCGAGTTCAGCAGCAGCAGGGTGATCAGGCCGCCGCCGAGGAGCACGACGACCAGCAGGACGAACGGGGTCCGCGCCGGCCCGGCGGGCCCGCCGGGCCGGGCCCGGAGCACCCCCCCGAACCGGCCGGCCGGCCCGCCCGCCGGCGTGGACCCCTTGTTCACGCGGCCTCCTCGGGCCCCGGTCCGCGTCCGTCGCTCACAGCTCCTCCTCGCGGATCCGCTCGACGCCGCGGAACCGGGCGGGGGCGGCGCGCCGGTTCTCGGCGACCTCCTCCTCGGTCGGCAGTTCGGCGCCGCGGGTCAGCAGCTTCAGCTTGGGCTGGTACTTCTCCGGGACGACCGGCAGGCCGGGCGGCGCGGTGCTGGTGGCGCCCGCCGCGAAGACCTGCTTGACCAGCCGGTCCTCCAGCGAGTGGTACGACAGGACCGCGATCCGGCCGCCCACGGCGAGGGCCTGCACGGCGGCCGGAACGGCCCGCTCCAGCACGCTCAGCTCGCCGTTGACCTCGATGCGCAGCGCCTGGAAGGTGCGCTTGGCCGGGTTGCCGCCGGTGCGCTTGGCGGCCTGCGGAAGCGCGTCGCGGATCAGCTCGACCAGCCGGGCGCTGTTGGTGAAGGGTTCCTTCTCGCGCTCCCGGACCACGGCCGAGACGATCCGCTTGGCCTGCTTCTCCTCGCCGTAGGCGCGCAGGATCCGTACGAGCTCGCCGGGCGGGTAGGTGTTGAGCACCTCGGCCGCGCTGATCCCGGTGGTCTGGTCCATGCGCATGTCCAGCGGGGCGTCCTGGGCGTACGCGAAGCCGCGGTCGGCCTCGTCGAGTTGCATGGAGGACACGCCGAGGTCGAAGAGGATGCCCTGGACGCCGCGGATCCCGAGCCGGGCCAGGACCTCGGGGAGTTCGTCGTAGACGGCGTGCACCAGGGTGGCTCGGTCGCCGAAGGGGGCGAGCCGCTCGCCGGAGAGCCGCAGGGCCTCCTTGTCGCGGTCGAGGCCGATCAGGCGCGCCTCGGGGAATCGGGTCAGCATGGCCTCGCTGTGGCCGCCGAGGCCGAGGGTGCAGTCGACGACGACAGACCCGGGCCTCTCCAGCGCCGGGGCCAACAGGTCCAGGCACCGCTGGAGCATCACCGGGACATGTCGGGTCTCGCTCATGCGCCCTCTCAGACAATGGCGCGACCTGCGATACGCGCCGCGCACGCGGGAAGATGGAGATGTCGGGCCGGACGCGGGACGGGGCCCCTGGCGCCAGCCGGTTCGCGTCACTTTAGTCCACCGGTCGGCTCGGTCAACGAACCGGCCCGCGCGCCGTGCGGCCCGCGTGACACGAGCCGACAAAAGCCGCGGATCACCCGCTCGGGCGCTTCCGGCCACGCTTGTGGGTTAGCTCACAACAACTGCGAGTGGTGGTCTTTGTCCGTCCTCCCCTCTGCTGCGCACGCCGGTGAGCATTAACGTCGTAGTCATGACGACTTCCGCATCCCTGCCTGCAGAGACCGCCTCCGCACCCGCGGGCGGCACGGTGACCGACCGGCTCGTCGAAGCCAACCGCCAGTACGCCGAGAAGTTCGTGGATCCGGGCATGGACGCCCGCCCCGTTCTCCACGTCGCCGTCGTGGCCTGCATGGACGCCCGAATAGACCTCCACCGGGCCCTGGGCCTGGAGCTCGGCGACTGTCACACCATCCGCAACGCGGGCGGTGTGGTCACCGACGACACGATCCGGTCCCTCACGATCAGCCAGCGCGCCCTCGGCACCCGCGCCGTCGTGCTGATCCACCACACCGGCTGTGGCCTGGAATCGCTCACGGAGGACTTCCGGCACGAGCTGGAGGACGAGGTCGGTCAGCGTCCGGCCTGGGCCGTGGAGGCGTTCCGCGACGTCGACCAGGACGTCCGGCAGTCGATGCAGCGGGTCCGGACCTCCCCCTTCCTGCTCCACCGCGACGACGTGCGAGGCTTCGTCTTCGACGTGACCACCGGGCTGCTCCGAGAGATCGATCCGGCCTCTTGAGTGACATAAGGGCGTAACGCCGTCAAGAATGCGGTGTGGCGCCCGCCCGGAACTCCTTTCCGGCCGGTGTTCCACGTTTCGGGGTGGGCCGGTCATGCGCAAAGGGCGTCGGCCCGGGAAAGGGCCGAGGAGGGCCGGTGACGACCTATGACGATCGAGCGAGCCTCGCTGATCTGACCACCACAGCCGATCGGGTGCGCCGATCGGTGGAGAGTGTGATCGAGGGCAAGCCCGAGGTCGTTCGGCTCGCACTGACCGTGCTGCTCGCCGAGGGCCATCTGCTGATCGAGGACGTGCCGGGCGTCGGCAAGACCATGCTGGCCAAGACGCTGGCACGGTCCATCGACTGTTCCGTGCAGCGGATCCAGTTCACGCCGGACCTGCTGCCGTCGGACATCACGGGTGTGAGCATCTACGACCAGCAGCGCCGCGAGTTCGAGTTCAAGCCGGGCGCGATCTTCGCCCAGATCGTGATCGGCGACGAGATCAACCGCGCGTCGCCGAAGACCCAGTCGGCACTGCTGGAGTCGATGGAGGAACGCCAGGTCACCGCGGACGGGCAGACGTACCAGCTGCCCAGCCCGTTCATGGTGGTGGCCACGCAGAACCCGGTGGAGATGGAGGGCACCTACCCGCTCCCCGAGGCCCAGCGCGACCGCTTCATGGCCCGGGTGTCGGTCGGCTACCCGAGCGCCGAGGCCGAGCTGCAGATGCTCGACGTGCACGGCCGGGTGTCGCCGCTCGACGACCTGCAGCCGGTGGCGCACGCCCACGACATCGTGAAGCTGATCGACGCGGTCCGCGAGGTGTACGTGGCCGAGCCGGTCCGGCGCTACGTCGTCGACCTGGTCGCCGCCACCCGCAGCCACCCGGACCTGCGGCTGGGCGCCTCGCCGCGGGCCACGCTGCACCTGCTGCGCGCGGTGAAGGCCTCGGCCGCGCTGTCCGGGCGGGACTTCGTGCTGCCCGACGACGTGCAGGCGCTGGCCGCGCCGGTCCTCGCCCACCGGCTGCTGCCGACCGCGCAGGCCCAGCTGAACCGCCGCTCGGCGGAGCAGGTGGTCGCCGAGATCCTGCAGCGCACCCCGGTGCCGACCGCGGCCGTGGGGGCCGGCGGCATCGGCGCCCCGGCCGGGCACGGCGATCGGTCGCCTGGCGTCCGGGGGTACTGATGACCGGGGCCGGGGTACGCCCCGCGGCCGGGAGCCGTGACGCCGGCGAGCGCGCGGGACTGCGGGCGGCCCTGTCGGGGCTGACCACGCGCGGCCGCTCCTTCCTGGCCGCGGGGGTCGCCGCCGCCGCGTGCGCGTACGTCCTGGGCCAGGGCGACCTGCTGCGGGTCGGGCTGCTGCTCGCGGTGCTGCCGCTGCTGTGCGCGGTGGCGCTGCACCGCACCCGCCACCGGGTGGCGGCGAGCCGCCGGCTGACCCCGCTGCGGGTCCCGGCGGGCGCCGAGGCGCGGGTGCAACTGCGGATGGACAACGTCTCGCGGCTGCCCACCGGGCTGCTGATGCTCCAGGACCGGGTGCCGTACGTGCTGGGGCCGCGGCCCCGGTTCGTGCTCGACCGGGTCGAGGCGGGCGGCAAGCGGGAGGTGTCCTACCGGGTCCGCTCGGACCTGCGCGGGCGCTACCCGCTGGGCCCGCTCCAGCTCCAGCTCACCGACCCGTTCGGGCTGGTCGAGCTGACCCGGTCGTTCAGCGCGTACGACACGCTCACCGTGATCCCGCGGACCGAGCCGCTGCCGTCGGTGCGGATGACCGGCGAGGCCTCCGGGTACGGGGAGGGCCGGCAGCGCTCGCTCGCGCTGGCCGGCGACGACGACGTGATCCCGCGCGGCTACCGGTACGGCGACGACCTGCGCCGGATCCACTGGCGTTCGACGGCACGGTACGGGGAGCTGATGGTGCGCCGCGAGGAGCAGCCGCAGCGGGCCCGGGCCACGGTCCTGCTGGACACCCGGCGGGTCGCGTTCCAGGGCGCCGGGCCGGACTCGGCCTTCGAGTGGGCGGTCGCCGCGGCCGCCTCGACCCTGACGCACCTGCTCGAACGGGGTTTCTCCGTAAGGCTGTTGACGGACACCGGCGACTCGGTGCCGGCGGAGGGCGCGGGCGGGTTCACCGCCGGCGGCCCGGAGTCGGCCGAGGCGGCCGGGATGATGATGGACACCCTCGCGGTCGTCGGCCACTCCGACGGCGCCGGGCTGTCCCGGGCGAACGACGCCCTGCGCAGCGGCACCGAGGGGCTGCTGATCGCCTTCTTCGGCGAACTCGACGAGGTGCAGGCCGAGCTGGCCGCGAAGATGCGCCGGCGCAGCGGCGCCGCCGTGGCGTTCGTCCTCGACCCGGCGGCGTGGACCGGCGGGGCGGCGGACGGCGGTGCGGCGCAGGAGCGGCTGCGGAGGCTGCGGGAGGCCGGGTGGACGGCGCTTGCCGTGCCGCCGGGTACCGCTTTCGGACAGGTGTGGCGGCAGGCCGGGGACACCCCCGGCGGCCGCGGATTCGCCGGGGACGACGGCACTGCAGGCACGACGGGCACGGGGGGCTGGGCATGAGCGGCCGGGCGAGACTGACACTGTTCGCGCTGCTGGCCACGCTGCTGACCTCGTGTTCGATGGTGCCGCTGGTGCATCCGGACTCCTGGCTGCTGCGGGCGATGATCCTCGTCTCGGTGCAGAGCGGGGTCGGCGCGCTGGCCCGGCGGGTGCCGCTGGCCCGGGTGCTGACCGTCGCCGCGCAGCTGCTGGTCTCCCTGGTCCTGCTCACGCTGTCGTACGCCGGCGAGCGCGCGCTGGCCGGTGTGCTGCCCGGCCCGGGCGTGCTCCGGGAACTGGCCGCGCTGTACGGGCAGGGCGTCGAGGACGTGGGCCACTACGCCACGCCCGCGCCGCTCACCGACGGGATCGGGCTGCTGCTCGTCTCCGGCGTGCTGGTGGTCGGGCTGTGCGTGGACCTGCTCGCGGTGACCCTGCGCAGCGCGGCGCCGGCCGGTCTGCCGCTGCTCGCGCTGTACTCGGTGGCCGCGGGGCTCTCGCCGGGCGGCGCCGCGTGGGGCTACTTCGTCCTGGCCGCGGCCGGCTACCTGCTGTTGCTGCTGGCCGAGAGCCGGGAGCGGCTCTCCCGGTGGGGGCGGGTCTTCGGCGGCCCGGCGGGCGGGCGGTCGAACGCCGGGCTGAGCGCGGGCGGGGCACTGGCCCCGGTCCGCACCGGCCGGCGGCTCGGCATGGCGGCCCTCGGGGTCGCGGTGGCCGTGCCGCTGGCGCTGCCCGCGCTGGACGGCGGGCTGCTGGCCGGGCGCGGCGTCGGTGACGGCGAAGGCAGCGGCGGCGGGACCATCTCGGCGGTCAACCCGCTGGTCTCGCTGCAGAGCAACCTGAACCAGCCGGAGAACCGCGAGGTCCTGCGCTACCGCACCGACAATCCCGACGCGCCCAACCAGTACCTGCGGATCGTGGCCCTCGACGAGTTCGACGGCACCTCCTGGCGGACCTCGGAGCGCGAGATCACGGACGTGCCGGACCTGCTGCCGCCCCCGCCGGGGCTGAGCCCGCAGGTGAAGACCACCGAGGTGCGGACCAGCCTGTCGGCGGCCGGCTGGTACGGGCAGACCTACCTGCCGCTCCCCTATCCGGCCACCCAGGTCGAGATCGGTGGGCGCTGGCGGTTCGAGCCGGTCGGGCGGACCCTGGTCGGCGACCGCAAGCAGGACACCCGCGGCGCCCGGTACACCGTGCGCAGCCTCCAGGTGCAGCCGACGGCGAAGCAGCTGGCGGCCGCGCCTCCGGCGCCCGAGGCGATCCGGGCCGAGTACACGGACCTGCCCGAGACGCTGCCGGCGGTGGTGCGGCAGACGGCCCGCTCCGTGACCCGCGGGGCGACGTCCGACTACGCGCGGGCGGTGGCACTCCAGGACTGGTTCGCCTCCTCGGGCGGCTTCACGTACGACACCAGCGGGACCTCGGGGACCGGCAGCGAGGCCATCGTCCGGTTCCTGAAGGCCAAGCGGGGCTTCTGCGTCCATTTCTCCTTCTCGATGGCCGCGATGGCCCGTGAGCTGGGGATCCCGGCGCGGGTCGCGGTGGGCTTCACCCCGGGCACGGCGCAGTCGGACGGCACCCGCTCGGTGGGGCTGCGGGACGCGCACGCCTGGCCCGAGCTGTACTTCGAGGGGGTGGGCTGGACCCGGTTCGAGCCCACCCCGACCCGGGGCAGCACCCCGGACTACACCGTGCGCGAGGCGACCCCGTCGCGGACCACCGGTCCCAGCGCCGAGGTGCCGACCGGTCAGCAGAGCGGCGCCGCGCCGGCGCCGTCCGCGTCGGGCGGCTGCACGCAGCAGATGCGGCGGCTGGGCGACTGCGGGCCGACCGCGGGCGCGGGCGCCGGGCCCACGGACGGCGGCGCCGCGTGGTGGAGCCGGGTCCTGGTGGCCCTCGCGGTGGCGGCGCCGGTGGCGCTGCTGCTCCTGCTGCCGTTCCTGTGGCGGCTGGCGGTGCGCCGGCGGCGGCTGACGGCCGCGGCGGGACCCGCGCCTTCGGCCCCGACGGTGGACGGGGTGCGGTCCGGCCGGGCCGGCGGCCCCGCGGTCGGCGGGGGGCCCACCCTCGCCGTCTGGCAGGAGCTGACCGACGCGGCCTGGGACGTGGGCATCCTGCCCGACGACGCGCTGTCGCCGCGCCGGACCGCGGAGCGCATCGTGCGGGACGGCCGGCTGGATCCGGAGCCCGCGGCCGCGGTGCACCGGGTGGCCGGCGCGGTGGAGCAGGTGCTGTACGCGCCGGTGGCGCCGCCGGTGGCCGGGCTGTCGGCCGACGTGCTGCTGGTTCGGGCCGCGCTGCTGGCGGAGGTCGACCGGTGGACCCGGCTGCGGGCCCGGCTGGCGCCGCGGTCGTCCGTACGGGCCGTGTGGGCGCTCTCGGACCGCTGGGCGGCGCTCACGGCCGCCGTGTCGGCCCGCGGCAGGGCCCTGCGCCTCAGGATCCCGCTGCGCGGCCGGGGCTGAGCCGGGGCTGAGCCGGGGACGGCGGCCGGGGCCCGGACGGTCCCGGCCGCCGCGGTCGGGCCCCCGGCTGCCCGGCAGGTGCCGGGACGGCGAAGTCCAGAACGCGAAGACGCCGGTGCGGCGAGGCTCGATCCCCCCGAGCCCCGCCGCACCGGCGTCCTGCTGCCGGGACGGACCCGGCACAACCCCCTGCACCTCCGAGAGGTGAACGGCCGAGGCCCGCTCCGCTCCGCCGCCCCGTGCCGGCGGTCCGGCGCGGGCGCCCGTTCCGTTGTCACCAGTCTCCCGTTTGTGCAGGTGGGAGCCCATCCGCGTACCTACTCATCTCTGCGTCTAGGTACGGATACTCAGTTCTACGCGCTCGGCGCCCGCCCGGGGCACCGCCGACCGGGCGTCACCCGTGCGGCCCTGCGATGCCGTCCGGCGCCGCCGGCTGCGTCAGCCGCCGCTGACGCGGCCGCGCAGGAGCAGGGACAGCGCCGAGTGGACGTCGTCGAGCGAGCGCTCGCTCTGGAAGGACTGCCAGTCCAGGGCGGCGACGAGGACCATGCCGACCAGCGCGGCCGCGGTCAGCGGCACGTCGATCTCGGCGCTCAGCTCGCCGCGCTCCACGCCCTCGCTGAGCACCTTCTCGACGACGGCGACGGCCTCGCCGCGGACCACCATCAGGGTGGACTGCCAGGCCCGGTTGGTCCGCCAGAGCTCGGCCACGTACAGCTGGGTGAAGGCCGGGTAGGCGTCGATGAAGACGAGGCCCGCCCGGATCATGGCGTCGAGCGCCTCGACCCGGGTGCCGCCGCGCTCCTCGGTCTCCTCGGCGGCGGCCTTCAGGGACGCGGTCAGCAGCCCGACCCCGTGCCGCAGCAGCTCCTCGAACAGGACGGTCTTGCTGGCGAAGTTGTAGTAGACCGTGCCCTTGGCGACCCCGGCGCGCTCGGCGATCTCGTCGACGGTGGTGGCGGAGAAGCCCTGTTCCGCGATGAGCGTGACGGCCGCTTCGTAGAGCTTCTGCCGCGTGGCCCGCCGTCTGGTGCTGCTGCTGTCCATGGCGCTGATTCTCACAGGTCTACAGGCTCAGTTCCGGGTGCAGCCGGTCCATGGTCCACACCTGCTTGCCGCGGGCGGCGAGGGCGGTGAGGGCGAGGGCCGCGGCGGTGAAGGCCACCAGGACCGCGCTGCCCGTCAGGACCGGGGTGAGGTCGCCGCCGGTGATGAGCCGGCGCAGGCTCTCCACCACGTACGACATGGGCAGGTAGGGATGGATCGCGTTGAAGAAGCCGGGGCTGGTCTGCACCGGGTAGGTGCCGCCCGCCGAGGTCAGCTGGAGCATCAGCGCCACCAGGACCAGGATCCGGCCGGCCGCCCCGAACTTGGCGTTGAGCCACTGCACGACGGCCGCGAAACACCCGGTGACCAGGACCAGGAAGCCGACGGTGAGGGCGGGCGCGGCCATCTCCAGGCCGAGCCCCCAGTGCAGTACGGACATCAGCGCGGCCACCTGGAGGGCGCCGATGCCGGCGACCGGCAGCCAGCCGGCGAGGGCGATCCGCCAGGCGGAGGCGCCCGCGGCCAGGGCCCGCCGGTTGAGCGGCTGGATCAGCATGTACGCCACCATCGCGCCGACCCACAGGGAGAGCGGGATGAAGTAGGGGGCGAAGCCGGTGCCGTAGTTCGGGGCCTTGTGCAGGGACTGCGCGGCGAGCTGGACCGGGTCGGCCATCACCTCGGTGCGCTGGTCGCGCTGCCGCTTGTCGTAGTCGGGGATCTTGGCGACGCCGTCGTGGAGGCCGCCGGCGAGTTCGTCGGAGCCGTCGACGAGCTTGAAGATGCCGCCGTCGAGGCTGTGGGCGCCGTCGTTGAGGCGGCCGACGCCGCTGTCGATGCCCGCGGAGCCGCTGGTGGCGGAGCCGAGGCCGGTGTGGAGCTGCGCCATGCCGGTGGCGACCTTGTGCGCGCCGGTGTTGAGCGCGTTGACGCCTGCGACGGCCGCGTCCAGGTCGTCGGCGAGGCCCGGGGCCTTCTCGACGAGCTCGCGGGCCTTCTTCTCCAGGGCCGCCAGCTGGCGGTCGAGCGTGGCCAGATCGCCGTCGGCGTCCTCGACCAGGGTGTTGACGTCGGTGGCGAGTTCGGCGGCCTCGGCGGCGGCTTCCTTGGCGGCCTTCAGCCTGGGGCAGGCGGCCAGGGGTTCGGCGCCGCCCGTGCAGAGGTCCGCGTACACGTCGTCGAGGTCTTCGGAGGCGGCCTTGGCGGCGCGCTCGGCGGCGGGGGCGGCCTTGGCGAAGGTGCCGAGGTGGTTGCGGACGGTCTTGGCGGTGTCCGCGACGAGTTCGGCGGTGTCCGCGATCTGCCGGGTGTTGTCCTTGAGGAACGGACGGGCCGTGCGGGACAGGCCGTTGACCTTGTCGGCGAGGGACTGGGTGCCGTCGGCGACGGCCTGCGTGCCGGTCTCCAGGCGGCCGGCGGCGGTGTTGAGCTTGCGCAGGCCGCCGGTGAGTTCGCCGGTCTTCTCCTTGGCGGTGGTCAGGCCGTCGGCGAGGCTCTTGGAGCCCTCCTTGGCCCTGTCGATGCCGTCGCTCAGCCGGTCGGCGCCGTCGGCGGCCTCCTGGGTCTTGCCGTGGAGGTCGGAGAAGGAGATGAAGATCTTGTCGAGGAAGGTGCGCGAGGCGTTGCTCGACGCGGAGGCGCGGACCTCGGAGAAGACGGCCTTGGAGATCGAGCCGACGACGTAGTTGTTGGAGTCGTTCGTCCGGACCTGGAGGGCGCCGGTCTCCGGGGAGTCGCCGGAGCTGGACGCGATCCGGGTGCTGAAGTCCGCCGGCATGGTCAGCGAGAGGTAGTAGCGGCCCTCTTCGAGACCCTCGCGGGCCTCGTCGGCGCCGACCTCACGCCAGTCGAAGGTCCTGCTGTCGTGGAGCCCCTTGGTGATCTCGTCCCCGGCGTCGATGCGCTTGCCGTCGACGACCGCGCCCCTGTCGGCGTTGACCAGGGCGACCGGGACCTTGTCCAGGCGGCTGTACGGGTCCCAGAAGGACCAGAGGTAGAGGGCGCCGTACAGCAGCGGCAGGAGGAGCAGCGCGACGAGCGCGGCCCGCGGCATCCGGCCCCGGGCGAAGCGCTTGAGCTCAAGAGCGGCGAGCTTCGGCGAGCGCATCGGCCGCCCCCTTCTCATCGGTCTCCTGCCCGGAGGCCCCACCGGGCTGCTTCTCGGAGTCGGACTCGGGGTCCGGGTCGGACTCGGGGTCCGGGTCGGACTCGGGGTCCGGGTCCGGGTCTGGGTCTGGCTCCGACTCCGGCTCGTGGTCGGGGCCCGGCTCCGGGTCGAGGCCCGGCTCCGGGTCGGCGTCCGACTTCGGGTCGGCCGGGGCGGCGGTCGTGCGCAGGACGACCGCGTCGGCCGGGGCCTCGCTGCACACCGCGAGGACGGTGGTGCCGCGGGCCGCGATCGAGCGGAGCAGCTCCCAGGCCTCGGCCCGCTCCGCGTTCGACAGCTTGAGGTCCGCGTCGTCCACGGCGAGCAGCCGGGGGCGGGAGATCAGCGCGAGGGCTATGGAGAGCCGCAGCTCCTCCAGGCGCGTCAGGTCGCGCACCGAGGTGCGGGGTCCCTTGGGCAGGGCGTCCAGTTCCAGGCCGACGGCGGCGAGGGCCTCCTCGACGCGGGCGGCGAGCTGCCCGGCGCGCTCGGAGCGGGGCCGCAGCAGGGCGCGGACCGGTCCGCCGAAGCGGCCCTGGAGCAGGGCCCGCTCCCGGAGCTGCTCGGCGACGGTCAGCGCGGGGTCGAGGTCCGTGACCCCGGGCACCGGCCCGAGCCCGCAGATCCGGCGGACGGCGGCCATCTTCTTCGGCAGCCGGTGGCCGCCGGTCTCCGCGTGGCCGGCCGTCGGCTTCATCCGGCCGGTGAGGGCGAGCAGCAGGCAGGTGCGGCCGGAGCCCGACGGCCCCTCCACCGCGATCAGCGAGCCGGCCCCGGCGTCGAGGTGCACGCCCTGGAACACCCAGCCGCGCGGGCCCTTCAGTCCGAAGTCCTCGGCCTTGACGGCCGCCCCGGGCGTGTGTTCCACGCCACTCCCCTCCCTTTTTTGAACTGACCAGTCAGTTCAAAAACTACGCAGCCCCGACCTCCCCGTCAAAGCCCCAGGTCAGACCGATTGTCAGTGGGGCCCTTCACGATGGACCCACACGACGAAGACAGGAGGCACGTCATGGCAGCACCTTCCCCCGGCTACGGCTGGGCGGTGCCCCCGATCGATGTCCACCCCGTCCTCCGCCGGGCCTCGGCCCCGCCCGCGGCACTCGACCTGCTCACCAAGGCCCACCGCGGTCTCGACGAAGCCGCCCTGCTGGACCTGCCGCACGAGCGCTACGCCACCGCCCACCTCGCCGCGCTGCGCACCGCGGCCGCCGTCCTCGCCGCCCGGGCCAGGCCCGAGCCCGTCCGGCCGCGCCGTCGGCCGCAGATCCGCAGCGCCTGGGAGCTGCTGCCGGAGCTCGCCCCCGAGCTCACCGAATGGAGCGCCCTCTTCGCCTCCGGTGCGGCCCGCCGGGCCCGTGCCGAGGCCGGCATAGCCGACGCGGCGACCAGTCGCGACGCCGACGACCTGCTGCGCGCCGCCTCGATGTTCCTGCGTCTGGTCGAGCGGATGCTCGCCCTGCCGCCGACCCTGCCCCAGCCGCGGACGGAGCAGCCCGACGCGGGATGATCCGCAAAGCGGTCCCGGGAAAGTGGGGTGCGTGAAGACGTGCCCCACGCCCGGAGCCCGCTCGGGGCGCGGGAGGCAATAGGGTGGATCACGCATGCCGTGTTCCCATCCCCGCCGCCCGCGGCGGTTCCCCGCCGAGGAGTCATCAGCCGTGTCGGACACTTCCCGCCCCCGCGCCTCCCTCCGCACCGCAGTGGTGTGGGAGGTCCTGAAGGAGGCCCTGGATCAGCAGGTCAAGGCGACCGGCAGGGATGTCCTGGACGTGCTCGACACGGGCGGCGGCACCGGGATGTTCGCGGTGCAGCTCGCCCGCCTCGGCCACCGCGTCACCGTGGTCGACCCCAGCCCGAACGCGCTGTTCGGCCTGGAGCGCCGCGTCGCCGAGGCCGGCGTCGCGGACCTGGTCACCGGGGTCCAGGGCGATGCCCAGGGCCTGCTGGACGTGGTCGAGCGCGACGCGTACGACGTCGTGCTCTGCCACGGCGTGCTGGAGTACGTGGACGACCCGGCCGAGGGCGTGGCCAACACCGTCACCGCGCTGCGCGAGGGCGGCACCCTGAGCCTGCTCGCCGCGGGCCTGGGCGGCGCGGTGCTGGCGCGCGCCCTCGCCGGCCACTTCACCGAGGCCCGCACGGCCCTGACCGACCCGGCCGGCCGCTGGGGCGCGGGCGACCCGGTGCCCCGCCGGTTCACCGCCGAGCAGCTCTCCGCGCTGGTCGGAGACGCCGGCCTGAAGGTGGGCTCGGTGCACGGCGTACGGGTCTTCGCGGACCTCGTGCCGGGCGTTCTCGTGGACACCGAGCCGGGCGCCGTGGAAGCCCTCCTGAAGCTGGAGGAGGCCGCGGCGGAACTCCCCGCCTTCCACGCGGTGGCCACCCAGCTGCACGTCCTCGGCCGGAAGCACTCCTGATCTGCGACGCAGTCCCGCATGGAGTACGCCACAGACCCTCCGTTCCGCCGGTCGGCCCCGTATGATCGGGGGACCGGACCGGCATGGCGGATCGATGGTTGGGGAATAAGCGCCTCAATGACCGCCCGCTCGACGGTACGGTTTTGGCGAAGTGGCGTAGAGGGCGGGTGTCACGGGGGCGCTTCCCTGCCTATCCTGGAGGGGACCCCCGGTCGCTACCCCGCGCGACCGACGGATGAGGAGGACTCCCGTGCCGCTCTCGGAGCACGAGCAGCGCATGCTCGAGCAGATGGAGCGAGCGCTGTACGCCGAAGATCCCAAGTTCGCGACAGCGCTTGAGGGAAGCGGGCTGCGTACGTACACCCGGCGACGGGTCTACCAGGCGGTCGCAGGCTTTCTGGTGGGTATCGCGCTCCTCATGACCGGTATGGTCGCGCAGAGCCTGATCTGGATCAGCGTGGTGGGCTTCCTCGTCATGCTGGGCTGTGCGGTCCTCGCGGTCACCGGTTGGCGCAAAGCCCCCAAACCGGGTGAGCAGCCTCCCCCCGGCACCGCCGGCGGCACGGGCCGCGGCGGTCAGGGCCGGCAGCGCCGGTCGGTGATGAACCGGATCGAGCAGCGGTGGCAGCGCCGCCGCGACGAACAACAGGGCCACTGAGCCCGCACGAGTTCCCGTGAGGGGGCGCCGTCCCGGGACGGCGCCCCCTCACGCGTCCGTGCCCCCGTGGGGCATGATGACCGGGTGAGTGTGCTCCCCCTGGTCTTCACCAGCGGCTGGGCCAGCGGGATCAACGCCTACGCGGTGGTCCTCCTGCTCGGCGTCTTCGGCGCGACCGGGCTGACCGACGAGGTGCCCGAATCCCTCCAGCGCACCGACGTGCTCCTGGTCGCGGGCGTGCTCTTCCTCTGCGAGGCCGTCGCCGACAAGATCCCGTACGTGGACTCGGCGTGGGACGCCGTGCACACCGTGATCAGACCCGTCTCCGGGGCCGTGGTGGGCGCGCTGCTCGCCGGCCAGAGCGGCTCGCTGTCCGATCTCGCGGCCGGTGCCGTCGGCGGTTCCACCGCGCTGGCCAGCCATTTCGTCAAGGCCGGCACCCGGATGGCGATCAACACCTCGCCCGAGCCCTTCAGCAACGTCGTGATGAGCACCGCCGAGGACCTCGGCGTCGCCGGCCTCGTGACCTTCGCGATCTTCTACCCGGTGGCCGCCGCGTCCATCGCGGCCGCGCTCCTGATCGCCGGGATCGTGCTGCTCGTCTTCCTCTGGACCCGGATCCGCCGCTACCTGCGCCGCCGGGCCCAGCGCAGGGAGGAGAAGCGGCTGGCCCAGGCCGTCAGGGCCGGGCTGCCACCCGGCTGACCACGGCCGATACAGTCGCGGGCATGGCACGAATTGCGGTGATCGGCGCCGGGATGGGCGCGATGGCGGCGGCCGCCCGGCTGGCCGTGGCAGGGCATCAGGTGACGGTCCACGAGCGCGGGGCGACCTACGGCGGAGCCGTAGGGCAGTACACCCGCGACGGCTTCGCCTTCGACACCGGGCCGGGGCTGCTGCACCTGCCCGCGGTCTACCGCGACCTGTTCGTCAAGACCGGCAAGCAGCCCCTCGAAAGCCGGGTGGAGACCGTCCAGGTCGACCCGGCCGTCCGCCATGTCCTGGCCGACCGGACGACGGTCACCCTGCCGGGCATCTCCCGCGGCGGCGTGGCCGCGGCCCTCGACGAGGCATTCGGCGAGGGCGCCGGCGAGCGCTGGGCGGCCTTCCTGAACCGCGCCCGGGACGCCTGGGACGCCACCCGCCGACCGCTGCTGGAAGAGCCCCTGCGGGCCGACTGGCAGGTGCTGGGCCGCGACCCGTACCCGGCGGTGCGCAAGAGCGGGCTGCTGCGCCGACGGCCCCCCACGCTGGCCGAGGCCGCCGCCCGCGAACTCGGCGGCCCGGTGGCCGAGCTGCTGGAGAACCGGGTGCTGGCCTACGGCCTGGACCCGCGGACCGCGCCCGCCGCCGCCGCGGTGCTCCCGTACATGGAGCAGACCTTCGGCAGCTGGTACGTGCGCGGCGGCATCCGGGCGCTGGCGACCGCGGTGTACGAGCGCTGCCTGGAACGCCGGGTGGAGTTCGCGTTCGGCGCCGAGGTGACCGGCGTGGCCGTCCGGGACGGCCGGGCGGCCGGCCTGGAGCTGGCCGACGGCCGCGAGAGCGCCGCCGACGCGGTGGTCTCCGGGATCGATCCACGCGCGCTGGCCGGGCTGCTGCCGGGCCGCGAGCTGTGGCCCGACGGCGCCCGGCGGCCCGAGCCCGGCGCGGCCGGCACCGGCCGGATCACCGTGTTGTGCGCGCTGCGCGGCGCCCGGCCCGCCGACGCCGTGCACCGCACCCTGGTGCACGCCGCGGACGGCCGACCCGCCGTCACCGTGCTGCGGCCCGACGACCCTGGCACCCGCCCGGACGCGGACCACGAGGCGGTGACGGTGCGCGCGGTGGCCGGACCCGGCGACCGGTTCGGCGCCGCCGAGCTGCTCGACGCGGCCGGGGCCGCCGTACCGGGGCTGCGGGAGCGGCTGCTGTGGCACGAGGTGCGCACCCCGGCCGACGACGAGGAGGCCACGGGAGCGCTCGGCGGCGCGGTGCCGGCCCCGGCCCTCGCGGGCGCGGACGGGCGGCTGCTGCACCCGGCCAACTCCACGGCGCTGCCCGGGCTGTACCTCGCGGGCGGCGGCGCGCACCCCGGCGGCGGACTCGCGCACGCCGGGATGTCCGGGGCCTTGGTGGCCGGGCTGATCGTGGAGGGCGCGGACTTCCGCGGCTCCCGGTAGCCGCCCCCGCGGACTTCCGCGGCTCCGGCCAGCCGCCCCGGAGAAAGCGACCGCCCCGCGCGGACCGGGTCCGGGCGGGGCGGGGTCGGCCGCGGAGGGCCGGCGGGCTCAGTAGCGGTACTGCTCGTACTCGCCGGTGCCCTGGTACGGGTAGGCCTGGCCCTGTTCCTGGCCCTGCTCGGGCACCTGGCCCGGGCCGGCCGGGTACGCCTGCGGCTCCACGTCGCGCTGGGCCGGCACCCACACCCCGCCGGGCGGGGTGTCCATCGCGTACTGGTGGCTCGTGTACGGGTCCTGGTAGCTCTGGTAGGTGTCCTGGCCCGCGCCGAAGTACGGGTCCGGCTGCGGGGCGTAGGCGGCGTACCCCTGCGCGTCCGGCTGGGTCGCCCCGCCGGTGCCGATGTACGGGTCGGAGTAGGCCGGGTAGGCGGGCTGCTCGCCGGTGCCGTAGTCGTACGTGGCCGCGTACGGGACGCCGTACGGGTCCTGGTGGCCGCCCGCGGGCTGCTGCGGGTCGTAGTAGGCGGCCTCGGGGTAGCCGGTGGCGGACTGCTCCCCGTAGGGCGCCGCGTAGGCGTCGCCGCCGCCGAACGGGGCGGGGAACGCGGCCGTCTCGGCCGGGTCCTGCCCGTGGCCCGCTTCCGACGGCATCCCGTCCGCCGCGTCGTCGGAGGTGTCCGCGTCGTAGTCGAGCGCGGTGACCCGCAGGGCGGGCTCCTCGGCCGGCCGCTCGGCGCCGCCGCGGCGGCGGGTGACGGCCGGCTTCTTGCGAAGCGCCCAGCCCGCGTCGAAGCCGCGCCGGAAGGAGAGGGTCACCAGGGTCTGGCCGACGGCGAAGGCGGCCGCGCCGACCCCGATGACGGGCACCGAGGACAGCAGCACGCCCGCGACCACACCGGCGAAGCCCGCGAAGGCGACCAGCCGCCAGCGCAGCCGCGCCTTGTTCTGGAGCAGTACTTCAGCCAGCAGCCACAGCGCGACGAACCCGAACGCGATGTAGAGGACCGTCCAGCCCATGCAGGCCCCTCTCCGTACGGCCGCCGCCTTACGGGGGCGGCCGGTCAGGGCCTCGTGTGCAGGCCCAGGTTCTCGTAGATCTCGAGGGTGGCCGTGGAGTTGTTCGTGATGAAGTGCAGCCCCGGCACGCCCTCGGAGAGCAGCCGCGCGCAGAACTCCGTGGCGAACTCGATGCCAATGGAGCGTACAGCGGCCGGATCGTCCTTGACCGCGAGGATGCGGTCTTTCACATCCTCGGGGAAGTGCGCGTTGCTGAGCTGGGGCAGCCGGTCGAGGGTCCTTGCGTTCACAACGGCCATGACTTCAGGGATGATCGGCGTCTCGCAGCCGGCCTTGGCGACGCTGTCGCGCAGCCGCAGATAGCTCTCCGGGTGGAAAAACATCTGTGTGATCGCATAATCCGCACCGGCGCGGCATTTGTCGACGAAGTGCCGGATGTCCGTGTCCCAGTCCGTGGAGCGCGGGTGCATCTCGGGGAACGCCGCGACGCCGACGCAGAAGTCACCGGACTCCTTGATGAGCCGGACCAGATCGGCGGCGTAGCGCAGGCCCTCGGGGTGCTCGACCCAGTCCGCGAGCGGGTCGCCCGGCGGGTCGCCGCGCAGCGCGAGCATGTTCCGGATCCCGGCGTCGGCGTACTGGCCCAGGACGTTGCGCAGCTCGGCGACCGAGTGGTCGACGGCCGTCAGGTGCGCGACCGGGGTCAGCGTGGTGTCGGCCGCGATCTCCTGGGTGGCCTTGACGGTGCCGCCGCGGGTGGAACCGCCGGCTCCGTAGGTCACGGAGACGAAGCTCGGGGCGACGGCCTCGACCCGCCGCAGCGAGTTCCAGAGGGTGCGCTCGCCCTTCTCCGTCCGGGGGGCGTAGAACTCGAAGGAGTACGAGGCCTTTCCGGACGCCAGGATGTCGCGGACCGTGCGTGCGCGGTCCGTCCGGGTGGACGCGGTTCCAAGGGCCATAACGGCAGGTTAGACGCGGTCCATGATCCCCCAAAGAAGCGTCCACGTATCGGACACGACTTTGGACACTTGGCGGGGCCGCGGCGATCCGGAGCCGGGGCCCGGTCAGGCGGTGCGGGCCCGGACCCTCTTCGCCAGGTCGGCCGCCGCGGCGCCGGGATCGGCCGCCTCGGTGATGGCCCGGACGACGACGACACGGGTGGCGCCGGCGTCCAGCACCTCGTCCAGGTTCCCCGCGTCGATGCCGCCGATGGCGAACCAGGGCCGGTCTTGGCGCAGGGCCGCGGTGTACCGGACCAGGTCGAGGCCGGGGGCGTGGCGGCCGGGCTTGGTGGGGGTGGGCCAGCAGGGGCCGGTGCAGAAGTAGTCCACGCCCGGCTCGGCCGCGGCGGCCGCCACCTCGGACTCGGCGTGGCAGGAGCGCCCGATCAGGACCTCCCCGCCGAGGATGGCGCGGGCGGCGGGCACCGGGATGTCGCCCTGGCCCAGGTGGAGGACGTCGGAGCCGATGGCGTGCGCGACGTCGGCGCGGTCGTTGACCGCGAGCAGCCTGCCGTGCCGGCGGGCGGCCTCGGCGAAGACCTGGAGGTGTTCCAGTTCCTCGCCCGCCTCCATGCCCTTGTCGCGGAGCTGGACGACGTCCACGCCGCCGGCGAGCACCGCGTCGAGGAATTCCGGGAGGTCTCCCTGGCGCTTGCGCGCGTCGGTGCACAGGTACAGCCGGGCGTCGGCCAGCCGGGCTCGGGCGCCTGCATGCGTCGTCGCGGACATCGGAGAACCCCCCGTGGTGGGCGGTGTACGGGCCGTTGCGGGCCCGCACACCGCGTGGAGCGGAATCAGGTCAGACGGCGAGCGCCTGGGCGCGGCGCTTCACCTCCGTGCCGCGATTCTCGCTCAGGGCCTGCGCGGGGGTGCCGGGCAGGGTCGGGTCGGCGGTGAAGAGCCATTCGAGGATCTCTTCGTCCCGGAAGCCGTCGTCCCGGAGCACGGTCAGGAGGCCGACGAGGCCCTTGACCACCTTGTCGCCGTCGATGAAGGCGGCCGGCACCTGGAGGGCGCGGTTCTCACCCCGCCGGACGGCGATCAGCTGGCCCTCCTTGACCATCTGGCGGACCCGGGTCACCTCGATGTCGAGCATCTCCGCGATGTCGGGGAGGTACAGCCAGTCGGGGACGAGGGCATCGATCTTTGCGTCAATCTCGGTCACGGGAACAAGCCTGCCATCTTGGACCGACAGCCGGTAACCGGGCCGGGCGGACGGGCGTCCGCCGGGCGGGTGGGGGCCCGCCGCGCGCGGCCCTTCCGGGGCCCCGCACCGCCCTGCCGCCCGAGCCCGGCACCGTGGCGCCCGGCCGCGGTGCTGCCCCGTACGGCTATCGGAGCGCGGACTTCAGCGGGACCGCGGGGTCCGCGGCGGCGGCCGGGTCGACGGCGGCGCCGCTCTCGATGAGCTTGCGGCCCTGCGCGAGGTCCCGCGGCCGGCCCACGGCGAGCACCGCGACCAGGGCCTCGCCGCGCAGCCAGCACACCGACCAGGTGTCCGCGGCCGGGTCGCCGCGCCACAGCAGGGTGTCGCCGTCGGCGTGGTGGCCGGCGTACTGCACGAAGCGTCCGAACTGCTCGGACCAGAAGTACGGCACCGGGTCGTAAACCGCCTCCGGCCCGCCCGCCGCGTCGGCCAGGATGTTCGCGGCGACCGTGCGGGGGCCCTGGAGGGCGTTGTCCCAGTGGTGGACGAGGAGCCGTTCGCCGTAGCGGGCGGAGGGGAAGGAGGCGCAGTCGCCGACCGCGTACACCTCGGGCAGCGAGGTGCGCAGCCGGCCGTCGGCGGTCACCGAGCCGTCCGCGCCGCGCTCGATCCCGGATCCGGCGAGCCAGCCGGTGGCGGGCCGGGCGCCGATGCCGACGACGACCGCGTCGGCGGGCAGTTCGGTGCCGTCGCCGAGCAGCACCCGGCCCGGCTCCAGGGCGGCGACCTTGGTTCCGGTGAGCAGCCGGGCGCCGGCCGCTTCGTACCAGGCGGCCATGGGGGCGGTGACCTCGGCGGGCAGGGCTCCGGCGAGCGGCCGGCCGGCGGCCTCGACGACCGTGACGGGGCAGCCGGCCTCGCGGGCGGCGGTGGTGAACTCGGCGCCGATCCAGCCCGCGCCGACCACCACGACGGAGTGCCGGTCGGCGAGGACGGGCCGCAGCCGGACGGCGTCGTCGACGGTCCGCAGCAGGTGGACGCCCGGGACGGGGTCGCCGGGCAGGGTGACGGGCTCGGCGCCGGTGGCGAGCACGAGCACGTCGTACGGGACCGGGCCGGCCTCGGTGTCGAGCTCGTGGTCGGCGGCGCGCAGCCCGGTGACCTCCACGCCGAGCCGCAGTTCGACGCCGAGGTCCTCGAAGTCCACCGCGAACGCGGAGTCCTCGGCCTTGCCCAGCAGGACCGCCTTGGACAGCGGGGGCCGGTCGTAGGGCTGGTGGGGTTCGGCGCCCAGCAGGGTCACCGGGCCGGTGAATCCCTGCTCGCGCAGGGCCACGGCCGTCTGTACGCCGGCCATTCCCGCGCCGACGATGACGACGCGCCGCTCTGTCCGACTCTGCTGATCGCTCACGCGGCCCACCCTAACGACCTGATGATTCGTTAGGTAGAGCATCGGTGGAGGGGTGTCCGGGCGGTCGGCGGGCGCCGCCGCCGGGCCGCCTCACCGCCGCTCGCGCCGGCCGCCGAGCGGTCTCGGGGAAGCGGGGCACGGCCCCGCGCCGCCCGGCACGCACCCCCGCCGCACCGGGCGAAGACCCGAGTACTCCGGTACGAGTGCCTTCGGCCGGCACGCCGATCGCACGCACCGGACGACGCGGAGCCGCACCCCGCTTCCCCGAGGCCGCTAGTCTGGCCACCGTACCTATCGCGGGAGTCCGGGCGCACCGGGCTGAGAGGGAGGCTGGGCGGCCTCCGACCGTACGAACCTGATCCGGGTCATGCCGGCGAAGGGAGGGGCTGGACACCCATGCTTGCATCCACTGTGAGATCCGCGGAGCGCCGCGGATCGGACGTCCTCGTCATCGGGGGCGGCATCATCGGCCTGGTCACGGCCTGGCGCGCGGCCCGGCTGGGGCTGCGCACCGCGCTGGCCGATCCGGCGCCGGGCGGCGGGGCCGCGCAGGTCGCGGCGGGCATGCTCGCCGCCGTCACCGAGCTGCACTACGGCGAGGAGACCCTGCTGGGTCTCAACCTCGCCTCCGCGGCCCGCTATCCGCAGTTCGCGGCCGAACTCGCCGACGCGAGCGGCGGCCTGGACATCGGCTACCGCGCCTGCGGCACCCTGGCGACCGCCCTCGACGCGGACGACCGTGCCCACCTGCGGGAACTGCACGCCCTGCAGCGGCGCTGCGGTCTGGAGTCGGAGTGGCTGACCGGCCGCGAGTGCCGGCGCCTGGAGCCGATGCTGGCGCCGGGCGTACGCGGCGGGCTGCGGGTCGACGGGGACCACCAGGTCGATCCGCGGCGGCTCGCGGCGGCGCTGGTCGCGGCCTGCGAGCGGGCCGGGGTGGTCTTCCACCGGGTCCGCGCGGAGCGGCTGACGGTCGTCCGCGACCGGGCCGCCGGCGCGGTGCTCGCCGACGGCACCGCCCTCACCGCCGGCCAGGTGGTCCTGGCCGCGGGCTCGCTCAGCGGCCGGCTGGCCGGGGTGCCCCCGCAGGTCCTGCCGCCGGTGCGGCCGGTCAAGGGCCAGGTGCTGCGCCTGACCGTGCCGTCCGCGTACGCGCCGTTCCTCCAGCGGACCGTACGGGCCGTGGTGCGCGGCAGTCACGTCTACCTGGTGCCGCGCGAGAACGGCGAGCTGGTCGTCGGCGCGACCAGCGAGGAGCAGGGCTGGGACACCACGGTCACCGCGGGCGGTGTCTACGAACTCCTGCGCGACGCCCACGAGCTGGTGCCCGGCATCACCGAACTCCCGCTCACCGAGACCCGGGCCGGGCTGCGGCCCGCCTCCCCCGACAATGCGCCGCTGCTCGGTCCCACCGCGCTGCCGGACCTGCACCTGGCCACCGGGCACTACCGCAACGGGGTGCTGCTGACGCCGCTCACCGGCGAGGTGATGGCCGAGGTGCTGACCACCGGCGAACTGCCGGAGGTGGCCCGCCCGTTCACCCCGTTCCGGTTCACCACCGTCCGTGAGGAGTCCCTCGTATGACCATCTCCGTCAACGGCGAGCCTCGCGAGATCGCCGCCGGCACCACCCTCGACTCGGTCGTCGCCACCCTGACCACGGCCCCGTCCGGGGTCGCGGCCGCGCTCAACGAGACCGTCGTGCCGCGCCGTCAGTGGCCCGCGACCGCACTCGGCGAGGGCGACCGCGTCGAGGTCCTCACCGCCGTGCAGGGGGGCTGACCGCGATGGCCGACGATCTGCTGACCCTCGGCGGGCGGACCTTCTCCTCCCGCCTGATCATGGGCACGGGCGGGGCTCCCAGCCTCGACGTGCTGGAACGCGCGCTGGTCGCCTCCGGTACGGAGCTGACGACCGTCGCGATGCGCCGGCTGGACCCGACGGTCCAGGGCTCGGTGCTGTCCGTGCTGTCCCGACTGGGCATCCAGGTGCTGCCGAACACGGCGGGCTGCTACACGGCCGGGGAGGCGGTGCTGACCGCGCGACTGGCGCGGGAGGCGCTGGGCACCGACTGGATCAAGCTGGAGGTCGTCGCGGACGAGCGCACGCTGCTCCCGGACGGCGTGGAGCTGCTGGACGCGGCCGAGGCGCTGGTCGACGACGGCTTCACGGTGCTGCCCTACACGAACGACGACCCGGTGCTGGCCCGCAAGCTGGAGGACGTGGGCTGCGCGGCGATCATGCCGCTCGGCTCCCCCATCGGCTCGGGCCTGGGCATCCGCAATCCGCACAACTTCGAGCTGATCGTGGAACGGGCCGGGGTCCCGGTGATCCTCGACGCCGGGGCCGGCACGGCCTCGGACGTCGCGCTCGCCATGGAACTGGGGTGCGCGGCCGTGATGCTCGCCTCGGCCGTGACGCGGGCGCAGGCGCCGGTGCTGATGGCTGCCGGCATGCGGGACGCCGTCTCGGCGGGGCGCCTCGCGTACCGGGCGGGCCGGATCCCCCGCCGCCACTTCGCCGAGGCGTCCTCCCCCGTCGAGGGCCGCGCCGCCCTCGACCCGGAACGCCCGGCGTTCTGACCGGGGGGGGCTCCGCCCCCGGACCCCGCGCCTCAAACGCCGGCGAGGCCGGATCGGGCTCTGCCCCGGGGGCGGGGAGGGGCGGGGTGGGGAAGGGTCCCGCGCAGCGGATCCGGGCGCGGACGTCACAGCTGGGCTGCAAGCGGGGACACCCTGGCGGAGCGTGCCGCGGGCGCTCGTAGAATCGGCGGGTGGACACGACCTTGGAAGACCCCCTCGTCGGGCGTGTGCTCGACGGCCGCTACCGCATCGACGCACGCATCGCAGTCGGCGGCATGGCCACGGTCTACCGCGCCGTCGACACCCGCCTCGACCGCATCCTCGCCCTGAAGGTGATGCACCCGGCGCTCGCCGCCGACGCCGCCTTCGTCGACCGTTTCATCCGCGAGGCGAAGTCCGTGGCCCGCCTGGCGCACGCCAACGTGGTGGCCGTCTTCGACCAGGGCATGGACGGCGGGTACGTCTACCTCGCGATGGAGTACGTCTCCGGCTGCACCCTGCGCGACCTGCTGCGCGAGCGCGGCGCACTCCAGCCGCGGGCGGCCCTGGACATCCTGGAGCCGGTCCTCGCCGCGCTCGGCGCCGCGCACCGGGCCGGTTTCGTGCACCGCGACATGAAGCCCGAGAACGTCCTGATCGGCGACGACGGCCGGGTGAAGGTGGCCGACTTCGGTCTCGTACGGTCGGTGGACTCGGTCACGAACACCACCGGCTCCGTCCTGGGCACCGTCTCCTACCTGGCCCCCGAGCAGATCGAGAACGGCGTCACCGACACCCGCGTCGACGTCTACGCCTGCGGCGTGGTGCTGTACGAGATGCTGACCGGCGCGAAGCCGCACTCCGGGGAGAGCCCGGCCCAGGTCCTCTACCAGCACCTCAACGCGGACGTGCCCGCGCCGTCCGCGGCCGTGCCGGGGCTGCCCGCCGGGCTCGACGAGCTGGTCGCGGCCGCCGCCGCGCGCCGCCCCGAGCAGCGCCCGTACGACGCCGTGGCCCTGCTGGGCCTGGTCCGGCAGGCCCGGGCCGCGCTGTCCGAGGAGCAGTTGGACGCCGTGCCGCCGCAGGCCCGCTCCGGCGTCCGGTCCGCCTCGGAGGACCGGACCGGCGTGGTCCTGCGCCCCGCCGGCTCCGGTGGCGCGGCCCCCGTCGGGGACGTGCAGCACACGGCCCGGCTGCAGACCCCGCCGCCGCTGCCGCCCGTACCCGCGTCGCGGGCCGCCGGGCGCGGGCGCCGGCCGGGCCGGGGCACGCTCATGGTGATCGCCGGGGTGCTGCTGGCCCTGGGGCTCGGCACCGGCGTCTGGTACATCAGCTCCGGCCAGTTCACGAGGGTCCCGAACCTGCTCGGCAAGACCGAGGCGCAGGCCCGGGACCGGCTGATCACGGCCGGGCTCGACGTGGAGCGGGTGGAGAAGGAGTTCAGCGACACCTTCGAGCGGGGCACCGTGATGGCCACCGACCCGGAGGGCGGCCAGCAGATCCGCGGCAACGGCTCGGTGACGCTGACCGTCTCGCGGGGACCCGAGATCGTGGCCGTGCCCGACCTGAAGCGGGTCCCGCTGGCCGAGGCCAGGAAGCGGCTGGCCGCGGCCGGCCTGGCCCCCGGCCAGGTGACGCGGGCCTTCAGCGAGGACGTTCCGGCGGGCGCCGTGATCAGCTCCGACCCGGCGGCGCGCGAGCAGCGGGCCCCGGACACGGCCGTGGCACTCGTGGTCAGCAAGGGCCGGCCGGTGCCGGTGCCGTCGGTCGTGGGTGCCCCCGCCGACGCGGCCCGCTCGGCGCTGGAGGACCTCGGCCTCAAGGTCGCGGTCGCGCCGGAGCAGATCCACTCCCCGCAGCCCGCGGGGGCCGTCGCCAACCAGTCGGTGGCCGCGGGCACCCGGGCGGCGGCCGGCGACACGGTCACGCTGACCGTGTCCAAGGGCCCGCGGATGGTCGCGGTGCCGGACGTCACCGGCCGGAACGTGGACGAGGCGAAGCGGATGCTGAAGGCGGCGGGCTTCGAGGTCAAGGTGGACCGGCCGTTCCTGTCCTTCAGCGACGACGTCGCGAGCCAGTCGGTCAAGGGCGGCACGGACGCCCCCGAGGGCAGCACCATCACCATCCGACTCAAGGGACTGTGACAGGCACGTGAGCACGAGCAAGGCCGCCGCACTGCGCAATCCGGTGGGCGGGCACGTCCCCGTGGCCGGCGGACTGGCGTCGACCGGACTGGCGTACGCCCGTGAGCTGGGCGCGGAGACCGTGCAGGTCTTCGCGGCCAACCCGCGCGGCTGGGCCACCCCGACCGGGAACCCGGCGCAGGACGAGCTGTTCCGCGCGGAGTGCGCACGCCAGGGCATGCCCGCGTACGTCCACGCCCCCTACCTGATCAACTTCGGGTCGCACACCGAGGCGACGGTGGAGAAGTCGGTGGAGTCGCTGCGGCACTCGCTGCGCCGGGCCCGGGAGATCGGCGCCCTGGGCGTGGTCGTGCACACCGGGTCCGCGACCGGCGGCCGACCGCGCTCCGCGGCCTACGCGCAGGTACGGGAGCACATGCTGCCGCTGCTCGACGAACTGACCCACGACGACGACCCGTTCCTGCTGCTGGAGTCGACGGCCGGGCAGGGCTCCTCGCTGTGCTCGCGGACCTGGGACTTCGGCCCGTACTTCGAGGCCCTGGACGCGCACCCGAAGCTCGGCATCTGCCTCGACACCTGCCACATCTTCGCCGCCGGGCACGACCTGGCCGCGCCGGGCGGCATGAAGCAGACCCTTGACCTGCTGACCGACACGGTCGGCCCGGGCCGGCTGAAGCTGATCCACGCCAACGACTCGAAGGAGGGCGTGGGCGCGCACAAGGACCGGCACGAGAACATCGGCGCCGGGCACATCGGCGAGGGGGCGTTCCGGGAGCTGTTCACGCATCCGGAGACGGCCGGGGTGCCGCTGGTCATCGAGACGCCGGGCGGCCCGTCGGGGCACGCGGCGGACGTGGCACGGCTGAAGGAGCTGCGGGAGATCCCGTGACACCGGGATCCCGGACGGCGGTGCGGGGCTACAGCTCCGGGCCGTCGCCCGGCTCCTCCTGGTAGGAGAAGCGCTGCTCGCGCCACGGGTCGCCGATGTTGTGGTAGCCGCGCTCCTCCCAGAAGCCGCGGCGGTCGGCCGTCATGTACTCCACGCCGCGCACCCACTTGGGACCCTTCCAGGCGTACAGGTGCGGCACGACGAGCCGCAGCGGGAAGCCGTGCTCGGCGGTCAGCGGCTCACCGCCCTGGTGGGTGGCGAAGACCGTGCGCGGCGAGCCGAAGTCGGCCAGGCGCATGTTGGAGCTGAAGCCGTACTCGGCCCAGACCATGACGTGGGTGACGTCGGGGGCGGGCGGCGCGAGCTCCAGCACGGTCCGTGCGAGCACCCCGCCCCATTCGGCCCCCAGCATGCTGAACTTCGTCACGCAGTGCAGGTCGGCGACGACGGAGGAGAAGGGCAGCGCCGCGAACTCCTCGTGGTTCCAGCAGTGCTTGTCGCCGTCGGCGGTGGCCCCGAAGACCCTGAACTCCCAGCGGTCCGGCTTGAATTTGGGCACCGGACCGTAGTGGGTGACCGGCCAGCCGCGCTGCAGGCGTTGTCCCGGAGGAAGCTCCGGCTGCTCTGCTCCCGGAGATTCCCGGCTTTCCGGCTGACCCATGCCTCCATGGTGACAGACTGGGTGGGGTGGTCATGACCAGGTTGGCCCCGATTCGGGCAACTCCTACTAAGCATGCACTTACTGGACGGCCTCCGGCGGGCGGTGCAAGGATGCGCGCACCTGGCCAGACACTTGCTTGGAAGGAGCCTCTGCAATGCAGGGCGACCCCGAGGTCCTTGAGTTTCTGAACGAACAGCTCACCGGCGAGCTGACGGCGATCAACCAGTACTGGCTGCACTACCGCATCCAGGACAACAAGGGTTGGACGAAGCTCGCCAAATACACCCGCGAAGAGTCCATCGATGAGATGAAGCACGCGGACAAGATCACCGAACGCATTCTGATGCTGGACGGTCTTCCCAATTACCAGCGGCTCTTCCACGTCCGGGTCGGGCAGACCCTGACGGAGATGTTCCAGGCGGACCGGCAGGTCGAGGTGGAGGCGATCGACCGCCTGAAGCGCGGGATCGAGGTCATGCGGGGCAAGGGCGACTTCACCTCGGCGAACCTCTTCGAGGAGATCCTGGCCGACGAGGAGCACCACATCGACTACCTGGACACGCAGCTGGAACTCATCGAGAGCCTGGGCGAGGCGCTGTACATCGCTCAGCTGATCGAGCAGCCCAGCTGAGCGGGCTTCCCGCACCGGGACGGTCGGGCTAGGCGGCTTCCGCGAGCTCCGGCTCGGCGGCGAGGACCTGTCCGCCGGCACCCTGGTCCAGCAGCTGCCGGCGGGGGCACGCCCCCCGGCCCAGGATGCCCTGGATGGCACGGACGCAGTTGCCGCAGTCGGTGCCGGCCTTCGTGACCGAGGCGATCTGGCGCGGAGTGCAGGCGCCGGCCTCCGCGTGCTCCTTGACCTGCTTGTCGGTGATGCCGAAGCAAGAGCAGACGTACACGCGGTTCACCTCCCGGGCGGGTGCGGAAACGATCGGTGCGCCTTCCCGTTCTTTTCGGTGAGGCTAACCTAACCTTACCCGGCAGCTCCCGGCTGTAAAAGTGCCGTGAACGACAGTGGGGCGCGGATCACATCGATCCGCGCCCCACTCTCGTAGATATCTACTTACTGATCGCGGTACATCTCCGCCACCAGGAACGCCAGGTCGAGCGACTGGCTGCGGTTGAGCCGCGGGTCGCAGGCCGTCTCGTAGCGCTGGTGCAGGTCGTCGACGAAGATCTCGTCGCCGCCGCCGACGCACTCGGTGACGTCGTCACCGGTGAGCTCGACGTGGATGCCGCCCGGGTGGGTGCCCAGCTCCTTGTGGACCTCGAAGAAGCCCTTGACCTCGTCGAGCACGTCGTCGAAACGGCGCGTCTTGTGGCCGGAGGCCGCCTCGAAGGTGTTGCCGTGCATCGGGTCGGTGACCCAGGCGACGGTCGCGCCGGAGGCGGTGACCTTCTCGACCAGGGCCGGGAGCTTGTCGCGGACCTTGTCGGCGCCCATCCGGACGATGAAGGTCAGGCGGCCGGGCTCGCGCTCCGGGTCGAGGCGGTCGATGTAGGTGAGCGCCTCGTCCACGCTGGTGGTGGGGCCGAGCTTGATGCCGATCGGGTTGGCGATCTGCGAGCAGAACTCGATGTGCGCGTGATCCAGCTGGCGGGTGCGCTCACCGATCCAGACCATGTGGCCCGAGGTGTCGTACAGCCGGCCGGTGCGCGAGTCGGTGCGGGTGAGCGCCGACTCGTAGTCCAGCAGCAGGGCCTCGTGCGAGGCGTAGAACTCGACCGCCTTGAACTCGGCCGGGTCGGTGCCACAGGCCTTCATGAAGTTCAGGGCGTTGTCGATCTCCCGCGCGAGCTGCTCGTAGCGCTGCCCGGAGGGGGACGACTTCACGAAGTCCTGGTTCCACGCGTGGACCTGGCGCAGGTCGGCGTAACCGCCGGTGGTGAAGGCGCGCACCAGGTTCAGCGTCGAGGCGGACGCGTGGTACATCCGCTTCAGGCGCTCGGGGTCGGGGATCCGGGACTTCTCGTCGAAGCCGAAGGCGTTGACGGAGTCGCCGCGGTAGGTGGGCAGGGTCACGCCGTCGCGGGTCTCGGTGCCCTTGGAGCGGGGCTTCGAGTACTGGCCGGCGATCCGGCCGACCTTGACGACGGGCACGGAGGCCGCGTAAGTCAGCACGGCCGACATCTGGAGGAGGGTCTTGAGCTTCGCGCGGATGTGCTCGGCGGACACGGCGTCGAAGGCCTCGGCACAGTCGCCGCCCTGCAGCAGGAACGCCTCGCCCTTGGCGACGGCTCCCATGCGGGCGCGCAGCTGGTCGCACTCGCCGGCAAAGACGAGCGGAGGATACGACTCGAGGTCCGCGACGACTTCGCGCAGAGCCTCGGCATCGGGGTACTCAGGCTGCTGCGCCGCGGGAAGGTCTCGCCAGGTCGCCTTGGCGGCGAGGGCTTGGGTTTCTGCGTTCACGGTCACGCAGACAACAGTAAGGGTTTGGGCACGTCCGATTCTCCGATGCCCGCTTTGTGAGACGGAGTTCTCAAGTCGGCCGTTCGTCGCTCCGCGGGCCCCCGGGATCCGCTACGCTCACGGCCATGTACACGCACTCCAACCAGAACTGGTGGTGGCTCGCTCATCCGGCGGCCCACTGACTGCGCGTACCCACACTGACGCGAAGGCCGCCCGAGGGGCGGCCTTTCTGCATGTCAGGGGCCGTTCCTCTCCACCTCCCCGGAAGGAACCGCACCATGATCGTCAGCCGTCTGCTCGACCGGCTCACCGAAGCCGACTGCCCGCCCTTCGCCCTGCTGCGCCGCCGCACCCCCGGCCGCGACCACGACACCGTCGAGCTGCTGATCGGCCCGGTGCACGAGGCCGAGCGGCTCGCCGACATCCCGATCGGCCCGCACGGCACGCTCGCACTGGTGCCGTTCCGCCAGATCCGCGAGCGCGGCTTCGACGTCCGCGACGACGGCACCCCGCTGAGCGTCCTCGTCGCCGACGAGGCGTACGAGCTGCCCCTCGACGAGGTGCTGGCCGCGCTGCCCGCCCACCGGGTACGGGTCGAGGGCGGCGGCTTCGACGTCCCCGACGAGGAGTACGCGCGGATCGTCGAGCGGGTCCTGCGCGACGAGATCGGCACCGGCGAGGGCGCCAACTTCGTCATCCGGCGCACGTACACCGGCGAGATCCCCGGCTTCGGGCAGGCCGACGCACTGGCCCTGTTCCGGCGGCTGCTCACGGACGAGCGGGGCGCGTACTGGACGTACGTCGTGCACACCGGGAAGGGGAACGGGCCCGAAGGGCCTTCCCCGGAAGGGCAGCGGGAGACGGGCGGGCGGACCCTGGTCGGGGCCAGCCCCGAGGTCCACGTCCGGATGTCCGGCAGCACCGTGGTCATGAATCCGATCAGCGGCACCTACCGGCATCCCGCCGAGGGCCCGACCGTCGGGTCCTTCCTCTCCTTCCTCGCCGACCGCAAGGAGACGGAGGAACTGTCGATGGTCGTCGACGAGGAACTGAAGATGATGTGCACGGTCGGGGACCAGGGCGGGGTGGTGATCGGACCGCGCCTGAAGGAGATGTCCCACCTGACGCACACCGAGTACGAGCTGCGCGGCCGGTCCTCGCTGGACGTGCGCGAGGTACTGAAGGAGACCATGTTCGCGGCGACCGTGACCGGCTCGCCCGTGCAGAACGCCTGCCGCGTCATCGAACGGCACGAGGTCGGCGGCCGCGCCTACTACGCGGGCGCGCTCGCCCTGCTCGGCCGGGACGCTGGCGGCGCGCAGACGCTCGATTCTCCGATCCTGATCCGCACCGCCGACATCGCCGCGGACGGGCGGCTGCGGGTGCCGGTGGGGGCGACCCTGGTACGCCACTCCGACCCGGCGGGCGAGGTCGCGGAGACGCACGCCAAGGCCGCGGGGGTGCTGGCCGCCCTCGGGGTGCGGCCGCCGGCCCCGCAGCCGCCGGCCGCGCAAGCGCGGCTGGCGGACGACCCCGGGGTGCAGGCGGCGCTGGCCGCACGCCGGGAGGACCTGGCGCCGTTCTGGCTGCGGATGCAGGACCAGGCCGCCGTCGAACCGGACGGGCACGCGCTCGTCATCGACGCGGAGGACACCTTCACCGCGATGCTCGCGCACGTCCTGCGGGCCGCCGGACTGGAGGTGACCGTACGGCGTTACGACGAGCCGGGGCTGCGGGAGGCGGCGCTCGCGCACGTGGGCCCGGTGGTGCTGGGTCCCGGGCCGGGCGATCCGGAGGACGGCACCGACCCCCGGATGCGGCTGCTGCGCCCGCTCGCCGCCGAACTGCTGGCCTCGCACCGGCACGGGCTGTTGGGCGTCTGCCTGGGCCACGAGCTGCTCGCGGCCGAGCTGGGGCTGCCGCTGGTGCGCAAGGCGGAGCCGGCGCAGGGGGCGCAGACGCGGGTGGACCTGTTCGGGCGGCCGGAAGTGGTGGGCTTCTACAACACGTATACGGCGCGCTGTGACGCGGAGGCGGCCGCGGGGCTGGCCGCGCGGGGGGTGGAGGTGGCGCGGGACGAGCGGACCGGCGAGGTGCACGCGATGCGCTCCGCGCACGGTTTTGCGGGCGTCCAGTTCCACCCCGAGTCGGTGCTGACCCTGCGGGGCGCGGAGATCCTCCGCGACCTCCTCACCGCGGTCCGCCCGGCCGTCACCCCCCACGGCTGACCAACCCCTGCTCCGGCCCGGCGGCCCCGATGCCCCCGCCGGGCCGGCGCCTCGGGGCGCAGCGTCCTGCCCCGCCGGTGCCCTACGGCAACCCCCAGCCCCGCCGGCGTTGGAGGCGCGGGGCGCGGGCCTGGGCAGAGCCCGCTCCAGCCCCGCCGGTGCCCTACGGGCAAAACCCAGCCTCGCCGGCGTTTGAGGCGCGGGTCCGGGCGGAGCCCGGTGCCCGGCGCCAGCCGGGTTGCCCCTCTGGGGCTCCGCCCCAGACCCCGCGCCTCAAACGCCGGCGAGGCTGGGGAATGGCCGTCGAGGCAGGGTTGCCCCCGCGCCGGCGAGGCTGGGGATGGCCGACGAGGCGGGGTTGCCCCCGGTCAGCGGCAAGGCTGGGGATGGCCACCGAGGCAGGGTTGCCCCCGGTCAGCGGCAAGGCTGGGGATGGCCACCGAGGCAGGGTTGCCCCCGGTCAGCCGGCAGGGCTGATGTCGCGTACGGAGGGCTACGGGCGGGGATGGAGGCGCCGGCGGGTGGCCATGACGGCGTAGGCGAGGGATCCGGCGAGGATGGCGGGGACGCTTTCGGCGGCCATGCCGAGGGCGAAGACGGCCGACCCCGCCCAGTCGAACGCCTCCGCGGCCCGCTGCCCCCGCACCCACCCCGGCCGCGCCCGCACCACCCGTACCAGATGGTCAAGCGTGCCGACGGCGAGGACCGCGCCCCACACCACGCACACCCACTGGAGCCAGTCAGGTATCTGCACACGGCGAATCTAGGGGCCCTCGGCGGCCGCCGCCCCGGCCGTCCGCTGAACGGAAGCGGAACTTCACCCAACGGGCGTGAGCGTGTTCTCCGAGCGCCGGCCCGCCACGTGCTCCGCCACGTTGGCGACGGTGGTGTCGATCGCTCTCGCCGTTCGCTGTTCCTCGCGCCTCGTGCCTCGTGCCGGACCATGGACCGTTGGTCGCGATACGGTCCATGGTCCGCACCCGCCGTCCGGCTCGGCCGCGGAGCCGGACGGGTCAGCCGAAGAAGACGCCGACCTCCGCGTAGAGCGCCGGGTCCACCGTCTTCAGCCGGGCCGTGGCCTCGGCGATCGGCACCCGGACGATGTCCGTGCCGCGCAGGGCGACCATCTTGCCGAAGTCCCGGTCGCGCACCGCCTCGATCGCGTGCAGCCCGAAGCGGGTGGCGAGCCAGCGGTCGAAGGCGCTCGGGGTGCCGCCGCGCTGGACGTGGCCGAGGACGGTGGTGCGGGCCTCCTTGCCGGTGCGGGACTCGATCTCCTTGGCCAGCCACTCCCCCACGCCCGAGAGCCGTACGTGCCCGAAGGAGTCGAGGGTGCCGTCCTTGAGGACCATGTCGCCGTCCTTGGGCACGGCGCCCTCGGCGACCACCACGATCGGCGCGTAGCTCGCCTTGAACCGGGAGGTGACCCAGGCGCAGACCTGGTCCACGTCGAAGCGCTGCTCGGGGATGAGGATGACGTTCGCGCCGCCGGCCAGGCCCGAGTGCAGGGCGATCCAGCCGGCGTGCCGGCCCATCACCTCGACGACCAGGACGCGCATGTGCGATTCGGCGGTGGTGTGGAGGCGGTCGATGGCCTCGGTGGCGATGCCGACGGCGGTGTCGAAGCCGAAGGTGTAGTCGGTGGCCGAGAGGTCGTTGTCGATGGTCTTCGGCACGCCGACGCAGGGGATGCCGTACTCCTCGTACAGCCTGGCGGCCACCCCGAGGGTGTCCTCGCCGCCGATCGCGACCAGGGCCTCGACCTCGAACTTGGCGAGGTTCTCCTTGATCCGGCGGACCCCGTGCTCGGTCTTGAAGGGGTTGGTGCGGGAGGAGCCGAGGATCGTGCCGCCGCGGGGCAGGATGCCGCGGACGGCGGGGATGTCGAGCGGCACCGTGTCGCCCTCGACGGGGCCGCGCCAGCCGTCCTTGAAGCCGATGAAGTCGTACCCGTATTCCTGGACGCCCTTGCGCACGACGCCGCGGATGACCGCGTTGAGCCCGGGGCAGTCGCCGCCGCCGGTCAGCACTCCGACCTTCATGGAATCATCCCTTCGCCAGAAGGGCCCAGGCACGCCGGGCCCGCTCGGCGGTCACGCTAGTGGTGACGCGGGTCACAGCAAGGGGCGCGGCAGGGGCAATTCCGGTCGGCGTACGGGGCGTTGCGTACGCCCGTTCACTCGTACGAGGGTCTACTCGTCGTCAAGTCCGCGTTCTATCGCGTACCGCACCAGCTCGACGCGGTTGTGCAGCTGGAGCTTGCCGAGGGTGTTCTGGACGTGGTTCTGGACGGTCCGGTGCGAGATGACGAGCCGCTCGGCGATCTGCTTGTACGACAGGCCCTTGGCGACGAGCCGCAGCACCTCGGTCTCGCGGTCGGTGAGTTGCGGTGCCTTCGGCTCGTCGGAGGCGGCGGGGGCCGGGTCGGCGGCCAGCCGCCGGTACTCTCCGAGCACGAGCCCGGCCAGGCCCGGGGTGAACACGGGGTCGCCGGCGGCGGTGCGGCGGACCGCGTCGATGAGCTCCTCGGCGCCCGCGGACTTCAGCAGGTAGCCGGTGGCGCCGGACTTGACGGCCTCCAGCACGTCGGCGTGCTCGCCGCTCGCGGAGAGCACGAGCACCCGCAGCGCCGGGTTGAAGGCGACCAGTTCCTTGCAGACCTGCACGCCCGGCATGCCGGGCAGGTTGAGGTCGAGGACGAGGACGTCCGGGTCGACGGCGCGGGCGCGGCGGACGGCCTGCGGGCCGTCCCCGGCGGTGGCCACGACCTCGCAGCCGGCGGCGGCCAGGTCACGGGCGACGGCGTCCCGCCACATCGGGTGGTCGTCGACGACCATGACCCGGATGGCGCCGGTGCTCCCGCCGCTCGCCGGGTTGCCGCTGCTCGTCGCGTTCTCGCTGCTCATCGGTTGTTCGTCCTCCCCCTGGAAACCTTCGGAACCTTCAGCTCTACTTCCGTCCCCTGGCCCGGCACCGAGACCAGCTCGGCGGTACCGCCCAGGTCCCGCAGCCGGCCGCGGATCGACTGGGCGACCCCGAGCCGTCCCTCGCCCTCGGCCTGGGCGAGCCGCCCGGCGGGGATGCCCGGCCCGTCGTCCCGGACGGTCACGATCACCTCGTCCGGCTCGTCCTCGATGAGGATCCAGGCCCGGGCGTCCTCGCCGGCGTGCCGGCGTACGTTCTCCAGCGCGGCGGCGGCCGCGGCGGCCAGCTCGCGGGCGGCGGCGGCCGGCAGCAGGACCGGGGCGCCGGGCTCGGCGAAGCTCACCGTCGACCCGGCGTGCGGGGCAAGCAGGGTGCGCAGGTCGACGTCGCCGGTCGGCTCCGCCTCCTCCACTGTCGTCACCAGCGCGCCGTGGGCCGCGTCCCGCGAGACCCGGGAGGCGGGCAGCAGCCCGCTGGAGACCAGGGTGCGCAGGGCGATCTCCTGTTCGCCCGCCATCCGGCCCAGCTCGGCGGCCTCGCCGCCGACCGCGGCGCCGCGCCGCTGCACCATGGCCAGGACCTGGAGCACCCCGTCATGGATGTCCCGGGCGAGCCGCTCGCGCTCCCGGGTGGCCGCCTCGATCTCCAGGGCGCGGGCGAGCGTGGCCTCACTGGCGCGCGCCACCTCGACCACGTAACCGACGGCGATCGAGGCCACCCAGACCAGCAGCACGTTGTGGGCGGTGTCCCGGGTGATCTCGCCGCGCTGGAGGACGTTGGCGACCGCCACGAAGGTGGAGGCGACACCGGCCCAGCGCCAGCCGCCCTTGAGCGCGAAGGCCAGTACCGAGCCGGCCGTCCAGATCGAGGGCAGGGTGGGGCCGCCGTCGGCGATGCGGGCGGCCGAGTCGGCGAGCGGGGTCAGCAGGACCCCGGTGAGGGCGAGGGCCAGGTCGGCGACCAGGAAGCGCCGGGTGCAGCTGACTGCGTTCGCGACCTTGGGCAGGGTCGCCAGCGTCCACCCCGCGAGGACCGCGAGGTAGCCGATGGCGAGCCAGGGCCGGACGAACTCGCCGTACGAGGACGCGAACAGCAGCGCCGCGTAGCCCATGGCGAGCACCCGGTACCCGGTCAGGGCCTGCCACAGCGGCTGCTCGACCGACATGCGCACGACCCGCTCGCGCTTGGTCATCCCCCCACCCCCCGGGGTGTCGCGGGCCTAGCGGCCCGGTTCCTCGGGCTGTTCCGGCGCCCCGGGCGTGCCCGCCGCGGCGGTGTGCCCGGCCTTCGCGGCCTTCTCCGCCTCCGCCTTGTCGGCCTTGGCGGCCTTCTCGGCGTCGGCGATCTGGCGCTTGGCGGCCGTCGCGTAGATGTCGACGTATTCCTGCCCGGAAAGCTTCATGATCTCGTACATGACCTCGTCGGTCACCGAGCGCAGGATGAAGCGGTCGCCGTCCATGCCGTGGTAGCGGCTGAAGTCCAGCGGCTTGCCGATCCGGATGCCCGGGCGCATCAGCTTCGGGACCACCTTGCCGGGCGGCTGGATCTTCTCGGTGTCGATCATCGCGACGGGGATCACGGGGGCGCCGGTGGCCAGCGCCACCCGGGCCAGGCCGCCGGGCTTGCCGCGGTACAGGCGGCCGTCGGGGGAACGGGTGCCCTCGGGGTAGATGCCGAAGAGCCCGCCGCCCTTGATCACGTCGATGCCGGCCTTGATGGCCGCCTCGCCCGCGCCGCGCGCGCCCGAGCGGTCCACGGGGAGCTGGCCGACGCCCTTGAAGAACGCCGCGGTCAGCTTGCCCTTGACGCCAGGGGAGGTGAAGTACTCCGCCTTCGCGATGAACGTGACCTTCCGGTCGAGCACCGCGGGCAGGAAGAAGGAGTCCGAGAACGACAGGTGGTTGCTCGCGAGGATCGCCGGCCCCTCGGCGGGAATGTTCTCGAGGCCCTCCACCCAGGGCCTGAAGGCGACCTTCAGGGATCCCCCGATGGAGAACTTCATTGCGCCGTAGATCAACTCGAATGCCTTCCTGTGTCTGTCGAACAGACCTTAACCCCTGGCGGGCCCGCGCTCCCGCCCGCACCGGGCGCACGGCGGGCCGCCGGTCCCCGTGACGGCCCTGGTCGGTGTCACCCCGGTCGCGTACCGTGAAGTACACACTGAGCGCACCCCCTCATCCGTGCTGATCGAACAGGAGATTCTGGTGCCCGTCCTCCCTGGAGCCGAGCCGTTCCGCCACGAGGGCGGGGAGGTCGGCGTCCTTCTCTGCCACGGCTTCACCGGCTCCCCCCAGTCCATGCGCCCCTGGGCCGACTTCCTGGCCGAGCGCGGGCTGACGGTCTCGCTGCCCCTGCTGCCCGGCCACGGCACCCGCTGGGAGGACATGCAGCTCACCGGCTGGCAGGACTGGTACGCGGAGGTGGACCGCGCGCTGCGGGAACTCCTGGACCGCTGCACGCAGGTGTTCGTCTTCGGCCTGTCCATGGGCGGGGCGCTGAGCCTGCGGCTGGCGGCGAAGCACGGTGACGCGATCACCGGCGTCGTGCTGGTCAACCCGGCCAACAAGGTGCACGACCCGCTCGCCGTCGCCCTCCCGGTAGCCCAGCACTTCATACGGTCCACGCCGGGCATCGCGAGCGACATCGCCAAGCCGGGCGTCGCCGAGCTGGGCTACACCCGCGTCCCGACCCGGGCCGCGCACTCGCTGCGGCAGTTCCTGCGGATGCTGGACACCGAGCTGCCCCAGGTCACCCAGCCGGTGCTGCTGCTGCACAGCCCGCAGGACCACGTGGTGCCGCCGGTCGACTCGGCGCGCATCCTGAGCCGGATCTCGTCGACCGACGTTACGGAGACTCTGCTGGAACAGAGCTACCACGTCGCGACGTTGGACCATGATGCAGAGCGAATTTTCGAGGACAGTCACGCATTCATCGGCCGGCTCGCTCCGAGTGTCGGCAAGGAGGGGACGGCCACCGTTGGCTGAGCACGAGGACCGCGATCCCCAGGCCTCCGGGAGCGGTGAACCGCTCGACGAGGAGGCGGCCTGGGCCGCCATCGTCGCGGGGTACGGGGAGGAGCCGCCGGACCCGCCGGGCTCGAAGCCGTTCAAGCCGATCGAGGACCTGCTGCTGCCCGAGGGCGATGTGAACGTGCTGCCCGGGCCGGAGCCGGAGGGCGCCGGCGGTGCCGGGGACGGCGGGGCCGCCGCGGACGCCGGGGACGGCGTCGGGAGCGGTGCGGGGAGTGCGGCGAAGCCGCCGCTGGGCAGCTCGGTGGTGTTCGCCCCCGGGGTGGGGCCGCGCGACCACTCGCTGCCGGAACCGGCCGAGGGCGACGACAGCGACGAGGGGCACTTCGTGCCGCCGGAGCCGCCGCCGCTGCCGCCGGCCGACGCGACGGCGAAGTTCGCGTGGCTGGCCGTGGTGGGCGGTCCGGTGCTGCTGCTGCTGGCGATACTGCTGCAGTGGGACATGACGTGGTGGCTGACGACGCTGGGCGTCGGCGGCTTCCTCGGGGGGTTCGCCACGCTGGTGGCGCGGATGCAGGGTGACGACGACGAGGACGGCGACGACCCGGGCCGCGGCGCGGTCGTATAGCGCCGGGCTCCGCCCCCGTGCCCGTGCGCCTCAAACGCCGGCGGGGCTGGATTTGTCCTTCGGGCAACCAGCGCCGCCGGCGTTTGAGGCGACTACGCAGCCGGGATGCGGAGGGCGGCCAGGACCGGAAGGTGGTCCGTGGCCGTGCGGAGGTCTTCCGGGCTGAGGCCCGGGACCGCGCCCGGGGTCGGAACCCCGCACCCCAGCACCTCGACCCCCTCGGTGGCGAAGACCGCATCGATCCGCTTACGCGGATCCCCCGCCGGCCAGGTCGGCCCCCCGCCCCACGGCCGCACCGCGTGACAGTCCTGGAGGTCGCCGGCCAGCCGGCGGAACGCCGCCCCGCCGGGCTCGTCGTTCACGTCCCCCGCGGCAAGCGCGTACTGCGCGTCCAGGCCCGCGATCTGCTTCAGCAGCGCCTCGGACTGTTTGAGCCTCTCATCGGCCCGCAGCGACAGGTGCGCGCTCACCACCCCCATCCGCGCCCCGGCGAAGCGGACGACCGCGGTCGCGAAGCCCCGCCGGTGCAGACCGGGGGTCCGCGGCAGCAGGACGTCCTCGGTGCGTTCGACGGTGGCCCGCAGGGAGCACAGCAGCAGCGGGCCCGCCGCGGTGGCGCCGCCGCTCAGCATCACCAGGTCGGTTTTGGCGGCGAGCCGGGCCGCGTGTTTGCGCCAGCGGAAGAAGATCGGGGCCTCCTGGACGAAGACGAGGTCCGGGGCGCAGGCCCGGATGACCCGGGCCAGGGCCTCCTCGTCGTCGCGCAGGGACCGGATGTTGTAGCTCAGCACCCGGATCACGGCGGAACCATCAGCTTCGGTACGGGAGTTGGGCAGATCCATAGCGCCCAACATATGCAGCTGCCCGCCGCGGCCACAGGGGGCGCGACGGGCAGCGTGGAGAAGAAAATCAGCCCTGGCGGGCCAGGTCGGCGGCGCCGACGAGCCCGGCCTTGCCGCCGAGCTGCGCGGCGAGCACCTGCGCGTGCGGCCGCCACTGGCCGCCGATCAGCCAGCGCCGGAAGGACTTGCGGATCGGGTCGAGGACGAGTTCGCCCTCGTCGGAGACGCCGCCGCCGACGATGAACGCCGACGGGTCGAAGAGCGAGGCCAGGTCTGCGAGCCCGGCGCCGGCCCAGCGGGCCAGCTCGCGGAAGGAGTCCACCGCGACCTTGTCGCCCTGCCGGGCGGCCGCGCTGATGTGCTTGCCCTCGATGCCTTCGACGGTGCCGTCGCCGAGGCCGAGGAGGATCTCCGCGTGCTCGGGGGTGGCGTTGGCACGCTGCTTCGCGTACCGGACGAGCGCGCGCCCGGAGGCGTACTGCTCCCAGCAGCCCTGGCTGCCGCAGCCGCACAGCAGGCCGTCGGGGACGACCCGGATGTGGCCGAACTCGGCGGCCACGCCGAAGCGTCCGCGGCGCAGCTTGTTGCCGATGATGATGCCGCCGCCGAGGCCGGTGCCCAGCGTGATGCAGATGACGTCCTCGTGGCCCTGGCCGGCGCCGAAGCGGTACTCGCCCCAGGCTGCGCAGTTGGCGTCGTTCTCGACGACGACGGGGAGGCCGATGCGCTGCTCGACCTTGTCCTTGAGCGGCTCGTGGCGCCAGTTGATGTTGGGGGCGAACAGCACGGTGGCGCGCTTGTCGTCCACGTAGCCGGCCGCGCCGATGCCGACGGCCTCGATGGTGTGGCCCTTGCCGACTTCGGCGACGGCGGTGCCGATCGCGTCCGTCACGCCGTCGGGGGTCGGCGGGGTGGGCACCTTGTACGTCTCAAGGATGGTGCCCTCTTCGTCGACCACTCCGGCCGCGATCTTCGTGCCGCCGATGTCGACGCCGATGGTGAGTCCCATTAGTCCCTCGGTTTCCGGTCAAACCCCGCCACGGCCCACCGTACCCGAGGGCGGGGGCCGGTCAGTCGAGGTCGATGCGCTGCGACGGGCCGGTACCGCCGTCGTCGGGCCCGTCGTCGTTCCCGGTGTCCGGGCCGCCGTCCTGCGGGCGCGGGCCGTCGGGGCCGCGGGTCCAGCGGCGCTCGTGGCCCTCGACCGCGGTCCGGTAGGCGGCGAGGAGTTCGGTGCCGGCGGCGGCGAGGTGGTCGAAGACCTGGGGGTTTCGCTCGATGACGGGCTCCACCGCGGACTTCGCCTGGTTGACGAACTGGCGTACGGCGCCCTGGGCGGCCGCCCCGAACAGCGGGTTGTTGAGCGCGGACACCTTGTCGGCGACCGCCTCGACCAGTTTGAACAGCTCCTCGGCGGCGCTGCCGGTGCTCCCGGCGCCGCCGCCCTGCTCCGCGCGGATCCGCGCCTGCTCGGCGGCGAGGTCCTCGGCGCAGGCCCGGGCCCAGGCGTCGTCGTCGGCGGGACGGTCGGTGGCCTCGCTCATGGGGGCTCCTGGGACGGCGGCGGGCTGGACCGCGGCGGGCTCTGTCACCTTCGACCGTACCCGAACGGGCGCACCGGGTTCAGCGGGCGGGCCACAGCGCGGGGTCGGGGGTGAAGCGGATGCTCAGCTCGCCGTCGCGCAGGGCGGCGCCGGAGACGGTGCAGCGGCGCAGCGCGGCCGGCAGGGAAACGATCCTTCGGAACGGTCCCGCCGTGAGGAGGAGTTCGTCGCCGCGCCGGACCAGGTCCAGCCCGTCCTTCGTGACGCCGGGCAGCGGGACCCGCCAGACCAGGACCCCGTCGGCGGCGCGCAGGTCCTCGACGTCCCACGGGGTGCGGGCGGCGGCCGTGCCGGGGCCGGGGTCGAGGAGGGCCAGGTCGGGGGCCTCCCGCGGGTCGCGGCCCAGGTGGGCGAGTTCCGCGACGGGGAGGTCCGCGGCGGCCCAGCCGGCCAGGCAGGCGTCCTGCTGGGCGGCCAGGCCCGCCAGCCACGGGTCGGCGGAGCCGGCGGAGCCGCGGGGCAGCACCCGGTTGGCGACGAGCAGGTCGAGGGGAAGCTGGTGGAGCGCGAGGGCGGTGACGGCGGCGCGGACCGCGTCGGCGCCAGCCGGTCCGGGTTCGGCGACCAGGCGGACGGCGGTGGTGTCCGCCTCGATCACCGCCTGGACCTCGGCCAACTCCTCGTGCCAGCGGGCGGCGGTCTCGTACAGCCACTGCGCGGGCATCGGCACCCCGGCGAGCTGGGCGAGGACCGGGCGCAGGGAGCGGGCGGCCTGCCGTTCGGCGGGGAGCAGGCGGCGCAGGTAGCGGCGCAGCTGGGCGGGGAGGGCGAGCAGATCGATCGCCTCGCGGACGGCGGGGAGGTCGGCGACGAGCAGGTCGTACGCGCCGCTCGCGGCGGCCCGGCGCAGGGCGCGGAGCAGGGCGAACTGTTCGGCGCCGGGCACCGCGGTCAGCTCCTCGGCCTGCAGCGGGCGGGCGCCCAGCAGGTCGAACACGGCGGAGCCGCGCTCTTGCAGGGCGACGATCTCCGCGCGGAAGCGGGCGTCGGGGTCGAGGTGGGAGACGTCCAGGAGCGGGTGCTCGGGCAGCTCGGGCAGCGCCCCGCCGACGAGCAGCACGCGCTCGCCCCGTGCGGCGGCGGCCAGGGCGGTGGCGGCGGCCACGGTGGTTCGGCCGGAGCCGCCGGGGCCGGTGACGAGGAGGGTGCGCATGCGGTGCTCACTTGCGTGGGGGGTGGACGTACGAAAGGACCTCCGGCCCGACCCGGCTGCCTACCCACGACCCCGGCCTTGCCGGTGCCCTGGCGCAATACCCAGCCTTGCCGGCGCTGCGTGCGGCAATCCCGGCCTCGCCGGTGCCCTGGGGCGCAACATCCAGCCTCGCCGGTGCCCTGGGGCGCAACCTCCAGCCTCGCCGGCGTTTGAGGCGCGGGGTTTGGGGCGGAGCCCCAAGACAACCCGGCTGACGCCGGGCACCGGGCTCCGCCCGGACCCGCTCCTCAAACGCCGGAGGGGCTCAAGGGTGCTAGCGCCGGAGGGGCTGGAGGGTGCCCCGAGGCCGGGCGGGGCGGGCCCGTCAGACGGATTCGACGCGCTTCTTGAGGCCGGCCAGGGCCCGGTCGATGATGACCTTTTCGGCCTTGCGCTTGATCATGCCCAGCATGGGGATCTTGACGTCGACGGTCAGCTGGTAGGTGACCTCCGTACGGTCACCGCCGAGCGCAGCGAGCCGGTACGACCCGTCCAGCACCCGCAGCATCTGCGACTTGACCAGCGTCCAGCTGACTTCGTCCGCCCCGGTCCACGTGTAGGCGAGCGTGTGGTCGTCCTTGATCGCACCCGCGTCGAGCAGCAGCCGCACCTGCTCCGCGCGCCCCGTCGCGTCGGTGGCCAGCACCTCGGCCTCCTTCACCTCTCCCGTCCACTCCGGGTAGCGGGCGAAGTCGGCGATCACGGCCATGACGTCGGCCGGGGCCGCCTCGATGGTGATGCTAGAGCTGGTGTGTTCCGCCATCGCTGCGGCTCCTCCAGAGGTGGGTTCGCGGGGAAGAAGCGCCGCGTGGCGCCGCGTGAAGGCTACCGCGCACCGCGCGGGTCACCACTCCAGGGCCCACGGCTGCCCGGTCGAGGCGAAGTGTCCGACGTTCACGCACTCGGTCGCCCCGATCCGCATCCGGCGGGCCATCGGCTGGTGGACGTGTCCGAAGAGCGCGTAGCGGGGGCGGACCCGGTGGATCGCGTCCAGCAGCGCCGCGCTGCCGCGCTCGAAGCGGCGGGCGACGGTGTCGTAGCAGAGCTCGGGGACCTCGGGCGGAATGTGGGAGCACAGGACGTCGACCTCGCCGAGCGCCTCGACCTTGGCCGCGTAGTCGTCGGGGTCCACCTCGTAGGGGGTGCGCATCGGGGAGGGCAGGCCGCCGCCGACGAAGCCGAAGACGAGGCCGCCGATCTCGACGCGCTCGCCGTCGAGCACGGTGGTGCCGGGGCGGGCGTACTCGGGCCACAGGTCGGGGATGTCCACGTTGCCGTACGTGGCGTAGGTGGGGGTGGAGAAGGCCGCGAACATCTGTGCGTACTGGCGGCGCACCGCCTCCTCGATGAGGGCCTCGCGGTCGAGCCCGGCCCACAGCCGGGCGCCGAGCACGCGGGCCTCCTCGAAGCGGCGCTCGGTGCGCAGCTGCACGATCAGGTCGGCGTTCTCGACCCCGAAGAGGTCGGGGAAGATGCCGCGCGAGTGGTCCGCGTAGTCGAGGAAGAGGATGAGGTCGCCCAGGCAGATCAGGGCGTCGGCGCCGTCTCCCGCCCGGGCGAGGGCCTCGGTGTTGCCGTGGACGTCACTGACGACGTGGACTCGTGTGCGCTGCCTGGTACCACCCATGCGGATCACCCTAGGGCGGGCCGGGCACGGCCGGTAGGGGCGCTGGTGGCGGCGGCTGTGGAGCGCTCCGGCGGCCGTCGGGGCCGGGCGTCCTACCTGCGGTTACTTCCGAGTCCTCGACCGCGTCGACTACTGTCGGCCAGGAAAGGCCGCGGTATGTGACGCATGGAACATCTGGCCGGTTCCCTCTATCCGGAACCCACTACCGGTGGGTAACGTCCGGTCGGTCCGCATCGTGGCGATGGCGCCCAGAGGAGCAGCAGTCTTGCGCGAGTTCAGCCTTCCGGCTCTGTACGAGGTCCCGTCGGACGGGAACCTCACGGATCTCATCCGCCGCAATGCCGCTCAGCATCCCGACACCGCCGTCATGAGCCGCAAGGTCGACGGCGTGTGGCAGGACGTCACGGCCACCGAGTTCCTGGCGGAGGTCCGGGCCACCGCCAAGGGCCTGATCGCCGCCGGCGTGCAGCCCGGCGACCGGGTCGCGCTGATCTCCCGTACCCGCTACGAGTGGGTGCTGACGGACTTCGCGATCTGGGCCGCCGGCGCGGTGACCGTGCCGGTGTACGAGACCAGCTCCCCCGAGCAGATCCAGTGGATCCTCGGCGACTCCGGCGCGGTCGCGGCCGTGGTCGAGGGCCCCGGGCACCACGAGGCCGTCGCCGGCCTGCGGGACCGGCTGCCGGACCTGGCGCACGTGTGGGAGATCGACCGCGGCGGGATCGAGGAGCTGCGCGCCTCCGGCGCCGGCGTCTCCGACGAGCTGGTCGACGAGCGCAGCTCGCTGGCGAACGCCGACGACCCGGCCACCATCGTCTACACCTCCGGCACCACCGGCCGCCCCAAGGGCTGCGTGCTCACGCACCGCAACTTCTTCGCGGAGTGCGGCAACGTGGTGGAGCGCCTGAAGCCGCTGTTCCGCACCGGCGAGTGCTCGGTGCTGCTCTTCCTCCCGGCGGCCCACGTGTTCGGGCGGCTGGTCGAGGTGGCGTCGGTGCTCGCGCCGATCCGGCTGGGCTGCGTACCGGACATCAAGAACCTCACCGACGAGCTGGCGAGCTTCCGCCCGACGCTGATCCTCGGCGTGCCGCGGGTGTTCGAGAAGGTCTACAACTCGGCGCGCGCCAAGGCGCAGGCCGACGGCAAGGGCAAGATCTTCGACGCGGCTGCCGACACGGCCATCGCGTACAGCCGGGCGCTGGACACCCCGTCCGGCCCGGGGCTGGGCCTCAAGCTCAAGCACAAGCTCTTCGGCAAGCTGGTCTACAGCAAGCTGCACACGGTGCTGGGCGGGCGCGGCGAGTACGCGATCTCCGGCGGCGCACCGCTCGGCGAGCGCCTGGGCCACTTCTTCCGCGGCATCGGCTTCACCGTGCTGGAGGGCTACGGGCTGACCGAGTCCTGCGCGGCGACGGCCTTCAACCCGTGGGACCGGCAGAAGATCGGTACGGTCGGCCAGCCGCTGCCGGGGTCCGTGGTGCGGATCGCGGACGACGGCGAGGTGCTGCTGCACGGCGAGCACGTCTTCTCGGGGTACTGGCAGAACGAGACGGCGACCGCCGAGGCGCTGACCGACGGCTGGTTCCACACCGGTGACGTCGGCACCCTCGACGAGGACGGCTACCTCGCGATCACCGGCCGCAAGAAGGAGATCATCGTCACCGCGGGCGGCAAGAACGTCGCTCCCGCGGTGATCGAGGACCGGATCCGGGCACACGCGCTGGTCGCGGAGTGCATGGTGGTGGGCGACGCCCGGCCGTTCGTCGGCGCGCTGGTCACCCTGGACGAGGAGTTCCTGGGCCGCTGGGCCAAGGAGAACGGCAAGCCGGCCGATGCCACGGCCGTCTCGCTGCGTGAGGACGCGGACCTGCTCGCCGCCGTGCAGAAGGCCGTCGACGACGGCAACGCGGCGGTCTCCAAGGCCGAGTCGGTGCGGAAGTTCAGGATTCTCGGCTCCCAGTTCACGGAGGAGTCGGGCCACATCACGCCGTCGCTGAAGCTGAAGCGGAACGTGGTGGCGAAGGACTTCGCGGACGAGATCGAGGCCCTCTACCGCGGCTGACCGCGGCGCGCGGACTCCCCTTCCGGATCAGGCGGTCAGCGCGGATCCTCGGCGAGGACCCGTTCCAGATTGCGCTCGGCGAGCGCGGTGATGGTCACGAACGGGTTGACGCCGAGGGATCCGGGCACGAGCGAGCCGTCGGTGACGTACAGGTTCCGGTAGCCCTTCACCCGGCCGTACGCGTCGGTGGCCCGGCCGAGCACGCAGCCGCCCAGCGGGTGGTACGTGAAGGTGTCGGCGAAGGCCTTGTTGTCGCCGAAGAGGTCGTAGCGGTAGATCGTGAAGTTGGCCCGGTTGACGCGGTCGAAGAGGCGCTTGGCGGCCTGCACCGACGGGGTGTTCTGGTCGCGGGTCCAGTTCAGGCGGGCCGAGTCGGTGGCCGCGTCGTAGCGGAAGGCGCCGCGCTCCGGGTTCTTGGTGATCGCCAGGTACATCGAGATCCAGTGCTCCAGGCCCATGGGCAGCGGGGCGATCTCGGCGAAGACCGGGTTCGCCGCGTTGTCCCAGTCGTCGATGCCGAGGGCCGGCATGGTGGCCTGGCGGGCGCCGACGGTGTCCCACAGGTGGTTGGCGCGGGCGGTCATGACGTTGCCGTTGGGTCCCCAGCCGAGGCCGACCTCGGGGCTGAGCCCGGGCAGCGCGCCGGTCTCGCGGGCGCGCAGCAGGATCTCGGTGGTGCCGAGGCTGCCGGCGCCCAGGAACAGCTGCCTGCAGCCGAGTTCGCGGGTTTCGACCACGCGGCCGGTGAGGTCGATGCGGCTGACGGTGAGCACGTAGGTGCCGTCGGGCTCCTGGCGGACGGCGGTCACCCGCTGGAGGGTCTCGATGGTGACGTTCCCGGTGCCCAGTGCGGCGGCCAGGTAGGTCTTGTCCAGGCTCTGCTTGCCGTGGTTGTTGCCGTAGATGACCTCGCCCGCGAGCGCCGACCGGACGGCGGTGCCGGCCGCCTCGCGCTGCATGTAGCCGAAGTCGTAGACGTTCGGGACGAAGACGGTCTTCAGTCCGGTGTTGGCGGCGTGCTTGCGGGAGATCCGGGCGAAGCGGTACCACTCGGTGGACTCGAACCAGGCCGGGTCGATGTCGTTGACGCCGAGCATCCGGCGGGCCCGCGGGAAGTACGTGCCGTACATGTCGTCGGCGTTCACCCCGGGGAAGACCTCGGAGAAGTACGCGCGCCGGGGCGTGGGCGCCATGCCGCCGTTGACGAGGGAGCCGCCGCCGACGCCGCGGCCGACGTACACGGACATGTCGCCGTGGTTCACGCGGTCGAGGACGCCCGGGTAGGGCGAGATGTTCCTGTTGACGACGTCGAGCCAGAGGAACTGGGCGAGCGGGGCCTCGGTGCGGGTCCGGAACCACATCGAGCGCTGGTCGGGCGCCGAGGTGGACGGGAAGACCTTGCCGTCGGGCCCGGCGGAGTCCCAGAGCCGGCCCATCTCCAGGACGACGGTGCGTACGCCGGCCGCGCCCAGGCGCAGGGCGGCGACGGCGGAGCCGTATCCGGAGCCGACGACCACGGCGGGGGCGTGGTCGCGGGTCGCGGGCTCGGCGGCGGCCGCCGATTCCAGGCCGATTCTGGTGAACCCGAGCGCAGCGGCCGTCTGCAGGGCGCCGAGACCCAGCAGGTGACGGCGCGTCAGATGAGGTGTCATGGCCGCATCATGAGCGGAATCCAGCCGTCCGCCCAGATGCGGCGTTGACAGACATCTGAGTGACAGTCAGATACGTCGCACGCCCCCCGGCCCCCGGGGGTACCCCCGGACCGAGTCTGGCGGAGTTCGACGAGCGGGGTCCGCGACGGAACCCCGGCTGCCGACCCCCAGCCTCTCCGGCGATTGAGGAGCGGGGCCCGGGGGCGGAACCCCGGCTCCCGACCCCCAGCCTCTCCGGCGATTGAGGAGCGGGGTCCGGGGCGGAGCCCCGGTTACGGGAAGGGGCGGGGAGGGGAACAGCCCCGCGCAGCGGCCCCCGGACGTGCCGGCCGACCGGCGACCGCGGGACGGCAGCCGGCACGACCCGACCCGACCCGCGGGTCAGAGCAGGTCGCGCAGCCGCTCCGCCAGCAGATCCCAGCGCCACTTCTCCTCGACCCAGGCGCGCCCCCGCTCGCCCATCCGGGAGCGCAGCTCCGGGTCCTGGAGGAGGCTCACGATCCGGTCGGCGCTCTGCTCGGCGTCACCACCGCGCACCACCCAGCCGGTCTCCCCGTCCAGCACCGCGTCCGGCGCACCGCCGGAGTCGCCCGCCACCACCGGCAGACCGGTCGCCGACGCCTCCAGGTACACGATGCCCAGGCCCTCCACGTCCAGGCCGCCGCGCCGGGTCCGGCAGGGCATCGCGAACACGTCGCCCGCCCCGTAGTGCGCCGGCAGCTCCGCCCACGGCACGGCGCCCGTGAAGCGCACCGAGTCCCCGACGCCCGTCTCGGCCGCGAGCCGGCGCAGGTCCTGCTCGTACGGGCCGCCGCCGACGATCAGCAGCACCGCGTCCGGCACCTCGGCCAGGATCCGCGGCATGGCCAGGATCAGCGTGTCCTGGCCCTTGCGCGGCACCAGCCGCGACACGCACACCACCACGGGCCGGTCGGTCAGGCCCAGCCGGGCGCGCACCTCGGCGCCGCCGGACTCCGGGTGGAAGGTCTTCTCGTCGACGCCCGGCGGCAGCTGCACCATCCGGGCCGCCGCACGGTCCGTCAGCGCGCCCGCGATCCGGGACCGGGTGTACTCACCCAGATAGGTGATCGTGTCCGTGCCCTCGCCGATCCGGCGGAGCAGCTGCCGGGCGGCGGGCAGCTGCGCCCAGCCCGCCTCGTGCCCGTGCGAGGTGGCCACCAGCCGCTTCGCACCGGCCCGGCGCAGCGCCGGGCCCATCAGCCCGAGGGGGGCCGCCGCGCCGAACCACACCGACTCGCAGCCGTGCGCGCGCAGCAGCCCGGCGGCCTTCCGGGTGACCGCGGGCGTGGGCAGCAGCATCGTCGTACGGTCCCGGACCACCCGGAACGGCTGCTCGGCGTCGAAGGCGGCGGTCGCCTCCCGGCCCTCGGCGCCGCGCTTCCACGTGGAGGCGTAGACGACGACCTGCTCGGGGTCCAGGCGCAGTGCCATGTTGTGCAGGAAGGCCTGGATGCCGCCGGGGCGGGGCGGGAAGTCATTGGTCACGATCAGCGTCTTGTGCATCGTCTGCGACAGTACCGAACGGCCGCGCCTGATCGCTGCGGGCCCCTTCCGACCGGCATCATGGCGCGATGCTCATCACCGCGTGGACCGCGAGCCGGGCCGTGCTGCTGCTCTGCGTCTTCCGGGTGCTCGTCGTACCCGGTCCGGACGTCACCACCGACGTCCACGTGATCTACCAGGGTTGGTACCAGGTGCTCCGCACCGGCACGTTCCCGCTGGACGACGTCACCTGGCAGTACCCGCCGGGCGCGGCGCTCGCGATCCTCTCCCCCGCCCTCCTGCCCTTCCTCGGCTACGCGGCCGCCTTCTTCGCGCTCTGCCTGGCCGCCGACGCGCTGGTCACCTGGCTGCTGGTCCGCGAGGGCCGCCGGACCGGGCGGCGGCGCCTGGGCGCCTGGGCGTGGACCACGGGCCTGCCTCTGCTGGGCCCCACCGGGTACGCCCGCTACGACCTGATGGTCACGGCGGTCGCGGTGGCCGCGCTCCTGCTGCCGCGGGCCCGCGGGCCGCTGGTGGGGCTGGGCGCGCTGCTCAAGGTGTGGCCGGCGCTGCTGCTCGCCGGCGTGCGCGGCCGCCGCACCCCGGCTGCGGCGGCGGCCACCGGCGCCGCGCTGCTGCTCGGCCTCGTGCTGGCGATGCCGGGGGCGCTGTCGTTCCTGACCTTCCAGCGGGACCGCGGCACCGAGGTGGAGTCGCTGGGCGCGATGGTCTTCCACGTGGCACGGTGGCACGGCTGGTCGGGACGGGTGCAGCTGAACTACGGCTCGGTGGAGTTCCTCGGCCCGTACGTGCCCCTGGTCAGCCGGGCCGCGCTGGCGCTGACCGCGGTGGCCCTGGGGTGGCTCGTGTACTGGCGGCTGCGGGCCCGGGTGTTCGGCGAGCACACGGTGGCGGACGCGGCGCTGACCGCCGTGCTGCTCTTCACGACGACCAGCCGGGTGCTCAGCCCGCAGTACCTGGTGTGGCTGGTGGGGCTGGCCGCGGTGTGCCTGACGCTGCGCTCCACGCGCATGGAGCGGCCGGCGCGGCTGGTCCTGCTCGCCGCTCCGCTGACGCTGCTTGAGTTCCCGGTCTGGTTCTCCGGGGTGGTGCACGGCGACTGGCCGGGCGTGACGGCGCTGTTCCTGCGCAACGCGCTCCTGGTCGCGGCCACCCTCACGGCGTGCCGGGCACTGTGGCGCGACACGGTGCCCGGCGCCCGGGCCGCCCCCGGTCAGCCGAACAGCTCGCGCAGGTACGCCCGCCAGGACGCGGTGAACTCCCGCTCGTCGGTGCCGAGCACCGACGCGAAGGCCGCCGCCGGGGAGGACCGCGACACCGCCGCGTAGAAGTCGGCCGGGGCCCGCTCGCCCCACCGCTGCGCCATCATCCGGCAGGCCAGCCAGGCCCCTTCGTACGAGGCGGCCAGCGCGTCCGCGTCGCCGCCGAAGGCGAAGTCCCGGTCGGCCGGCAGGGCGCCCGGCGGATCGCCGCGGCGCACGGCGCGCGCCAGCGCCGGCGCCGCCTCCTCGGGCGTCCGCCCGCTCCCCCGGTACGCGGCCCAGTCCGCGAACCCCTCGGACAGCCACAGCGGGGTCGCGGCCGAGGTCGCCGCCCGGGTCGCGACGTGCGTGACCTCGTGGGCGAGCACCACCCGGCGGCCCAGCGCGCCGAGCTCCCCGTACGCCTGCGGGTTGACGGTCACCCGGTCCGCCGGGACCGGGCCGTCGCCGACCCGGCCGGTGGTCACGGCCGCCATCCCCCGGTACGTGGCCGGCGGCTCGCCGAGCAGCGCCGCCATCGCGTCCAGCGAGCCGGGCACCAGGACGACGGCCTTGCGGGCCCACGGGCGCGGCCAGGCCGCCGACGCCGCCGGAACGGCCCGCTCCGCCGCGGCCGAGACGTCCGCGAGGAGTTCCCGGCGGGCGGCGCCGCCGCCCTCGACGCCCAGGACCAGGCTGTGCGCGCCGCGCACGGCGGTCACCCGGCCCTGGTCCCACAACTGGGGGTGCGCGCCGGGGCCGGGCCGGTCGGCGACGATCCGCCAGCGGCCGCCGGTACGGGCGAGTTCGAGGTCCCGGGCGGTGGTCGCGGGGACGGTGTCGTACCCGGCGAGCCGGTAGCGGAGCTCGGCCGCGGCGAAGGCCCGGCCGCCGCCTTCCGTACGCAGCGAGGTGAGGGCGTACTCCCAGGAGTCCAGGGGCAGCGCGGCCGGCCGGGCGAAGTCCTGCCGGGCGGTGGGCCGGGCGTCCTCGGCGAGGTACCCCGCCGCGTCGCGGGCGAGCAGCGCGGCCGACCACCGGCCGAGCACCGCCCGGACCTCCCCCCGCTCGCCGCCGTCCGACCCCGCGGTTCCGGCACACCCGGTGAGGGCCAGAGCGAGCACCACCGCGATCGCCGCCCGCCCCACCCCACGCCGCTCTGCCGCCACACCCCGATCGTACGTCCGCCCCCCGGGCCCCCTCGCCGGCGCCCTGCGGTGCGACGTCCAGCCCCGCCGGTGCCCCGGGGCCCAACCCCCAGCCCCGCCGGTGCCCCGGGGCCCAACCCCCAGCCCTTGTCGGCGCTACGTGCGGCAATCCCAGCCTCGCCGGTGCCCTGGGGTGCAACTTCCAGCCCTTGTCGGCGCTACGTGCGGCATCCCAGCCTCGCCGGCGCCCCGGGGCGCAACCCCCAGCCTCGCCGGTGCCCCGGGGCACAACATCCAGCCTCGCCGGCGTTTGAGGCGCGGGGTTTGGGGCGGAGCCCCAAGAACAACCCGGCTCCGCCGGGCACCGGGCCCTGCCCGGACCCGCTCCTCAAACGCCGGAGGGGCTGAAAGGTGCGGGGGGGGGTTACCGGGCTCCGCCCGGACCCGCGCCTCAAACGCCGGCGGGGCTGGATGTTGCCGCCCAGGCGGGCTGTGCCGCCCGGGCACCGGGAAGGCGGGCTGGGGGCGGTGCGGGCGGGCGGGTCAGACGCGGGTGATCGCGGAGACCGGCATCATCCCGACGGGGTCATACCGCACCGGCGCCCCCGGATACGGCGCGTGCACGACCTGGCCGTTGCCGACGTACATGCCCACATGGCTCGCATCGGACCGGTACGTGACGAGGTCACCGGGGCGGGCCTCGGAGAGGGACACGTGCCGACCCGCGTGCCGCTGCGCCTGCGAGGTGCGCGGCAGCGCGACACCCGCCTGCCGGTACGACCAGACCATCAGCCCGGAGCAGTCGAAGCCGGAGGGACCCGTGGCACCCCAGACGTACGGGCGCCCGACGGCGGCCCGCGCGGCCGCCACGGCGGCCGCGGCCCGGCCCGACGGCGCGCCCGCACCGGACAGTTCGGGCATCGCCATCGACTGGCCACGGTCGGAGGACCGGTTCGCGCGCTCGAACGCCGCCCGCTCCTCGGTCGGCATCGCGTTCAGGATCCGCCGCGCCGCGGCCAGCTTCGCCGTGACCGCGCGCTTCTGGCGGGCCACGTCGGCGCGCAGCGCGTCGAGCTCGGCCAGCTTGTGGGAGGCCTCGTGGCGCTGCTGGGCGAGTTCGCGCTGGGCCTCGCGGAGTTCGGCGAGCTTGCCGGTCTGGCGGCTGGTCAGCCGGTCCAGGGCGGCGGCCTTCTCCAGGTAGTGGTCGGGGTCCTCGGACAGCATCAGCTCGACCGCGGGGTCCACCCCGCCGGACCGGTACTGGGCCCCGGCGTAGCTGCCGAGCAGGCCCCGCATGGTGTTGATCCGGTCCTGGCCGCGGGCCACGGCGTCCTGCACGCGGCGGATCTCGGCGCGCACCCGGGCGGCCTTCTCACCGGCCTCGTTGAAACGCTCGGTGGCCTGCTCGGCCTCCTCGAAGAGCCGGTCCACCCGCGCCCGGGCGCTGTCGGCCGGGTCGTGCGGCGCCGCGCTCGCGGGGGCGGCGGCCAGAGCGGCCGCCGCGGTGGCAGCGGCGGCGGACAGGACCGTGATCGTGGTGCTGCGGTCCGCGCCCGATGACACGGGCCGGCGATGGGACGTCACAGGAAGCCCCACTCCCTTCCGCGGTGCGGGCCCCGTGTCCGCCCCCGTGGACGGCCGTGTCCGGGTGCCGCGCTGGCCGACAGTAGCCCCGGGAGCACACCCCCACCAAAGACCCCAGCAGCCACAGAGAGTGACGCCCCGCCGGAGAACACAGGTCACCGGCGGGGCGCGAGGTCAGCGAAAGGCGCGTTAATTCGCCCGGATGGGCGGTGTCGGCGTGTGGGGACCGAGGAGGTCAGCCCCCGACGCGGACGCCGAACTGGAACGGCATGTTGTCCATCGACTCGTACTTGACGCCGCTGCGCGGGTTCGAGGCGTGCAGCGTCATGTTGTTGCCCGCGTACAGGCCGACGTGGTGCAGGTCGCCGTAGAAGAAGACGAGGTCGCCGGGCTGGAGCTCGCTGCGGCCGATCCGCTTGCCGTCGTTGACCTGCGTGAAGGTGACACGGCTGATGTCGACGCCGGCCTGCCGGTACGCCCACTGGGTCAGACCCGAGCAGTCGAAGGAGTTGGGGCCCTCGTTGCCGGAGATGTACGGGAAGCCGATCTTGGTCTGCGCGGCCGCGAGGGCGGCGCCGGCCCGGCCGGAGGCCTTGACGTTGCCGAGGTCGGGGCGCTCGCCGCCGCCACCGCCGCCGGCACGGCTGGCGCGGTTCTCCTGCTCGTCGAGCTTGGCCTTCTCCGCGGCGGTCAGGGTGTTGAGGAGGCGCTGCGCCTCGCCGAGCTTCGCCTGGACCTGCTTCTTCTTCTCGCCGAGTTCCTTGCGGGTCTCCGCGAGGTCCTTCAGCTTGCCGGCGGCCTCCTGGCGCTGCTGCGCGAGGGTCCGCTGCTTGGCCTGGATCTGGGTGACGGCGTCGGCCTGCTTGGCGCTCAACTGGTCGAGGACCGAGGCCTTCGACAGGTAGTCGTCCGGGTCAGCGGAGAGGAACAGCTGTATGGAGCTGTCCATGCCGCCGGAGCGGTACTGGGCGCTGGCCATCGAACCGAGCGTGGAACGCAGGTCGTTGAGCTCGCCCTGGCCGCGGGCGACCTTGTCCTGGAGCTGGCCGATCTGCTTTTCGAGCTTGGCCTGCTGCTCCTTGGCGGCGTTCCACTTCTCGGTGGCCTGCTCCGCCTGCTCGTAGAGGGCGTCGACCTTGGCCTTGACCTCACCCTTGCTCGGCTGCGCGGGGGCAGCGGAGGCCCCCTGGGAGGACAGGGCGACGGCCGCGGCGGCAGTAGCGGTGAGCACGGTCACACGAGCGCGGGTCGGCTGCTTGGGTCGACGGTGGGACGCCACGGGGGCGAGCTCCTTCTTCCTAGAGCCGCCGACCGGGACAACCCCGGAGAACACAGACTCGGCGGTCCTCCGCCCGTCACCCCGAATGGGTGATCAACCGCACGAAGGTTTGAGCCCAGACCCTAGTGACCTTCTTGTGATCAGTTCAAATCCTGTTGTGCAAAATCTCGCCGCTCGACCAGGTTATTTACGCACTCCGCACGCGCAGTAGCGGCCACTTGACCGTCTGTTCCGTGAAATCGGGCATTACACCCAGGAGTTACGAGATGCGCGAAAGCCGCTTCAGCAACAAGGCGGAAGCAACCGGACGCGCGCCCGATTTGGCCACGCCGTCGGCGACCTCGCGGTCGGTGGACACCACCACCACCGGGCGGCCCGCGGGCTCGGCCCGCACCAGCTGCCGGATCAACTCGTCCGCGGTCACACCGGGCTTGGAGAACAGCACCCGCACCCCGCGCGGCGGTGCGAGCAGCACCGGGGCGGCCAGCTCCGCGCCGTCGAAGACACAGGTCATCTCCGCGCCGGTCTGGGCGGCCAGCATCGACAGCCCGCCCAGCAACCGCAGCCGCTGCTTCTCCAGCGGCATGGTCGGGTAGCCGGTCTTGGTGACGTTGTAGCCGTCGACGACCAGGTGCACCTGCGGCAGCGCCAGCAGCTGGTCCAGGAGCGCCGGGTCGGTCTCCGACAGCGCCCGGGCCGCGATGTCCTTCGGCGTCATCCGTCCCGGCTCGACCGCGTCGACGGTCTCGGCGGGGCGCACCGACACCGGCGGCAGCGCCAGTTCGCGCCGCAGCCCCTGCGCCGACTCCAGCACGGTGTCGAGCAGCAGCCGCACCCGCATGTCCTCGACGCTGCGGCCCTCGCGGGTGGCCCGCCTGCTGGCCTCCAGGGCCGCCTCGGTCTCCGACAGCCGGGACTTGAGCCGTCGGCTCTCGCTCTCGGCGGAGGCCACCTGGTGGGCGGTCTCGGTGCGGATCACGTCGAGTTCCGCGGACGCCTTGCGCAGCGCCGCTTCGGCCCGCTTCACATCGCTCTGGGCGCTGCGCAGCTTGCGCTGAAGCGATTCCGCTTCCTTCCGGGCGGCCTCCAGCTCGTGCCGCAGGTGCTCGCCGCCGGACTTGTGCTGCTCGCGGACGGCGGCGAGTTCCTCGCGCAGCCGCTCCAGCTCCCGCTGCGCTTCTTCGCCCACCCGCTCGGCGTCGGCCCGCTGGGCCTCCTCACCGGCGGCGGCGACCAGCTTGACCCAGCCCGCCGGGCGCAGCACGTACGCGGCCGCCGCCACGTCGAGGGGGTCGGCGGCCGCGGGCGGCGCGCCGGAGTCCAGGGCGCCCGCCAGCTCCGGCTGGGCCTCCTTCAGCTTCTCCCCGATGCGCCCGCGGAAGACCGGGTCGCTCTCCAGCGCCGAGGCCATGGCGTTGCCGGCGAACTTGGCCCGCCGGGTCGGGGTGAACCGGGCGTACTGGCGCAGCTGCGCCGGAAGGTCGGCGAGCGTCAGTCCGCCGAAGGCGTCCGACACGAAGGCGACGACCCGGCGCCGTACGCCCTCGGGCAACGGTCGGTCGAGCGCCTCGGCGGCGTCGCCGGCGCCGCTTGCAGGCTCCACAATCCGTCACCCCTACCGTCAGAAACCATCCGTGCCGCGACTCCCTCAGGAGTCCGAGCCCGGCCTGTCCACGAGTTCGATCTGGTCCACCGCGTTGCACCAGCGGCAGCGGACCGACTCGATGGTCTCACTCACCACCTCACGCTCCTCGACCTTCGGCTCCCCGGCAAGGTCGAGGTGCACGTACTCCACCACCTTCGACGAACGGGTGACGTCGAACCGGGTGAGGTTGCCGCACAGCGTGCAGCGCCACCGGGTCGTGGCGGTCGGGAGGGGAACCGTCATCGGGAAGTCGTCTCCTTCAAGGCGCGTCCTGTGTACCGCTCGTAACCCTACGGCCTTCCGGCGTCCCCGCGCGGGCCCCCGTCCCGCATGCGAGACACGGCGGGGCAACCCGTCCCCTTCGCCCCCGTACGACATGCTCTGGTCATGATCGCTCCGGACCTGACCACGAAGCGGGGATCCGGCCCCGTGATCACCCACTCCCTGATCGCCGTCTGCTCCGTGATCTTCCTGATCGGCCCGCTGTCGGGCATGAATCCGCTGTACGGCACCGGGGACGAACTGCTCGCCGCCCAGACCGCCTACCTGCGCCGCTGGGGCGTGATCCCGGACGAGCTCTTCACCGTCACGGCCCGCACCGCCCTCACCCCCCTGACCGCACTGTTCGTCCACGGCAGCTGGCTGCACCTGCTGGGCAACATGCTCTTCCTGCACGTCTTCGGCGTGATGGCCGAGGAGCGGATGGGCCGCCTGGAGTTCACCGCGTTCTACCTGGTCTGCGGCTACCTCTCCCTCGTGGCCTACGCGGCCGCCAACGCGAACTCCGACCAGACGCTGGTCGGCGCGTCCGGTGCGATCTCCGGCGTGCTGGGAGCCTTCCTGCTGCTCTTCCCCCGCGCCCGCGTCACCAGCCTGTTCCCCTTCCTCTTCTTCCTCCCGCTGCGCTTCCCCGCGTGGATCGTGCTGGTGTTCTGGTTCGCCCTCCAGGGCCTGGCCGCCCACCGCGCCGGCAGCGGCCCCGGCGTCGCCTACCTGGCCCACCTGGTGGGCTTCGCCCTCGGCTTCGGCTACGCGTGGGTCCGCTACCGCCATACGACTAGAGTGAAGAACCCAGCCCCGGCCACCGAGGGAGACTTTCCACCGTGATCACCGCTCTTGTCCTCATCAAGACCAGCGTGGACCGGATCCCCGAGATCGCCGAGTCGATCGCCGCGCTGGAGAACGTCAGCGAGGTCTACTCCGTCACGGGTACGTACGACCTGATCGCCCTGGTCCGCGTCGCCCGCCACGACGACCTGGCCGACATCATCCCCGGCCGCATCAGCAAGATCCCCGGCGTCGAGGGCACCGACACGCACGTCGCCTTCCGCACGTACTCCCAGCACGACCTCGAAGCGGCCTTCGCCATCGGCCTCGACGCCTAGCACCGGTCCGCTGCGCTTGGCGGGCGGGTCCACGTGTCACGCCCGCGCCGGGCGGGGCGTACGTGCCCGGCTCCCGCCGCGGCTGTGCCCGTGCCGGGCGGGGCTTTCGTGTCCGGCTGACCGCCGGTGGGCGTTCCCGCGCTCCGCGCGGTGGTGTTCTCCCACCTGCTCCACCCGTACAGCGGCATCGAGTTGCCGAGGTTTCCAGTGGGGGCCGGGGCGCCGTCGGCGGCTGCCCGCGCCTCGATCGACGATTCGGGGCCGCTGAGCGGCTGGGACACGATTCGTTTCCGAGATCCCCCACCCTCCTCGCCCAGAGCAATCACCCCTCCACAAAACCGCAGGTCAGAGGCCTGAACCGCAGACGGTCCGGCTGCCGCCGAGACGAGTGGTGGGAGCAGCCATCCGACGCGTGCCTGTGTCCAGGCACGGACGGTCCGGCTGCCGCCGAGACGAGTGGTGGGAGCAGCGATCTGATGCGGGTCCTTCGCCCGGAGGGCGGGCCTAGCCGTCATCCCGCGCGCCTATCCACAAGGGAGTCGAAGGGTGGGCCGTCCCCCATGCCGCTTCTTCCCCCGGGGGGTGGTCGCAAGGCCTGGGGCCTTCCGGGGCGGGGCGTGGTGTCAAGGGTGGCCCGAAGGGCCATCGCGCAGCGACGCGACCGAAGGGAGCGCCCTTGACGCCACGACCCGACCCGGACGGACACTGGACTGGCGGGCAGCCACCGGAACCCTCACAACCCCGCCCGCCGACAACCCCCGCCCCCGCCCCCATCCCCACCCCTCACACCGCCGGCACGCACCTTCCGTCCTCCGTGCGGTACTGCCACCGGGCGCCGTCGGCGACGAGTTCGCGCACCGCGCCCACGAACCGCTCGACGTGCTCGTCCGGCGTGCCCGCGCCGAAGCTGACGCGGATGGCGTTCAGGGACCGCTCGCCCGGCGCGGCTTCCGGCGCACCGCACTCGCCCGGCTCCTGCGGCTCGCTGCCGAGGAGGGTCCGTACCAGCGGGTGCGCGCAGAACAGGCCGTCGCGTACTCCGATCCCGTACTCCGCGGACAGCGCGGCCGCGAAGTGGGAGCTGTTCCAGCCTTCGACCACGAAGGAGATGACGCCGACCCGCGGGGCGTCGTCGCCGAACAGCGAGAGGACCTTCACCTCGGGGACTTCCGCCAGCCCGGAGCGCACCCTGCGCACGAGCTCCTGCTCGCGGGCGACCAGGCCGTCGAAGCCGGCTTCGGTGAGCGCCCGGCAGGCGGCGGCGATGGAGTAGACGCCGATGACGTTCGGCGAGCCGGCCTCGTGGCGGGCGGCGGTGGTGTGCCACTCGACGTCCACGCCGCCGTCCTCGCGCCGGGCGACCTTGCGGGAGGCGCCGCCGCCGGCCAGGTACGGCTCCGCCGCCTGCAGCCAGTCGGAGCGTCCGGCCAGGACTCCGGAGCCGAAGGGCGCGTACAGCTTGTGGCCGGAGAAGGCCACCCAGTCCACGTCCAGCTCCTGTACGGACACAGGGTGGTGCGGGGCCAGTTGGGCGGCGTCGAGCACGATCCGGGCGCCGTGCGCGTGCGCCGCCGCGGCGAGTTCCCGTACCGGCCACAGCTCGCCCGTGACGTTGGACGCGCCGGTGACGCAGACCAGGGCCGGGCCGTAGGGGTCGCGGTCGGCGAGCGCCCGCTCCAGGGTGGCGACGGCCTGCCCGGGCGTCCGGGGGGCGTTGAGGTAGGTGACCCGGGCGTCGCGCCACGGCAGCAGCGAGGCGTGGTGCTCGGTCTCGAACACGAAGACCTGGCAGTCGGCGGGGAGCGCCTGGGCCAGCAGGTTCAGGCTGTCGGTGGTGGACCGGGTGAAGATCACCTGGTCGTCGGCGCGGCAGTCGAGGAACTCGGCGACCGTGACCCGGCTCTGCTCGAACAGGTCCGTCGACAGCTGCGAGAGGTACCCGGCGCCGCGGTGCACGCTGCCGTAGTACGGGGCGTACGCGGCCACGTCGTCCCAGACCCGCTGGAGGGCCGGCGCGCTGGCGGCGTAGTCGAGGGCCGCGTACGTGACTTCGCCGCCGGTGACGAGCGGCACCGTGACGTCGCGCCCCAGCACGGGCAACGGCTGCCCGGCACAAACGGACTCACCGGCGGCTTCGGAGGTGTCGGCGTGAACGGCGGCGGTGGCACGGGTGGCATCGGCGGAGGCGGAGTTCGGGTACGAGGACATGGCGGTATCTCCCGGCAGGCAGGTCTGAATGGCTTCGTGCGGCCCGTACGCGAGGACACCGCGGCGGGTACGCCGAACGCGGCACGCAGGTACGGGAGTTGCCTCGACACACAGACGGGGATCCGCCACCGAACCAAGACAGCTCTGCGCTGACGGGAAACGACGGAATCCACGGACGGGACGGGATGGACCGGACGAATCAGCCGCCCGACCCGGTCTGTGCGGAGGGGTGAAGAAAGGGCGCCAGGCGCCTATCGCATTCGCTTGCTCACGGAAACGCTCCTCGAGAGACCAGGATCCCTGGTGTCGAGGGATCCGCGCTTGCCGTAGACCTCGCTGCCTACGACCTGGTCATCACCCGGGGCACCCCGCCACGGAAGGAGGGTTGCCGGACAGCAAGCCGGGGCCTAAACGCTGTCACTCGTGACCTGGTCAGCATCCTGCCACATGATCCGCGGCCCGCAAGCGGCTGTCCGCATGCCGGACTTATAGGGCACCACCGGTGGCCGAATTCCGCCCGTCGACATCAGGCCACCCGGGGGGCGGGTCAGTCCACCCCGGCACCGGGGGGGTGGGCCAGACCACCCCGGCACCCCGGGGGCGGGGTCAGCCGCGCTCCCAGACCCGCACGCCGAGAGTGAGCGTCTGGGAGTCCGGCGCGTCCACCACCCGCGCGTAGCCGACGCGGCCGCCCTCCGTACCGAAGCAGGCCCGGTCCCCCACCCGTACGGACAGCCCGCGCCCGCCCGGCTGGCTGTTCAGCAGGGCGGCGCACTGCTGCCGGGTGGCAGCGCCGCCGCCGGTCCACGCGGCGAGCCCGTAGTTGCTGTACATCTCGTACGCCCCACGGATGGCGAGGTCGCCGACCGGCGCCCGGGACGGCGGCACGCCGTCCAGGAACCAGCCGCGGACCCCGGCGCTGCCGTCCAGGGTCAGACTGCCGCTCCACTGCTCACGCGCGGGCCGCGGAGCGGGGACGGGGGGCTCCACGGGCGGCGGGTCGGGCAGGGTCGGATCCGGCGGGTCCGGCGGGGCGTCGGGGGTCGGGGCGGGCGACGGCGGGGTCGGAGACAGGGAGGCCCTGGACGGGGACGGGGACGGGGAGGGCGGGTCGGACTCCTCGGACGACGAATCCGGCCCTCCGGCCGTCCCGCCCGCGGGCGGCGAGGACTGGGAGGGAAACGGCCGGGGAGACTCGGTCATGGCGGACGAATCGCCGTCCGGCGCGTTCATCACGACGACGAGGGTTCCCACCAGGCCGATCAGCGAGGCGAGGAGACTGCCGACGAGGGCGATGAGCGCCGCCTTCACCGAGGTGTCCTGCCTGCGGTACCAGGCGGCGAGCTTGCGCAGGCCACCACCGGCCCCCGGAGCCGGGCCGCCGGCCGGACCGCCACCGGAACCGCCACCCGAACCGCCGCCGGATCCTCCCGGCCCCAACGGACGCCCCCCGCCCGGACCAGGCCCCGGACCCCCGCCCAGACCCCCGCCCGGACCGCCCCCGGGCCCACCCTGAGGCGCGTGCTGATCGCCCATGTCTTCCCCCGCGAAGATGAGGCCAACGAGGGGTCAACTCTAGTCAGACCGAAGGCAGTTGCACCCGGAGATCACACAGCCCGGCGAGGCCGGGCAGACGACCGCAGCCGCCCGCCCACCCACCGCGTCACCGCACCACCGGATAACCGCGTCACCGGATCGCCGCGCCCCCGGAACCGGGAACCGGATCACCGCACCCCCCGCCCCCCGGAACCGGGAACCGGGAACCAGATCACCGATTGCTGCAAGCCACCCACCGCTCCAGCGCCGCGCGCGCCGCGCCGGAGTCGATGGCCTCGGCCGCCCGCGCGATCCCGCCGCGGATCCGCTCCTCCAGCGACCCCCCGCCGAGCGATCCCCCGCCCAGCGAGTCCGCCGCGTCCCCGCCGGAGGCATCCGCGTCCAGCGCCACCAGCGCCGCCGCCGAGTTCAGCAGGACCGCGTCCCGGACCGGGCCGGTCTCGCCGGCCAGCAGCCTGCGCGCCACGTCCGCGTTGTACGAGGCGTCCGCGCCGCGCAGCGCGGAGACGTCGACCAGGCCGATGCCGACGTCGCGCGGGTCGAAGGGCTGTTCCTGCACCTTGCCGTCGCGGACCCACCAGACCCGGGACGTGGCCGTCGTGGTCAGTTCGTCGAGGCCGTCGTCCCCGCGGAACACCAGGGCCGAGGAGCCGCGCTCCGCCAGCACGCCCGCCACGATCGGGGCCATCCGGGCGTCCGCGACGCCGGTGGCCTGGGCGCGCACCCGTGCCGGGTTGGTCAGCGGGCCGAGGAAGTTGAAGGTGGTGCGAATGCCCAGTTCCTTGCGGGCCGCGGCCACGAAGCGCAGGGCGGGGTGGAACTTCACGGCGAAGCAGAAGGTGATCCCGGCTTCCTCCGCCACCTCGGCCACCCGGGCCGGGGTGAGGTCCAGGTTGACGCCCAGCTTCTCCAGGACGTCCGAGGCGCCGCTCGCCGAGGAGGCGGCCCGGTTGCCGTGCTTGACGACCTTGGCGCCGGTCCCGGCGACCACCACGGCCGACATGGTCGAGATGTTGACGGTCTTCGCGCCGTCGCCGCCGGTGCCCACGATGTCCACGGTCCGGCCGGGCACCTCGATGAGGTTGGCGTGAGCGTACATCGCGCGCACCAGGCCGCTGATCTCGGCGACCGTCTCGCCCTTGGCCCGCAGGGCCACGGCGAAGCCCGCGATCTGCGCGTCCGTGGCCTCGCCGCGCATGATCCGGTCCATGGCCCACGCCGTCTCGTCGGCGGAAAGGTCGTTGCCGGTGAGCAGCGATTCGAGGACGACCGGCCAGGACCGGGCCGCCACGCTGTCGCCGCCGACCGGGGTCACAACGTTCATGGTCCACTCCTGGGTCCACAGCCGAATACGAAGGGCTTCAGCCTATCCAGCCGCCCGGGACGGCGAAGAGCCCCGTCCATACGCTGGACGGGGCTCTCACCGTGGCGATCAGTTTTCAGCCAGACCGTTCACACGGCCCGGCCGGTTTCAGCCGTTCGGGGATCAGTGGTGGCCGTGGCCGCTCTGGATCTCCTTGTATTCCTCGGCCGAGGCCTTCGGAATCTGGTTGTCCTGCCCGTAGTAGCCCTTGCTGAGCTTCACGCGGAGCTTCTCCATGAGCTTCACCTTGCGCTCGACACCGTTCTCGTCGACCGTCGGGCCGATCTCGGCGGGCTTGTACTGCTCGTGCGAGGTGAGGGTGTGGAGCTGGCCCGGCGACAGCGGCTCGTGGACCTCGACGAACTCACCGTGCGGCAGGCGCTTGATGATGCCGGTCTCGCGACCGTGCAGCACCTTGTCGCGGTCCCGGCGCTGGAGGCCCAGGCAGATCCGCTTGGTGATGATGAAGGCGATGACCGGGCCGACGAAGAAGCCGATCCGCGCGAACCACGTGATCGAGTTGATCGACAGGTGGAAGTACTGCGCGAACATGTCGTTGCCACCCGCGATGAGCAGGATGACGTACCAGGTCAGCCACGCCACACCGAAGCCGGTACGGGTCGGGGCGTTGCGCGGGCGGTCCAGGATGTGGTGCTCGCGCTTGTCGCCGGTGACCCAGGACTCGATGAACGGGTAGACGGCGATCGCGGCCAGCACCAGCGGGAAGATCACCAGCGGGATGAACACGCCCAGGACGAGCGTGTGGCCCCAGAGGTTGATCTCCCAGCCCGGCATCGCACGGATCAGGCCCTCGGAGAAGCCCATGTACCAGTCGGGCTGCGCACCGGTGGACACGTGGTCCGGGATGTACGGGCCGAGCGCCCAGATCGGGTTGATCGAGGCGATCGCCGCGACGACCGAGATGACACCGAAGACCAGGAAGAAGAAGCCTCCGGCCTTGGCCATGTAGACCGGCAGCAGCGGCATGCCGACGACGTTGTTGTTCGTCCGGCCGGGACCCGCGAACTGCGTGTGCTTGTGGTAGAAGACCAGGATCAGGTGCGCCACCAGCAGGCCGAGCATGATGCCCGGCAGCAGCAGGATGTGGATCGAGTAGAACCGGGCCACGAAGTCGTGGCCGGGGAACTCGCCGCCGAAGAGGAACATCGACAGGTACGTGCCCACGATCGGCACGGACAGGATCGCGCCCTCCATGAAGCGGACACCGGTGCCCGAGAGCAGGTCGTCCGGCAGGGAGTAACCGGTGAAGCCGGTGAACATGCCGAGGACCAGCAGCAGGAAGCCGAAGACCCAGTTGACCTCGCGCGGCTTGCGGAACGCGCCGGTGAAGAACACGCGCATCATGTGCACGAGCATCGCGGCGACGAAGATCAGCGCCGCCCAGTGGTGGATCTGCCGGATGAGCAGACCGCCGCGGACGTCGAAGCTGATGTCCAGGGTCGAGGCGTACGCCTCGGACATCCGGACGCCCTGCATCGGCACGTACGAGCCGTGGTACACGACCTCGTTCATGCTCGGGTGGAAGAACAGCGTCAGGTACACACCCGTGAGGATGATGATGATGAAGCTGTAGAGGCAGATCTCACCCAGCATGAAGGACCAGTGGTCCGGGAAGATCTTGCGCATGTTCGACTTGGCGAGGCTGTAGATGCCCAGGCGGCCGTCCGCCCAGTCGGCTACGCGCTCGCCCGCCGGCGCTTTGCGCTTGTCGGTGGCAGTGGCAGTGCTCATCCGCGCTCCCAGAAGGCAGGACCGACGGGCTCTTCGAAGTCGCCGAGCGCCTCGAGGAAGCCTTCGTCATTCACGCCGATCCGCAGCTGCGGGAGGGCGTGACCGGCCGGGCCGAAGATGACGCGGGCGCCGTCGGAGAGGTCGAAAGTGGACTGGTGGCACGGGCAGAGCACGTGGTGGGTCTGCTGCTCGTACAGGCTGATCGGGCAGCCGACGTGGGTGCAGATCTTCGAGTAGGCCACGATGCCGTCGTGGGACCACTCGAGTTCCTGCTTGTCCTTGATGTTCTCCGGCTGGATACGGACGATCATCAGGGCAGCCTTGGCGATCTGCTGCATGTAGTCGTGCTGGTCCTCTTCCAGGCCCTCGGGCATGGCGAAGGTCAGCGAACCGACGGCGACGTCCTCGGGACGCAGCGGCTCCATCGTGTTCTGGTTGATGAGCAGCTTGCCCTTGGCCCAGATCGTCTTGCGGAGCTTGTCCTCGGGCAGCGGGCCCAGGTCGCGCAGCAGGACGACGCCGGAGAGCGGCACCATGGCCATCGCGCCGATCATCGTGTTGCGGATCAGCTTGCGGCGGCCGATGGCGGACTCGCGCGCGCCGTCGGCGAAGTCCGCGAGGACCTTCGCCTTGACCTCGGGCGCGGCCTCGATCGGGTGGCGCTCGTCGGCGACCTCGACGTCGGACATCAGGGTGCGGGCCCAGTGGACCGCGCCCGCGCCGATGCAGAAGAGGGCGACGCCGAGGGTCAGGCCCAGGGCGAAGTTCAGACCGCTCACGTGGCCGAAGGGCCAGATGAAGACGATCTTGTCGACCGGGATGGCCACGTAGGCGGCGATGAAGCCGATCGTGGCCAGCATCGACAGGGTGAAGAGCAGTGCGACCGTGCGCTCGGAGCGCCGGGCCGCAGCCTCGTCGATGTCCTGGATGCGCGGCTTGTGGGCCGGCAGACCGGGGTCGGCGAACGGGTCGTCCGCCACCGCCACACCACCGTGGTGCGCGTCGCCCTGCTCGCTCGGCAGGTGCTTGTCTTCGGGAATGTCTTGGCTACTCATGACTTCTTGGCCTTAGCGGTGTGGGCCGCGACCCAGACGGCGACAGCGATGAGCGTTCCCAGACCGAAGATCCAGCCGAACAGGCCTTCGCTGACGGGGCCGAGGCCGCCCAGCTTGAGCCCGCCGGGGCTCTCCGACTTGTCGCCGTTGACGGTCTGGAGGTACGCGATGATGTCCTTCTTCTCCTTCTCCGGCATGGTGCTGTCCGGGAAGGAGGGCATGTTCTGCGGGCCGGTGAGCATGGCCTCGTAGATGTGCTTCGGCTCGACACCCTCAAGGTTGGGGGCGTACTTGCCGTGCGTCAGCGCGCCGCCCTCACCGGTGAAGTTGTGGCACTGCGCGCAGTTGTTGCGGAAGAGCACACCACCGCGGGCGATGTCCGCGCCGGCCGGGTCGTACTGCTTCTCGGTCGGCGTGATCGGGCCGGCTCCGAGGGAGCTGATGAACGCGGCGAGCTGGTCGATCTGCGCCTGGGTGTAGATGGCCTTCTTCTTCGGCACCTGGGCGCCGGGCTGCTGGGCGGGCATACGGCCCGTGCTCACCTGGAAGTCGACGGCGGCAGAACCGACGCCCACCAGGCTCGGGCCGTCAGTGGAACCCTGACCCCCGGCTCCGTGGCAGCTTGCGCAGCCCACGGCGTAGAGCTTCTGGCCCTCCTCGATGGCGAGGGACTGGGCGGTTTCGTCGGCCTGCGCCCTGCCCGCAGGCGCGAACGCGGCGTACAGCCCCCCAGTGGCCGCCAGCGCGAGGAGTAGAACGACGACCGCCGCCAGCGGATGGCGTCGTCGTGCGGAGAGCTTTTTCACGGATTACCCCGGTGTCAGGATTTTCTGCGTCGGTGCTTGCTGGATGGTTGCCGGGGCTTGGGCCCGGCGACGTGATCGCTACTTGATCAGGTAGATCGTGGCGAAGAGGCCGATCCAGACGACATCGACGAAGTGCCAGTAGTAGGACACGACGATGGCCGAGGTGGCCTGTTCGTGGGTGAACCTCTTGGCCGCGTACGTCCGGCCCAGGACCAGCAGGAAGGCGATGAGACCGCCCGTCACGTGCAGACCGTGGAATCCGGTGGTCAGGTAGAAGACCGAGCCGTACGCGTCAGACGAGAGCGAGAGGCCCTCGTGCTTGACCAGCTCGGTGTATTCGAACACCTGGCCGCCAATGAAGATCGCACCCATCACGAAGGTGATCACGAACCAGGTGCGGAGCTTCTTCACGTCACCGCGCTCGGCGGCGAAGACGCCGAGCTGGCAGGTGAGCGAGGAGAGCACCAGGATCGTGGTGTTCGTCGCCGAGAACGGGAGGTTGAGAAGGTCCGCCTTCTCAGTCCAGAACTCGGTGCCCGTCACCGATCGCAGGGTGAAGTACATCGCGAAAAGGGCCGCGAAGAACATCAGCTCGGAACTCAACCAGATGATGGTTCCGACGCTGACGAGGTTCGGCCTGTTGACCGTCGGGTGCGCGTGCCCGGTATCTACTGTCGTTGCTGTCGCCACGACCGACATTATGTCGGTCGCTTATCCCGCCCTCACCCCGGGGGGTGCCGTTCGGAGTGTCAGGGGGGTCTGCAAGGCCCGAACGGCCCATCAAACGGTCCTCGTCGGGCCGTCCGAACCGATGCTGACAGGACGTCGGGAGGAGTACGATCCCGCGCATCATCACTATCACTGTGATTCCTGTGACGCGTGGAGGAACGATGCGGGCGACTGCGAGGGTTCTGGTCTACAGCGACGACGCCAACACCAGGGAGCAGGTGCGGCTGGCGTCCGGACAGCGGCCTGCCGCGGACGTTCCGCCGGTGGAGTTCCTTGAGTGCGCCACGCTGCCCGCCGTGTTGGCGGCCCTGGAAGAGGGCGGCATCGACGTGTGCGTGCTGGACGGGGAGACCGTCCCGGCTGGCGGGATGGGCGTCTGCCGCCAGATCAAGGACGAGATCTTCCGGTGTCCGCCGGTGCTGTTGCTGATCGGGCGTCCGCAGGACGCCTGGCTGGCCACCTGGAGCCGCGCGGACCGCGCGGTCACCCTTCCGGTGGACCCGGTGGAGTTCGCGGACGCCCTGGCGGGGCTTCTGCGGGCCCGGCTGGCCGTGACGCGGTAGTTGGATCACCAAGGAGGCGTTCAGGGCCCCACGGGGCTCTGAACGCCTCCTGACGTGTGCGTGACGTGCGCTAGACCTGCGGGCGAAGCCTGGCCGTGTCGACGGGGGTGCGGCCGTCCTGGGTGCCGGAGAGCAGGGCGCTGCCCTCGCGCCACTTCTTCCAGGGCACGTTCCAGTCACCGAAGCCGTTCCCGAACGGGTCCATGTCCTCGCCGTAGCTGTTGACGACGCGGACGATGTCGCCCTCGGTGATGTTCTCGTAGAACCAGGCGGCGTTGCCGGTGCTCATGCCGGTGCAGCCGTGGCTGACGTTCTCGTAGCCCTGGGAGCCCACGGACCACGGCGCGGCGTGCACGTATTCACCACTCCAGGTGACGCGCGTCGCGTAGTAGACGGGCAGGTTGTAGTACTCGCTGCTGCCCTGCGAGATGCCGACCGTGTCGCCGCGCATCTGGACGTAGTACTGCTTGCCGAGCACGACCTTGTAGCCGTTGCGGGTGGAGAAGCCGGGCTTGCCGGTGGTCACCGGAATGGTGTTGATCACTTCGCCGTTCCGGCGGAACGTCAGGGAGTGCGAGGAGGCGTCGGTGACGACCTCCACCCGGTCGCCGATCTCCAGCTTCAGGGCCTTGCCGGCGGCTCCGTAGAGGCCGGGGGCGACCTTGATGCCCTCCAGGTTGCTCTCCACCGAGACCGTGGAGTGGGCGGCCCAGTAGTCCTTCGGCCGGTAGTGGAGCTTCTTGTCGTCGACCCAGTACCAGGCGCCGTCCGCGCGGGGGGTGGAGCGCACCACCAGGGCCCGCTCGACGACCGCCCGGGCCGCCTTGTCCTTGACCGGCTCGCTGAGGTCGGCGGTGATGGGCTGGCCGACCCCGTACTTGCCCGCGTCCGGGCCGAATTCGACCTTGAGGACCTTCTGGGCGGGGGTCGTGTCGAACGACAGCGTGCGCTGCCCCGGGGAGCCGTCCGCGTCCTCGGTGCCGACGACGACGGTGTAGCGGACGCCGGCCGCCAGCGGCACGGTGCTGTGCCAGCGGTCGCCGTCGGCGGAGAGTTCGCCGGCGAGGCGGCGGCCGTGCGTGTCGACGGCGGTGACGTCGGTGATCCGGCCGTCCTTGCCCTTGGCGGTCACCTCCAGCGGCCGGTCGGGGTCGACGGGGCGGCCGCCGTCGCGCTGGTTGAAGGTGACCTGGTCAGCCGCGTCGTAGGGGCGGTCGGCCAGCGGGTCGTCGCCTCCGGACCCGCACGCCGTGGCGCCGGCTCCGAGGGACGCGACCAGCATCGAGCAGCTGATGACGGTCCAAAGACGCGGTGAGTGGCTCATGAGCACACGCTATGAAGATATGCCCGTAACGGCGCGCCGGATGACTGCAAACGAGGGGCCCGGACTCCTCCTGACGAGGTGTCCGGGCCCCACGTGTGGTGCGGTGTGCCGTCCGGCCTGGGCCGTACGGCTCAGGTGCTACTGGTTCTGGTTCTCACCGCGGTAGTACTCGTACACCCAGCCCCACAGACCCACGAGGATCAGCGGCGCGGAGAAGTACAGCAGCCACCAGCCGAAGATGACGCCGCAGAACGCGAACGCGCCACCGACGGCCAGGGACAGCGGCTGCCAGCTGTGCGGGGAGAAGAACCCCAGCTCGCCGGCCTCGTCCGCGACGTCGGCCTCCAGGTTGTCCTGGGCCATGGCGTCCACGCGCTTGGCGGTGAAGGCCAGGTAGTAGCCGATCATGACGCTCAGCCCGAAGGCGAGGAAGAGCGCCGTGGTGCCCGCCGGCTCCTTGGACCACACGCCATACACGATGGCCATGATCAGGATGAACAGCGAGAGCCAGAGGAACATCTTGCCCTGGACCTTCACTTGCCGGCCTCCTTGTCACCGGTGACGGCCTTGGCCGGCTCGCCGTGGTTCTCGAGGTGGTCGAGAGCGGCGATCTCCGGGTGGTGCAGGTCGAACGCCGGGGATTCGGAACGGATCCGGGGCAGCGTGAGGAAGTTGTGCCGCGGCGGCGGGCAGGACGTCGCCCATTCGAGCGAACGGCCGTAGCCCCACGGGTCGTCGACCTCGATCTTCTTGCCGTACTTGGCGGTCTTCCAGACGTTGTACATGAACGGAAGCATCGACAGGCCGAGCAGGAAGGAGCTGATCGTCGAGATCGTGTTCAGCGCGGTGAAGCCGTCGGCGTCGAGGTAGTCGGCGTAACGGCGCGCCATGCCCTCGGCACCCAGCCAGTGCTGCACCAGGAAGGTGCCGTGGAAGCCCACGAACAGGGTCCAGAAGGTGATCTTGCCCAGGCGCTCGTCCAGCATCTTGCCCGTGAACTTCGGCCACCAGAAGTGGAAGCCGGAGAACATCGCGAAGACCACGGTGCCGAAGATGACGTAGTGGAAGTGCGCGACGACGAAGTACGAGTCGGAGACGTGGAAGTCCATCGGGGGCGAGGCCAGGATGACGCCGGTCAGACCACCGAAGGTGAAGGTGATCAGGAAGCCGACGGCCCAGAGCATCGGGGTCTCGAAGGACAGCGAGCCCTTCCACATGGTGCCGATCCAGTTGAAGAACTTCACACCGGTCGGTACCGCGATCAGGAAGGTCATGAAGGAGAAGAAGGGCAGCAGCACACCGCCGGTGACGTACATGTGGTGCGCCCACACCGTCACGGAGAGGCCGGCGATCGCGATCGTCGCACCGATCAGGCCGATGTAACCGAACATCGGCTTGCGGGAGAAGACCGGGATGACCTCGGAAATGATGCCGAAGAACGGTAGCGCGATGATGTACACCTCTGGGTGTCCGAAGAACCAGAAGAGGTGTTGCCACAGCAGCGCTCCGCCGTTCGCGGAGTCGAACACGTGCGCACCGAACTTGCGGTCCGCCTCCAGCGCGAAGAGCGCCGCGGCGAGCACCGGGAAGGCGAGCAGGACCAGCACACCGGTCAGCAGCACGTTCCAGGTGAAGATCGGCATGCGGAACATCGTCATGCCGGGCGCGCGCATGCAGATGATCGTGGTGATGAAGTTGACCGAGCCGAGGATCGTGCCGAAGCCGGAGAAGGCCAGACCCATGATCCACATGTCGGCGCCGATGCCCGGCGAGCGGACGGCGTCCGACAGCGGGGAGTAGGCGAACCAGCCGAAGTCGGCGGCACCCTGCGGGGTGACGAAGCCGGCCACCGCGATGGAGGAGCCGAAGAGGTACAGCCAGTACGCGAACATGTTCAGCCGCGGGAACGCCACGTCGGGCGCGCCGATCTGCAGCGGCATGATCCAGTTCGCGAATCCGGCGAACAGCGGCGTCGCGAACATCAGCAGCATGATCGTGCCGTGCATCGTGAACGCCTGGTTGAACTGCTCGTTCGACATGATCTGCGTGCCCGGACGGGCCAGCTCGGCGCGCATGAAGAGCGCCATGATCCCGCCGATGATGAAGAACACGAACGACGTGACCAGGTACATCGTGCCGATGGTCTTGTGGTCGGTGGTGGTAAGCCACTTCACGACCACGTTGCCCGGCTGCTTGCGCCGTACCGGCAGCTCGTTCTCGTACGAGGCGTCAGCTGCCGCGGCACCCTGAGGTTCGTTGAGGATGCTCACAGTTTGTTCGTCTCCGAGTTCCGGGCCGGGTCGGTCTGCTTGATACCGGCCGGGAGGTAACCGGTCTGCCCCTTCTCGGCCAGCTCCTTGAGGTGCGCCTGGTAGCGCTCCGGGGAGACGACCTTCACGTTGAAGAGCATCCGGGAGTGGTCGACGCCGCAGAGCTCGGCGCACTTGCCCATGAAGGTGCCCTCACGGGTGGGGGTCACCTCGAAGACATTGGTGTGGCCGGGGATGACGTCCTGCTTGAACAGGAAGGGAACCACCCAGAAGGAGTGGATGACGTCGTTCGACGACAGGATGAAGCGGACCTTCTCGCCCTTCGGCAGCCACAGGGTCGGGCCCGGGTTGCCGGTCTGCGGGTTCCGGTCACCGGGGACGCCCTTGGTGTAGACGCCTTCGGCGCCCGCGGGGAAGTCCTTGGTGTACTTGTCCGGGATCGAGGAGAGCTCCTTGGGAACCCGGGGAGCCTTCTTGGCCTCGCCCTTCGCCCCGTGGGCCTTGCCGTCCTCGGCATGACCCGCTTCTTCCTCGGCCACCAGGGGAAGCTTCGGAGTGGCGAGGTCGCCGTCGACGTTCTCGATGTAGTTGAAGCCCCAGCTCCACTGGAAGCCGACCACGTTGATCGTGTGCTTCGGCTTCTCGGAGAGGGCGAGCAGCTTCGACTCGTCACGCGCGGTGAAGTAGAAGAGCACCGAGACGATGATGAGCGGGACCACGGTGTACAGCGCCTCGATGGGCATGTTGTACCGGGTCTGCGGAGGAACCTCCACCTTGCTGCGGCTGCGCCGGTGGAAGATGACGCTCCACAGGATCAGGCCCCAGACCAGGATGCCCGTAATGAGTGCAGCCGCCCAGGAGCCCTGCCACAGGGAGAGGATGCGCGGCGCCTCCTCGGTGACCGGAGTGGGCATTCCGAGGCGGGGAAAGTCTTTCCAGGTATACGAGCAACCAGTGGCGGTCGCCAGGACCACACCCGCAGTCAGCGCCTGCAGCAGCTTCCGCCGCATCGGGCGCCGCGGCGAGCGGTCGGAGCCGTAGGGACTCACGTAGCGCCTTCCCGAGAGTCTCGGCCCGCGCGGCCGGCTGCGGCCGTCTCTCGGGTCGGTCGCCGGCCCTGACACGGGCAGGGGTTTGGATGTTTATGCGGACCAAACCCTACTGGACGCTATTTGGGGTCGCGCGGGGAGGGTGCCCAACGCGCCGCGACAGCCCCCGAAGGGATGGTTCCTTCTTCCGGGGGATGCCTCCAACAGCCCCGACCGGCAGGCCGGTAGGGCCATCTGACGGCCCCTGACCTGAGGAGCTTCGGCGGCGGGTTAGCGTGCCCGTATGCCGTACTTCGACTCCGCTTCCTCCGCTCCGCTGCACCCCGTGGCCCGTCAGGCCCTCGTGGCGGCGCTCGACGAGGGCTGGGCGGACCCGGCCCGCCTGTACCGGGAGGGGCGCCGGGCCAGGCTGTTGCTCGACGCGGCGCGCGAGGCCGCGGCGGAGGTGGTGGGATGCCGCCCCGACGAGCTCGTGTTCACTCCTTCGGGGACGCGCGCAGTTCACACGGGCATGGCGGGAACCCTCGCAGGACGTCGGCGCGTCGGCGGGCATCTGGTCGTATCGGCGGTGGAGCACTCTTCCGTACTCCATGCGGCCCAGACCCACGAGGCGGAGGGCGGGAGCGTCACCGAAGTGCCGGTGGAACGTACGGGCGCCGTCGCCGTGGACTCCTTCGCCGCCGCGCTGCGCCCGGACACGGCGCTGGCCTGCCTGCAGTCGGCCAACCACGAGGTGGGCACGGAGCAGCCGGTGGCCGGGGCCGCGGAGGTGTGCCGGGCGGCGGGCGTGCCGCTGCTGGTGGACGCGGCGCAGTCGCTGCCGTGGGGTCCGGTGCCTGAGGGCTGGTCGCTGCTGGCCGCGAGCGCGCACAAATGGGGCGGTCCGGCCGGAGTCGGACTGCTCGCGGTCCGCAAGGGGGTCCGCTTCGCGCCCCAAGGGGCCGTGGACGAAAGGGAGTCGGGGCGTTCGGCCGGCTTCGAGAACATCCCGGCGATCGTCGCGGCCGCCGCCTCGCTGCGGGCGGTACGGGCGGAGGCCGAGGAGGAGGGCCGGCGGCTGCGGGTCCTGGTGGACCGGATCCGGCGCCGGGTGGCCCGGCTGGTGCCGGACGTGGAGGTGGTGGGCGACGCCGAGCGGCGGCTGCCGCACCTGGTCACCTTCTCCTGTCTCTATGTCGACGGGGAGGTCCTGCTGCACGAGCTGGACCGGGCGGGCTTCTCCGTCTCGTCGGGCTCCTCGTGCACCAGCTCGACGCTGACCCCGAGCCACGTGCTGAGCGCGATGGGGGTGCTGTCCGAGGGGAACGTGCGGGTCTCGCTGCCGCCGGGGACGACCGCGGCGGACGTCAACCGCTTCCTCGACGTGCTGCCGGCGGCGGTGGCCGGGGTCCGGGAGCGGCTCGGCGTGCCGTCGGCGGGGGCCGCGGACACCGTCCCGGTGTCGGACGCGCTGGTCGTGGACGCCCTGGGGATGCGCTGCCCGCAGCCGGTGATCGAGCTGGCGAAGACGATCGGCGGCGTGCCGGTGGGCGGCACCGTCACCGTCCTGTCGGACGACGAGGTGGCGCGGCTGGACATCCCGGCGTGGTGCGCGATGCGGGGCCAGGAGTACCTGGGCGAGTCCCCCGCGGCCGGGGGCGTGGCCTACCGGGTGCGCCGCCTGGTGTGACCCTGCGGGGCCGCGCTCAAACGCGGCGCAGGCTGGGATGTCCAGCCTCGCCGGCGTTTGAGGCGCGGGGTCCGGGGCGGCGCCCCCGGGATCAGACGGCGAAGTGGGCCTGGACCTCGGCGGCGGCCTCGTCCCCGTAGGCCTTGGTGAAGCGCTCCATGAAGTGCGCCCGGGCCAGGGTGTACTCCTGGGTGCCCAGGGTCTCGATGACCAGGGTGGCCAGCATGCAGCCGACCTGCGCGGCCCGCTCCAGGCCGACGCCCCAGCCGAGGCCGGTCAGGAAGCCGGCGCGGAAGGCGTCGCCGACACCGGTCGGGTCGACCTTGGCGGTCTCCTCCGGGCAGCCGACGGTGATCGGCTCGTGGCCGGCGCGCTCGATCTTGACGCCCTGCGAGCCGAGGGTGGTGACCCGGGTGCCGACCTTGGCGAGGATCTCCGCGTCGGTCCAGCCGGACTTCGACTCGATCAGGCCCTTCTCGTACTCGTTGGAGAAGAGGAAGGTGGCGCCCTCCATGAGGGTGCGGATGTTCTCGCCGTCCATACGGGCGATCTGCTGCGAGAAGTCCGCGGCGAAGGGGATGCCGCGGGTACGGCACTCCTCCGTGTGGCGGAGCATCGCCTCGGGGTCGTCGGCGCCGATCAGCACCAGGTCGAGGCCGCCGACCCGGTCGGCGACCGACTTCAGCTCGATCAGCCGGGCCTCGCTCATGGCGCCGGTGTAGAAGGAGCCGATCTGGTTGTGGTCGACGTCCGTGGTGCACACGAAGCGCGCGGTGTGCAGGACCTCGGAGATGCGGACGGAGTCGGTGTCGACGCCGTGCCGGTCGAGCCAGGCGCGGTACTCGTCGAAGTCGGATCCCGCGGCGCCGACGAGGATCGGGCGGGCGCCCAGCTGCCCCATCCCGAAGCAGATGTTCGGTCCGACACCGCCCCGCCGGACGTCGAGGTTGTCGACGAGGAAGGAGAGGGAGACCGTGTGCAGCTGATCGGCGACCAGCTGGTCGGCGAATCGGCCGGGGAAGGTCATGAGGTGGTCGGTGGCGATGGAGCCGGTGACAGCGATACGCACGGCGTGGATGCTCCTGCGTCGGGCGGAAGGGGACAGTCAAAGCTACCCGCTCGGAACTGCGTTCGTGGACGGTGCGAAACTACCCCGTAGTAGCTCTTTCTTCGCATAGAGCGACATGCTTACGGTGCCCGCATGAGGACATACCCCGACTCCGCCACGTCCACCGCCGACCGGACGGCCGAATCCGGTCTCGCGCAGCTGCTCGGCGACTGCGCGCGGATGGCCCCGCACTGGGCGGTGCCCGCCGGGCCGGCGCCCGTCCGGGTGGCGCCCTCCCAGATCCACGGGATCAGCGTCCCGCCCTCCTCGGCCCGGCTGATCGCCGGCACGGCCGCGTACGGGGACTGACCCGCCGCCCGGGCCCCGGCCGACCCCCGCCCGGCCCCATCGCGGGAACCGGATGGCGTCCGGGTCCGTCCCACCGGCACCAAGGACGGCGAAGGAGCGATGCGGTGACCGGTGAACGCACCACCTCACGGAAACGGCGGCCCTCCCTGACCGTCGCCTCGATCGCGGCCGCCGTGCTGCTCGCGGGCGGCGGTACGGCGTACTGGGCGACCACGGCCTACGGCGGCCAGAGCGCCGCTCCGGCGGCCGCGCGGACGCCCGCCCCGGGGCCCACCACTCCCCCGCCGGGCATCGCGCCCGGCGAGCCGGACCCGGGCGGCGGCGGGGTCGCCTACCGGGCCGCGGTGGCACTGCCGCAGGGGCCGGGATCGGCGCCCGACTACCGGTTCGCCGCGGAGGTGACCGGGGCCGAGGTGGCCCGGCTGGCCGCCGCCCTCGGCATCGACGGCGCGCCCCGGCTGTCCGGCGGCATGTGGCGGGCCGGGGTCTTCAAGGACCCGTCCGGCCCCCGCCTCCAGGTGAACCGGGAGGCCCCGGGCGCCTGGACGTACACGCGCTACCAGGCGGGCGGCGGGGACGACTGCGCACGCGGCAAGGACACCTGCGGACCCGTGGCGCCCCAGGAGGGCGGCGCCGACCCGGGCTCCGGCGCACCGGTGGGCGAGGCGGCGGCCAAGGCGGCCGCGCAGCCGGTGCTGAAGGCGGCCGGCCTGAGCGGCGCGAAGCTCGACGCCTCGCTGGTGGCGGGCGCCGTACGGGTGGTGGCCGCGGATCCGGTGGTCGGCGGACTGCCCACCCACAACTGGCAGACCAAGGTGCAGATCGGGCCGGACGGGCAGGTGGTCGGCGGCAGCGGCGAGCTGGCGGCGCCGGTCCGCGGGCCCGTCCGCGACGTGCTGACGGCGGAGCAGGCGCTGGAGCGGCTGAACGCGGCCGCGCCCAGGCCCCGGATCGGCGGCTGCGCCACCCCGGTGCCGGACCGCGCGGGCATCACCGACGAGGGCGCGGCGCGGGACATCGCGCCGGACGCGGCGCAGGACACCCCGCAGGTGCCGTGCCTGCCCGACGGCACCGGCCCGGCGGAGCCCACGCGGACCGAGAAGGTCACGGGGGCCGTGCTGGGGCTCACCCCGGGCACCGAGGGCGGGGTCCGGCAGCTGGTGCCGGCGTGGCTGTTCTCGGTGGCGGGCCAGGACGGCGGGCCGGGGCACGTCGTGGCCCAGCCGGCCGCGGCGGACGGGCCGCGGACCCCGCCGGAGACCCGTACCGTGCCCGGCTTCTCGTACGCGGAGAACGGCCGGAAGCTGACGGTGAACTTCTGGGGCGGGGTGTGCAGCACCTACGCACTGGAGGTGCGGGAGCACCCGCGGACGGTGGCGGTGCGGGTGATCGACACCCCGACCGACCCGGACCGGGCCTGCATCCTGATCGCCAAGGAAATGACCCTGACGGCGACGCTGGACGAGCCGCTCGGCACCCGCCGGGTCGTCGACGCCACGACGGGCGAGGCGCTGCCCCGGCAGTAGGGGCGGCCTCGCCCGCGGGGACGTCGGGTACGTCGGAGGGGCGGTGCCGGAAATCGGCACCGCCCCTCCGGCGTGCGTGCGGAGCGGCCCCGCGCGGGGGCCGGTCCGACTAGCTGAACGAGTCGCCGCAGGCGCAGGAGCCGGTGGCGTTCGGGTTGTCGATCGTGAAGCCCTGCTTCTCGATGGTGTCGACGAAGTCGATGGAGGCGCCGCCCAGGTACGGGGCGCTCATGCGGTCGGTGACGACCTTGACGCCGTCGAAGTCCTTCAGGACGTCGCCGTCGAGCGAGCGCTCGTCGAAGAAGAGCTGGTAGCGCAGGCCGGAGCAGCCGCCGGGCTGAACGGCGACGCGCAGCGCCAGGTCTTCCCGGCCTTCCTGCTCCAGCAGCGCCTTGACCTTGGCCGCAGCGGCGTCGGACAGGAGGATGCCGTCGGTCACAGTGGTCTTGTCGTCCTGAACGGACATCTGCATTCACTCCCGAAGTGGGCGGCTCCCCGGCGGGGGAGGAAACGTCGGACTCTTGCCGTCGGTGGCAACCGACGGGGCCGCGGATTCATTCCGGGCCTGACGCATGTCTCAGACATTCATGCTCGCACACCGGGGCACAGGGGTGGACCCCCTCGCGGGCCGGACCCGAATTCGTCACATCGACACTATCGGCATCGTCAAAGTGACGTGAAGCAGTTATGATAGATAACGTCAACTAGACGAGAAGTCGTGTAGTCGCTGATTGCAGACTTGCCAGTCGCAGAAACAGAAAGGGTGCGTGTCGTGACCACCGCCCAGCCTTTGGACGTCCAGCCGACGCCCCTTGCCCTGCTGCTGCTCGGCCGCGAGGCCGACCCCAAGAGCGAGCGCGGCGTCGAGTGCCCGGGCGACCTGCCCTCGCCGTCCGACCCGGACCTCGTGGCGCGCGCCCGCGCCGCCAAGGAGAAGCTCGGGGACAAGGTCTTCATCCTCGGCCACCACTACCAGCGTGACGAGGTCATCGAGTTCGCGGACGTGACCGGCGACTCCTTCAAGCTGGCCAAGGACGCGGCCGCCAAGCCGGAGGCCGAGTACATCGTCTTCTGCGGCGTGCACTTCATGGCCGAGTCGGCGGACATCCTCACCACCGACGACCAGAAGGTGGTCCTGCCGGACCTGGCCGCGGGCTGCTCGATGGCCGACATGGCCACCGCCGAGCAGGTCGCCGAGTGCTGGGACGTGCTCACCGAGGCGGGTGTGGCGGGTGTCACCGTCCCCGTCTCGTACATGAACTCCTCCGCCGACATCAAGGCCTTCACCGGCAAGCACGGCGGCACGATCTGCACGTCGTCCAACGCGAAGAAGGCCCTGGACTGGGCCTTCGAGCAGGGCGAGAAGATCCTCTTCCTGCCGGACCAGCACCTGGGCCGCAACACCGCCGTCCGCGACATGGGCATGTCCCTGGACGACTGCGTGCTCTACAACCCGCACAAGCCCAACGGCGGTCTGACCGCCGAGGAGCTGCGCGCGGCGAAGATGATCCTGTGGCGCGGCCACTGCTCGGTGCACGGCCGGTTCTCGGTCGACTCGGTCAACGACGTGCGGGCCCGCATCCCCGGGGTGAACGTCCTCGTGCACCCGGAGTGCAAGCACGAGGTCGTCGCGGCCGCGGACTACGTCGGCTCGACGGAGTACATCATCAAGATGCTGGAGGCGGCCCCGGCCGGCTCCAAGTGGGCCATCGGCACGGAGCTGAACCTGGTCCAGCGTCTGGCGAACCGTTTCGCCGCCGAGGACAAGGAAGTCGTCTTCCTCGACAAGACGGTCTGCTTCTGCTCCACGATGAACCGCATCGACCTCCCGCACCTGGTGTGGACGCTGGAGTCGCTGGCCGAGGGCAACCTCGTCAACCAGATCCAGGTCGACAAGGAGACGGAGAGCTTCGCGAAGCTCGCGCTGGAGCGGATGCTCGCCCTCCCGTAACCCGCGCACGGCCCCGTCCCCGTACGGGCCCCGTCCGCGTACGCGGGCGGCACCGCGCACACGCAACGCCCGAAGGGGCGCCCCTCCGGTGAGGGGCGCCCCTTCGGCGTGTCCGGGCCCGCTGCCGCCGGACCCGGACCCGGACCCGTCAGACCTTGGCCGAAGCCTCGTCGTCGTCCGGCGCCGCCTGCGCCGGGACCACCGCGAGGCGGGTGGCCCGCTTCGCGGCGCGCCTGGCCGCCCGGCGCTCCTTGCGGAGCTCGACCATCGCGTAGAGCGTCGGCACCAGCAGCAGCGTCAGCAGGGTCGAGGTGACCAGGCCGCCGATCACCACGATCGCGAGCGGCTTGGAGATGAAGCCGCCCTCGCCGGTGACGCCGAGCGCCATCGGCAGCAGCGCGAAGATCGTCGCCAGTGCCGTCATCAGGATCGGGCGCAGCCGGTGCCGGCCGCCCTCGACGACCGCTTCCACCACGCCCAGGCCCTGGGCCCGGTACTGGTTGATCAGGTCGATCAGCACGATGGCGTTGGTGACCACGATGCCGATGAGCATCAGCATGCCGATCATCGCCGGGACGCCCATCGGGGTGCCGGTGACGAGCAGCAGGCCGATGGCGCCGGTGGCCGCGAACGGGATCGACACCAGCAGGATCAGCGGCTGGACCAGGCTGCGGAAGGTCGCGACCAGCAGCATGAAGACGATCGCGATGGCCGCGAACATGGCCAGGAACAGCGAGGCGAAGGCCTCGTCCTGGTCCTCCGAGACGCCGCCGAGGGAGGCCGTGGCGCCCTCGGGCAGGTCCAGGGCCTTCAGCTTCGTCTGCAGCGCCGAGCTGACGGCGCCGGTGTTCTCGCCGTCGGGCTTCGCCGAGATGGTGGCGGCGCGGTTGCCGTCGATCCGGGTCATCGCGACCGGGCCGGGGACGAGTTCGACCCGGGCGAGGTCGCCGAGCTTCGCGGGGCCGACCGGCAGCGCCCGCAGCTCGGCGAGGGTCCGCGCCGGGTGCGTGGAGGTGATGACGATGTCCCGCTCGGTGTCGTCGAGGACCGCCTTGCCGACGGTCGTGCCGCGCACCGCCTGGGCGACGATCCGGCCCAGCGCGGCCTGGTTCAGGCCCGCGTCCGCCGCCTTGGGGCCGGCGCTCACGGAGATCCGGGGCACCGACTGGGAAAGGTCGCTCTGGACGTCGCTGACGTCGTCGAGACCGGCCACCATGTCCCGTACCTGCTGGGCCGCCTGCTTGAGCACGGCCGCGTCGCCGGCCTTGACCACGACCTTCAGGTCCTGGTTGGCGAAGCCGTCGCCGGCGGCGATGGTCGTCTCGCCGATGCCGTCGAGGCCGGCCAGGGACTTCGCGATGCTGTCCCGGGTCCGCTCGTACGAGGAGGAGTCCTCCAGCGTCACGTTGTACTGGGCCTGGTTGGAGTCCGTGCCGCCGCCGAAGGCCGCGAGGAAGCCGGCGGAGCCGACCCGTACCTGGTACGTCTTGACGCCGTCGGTCTCGGCGAGGACCTGCTCGACCTTGCGGGCCGCCGCGTCGGACGCGGACAGGCTGGTGCCTGCCGGGAGTTCCTGCTTGACCGTCAGGATGTCCTGCTCGCCCTGGTCGAAGAAGTTGGTCTTGAGCAGCGGGGCCATGGCGAAGGTGGCGACGAGCACCACGAGGGCGATGGCGACGCTGGTCAGCCGGCGCCGGGTGGCGAAGCGCAGCACCGGCACGTAGCCGCGCTGGAGGCGGCTGCGGGCCTCCTTCTCCTCGGCGGCCCGGCGGGCCTCGGCCGCGCTCTCGGCGTCGGCCGGGTCGATGCCCTTCGGGGCCCGCAGGAACCAGAACGACAGGACCGGGACGACGGTCAGCGAGACCAGCAGCGAGGCGAGCAGGGCCGCGGTGACGGTCAGCGAGAACGAGCCGAAGAGCTCGCCGATCATGCCGCCGACCAGGCCGATCGGCAGGAAGACGGCGACGGTGGTGAGGGTGGAGGAGGTGACCGCGCCGGCGACCTCCTTGACCGCGGTGATGATCGCGGACTCGCGCTCCTCGCCGTAGCCGAGGTGGCGCTTGATGTTCTCCAGGACCACGATCGAGTCGTCGACGACCCGGCCGATGGCGATGGTCAGGGCGCCCAGCGTGAGCATGTTGAGCGACAGGTCGCGGGTCCACAGCACGATCAGCGCGAGCACGACCGAGAGCGGGATGGAGACCGCGGTGACCAGGGTCGAGCGCAGCGAGGCGAGGAAGACCAGGATCACGATCACGGCGAAGGCCAGGCCGAGCATGCCTTCGGTGGTGAGGCTGGAGATCGATTTGGCGACGGCCGGGCCCTGGTCGCTGACGACGGTCAGGGCGGCGCCGGCGCCGAGGTCGGCGCGCAGCTCGGGGAGCTTGTCCTTGACGGCGTCGGAGATGGCGACGGCGCTGCCGTCCTTGTCCATCGTGATGACGAGGGCGAGGCTGGGCTTGCCGTCGGTACGGGTGATGGCGTCGGCGGGGGCGGGCCGCTGGGCGACCTCGGCGACGTCGCCGAGGCGGACGGCGGGCTTGCCGCGGCCGACGGGCACCCGCAGGTCTTCGAGCTGGGCGAGCGAGGTGAAGCCGGTGCCGACGCGGACGGTGCGGTTCTTGCCCTCCTCGTCGAAGGCGCCGGCCGGGACGGTGGCGCCACCGGCCTGGAGGGCCTGGCCGAGGGCCTCGGTGTCGAGTCCGGCCCGGGCGAGCCTGGCGTCGTCGGGGGTGACGGTGACGAGCAGGTCGCGGACGCCGTCGATGCTGACCAGGCCGACGCCGTCGATGTCCTCCAGGACCGGGACGACGGTGCGTTCCAGCTGGTCGGCGAGTGCCTGCTGGTCCTTGCCGGAGCTGGCGGCGAGGATCACCGTCGGGATGTCGTCGGTGGAGCCGGCCACGACCTGCGGGTCGACGTCGGCGGGGAGTTGGACGCGGGCCCGGTTGACGGCCTGCTGGACGTCGGCGACGAGCTGCTTGGTGCCGGAGTCGCCGTAGTCGAAGGTCGCCATGATCAGGGCGTTGCCCTCGCTGGCGGTGGAGGTGACCCCCGTGATGCCGTCGACGGCCTTGATGGTGGCTTCGAGCGGTTCGACGACCTGCTTTTCGACCACGTCGGGCGAGGCGCCCTGGTAGGGCGCGATGACGGAGACGACGGGCAGCTCGATGGACGGCAGCAACTGCTGCTTGAGCTGCGGTATCGCGATGGCGCCGAACACGAGCGCGACGATCGAGACGAGTCCGATCAAGGCACGTTGTGCGAGGCTGAAGCGGGACAGCCAGGACATGGGCGGTGATCTCTCTGCTGTGAGACTGGGGGCCGCCCCGGTGGTGAGACCGGGGGTAACCCCACCCTGTCGGACCCCGGTGTCCGCCGCCTCGCCCGCAGGTCCCTTCCTTTACCGCCCGCATACAGCGATCGGAGTACGCGGGGGGCCGCGGACTACTGCGCCCGCTCGCCGCGCGGGCGCACCAGGCCCGATTCGTAGGCGATGACCACCAGTTGGGCGCGGTCGCGGGCCGAGAGCTTGGCCATGGCCCGGTTCACGTGGGTCTTGACGGTGAGCGGGCTGACCTCCAGCCGCTCGGCGATCTCGTCGTTGGACAGGCCCGCGGCCACGTGGACGAGGACCTCGCGTTCGCGGACGGTGAGCGCGGCGAGGCGTTCGGCGTGGCCGGCGGCGGCCGGGGCGGGTCCGGGGCCGCCGCTCTGGGCGAGGAACGAGGCGATCAGCCCTTTGGTGGCGGCCGGGGAGAGCAGGGCGTCGCCGGCTGCGGCGATGCGGATGGCGCCGAGCAGGTCCTCGGGTTCGGCGCCCTTGCCGAGGAAGCCGGAGGCGCCCGCGCGCAGCGCCTGGACCACGTACTCGTCGACTTCGAAGGTCGTGAGCATCACGACGCGGACGTGGGCGAGGTCGGGGTCGGCGCTGATCATGCGGGTGGCGGCGAGGCCGTCGGTGCCGGGCATCCGGATGTCCATGAGGACGATGTCCGCGCGGTGTTCGCGGGCGAGTTCGACGGCCTGGGCGCCGTCGGAGGCCTCGCCGACGACCTCCATGTCCGGCTCGGAGTTCACGAGGACCTTGAAGGCGCTGCGCAGCAGGGCCTGGTCGTCGGCGAGCAGCACCCTGATGGGGCGTTCGGTGCTCATGCGTCCTCCCTGACGTTGTCGAGGGGCAGGATCGCATGGACCCGCCAGCCGCCTCCGTAACGGGGTCCGGCCGCGCAGCTGCCGCCGAGCGCCCCGGCCCGTTCGCGCATGCCGAGGAGGCCGTGGCCGCCGCCGGGGTCGGCGGGGGCGGGGACGGCGAGTGCGGTGCCGCCGTCGTCGATGACGGTGACCTCCAGGGCGCGGCCCACCCGTACGACGCTGACCTCGGCGCGGGCGCCGGCGCCGGCGTGCTTGCGGACGTTGGTGAGGGCTTCCTGGATCACCCGGTAGACGGCGAGGTCGGCGGCGGCGGGCAGCGGGGGCTGGCCGGGGTCGCGGGCGACGTCCACGGGGAGGCCGGCGTGCCGGAAGGTGTCGACGAGTTCGTCGAGTACGGCCAGTCCCGGGGCGGGTTCGGTGGGGGCCTCGGGGTCGCCGGACTGGCGGAGCAGGCCGACGGTGGCGCGGAGTTCGCCCAGTGCGGAGCGGCTGGCCTCACGGACGTGGGCGAGGGCTTCCTTGGCCTGGTCGGGCCGCTTGTCCATGACGTGGGCGGCGACGCCGGCCTGGACGTTGACCAGGGCGATGTGGTGGGCGACCACGTCGTGGAGGTCGCGGGCGATGCGCAGGCGCTCCTCGGCGACGCGCCGGCGGGCTTCTTCGTCGCGGGTGCGTTCGGCGCGTTCGGCGCGTTCGCGGATGGCGTCGATGAAGGCGCGGCGGCTGCGGACGGCGTCTCCGGCGGCCGCGGCCATGCCGGTCCAGGCGAAGAGGCCGAGGTTCTCCTGCGCGTACCAGGGCATGGGGCCGGCGAGCATGGCGGCGCCGGTCAGGCCGGTCATGGTGAGCAGGCCGACCCGCCAGGTGGTGGGGCGGTCGGTGCGGGCGGCCACGGTGAACAGGGCGACCACGGCGCACATGGCGACGGGCGCCCGGGGCGGGCCGGCGAGGAGTTCGACCAGGGAGACGGCGCAGCTCGCGGCGAGGACCGTGCGGGGGCGGCAGCGCCGGAACACGAGCACGGCCGCGCCGAGCAGCATCAGCCCGAGGCTGGGCAGGTCGGGGGTGCGGGTGCCGAAGACGGGCCCGTTGGCGCCGTGCGGGTCGGCGAAGGAGCCCATCACCATCGCGGCGAGGACCGCGACGGCGAGCATGGCGTCGGTCGCGAGGGGGTGCGCGCAGAGCCAGTCGCGGATGCGGGCCGTTCGGGTGCCTGGGGGTGTCGCCGTCACGGGGCACCACGGTACGCGGTGGCGGTCGGGCGGTGGCGGGCCGCTGCGCGGGGCCGCTCCCCCACCCGGAACCGGGGCTCCGCCCCGGACCCCGCCGCGCCGGCTCGATGTGGCTGCTGTCCGCCGACCGGCTACGGGGGCAACTCCCAGCCCCGCCGGCGTTTGAGGCGCGGGGCCGGGGGCAGAGCCCCGGAGGCCTGGCGGGGACGCCCGCGGAGCGCCAGGACCCCGCACAGGGCGAGGACCGCGGCGATGGCCGCCAGGTGCTCCTTGCCCGCGAGGTTGTTCTTGACCAGCACTTCGATGACCATCACCAGGACGACCAGGCCGCCGGTCCAGTACGCCCGGTAGCGCCAGCAGACGTACACCGCGAGGCCGACGACCGCGGCGGAGGGGCCGGTGTCGTTGACGAGGCGGTCCGAGTCGGGCAGGCCCAGCGGATGGACGGCGCCCATGCCCAGGCCGACGCGCGCGTACGTGGTGCCCGCGAGGGTGGCGACGTAGCCGATCAGCAGGGTCCGCCACCAGCCGATGCAGATCTCCGCGATGCCGAAGACCAGCAGGATCTGGGCGAGGGCGCCCCAGACCGGCAGGTCCAGGGCGGGCACGAACAGCGACAGCGGAGTGCGCAGGAGGGCCAGCCACAGCGGGTCGGTGGCCCGGACGGAGCCCAGGTTCTGGACGAACTGGAAGCCCCAGGGCTGGTTCTGCACGACCTGGAAGACCGAGGTGAGGGCCACCGCGCCGAGGGTCATGGGGGCGGCCCGCCACCTGCGGCGCACGAGCGCGTCCCGGACCGTCCCGTACAGCGGCCCCCACTCGCGGCGGGCGAAACCTGCGGCCGTGCCACTGATCAACGCTTGGTCTCCAGGTGCTTGCGGTGCAGCCACTTCGGGAGTCCTGGAGCCTCCAGGAAGCCTTCGGCGCGGCCCGCCGCGATGCCGATGCGCAGCAGGTCCGAGCTCTTCTCGAAGAGCATGAACCGCGGTTCCCAGATCGGCCGGTATTTGGCGTTGGCCCGGTAGAGGGATTCGATCTGCCACCAGCGCGAGAAGAAGCTGAGCAGGGAGCGCCACATCCGCAGGACGGGGCCGGCGCCGAGCCGGGAGCCGCGCTCGAAGACGGAGCGGAACATCGCGAAGTTCAGCGAGACCTGGGTGACGCCGATCTCCCGGGAGCGTTCGAGGAGTTCGATGACCATGAACTCCATGAGGCCGTTCTCGGAGTCGCGGTCACGGCGCATCAGGTCCAGGGAGAGGCCCTTGGGTCCCCAGGGGACGAAGGAGAGCACGGCGCGCAGGTCGCCGTTGCCGTCGGTGCACTCCAGCATCACGCACTGGCCGTCGGCGGGGTCGCCCAGCCGGCCCAGCGCCATCGAGAAGCCGCGTTCGGTGGCGCCGTCGCGCCAGTCGTCGGCGCGGCGCAGCAGTTCGTCCATCTCGGCGGCCGGGATGTCGGCGTGGCGGCGGATGCGGACGTCGTATCCGGCCCGCTTGACCCGGTTGTAGGCCTGCCGGACCGTGCGCATGGCGCGGCCTTCGAGGGTGAATTCGGCGGTCTCGACGATGGCCTCGTCGCCGAGTTCGAGCGCGTCCAGGCCGTGCCGGGCGTAGACGGTGCCGGCTTCCTCGCTCGCGCCCATGACGGCGGGGACCCAGCCGTGCACGCGGGCCTCGGCCAGCCAGGGCTCGATGGCGCCGGGCCAGGCCTCGGGGTCGCCGATGGGGTCGCCGGAGGCGAGCGAGACGCCGCCGACCACGCGGTAGGTGACGGCGGCCTTGCCGGTGGGCGACCAGATGACGCTCTTCTCGCGGCGCAGCGCGAAGTAGCCGAGGGAGTCGCGGTCGCCCTGCCGGGCGAGCAGGGCGCGCAGCCGTTCCTCGTCCTCCTCGGTGAGCGGGTCGACGGCCCGGCGGGAGCGGAAGGCGGCGAACAGCACGGCGACGAGGAGCAGCATGGACAGGACGTTGATGGTGACGTCCACCCAGGCGGGGGTGCTGATGCCGCGGTAGGCGGAGTCGTCGGCGGCCAGGGTGACCAGCCGCATGACGCCGTACCGCCAGCGGTCCATGAAGGAGGATCCGGCGCCGTGTGCCTGGTTGGTGAGGCCGACCAGGACGGCGGCGGCCAGCGAGGTGAAGAGCAGGCCGAACACGCCGACTGCGGCGGCGAGCTTGGGGTTGGAGCGGTCGCCCTTGGCGTAGAACTCGCGGCGGCCCAGCAGCAGGGCGAGGAAGAAGGCGCCGGTCAGGACGAGCGACACCCAGTTCTGCGGGTGCCGGCTGATGTCCTCGTCGCTGAATCCGTAGCCGAGTCCGAGCAGCAGGAGGCCGCTGAGGACCAGGTTGAGGATCCAGGAGGCCCGCTTGCGGCGGCCCATGGTCACGGCGAGCAGAAGCGTGAACATCCCGGAGGCGAAGCCCGCAGTGAGCATGTACGGGGTGTAGAAGTCGTCGATGTTGTGCTGGCGCAGGTCCTGGCCCAGCGACACCCACACGGCGCTCAGGAAGTTGACGAAGGTGACCGCTCGGAGGTACCACACGGCGAAGCCGGCGCTGCGGCGCGACCGGGCGGTGCTGCGGCGGGCGCTCGGGCCGGCGCCGCGGTCGGTGCTCGGGTCGGTGCTGCGGCCGGGGCCGTGGTCGGTACTGCGGCCGGGGGTCTCCCGGCCGCCGCCCCGTCCCGGTTCCCGGCCACTGTCACGGCCGGGTTCGCGGCCTGCTTCTCGACTGGACTCGACGGTAGCCAAACGGACTTCTCCCATAAAAAGCGATGATATGGGGCATCTCAGTCCGTAGAGGAGCAGGGCACGGCGGGGTCAGGGCCGTCCCCGAAGCTCAGACCACCGGCTCAGCCGTCTCGTCGTCCTCGCGGACCGGCAGCTCGGCCGCGAGTGCGGCAGCCGCCTGGACGAGCGGGAGCGCCAGCAACGCCCCGGTTCCTTCTCCCACAGTGACGCCGTGGTCGAGCAGAGGGTTGAGTGCCATCCGGTCCAGCGCCTTGGCCTGGCCCGGCTCACCGCTCGCCTGCCCCGCCAGCCACCAGTCCGGGGCCCGGAACGCGGCCCGCTGGGCCACCAGTCCGCAGGCCGCGGCGACCACGCCGTCGAGGATCACCGGCATCCGGCGCACCGCACACTGGAGCAGGAAACCCGTCATGGCGGCCACGTCGGCGCCGCCGACCGCGGCCAGCAGCTCCAGCTGGTCGCCCAGCACCGGCCGGGCGCGGCGCAGCGCGTCGCGGATCGCCGCGCACTTGCGCATCCAGGCCAGGTCGTCGATGGGGGCGCCGCCGCGGCCGGTCACCACGGACGCGTCCGTGCCGCACAGGGCGGCGATCAGGGTGGCGGCGACCGTGGTGCCGCCGACGCTGAGGTCGCCGAGCACGATCAGGTCGGTGCCGGAGTCGGCTTCCTCGTCGGCGATCGCCATGCCGAGGCGCACTGCGGCCTCGGCCTCCTCGGCGGTCAGCGCGTCCTCGATGTCGATACGGCCGCTGCCGCGGCGCACCCGGTGGCGTACGACGTCGGCGGGCAGCAGCTCGGGGTCGCAGTCCACGCCCACGTCGACCACGCGGACGCCCGCGCCGAAGCGGCGGGCCAGCACCGCGACCGGGCTCTCGCCGTCGAGGACGGCGCGCACCAGCAGGTGGGCGCCGGCGGCCGGGCGGGCCGAGACGCCGAGGGAGGAGACGCCGTGGTCGGCGGCGAACAGCAGCACCCGCGGCCGCTCGACCGGGCGCACCGGCACCGAGCCCTGTGCGGCGGACAGCCAGTCGGCCAGCTCGTCGAGCCGGCCGAGGGCGCCCGGGGGCACGGTCAGCCGGTCGCGGCGTTCTTCGGCGTCACGCCGTACGCCCGCGTCGGGGCGTTCGATCAGATCGGAGAAGTCGTCGAGGTTCAGCCTGTCCATCTGCCGAACAGTACAGGCGGTCAGGCGGTGCCCGGGGGTCCCGGCGGGGGTCCCGGCCGGGCGGGGCCCGAGCCCCGGCGTCGCCGCCCCCGCGGGCGCGAATTCCAGCCTCGCCGGCGCCTTGGGGGCAACTTTCAGCCTCGCCGGCGTTTGAGGCGCGGGGTTTGGGGCGGAGCCCCAAGGCAACCCGGCTCCGCCGGGCACCGGGCTCCGCCCGGACCCGCGCCTCAAACGCCGGCGAGGCTGGAATGCACGCGGGGTTGCCGGGTTCCGGCCGGACCCGCTCCTCAAATGCCGGAGGGGCTGACGGGTGCGCGGGGTTCCGGGGGCCCCCAGGCGAGGCTGGTGGTACTACGGGGGTCAGAGGGGCTGGGGCGGGTGACCCTTCAGCCGTCCTTCAGGACGAGCGCTTGGCCGGCCACGACCAGGAGGACGTGCTCGCACTCGCCCGCCACAGCCACGTTGAGCCGACCCAGCTCGTCGCGGAACCGGCGCCCCGACGCGGTCGCGGGGACGACTCCGGAGCCGACCTCGTTGCTGACCGCGACGACCTGCCGGGAGGTGGCGCGCAGGGCCGCCACCAGCTCCGCGACGCGCTCGGCGAGTTGCTCGCGGCCGCCGCCCGTCCAGGTCTCGTCCGACCAGGCGCCGGCCCGGTCCATGGCGTCGGTGAGCCACAGCGCCAGGCAGTCGATCAGCAGCGGCGGGCCGTCCGCCGCCAGCAGCGGCACCAGCTCGCAGGTCTCCGTGGTCCGCCAGCTGCCGGGGCGGCGCTCGCGGTGCAGCGAGACCCGCTGGGCCCACTCCCGGTCGCCCTCGCGGGTGCCGCCGGTGGCCACGTACTCGACCGTCGGGAAGGCCTCCAGCCGCCGCTCGGCCTCCACGGACTTGCCGGAGCGGGCGCCGCCGAGCACCAGGGTGCGGCGCGGCAGGTCCGGCACCGCGTGGTACTCCCCCACCACCAGGGTGGTGCCGTCGGGCACCGCGCGGGCGCCGGCCGCCGCGAGCCGCCGGTGCAGCTCCTGGCCGGTCGGGGCGTCGTGGCCGAGGTGGACGGCGACGACGTCGGTGGTCGGGCCGACCGCGCCGGTCTCCCGCAACAGGGCCAGCCCGTCCGGGCGGCCGGTGACGTCCGCGAGGACCATGTCGTACGGGGCCGTGTGGTTGCCGCGGGCGCCTGCCGGGGAACCGCCGGGCGGCAGGTACAGCAGCCGGTCGCCGTCCGGTCCGGTCACCTCGTACCCGGTGCCGGGCGCGTCCATCGGCACGGCCCGCACCCGGTGCCCGCTGATCACCGCCAGCTCCCGTCCGTCCGGGACGCGTCCCGCGGCCGGCAGCCCCGGCGGCAGTTCCACGGCGGGCCCGCCGTGCGGATGGGTCAACAGCACCTGCCGCACCCCGGCCAGCGAGTGTCCGGCACGGGCCGCGGCCAGCACCGCCCCCGGGGTGAGGTCCAGCAGGACGGAGCCGTCGACGAGCACGGCGGTGGCCGCGCGGCTGCGGCCGCCGACGGATACCGCACAGGCGGCGCAGGGACAGCCGGGACGGGGGAGGCCTTCGGGGGCGCCGGTGCCGAGGAGAGTCAGTTCCACGAGGAAGATCCTCCCGCGTCGGCGCGAGTGGTGCGCGCCCGGCTACGCTGCGGGCAAGCTTACGGCGGACCCATCTGACCTGTGGAGGCGGACATGGCGTGGACGTGGCGGTTCGAGACGGCCGACGGATCGGAGACCTCACCGGCGGTGGAGCCGGAGGAGTTCACGACCCAGGGCGACGCGGAGTCCTGGATCGGCGAGGTGTGGAAGGAGCTCCTCGACGGCGGCGTCGAGCGGGTGAAACTGTCCGATGACGAGGGGGCGGCGATCTACACGATGAGCTTGCGCGAGGCCCTCAACGCCTGACGCGCACCCGCGCGCCCAAAACCGGCCCCCAGCCCCATCCCCTGGGGGCCGGTACCCCAACCCCCGCCGTGGCGGCACCCCGAGCCGCAGCCCGCTCCGGCCTCGCCGGTGCCCTGGGGCGCAACCCCCAGCCTTGCTGCGCCCGGGCGGCGCACCCCGCCTGGCCGGCAACTTCCAGCCTCGCCGGCGTTTGAGGCGCGGGGTTTGGGGTGGAGCCCCAAGCAACCCGGCTGACGCCGGGCACCGGGCCCTGCCCGGACCCGCTCCTCAAACGCCGGAGGGGCTGGAGAGGGCGAGGGGGTTGCCGGGCTCTGCCCTGACCCGCTCCTCAAACGCCGGAGGGGCCAAGGATGCGCGGGGGTGCCTGGCCCCGCCCGGACCCGCCCGCAAGCGCCGGAGGCGCTGAAGGGGGTGCCGGGCCCTGCCCGGGCCCGCTCCTCACGCGCCGGAGGGGTTGACGTACGCGCGTCGCGGGTGGGCGGGTTCCGGGGTGGGCGGAGGGGGGTCAGCCGCGGACGCCGCAGAGGTGGAGGAGGGCGGCTACCGCGCGGTAGGGGTCGGTCCGGCCGGCTCGGTCTTCCGCGGCCAGCAGCCGACTCCGCTCAGGCTCCTCCGGCAGCCCCGCACCGTCCCCGACGGTGTCGGTGAAGACCCGCACCCCGTACCACGCCTGCAGCGGCGCACCGATCCCCGAAAGCGTGTTCGTGAGGTGCGCGAGCCGGTCGGCCCGCACCGGCAGCCCCAGCCGGTTCGTGTACTCGGCCGAGTCGAAGGCGGCGGTCGCCGCCGCCCAGTCGCCGCCGAGCCCCGGCCGCATCGCCAGCGCGTCCGCGTTCCGTACGAGCAGGGACAGCAGCCCGCCGGGCGCCAGCATCCGCGCCAGTCCGGCCAGCATCGCGTCCGGCTCGGGCACGTACATGAGGACGCCGTGGCAGAGCACCACGTCGAAGCTGCCCGGCAGGAAGTGCGCGCCGGTCTCCCGGCCGTCGCCCTCCATCAGGCGGACCCGTTCGCGGATCCCGGCCGGCTCGCCGGCCAGCGCCTCGCGGGCGGCCGCGAGCATGTCGGGGTCGGACTCCAGCCCGGTCACGCGGTGACCGGCCCGGGCCAGGCGGAGCGCCTGGGTGCCCTGGCCCATGCCGACGTCGAGTATCCGCAGCCGCTGCCCGACCGGGAAGCGCTGTCCCACCTGCTCGTCGACCTGACGGGCGACGAGCTCCTGGCGGACGGCGTTGCGGAGGCCGCCGAGACCCGACAGCCAGGGGCCTGCGCCCCCCGCGAAGCCGTCCGCTCCGGTCAGGGCCGCTCTCCGCGCTTGACCTGCGGCTTCGGAAGCCGCAGTCGGCGCATCTGGAGGGTGCGCATCAGGCCGTACGCGACGGCGCCGCGCTTCGGCTGGTCCGGGAAGCGCTGGTTGAGCGCCTTGCGCAGGCGGAACACGAGGCCGACCGAGTCCAGGAGGATCAGGGCGATGACCACGAGCCACAGGAGCAGGGAGACGCTCTTCAGGACGGGCACGTTGATCATGCTCATCACGAGGATGATCACCGCGAGCGGCAGGAACATCTCGGCGACCGAGAAGCGCGAGTCCACGTAGTCGCGGACGTACTTGCGGACCGGTCCCTTGTCGCGGGCCGGCAGATAGCGCTCGTCGCCGCTGGCCAAGGCCTCACGCTGACGGGCCATCTCCGTCCGGCGCCGCTCGCGAGCGCGCTTGGCGTCCTCCTTACGGTCTCCGGTAGAAGCCGCCACGCTGCGGCGCTGAGACTGTGCTTCAGCGCGCTTCGGCGTGGGGCGGCCCTTGGGGGCCTGCGGGTCACGGGGCTGCTTGGAGAGGTCCGCAGTCACCTTGTCGGTGGGGACCTTCTCTTCCTTGGAGGAACGGCTACCAAACACAAAACCCAAGGGTACGGGCTACGGAGCACGGACCCCACCCCCGCGGGGAACGATCCGGCAACGACGGGCGTCTTCACGGGTGTGACTGCGGGTCGCACCTAATCCTCAAGCCGGAGGACGGAGGCACCATGCTCGTCCTCCAGGAGGAGCGCAGAAGCAGTGGAACAGTGAGCTAATGGAAGCAGGGCCCGCGTACTGTGGGTGCTGTGTGAGTGCCGAGCCGAAGTCCGTCGAGAAGGGGGCGCGCGAAGCCCATGAGCGGTGTCATGAAGCGTATGGGGATGATCTTCCGCGCGAAGGCGAACAAGGCCCTTGACCGGGCCGAGGACCCTCGCGAGACCCTCGACTACTCGTACCAGAAGCAGCTGGAACTGCTGCAGAAGGTGCGCCGCGGTGTCGCCGACGTCGCGACCTCGCGCAAGCGCCTGGAACTCCAGCTGAACCAGCTGCAGGGCCAGTCCGCCAAGCTGGAGGACCAGGGCCGCAAGGCGCTCGCGCTCGGCCGCGAGGACCTGGCCCGTGAGGCCCTCAGCCGCCGCGCATCGCTCCAGCAGCAGGTCAGCGACCTCGAGGTGCAGCACCAGACGCTCCAGGGCGAGGAGGAGAAGCTCACCCTCGCCGCCCAGCGCCTGCAGGCCAAGGTCGACGCCTTCCGCACCCGCAAGGAGACGATCAAGGCCACGTACACGGCGGCCCAGGCGCAGACCCGGATCGCCGAGTCCTTCTCCGGCATCTCGGAGGAGATGAGCGACGTCGGTCTGGCGATCCAGCGCGCCGAGGACAAGACGGCGCAGCTCCAGGCCCGCGCCGGCGCGATCGACGAGCTGTTGGCCTCCGGCGCCCTCGACGACCGGTCGGGCCTCGGCTCCAAGGACGACATCCAGGCCGAGCTGGACCGGCTCTCCGGCGGCACCGACGTGGAGCTGGAGCTCCAGCGCATGAAGGCCGAGCTGGCCGGCGGGTCCCCGCAGGCACCGGCCATCGAGGGCGGCGCGCAGAACGGCGGCACCCGTCCCGCGCAGCCCCACCGCTTCGACAAGCAGTAGGGAACGGGGCCCGTCATGATCGTCCGCATCATGGGGGAAGGCCAGGTCGAGCTCGCCGACGCGCACGTCGCCGAGCTCAACACCCTGGACGACGAGCTCCTCGCCGAGATGGAGAGCGGCGACGAGGACGGTTTCCGGCGCACCCTGCACGCGCTGCTCGACAGGGTGCGCGAGCTCGGCTCGGCACTGCCGGACGATGCGCTGGAACCCTCCGAGCTGATCCTGCCGGCGCCCGACGCGGGCCTCGAAGAGGTCCGCCGGATGCTCAATGACGACGGTCTGATTCCGGGCTGACGCTCCGGTCGGGGGCCGGGTCCGGGGCGCCGCCGATCCAGTCGTGGATCTTGCGGCCGGGCCCCGCCCACCGCCGGTCGTGGCGGTACGCCCGCAGTCCCGCCTTCGCGCGGGCCCGCGGGCGGTTCGCGTAGAACTTCCTGGCGTACGGGGAACCGGGCCGGGCCAGCCGGACCGCGCCGACCAGCGCCACGAAGGGGATCACGGTGCCGAACAGGGCCGTGCGCGCCTTCCCCTTCCACAGGGCGATCAGGGCGAGGAAGAAGTTCGTGGCCGTGTTCAAGACGACCAGCCCGCGGCTGTGCCGCTCCTCCTGGGTCAGCTCGTTCACGCCGAACGGCAGGAAACCGCCGAGCACCAGGGCCACCAGCGCGGCGGTGAGCACCACGATCTCCACGCTCTTGCGGCCCTGCTCGCTCCAGTAGACGTCGTCCAGGTGCAGCACCAGGGCGAACTCGTCGAGGACCAGACCCGCCCCGAGGCCGAAGAGCACGGCGGAGACCATCCCCCCGACGCTGTGGTGGGCGCTGCCGATCGAGCCGAACCCGCCGATGACGGTGAGGATCACGCCGGGGACCACGTGGTGGACGTGCACACCGCCCGGGGTGATGTTCTTGAAGGGGCCCCGGCCGGCCCGGATCAGGCGGGTGATCGTACGGGTGACCAGGAAGGACATCACGAACGACACGAGCGCCAGCAACAGTGGGAGCTTGCCCGGTTCGATGATGTTCCGATACCACCAGTGACCCATACCACCAGCTCCCGTTTTGGTGCGTAATGCGTAACTTACCCGGGTGGCGGGCCGGGTAGCGTTCGCGGCGATGACCGAAACGCCTCCACCCACGCCCCCGCCCGCCGAGCGGGCGCACCTCGTCGACGGCCTCCGCTTCGCCTTCGGCACCCTGACCGTGCTGCCCGCCCGGATCACCCGCTGGGACCGGCCCGCCGCCCGCACCGGCATGGCCTGCGCCCCGGTGGCCGGGCTGGTCGTCGGCCTGGGCTCGGCCGCGCTGGGCTGCGCCCTGCTGCTGCTCGGGTCCGGTCCGCTGCTCGCCGCGGTGGCCACCACGGCGGTACCCGCCCTGCTGACGCGGGGGCTGCACCTGGACGGGCTCGCCGACACCGCGGACGGCCTCGGCAGCGCCAAGCCCGCCGAGGACGCGCTGCGCATCATGAAGCAGTCCGACATCGGGCCGTTCGGCGTCATCGCCCTGCTGCTGGTCCTGGGCCTGCAGACCGCGGCACTCACCGAGCTGTACGGGGAGGGCTGGGCGCACGGCGCGCTCGCGGCCGTCGTCGCGGGGGTGACCGCGCGGCTCGCCCTCACCCTGGCCTCGCGGGCGGGCGTCCCGCCGGCCCGGCCCGAGGGTCTGGGCGCGACGGTGGCGGGTGCGGTGCCGGTACGGGCCGCGCTGGCGGCGGCCGTGGCGGTGACGGCCGGCTGCGCGGCGGCGGCGCTGCCGTTCGGGATCCCGGCGGCCGCGCAGAGCGGGGCCGCCGTGCTCGCGGGGCTGGCGATGGCCGAGTTCGTGCTGCGGCGGTGCGTGGGCCGGTTCGGCGGGGTGACCGGGGACGTGTTCGGCGCCACCGCCGAGTGCTCCGCGACGGCCGCCCTGGTGGTGCTGACCTTCGGCTGACCGCCGACGCGACGGCTTACGGCTGACGGCTGACGGCTGACGGCTGACGGCTGACGGCTGACGGCTGACGGCGACGATTGACCGCCGACGCGCCGAGCGCCGACGGCCGGCGGGGCGTGCGTCAGCAGGTGCGGCGCCAGGGGCCCAGTTCGTACTCCTTCAGCAGGGAACTCAGGCCCAGGCGCCGGCTCTGCGCGCAGAAGCGGGCCACGGGCAGCTCGTACTCGGCGTGGAAGACGGCCTTGCCCGCGCGGACGAAGGGCGTCAGCCGCTCGCACTCGGCGTACTCGGCGCACTGCTCGTTGACCGCGAAGTCGAAGTCGCCCACCAACTGCGGGATCTGGTCCAGGTCGTTCTTCAGGCCGACGGCCAGGCCGCGCTCGTGCGCGAGGCGGGCGACCAGCCGGTTGTAGCGGAGCTGGTCGGCGGCGGTCAGCGGGAAACCGGTGCGGTTGCGGTAGCCGTCCATGTTGTCCGGCTCGACCGCGTCGAAGCCCTTCGCCCGGCACATGTCCAGGCGGCGGGCCATCAGCGGCTCCAGCACGCGGATCCGGCGGATGTCGAGCCAGCGTTCGCCCTCCCAGCCGTTGGGGCGGCCGACGACCGCCCGCGGGAAGTCCCCGGCGTCCGGCCGGAAGTCCTCCCAGGCGCCGGTGGACAGGTAACAGATGACCCGGCGGCCGTCCCGGTGCAGGGCGGCCACGTCGGCGGCGCCGGTCGTGAACCCGTCGACGTCGTAGACGGGCACGTCCACCGAGCGGTCGAGGCGCCCGCTCAACTGCCACTGCCAGGCCAGTCCCGGGCGCGGCTGCCAGTGCCCGCCGGCCGGCCGCTCCCGGCCCCCGTCCCCGTCCCGGCCCTGCTTCGGATCCTGCTGCCGGCCCTGCTGCCGGTCCGGCGGCGGCGCGGTGCAGGCCGCGAGCAACAGGGCCAGCAGGACCGGCAGGAGGACGGGCAGCCGCCGCGCGGCCCGCCGGCTCATCCGGCGGGCTCCAGGGTGTGCGGCAGGGTGCCCCACGGGTGGGTGCCCGCGCCGGGCACCGCGCAGTGCACGGCGGCCCGGCGGGCCAGGGCGAGTTCGGCGGTGGGGGCGCCCGCCGGGACCGCGTACACGAGGTGGCAGAACCGCTCGGCGGGGTGGCCCGCCGTCCACTCGGGCACCACCGCCTCCTGGTAGGCGTCCCAGGGGCCTTCGAACGTGACCAGCAGGTCGGCGAGTTCGGCGAATCCGGGGTGCGGGTGGGCACCGTGGTTGAGCACGACCGTACGGGCACCCGCGGCGCGGGCGGCCACCGACAGCCGCCGGTAGTGCGGCAGCAGCTCCCGTTCGGCGGCCGCCTGGTCGAGGAAGGCGCCGTCGGCGCCGTACCAGTCCCGGTAGCGCAGCAGGTCTTGGACGACGTCGGGGTGCGGGCGGCGCCCGTAGTCGGTGTCGGTGTAGCCGAGCACCGGCACGTCGGCGGCCCGCAGCCGCTCCGAGACCGCGGCGAACCGCTCGTCGGGCGCGGCGCCGGGGCCGCTGTCGGGGTTGAGCACGACCGCGTACAGCCGGTCGGCGGACCGGATGACGGCCTCCCAGGCCTCGGGCCGGTCGGCGGGGTGCTCGTAGAGCGGCACCAGCAGCATGGCGTCCTTCTGTCTCCGGGTCCGTTTCGGTGTGCGCATCGATGTCGCTCAGCGGTGGGCCGTCGCGCGGCCGAGGAGTACGCAGACCAGGGCGGACAGCACCGCGGCGGCCACGGCCGCCACCGCCGCCTGCACCAGCCTCGGGTGTCCGGCGCCGGTCAGGAACGCGGCGCTCTGCGCGGCCGCGGCCAGCGCGCACACCCCGGCCGCGAGCCGGACCGCGCCGAACGACTGGAGCAGCAGCCCGGTCCACATGACCGCGCCGAGCAGCAGCAGCGTGGCCAGCCGGACCCCGCCGAGGCCGGGCGCGCCGGGCCACAGCAGGGTGCCGGTGACGCCGAGGGCCAGCAGCACGCACAGGTAGACCGCCAGGCAGCGGGCGAGGGTCAGCGCCATCTGCCGCCGGAAGCCGGCGGGGGTGCGGGCGGAGCGCAGGCCGGCCAGGCTGCCGCTGCGGAAACGGTGCAGCAGCCATTCGGCCGGGCCCATGCTGAGGGTGAGCGCGACCGCGGAGGGGGCGGCGGCGGCCGCCGCGGGCCCGCCCGCCAGCACCTCGCCCAGCGCCGCGTACAGCACGAGCACGCCGGTGCCCAGCCCGAACACCCCGTACGGCACGGAGTCGGTGAAGCGGGGGCCGCGCGGCACGAACTCGTCCTCCGCGCCCCGCAGCATCCGCCAGCGCACCGCGCCGCCCGGCACCCGGGCCGCTCGCCGGTCGCGCAGCCGGGCGGCCGCGGCCCGGGCCCCTTCGGCGACCGGGAGTTCGCGGACGGCCAGCGTGCAGGCGGCCAGCAGCGAGAGGGCCAGCAGGGCCACCCGTACCGGTGTGGGCAGGCCGACGGCGAGGGCCACGAGGGAGCCCACGGCCATCGGGGCGAGCGCGCACAGCAGCAGGCGTTCGCGGCCGAGCACCAGCAGGACGGTGGCCGCGCCGACGTAGCAGGCCTGGCCGGCGGCGAAGGCCACCGAGAAGCCCGGGCCGGGCACGGCGAGGGCGGCCGCGCCGCCGAGCAGCGCCCCGGCGGGGGCGCCGACCAGCAGGGTGCGTCCGGCGGCGGCCCGGTCGCCCAGGCCCAGCCAGGAGTACGCCCGGTGGGAGAGGGTCTGGTCCCAGACCCAGCCGATGAGCGCGCCCGCCAGCAGGGTGAGGGTGCCCGAGGGCAGCCCGAGGCGGTCCGGGGGGCCTTCGAGCAGCGGCGCCCCCAGCACGTACGCCAGTCCGGGCAGCGCGAAGACGACTCCCCGCAGGAGGCAGGCGACGAGCGAGACCTTCCAGGGGTCGCCGCCGCCCTCCGGTTCGGGGAAGGCCCGCGGCACCCGCGCGTACAGCGCCTCGGCGAGGGCGAAGGAGTCGTGGCGGCCGTAGGTGAGGCGGATGTGCTCGTCGGTCATCCCGTCGGATTCCAGGATGGCGGCGATCTCGTCGGGGTGGACGGCCGCCTCGACGAACCGTTCCAGCCGGGTGGCGAGCTCCTCCATCGGGTCGGCGGCCGCCGCCGGGGCGCCGCGGCGCGGGCGCGGGATCAGCGCCAGGGTGTCGTCGCCGGAGCGGCTGCCGGGCGTCAGCCACAGCCCGCCGCTCACCAGGCGCTCCCGTCGGCGGCGAGCTCCCGGTACCAGGGGTCGGCCATGGTCCAGGCGTCCTGCGAGGCGCGCGGCGGGTCCACCGGCACGGGGCCGCGGGCGAGTTCGCGGTAGATGTGGCGGAAGCCGTCGACCGAGCGGTGCAGGGTGAACTTCTCGACCACGCGCTGCCGGGAGAGCCGGCCGAGCTCGGCTCTTCGCTCGTCGTCGCGCAGCAGGGCGAGGGTGGCGCGGGCCATCAGTTCGGGTTCGCGGGGCGGGACGACGAGGCCGGTGTCGCCGACGGCCTCGCGGACTCCGCCGACGTCCGTGGAGACGGTCGTGCGGCCGCAGGACATGGCCTCGATGATGCTGAAGGGGAAGCCCTCGCTGATGCTGGAGAGCATCACGATGCTGCCGGCCGCGTACGCCTTGGCGACCTGGCTGATCCTTCCTTCGTACGTGATTCCGTCGCTCACACCGAGTTCGGCGGCGAGTTTCTCCAGGCGCGTGCGGTAGTCCTCGCAGCCGGCCGGGACCGGGCCGAACAGCCGCAGCCGCAGGGCGGGCAGCTCGGCGCGCATCAGCGCGTACGCCCGGACGAGGGTCTCCAGGTCCTTGATGGGGTCGATCCGGCCGCACCAGCTGAGGGTGGGGACTTCCGGTTCGGCCCCGGCCTCGGGGAAGACGTGCGGGTCCACGCCGTTGTAGACGGTGCGGATCCGGTCGGCGGGCGCGCCGCCGCGCTCTTCCCAGCGGCGGTTGTACTGGTTGCACGGGGTGATGAGGTCGGCCTGCCGGTAGCCCTCGGAGTTGAGCTCGCGGTAGAAGCCGAGCATGAGCGCCTTGACCGGCCAGCGCTGGGCGGCGCTGCGGTAGCCGAGGTAGCGCTCGCGCAGGTAGATGCCGTGCTCGGTGAGGAGGAACGGCACCCCGTCGAGGCGTTTGGCGGCGAGCGCGGGCAGGGTGGCGAGGCCGCTGCTGACGGCGTGCGCGACGCAGTCCTGCGGGATGCGCACGGACAGCGGCCGCAGCGCGTGTTCCAGCAGGTCGGTGGCGGTGAGCGCGTCGTGGATGGTGGGGCGGGCGGCGGCGGTGGCCAGCCCCGGCCGCACCCAGACGGACATCAGGGTGCGCAGGACGGACTCGGAGCGCATGGCCGTCGAGAGCCGCCCGGCGCGGGCGAGTTCGGCGAGTTCGTACAGCGCCGCCGAGAAGCCGTCGGTGCCGGGATCGAGCAGGGAGTGCAGGAACCGCTCGTACGTCTCGGTGAACCGGCGGTGGGCGCGGCCCCGGAGGGGTGCGCGGCGGCTGCGGTGCGGCGGCGGGCCCCAGAGCGGTACGGCGCTGTGCCGGTACACGTTGCGCGGGAGTTCCCAGGTGACGGGCTCGCGACCGGTGCCGGTGAGGGCGACGACGTTGAAGTCGACCTCCGGCATGCCGCGCACCAGTTGGTCGCACCAGGTGCTGACGCCCCCGTGGACGTGCGGGTAGGTGCCTTCGGTGAGCATGGTGACGTGACGCCCATGACTCATGCGGTGTGTCCCCCCAGGACGGAAAGGTGCCGGCGCCCGTCTGAGCGGGAAGAGCGCCGGCGCATGGTGCGGCAGTGTGCTGTTGTGGCGGTGCTGCGTACGGGTCGGACGTACGTGTCAGACGTACGGGCCGGGCGTACGGGGTCGGACGTGGTGCCCGGTCGGGCGGCGGTGGCCGACCGGGCGGCGGCGGGGCCGGGTCAGCTGGGCAGCTTCAGGGTCACGGCCGACTGGAGCAGTTCGGGCTCGGTCCACGCCGAGCGGGCTCCGGCGTAGGCGCTGCCGTAGACGGCGGTGCCCAGGAACAGCTGCTTGCGGGTGCCCTCGGGGGCGGTGACCGGGGCGGTGACCCCGGCGGGCGCCTTGACGGTGACCGTGGTGCCGATCCGGTAGGCGGTGACCTTGCCGGCGGCGAGGGCCTGGTCCCAGGCGGCGCGGCGGCCGAGTTCGGTGCCGAGGTCGCGCTGGCGCTGGTTCACCAGCGGGGTGTTGGCGGCGAACAGGGTGCGGTAGGTGTCGATGACCTCGTCGAGCACCGGGTACAGGATCCGGTCCTCGGCCAGGTTGGACTGGTGCACGTAGTGCGGGCGCGGGTCGTTGGCGAGCACGTGCCGCAGCGCGGTGCGGGCCTCCTGGGGCACGATGTACGAGGTGTAGCCGGTGGCGGTGTCCAGCGGCTGGGGCAGGCAGGTGGAGGCCGGGTTGGACTCGCAGATGCCGCTGCCGCCGTCCTCGCTGCTGCTGTAGATCCAGTTGTACTCGTCGGCCATCTCGGCGCGGGTGCCCGTGTTGTAGTACACGTTCATCGGGTGCCGGGGCACGGTCAGGGCGCTGCCCACGGCCCGCTGCCGGGGCTCGCGCGAGTTGTCGCTCGCGATCCACTTGACCCCGTTGTCGGCGAGCGCGCCGGCCAGGTTGGGGTTGTCCTGCGCCTGCTGCGGCAGGGTCTTGAGGCCCGAGTGCTCGCCGGTGACGAGTTCGCTGCGGTCGACGGAGATGCCCTTGCCGACGGCCCAGTTGTGGTTGTCGCGGATCTGCGCGGAGATCTCGGAGCGGCCCATCCACTGGGTGCCGCCCTGGGCGTTCACGGTGCAGGTCCACGGCACTGTGGTGACGTCCTGGACGCAGCCGAGGAAGGGGTGCGTGAAGGTGTGGTTGATCCACCGGTACTTGGCCCGGTCGGCGACGAGCTGCGCGGTGAGGGCGTCGGCGCCGCCGTTCTCGGTCTTCCACTCCTCCCCGGCGCCCGCGTTGTAGACCATGTCGAGCGTGAAGCCCTTGGTCTGCTGCCACTGGGCCGCGTACTGGGCGTCGGCGGCGGTCATCCGGATGGTGCTCTCCTGGCCCTCGCCGCCGGCGCAGGCGTAGTCGCCGGGCGTGCAGTCGAGGTCCGGGTTCCAGCGGGCGTCGGGCGCGAAGACGTCGTCGACGTGCACGGCGAAGTAGTTGCGGCTCTGGCCGAGGTGGACGCCCTGGGTGAGCCACTCGACCATGCCGCGGGCCAGCAGCCGGTACTGCCGCTGGTACTGGTTGTAGCCGAAGGTGACGACCAGTTCGGTGCGCCCGTCGTGGACGTACTCGCCGACCAGCGAGGCCCGTCCGGAGCCGACCGGCGCGTCCAGGTAGCTGGTGTAGCCGGGGCGCGGCCTGCCCATGAACCCGTAGCTCTCCGGAATCAGGGCGGAGTTGTCCTCGAAAGTGACCGGACCGCCGAGGTAGCCGAACGGGCCGGCCTTCCCGGCGGCGGTGACGGCGGCCTGCGTGCCGTCGAGGGTGCCCGCGTACCCGCCGTTGTCGGTGTACTCCAGGCCGACGCCCGGGTGGGCCCACGTGTACGCGTCGATCTGGCGGATGCCGAACGCGCTCTCGTACGCGGCCAGGGCGGCCATCTCGGCGGAGCCCGCGCCGAACGGGTCCTCGCTGGGCAGCACCACGCCCTGGTACTTGGCGCGCGGCCGGCCGTCGACCGTGTCGCTGAGGAACGCCGCGTCGATCACCGGCCGGCCGCCCTCCCCGAGGCCGATCCGGGTGTACGGCACCCCGGTGTCGCGCAGTTCGGCGGTGACGGCCTCGACGGCGCTGCCCCCGTCGTCGACGACCAGCACCTTCAGGTCGATCCGGGGCGTGAGCGCCTCTTCCGCGGCCTGCGCCGACACCGCGGGTACTGCTACCGAGACGAGCGCTGCCGCAACGCATGCGGCGGCAGCGCGGTTCATCCGGTTCCTGTTGACCATGGTGGCCTTTCCCCCCGCAGCAGCCCGACCCGGCGGCCGTGGGGAGGCCGAAAGGGTGAGGCTCTGTGGAAATCATGCAAAGGAACCCCGCGTCCCCTTGCGAGAGTGGCTCGAGTGTTGCCCACGGCCTCCTGTGTAGGCGGCAAACCTGGAGCAGAAACCACAGATGGGTGAACCGCACGGCCCGGTGATCGAACAACCTGACCAACCTTCGAGTGCCGTACGGATGAGTGCGGGCGCGTAGGCTCATTTCCGGCGGCCGCCGGGCCCGAATACGATCGCGGGAGTACGGCCGGCCACCCCACGGCCTTCACAGACAACCGGAAGAGAGACCTCACCACCGTGACTGCTCTGACTCTCAGCACTGCCGGCGCGGCCACGCTGCGCGCCGACGCCCTCGTCGTCGGCGTCGCGAAGGGCGCCAAGGGCCCCGTCGTCGCCCCCGGCGCCGAGGCCGTGGACCAGGCGTTCGACGGCAAGCTCGCCGCCGTCCTCGACGCCCTGGGCGCCTCGGGCGCGGACGGCGAGGTCACCAAGCTGCCGGCTCCGTCCGGCCTCAAGGTGCCGGTCGTGCTGGCGGTCGGCCTCGGCGCCGTCCCGGAGAAGGCCGAGTCCTACGACGAGGACGCGCTGCGCCGCGCCGCCGGCGTCGCCGCCCGCGCCCTGACCGGCGCCAAGAAGGCCGGCTTCGCCCTGCCGCTGGAGGACGCCTCCGCCGTCACGGCCGTCGCCGAGGGCGCGCTGCTCGGCGCGTACGCCTTCACCGCCTACCAGGGCATGGACAAGAAGGGCAAGGCCGACAACGGCGCCCGCCTCCCGCTGGCCGAGGCCGCCCTGCTGGGCGCCAAGCCGCGCGACAAGGAGCACAAGGCCGCCGTCGAGCGCGCCAAGATCGTCGCCGGCGAGGTCAACATCGCCCGTGACCTGATCAACACCCCGCCGAACGACCTCACCCCCGAGGCCTTCGCCGCCGTCGCCTCCACGACCGGCAAGGAGCTCGGCCTCAAGGTCCAGGTCCTGGACGAGAAGGCCCTGCTCAAGGGCGGCTACGGCGGCATCATGGGCGTCGGCAAGGGCTCGGAGAACCAGCCCCGCCTCGTCAAGATCGCCTACACCCACCCGAAGGCGGAGAAGCACCTCGCCTACGTCGGCAAGGGCATCACCTACGACTCGGGCGGCATCTCCCTGAAGCCGGCCGGCCACAACGAGACGATGAAGTGCGACATGTCGGGCGCGGCCGCCGTGTTCGCCGCCGTCGTCGCCGCCGCCCGCCTCGGCCTCCAGGTCAACGTGACCGGCTGGCTGGCGCTCGCCGAGAACATGCCCTCCGGCTCCGCCACCCGCCCCGGCGACGTGCTGCGCATGTACAACGGCAAGACCGTCGAGGTCCTGAACACGGACGCCGAGGGCCGCCTGGTCCTGGGCGACGCCCTGACCAAGGCCTCCGAGGAGAACCCGGACGCGATCGTCGACGTGGCGACCCTGACCGGCGCGATGGTGCTGGCCCTGGGCAACCGCACCTTCGGCATCATGGCCAACGACGACGCCTTCCGCACGTCGATCCACGAGATCGCCGAGGAGGTCGGCGAGGCCTCCTGGCCGATGCCGCTCCCCGCGGACCTGCGCAAGGGCCTCGACTCCCCCACCGCCGACCTCGCCAACATGGGCGAGCGGATGGGCGGCGGCCTGGTCGCCGGCATCTTCCTCCAGGAATTCCTGGGCGAGGGCATCACCTGGGCGCACCTCGACATCGCCGGCCCGGCCTTCCACGAGGGCGCGCCGTACGGCTACACCCCGAAGGGCGGCACCGGCTCCGCCGTGCGCACCCTGGTCCGGCTCGCCGAGCGCACCGCCACCGGCGACCTGGGCTGACGGGTCCGCCCGTAACTTTTCGTCGTGATCTCGGCCCCGGACCGGAGACGGTCCGGGGCCGTGTTCACTCTCGACGAAATCCGTAGGTTTCCACGCGGCGGTGGCCGTGCCTTCGGGCATAACGACCTGCTGCACCCCGGGCCCGGCGTCCCGCGTTCCCTCGACAAATGCGAAGATGGGTTCTCGGCAGGACAGGGCCCCCACCACAGGGCCGAAGAAACAGCGGCCGAATACCAGCCGCCGCCCGGTCACAGAGGACCGGTGCCCGGCGCACATGCATGGAGGACGTGACGTGGCGAACGACGCCAGCACCGTTTTCGACCTAGTGATCCTCGGCGGTGGCAGTGGCGGTTACGCCGCGGCGCTGCGCGCTTCCCAGCTGGGTCTGGACGTTGCCCTGATCGAGAAGAACAAGCTCGGCGGCACCTGCCTGCACAACGGCTGCATCCCCACGAAGGCTCTGCTGCACGCGGGCGAGATCGCGGACCAGGCCCGCGAAGCCGCGCAGTTCGGCGTCAAGGCCACCTTCGAGGGCATCGACATCGCGGGTGTGCACAAGTACAAGGACGAGATCATCGCGGGCCTGTACAAGGGTCTGCAGGGTCTGGTCGCCTCCCGCAAGGTGACGTACATCGAGGGTGAGGGCCGCCTTTCCTCGCCGACCTCCGTCGACGTCAACGGCCAGCGCATCCAGGGCCGCCACGTCCTGCTGGCGACCGGCTCCGTGCCGAAGTCGCTGCCGGGCCTGGACATCGACGGCAACCGCATCATCTCCTCGGACCACGCGCTGGTCCTGGACCGCGTGCCCCAGTCCGCGATCATCCTGGGCGGCGGCGTCATCGGCGTCGAGTTCGCCTCGGCGTGGAAGTCCTTCGGCACCGACGTCACCGTCATCGAGGGCCTCAAGCACCTCGTGCCGGTCGAGGACGAGAACAGCTCGAAGATCCTGGAGCGCGCGTTCCGTAAGCGCGGCATCAAGTTCAACCTCGGCACCTTCTTCGAGAAGGCCGAGTACACCGAGAACGGTGTGCGCGTCACCCTCGCCGACGGCAAGACCTTCGAGGCCGAGGTGCTGCTGGTCGCCATCGGCCGCGGCCCGGTCTCGCAGGGCCTCGGCTACGAGGAGCAGGGCGTCGCGACGGAACGCGGCTACGTCCTGGTCGACGAGTACATGCAGACCAACGTGCCGACCATCTCGGCCGTCGGTGACCTCGTCCCCACCCTTCAGCTCGCGCACGTCGGCTTCGCCGAGGGCATCCTGGTCGCGGAGCGTCTGGCCGGTCTCAAGACCGTCCCGATCGACTACGACGGTGTCCCGCGCGTCACGTACTGCCACCCCGAGGTCGCTTCCGTCGGCATCACCGAGGCCAAGGCCAAGGAGATCTACGGCGCGGACAAGGTCGTGGCCCTGAAGTACAACCTTGCGGGCAACGGCAAGAGCAAGATCCTCAAGACCGCGGGCGAGATCAAGCTCGTCCAGGTCAAGGACGGTGCCGTGGTCGGCGTCCACATGGTCGGTGACCGGATGGGCGAGCAGGTCGGCGAGGCCCAGCTGATCTACAACTGGGAAGCCCTGCCGGCCGAGGTCGCGCAGCTCATCCACGCGCACCCCACGCAGAACGAGGCGATGGGCGAGGCCCACCTGGCCCTCGCCGGCAAGCCGCTGCACGCACACGACTAATCGTCCCGGGCGCGACGACCACTTCCGCACTTTCGTAAGGAGCAACAGAAACCATGGCGGTTTCCGTAACCCTTCCGGCGCTCGGCGAGAGCGTCACTGAGGGCACTGTCACCCGTTGGCTGAAGGCCGAGGGCGAGCGCGTCGAGGCCGACGAGCCGCTTCTCGAAGTGTCGACCGACAAGGTCGACACCGAGATCCCCTCGCCCGTCTCCGGCATTCTGGCGTCCATCAAGGTGGCCGAGGACGAGACCGTCGAGGTCGGCGCCGAGCTGGCCGTCATCGACGACGGCTCGGGCGCGCCGGCCGCGGCCGCCTCCCCGACCGCCGAGACGGTCGTGGCCGAGGCTCCGGCCCCGGCCGCCGAGGCCCCCGCGGCTCCGGCTCCCGTGGCCGAGGCCCCTGCGGCCGCGGCTCCGGCCCCGGCCGCTTCCGGCACCGATGTCGTGCTCCCCGCGCTGGGCGAGTCCGTCACCGAGGGCACCGTCACCCGCTGGCTGAAGTCGGTCGGCGAGACGGTCGAGGCCGACGAGCCGCTGCTCGAGGTCTCGACCGACAAGGTCGACACCGAGATCCCGGCGCCGGTTTCCGGCACCCTGCTGGAGATCCTGGTCGGCGAGGACGAGACCGCCGAGGTCGGCGCCCGTCTCGCCGTCATCGGCGTTGCCGGTGCGGCTCCGGCGGCTGCGGCCGCTCCCGCCGCCCCGGCCCCGGCGGCCGCCCCGGCCCCGGCTCCGGCCGCCCCGGCTCCGGTGGCGCCGCAGGCTCCGGCCCCGGTCGCTGCTCCGGCTCCGGCTCCGGCTCCGGCCGCGCAGGCTCCGGTGGCCGCTCCGGCTCCGGTCGCCCCGGCCGCCCCCGCCGCCCCGGCTCCGGCCGGTGACGAGGGCGCGTACGTGACCCCGCTGGTGCGCAAGCTCGCCTCGGAGTCCGGCGTCAACCTGGCGCAGGTCACGGGCACCGGTGTCGGTGGCCGGATCCGCAAGCAGGACGTCGTCGCCGCCGCGGAGGCCGCCAAGGCCGCCGTCGCCGCGCCGGCCGCCGCTGCCGCCCCCGCCGCGAAGGCCGCCGTCGAGGCGTCCCCGCTGCGTGGCCAGACGGTCAAGATGACCCGCATGCGCAAGGTCATCGGCGACAACATGATGAAGGCCCTGCACTCGCAGGCGCAGCTGACCTCCGTGGTCGAGGTGGACATCACCAAGATCATGAAGCTGCGCGGCAAGGCCAAGGACTCGTTCCTGGCCCGTGAGGGCGTCAAGCTCTCGCCGATGCCGTTCTTCGTCAAGGCCGCGGCCCAGGCGCTGAAGGCCCACCCGGTCGTCAACGCCCGGATCAACGAGGACGAGGGCACCATCACCTACTTCGACTCGGAGAACATCGGCATCGCCGTGGACTCCGAGAAGGGCCTGATGACCCCGGTCATCAAGGGTGCGGGCGACCTCAACCTGGCCGGCATCTCCAAGGCCACCGCCGATCTGGCCGGCAAGGTCCGCGGCAACAAGATCACGCCGGACGAGCTGTCGGGCGCGACCTTCACGATCAGCAACACCGGCTCGCGCGGTGCGCTGTTCGACACGGTCATCGTGCCGCCGAACCAGGTCGCGATCCTGGGCATCGGTGCCACCGTCAAGCGTCCCGTGGTCATCAACCACCCGGACCTGGGCGAGACCATCGCCGTGCGCGACATGACCTACCTGTCGCTCTCCTACGACCACCGTCTGGTGGACGGCGCGGACGCCGCCCGCTACCTGACGGCGGTCAAGGAGATCCTCGAGGCCGGCGAGTTCGAGGTCGAGCTGGGCCTGTAGAGCCCCGCGCTTGTAACGAGCCTCACCTCGACGCCCTCGCCCGGAGCACTTCCGGGCGGGGGCGCCGCCGTATTGTCTACGCCAAGACACTCCCCCAGGCCCCACGACCTGTCCCTGCGCGCCCCCAGGAGATGAAGCCCCGATGATCACCCCACCCGTCGTGCACTCGCTGCGCGAGCAGATCCGCGAGCACATCGTGGAGGGGATCGTCAGCGGCCGCTGGAAGCCCGGCGAGCGGATCGTGGAGCGCCGGATCGCGGTGGAGCTGGAGGTCAGCCAGACCCCCGTACGGGAGGCGTTGCGTGAGCTGGAGACCCTCCGGCTGATCGAATCCGCCCCGAACAAGGGCGTACGGGTACGCAATCTGACCGCGTCCGACCTGGACGAGATCTACCCGGTGCGCGCCGGCCTGGAGCAGATCGCCGCGGAGCTGGCCGCTCCCCGGCTGGCCTCGGACACCGCCCTGCTGGAGCGGCTGCTGGAGCCGCACGTGATCGCCCTGCGCGAGGCCGACCGTACGGAGGACAGCACCGCTCAGGTGCGGCACACGGTGGCCTTCCACCGGGGGATGGTGGGCGCGGCGGGCAACAGCGTGCTGCTGCACACCTGGGAGAGCCTGGGCATCGAGGTGTTCACGGCGCTGTCGATCCGCTGGCTGGGCACCGTGCAGAAGGCCTTCGCGGAGGAGCACGAGATGCTGGTCGAGGCCTTCCGGAGGAACGATCCGGAGATCGGTCTGCTGGTCAAGCGGCACGTGCTCGGATGTGCGCCGCGCGCCTAGGGTGTGCAGCGGGTGTCCGACTTGCCCTGATATCAAGTGGCACCGCGTGCCCGGTTCAGCGGCACGCAATGCCGACTTTGCTAATTCGATCAGTTTTTCGTGGCAATTGTTTGATCGATCATCGATCAGGCGCTTACAGTCTTCGCGGACCACAACCAGGTCCGCCCGCCCTGTCCTGCCCAGTCAGGGACCCCCTTTCTCCACCCCCGTTTCCAGTCCGGAAGGCGGCGCACACCGATGTCCGACCCCGTAGCCAAGCTTCCGAGCGAGCTCGACCAGCTCCCGGACCGCGACAGCGAGGAGACCGCCGAATGGGCGCAGTCCCTCGACGCCGTCGCCAAGGCCGCCGGCACCCGCCGCGCCGAGTACCTGCTGCGCCGTACGCTCCACCACGCCGAGGCCGCCGGGCTCGCCCTGCCGAAGCTGCTGGAGACGGACTACGTCAACACCATCCCCACCGCCGCGGAGCCGGAGTTCCCCGGTGACGAGGCGATGGAAGCCAAGATCACCGCCTGGAACCGCTGGAACGCGGCCGCCATGGTGACCCGCGGCTCGAAGTACGGCGTCGGCGGCCACATCGCCACCTTCGCCTCGGCGGCCTGGCTCTACGAGACCGGCTTCCAGCACTTCTTCCGGGGCAAGGAGGCCGACGGCTCGGGCGACCAGCTCTACATCCAGGGCCACGCCTCCCCCGGCATCTACGCCCGCGCCTTCCTCGACGGGCGCATCTCCGAGCAGCAGCTCGACAACTTCCGGCAGGAGTCGGGCGGCAACGGCCTCCCGTCCTACCCGCACCCGCGGCGCCTGCCCTGGCTGTGGGAGTTCCCCACGGTCTCCATGGGCCTCGGCCCGCTCTCCGCGATCTACCAGGCGCGCTTCAACCGCTACCTGCAGAACCGGAGCATCAAGGACACCGCCAACTCGCACGTCTGGGCCTTCCTGGGCGACGGCGAGATGGACGAGCCCGAGTCGACCGCCGCCCTGGCCCTGGCCTCCCGCGAGCAGCTCGACAACCTGACCTTCGTCATCAACTGCAACCTGCAGCGCCTCGACGGCCCGGTCCGCGCCAACTTCCGCGTGGTCCAGGAGCTGGAGGCGCAGTTCCGCGGCGCCGGCTGGAACGTCATCAAGACGCTGTGGGGCTCCGCCTGGGACGAGCTGTTCCGGCTCGACACCACGGGCGCCCTGGTCCGCCGCCTGCGCGAGGTGCCGGACGCGCAGTTCCAGACGTACGCGACCCGCGACGTGGCGTACATCCGCAACCACTTCTTCGGTGCGAACCCCGAGCTGGTCCAGCTCGCCGCGGTGGTGTCCGACGCGAAGATCGCCGAGTGCTTCCACACCTCGCGCGGCGGCCACGAGCCCCGCAAGGTCTACGCCGCGTACAAGGCCGCCCTGGAGCACAAGGGCGCGCCGACGGTCATCCTGGCGCAGACCGTCAAGGGCTACACGCTGGGTGCCGGGTTCGAGTCGAAGAACGCGAACCACCAGATGAAGAAGCTGACCATCGACGAGTTCAAGAGCATGCGCGACAAGCTCGGACTCCCGATCCCGGACAGCGCCTTCGCCGACGGCCAGGTCCCGTACGGCCACCCGGGCGCGGACAGCCCCGAGGTCCGGTACCTGAACGAGCGCCGCGCGGCCCTCGGCGGCCCGGCCCCGGCCCGCAAGGTCCACCACGTGGCCCTGCCCGCCCCCGCCGACCGCGCCTTCGCCCCGCTGATCAAGGGCTCCGGCAAGCAGGAGATGGCCACCACCATGGCCTTCGTCCGGCTCGTCAAGGACCTGATGCGGGACAAGGAGACCGGCAAGCGCTGGGTGCCGATCGTCCCCGACGAGGCCCGCACCTTCGGCATGGAGTCGCTCTTCCCGTCGGCCGGCATCTACTCGCCGCTGGGCCAGACGTACGAGCCGGTCGACCGCGACCAGCTGATGTACTACAAGGAAGCCAAGGACGGCCAGATCCTCAACGAGGGGATCACCGAGGCCGGCGCCATGGCCGACTTCATCGCCGCCTGCACGTCGTACGCGACGCACGGCGAGCCGATGATCCCGTTCTACATCTTCTACTCGATGTTCGGCTGGCAGCGGACCGCCGACCAGATGTGGCAGCTCGCCGACCAGCTCGGCAAGGGCTTCATCGTGGGCGCCACCGCCGGCCGCACCACGCTGACCGGTGAGGGCCTCCAGCACGCGGACGGCCACTCGCACCTGATCGCGTCCACGAACCCGGCGTCGCTCAACTACGACCCGGCCTTCGCGTACGAGATCGCGGTGATCGTCAAGGACGGTCTGCGCCGGATGTACGGCGAGACGCCGGAAGACGTCTTCTACTACCTGACGGTCTACAACGAGCCGAAGGTGCAGCCCGCGATGCCCGAGGGCGTCGAGGAAGGCATCATCAAGGGCCTGTACCGCTTCAACCGGGCGACCGACCTGGAGAACGCGCCGGCCGCCGAGGCCCCGAAGATCCAGCTGATGGCGTCCGGCACGGCGATCCACTGGGTCCTGGAGGCGCAGCGCCTGCTGGCCGCCGACTGGAACGTGGCCGCCGACGTCTGGTCCGCCACCTCCTGGGGCGAGCTGCGCCGCGAGGCGCTGGAGTGCGACGAGGCCCTGCTCCGCGGCGAGGTGCGCACCCCGTACGTCACGCAGGCCCTGGAAGGCGCGCCCGGCCCGGTCCTCGCGGTCTCCGACTGGATGCGCCAGGTCCCGGACCAGATCAGCCAGTGGGTCGAGCAGGACTACTCCTCGCTGGGCACGGACGGCTTCGGCCTGTCCGACACCCGTGAGGGCGCCCGCCGCCACTTCGGTGTCGACGCGCAGTCGATCGTGGTCGCGGCCCTTGCCCAGCTGGCCCGCCGCGGCGAGGCCCCGGCCTCCGCGGTCAAGGAGGCCCGGGAGCGCTACGGCCTGTAGGCCCGAACGCCCGTAGGCCCGTACGTGAAAGACCCCCTGCCGCATTCCGCGGCGGGGGGTCTTCGCGTACGGGATCGGGTGCGCGCGGCGGGCGCGGGCCGTCAGCGGTAGTGGTCCGGGGAGCGGTCTTCGCCGCCGATCTCCACTTCCTGGATGTACGCCCAGGCGTCCGGGCGGCTGCCGTCGGCGTCGGTGAAGCCGTACGCGCGGGACAGCTGCGCGCTGGAGAGCGACTGACCCTCCCAGCGGGTGACCGCGTCCGGGTCGGCGGCCAGGGCGGCGACGGCCCGGGCGATGTACACGGGGGACTCGGAGACCGCGAAGCCGGGGACCTTGGCGACGGCATCGCGCCAGTTCGCCTCGGTGACCCCGAAGGCCTCCAGCATCTGCTCCGAGCGGAGCCAGCCGGGGGTGACGGACACGGCCGTGCAGCCGGTGCCGCGGAGGTCGTGGGCGAGGGTGCGGGCCATCCGGATCGGGCCGTTCTTGGCCAGGTCGTAGAAGAAGTTCTCGCGGAAGCGGTCGTTGGTCTCGGCCGTGCCGTCGGTGATCTCCACGACCAGCCCGCCCGGGTTGCGGATCAGCAGCGGCAGGGCGTACCAGCTGGTGAGGATGTGGCTCTTCACGCCGAGGTCGAGCATCCGCAGGCCCCGTTCGAGCTCGGTCTCCCACATCCGCTTCCCGAAGACGACCAGGTGTTCGCCGCCCCACAGGTCGTTGACGAGGAGGTCGAGGCGGCCGTGGTCGGCGTCGATGCGCTCGACGACGGCGCGCACCTGCCCCGGATCGAGGTGGTCGGCGACCAGGGCGATGCCCTCGCCGCCGGCCTCGGTGACGAGGTCGGCCGTCTGCTCGATGGTCTCCGCCGTACGGCCCACTTCGCTGGCGCGGTTCCGGCTGGTCCGTCCGGTGACGTACACGGTGGCGCCCGCCGCGCCCAGTTGGACGGCGATGGCCCGTCCCGCGCCCCGGGTGGCTCCGGCCACGAGGGCGATCCTGCCTCTGAGACTTCCCGTCACAGTTCCCATACGACGCATTCTCGCGGTGGCGGGGCACTCGCGCAGCGGTGATGCTGTGCTCGTGATGGACGAGACGGAATTCTGGGAGATCGTCGACAGCACCCGCGAGGCCGCCGAGGGCGACCCCGAGGACCATGCCGACCTGCTCGTCGAGCGACTGCTGCAGCTCGACCCCGATTCCGTCCTGGACTTCGCCCGCCACTTCGAGGCCCGGTACAACCGGGCGTACACCTGGGACCTGTGGGGTGCGGCCTGGGTGCTGCTCGACGGGGCCAGCGACGACGCGTTCGACTTCTTCCGGTGCTGGCTGATCGGGCAGGGCCGAGAGGTGTTCGAGGGCGCGGTGCACGACCCGGACCACCTCGCCGAACTGCTCGGCGAGTTCGACGAGGCCGTCGACGGGGACGGCGAGGAGCTGGGGTACGCGGCCGACGAGGCGTACGAGCAGCTCACCGGCGCGGTGGCGCCGGAGCTGGGGGTGGCGATGCAGGCGGCCGAGCCGGAGGGCGCCGCGCTGGACTTCGAGAACGAGGCCGTGCTCGCGGAGCGCTACCCCCGGCTGTGGGACCGCTTCCGGTCCTCCTGAGTCGGCCGCCTGCCGCCGCGCCCTCAGTAGTGCGTGCCGCCGTCGATGCGGATCTCGGTGCCGGTGATGAAGGCGCCGTCGTCGGAGCCGAGCATGGCGACCACGCCGGCGACCGTCTGCGGGCCGGCGAAGCCCTGGCCGAGGCCCGGGGCGAGCTTCGCGAACAGGCTCCAGTCGGTGTCCTCGGGCAGGCCGGGGCCGTTGCCGGTGGTCATGCCGCTCTCGATGGAGCCGGGCGCGACGCAGACGGCGCGCAGGCCCTGCTTGCTGTACTCGGCGGCCAGGGAGTGCGTCATGGACTGGATGCCGCCCTTGGAGGCCGCGTACGCCGACATGTACGGGTGCGCGAACGAGGCCGAGGTGGAGCTGAAGTTCACGATGACCGGCCGGTCGCCCGCCAGCAGGGCCGGGACGGCCTCGCGGACCATCAGGAACGTGCCGGTCAGGTTGACCGAGATGATCGTGTTCCAGAGCTCCAGGGTCGTCTTGTGGGTGTGCTCGGAGCGCAGGATGCCGGCGGCGTTGACGAGGACGTCGAGCCCGCCGAGGTGCGCGACGGCGGCCGCCACGCCCTCCCGGACGGCGTTCTCGTCGGAGATGTCGAGGAGCGCGGTGGTCAGGCGTCCGTCGGTGCCCTCGGCGGCGGCCTGCGCGGCGGTGGCCTTGAGGCCGGCCTCGTTCACGTCGACGGTGTGGACCCGGCCGCCTTCGGCGAGGATCCGGTGGACGGTGGCCTGGCCGATGCCCGAGCCGCCTCCGGTGATCAGGACGCGGCGGCCTTCGTAGCGGTTCATGTCGGGGTCTCCGTAGCTCTGCCGGTTGGGGGGTGACACGAGGGTACCGAGGAAGTGGCACGTTTTGCCAGAGTGGCATATCACGCCACACTGGATCTCGCCGGCGTATTCTTCGGACGTGAGATCGCCTCGTCCCTACGCCCCCGACACCGCGCCCGGCCCCAAGTCGCTCACCGAGCGCCGCAAGGCCGCCACCCAGCTCGACATCGCACGCGCCGCGTGCGCGCTCTTCGCCGAACACGGTCCGGACGGGACCACCGCGGAGGACATCGCGCACCGCGCGGGCGTCGCGCTGCGGACCTTCTACCGCTACTTCCGCAGCAAGCAGGACGCCGTGGCGCCGCTGCTCGCCCGCGGCGGCGACGAGTGGCGGGCGCTGCTGGCGGCCGAGGAGCCGGGGACGCCGCTGCGGGAGGCCGTGCTGCGGGCGGTGGTCCGCTCGCTGTCGGTCGCGCCCGAGGACGAGGAGGCCCTCCGGTGGACCCGCGGGCTGCTGCGCGCGGCCGTGGACGACCCGGCCCTGCGCGCGGTCTGGTACCGGGTCAACCAGGACTCCGAGGAGCGGCTGGTGCCGGTCCTGGGCCGGCTGGCGGGCCCGGACGCCGACCCGCTGGAGGTCCGCCTGCTGGCGGCGGCCTCGACGGACGCGATCCGGGTGGCGCTGGAGGTCTGGTCGGCCACCGACGGCCCCGCCGCCGGCCCCGGCTCCCCCGCCGACGTGGCCGCCCGCTGCCTGACCGAACTCACCGGCGGCATGAGCATCCTGGCCGAGCCGCGCGCCGACGCGTAGGGAGCCGCCCTCGTCGCGCAGGGAGTGCCCTTGTCGTGCAGGGAGTGCCCTCGTCGCGCAGGGAGCGCCCTTCGGCGCGTGGGAGTGCCCTTCAGAAGGCCGGGCGGCCGGGCGGGGGCCGCGGCCCGTCGGAGGCGTCGGGGACGTCGGAGGCTTCGGTGACGTCGGCGGCCTCGGGGACATCAGCGGCTTCGGGGACGTCGAGCGAGAGGACCAGCAGGGCCACGTCGTCGGTCAGGCCGGCCGTGAACCGCGTCAGGTCCTTCCACACGGCAGCGGTCAGCGCGGCACCGTCGGCGCCCGCCCCGGCCAGTACGGGCAGCCGCGCCACCAGCGGGTAGAAGGCGCCCGACGTGTCGCGCGCCTCGGTGATCCCGTCCGTGTGCAGCAGCAGCCGGTCCCCCGCCGCCAGCGGCAGCGTGGTCACCACGGCCGGCAGCACATCGGCCATGCCCAGTCCGAGGGGCATCCCGGGATCCGCCGCGACCTCCCGTACGGACCGCCCGCGCAGCAGCACCGCCGGCGGGTGCCCGCAGGACAGCACCCGTACCAGCGCGCGGCCGGGCGGGAACTCCAGCAGCACCGCCGTCGCGAAGATTTCCGCGTGTTCCTCGCCCGCCGCGTCCGCGACCAGCCGCCGGTCCAGCCGGGCGGCCACCGCCGTCAGTTCCGCGTCGTCGAGCACCGCCTCGCGGAAGGCCCCCAGCAGCGCGGCCACCGTGGCCACCGCCGCCAGACCGTGCCCCTGCACGTCCCCGACCAGCGCCCGCACCCCGAAGGGGCCGGCCCGCACGTCGTACAGGTCGCCGCCGACCAGGGTGCCGAGCTGGGCCGCCCGGTACAGCCCCGAGCAGCGCACCGGGCCGACCCGTTCCGGCAGCGGCGGCAGCACCGCGAGCTGCGCCGCCTCGGCGACGGTCCGCACGCTCACCAGCTGCGCGTCGCGGCGCCGCCGCACCCAGGAGAGGACCACGCTGAGCAGCCCCACCGCGGCCACCGTCGCCAGGTCCGTGCCGCGGGCGTGCGCCACGCTCAGGTGCGGCACGCCCAGCAGGACCAGGACCACCGCGGCGAACACCGCCGTGCCCAGCGCCCCGTACGAGAAGGCCGCCACCGGTGGCACCGCCGCGAGGAAGAAGCCCAGCTCGACGGTGGCGGGGGTGAGCAGCTGCGCCGACGACAGCACGACCAGCGCGACGGCGGGCGCCACCCGTGCCCACCGGGGCGGCGGCGCACCGCGCAGCCAGCCCGGTTCCGCCGCTCCGCGCCTGACCCTCACCCCTTCACCCTCGTACGGCCGCGGCGCGCCCGCACGCCGGGTGGCCCCGGACGGGCGGGGGGCCGACAGTGTTCCCGTGACGGAACAGAACCAGTCGGCCGCGATCAGCACCCGCCTCAACTGGTTGCGTGCGGGCGTGCTCGGCGCCAACGACGGCATCACCTCCACCGCGGGGCTGGTCGTCGGCGTCGCCGGGGCCACCACCTCGCGCGCGGCGCTGCTCGCCGCAGGGGTGGCCGGGCTGCTGGCGGGCTCGCTGTCGATGGCGGCGGGCGAATACGTGTCCGTCAGCTCCCAGCGGGACTCCGAGCGGGCCGCGCTGGACGAGGAGCGCCGGGAGCTGGCCGCCGACCCCGAGGCCGAACTGGACGAACTGACCGACCTCCTCCAGGGCCGCGGGCTGAGCCGGGACGTGGCCCGGGAGGCGGCCCAGCAGCTCACCGAACGGGACGCGCTGCGCGCGCACGCCCGGGTGGAACTGGGCATCGAGCCGGACGAGCTGGCCAATCCGTGGCACGCCGCGTTCGCCAGCTTCACGGCCTTCACGGCCGGGGCGCTGCTGCCGCTCCTGGCGATCCTGCTGCCGCCGGCGCAGCTGCGGGTGCCGGTGACGGTGGCCGCCGTGCTGGCCGCGCTGGCCGCGTGCGGGGTGCTGAGCGCCGGGCTGGGCGGTGCGCCGCGGCCGCGGGCGGTACTGCGCAACGTGGCCGGCGGCGCGCTCGCCATGGCTGTCACCTACGCGGTAGGCCACTGGCTCGGCAACACCTGATTGCTCCCCGCCGCGCCGGGCATTCAGCCCCGCCTGCGCCTGACCCCGCACCCTCCAGCCCCTCCGGCGCTTGACGAGCGGGCCCGGGCAGAGCCCGGCAACCCCCCGCGCCCTCCAGCCCCTCCGGCGCTCGAAGAGCGGGCCCGGGCGGAGCCCGGCAACCCCCCGCGCCCTCCAGCCCCTCCGGCGCTCGAAGAGCGGGCCCGGGCAGAGCCCGGCAACCCCGCGCACCCCCAGCCCCTCCGGCGTTTGAGGAGCGGGTCCGGGCGGAGCCCGGTACCCGGCGGAGCCGGGTTGCAGTCTTGGGGCTCCGCCCCAAACCCCGCGCCTCAAACGCCGGCGAGGCTGGAATTCGCGCCCGCAGCACCGGCAAGCCCGGGGGTCGCGCCCCAGGGCCCCGGCAAGGCTGGAGGTTGCACCGCAGGGCACCGGCAAGGCCGGGGGCCGCGCCCGGGCGAGGGGGCGTCGGCGGGGCCGGGGGTTGCCCGCAGCGGCGTCGGGCCGGGCGCGCCCGGGAGTCGGGAGGGGGCGGGCAGGATGGGGGTATGCGTATCGCGGTCACCGGCTCGTCCGGACTCATCGGCACGGCATTGGCACGGTCCCTCCGCACGGACGGGCACGAGGTGGTCCGCCTGGTACGCCGACCACCGGCCGGCCCCGGCGAGGCGGCCTGGGACCCCCGCCGCGGCACAGTCGACCCGGCCGGGCTGAAGGGCTGCCGGGCGGTCGTCCACCTGGCGGGCGCCGGCATCGGGGACCACCGCTGGACCGAGGCGTACAAGAAGGAGATCCGGGACAGCCGGGTCTCGGGCACCACGACCCTCGCCCGCGCCCTGGCCGCACTGGCCGAGCCCCCCGAGGTCCTCGTGAGCGCCTCCGGCGTCGGCTACTACGGCGACACCGGCGACCGCCCGGTGGACGAGGACGCCCCCGCCGGGTCCGGGTTCCTGCCCGGGGTGTGCGTGGACTGGGAGGCGGCCACCGCCCCGGCCGCGGCGGCGGGCGTGCGGACGGTGCTGGCCCGCAACGGCCTGGTGGTGTCGGCCCACGGCGGCGCCTGGGGCCGGATGTTCCCGCTGTTCCGGGCGGGGCTCGGCGGGCGGCTGGGCGACGGCCGGCAGTACTGGAGCTTCATCTCCCTGTACGACCAGATCGCCGCGATCCGGCACCTGATCGACACGCCGTCACTGTCCGGGCCGGTGAACATGACCGCCCCCGAGCCGCTGACGAACCGTGAGATCACCGCCGCGATGGGCCGGGTGCTGCACCGGCCGACGGTCTTCGCGGTGCCGGAGTTCGCGCTGCGGCTGGTGCTGGGCGAACTCGCGCAGGACGTGCTGGGCAGTCAGCGGGCGCTCCCCCGGCGGCTGCAGGAGTCGGGTTTCCGCTTCGCCTTCCCGAAGATCGACGACGCCATCAGGGCAGCTCTGACCGCCCGGAAGGGCTGAGGAAGGGGTCCCGGGCGGCTTGCCGCGACTACGGCAGGTAGACCGAAAGCGACCGTCGTGCGACCGTCGTGCGACCGTATGCGACCGGACTTGCGCCCATTCACGTGCCGAACGCGGGTATTTCCGAAGCCCGTTGGGGGAAGGAGGTTCCCCACCAGCCGCGCCGACCTCGGGGAGGGGCACGTGCTCAGCAGCGCACACCACGCGGACGTAGTCATTGTCGGAGCCGGAGTCTCGGGACTGTCGGCCGCGCACCACCTGATCAGTTCCGGCATCACCGTCACCGTCCTGGAGGCGGGCCCGGCGTCCGGCGGCCGGATGGCCACGGACGAGATCGACGGCTTCCTGCTCGACCGGACGGGGCACCTGCTCACCACCTCGTCCCCGGAACTCGGCCGCACCGCCGCACTCGCGGACCTGCGGCTGCGGACCTTCGCGCCGGGGGTCCTCGTGCAGAGCGAGGGCCGCCGGCTGGTCGTGACGCCGCCCGGCAGCCGGGGGCGGGTCGGCCCGGGGGCCCGTACCGCCGCCCGGGCGCTGGCCAGCCGCTCCCTCGACCAGGCCCGGCTGAGCGCCGCGCTGGGCCGGCTCGCGGCCACCCCGGAGGACCGGCTGCTGGCCCGGCCGGACCGGACCGCCGCGGCCGCCCTGCCACGCACCTTCCACGGCGTCCTGCGCCCCCTGCTGACCTCACTGCTCGGCGATCCGGAGCTGACCACCTCGCGGCGGTGCGCGGACCTCGCGCTGCGGGCGTTCGCCCTGGGCCGGCTCGCGGTGCCGGAGGGCGGCGCGGCGCAACTGCCCGCCCTGCTGGCCGCGGGACTGCCACCGGGCACCGTCCACACGGGCGTCCGGGTCCGTTCGGTGTCCACGAGCGCGGTGACCACCGAGGAGCACGGCGTGTTCCGCTGCCGGTCCGTGCTGCTGGCCACCGGGGCGCGGGCCGCCGCCGACCTGCTGCCGGGGCTGCGGGTGCCGGACTTCCACCCGGTCACCGTGCTGCACCACACCGCGCCGTCGGCGCCGGCCCTCGACACCGCCCTGCTGATCGACGGCGACCGGCGCGGACCGGTCGCGCACACCGCGGTGATGAGCGCCGTCGACCCGTCGCGGGCGCCGCGCGGCCGCACCCTGATCACCTCCACGGTGCTGGGCGCCGAGCCGTCCGAGCGGGAGGTGCGGGCGCAGCTGGGGGCCCTGTACGGGGCCTCCACGGCGGACTGGGAACTGCTGGCCGTCCACCACACGCCCGAGGCCGTACCGGCGATGCCGCCGCCGCAGGAGGTGCACCGGCGGGTGCGGGTACTGGCGGGCCTGTACGTGTGCGGCGACCACCGGGACCTCAACACGGTGCAGGGCGCCCTGCACTCGGCGCGCCGCGCCTCGCACGCGGTGCTGCGCGACCTGGGCGTCCCGGCCGTACCACCCCGGCTGGCCGTCCCGGCCGCCGCCTGACCGCGCAGCCCCGGGCCCGACCCGGGCCGTCCGGACCCCGCCCCGCCGTCCCCGGCTCCACCCCCGCCGGGCGGAGCCGGCGCTGGGGGGCGGGGACCCGCCCGCCAGCCAGGCCCCGGGTCCCCGGGGACCGCCTCGGGCTACAGCAGGGCGGCCACCCGGTCGCGGTAGTTGCGTACTGCCGTGGCGTCCCGGTAGGGCTCCAGCCGGCGTTCGAAGTCGCGTACGTACTCCACCGCCCGCGCGGAGCGCATCTCCATGGCCTGCTGGGCCGCTTCGGCCCCCAGCGCGCACGCCTGGTCGAGTTCGCCGAGGCCCAGCCGGGCCGTGGCCAGCACGATCCGGCAGAACAGCCGGGAGCGGGCGTAGGCGGGCGAGCGCAGTTGCAGGGAGCGCTCGGCGTGCTGGGCCGAGGCCCGGTACTGCTGGAGGTCCCGGTGGCAGTGGCCGAACTCGTCCGCGAGGTGCGCCTCGTCGAAGGACCTCGCCCAGTGCGGCGTGTCGTCGCCGGGCCGGGCCGCGCCCAGCGCGCGTTCGGCCCGGACCAGCGAGGCGGTGCAGGCCCGGACCTCGCCGAGCACCCCGTGCCCGCGCGCCTCCGCCGCGTGCAGCAGCGCCTGGACCACCGGCGGGGCGCCCGAGCCGACGCCCTGCTGGGCGACCCGGGCCAGCTGGACGGCCTCCCGGCCGTGTCCGAGGTAGACGGCCTGCCTGCTCATGGTGACCAGCACGTACGCGCCGTACGCCCGGTCCCCCGCAGCCTGCGCGAGCCGCAGCGCCTGCACGTAGTAGCGCTGGGCGAGCCCGTGCGCCGCGATGTCGTACGAGGTCCAGCCGGCCAGCCGGGTCAGGTCGGCGGCGGCGGCGAACAGCCGCCGCCCGGTGGTCTCTCCGTAGGTGCCGCGGAGCATCGGCTCGGCCTCGTGTTCCAGGTACCGCACCAGGGCCTGCCGGGCGTGGCCGCCGCCGTAGGCGTGGTCCAGGGCGCGGAACAGCTCGGAGACCGAGCGCAGGGCGGCGATGTCGCCGCCGGTGACCCGCTGTCCGGGGCCGCGGTCGATCTGCCGCTGCCGGGGCACGGCGGCGGTCCGGGGCTGGCCGGGCACCCGCACGGCCGGCGGGGCGTCGCCGCGGCCGACCCGCTCGTCGGCCCGGCCGATCAGCCAGTCGCGGCTGGGGACCACCAGCCCGGCGGGGGTGAAGGCGATCTTCCGCAGTTCGGCGTGGCTGCCGGAGTCCTTGCGCCACAGGCCGCTCGCGATGTCCACGGCCTCTTCGGGGGTGGCCGCGAACTCCAGGCCCGCGTAGACCGGGGCGCACGCGTCCAGGCCCAGGTCCTGGGCGGACAGCCGGCGGCCGAGCCGCCGGGTGAAGACCTCCGCGATCAGCGCGGGGGTCGTGCCGCGCGGCTGCTGGCCGCGCAGCCAGCGGGTCACGGAGGTCTTGTCGTAGCGCAGGTCGAGACCGTGCTCCAGGCCTAGCTGATCGACCCGGCGGGCGAGCCCGGCGTTGGAGAAACCCGCTTCCGCGATCAGCGCCGCAAGCTGCCGGTTGGGGACACGCTGCGGGGGTCGTTCCGTCATCGGCTCCACGGTCTCCTGACTTGCCGGACCGGAGTCCCGGCCCTGATGAACGGCGTGAATGTAGCGGCCAACTCCGCACTTGCCGCCCCCTCTGCCCCACATTCATCCGATCGTGCGAAGAACCGGGAGGCCCCTTTACGGATCACCCCGGGTGCCCCGCGTACGCTGCGCGGCATGACCGCGCACGATCCGACCGCCCCCGCACCGGAGTCCGACCGCGGGAGCCCGCTGTCCGCACCGGAGATCACGGAGGCGGAGTGCCGGCGCTGCGGGACGCTGATCGCGGGACTCGACGGCCGGTACGCCTGCGGGGTCTGCGGCTGGGTGAACGACCACTCCGAGGGCCACCGGCGGCTGCCGCGCGCCGACGAGGACCCGGACCGGCCGCGCGGCCGCCGGACCGCCCGGCCGCCACGGCCCCCGCGGCCGGCGCAGCCCGCGCCCGCGCCCCCGCCGACGCCGTAGCCGTAGTCGTAGACCCCGCCGACCGAGACCCCCCTGCCACCGGAACGGGCGCCGCCGTACCCTTGCCGAGTGCGATGGATGCACACAGCAGGTTCTACGAGGAGGCGCTGCGGTGTCTGAGCTGCGGTTTGTCCGTCTGGGCTTCGGGCCGGAATCCGTCGAGTACACCGAGGCGTGGGAAGAGCAGCGCCGGGTGCACGCGGCGCGCTTCGCCGACGAGATCGACGACACCTGCCTGCTGGTGGAGCACCCGCCGGTGTACACCGCGGGCCGGCGCACCGCCGACAACGAGCGGCCCCTCGACGGCACCCCCGTCGTCGACGTGGACCGCGGCGGCAAGATCACCTGGCACGGCCCGGGCCAGCTGGTCGGCTACCCGATCATGAAGCTGCCGCGGCCGGTGGACGTGGTCGCCCACGTCCGCCGCCTGGAGGACGCCCTGATCCGCACCGCCGCCGACTTCGGCGTCGAGACCACCCGCGTCGAAGGGCGCTCCGGCGTCTGGGTGCTGGGCGACCCGGTCGAGGAGCGCCCGTCGCTCGGCGGCCTCTCCCTCGACTTCGACCCGCGGCTGACGGACGAGGAGTTCGACCCGCGGCTCAACGGCCCCGAGTACGCGCCGTCCAACGCCGGCCAGCGCCGCGAGGACCGCAAGCTCGCCGCCATCGGCATCCGCGTCGCCAAGGGCGTCACGATGCACGGCTTCGCGCTGAACGTGAACCCCGACAGCACCTGGTTCGACCGGATCATCCCCTGCGGGATCCGGGACGCCGGTGTGACCTCGCTCGCGGCCGAACTGGGCCGCGACCTGACCATCGAGGAGGTGCTCCCCGTCGCGGAACGCCACCTGAAGGACGTCCTGGAGAAGGCCGAGCTGCGCCCCCGCGCGGTCGAGCAGCCGGCGAGCACCTGAGCCCTCCGGGAATGCCGTCGTGCACTCCCAGGTTGGCCGGACGTAAGAGCGTACGAATTACGGGCGTACCCTGGTGGGCGCCGAACAATCGAAGTCAGAGGGAGCCGGTCGTGTCCGCAGTCGCACCCGACGGACGCAAGATGCTGCGCCTCGAGGTCCGTAACGCCCAGACCCCCATCGAGCGCAAGCCCGAGTGGATCAAGACCCGGGCGAAGATGGGTCCCGAGTACACGAAGATGCAGAACCTCGTGAAGGGCGAGGGGCTGCACACCGTGTGCCAGGAGGCCGGCTGTCCGAACATCTACGAATGCTGGGAAGACCGCGAGGCCACCTTCCTCATCGGCGGCGACCAGTGCACCCGGCGCTGCGACTTCTGCCAGATCGACACGGGCAAGCCCGAGGCCCTGGACCGGGACGAGCCCCGACGCGTCGGCGAGTCCGTGGTCACGATGGACCTGAACTACGCCACGATCACCGGCGTCGCCCGCGACGACCTGGCCGACGGCGGTGCCTGGCTGTACGCGGAGACCGTGCGCCAGATCCACGAGCAGACCGCCGGCCGCGCCACCGGCCACACCAAGGTCGAGCTGCTGGCCCCCGACTTCAACGCGGTCCCGGAGCTCCTCGAAGAGGTCTTCGCCTCCCGCCCCGAGGTCTTCGCGCACAACGTGGAGACGGTGCCCCGCATCTTCAAGCGGATCCGCCCCGGCTTCCGGTACGAGCGCTCGCTCGACGTGATCACCAAGGCCCGCGAGTACGGCCTGGTGACCAAGTCGAACCTGATCCTCGGCATGGGCGAGGAGCGCGAGGAGGTCAGCCAGGCGCTGAAGGACCTCCACGAGGCGGGCTGCGAGCTGATCACGATCACGCAGTACCTGCGGCCCTCGCCGCGGCACCACCCCGTCGAGCGCTGGGTGAAGCCGGCGGAGTTCGTCGAGCTCGCGAAGGAGGCCGAGGAGATCGGCTACTCCGGCGTGATGTCGGGCCCCCTGGTCCGCTCCTCGTACCGCGCGGGCCGGCTGTACCAGCAGGCGATGGAGAAGCGCGCGCAGAGCGTCTGATCCCGACCCGAGCCACCGCTCGATCCGCGCTCGATCCCGCGCCCGGAGGGCGTGTGAATTGGCGCACAAGATACTACCCGGCAGTAACGCCGTGGCGAAGCGGCCCGTCCGCACTCTCCCAGGTGGAGGGTGTGGACGGGCCGCTTCCGTATTTGACGCGCCTCTGACCGCTTCCCGTCAAGGTTTCATCACCGTTTGACCGGCCGGTCACGCGCTGGTAACACCGTTCAGTGATGCTTGATGCACACACCGCATGCAGCACCTGAGAAGGGATCGACACCATGCAGGCCGCGCCTGTACACGCCATCGCCGTCCCGAGAGTCTCCGACGCCTTCCGGGCGGTGGAGTCCCTGCTCATGCGCACGGCCCGCCGCAACGCCTGGACCGCGGTCCTGGAGGACCGCCGACGGGCCCACGACCGGGTCGAAACCGAGCACGTACTCGAGGCCGCGGCTTCCCGTACGCCGTAAGCCACGTAAACTTCGCTACATGGCGAGGAAGGCAAACGCAGCTGCCGCTGCGAACCCCGGGCGACTCAAGCAGATCGCACTGACGTACAAGATGACCCGAAAGGCCGACCCCAAGGTCGGGCTGATCGTCGCGGGCATCGGCATCATCACCCTCGGCGTCTTCCTCGGGATCGGCTTCCTGATCGGGCACCCGGTCTACCTGGGCATCCTGGGCTTCCTGGTGGCGTTCCTGGCGATGGCGATCGTCTTCGGACGACGTGCCGAGCAGGCGGCCTTCGGGCAGATGGAGGGCCAGCCGGGCGCGGCCGCGGCCGTACTGGAGAACGTCGGGCGGGGCTGGACCACGACCCCGGCGGTCGCCATGAACCGCAGCCAGGACATCGTGCACCGCGCGGTCGGCAAGGCCGGCATCGTGCTGGTCGCCGAGGGCAACCCGAACCGGGTGAAGACCCTGCTGGCCGCCGAGAAGAAGCGCATGGCGCGCGTCGTCCCCGACGTCCCGGTGCACGACATCATCGTCGGCAACGGCGAGGGCGAGGTCCCCCTCAAGAAGGTCCGCACCACGCTGCTGAAGTTCCCGCGCGTGCTGGCCGGCGGCCAGATCACCGCGACCAACGACCGGCTGCGCGCGATGGGCGACCTGATGAGCAACATGCCGCTGCCGAAGGGCCCCATGCCGAAGGGCATGAAGATGCCCCGCGGCGGAAAGATGCGCTGACCCGCACCGCACCCCGCAGCACCGCTCCACCGCGCACCACACTCATACGCTGACCCGCTTTGCATACGAGAGGGCCCCGGACCAGTCGGTCCGGGGCCCTCTCGTACGACGTGGCCCGAGGTTCTAGATGCGGACCTGGACGGCGCGCGCGAGGCGGTCGTGCAGACCGCGGCCGTCGCGGTCCCAGACCACCGCCGGCACGACCAGGGCCAGCAGGAGCGTGCGGAGCACCACCCGGCCGAAGCCGAGCCGGCCGCCGGCCTCGGAAACGACCCGGAGGCCGACGATCCGCTTGCCGGGAGTGAAGCCGACCGTACCCACGGTCAGGATGGCCAGCGCGACGAAGAGGCCCAGGGTCCAGTTGCCCGTGCCGGCCATGTCACCGCCGGTGATCAGCCCGTATGCGATCAGCTGGCAGGCCACCCAGTCGATGGCGAGTGCGGCCAGGCGGCGGCCGAACTTCGCGACCGAACCCGGTCCCTGCCGCGGCAGCCCGAGCTGCTCGCCCGGGTATCCGAAGTCGACACCCATGTCCTCGGCGGTCTTGCGGGGGCCGGAAAGCCAGGATCCGATTGCTTGCCTGTTGTCCACCCGACCACGGTACCCGGAGCGTCGGACGCGCCCTCGGGGCCCCCTCGGCCCGGCCCTGGTTAACTTGTGCGAAACAAATGGGTCATGCTTGAGAAATCCCGCGTGCCTATGGTCGGGACCAGCGTGCGCCACCGCACTGGACGCACCACGAGCTATGCAGCCCGCCCCTGCCCGGGGGGTCGGGAGTAGGAGGAGTTGGATGTTCAAGAACGCCGACGAAGTGAAGCAGTACATCGAGGAGAACGACGTCAAGTTCGTCGACGTCCGCTTCTGCGACCTGCCTGGTGTGATGCAGCACTTCACCATCCCGGCGCGAGCGTTCGACCCGGCGGAGGAGCTCGCCTTCGACGGATCCTCGATCCGCGGCTTCCAGGCGATCCACGAGTCCGACATGGCGCTGCGTGCCGACATCACCACCGCGCGTCTGGACCCGTTCCGCAAGGACAAGACGCTCAACATCAACTTCTTCATCCACGACCCGATCACGGGTGAGGCCTACAGCCGCGACCCGCGCAACATCGCGAAGAAGGCCGAGGCGTACCTGGCCTCGACCGGCATCGCCGACACCGCGTACTTCGGCCCCGAGGCCGAGTTCTACGTGTTCGACAGCGTGCGCTTCGCGACCTCCGCGAACGAGGGCTTCTACCACATCGACTCCGAGGCCGGCGCCTGGAACACCGGCTCCGAGGAGAACAACCGCGGCTACAAGGTCCGCTACAAGGGCGGCTACTTCCCGGTCGCCCCGGTCGACCACTTCGCCGACCTGCGCGCCGAGATCTCCCTGGAGCTCGACGCCCAGGGCCTCCAGGTCGAGCGCCAGCACCACGAGGTGGGCACCGGCGGCCAGGCCGAGATCAACTACAAGTTCAACACGCTGCTCGCCGCGGCCGACGACCTGATGCTCTTCAAGTACATCGTGAAGAACGTCGCCTGGCGCAACGGCAAGACCGCGACCTTCATGCCGAAGCCGATCTTCGGCGACAACGGCTCGGGCATGCACGTGCACCAGTCGCTGTGGGCCGGCGGCGAGCCGCTGTTCTACGACGAGACCGGCTACGCGGGCCTGTCGGACACCGCCCGCTACTACATCGGCGGCATCCTCAAGCACGCCCCGTCGCTGCTGGCGTTCACCAACCCGACGGTGAACTCCTACCACCGCCTGGTGCCCGGCTTCGAGGCCCCGGTCAACATGGTCTACTCGCAGCGCAACCGCTCCGCGGCCATGCGCATCCCGATCACGGGCTCGAACCCGAAGGCCAAGCGCGTCGAGTTCCGCGCGCCGGACCCGTCCTCGAACCCGTACCTCGCCTTCGCGGCGCTGCTCCTCGCGGGCCTCGACGGCGTCAAGAACAAGATCGAGCCGATGGAGCCGATCGACAAGGACCTCTACGAGCTCGCCCCCGACGAGCACGCGGCCGTGCCGCAGGTCCCGACCAGCCTCGAGGCCGTGCTGAAGGCCCTGGAGGAGGACCACGAGTACCTCCTGGCCGGCGGCGTCTTCACCCCCGACCTCATCGAGACCTGGATCGACTACAAGCGCACGCACGAGATCGCCCCGATCCAGCTGCGCCCGCACCCGCACGAGTTCGAGCTCTACTTCGACCTCTAGCCGGACCCGGCCCGCCCGACGGGCCGCTGCGTGACGAACACCCCGGCGGGGGCCGCCGATCCACTTGTGGGTCGGCGGCCCCCGCTGTTTTGCTGGGTCCCGCCCGGGATCCGCCGGGTGTACGCGGGGACCGAGGGGCGCACCGGGATGGGGCAGGACGTACACGGCGCGGCGGCGCGGCGCACCGGGACGGCGCACGCGGCCGGCGGGAGCGTGGCCGTCAGCGGGGTGCTGATCGGCGACGTCGTCCAGCACCTCGCGGCGCCCGTACGGTCCGGGTACCTCCAGCAGGTGCACCGGATCGCACCGCCCGAGCTGTGGGACCGGCAGGCCGAGCTGGCCGAACTCGCCGATTTCTGCCGGGCGCCGGGGACCGGGCCGTACGCGTGGTGGCGGGCGCCCGCCTGGTCGGGGAAGTCGGCGCTGATGGCGCACTTCGTGCTCGCCCCGCCGCCCGGGGTGCGGGTGGTGTCGCGGGGCGGGGGCGGACCCCGTCGGTCCGGCTGCGGGCCGGACCGGGATGGCCTCCGGGCCGGCCGCCGGTGCGCGTGGCACGGCGGCGCCCGGAGGGCCATGGCGCGGATCCGTCAGCGGTCGGCTATCAGGCCTCGGACCATGCGGCACGTGGTGTTGGACGGGCGGTGGATGCCGGTGCGGACGGCCATCGTGCGGATCTTCCGGTTGGTGGCGCGCTTCGCGTCGTAAGTGCCGGCGTCGAGCAGGGATATCGCCAGGCGCATGGCCTTGAGCCGGCGGTTGTGCGCCTCGTACCACTCGCGGGGCAGGCCCGCCGGCAGCTTCTTCTTCTGCGGCGGGGAAACGGATACGGCAGCGGTCATCGGCAGCCTCCCGGAGGCGGGTGTCGGACTGTTTGGTACTGCTTCGATTTTACTGCGGGGCACTGACAAAAGGGCCTGGCCAGCAGGCACTTCAACGGGCTGGCGGTACGGTGGCCGGCATGGAGATCTGGATCAATCCCGCATGCTCGAAGTGCCGCAGCGCGCTGCATCTGCTGGACGAGGAGGGCGCCGCGTACACGGTGCGGCGCTACCTGGAGGACGTCCCCTCGGAGGACGAGATCCGGGCGGTGCTCGACCGGTTGGGGCTGGAGCCGTGGGACATCACGCGGACCGCGGAGCCGGCCGCGAAGGAGGCCGGTATGAAGGACTGGCCGCGGGATGCGGGGGCTCGGGACCGGTGGATCGCGCAGTTGGCGGCTACGCCGAAGCTGATCCAGCGGCCGATCATCACGGCGGACGACGGGTCCGCGCTGGTCGCCCGCACCGACGAAGCCGTCCGAGAGGCCCTCTCCCGCACCCCCTGACCCCCACCCGGCCTCGCCGGCGCCCCGCCGGCGCCACCCCCGACCCGTCGGTGCCCGGCGGCCCGACCCCGGCCTCGCCAGTGCCCCGCGGCCCGGCTCCCGGCCTTGTCGGCGCCCTGCGGCCCGACCCCCGGCCTTGTCGGCGTTGCCGGGTGCAACCTCCAGCCTCGCCGGCGTTTGAGGCGTGGGGTTTGGGGCGGAGCCCCAACGAACAACCCGGCTGACGCCGGGCACCGGGCTCCGCCCGGACCCGGTGGGGGTGGTCGTAGGGTCGGGGGGTGGGGAACGTACACGTATCCGACGGGGCGGCCGGGGCCGCCACCGCACTCGGCAGTGATCTGCACCTCGACCTGACCGAACCCGGCAGCCGCCGCACCGCCCTGGCACGCGCCCTGCGCGAGGCCGTACGCAGCGGCCGGCTGGCGGGCGGCACCCGGCTGCCGCCGTACCGCTCGCTCGCCCTCGACCTCGGCATCGCACGCAACGTGGTGGCGGACGCGTACGCGGAACTCGTCGCGGAGGGCTGGTTCACCGCCCGGCAGGGCTCCGGCACCCGGGTCGCCCAGGGCGTGGCCGCGGCGCCCGCGCCGGCCGCGCCCCGGCGGCCCGCCGTCGCGGGCCCGCGGCACGACCTGGTCCAGGGCAAGCCCGATCCGGCCGCCTTCCCGCGCACCGCGTGGTCGGCGGCCGCCCGCCGGGCACTGGCCGCGGCGCCCGCGGACGCGTTCGGGCCGGGCGATCCGCGGGGCCGCCCCGAACTGCGGTACGCGCTGGCCGAGTACCTGGCGCGGGCCCGCGGGGTGCGCACCGATCCGGAGCGGATCGTGGTGTGTTCCGGCTTCGCCAACGGGCTGCGGCTGCTGGCCCGGGTACGGCCCGGGGCGTGGGCGGTGGAGGAGTACGGGCTGGGCTTCCACCGCGGCATCCTCGACGCGGCCGGGATCCGCCAGCATCCGCTGCCCGTGGACGGGGAGGGCGCCCGGACCGGCGCGCTGGCCGCGCTCCCCCGGCCGGTGCGGACCGCGCTGCTGACGCCTGCCCACCAGTTCCCGACGGGCGGTCCGCTGCTGCCGTCCCGCCGTACGGAGGCGGTGGAGTGGGCGCGTTCCCGTGACGGGATCCTGCTGGAGGACGACTACGACGGCGAGTTCCGCTTCGACCGCAAACCGGTGGGTGCCGTGCAGGGGCTCGATCCCGAACGGGTCGTCTACGCGGGCTCGCTGAGCAAGAGCCTGTCCCCCGCGATCCGGCTGGGCTGGCTGGTCCTGCCGGACGCGCTCGTGGACGAGGTGCTCGCGGCGAAGGGCGTACGGGAGTCCTGGGCGAGCGCGCTGGAGCAGCTCACGCTCGCCGAGTTCCTGGTCTGCGGGGCGTACGACCGGCACGTGCGGCGGATGCGGCAGGGGTACCGGGACCGGCGCGACCGGCTCGTGTCCGTCCTCGCCGAACGGGTCCCGGCGGTGCGGGTGACCGGGATCGCGGCCGGGTTGCACGCGGTGCTGGAGTTGCCGGCGGGTACCGAGCGGGCGGCCGTGGCGGCGGCCGCCGCGGAGGGGGTCGCGCTGGACGGTCTGTCCGGGTACCGGCACCCCGGGGCGGCCGGGTCGCCGTCGCGGGAGGGGCTGGTGGTCGGGTACGCGGCGCTGCCGGAGCGTGCCTTCGCGCACGCCCTGGACGCCCTCACCGCGGCCCTGACCCGCGCCACGGCCCCGCCCCGCCCGTAAGGGGCAGTCCCAGCGGCCTCGCCGACGATCCCCGCCTCGCCGGCAGCCCCCAGCCTCGGCGGCCACCTTCCAGCTTCGCCGGCAATACCCGGCCTCGCCTGCGACCTCCAGCTCCGCCGGCGTTTGAGGCGCGGGTCCGGGCGGAGCCCGGTGCCCGGCGCCAGCCGGGTTGTCCTTGGGGCTCCGCCCCAAACCCCGAGGCTGGAATTGCCGCCCAGGAGGTCACGCCGGGCAGCCGGCGCGGCCGGGGTGTTGCGCCTCAGCGCGTCGGCGAGGCTCAGGGTGGCGCCTCAGGGAGCCGGCGGGGGTGGGTGGGCGTGTCGGGTGGGGGTGGGGGCGGGGGGGTCGTACGTTGGCGGCGATCGGAGGGCGGGGCACGGCGGCGGAAGGAGCCCTTTGGCCGAGCAGGCGATCCCTCAGGAGCAGCCACGGCGGCGGCCCCCGGGCCACGCGCCCGGGCGACGCGGCGCGGACTGGATGTTCGGCGGGGTGTACGGGACCGTCCTCGCGAGCGCGCTGCTGGCCGCGCTCCAGAACAAGTCCGACCCGTACACCCCCTACTACGACGCCGCGTGGGTGCTGGTGACGGCCGCCGCGGCCGGCCTGGCGCACGGCTACTCGCACCACATGGCCACCCACCGCCGGGGTTCGGCCGGGCACCGCTGGCGGCAGCTGGTCCTCGCCCTGTTCGACGAGTGGCCGCTGGTGGTGGCCGCCCTGCCGACGGTCCTGCTGCTGCTCGCGTCCGGGCTCTGGGACTGGAGCGAGCCGTCCACGACGGCGCTCGGGCTGGGGCTGAACACGGCACTGCTGTTCGCGTGGGGTGCGTTCGTGGCGCTGCGCCTCGGCTACGGGCTGGGCTCAGCGGTCCTCATCGGCATCGCGGACGCGGCGATCGGCGTGGCGATCGTGGCCGCGAACGCCGTCATCAAGTGACCCGGCCGCCCTGTTCGCGAGGCGGGGCCCCCGTACGGAAGTCCCCGTACGGAAGCCCCCCACGGGAGCCCCGTACGACCGCTGCCGCCGCGCCTCACGCCAGCTGCGCTTCGGCCTCCGCCAGGAGTTCGGTGAGGCGTAGGCCGAAGGTGGCGTCGCGCGGGTCGGGGGTGCCGGTGCGGGCTGCGGTGAGCAGCGCGTCGAGGGCTCGGCCGAAGGCGCCCGGCACGTCGGTCCAGTCCGGCAGCGTGACCACGCCGTGGGTGCCGCGCAGTTCGATGCCGACGCCGGAGCCGGCCCGGGGGGCGCCGAGGGTCAGCGCGCTGGTGCTGACGGTGCCGGAGGTGTGGCGCAGCACCAGGTGGACGGTGCCGGCGGCGCCGCGGACCGCCGTGACACCGGTGACCTCGCCGAGGACCGGGATGAGGACGGACAGGGCGTGCGGGCCGACGTCCCACAGCCCGCCCTTGTCGCGGCGCCAGGGCGAGGCCGCGTACGGGCTCTGCGGGCCCTCCTCGGCGTAGAGGGAGCCGTACCAGTGCGCGTGCGCGGCGAACCAGCCGTCCCGTGCGGCCTGTTCGGCGATCCAGCCGGCGGCGGGCTCGGCGAAGCGGAGGGTGAGGAAGACCACGGAGGCGACGCCGGCCCGGTCGGCGGCCTCGGCGACCGCGCGGGCGCCCTCGACAGTGGTGGCGACGGGCTTGTCGAGGAGCAGGTGACAGCCGGCCTCGGCGGCCCGGACGGCCAGCGGGGCCTGGACGTCCGGGGGCAGCGCGAAGGCCACGGCGTCGCACTGCGCGAACAGTTCGTCGGGGTCCTCGTAGACGGGGACGCCGTAGGGCTGCGCGAGTGCGGCGGCTGCCTCGGGCCGGCGGCCCCAGATCCCCGCGAACACGGAGCCGGCGTGGCCGGCGAGGGCGGGGGCGTGGGTGCGGGCGGCCCAGGGTCCGGTGCCGAGGAGACCGACCCGCGGCAGCCGGCCACCGTCCGGACCGGCACCCTCGGCACCCGGCCCCGGCCCCGGTCCCGGGCGCAGGCCACCGTCCGGACCGGCACCCCCGGCACCCGGTCCCGGGCGTGGTGTGTCGTCCGGACCGACAGGCGTGAAATCGTACGAAATGCTCACGCGGACAGTGTGCCTCACACCTGGCAGGACACCGGGGAGGCCGCTGAAACGTCGGTAACACGGGGTTCACACCCGGGCAACGGCCGGGAAATCGCGGATTGGCACGCTGCGGGCATCACCGCAGCACCCGCAGAGTCTGCGCCGGAGTGAAGCACCGAAGGATGGGGCCCGTGGCTATCAAGGCTGAGTACATCTGGATCGACGGCACCGAGCCGACGGCGAAGCTCCGCTCCAAGACGAAGATCCTCGCCGACAGCGCCGAGCTGCCCATCTGGGGCTTCGACGGGTCGAGCACGAACCAGGCCGAGGGCCACGCCTCCGACCGGGTGCTGCAGCCGGTGTTCTCCTGCCCGGACCCGATCCGCGGCGGCGACAACCTCCTCGTCCTGTGCGAGGTCCTGAACATCGACATGACCCCGCACGCGTCCAACACCCGCGCGCTGCTGCGCCCGGTCGCGGAGAAGTTCGCCGGGCAGGAGGCGATCTTCGGCATCGAGCAGGAGTACACCTTCTTCGACGGCGACCGCCCGCTCGGCTTCCCGATCGGCGGTTTCCCGGCGGCGCAGGGCGGCTACTACTGCGGTGTCGGCGCGGACGAGATCTTCGGCCGCGAGATCGTCGAGAAGCACCTCGACCACTGCCTCGCGGCGGGCCTGAGCATCTCCGGCATCAACGCCGAGGTCATGCCCGGCCAGTGGGAGTTCCAAGTCGGCCCCGTCGGCCCGCTGGAGGTCTCGGACCAGCTGTGGATCGCGCGCTGGCTGCTGTACCGCACGGCCGAGGACTTCAACGTCTCGGCGACCCTCAACCCCAAGCCGGTCAAGGGCGACTGGAACGGCGCGGGCGCGCACACCAACTTCTCCACGAAGGCGATGCGCGAGGACTACCGCGCGATCGTGGCCGCGTGCGAGGCGCTGGGCGAGGGCTCGAAGCCGATGGACCACGTCAAGAACTACGGCGCGGGCATCGACGAGCGCCTGACGGGTCTGCACGAGACCGCCCCGTGGAACGAGTTCAGCTACGGCGTCTCGGACCGCGGCGCCTCGGTCCGCATCCCGTGGCAGGTCGAGAAGGACGGCAAGGGCTACATCGAGGACCGCCGTCCGAACGCGAACGTGGACCCGTACGTGGTGACCCGCCTGATCACGGACACCTGCTGCACCGGCCTGGAGCAGGCCGGCCTGGTCTGACCCGCCGGTCCGACCTGCCCGGTGTGACCCACCCGGTCCGACCTGCCCGGTGTGACCCACCCGGTCCGACCTGCCCGGTGTGACCCACCCGGTCCGACCTGCCCGGTGTGACCCGGCCGGGCCGAGCCGCCCGGTCCGGCCTGCCGGACCCGCCGCACCGCCCGTGGAGGCGCCCGCTGTTCGAGTGCGGGCGCCTCTTCGCACATTCGGAAGTCCAGGTTCCGTATCACCTGGTGAGAGGGGGTCTGATGCCGGACGGGACCATCTGCTTCAATGGGCGCATGGCCAGCCACTCGCACACCTCGATCGGTCGCAGCGACCTCGAGCCGTTCTGGCCCTCTCGTCAGCACCACGATTTCGACCGGGTGTGTTGCCGCGCGAAGAACGCGCCGGCCCTCTAACGCCTCCAGGCATCCACAGTCCTGCTAGGCCTTCGGTCTGCGCGGCCGACGTACGTCTCCTGCCGACGACTCCGCGTGAAAGAGCTGACCACTCATGGCGAACACCCGCACCTTCTCCACCGCTGCCACCTCCGCTGCGACCGCTCCCCTGACGTTCCCCTCCCACCGCCACCGCCTGCGCGCCGTCGACCGCGACGAGGTGCAGGTGCCGCGCGTGGCCGACTTCCTGCCGCCGGGCGCGACCTGGCTGCCGGCGCCGCCGCACACCCTGCCCGCGCTGCCGGGCCAGCCGCCGATGGTCGGCTACCTGGTCCTCGTACCGGCCGACCAGCAGCCGCCGGTCGCGCTCGCCGCGCAGGCCGCCGCGGCGGCCCGGGCGGCGGCTCCCGCAGCCCACGCCCCGGCACACACCTCCGCCCCGGCCCCGGCCGGCACCCGCGGGGACGCGCTCGTACGGATCGACCCCGCGCAGCGCACCGCCGAGGTCGACGGCGAGGTCCTCGACCTGACGTACCTGGAGTTCGAGCTGCTCGCCCATCTGGTCGCGCACCCGCACCGGGTGCACAGCCGGGACCAGCTCGTCACCACCGTCTGGGGGTACGGCCACGTGGGCGACGGCCGGACGGTGGACGTCCACGTCGCCCGGCTGCGGCGCAAGCTGGGGCCCGCGCACCGCGGGGCGATCCAGACGGTTCGGCGGGTCGGCTACAAGTACGCGCCCTGAGCACGCCGTCCCTGTCTCCTCCCCGCTGCCGAGACCACGTCCCGAGACGGCCGTACCGGCATCCGAACGACGGTGGGCCCGCACTCCGAACGAGGAGTGCGGGCCCACCGGCCGTCGGGGGTGCCGCGCCGCGGCACCGGCCGACGGAGGCGCCGTTACGCGGCCGTCCTGCGGCGCGCGACCACGCCGAGCGCCGCGTCCAGTATCAGGAAGACGACCAGGCTGATGCCGAGCAACGGGACGAACCAGCCGATCAGGGCCGTGACCGCGGCCAGCGGCAGCAGCGCCGTCACCGGCAGCCGGCGCCAGGCGCCGCGCGGCTGCGGGCGGCCGAACGCGAGCCGGTCGGACTTCGTCGGGCGGCGCAGCCACCACATCCGGTAGCCCCAGAAGACGAGGAACATCACGGAGAGCGCCAGTGCGGCCAGCACCACCTGGTTGGCCAGGCCGAACATCAGGCCCATGTGGGCGTCGATGCCGAACCGGGTGAGCTTCGCGAGCAGCGGGTGGTCGGCGAAGCGGAGGGTGTCCATCACCCGGCCGTCCGCAGGGTCCACGGACACCGCGTCCAGGTGGACGGGGACCTGCCGGTCCTTCTCCTTGATCACGTAGCCCTTGCCCTCGACGGGCAGGGTGATCTGGAGGGACTCGGTGACCCCGGCGGCGCGGGCGGCCGCGAGGGCCCGGTCGATGCCGACGTCCTGGCCGGCGGGCGCGGGCTTCGCGGTGCCGCCGCCGTGGTGGCCGGCATGCTGGTCGCCGCCGCCCGCCGCGCCGTCGAGCGTGGCGGAGACGGACGGGGTGGCGCCGCCGAGGCCGGTCTGGAGTTCGTCGATGTTCGCGCCGGCGTACGTGGACCAGGTCAGGCCGGTCGCGGAGAGGACGACCAGGCCGGCGGAGGCCCAGAGGCCGACCGTGGCGTGCCAGGACAGGGTCTTGCGGCGGCCGGTGGCCTTGCGGTCGGGCAGTACCAGCTCGCTGCGGCAGGCGCGGCGGCGGCCGATCCACAGGGCCAGGCCGCCGAGTGCGACGACCCACATCCAGCTGGCGGCGAGCTCGCTGTAGATCCGGCCGCTCTCGCCGAGTTGGAGGTTCGAGTGGAAGTCGGACAGCCAGGCGCGCAGCGGCAGCGCGTCGCTCACGGTCTCCAGCTGCCCGCGCACCTGCGCGGTGTACGGGTCGACGAACACGGTCAGCGTCGCGTCCTCGGCCAGGCCCGGGCCCTCCATGATCACCCGGGTGGTCGCCTCGCGGTCCGGCGCGGGCCACACGGCGACGACCTCGCCCTGCGGGGCGGCGGCCGTGGCGGCGGCGACCTGCTCGGACAGCGGCCGGGCCGCGGCGCCGGCGGGCGCGGCGGCCACCGTCAGCTCGTCCGCGTAGACGAACTTCTCGGCCTGGAAGGAGAGGGCGTAGAGCAGGCCCGTCGTGGCGGCGAGGAACAGCAGCGGGGCGATGAGCAGGCCCGCGTAGAAGTGCATGCGCAGCAGGAGCGGGCGCACGGCCGCCCAGGTGCCGGAGGAGCGGCCGCCGGCGGACGCGGGCGAGGCCCCGTCGGCCGCGGGGTCGGTGTCGCCCGCCGGGTCGGTGGTGGCGCCGGTCGCGGTGCTGGTGGTGGTGTCGGGGACGGACGCGTCGACGACGGAGGCGTCCTTGGCTTCTTCGATGGCCATGGTGGTCCTAGCTGTGGGCGAAGACATGGGGAAGGCGGCCCCAGGTCACGCCCGTTCGCCGTCAGGCGCAGGCAGGACGGCCGGGGGCCGTGGTGCGGAAAGCCCACGGGGCCGGGGGCCCGCGCCGGACCAGGGCGTGGGCGGGCACGGCTCCGCGCAGCCGGCGCGGCCGCGGGAGCGTACGGGGGCGCCGGGCGGGCCCGGCCGGCGCGGGCACGGCGGCCCGGACGAGGACGAGGGCGCGCAGCAGCGGCCGGGCGGCCAGCACACCGAGCGCACGCAGTGCCCGGGCCAGCCGGAACACCGCGCTCTCGCCCCAGGCCAGCCAGAACGCGCAGAACAGGGCGGCGACCGCGTGGGCCGCGAGCATCCCGAGGGTGCCGTGGCCGGCCATGCCCGCCATGGTGCCGGCCGCCTCCGCGAGCCCGCCCGCCGTCGCGCCGGCCAGGTCGCCGGTCATCGCGCCGGCCGCACCGTCGGGCATCCCGCCGCCGATCGCAGCGCTGACCGCGGCGGCCGTGTCGCCGGCCGTGTCGCCCGCCATCCGGCCGGCCGGGGCCGCCGCGCCGGCGCCGTCCACCGGCAGGCCGCGCGGGTCCGCCATGGGATGCATGCCGTGCGCGGAGTGCATCCCCCGCATGGCGTGCACCCCGTCCATCGCGCGCGTCCCGTGCTGCGGGCCGTACACGGCCGCGGCCGCGCCGGCGGACTCCGTACGGGCGAAGAGCAGGTGCAGGGCGCCCTGTGCGGCGAGCAGTCCGCCGCCGATGGCGAGGGGTCCGCGGCGGCGCCCGGTGGCCGGCCAACCGAGGACGACAATCACCCCGAAGGCGGCCAGAAGTACCCCGAACGGAAGGTCGTGGCCAGACATGTACGAATGCCCCACAGCGGCCAAGGCCACGCACACCGCCGCGAACATCGCGGCCCGCGTGGCGCGCATCGGCGGCCGGGCTCCTGTCATGGTCCGCACATGTTCGCACCTCCCGGGGCGTCCGGAAACAGGTGGGTACCGGTGGAGCGCCCGCCGCCGCCGTGCCGGATCATGATCAGGTGATACCCCTGGTGATGAGCCCCGCGTACGCGGCCGGCGTGCAGCTCGGCGCGTACGCGCTGGAGCGGCTGGATCCGGCCGAGCGGATACGCGTCCTGCGCCGCTGCTCGACGAATGCCGACAACCTGGCCGCGGGCCGCTGGGACACCCTCCTCAGCAGCGCGTTCGTGGTCGAGGAACCGATGCCGCTGCCGTACGCGCTGCTCCTGCTGGCGGTGCTCGGGTACGCCGAGTACACGTACGGCGCCTGGTGGGCGGCCGGGGTGTTCCTGCTCGGGCACGCCGGCGCGACCCTGCTGGTGTACGGCGGGCTGCGGATGGGGCGGGCCGGGGCCGCGACCCGCCGGGCGGTGGACGTGGGCACCAGCTACGGCTTCAACGCGGTGCTCGGCGCCCTGACCTCGGCGCTGCCGCGCGGGGCCGTGCGGAACACGGCGCGGGCGGGGCTGCTCGCGGTGGCGGCCGCCCCGGTGGCGGCTCGCGGCCGGACCTTCACCGACGTGGGGCACCTCGCCGCGCTGGCCCTGGGAGTGGGGCTGTCGCTGACCGTCGACTACCGTGCCCATAGAGGCGGATAAGACTTAAATCCGCATATGGGCACACCTGAAGACCTGACGACCTGAACAGCTGAACAACTGAAGACCGGGGCACCTCGAACGCGCGGGTGCACCCGAAGATCCGTCCCGCCGCCGGAGCCTGGAGCCGCCACCATGACCGCCACCCCGTCCACCACCGTCGCCAACCTCCGCGACCTCGGCGGCACCCCGCTGCCCGGCGGCCGCACCGTACGCTCCGGCCTGGTGCTGCGCTCCGGCCAGCTCGACCGCATGGACCCGGCCGCCGACCCGGCCGTGGCCTCGCTCGGCCTGCGCACGGTCATCGACTTCCGTACGGACGCGGAGCGCGACGACCACCCGGACCGGGTGCCCGAGGGTGCCGTGCTCGTCGTGGCGAACGTGCTGGCCGACAAGGTCAGCTCGGGCGAGATGCCGGCCGCGGCGCAGCTCAAGCACATCCTGAGCGACCCGGCCGTGGCCGAGCGGCAGCTGGGCGGCGGGAAGGCCGAGGCGCTGTTCGCGCAGACGTATCGTTCCTTCGTCAGCTCCTCGTCCGGGCAGGCCGCGTACAGGACGCTGCTCACCGAGCTGGCCGCGCCGGACGCCGGGCCGCTGCTCTTCCACTGCACGGCGGGCAAGGACCGGACGGGCTGGGGGGCGACGGTGATCCTTTCCCTGCTCGGCGCGGACGAGGAGACGGTGATGGCGGAGTACCTGTCCGTCAACCCGGCGGTCCGGCAGGCGTTCGCGCCGCTGATCGAGGGGTTCACGGCGTCGGGGGGCGACCCCGACATCGCCCTCGCGCTCATCGGGGTCGTGCCGTCGTATCTGGAGGCCGCGCTCGACGAGGTCGCGACCCGCTACGGCTCCATGGAGAAGTACGTCCGCGAGGGCCTGGGCGTCCCGGACGAAACCGTGGAATCGATCCGCCTCCGCCTGACCCCCTAGCCCGAACCCGGTCGGGACCCGCCACCGCCTCGTCAGTGCGCCGGGCATTCCCCGCCTCGCCGGCGTTTGAGGCGCGGGGTTTGGGGCGGAGCCCCAAGCAACCCGGCTCCGCCGGGCACCGGGCTCCGCCCGGACCCGCGCCTCAAACGCCGGCGAGGCTGGAGGTCGCCGCCACGGCACGGTGCGCCGCCCGGGCAGCCGGCGAGGCTGGAGGTCGCCCCTCGGAGGTCGGCGGGGTCCGCCGCGGGGCGGGCCGGTGACCATCTGACGAATCGCTCGTTCTGCTGAACGTGACCGTCCCGGATGCCGCCACCCGCCCCGCCCCCACCGCTCCCGACCCCGACCTCGTCGACGTGGAGCGCGCCGAGGCCGCCATCGTCGAGCACTACACGCGGCTGGTGCGGATCGGCTATCTGGTACTGCCCCCGGCCCTCGGCCGGAACCGGCGGGTGCTCACCGCGCACGCGCTCGCCCAGCGCGCCCTGCCGCCCGGTCGGGGCGCGCCGGCCCCGGCCGCCGGGACCGTACCCGCCCCCCGCCAGGGCAGGGGCACCCCGGACCGACCCGACCGCGGGTACGCGTACGTACGCCTGCGGGTGCTGCGGTCCGCGCTGGAGGCCGGGCTCCCGCTGACCTTCCGGGCCTGGCCCCGCCGCGCCCAGCTGCCTCCGCTGCTCCCGCAGGTCTGGGGCCTGCGACTGTTCCCCCGGTCCGGCGGCGCCGAAGAACTCGCCCTGGACCAGCGGCTGTCCGCGCTGACCGGCCCGGGGCGGGCCGCGCTCGTGCTGCGGTCCCTCGAAGGGCTGCCGGAGGCGGAGACCCTGCGGGTGCTGGCCGAGGCCGGGGTCGCCGACCCGGCCGCGGCCCTCGCCGAGACCCCGCCGGCCGCGCTCGCGCAGGCCGGGCTGCTGGACTCCCCCGAGTTCGACCCGTGCGTCCTGCAGGCCCGGCCCACCGATCTGATGCGCAGGCGGGCCCACCTGAAGGCCGCCGGCGCGGCCGTGGCGGCCGCCCTCGTGTGCGGGGCGCTGGTGGGCCTGCCGGGCGGCGGCTGGGGCGCGCGCGGCGCCGCGGCGCCGGTGTACGCGCAGAACACCGCCGCCGAGCAGGCCCTGGACCCCGCCCGGCTGACCCTGGTCGGGCCCGCCGCCTGGCGCACGTCCTCCCGTACCGACTTCTCGGTGTGGCCGGCCCGCGGCGGCCGGACCGGCGACCGGGACCTGCTGCGGCGGGCCCTGGCCGTCTGGGCGCGCCCCGGCTCATCCGTACAGGTGTCGGCCACCCCCGGCACCCCGTCGGGACCGCCGATGGGCCCCTCGCAGCTGCTGTACGCGGGCGAGGTGGACCAGGCGGTCGTGGTGCTGCTGTACGACGGGCTGCGCGTCGTCCGGTACGCCGAGCCGCTCGGCTCCACGGCCGCCGCGGCCCTCGACTTCGCCCGGACCGACGGGGCCGCGGCCGACACCGCGAACGCGCTGGTGCTCAGCCGGGTCGACGGCAACGTCCGCTACCTGACGGCGCCCTGGGTGCGCGGGGTGGCCGTCCGGGACCTGCTGCGCCCGGGTGCCCCCTCCGTGCCCCTGACCGTCTCGGCCGAGGGCGCCACCGCCCCGGTGGCCGCGCCCGCCGTGACGACCTCCTGCAAGGAGTGGAACGCGCTGGCCCTGACCACGCAGAACTCCGTACGACTGATCACCGACCTGGGTGAGCTGACCCCGGCCCGGCTGACCTCCGGGCCGCCCGGGGCGCCGCACGAGGTGGCGGGCGCGGTGGACCTGGAGCACTGGTCGCACACCGCGTGCCTGCTGCCGACGGTCCGCTCGCACGGGATCCGCTCGGTCAACTCCTGGCCGTACGCGCAGCAGGAGCTGCCCGAGTCCGACGGCACCGCGCACTGGGTGTGCACCCGGGCCGAGACCTGGCGGGGCACGGCCGACCGGGTGCTGGCGCAGTTCCACGCGCCTGGCGCGCGGACGGGCGCGCCGGCCGCGCGGGCCGAGGGCTCGGCGGCCTGCGGGGTGCGCGAGTCGCGGGTGCTGGCGGGCGTGCTGTGGAAGTCGCGGGCCGGGCACTGGTACGTACTGGCCGCGGGCAGCGAGCAGTTCGCGTCGCTGTCGGCGACCGGCGGGGTGACCGGCACGGCGTCGGGCAGCCTGCTGGCCCTGCCGGCGAAGGCGGGGGCCCGGGCGGAACTGACGGGCCGGCTGCGGGACGGGACTTCGGCGGGCGTGCTGAAGTAGCGCCCGGGGCGGGGCGGGAGCGGCGACCCCGACGGGGCCCGCGGCGGGGCGGGCGGGAGCAGCGACCCCGACGGGGCCCGCGGCGGGGCGCGAGCAGGGTCTCGGCCGGGCCTGCGGGAAGATGTCATGGCCCGTGCCGCGAGAAGTGGGTGCGCGGGGGGTGTTGCCGGGGCGTACCCCTCAGTACATTGACGCCATGTCTAATACGCAGCCTGCCCCGGTGGCGTCCGAGCACATAGACCTCAAGGCCCGCAAGGTGTCCTTCGAGTGGGACGGGACGCCCCTGCACTGGCTCCCCGGCGACCCGTTCGCGACCCACACCATCAACGTGCTGCACCTCCTGCTGCCCGCGGGCGAGCGGTGGTTCGTCCACGTCTACAAGCAGGTGCTGCCGTACATCACGGACGACCGGCTGCGCGAGGACGTGATCGGCTTCATCGGGCAGGAGGCGATGCACGCCGCCGCGCACGACGACGTACTGCCGCACCTGCGCCGCCAGGGCCTGGACCCGACCCCGTACACCGCCCAGGTGGACTGGCTGTTCGAGAAGCTGCTCGGGGACCGCACGCTGCCGCCCGGCAAGGCCCGCCGGTGGTGGCTCATGGAGCGGGTCGCGATGATCGCGGCGATCGAGCACTACACGGCCTTCCTGGGCAACTGGGTGCTGAACGCGACGGAACTGGACCGGCGCGGCGCCGACCCGGTGATGCTGGACCTGCTGCGCTGGCACGGCGCCGAGGAGGTCGAGCACCGCTCGGTGGCCTTCGAGCTGTTCATGCACGTCGACGGCAGCTACCGGCGGCGGGCCCGCACCTGGGCGACCGCCTTCGGCGCGCTGGTCTTCCTGTGGCAGCGGGGCGCCCGCTTCTTCCTGGAGAACGACCCGACCCTCACCGAAGGCCGGGCCTCCTTCGGCCAGTTCTACCGGGCGGGCAAGCAGGGCGTCCTGCCCTCCACCCCCGCCATGCTGCGCTCGATCCCCCGCTACCTGTCGCGCGCCTACCACCCCTCCCAGGAGGGGTCGACGGCCCAGGCCGCGGCCTATCTGGCGGCCTCCCCCGGCGCGAACGGGGGCGCGCACTGATGCCCGGACCGAACGCCCTCCCGTCCCGGACCGTGGCGCTGGCCGCGGTCGCGGGCGCCGCCTGGCTGACCCGGCGGGCCCTGCGCACCCGGATCCGGCGCTCCCCGCTGTGGCCGCTGCCGGCCCTCGACACACCCGTCTCGGGCTACTCCCCGCGCCGCTCGGTACGCGCCCGGGTCCTCGCCCGGACCGAACCGGCCCAGGGCGTGGTCCGGCTGCGCCTGACCGCCGCCGGCGCCGCCGACCCGCTGCCGCCTTGGACCCTGGGCTCGCACGTGGACGTGGTGCTGCCGTCCGGGCTGGTCCGCCAGTACTCGCTGTGCGGCGACCCGTTCGAGGCGGGCGTGTACGAGATCGCCGTCCGCCGCATCGAGGACGGCCGCGGCGGCTCCCGCGAGGTCCACGACACCCTGGTCGAGGGCACCGAGGTGGACCTGCGGCCGCCCCGCAACCGCTTCCCGCTCGCGGCGTCCCCGCGGTACGTGTTCGTCGCGGGCGGCATCGGCATCACCCCGCTCCTCCCGATGGTCCGCGCCATGGGTCCGCGGGACGAGTGGACCCTGGTCTACGGCGGCCGCAGCCGCGCCACCATGCCGTTCCTGCCGGAGCTGGCCGGGTACGGCGACCGCGTCTCGGTCCACGCGCAGGACGAGACGGGCCTGCCCGACCTGTCCTGGCTCGGGTCGCTCGGCACGGACACGGCGGTCTACTGCTGCGGCCCGGAGCCCCTGATGGCCGCGGTCCGCGCCGCCGTCCCCGAGGGGACCGCGCTCCACCTGGAACGCTTCACCCCCGCCGCCCCCTCGGCTGCCGCGGCCCCCTTCACGGTGGAACTGCGCCGCTCGGCCACGACGGTGGAGGTCTCCCCCACGGAAACCACCCTCGCCGCGGTCCGCCGCGTCCTCCCCGACACCCCGTACTCCTGCCAACAGGGCTTCTGCGGCACCTGCCGCCACCGCGTCCTCGCCGGCGAGGTCGACCACCGCGACGACCTCCTCACCGACGACGAACGCCGGACCTCCATGCTCCTGTGCGTCTCCCGAGCCGAAGGCGACCACCTGACCCTGGACCTGTAACGGGGCCTACGGCGCCACGACGCAGTCGGACCACGGGCCGTCGGAGCCGACCGTCGGCCCGGCCGCGGTGGCGAAGCGGAATGTTCGGTGGTGTTGTGCAGTCATCAACCCGCCCCTGGAGCGGGGGCTCCCCGGCCCCCGGAAATTCGATCACGTGACGGTATGCGGCGAGGCCGGGCGGGGACAAGCGGATTCGGGGTGCTGGGTGATACGCAGCGAATCCGGTGGTCGGTAGGGTGGTTCATATGACAACCAATGTGCGGCGCAGGATGGGTGTCGAGGAGCGGCGGCAGCAGCTGATCGGTGTCGCGCTGGAGTTGTTCAGCCACCGGTCCCCCGACGAGGTCTCGATCGACGAGATCGCGGCCGCCGCCGGGATCTCGCGGCCGCTCGTGTACCACTACTTCCCGGGCAAGCTGAGCCTGTACGAGGCCGCGCTGCGGCGGGCCGCCGACGATCTGGCCGGGAGGTTCGACGAGCCCCGCGTGGGGCCGCTCGGGGCGCGGCTGTTGCGGGTGATGGGGCGCTACTTCGAGTTCGTCGAGGAGCACGGGCCCGGGTTCTCCGCGCTGCTGCGGGGCGGCCCGGCGGCCGGGAGCAGCCGGGCGAACGCGATGATCGACGAGGTGCGGCAGGCCGCGTACGAGCAGATCCTCGCGCACCTGGAGGTGACGCGGCCCGTGGCGCGCCTGGAGCTGGTGGTGCGGTCGTGGGTCTCGCTGGCCGAGTCGACCGCGCTGATCTGGCTGGACGGGCGGCGGATCCCGCGCGCGGAGCTGGAGTTGCAGCTGGTGCACGACTTCGCGGCGCTGATGGCGGTGAGCGCGGCGTACGACGCGGAGATGGGCGCGCTGGTGGGGCGGATGCTGGCCGCCGAGCCGGCTGACGGGCCGTTCGGGGACCTGGTGGGGCGGCTGGTCGCGCTGGTCCCCGACCCGGCCACGGCTTCCGACCCGGCCACCGACCCGGACCCGGCCACGGCCACGGCCATGGCCACAGCCACAGCCACAGCCACAGACTCGTCCCTGGTCTCCACCCCGGCTCCGGCCACGGGCCCGGACCCTGCTGACGTGTCCGCCGACGCGGGGCCGGGCGGGTCCGGCGGGGCGGGTGGGCGGGTGCCGCCGCCCCGGTGACCGGGCACGTGCCTTCGGCAAGGCGATAATTCGCGTCGTGATCATTGACGACGGAATGGTGTTCCGGCAGGCGGAGGAGAAGGACGCGCACGTCCTGGTCCGGCTGTACGACGAGGCCGCGCGGTGGATGCGGACGAACGGGATCCAGCAGTGGAAGCCCGGGGAGAAGGACACGGCACACTTCCGGGAGCGGATGCGCGACGGCGAGGTGTGGCTGGCCCGCGACGAGGACGGGCGGGTGTGCGGCGCGTACGAGCTGTGGTGGTCCGACGAGGAGGCCTGGGGGGTGCAGCCGCCGGTGGCGGGCTATGTGCACCGGCTGATGGTGGACCGGGAGTCGGCGCCCGCCGGGGCCGGCCGGCGGCTGCTGGAGCACGCCGAGCGGCGGATCGCGCGGACCCGGCGGGAACGGGCCCGGCTGGACTGCCAGTCGAACAATCCGCACCTGCTGGCGTACTACCGGGACGCCGGGTACCGGGTGGTCGGCGAGTTCCCGAACAAGGTGGGCAGGGACGGCCGGGTGTACGGGGTGATCCTGCTGGAGAAGCGGCTCGACGTGCTGCGGGCGCTCGACGGCAGCTGAGCCCTGGACAACCCGCCTGGGACGGCTCCGGGGGCCAGGGGTCACCGGCGGCATGACCACCGTGGCCACCGCCGCCAGCAGCGCCCTCTCCGGAGCCGACGCGCTTCGGGCCAACGGGCTCCGGGGGCAACCCGCTTCGGGGCAACGGCGAAGGGGTGCCGGGCGGTCGCACCGCCCGGCACCCCTTCGTCCGGCTCCCGCGGCCGGTCAGCCGCGGGTGAAGACCGCCACCGTGCGGGCCGGGACCGTGAAGGTGCCGGTGGCGCGGTCGTAGGCGGACCGCTTGACGACCGGGTCGGCGCCCGCCGCCTGGAGCGGGTGCAGCCGGTAGGGCCGGTCGGCGAGGGTCTCGGCGTGCTGCCGCTGCTCGTCGGGGGTGGCGTTGAAGACGACGACCAGGTCGCCCAGCGCCATGGTGATCACGCCGGGGGTCTCGGCGGCGCCGGAGAGCGGGAAGGACAGCCGCTGCTGGACCTCGGCGGCGGTGGTGAGCGCGAAGGCCGGTTCGGTGGTGCGGATCTTCAGCAGGGTCCGGTAGGCCTGCGAGGCGCCGGTGGTGTCCTGGCAGGCCGGGGTGGTGATACCGGTCAGCAGGGGCTTGGCGTACGGCCACTTGGCGCGGTTGTCGGCGGCCGGCGGCAGGCCGCGGCCGAAGCCGTTGCCGTCACGGCAGTCCCAGTGGATGGCGTTGAACCAGTCGCCGCTGTCGTAGGAGTTGCGGTCCAGGGACTTGGAGCGCAGCAGGTCGCTGCCGGCCTGGGTGAGGGACGGGCCCTGGGAGAGGGCCGGGACGGCCATCGCCAGGGTCTGCATGCGGGCCCGGTCGGCGGCCGTGGTGCCGGCGGGCAGTTTGAAGGCGAGCGCGTCGAACAGCGACTCGTTGTCGTGGGCGTCGGCGTAGCCGAGGGCGTCGCCGGGTGCGGCCGCGTAGCCCGCCGGGGAGCCGTTGTAGTCGACCTGGGCGCCGGTGACCGTGCGGCCGGAGCTGTCGGTGAAGGAGTAGCCGGCGAGGTTGCCGGAGAGGCCGACCTTGATGAGGTCCTGGGCGTGCAGGAGGCGGGCCTTCTGCTGCTCGGGGGTGCCGTTGGCGGGTGCGCCGTTGGGCGCGGTGAACAGACCGGAGGCGAAGCCCTGGACCCGCGGGTCCTCGTCGAAGGGGCCGCCGCCGCGGACGGCGTCGCGGGCCCGGTCGGAGAAGGTGGCGATGCCGGTGCCGGCCATGTTCTTCTGCGTGGCCTGCACGAAGCGGGCGTCGTCGGCGACCTCGCCGAAGTTCCAGCCCTCGCCGTAGAGGACGATCTGCTTGCCGTCGACGCCGTCCTCGGCGACGGTGAGGGCGTCGAGGGCCTTGCGGACGGCGAGGATGTTGGCCTTGGGGTGGTGGCCCATCAGGTCGAAGCGGAAGCCGTCGACCTTGTACTCCTTGGCCCAGGTGACCACGGAGTCCACGACGAGGCGGCCCATCATGGCGTTCTCGGGGGCGGTGTTGGCGCAGCAGGTGGAGGTGGCGACGCTGCCGTCGGCGAGCAGCCGCTGGTAGTAGCCGGGCACGATGCGGTCCAGGACGGACTTGTCGGACTGGCCGGCGGCGACGGTGTGGTTGTAGACGACGTCCATGACGGTGCGCAGGCCGGTCTTGTTGAGGGACTGGACCATGCGGCGGAACTCGACGGTGCGGCGGGTGCCTTCGGGGTCGCTCGCGTACGAGCCCTCGGGGACGGTGTAGTGCAGCGGGTCGTAGCCCCAGTTGTAGGCGTCCTTGGCCGCGGCCTTCGCGGTGCAGTCCTGCTGTTCCTCGGAGTCGGGGGCGTACACGGAGAGGTCGCAGGCCGGTTCGGTGCGGTCGGCGGGCTTCTCCGGGATGGTGCCGATGTCGAACGCCGGCAGCAGGTGGACGTACGAGGTGCCGGCGGCGGCCAGGTCGCGCAGGTGCTTCATGCCGGCCGAGTCGGTGTCCGTGAAGGCGAGGTAGCCGCCGGGGTGCTTGGTGGTGCGGTCCGCGACGGAGAAGTCGCGGATGTGGAGTTCCTGGATCTGGGCCCCGGCCATGCCGGGGGCGGCGGGCTTCCTCAGCGTCGACCAGCCGGCGGGCCTGAGGGCCGGGTCGGTGAGGTCGACGGCGAGGCTGCGGGCCGAGTCGGTGGTCAGGGCGGTGGAGTAGGGGTCGGTGACCAGGTTGGTGACGAGCTGCCGGACGGTGGGCGCCCAGACGGTGACGGCGTACCGGTACGGTTTGCCGCGCCAGGTGCGGGGTCCGGTGGCCGACCACACGCCGGTGGCGTCGTCGCGGCGCATGGGGAGGGCGCGGCCGTCGAGTTCGAGGGCGACCTGCCGGGCGGTGGGCGCCCATACGGAGAGCTTGACGCCGGCGGTGGTGAAGACGGGGCCGAGCGGGGTGGCGGCGGCTTCGGCCGCGTACAGGTCGTCGAGGACGCCGGCGGTCTGGACGCCGGTGGCGGCGAGGACGGCGCCGTTGGCGGCGCGGGCGCTCGCGACGAGCTGGCCGCGCAGGGCGTCGCGGACCCGGTCCCGGTCGCGCGGGTCGACGGTGAAGGCGGGGTACTTCGCGAGGTGCGGGAACTTCGCCTTCTGGGCGTCGGTCAGCGCCGACCGCGTCAGGCGGAGCAGGGCCGCGTTGCCGGTGAGGGTGCCGTTCTCGGCCTTGACGCTGCCGTCGCGGGAGGCGAGCAGCTGGGCCGAGGCGGCGGCCTCGGGGGCCTGCCAGGCGAGGGTGTCGCGGTCGATCCAGACGGCCTTGGCGGTGGTGAGGTCGAGGGCGGCGGCGGAGCCGGCGGGCTGCGGCAGGAGGTGCTTCTCCCGGCCGGCGAGCAGCCAGACCTCGTGGCCGGCGGCCTTCAGGTCGAGGGACTGGTCGGAGGGCAGGTCCTTCTGGTCGCCGTTGTGGAGGATGTACGAGAGGGAGGTGGCGCCGGCGGCGAGCGGCACCTCGTAGACCGCCCCGTAGGGGTCGGTGCGTACGGGCATCAGGGGCTTGGACCAGTCGGTGGGCTGGGCGGCGCCGGTCCAGGTGTGCAGGCCCCAGCCGTCGTAGGCGCCGTCGGCGCGCTGGTAGTGGAGGACGGCCTTGGAGGTGTCGGGGGCCGGGTAGGCGGGGCGGTCGGTGCGGGCGGCCTCCTTGCCCTGTTCCAGCCAGATCTCACCGGTCTTCGTCACGTCGATCGTGCGGTCGGCGCCGACGTCCTTGGTGCCGTTCTTGTCGATGACGAGGTAGCCGACCGAGGTGGCGCCGGGCTTGAGGCGTACGTACGCGAAGGCGCCGTACGCGTCGCGGCCGGTGAAGCCGTGGCCCTCGGGCCAGGGGGTGGCTTCGCCGTCGGCGATGTCGCCCCAGGCGTAGAGGCGCCAGTCGGTGTAGTCGCCGTCGGGGCGGTTGTAGTGGACGACCGCGTAGTCGCGCTGGGTGGCGGTCGGGATCTCCTTGGGCGGAACGGCTCCGGAGAGGGACTCGGCGCGGGCGCTCGCGGTGCGGCCGGACGCGTCCACGACGACGGCCTTGTAGCGCAGCGGGGTGCCGGCCGGGGCGGTGACGTGCTGGGTGACGCGGTAGGGGGCGTGGTCGGCGGAGCCCAGTACCTGCCACTTGGCGTCGCCGGTCTGGGCGGCGAACACGACCCGGTTGCGGCCGCCGCCGGTGACCTGCGCGGAGAGCTCGACGGTGCCGGTGGCGCCGGCGGCGGGGGCCTTGAGGGTGAGGGCGGGGGCGGTGGCCGGGGCGGGGAGCGGGTCCTCGGCGCGCAGGACGAGGGAGCCGAGCGCGGGCACGGTGACGGTCAGCTTCCCGTCGGCGGCGGGGCGGACCGGGGTGTCGCCGGCGGCCGGGCCCGAGCCGGAAGCTCCGTACAGGGTGCGGAAGTCGGTGTCCGGTGCGCTGTCGACGGGGATGTCCACGGTCTTGGGCGCGGCGGCGTTGTTGACGGCGACGAGGTATTCGGCGCCGCCGTAGGTGTCGGTGCGGGTGAAGGCGTAGACGGAGTCCTGGGCGAGGCGCTCGGTCTGGACGCCGTTGCGCAGCGCCGGGTGGGCCTTCGTCAGCTTCGAGAGAGCAGCGATCTGCCGGTAGAGCGGGTGCTCCGGATCGTAGGCGTCGCTCTCGTGGGTGCGGGCGGTGCCGAGCTGGTCGTCGTCCAGGTAGTCGGCGGTCTTCGAGGCGAAGAGCGACTGGCGGGCGTCCTTGTCCCCGCCGGCGCCGGTGAAGCCCTGCTCGTCGCCGTAGTAGACGACCGGGTTGCCCCGGGAGAGGAACATCAGCTCGTTGGCGAGGCGGTAGCGGGCCAGCAGCTCGGCCTCGGCGGCGCCCGGCCGGTCCTGCTTCAGGAAGGTGCCGAAGCGGCCCATGTCGTGGTTGCCGAGGAAGGTCACCTGCTCGTAGGCGTTGGCCTTGTCGCTGGTGTACCGGTAGTCGTCGGCGAAGACGGAGGCGAGCCGGCCGGCCGGGGCGCCCTGGGCGGCGTATCCGCGGATGGCGTCCTGGAGCGGGAAGTCGAGGGTGGCGTCGAGCCGGCCGCGGGTCACGTACGGCGAGGTGATCGCGGTGTCGGCGGAGTACACCTCGCCGAACATGAAGAAGTCGGGACGGCCCTTGCGGGCGGCGTAGGTGTCGAGGGCGGTGGCCCAGCGGGTCCAGAACTCGGTGTTGACGTGCTTGACCGTGTCGATACGGAAGCCGTCGATCCGGAAGTCCTCGACCCACTTCTGGTAGATCTTCTCCATCCCGGCGACGACCTCGGGACGCTCGGTCCACAGGTCGTCGAGGCCCGAGAAGTCGCCCTGGTCGGAGGATTCCCCGGCGAAGGTCGAGTCACCGCGGTTGTGGTACATCGTCGGGTCGTTCAGCCAGGCCGGGACCTTGAGGTCCTTCTTCGCCTCGGGGACCACCGGGGTGCGCGGGAAGGAGTCCGCGGACACCTCGGGGAAGGCGCGCTTCCCGTCGGCCGTACGCGCGCTCCCCGCGGCGTAGTCCGCGTCGTCGAAGGGCACGCCGTCCTTGGTCAGGTACGGGAAGGCGCCCTTGGAGAGGTACTGGTAGGACTTCTCGCGGTAGTCGACGACGTCGGCGGTGTGGTTGGTGATGACGTCGAAGAAGACCTTGATGCCCTTGGCGTGGGCCTTGTCGATCAGCCGCGTCAGGTCGGCGTTGGTCCCGAAATGCGGGTCGACCTGCGTGAAGTCGGTGATCCAGTAGCCGTGGTAGCCGGCCGAGGCGTCCTTGCCGCTGCCCTGCACCGGCTGGTTCTTGAAGATCGGCGCCATCCAGATGGCGGTGGTCCCCAGCCCCTTGATGTAGTCGAGCCGCTCGGTCAGGCCCTTGAGGTCGCCGCCCTGGTAGAAGCCCTTGTCCTCGGGGTCCAGGCCGGTCTCCAGCCGGGTGCCGGTCAGCCCTCCGCGGTCGTTGCCCCGGTCGCCGTTGGCGAACCGGTCGGGCAGGACGAAGTAGAACTGCTCGCGGGTCAGGTCGTGCCGGGCGGGCTGCGCCGCGAGGGCGGCGTCCGAGGGCGGTGCGGGTGGCGGCGCGGCCGCGGCCGTCGCGGAGACGGCCGGCGCGAGGGTCGCGGCCAGCACGGCGGCGACGGTACCGGCCGCGGTGCGCAGGGCAGGGCGTATCAAGGGAGGGTCTCCTTGAAGCAGACGGGTGTGACCGGATGAGGGCCGCCCGGCGGTGGCAGGGTTGGTGGTGCCGGGCGGCCCTGGTTCAGGGGCGTGCGGGGGTCAGCTGCGCCAGGTGTCGGACAGCGTGACGGTGCCGCTCGCGGGGACGGTGGCGGTGCGGTTGGCGCCGCTCTCCCAGGTGACGTTTCCGGCCGCGTCCTTGCGGACGTACTTGTACGCGAAGGACGTGCCGGCGGGCAGGGTGACGTCGAGCTTCCAGACCGGGTAGGCCGCCGGGTCGAGCTTGAGGGCGGCGCCGGTGTTCCAGTTGCCGAGGGCGGCTTGGTCGCCGGTGACGTAGATGTTCTGGCCGACCACGGTGGTGGCGTTGACCTGGAAGGAGGCGCCGGTGGTGGCGGGCGGCGGGGTCGAGCCGCAGCTGCGCGCGTTCACGTGCAGGGCGAGCGCGGTGTGGGCGCCGAGGGTGGCGGTGAAGCGGCCCGCGGAGTCGACGGTGACGGCGGTGCCGCTCTGCACGTCGCAGTAGGCGCCCGCGGCGAGCGAGGTCTGGAAGGTGCGGGTCAGCGCGGCCGGCTCGTGGTTGACGGCCACGTACGCCTTGGTGCCGCGGCCGAAGGCGATCCGGTCGCCGCCGTCGTCCCACCAGTTCGTGACGCCCTGACCGCGCGCCGCGTTCCGGAAGGCCACCATCGAGGAGATCTCGCGCCAGGCGTGCTGGCACTTCCAGCCGTCGCTGTAACAGGCGTTCACGGTACCGGCGTTGGGCGGGCCGGCGTCCTTGTCGGTCCACTCGTACCCGGAGTGGACGTCCGGCGAGCCGTACGGCCAGGCCAGCATGAACACGGAGGCGAGGGTGTAGGCGGCGCCGTCCTTGTAGGTCAGGGTGTCGCCGCCGCGCTCGGTGTCGTGGTTGTCGACGAAGACGGCGGACTGGCCGGACGGCATGTGGCCCCAGGCCTCGCCGAAGTTCTTCAGGTAGGCGAGGTTCTCGTTCTGGAAGACCCGCTTGAGGTCGCGGGCGTAGCGGAACTCCTGGACGTCGCCGGTGCCGAGGTACTCGCTCGGGGAGACGGCCTCGCCGGCGCCGTGGATGGCCTCCTGCTTCCAGTAGACGGAAGGGTTCGTCAGCCGGGACTTGATGTTGGCGAGGTCGGCGGCCGGCATGTGCTTGACGGCGTCCACCCGGAAGCCGTCGACGCCGAGCGAGAGCAGGTCGTTCAGGTACCCGGCGATCCGGCCGCGGACGTACTCCTCGCCGGTGTCGAGGTCGGCGAGCTGGACGAGTTCGCAGTTCTGGACGTTCGCCCGGTCCTGGTAGTTCGAGATGGTGGCGCGGCAGTCGTCGAGGTCGGAGCCCGAGTAGATGCCGGGGTAGTTGTACTTGGTGTACGGGGAGCCGCCGGTGCCGGTGCCGTCGCCGGCCGCCATGTGGTTGATCACCGCGTCCGCGACCACCTTGACGCCCGCCGCGTGGCAGGTGTCGACCATGTTCTTGAAGGCGGCGCGGTCGCCGAGCCGGCCGGCGATCTTGTAGCTGACGGGCTGGTACGAGGTCCACCACTGGCTGCCCTGGATGTGCTCCTGGGGCGGGGAGACCTGGACGTAGCCGTAGCCGGCCGGGCCGAGGGAGTCCGTGCAGGCCTTGGCGACCGAGGCGAACTTCCACTCGAAGAGGACGGCGGTGACGTCCTTGTCGCCGGGCGGGGCGGCGGCGGCCTGCGGGGCGGCCTGGACGCCGGCCGCGGCGAGGGCCGCGAGGGCCAGGGCCGATATCGGGGCTCTGCGGGGGCGGGTGCGGGTGCGGGTGCTGGCGGGCATGGGGGGTCCTCCTGGCGAAGGGGGCCTCGTTTGGCAACGCGCCGTGCCCGCAAGGCCGAGATGCATTGAAAGTTGACTGAAACTTCTTGCGGACGCGACGGTATGAGTCGGTCGGCGTGCCGTCAACCCTTTGGACGCGGGTTGGTCACCGGGGCGAAACGCTGCGGCTTTTTGGCGGCAACAACTTACGCAAGAGATTGCGGCGGTGTTACGTTCAATCGGCGCTCGGGCTGGTCGGACGGGGACGCCGGCGCCCCGGCGAAGGCGTCCCACGCGCCCGCCCCCCAGCCCGAGCGCACCCCCGCCGCCCCTCCCGGCCTCGTCGGCCTCGCCGGGTCCCCGAGGGGCAACAGCCTTGCCGGCTGACGCCGCGCAACTTCAGCCTCGCCGGCGTTTGAGGCGCGGGTCCGGGCGGAGCCCGGTGCCCGGCGCCAGCCGGGTTGCAGTCCTGGGGCTCCGCCCCAGACCCCGCGCCTCAAACGCCGGCGAGGCTGGATGTGCCCCGCTCAGGCCCACACCTCAGGCGAGGGTGGAGATGCCCCGCTCAGGCCCGCACCTCAGGCGAGGCTGGAGGTGCCCCGCTCAGGCCCGCACTTCCAGCGCCGCCGCGGGATATGGCCCGCTCAGGCCGAGGGCCGCCTCAAAACGCCAGCGCGGCTGGATACGGCTCGCTCGGGCCGAGGGCCGCCTCGACGCCGCCGCGGCTGAGGGGTCGCCCGCCAGGGCAGCGGCGGGGCCGGCCAAGGCCGGCCGGGCCGGAGGGGAAGGTCCGCTAAGGGCGGGGGGCCTGGGCGGTGGAGCCTCGGACCACGAGTTCTGGTTGGAAGACGAATTCCGTGCGCTCCACCGGGTTGCCCCCGACCGCTTCCAGCAGCGCCCCCACCGCCGCCGTGGCCATCGCCCGCACCGGCTGCCGCACCGTCGTCAGCGGCGGGTCGGTGAACGCGATCAGCGGCGAGTCGTCGAAGCCGACGACCGAGACGTCCTGCGGCACCCGCAGCCCCCGCTCCCGGGCGGCCCGGATCACGCCGAGCGCCATCGGGTCGCTGCCGCACACGATGCCCGTGCAGCCCTGGTCGAGCAGGGAGCCGCCGGCCGCGTGGCCGCCTTCGACCGTGAACAGGGTCCGCTGGATGCGCTGTTCGGCCTCCTGCGCCCCCGTACCGCGGAGTTCGGCCAGCGCGGCCGTGAAGCCCTCGGCCTTGCGCAGCGAGGGCACGTACCGGGTGGGACCGATCGCCAGCCCGATCCGCTCGTGGCCCAGCTCGGCGAGGTGGCGCACCGCCATCCGCGCCGCGGCCCGGTCGTCCGGGGAGACGAAGGGCGCGCTGATCCGCTCGTTGTAGCCGTTGATCAGCACGAACGGCACGCCGCGCGCCGCCAGCCGCAGGTAGCGGGCCGGGTCGGCGCCGGCGTCCGCGTGCAGCCCGGACAGGAACACGATGCCGGTGACCCCGCGCTCCTCCAGCTGTTCGACCAGCTCGTCCTCGGTGGCGCCGCCGGGGGTCTGGGTGCACAGCACCGGCGTGTAGCCGTGCCCGGCCAGTGCCTGCTCGATGACCTGCGCGAACGCCGGGAAGATGGGGTTGGTCAGTTCCGGGATGAGCAGCCCCACCAGGCCGTTGCTCTTGCGGCGCAGCCGCACCGGACGCTCGTAGCCGAGTACGTCCAGTGCGGCCAGCACCTTGTGCCGGGTGGCGGCGGCCACCCCGGCCTTGCCGTTGAGGACCCGGCTCACGGTCGCCTCGCTGACGTTCGCCTGTTCGGCGATGTCCGCGAGCCGCGGGGCCGCCGGATCGGCGGCCCGCGGCGGGGGGACCGTCACACCGCCCACCAGGCGGCGCTGTCCGCGGGGAGCACCGCGTCCGCGCCGGTGACGGCGGGCTCGGCGCTGGCGAGCAGCAGCCGGCCGGGCAGCGGCACGGTGACCGGCGCGCCGGTGGTGTTGACGGTGCAGACGAACGCGGTGCCGTCGGCGGCCGTGCGGCGGAAGGCGAGCACGCCCTCGGGCGCCGGCATCCAGGCCACGTCCTCGCCCGCGCCGAGCGCCGGGTGCGAGCGGCGGACGGCGAGCGCGCTGCGGTACAGCTCCAGCATGGAGTCCGGGTCGCCGCTCTGCGCCTCGACGCTCAGCTCGGCCCAGGATTCGGGCTGCGGCAGCCAGCTGGGGCCGCCCGCGACGGGGCCGAAGCCGTACGGGGCCTCCCGGCCGGACCACGGGATCGGCACCCGGCAGCCGTCGCGGAACCCGTCCTGGCCCGCGGCGCGGAAGAACGACGGGTCCTGGCGCACCTCGTCGGGCAGGTCGGTGACGTCGGGCAGGCCGAGCTCCTCGCCCTGGTAGACGTACGCGGAGCCGGGCAGCGCGAGCATCAGCACGGTGGCGGCGCGGGCCCGTCGCAGGCCCAGTTCGCGGTCGCCCTGCTCGCGCAGCTGGGTACCGAGGCCGGGCGGGTTCGCGAAGCGGGTGGCGTGCCGGGTGACGTCGTGGTTGGACAGCACCCAGGTGGTGGGGGCGCCGACCGGGCGCATCGCGGCGAGCGAGCCGTCGATGACCTCGCGCAGCTCCGCGGCGTCCCAGGCGGTGGTCAGGTACTGGAAGTTGAAGGCCTGGTGCATCTCGTCGGGCCGGACGTAGAGGGCGGTGCGCTCCACGGTCGGGGTCCAGGCCTCGGCGACCAGGACGCGGTCGCCCTCGTACTCGTCGAGGATCCGTCGCCAGGAGCGGTAGATCTCGTGCACGGCGTCCTGGTCGAAGAACGGCATGACGTCGTTGCCGAGCAGCTTGAGCTGGTCCTTCGCGCCGAGGTCGGGCAGGCCGGGGGCCTTGACCAGGCCGTGGGCGACGTCGACGCGGAAGCCGTCGGCGCCGAGGTCCAGCCAGAAGCGCAGGATCGAGCGGAACTCGTCCTGGACGGCCGGGTGCTCCCAGTTGAAGTCGGGCTGCTCGGGGGCGAAGAGGTGCAGGTACCACTCTCCGTCCGCGACCCGGGTCCACGCGGGGCCGCCGAAGATGGACTCCCAGTCGTTGGGCGGGAGTTCGCCGTTCTCGCCCTTTCCGGGGCGGAAGTGGAAGCGCTCGCGGAGCCGGGAGCCCGCGCCCTCGCGCAGCGCCTGCTTGAACCAGTCGTGCTGGTCGGAGCAGTGGTTGGGGACGAGGTCGACGATGATGCGCAGCCCCAGCCCGTGGGCCTCGCGGATCAGCGCGTCGGCGTCGTGCAGGGTGCCGAACATCGGGTCGATGGCCCGGTAGTCGGCGACGTCGTAGCCCGCGTCGGCCTGCGGGGAGGCGTAGAAGGGGCTCAGCCAGACGGCGTCGACGCCGAGCTCCTTGAGGTACGGCAGTCGGCTGCGGACGCCTTCGAGGTCCCCCATACCGTCACCGTTGCTGTCGGCGAAGCTGCGCGGATAGACCTGGTAGATCACCGCGTCTCTCCACCAGCCCGTGTGCGTGCCGGTGGTGCCGGTGGTCGGGGCGGCCGGAGCAGCGAGGTGCTGGGTCATGTCGTCCTTGGAAGTGTGGTGGTCGGGTGGGACCGGCGGGCGCGCCGGGTGGTCAGCCCTTGGTGGCGCCCGCGGTCATGCCGGCGACGAGGTGCCGCTGGGCGAAGAGGAAGAAGGCGGCGGCGGGGATCGCGATGACGACGGAAGCGGCGGTCATCGGGCCCCAGTTGGCCGTGTACTGGGTGACGAAGGTCTGGAGGCCTCCGGCGAGCGTGAGGTTCTCCTCGCCGACCATGAAGGCGGAGGCGTACGCGACCTCGCCCCAGGCGGTGATGAACGAGTAGAACGCGGTGACCGCGAGGCCCGGCTTGGCGAGCGGGAGGATCAGCCGCCAGAAGGTGCCGAAGGGGTTGAGTCCGTCGACGCGGCCCGATTCGTCGATCTCCACGGGGATGGTGTCGAAGAAGCCCTTCATCATCCACGCGCAGAACGGCACGGCGATGGTGAGGTACGTGACGATCAGGCCGACCGGCTGGTTGAGCAGGCCGAGCTGCCCCATCAGGTTGTAGAGCGGCACGATGAGGATGGCCATCGGGAACATCTGCGTGATGAGCAGGGTCCACATCAGCGGCCGCATGCCGGGGAACTTGAAGCGGCTGACCGCGTACCCGGTGGTGGCGGCGATGAACACGCCGAGGACGGTGGTGACGCCGGCCACGAAGACCGAGTTGCCGAACCAGGTGAAGAAGGACGTCGACTCCACCAGGTAGCGGTAGTTGTCGAGGGTCGGGTTCTTCACGAAGTCCGTGGTGATGGCGTCCTTGGCGGGCTTGAGCGAGGTCAGCAGGACCCACAGCACCGGGAAGACGGCGATCACGGACGCCACGACGAGCGTGCCGTGGAGGCCGACGGACGCGAGCGGGGAGCGCTGGCCGCGCTTCCGTACGGGTGTCGTCACGGTCACCACACCTCTCCCTGCTTGCGCAGCGAACGCCGGTACACCAGCGCGAAGATCATGAGCAGGGCGAGGATCAGCACGCCCCAGGTGGCGGAGCCGGCGAAGTCGCGCGGGGACTCCACGAAGGCCTCGCGGAAGGCCTGGGTCACGAGGATCTCGGTGGCGTCGCCCGGGCCGCCCCGGGTGAGCAGGAAGATCACCGGGAACATGTTGAACGTCCAGATGGTGGAGAGCAGGATCACGGTCATGCTCACCGTGCGCAGTCCGGGCAGGGTGATGTAGCGGAACCGCTGCCAGGCGCTCGCGCCGTCCATCTCGGCGGCTTCGTACAGCTCGCCGGGGATGGACTGGAGGCCGCCGAGGAGGGCGACCATCATGAAGGGGACGCCGAGCCAGACGTTCACGGTGATCACCGCGATCTTGGCCCAGGTCGGGTCGTCGAGCCACGGGATCGCGGAGATCCCGCCGCCTTCGAGGAGCTTGTTGAGGATGCCGTTGTCGCGGTTGAACAGGAACCGCCAGGCGAAGACGGAGACGAAGCCGGGGACGGCCCACGGCAGGATGAGCGCCATCCGGTAGGCGGAGCGGCCCCGGAAGCTCCGGTTGAGCATGTTGGCGAGGACCAGGCCGAGCGTGAAGGTGACGGACACGCAGGCGACGGTCCAGATCACCGTCCACACCAGGCGCTGGAGGAAGACCGGGTCGCTCAGCACGGCCGTGTAGTTGTCGAGGCCGACGAACGAGTACGTCGCCTCGATCTCGTTGACGCCGATGGTGCGGGCGACGTTGCGCTCGTTGGCGTCGGTCAGCGACAGGTAGATGCCGCGGACCAGCGGCCAGCCGATGATCACGCCGAGCACGAGCACGACGGGCGCCACCATGGCCCACGCGTACCAGTGCTTCGCCATCGTGCGCCGGACGCCCCCCGGGCGCTGTTCAGTCCTGCGGCTCCGGCCGCGGGCGAGGTCGTCCTCGCCCGCGGCCTTCGCCACCGACTGGCTGGTGTGAGCAGCCATCTCAGTCGGCCTGCCTTCCTCTACCGCTTCCGGTCCTGCTACTTCCAGCCCTTGAGGATCTTGCGGAACTCGACGCCGGCCGCCTTGGCCGCGTCCTCGGGGCTCGTGGCGCCCGTCACGGCCTTGGTGTACTGGAGCTTCAGCGGCTCGAACAGGCTGCCGTTCTCCGGGATCCAGGCGCGCTCGACGGCCTTGTCCACGGCGGGCTTGAAGAACTGGACCATCTCGTTGCTCTTCACGTCCGGCAGCTCGTAGGCCGCGGTGCGCGTCGGCAGCAGGCTGAGTTCCTTGGCGGACTGGGCCTGCACGTCCTGCGAGGTCATGTACTCGACGAAGGCGTGGGCGGCGTCGCGGTTCTTGGAGCCGGCGTAGACCGCGAGGTCGTGTCCGCCCTGCGGGGCGCCCTGGGCGGCCGAGCCGGCCGGGACGGCGGCGATGCCGAGGTTGGCCTTGTCCTTGAACGCGTCACCGGCGTAGGCGTCGGCGACGGCCCACGGACCGTTGATCATCATGGCGACCTTGCCCGACTTGAAGGCGGTCTGCATGTTGTTCCAGCCGTCGGTCGCGTTGGTGATCGCGGCGCCGGAGGTGACGAGGTCGCGGGCGGCCTTGAAGGCCTTCACGCCGGCCGGGCCGTCGACGGTGACCGTCTTGTTCTTGGCGTCGACCAGGTCGCCGCCCTCGCCGTAGATGAGCGGCAGGAACCAGTACGAGTCGTCGCCGCGCAGGTACAGGCCGGTCTTGCCGGTCTTCTTCTTGATGGCGGCGGCGGCCGTCTTCAGCTCGGCGAGGGACTTCGGGGCCTCGACGCCGGCGTCCTTGAGGATCTTCTTGTTGTAGAAGAGGCCCATGGTGTCGATGACCTGCGGGACCGCGTAGGTGGTGCCCTCGTACTTGCCGGAGGCGGCGGCCTGCGGCAGGAAGTCGGCGTCGACCTTCTTGGCCTGCTCGGCGGGGACCTTGTCCAGGTAGCCGAGGGAGGCGAAGTCGGCGACCCAGCCGACGTCGGCGCGGATCACGTCGGGGGCGTCGGCGCCGCTGCTGAAGGCGTTCTTCACCTTGTTCTGGGCGTCGCCGTACGGGACGTTGACGTACTTGACGGTGACCTTCGGGTGCTTGGCGGTGAAGGCCTTGGCGATCTTCTCGAAAGTGGCCTTCTCGGCGTCGTTCGAGGTGTCCCACCAGGTGACGGTGCCGGCGAGCTCGCCGCCCGGCTTCGTGTCACCGCTGCCGCCGTCGTTCTTGTCGCCGCCGCAGGCCGTCGCCGCGAGCGCGAGGGCCGCGACCAGCGCGGTGGCCGCTATGCCACGCCGCATGTGAACTCCTTCAGTGATCCCGTCCGCCCCGTCGCGGTCCCGAGTTGCCAGGAACCTAACAAGGCCGAAAGCCGTCCGAAAGAGCTTGCGGCAATTTTCTGCAAGCCGGGGCGATCGTTACGTCCACGTGTCCATAAGGTTGCCGCAGCTTGCTGTTTGTTCGAGGCCGGACGCCCGCAACCAGGGGGCACACCGTCGCGTTGACCCCGATATGACCCACGAGCTGACCGATCCGCGCCTTGCAAGCCCTTCCAGCAACGCGACCGGCTGGTGGCGCGACGCCGTGATCTATCAGGTGTACGTACGCTCCTTCGCGGACAGCGACGGGGACGGCGTCGGCGACCTGCGCGGCGTGCGCGAGCGGCTGCCGCACCTGGCCAGGCTCGGGGTCGACGCCGTGTGGCTCACCCCCTTCTACGTCTCCCCGCAGGCCGACGGCGGCTACGACGTCGCCGACTACCGGGCCGTCGACCCGCTCTTCGGCGACCTCTCCGACGCCGACGACCTGGTCCGGGCCGCGCACGCGCTGGGGCTGCGGGTGATCGTCGACGTGGTCCCCAACCACACCTCCGACCGGCACGCCTGGTTCCTGGCCGCGCGGGCCGACGCCCCCGGCGGGCCGGACCGGGCCCGCTACCACTTCCGCCCCGGCCGCGGCCCGGGCGGCGCGCTGCCGCCCAACGACTGGGAATCGGTCTTCGGCGGCCCCGCCTGGACCCGGCTCCCGGACGGGGAGTGGTACCTGCACCTCTTCGCCCCCGAGCAGCCCGACCTGAACTGGGAGCACCCGCAGGTGCACGAGGAGTTCGCGGCGATCCTGCGGTTCTGGCTGGACCTGGGCGTGGACGGCTTCCGCGTCGACGTCGCCCACGGCATGGTCAAGCCGCCCGGCCTGCCCGACGTCGGCGCCGCCGAGCAGGCCACCCTGATCGGCTCCCAGCCGCTGCCGTTCTTCGACCAGGACGGCGTCCACGACATCCACCGCTCCTGGCGGCGGCTCCTCGACTCGTACGGCGGCCAGCGCATCGGGGTCGCCGAGGCCTGGGCCCCCAGCTCGGAGCGGCTGGCCCGCTACGTCCGCCCCGACGAACTGCACCAGGCCTTCAACTTCCGGTTCCTGAACTGCCCCTGGGAGGCCGGCCGGATCCGCGAGGTGATCGACGAGTCGCTCGCCGCCACCACCGCGGTCGGCGCCCCCACCACCTGGGTGCTCTCCAACCACGACGTGGTCCGGCACCGCACCCGCTACGGCAGCGGCCCGCAGGGCCTGCGCCGGGCCCGCGCCGCCGCCCTCCTCATGCTGGCCCTGCCCGGCTCGGCCTACCTCTACCAGGGCGAGGAGCTGGGGCTGCCCGAGGTCGCCGACCTCCCCGACGCCCTCCGCCAGGACCCGGCCTTCCACCGCGGCGGCGCGACCGCGCCAGGGGCGGGCGCGGGCGCGGCGGGGGCAGGCGCGGCGGCGGCGACCACGGCAGGGGCGGGCGTGATCACGGCTGGGGCGGGCGCGGCGGGGGCGGGCGCGATCACGGCAGGGGCGGGGGCGGGCGCGGCGGGGGCCCGGACCGACGCCCCCAGCGAGGCCGCGGGGCAGGAGGGACTGCGCGACGGCTGCCGGGTGCCGATCCCCTGGTCCGGCGCGGAGCCCCCGTACGGCTTCGGGCCGGGCGGCGCCTGGCTCCCGCAGCCCGCCGGCTGGGCGGGCCTGACCGTCGCCGCCCAGACCGGCGACCCGCACTCCACCCTGGAGCTCTACCGGGCCGCCCTGGAACTGCGCCGGGCCCTGCCCGGCCTCGGCGCCGGCGACGAGGTCGACTGGCTGCCCGCGCCCCCCGGAGTGCTGGCCTTCGCCCGCCCCGGCTTCGTCTGCACCGTCAACACCCGCGACACCCCCGTCGAACTCCCCGTGCCCGGACGCCCGGTGCTCTCCAGCGGACCCGTCGACCCCGACGGCCGCACGGTGCAGATTCCCGCTGATTCCTGCACGTGGTGGGCAATCTGACATGCGACCGGTACAGTCCAATCCCATGACCGCGAGGCTTGTCGACATCGCAGCCCAGGCGGGGGTCAGCGAAGCCACAGTCAGCCGCGTGCTCAACGGCAAGCCCGGTGTGGCCGCGGGCACCCGCGAATCCGTGCTGGCCGCCCTCGACGTACTCGGGTACGAGCGCCCCGTCCGGCTGCGCCAGCGCAGTGCGGGCCTGGTGGGCCTGATAACCCCCGAGCTGGACAACCCGATCTTCCCGGCGCTCGCCCAGGTCATCGGGCAGGCGCTGACCCGCCAGGGCTACACCCCGGTGCTCGCCACCCAGACCCCCGGCGGTTCCACCGAAGACGAGCTGACCGAGATGCTGGTCGACCGCGGGGTCTCCGGGATCATCTTCGTCTCGGGACTGCACGCGGACACCACCGCCGACATGACGCGCTACGACCAACTGCGCGGCCAGGGCGTCCCCTTCGTCCTCATCAACGGCTTCTCCCCCAAGGTGCAGGCGCCCTTCGTCTCCCCGGACGACCGGGCGGCGATGCAGCTCGCGGTCACCCACCTCACCTCGCTCGGGCACACCCGGATCGGCCTCGCCGTCGGCCCCAAGCGGTTCGTGCCCGTGCTGCGCAAGATCGAGGGCTTCCGGCTCGCCCTGGAGGAGCGGCTCGGCCTCGACGCCGAGCAGTCCGAGGAACTGATCCAGCACTCTCTGTATTCACTGGAGGGCGGCCAGGCCGCCGCCACGGCGCTGATCGCCCGCGGCTGCACGGCCGTGGTGTGCGCCAGCGACATGATGGCGCTCGGTGCCATCCGGGCGGCCCGGCAGCAGGGGCTGCGGGTGCCGCAGGACGTCTCGGTCGTGGGCTTCGACGACTCCCCGCTGATAGCGTTCACCGACCCGCCGCTCACCACCATCCGCCAGCCCGTCCAGGCCATGGGACAGGCGGCGGTGCGTACGCTGCTGGAGGAGATCGGCGGCACTCCGGCCCCGCACAGCGAGTTCGTCTTCCATCCCGAACTGGTGGTCCGCGGATCCACCGCCTCCGGCCCGGACCGGGGCCGGGAACCCCTCCCCGGGTAGTTCTCAGGTGGTCGTTCCGACGACTGACGGGCTGCACCGAAGACCGTCCCGAGGGATGATCGGGGCAGGAAACGTATCTGGCAGACTCTTTCCCTATGGGTGAAGCGAGCGTGAAGACACTGGAAACCCGGACGGATGTCCCGTCACCCACGGTGACCGAGGACCGCCCGGAGCCCCGCCACGCACTGCTGGACCGACTTCGGTCCCCCCGTCGGCCGCGGCTGTGGTTCGAGATCCTCCTGATCGCGGTCAGTTACTGGACGTACTCGCTGATCCGCAACGCCGTGCCGGAGCAGAAGGCGGCCGCCCTCCGCAACGCCGACTGGATCTGGCAGGTGGAGCACACCCTCGGCATCGCCGTGGAGAAGTCCGTCAACCATGCCGTCGACTCGGTGACGTGGCTGATCGTCGGCATGAACTATTACTACGCCACGCTGCACTTCCTGGTGACCATCGGCGTGCTGGTATGGCTCTTCCGCCGCCACCCCGGCCGGTACGCGGCCACCCGCCTGGTGCTCTTCGCGACGACCGCGGTGGCCCTGGTGGGGTACTACTTCTACCCGCTGGCACCGCCCCGGCTGATGAACGGCGAGAACTTCATCGACACCGTGCTGGTCCACCACACCTGGGGCTCGATGGCCTCGGGCGACCTCAAGCACATGTCGAACCAGTACGCCGCGATGCCGTCCATGCACATCGGCTGGTCGCTGTGGTGCGGGCTGACGATCTTCGCGCTGGCCAGTGCGCCGTGGGCGCGGATCCTGGGGCTGCTGTACCCGGCCGCGACGCTGGTCGTGATCGTCGCGACCGCCAACCATTTCTGGCTGGATGCGGTGGGCGGCATGCTGTGCCTGGCGTTCGGCTACGCCGTGTCGTACGTCTGGTACGGCACGACGGCCCGGCGGCTGCCGCGCTACCCCGAAGACCCCGACGCCTCCTCGGCGACCGCCACCCTCCTCAACCGCTTCCGCAGCCCCCGCCCCTGACCCGGCCCCGCCGGCGCGAGTCCGGGCAGAGCCCGGCAACCCCGCCGCACCCTCCAGCCCCTCCGGCGCTTGAGGAGCGGGTCCGGGCAGGGCCCGGTGCCCGGCGACCCCGCGCACCCTTCAGCCCCTCCGGCGCTTGAGGAGCGGGTCCGGGCAGAGCCCGGTGCCCGGCGTCAGCCGGGTTGTCTTGGGGCTCCGCCCCAAACCCCGCGCCTCAAACGCCGGCGAGGCTGGAATTGCCGCACGCAGGGCCGGCGAGGCTGGAATTGCCGCACGCAGCGCCGGTGAGGCTGGAGGTTGCCCGCCCGCAGGGCCGGCGAGGCTGGAATTGCCGCACGCAGCGTCGGTGAGGCTGGAGGTTGCCCGCCCGCAGGGTCGACGGGCACGCGGCGTGGCGGTTACGCGGCGTAGAAGAGGTCGTCCACTACCGCGCGTGCGCGGCGCGTGGCGCGGCGGTAGTCGTCCAGCATCTCGCCGACACGGCCCTCGCCATAGCCCAGGTAGCGCCCCACGGCAGCCAGCTCCCGCGCGTCGGTGGGAAACGTGTCCCCCGCCCGCCCCCGCACCAGCATGACCGCGTTGCGGACCTGCGTGGCCAGCACCCACGCCTCGTCCAGGGTCTGTGCCTCCTCCGTCCCCAGCAGCCCGGCCGCGTGGGCCGCGGCCAGCGCCGGCCGGGTGCGGGTGGTGCGCAGCCCCGGTTCGGCCCAGGCGTGCCGCATCTGGAGCAGCTGCACGGTCCACTCGACGTCGCTCAGCCCACCCCGGCCCAGCTTGGCGTGCAGGGTCGGGTCGGCGCCCCGCGGCAGCCGTTCCGCTTCCATCCGGGCCTTGAGCCGCCGGATCTCGCGGGCCGGTTCCTCGCCGATGCCTTCCATCGGGTAGCGCAGCGGGTCGATCAGTTCGATGAAGCGGCGGCCGAGGTCCTCGTCCCCGGCGACCGGTTCGGCGCGCAGCAGCGCCTGGCTCTCCCAGACCAGTGACCACCGCCGGTAGTAGGCCGCGTACGAGGCCAGGGTGCGCACCAGGGGGCCGCTGCGGCCTTCGGGGCGCAGGTCGGCGTCGATGAGCAGCGGCGGGTCGGCGGTGGGCAGCTGGAGGAGCCTGCGCATCTCGGCGATGACGGCCTGGGCGGCCTTGGCGGCCTCCTGCTCGCCGACGCCCTCGCGGGGCTCGTGGACGAAGAGCACGTCGGCGTCGGAGCCGTACGACAGCTCGTGCCCGCCGAAACGTCCCATGCCGATGACCGCGAACCGGGTGGGCAGCGTCTCGCCCCACTGGGCGCGCACGGCGGCCCGCAGCGCGCCGGCCAGGGTGGCGGAGGTCAGGTCGGAGACGGCGTCGCCGACCCGGTCGACGAGCGCGCCGCGGTCCTCCTCGGCGGGGCTCTCCTCGGTCCCGTACGAGGCGATGATGTCGGCGGCGCAGGTGCGGAAGAGTTCGCGGCGGCGCACGCCGCGGGCCGCGGCCACGCCCGCCTCGGCGGTGTCGGCGCGGCCGACGGCGGCGAGCACCTCCTGTTCGAGGGCTTCGTGGCCGCGGGCCTTGAGGCCTTCGGGGTCGCCGAGCAGGGCGACCGCCTCGGGGGCGCGCATCAGCAGGTCGGGGGCGAGCCGGCCGGCGGACAGCACGCGGGCGAGGTTCTCGGCGGCGGCGCCCTCGTCGCGCAGCAGCCGCAGGTACCAGGGGGTCTTGCCGAGCGCGTCGGAGACCTTGCGGAAGTTCAGCAGGCCGGCGTCCGGGTCGGCGGAGTCCGCGAACCAGCCGAGCATGACGGGCAGCAGGGTGCGCTGGATGGCGGCCTTGCGGGTGACGCCGGAGGCGAGGGCCTCCAGGTGGCGCAGGGCCGCGACGGGGTCCGCGTACCCGAGGGCTTCGAGGCGCTGGCCGGCGGCGCGCGGGCTGAGTCGGGTCTCGCCGGGGGCGAGCTGGGCGACGGCGTCGAGCAGCGGGCGGTAGAAGAGCTTCTCGTGGAGCCGCCGGACCACGGAGGCGTGCCGGCGCCAGGCCTTGTTGAGTTCGACGACGGGTTCGGTGCGCAGGCCCAGGGAGCGGCCGAGGCGGCGCAGGTCGGCCTCGTCCTCGGGCACCAGGTGGGTGCGGCGCAGCCGGTACAGCTGGATGCGGTGCTCCATGGCCCGCAGGAACCGGTACGCGTCGTGGAGCTGCGCGGCGTCGGTGCGGCCGACGTAGCCGCCCGCGGCGAGTGCGTGCAGGGCGTCGAGGGTGGTGCCGGAGTGCAGGGTGGCGTCGCTGCGGCCGTGGACGAGCTGGAGGAGCTGGACGGCGAACTCGACGTCGCGCAGGCCGCCGGGTCCGAGCTTGAGCTCGCGGTCCACCTGGGCGGCGGGGATGTTGTCGACGACGCGGCGGCGCATCTTCTGCACGTCGGCGACGAAGTTCTCGCGTTCCGCGGCCTGCCAGACCAGGGGGGTTATGGCGTCGACGTAGGCGGCGCCGAGTTCCTCGTCGCCCGCGACGGCCCGGGCCTTGAGCAGGGCCTGGAACTCCCAGGTCTTGGCCCAGCGCTGGTAGTAGGCGAGGTGCGAGGAGAGGGTGCGTACGAGGGGGCCGTTGCGGCCTTCGGGGCGCAGGTTGGCGTCGACGGGCCAGATCGCCCCCTCGACGGTCGTCTCGGAGCAGATCCGCATGAGGTGCGAGGCGAGTCGGGTGGCGGCCTGAAGGGCCTTGGCCTCGTCGGCGCCGGGCGCCGCCTCCCCGACGAAGATCACGTCGACGTCGGAGACGTAGTTGAGTTCGTGGCCGCCGCACTTGCCCATCGCAATGACGGCGAGCCGGCACTGGGCGGCGTCCTCGGGGGCGGCGGCGCTCGCGATGCGCAGGGCGGCCCGCAGGGTGGCGGTGGCGAGGTCGGCGAGTTCGGCGGCGGCCTGCGCCACGTCGGTGGTGCCGCACACGTCGCGGGCGGCGATGGACAGCAGGCAGCGGCGGTACGCGATGCGCAGCGTGACGGGGTCGTGGGCGTCCGCGAGGCCCTGCTCGAACTCGGCGATGCCGGGGTGCAGGTCGGCGGACTCGTACGTGACGAGGGCCCGCCAGTCCTGCGGGTGGCGGGCCAGGTGGTCGGCGAGCGCCTCGGACGCGCCGAGCACGCCGAGCAGCCGGTCGCGCAGCGGCTTCGCGGAGACGAGGGTGGAGAGCAGGGCGGTCCGGCCGTCGGCGTCCTGGGCCTCGGCGAGGCGGACCAGGCCGCGCAGCGCGAGGTCGGGGTCGGCGGTGGCGCCGAGCCCGTCGAGGAGCACCGGATCGGTGCGTACGGCGGCGAGTTCGGGGGCGTCGAGCAGCTCCCCGGCCGCGGACGGGTCCGTGAATCCGTGCCGCAGCAGCCGGATGAACGTACTGCTCCTGCGTCCGGGAACCGTCATCCCGCCGCCTCCGTTCCGTGCCGCCCCTCCGGGACGCCCACACCAGATCCGGCTCCCGACCCTATCCCGGCCCCCCGACCACCCGCCCGGCCCCCGCGCGGGACAACCCCCGACGGAGGGCGAGTCGCCGCGCAGGGCAACCCCCGACCGACCCGTGCGCGCGCGGGGCAACCGCCGACGGACCGACCGGTTCCCACGCGGTGAGACCTCCGACCGACCGATCGGCGCGAGGGGCGGCCTCCGACCGACCAGTCGACACGAGGGGCAACCTCCGACGGACCGCCCGGTCCCAGCGCAGGGCAGCCTCCGACCGACCGGTGCGCGCGGGGCGGCCTCCCGACCGGCTAGTCGGCGCGCAGAGCGACCCCCAGCCCCGCCGGCGTTTGAGGCGCGGGTCCGGGCAGAGCCCGCTACCCGGCCCTCGGCCGCGGACCCGTACGGCCCGGCCCGCCCCCGCCTACAGCACCGGAAGGTTCTTGCGCAGCTCGAAGGCGGTGACCTCGGAGCGGTACTCCTCCCACTCCTGCTTCTTGTTCCGCAGGAAGAAGTCGAACACGTGCTCGCCGAGCGTCTCGGCGACGAGCTCACTGCGCTCCATGAGCGCAATCGCCTCGCCGAGGTTCTGCGGCAGCGGTTCGATGCCCATGGCGCGGCGTTCGGCGTCGGAGAGGGCCCAGACGTCGTCGTCGGCGCCCGGCGGGAGTTCGTAACCCTCCTCGATGCCCTTGAGGCCGGCGGCGAGCAGGACCGCGTACGTCAGGTACGGGTTGGCGCCGGAGTCGATCGAGCGGACCTCGACCCGGGCCGAGCCGGTCTTGCCCGGCTTGTACATCGGGACCCTGATGAGCGCCGAGCGGTTGTTGTGTCCCCAGCAGATGTACGAGGGGGCCTCGCCGCCGGAGCCGGCGGTGCGGGAGGAGCCGCCCCAGATGCGCTTGTAGGAGTTGACCCACTGATTGGTGACGGCCGCGGTCTCCGCCGCGTGCTTGAGCAGGCCCGCGATGAAGGAACGGCCGACCTTGGAGAGCTGGTACTCGGAGCCCGACTCGTAGAACGCGTTGCGGTCGCCCTCGAAGAGGGAGAGGTGGGTGTGCATGCCCGAGCCCGGGTACTCGGAGAACGGCTTGGGCATGAAGGTGGCCTGGACGCCCTGCTCCAGCGCGACCTGCTTCATGACCAGGCGGAAGGTCATGATGTTGTCGGCGGTGGAGAGCGCGTCGGCGTAGCGCAGGTCGATCTCCTGCTGGCCCGGGGCGCCCTCGTGGTGGCTGAACTCGACGGAGATCCCCATCGATTCGAGCATGGTGATCGCCTGGCGGCGGAAGTCCATGCCCACGTTCTGCGGGGTGTGGTCGAAGTAGCCGGAGTTGTCGGCGGGCACCGGGCGGGTGCCGTCCAGCGGCTTGTCCTTCAGCAGGAAGAACTCGATCTCCGGGTGGGTGTAGAAGGTGAAGCCCAGGTCGGAGGTCTTGGCGAGGATGCGCTTGAGGACGAAGCGCGGGTCCGCGAAGGACGGCGAGCCGTCCGGCATCAGGATGTCGCAGAACATCCGGGCGGTGCCCGGGGCCTCCGCGCGCCACGGCAGTATCTGGAACGTGCTCGGGTCCGGCTTGGCGATCATGTCGGACTCGTAGACCCGGGCGAAGCCCTCGATCGCGGAGCCGTCGAAGCCGATGCCTTCGTCGAACGCCTGCTCCAACTCGGCGGGGGCGACGGCGACCGACTTGAGGAAGCCGAGCACATCGGTGAACCACAGGCGCACGAAGCGGATGTCGCGCTCTTCAAGCGTCCGGAGGACGAATTCCTGCTGCTTGTCCATGCCTTCATCCTCGCAGTTCAGACGGCCTGTGCACCACCAGCGGGGCGTCAGGGAGCCGACCCAGTATCGCGGCCGGTGGTTTCGGCCACATTACGGGCCCCCTCGCGGCTGTGACACCCCCGCTCTGACCGTCGGAGCGTCACGCGCATTACCATCTGCGGCCATGGGGGGCAGGGATCACATCGGCCACCGGCGCGTCGTGCGACCGGTCGCTCTGGCGTGCGCTCTGGCGACCCTCGTGGCGGCCCTCTTCCTGTGCGCGCGCCCCGTCGCCGGGCACGGGACGGGCTCGGACCGTGCCGCGACGGCCGTGCTGTCGCACCCGTCGTCGCCGTCGTCCCCGTCGTCCCCGGGGCACGGCGCGTACGACTGCCCCGGCGGCATGCCCGGCTGCTCGGGCTTCGTACACGGCACGCCGGCCGTCCTGACCGTGCCGCTGCCGGCCGCCCCGGCGGCCGGCCCGCCGGCCCCGGTGCCGATGCCCCGCCCGGTGAGCCGGGTGCTGCCGCCGCAGCCCCTCGCCCGCGCCCCCGACCTGCATGTCCTTCAAGTGCTGCGGACGTGAGTCCGCCGCCGCACCGCCCGCTCCACCCCACCCCCCTTTCGAGTAGGACAAGGACAACAGCAGCCATGGCCACCAAGCCCGCCAGCACCGACAACTCCCGCAAGGCCCGCATAGCCGAGATGCGCAAGGCCGAGCAGTCCCGGGAACGGCGCAACAAGATCCTCGCGATCACCGTCTCCGCCGCGGTCGTCGCCGGCCTCGTCGGTTTCGGCGCGTACGTGCTGAACAAGGAGTCGGACAAGAAGGAGGCCGCCGAGGAGGCCGCCAAGGCGCCCGTCACCGGTGAGCAGAGCTGGGACGCGAAGAAGCTGGGCCGCAACCACGTCACCAAGGCGGTCTCGTACCCGATGAACCCGCCGGTGGGCGGCGACCACCACCAGGTGTGGATGAACTGCGACGGCGACGTCTACAAGAAGCCGCTGGCCAAGGAGAACGCCGTCCACTCGCTGGAGCACGGCGCGGTCTGGGTCTCGTACAACGACAAGGCGCCCGAGGCCGAGGTGAAGAAGCTGGAGGAGAAGGTCGCGAAGACCCCCTACACGCTGATCAGCCCGGTGAAGGACCAGACGGGCGCGATCATGCTCAGCGCCTGGGGCAAGCAGGTCACCGTGGACAGCGCGAGCGACCCGCGGGTGAACCAGTTCTTCAGCAAGTACGTGCAGGGCCCGCAGACCCCCGAGCCGGGCGCCGCGTGCACGGGCGGGCTGGCCCAGCAGTGACCCGTACGCACTGGGCGGCCATCGCGGCCGTCGTCCTCGCCCTGCTGTTCGCGGGGACGGCAGCCGTCACCGCGAACAGCGCGGCGGACCCCGCGGCGAAGCTCCCGGACGGGGACTCGGCCGACGCCGGTTTCGCCCGGGACATGTCCGTGCACCACCAGCAGGCCGTGGAGATGTCCTTCATCGTCCGCGACCGCACGGCGGACCCGGAGGTCCGGCGCCTCGCCTACGACATCGCCAACACCCAGGCCAACCAGCGCGGCATGATGCTGGGCTGGCTGGACATGTGGTCCCTGCCGAAGGTCGCGCCGGCGCAGGAGCCGATGGCGTGGATGGCGTCGGGCGACGCCGGGGACGCCCCGGGCGTCAAGGGCGGCGGCGGTGAAGGCGGTGCGGCCGGGCACGGCGGCCAGGGCGCCCACGGCGGCCACGGCGGCTCCGGTGCGCCGACGGCCAAGGCGGGCGCGCTGATGCCCGGCATGGCCACCAAGGCGGAGCTGGCCGCGCTCGCCAAGGCGGACGGCAAGGCGGCGGAGGTGCTCTACCTCCAGCTGATGACCGACCACCACAAGGGCGGCATCCAGATGGCCTGGGGCTGCGCCACCCTGTGCACGACGCCCGTCGAACGGGACCTCGCGCGCGGGATGGTGGCGGGCCAGCAGTCCGAACTGGACCTGATGGCCATGCTCCTCAACGCCCGAGGCGCAAAACCCCGCGCGTAGCGCCGTGCCCTTACGGCCTTGCGGGGCTGCGGGCTTACGGGCCACGGGCCCTACGGGCCCACGGGTGAGGAGGGCGACCTCCTCACCCGTACGCCCGTATGCCCCGGCCCCAGCCCCAGCCCTGGCGCGCAACCTCTGCCAGCGTTGCCTGCGGCAACATCCAGCCTCGCCGGCGTTCGAGGCGCGGGGTCTGGGGCGGAGCCCCGGGACTGCAACCCGGCGGGTGCCGGGAACCGGGCTCCGCCCGGACCCGCGCCTCAAACGCCGGCGAGGCTGGGTGTTGCCCCTCACGCGCCCGCGGGGCTGAAGAGCGCGTCACGGCCAGCCGCCAAGGCTGGATGCGCGCGTCACGGCCGGCCGGCGGGCTGGAGTCGCGCGAGCGCGCGGCCGGTCAGGGCGGGGCGAGTACCGCTCGTGCCACGCGGTCCGGGCGGTCCAGCATGAGCAGGTGACCCGCCGGCGCAACCACCTCAAGGCGCGCGCCCAGCGCCTCGGCGAGCGCCGCCTGCCGCGCCAGCCACCGCACCGCGCCCCGCCCCCCGGACCCGTCGTACGCCGCGAGCACGCGGACCGGCGCCCGCAGCGGACGGCGGCCGCGTCGCAGCGCGAGAAGCCCGGCGGCGGTGTCGGCGTAGCGGGCGTTCTCGCGGAGGGCGCCCCGCCAGACCCTCCCGGTCCGGTAGCAGCGGCGTACGAGCTCCCGCGGGGCCGGGTCGGGCCCGCCGGTCCGCCCGGCCCGGACCACGGCCCGGCGGGCGAGCGGCCCCAGGGCGGCGGGCAGCCCGGCCGCGGTCAGGGCCCCGCCCAGCACCCGGGCGCCGGCCGTGCGCAGCGCCGGCGCGGGCGCGTACGGCCGGCGCTCCTCCACGCTGCTGTCGACGAGCACGAGCGCGGCGGTGCGGGCCGGGTAGAGGCGGGCGAAGGCCTCCGCGTGAAGGCCGGCGAGTGAGTGGCCGACCACGGTGACCGGTCCCGGCGGCAGCGCGGGCCCGAGCGCGTCGAGGAGCCCGGCGATCCGGTGCGCCTCGCCGACCGCGCCGGCGGGGGCGGCCGAGGCGCTGAGCCCGTGGCCGGGCCGGTCGAACCTGACCACCGTGCGGTGCGGGGCCAGTAGCGGGACGACGGCGTCCCAGTCGAACCAGGCGAGCCCGAGCCCGGCGCTGAGCACACAGACCGGCCCGACCCCCTCGACCCGTATGTGCAGCGGCACCCCGCCGACCCGCACGAACCCCTCACGCACGCGCCCGCCGGGGGCGGGGTCGTGGGCCGGGGTCACGGTCGGGGGCCGGGGCGGGGCGGGGTGCGGTCCGCGGCCAGCGCGCAGGCGAGGACGCCGAGCCAGAGGGCGACGAGGAGCACCTGGAGGCGTTGGCCGGCGCCCAGCGCCCAGGTGCCGTGTCCGGCGCTGAACAGCGCGATGGCGGTCAGGGTCCAGACGGTGGCGGCGAGTTCCAGCATGACGAGCGCCGGGCCGAACCGGGCCAGCGGCGGCCACCAGCGGTAGCGGCGGGCCGCGACGGTGAGGGCCACGATGCCGGCCAGCGCGCCGCACATGGCGAGGCTGGAGCTGATGGCGTGTGCCTGGTGGGTGGCGGGGACCAGGCCCGCGGTCTCGCGGGCGGCGCACTCCGGGTCGACGGTGGGCTTGCAGCTGAGCGGCAGCCACGCGTCGGCGGCGGTCGCGGCGCCGAACAGGGCGAGCCCGCACCAGCCGGTCAGGGACCAGGGGCGGCGCGCCTCGGGCACTTCGGCCAGCCGCAGCAGCGCGAGCAGGGAGCCGGCGAGGACCAGCACGCCGGCGGTGAAGTCCGTGGCCCGGAACAGGCCGCCGAGCGGCTGGTCCTGGGCGGCGAGCTCACTGACGTACGTCTCGACGGGGTTGAGCCCGGTGGAGAAGACGACTTCGAGCACCCAGGCGGTGTACGTGGCCGCGCCGAGGCCGATGAGGGCGGCGACGGGCCGCGTACCAGTGAGGGACATAATGGGATCAATCCTACTCAGGGCGGGGGTTGAACCTGGTCCCGGATACCCACCCGGGGTAGGGTTCGGCGCATGACGCCCCCGGCAGATCCGCGAGCCGCCGCCCGGTGGCCCCGGTTGCTGCTGCTCGCCGCGCTGCTGCTGGGCATCGCCGCGATGCACACGCTGGGGCACCCGGCCCAGGCGCACGCGCCCACGCCCACGACCCCGGCCACGACTCCGCGCGCCACCGGGGAAGACGCACTCCCGGCCACTTCCGTTGCCCACCACTCTCCGGCGCGGCCGCAAGCACCGGCCCAGGCGCAGACACGGACGCAGGGATCGACTCAGGCCCAGGCTCAGGCACTCGTGGCGCGCACCCACTCACCGCACCACGCCTCGGCCACCGCCGCCTTCCCCGGCGCAGCCGATACCCGCGCCCTGACCCACGCCCTCGCCCAGACCGGCACCGGCACCGGCACCGGCATGGACATGGACATGGACATGGACCCCATGAGCCTGTGTCTCGCCGTGCTCGCGGGTCTCGGGGCGGTGTTCGCGCTCGGGGTCGGGCGGCGTGCCGGGGTCGGGCGCGGGGGTGTCGGCGGCGGCCGGGCGGCCGCGCAGGTCCGGTGGACGCGCCCGGAATCCCCGCCGCCCCGCAAGACCCTCGTGAAGCTGGTGGCGCTGCGCGTATAGGAGGGCCGGTTCAGCCCGCGCCCGTCCCTCCGCATCACCCCACTCACCACAACGAGGTGCTCCCATGCGCTCTCTTCACACCCACCACACCCGCCGCACCCTGCTCGGCGCCGGTCTCGCCGTGGCCGGCAGCGGGCTGCTCGGCGCCTGTTCCGACGGCTCCGGCACGGGCCACGGCTCCATGGACCACGGGGCCCCGGGCCACGCCCACGGTGCCTCCCCCGCCGCCACGCCGGCCGGCTACGTGACGCCGAACGGCAAGGAGGTCCTGGCCGCCGAGGCCGCGCGCGGTTCCGGCGGCCGGGTCCGCGAGGTCCGGCTCACCGCCACCCCCACCCCGATCGACCTCGGCGCCGGACGCACCGTCAAGTCGTGGGCGTACGGGGACCGGCTGCCCGGCCAGGAGGTCCGCGTCACCGCGGGCGACACCCTGGCGCTCACCCTCGCCAACCACCTCCCGCAGGCCACCTCCCTGCACTGGCACGGCCTCGCGCTGCGCAACGACATGGACGGCGTGCCCGGCCTGACCCAGCAGGACATCCGGCCCGGCGGCTCGTTCGCGTACCGGTTCAAGGTGGCGCACCCGGGCACGTACTGGTTCCACCCGCACTCCGGCGTCCAGCAGGACCGCGGCCTCTACGCCCCGCTGATCGTCGAGGACCCCCGCGAGCCGCTCGCGTACGACAAGGAATGGGTGGTGGTCCTGGACGACTGGGTGGACGGGGTCGACGGCTCCACGCCCGACGCGGTGCTGGCCGAGCTGTCCAAGGGCATGGCCGGCGGCCACGCCGGACACGGCGCCGCTCCCGCCCCCGCCCCGAGCGGCAGCGCCGGCGGCGGCCCGTCCCGGGTCATGATGGGCGCCGCCAGCGACGTGCTCGGCGCCGATGCGGGCGACGTCGCCTACCCGCACTACCTGGTCAACGGGCGCACCCCGGAGGATCCGACGGTGTTCGCGGCCCGCCCGGGCGACCGGATCCGGCTGCGGATCGTCAACGCCGGCGGCGACACCGCCTTCCGGGTCGCGCTCGGCGGCCACGAGATGACGGTCACCCACACCGACGGCTACCCCGTCACGCACGCGAAGACCCGCTCGCTGCTGCTCGGCATGGGCGAGCGGTACGACGTGCTCGTCACCGCCGGGGACGGGGTGTTCCCGCTGACGGCGCTCGCCGAGGGCAAGGACCGCACCGCCCTCGCCCTGCTGCGCACCGGCGGCGGCGCGGCCCCGGCGGCCGGCGTCCGGCCCGCCGAGCTGGCCGCCCGCCCGCTGACCGCCGACCGGCTGCGGGCCGCCGCCGCGGTCGCCCTGCCGGAGCGGGCCCCGGACCGCACCGTGAAGATCCGGCTCACCGGCGGGATGGAGAAGTACGACTGGGCCTTCGACGGCGCCCCCTACCGGGCGGACCAGCGGCATCCGGTCGAGGCCGGCGAGCGGGTCCGGCTGGTGTTCTCGAACGCGACCGCGATGTGGCACCCGGTGCACCTGCACGGCCACACCTTCGGGCTGGCCCACGCGCGCGGCGGGGCCCGCAAGGACACCGCGGTCGTGCTGCCGAACGGGACGCTGACCGTGGACTTCGACGCCGACAACCCGGGCCTGTGGATGATCCACTGCCACAACGTCTACCACGCGGAGGCCGGGATGATGACGGTGCTCGGCTACCGCAGCTGACCGTCCGGCCACACCGCCCACCCCGGCCCGGCCGCCCCGCGGCCACCCCCGCCCCGCGGCCGGGCCGGACCCCCTCCCCCGCCCCACGCGCAGCGCGAACACCCCGCCCGCGGCGCGAAAAGCACGCTCCGCCCAGGACATCGCGTCAGAAAGACGATTACACTGGCGGGCGTGCCTCAACTACGCCTCGCGCTGAATCAGATCGACTCGCACGTCGGCGACATCGCCGCCAACGCCGACTCGGTCGTCCACTGGACCCGGCACGCCGCCGAGCAGGGCGCCCACCTGGTGGCGTTCCCCGAGATGGTGCTGACCGGCTACCCCGTCGAGGACCTCGCCCTGCGTGAATCCTTCGTCGAGGCCTCCCGCACCGCGCTGACCGGCCTCGCCGCCCGGCTCGCCGCCGAGGGGTTCGGCGACCTGCCCGTCGTCGTCGGCTACCTCGACCGCGCCGAGCAGGCCCGGCCCCGGCTCGGCCGGCCCGCCGGCTCCCCGCTGAACGCCGCCGCCGTGCTGCACCGCGGCTCCGTCGTACTCCGCTTCGCCAAGCACCACCTGCCGAACTACGGCGTGTTCGACGAGTTCCGGTACTTCGTGCCCGGCGACACCCAGCCGGTGGTCCGCGTACACGGCGTGGACGTGGCGCTGGCCATCTGCGAGGACCTCTGGCAGGACGGCGGCCGGGTGCCGGCCACCCGCTCCGCCGGGGCCGGGCTGCTCGTCTCGATCAACGCCTCCCCTTACGAGCGCAACAAGGACGACGTCCGCCTCGACCTGGTCCGCAAGCGGGCCCAGGAAGCCGGATGCACCCTCGCGTACGTGGCGATGACCGGCGGCCAGGACGAGCTGGTCTTCGACGGCGACTCGATCGTCGTCGACAAGGACGGCGCGGTGATCGCGCGCGCCCCGCAGTTCTCCGAGGGCTGCGTGCTCGTCGACCTGGAGCTGCCGGCGGCCGCCGCCGACGCGCCCACGGGCACAGTCGACGACGGGCTGCGGATCGACCGGGTCGTGCTCTCCGAGGAGCCGCTGCCGGCGTACGAGCCGGTCGTCACCGGCGGCTACGCCGAACGCCTCGACGACGACGCCGAGATCTACGAGGCGCTGGTCACGGGGCTGCGCGCGTACGTCCGCAAGAACGGCTTCCGGTCGGTCCTGATCGGGCTCTCCGGAGGCATCGACTCGGCGCTGGTCGCCGCCGTGGCCTGCGACGCGCTGGGCGCGGCGAACGTGTACGGCATCTCGATGCCCTCCAAGTACTCCTCCGACCACTCGCAGGGGGACGCGGCCGAGCTGGCGCGCCGCACCGGGCTGAACCTCCGCACGGTCCCGATCGTGCCGATGTTCGACGCGTACATGGGCTCGCTGGGCCTGACCGGTCTCGCCGAGGAGAACCTCCAGGCCCGGCTGCGCGGCACGATGCTGATGGCCGTCTCCAACCAGGAGGGCCACCTCGTGCTGGCCCCGGGCAACAAGTCCGAGCTGGCGGTGGGCTACTCCACGCTGTACGGCGACGCGGTCGGCGCGTACGGGCCCATCAAGGACGTCTACAAGACGGACGTCTTCCGGCTCGCGAAGTGGCGCAACGCGGCCGCCGCGGAGCGCGGCGAGGTCCCGCCGATCCCGGAGAACTCGATCGGGAAGCCGCCGAGCGCCGAGCTGCGTCCCGGACAGGTGGACACGGACTCGCTGCCGGACTACCCGGTGCTCGACGCGGTGCTCGACCTGTACGTGGACCGGGACCAGGGCCTGGAGCAGATCGTCGCGGCCGGCTTCGACCGCGAGCTGGTCGCGAAGACCGTGCGGATGGTGGACACCGCCGAGTACAAGCGGCGCCAGTACCCGCCGGGCACGAAGATCTCCCGCAAGGGCTTCGGCAAGGACCGCCGGCTGCCGATCACCAACGGCTGGCGCGAGCGGGCGTAGCCCCCGTACGGGGTGCTGGACGGCTGGACGGCCTACGGGCGGACCGTGAGGCGGGCGGCGACGGGCAGGTGGTCGCTGCCCGTGCGGCCCAGGGTCCAGGAGGCCTCGGGGGTGACGCCGCGGACCATGATCTGGTCGATCCGGGCCATCGGGAACCCGGCCGGCCAGCTGAAGCCGAAGCCGTCGCCCGCCGCGCCCTGCGTGGAGCGCATCTGCGAGGTCACCGGCGACAGCGCGCGGTCGTTCATCGTGCCGTTGAGGTCGCCGAGCAGGACCACCCGCTCCAGCGGTTCGGCGGCGAGCGCGTGCCCGAGGGCGTCCGCGCTGTTGTCGCGCTGGTTGGCGGTGAAACCGGCGTTGAGCTTGACCCGTACGGACGGCAGGTGGGCCACGTACACGCCGATCGGGCCCTGCGGGGTGTCGACGGTGGCGCGCATGGCCCGGGTCCAGCCCATCTTGATGTCGACGGGCCGGCTCGCGCTCAGCGGGTACTTGCTCCAGATCCCGACCGTGCCCTCGACGGCGTGGTACTTGTACGCGTCCGCGAGGACCTCGGCGTAGCCGGACACGGCGCCCGCCTTGAGCTCCGTCAGAGCGAGCACGTCGGCGCCGGAGCCGGCGATCTTGCGGGCGGTGCCCTGCGGGTCGGGGTTGTCGGCGTCGACGTTGTGGGTGGCGACCATGAGGTTGCCGCCGCCGCCGGACTTGTCGGTGACCAGGCCGCCGAAGAAGTTCAGCCACACCCCGGCGAGCACCGCGACGGCCAGCAGCGCGGTGGCGGAGCGGCGCAGCGCGCCCACCACCAGCAGGACCGGGACGAACAGGCCCAGCCAGGGCAGGAACGTCTCGATGAGGCTGCCGGTGTTGCCGACGGTGTTCGGGAGCCGTGCGTGGAGGACCATCACCAGGGCGACCACGAGGGCCACCGCGCCGGTCACGATCCCGCGCCGCCAGATGCCCGGATCCCGGCGCAGCTCGGCCAGCCGGCGCCGGAACCGGGATCCGGTGGGCTCGTCCCCCGAGCCGCCGTTCCCCGTCTCCGTCATGTACGCCTGTGCCATGCCTCTGCCCTCACTGCTTTGCTCGCGTACTGTCGCCGCCCTCGACCCTAGGCGATGATCAGCGTCTTGCCTGCCGTCCGGTACGGCTGTTCGGCAGCGAGGACGGCAAGAGCGGCGGCACAGGTTCCCCTTGTAACGAAACGCGCATATTCGAGCGGTTCTCGATGCGTGTGCGAGGCCACGTCCGTCTCCGCCTTCCTGCTTTCCTCCGCAGGATGCCACCATGGGGAGTGAAGTCCGGGGACGCCGTAAGGGTGCCTCGAGATGACACAAGGAGCAGTTGCAATGACGCATGCCGTTTCGCCTGCCCAGGCAACCGGCCCGAAGGCGGCCCTGTCCCTGTACGGGGGCACCACCGCCCGCCGGATCACCATCCGCGACCTGGCCACCGCCAAGGAGCGCGGCGAGAAGTGGCCCATGCTCACCGCCTACGACGCGATGACCGCCTCCGTCTTCGACGAGTCGGGCATCCCGGTCATCCTCGTCGGCGACTCGATGGGCAACTGTCACCTCGGCTACGAGACCACCGTGCCGGTGACCCTCGACGAGATGACCCTGCTGTCGGCGGCCGTGGTGCGCGGCACCAAGCGCGCCCTGATCGTCGGCGACCTGCCGTTCGGCTCGTACCAGGAAGGGGCCGTGCAGGCGCTGCGCAGCGCGACCCGGCTGGTCAAGGAGGCGGGCGTGGGCGCGGTCAAGCTGGAGGGCGGCGAGCGCTCGCTGGCCCAGACCGAGCTGATCGTGCAGTCGGGCATCCCGGTCATGTCCCACCTGGGGCTGACCCCGCAGTCCGTGAACGCCATGGGCTACCGGGTGCAGGGGCGTTCCGACGAGGCCGCCCACCAGCTGCTGCGCGACGCCAAGGCCGCGCAGGACGCGGGCGCCTTCGCGGTGGTCCTGGAGCTGGTGCCGGCCGAGCTGGCCGCCGAGGTGACCCGCTCCCTGCACATCCCGACCGTGGGGATCGGCGCGGGCGCGGAGTGCGACGCGCAGGTGCTGGTGTGGACGGACATGATGGGCCTGACGGCGGGCAAGCTGCCGCGCTTCGTGAAGCAGTACGCGAACCTGCGCCAGACCATGGGCGACGCGGCGAAGGCCTTCGCCGCGGACGTGTCCGGCGGATCGTTCCCGCAGGAGGAGCACAGCTTCCACTGATCACCGCACCGGTTCCTGCGGCGGTCACGTCGGCGGTCAGTGCGCCGACCCTCGGGTGATCGGGTGATCGTGTCGTGATCCCTACGGCCCGCCGACAGCTGTCGGCGGGCCGTAGGCGGTCGTATAGGCGGCTTGTCGGTGCGTTGTCGGTGGCGGCTGGTCCCATAGGGGGCATGACGCGAATCGATGACAAGGCCGGCAGCGGCGCCCACGCCGTGGAGGTGCGGGGACTGGTCAAGCACTACGGCGAGACCAAGGCCCTCGACGGGGTCGACCTGGACGTCCGCGAGGGCACGGTCCTCGGGGTGCTCGGCCCCAACGGCGCAGGCAAGACGACCCTGGTGCGCTGCCTGTCCACCCTGATCGTCCCGGACGCGGGCACCGCCACCGTCGCCGGGTACGACGTGGTCCGCCAGCCCCGCCAGCTGCGCCGCACCATCGGCCTGACCGGCCAGTACGCCTCCGTGGACGAGAGGCTGTCCGGCTGGGAGAACCTGTACATGATCGGGCGGCTGCTCGACCTGTCCCGCAAGGACGCCCGCAAGCGGGCCGACGAGATGCTGGAGCGCTTCTCGCTGACCGACGCGGCGAAGAAGGTGGCCGGGATGTACTCCGGCGGCATGCGCCGCCGTCTGGACCTCGCGGCCTCCCTGATCGGGCACCCGGCCGTGATCTACCTGGACGAGCCGACCACCGGCCTCGACCCCCGCACCCGCAACGAGGTGTGGGACGAGGTCCACCGGCTGGTCGCCGAGGGCGCGACGGTCCTGCTCACGACCCAGTACATGGAGGAGGCCGAGCAGCTGGCGAGCGAGCTGACGGTCATCGACCGCGGCAAGGTCATCGCCAAGGGCAAGGTCGACGAGCTGAAGGCCCGGGTGGGCGGCCGCACGCTGCGGGTCCGGCCCGCCGACGCCGCCGATCTGCCGGCCATGGCGCGGGCGCTGTCCGAGGCCGGACTCGACGGGCCCGCGGGCTCTCAGGCCGTGCCGGACGAGGGCGCGCTGCTGGTCCCGATCCTCAGCGACGAGCAGCTGACCGCGGTGGTGGGCCTGCTGGGCGCCCGCGGGTACGGCATCACGGACGTGAGCACGTACCTGCCCAGCCTCGACGAGGTGTTCCTGGCCATCACCGGCCACCGCAGCGCCTCCGCGGAAGACGTCAACCACAAGGCCGAGGAGGTCGCAGCATGAGCACGACGACTACCAGTGCGCCGGTGCGCGGCAGCGCGGCCCCCGGCTCCCCCGCCCCCGACCGGTCGCCGGCCGGCGAGGGCAAGATCGGCCTGCGGGCCAACCTGCGCCACATCGCGGCCCTGTCGCGCCGCAACGCCCTCCAGATCAAGGCGAACCCCGAGTCGATCTTCGAGGTCGTCCTCATGCCGATCGTCTTCATCCTGCTGTTCGTGTACGTCTTCGGCGGGGCGATCGCGGGCAAGGGCAACCAGGACGCCTACGTCAACTACCTGGTGCCCGGCATGATGGCGATGATGGGCCTGAACATCGCCATGGCGGTGGGCACGGGCGTCAACGAGGACTTCCAGAAGGGCGTGATGGACCGGTTCCGGTCCATGCCGATCGCCCGTTCCTCGGTCCTCATCGCGAAGATCGTGGTCGAGATCGGCCGGATGCTCATCGCCACCGCCATCCTGCTCGGCATGGGCTTCATGCTGGGCCTGGAGGTCAAGACCTCGGTGCTCGACCTGTTCGCCGCGGTCGGCCTGTCGATGGTCTTCGGCGCCTCGCTGATGTGGATCTTCATCCTGCTCGGTCTGACCATGAAGACGGCCCAGGCCGTCCAGGGCGTCGCGATGCTGGTCCTGATGCCGCTGCAGTTCGGCAGCTCGATCTTCAGCCCGCCGTCCTCGATGCCCGGCTGGCTGCAGAGCTTCACCGACTACAACCCGCTGTCCAACCTGGCCGACGCGGCCCGGAACCTCATCAACGGCGGGCCGGTCGCCCACTCGGTGTGGATGACCCTCGGCTGGACGGTGCTGATCACCGTGGTGACGGCCCCGCTGGCGGTCGCCAAGTTCCGCAAGAAGACCTGATCCGGCCCTCCGGATCGCGTCCCGGAGGATCCGGGTCAGACGAGGGCGGCGGCCTCCTCCAGGGTGAGGGCGCCGCCTTCGGCGTACGCGGCCTCGTACGCGGCGTCGCCGAGCTGCAGCCTCGCCCCCTCCTCTGCCACGGCGGACCCTTCGCGTTCGATCAGAGTGGGGAAGTGCCCCGCCGGCAGCAGGGCCCGGTACGCGCCCAGCAGGCGGGCCGCGTCACGGGCCCGCTCCACGCCGCCGAGCCCGGCGAGGGAACCGGCCGCGGTCATCAGGTAGACGGCCGGCATCTGCGGCGCCACCATCTGGACCAGCGGGTCGGCCGCGGCCTCCATCGCCTGCCGCAGCGAGGGCAGGGCGTCCTCGTACCGGCCTTCGAGGTTGTCCAGCCAGGCCATCATGCCGAGGAGGAAACCGTCGAAGATGGCGTACGCGCCGAAGGCGAACTCGTCGCGCAGGGACCGGAGCTGGGCGCGGGCCTCGCCGGTGCGGCCGGTACGCGCCAGCCGGGTGGCCAGGAACATCCGGGCCGCGGGCATCGCCTCGTTGCCGAACTGCTGCCGGGTGGCCACCACTTCCGCGAGGATCTCCTCGGCCTCCTCGCCCTCGCCGAGTTCGGCGAGCACCCCGGCCAGCCGTACCCGCAGCACCGTCTCCTGGGCCTCGGCCCCGAGCCGGCGGGCGTACTCACCGGCGGCGCGGAAGTCCTCGGCGGCAGCGGCGAACTCGCCGCGGCGTTCTCGGGCCTCGCCGCGGGCGGAGAGCGCTTCGGCGCAGCCCCAGTCGTCGCCGAGGTCCGCGAACAGCGCGAGGCTCTCCTCGGCGTCCCTGGTGGCGCTGCCGACCCAGTCGGCCCTGTTGGCCAGGACGTTGGCGCGCAACTGGAGGGCCGAGGCGAGGTCCCAGGTGTAGCCGAAGGCGCGGCAGGCCTCGACGTTGGCGTCGATGACCTCCTTGAGCAGGCCGGCGTCGCCCGCGATCATGACGGCGTAGAACCACAGCCCGCCGGGGTTGCGGCAGAGCTGCGGCAGACCGGGCCGGTAGGCGGAGACGATGCCCTGGATCAGCGCCCGGACCTCCGGGGACTGCCAGTCGGCAGTGCTCTGGTCGCGGGAGGCCAGTTCGATGAGGCGGATGCCGCGCCGGGCCTCCGCGAGCAGCTCCCCGGCGTAGGGCGGGGCCGAGTCGACGACCTGCTCGTGCACGGGTGGCACGGGGGCCACCGGCGGGGCGAACGGGTCCGGGCCGAGGGCGGCGGCCGCCCGGGACCAGTGCCGGGATTCCGCGCGCAGATCGTGCATGTGCCAGTACCAGACCATCGAGTGGACCAGGCACATCATCTCGCCCTCGTCGCGGGCGGCGGCGGCCCGGCGCAAGGCGGTGCGGAGGTTCTCGTACTCGGTGCGCAGCAGGGCGGCGGCGGCGCGCTGGGTGCGGCCGCGCAGCAGGGGTTCGGTTCGGCGGGCGAGTTCGCGGTAGTGGACGAGGTGGCGCCGCTCGGTGGCGGCGCGGTCGGGGCCGGCCGCGTCGAGGCGTTCGGCGGCGTACTCGCCGACCGTCTCGAGGAGCCGGTAGCGCATCTCGCCGCCGGCGCCGGCAGCGGCCACCACCAGGGACTTGTCGACGAGCGAGCCGAGGACGTCGGCGACGTCGAGCGGGTCGAGGGTGTCGCCGTCGGCGCACACGGTCTCGGCGGCGGCGAGGTCGCAGCCGCCGGCGCACACCGACAGACGGCGCAGGACGGCGCGTTCGGGCTCTTCGAGGAGGTCCCAGGACCAGTCCACGACGGCGCGCAGGGTCTGCTGGCGGGGCAGTACGGTGCGGCTGCCGCTGGTGAGCAGCCGGAACCGGTCGTCGAGGCGGTCGGCGATCTGGCGCGGGCTGAGCAGCCGCAGCCGGGCGGCGGCGAGTTCGATGGCGAGCGGCAGGCCGTCGAGGCGGCGGCAGATCTCGGCGGCGGCCTCCGGGTCCTCGTCGGGGCTGAAGCCGGGCCGGGCGGCGGCGCCGCGGTCGGCGAGCAGGCGCAGGGCCATCGGGTCGGGCAGCGGCTCCACGGGGCGCAGGGTCTCGCCCGGTACGCCGAGGGGTTCGCGGCTGGTGGCGAGGACCTGCACGCCGGGGCAGTGCGCGAGGAGGTCCTCGGCGAGGCGGGCCGCGGCGTCGACGACGTGCTCGCAGTTGTCGAGGAGCAGCAGCATGCGGCGGCGGGCGCAGTACTCGGTGAGGCGGAGCATCGCGTCGTCGTGCCGGTCGGTGAGGACGCGCAGCTCTTCGGAGGCGACGCCGCGGCGGGAGCTCTCGCGGACTCCGAGCGTGGAGAGTACGGCCTCGGCGACGTCGTCGGGGTCCTCGACGGGGGCGAGTTCGGCGAGCCAGACGCCGTCCGGCCAGTGGCCGGCCGGGGCGGCGGCCTCGGCGGCCTCCTGCGAGAGCCGCGTCTTGCCGGCCCCGCCGGGGCCCAGCAGCGTCACGAGCCGGGCGCGGCGCAGGTCGTCGCCGATGGCGACGATGTCCCCCTCCCGTCCCACGAACGTCGTGAGCCGAGCCCGCACGTTCCCATAGGGCCGCTCCCCCACTCCACCCGCACCCCTCGCCCCCGGTGCCCCGGGTGCAACTCCCAGCTCTGCCGACCGGCCTGAGCCCGCTCCCAGTGCCTCGGGTGCAACCCCCAGGCCGACCGGCGCCTCGGGGGCACCATCCAGCCCCGCATCGGGGGCAACCTCCAGCCCCGCCGGCGTTTGAGGCGCGGGTCCGGGCGGAGCCCGGTGCCCGGCGGAGCCGGGTTGCTCAGGGCTCCGCCCCGAACCCCGCGCCTCAAACTCCCCCAGACTCCGTCCGGGGGCACCCCCAGGCGAGGCTGGAGGTTGCGCAGCGGAGGCCGGCGGGGCGGCCCCAGGGTGGGCCGGAGAGGCCGGGTGCTGCGCAGGGTCGGCCGGAGAAGCCGGGTGTTGTACGCCAGGGGGCCGCGCGGCTGGAGGGGACTGCGGGTGGGACGGCACGGCCTGGGGGCGCGCCGGGGAAGCCGGGTAGGGCGGCGGGGTGGCCGGGGTGAGGAGGTCGGTGTGGAGGGATCGGAGGTCGGGGCCGGGGGTGGTGCCCAGGCGGGCGGCCAACTCCCGCCGGACCGACTCGTAAGCGGCCAGCGCCTCGGCCGCCCGCCCCGCATCCCGCAACGCACGGATCCGCAACCCCTGCAGCGGCTCGTCCAGCGGCCGCTCCGCACACAGCGCGGTCAGCTCGGGCAACGCCCGCTCCGCCTCCCCGGCGGCCAGCGCCGCCGCCAGCCGGCCGCGCCTGACGTCGAGCCGCACCGCGTCCCAGCGGACGGCCTCGGCGGACCGGTCGGGAAGATCGGCGAGCGCGGGCCCGCGCCACAGCGCGAGCGCCTCTTCGTACCGTGCGGCCGCCTCCCCGGCGGCCCCCGCCTCCAGCGCCCGCGCCCCCTCCCCCGCGAGCCGTTCGAAGCGGAACAGGTCGACGTCCTCGCGGGTGGCGGCCAGCCGGTAGCCGCCCTCCACGGATTCGACGGCGCTGTGTCCCAGCGCCCGCCGCAGCCGCCCGACGAGCGCCTGCAACGCGGCCGTCGCGTCGGCGGGCGGGTCGCCGCCCCACACCTCGCCGACGAGCAGGTCGGTGGGGAGCGGCCGGCCGGGCCGCGCCGCGAACACGGTGAGGAGCGCGCGCAGCCGGGGACCGCCGAGGGCGGCGGGGGTCCCGTCGTCGCGGAGGGCTTGGGTGGTGCCGAGGATCGCGTAGCGCACCGGCCCATTGTCCCCGCCCGCCGCGCCGGCTCGTACGCGCGGTAGGTTCGGCGGCATGGGTGGACAGACGCGTCACAGTGACCGACGGGTGAGCCCCGTCTTCCTCGGCATCACCGCCGTCATGGCGGTCACGGGGTGGGCGGTGTGGACGGAGTTCGCGTCGAGCACCGGCTTCGCCGTTTTCCTGTTCGTCACGTCGGCGTGGGTGGTGTCGCTGTGCCTGCACGAGTACGCGCACGCCCGTACCGCGCTGCACGGCGGGGACATCTCGGTCGGCGCCAAGGGCTATCTGACGCTCAATCCGCTGAAGTACACGCACGCGCTGCTCAGCATCGTGCTGCCGGTGGTGTTCGTGATCATGGGTGGCATCGGCCTGCCCGGCGGCGCGGTGTTCATCGAACGCGGCCGGATCCAGGGCCGCTGGAAGCACAGCCTGATCTCGGCCGCGGGCCCGCTGACGAACGTGCTGTTCGCTCTGGTGTGCACCGCGCCGTTCTGGCTGGACGCCCTGGACGGGGTGCCGTTCGCGTTCCGCTTCGCCCTGGGCTTCCTGGCGCTGCTCCAGATCACGGCCGCGATCCTGAATTTCCTGCCGGTTCCGGGCCTGGACGGCTACGGCGTGATCGAGCCGTGGCTGTCGTACAAGGTGCGGCGGCAGGTCGAGCCGTACGCGCAGTTCGGCCTGCTGGCCGTGTTCGTGGTGCTCTTCATCCCCGAGGTGAACGAGGTGTTCTTCGACGCGGTCCACGGACTGCTGCGCGGCCTCGGCGTGAGCGACCTGGAGTCGTACTGCGGTCGCGACCTGTACCGGTTCTGGCAGGAGACCAACCCGGTGTGCGAGGAGCTCAGCTCGTGACGGACCGGGCCGCGGCCGCCTTCTCGGCCTTCGCCTTGCGCAGGTAGTACCAGGCCATGTTGGAGGACAGGCCGGCCATCAGCACCCAGATGATCCCGAGGAAGCTGCCCTCCACGAAGGCGACCACGGCTGCGGCGACGGCGAGGACGCAGACGGCAAGGGCGAATACGGCGAGGCGGGGCATGGGGGGAGGCTCCTAGCGGCGGACGGGCGGCGTTGCCCGACCAGTGTCCCCCATGCCCCGCAGTGTTTCCGTAAGGGCCCGGCCGCCGGGCCGCACGGAGCCCGGACGCCGGGTGCGCGGGGACCCGGACGGCGCATGCGGCGGAGGCCCGGGCACCGGCGGCGGAGGGATCAGACGTCGGTGACGCGGAGGCCTGCGTGGGCCTTGTAGCGGCGGTTGACGGAGATCAGGTTCGCCACGAGGGACTCGACCTGGTGGGCGTTGCGCAGACGGCCCGCGAAGACGCCCCGCATGCCGGGGATGCGGGCGGCCAGGGCCTGGACCAGGTCGGTGTCGGCGCGGACCTCGCCGAGCACCATCACGTCGGTGTCGATCTCGTCGATCGACTCGTCCTGGAGCAGGACCGCCGAGAGGTGGTGGAAGGCCGCGGTGACGCGGGAGTCCGGGAGCAGGGCGGCGGCCTGCTGGGCGGCGCTGCCCTCCTCGGGCTTGAGGGCGTAGGCGCCCTGCTTGTCGAAGCCGAGCGGGTTGACGCAGTCGACGACGAGCTTGCCGGTGAGCTCCTCGCGCAGCGATTCGAGGGTCTTGGCGTGGCCGTCCCACGGCACGGCGATGATCACGATGTCGCTGCGGCGGGCGCATTCGGCGTTGTCGGCGCCCTCGACGCCGAGGCCGAGCTCGGCGGCGGCGGCCTGCGCGCGGTCGGCGGCGCGGGAGCCGATGATCACCTTCTGGCCGGCCCGGGCCAGCCGGTACGCGAGGCCCCGGCCCTGGTCGCCGGTGCCGCCGAGGACGCCGACGATCAGGCCGGAGACGTCGGGGAGCTCCCAGGGGTCCTTCGCGGGGGCCTTCGCGGGGGCCTCGGCCGGCTGCTGGGGGGCGGCGCCGGCGGAGGCGCTGTCGGTGGAAGTCATGGCCCCGACCTTACTGCCGCCGTCGCCGCGGCCGAATGGGTGAAGGCGCAACAACTGTTCCCCCGGCCACCGCCCGTGGGGCAGGATTCCGCTTCATGGACGCCGTACGGGTTGCGCTGCTGCGCGAGGTTCTCGCCGGCACCGAGTGGCCGGGGGCGGCCCGCCGGTTCGCGCGCGGCCTGCGGTCCTCGGTGGCGCCGGCCGGCGGCGGGCTGCTGCTGGTGGGCACCGAGCAGTACGAGCCCTGGCACCTGGCCGCGCACCTGGTCGACGAGGCCGCCTGGTCGGGGCAGCCGGAGCTGGCGCCGACCCTGGTGCGGCACCGGGTGCGGCCCGGGGAGCCGCCGCACCTGTCGGTGGGGCTGGGCCGGCTGGAGGCGGCGCGGCGCGGGGAGACCCTGCTGGTGGTCGCGCCGGAGACGCCCGGCGGCGGGCTGCTGGAGCGGGTCCACCGCGCCCGGCGGGCCGGGGCGACCGTACTGTCCCTGGACGGCGGGGACGCCGAGCTCGCGGCGCTGGCGCACGACGCGCTGTCGGTGCCGCCGGCCGCCGGGCTGGACCTGGACACGGTGCAGCACCTGGTGAGTGCGGCGGCCGGGGAGAACAGCCTGCCGGCACAGCGGGCGCCGCGCCGCTTCCGGGACCGGCTGTCACGGCTCGCCGATCAGCTGACCGCCCCGCCGCCGAGCCGCTGGTAGGAGGCGCGCGCCGGACCGTCAGGAGGTGGTGGTGCCGTCTTCCCCGTCGCGGGACTTGTCGTTCCACTTCGGGTCGTTCTGCCACTCCAGATTCCGCTCCTGGGCGGTCTGCATGGCGTGCGAGGCCTCCTCGGGGGTCTCGTAGGGGCCGAACCGGTCCTTGGCCGGGCACTCCGGGCCTTCCTCGACCTTCTGGTGGACGAGGCAGTAGTACCACTCGCCGGCCTTGCCGACCTGGCGCTTCTTGAACAGGGCCATCGCGTGCTCCTTATCCTCTGCCGCCATGCTGCCCGATCCCCGCTCGATACACTCGCATGCATGTCTGGCCAGTCGCTGCTCGTACCAGGGGAGCTCTCTCCCGCCCGTTCCGTCCCCGGCAACATCCGCCGGCCCGAGTACGTGGGCAAGCCCTCGCCCACTCCGTACACCGGACCGGAGGTGCAGTCGGCCGAGACGATCGAGGCGATGCGCATCGCCGGCCGGATCGCCGCGCAGGCGATGGAGGAGGCCGCCAAGCTGATCGCCCCCGGGGTGACCACCGACGAGCTCGACCGGGTCGCCCACGCCTACATGTGCGACCACGGCGCCTACCCGTCGACGCTCGGCTACCGGGGCTTCCCCAAGTCGCTGTGCGCCTCCGTCAACGAGGTCATCTGCCACGGCATCCCGGACTCGACCGTCCTGCGCGACGGCGACATCGTCAACCTCGACGTGACGGCGTACATCGGCGGCGTGCACGGCGACAACAACGCCACCTACCTGTGCGGTGACGTGGACGAGGAGTCGCGGCTGCTCGTGGAGCGCACCCGCGAGTCCCTGAACCGGGCGATCAAGGCGGTCAAGCCGGGCCGCCAGATCAACGTCATCGGCCGGGTCATCGAGTCGTACGCGAAGCGCTTCGGGTACGGCGTGGTCCGGGACTTCACCGGCCACGGCATCAACTCGTCGTTCCACTCCGGCCTGATCATCCCGCACTACGACAGCCCGCACGCGACCACCGTCATCCAGCCCGGCATGACCTTCACCATCGAGCCGATGCTGACGCTGGGCACCCACGAGTACGACATGTGGGAGGACGGCTGGACCGTGGTCACCAAGGACCGGAAGCGGACCGCGCAGTTCGAGCACACGCTCGTGGTGACGGCGACCGGCGCCGAGATCCTCACGCTGCCGTGATCGCGACCCCGTGACGACGACCCGTGACGACGACCCCGCGATCGCACTTTCGTGGTGCGGGCCGGCATGAAGCCGGTTTGAATGGACAGAGATACCGACAGGACGTCGGGAACACATTGACTTAGGTAAGCCTAAGCAGGAAGATCGGGCGGGGCGGCACGGTGTGCCGGCCCGCCCGATCCGCCCTTTCCCGTCCCATCGGCCCCTGGAGGTCCGTCTTGGACGCCTTCTCTACGGTCATCCGCGTCGCCTCGCACGAGCAGCACACCGAGGCGGAGACCTCGACCTTCATGACGGACCTGCTCGGCGGCAGACTCGGCGTGGCCGCGTACACCCGCTACACCGAGCAGCTGTGGTTCGTGTACCGGGCGCTGGAGGACGCGGCCGAGGCCCTGCGCGCCGACCCGGTCGCGGGCCCCTTCATCCAGCCGGAGCTGATGCGGGTTGCCGAGCTGGAACGCGACCTCGCGCACCTGCGGGGCCCCGACTGGCGCGAGACGGCCGTGGCGCTGCCGGCCACCGAGGCGTACGCGGCACGGATAGCGCACTGTGCGGCGCACTGGCCGGGCGGCTACATCGCCCACCACTACACCCGCTACCTGGGCGACCTCTCGGGCGGCCAGATCATCCGGGACAAGGCCGAGCGCACCTGGGGCTTCGACCGCAAGGGCGACGGCGTGCGCTTCTACGTGTTCGAAGCCGTCGCCAACCCGGCCGCGTTCAAGCGGGGTTACCGCGAGCTGCTGGACGCGGTGCCGGTGGACGACCTGGAGAAGCAGCGGATCGTCGACGAGTGCAAGCGCGCCTTCGACTTCAACGGCGCGGTCTTCCGCGAACTCGGCGCGGAGTTCCCGCTGAGCGCGTGACGCGCGGGGCGGACGCCCGGCGCTCGGCGGGCTCAGCTCCCGGCGTCCTGCCCCGCGGGGGCGAAGCGGACCCGGCCGCCGATCTCGATCGTGCCGTCGGGTCCGGGTGCCGTGAGGATCTGCGAGCCCGCGCCCTGGACGATGTTCAGGGCGCGGTTCAGTTCGGCCGTCAGCAGCAGCGCCGCCGAACCGGTGGCCTCGTCCTCGGTGATGATCCCGGGGCAGGCCCCGCCGCCGCAGGAGCCGTCCGTACGGCCGCAGGTGTGCGGGCGGCGCGGGAAGCCGCGGGCGCGGACCCGGCCCGCGGCCTCGTCCTCCCAGGCCCAGGCGTAGAGCCACCCCTCGCCGGGCGGGGGGCCGGGCAGCGCCACCACCTCGGCGGCGCTCGCGTACTGCCGGGTCCGCTTGCCCTCGACCCAGTCGGCGCGGACCGTGATCCAGGTGAACTCGCCGTCGTCGCGCGCCCACACCTCGCCCACCGGCGGGTTGAGCTCCTCGACGTCCAGCAGCCAGGCGACCCCGACCAGCGGATGGCCCGCGAAGGGCATCCGCAGGCCGGGGCTGTGGATGTCGACGACACCGCGTTCGGGGTCGTCCACGAACACCGTTTCGCTGAAGCCGAGTTCGGCGGCGAGCGCTTGGCGGGAGGCGAGGTCGGGGCAGGTGCGGCCGTCGCGTACGACGGCCAGCAGATTGCCGTGGCGGCCGTTGGCCGCGCAGAACACCCGGAGCACGTCGAGATCATTCACGCGCGCATTCAAACACGCCCGCCCGCAGGCTGAGGTGCGCCGCAAGGCGCCGGGGAGGCTGAAAACGGCCCGCCCAGGCAGACCATGGGGGTGCTCGCGCACCACCTCTGGTGGTTCCGGTCCGGGAGCCCGTAGCCCGGGCGGTTTCCCCGCCGGCACAGGCCCCTTGACCATCCCTTGACCCGAGCATGGGGTCACCATGGAGCCGCTGTGACGGCCCCGTGTCCGGATGCGAAAGGTGAGAGCTGAATCACTGGACGGGTGGGTATCGGTCAGGTAAGCCTCGGTTAAGTTAGGTCCGCCTCACCGGCAGCCCCGCCCCCGGGGCGGCCTCATGCCCACCCGCCAGGAGCCTTCTGATGCGACCCGCCCGCTTCTCCGTCGTCACCGCAGCCGCCACCGTGGCCGCACTGACCGCCCTCACCGGTTGCGCCGAGAAGAGCGACGGCAAGGGCGACGGCGCCATCACGGTCACCGCCACGGACAAGTCCTGCGAGGTCTCCAAGACGGAGTTCCCCTCCGGCCACGTCCAGCTGGCCGTGGAGAACAAGGGCTCCAAGGTCACCGAGGTCTACGTGCTCTTCCCGGACGGCCGCATCGTCACCGAGCGCGAGAACATCGGCCCGGGCACCAAGGCCACCATCACCGCCGAGATCAAGGCGGGCGACTACGAGATCGCCTGCAAGCCCGGCATGAAGGGCGACGGCATCCGCCAGCAGGTCAAGGCCACCGGCGGCGCCGCGCCTGCCAAGCGCAGCCCGGAGCTGGACGCGGCGGTCGCCGCGTACCGCACGTACGTGCAGCAGCAGGCCGACGAGACCATGCCGAAGGTCAAGGTCTTCACCGACGCCGTCAAGGCGGGCGACATCGAGGCCGCGAAGAAGGCGTACGCCGACTCGCGCATCGGCTGGGAGCGCACCGAGCCGGTCGCCGAGTCCTTCGGCGACATCGACCCGAAGGTCGACGTCCGCGAGGACGGCCTGGAGGCCGGCCAGGCGTGGACCGGCTGGCACAAGCTGGAGAAGGCCCTCTGGCAGGACAAGAAGATCGGCGACGCCGAGAAGAAGCTCGCCGACACCCTCCTCGCCGACCTGACCGACTGGAACAAGCGCGTCGGCAAGGCCGAGATCACCCCCACCTCGATGGCCAACGGCGCCAAGGAGCTCCTCGACGAGGTCGCCACCGGCAAGGTCACCGGTGAGGAAGAGCGCTACAGCCACACCGACCTCGTCGACTTCCAGGCCAACGTCGAAGGTGCGCGCGAGGCGTTCACCCTGCTGGAGCCGGTCGTGAAGGTGAAGGACCCGGCGCTCGCCAAGCAGCTGAACACCGAGTTCAACGCCCTGTTCGACCTGCTGGAGAAGCACCGCGTCGGCAAGGACGAGTTCTCCTTCGTCTCCTACGACAAGGTCTCCCAGGCCGACCGCAAGGTGCTCTCGGACGGCGTCAACGCGCTGGCCGAGCCGCTGTCCAAGCTCGCTGCCGCGGTCGCCAAGTAGTTCACGAAGGAGGCGACGACATGTCCGAGAAGCCTGAACAGCCCGAGAACGCCGGGACCGCAGTGGACGCCGGGACCGCCGGCGCGCCTGCCGGGTCCGCTGCTGCACCCTCGCGCCGGTCCGTGCTGGGCTGGGGCGGCGCGGGCCTCGCGCTCGGCGCCGCCGCCGCGGGCGGTTCGGTGGCCGCCCTCACCGGCGGCTCCGACCCGGTGCCCGCCGCCCTGACGGGTGCCGCGGTGCCCTTCCACGGCGCGCACCAGGCCGGGATCGCCACCGCGGTCCAGGACCGGCTGCACTTCGCCTCGTTCGACGTGAAGACCAAGGACCGCGCCGAGCTGGTGGCGCTCCTGAAGGAGTGGACGCGGGCCGCCGAGCGGATGGCCGCGGGCCTGCCGGTCGGCGAGGGCGCGGTCGGCGGTCTGCCGGAGGCCCCGCCGGACGACACCGGCGAGGCCCTCGGCCTCAAGCCGTCCCGGCTGACGCTGACGGTCGGTTTCGGCGCCTCGCTGTTCGCGAAGGGCCGGTTCGGCCTGGAGGACCGGCGGCCGGACGCGCTGGTCGACCTGGAGCTGTTCCCGGGCGACAACCTGGACCCGAACCGCTCCGGCGGCGACATCTGCGTGCAGGCGTGCGCGGACGACCCGCAGGTCGCGGTGCACGCGATCCGCCAGCTGGCCCGCATCGGCTTCGGCAAGGTCGTGATGCGCTGGTCGCAGCTCGGCTTCGGCAAGACCTCCTCGACCACGCCGGACGAGCAGACCCCCCGCAACATGATGGGCTTCAGGGACGGCACCCGGAACGTCTCGGGCACCGACACCGAGGCCCTGGAGAAGCACGTCTGGGTCTCCCCCAAGGACGCCCCGGGCGCCTCGGCGTGGATGGCGGGCGGCTCGTACCTGGTGGCCCGCCGGATCCGGATGAACATCGAGACGTGGGACCGCACTCCGCTCCAGGAGCAGGAGGACATCTTCGGCCGGGACAAGGCCGAGGGCGCGCCGGTCGGCAAGTCCAAGGAGCGCGACGAGCCGTTCCTGAAGGCGATGAAGCCGGAGGCGCACGTCCGTCTCGCGCACCCGGACACCAACGACGGCGCCACCATCCTGCGCCGCGGCTACTCCTTCACGGACGGCACCGACGGCCTGGGCCGGCTCGACGCTGGCCTGTTCTTCCTCGCGTACCAGCGCGACGTGCGCAAGGGCTTCATCCCGGTGCAGCGCCGGCTGGCCCGCCACGACGTACTGAACGAATACATCCAGCACGTGGGTTCGGCACTCTTCGCCGTCCCGCCGGGCGTCCGCGACACGGGCGACTGGTGGGGCCGGGCGCTGTTCTCGTAGCGGACGCGGAGGACACAGCGTGTTCAGCAATTATCTGATCGGCCTGCGCGAGGGGCTCGAGGCCAGCCTCGTCGTCTGCATCCTCGTCGCCTACCTGGTCAAGACCGGCCACAAGGGCCGGCTGCCGGCCCTCTGGGCGGGCGTGGGCATCGCCTGCGCCCTCAGCCTGGGCTTCGGCGCGGTGCTGACCTGGGGCACCCACGAGCTCACGTTCAAGGCGCAGGAGCTGATCGGCGGCAGTCTGTCGATCATCTCGGTGGGCCTGGTGACGTGGATGGTCTTCTGGATGAAGCGCACCGCGCGGCACCTGAAGGCCGAACTGCACGGCAAGCTGGACGCGGCGCTGGCCATGGGCACGGGCGCGCTGGTCGCCACCGCGTTCCTGGCCGTCGGCCGGGAGGGCATCGAGACCTCGCTGTTCGTGTGGGGTTCGGTGCGGGCGGCGGGCGACGGCAACGCGCCGCTGACCGGGGCGCTGCTCGGCATCGCCTCCGCGGTCGTGCTGGGCTGGCTGTTCTACCGCGGCGCGCTGAAGATCAATCTGGCCAAGTTCTTCACGTGGACCGGCGGGATGCTGGTCGTCGTCGCCGCGGGTGTGCTCGCGTACGGCGTGCACGATCTGCAGGAGGCGGACTTCGTCGGCGGCCTGCAGGACAAGGCGTTCGACATCAGCGCCACGATCCCGCCGGACAGCTGGTACGGGACGCTGCTGAAGGGCACGTTCAACTTCCAGCCGGACCCGACCGTGCTCCAGGTGACGGTGTGGGCGCTCTACCTGGTCCCGGCGCTCGCCCTGTTCCTGGCCCCGGTAGGGTTCGGACGGCGATCGGTGGGGGCGAAGGGGCAGAAGAGTAGCCATGAGCAGGCTGAGGCAGTCGGCGGTCATGACGGCGGCACTGACGGTGCTGGCGTTGACGGCGAGCGGGTGCACGACGGTGCGGGGCGAGGAAACCCCGGTACCGACGGCGTCCAGGGCTGAGGCCGCACAGACGCTGAAGGCCTTCCTCGCCACCTACAACCGGGCCGAGCAGGCCTACGACGCGAAGCTGATCGACTCGGTCGTCGCCGGTCCCTACGGGGACCGGCGCAAGGCCAGTCTGCGGGCCGGTCGGGTGGCGAAGCCGGGCGGGAACCCGGACTTCAAGCCGCTGGAGCTCACCGACACCAAATTCGTGATCCCGAAGAAGGCCGGCTGGCCGCGCTGGTTCGTGGCCGACGCCGACAGCAACCGGGACGAGGGCACGGACAAGGCCGACCGGCGGGTCGCGCTCGTCTTCAACAAGGAGGCGACGGACCGGCCCTGGAAGGTCACCTACGTGCTGAACCTCGCGGCCGGCACGATGCCCGTCTTCAAGACCGACAAGGACGGCTGGGCCGAGCCCGTCGACCCGCAGGCCCGTGACCTCTCCATACCGGTGGGCGAGCTGAGCAAGCGCTACGGGCGCTACCTGTCGGACGGGGTGCCGAACGGCTTCGCGCCGGGCACCCACACCACCGGGCGGCGGGCCGTACGGGCCCGGGACGCCTACCGCCCCGGCTTCACCACCCAGTACCTGGACCAGCCCGCCGACACCGGCTCGTACGCGCCGGTGGGGCTGCGGACCAAGGACGGCGGGGCGCTGGTCTTCTTCGCCTCGCGCCACTTCGAGCAGATGAAGCTGGACAGGTCGGTGAAGAATCCGAAGCTGCCGCTGAACGACACGGTGAAGGCGATCATGACGGGCACCTCCACCGACACCCTGATCCGCGAGATGGTGTCGGCGCAGGCCGTGACGGTCCCGCCGGCCGGGCGTCCGGAGGCCCGGGTGCTGTTCCTCAGCCGCACGAACGGACTGATCGCGGCCAAGGGCGCGTGAAGGCGGCGCCGCCGCCCGTGGTCACCACAACCGATCGACGGTGCCGGGGTGGAGGGCGATCCGGCTGTCCGGGAAGTCCGCGCGGTGCGCGCGGGCCCGCTCCGAGAAGAAGCCGCCCATGACGGCCTTGTCGAAGCCGGGCGCGTCGCTGGGGAAGGGGTCCTCGGCGGTGCCGCCGACCAGGACCGCGCCGGGCACCTCGGCCCAGCCGGCCGCCGCGTAGAACGGGACCAGGGGGCGGTCGCAGGTGAACAGCGCCAGGTCCACCGCCGGGTCGGCGGCCAGCACCGCGCGGGCCTCGGTGACCAGCCTGCGCCCGTGTCCGCGGCCGCGGACCGCCGCACGGGTGACCACGGTGCTCAGCCCCGCCACGCGGTAACCGTGCCCGGCGTGCCGGAGCTCCTTGTGGAGCAGGTCGAGGGCGGCCAGCACGGTGCCGGTGTCGTCGACGAGCAGCAGCGAGACGGGGTGCAGCAGGGGGTCGTGGCTCGGCCCGTCGGACGCGATGCCGCCCGGGGGCGGCCAGGCGTCGTCCTGCAGCTCCAGCACCTGCCGCCGCAACCCCGCCGGCACCCCGCCCTCAACCCACCGCACGACCCGCATCCCACCAGTAAACACGCCGGGGCGCGCCATCCAGTCCGGGCAGCAACTCCCAGCCCCACCGACTGCCCGCGGCGCACCTTCAGCCTCGGCGGCTGCCCGGGGGCACCTTCAGCCCCACCGGCTGCCCGGGGGGCGCCTTCAGCCTCGGCGGCAATACCCAGCCCCTCCGGCGCTTGAGGAGCGGGCCCGGGCAGAGCCCGGCAACCCCGCGCCACTCAGCCCCTCCGGCGCTTGAGGAGCGGGTCCGGGCGGAGCCCGGTGGCCGGCGGAGCCGGGTTGCAGTCTTGGGGCTCCGCCCCAAACCCCGCGCCTCAAACGCCGGCGAGGCTGGATGTTGCACCCCAGGGCACCGGCAGGGCTGGGGGCGCGCCCCCAGGGCAAGGGCAAGGCCTCGGGGACGGCGACGGCCGGGGCGGGCCGACGGCCGGGCGGGTCAGGTGGTGGGGATGGCGGTGCCTTCGCCGGAGACACGGATGCGGGGGTCACCCGCACGGAGTTCGACGGTAAGGACACCGGGCCGCCCCATGTCCACGCCCTGCCGAAGCGTGAGCACCGAGTCCGCGTCCGCGTCCACCAGCCCCAACTCCCGCGCATACGCCCCGAACGCCGCAGCCGCCGCCCCCGTGGCCGGGTCCTCCACGACCCCGCCCACCGGGAAGGGATCCCGTACGTCGAAGTCCGTCGCCCCGACGCGATGCACCAGCTGCAGCGTCGTCAGGTCCAGCCGCAGCATCAACGCCTCCAGCCGCCCGAAGTCGTACGCGAGATCCGCGAGCCGCGCCCGCGTACCCGCGCCGAGCACCAGGTGGCGCGCGCCCGCGAAGGCGATCCGGGGCGGCAGCGCCGGGTCGAGGTCGGCGGCCGCCCAGTCCAGCGCGGCAAGGGCCTCGGCGAGGTCGGCCGGGTCGATGTCCTCGACCTTCGGCGGCACGCTGGTCAGGGTGGCGCGCAGCCGCCCGTCCGCCGTACGGGCCACGGTGACCGGAACCTCGCCGACGGAGGTCACGAAGACCAGGTCGCCGGGGCCGGTGCGCTCGGCGACCGCGATGGCGGCGGCCACGGTGGCGTGCCCGCAGAACGGCACCTCCGCCTTGGGGCTGAAGTACCGCACGCCGAACCCCCGCCCGCCCGGCCCGTCGCCGCCGTCGGGCCGGGGCGTCAGGAACGCGGTCTCGCTGTAGCCCAGGTCCGCGGCGATCCGCAGCATCGCGGCGGCGTCGAGCGCGGTCGCGTCGAGGACCACCCCGGCGGGGTTGCCGCCCTCGGGGTCCGAGGAAAACGCGGTGTAACGCAGCACGTCAGTAAAGGTCATGATCATGGCAACCGACCACGGTCACCCCACATTCCCGCGCACCCCCTTGAGGCCCGCCGCACCACTTCCAACCTCGCCGCACCACTCCCAGCCCCGCCGGACCACCTCCAGCCTCGCCGGACCACCTCCAGCCCCGCCGGACCACCTCCAGCCCCGCCGGACCACCTCCAGCCCCGCCGGCGTTTGAGGCGCGGGGTTTGGGGCGGAGCCCCAAGACAACCCGGCTCCGCCGGGCACCGGGCTCCGCCCGGACCCGCGCCTCAAACGCCGTCGAGGCTGGGATTTGCCGGACGCAGCGCCGACAAGCCCGGGGCCGCGCCCCAAGGGCCGGCGATGCCGGGAGTTGTGGCGCAGGGCGCCGGCGAGGCCGGGGGTCGACCGGCCCAGGCGCGGGCCAGGCTGGAGGGGGCCGGGGGCCCCGCCCGTCAGCCCCGTCCGATGTACGGCATGGCCGTGGCCATCACCGTCGCGAACTGCACGTTCGCCTCCAGCGGAAGCCCCGCCATGTGCACCACGGTCCGCGCCACGTCCCCCGCGTCCATCACCGGCTCCACCGCCAGCTGCCCGTTCGCCTGGAGGATTCCGCTCTGCATCCGCTCGGTCATGTCCGTGGCCGCGTTGCCGATGTCGATCTGGCCGCAGGCGATCCGGTAGCGGCGGCCGTCCAGCGACAGGGACTTCGTCAGGCCGGTGACGGCGTGCTTGGTGGCGGTGTACGCGATCGAGTTCGGGCGCGGCACGTGGGCGGAGATGGAGCCGTTGTTGATGATGCGGCCGCCCTGCGGGTCCTGTTCCTTCATCAACCGGAACGCGCCCTGCGCGCACAGGAACGCACCGGTGAGGTTGACGTCGACGACCTGCCGCCAGTCCTCGTACCCGAGGTCCTCGACCGGTACGCCGCCGGGCCCGAAGGTACCCGCGTTGTTGAAGAGGAGGTCCAGGCGCCCGAAGCGCTCCCGCACCGCCGCGTACAGCGCCGCCACGTCGTCCGGCGAGCTCACGTCGGCCGGTACGCACAGCACCTCGGCCGCGCCGACCGCTTGCCCGGCCGCCTCGCCCACCGCCTCGGCCGCCGCCGCGCCCGCCGCTTCGGCGGTCGCCCGCAGGGGTTCCGGCCGGCGTCCGGCCAGGGCCAGCGACCAGCCGGCGGCGGCCAGCGCCACCGCGACGGAGCGTCCGATTCCGGAGCCCGCGCCGGTGACCACCGCGATCTTCTTCCCGCTGTTGTCCATGGGGCGGCAATGTACGGGACGGGCCGTGCCGGGCCGGGGACGTTCCACCAGCTGAGAGCACCGGCAGCCGTCCGTGACAGCCGCGGGACGGACTAAACTCTCCGGGTGAACCTCTCCGCCCCCACCGCCGACGCACTGCGCGCCGCGCTCGCCGGCCTGCTGGACGGCCTCCCGCCGAAGCAGGCCGCGCAGGCCGTCGACCGGCTGATCGCCAACTACCGGGGGCGCACCCCCACCGACGCGCCCGTGCTGCGCGACCGCTCCGACGTGGCCGCGTACGCCGCGTACCGGATGCCGGCCACCTTCGAGGCCGTACGGTCCGCGCTGGCGGGGCTCGCCGACGCGCTGCCCGGCTGGGCGCCTGCCTCGCACGTGGACGTCGGCGGCGGCACGGGCGCGGCGACCTGGGCGGTCGACGCCACCTGGGACGGGCCGCGCGCGACCACGGTCCTCGACTGGGCCGAGCCGGCCCTCGCCCTGGGCCGGGAGCTGGCCGAGGCATCGGGCTCCGAGGTGCTGCGCGAGGCGGTGTGGCGCAAGGCCGTCATCGGCAGCGGACTCCAGGTGCCCGAAGCGGAACTCGTCACCGTCTCGTACGTGCTGGGCGAGCTGACGGAGGACGCGCGGCACGCGGTCGTGGCGGAGGCCGCCGCGAAGGCCGGCACGGTGCTGATCATCGAACCCGGCACTCCGGAGGGGTACCTGCGCATCCGCGAGGCGCGGGACCGGTTGATCGCCGCGGGCCTGCGGGTCGCGGCCCCCTGCCCGCACGACGGCACCTGCCCGATCGTGCCCGGCGAGGACTGGTGCCACTTCTCGGCGCGGGTCAGCCGTAGCTCGCTGCACCGTCAGGTGAAGGGCGGCACCCTGGCCTACGAGGACGAGAAGTTCAGCTACGTGGCGGCCACGCGGCTGCCGGCGGTCCCGGCCGCCGCCCGGATCATCCGCAAGCCGCAGATCCGCAAGGGCCTGGTGTTGCTGGAACTGTGCGGCCCCGAGTCCGAGGGCCTCACCCGCACCAACGTGACCAAGCGCCACGGCCCCCTCTACAAAGCCGCCCGCGACACCGCCTGGGGCGCCCCCTGGCCCCCACCCCCCGCAGACTAGGGAGCCACCCCTCACCCCCGCTGCTCTGGGGCCCCGCCGGGTGCCTGGGGGCAACGGCCTCGCCGGGTGACCGTGGCGCGCATATTCAGCCCCGCCGGCTGCCCGAGGGGCAACTCTCAGCCTCGCCGGCGTTTGAGGCGCGGGTCCGGGCGGAGCCCGGTGCCCGGCGGAGCCGGGTTGTCTTGGGGCTCCGCCCCAAACCCCGCGCCTCAAACGCCGGCGAGGCTGGAATCGCCGCACGCAGCGCCGACAAGCCCGGAGGTTGCGCCTCAAACGCCGACAGGCCGGGGGTTGCGCCTCAAACGCCGACAGGCCCGGGGGTTGCCCCCAGGGCACCGGCAAGGCCGGAAGCGGCGCCACACCACGTGGCGCCACCACCGTGGGGCGGGGTCAGGGGCAGGGGCGGAGTTCCTGGGTGCAGCATTTGACGCTGCCGCCACCCTTGAGGAGTTCCCCGAGGTCCATGCCGATCGGCTCGAAGCCCCGAGCCCGCAACGGCTCGAACAACCCCGTGGCAGCCTGCGGCAGCAGCACGTGCCGCCCGTCCGACACCGCGTTCAGACCGAGCGCCTCCGCATCGGCCGTGGTCGCGATCAGCGCGTCGGGGAACAGGTGCCGCAGCACCGCCCGGCTGCCCGGCGAGAACGCCTGCGGGTAGTACATGACCTCGTCGCCGTCGAGCACGCACAGCGCCGTGTCCAGGTGGTAGTACCGCGGGTCCACCAGATCGAGGCCGATGACGGGCCGGCCGAAGAACTCCTGCGCCTCGTCGTGCGAGAGCGGACTGGACCGGAAGCCCCGGCCGGCCAGCAGGTACGTGGCGGTGACGGCGAAGTCCCCCTCGCCCTCGTTGATGTGCGAGGGCTCGTGGATGTCGGTGAAGCCGTGCGCGCGGAACCATTCGAGGTGGGCCTCCGCCTCGGCGGCCCGCTCCGGGTAGGCGAAGCGGGCGCCGAGCACCCGCCCGTCGACGACGGTCGCACCGTTGGCGGCGAAGACCATGTCGGGCAGCCCGGCCCTCGGGTCGAGCAGTTCGACCGTGTGCCCGAGGGACCGGTAGCGGTCGCGCAGGTCCTCCCACTGGGTCAGGGCGAGCTGAAGGTCCACCGGCTTGGCCGGATCCATCCACGGGTTGATGGAGTAGCTGACCCTGAAGTGCACGGGTGGGCACATCAGGTAGCGGCGGGGTGTTGCGTCTCGGTGCACGTACGGCTCCTCACGGGACACGGACCAGGAAGAGACAGAGAAGCAGGAATCGCAGCGATCGCAGGAATCGCGGCGATCGCAGGAATCGCGGCGATCGCATGGAGAGACAGGAAGAGAATCGTCTCTCCTCGGGGCTCACGGCACAGTGCACTGATCGGGTGGTTTGCCCGTCGAAGAACAGTCCGAAGCCTTGCGCTAGGTTTTCCGCCATGTCCGACGCCAATTCCACCCCTCCCGGCCAGGTTCCCAAGGCCCCCGACGCCACCCGGCGCAGTGAGCGGTCCCGCCGCGCGATCCTCGACGCCGCGCTCGCCCTCGTCGGCGAGGTCGGCTACAACAAGCTCACCGTCGAGGCCATCGCCGCCCGGGCGGGCGTCGGCAAGCAGACCATCTACCGCTGGTGGCCGTCGAAGGCCGCCGTCCTCCTCGACGCCTCGCTCGCACTGGCCGGGGACGCGGCCGCGCAGGGCGAGTGGACCGGCTTCCCCGACACCGGGGACCTCGCCGCCGACCTCAAACTGGTGCTGCGGGCGACCGTGGACGAACTGACCGACCCGGCGTACGAGGCACCCGCCCGCGCGCTGACCGCCGCCGGCGCCACCGACCCGGAGCTCGGCGCCCGCTTCACCGAACAACTCCTCATGCCGCAGCTCGCGCTGTACGAGGAGCGGCTGCGGTCCGCCCGGGAGGCGGGGCGGATCGACCCGGACACCGACGTCCGCCTCGCCGTGGAAATGCTGCTGGGCCCGCTGACACACCGCTGGCTGCTGCGCACCGGACCGCTCAGCCACGCGTACGCGGACGCTCTGGTGGACCGGGTGTTGCGGGGAATCGCGACATGACATTCGCCTCACATCCGGCTTCCCGGGCCTCCGGCTTGGGCAGTGCGGTCACCTGGGGCGCAGGATGGTGGGACGATGGGGTGGTCTGCCGGGGCAACGGTGATGGTGAGGGGATTGATGGGGTCTGAGTCCGGCCGCGACAAACGCGGCGAGCAGGGCAGGTTCGCCCAGTGGCTAGGCAGGTTCCGCAAGCCGGCCGTCGACGACCCCGGCCGTGAGCGCGAAGCGCTGCTCCTGGCCTTCGCCGCCGCCGGGATGCCGCTGGCGCCGGCCGCCCATCCGGTGGGCTACCGGTGTTCGTGCGAGCGGATCGGCTGTCCGACGCCCGCCCGGCATCCGCTGTCCTTCGCCTGGCAGACGCAGTCGACCACCGACCGCGCCCAGGTCGAGCGATGGGCCCGCAACCAGCCCCACGCCAACTTCGTCACCGCGACCGGCATGGTCCACGACGTGCTGGACGTGCCGCTGGAAGCCGGGGTCAGCGCGCTGGAACGGCTGCTGGCAGCGGGCATCGACGTCGGACCCGTCGCCGAGTCCGGCGGCACCGGCGGGCACGCGCGCATGCTGTTCTTCACCGCCACGCGGGGTACGCCCGAGGACGAGGACGAGTGGTGGCCGTGCGAACTGGACTGCCATCCCGAGACCATGGACGAGCATCCGGGGCTGCGGTGGCACTGCCGCGGCAGCTACGTGCTGGTGCCGCCGGCGCGGCTGCCGGGTGAGCTGGAAGTCGCCTGGGTGCGGGGGCCGGAGTATCCGCTGCCGGATCCGC